>NC_011989.1:65000-2465000 GCF_000016285.1 Allorhizobium ampelinum S4 | reverse complement strand
GTTGCCAGCCAGCTTGTCGCGCATGGCAAGCACGTTATAGTCCCAATCGAACAGGATCGGCGTGGTGCCCTGCGCCATGTTCTGGGCCGAGCCGTTGACCGGCACGAGATTGCCCTTTTCCTTCAGCGACTTCATGAACTCGATGCCTGCCTTGGCGGCATCGGCACCAGTCTTGCCGGACTGCGCGACGCCAGCGGCATAAACCGTCATCATCGAGCTATTGCCGGTGCGTGGATCGCCAGGCATGGCAACGGAATTGGCATATTTGGAAGCGGTCAGATCGGCAAAGCTCTTCGGAACGTCCTTGACGATATCCTTGTTCACACCGATGGCCAGAACGCCGTAATAATCGCCATACCAATAGCCGTCGGCATCCTTGGCCGAAGCGGGGATCGAATCCCAGGTGGAAACCTTGTAGGGCTGAACGAGGCCGTCTTTCTTGGCGGCAGGACCGAAGGACAGGCCGACGTCGATAACATCGGGAGCCTGCGGGCCGGTATTGCCCTTATTGGCCTTGATCGCTTCGATTTCGTCGCCGGAACCTGCATTCGGGTTCAGCTCGTTGACCTTGATCTCAGGGTATTTTTTCTTGAAACCGGCGATCACGTCACCATAGCCGCACCAGTCATGGGGCAGGGCGATGGTGGTCAGCATGCCTTCTTTTTTGGCAGCTGTGATCAGCTCGGCGCTTGGCTCGGCGCTCGCATAGGCGGCCGATGCGACGACCATGGCGGTCGAGAGGGAAAGAATGCGGTGCAAACGGATGTTCACGGGTGTCCTCCTTGTGGATCTGCAAATCTTCGATCTGCAAAATTGTCTGCGGTAAGCCGAGCGACTGCATAGGGGGCGCAGATGATAGTTATGTGACGGATAGGGTGGGTGAGCACTGCTATAACGGGCATATCTTCAAGTATTTCTGCAACGGTATTCTTGGAGACAATCTGCGGTATCGCTGATAGCACGGATGACCCGGCCGAGCAGGTAAAAGCCATGACCCTGGATTTTGCGCGCGCTGCTGCTGAGATGACAGGTATCTGCAAGCGTCGATTGTTCCCCTCCGGTCTTTGCCGGTTTATTGCGCAAAGATAAGACGACAGAGGGTCACCGAGTCAATCTGCCCCAACTGGAAAAAATGACTTTTCCCTGTTCAGCCTAAGGCAACATCGGGGAACTGGCGCTTAGTTCATTGATTTAAAAAAGAAAATAAGTTCTTTGTCTCGAAGATTCAGTCCTTTGGCTTTGTTGCGCAGGCATGCCCGTGGGGTACTCGTTGTCATTCGCGCCTCTGTGCCTGTGCAAATAGCGGGGTTTCATGAGGCGCTTTTCCAGCATTCCCTGTTGTTACGACGGTTGCAGGCTGGGGAATGACGCGAACAGGCATGTGAATTGCATTGGCATTTGAAAAGCTGGAGATTGATTTTTTTCTCGACTGCAATTGATTTTAGGCAAAGACTAAAAACAGGGGCCTGCATCACAGGATCGTGACGGGTCTCCAAGCCATTCGGCCATGCCGGTCCGGCTCAAGATAACAAGATCCAAAGGGAGCAGCGAAGACTGCGTGCGGCTTGCAACGGTAACAACCGGCAAACCGAAAGGCAGAGGCTGCCGAGGTGTTTTGCCTCGGCTTAACTGGGGGTCATCATGACCGGTTATAGCGACGTCGATAAGCAGGAAGACCTGCATATCCTCCATTCCATGGGCTATGCGCAGGAGCTGGAGCGGCGCATGAGTTCGTTTTCGAACTTTGCGATTTCCTTCTCGATCATTTGTATTCTGTCCGGCGGCATCAATTCGCTGGCCCAGGCGACATCCGGAGCCGGTGGGGCGGCCATCGGCATCGGCTGGCCGTTGGGCTGCCTGATTTCCGGCGTTTTCGCGCTCGGCATGGCACAGATTGCCTCGGCCTATCCCACGGCGGGCGGGCTTTACCATTGGGGTTCGATTCTTGGTAATCGGTTCACCGGCTGGGTGACGGCCTGGTTTAACCTGATCGGCCTGGTCACTGTGCTCGGTGCCATCAATGTCGGCACCTGGGGCTTTTTCGCCGGATCGATTGCCGGCTGGTTCGGCATCAATGTCGATACGACGACCGCAGGCGGCTTTGCCAATCAGATCCTGTTCGTGGCGGCGATCACAGCAGCTCAGGCGCTGATCAACCATCTCGGCATCAAGCTGACCGCCAAGCTGACGGATCTCTCGGGTTATCTGATCTTCATCACTGCCATCGCCTTGACAATCGTCTGCCTGATCGGCGTTAAAACCTGGGATTTCTCCCGCATCTGGACCTTCACCAATTATTCCGGCACACCAGCGGGCGATGCGCCAGTCTGGCCGCAGACCGGCAGTGTCTGGTATATTTTTGCTCTCAGCCTGCTTTTGCCGATCTATACGATCACCGGTTACGATGCCTCCGCCCATACCTCGGAGGAAACCATCAAGGCTTCGGAATCGGTGCCGAAGGGGATTATTTCCTCGGTCTTCTGGGCATCGCTGTTCGGCTATATCATGTTGCTGGCCTTTCTCCTGGCTATTCCCGATATGAATGAAGCCGCAGCCCAGGGCTGGAACGTATTCTTCTGGACGCTGAACAGCGTCACCCATCCGGTTGTCGCCAATATCCTGTATCTGGCAATTTTCGTTGCGCAATTCATCTGCGGTCTGGCAACCGTCACCTCCGTGTCGCGGATGATCTATGCCTTTTCGCGTGATGGCGGCCTGCCTGCCTCCAAGGCGCTTTCCAGTGTCAGCCCAAGGTTCCGTACTCCGGCGACGGCCATCTGGGTCGGGGCTGTGCTTTCAGTGCTGTTCGTCTGGGGTGCCTCGCTTGTCACCATTGCCGGTGCCTCGGCTTATACGATTGTCGTGTCCTGCACGGTGATCTTCCTGTTCCTGTCCTTCGCCATTCCGATCGTGCTCGGTATGAAGGTGATCGGTACGGCGAAATGGCCGAAAATGGGACCGTGGAATATGGGGATCGGCGCTTACCGGTTTGTCGGTCTTCTGGTCATCCTGGCCATGGTTGCCATCTTTATCATCGGGGTGCAGCCGCCCAACCAGTGGGCGCTGTATATCACTGTCGGTTTTCTGGCGCTGACGGCGCTGATCTGGGTTCTGTTCGAGCAGCGTCGCTTCAAGGGCCCGCCGATTGGCGATGAAGTGGCAAAGCGGCAGGCGGAAATTGCCGCTGCGGAAAAAGCTGTCGGCCAAGCCTGAATAGCCTGACCTGATACGAAGAGGGGTCGCCCGGATCGGCGGCCTCTGTTTATCTAAATGAAAGCGTGAGATTGTTTTCTTTTGAAATTTGAAATTGTGGTGGCGAAGCCACCGATTTTCCCTTTTTGATTAGTAGTTATTTATATTAGATACCCTACCATGGCCGTTGTGGGTGAGGAGGAAAGCCCGCATTCGGGAGGTTCAAATTCTCTGAGGTTTGCACTGGTCAGACGCAAGCAGCGGCATGACCCTCGCTAATCCTTTTTGCCTTTTCCGATCCCCTCTTCGATCCTCCGGTGGAAGGAGTGATGCGATCATGAAAATCTTTGCGAATTGGAGTTATCCGACCGACATCAGGGTCGGGCGCGGTCGGATAGAAGAGCTGGGTGAAGCCTGCAAATCCTTGGGCATGCGCAATCCTTTGCTGGTCACTGACCGTGGGCTGGCAGCGTTGGCGATTACCAGGGTGGCGCAGGAAACGTTGAGTGACGCAGGGCTGGACAACGCGCTGTTTGCCGATGTCGATCCCAACCCGACGGAGCTTAATCTGGAAGCCGGGCTTGCGGCCTTCCGGCAAGGTGGTCATGACGGTGTCGTTGCCTTTGGCGGAGGCTCCGGCATTGATCTTGGCAAATGCGTGGCCTTCATGGCGGGGCAGACCCGCCCGGTCTGGGATTTCGCCGCGGGCACTGAGGGCTGGCGTGATGCCAATGAGGCGGCAATCCTGCCGGTTGTGACGGTGCCAACTACCGCAGGGACCGGTGCCGAAGTGGGACGCACCTGCGTGATCACCAATACAGTCACCCACGTCAAGACCGCGATCTTTCATCCGAAAATGCTTCCGGCAATCGTCATTTGCGACCCGGAACTCACAGTCGGCATGCCGAAATCCATCACCGCTGGCACCGGCATGGATGCCTTCGCCCATTGCCTGGAAGCCTATTGTTCACCGGTCTACCATCCACTCGGCCAGGGTATTGCTATCGAGGGGATGCGGTTGGTCAAGGAGTTTCTGCCCAAAGCCTATCGTGATCCGGTGGATCTGGAAGCCCGGCTCAACATGATGTCGGCGGCGGTCATGGGGTCGATTGCCTTGCAAAAGGGGCTGGGGGCCATTCACGCGCTGTCGCACCCGATCGGCGCGGTCTATAATACCCATCACGGCACAACCAATGCGGTGTTGATGCCGATGGTGGTGTCTTTCAACCGCAAGGCCATAGAGCGCAAGATCGAGAAACTGGCGGGCTACCTGGAAATCCAGGGCGGCTTCGATGGTTTCCATGATTTTCTGATGGTGTTTCGTGAGGATCTCGCCATCCCACATAATCTGAGCGAGCTTGGCGTGCCGGGTGACCGGCTGGACGATCTGGCTGCCATGGCGATCCGCGATGCAAGTGCCGCGAGCAATCCTGTCAAGATGACTTTGGAAAATACCACCGCATTGCTGGCGGAATGTTTTTGAAAATCTGGCTCCAGCTTACGGCAAGCAAGGTAACCTAGAATTTCATTCACAAGAACTGATATATGTCATTTGCTATTTATTAACCATTTTTAGCAAGGATGTATTAACCGGGCGCCATGAATAGCCGGGTGCCTGTTAGAGCGATGAGTGGCTCAATCATAGCATCGAGGACACCAATGCCAGTCATCTCATTTGCCAATGCCAAGGGCGGCGCAGGTAAAACCACCGCAGCGCTGCTGCTTGCCACAGAACTTGCTCATCAGGGCTACCGGATCTGTATTCTCGATGCCGATCCGCAACGCTGGATTACCCAATGGTCGGAAGCCGCCGGGTTGCAGCACAATATCGAAGTCATTTCCGAAGTCAGCGTTGGGTCGTTGCAGGGCCATATCCGGGAAGGCCGCAAAACTGCCGATTACGTTATCATCGATCTGGCCGGTGCGCGGGACGCCATCGTCACCATGGCGATCGGACTTTCCGACCATGTGATGATCCCTGTTCAGGGCTGTGCGATGGATGCCAAGGGAGCCGCCCAGATCCTCGACCTGATCGAACAGATGCGGATCGCCGGTAATCTTGTCATCCCGCATTCGGTGGTTCTGACACGGGTTGCCTCGATGGTCACCACACGGGCGCTTCTCGCCATCAAGGGCCTGTTGGCGGCGCGTGGGGTGAATGTCATCAATACTCCGATTGCCGAGCGTAATGCCTTCCGCGACATTTTTGAAACCGGTGGTACTGTCTATTCGATGGACCCGGCCAAGGTCAGCAATTTGGATAAGGCGCAGGACAATTCACGCGCCTTTGCTGCTGAGGTCGTGCATCTGCTTCCGGTAAAAGTGGTGCGCAGCCTGCGCCCGCGCCTTTTGCGGCTGATCGGCGATGCCGCCTGAGATTTGTAATTGATAGAAGCCACATAAAAACGCCCCGCTAGGACAACCGTCGGCGGGGCGTTTTATTGTGCTTAAAATTGACTGCACTCAGTCAATGAATTCCACAGTGACGCCCGGCTGTACCATCTTGGCGAGTTCCGTTGCATCCCAATTGGTCAGACGGATACAGCCATGGCTTTGGGTGCGACCGATCTTCGAGGGTTCCGGCGTGCCGTGGATGCCGTAGGTGGGCTTGGACAAGGCAATCCACACGGTACCAACAGGACCATTCGGGCCTGGCGGAATATTCAGCACCTTGTCATTGGCGCCCTGCTGGAAATTGACCTTCGGATTATAGGTGTAACCGGGATCGAAGGCGACGCGCTGCACCTGCACGGTGCCGGATGGCGATGGCGTGTCATTGGAGCCGATGCTGGCCGGATAGGCGGTGATCAACTGACCATCCTCGCCGTAAGCCAGAACCTGTTTGCGGCCCTTTTCGGCAACGATGCGGGCAACCCGTCCACTATGGGGCTGGCCGATGCTGACCACTTTAACCGTGCTGCCGGGAACAGTGAAATCGACACCGGGATTGAGCGCCTTCAGATAGCCCTCATCCATATGGAATTTCTCAGCCAGCATTTCCGTGGTGGATGTATAGCCAAGCGACGGCATCGCAGCCTTCTGGCTGTAATCCTCGGGGATTTCCGCCACATAGGGTCCCGCAGCGTCGGCAGCGGTCAGCGTATAGCTGGTGAAGGGCAGGCCGCCATTCATCCGCAGCCGCTCCATGATGGCGTCGGTGTCGTTAGGGTTCAGCGTTTCGCCGGTCTTCTGCTGCCAGGCTTCCAGAGCCTTTTGAACGTTCATGCCCATATGGCCGTCGATAGCACCTGGGGAAAATCCTTCGCGGGCAAGAAAGACCTGAAGCGCGGTGATTTCCGGCTTGGCCTTGCCGCTGCTGCCAAGCGTCGACGGTGCTGCGGTCGAAGGAGAGGCCGGCCGCGCCAGGGCATCGTCGCTCACCGAAGGATCGTGGTTGACGTTTTGTGGGTAGCCTTGATCGAGGGATTGGCGCTCAACGGGTTGGTCCCCGGGAATGCCGCCGGTCGCCATGTCCTCGTCGTCGTAGCCGCCGCCAGAAGGAGCTGGCGGATAATAATCATTGGGATAGCGGTTACGGTCGGCACGGCCATACACCATGTCCGCAGGCATTTCCGTGGCGATCAGATTGCCAGAGCGGTCAATCAAAACCGTGCGGCCCATGCGGTCGCGGCTAATCATCACCGAGCCTTGTTCGGGTACGAAATCCAGAACCTCTCCTGAGGGAGTAATCAGCACGGTATTCGCGTTCTGCCCCGTATAGGGGCTGCGCGCCAGCGCGGGCTGCGACACGGTTGAGAGAAGCGCGACGACGATGAGACCAGTTTTCCAAAGCGGCTGCACGGGTGATCTTTCCGGTTGGTTTCTTGCATAACGCCCCAAACCCTATCCGGTTCAGGGGAAATCGAGGCGCTCGCGCCAAAGCATGGACAATTGCTTATCATGCGCTGAAACACCGTAATTTTGACGCTAATATGGAAAAATGAAAACGAAGTGAAGAAACTGTTAAACCAGTGCGCACCGCTCCAGATGGACGCCCCAGCCAAGCTTGAAGAAATCGTTGCATAAACAACGTGCTAGCGAACGATAGGGTGAACGACTTGAATACATCAGTCCATCAAAATTAACAGAGTTTTACACGGGAAAATCATAGGCTACCGCGTTTTTACACGGTTTAGGACATGGCATACGCCGCTATCAGCGCGGTAATGCTGAGCGGATTGTAGGAGGAGACGAATCATGAAGCTACAGGCAGCCAAGGGTCCAATCGTTGAACTGGACCCGACATCGGTTCTGGATATTCGCACATTGATCATCGATGGGGTCGATCTGTCGCCGCATCGGGCCATCCCTGATGATGGCGATCCGCGCATTGACCATTCCCTGGAAGGCTTTCTCTTTACCTGCGGCCCTGACCATATCCGTCACCCGGAACCGATTGGCGATGGAAGCGACCGGCGCTACCCGCTGCATGGTTCGTTTTCATCGCATCCGGCCAGGATTATTGACCAGAGCGACACCGAGTGCCGGGCTGAAATTCCAGTGCGCCATGCCGATGGCGGCCAGTCGCTTCTGACACGCCATTGGCGCATCGACGCGCAAACCGGTGCTGTTGCGCTGCGCGACCGGATCACCAATAGCGGCCATGCGCCGTTTCCCGCCATGTTGATGTATCACATGAATGTCGCCGCTAAACTGTTCGACGATGCAGTGCGAATGGAAGGGGCAATGCTGGACGAAGGCGGTTTCGGCTGGCGTTTCGGCGCGGAACCGGGCGGGGTGTTCTGCGTTGCCGCCAACGGCGACACGGCGGGAGCGGATGGCTGGGCAGAGTTTCGGCTCGGCCCAATCGCCTCGGTTGGCGGGCTGACGCTGGTGGTGCGTTTCGACACGGCAAGCCTGCCTTTCCTGCAAATCTGGCGCAACCAGCAGGCTCCGGCCAATGTCGTGGGCATCGAGCCGGTCTCGCATCGCTGGGTCGGACGGGAAGATCTCGCCAAGGGCGGCGAACTCGATCTGCTGGCGCCCGGTGAGAGCCGTGAATTCGGACTGGATTTCTTCTTCATGTGAAATCTGGCGCGTCTGGAATCCGCTTGCAGCGTTGACGCCCCGGTATCCACATCGTAAATGTTTGGCCGGTTTCGATTAAGCCGGTTTTGAAAAGGATGCGACGATGAATATCAGGCCGATCAACGAGGAATATTCCGTCAGCGGTCAGATCAGTCTGGATGATCTGGATGATATCAAGGCGCTGGGTTTCAAATCCATCGTTTGCCATCGTCCGGATGGCGAAGAGCCCGGCCAGCCGGATTTTGCCGCTATTGCTGCGCGGGCCGAAGAACTTGGGCTTGCCATCCGCCATATTCCGGTTGGCCCGATGGGTGTCACGCCGGATGCCGTCGCCGCCATGGTTGATGCGCTTGATGATCTGGAGCGCCCGATGCTCGGCTATTGCCGTTCCGGCGCCCGCTCTACGGCGACCTACGAACACAGCCTGCGCCAGCGCTAAGCGTTCAAAAAACCTACCCACGCTGCGGCAAAACCCGCAGCGTTTTCGTGTTTCATAACCTCAAGGAGATAGTCCATGTCCATCAAGCGTATCGAGCCCGGCAAGCGTATGAGCGGTGCTGTCGTTCACGGCAATACCGTCTATCTGGCTGGCCAGGTCGGCGAAGGCACTGGTGTCACCGAACAGTCCAAATCGGCGCTGGCCGAAGTGGATCGCCTGCTGGCCGCTGCCGGTTCCGACAAGTCGAAGATCCTGCAAACCATCATCTACCTCTCCGACATGTCCACCTTCGCCGAAATGAACGCTGTCTGGGAAGCATGGATCGACCCCGCCAACCCACCAGCCCGCGCCACCAGCGAAGCTGCTTTGGCAACCCCGGATTACAAGGTTGAGTTTATCGTAACGGCTGCGATTTAAGGCACTGCCTTTAACCTTGAAGGCCGGTGGAAGCCGGCCTTCTTGTTTGTCATATTTACGCTGCCGGTGGCGGAAAATGCAGTCCGCCTGCAATCCTGTTCCATGCATTGATATTGGCAATGGCAACAGTGAGATTGATAGCTTCTTCCTCGCTGAAATCTCTGAAAAGCGCTGTATAATCATCGGTTGTTGTGCGGTGTGTTGCCATAGTTGTGATCTGTTCCGCCCACAAAAGCGCTGCTCTTTCTCTGGCCGAATAAACGCCTGCGTCTCGCCATGCGACCAGCAGATCAAGTTTTTGCGTCTCCACGCCAATCCGGCGCGCGACATTGAGATGGAGTTGCGTGCAAAACGCGCATCCATTGATCTGTGACACCCGCAATTTTACCAGTTCCGTCAGTTCTTTTTCGAGGCCGCTGTCATCGACAGCTTTTCCCATCGCTAAAAGCGCTGCATGGGCCGCCGCTGACGTCTGGCGAAAGTGCTCATAGGTCATGCTCTGCGGTTCTGGCGCATTTGGATTTGTCATATTGGGTTTGCCCGGTTTGGATGCTATTATCAGTGTACGAATAACATATCAGGGCTCTTACAATGTGCAAGACGCAAAACGATTCAGTCCTGCCTGAGGCAGGCCAAGGGAAACGGGGTGAGGATGGATATTTGGGCTACCTGCTGCGCCAAGGGGCCAATGCCTATCGAAACCGCGTTGAGCAGGTTTTGGCTGACCTCCATCTAACCCAGCCGCAGTTTTCCGTCCTGACCATGCTGGCTGCCTATCCAGGACATTCCAGCGCGGATATGGCGCGCTTATCGCTGCTGACACCGCAGACCATGACCCTGATCGTCGCCAATCTTATGAAGGCCGGGCTCGTGGAGAGGCGACCGCACCCCATTCATGGCCGTATTCAACAACTCGATCTCACCGAAATCGGGCATAGCCGCCTGAATGAGGCAAAGAAACGTGTCTATACCCTTGAAAATGAACTAATATCCGGTCTTTCGCAGAATGATGAACCCGTTATTCGGCGCTGGCTGGTGCGGCTTGCTGCAATGACCTCTCCAGCATGATGCGGAGAGACCATTGCCAGGCTTCGCTTCTGGGGTGAAGGCTTTAGTTTCAAAGCTTTATCAGCTTTTCTCGCGAATTTGAGTCAAGGTGCGGGTCGGCGTAATCGCTTCCGCGTCCAGCTTGATTTCGATGATCGATGGTTTGCCCGAGGCCCGTGCGCGCTCAAACGCCGCCGCGAAATCCTCAGTCTTTTCCACCAATTCACCATGACCGCCATAGGCCTGCGCAAAGGCTTTGAAATCCGGGTTGACCAGATCGGTGGCGCTGACTCGGCCTGGATATTCGCGCTCCTGATGCATGCGGATGGTGCCATAGGTGCTGTTGTTAATCAAAAGCACGATGATCGGAAGATTGTAGCGCACGGCGGTGATGAATTCCTGCCCGTGCATCATAAAGCAGCCGTCACCGGCAAAGCAGATGACTTCACGTTCGGGAAACTGCGCCTTAGCGGCCACGGCGGCGGGCAGGCCATAGCCCATCGAGCCGGAAGTGGGGGCGGCCTGCGTGTTGTAGCCCTGAAAACGATGGAAGCGGTGTAGCCATGTGGCGTAATTACCGGCGCCATTGGTGAAGATAGCGTCTTTCGCGGTATTGGCTTCGATCCACTCCATGATCGGTCCCATCTGCACCGTGCCGGGGCCAGTCTTGGGCGGGGTGGACCAGGTCAGATAATGAGCGTGCATGGCTTTTGTCCGCTCGGCCCAAACTGGCGAGGCGGGTGCTTTTAGATCAGTCAAAGCGGCGACAAAATCCTTCGGGCTGGCGCAGATCGCCAGATCAGGGCGATAGACGCGACCAAGCTCCGACGGGTCGGGATAGACATGCACCAGCTTCTGTTTGGGGTAGGGGATGTCCATCAGCGTGTAGGATGACGATGGCATTTCTGAAAAACGACCGCCCAGCAACAGGATCAGATCGGCGTCCTTCACCTCTTTCGCAAGCGCCGGATTGATGCCGATGCCGACATCGCCCGCGTAATTGGGGTGCAGATGATCAAACAGCATCTGGCGGCGGAAGGAGCAGCCGACCGGCAGTTTCCACTGTGCGGCAAAATCTTCAAACGCCTTCACTGAGGCCTCGTCCCAGCGGGTGCCGCCGAGGATGACCAGCGGACGCTCCGCCTTCTCCAGCATTGCGCCAAGCGCGGCAATCTGGCTAGGGCCGGGATGCGCGTCCACCGGCATATAGGGGCGGGCGTCTGGCGCATCCGCCTCTTCCACCAGCACATCTTCCGGCAGGGTCAGCACCACGGGGCCGGGACGGCCCGATGTGGCCACGGCAAAGGCGCGACTGACAAATTCCGGGATGCGGGCGACGTCATCGATCTCGCCGACCCATTTGGCAAATTCGGTAAAGGCGCGGCGATATTCCACCTCCTGAAAGGCCTCGCGTTCGCGCATGTCGCGTGCGACCTGGCCAATGAACAGGATCATCGGCACCGAATCCTGCCGGGCGATATGCAGGCCCGCCGAAGCATTGGTGGCGCCTGGACCGCGCGTCACCATGCAAATGCCGGGCTCGCCAGTGAGACGCCCCCAGCAATCGGCCATCATCGCCGCGCCGCCTTCCTGGCGGCAGACGACGGTTTCAATCTGGCTATCGACCAGCGCATCCAGCACCGCCAGATAGCTTTCGCCCGGCACGCAGGCAACGCGCTTGACGCCATTGGCCTTCAGGGCTTCAACGATCAATTGTCCGCCGGTTCTTTTCATGTAGCGATCCTTGGATGGGTTGGGCCGAAATTAAGGTTGTGGCGGCCCGCTGCTGTCGGAAACAGGCCGGGATGCGTGTTTGCGCTCCCGCCAGATGATGGTGAGGCCGGAGCCGATGATGATGGCGATGCCCAGCCATTTCAGCGCATCCGGCAGGTCATGGAAGACCAGCCAGCCAAACAGGGTGGCGGTGACGATTTCCAGATATTGCAGCGGCGCGAGCATCGAGGGTGGTGCTGCGCGATAGGCAAACACACCCAGCACACCGCCGACGGCGGCAGTGGCCCCGGTACAGACAAGCCAGATGGTGCCGGTCAGGTCCGGCTGGACCAGATCGAACATGGTAAGGTTCATCGTCTGGCCTATGGCGATCATGATGGTGCAAAACACCATGGCCCAGCAGCCGGTTTCCACCTGCATGACGAACGGGTCCTGATGGCGTGACAATAGCCGCGTCAAAATTGCAAAAATGGCGATGCAAAAGGCCGTAATGATCGGCAGGAAGGCGACAGCTCCGACTTCCTGGAAACTGGGCTGCACCACCAGCATGGCGCCGATAAACCCGGTGCCACAGGCGAGGTAGCGTTGCCAGCCGATTTTTTCTTTGAGGATGATGCCGCTCAAGATGGTCAGGATGATCGGCTCGACGAAAAAGATTGCCACCGCATCCGCCACTTCCATGGTGCGCAGCGCGGTAACAAAGGTCAGCATCGACAGGCAGAGCACCCCGCCACGCACCATATGCAGGCGGGTGTTGGACCAGGACAGTTTCGGCCATGTGCGGCGTATTATCAGCACGGGAAGCATGAAAAGGATCTGAAAGAAAAACCGGGCAAGGCTGATTTCGGCAGCAGGCATGGTTTGCGTTGCCAGCTTGGAAAACACATCCACCAGCGGCGTGATCAGCACCGACAGGACCATCATGCCAAGTCCGAACGTGACGCCGGAGAAAACCGTCGCTTGGCTGGATGTGCCTGACGTGGCACGCGGTGGAGTGGACATGCGGGATTGTCTCGCTTTTGATCGTCTGTCTATACCGTCCATCATGCCGGACGGCACGTGACTTTCTGTTATAGGGTCATTCCAAACCGGAATGAACTGCCGTTAGGCCAAGCGCTTTTCGCGCCCAATCCCGAAACGCCGCCATGGCCTCGTCACGACCAATTTCGTTCAGCGTTTCATGCCGCATGGCCGGATAAAGGGTCAGCGTCACATCAGTCAGACCGGATTGCCGCAGGCGATGATCCAACGCGCGGGTTGCCTCACCACCTTTGGTGGCCGGGTCCTGCCCGCCGCCGACCAGATGAATGGGCAGGTCGGTTCGCAGCCGGGCAAGGCGGGGCAGGGTTGCGGTCTGAGCAGTCAGGTCAAGCACGTCCATCCACAGGGAATTGCTGGCCTGAAACCGGCAGAGCGGGTCATTGGCGTAGAGATCGACTTCCGAGCCGTCGTGGCTCAGCCAGTCAAACAAAGTGCGCCTTCCCGACACCGCCTTGCCCCAGGCCTCGAAGGTCGCCTTGGCCATCAGCAGGCTTGGCACGTCAGAGCCTTTCAAGGCCCGCTCGATCTTCAGAACCAGCCGGGCGAACCGGGTCTCGATGCCGTTGTTGAAATTGGAATTCCACACCGCCAGCGCCTGAAAGCTTTCTGGAAATTCCGTTGCGGTGCGCAGCGCGATCAGCCCGCCCATGGAATGACCAAACAGCAGAACCGGCAGGCCGGGATGGTTGGCAATGGCCAGGTCGCGGATTGCCTTGGCGTCTTCGATCACCAGCGAAACGCCATTCTTTCGCGCAAAGCGGCCAAGCGGTGCATCCTGGGCCTGGGTTTCTCCGTGTCCACGGTGATCATGGGCATAGACGTGAAAACCCGACGCGGCCATGAAGGCGGCAAAGCGGCGATAGCGGCGCGAATGTTCGATCAGCCCATGATTGATCAGGAGAATGGCCTGCGCATCCGTTGCCTGATGGTGGTGATAGGCGATCCGGGCACCATCCGGCCTTTGCAGATAAAGCGTTTCGTCAAACATGCTGTTCTCCCGATAGTGCCGAACGCGAATGGTATATCGCGAGTCTCAATCCGCTCCGCCCCGAAAAATGACGTGATTTTGCAGCCAAGTGCAATTGCTGAAAGGCAGGTTCATGCCGTTATTCAAGGTTGCAAGCCTGTTTCAACCGTTCCATGAAGACCTTAAGCGATTCGGTGGAGAGAACATCATGAAGCATTTTCACTATCTGGGTCTGGCTGCGGCGGTCTTTCTGACCTGTCCTCCGTCTTTCGCAGCGGAAAAAGGCAGGACGACTAGCATTCTGGCCGTCAGTTGGCAGCCGGGTTTTTGCGAAACCAAGCCGGACAAGCCGGAATGCAAGAGCCAGACGGCGGATCGTTATGATGCCAGCCATTTTACCCTGCATGGTCTTTGGCCGATGCGCCAGAACTATTGCGGCGTCGCGCAGGCCGATATCGATACCGACAAGAAAAGCCGCTGGACCGATCTGCCGGAAGTGAAGCTGTCCGCCTCGACCCGCCAAGTGCTGGACCGGGTCATGCCCGGCACGCAGTCATCATTGGAGCGGCATGAATGGATCAAGCATGGCACCTGCACCGGTCTTAATCAACAAGACTATTTTGCCGAGGCAATCGCGCTGATCGAGACCCTGAACGGTTCGGCGGTCAATGGTCTGTTTGCGGCGAATGTGGGCAAGGCGGTGACCCAGGAAGATGTACAGACGGCGTTTGATGCCAGCTTTGGTCCGGGCGCTGGACGGCGGGTAAAAATGAGCTGCGAACAAGACGGCAACAGACGGATTGTGACGGAATTGACGATAGGTCTTGGGGATGGCGATGCCGGGACGCCGTTGCAAGAGCGCATCCAGGCGGCAGGCTCAACCAAGTTTGATTGCACCCAGGGTATTGTCGATCCGGTTGGGCTGCAATGAGCCTGCTTTGAGAGCGAATAGTGCGCCCGCATCCTATCCCGTAAACAGGGTAAGACCTGAAGGAATTGCGCGGGCGGCATTGCCCCGGCTTGCGGTTTCGCCTACATAGCGGGCAATTCCATTTACCCGTGCGGAGCATTTTACCGATGGCACGTCAGTTCATCTACCACATGTCCGGGCTTAACAAAGCCTATGGCGCCAAGAAGATCCTTGAGAACGTCAACCTGTCTTTCTATCCAGATGCCAAGATCGGTATTCTCGGCCCGAACGGTGCCGGTAAATCGACGGTTCTGCGCATTATCGCCGGTCTCGACAAGGAATATACCGGTGAAGCCTGGCTCGCCGAAGGCGCGACCATGGGCTATCTGGAACAGGAACCGAAGCTGAACCCTGATAAGACCGTGTTCGAAAACGTCATGGAAGGCGTTGCCTCCAAGACCGCCGTCCTCGACCGTTACAACGAGTTGATGATGAATTACTCGGATGAGACGGCTGACGAGGGCGCAAAGCTTCAGGATATCATCGATAGCCAGAACCTTTGGGATCTGGAAAATCAGGTCGAAATGGCCATGGATGCGCTGCGTTGCCCTCCGGGCGACAGCGATGTGACCAGCCTGTCCGGTGGTGAGCGGCGTCGCGTGGCGCTGTGCAAGCTGCTGCTGTCAAAGCCCGACCTGCTGCTGCTCGACGAACCAACCAACCATCTGGACGCTGAAACCATCGGCTGGCTGGAAAACCATCTGCGGGAATATCCCGGTTCCGTGCTGATGATTACCCACGATCGCTACTTCCTCGACAATGTCACCGGCTGGATTCTTGAACTCGACCGTGGCCGTGGCATTCCTTACGAAGGCAATTACTCGGCCTATCTGCAAGCCAAGGCCAAGCGCCTGATGCAGGAAAGCCGCGAAGATGCGTCGCGTCAGAAGGCGCTGTCGCGCGAGCAGGAATGGATCGCATCCAGCCCCAAGGCCCGTCAGGCCAAGTCCAAGGCCCGTATCAAGTCCTATGAGCAACTGGTGGAAGCGGCTGAAAAGCAGCGTCCCGGCGATGCGCAGATCATCATTCCCGTCAGCGAGCGACTGGGCCAGGTGGTCATCGAGCTGGACGGGATTTCCAAATCCTACGGCGACCGTCTGCTGATCGACAACCTGAGCCTGAAACTACCGCCGGGCGGCATTGTCGGCGTGATTGGCCCGAACGGTGCCGGTAAGACGACGCTGTTTCGGATGATCACCGGCCAGGAAACCCCAGATTCCGGCTCGGTTAAAGTTGGCGACAGCGTGCAGCTTGGTTACGTCGACCAGAGCCGCGATACGTTGGCTGCCGACAAGACCGTTTGGGAAGAAATTTCCGGTGGGGCCGAAATCATCAAGCTCGGCAAGTTCGACATGAACTCCCGCGCCTATTGCGGTGCCTTCAACTTCAAGGGCGGCGACCAGCAACAGAAGGTCGGCAATCTCTCCGGCGGTCAGCGCAACCGCGTGCATCTGGCCAAGATGCTGAAGGCTGGCGGCAATGTTCTGCTGCTCGACGAACCGACCAACGACCTCGATACCGAAACGCTCGGCGCGCTGGAAAATGCGCTGGAAAGCTTTGCCGGCTGCGCGATCATCATCTCGCATGACCGCATGTTCCTCGACCGTCTGGCCACCCACATTCTCGCCTTCGAAGGCGACAGCCACGTGGAATGGTTCGAAGGCAATTTCGAGGACTACGAAAAGGACAAGATCCGTCGGTTGGGTGCTGAAAGCGTCAACCCGAAGCGCGTCAGCTACAAGCGCCTGACCCGGTAATTGTGATTATTGACAACCCTGAGGTGTTTTTTCATCTCAGGGTTGTTTGTCCGATATTGTAATTTTAACAGTATATTAGTTGTTTGCGTGATGAAATTCATCCAGGGGTTTAGTGCCTTTGGGGGGATTATGTTTTCTATCCGGAACGTTCTGGTTTCAGTTTTTCTTATTATCAGCATTGCCTTGGGCGCCATGGTGTCGCGATCGCTCTATGTCGCTTACAACCAGTTCGGTGTGTTCCGCGATGTCGCAAAACTGACGGCGGTTAATAAGGCGCTGTTTGATTTTCTGTTGAATTACCGCCTGGAGCGCGGCCATACCAACACCGTCTTTATGACAAGCCCGGAAAAGGCTGGAACGACTGCCAAGGATGTTCCTGTCGACCGCCAGAAGGTCGACGCGGCGATGAAGGATTTTACCGCAGCGGTCACCGTTGTCGGTACGCCAGAATTCGCGGCGATGTTGAACAAGATCAAAGGACATTACGACACGATCGTCTCGATGCGCCAGCCGCTTGATGCGCAGTTTTCCCTTCCTCTGGAAAGTCGCAATAAGGAGTTGAATGCAAAGCAGCTTTCGTATGGCGATAGCGTGCTTGATGATCTTGAAAAAAGCTCGGTTTTTACCGAATCCGCCATTCGTTCGCTGGATAACAGCCTGACAGATCTTTTGCAGGTCAGGACCAATGCATGGGTAACCCGCTCAGCGGCCGGAGCGGAAAACATCCTGCTCAACAAGGCTATCGCTCTGCAAACACCTCTCGCTATGCCTGATGTTCTTGAGGTTGCGAACCAACATTCAAAAATCATCACCGGCTGGCTTCAGGTTCGCGCACTCGTCAATCATTCGACGATGCCGGAAGAATTGAAACAGGCGCTTAGCAAGGCTGAATCAGTCTATTTTGGTGGCGCATTCGCGGATATGCGCGATACCCTCTACAAAAAAGTCGTTGCTCGCGAACCAGCTGATTTGACGCTGGATCAATGGTTGTCTCCGAGTTCCAAAGCGCAAGCCAGCATAGCTGATGTCGTGGTTACGGCCATGAAGGTTGTGAATGATAAAGCGAATTCGTTGGCTAACGCCGCATTCTCCTTGGTTATTTTGTATAGCGCCTTGCTGGTTGGCTCAATCCTCCTGACCATTGCAGGCATGGCGATTGTCGTAAGACGCGTTGTTGCTCCCATCGGTACTCTCACACAGTCCATGCGAGCCCTTGCCGATGGCGATACGCAGAAAAATATCCCCTTCACCATCCGTCAGGATGAAGTGGGAGCCATGGCCCGCTCGGTTGAGATTTTCCGGGAAGCCGCCATTCGTAACAAGCAGCTTGAATCTGAAACCGAAGAGATGCGGCACCGTGGTGAGCTTGAACGCATTGAAGTTCAGCGCGTTGCGGAAGCGGAGGCCGAGGAGCGTCTGAACCGCGCGACGGGTTCGCTTGCAGCCGGGTTGAAGCGCTTGGCGTCAGGGGATATGCTCTGTGAAATCCGCGAGGAATTCGCTCCCCGGTTTGAAGCGCTTCGCCATGATTTCAACCGCTCTGTCGAGCAATTGCGAACAGCTTTGCTGGACGTCGGCAGTGCCGCGCATGCAGTGCGCAATGGCAGCGGGGAAATCTCCCAGGCGTCCGACAATCTGTCAAAGCGGACGGAACAGCAGGCGGCCTCCCTGGAGCAAACCGCCGCCGCACTTGAGCAGATTACCGTTAATGTCAGGGCAACGTCGCAACGCACGAGCGATGCGCGAGATCTGGTGCGCAATACGCGCACGCGCGCCGAACACTCCGGGGCGGTGGTAGGCAATGCGGTCACGGCCATGGGGCGTATCGAAGAGGCCTCCTCAAAGATTACCCAGATCATCAGCGTCATCGATGAGATCGCGTTCCAGACCAATCTCCTGGCGCTCAACGCGGGCGTCGAGGCAGCGCGCGCCGGTGAGGCCGGTAAGGGTTTTGCCGTCGTTGCCCAGGAAGTACGCGAGCTTGCGCAGCGTTCCGCCAATGCGGCCAAGGAAATCAAGGCGCTGATTGCCAATTCGGAAGTGGCAGTCGGCGATGGCGTTAGGCTTGTGAACGATACCGGCAAGGGCCTGAGCGAAATCGCCGAACTCGTGCAGGCCATCAATGCGCATATGGATGCCATCGCGACGGCGGCGCAGGAGCAGTCGGTCGGTCTTAGCGAAGTCAATACCGCCGTCAATCACATGGACCATGCCACCCAACAGAACGCGGCCATGGTAGAGGAAATGAGCGCGGCGGGGGCGGGCCTTGCCAGTGAAGCAACCAGGCTTGCCGACCTGTTGGCAAATTTCGAGACGGGCGGGCAAAAGGCTGGTTTGTCTCTCGCCTCGACAGGTGGCGTGCAGCGCTCCACCCGACCGGCTGCGGCAGCCCCGGCCCGTACGGAGCGGCAGCCAGCCAGCCTCACGCGAGCCAGTCGACCGGTAGCAATTCAGAGCCGAGGTAACGCCGCCGTTGCCGTTTCAAAGGATGCCTGGGAAGAATTCTAACCCCCTCTCCAACCCAGAAAAGCCTGCACCGCTCAGGTGGGGCTTTTTTGTTCAAGGTGAGGACTGGCCCGATGCCTCGCCCGCCGCTTGAGAGAATTGTGCTCGAAAAATCTCAAGGGCATTTTTCGATTTATATGACGCAAAGCTTATTATCTTTGCGATTAATAAAGAAAAAAACATCTCCAAGTTGATTCCGTTTGTTGTAATTTACTTACGGAAAAATAACAAATTTCTCGCAAATTGACAATCAATATGAGCGTTTGTTGCCCCGTGCAGCAAATTCTGTAATTTTTGGAGGGTATTTATGCGAATTATTTCGGCTTTGCCGTTTAAGGTGCTTTTGACGAGCCTTGGGATCGTGCCTTTATTGGCAGCGATCGTGCTGGGTGCGATCCTGAGCTGGGAGGCCTGGGAAAACTATACGAAAACGTCCAAGGCCGTGACTCTGGAGCAACTGGCACGGGCCGGGGGCAATCTGTTGTTGGTCATGCCCCTGGAGGGCGCGGCGCCGCCGGCAGCCAGGACTGAGGCGCGGGCAACATCGGATGCGGCCTATGCGAAGGTGGTGAGCGCCTATGACGACGCCATCTCCGCTGGCTATGATGATGCAATCCTGAACGGCCTGAAGAACCGGCTTGTTGATTCTTTCGCCAAGATCGGCGAATTCCGGTCCGCTGTCGATGCCGATCGCGTTGACCCGATCATGCCGCTGAAATATCTCCAGCCTATTTCCGCCATGGGAATGGAATTGGCCGGCCGCGCTGCCAATCTCGTTGATGATCGCCTCCTGTCACAAGGCATCCAGGGCTATTATTCCTTGTTGCAGGTCAACGATTCCTATCTGATCATCAACCGGATCGGCCAGGTTTATACCCAAAAAGGCACGCTTTCTCCAGAAGAGTCGGCCCGTTTCCATGCTGGTTTCAATAAGGCCATGATCTACTTGAAGCCGATGCAGCAATTCCTGCCCAAGCCGTTGAACGATCAGTACGACCAGTTCTGGCGAGGAAGCGATGTCGCGCCTGTCCAGAACGCCGTAGATGCGATGGCCGTGGGTCGTACCTATACCCCCGCCACAGGCGATCTCGACACCTGGAACACCATCATGGCCAAGCGACGGGATTTCGTTGCCAACCTGATCAAATCCACGTCGCAGGATCTGGGCGCATTTGCCGATGCGCAGCTGTCGGACGCGCGTAACTCCCTCTATTTCATGGTGACGGCCCTCGGCATCCTGGTTTTGGTCACCGCGCTGTTCAGCATTTCGGTCCTGCGGATTCTTTCGAATGCCATTCGCCGGATATCGGGCCGGATGACCGGCCTGGCCGAGGGGGACAAGGTCACCACTATTCCCTATCTTGACCGCAAAGATGAGATCGGCGACATCGCCCACTCCGTCGAGGTGTTCCGCCAGGCGGCACTTCGCAACGATGAATTGGAACGGTCGGCCCAGGAAAACCGCCGTCTTGCCGAAATAGAGCGCGAGGAAATGCAGGCCAAGGCCGAGGCCGAGGCAAATGAGCGTCTCGCCCGCGCCACCGGTGCCCTGGCCTCAGGGCTGCGCCAGCTGGCAGCGGGTGATTTGCTCTGCGAAATCCAGGAGCAGTTTGCACCGCAATTTGAGGCATTGAGGCATGACTTCAATACATCGGTCAACCAGCTGCGCTCCGTTCTGATTTCCGTCGGCATATCCGCGACTGGCGTGCGCAACGGCAGCGGTGAAATTTCCGATGCCTCCAATGATCTTTCCAAGCGGACCGAAACCCAGGCAGCCTCACTGGAGCAGACAGCCGCGGCTCTGGAAGAAATCACCGCCAATGTGAAGGCGACCTCGCTGCGAACCGGCCAGGCCCGTGATCTCGTTCGGGATGCTCGCGGCCGTGCCGACAAGTCCAGCAACGTGGTCGGCAATGCGGTAACCGCGATGGGCCGGATCGAGAATGCGTCTCGGCAGATTGTCCAGATCATTGGCGTGATCGATGAAATCGCGTTCCAGACCAATCTCCTGGCGCTCAATGCCGGTGTTGAGGCAGCGCGAGCTGGAGAAGCGGGCAAGGGCTTTGCGGTCGTTGCTCAGGAAGTACGCGAGCTTGCCCAACGTTCCGCCAATGCGGCAAAGGAAATCAAACAGCTGATCGGAAATTCTGAAGTTGCGGTTTCCGAGGGAGTCAAGCTGGTCCACGATACCGGTGAGGGCCTGGGTGCCATCGCGCAGGTGGTCGAGGAGATTAATGCACATATGGATGCCATCGCGACAGCCGCCCAGGAGCAATCGGTGGGGCTTGGCGAAGTCAATGTCGCCGTCAATCATATGGATCAGGCCACGCAACAGAATGCCGCAATGGTCGAAGAGATGAATGCTGCCGGTGCAGGGCTTGCCGATGAAGCAGCCAAGCTCTCGGAACTGCTGGCGAATTTCAAGACAGGCCACCAGAACTCCGGTCGTGCTACGATCTCTTCCGGACGGGCGGATTTCGCGCGCCAGCGGGTCGCCTAGAGTTCGTCAGGGAAAATCCAACCGATTTTTCCGAAAAGGCAAACGATGCCGAGCCTGTTTGGTTCAGCACGCAGGGCTTTCAATACCGCCGGTGGCACTCGTCACCGGCGGATTTTTGTTGATTCACCGTGCCGCAAGGATGGGCAACGGCAATTTGGGGCTTGCGAAAACTCCGCGCATCACATAAAGATATGTTTATATCTTGATTGACGGAAGCGGCATGAGCATGTCTTTTACATTGGACGGTCTGGTCGATCTTCTCAAGGCTGCAGGTGAACCCACCCGCCTGCGTCTGCTGGCGCTTCTGGCGGCGGGAGATCTGACCGTATCTGACCTGACCGACATTCTCGGTCAATCCCAGCCGCGTATCTCGCGCCATCTCAAGCTTCTTGCTGAGGCGGAATTGGTGGATCGTTACCAGGAAGGTGCCTGGGCCTATTTTCGTTTGAAGCAGGAAGGGGCTGCGGGCGATCTCGCGCGTCATCTGCTGGCGGTTGCTTCCACGTCCGATCCTGTTTTAGCGCGTGACGGCGAGCGGCTTGGAGCGGTCAAACGGGCGCGGGCGGAAAAGGCACAGGCCTATTTCAGTCGCAACGCCGCTGAATGGGACGAGTTGCGCCGGCTGCATATCAATGACCGCGAGGTCGAAGATGCACTGGTGAAGCTGATCGGCGAAGACACAGTCGAGGCTTTGCTGGATCTTGGCACCGGGACCGGGCGTATCCTGCAATTGCTGGAAAGCCGCTATCAACGGGCGGTGGGTATCGATGCCAGCCGCGACATGCTGGCGGTTGCCCGGGTCAATCTCGATAAGGCTGGTGTGGCCAAGGCTGCCGTACGCCAAGGGGATATTCTCAATCTGCCGCTGGATGGTGGCGAGTTCGATGTGGTGATCATTCATCAGGTGCTGCATTTCCTGGTGGAGCCGGAGCTGGCGCTGAATGAAGCGGCGCGTATGCTGAAGCCCGGCGGGCGGCTGGTGATCATTGATCTTGCCCCGCATAAGCTGGAGCATTTGCGCGAAGATCATGCGCATGTGCGGTTGGGCTTTTCCCATCAGTTAATGGCGGGCTGGCTCGTCAAGACAGGTTTTGACGTCACAAACGCAATCGATATTGCGCCGAACCATAGGGATGGGGAGGCGCTTACAGCAACAATCTGGCTGGCGACCTATGGTCAAGCCACAGCATCCGTGGCGCAACAGGCCGCGCGGGCGGGAGTTTACTGATGGCACACACATCTTCCAAAAGAGATCAGGCACGGCCCTTCAAGCTGTCCTTTGAATTCTTCCCGCCGAAATCCGAGGAGATGGAAGCTCAGCTCTGGGCAACGGTCGATGAGCTGACCGGCTGGGCGCCGGAATTCGTCTCGGTTACCTACGGCGCTGGCGGCACCACCAAGGCGCCGACCCTGGCCGCTGTGCGCCGCTTGCTGGCGGAAACGCCACTCGCCACCGCATCGCATCTCACATGCGTCGGTGCGACACGCGAGGAAATCGCCCAGGTGGTCGAAGACTTTCGGGCGGTTGGCGTCAAGCATTTCGTGGCGCTGCGTGGCGATCCACCGACCGGTGTCGGTTCGGCCTATCAACCCCATCCGGGTGGTTTTGAGAATGCGGCAGCCTTGGTGAAGGGCTTGAAAGAGCTTGGAGATTTCGAGATCTCTGTCTCCGCCTATCCGGAAAAGCATCCGGAAAGCGCCGATCTCGCTATGGATCTCGACATGTTGAAACGCAAGGTCGACAATGGCGCGACCCGGGCGCTCACCCAATTTTTCTTCGATAACGATATTTTCGAACGCTATCTCGACAAGGTACGGGCCGCCGGGATCAGCATTCCTATCGTGCCGGGCATCATGCCGATCCTCAACCTCACCCAGTTGAAGCGCTTTGCTGGAATGTGCGGCACATCCGTTCCCGCCATGCTGGACCAGCGTTTCGAAGGGCTGGACGACAAACCCACTGAGCGCGCCAGTGTCGCTGCGGCACTGGCTGCCGAGCAGATCGCCGACCTGCAGGCGCGCGGTATCGACGAATTCCATATCTATACGATGAACCGGGCCCCGCTGGTCAATGCCACGCTGGAACGGCTGGGATTGCAGCGCTCTGATACCGCAGCCGCCGACCGGGCAGGGGTTGTGGCGTAAAGCGTGCAACAATTTTGCGATAACGATAAAGCAAAAACGCCAAGTGTGAGAGGTTCGCCCGAGCGCGATGTTTAAGCACGGTGACGAGTGCGGCTGTCCGCATACGTCATGCGCTCATGAGCCGGATCGACTGCTCAACTGTCTCGCTCAATAAAAACCGCCGTGCGCCATCGAGGGCGCACGGCGTTTTTAGCATCGTTGATGATGAAAAGTGTCATGGCGGTCCATGCCGCCGCCGCCGCATACGGTGTTGGAGTTGTTGTCGTCCTCAGATGAAAAGCATCGCTGCGACAAAAAGAAACGCTACTCCGACTGCCAGGATGTTGAACGAACGTGTCAGTCCCATCTCGGTCTCCCTTGCGTTAACAGTTAAAGAATATGACCGTTTCGTGTCATTTGAAAAGCGAAATTTGTGCTGCGATGCAGCAGTCTGTCTGTATAAGCCCTTGGAAGAAAAGGTAACGTACGGAAACATATTGTTAAAATTGCGTGATAACGAAATATTTCATCGTTAATGGCGGCAATGTCATCGGCTTGAATCTGCACCGTTCCAGGACGGACGACTCGGTTTTGGTGAGGTCAGGGACTGCGCGATGCTGTTGGCGTTCCGCCGTGCAACTTTTTCCAGGCGCGGCGCATGTGTCGGGTGGATGCAAAACCAGAGCGTTGCGCAACGGTTTCCATATCCAACCGCGAAGCGGTGACCAGCTGATGGGCCAAGGCGACCCGAAGGCGGTTGACATAATCGGTTACGCTCATGCCGGTTTGCTCGTTAAACAGGCGCGAGAGGCTACGGGCGCTGGTGGCCGCAATGGCTGCCATGCTGGCAACCGTCCAGTTGCCGGCAGGGTCAGCCGAAACCGCATCCTGGACCTTGTGAATGACAGGATGGATATGGTTACGCCCCTCAAGCCATGGGGAGAGCTGCGGATCGTTCCCCGCCCGGCGCAGATAAACAACCAGGTAACGGGCAACGTTGAGTGCTATCGTGTGTCCTGCCTCTTCTGCTACCAAGGCCAGCATCATGTCGATACCGGCGGTGATGCCTGCCGTGCTCAACCTGTCCCGGTCCTGGATATAGAGGCGATTTTCCGCCACTTTTGCTGTGGGTGCCAACTGCCGCAACTCATCAATCTCGGTGTGGTGCGCGGTACAGGTATAACCTTCCAATAGTCCGGCGCGGGCCGCCAACAAGGCGCCCGAGCAAATGGTGACGAGCTTTACGCCTGGCCGGACAGCAGACCGCAACCAGGCGACGATAGCTGCCTCATGGAGAAGATCGTCCGGCTCCGGCTCCGCATCGACTGCACCGAGCGGCTGTGCGGCATTGCCCAGGACGATAATCATCGCGCCGTCGGCTACGGCATCCGGCAGCGGCTCGATCCCGGCAAGCGCCAGGCCGACCGAGCTGGTGACGTGGGGGGAGGGACCGACATATCGAACCGTGAATCGCACACTGTCCTGCTCAAGATTGGCCTTGCGCAGGACTTCCATCGGCCCTGCCAGATCCAGCAGCAGCAGGCGTGGCGGCACGACGACGATCATTTCGATAAGGCGCTGCGGCGGGATCAGTCCTGTCATCAAGTCTATGCCGCGAGTGTTGTGGGTGGGAGTGACAATGCCTGCACGACCGTGGCAATGCGCGCGAAGCGACCGGCCAAAACCAGTTCGGTGCGGGCGCGGATCTCCGCCGCGCTCCATTCACGGCCCTGATCGTCGGTCATAGGAAAGGTGAGGGTGGCTTCACCAACAAAATCCACGCTATAGCCCAGGTCCGAAGCATGACGTGTCGTGGTTTCGCAACATTGCTCCGTACGGATACCTGATACGATCAGATGGCGGATATTGTTTCGGGTCAGCCAGACATCAAGCCCCGTACCGACCAGCGCGCTATGCCGATGCTTGCGGAAAACCGCATCCGGTTCAATCGTCAAAGGGGATAGTGTGGAGACGAATCCGGAGGCCTCGCTAAAAGGGCCAGTGTCGTTCAAATGGAAAATCTGAACGGTGGCAATGCCCGCCTTGCGGGCGCCATCAATCAACGCCTGCTGCCGCTCCAGATAGGCGGGCAACTCGTCCTCGCGGAAATAGGAACTGTGGCGGAAGGATTGCTGTGCATCGATGACCAGCAGGGCGGTGTCGGAATGTGTCATGGCCATTGCCTCCATGGGAGCTTTTATCGTGAAGATGATGTCAGTCTAACGATGAAATTCCCCGGCGAAATACCGCTTTCTGACGAGGATGGGACAAATCACGCCAATCTTTATTGACGATGGGGATTGCACTGTCGAGCATGAAAAAGCCGCGCATTCATGAGAATGCGCGGCTAAAACAACCGGAATTTTTGCTGAGGCTTAAAGTGCTGCCAACAGCGCTGGCGTCGGCCAGCCATCGGCGGGAATATTCCGCTTCAGCTGTTCCTTTTGCACGGCGTCGCGGGTGCCGCCGCCTAGAATGCCGTCGATCTCGCCGACGTCATAGCCAAGGCCCTTCAGCTTGGTCTGCAATTCCTTCATCTGCACATCGGTCAATCCCTGTTCCGGGTTGCCCTTCAGATAGGCCTCGGCACCTTCCAGGCGGGTGGCGAAATAGGCGGCAGAGGTCGTGTAGATAAACGACTTGTTCCATTCCAGATAAATGCCGAAATTGGGATAGGTGATGAAGGCCGGTCCCTTGCGGCCCTGCGGCAGTACCAGTTCGCCTTCCAGATCGGCAAATTTGGTATTGCCATCACGCGGCTTGACGCCGAGCTTGAACCAGTCGCCCGCCTTCATGCCGCTGTCGAAGCCACTCTTTTCCCAGGGCAGAGTGTCCGGCACGGTGACTTCCTGAATCCACGGCTCGCCGCGCTTGAAGCCGAGGTGCTGGATGAATTTCGCCGCCGTCATGATCGCATCGGGTGAGCTGGATTTCAGCGCCACATGGCCATCACCGTCGCCATCGACGCCGAAGGCAACGATATCCTTGGGCAGCATCTGCACCTGGCCAACTTCACCGGCCCAGGCACCGGTGTTGGTGGCGGGGTCGAGATCGCCATGCTGAACCATGGTGATCAGCGCCAGCAATTGTGGGCGGAACAGTTCCGGGCGGCGGCAATCATGCGCCAGCGTCACCAGCGCGTTGCGGGTGTTAAAATCGCCCTGCACGGCGCCGAAATCGGTTTCCATCGCCCAGAAAGCGGCGATCACGCCGGGGGCAACACCATATTCTTTTTCGGCCCGGTCGAAGACCGCGCTATATTGCTGCAATTTTTGCTTTCCCTGGTCCAACCGGCCTTTGGAAACGGTGCGGGTGGAAAATTCGGTAAAGGTCTGCTTGAACACGCCCTGGGCGCGGTCGCGGCCCAGCACCTTCTGGTCGATCTGCGCACCGGCCAGCGCCTTGTCGGCAGCCTCAGCAGACGCGCCATTGGCAACAGCTTCCGCCTTGACGCCAGCCAGAAAAGCGCTGAGATCACCGCCGCATTGCGGTGCCTGGGCAAAGGCCGTGCCGGCCATAAGGCCGCTCAACATGGCTGCGAGCGTGAAGCGAGACAGGATATGCATGGATAAAGCCCCCGGATATGAAAAGAACATGCTCCGCTCTGCCGAAGCTTTGTGACGGAAGCATGGAGAGGAGCCGGGTTTTGCCCGGCATGACGCAAAACTCCGGTCCGGAATGGTCAGTTTGCAGCGGTCTGCTGGGTCGGCAATGAGACGGCCTGCACCCATTTGCGCCAGTTTTGCTGGGTACCCGCAAAGACATTGATGTCCGTATCGCCCTTGATGCCGGGAATAACGCCGGTCGAGGTATATTGCCAGAAGGCCCAGCGGCGGTCTGGATAGATTTCCGAGGGGTGCTTGGCGACGGCACGGACCCAGAAATAATGATCCTGGAACGCGCCTTGCAAATTGTCCTTATGAAAATCGACCGATGTATAGATAATCGGCCGTTTGCCGTAATAGGCCTCAAGCCGGTCCATGAAGCGTTTCATTTCGCTGCGCACCACATCAGCCGGGGGCCGCTTGGTGCAGGTCTTGGACGTGTGGTTCCACTCAACATCCAGAACGGGCGGCATGTCCATCGAGGCTTTCGGCACATTGGCGATGAACCAGTCGGCCTGCTCGTCGGCGCTGGAGCAGAAATAATAGAAATGATAGGGCGCATGGGGCAGGCCAGCGGCATTGGCCTGCTGCCAGTAATCCGCAAATTTCGGATCGATCACATCCTTGCCTTCTGTGGCCTTGATGAAAGCGAAGGAGACGCCGGACTGGCGGACCTGCATCCAGTTGATATTACCGTTCCATTTCGACACGTCGATGCCGTGCACCTGATGGCGATGCGGAGAATTGATGCCGAAGTCCTGCGGGTCCTTGTCCTGGAATTTTGGCTGGATCGAGCCGGTTTCCATGAAATCGTAGCTCGTCGAGGTGCAGGACGCCATCGCCAAACAAATCGGAATAAGTGCCAGGACCAGCGACCGCATCGAAAACCCATTCATTCAACTGTTATGCCAAGGCAGCGCATGCCCATGGCAAGATCAAAAGACGCGGAAAATCAGAACTGGAGATCACCGATCCGATGAAGCCAGACTGGGAAACCTCGAGCCTGACTTTGCTTCATCATCGTTAAAATGTGGTTATTTTCAACCGCTCATATCGATAGATCGAAAATACCGGCCTATTGGGCGGAAAGCACGGTGATCTGTCAGGCCGCTGGGCGGCGGATAATGGCATGCCACGCATAGCCACGATAGAGCGGTGAAAAGCTCAGTGTTGCGCCTGCGGCCTCGGCCTGGGAGGCCAGTTCTTCGCGCAGATTGGCGCGTGGCGTGACGTGAAACCGGGCGAGCCAGGCATGCAGGCCTGTTCGGAACCAGCCTGGCAGATGTTCCTGCTGGCCAAAATCGACGATATGCAGCGAGCCGCCGGGGTTTAAGGCGGCAAGCGAACAGGCAATTGCCTTTTGCCAGTCGGGAATCATCGACAGGGCATAGGAGATCAGCACGCGGTCGAAACCGGTTATGGCAAAATCGGCGGCGGTGAATGCCGAAGCGTCGGCGATGCGCAGATCCGGCTGGCGCGGGCGACCGCGAAAATTACGCCTTGCCTGCACCAGCATTTCGCTGGAAATGTCCAGACCGTAGAGATGCGACATCGGATAAAGCCGCTCCGTGCAGATCAGGTTGCGGCCCGTGCCGCAGGCCACTTCCAGCAGGCTGCCATCTTTTGGCAGATCCAGGCCGACAATAGCCGTATCACGCCCGAGCAGGTAATATTTGCGGGTCAGGTCATAGATATGACGCTGGCTGCGATAGACCTGATCCATCTTGCTGGCATGCTGCCGGTCCAAGTTCGGGCCGGAATGGTCCTGACCAATACGGGCATCGCTCATGCCGTCTTCTCATAGATATGGAAGCCACCGTAGATCGCCGAGCGGTCGAGCGCGTTGAAATGGACGGACAGGTCTTTCAGATAGGACCATTGCTCTGCGAGCGCCGGGGAAATCCGACCTTCGATCACGCTTTTTTCGGCAGCGGTCCGGAAGATCACCCGCGCATCCTTGGAGGCGGTGCGGGTAATTTCGGTCCAAAGATCGTTCAACTGCTCGTCGGTCATCCAGTCCTGGGCATCGAGCAGAATGAAGCGGTCTACGCTGCCTGCGGGCTTGGTGGAGAGCAATTCGGTATAGCTGGCATGGTGGACATTGACGCGGTCAACGCTGGTGCGGATCGTGCGGTAATAATCGGCCCGCAGATAATCCGGCAATGCGCCCTCATGGGATTTCGGATAGCGACGGGCGAAAGCCTGCCAGGCAAAATAATTGTCCCGCAGCGAGAAGTGACAGGCGAGTTTTTCCAGCCGGCCTTTCAGCACCGGGGCGATGGTGCCGGTTTCCGAAACGCTGGCCAGTTCGTCATATTGCTGCGGCGGAATGCCGAGGCCGAACAATGAGCTTTTGCGATTGGTCAGCCAGCGGATAACAGGCTTTTCAAACAGCGGCGCGATGCGGGTCTCGAAAAACTGCCGCTGTTCGCGGGGGGTCCGGCATTGGGTGATTTCTTCCAGCTTGACGCCGTGCAGGCGGGCCAGAAGATGGGTGGCGGTGATGAAGCGGCCCAGCAGACCGGTGCGGTAGAAATTGCCGTTGAACACCCGGATGCGGCGGCGTCCGGTCAGCGTGCGGCGGCTCCAGTAGCGCCGCGTGGTGGCGTCCAGATGCGGTGCCACATATTGCTCGACCATGGAGGCATTGCTGCGGGCATTGTCGGTGCCAAGCAGCCGCACGACGGCGGTGTGATCGGGCAGATGCCGGAAGGCGGCCAGTTTCAGCTTATTGAGGGCAATATGATGCGGATTGAGATCGACGACATCGATGCTATCAGGTTCGCGTGACAGATAGGCCAGCATGTTGCAGCCGCCAGAGCCGATGGTGACAACACGGTGTCCAGCACCAAGCTGCATGGCCTGCATGTCGACATCCGGGTCTTCCCAGATCTGCGGATAGACCAGGCCGGAAAACAGCAGGCCGAACAACCGTTCCGACAGGCCCTTGCGTGACAGTGCATTATGTTGAAGCAGCGCCGATTTCAGCTTCTGGTTTTTGCGGAATCCGGCATCTGGAACAAGTTCTGTCATGTGAAGGGTGCCCCGTTCTGAAGTTTTTATCGGAATAGTGGCTGTCCACTACAGTTTGATGACGGGGGCTGTTGACCAGTGGCTGGGCTGTGCGCCCATGGAAAATCCCATGGTTTTTCAACCGTCATACCCTTTCATGCCCGCTGTAATCATGCTTGCATGCAGACCTCGTGTGGCGGGTTGTGAAACAGAATCACTTTTCCGCTCCAGGTTATTGTTTAAGCATCGGATTTTCCGGACATCGGTTCCCAGTTCCCGATCCGCGACACCATCCGGCGCGGGAGGAAATCGTATGCGTTTGCTGATCAGGTTTGTCCAAGGACTGCTGCTTGCTGTCCTGGTGGTTATCGTCGGGGCTGCCACGTGGCTTTGGCTGGCGCCGCCGGAATTGCTGCGAGTCGGGACAGGCTACGCCGCCAAAATTGTCTGCTCCAACGTGTTTATCGCCAAGCGTGATCCGATGGATGTTTTGTCAGAGGATGTACAGGCGCCGGGCCATCCGCTGCTGCGTTTCCTGCGGCTGGATGTCGATCGGGATGCAGGCATGGTCACGGCCTATATGTTTGGCGCTTTTGCCCCCAGCACAGCCATTGCCCGACCGGGTCTGGGCTGCGCCAACGTTCCCGATGGAAAAATCGATGCGGCTCGCAAGGTGCATCTGCCGCAACCGCTTGCGGCTTCGGCAACCCCGAACCCAGCACCGAACCCTGCGCCCTGGCCGGATGGAACCGGCGCACCGCACACCGACCCGGTGCTGGCGGGCATTCTTGCTGATCCAGCCCTGACCGGGCCATCTATGCGCGCCACATTGGTGATTCGGGATGGAGAGTTGCTTGGTGAGGCCTATGGTCCGGGATTCGGGCCCGATACGCCGCTGATCGGCTGGTCGATGACCAAGACAGTCATGGCCATGCTGATCGGCCAGCGGATGGGGGAGGGCGGGCTTGATCTCGACAAGGATCATTTGTTGCCGCAATGGACCGATGGGCGCGCGGCAATCACCCTGCGCCAATTGATGGGCATGGAAAGCGGCCTGCGTTTCAATGAGGATTATGGCGATGTCAGTGATGCAACGCGCATGCTGTTTCTGGAGCCGGATCAGGCGGCATTCGTCGCCTCTCAGCCGCTGGACGCGACACCCGGGACGCTGTTTCACTATTCGACCGGTACCAGCGTGCTGCTGGCCCGCCTCCTGATGGACAGCTTGCCACCGGAACAGGCGCTGTCTTATCCCCAAACATCCTTGTTCAAGCCGCTGGGCATGACCAGTGCAGTGCTGGAGGCCGACGAGACAGGCACTTTGGCAGGTGGGTCCTATCTCTATGCCAATGCCCGCGATTGGGCCAAGCTTGCCCAATGCCTGTTGCAGGACGGCGTCTGGCAGGGACGGCGGCTGTTGCCGGAAGGCTATGTAAAGACCATGGGGACCCCGACAAAGGCATCAGGCGGCACCTATGGACAGGGGCAAATCTGGCGGAGCGGGCCGGGCCGGGAACCGGATTCCACCTTCGGCATTACCGAAGAAACCCTCTGGTTTCAGGGCCATGACGGACAAACAATTGCGATTGTCCCGTCACGTAAACTGATTGTGCTGAGGATGGGGCTGACGCCTGCCTGGGATAACTACAGGCCGCAGAAACTGCTGAAGGCGGTTCTGGACGCAATGCCGTAGGAAACCGAATCGACAGAAAGGGGCAATGGTCCGTGTCGGCATGGACGAAGTGGTTTACTGCACTTCGTCCAGCAGGCCCTTGCGCTTGGCATCGAAATAATAGCCACGGGCATAGAGGCGAACGGCGTTATCATTGTTGTTTTCGGCCACCATCCACGCACCGCGCAGATATTTGATCGCGTATTTCAGGTTGGTTTCCGGGTCGAACAGACCCTCTGCCGGACCTTCATAGCCAAGCGAACGGGCCGTATTATAGCGGATCTGCATCAGCCCGTAATTGCCGCGGCTATAGGCCGACGGATTATAACGGCTTTCGCGGTGAATGACCCGATGGATCAGCGCGGATGGCATTCCGTATAGGGCGGCATATTTGTTGACGAGCCCATTGATGACCGTCGGGCCGCGGCTTGCCGTTTCGCTTGTGCCAGACGCGGTGCTTTTGGAGGCTTCCGGCGTGGCACTTGGCACGGGGCCGGGGGCGCTGGTGTCGAATTGTGCATCAAGCAGCGCGAAGGATTTGACGACCGGCTTGGCCGGTGAGGCATAGGCGACGGACGATGAGGCCGCAGAGCCCGGGCGCGGCGTGGGAACGGCGGAATGCATGGCCATCACATCCGGCTGCAACGCTTCGTTTTCAAGGCCGATCGGCTCGTTGTCCGAAATCCGGGCTGGTGCATTGGCGGAAGAAGGCACGGTGCTGACCGTTGGTCCAAGCGAGGCGACCTGCGTCAGGCCTGGTTTCTGGATCGGGTATGGGCCTTGGCCTGTCGCCAGGTTAACCGTCTGGCCTGTGCCCGAGGCGCCATTTATGGCGGCCAGCGCATTATTTCCCGACGCGGTATTGGCAAGCGCAGTAACAGCCGATTGCGAAGGTGGTGTCATGGCCTGCGTGCCAGGAACAGCCGGCGTCATCGTGCCATTTGCGGCAGCTACCGTTGTCGAGGCACCTGTTGCGACGCTGCCATTTGCCGATGCTACGGTATTGGCACCGGGCTGTGTGACGCCCGGCTGCGCTGCGGCCGAAACGGCTTGATGAGCCGATGCAGGCTTGGGCGCTATATCGGCTTTGGAATTGTCATTGACATTGGTGCAACTGGAAAGGGCTGCGACGATGACAGCAGTGATGCTGATGGCAATCGTGCGGTCCGTTTTCGCTGTCATGCAGATGTCCGTCGGCTATTGAAACGAGCGCTGCCCACAGGCAACGCACGAACTATTAACATCGGATTCACAAATTTGACAGCCCCCTTGAAGTCTAATGCTAACGATCACTGAAAATGACCGTTGGTATTCCCTTTGCAAATATCTCAAGCCACTGATGCATTTGAGATATTTGCAATACCTTCAAGGCGAGGATGTGGTCCACATCTTCGATGCCTTGGTCTAAAAGGGGATAACCTGTCAAAGACCGTGATTCAGGCGGCAATCCGGCGATAACCGGCGCTGACGGAGCGGGCGGAAATCAGCATGGATTTGCCCTTCGGCTGCACCATACGGCGTGCCGAACGGCGGCGAATCATCCGGTCGAAAGCGTGTGCATAAATTGCCTGAAGCCCACAGGCAAAAGCCGCGAGAGCCATGAAAGCCAGTTCCATGGTCAGAAAATCGCCGCTGAACGGCGAAAAGCCCGATGTGATCTGAGTGGTGATCGCCAACAGAAAGACCAGTGTGCGCGCATCCAGAGCCGAACCGATCACGGCCTGCGACACAATGACCATGGCGCGCCGGTCGGCCAGATTGTCGTTATCGGCCACCGGGCCAATATGCAGCGGCGCCCGCCAGAGCCTGAGTGCCAGAACCATCAATATGGCCATGCCCGGCCAGCGCAGGGCAGAGAGTGCCGTGGCGTTGATATTGCTGAGCGCCTGGGCCATTCCGAATACCAGGCACGCGGCGATACCATAGCCTGTCATGCTGCCCAGCACGCAGAGTGTGGCAGCCCGACCGCCGCCCGCTTGCCGGCAGGCGATGATCCGCTTGGTATTGCGTCCAGGCACAACAAGGAAGGCAGCGCTTGCTGCTGAAAACAACAGCCAATCCTGAAATGTCATGGGCCTGCCTCCGTGTTCGGTCAGCCTGTGGCGGGATATCATCAACCTCATCCCGGCCCGGGCACTCCCGATATAAACATAGCAGCGCCGCATGCCCTTGGCACCGGCGCTGTCACAATAAATAGTCTGTCATGTCCGTTTCAAAACCCCAGGCGGGTCCGAGCAGTCATGCAGGCATGCTTCGGGCAATTACGCCGTCAGCATCGCCTGCAAACAGAAGCCACCATTCGCCGTCAAGGTCAATGTGCCGGACGGAATTTCTGGCCCAGATGGTCCATCACATCTTTGAACCATGGCGTAGAGAGGTCGAAAGCCTTGCCGCCCTTGATGCGGGGGAATTCGATGGCGCGCAATTTGCCGCCCTGGTCCTCGTCATGACCGGTGACGCCGGAGACGCCGTTCAACCCGCTTTCGACGGCCAGATCCACCATGCTCTGGATCAGCCGCAAGTCCTCGTAATTGGCCGGGGCCGAACGGGCGTAATAGCCTGACTTCTGCACCATCGAGCGTTCGGCATCGAGCAATTTGGCGAAATGCTTCTGGAACCAGCCGCCGACATTGATCGTATCGAGCTTCACATGGCCGAACGCGTCGCGCTTGATCTCTTCGCCTGCCTTTTCCCGGTCGGCGATGATTTCGTCCATGCAGGCCCCTTCCGAGACGAACAGCGTGACGAAGCCGGTGCGGTCCATCAACTCCTTCAGCCGCTCTGCCTCGGCTTCCATGTCGAAATGGGTCTCGGGCAGATAAAGACCGTCAATGGTCTTCAGTTCTTCATTCATCATGAAGCCCTCGACATATTCATTATGCTGGATGCGCTGGATATAGGCGCGGGCGGTCGCCGCTGTCAGCCAGCCGCAATGGCGGCCCATGACTTCGTGGATGACCAGCGTGCGCGGGGCGGCACTCTGCTCGTTGGAAACATGGTCGAAGAAGCGGGCGCCGACTTCCGCCGCGGTCCAGGCACCGAGCGACTGGCGGATCGGCACGACATCATTGTCCACCGTTTTGGGCAGGCCGACGACGGTCAGGTCATAGCCATTGGCACCGAGATAGGCGGCGAGATCGGCAGCCGTCGTATTGGTATCGTCACCGCCGATTGTGTGCAGAATGGTGATGCCATCGGCGGCCAGGCGCTCGGCGGCCACCTGCAACGGGTTCTGGCCTTCCTTGACCAGGCCGCGCTTGACGCAATCGGCGACATTGGTGAGCTTGACGCGGCTATTGCCGATCGGCGAGCCGCCATAGCGATGCAGGACATGGGCCTGTTCGCGCATATGCTGGTTGATCTCGATCTTGTAGTCCATCAACAGGCCGCGATAGCCGGATTTATAGGCGACGATCTCGGCATCGGGTGCGATGTCGCTATAGCGCTCGATCAACCCGCCCACTGCCGATGAGAGGCAGGGCGCAAGGCCCCCGGCGGTCAGCAACGCGACTTTGGTCTTGGCCATCAAATCCTCCTTCTTGCGGACAAAGTGCCGCAGACGTTTACGAAATGGTGCCAATGGATGCGACAGAGGCCGGATGCTGTAAAGCGAAAAATTGAACAAAATCCGCAGTTTCGTGGAAATGTCATCAGCCGCGGAAATATAATCGTTTCAAATGGAAAGCGGTAAGCGGGAGGCTTGTGGAAAAGCTAGTATGCCAACGAAGACGTGAAGCATCCGCTGATTCTGCACTGCGGTAAAACCCGGAAAGTGAACAAAGTTTAACCCGAAACAGTGGGGTGCTTCTCTTGCATTTCAAGTGATAATTTGGTCAATCTGTCAAAATGATTTTCGATTTCGCTTGCCAACAATTATCGTCCCTCTGGGAGCGGCTGCTCGGCGCGGTCAGCGACGCGGCTGGCAATGCCTTGTCGTCGATTGTCGAAGCGATCCGCACCGTCTTTGAGGGCGATCCGGAAACGCGCAGGCGCGTGTCTTTTTCCGTGGCGATCATCGCGCTTTCGGCCAAGATGGCCAAGGCCGATGGCGTCGTGTCGCAGGCTGAGGTCAATGCGTTTCGCAGCATTTTCGATTTTCCGCCGGAAGAGGCCCGTAATGTCGCGCGCCTTTATAATCTTGCCAAGCAGGATATTGCCGGTTACGAGGCCTATGCCGAAAAGCTCGCCAATCTCTGCGGCTCGCGCACCAGAGGCTGCCCGGTGCTTGAAGAGATTGTCGATGCCCTGTTTCACATCGCCACGGCGGATGGGCTGATCCACGAGAAGGAATTGGCTTTTCTCTCTCGCATCGCCGAAATTTTCGAGATTGGTGAGGATCGCTTCGAACAGATTTCTGCCCGTCATCTCGCGCCCGACCAGGACCCCTACGGTATTCTCGGCGTGTCGCGCAGCGATGATTTTGGCACGATTCGCAAACGCTACCGGGCGCTGGCCTCTGAGCACCATCCCGACCGGCTGCATGCGCGCGGCCTGCCAGTGGAAATGCACGCCGCTGCCCATCAACGCATGGCCAGTTTCAACGCAGCCTATGCCGCGATTGAAAAGGAACGCCGGGCCGCATGACTGCATTCATCGCCGATTATCCAGACGCCGTGGTGGTGCCATCCCCGAATCACGGTGAGCGCATCGAATGCGCGGCCCCTGACACCATCATTCTGCATTATACCGGCATGCCCAGCGAAGAGGCAGCACTCTCCTGGCTCTGCACTGTGGAAAGCCAGGTTTCCAGCCATTATCTGGTGCGTGAAAACGGTGATGTCGTGCAGATGGTGCCGGAAAGCCGCCGAGCCTGGCATGCCGGCAAGAGTTTCTGGGCAGGCGCGACCGATATCAATTCCCGCTCAATTGGTATCGAGATTGCCAATGCCGGACATCCGTCTCTGCCGGATTATCCCGAAAAACAGGTGGATGCCGTCGCGCAATTGTGTCTTGATTGTGCAAGTCGCTGGTCCATCGCCCCGGAGCGGGTGCTGGCCCACTCCGATATTGCCCCGGTTCGCAAGGTCGATCCGGGCGAACATTTCCCCTGGGATCAGCTACACGCCCTGGGCGTAGGGCATTGGGTGGAACCAACCGCGATCACTGGTGGCCGGTTCTTCCAGAGAGGCGATCGCGGCCAGCCGGTCGAGGCATTGCAATCCATGTTGTCTCTCTATGGATACCCTGTTGAAATAAATGCGGATTTTGATGCTGTGACCGAGGGTGTCGTCAGAAGTTTCCAGCTGCATTTCCGCCCCTCCAAGGTCGATGGCGTGGCTGATTATTCGACCATCGACACCCTGCATCGTCTGCTGGCGGCGTTGCCGCGTTTCAGCTGAGGATTGCGGGCTGTTGTCGTCCGCAGACGGCTTTCGGCAGGGTCGAAAATCACCTCTTTTTGCCATGCCATAGGATTTCCTTATTGAGTCTGTCTAACAGCAGCCGTCGCAGCCATGGTATTCCTCGGCAGCGGTTGAGATGAACAGCGAATGTGATTTCCGAAATGGAAGTCTTTCGCAAATATCAACGATGAGGGCGATGAACATCGCTGTCCTTTGCTGGGCAGTGGACGGGTAAATAGTGCGCTTTGCTGGCATCCGTGTCCGCCCCTTTGTCTGGAGACTGACTTTTTTCATGAAAACCTCGCTTTTCGCTGCCGCGGCATGCATCGCCGTTTCTATGTCTGCTGTTTCCCAAGCCGAGGCGGCTGATGCCGGCAAGGGCTTGACCCTGATGGACATGTTGCGTGCCAATAAACAGCAAGCCGACCTCGCCAAGCCTCTGGAGAAAACCAGGCTCTCGAATAAAACCGGGACTGATGATCAGAAAGCCGATATGCAGGGGGCTGCTGGCAAGGCGCCCTATCATGCCCTGATCTCGTCCTATGCCAAGCAATATGGCGTGCCGGTGGAACTGGCCAGCGCCGTGGTGAAAATCGAAAGCGGCTTCAATCCGAAAGCGCGCGGCACGCATGGCGAAGTCGGCCTGATGCAGATCAAGCCCGCCACCGCCCGCGCCATGGGCTATACCGGTACTGTCGCCGGGCTTTACGACCCATCCACCAATCTCAAATATGGGATGAAATATCTCGCCATGGCCCACCAGCTCGGCGGCGGCGATACTTGCGGCGCCATCCTGCGCTATAATGCCGGCCACGGCGCGACACGCATGAACCCGGTTTCCAAACAATATTGCGGTCAGGTGGAAGCTGCGCTGGAAAATAGCTGAAAACGCTGACAGCGTCCCCTCTGCCGATCTTGTGGGGTGATCGGGTTTGACGATCACGCAAGAACCGCAGTTTCTGCCGGTTCTTGCGTCAGATCAATCAAACTATGTGGCAAGTCTGATCGATAATGCTATCCAATTGGCAAATCATTTTGGACGAGCGGCATGATGGATCAGGTTTTCAAATATCTCATTATCGGACGCGGTATGATGGGTGCGGCGGCGGCGCGGCATCTGGCACTGCAAACGGATGGCGTGGCACTGGTCGGGCCGGATGAGCCCGCTGACAAGCAAAGCCACGAAGGCGTCTTTGCCAGCCATTACGACGAAGCGCGAATCACCCGTACCATCGATAGCGATCCTGTCTGGGCAAAGCTCGCGCATGCGTCGATTGCCCGCTATAGTGAAATCGAACAGCAGAGCGGCATCCGGTTTTACCACGAGGCTGGTTGCCTGATCGTCGGAACGAGCCCGGATGGTCATTCCGACTATGTCGCCAAGGCGGCGCGCGCTGCCGAAGGGCTCGGCGTTTCCACCCAGTCTTTCGACCATGCCGGTCTTGCCGAGCGTTTCAGTTATTTCCGGTTCGAGCCTGTTTCCATTGGGATTTATGAGGCGCATCACGCCGGCTACGTCAATCCGCGCCGTTTGGTGGAGGCCCAGTCGGAGCTGGCTGCTCGGGCGGGGGCATCTCTGATCAACGATGTGGTCATAGACATTCGCGACGAGGGCGGCCATGCGGTGGTCACGACCGCAGGCGGCAAGGCGTTGAAAGCCGAAAAGCTGCTGGTTGCCACGGGCGGATTTTCCATTGCCGAAAGACTGTTGCCGCGCCGGATTGATCTGTCGGTTTATGCCCGCACGGTGACCTTTTTCGAAATCGCCGATCAGGATCTGCCCGCCTATCACGGTATGCCGTCGCTCATTCACGAGCCGTCCAATCCACGCGATCATATCTATCTGCTGCCGCCCGTGCGCTACCCTGATGGTAAAACCTATCTCAAGATCGGCGGCGATCCCGATGATGTCAGGCTGAAGACCGAGCCCGAAATCCGCGCCTGGTTCAGGGGTGGCGGACGGGAAAGCGCGCGTGATCATCTGGCGCGCATTTGCAGATCGCTGGTGCCGGGCGTTGCCCAGGCGCCGGTGTCGATGGCCTCCTGCGTGACCTCCTTTACGGGCAGTGGCTATCCGGCCATCGGGTTTAGCGACAGCCCACGCATCGCGGTGCTGACTGGCGGCTGCGGGGCGGCGGCGAAAAGCTCGGACGAAATTGGCCGGCTGGGTGCCGAGTTGATCCTGCGCGGCACGATTGTCCATGAGGAGTATGATGCAGATTTCACGCCTGTTTTCGTTTGAGCGCATGATTTCGGTGGCTTTCTCCAGATGTCTCCGTTAATCACGCCGAACCAGTCGGCCGGGCAGCCGCGCTTTACCAATGCCGAAAGGCGGTAGGGTGAGGAAAGTCCGGGCTCCACGGAAACACGGTGCCGGATAACGTCCGGCGAGGGCGACCTCAGGGAAAGTGCCACAGAAAGCAGACCGCCCCGTTTATCGGGGTAAGGGTGAAAGGGTGGGGTAAGAGCCCACCGCGTCGCTGGTGACAGGGACGGCATGGTAAACCCCACCGGGAGCAAGACCGAATAGGGATGACGCGGGTGCAACGCAAGTTGCGCTACAGCCGGTTTTCGGGCCAGTCATCCGGGTGGGTTGCGAGAGGCGGTGCGCAAGTATCGTCCCAGATGAATGGCTGCCACGTTCCGGGAAACCGGGGCCATACAGAACCCGGCTTACAGGCCGACTGGTATTTCCTGCCGAGGGCCGTGCGGAGGCCTTGCTTGAGGTTGAAAAACCATAGGCGCCGTTGCGCCCCTTTTTCCCTCTTTTGCTAATTTTCGTTTATTTTCATATTATTAGAAAGCATACTTGCGGATATGGGTGGCTTGCTTCCGTCAAGCCATAATAACCATTCATTAATCTTAACGGGTTATAAATTTCCGATGAAGTAGACTGGTTTGCCAACCCTAATCCCATTGACGCCCATGGTGTCCCATGTTATCCCATAAGTGCACTGCCGAGGGGCGGATAACAGCCCCGACATGCGAGACTGAGAAGCAGGCCTGGAGTGGCTATTTTTCCTGTTTCGTCCTAGCGGCAAGGGGCTTGTCGGCTCGGGTGTATCAATGGAAATGCGGGTGTGTGGACCGCGTTGATCGAAAAGGGGCGGCGGTAGCGCGTAATGAACCGCTTCTTGTCCAATGCGACGAACCGGATCGATACGAAGGGGCGGGTTTCCGTTCCGGCGGCGTTCCGTGCTGTTCTGGCGGCCAGAGAAATTCAGGAGTTGTATTGCTTCCAGGATTTCACCTTTCCGGCGATCAGTATCGGTGGGCCGGATCTGCTGGAGCGTTACGAGCGGCAAATTGTCGGCGAGGATCCGTTTTCGTCGGTTGCCAACGAGATGTCGCTTCTCGTACATGGCGGCGGCGTTTTCATGCGCCTCGACAGCGAGGGGCGGCTGATGGTCACGGATTTTATCCGCGACTTTACGGGTATTACGTCCGAGGTGACCTTTGTCGGTCGTTCGGATCATTTTCAAGTGTGGCAGCCGCAGGCGTTTCACGAGGCGCAGGCGGCGGCAAGAAAGGCGCTCGGTCTGAAGAGGGCGGGTTCAAGTTAGAGCATTTCCAGGAAAAGTGGAAAACGGTTTTCCGTCCGGAAATGCGCAAATGCAATGATGTGGACTATCTCCCTTTTTCAAAGAAAAAGGGAGATAGTCTAAGGCGGAGAAGCGGAATGGTGACGGATCTTGGCGGAGGGTATGCTGAAGCCGAAGGCGGACCGGTCCGTCACATTCCGGTTCTTCTCGAGCCTGTCATAGAAGCCCTCGAGCCCTCTGCCGGTAAGGTCATCCTGGATGGCACGTTTGGGGCGGGTGGCTATACCTCAGCTATTCTCGATACTGGTGCCGATGTCATCGCGCTTGACCGTGATCCGAATGCGATTGCTGGCGGGCAAGCCATGGTCGCCGCTCGCGCCGGTCGTCTCACGCTTCATCATACCCGGTTTTCCACGCTGGATAATTTTGCCCCCGAAGGCGGGCTGGATGGCATCGTTCTCGATATCGGCGTTTCCTCCATGCAGATCGATGAGGCCGAGCGTGGGTTTTCCTTCCAGCGCAACGGGCCGCTTGATATGCGGATGTCCGGCACGGGTGTGTCTGCCGCCGATGTCGTCAACCGAGCCAAGGTTGGCGACCTCATCAGGATTTTCGGCTTTCTGGGCGAGGAAAAGCAATCCGGACGAATTGCCCGCGCTATCGAAAAGCGCCGGGTCAATCATCCTTTCCAGACCACGCGCGATCTGGCGGGCATGATTGAGATCGTCACCCCACGCAAGGCGAAGGACAAGATCCATCCGGCGACGCGGGTGTTTCAGGCGCTGCGGGTTTTCGTCAATGACGAGCTTGGCGAATTGGCCGAGGCGCTGTTTGCCGCCGAGCGGGCCTTGAAGCCGGGGGGGCGGCTGGTTGTCGTCACCTTTCATTCGCTTGAAGACCGAATCGTCAAGAAATTCTTCTCAGACCGTTCCGGCAAGGCCGCCGGTTCGCGGCATATGCCCATGGCGTTCGAGCGTCCGGCAACCTTTGAGCCGGTCGGTAAGGGAATGGTAACAGCCACCGAAGAGGAGGCCGAGATCAATCCTCGTGCCCGTTCTGCAAAACTACGCGCGGGCATCCGTACCGCGCATCCAGCCATGAAGGCCGATTTTTCCATTTTCGATTTGCCGGATCTCGCGGAAATCGAGCGATTGGGGGCCTGAGCCATGCTGCGAACCTTTGACATCGTGATGATCGGCGCCATGGCGGCAGCGGCAGCCGTGACTTACCAGATCAAGCACAATACCGATGAGAAAGTGCAGGATCTGAAGCGCATCGAAGCCGAGATCAAGCTGGAGAAGGATACGATCGAGCTTCTCCAGGCCGACTGGGCCTTGTTGACCCAGCCGAACCGCCTCGAAAAACTGGCCAATACTTTCGGTCAGGAGCTGAAGCTCCAGCAAACCGATCCCAACCAGTTGGCGCGGGCCAATGAATTGCCGATGTTGAAATCCCAGGTGCCTGTGGTACAGGCCCCGGCGGCAAAGACAGGCGGTCCCAAGATCGCCGATGGTATTAAGATTGTGAATGGTAAGCCGGTCCCAGTGCCGATGGATAAGGTCATAACCGGATCGGTGAAACGCTGATGACTTTTCTTTCCCGTATGATGCTCCTGAAAAGCCGGGCCCATTTCTCCACCGATGTGCGCCGTGGCGCTGTGCGCGGCAAGGGCCGCGCGTTCGAAGGCGCTGGCAAGCGCAAGGCCGATATGGCCAAGCGTCGCGTCGGCCTGCTGATCCTCGGTTTTACGCTGGTCTATGGCGTAATCGGCGGTCGGCTGGTGCAATACGGCTATGCCCATCCGGAAAGCACCTCCAGCATCATGCCACCGGATCGGTTGATGGCGGCGCGTCCCGATATTCTCGATCGCAATGGCCAGGTTCTGGCCACCGATATCAGGACGGTGTCGCTGTTTGCAGAACCGCACAAGATTGTCGATGTCGATGAAGCCGTTGAAAAGCTGCAAACGGTGCTGGCCGACCTAGACAGCCGCGACACCTACAAGAAACTCTCGTCGAAATCGCATTTCCAGTGGCTTCGCCGTCAGTTGACGCCCAAGCAACAGAGCCAGATCCTGGCGCTGGGCATTCCCGGCATTGGTTTCCGGCCGGAAATTCGCCGTTTCTATCCCGGCGGTTCTACAGCGGCCCATATTGTTGGCTTCGTCAATATCGACAATCGCGGCATGGCCGGGATGGAAAAATATATCGACAACCAGGGCCTGGCGGATCTGGCCGATCTCGGCATGACCAGCAATGCGCCGCTGGAGCCGGTCAAGCTCTCCATCGACCTGCGCGTCCAGAATATCGTTCATGATGTGGTGGCCGCTGCCCAGGTGAATTTCAAGGCCAAGTCGGCGGGTGCCGTGGTGCTGGACGTTGAGACCGGCGAAGTGCTGGGCATGGCGTCTTATCCCGATTTCGATCCCAACAAGCCGGAGGAAGGTGCCAAGGAAGGCTGGTTGAACCGGATGTCGAACGGCACGTTCGAAATGGGCTCGACCTTTAAATCCTTCACGATGGCGATGGGTCTGGATACCGGTCGGGTAAAACTGAGCGACGTGTTCGATGCACGCTATCCGCTGAAGATCGGTGGATTTACCATCCACGATTTTCACGGCCAGAGCAAATTCCTGAGCGTTCCCGATATCTTCAAATATTCCTCCAATATCGGTACGGCAAAGATCATCGACGTGGTCGGCATTCCCGAACAGAAGGAATATTTGAACCGCCTGGGTCTTCTGACCAAGATGAAGACGGAATTGCCGGAAGTGAAAATGCCATCTCAGCCACGGGGTGAGTGGAAGAAGATCAGCTCGGTCACGATTTCCTTCGGCCACGGTGTCGCGACGACGCCGCTGCAGACAGCGGTCGCCGGTGCGGCGCTCATCAATGGCGGCAAGTTGATCCAGCCGACATTCCTGCCGCGCACTGTGGATGAGGCCAATGAAGTGGCCGAGGCGGTGCTTAAGCCATCCACCAGCGCCGATATGCGTTATCTCTTTGAATATAATGGCATTAACGGCTCCGGCCGTGGCGCGCGTGTCCCAGGTCTCGATGTCGGCGGCAAGACAGGGACAGCCGATAAGGTCGTCAATGGCCGTTATGACAGCAAGCTGAATTTCAACGCCTTTCTGGGTGCATTCCCGATGAGCAAGCCACGCTATGTAGTTCTGAGCTTTATCGACGAACCCTTGAGCGGCGAGGGCGGTGGTACGATTTCGGCCTTTACCGCTTTGCCGATCGTGCGCGACGTTATTCGCAGAACTGCCCCAATTCTCGGTGTAGAACCCAATTACGGACAGGTGGGCAATGATATGCTCGTCTCATATTGAGGACGATTGATTCGCCGTTGCCGCAGGGCTCTGCTCCTGCTGCGCGGCAGGGGACAGGTAGACGATGAAATTGCGAGATCTCGCCAGCGGCGATTTTGGGGATCTGACCGGACCACTGGATGGGCCGGTCGGCGACGTGGAGATCACCGGAATAACCGCCGACAGCCGCAAGGTTGAACCCGGCATGCTGTTCGTGGCTTTGCAGGGCGTTAAGGCTGATGGTGCGGGTTTCGTTGCCGATGCCGTAGCGCGGGGCGCTGCTGCCGTGCTCTCCGGTTCTCATCTGGATATTGCCGTTCCGGCTCTGGTCACCGACCAGCCGCGTCATGCGTTAGCGCTTCTTGCTGCCCGCGTCTATTCCGGCCAGCCGGAAACCATGGTGGCGGTGACCGGCACGGCTGGGAAAACATCGGTTGCCTCCTTCACCCGTCAGATCTGGGCTTATGCCGGGCTTGCCAGTGCGCAGATTGGCACGACCGGGGTGATTTCCCCAACCCGCAGCGATTACGGTTCACTGACCACGCCTGATCCGGTCGCCCTGCACCAATTGCTGGCAGATCTTGCGCAAGAGGGCGTGACCCACGCCGCCATGGAAGCCTCCAGCCATGGTCTCGACCAGAGCCGGTTGGACGGCGTGCGTCTTGCCGCTGCCGCCTTTACCAATCTTGGCCGCGACCACATGGATTATCACCCGACCGTTGCCGATTACATGGCCGCCAAGATGCGCCTGTTCGACACCCTGCTGCCCAAAGGGTCTCCAGCGGTGATCTTTGCCGATGACGAATGGTCGGCGGAAGCAATCCGGGTGGCAAGGCAGGCGGGTCATGATGTGCGCACCGTTGGCCGGGCCGGGGATTTCCTCAGCCTGAAGCGGGTCGAGCATTTCCGCCACAAGCAGATTGCTGAAATTCATCATCAGGGGGCGATCTTTGAGGTTGATCTGCCGCTGGCAGGGGATTTCCAGATTGCCAATGCGCTGGTGTCCGCCGGTCTTGCCATTTCGACCGGCGTCGAGGCTTCGCTTGCCCTGAAAGCACTGGAAAAGCTGCAAGGTGCTTCGGGCCGGTTGGAGCTGGTGGGGCAGGCGAACAGCGGCGCGCTCGCCTATGTCGATTATGCTCACAAGCCGGATGCTTTGGAAAAGGTGCTGACGGCGGTCAGGCCTTTTACCAGCGGCAGAATTATCGTGGTGTTTGGCTGCGGTGGCGACCGCGACAAGGGCAAACGGCCGATCATGGGCGAGATCGCCGACCGGCTGGCCGATATTGTCATCGTCACCGATGACAATCCACGCTCGGAAGTGGCCGCCACCATTCGCAGTGAGGTGATGGCAGCGACACCGAAAGGCATTGAGATCGGGGACCGCGCCCAGGCAATTCGCGCCGCTGTGGCAATGCTGGCGACTGGCGATACGCTGATTGTTGCAGGCAAAGGCCATGAAGAGGGCCAGATTGTCGGCGCGCAGACGCTGCCGTTTTCCGATCACGCCGAAATCCGCAAAGCCATGGAGGAGTTTCACCCTTGACCTTGCTCTGGACCATTGAAGATCTGGTTGCGGCCATGACCGGACGCCCGGTCGGCACCATGCCGCCGGGCATTACCGGCATTTCCATCGATAGCCGCAGCATCCAGCCCGGAGAAGCCTTCTTCGCTATCAAGGGCGACCGGGTAGACGGGCATGATTATGCCAGCATTGCTGTGGCGAATGGCGCGGCGCTGATGGTGGTCAATGAGGCCAAACTGCCCGCGCTTGGCCGGTTGACCGTGCCGATGATCGTTGTTGACGATGTGTTGCAGGCGTTGGGAAGGCTGGCGATTGCCGCCCGTGCCCGATCGCGCGCCAAGATTGTTGCTGTGACCGGTTCGGTCGGTAAGACGACGACCAAGGAAATGCTGCGCCAGGTGCTGGCACCGTCAGGCGAAGTGCATGCGGCTGTTGCCTCCTTCAACAATCACTGGGGTGTGCCGCTGACGCTGGCGCGGATGCCCGCCACTGCACAATACGGCGTGTTTGAGATCGGCATGAATCATTCCGGCGAAATCACTCCGCTGGTGCAGATGGTCCGCCCGCATCTAGCTGTTATCACCACCATTGCGCCTGCCCATCTCGGCAATTTCACCAGTGTCGATGAGATCGCCGATGCCAAGGCGGAAATCTTTTCCGGTGTCGCGGCCAATGGCGGCGTGCTTTTGAACCACGACAATCCCTATTTCGAATATCTGGAACACAAGGCGCAGGAAGCGGGCATCACCCATATCCATTCCTTTGGCCAGCATGCCAAGGCGGAATTCCGGCTGGCGGAATTTGATGGCGCTGCCGAAAGCTCGACCGCCTGGGCGATCATCGACGGTGAGACCCGTGAAGTGGTGATTGCCGCGCCGGGCCGCCATATCGCAGAAAACGCCATGGCGGCGCTGGGCGCTGCCCGTCTTCTGGGTGCCGATCTGGATGGTGCGGTCGATGCATTGAGCAGACTGTCACCGGTCAAGGGCCGGGGTGAGCGCCATCGGCTGCGCTGCGCCTCTGGTCTCTTCACCCTGATTGATGAAAGCTATAACGCCAATCCGGCTTCCATGCGCGCCGCCATTGCTGTCCTGGCCGCAGCCCAGCCGCGCGGCGAGGGCCATCGCATCGCCGTGCTTGGCGATATGCTGGAAATGGGCGAGTTTTCCGAGGAGTTGCACGCCGATCTGGCAGGGCCGTTGCTGGCCGCCGGGATCGAGCATGTCTGGCTGGCCGGACCCGCCATGGCAGCACTGCGGGCGCAATTGCCGGAGACCGTTTCGGTTGCGTCTTTCAATACCGCTGAAGATCTGGCCGCTTTTGCTGTCGCCTCGGTTCACGGTGGTGATGTGGTGATGGTCAAGTCGTCACTGGGCATCGGTTTTGGCAAGATCGTCGCGGCTCTGCTTGACAACTATCCCCCATTGGACGACACCCGCCGCCCAGAATAGGCTAATGCCGGACCCGCGTCGCGGGCTGGATAGATGTTAGAAAGTGCCTTTGATGCTGATTTGGCTTGTCGAACTCGCAAACCACGTACAATTTTTCAACCTGTTCCGGTACATCACCTTCCGGACCGGGGCGGCGATGTTCACGGCAGCCTTGATCGTCTTCCTGTTCGGGCCGAAAATCATCGCCTCTCTCAAAGTGCGCCAGGGCAAGGGCCAGCCGATCCGTGCCGATGGGCCGCAGACCCATTTCAAGAAGTCCGGTACGCCAACCATGGGCGGGCTGATGATTCTGGCCGGTATTGTCGGCTCCTCACTGCTCTGGGCTGATCTCTCCAATGTTTATGTGGTGGCAACGCTGCTGGTGACGCTGGGTTTTGGTGCCATCGGCTTTTACGACGACTACCTGAAGGTTACCAAACAATCTGACAAGGGCTTCTCCGGCAAGGCGCGGCTGGCCATCGAGTTTCTGATTGCCGGGATCGCGGTGTTCTTCATGATGGAAGCGGCAAAGATTTCCGCGCCGCAAGGCCCGCATCTGGCGACCTCCATCGCCTTTCCGTTCTTCAAGGATGCGCTGCTCAATGTCGGCTATTTCTTCATCGTCTTTGGCGGCTTCGTTATCGTTTCCGCTGGTAACGCCGTCAACCTGACAGACGGGCTGGACGGGCTAGCCATCGTGCCTGTGATGATCGCTTCGGCTGCTTTTGGGTTGATTGCTTATCTCGCCGGTAATGCGGTGTTCTCAGGATATTTGCAGATCAATTTCGTGCCGGGCACCGGCGAACTTGCCGTCATCCTCGGCTCGGTCATCGGGGCTGGGCTTGGTTTCCTATGGTTCAATGCGCCGCCCGCGGCAATTTTCATGGGCGATACCGGTTCGCTGGCTTTGGGTGGGTTGATCGGCACGGTAGCGGTGGCCACCAAGCACGAGATCGTCATGGTGATCATCGGCGGGTTGTTCGTCATGGAAACCCTGTCTGTCATCATCCAGGTGTTTTGGTACAAGCGCACCAAAAAGCGGGTGTTCCTGATGGCACCGATCCATCACCATTTCGAAAAGAAGGGTTGGACGGAAAGCCAGGTCGTCATCCGGTTCTGGATCATTGCTGTCGGTCTCGCCATGCTCGGCCTTGCCACACTGAAGCTGCGGTGAGGGCGCGATGATCCCGGTTTCAAGCTTTTCCGATCGCAGCGTCGCCCTGTTCGGGCTTGGCGGCTCCGGCCTTGCCACGGCGCGCGCCCTGGTGGCCGGGGGTGCGGCGGTGACGGTCTGGGATGACAATCCTGACAGCGTTGAGAAAGCGCGGGCAGAAGGGCTGGAGGCACGGGATCTACGCCAGATCGACTGGAGCGGGCTTTCCGCCTTTGTTTTGTCGCCGGGCGTGCCGCTGACCCATCCCAAGCCGCATTGGACGGTGGATCTGGCAAGGGCAGCAGGCGTCGAGATCATCGGCGATATCGAGCTTTTCGTGCGCGAGCGGCAGGCGAAAGCCCCGGATTGCCCGTTCATCGCCATTACCGGCACCAATGGCAAATCGACCACCACGGCGCTGATTGGCCATATTCTGCGCCACAACGGTTATGATGTGCAGATCGGCGGCAATATCGGCACGGCGGTGCTGACCCTGGAGCCGCCCGCGCCTGATCGTTATTATGTAGTGGAATGCTCATCCTACCAGATTGATCTTGCCCCCGGCATTGATCCAACGGCAGGCATTCTCCTGAACCTCACCCCCGACCATCTCGACCGCCATGGCAGCATGGAAAATTATGCGGCTGTGAAGGAGCGGTTGGTCTCAGGCAGTGATGTGGCGATCATCGGCGTCGATGACGACTATTGCCTTGAGATCGCCAAGCGTTTGGAAGAGGCGGGCAAAGAGGTCGTGCGGATTTCCAAGGGCCAGCCTTTGACCGACGGTCTTTACAATGACGGCCAGCGGATTGTGCGTGGCTCTGGTGGAGCCGCCGAGGTGATTGCCGACCTGAACGGGATCGCCACGCTGCGTGGCAGCCACAATGCTCAGAACGCGGCAGCGGCCATTGCCGCTTGTATGGCGGTGGGATTGTCCAAAGACCAGATTCAGGCCGGATTGTCCTCCTTTGCAGGGTTGAAGCACCGGATGCAGCCGGTTGGGCGGCGGGGACATGTGGTCTTTGTCAATGACAGCAAGGCGACCAATGCCGAGGCGTCTGCACCGGCCTTGTCCAGTTATGAGCGGATCTACTGGATTGCTGGCGGCCTGCCCAAGCAGGGTGGCATTGCCAGCCTTTCGCCGCTGTTTCCGCGCATTGCCAAGGCCTATCTGATCGGCGAGGCAGCGTCCGGCTTTGCGGCTACGCTTGGCAATGCCGTTGCTTACGAGATTTCCGGTACGCTGGACCGGGCGCTTGCCCATGCCAGCGCCGATGCGCAAGACGATGGGAATGGCGGCGAGGTTGCCGTGATGCTTTCCCCGGCTTGCGCAAGCTTCGACCAGTACAAGAATTTTGAAGTCAGGGGCGAAGCCTTCGTTTCGCTGGTAGCCGGGCTTGACGATGTGACGATGCTGATCCAACAGGCTTCAGGAGAGACATGACATGGTAAGCCGTGCAGAACGTGGAGCTTTGGCGGATTGGTTCTGGACCATCGACCGGCTCTTTCTGGTAACATTCATCGTGCTTCTGGGCATCGGCTTCATGCTGTCCTTTGCCGCGTCGCCAGCGGTGGCCGAGCGCATCGGGCTGGACAGCTTCCACTTCGTGCGCCGTCAGGCGGCCTTTACCATTCCCTGCCTTGCGACCATGGTCGGCCTGTCCTTCCTGTCGCCCCGGCAGGTGCGCCGCGCCGCCGTCCTCATCCTGCTTGCCTCGATTGCCCTGATGATCCTGGCGCTGTTCTTCGGACCGGAGGTCAAGGGTGCGCATCGCTGGATCAATTTCGGCAGCCTGTCGATCCAGCCTTCAGAATTCATGAAGCCCGCCTTCGTGGTGGTTTGTGCCTGGCTGTTTGCCGAACATGCCCGCCAGCCTGATATTCCCGGCAATTTCTTTGCCATCCTGCTGTTCATGGTCGTCGTGGCGCTGTTGATGGTTCAGCCGGATTTCGGCCAGACCATCCTGACCTCTGTCGTGTGGAGCGGCATGTTCTTCATGGCGGGCGTGCCGTGGATCTTCATCATCGTGCTGGCCCTGGTCGGCGGCGCCGGTTCGACAATTGCCTATTATACTATGCCGCACGTGGCTGGCCGTATCGACCGCTTCCTGACCGGCGAGGGCGATACGTTCCAGGTGGATACGGCGCGTGAGGCGATCATTCGAGGCAATTGGTTCGGCGTCGGGCCGGGTGAAGGCATTGTCAAGCGGATCATTCCCGATGCCCATACCGACTTTATCTTTTCGGTCGCCGCCGAGGAGTTCGGCATTATTTTCTGCCTGCTGCTGGTGTCGATCTTCGCCTTTCTGGTTATTCGCGGCCTTGGCCATGCCTTTCGCGAGCGCAACGACTTCAACCGTTTTGCGGTGGCCGGGTTGATCCTGCAAATCGGCGTGCAGTCGATGATCAATATCGGCGTCAACCTGGAACTTCTGCCGGCCAAGGGCATGACGCTGCCCTTGATCTCCTATGGTGGGTCTTCCATGGTGGCGATTGGGGTCACAGCGGGCTTCATTCTGGCGCTGACCCGCCACCGGCCTGAAAAGCGCTCACAGGAGCGACGCTTGTTCAGGTCGGTCCAGGGTGTTCCAGCAGAATAGGGGCCAGCGGAGTAAATCATGACCAAGGGTCTCATTCTTCTTGCCGCCGGGGGAACCGGCGGCCATTTGTTTCCGGCTGAAGCGCTGGCTCATGAACTGAGAGCCAGGGGCTATAGCGTGCATCTGGTGACGGATAGCCGCGCCGAACGCTATGCGGGCAAGTTTCCAGCCGACGCCATCCATGTCGTACCTTCTGCTACCATAGGCTCGAAAAATCCTGTTGCCATCGCGAAAGCGCTGCTGACACTGTGGCGCGGCTACCGTGCCGCCCGCTCGTTAATTGCTGGCTTAAAACCACTTGTGGTCATCGGCTTTGGTGGCTATCCGACCATTCCGCCGTTGTTGGCGGCGCGCGCGCTTGGTGTTGCAACCGTTATCCATGAGCAGAATGCCGTCATGGGCCGGGCCAACCGGTTTCTGGCCCCAAGGGTCAAGGCCATTGCCGGTGGCTTCTTGCCAGCGGGCGGTGCCTATGCCGACAAAACTGTGGTGACAGGTAATCCGGTGCGGCCTGCGGTATTGGCGGCCTCCGAGACGGATTATCAGCCGTCCGGCGATGGCGATCCATTTGAGCTTGTGGTGTTTGGCGGCAGCCAGGGCGCCCAGCATTTTTCCAATGCTGTGCCAAGCGCCATCTGCATTCTGGACGACGTGTTGCGCGCGCGCCTGCGCATCACCCAGCAGGCGCGGCCTGAAGATGCCGACCGGGTGAAAGCGCTCTATGAGAAGCTCAAGGTTCCCGCGTCGGTTTCGCCGTTCTTTGGCGATATGGCCGAGCGGATCGCCACATCGCAAATGGTTATTTCCCGCTCCGGCGCATCGACCGTGTCGGAGCTTGGCGTCATTGGCCGCCCTGCGGTGCTGGTGCCCTATCCCTATGCGCTGGATCACGATCAGGCCGCCAATGCGGCGGCGATTTCCGGTCAGGGCGGGGCGGTTGTCGTGCCACAATCGGATTTGACGCCGGAAAAACTGTCGGCACTGTTGAAGGACTGGATGACCAGCCCGGCCAAGCTGGCCCAAATGGCTGCCTCGGCGCGAAGTGCGGGACAACCGGAAGCAGCAGGCTTGCTTGCTGATCTGGTTCAGACTATTGCCGAAGGTAAGAACCTAAAGACTTTAAAGGACGTGAAAGCATGAAAATGCCGAAGAGCATCGGTCTGGTGCATTTCATCGGGATCGGCGGGATCGGTATGAGCGGCATTGCCGAAGTGCTGCACAATCTCGGCCATCGGGTACAGGGATCGGACCAGGCTGAAAGCGCCAATGTGCAGCGCTTGCGCGCCAAGGGCATTGAGGTGTTTGTCGGCCACAAGCCGGAGAACCTGGGCGATGCCGAGGTTGTTGTCGTTTCCACCGCCATCAAGAAAAGCAATCCCGAGCTGGTGGCTGCGCGTGAAAAGCTGCTGCCGGTGGTTCGCCGGGCCGAAATGCTGGCCGAGTTGATGCGGTTCCGCAATGCCATCGCCATCGGCGGCACGCATGGCAAGACGACGACCACCTCAATGGTGGCGGCGCTGCTTGAGGCAGGCCAGCTCGACCCGACTGTGATCAATGGCGGTATCATCAATGCCTATGGCACCAATGCCCGCATGGGCGAGGGTGAGTGGATGGTGGTCGAGGCCGACGAATCGGACGGCACCTTCCTGAAGCTGCCCGCCGATGTGGCTGTCGTCACCAATATCGACCCTGAGCATCTGGACCATTACGGCAATTTTGACGCCGTGCGGGCCGCGTTTCGCCAGTTCGTCGAGAATGTGCCTTTCTACGGTTTTGGGGTCATGTGCCTCGATCACCCTGAAGTGCAGGCGCTGGTTGGCCGGATCGAAGACCGCAAGGTTGTCACCTATGGCGAAAATCCGCAGGCCGATGTGCGTTTTTTCAATGTGCGCAACGAAGGCACCAAGTCGATTTTCGATGTGGAAATCCGCCGTCGCCGCACGGGCCGTGTCTTTAGCTTCAAAGACCTGACTCTGCCGATGCCGGGCCGCCACAATATTTCCAATGCCTGCGCGGCGATTGCGGTGGCCAACCGGCTGGATATTTCCGAGGAAGCAATCCGCAAGGGTCTGTCCACCTTCGGTGGCGTCAAGCGGCGCTTCACCCTGACCGGCACCTGGAATGGCGTGCAGGTGTTTGACGATTACGGCCACCATCCGGTGGAAATCAAGGCGGTGCTTAAGGCGGCGCGGGAGAGCTGCAAGGGGCGGATCATCGCCGTGCATCAGCCGCATCGCTTCTCGCGTTTGTCGAGTCTATTCGAGGATTTCGCCAATTGCTTCAACGATGCCGATAGTATTCTGTTGTCGCCAGTTTATGCTGCGGGAGAAGATCCCATCGAGGGCATCGATTCTGAGGCGCTGGTGTCGCGCATCCGGTCGGGCGGTCATCGGGATGTGCGCTATCTGGCCTCGCCGGATCAGCTGGCCGGAATTATTTCGACCATTGCACAGCCGGGTGATTTTGTGGTCCTGTTGGGGGCTGGAAATATTACACAATGGGCAGCGGCGCTGCCTTCAGAATTGCAAGCGCTTTCGGGAAAATCGGAATGAAACAGGTGGATGGGGAAAAGCTGCTGGCCCGCTTGGGGCCGGGTGTGGATGCGCTGCGGGGACGGTTGACGCCGGACGCGCCGATGGACCGCGTGACGTGGTTCCAGGCGGGCGGTTTGGCGGAACTGATGTTTCAGCCGCATGACAGGGACGATCTGGTCACCTTCCTGAAACTGCTACCCGATGATGTGCCGCTCACCGTGGTCGGCGTCGGCTCCAACCTGCTGGTGCGAGATGGCGGCATTCCCGGCGTGGTGATCCGCCTGTCGGCTAAGGGGTTTGGCGGCCTTGAGCTGGAAGGCGAAAATCGCATCCGCGCTGGTGCCATCTGCCCGGACAAGCATATCGCCGCCATGGCGATGGACAATAATATCGGCGGGTTCGCGTTCTACTACGGCATTCCCGGCTCGATTGGCGGCGCACTCAGGATGAATGCCGGTGCCAATGGTGGCGAGACGGCAGAGCGGGTCATCGAGGTCGAGGCCGTGGATCGCCAGGGCAATCTGCATGTGCTGTCCAAGGCTGATATGGGCTATGGCTACCGTCACTCCTCAGCGCCGGAAGGTTTGATCTTCATTAGCGGATTGTTTGAAGGTTTCTCCCAGGAGAAATCGGCGATCCGGGCTGAAATGGACGCCGTGCGCCAGCACCGCGAAACCGTGCAGCCTGTGAAGGAAAAGACTGGTGGCTCGACCTTCAAAAACCCGGAAGGCCATTCCGCCTGGGAATTGATCGACGAAGTTGGTGGACGCGGTCTGATGATAGGCGGCGCACAAATGTCGTCGCTGCATTGCAATTTCATGATCAATGTCGGCCATGCCACGGCCTATGATCTTGAATATCTGGGCGAGACAATCCGTGGTCAGGTATTCGAACAGTCCGGCATCAAGCTGCAATGGGAAATCAAGCGTCTCGGCCTGTTCATGCCTGGCAGCGAAGTGAAGCCGTTCATGGGCGTGACAAGCGAATAAACGAAACGGCTAATTAATAAAAAACGCCGCCAAGTGAATCACTTGGCGGCGTTTTTTATTGTTCAGAATCTGATTCAACTTTGCATTCGATGCCCGGCAAGCCGGGCATCGACACGTTAAACTTCACCTTTACGCGATGCGAGAATGCAGACCAGCGTGATCGCGGCGGCAAGGCCGAGATAGTAGCCGACATAGGCCATGCCGTAATTGGCCTGGAGCCAGGTGGCTGCATAGGGCGCCAGCGACGCGCCGACAATGCCTGCGAAGTTGAAGGTCAGCGAAGCGCCGGTATAGCGAACATTGGTCGGGAAGGGGGCCGACAGGGCAGCCCCGATCAGCGCGTAGGTCATGCCCATCAAGGCCATGGAGCCTGCGGCGAAGATCGCCACGCCTGTCTCACCTGCGGTCAGCAGAACCGGCAGCAGGAAGGAGAAACCGGCAATCATCACGGTAATGCCGATCAGCGCCTTGCGACGACCGATCTTGTCGCCGACCTTGGCTGTCAGCGGAATGAAGATGCCGAACACCACCGAACTCATGATCTGGATTTCCAGAGCGTCGAGGAAGGGGATCTGCAAGACCTTGATATTGTAGGACAGCAGCCAGGCCGTACCGATGTAGAACAGCACGAACGTCACCAGCGCCACGAAAGTGCCAAGGAACAGGCTGCGCTTGTACTTCCCAAAGATCTCGGCGACGGGCACGGCCACCCGCTCATGGGCGTCCATGGCTTTCTGAAAGGCTGGTGTTTCTGAAATCGAAAAACGCACCCAGAGACCGATGACGATCAGCAGGGTGGAGGCCAGGAACGGAACACGCCAGCCCCAGGCCATGAGGTCGTCCTTGGAAATCACATGCAGCAGCAGCCAGAAAATGCCGGAGGACAGGAATAAGCCAACCGGTGCGCCGAGCTGCGGGAACATCGCATACCAGTTGCGCTTGCCTTCCGGGGCGTTTTCGGTTGCCAGCAATACGGCTCCACCCCATTCGCCACCAAGGCCAAAGCCCTGGCCGAACCGGCACAGCGCCAGCAGCAACGGCGCAAACACGCCGATCTGCGCATAGGTCGGCAGGAGTCCGATCACCACGGTGGAAATGCCCATTGTCAGCAGAGCCGCCACCAGCGTCGTCTTGCGGCCGATACGGTCACCGAAATGGCCGAACACCACAGCGCCCAGCGGACGGGCGAAAAACGCGATGGAGAAGGTTGCAAACGAGGCCAGGAGAGCCGTCATCGGATCGCTGTTGGGGAAGAACAGCGCCGGGAAAACCAGTACGGCCGCCGTTGCATAGACGTAGAAATCAAAGAATTCGATTGTGGTGCCGACCAGGCTTGCCGTCAGGACTCGTGCAGGGGAATTCAATGCAACAGGTGCCAGCGGCTCGGCGGACGGCGATACGGTGCGTATCGCATCAGTCATGATGATGGGGTCCAATTTGAGTTCAATGGTGGTTTTTCGCAATCGTGCCGTACGTTCAAAGAGTATGCGGCACTTGTCGTTAGCGGTTGGCTTTACGCATTTGCATGGGCAATTTCAACTGGTTCTGCTTATTTCGGCGCTATAAGCGGTGTTTTCCTTGTCAATCCTCATGCGAGGAACACCGCTTGAAAATCATCGAAAACCATCAGGATGACCGATCGGCTCACCTATGTGTGCCTTTAGACGAACGAAGTTTAGATTGACTTTTATCATTGTTGTTGTTTATAAAATATTTATATAATTGCGATGTCGACAAGTGCAACCTGTGGGATTTATTGACTTAATCGCTCCGATATTTTCCCGTCATCAATGATAGGATTTAGTCATTAATGACAGGATTTATTCGGTGCGGCTTCCGGAGAGGCTTTATGAGACGTTTTCTGTTTGTCTGTTCTATGGTGCTGATGGCGGGACAAGCCATTGCGCAAATGCCGCCGCCGCCACCAGGCCCAGGTCCTGTGCCACCGGGTCCGGGCGCAATGCCACCACCGCCATCCTGTGTCGCACCGCCGCCACGGCGTGGCATGCCTCCGCTGGTGTGCCCGGTTCGCAGGCCGTTGCCACCCGGCGCGCCATGCAGCTGCCGGCTTCCCGATGGACGGCGCGTTCCAGGCGTTGTGGAGCCCTGATACGGATGTCCTGCCTCGGATCGAAACGTATTAAGTTGCGTTTCGGTATTGGGCTGCTCGCATGTTTCCAAGCCGTGATTACGCTTTGAACCTGTTCGGGTTGACGTGATCGATGAATTCGAAGCCGTGCTGCACAGGGATCTCGTCTGTCCCTCAGCACGGCTTTTTGTTGTTCCGGCCCTCATGTCGCTGACGGTAGCCGGTAGGCTGTCTTCTTTTTTCACCCATCGGAACGACCTCCTTCAATACAGCCCTGCGCCTTGCATCTTGGGGCCGAACCCCTCGGGCGCCCTTCGATAACTCCCAGAAAAACAAAAGTAATTTTTGCTCGTTAACACCTGTAAACGGTTCGTTAACCTTAATGGCGTTTTATCATGTCAGGTGCATGAACCGGCGCGATTCGCGCCGCAAGTCGGGCGCAAAGGTAAGGCGGAAAACCGCGATTGTTTTGTTTGGGTGCGTGAATGGCTAAGAAGCATGTTGCCGTATTGCTGGGAGGATTTTCGTCGGAGCGGCCTGTCAGCCTCGCCTCTGGCGCCCCTTGCGCATCGGCGCTTGAGGAGCACGGCTACCGCGTGACACGGGTCGATGTCACCCGCGATATCGCCAGCGTGCTTCATGACTTGAAGCCTGATGTGGTCTTCAATGCTTTGCATGGTCCTTTCGGCGAAGACGGCACCATTCAGGGTATCCTTGAATACCTCTCCATTCCCTATACGCATTCCGGTGTGCTGGCCTCGGCGCTTGCCATGGACAAGACGCAGGCAAAGATCGTGGCGGCGGCGGCGGGCATTCCCGTGGCTTTCGCCCGGCAAATGTCGCGCTTTGAGATCGGCAATGTTCATCCGATCGAGCCGCCTTACGTCGTCAAGCCGGTTCGGGAAGGTTCCAGTTTCGGCGTGGTGATCGTCAAGGAAGATCAGTCGCATCCGCCGCAGATCCTTGGCTCGTCGGAGTGGCGCTATGGCGATACCGTCATGGTCGAATCCTATGTGGCTGGCCGCGAACTGACATGCGGTGTCATGGATGGCAAGGCGCTGGCTGTGACCGAGGTGATCGCCAAGGCCAATACATTCTACGATTACGACTCCAAATACGCAGCAGGGGGGTCGACTCACGTCATTCCGGCGCAACTTTCACCGAAAATTTACCAAAAAATACAAGACTTGTCTGTCAGGGCCCATAACGCGATCGGGTGCCGTGGCGTCAGTCGGTCCGACTTCCGTTACGACGACCGTTTTTCTGAAGATGGCGACTTGATCTGGCTGGAAGTGAATACCCAGCCGGGCATGACGCCAACCTCGCTTGTGCCTGAAATGGCTGCGCATGCGGGCATTTCCTTTGGTGAATTCGTCAGCTGGATGGTGGAGGATGCGTCGTGTTCACGGTGAGCGGCAAAAAATCTGCAAAGGGCAGCAAGGCTGCACCTTATCGCGCGCCCAGCCTGGCGGATGATGGCTTGATGGCATTGCCGCGCCCGGTTCGCCGGCTGATGCGGTTCGTCGTCGCCCTCTGCTCGGGCAGGGTGGCTGTGCCGGAACATCTCGGGAAGGTTTCCTTCGCGGCCTATATTGTTGCTGTCGGTGGTTACGGCATCGTCAAGGGTGGCCACTGGCCGGACTTTGCCGAGGCGATGACCTCGACGGCAGGTTTTGCGGTTGAAGACGTCAAGCTGTCGGGCAATGTTCACACATCCGAAATCGATGTGCTGCAATCGCTGGGTCTGGATGGTGCTACCTCCCTGGTGGCTATCGACGCCGATGACGCGCGCCGCAAGGTGGCCGATCTCCCCTGGGTAGAGCAAGTCGAGGTTCGCAAGATCTATCCGCGCACCATCGAGGTGAATATCAAGGAGCGCGAGGCCTATGGTATCTGGCAGCATGGCACCGACCTGTCGCTGATCGAAAAGAGCGGCAGCATCATCGCGCCGCTGCGTGACAATAAATTTGCCACCCTGCCGCTGTTCGTTGGCCGTGATGCCGAAGTGGCAGCCCAGGATATCGCCGGAGAGTTTTCGACCTGGCCTCAGATTACCGGTCGCGTCAAAGCTTATGTTCGCGTCGCCAGCCGTCGCTGGGATCTCTATCTCGACAATGGCGTCGTGGTGAAGTTGCCTGAAGACGATGTCGATGGCGCCATGGCGCGTCTGGCGAAGATGGAAGCGGATCACCAATTGCTGGACCGCGACATCGCTGCTGTCGACCTGCGCCTTTCAGACCGCATGACCGTCCAATTGACGCCTGAGGCGCTGGTGCGCCGTCAAGCTGCGGTGACGGCTCGCGCCAAGGCCCTCGCCAAGGCGGAGAAAGAGACATGAGCGTCTTCGGTTCCTCTTTCGGATTGCCCCGTATGAAACCTCTCTCGCATAAGCGCAGCCATGTCGTTTCGGTTCTCGATATCGGCTCTACCAAAGTGGTCTGCATGATCGGCCGGCTGACGCCGCGCAAGGAAAGCGATGTCCTGCCGGGCCGGACCCATCATGTTGAAGTGATCGGCATCGGCCATCAGCGTTCGCGTGGCATGAAATCCGGCGTGATCTCCGATATCGAATCGGTGGAAAGCGTCGTGCGGCTGGCAGTCGATGCCGCTGAACGCATGGCGGGCCTGACCGTCGACAGCCTGATCGTCAATGTCTCGGCTGGCCGGATCGGTTCGGACGTCTATACCGCCACCATCGATCTCGGTGGCCAGGAAGTCGAAAGCGCCGATTTGAAGCGCGTCCTGTCTGCTGCCAGCCACCAGTCGCAACGCCGTGACCGGGTGCTGCTGCATTCACTGGCGACCGGCTTTTCGCTGGATGGCGAGCGCGGTATTCGCGATCCACTCGGCATGTTTGGTGATACGCTGGGTGTCGACATGCATGTGGTGACGGCAGAACGTCCGGCGCTGAAAAATCTCGAGCTTTGCATCAATCGCGCCCATCTGACGGTCGAGGGCCTGGTGGCGACACCTTACGCCAGCGGTCTTGCCGCTCTGGTGGACGACGAAGTCGAGCTGGGCTGTGCTGCCATCGACATGGGCGGCGGCACCACGACGATCTCGGTGTTTGCCGAGGGTAAGCTGATCCATACGGATGCCATCGCCATTGGCGGCCATCATGTCACCACGGATCTGGCGCGTGGTCTTTCGACCCGCATCGAAGATGCCGAGCGGTTGAAGGTCGTGCATGGTTCGGCCTTTGCCAATGGCTCGGAAGAGCGCGATGTTGTTGCAATTCCGCCAATCGGCGAAGATGATCGCGATTTACCGATCCAGGTTCCACGTTCTTTGCTGACGCGAATCATTCAAGCGCGTATTGAAGAGACTCTGGAGATGATTCGCGACCGAATCCACGCATCGGGCTTTAGCCCCGTGGTCGGCAAGCGTTTGGTTCTGACCGGTGGCGCAAGCCAGTTGACCGGTCTTCCGGAAGTTGCGCGGCGGATGCTCGCCCGCAATGTCCGGATTGGCCGCCCGATGGGGGTCTCTGGCCTGCCTGTGGCGGCCAAGGGACCGGCTTTCTCCACTGCGGTAGGTCTGATGATCTATCCGCAGGTGGCCGATCAGGAGATCGCCGTGGGGCAGGGAGGCTTGTTCTCCTCTGGCTCCGGCAACAGCCGCATGATGCGCGTGGGACAATGGTTGAAAGAGAGTTTTTGAGGACCTGCGCCTTGCGGGTGAAAAATCGATTCGGGGCGCGCGATCAAGAGACAAGACATGGCTAGCGTGGCGATGCGGCCAGGGAAAGAAGGAACGGGTAACATGACCATCAATCTGAACAAGCCGGATATTACCGAACTCAAGCCGCGCATCACCGTGTTCGGCGTCGGCGGCGGCGGCGGCAATGCCGTCAATAACATGATCACCGCTGGTCTTCAGGGGGTGGATTTCGTTGTTGCCAACACCGATGCCCAGGCCCTGACCATGACCAAGGCAGAGCGGATCATCCAGCTCGGCGCCAATGTCACCGAGGGTCTCGGCGCCGGTTCGCAGCCGGAAGTCGGCCGCGCTGCTGCCGAAGAATGCATTGATGAGATCATCGATCACCTGAACGGCACCCATATGTGCTTTGTCACCGCTGGCATGGGCGGCGGCACCGGTACCGGTGCGGCTCCCGTCGTTGCCCAGGCTGCCCGCAATAAAGGCATCCTGACGGTCGGCGTCGTCACCAAGCCCTTCCATTTCGAAGGCGCGCGCCGCATGCGTCTGGCTGAAGCCGGTATCGATGCGCTGCAGAAGTCGGTTGATACGCTGATCGTTATCCCGAACCAGAACCTGTTCCGCATTGCCAACGATCGGACGACCTTTGCTGACGCTTTCGCGATGGCCGACCAGGTTCTCTATTCCGGTGTTGCCTGCATCACCGACCTGATGGTCAAGGAAGGCCTGATCAATCTCGACTTCGCCGACGTTCGCTCGGTGATGCGTGAGATGGGCCGCGCCATGATGGGTACCGGCGAGGCTTCCGGCCCAGGTCGTGCGCTTCAGGCTGCCGAAGCCGCCATTGCTAACCCGCTGCTCGACGAAACCTCGATGAAGGGCGCGCAGGGCCTGCTGATCTCTATCACTGGTGGTCGCGACCTGACGCTGTTCGAAGTCGACGAAGCCGCAACCCGTATCCGCGAAGAAGTCGATGCCGACGCCAACATCATCCTCGGCGCCACCTTCGATGAAGCGCTGGAAGGCCTGATCCGCGTGTCGGTCGTTGCCACCGGCATCGACCGCGCCGCCAATGCGCTGGAAGCACGCGGTGCTGAAATGCGCACGATCTCTGCCAAGCCAGCGATTCGTCCTTCCGCTGCCTTTACGCCTGCTCCTGCCGCTCCTGCGCCTCAGCCAGCACCTGTTGCAGCTGCTCCGGCACCAGCTCCGGTTGCCGCAGCTCCGTCGATCTTTGCAACGCGCCCACTTGATCCGGTCGCCGAGCAGATCCGCAATGCTGAAGCTGAAATGGAACGCGAACTGGAAATCGCTGTCGCCCGTCAGGCCGCCATGCATGCCCAGCCTGAGGTGCAGCAGCCTGCTGCCGCCCAGCCTGCTGACGATTTCCGTCCGCAGAGCAAGCTATTTTCCTCGTTTGCCGCTCCGGAACAGCCGGTTGCCCGTGCACCGCAACCAGCGCCTGCCATGCAGCCTGCTGCTGCGCCACAGCCAACCTTCCGCCAGGAGCCGGTTGCTCCTGTCATGCGCCAGGAACCTGCCGCGCCGGTCATGCGCCAGCCAGAACAGTCCCGCATGCCGAAGGTCGAGGATTTCTCACCGGTCGTGCAGGCCGAGCTTGATCACCGCAATCAGCCTGCCGCTCAGCAGGCGTCCGAGGATCGTGGACCGATGGGGCTGCTGCGCCGCATCACCAACTCGCTCGGCCGTCAGGAAGACAATGTTGCCTCCGATATGACCGCAGCAGCGCCAGCCGCCGCCTCCCAGCAGCGTCGCCCGCTGTCGCCGGAAGCCAGCCTTTATGCACCGCGTCGTGGCAATCTGGACGATCAGGGCCGTCAGGTGCCGCAGCAGCGTGCGGCCCATGATGACGACCAGCTGGAAATTCCGGCCTTCTTGCGCCGCCAGTCGAACTAAATTTTGCCTTAGGGAAAGTGGAGCCCGGTTTTCCCGAAAAGACAAACGATACAAAAATCCAGTGTCTGGCGGGTTCAATTTGAACCTGCCAGCCCCTGAGTCTCTCGCCAGAGATGCGTTTTGGAAACCCGGATCGAACGATCCGGGTTTCTGTTTTTATAATGGCTGTTTCAGATGCTGATTTCTTGTTGAGACAGTGCTGTTAATCCACAGTTTTCCAAGGTTTTTTCAAGGATTCGGTTTCGTAACAATCGGAAAGAAACATTGATTTGGATTGTTGCGTTTCCAAACGTATATCCCTGATAACGAAGAGTGCCAGGCAGACCGATGAGTGGTTGGGTGGCGCTTCAGAAGCGACGAGGCCCGGCGGTTACGCAAGGGCATGGACGGGCAAATGACTAGCCAGTCCAGCCTTCACGGCCTCGGATCGGATTTGAAGACTTGAAAGGTGAATGTGAATGGCAATCGGTTTGTTGAGCTTCCAGACGACTATCGCTCAACCGGTCACCCTGAAGGGGATCGGCGTGCATTCCGGTCAGCCTGTTACCATGAGCTTTCTGCCTGCCGAAGCCGGAACTGGCATCGTGTTCCACCGCCAGCATGCCAATGGTTCCGTTACCGAGCTGAAGGCTGTCGCCTCGCAGGTCGGTAATACCGATCTCAGCACCGTTCTGGGCTCTTCGCCAACCCATTGGGTCGCCACCGTCGAGCATGTGATGGCGGCCATTTATTCGCTGGGCCTCGACAATCTGGTGGTTGAGGTCGATGGACCGGAAACCCCCGTCATGGACGGTAGTTCCGCCGTCTATATCGATGCCATTGAGCAGGCTGGCATTGTCAGCCTCGGTGTCAAGCGCCGCTATATCAGAGTGATGAAGCCTGTTCGGGTCGACAATGGCGCGTCCTGGGCTGAGTTTCGCCCCTATGAAGGGACGCGCTTTGAAGTGGAAATCGATTTCGATTGCCCGCTGATTGGCCGCCAGTCCTGGCAGGGCGACCTGACACCGCAGAGCTTCAAGCAGGAATTGTCGCGCGCCCGTACCTTCGGTTTCATGCGCGATGTCGAGCGCCTGTGGGCCGCTGGCCTGGCGCTTGGGTCTTCGCTTGAAAATTCCGTGGTGATTTCCGATGACGACAAGGTCGTCAATATCGAAGGTCTTCGCTATCCCGACGAATTCGCCCGTCACAAGACGCTGGATGCCGTTGGCGATCTGGCTCTGGCCGGTGCGCAGTTCATCGGCTGCTACCGCTCCTATCGCGGCGGTCACAAGATGAATTCGCTGGCGTTGAAAGCGCTGCTGTCGGATGCTTCGGCCTATGAAGTGGTGGAAGCGCCCGGCGCACGCAGCGGCAAGGCAAGGGTCCGGGAATTCGTGGCAGTCAATGCACCGGGTTTCGCGCCCTGGACGGCTTGACGATTCGCTGCATCATGTCGCTCGGATTTGCGCTTGGCGAAGTGGTCCATAGAATCAGTTGAATTAAAGCGGCGCCGGTAGGCGCCGTTTTCGTGCGTTCGGTTTCGGGCATTTCACCTGATGCTACAGCATCGGAGCGAAAGTTAAGAACCGGTTTTCGGATAAATCCGATACGAAAGCAAAAAGCTTACGCATCGTGCTGATTCCGGGTTTCTGCTCGATGCTTATTGTCCAAAATAAAACAGCAGATTGTGGCGTTACGCCATAAAAATGCGTTAAAACATCACCATTGCGTTGCCCTATCGTTATCTTTATGGCTAAAACGCCTAGCGGAAGCGATGGCTTTCTAGAAGCACCGCTGCAATCGGGATCTGTCGTATGAGTGAAGTGAAGTCTTCCATGATCAACAAATCAGCGCGGATGCTTGCCGTTTGCCTGTCTATCGCCGGCGTTGCGCCGCTGCTCAGCGCCTGCAATACCGACAAGGATATCGACATTACCAAGCTCGGCGCTGAGACCGATCCGCCGGAGACGCTCTATAATCAGGGTCTGGCCAATATCAAGGCGGGCAATCTTGCTGAAGCGTCGCGTAAGTTCGACGCCGTCGACAAGCAGAACCCGTTCTCAGACTGGTCGCAGAAGGCGCTTGTCATGAGCACCTTCGTCAAATACCGCCAGGGCAAATATACCGAGGCCATCTCGACCGGCACGCGCTACATGACGCTGTATCCGTCGACCAAGGATTCGGCCTATGTGCAATATCTGATCGGCCTGTCCAACTGGCGCCAGATCCCCAACGTCACCCAGGACCAGAAATTCTCGTCCAGAACGCTTGAGGCGATGGACAAGGTGGTCAAGAACTATCCTACGTCTGAATATGTGTCCGACGCTCAGGAAAAGATGCGCTTTGCCCGCGACCAGCTGGCCGGTAAGGAAATGCAGATCGGCCGCTATTATCTGGAGCGCAAGGAATACCTGGCCTCGATCCAGCGGTTCCGCAATGTGGTTGAGCAATATCCGACCACCAACCAGATCGAGGAAGCGCTGGCGCGTCTCGTGGAAGCCTATTATGCCATGGGCGTGGTGCAGGAAGCGCAGACGGCCGCTGCCGTGCTCGGTCACAACTATCCTGACAGCAAATGGTACAAGGATAGTTTCGAACTGTTGAAAACCGGTGGTCTTGAGCCGCGGGAAGCCCAGGAGAGCTGGATTTCCAGAGCCGGCAAAAAGATTCTGGGCTCATCCTGATTTTCCAGACGGTTTAGCCGTCGCCTTCGGAGAGATGTGAACACTCATGCTCGTCCAGCTTTCGATCCGCGACATCGTCTTGATCGAGCGGCTCGACCTTGACTTTTCGGCCGGTCTGTCTGTGCTGACCGGCGAAACGGGGGCGGGGAAATCCATTTTGCTCGACAGTCTGTCGCTCGCCCTTGGCGGGCGCGGCGATGGCTCGCTTGTGCGTCATGGTGAAGACAAGGGCCAGGTGACGGCGGTGTTCGATGTCGCCATCAGCCATCCGGCCCGAATCATGCTGCGCGAAAACGGCATCGATGACGATGGCGACCTGATTTTCCGTCGGGTGCAATCCGCCGATGGCCGCACCCGTGCCTATGTCAACGACCAGCCGATCAGTGTGCAGCTGATGCGCCAGGCCGGGCAATATCTGGTCGAAATCCATGGACAGCATGATGACCGGGCGCTGGTGGATACCGCTGCCCACCGCCTGCTGCTGGACGCCTTTGCGGGGCTGACCGAAGAAGCGCAGGCGCTGGGCGACAGCTATCGCCGCTGGCGTGAGGCCGAGCGGGCCTTCAAGATCCACAAGGCCAAGGTTGAGGCTGCGGCCCGTGAGGCCGACTATCTGCGTGCCTCGGTCGAGGAGTTGGAAGGCCTCAGCCCCCAGGATGGCGAGGAAGAGGATCTGGCCGAGCGCCGCTCCCGGATGCAGAAATCCGAGCGAATCGCGGGCGATATCGCCGAGGCCAGTGAATTCCTGAATGGAAATGCTTCGCCCGTGCCAATGATCGCCTCGCTGATGCGCCGCCTGGAGCGCAAGAGCGGCGAAGCCCCGGGCCTGCTGGAGGACACGGTCAGCCTGCTGGGAACGGCACTGGACACATTATCGAGCGCCCAGATGGAGGTCGAATCGGCGCTGCGTCGCACGGAGTTTGATCCACGCGAGCTGGAGCGGGTTGAGGAACGGCTGTTTGCGCTGCGCGCAGCAGGCCGTAAATATTCCGTGGCTGTTGCCGATCTTCCGGCCCTTGCCGAAAAGATGATCACCGATCTGGCCGATCTCGATGCCGGTGAGGAAAAGCTCGGCGCGTTGGAAAAGGCTGTGGCCGAGACCAAGGCTGTCTATTTCGCCAGTGCGCAATCCCTGTCGCAGAAGCGCCAGAACGCAGCCTCTTCGCTGGCCGACGCAGTGATGGAAGAATTACCGGCCCTGAAACTGGAGCGCGCCCGTTTTATGGTCGAGGTGACGGCGGATGCTGATAATGCCACCGCCGACGGCATCGATCTGGTCGAATTCCACGTGCAGACCAATCCAGGCACACGGCCCGGCCCGATCATGAAAGTCGCCTCAGGTGGCGAGCTATCGCGGTTTTTGCTGGCGTTGAAAGTGGCGCTGGCCGATCGCGGCTCCGCCCCAACCCTTGTGTTCGACGAAATCGACACCGGTGTCGGCGGCGCTGTCGCCGATGCCATTGGCCAGCGGCTGAAACGGCTGTCGGAGCGTGTCCAGGTCCTGTCGGTGACCCATGCCCCACAGGTGGCCGCCCGCGCCGCCACGCATCTGCTGATCTCCAAGGGACCGGCCAGCGGCAACGCAGAAAAGATCGCCACCCAAGTGGCGATGATCGGCCCCGACCACCGCCGCGAGGAAATCGCCCGGATGCTGGCAGGCGCTTCGGTGACGGATGAGGCAAGAGCGGCGGCGGCCAAGCTTCTGGCCGGGGACCATTGACGCGGCCGGATGACCGATGGATCTTGTGATCCTGTCGTTAGGCCGAGGTGTAGGGGAGGAACAAATCCTCACGTCAGACGTTTGCGCCAATCTTCGTTTTGCCGCATGCTGCGCGTCCGCGCGGCTTTATTCTCTTCATACTGGTAAGTGATGCTCGACCTTATTTCCCATTATTGGCCGCATCTTCTTGCCGCGATTTCCACTGTGATGGGTACGGTGGCTGCCGTGCATGCGGCGATGACCAAGCGTGATGTACGTTCGGCACTGTCCTGGGTCGGGGTTATCATCCTGTCGCCGATTATCGGTACGCTGATCTATGCGCTGGCGGGGATCAATCGTGTGCGCCGCGCCTCCTATATGGCGCGCCGGGCATTGCGCCGTAGCCAGATGGACGGCATTCTCGCCCATTATGCCGTGCCGGAAGGCGAGGTGAAGGCAAAATTCGGCGGGCGCCTGGAGGCGCTGCGGCATCTGGGGGAGCGTGTCACCCGCCATCCGCTGACATCCGGCAATCGCCTGACACCGCTTGCCAGCGGCGATGAGGCCTATGATGCGATGTGCGTGGCGATCGATGCGGCGCAGCATAGCATCCTGCTGGAAACCTATATTTTCGACAGGGACAGCGTGGGCCTGCGCATTGCCGATTGCCTGATTGCGGCGCGCAAGCGGGGCGTCGAGGTGCGGGTGCTGATCGATGCGGTGGGCGCGCGCTACAGCGTGCCGAGCATTGTCGGCTATCTCGCCGATGGCGGCATCACGGTCGCGTCCTTCAATGGCAAGGTCATTGTCGGCTTGAGGCTGCCCTATGCCAATCTGCGCACCCATCGCAAGATTCTGGTGGTGGATGGCGCGGTCGGCTTTTTCGGCGGCATGAATATCCGCGAGGCCTTTGTGGGTCCGAATGCGGCCCGCGACACACATTTTCACGTGACCGGGCCTGTGGTGGCCGAACTGTTTTCGGTGGCTGCCGACGACTGGCATTTCGAGACCGACGAGGCCCTGAACGGCGAAGCCTGGCAATTGCATCTTGCTGCCGGTGAGGCCGGCGAGACGCCTTACGCCCGTGCCGTGGTGTCCGGGCCGGATGCGCATCTTGAAAGCAATCACCGGGTGCTCACAGGGGCGTTTTCCGTCGCCGAGCGCTCCATCCGTATCCTGTCGCCTTATTTTTTGCCGGACAATATTTTCCTGTCGGCGCTGGCGACGGCGGCCCGGCGCGGGGTGGCGGTGGAAATCATTGTACCCTCGAAAAACAATCTGGCTGTCGTCAGCCATGCGATGACCGCGCAATTCGAGCAGATCATTCGGGATGGCGGCCGGATCTTTCGCTCAACCGGGCCGTTCGATCATTCGAAACTGCTGGTCATCGATGATAAATGGGCCTTTGTCGGTTCATCCAATCTCGACGCCCGGTCGCTCAGGCTGAATTTCGAAATCGACCTGGAAGTCTATGATGATGATTTCGCCGCCTTCGTGGCGCGACGCATGGATGAAAGCCGGGAAGGGGCCGAGGAAGTGACGCTGGAAAGCTTGCATGCCCGCCCGTTCCTGTTGAAACTGATGCAAAGAGTGCTTTGGCTGGGCTCTCTGGCTTTGTAATGCGGGTGGACATTGGCGTTCTGCCTCCTATTTTTTGAGTGAGCATGAAAAAGCAAACCCATACTCTGCGCGCGCAAATGCTGACCTCGCTGCGCAATCGCCGCAGCCGTCCTGCCTCGCCCATCAACGGGGAGCGACCAGCCGGCTCGCCTGGGCTTCTGGTCGCCTCCTATAATGTCCATAAATGTGTGGGCGTCGATGGCCGGTTCGATCCGGAACGGGTGCTGCATGTGATCCGCGAGATTGGCCCTGATGTGATCGCCCTTCAGGAAGCCGATCAGCGGTTCGGCGACCGCACCGGGCTGCTTGATCTCGCCCGCTTGCAGGGCGAGGCTGGCCTGACCCGTGTGCCAGTGGCGGGCCTGCCGAAAAGCCATGGCTGGCGTGGCAATGTGCTGCTGTTTCGCGAAGGCGTGGTGCGCAATGTCCATCCTTTCGTGTTGCCGGGGCTGGAGCCACGCGGCGCGGTGGTGGCGGAAATCGATCTCGATGGCGGGCGTGAACTCAGGATCATTGCTGCCCATCTCGGCCTGTTGCGCTGGGCGCGGCGTCAGCAGGCGGATTTCATCCTGAAGCTGATGCGCGAGCGGGCCGATTGCCCGACCGTGCTGATGGGGGATTTCAACGAGTGGCGTGTCGGGCCGGGCTCGGCGCTCACCCGTTTTGAGCCGCTGTTCGGCCCGCTGCCACCGCCTGTTCCCAGCTTTCCGGCCCGGCTGCCGGTTCTCGCACTGGACCGGATTATGACCAACCGCCCCGGCCTGATTGCTGACATGCAGGTGCATGACAGTCCGCTGGCGCGGCTTGCCTCCGACCATCTGCCGCTGAAAGCGTGGATCGATCTGGACAAGACGGTAGAAGCTGTCGGATGAGAGTTTTTAATCCGGAAATTTTCATTTAAGACCGGACAAAGACTATAGTCAGGAGACAGTCATGGCGGATGCATTGATCCCGGTCGAAGACCTCAGCGAAGAGCAGGCCGGGCAGGAACTCATCCGGTTGGCCGCCGCCATTGCCCATCATGATGCGCTTTACCATGGCAAGGACCAGCCGGAAATTTCCGATGCTGATTATGATGCGTTGAAGCGGCGCAACGATGCCATCGAGGCGCGGTTTCCGACTTTGGTGCGCAGCGATAGTCCGTCGCAGCGGGTGGGTGCGGCACCTGCCGGGATTTTCTCGCAGATCACCCATGCAAGGCCGATGCTGTCGCTGGACAACACGTTTTCCGATGAGGACGTGGCGGATTTCGTGGCCTCGGTCTATCGCTTTTTAGGCGTGATGCCGGACAATTCCATCGCCTTTACCGCCGAACCGAAGATCGATGGCCTGTCGATGTCGATCCGCTATGAGCACCGCAAACTCAAGACGGCAGCGACGCGCGGTGATGGCACGACGGGCGAAAACGTCACGGCCAATATCCTGACCATCAAGGAAATCCCGACCGAGCTTCCCGCTGATGCCCCCGACGTGGTGGAGGTGCGTGGCGAGGTCTATATGGCGAAAAGCGATTTTCTGGCGCTAAACGCCCAGATGGAGGCCGAGGGCCGCCAAACATATGTCAACCCGCGCAATACGGCTGCCGGGTCGCTGCGCCAGCTCGATGCAAAAGTCACCGCCAGCCGCAAGCTGAAATTCTTCGCTTACGCTTGGGGCGAGATGAGCACCATGCCTGCCGAGACGCAATCCGGCATGGTCGAGGCCTTTAAGCGCTGGGGCTTCCCGGTCAATCCGTTGACCCGGCGTCTGACGTCGGTTGAGGAGATCATCGCCCATTACCGTGAGATCGGCCTTCAGAGAGCCGATCTGGATTACGACATCGATGGGGTGGTCTATAAGGTTGATCGGCTGGATTTGCAGGCCCGGCTCGGCTTTCGGTCCCGCTCGCCACGCTGGGCGACAGCCCATAAATTTCCAGCGGAACAGGCCTTTACCACAGTGGAGGCCATCGACATCCAGGTGGGCCGCACCGGCGCGCTGACGCCGGTGGCGCGGCTGGAGCCGATTACCGTCGGTGGCGTGGTTGTGACCAATGCGACCCTGCACAATGCCGATTATATCGAGGGTATCGGCAACGGCGGCGAGCGTATTCGCCCGGAAGGCCATGACATTCGCATCGGCGATACCGTGATCGTCCAGCGAGCCGGTGACGTCATTCCGCAGGTGCTGGATGTGGTTCTGGAAAAGCGGCCTGAGACCTCAGTGAAATACGAATTTCCGAAAACCTGCCCGGTTTGCGGTAGCCATGCGGTGCGCGAGAAAAACGAGAAGACCGGCAAGCTGGATTCTGTGACCCGCTGCACGGGCGGTTTCGTCTGCTCGGCGCAGGCCAAGGAGCACATCAAGCACTTCGTCTCCCGCAATGCCTTCGACATTGAAGGGCTGGGTACCAAGCAGGTGGATTTCTTCTTCGAGAGTGAAGACCCAGCGTTGATGATCCGCACTGCGCCGGATATTTTCACCCTCAAACAGCGGCAGGAAGCTTCGTCACTGACCCGCCTTGAAAATATTGACGGTTTTGGCCGGGTCAGCGTCCGCAAACTGTTCGATGCCATCGATGCGCGCCGCGAGATTGCCCTCAACCGCTTTATCTTCGCGCTTGGCATCCGTCATGTCGGCGAAACCACCGCCAAGCTGCTGGCCCGCTCCTATGGCTCCTACGCGGCGTTTGCTGACGCCATGCAAGAGGCCGCCCCAAAATTTGGTGAGGCCTGGAACGAGTTGAACAGCATTGATGGCATCGGCGAAGTGGTCGCGGCCTCCATGGTTGAATTCTTCAAGGAACCTCGCAATCTTGAAGTTGTCTCCCGCTTGTTGAAGGAAGTGACTCCACTGGATGCAGAAGCCGTTACGGCAAGCGATAGCCCGGTGGCCGGGAAAACCGTGGTGTTCACCGGCTCACTGGAGCGCTTTACCCGTGATGAGGCGAAGGCCAGGGCCGAAAGCCTCGGTGCCAAGGTGGCCGGATCGGTCTCGAAAAAGACCGATTACCTGGTCGCCGGACCGGGCGCTGGTTCCAAGCTGGACAAGGCCCGTGAGGTGGGCGTGACTGTCATGACCGAGGACGAGTGGCTGGCGCTGATCGGCTGGTGACGCTGACCCTCCCGGCTTGCTGGGATAGGGTATTTACCCTGTTGCAACAGGCCCCAAAATTGCTCCACCGGGCCTGTTGCAATGTCCTTTGTCCGGGTGCATGTCTCTCAATGCACACAGAAAATCTGTGCCAGGGTTGCTTCCGCCGAGGGGTATCGGGACGGGGCGTCTTGAGGTTTTGATCTTATCATGCCGGCTTGTAACGCCGCCCGACGGTTTTACGAAGGCATGTTTATTGTGGGGACATTATGCGTTTATTGACAGGTTTGGTGTTTGGCGTGGCTGCTATGGCTATGGCCTCGACGGTTTCTGCTGCTTCCGGCAGCCATCGTTTTCTGTTCGTCAACAAAACCCAGTCGGCGATTGTCCGATTGACCTTCCGTTCTCTGGACGGCAAGGGCGGTAAGGTGGAGGTCTTGAACGGCCACAGCCTTGGCAAGGGCCAGAGCCGGGTTGTCTCTGTCCCTAACGATGGCACCTGCAAATATGGTGTGCTGGGCGAGATGGAGCAGGATTCTGGCTATTATGACTTGATGACCAAGGCCGATCTTTGCAGACTTGGTAAGTTTGTTTTCGGAGCCAAGTAAGCTGAAAGGAAGTCTATCATCCCTGATGGTATCCAGATCTGGATGCAAAGCCGATTCCTGCTCTGCCAGTATACAAAGTCTGTCAGGTTCAAATGAAACCTGACAGACTCTCGTTTTTTGTTTTCGTTTGTCTTTTCGGGAAAACCGGGTTCCACTTTTCCTAAGGCAAACTCTAGGAAGGCCGGGGCCTGACAAATCTCTGTTCCAGCACTTCGCTTCCCCACTGATTGCCAGTGCGTTCCTCGACGCAAGCAAAACCGTGGCTTTCGTAAAGATGTCGCGCCGCCGTCAGGCCGCTGAACGTCCAAAGATGCGTTTCTTCAAAGCCTTTCTCATCCGCAAAGGCGAGGGCGGCGGAGAGCAATTGACGCCCGACGCCTCCACCGCGCATGCCGTCATCGATGATGAACCATCGCAGATGGGCTGTCTTGGCTCCCAGGTCCTCGCCATCGATTGCGATGGAGCCGACGATTTCACCCGCTCGCATGGCAAGCCAGATGGAATTTTTCGAGTTTCCCAGACGAGTGCAAAAGTCGGCGAGGCCAGTTGCGACAACGCATTCGAAATGGAGTCCGAAGCCTGCCAATCGTGCATAGTAGAGCGCATGCATCTGCGTGATGCGGGCAATGAGACCCGGTCTGTAGCCTTGGGCAATTTCAATTTCGGGTGCGGTCGCGTCGCCCCGATTGGCAAGAGCCTGAACATACAGGCGAAGCCCATCAAGAACCATGAGATTTTCGTGGGGTCTCAATCGGTTCAATGCATTTGAAACCTGATGGCGCGCAAACGCATGAATGGTTTCGGTTCGCTTCTGCCCATTCTCGCTCAAGCGCAACCGCTTGATCCGGGAATCGTCCTTATCCACCTCTTCCAACAGATCGCCCGATGAAATAAGCCTGCGGAGCATCCGGCTGACGCTTGACTTCTCAAGGCGAAGACGATGGCCGAGGTCGCGGGCGGTGATATCAGGACACGCATCAATCTCTATCAAGGCATGCACCGCCGAGGGCGGAAGATCCGTTCCAGCAAAATCTCCTCCCATAAAGCCGAGTTCACGAACCAGCTGGCGTGATGAGGCGCGAATAGCTTCGACTTGTGAATGGTCTTGCATCATACCAGTTCCATATTGGTTGCATGATGCAACTTTATTGGCATGTGCTATTTGCCGCAAGCGTTTTTGTTTTGGAGGCAAGGTTGCCGGAACAAGGAACCGTTGTTTGAAAGGCCGCCGGGAACACAGGTCCCGGCGGCGATCGGTTCATTGGAAGCAGGCGCAGTCGCTGTATTTGGCCGGGTCCATGGTCCGGGCGATGGCGTTGACCGCGCAATAGGCTGACGTGACGGAGCCTTCCTGCCAGCCGGGCAGGTAGCTCCAGGTATCGCCCGCGCAGAAGAAGCGGCCGTTCTTCTCGAAGGTGGTGATCTGCTGATAGGCTTTTTCGTCTGTCGTCGCCGTATCAGAAGCCCAGCCGCCGACCTGGTGTGGCATATATTGCCAGGCAATGGAGACGCCGCGATAGACTTGGTCGGTCTTTCCCGGATGCAGCAGGCCAAGCCCCTGGCGGGCGGTTTCGACGCGCTGGGTATTGTTCAGCTTTGCGTAGTCTACCGCCAGCGGTCCACGGTTATAGGCACCGGTCAGCACGCCGGTATGGGCGGTGAAATCCTCGGAAGGGTACCAGATCTGGCCGATAATATCCGTTGTCCAGGAAATACCGCCATAGATTTCACTGTCCGTTTCCCAGAAACGATCCTTGCCCTGCCAACCAACCTTGATGGCGGGCGTCCAGAGATTGGGGGTCTTATCATTCCAGTTTCCGGTCTTGGAAAAGGCTTCGAGGCCCTTGCGGAAGTCGGGCGGGACCGGGTAATCGCCAATGATGGTGTTGAGCAGGGAAGGCGCCATGGTGGAAATGCAAAAATCGAACTGGGCCTGTTCGGCTTTCCGGCCAGCCGTTTCATAGGTCACGACCACTTTTTCCCCAGCGGAGGCGATCTTCGACGCTTTGGTCTTGAGCTGCACCAGATGGCCGAGTTTGGGGTGCCGAGGTTTGCTGCCCTTTTTCCATAGGGCCGTGGTCGGAACATCCTGAAGCAGCAATTGTTGCCAGATCCGGTCCATGCCGCCAACCGGCTGCATCAAGGTTGGCTGCCAATCCGTGTTGAAACTGTTGAACAGGAAGGAGCCGGGCGTCAATTCCGGATTGGCCGTGGGATCGCCAACGAAGCCCGAATCGAGGATCTTTTCGAGCCCGATGGCATCCCGCGTCTTTGGCGCATCGCGCCAGCCGCCGGGCAGATGGCTGAAGCCGAGCCGGGTCGTTGTCTGGATCTCGCCGGTGCCTGTCAGGTCCCCGAAAACACGGTAGAGATCCTTGAGCTTCTCGCGGGTCACGGCATTGGTATCGCCCTGCAAAAGCACGCCTTCTTTCGTCACCTTGTACATCATCGCCGCCATTTCACTATAGAGGCTGAATGTGGCCTGGGCGAAGGATACCGGCGCGCCGTTGTTGAACTCTTTGCTCTGCATCAGGTTGGACATCGACTGGAAGAAGTAAGGCTCCAGCGACACGCCGATTTCCTGGCAAAGGGCGATGAGATTGACATGGTTTGAAGGAATGCGGCCCGGCCCGGCATTCAGGTAAAGCTCGACTGGCTTGCCAGCATATTTCTTCGCGGCCCAGGCGTCGTCCATGAACTGGCAAATTTGCAGGTCAGGTGCCGGGCTGTCCGCTGTCTCCTGATAGCGGTCCACATACATCTCGGAAAATTCCTGCGTGCCAGGATAATTCTTGAACCACCAGCTCTTGTAGTGCTCGTTTGTCGGGCGCACCGTGAGGCTGCGACCGCCATAGCGGTTGTCGGCCTCAAAGATCTGAACGGAAAAGCCGCTGCGTGCCAGCGTCAGGGCGGCTGTCAGCCCGGCAACACCCGCGCCCAGGATGGCCACGCTTTTGCCTTTGCCAAACCCTGTTGGCAGGTTGGGTTTGCTGGTTCGGTAGGCCGCCTGGGCGCTGCCAAATCCGGTGACGAGAGACGGAGCCGCAAAAGAACCGGCCAGGGCTGTCATGCCGCGCAGCAGCGTGCGGCGGGAAATCGAGTAAGACATCGCAATCCTGTCATTGAAGAGAGGGTGGCGAGCGGCCGGGAACGTCATGATCAAGGTCGGCTCGATCGGAAAAAGAGCCCCTTCCTTCATAGAAAGGAGAATGAGATTTTCTGTGAAATTTCGAGGGTTCTCCTGCGCTCTGCGTCAAGCAGGCAGCACAAATTTGCAACCTTCGGGCGCAATCATGAAGTTTCTAAAATTCCCCGTCAACTCTTGATGGACGCAAAGGATAAACTATTTTTGGTTGTAATATCTGATCTCGCACTTGGGTGCGGTTCTCGAAAAAAAAAGCCTTCAACGCAGCAGCCCGGAAATCAGGTGTGATTTCCGGGCTGCTGATCTATCAAAATGGCGGGTAATAATCAGCCTTTCGGCTTGAAGCTTTTCTTGGCACCGCCAGCCGGGCCTTCGAACTTGCCCTTTGGCTTTCCTGCATAAGCGGGCTTCTCGCCCTTGCCTGCATAAGCGGGCTTATCGCTCTTGCCCGCCCAATCGGCCTTGGGCTTGTCCCAGCTGCGGCTGTCGCCAGCGGCATTGGATTTTTTCTTGAAGGAAGACGCAGGCTTCGGATTGCCCCAAACATCGTCATCGGCCTTGGCCAGGTCGTCCTTGTAGGGGCGGCGCTCGGTGGCTTCGGCCTTGGCGGCATAGGGCTTCTTGTCGCCTTGGGCAGCGCGGGGCTTGCGTTCGGCAAAGTCGCTATCGTCGCGTGGCGGACGGGCTGCGCGCTCCTTTGGCGGCGCGTTGAAGTCGGGCATGCCAGGCAATTGCTTGACGATAATGCCGCGTTCCAGCGTCTTGTTGGGGCCAAGAGCCGTCAGGAACTGCTCGAGATTGGCCTGGGCGATCTCCACGAAGGTCTCTTCCGGCTGCATCTTGATCGCGCCGATTTCGTTCTTGGTGATATTGCCGTTGCGGCACAGCATCGGAATCAGCCAACGCGGCTCCGCGCTCTGGCGGCGGCCAACGGACAGCGAGAACCAGACGCTGGGGCCAAACTCGCTGCGCGGACGCGACGGGGTGTTGGGCTCATAGGTGTCATTCTCGCGGCGGGGACGTTCCGCCTGGATCTTGACCTCCATCAGGTCTTCCGGGGCAGACCGGGTGCTGCGATAGGCGCGCAGATAGGCAGCCGTGATCTTGTCTGCGCCATGCGCCTCGAGCAACCGGGCGATGGTGGCGGCTTCTTCCTCGCTGATGGCCTCGCTGAACACCGGATCGGCCAGCAGGCGCTCATCGTCGCGGGCAATCACTTCATCGGCGGAAGGCGGCTTGACCCAGGCGGCCTGGACATTGGCACCGCCCAGAATACGTTCGGCCTTGCGGCGCTGACTCATCGGTACAATCAGTGCCGAAACGCCCTTGTTGCCGGCGCGGCCTGTGCGGCCAGAGCGGTGCAACAGGGTTTCGGAATTGGTCGGCAGGTCGGCATGGATAACCAGTTCCAGGCCGGGGAGATCAATGCCGCGGGCTGCAACGTCTGTCGCGACGCATACACGGGCGCGGCCATCGCGCATGGCTTGCAGCGCATGGGTGCGCTCGCTCTGCGAAAGTTCGCCTGACAGGGCCACGACGGAAAAGCCGCGATTGTGCAGGCGGGCGGTCAGATGGTTGACATTGGCGCGGGTGGAACAGAACACGATGGCGTTGCGGGCTTCATAAAAGCGCAGCGCGTTGATGATCGCGTTTTCCTTGTCGGCAGGCACGGTCAGCATGGCGCGATATTCGATATCGATATGCTGCTTCTGTTCGGAAACCGTCTCGATCCGCTTAGCATCGCGCTGATAGCTGCGGGCCAGATCGGCGATGGAGCGCGGCACGGTGGCCGAGAACATCAGGGTGCGGCGCTCGTCCGGCGATTCTTTCAGGATGAATTCCAGATCCTCGCGGAAGCCGAGATCCAGCATTTCGTCAGCCTCGTCCATCACCACGGCGCGCAGGCCGGAGAGGTCGAGCGCCCGGCGGGTAATGTGGTCGCGCAAACGACCAGGTGTGCCGACGATGATATGGGCGCCCCGCTCCAGCGCCCGACGCTCGTTGCGGATGTCCATGCCGCCGACGCAGGTGGCAAAAATCGCTCCAGTGTTTTCATAGAGCCATTCCAGCTCGCGCTGCACCTGCAAGGCCAGCTCGCGGGTTGGCGCAATGCACAGCGCCAAAGGCTTGACGGCCCGACCGAAACGGTTTTCGCTACCCAGCAGGGTCGGAGCCAGCGCCAGGCCGAAAGCCACTGTCTTGCCGGAGCCTGTCTGGGCCGAAACCAGCGCATCCCTACCTTCGAGATCGGTATCGATCATCGCTTGCTGAACGGGGGTGAGGGTGGCGTAGCCACGTTTGCGCAAGGCCTCGGCAATCGCCGGGACGATGCCGTCATAATCGGTCATGGGGGTCATCTCTCGAAATGTCTGTCTTCAGGTCGCGCCAAAAAGCACGACGCCCGCCGATTGCGGGCATGTTTGGGCTGTTCCTACCCTCCAAACCACGGAAAGTACAGGGGGACGGTGGAAAAAGGGGTGAAATGGTGAAGAGGGGTGGGCGCGGCCCCCCGTCACCTGCTCGTTTAAACCCGCACTCGCGCCATGGCATAGGCATCGACAAAGGCGCCAGCCCGGAAGGCAAAGGCGCGGTGCGTGCCTTCACGGATGAAGCCGAGGCGTTCGTAAAGGGCAATGGCGGCGGCATTGTCGGTAAAGACCGTCAGCTCTAGGCGACGAATGTTAAGCCAGTCCTCGGCAATCGCCACCAGCTCGCTCACCAGCGCCCGGCCAATGCCGCGCCCCTGATAGGCATCGTGAACGCCGATGCCGAGACTGGCCGTGTGGCTGCGGCGACCGATGCCCTGCATGAAACCGGCATTGCCAACCACGATATCATCCATCACGGCGACCAGCGATACACCGTTCGCCTGGCGGTTTTCGATATATTTGCGGACATCCTGTTCCGCCGGATAGGGCAGGCGCAGCGTACCGGCGCGGACGCCAGGCAGGCTTTGCAGGGCGGCAATGTCGGCGGCATCATCAGGGGATTGAGCGCGAATAAGCAGCCCATCCGGCCATCTTGCGTTTGCTGCCACAGGGACGTGTGTGGCCAGAGGGGCATTTGCAGTAAGAGGGGCGTTTGCTGCAACGGGCGAGGCGGGTGGTGCGAGAGAGGAATTGTCCGGCACGGCTGGTCTCCAAGTGATGCGAGGGAGCAGCGGTGCTTTCAAAACCCTGCTCTACTCGGCAGGGTTTGTGGGATGATCGCTTTTACATCATGACGATGTGACGACGGCCCCACGTTCCCTGCGGAACGGTGGTGAGGACGGTCATCAGATGGGTCGAGCGATTTGCGATCATGTGATGAATTGTCCCGCACGACATGACGCATGTCAAGACATCCGGAGGTATCGATACGAAAAGGCGTTTTTCTCTTCGATCTACAATTTAAACTGCACATTTATTAGCAATATTTAAACAACTATCCTCGAAAACTAACGGGTATATTAGCGTTCGTATTCGCTCAATCATCTCGATTGCACAGACGGCAAATGTCCTCGCTTGGCTATTGATGGAGTAAGACAGCATGGCACGATTGAGCCTTTCCCGCAGCCTTGCGCTTTTCGGAGCCAGCCTATTTCTCGGGCTTTTACTGTCCAGTGGCATTATGTTTTATGCCTTGGTGACACTGAAGGTGAATGGGCCGGTCTATGAGCGGATTGTGTATGCCAAGGACATGATCGCCGATATCCTGCCGCCGCCGCTTTTCGTCATCGAGGCCTATGTGGCGGCAGTGGATGCAGGCGCCGCGCCGCAAAGGCTTCAGGCCAATGCCGAGGAGCTGGCGCGGCTGCGGGTAAGCTTTGACACGCGTATTGCGTTCTGGCACGGCGTGACGCTGCCGAAGGCACTGGACACTCTGCTGCGCAATGAGGTGGAACCCGCAAGCGCCATCTTTTGGCGGGAAGTGGAAACAGTTCTGCTTCCGGCCTTGAAAGCGGATCGCGCTGCCGATGCCGGGCAAAGTCTGGTGAAGCTGCGTACGCTGTTTCTGGCGCAAAAGGCCGCGGTAGAAAAGCTGGTGCAGGCCTCCAATGAAGATTTGCAGACCGTGGAACACGATGCAGCGTCGAAATCCATGACCTGGCAGGTGCTTGCCGGCACGGCGACGGCGGTTTCCATCCTCGTTCTCTGCGTCGGCCTCTATGCTTTCCGCCGCTCCGCCATCGGGCCGATGCAGGACTTCCAGCGGTTCATGACAGTGCTTGCGGAGGGGAATTTCGATCTGACCGTGCCGTTCCTGAACCGGCATGACGAAGTCGGAAAAATGGCGAGAGCCGGTGCCGTGCTGCGCGAAGCCGCCATCGAGCGGCGGCGGATGCGCGAAGCCGAACGTATGCGCGCCGAAGCCGACTTGCAGCAAGGGACGGAGCGATTGGCAGAGCAGGCTGTGCAGGCTAAGGCGCTCAAGCACGTCGTTGACGATCTCGGCGCGGCGTTGGAGCGGCTGGCGCAATTCGATTTGCGTATGACGCTCGATCATCCTTTTGCCGATGATTTCGAACCGCTCCGGGTCAATCTCAACAAGTCTCTCGGACTGTTCCAGTCGACCGTTGCGGATATCCTGGGCAAGGTGGAACATGTAAAAGCCAACTCCGCTGATCTCTACAACCAGGTGACCTCGATTGCCGAGAGAACGGAAAGCCAGTCTGTGGCCCTGAAGCAAGCCGCTTCGGCGATCAGCCAGATCAGCGGCAATGTTGATGTCAATTCGTCGCGGAGTGCCGAAACGAAGGGCCAGACGATTGAGGTGCGTGGTGCCGTGGAGCGTTCGGCCACCGTGGTGCAGCAGGCGGTGGCGGCTATGTCTCGAATCGAGGATGCCTCAGGCAAGATTGCCTCAATCACCGGCGTTATCGATGAAATTGCCTTCCAGACCAATTTGCTGGCCTTGAATGCCGGCGTGGAGGCAGCCCGGGCCGGAGAAGCGGGCAAGGGCTTTGCCGTCGTGGCGCAAGAGGTCCGCGATCTGGCGCAGCGCTCTGCCAATGCCGCCAAGGAAATTGACGCCTTGATATCGACTTCCAGCGCGGAGGTTACGCAGGGTGTCGAACTGGTCCGGCGAACCGGGCAATCCTTAAGCGAAATCCAGAACCGGATCACGGGGATCGCCGTCGGCATTGAGGCGATAGCCGACAGCTCCGCATCACAATCCGCCAGCCTCAAGGACATGACCGACATGGTCCGGCAAATGGACCAGATGACCCATGAAAATGCAGATCTGGCCAATGCCTGTAGCGGCACAGCTCACACGATGAGCGACAGTGCCGAAGGGTTGAAAAAGCTCGTCGACCGCTTTCTTCTGGCTGACAGGCAAGGCGGGGTCACGACGGGGCGGCGTGATCGGGCGGCTTGATGGGCGCTCAGCTCGCTCGGTTGTCCTGTCCTTGTCTCTTGCGTGTCAGCCCGGATCAGGAGCCGGGCACGGCGCGTCTTGTCACATGTCGCAGCCAGTCCTGAATCAAGGCCAGATCCCGTTCCTGCGGGTCCCAGCCATGGCCGCAGGGCAAAAGATGATAGGAGGTCGGCGCCCCGGCTGCCACGAGTTGCGACGCGAGGACCGCGCCGTCCTGAGGGGTGCGACGGCTGTCGGTTTCGCCTGATATGACCAGCACCGGACAGGTCACGGACCGAGGAAAGGGGAAAGCCGGAGCCGGTGATAAGCCCCGCAGCAGGATGGCGCCCTCGATCAAATCCGGAAAATCGCGAAGAACGGCTGCGGAGAGAATTGCACCGTTTGAATATCCGATCAGGATCGGCTTTCGCTCGGCGAATCGTTGCGTCAGGCTTTCGAGCAGCAAGCTGATTTCGCTGGCCGAGCGCGCCAGGTCGGCCAGATCCAGCGTCCTGTCCGGATTGCGCCGGAAAAATGCGTATTTGCCTTCCCAGATGATATTGCCGCGCACACAGATGATGGGCGAGCCGGGGCCGATGCGTGCCGGAATGTCTCCCCAGCATGTTTCATCTTGGCCGCTGCCATGCAGCATGACGATTGGGCTGCCGGTTTCATCCGGTTGGGCTATTTCGCAGTGGAATCCGGAGATTTTCGACATGCCCGTCCCTCCTCACATTGCTCGAATCGCTCCCGCACCATAAAGGGGATCGATGTCAACGCCATTGCAGCCCAAAATCATCGCAATCGATTTCGAGACCGCCAATGAAGAGCGAGGCAGCGCCTGTTCGGTCGGGCTGGCCTTTGTCGAGAACGGGCAGGTGGTGCGGGTGGAGGAGCGGTTGATCCGGCCAAAAACCATGCGGTTTTCATCCTTCAACATCGCCATTCACGGGATTCGGCCTGATCATGTCGAGGATGCGGGCGAGTTTCCCGAGGTGATGGACGAATTCGCCGATGATTTCTCGGGCGCGATGGTGGTGGCGCATAATGCCGCCTTCGATCTGTCGGTGTGGCGGGCGAGTTGCGATCTCTATCGCCAGCCCTATCCAAGCCTGTCTTACGTGTGCAGTGTCAAGCTGGCGCAGAAGGTCTGGCCGCAATTGCCCTCCCATCGGCTGAATGTGCTGGCGGCACATCTGCAATTGTCCTTCCGGCATCACAATGCAGCCGAAGATGCGTCGGTTTGCGCGCAAGCGGTGATCGCGATGATGGAGCGCCGGGGCGCGCAGGACCTGGGCGAGCTTGCTGGCATGATGGGGATTTCCATCGGACGGCTGTTTCCGGGTGGGTATCAATCCTGCTCGGTGCGCAAGCCAGCGCGGGTTTCGGCTTGACGGTTTTTGGCATGGGGTGGCGGCGCATCTTGTAACGTGATGGCGAAAGCATATCTCTGCCTGAGTATTTCTCGGAGGCTGTTATGTTCAAATCACCTAAGCTGCTGCTGGCTGCCGCTTTTGCCGGACTTTTTGGTACGCCTGCCATGGCTGATGTGGTCGGCAAGGTCGGTGTCGACTGGGTGGGCAACGATATCGTGGTTGAGGCGGTGGCAGATCCGCAGGTGAAAGGCATCACCTGCCATGTCACCTATTTCGACCGTTCACTGATCGATCGGCTGCATAAGGGCAATTGGTTCGAGGACCCATCCAACAATTCCATCGCCTGCCGCCAGACCGGGCCGATCGAGATCGGCGATATCAATCTGTCGAAAGGCGGCGAGGAAGTGTTTCGCCAGGGCCGGTCGCTGATCTGGAAGACGCTGGTCGTCAACCGGATCTATGACAAGGACAATGACACGCTGGTCTATCTCGTCCACTCCCGGCAGGTGGTGGACGGGTCCGCAAAAATGGCGATTTCGACCGTGCCGCTGTTCAATCAGAGCGTAACTTGGAAGAATGGCAAGCCCTGATTGTAGGGCTTGCTTTGATGAACGCCAAAGCAAATACCAAAAAAGGTCAGGATTCGTAGCGGATGAGCCGCGAATTCGGGCGTGTCGCGGCTTTATTGGTGCGCCCTTATGGTGCAGATTAATCCCCAGCGGGGCGCTGGGGAGTTGCAGCGTCATGGGTTTGTTGTAACGCTTTTGTCTGCGGATCGTCTGTTCCTTAAGCCGTTACCGGCTTGAGAGCGTTTCCGATAACGTGACGGTTGTTACGAAGCTCGTGATCTACCGCTTGTCTGCCAAGGCCGTTGATCCTTCTCCTGGGATTACCAGTCTGGGGATGTTGAAAGTCGCCTCCATGCCACCGGGGTGGACTTCTATATTCGAGAGTGTGTCCAGTTCAGATTGAACCGGACACACTCTCGATTGTTTTGTTCTCGGTTCTCTCTCTCGAAAATCAAGCCCGCTTTTCTTAAGTTGAGCTCCGAGTTGTCTGTTCCATCTGCGCAGACAGGTTTGCCAGTCGGTGCGGCATCTCGTGAAGTGACAACCTTGTTTGACCTACTTGACGTAAACGATCTTGCCGCCATTGGCGGCGGTTTGCACCCAAATGACGTTTTTCACCAAAATGCCCCGAACCTTCATGGCCTCGCGCAACACGGGGCTGCCATTGACTTCGGCCTGTGATGTCTCGATCATTTGGCGTGAGGGATAACGGACAAGAAGCGGCAGGTCATTGCCGTGGCCGGGCGGATGCTGATAGATACGCTCCACCGACACGCCGTCATTATAGCGCTTGCCGAACAGGATATCGGGGAGGGTAAGCTCTCCCGCCATTGCCGGCACTGTAAAGCCTATCGCCAGGCTTGCTGCGATTAGAAGTGCCGAAATCTGTTTTTTCTTCATCATTATTCTCCTTACAGGCATGTCGCGCAAAAGTGTGCAGCGGTTTTGCGGCAACGGCATGCCCAAACAACCCATGTCGCGCAAAACTCCAAGGCCGTTTTGCGGCGGAACCCCGCGTTTCATGACTGCGACCAGTGTGCAGATCTCTTAAGACATATAGAGAGCCGATAGCGGCAATTTCAGCCCTGTCACCATCATAATTTTAAACGCACGAAACCACCGGTTCGGTGCCATCACGTCCGAACCGGCGGTTTCTTGTTTTTTCGACTTTTCAACCGAGCTTACGCTCGACCGACCAGACACCTTGCCGATCAGGCGGCGTTGGCCAACTCGTCGGCGATAACCGTGTCGAGGTTGAGGAAGCAGACCATGGATTTTTCCAGCGCCACGATGCCGCGGCAGAAGGCACGCTGCATTTCCGGGATGATTTCCGGAGCGGGCTGCAAGTCTTCACCGCGAATGGTCATCATGTCGGAGACCTGTTCGACCAACAGGCCAACCAGCTTGCCGGCGATGTCGGTGACGATGATGGCCGAGCGCTCGGACGGTTCGGTCATGCTCATGCCCAGCCGGCAGGCCATGTCGATGACCGGGATGACGGCGCCGCGCAGGTTGATAAGGCCCAGTACGTATGGGGGGGTATGCGGCATCGGGGTGACCGGTGCCCAACCGCGAATTTCACGGATCGCCATGATGTCGATACAGAATTCCTGATCGCCAAGATGGAAGGAAACGATTTCAAGATAGGCGCCGGACTGCTTGATGGCATTGGACATGGTTTAGAACTCTTCCCAGTGGTCGGTTGATGGGGCGGCTGCCGTTGCACGGGCTGGCGTGGAGCCGCTGCCTTTGGTGAAAGCCCCCGCAACCTTGCTCATGAGCTGCTTTGCGGGAGACTGCGTCGGTGCTGAGGTCGGTCTTGCCGGCTCAGGTCTGCTTGATGTCGGTCGCGCCTGGTGTGATCCTGGCCGCGTCTCGCCCGCGCCGCCGATCTTGAATTGCCCAACGAGCTGTCCAAGATTGTCTGCATCGCTGGCAAGCGTATGACTTGCCGCATTGGTTTCTTCGACCATGGCGGCATTTTGCTGCGTGACCTGGTCCATCTGTCCGACGGCGGAATTGATTTCACTCAGGCCAACTGATTGTTCGCGCGCCGAGGTTACAATCGACTTAACGTGATCGTTAATTCGGAGCACATCTTCGCCTATTTTATGCAAAGCCTCGCCGGTGGCGGTCACAAGCTCGACCCCGGTGCGCACTTCGTCGCTTGATTTGGTGACCAGATCCTTGATGGTGCGGGCGGCTTCCGCAGCGCGTCCGGCCAAGGCGCGCACTTCCTGGGCAACCACGGCAAAGCCTTTGCCGGCATCCCCGGCGCGGGCGGCTTCGACGCCGGCATTCAACGCCAGAAGATTGGTCTGGAAGGCGATCTCGTCAACGACGTTGATGATCTTGCCGATTTCGCCGGTGGCGCTTTCAATCCGCTCCATGGCCGCCATGGCATCGGAGACGACGGCACCGGACTGTTCGGCATAGGTCTTGGCATTATCGACCATGTGGCTGGCATCTTCGGCGCGCTGCGTGCTGGTGCGGACCGTTTCGGTAATCTCAGCCAGTGCCGCCGATGTTTCTTCCAGCGATGCGGCCTGCTGTTCGGTGCGGCGCGCCAGATCGTCGGCGGCGGAGCGCATCTGATTGGCATTGGCCTGGATGGAACTGGAATTGATGGAGATCTCGCCCATGACATTGCGCAGATGGGTGGTGACAAGGTTGAAATCCGTGCGCAGGCGTTCGACTTCCTGCGGGAAAGCTTCATCGACCACTGCCTGCAAATCGCCCTCGGCCAGTCGGTTCAGGCCCTTGCCCAAGGCATCGACGGCGGCTTTCATCCGGTCGCGCTCGGCAGCCGCTGCGGCCTCGCTCTCGCGCATCTCGGTTTCGCGGCTCTTTCGGCTGTCTTCAGCCTCGGCTTCCAGCGTGCGTTTGTCGATGACGGCTTGACGGAAAATATCAGCTGATCGGGCAATGTCACCGATTTCATCGCCGCGCGCCAGACCGAGGATCTCGCTGTCGTAATTGCCGTCGATAATATTCTTGAGGCTGGTGCGGACATTGCGGATGCCGTTGACGACCGAACGGGCATGGATGATCTGCAATCCGAGAACCAGGAAAAATGCAATCAAACCGATGGTGATCTGCATGGTGATGGCGCTTCTGGACGCCTCAGTCGCGGCAGCCACGCGGCTTTCCACCAGTTTGCCTGCGGCGGAGGAAAGATTGGCCAGCGTGTCGCTCAGCTTGCCGCCGGCGCCATCGATGACATCGTCAATCCGGGCATAATCCTCTTCCGGAGCCTGGGTTTCCACCAGTTTCTTCAATTCTACCGTGACTTCCTGGCGGAGCTTCTGCACATCGCTGTCATAGCTTGCTATATTTGCGGACTGTCCGACATCTGCGGCGACCTGCTTGACGGTGGCAGACCCATTGGCAAGCGCCACGCCAGCCTTGTCGAAAATGCTCTGGCGGTCCGGCTGGACTTTGCCTTCCTCGCGGTCAATGATCGTATCCATTGCGGCAAGGGTGATCTCACCATTGGCAAGCCGCAATTCGTTGACGATCTCGAGCTTGTTCTTGAGTTCTATCGCCCGGTTCAACGAGTGATCCAGTTGGCTGCTCTTGTAATAGCCGACGGCCAGCATGGCCGCGATGGCGCAGATGGCAGCGCCGCCCAAGGTCATCAGACGCTGGCCGACGGAAAGGCCTCGGCCGGAAATTGCGTTGCTCATGAATATCCCCGCATGGCTCAGTTGACGTGACCGGGTCGGTCCTATGGAACATGCTGTGCGGAGTTTAGAAGGACTGCGCTCTCCCCAAGGAAGGGCTGCTGTCATTGCTGAAACCGCCGCATCTTTCACGTCCAGCCTTTTGCCGGTCAGCGATCTTTGCAGCAATCCTCCAAGGACATCATGTCCTGACGGCGTAAGGCCGACATGCAGGTTGACTGTCTCTCAAGACTATTAAGCTTGTACTAATACTATTCCCGATTGATGATTTAATTCTATCCAGCACCACGCAACCCCTGTGGTTTGGTCATATGCATAAGCCCGCAGCACGGTTGCAGGCGACGATATGTCTCGGGGGTATGGCATTGGATTTTCCAGCTTTGCGGTTTGTTTGATTTGCCTTGCCTATCCCTCGGCTTGTATGGAAGAGCGTGGACCGGGCGCGTTCAATCATGCAGCAGGGCTTTGGAAATGCTGGTCTTTGGAAATAAACATTGAGTGAAGCGATGAAGAGACTGCGGATCGGGCTTTGGATATTGGTGGCGGCCTCGGCAGCTTTGCTTGGGTATCTGACGCTTGAAATCGGCCAATCGAGCCGCACGGTGGGCGAGGCGGCCTATGGTGTGCCCTTTCAACTGGTCGACCAGCGGGGACAGGCTGTCAGCGAGCAGGTGCTGCGCGGCAAGCCGAGCGCGGTGTTCTTCGGCTTCACCCATTGCCCCGAAGTCTGCCCGACCACCCTGTTCGAGCTGGATGGCTGGCTGAAACAGGTCGATCCGCAGGGCGGCCATCTGAATGCCTATTTCGTTTCCGTCGATCCTGAACGCGATACGACCGAGATCCTGAATACCTATGTTTCGAATGTTTCCGACCGGATCACCGGCATTACCGGCGCGCCCGACAAGGTCATGGAGATGGTCAAGGGCTTCCGTGTCTATGCCAAGAAAGTGCCGGTCGACGAGGCCAATCCAAACGGCGATTACACCATGGACCATACAGCCTCGGTGTTTCTGCTGGATGCGCAGGGCCGGTTCAAAGGCACGATTGCCTATGGCGAAAACCCGGAAACCGCCGTCCAGAAGCTGCAAAAGCTGATGAAGGGCTGAGCGGGGCGCGGGGGCCATGCCTATCCCGCTTTGGATGTTGCAACGGCGCGTCAGGCATTGTACCGGAAGCGGCAGGAACGTGGGCGTTCAATCAGCCCGCCCCATAGGGAATATCGACCGTGAGCGAACTTCGTTTTTTCACCAGCACCACCGAAGTGCAGGCCAATCACATTCTCGACCTCCTGAGCCTGGAGTTCGGTGAAGAAGATTACGCAATTGCCACCACGGAAGTCGATGAAAAACGCGATATCTGGGAAACATCGATCTACCTCATGTTCGATGAGGAAGACGATATACTGGCGCGGGTGAATGCGGCGCTGGTCACGGAATTTCCGGACCTGCCGGTCGAGCGTGAAGTGATCCCCGATATCGACTGGATCGCCAAATCGCTGGAAGGCCTGACGCCTGTCAGGGCCGGGCGATTCTTGGTACATGGGTCCCATGACCGCGATAAGGTCCGTCCCCATGATCTGGCCATCGAGATTGATGCCGGTCAGGCTTTCGGCACCGGCCACCATGGCACGACGGCTGGCTGCCTGGAAATGATCGATAGCGTGGTGCGTGCCCGCAGGCCCCGCAACGCGCTGGATCTGGGCACCGGCAGCGGTGTTCTGGCCATCGCTGTGCGCAAGCTGGTCAACGTGCCGGTACTGGCCACTGATATCGATCCGATCGCGGTGCGGGTGGCCAAGGAAAACGGCACGCGCAACGGCGTCCCCAACGGTATCGAGTGGCGCACCGCTCCGGGCTTCCATTCAACGGCTTTTGGTGAATTCGGGCCTTTCGACCTGATCATCGCCAATATTCTTGCTCGCCCACTGATGAAGATGGCGCCGCAGCTCGTCACTCATCTGGCTCCGGGCGGTTCCGTCATCCTCTCCGGCATTCTGGCATCGCAGCGCTGGAAAGTGATCGCCGCCTATAATGGCGCGGGGGTGAAGCATGTGCGCACCATCTGGCGCAATGGCTGGGTCACTATTCACCTGCAATAGTCCGACCTTTAAGTGGTTTTCGGCCTGCGATGATTGTGTGCGGTGCAGCAGTGAATAACGCGCATGGCTTGTGCGGGCTAACTCCCGGCAGACTTGTGCCATCAGACTGGCGTTTTCAGAAATGTCGCTTTTCACAAAAAACAAAAAAGGCGGCACCGCCATGCCGCCTTTTTCTCGATCAGGTTTCCCTGATCAACCCGCGAACCCTGGGAGGAGAGGCTCAAGCGGGTCCCGTAGCCGGGACTGTCTTCGACAGGTAAATGGCCGCTCGACCCGCCTCCACAGCGGTAGCGTCGCATAGGCCATTTCAGGATGGTATTAGATTGCAGCGCGAACCGAGCCGTTGCGGACGGTGCCAGTGCGGGTTTCGCCAGCCAGAATGTCACGCGACAGGGAAGAAGCGCCGGTCAGACCGTTGCGGCCAATCTGACGGCCGAGCGGCATGGCGCGGGTCGGAGCAGAGGTGCGGATCGGGCTGGTCATCGGAGGTCTCTTCGGTTTTGTTTAGCATGTTGCGTTGCGGTGCTTCTAATCGGTTTAGCTGATTTGCGACAGCGTTTTGCTGGCATGGGAGCCATGCGCTCAGCGCATCGATTATGATGCTGTCAGACTCTTTCTGGTCAAAAAACCGTCACAATCTGCCCCGGGCAGGCTTGATAGCGCGAAAAGCGGGGCAAAGGTGATGGAAAGGGTGTCATTTCGGCGCCGCTGTTATAGGTTGGCAGCAGTTTTTGACAGTGTAGGACAGGTCTCATGTTCCAAAGTTTTGACGTTACCTCCACTCCTCAATTCGGTCGCGACCGTGTCGCGGCGCTGCGTGACCGGTTTTCGGGGCTGGGTATCGATGGTTTTCTGATCCCGCGGGCCGATGAATATCAGGGCGAATATGTTCCAGCCTCAGCCGAACGCCTGTCCTGGCTGACCGGCTTTACCGGCTCGGCGGGCGAAGTTCTGGTAACGCAGAGCCAGGCCGTGGTCTTTGTCGATGGCCGCTATGTCACGCAAGTGCGCCAGCAGGTGGATCTCGACGTGTTTACGCCGGGCGACCTGATCGATGAGCCTCCAGCCAAGTGGATCCCGGCACATGCACCGAAGAGCTTCCGTTTGGGCATCGATCCATGGATGCATACGGTGGCGCAGGTGTCGCGGCTGGAGAAGGCGCTGAACGAGATCGGCGGCACGATTGTGCTGGTCGATGAAAATCCGCTCGATGCTGTCTGGACCGACCGTCCTGCCGAGCCGTTGGGCGCAGTATCTATCCAGCCGATCTCGGCCGCCGGGGTCGAGGCAGGTGAGAAGATTGCCAAAATCGCCGATGGCCTCGCAGCAAAAGACGTAGCGGCGGTGGTGATCACCGATCCATCGTCGGTGGCCTGGATCTTTAATATTCGTGGCCAGGATGTACCTCACACGCCGCATCCGCTGTCGCGGGCGATCATTCATGCCGATGGCAAGGCCGAACTGTTTCTGGACCGGCGCAAGACGAACCTTGAGGTCGAGACCTATCTCGATGGTCTTGCCACCCGGCTTGATCCGCAGAATTTCGTGTCGCAATTGGCAATGCTGGCCCAGACCGGCGCCCGTATTCTCATGGACCCTGATCTCTCGCCCGCTGCACTGGCGCGTCTGGTGGCGAGCCGGGGTGGCAAGGTTGTGGATGGTGCCGATCCGGCCAAGCTTGGCCGGGCGGTGAAAAACCTGGTTGAGCTGAATGGCTCGGCTGTCGCCCATGTACAGGACGGCGTGGCCGTGGTCGAATTCCTCAGCTGGCTCGACCGGCAACCGGCGGGCAGCGCGACGGAAATCAGTGCGACGCGGGCGTTGGAAACCATCCGGGCCAAAGTGGGCGAGCGGATGCAGAACCCGCTGAAGGATGTGTCCTTCGATACGATTGCCGGGGCAGGCGAACATGCCGCGATCATGCATTACCGCGTAACGACGGAAAGCGACCGGCCGATCCGGGCAGGCGAAATGTTCCTGGTCGATTCAGGCGCGCAATATGTCAACGGCACCACGGATATAACCCGCACGCTTGCGGTCGGCGCGGTGCCGGACGATCAGAAACGGTTCTTCACGCTGGTGTTGAAGGGCATGATCGCCATCAGCACGGCGCGTTTTCCCAAGGGCACGCGCGGCTGCGATCTCGATCCGCTGGCACGCATCAACCTGTGGAAGGCCGGGGCGGATTTCGCCCATGGCACCGGCCACGGTGTCGGCTCGTTTCTGTCCGTGCATGAGGGACCGCAGCGGATTTCCCGGCTTTCCACCCAGGAATTGCTGCCAGGCATGATTCTCTCCAATGAGCCTGGTTACTACCGGCCCGGTCATTTTGGCATCCGGATCGAAAACCTGATCTATGTGCGCGATCTGGAGCCGGTGAACGGCGGCGACCTTGATATGATGAGTTTCGAGACGCTGACCTTCGCGCCCATCGACCGCTACCTGATCGTTGAGGACATGCTGACACGTGAGGAGCTGCGCTGGCTGGACGATTACCACGCCCGCACACGAGAGCAGCTTTTGCCGCTGGTGGAGGGTGACGATGCCCGAAGCTGGCTGATCCGGGCAACCGAGCCACTGGCGCGGTCCGCTGCTGCATAATTCTTTAAACCGAGATCGGTTTAAAGAGAAAATTATGCAGCAAATATAAAGAGCGACAGCGAACTTTTATGCGCCATATATGGCGCACGGCTCTGTATGTAAAAAAGCGAGGATGCAGAGGCATCTTCGCTTTGGGCATGTTCGTTTTGAAAAACGATATAGGTGGAAGAAGGGTGATTAGCGCCCTCTTTCTTCGCTTTCGCGGATGGCCTCATCCAGTGCCACTTCCAACAGATAGCTCAACATCTCGCAGCGGGCGGCGTCTGACGCCTTGATCAGCTTTTGCAGGTCCTCGGCAATTTGATGGATGGAATGGGCGTTCGCTGCCGGTTCCTTGCCGCCGGCAATCAGTTCCAGTCGATGACGTTGATGACCCATTTTAAAACCCCTCTCAATGCATTCCGCCTTTTTGCCGCATGACGCCATCAATCAGATTGCCCTCACGTGGTTACGAGACGAATCGGCAAGGCAAACGGTTGCGACGACAGGGTTCTACCATAGGTTATTTATATTAAATATAGCTGAATAAGAGATACGAACTGTAAAACAAGCCTCACCCCAGTTTCAGTGGCTTTGGTGAGGTGATGGCCGGGTTGTGAAGCGGATAGGGATCAGGCCATGAACTGGCGGATCAGCACGGCGGCACCCCAACCGGTGAGCAGCATGGGGATCAGCGAAAAGCGCAGGCCCACGACGAGACCAAGCAGCATGGCGAATTTCACCTCCATCCCACCGGCGTAAAAGGCCGGGGCGACCAGCGTGGTCAGCACGGCGGCAGGAACGGCGTTCAACGCCGCATCGACCCTAGGTGGCAAAGTCTTGAAACGGCTGATCACCAGATAGCCGCCAGCGCGGGTAAGGTAAGTGGCAAGGGCGGCAGCCAGAATGATCGCCACCATAGAGGGGTCGAGATCCGTCATTGCGTCGCCTCCGGCCGATCCTCAAAGGCCGCCTGCGGCTTCGGCGGCAGCAAGGCTGCGGTGACAATGCCGGCCAGTGCGCCAAGGCTGACATGCCAGGGCGAACCGACGGCATGCATGGCGAACACTGCGGCCACGGCGCTGACGGCAACCACGATCAGGAAGTTCGGGCGCTTGCGAAAGCCAAGCACGCTGCCCATGAAATAGACGGGCAGCAGTACGTCGAGGCCAACCGCTTTTGGATCACCGATCAGGCTGCTGAACACTGCGCCAATCGCCGAAAATCCGACCCAGGGAACATAGATGGCCAGCGCAAAGCCCATATACCAGCCGAAGGAAACGGACTTGCCACCTTCGGCATGTTTGACGGTTTCGGCAAATTGCGGATCGGTCATGAAGAAGAAGGCGACGGCCTTCTGCAGTCCGCTCAGCCGTTGGAAATAAGGGCCAATGGCCGCCGAATAGAGGATATGGCGGAAATTGACGGCAAACACCGAGAGCACGATTAGCCAGGCCGGAACGTTATTGCCGAACAGATCGATGCCGACCAATTGACTGGCGCCTGCAAAAACCGTCGCACTCATCAGCGTCGCCTCAGCCACCGATTGGCCATGGGCGGCAGCGACTGCACCAAACAAGGCGGCGAAGGGCAATGTGGAAAGAGTGATGGGAGCGCTTTGGCGCGCACCATCGGTAAAGTCTGACATCGTCTTTTCCTAGAGCATTTCCAGCAAAAGTGCGGTGCGGTTTTGCGTCCGGAAATGTGTTGAAACAAACAGTTAGAGTATTTATGCGTTTCTATGAAACGCGGAAATTCTCTAAATGGGCATATGTCTTGGGGTGGGCTGTTTTCAGGCGGGATCTTCTTTTCCCTCCCAAGAATGAGGGGTGGATTAGAACATCATTGCGAAACGAGCAAATCAATAGGAGTGATCCTGCGTTGATTTCCATTGATGCGTGCTCGTTGTCATGCCCTATTCCAGCTGACCATTCTTGTCGAAAAGGAACGTTGTGAATGCCGAAGCCCGATGATGTGAAAGCGGATTTTTCAAAAGACGAACTGGCTCTGCTGGTTTCACGGCTGCAAAAACACTTGGCGAGTGAACATGAGGTCGAGCTTGGACGGTTCGAGATCGAAAGCCTCATCGATTTTCTGGCCGGAACGGTCGGTGTGCATTTCTACAACAGAGGCCTTGCCGACGCCCAGACCCTGCTGGCCGAGCAGATCGATCGCTTCAATGACGGGATCTATCAATTGGAGCGGACGGTGGCGTCTTGAGGGCGTCTTGAGGTTTGCGCCATGGTGGGCGTATTTTTTCTGATAAATTTGTTTGATTGAAAAATGGGCACAATGCAATTAAAAGGGGCATTTTTCGTTGACTTGATGCTTTCTAGAATTTAAAGCGCACCCTATTGATCTGGCAACCTTTGCGAGTATTTGGCGCATGGGAATTATCGAAGCGCCTGATCTGCTTTTTTGCCGGGGGGAGTGCAATATGATGTTTTCAGACGGGATTGAGGATTATTACGACGTCCTGGTGATTGGCGCCGGATTGGCGGGGCAGACGCTGGCATTATCTGTGGCGCGGGAGAAGCGGGTTCTCATCGTCTGCAAATCCGATCTCGGCTCTGCCGCATCGAATTATGCCCAGGGTGGCATCTCTGCGGTCTATGCGGCAGACGATACGCATGACAAGCATGTCAGCGATACGCTGATTGCCGGATGTCATCTGAATGACATCGACAATACGCGCTATATCGTTGAGAATGGCCGTAAGGCCGTCGAGTGGCTGATCGAACAGGGTGTTCCATTCACCAAACAGGATGGCGACTATCACCTGACCCGCGAAGGCGGCCATGGCGAACGGCGCATTTTGCATGTCGATGACATGACCGGTCGCGGAATTCAGACCAGCCTGTCCTCCCACCTTCTATCTCATCCCAACATCACCGTGCTTGAGAATTGCGCAGTCACGGATCTCATCCGGGGCGACGCCGAGAAAAACACCTGCATTGGCGCGGTGTTGATCGACCCGAAGGGTGTCGAGCGCCGCGTTGCGTCCAGTTTCACGGTTTTGGCCACAGGCGGCGTCGGCCCGATTTTCTCGCATACGACATCGCCAGCTCAATCGATCGGTGACGGTATTCCTCTGGGCTGGAGAATGGGTTGCCGTGTCGCCAACCTGGAATTCATGCAGTTTCATCCAACCTGCATGTACTATCCGGGAGGTGACGCTTTTCTGATCACGGAGGCCGTTCGGGGCGAGGGCGGCATTCTGACGCTTCCCGATGGCTACCGCTTCATGCCCGATTATGATGAGCGTGCAGAGCTTGCGCCGAGAGATGTGGTCTCCAGAGCCATTTACAGCGAGATGAAGAAAAACGGCATTCCATCCGTCAATCTCGACATCAGCCATAAGCCAGCGGAATTCATCAAGGGTCATTTCCCGAACATCTACCAGAAATGTCTGGAGCGGGGGATCGACATGACGAAGGAGTCGATCCCGGTGACGCCCGCTTCGCATTATACCTGCGGCGGTGTCTATGCGGAGATAAACGGACGAACCGATGTTGATCGCCTATATTGCCTCGGTGAGGCGGCCTATACCGGCTTGCATGGCGCCAACCGGCTGGCATCCAACTCCCTGCTGGAATGTGTGGTCATGGCACGGGCCGCGTCATTGGATATCTTGAGCGGCAGCGACCTGCCGAATGTCTCGCTGGCACCGGCCAAGCAGCACCCGCATATCATGGCGGCGGACGGAATGAAGCGTGATGCCATGGTTCTGATCAAGCAGGAAATCAGAACGGTGATGTGGAATTATGTGGGCATCGTTCGCAGTCAGGACTCGCTTCATGCGGCCCGCAGAAGGATTGACCTGCTTCATTCGGAAGTCGAGGCGATGTTGACATCGCATCCCCACTCTTTCGACCTTAGCGACTTGCACAACATGGTGGTGACGGCGCGGATTGTCATCGACAGCGCCTTGTCGCGGTCTGAAAGTCGCGGCTGTCATTACAACAGCGACTTTCCAAATTCTCGTCAGGAGTCCGGCCCGACCGTCCTCTGCTTGGCAGACCAACACGCCAGCGTCGCGGCATAGGATTAAACACGATGTTGATGAGTGTTATAGGCGTTCCCTTCGGCGCGTTGCTCGGGACGGCGGGAGGCTTCCTGGGAACAGGAGGCGGGACATTTGCAATCCCGCTTCTCGTGCTGTTTGCTGCCTATGACCAGAAGCTGGCCCAAGGGACAGCTTTGGTCATGGTTGTCACCAATGTCCTCTATGCCCTGGTGAAATACCGCAACAAGGGCAGCTTCGATCTCAAGACGGCCCTTGTGCTGGCCGCCAGTGGCAGCGTCACATCGGCGATCAGCTCTCTCTGGGCCTTATCGCTGTCGAGCGAGACATTGAAGCTCTGGTATGGCGTGTTTTTGATGTTGCTTGCGGCGTTTGTCGCCATCACGCGAAACATAAAATTCGTCTCACATGGCCTTGATTATCGATGGGCCTTCTTGCCAGGCGCGATTGGCGGCATATCGCTCGGCTTGTTTGGGGTCGGAGGCGCCATGCTGGCCGTTCCCTTGTTGGTGATGTTCTACGGGCATTCCCAGGTTCGGGCGCAAGGCTTGGGACTGGCGCTGGCACTGCCAGGATGCAGCATCAGCCTGATGCAATACGGCTATTATGGCCATGTCGATTGGACCCTCGGCCTCATGTTGGCCATCGGCGGGCTTTTAGGCGTGCCAGCAGGCGTTCATTTGGCCCATAAGGTGGATGAACGCACTCTGGTTCTGTCGTTTTGCACATTGCTGATTGCCGCGGGGCTGCTTGTCATCGTCAAATAGCCGTAGCGCCTCGCGCCAGATGAAGGCGGGAGGCGCTACCGTCTCTTTAGCGGTTACGATTTACGCGGCTGGAATGTATGCTCCGGCCCGGGAAATTGCCGTGCCTTGACCTCGGTCGCATAGTCTTCCACCGCCTTTGAAATGACTCCGGCCAGCTCAGCATAATGCTTGACGAAGCGCGGCTTAAAATCGTTGAACAGGCCCAGCATGTCGTCCGAGACCAGGATCTGGCCATCACAGGCAGGCGAGGCGCCGATGCCGATGGTGGGGACAGAAAGGGTCTGGGTTATCTCCCGCGCCAAAGGCTCCACGGTGCCTTCGATGACCAGCGCAAAAGCGCCTGCCTTGGCTATGGCGGTGGCGTCGGCCCGGATCTTGTCGGCTTCCGCTTCATCATGGCCTTTGGAGCGGTAGCCGCCTGATGTGTTGACCTGCTGTGGCATCAGCCCGACATGGCCCAGCACGGGAATGCCGCGTTCCACCAGAAAGGCGACGGTCTCGGCCATTTCCGTGCCGCCTTCCAGCTTGATGCCATCGCAGCCGGTTTCCTTCATAATCCGTGCCGCATTGCGGAAGGCCTGTTCCCTCGATTCCTGATAGGAACCGAACGGCATATCGATGATAACGCAGGCACGATTGACTCCACGTAACACGGCTTGCCCATGGGCAATCATCATCTCCAGGGTGACGCCAACCGTGGTGTCCAACCCGTACAGCACCATGCCAAGGCTGTCGCCGACCAGCAGCAGATCGCAATGCGCATCCATCAGCCGCGCCATCGGCGTGGTATAGGCGGTGAGCGAGACGATGGGGCGCTGATGCTTCAGCGCGGCAATGGTGGTGGGCGTTAGGCGTTTCTGGCGGGGCGGGGCGCTCACTCGGCGGCTTCCTTTTTGCTTTTGATGGTGATGACCCGGTTATCCAGCAGCTTGGTCGTGCCGATCTGCACGTAAAGCAGCACCAGAAACGGCTGGTCCAGGTGGGGCAGAGTGGCCAGCGTATCGGGGTGACGCACGGCGACCACATCGGGCTTTGCCTGCGGCTCCCGGGCAATGAAGGCGGCAAGGGCTGCTTCCATCTCCGCCGTATCGCGCATACCGGCTTTATAAAGACGTTCCGCCTCATCTAGCGCCTTCGGCACGATGGTGGCGGCAGCGCGCTGCTCCTCGGTCAGGTAGACATTGCGCGATGAGCAAGCCAGCCCATCGGCCTCTCGCACGGTTGCCACCGGCACGACACGCACCGGCATGGCGAGATCGTCCACCATGCGGCGGATGATCGCCACCTGCTGATAATCCTTCTCGCCAAAATAGGCGGCATCCGGTTGGACGATGTTGAACAGTTTGGTGACGACGGTTGCCACGCCCGCGAAATGGCCGGGCCGGGCCTTGCCTTCCAGCTCACCGCCCAACCCCGGCAGATCAACGACTGTCTCCATCGGGCGCGGATACATGTCCGCCACGCCAGGCGCGAACAGAAAATCGACGCCTGCCGCCTCCAGCATCTCACTGTCGCGCTCAAGATCGCGGGGATATTTCTCCAGATCCTCGCCCTTGCCGAATTGCAGCGGGTTGACGAAGATCGACGCAACGGTCACGGCATTTTCAGCCTTGGCCTGTTCGACCAGCGTCAGGTGACCCTTATGCAGATAGCCCATGGTCGGCACGAAACCGATGGATTTTCCAGCCTTGCGGCAGGCATCGAGCCTGTGGCGCAGGGCTGCAATCGTGTTGATAATCTCCATGGCGGCCCTCCCGAACCCATTCTTTTTGCAGTAGCAGATGTTTGTTAGGCGAGGACATCCGCGCTGGTGATCAACCGTGCGCCATGGGCCTGCATGTCGGCAATCGCTGCCTCCACCGTTTGCGGATCAATGCCCCGGCTGCCATCGACAATCAAGCGCACGGTAACGCCCGGCAGCATGTCCAGCGCATCCAGCACGGAAAACTTGACGCAGTAATCGGTGGCAAGGCCCATGACATCCAGTTCGGTGACGCCCTTGTCGATCAGCCAGGTACCAAGGCCAGTCAGGGCCGTTTGATCGTTGTCGCGGAAGGCCGAATAGCTGTCCACCAACGGGTTCAGTCCCTTTTTCTGCACATGGTCGATCCGGGAGAGGTCGAGGCCGGGGTGAAACGCGGCATCCACTGTCCCCTGTACGCAATGGTCCGGCCACATCATTTGCGGCTTGCCGGAAAGCTCGCCCAGTTCGAAAACCTTGGCGCCGGGATGCTGGGAGGCGAAGCTGCCGTGATTGGCCGGATGCCAGTCCTGCGAGGCGACGATCAGGTCATAGGACCCGCTGGCCATTAGGGCATTGGCGATGGGAACGATCTGATCGCCCTCTGCCACCGGCAGATTGCCGCCCGGGCAAAAGCCGTTCTGGATATCAATGAGAAGCAGCGCCTTGGTCATGATCCCTCCTGCTGATTTTGCGCCAGACCATGGCAAGGCCGATCGATGCGCGCAAGGGTATGGGTAAGAGTATTTGGTCTCAAAATTTGATTTGCCGGTAAGATCGGTAGGAACCTAACGGTCGCTCCCGCGTTTGCAGTTCACCTATGCGTAAATTTTTGACGCACCCCCGCTTATTTTCAACATGCATCGGATTTGTCCCATGATCCTCATCGTTACAGCGGTCGTCTTCGCCGTCATCGGGCTCGCGCTCGGCGGCGGGGGCGGCTATCTCCTGTCGCTCGGCGGTAGCCCGTTTTACCTCATCGCCGGTATCGCCTTCATCCTCGTTGCGCTGCTGCTGGTGATGCGCAAGGCGTCGGCGCTTTGGATCTACGGGCTGTTCATTCTCGGCTGCCTGGGCTGGGCGATCTGGGAGGTCGGCTTTGACTGGTGGCAGCTTGGTACGCGCGGCGGGCTGGTCATCGTGCTTGGCTTTGTGCTGCTTCTGCCTGCCATCCGCCGCAGGCTGGGACCGCTGCATCGCCGCGAAGGCGGTATTGCCGCCAGCGCCTGGCCAGTGGCCCTGCCGGTGCTGGTCGCGCTTGTTGTCGCGGGCTATTCGATGACGCAGGACCCCTATGACAAGCCCGGCACGTTGCCGATGGATGTGGCCAGCGCCACACCGTCCTATGGCGGCGACATGGCCGATGGCGAATGGCACCAATATGGCCGCACGCCTTATGGCCAGCGCTATTCGCCGCTCACCCAGATCACGACCGACAACGTCAAGACGCTGAAGACGGCCTGGACCTACCAGACCGGCGATGTGAAACAGCCCGGCGATGTCGGCGAGACCACCTATCAGGTAACGCCGCTGAAAGTGGGCGATACGCTTTATCTCTGCACCCCGCACAATTGGGCCATCGCCGTGGATGCGGCGACCGGCAAGCAGAAATGGAAATATGATCCCAATGTCGGACTGAACCCGGATCGCCAGCACCAGACCTGCCGTGGCGTCACCTATTATGCCGATCCTGCTGCCACAGCCGGTGCGTCCTGCGCCACCCGCGTCTATCTTCCGACCTCGGATGCGCGGCTGATCGCGCTTGATGCCGCCAATGGCAAGATCTGCGAAAGCTTTGCCGACAAGGGCGTGCTGCATCTGGAACAGGGCATGCCCTACAATCCGGCTGGCTATTATTACTCGACCTCGCCGCCGGTGATTGCCGCTGGCAAGATCATCATTGGCGGAGCGGTCAACGACAATTATTCCACCAAGGAGCAATCCGGCGTGATCCGCGCCTTCGACGTCCAGACCGGCGCGCTGGTGTGGAACTGGGACAGCGGCAATCCGGGTCAGACCCAACCGCTTCCGCAAGGCCAGACTTACACCGCCAATTCGCCGAATAGCTGGTCGGTATTCTCGGTCGATGAACAGCTGGGCCTCGTTTATATCCCGCTCGGCAATCAGGTGCCGGACCAGTTGGGCATGAACCGCAGCGCCAATGTGGAAAAATATTCTTCCTCGGTCGTGGCGCTCGATCTCAACACCGGTGCCGATCGCTGGGTGCAGCAATTCGTCCATCACGATCTCTGGGACATGGATGTTCCCGCCCAGCCCGTGCTGCTCGATATCAACAGCGGTGGCACCACTGTTCCGGCGCTGGTTGCCTCCACCAAGCAGGGCGATGTCTATGTGCTGGACCGGCGCACTGGCCAGCCGATCATTCCGATCAAGGAGCTTCCGGCCCCCGGCGGCACCATCCCGGAAGACCATGCCTCGCCAACCCAGCCGATTTCGGCCTTAAGCTTCCGCCCACCGAAGCTGGAAGAGCGCAATATGTGGGGCGTGACGCTGCTTGATCAGCTTGCCTGCCGCATCAAGTTCCATCAGTTGCGCTATGAGGGCCAATATACCCCGCCATCGTTGCAGGGCTCGATCATCTATCCCGGCAATTTCGGCACGTTCAACTGGGGTTCGGTGGCTGTCGATCCGGAAAAACAGGTGATGTTCGGCATGCCGACTTATCTGGCCTTCACCTCACAGCTTGTGCCGCGCGATCAGGTTCCGGCCAAGGGCCAGGACGAAAAAGGCTCGGAACAAGGCCTGAACCGCAATGATGGCGCACCCTATGCCGTGAAGATGGGTCCGTTCCTGTCGCCCATCGGCATTCCCTGCCAGGCACCGCCATGGGGTACGGTTGCCGCTGTCGATCTGAAGACCGGCAAGATCGCCTATCAGCACCGCAATGGCACCGTGCATGACATGACACCGCTGCCGCTGCCCTTCAAGGTCGGCGTACCCGGCATCGGCGGGCCGATGATTACCAAGGGCGGCGTCGCTTTCCTCGGTGCTGCCGTCGATAATTATCTGCGCGCCTATGACCTCGCCACCGGCAAGGTTCTCTGGGAAGGCCGGCTTCCGGCTGGCGGCCAGGCGACGCCGATGAGCTATGAGCTGAATGGCAAGCAATATGTTGTGATGGTTGCAGGCGGTCATGGTTCTGTTGGCACCAAGCCGGGTGATTACGTGATCGCCTATACGCTGCCGTAAATCACGGAAGGCATGACAATCTCCTGACCTCACATGGAGTTCAGGGGGGGCTTATTGAGTGGCAGGTTTGGCTTCGCTCCCCTCATCCGCCTGCCGGCACCTTCTCCCCCCAATCCTCAGAAAAAGAAGGGGGAGAAGAGGGCAGGAGCCGCAACGCTTGTTGCCTCCTCTCCCCAGCGGGGGTCCGAAGGACGGGCAGAGACCCGTGGCTCTGCCCCGGTCAGTCCGCTGAGCGGAGCGGAAGCGGGGTGAGGGGGCGGCACGCACTGACCTAAACGGCTTTCCAAACATCCAGCCCCTGCCGGTTTTGACCGGGAGGGGTCTTCTTTTGGAACAATTGATTCAAATGTCCTTCCGCTACGGCAACCAAACCTTAACCATGAAGCCGTAAAACGAATCATCAGTATAAAGGATGGTTCGTATGCCCAACACTGCCGCCAAGCTTGAGCCCGTCGCCTCGACGCTGGCCTTCTTCCCGCTGGCCAGCCGCCGTGACATGGTGCGCGGTGCCGCCGTGACGCTTGACCGCCTGCAAGGCAACGACGCCACCATCTACTGGCGCGCCACCTGCCGCCAGCTCGGCGCCGAACTCCTCGACCTCGGCTGCCCCGAAGACGTGATGCGTGGCGAGATCATGAATTTCCAGGACGCCGTGCAAATGGAACTGATGTGGCTGCATCGGAATGAAGAAGCGCTGGGTTAATGTGAAGGCTCATCAAGGATGACTGTTCACGTCACGCAGCCCAAGGGTTGATCAGCACGACGCCGGTCCCTTCAAAATCCTGAATATTGCGTGTCACAACTGCCAGCCCATGCACCAGGGCAGTGGCTGCGATAAGTGCATCGCTCTCATTACGGCGATCCGGGATATGCAGATGGGCGCAGCGCGTCGCGACTGCATCGTCGATAACCAGAATTCGTTCGGCAAATTCTGGACGAACGCGGCCATCCATCCATGCTCTTAGGCGAGAACCCTGCGCTATATCGCGCCGCTGAAGGCTCAATATGCCGCGCTCCAGCTCCAGGATGGTGATCGCGGAAATAAACAGAGTGCGAGAATCCTGCGCACCAATCCATTCCGTCACATTCCGGTCTGCCTTGCCATCTCCCACTTTGCGCAGTTCCGAGACGACATTCGTGTCCAGTAGATAGTTCAGGACAAATCGACCTCACGGCCCGAAACCAGGACGCGCGGCGGATCGAAATCGATAGACGACAAGCCGGGCATGGACAGCTCCTCAACAAGGTTACGACGCTTGCCGGTCAACCGCTCGAAATCCTCATAGGTCATCAGCACATGCGATGGTCTGCCACGATCCGTAATGACAACAGGCCCCGTCTCAGCAGCGCGTTTTGCGCGGCTGACGTCTTGATTGAGCTCTCTGCTGGTTAGGCTGGATGTACCCATAATTGGCTCCATGTAGGGATGTGCCTACATATAGTATATCTCCATTTGTGGTGCAATATGCAAGGTTTTTGGTTTAAAGCGTCGCGCGGATTCAGGGTTCGACACGGTACCATAAGGTCCTGATTTAGCCTCTTTATGCTTTCGCTTCTCTACCAACAGGATACACTTTTCGCGGGAAATGTATGTATATTCAATGGATTTGTCGAATCACGCTTGGCTGCGTCCAGCAGGTGATGAAGATTTCCCAACAGCGCTTCCTTACTGTCGTAGTACGACGCATAAAGGTTTGAGACGTTCTTATTTTCAGCAATTTTTCTGAAAATGTGTCCGTCTGACTGAAGATCAAGTGAGTGGCCGAAGGTGAAAAAGTTGTCTTGTTGCCTTTCTATTTTTTCATATGCGTAATTTAAATAGAAACTCTTTCTTATAGCCATTAACTTTTGCTCCGAGCTTCCCTCGCTGACGAAAAGTGGAAAATTTCCATTTTCCATATGCTCGGTAATTATTTCAATGAGCGTTTTTTCTTTAGCTTTTGGCTTAAATGCATCGCCATTTTTATCGAATATAAACAACGTTCCATGCGGAAACAGCACGTTTATTTCTTTAGGGCATCCATCTCCGGCAAATTTCAGTTCTGCCCCTTCTTTCGTGGAAAATCCATCTGCAAAATTTAGTTTTGGCGTTCCGTCCTTTAGTAAAGACCAATAAATCAAAGCATCGTAGTTGAGAGAAAATATGCAGCCATTTTCCATCAAGAAAGGTTGCATGAAGCTTCTTAGTTTGGCCGCTTGGTCGGCACTTACCAAGTTACTGCTCCCTGGATGAATGTGCCTTACAGCTTCGATAAGAGCTGTCTTTAATACGGAAATATGGTCGATAATTTTTTCTGAAAAAGCGTGTTCTTCGAAATTCCTAGCAATCTCGCTAGCACTATAGAGAGCTCCGACAACTGTTTCGAAGTCCTTGGTTTTAAGAGCGTTAAAAATAGAGGCGACTTTAGGGTTGTTATTTATAAAATCTGCTACATCGAATAATTGACTATAACCAAATTTTTCATCAAACGCGATGCTGAGGCCATTGCCAACCAAAAGGTTTTTCTGACCTTTTGCATCGGAAAGTGCATCTTCAAAGGTCTCAAATGATGTCATGTAAACTACCCCAGAGAAGTTGATTTCTCTATCTAGGGTTTAGACATTAAAAATTTCCCTCAAAGCTAAGCCCGCTCCACAAACCCATCCAGCACCCGCTTTTGCCCCGCCCGATCAAAATCGATCGTCAGCTTGTTTCCCTCAACGACAGACACATTGCCGTTGCCGAATTTGATATGAAAAACCCGGTCGCCGACGGAGAACTTTGACGGTTCATTGCTGGTGGATTTGGCGACCAACTGGCCGTCGATGGTTTGGCCGCGGGGGCCGCTTTCGCCGTAGCCGATGCGTTCCACCGCGTGGCCGGAGCGGCTGCCCCAGTTTTCGCGGGTGGCGTCGGTTTTGTTGGCCTGGGCGCGCTTCCAGCCGGGGGTGGAGTAGGAATTGGTGAACGGTTCCTGCTTGTCGAAGCGGGACTGGCCGTAGCCGCCGCGTCCATAGCCGCCGTAGCTGGTTTCCACTTCGGCCACTTCCACATGGGCGGGCGGTAGTTCATCCAGGAAGCGCGACGGCATGGTTGATTGCCACAGGCCATGGATGCGCCGGTTGGAAACGAACCACAGGTGGCAGCGGCGCTTGGCCCGCGTCAGGCCGACATAGGCCAGCCGCCGTTCTTCCTCCAGCGCGGCGCGTCCGCCTTCGTCCAGTGCGCGCTGATGCGGAAATAGGCCTTCTTCCCAGCCGGGCAGGAACACGGTCTCAAATTCCAGCCCCTTGGCGGAATGCAGCGTCATGATCGATACGGCGTCGAGATTTTCGTTGGTCTCGGCATCCATCACCAGCGAGACATGCTCCATGAAGCTGCGCATGCTCTCGAAGGCTTCCATCGAGCGGATCAGTTCCTTCAGGTTTTCCAGCCGCCCTGGTGCTTCCGCCGATTTGTCGTTTTGCCACATGGCGGTATAGCCGCTCTCGTCGAGGATCTGTTCGGCAAGCTCGGTATGCGGCGTGTTTTCCAGCAGATCCTGCCAGCGGCGGAAATCCGTCACCACGTCAAACAGCGCCTTGCGCGCCTTCGGCTTCAGCTCATCGGTCTCGATGATGTCGGAGGCCGCTGCCAGCATCGGAATATCTCGTTTGCGGGCATAGTCATGCAGGGTGCGCACCGTAGTGTCGCCCAGACCGCGCTTTGGCGTATTGACGATCCGCTCGAAGGCCAGGTCGTCAGCGGGCTGGCAGACCATGCGGAAATAGGCCATGGCATCGCGGATTTCCAATCGCTCGTAAAAGCGCGGGCCGCCGATAACCCGATAGTTCAGCCCAAGCGTCACGAACCGGTCTTCAAACTCGCGCATCTGGAAGGAGGCGCGCACCAGAATGGCCATGTCGTTGAGCTTATGCTGGTTGCGTTGCAGCTGTTCTATTTCCTCGCCAACCGCGCGGGCTTCCTCCTCGGAATCCCAGGCGGCATGCACCACGACTTTTTCGTCGTTCGGATCGACCCGGTCGGTAAACAGCGTCTTACCCAGACGACCCTCGTTATGGGCAATCAGAAAACCGGCAGCGCCAAGAATATGCTCCGTCGAGCGGTAATTCCGCTCCAGTTTGATGACTTTCGCGCCCGGAAAATCCTTCTCGAAGCGCAGGATATTGTCCACTTCGGCCCCACGCCAGCCATAGATCGACTGATCGTCGTCGCCAACGCAGCAAATATTCACTGTGCCGTTTGTGACCTTGCCGTCAGCGGTTTTTGTGCTTGGCCGCTGCGCCAACAGCCGCAACCACATATATTGCGCCGTGTTGGTGTCCTGATATTCATCCACCAGAATATAGCGAAAGCGCTGGTGATAGTCCTTCAGCACATCCGGATTGGCGCGGAACATCCGGATCGGGTGCAGGAGAAGATCGCCGAAATCGCAGGCATTCAGGCTTTTCAGCCGAGCCTGGTAGGCGGCGTAAAGCTCGCGGCCCTTGCCATTGCCAAAGGCACGGGCGTCGCCCTCGGGGATCTGCGCGGGGTCGAGGCCCTTGTTTTTCCAGCCGTCGATCATTCCGGCAAACATCTTGGCGGGCCAGCGTTTGTCGTCCAACCCTTCGGCCTGGATGATCTGCTTGATCAGCCGCACCACGTCATCGGTATCGAGAATAGTGAAATCTGAGGTCAGGCCGACCAGTTCGGCATGGCGGCGCAAGAGCTTGACGCCGATGGAGTGGAATGTGCCAAGCCAGGGCATGCCTTCGACTGCACCGCCAACCAGAACGCCGACGCGCTCTTTCATCTCGCGGGCCGCCTTGTTGGTGAAGGTGACGGAGAGGATTTGGCTGGGGAAAGCGCGGCCGGTGGCCAGAATATGGGCGATACGGGTGGTCAACACTCGCGTCTTACCGGTGCCGGCACCCGCCAGCACCAGAACCGGACCATCCAGGGTTTCGACTGCTTCACGCTGTTCCGGGTTGAGGCCTGCGAGGTAATCTGGATTGCGGTTCTGGTCGCGCGCGGCCATGGCACGCGCCGCGATGCCCAATCCGCCCCCAGCTTTGGTGCTTGCCGCAGGGCTGCTCTCCTGTTGGGGCGCAGGCGCATCCGTGGCTTTCGCTCCTTTTGCGGAGGTCCGGGGTGCAGGCTCTTCGTCAAAGAAGGGAATATCGTCAAAACCGTTGCTCATGCCCTTCAATGTAGTGATTCTACCTCGAAAGGCCAGTGAAAACGTTCTTGTTTCATTCCAATCCCGGCAGCGGGACGGTGAATTGAGAAAAAAACAGGCGGAAAGAGGGGAAGGGAAACCTGATTGCAAATGGAAGGAAAATCACGCCAACTTTACGCTTATGGGCCTGAAAATCACAGCCGCGTGATGCCACTCGCTGGCCGGAATTTTGTCACGAAAGCTTCATGGAAGCGACTTAGGCCAATGCCAGTGTCGCTCGAAAAGCCGCTGGGGCTTTGAGAGATTGCTCGACGAACACGGGGATTATTCCGATGACTTTCATGAAAAAGATCGCCACGGGTGCGGCGCTTGCCGCCTTTTCGGTCGCCTTTACCGGTGCGGCTTTTGCTGCCGACATTTCCGGTGCCGGTTCCAGCTTCATCTACCCTGTGTTTTCCAAATGGGGTGAAGCCTACAAAGCCAAGACCGGCATCAGCCTGAATTACCAGTCCATCGGTTCGGGCGGCGGCATCAAGCAGGTTGAAGCCAAGACCGTGACCTTCGGCGCTACCGACAAGCCGCTGAGCGACGAAGAACTCACCAAGAACGGCCTGACCCAGTTTCCGATGGTGATGGGCGGCATCGTGCCAATGTACAATATCGAAGGCGTGAAGCCGGGCGAACTGGTGCTGGATGGCAAGGCGCTCGAAGGCATCTATATGGGCACGATCACCAAGTGGAACGACCCAGTGATTGCCGCTCTCAACAAGAGCGTCAAGCTGCCCGACCAAGCCATTGTCGTCGTACACCGCGCCGATGGTTCCGGCACCACCTTCAATTTCACCGATTACCTCAGCAAGGTTTCCGCTGATTGGAAGAGCAAGATCGGCTCCGACACCGCTGTTGAGTGGCCGGTCGGCATCGGCGCCAAGGGCTCTGAAGGTGTTGCCAACACGGTCAAGCAGACCGCTGGCGCCATCGGCTATAATGAATATGCCTATGTGATCCAGAATAAGCTCGGCTATGCCAAGATGAAGAATGACGCGGGCAAGGTGGTCGAGCCTTCGCTGGACAGCTTTGCCGCTGCCGCTGCCAATGCCGATTGGGCCGGTGCCAAGAATTTCAACGTCGTCATCACCAATCAGCCCGGCGAAAAGAGCTGGCCGATTGCTGCGTCCACCTGGGTGCTGATCCATAAGGACCCTGCCGACAAGGACGCGACCGAAGCCGCCCTGAAGTTCTTCGCCTGGGCCTACAAGGATGGCACCGGCGAAGCCAAGGCGCTGGAATATGTGGCTATTCCGAAGCCGGTGGTGAAGCTGATCGAAAACTCCTGGGACAGCATCCAGAAGGACGGCAAGCCGGTCTTCAAGGCGATGTAATTGCCACTCGTCTTTCTTCTACAACAACAGCGGACGGTCATCGCCCGCTGTTTGCATATTTGAACCACTCCGCTGCCTTGTCCCTTCGGAAAGCCCTGCATGACTGTCATCCATCAACCGACCATGAGCGAGGAAGAGGCAAGAACCGCTGCCGCCAAGCGGGTGCGCTTTGCCGATGCATTGTTCATCCGCGCCACCTGGCTTTGCGCCATGCTGGTTATGGTCGCATTGCTCGGGGTGTTTCTGTCACTGCTGATCGAATCCCTGCCGACCTGGCGGGAATTCGGCATATCCTTTCTGTGGAACGAACGTTGGAGCCCGGCCAAGGACATTTACGGGGCAGCCGCTCCGATTTACGGCACGTTGATTACCTCGGTCATCGGGCTTGTTATTGGCGTTCCCGTCAGTTTCGGCATCGCCATCTTTCTCACCGAAATGTGCCCGCCGCTGCTGCAACGGCCCATCGGCACGGCCATCGAGCTTCTGGCGGGTATTCCCAGCATTATTTACGGGCTCTGGGGCTTCTTCGTGCTGGCGCCGGTCATGCAATCCGTGGTGCAGCCCGCTTTGATCGCCACATTCGGAAATGTGCCTGTTCTCGGCCTGCTGTTTAGCGGCGCACCCTATGGCATCGGTCTTCTGACGGCGGGGATCGTGCTGGCGATCATGGTCATTCCATTCATCACCTCCGTCACCCGCGACGTGTTCGGCACCGTGCCGGTGCTACTCAGGGAATCCGCCTACGGCATGGGCATGACCACCTGGGAAGTCGTCTTCCACATCATCATTCCCTATACCCGGCGCGGCCTGATCGGCGGCGTCATGCTGGGCCTTGGCCGGGCGCTGGGCGAAACCATGGCAGTCACCTTCGTGATCGGCAATTCGCACCGGATTGCCACCTCGCTGCTCTCGCCCGCCACGACGATTTCGGCTTCGATTGCCAATGAGTTTTCCGAGGCGACGTCGGATCTCTATACGTCCAGTCTGGTGGCGCTTGGTCTCATCCTGTTCTTCATCACCTTTGCAGTGCTGGCGCTTGCCAAGTGGCTCATCGGGCGCAGTGAAAGTTTTTGAGGCCAGCCGATGTCGATTGTTTCTCGCCGCTATCTCGTCAACCGTATCGCCCTTGGCCTGTCGCTGGCCTCGGCCATTCTTGGTCTCGCCGTTCTGGCGGCAATCCTGTGGACGCTGTTCAGCAATGGTCTGCAAGCGATCACGCTTGACCTCTTCACCAAAATGACGCCTCCGCCCGGTTCGGATGGCGGTCTTGCGAATGCCATCTACGGCTCCTTCATGATGACACTGCTGGCAACCGTGGTGGCAACGCCAATCGGTATCCTGGCCGGTACCTATCTTGCGGAATACGGGCGCGGCACAAAGCTTGGCACGGTGGCGATTTTCGTCAACGATATCCTGCTGGCCGCACCATCCATCGTCATTGGCCTGTTTGTCTATACGCTGCTGGTCGTGCCGTTCCGGCATTTCTCCGGCTATGCCGGGGCTGCCTCGCTGGCGTTGATTGCCATTCCGGTCATCAACCGCACCACCCAAGACATGCTGGCGCTGGTGCCGGATGCGATGCGTGAGGCGGCGGCGGCGCTTGGCGCGCCGCGCTGGAAAATCATGACCTCGGTGATCTGGCGCAGCGCCCGCTCCGGCATGTTGACCGGCGTGCTGCTGGCTGTCGCCCGGATCAGCGGCGAGACCGCGCCTTTGCTGTTTACCGCGCTCAACAATCAATACTGGACCGCCGATCTCAGTCAGCCGATTGCCAATCTGCCGGTGGTGATCTTCCAGTTTGCCATGAGCCCCTATGAGGATTGGCAGCGGTTAGCCTGGGGCGGGGCATTGCTGATCACGGTGACGATCCTGGTTTTGAATATCGTCGCACGAAGCCTGTCGGCGGGGTTATTGTTCGGAAAGAAGGAAAGATAGATGCAAATGTCTGACACGGGTACAAGGTCGCCCCTGATGCGCGCACCTCTGCAAGCCTTCAATCCGTCCGATATCGGCCGCCCTATCAAGGTCGAGGCCAAGCAGCTGTCGTTTTATTACCAAAACGGCTATCAGGCGATCAAAAATGTCGATCTCGGCCTGCGTGATCGCACGGTCACCGCCTTTATCGGCCCGTCCGGCTGTGGAAAATCGACCCTGCTGCGGATTTTCAACCGGATGTACGATCTTTATCCGGGGCAGAAGGTGAAGGGCGAGGTTTTGCTCGACGGACGCGATATTCTCAACCCATCCGAAGACCTGAACCGGCTGCGCGCCAAGATTGGCATGGTTTTCCAAAAGCCGACGCCGTTTCCGATGTCGATCTATGAGAATATCGCCTTCGGCATCCGCCTTTATGAAAGGCTGTCCAAGCCGGATATGGATAATCGCGTTGAAGCAGCACTTCAGGAAGCCGCTCTCTGGGGCGAGGTGAAGGACAAGCTGCATCAAAGCGGCCTTGGTCTTTCCGGTGGCCAGCAGCAGCGCCTGTGCATTGCCCGCGCCATTGCCGTCAAGCCGTCCGTGCTGCTGCTGGACGAGCCAGCCTCGGCGCTCGATCCGATTTCAACCAGCAAGCTGGAAGAACTGATCGAAACCCTGCGGTCCACCTATTGCATCGCCATCGTCACCCACAATCTGCATCAGGCGGCGCGCATCTCCCAATATACCGCCTTCATGTATCTGGGCGAACTGGTGGAATTCGACCGCACCGAGGTGATTTTCAGCGCCCCTGGTGACCAGCGTACCAGCGACTATGTCACCGGACGGTTCGGCTGATCGTTCTTTTAACCCTGACATGATATCGGCATTTCCTGCCGCAATGACTGGACAAGCCTGTCTGCTCTGGCCATACCTGCAACCAATTAACAAAATGGTTCGAGATGCAGGGAGACGGGCATGAGCAGGAAGGATGTTGTGGCGGGAATTCGCAACGAGGAAGGGATCTCAACCGTTCTGGATCTGCTCAAGCAGTCCTTCGGCGAGCGGTTCCAGACCGGCCAGTCCTTCCGGGAACAACATGCGCACACCACCACCTATCTGCCGGCGCAATTGCCCGATGGGGTGGTTTTCGTCGAAAGCGCCGAGGACGTGAAGACCGTTGTGCGGACCTGCGCCCAGCATAAGGTGCCGATGGTGCCGTTCGGAGTTGGCTCTTCGCTCGAGGGGCAGGTCAATGCGGCGCATGGCGGTATTTCCATCGATTTCACCCGGATGGACAAGGTTCTCGAGGTCAATGCCGAGGATCTCGACTGCACCGTTCAGCCCGGCGTGACGCGCGAGGCGCTGAACACCTATCTGCGCGATACCGGTCTATTCTTCCCCATCGATCCCGGTGCCAATGCTTCCATCGGCGGCATGGCCTCGACCCGTGCTTCCGGCACCAATGCGGTGCGCTATGGTACGATGAAGGACAATGTCATGGCGCTGACGGTGGTGACCGCCAATGGCGAAGAAATCCGCACCGCCCACCGCGCCCGCAAATCCTCGGCGGGCTATGATCTGACCCGGCTGTTTGTCGGTGCTGAAGGCACGCTGGGCGTGATCACCTCGATCACCCTCAAACTTCAGGGCATCCCGGAAAAGATCGGTGGCGGTGTCTGCGCCTTTGCCGATGTCAAATCGGCCTGCGATGCTGTCATCATGACCATCCAGATGGGCATTCCCGTGGCGCGGATCGAGCTGCTCGACGCCATGCAGGTCCGAGCCTGCAATGCCTATTCCAACCTCAGCCTGCCAGAAAGGCCGACGCTGTTTCTGGAGTTTCACGGCACGGAGCAGACGGTGGCCTTGCAGGCGCAGCAATTTGCCGCCATTGCCGAGGAATATGGCGCCGAAGACCTGCGCTTCACCTCCGATCCGCAGGAGCGCGCCCAACTGTGGAAGGCACGTCACAACGCCTATTGGGCAGGCCGGGCGCTTGCCCCGGAACTGGCGGGCTTGTCCACCGATGTCTGCGTGCCGATCTCCAAACTGGCGGAATGCGTGGCAGAAACCCAGGCCGATATTGCTGAGACCGGGCTATTGGCGCCGATTGTCGGCCATGTCGGCGATGGCAATTTCCATCTGCTGATCCTGTTTGACGACAAGGACGCCGAAAATGTCGATAAGGTGGAGGCGTTCATGGCGCGGCTGAACGAGCGGGCGCTGGCCATGGACGGCACCTGCACTGGCGAACATGGGGTCGGCCAGGGCAAGATGTCCTATCTGGAAGCAGAGCTTGGCGGTGCATTAGATGTGATGCGTCAGGTAAAGCGTGGACTGGACCCCGACAATCTGTTTAATCCGGGCAAGATCTTCCGGCTTTGATCCGCAGGCTTAAAGCCGTTACGATAATGAGTAAGCCGTTATGATAACGGGCATGAAACAACATAGGGAGTCGCAGTGCTAGGCAGACTGTTCATCGCGTTTGGCGGATTGGTCGTGGTGGCGCTGTTTGCCGCGCTTCTGGCGCCGCTTTTCGTCAACTGGACGGATTTCCGCAAGGATTTCGAGGATCAGGCCAGCCGTCTTCTTGGTAAAAAGGTGGTGGTCCACGGCGCTGTCGAGGCGCGTATCCTGCCGTTTCCGTCGATCACGATGAATGACGTCACGGTCGGGCCTGGTACTGACGGCAAGACGCTGGCGCATGTGGCGCGGTTTTCCATGGATGCTGAGCTTGCGCCGTTTCTGTCCGGCGAAGCGCGGATTTTCGCCATGCGGATCGAGCAGCCGAATGTGCGGCTGAGATTGTTGCCGGACGGTTCGCTGGATTGGTTGCAGGGCAGCCAGCCAAGCCTGCCGGGCCGCAATGTCGTGCTGGAAAAGGTGACGGTCGTCGATGGTGCCGTGACCCTGGTCGATCAGCAGACAGGCCGCACCCGCCAGATCAACGGTCTCAATGCCGATATGACGGCCCGCTCGCTGGCTGGTCCCTGGACGGTGTTGGGGCAGGGGGCGCTGGATGGCCAGTCCGGCAATTTCTCGCTGTCCAGCCTTCAGCCGGATCCGGCCAAGGGGGCCGTGCCGGTGAAAATCCATATCGCTCCGGATGCGACGCCCGTCGATATCGACCTGTCCGGCGATCTCGCGCTTGTCGACAAGCGTCCGACATTGCAGGGTAGCTTCCTGGCGGCCCTGCGCGCCAATGCTGAGGACGGTCAGGTCAGCGCACCAATGGGCAATCCGGTGCTGCCGCCGCGCATCAAGGGCAAGTTCGAACTGGCCAATGATCGGGTGCGGATTCCGGAATACCGGATGGAAATCGGCGCCAGCGACCAGCCCTATATCATCACCGGCGAGGCGACGCTGGATAGCGGCAAGGCGCCGGAATTCCTGCTGACAGCCGAGGGCCAGCAGATTGACGTCGATAAGCTGACGCCCAGCCTGCCCAAGGGCAAGACCGGTCGGCAGATGCAGAATTCCGCCCGCCAGCGCATCCAGTCGCTGATAGCGCTCGCAGACCGGATCCCCATTCCCGACATGCCGGGCCGTGCCAGCTTGAAATTGCCAGCGATTGTCGCTGGCGATACCGTGATCCGGGATATTACCCTGGATCTGCGGCCAGCCGGAACCGGCTGGCAGGTGGACAAGGCGGTTGCCACCCTGCCGGGCCGCACCCAGGCGGAAGCCGCGGGACGGCTACAACTGAAAGATCAGGCCTCCTTTAACGGTTCGCTGCTGGTTGCCTCTAGCCAACCGTCCGGGCTGGCTTCCTGGCTATCGGGCGATGTCGATCCGGCCATCCGGCAATTGCGCACGGCGGGCTTTTCCGCCAATGTCAACCTGACCTCCGACCTGCAACGGTTCGACAAGCTGGAATTGGCCATCGGGCCTGCCAGCCTGCATGGGCGTCTCGAGCGGCAATCTGCCGATGGCGTCATGCCCAGCCTGTCCTTTGATCTCTCGGGCAATGCCTTCGACTTTGATGCAACGAAGGCACTGGCGTCGCTGGTGTCCGGCGATGCCAGCGATGATGCGCTGCTGAGCCACCAGATCGCCGGGAACATCAAGGTCGATGCCTTTTCGGCATTCGGCATCACGGCTCGTGATGTGGACGGGCTGTTTACCTACAAGGATGGCGGGTTTTCAGTGCGCAAGCTGGATATCGGCAATCTTGCCGGGGCCAGTATCAAGGCGACGGGCGAAGCCACCGGCTCGCTTGCCGATTATAGTGGCAAGGCGCAGGTCATGCTGCATGCCGGCGACATCAGCGGATTCCTGGCCATGCTGCATCAGCAATTGCCACAGCACCCGCTGCTGGCCCGGCTGGCTTCCAGCGGGCAATGGTATTCCGATGCCGACGTCGTGGTAAACACCCGTTTCGGGGATGCTCAATATGGCGGCTTGCAGGTCGATCTACAGGGCAAGGCCAATGGCACGACGGTCGATGCCGCCTATCGGCAGGACAGCCTGTTCGATGTGTTCGACGATTCTGAAAAGAGCTTTTCGCTGACCGCTGCCAATGAAGAACCTTCGGCGCTGTTGGGTCAGCTTGGCTTCGATCCGCTGCCGGTGCCGATGGATGGCGGTGCGAAACTGAGCCTGCAATTGAAACAGCAGGGCACCGCGCCAGCGGATGGCCAGATGTCGCTGACATCTGGGGCGACCCGGCTTGGGGTAAGCGGCACGGTCAATCTTGGTGCGGACCTGTTCTTGCAGGGCAAGGGCAAGATGGAACTGGCCAGCGACGATATTGCCCCATTGCTGATCATGAATGCAGTCAGTCTCCCCGGCATCGACACCGGTCTGCCGATCACCCTGACCGGCGACATCGAGCGGCAGGGCGACAACAAAACGCAATTGCACGATATCAAAGGCGCGGTTGCGGGCGACGGTTTGTCCGGCACGCTGGTGCTGGAGCCGACCGCTTCCGCAGTTAAAATCGGCGGTGCTGTTGCGCTGGATACCATTGATCTCGAGTGGCTGGCATCGACTGTGATCGGCCCGGTCCAGGACCCCGCATCCGATGCATTGTCGGCGGTAAAGGTGCAGACGCCCGTTTGGGGCGACATGCAGATGGACATCGCCCTCAAAGCTGGCACACTCGGTCTTGGCCCGCTGCCCGCTGCCCGTGATGTTGCAGCGCGCCTGACGCTGGTGGATGGCGGCATGGCGCTGGAGGATATGTCAGGCACTCTGTTCGGCGGCGCTCTGTCCGGGCGCATGTCGCTCGCCAATAATCAGGGTACGGCTTTTCTGCGCAGCAGAGTGTCCCTTGCCAATGCGGACTTGGGCAAGATCTGGCCTGACAGCGGCCTGTCTGGCCAAGCCAGGCTACAAGTGATGGCGGAAGGCAGTGGTAGCAGCGCCCAAGGCCTGCTGGGATCGGTCAACGGTTCCGGCCAGGTCGATCTCTCCGCCTTGGCTATCCCGGAACTGGACCTGTCCAGCTTTCCGGCGCTCTCGGTGGCTTTTGGTGCCGCAACCAGTGAGGTGACGGCGGGGCAGGTCTCCGCAGCCCTCACACCGCTTTTGGCCCGCGCGCCAGCCCGACTGGGCGACGTGACCATGCCGTTTACGCTGAGTGACGGTAAAGCCCGGATGCAGGCCGTTAAAGTGCCAGCCAAGGATGCGGCTATCGAGGCGCAGGCCGTGGTGACGGTTGCCTCTGGTGACGTCGATGCCAATGTCCAGATCGCCTTCGATCCGGCTACGGCGGTCTCTGCGCCTGGGGAGGCTATCGCAGCCCAGACGGGTTCTGGGCAGGCAACGACAGGAGATGCCGCGCCGACCGTCCACCTGCTGTTGAGCGGCCGTCTTGCTGCGCCCAAGCGGCAGCTGGATGTTCGTGAAATGGCAAGCTACCTGTCGCTCCAGGCTTTCGAGCGTGAGCGCCGACGGGTGGAAACATTGCAAGCGGCTGTGTTGGAAAAGCAAAGGCTGCGGCGAGAAGTCGCCTATTATACGGCATTGGCCACGGAGCGTGCGGCGGCGCAGGCCAAGGCTGCTGCGGCGGCTGATGCCGCAGCACGGGCTGCGGAGGCGGCGGCGAGAGCGGCGGATCGCGGTGCGGGTAACACTGCGCCATCAACACCACGCGATGGGTCGAATAATGGTTTTAAACTGGAGTTGGAGGATTTGCCCGGCGTGCAATGACGGGAGTGCAATAACGGTCGGTGGCTTACTGCTTGATCAACTTGGCGCCTGGCGAAAAGACAAAAAAGTACCGCTATGCCATCATGGCAGAGCGGTGCTGCGTCTCGATAGAGATCGATCAGAAAATTTCAGAGAAAGGCTTCGCGCTGGCCAAACGGAGGCATGGCGCCGCCACCCATATTGCCGCCACCGAAATTCGGGAACTTGCCTTCAAAGCCTTCGAAACCCTCGGGTGCGGAACCTTCGGCGGACGACGATGTCTCGGAAGAGGTGCTGGCAGACGCTGTGGTGGTGGTGCTGGTCGATGCTGTCGCGTCGGTGGTGGTCTGCTCTTCGCTTGGCTTCTGCATGCGGCCCATAGGCGGCATCATCGGCATGGACATCTGGGAAGAAACTGCGCTTGTCATATTTGAAATCCTTTTCAAATGAAGTTGGCGCTGTTGGAGGGGGCGTATCGGGTGGAGAAATTATGCATCATTCCCGGGCGTCCTGCAGCTTTCAGCGCAGCCCGACCATAATAGTCGTTTCCTAATGAAACGTTATTCAACATAACCTTTGCCCGGAGATGTCGGTCGGATTAACATAACTTTACTTCATGCGCCCCTGAAACGGATCTGCTTGGCTAAGCAGGCAGTAAACTGGAATACGACAGGCCTCTTGGTGGGCATATAAAATGCCCAAATTGTCGTGTTGGCGAATCGATTGCCGAATCACTGGCCCATTTACGGGCAAGCGCATTTCAATGCGAATCGGAACCCGATTGTTTGAGCCATTCCAGCACATAGAGCCGCAGCGCTGAGGAGAGATTGCAATCAGCCGGGCGTTTGCTGTCAATATCGGCAATCAATGCAGCAATCGCAACATTGCGGTTTTCTGCAATCGCCCGAATTTCCTGCCAGAAGGCATCTTCCAGAGAAAAGCTGGTGCGATGGCCATGCAGGGAAATAGAATGCTTGCGGATCAGCGGCATAGACTGCGCCATTCAGGGGACATAAAAAGGCAAGCAACTGGTTTGGCACGTCCGCATCCTGGCTTGGGCAATGTTGGCTTGGACAGTGCTGGCAGGAGCAATAGAAACAAACGTCGCTTTCAGCCCTGTTCGTCGGGCACGGGACTGGTCGGTGTCGGTTCCAGCTTTGAATTGTCGAGAGCAGCGCGGGCCTTGTCGTTCAGTGCGCTGGTCAGGTTTTTCTCAGCCTTGCTTCGCCCGAAACTCACGCGGTTCTGATCCGCGATCTTTTCCTTTTCGGTGCGCGCTTTGGCTTTCCTGACCTGACGCAGATTAACGACTTCGCCCGACATGCGCTGCTTTCCTTGGCTGCCCCGCCTTACTGCTTCTTTCGAAACGCGTCCAGGGAGACGACAGAGCCTTCCTTCTTTTCGCCTTCCGGCTTGTCGGCAGCGCCATCCTCGGATTTTTCCGATTCGGCGGCCAGCGGATAGGCGGTGATTTCGGCAGAGTTTTCGTCTTCTTCCACCTGCGGCACATCGAATTCCAGCTCGAAATTCACCGAAGGATCGTAGAAGCCGCGAATGGCGTTGAAAGGAATGACCAGTTTTTCCGGCGTGTCGGAGAAGGATAGGCCCACTTCGAACAGGCTATCGGTGACCTTCAGGTCCCAGAACTGGTGCTGGATGACGATGGTCATCTGCTCAGCATATTTGGCCTTGAGGTGCTGGGAGATGCGCACACCCGGAGCGCCCGTCAGGAAGGTGATGAAAAAATGATGTTCGCCCGGCAGCCGGCCCGTTGCGGCGACTTCGGTCAGCACCTTGCGGATAACGCCGCGCAGTGCGTCCTGAGCCAGAATATCGTAACGGATGTGGTCCTGCCCCATATGGTCCTGTCTTTCTTCTGCGTCCGGTCATGTGCATCACGGATGATGCGCGTGTCTGTTGTTTATAAGCCATGCAAGGCGTTGGCGCAAAGCCCGATTCCGCTTCTATCTATATCACTATAAATCAAACTCAAGGGCGAGGGTAGGGCCACGAGAGGACACAGCGGTGGCTGGATGCGCAAGGAGCCATCAGATGGCAAGCCATCCAGCATACAGGCACGGCATCTGGTTGTGGCCAAACAAAGAAATATTGAAGGGCAAGGGATATGAAAGGAAGGGAAAGTGGAGGTTTCTGTTGCCAGGTACCTCCGAACCCCGCCTTACGGTGCTACCCGTAAGGACTTAGTTTGGGTTTCTGGCACCGCGATTAAGCAGCGACAGCGTAACCCTGAGCGTTGTTGTCATTTGCAACTACACTTGTGACCCGATGACGGTGGTATCATGCCGAGCAAAAGTTCGATCTTTACGCCCTTGTCGATCCTATTTCGCCCCCATCAAAAGCCGGTCACAAAGACCGACCGGTTTTTGGTGGAGGCGCCGGGTACCGCCCCCGGGTCCAATAGGTTTATTTCACCGACCGTTTATTGCCATAGCCGATGCAAGCACCGGCAAGGTGGATATAGGTGTTTTCCGCACGGATGAAAAGACCGGCATCACCTGAATTTAACGGGTTCGTGACAAATGCGGATAATACCCTTGGAAATGCTGGGATATGACGGTGTTTGATGCTGTTTCGACTTCCGTTGGCACGGGTTTCGGAGGTAAAGCTTGTTTCAAATGACAAACGGCAGGCACCGACCATGAAGCAATATCTCGATCTCCTGCAACATGTGATGGAAAACGGCTCCGACCGTGGCGATCGCACCGGCACCGGCACGCGCTCGGTGTTTGGTTATCAGATGCGGTTTGACCTCGCGCAGGGCTTTCCGGTCCTGACCACCAAGAAGCTGCATCTGCGCTCGATCATCCATGAACTCCTGTGGTTTTTGAAGGGCGATACCAATATTGCCTATCTGAAGGAAAATGGCGTTTCCATCTGGGACGAGTGGGCCGATGAAAACGGTGATCTCGGACCGGTCTATGGTGCCCAGTGGCGCTCCTGGCCAAAGCCCGGCGGTGGCCATATCGACCAGATCGCCAATCTCGTCGAGAGCATCAAGACCAACCCCAATTCCCGTCGCCATATCGTCTCGGCCTGGAATCCGGCCGAGGTGGACGAGATGGCGCTGCCACCCTGCCATTGCCTGTTCCAGTTCTATGTGGCCGATGGCAAGCTCTCGTGCCAACTCTACCAGCGCTCCGCCGATATTTTCCTTGGCGTCCCCTTCAATATCGCCTCCTATGCGCTGCTGACCATGATGGTGGCGCAGGTGACGGGGCTGAAAGCTGGCGATTTCATTCATACGCTGGGGGATGCGCATCTCTACGCCAATCACTTCGAGCAGGCCCGGCTGCAATTGACCCGGCAGCCGAAACCCCTGCCGGTGATGCGGATCAATCCAGACGTGAAGGATGTTTTCGGCTTTGCCTTCGAGGACTTCAGCCTGGAAAATTATAGTGCCGATCCCGTCATCAAGGCGCCGATTGCCGTGTGATACACAGTCTCTGACATGCTCACGCATCCTCGCCTTGAAGGCATTGCAAATATCTCAAATGCTTGCACCGCTTGAGATGTTTGCAAAGGGAATACCAAAGCCATTTTCACCGGCATTTGGTACGATACAATTTTTCGGTGGTGGTCACGACAACGTTATGAAGAATTTCAGTGACAGAATGCCGCAGCTGTGGTTTCGGTCTCACATCGTTTCTTCCTAAAAAGGTTTAGGTTTCATGATCTTCACTCGACTGAGCCCTTGGGCTCCGACCGTCCTCAGCATCCTGCGTATTATTGCGGGCCTGCTGTTTCTTGAACATGGCATGAGCAAGCTTCTGGGCTTCCCACCGTCGGATATGAACCCGGCTGTGATGTCACTGCCCTGGATTGCCGGCTGCATCGAACTGGTTGGCGGCGCACTGATCACCATCGGCCTGTTTACCCGCCCAGCCGCCTTCATCGCTTCGGGCATGTGTGCCTTTGCCTATTTCCTCGTGCATGCTCAGATGGGCTTCTACCCAATGAACAATCACGGCGAGCCAGCTATCCTGTTCTGCTTCGTGTTTTTCTACATCGTCTTTGCCGGTCCCGGCCCGCTTAGCGTCGATGCGGCGATGCGTAAGGAATAGTTTGCCTGCAAGGGATGTATTTCGGGCCGCCGTCCTGTTGACGGCGGCCTTTTTCATGGACGTTTACGGTGGCTTGTGACACCACTCCGCTCGGTAAATGAAGAGAGCAGATCATGCCGAAAATCTCCATTGTCGTTGCCGTCTCAAACAACGGCGTGATCGGTCGCAATGGCGACATGCCCTGGAAGCTGAGCACCGATCTCAAGCGGTTCAAGGCGCTGACGCTTGGCAAGCCACTGGTAATGGGCCGCAAGACTTTTGAGAGTTTCGGGTCCCGGCCGCTTCCCGGCCGCCCGCATGTGATTGTCAGCCGCCACGCCGATATCGCCATGCCCTCGGTAGAAACCGTGCGTAGCCTTGAGGCGGGGCTTGAGCGGGCAGGGCAGATTGCCGAAGATTTGGGGGGCGAGGAGATCTGCGTGATCGGCGGCGGTGAAATCTACCGGCAGGCATTGCCGCTGGCTGATGTCCTGCATGTCACCCATGTGGAAACGCAGATTGCCGATGGCGATACAGTTTTTCCGGCAATCGATCCGTCACAGTTTGAAAAACTGCATGAAGAGGCTGTGCCGGCGGGCGAACGCGACAGTTTCGCCACGCGCTACGCGATCTATCGGCGAAAAGCGGCTTTATAACCGTTTATTTCCATAGAAATCGAAGAAGTTAGGGCCTTTTCGTTGAAAGGCGTCGCCGCGATCCCTATAACGGGATTAATCCGGGTGGATGCCTTTTTGACGGCGCCGTTGCGGGCCTTTGCACAACAGTTATGGACTGAAATAGTCTTTATCGTGGATTGTGCAGGAGACTAGAGGTTTTGCAGCGTCGTGCCGGGTTTACGAGCTCCATGGCGCTGTTGGGAGCATTCTCAGAAAAAGAGGTTTTGATGCCTTGGAGTAATCAGAACGGCGGCGGCCCCTGGGGCGGCGGCGGTGGTAATAACAACAATGGAGGACCGTGGGGGCAGGGACCGAATCGGCCTCGCGGCAATGGCGGTGGCGGCGGTGGCAAGCAGCCGCCGGATCTGGAAGACATTATCAAGCGCGGGCAGGATCAGTTCAAGAACCTGGTTCCCGGTGGTCTGGGCGGAGGCATGGGCCTGATCGTCGTGCTGGCTGTGGCCGGTCTCTGGTTGACCCAGGCGGTCTATACCGTGCAGCCGGATGAGCGCGGTGTGGAAATGCGCTTCGGCAAGCCGAAGGACGAAATTTCCGCACCCGGTCTGCATTTCCATCTCTGGCCGTTTGAAACGGTGGAGAAGGTCAAGGTGACCGAGCAGCAACAGAATATCGGTGCGAAGGTGGCATCCAATTCCACGGCTGGCCTGATGCTGACCGGCGACCAGAATATCGTCAACGTGCAGTTTTCCGTGTTGTACACGGTCAGCGATCCGAAGGCCTATCTGTTCAATCTCGAAAGCCCGCCGCAGACCTTGCAGCAGGTGGCGGAGAGCGCCATGCGCGAAGTCGTCGGACGTCGCCCGGCCCAGGAAATTTTCCGTGATGCCCGTCAGTCTATCTCTGTCGACGTGCGCAACATCATCCAGGGCACGATGGACAACTACGGTTCCGGCATTTCCATCAATTCGGTGGCTATCGAGGATGCGGCGCCGCCGCGCGAAGTCGCTGATGCATTCGATGAAGTGCAGCGTGCCGAGCAGGACGAAGACCGGTTCGTCGAGGAAGCCAACCAATATTCCAACCAGAAGCTTGGTCAGGCCCGTGGCCAGTCCGCGCAGATGCGGGAAGAGGCTGCTGCCTACAAGGATCGCGTCGTGAAGGAAGCCGAGGGTGAGGCACAGCGCTTCATCTCGATCTACGACCAGTATACCAAGGCGCCGGACGTGACACGCACGCGGCTTTACATTGAAACCATGGAGCAGGTCCTGAAGAAATCCAACAAGGTGATCGTCGATGAGCAGGGCCAGGGTGTCGTTCCCTATCTGCCGTTGAACGAAATCGGCCGCATGGGCAGCCAGCCAGCACAGGGAGGCAAGTAAGATGACCAATCGTCTTCCTGCCGTGCTGATCGGCTTAGCCATCGTTCTTCTGCTGGTCTATTCGTCGGTTTTCGTCATCAACCAGCGCCAGCAGGCCGTTGTCGTGCGCTTCGGCCAGATCAAGGCGGTCTATAGCGAGCCTGGCCTTTACTTCAAAATGCCCTTCGCCTTTGCCGGCGCAGACAAGGTGCAGATCATTTCCGATCAGTCCCTGCGGTTTGATCTCGACAATATCCGTGTCCAGGTTTCCGGCGGCAAGTTCTATGAGGTCGATGCCTTCCTGATCTACAAGATCACCGATGCCCGCCGCTTTATCGGGATCGTTTCGGGTGGTGATCGTGACCTGGCGGAAGCGCGGCTTCGCACCCGTCTCAATGCATCCTTGCGTCGGGTCTACGGTCTGCGCGGCTTCGAGGCTGCCCTGTCGGATGCCCGTTCGCAGATGATGCAGGAGGTTGCCGACGATCTGAAATCGGATGCGGAAAACCTTGGTATTACCATTGAGGACGTGCGCATTCGCCGCACCGACTTGACCCAGGAGATTTCGCAACAGACCTATGCCCGGATGCGCTCCGAGCGTCTGGCCGAAGCCGAACTGATCCGGGCGCGTGGTAACGAAGAGGGCCAGCGTCGCCGGGCCATCGCCGACCGTCAGGTTGTCGAGTTGCAGGCCGATGCGCAGCGCGATTCGGAAATCCTGCGCGGTCAGGGTGATGCGGAACGCAACCGCGTGTTTGCGGATGCCTATCAGCGCGATCCGTCCTTCTTCGAGTTCTACCGTTCGATGGCAGCCTATGAGGCATCGCTGGGTACCAATGGCACGTCTATGGTGCTGTCGCCGAATTCGGAATTCTTCAAGTTTTTCCGTTCGCAGGCTGGCACTGGGGCGGCAGCGCCCGCAGCACCTGCTGCCAACTGATAGACACATCTTTAAAGTCAAAGGGGCCGGGTCATTCCGGCCCCTTTTTCTATGGGTATGCCATTTGCAAATATTTCAACCGCCTGATGCATTTGAGATTGCCGAAATCCTTCGAAACGACGATGCCTGCGCATTTTGGGGGACGGGTATAAACGGCACTCCGCGCCATGACGCCGCCCTATACTCAAGATAGCGTGAACAAACCCGGCAAGGCGGTTTCGGTTTGTAGCCATGCGTCCTATGATCGGTCGGATGCGAGTAGGAATGAAACTCACGATGGGGAAGCTTATGATCAAGTGTTGCGGACCGGCCACCCGCCTTCTGACCTCTCTTGTTGTCGGGGGCATGGTCAGCTTTGGGCCTGCGGCCACGAGCACGGCTGCCTTCGGCCAGGTCAAGACCGCAGCCCCGGTTCCCCCGCCGCCGCCAGCCTCTGGCGCGTCCGCAACGCCTGGACCCGCGCAGGGTGGCCCCGCGCCCGTCGCTGATCTCGCCGAGGGACTTCTCGGTGCGGTGGTCAACATCGCGACGTCGCAGAATGTCGATGATGACGATGCAGCGCCGCTGCCACAGGTGCCGAAAGGGTCGCCCTTTGAGGATCTGTTTGAAGATTTCTACAAGAATCGCGAGGGCAAAGGCAGCAACCATAAGGTCAATTCGCTCGGCTCCGGCTTTGTTATCGATCCCGCTGGTTACATCGTCACCAACAACCATGTCATCGAGAATGCCGATGATATCGAAGTGATTTTCTCCGACGGTTCGAAATTGCAGGCCAAGTTGATTGGCACCGACACCAAGACCGATCTTTCGCTGTTGAAGGTTGAACCAACGGAACCGCTGACGGCGGTAAAATTCGGCGATTCGAAGGTGATGCGGATCGGCGATTGGGTGATGGCGATCGGCAATCCCTTCGGGCTTGGCGGTTCGGTGACGCTCGGCATCGTTTCGGCCCGGGGCCGAAATATCAATGCCGGACCTTATGACAATTTCATTCAGACCGATGCGGCGATCAACAAAGGCAATTCCGGTGGCCCGTTGTTCAACATGCGAGGCGAGGTGATTGGTATCAATACCGCGATCATTTCGCCGAGTGGCGGCTCCATTGGTATTGGCTTTGCCGTGCCGTCGGAACTGGCCGAAAATGTCATCAAGCAGCTCCGCGACTTTGGCGAGACGCGGCGCGGCTGGCTGGGCGTGCGCATTCAGCCGGTGCCGGATGATCTGGCCAAGTCGGCAGGAATCAAATTGGGCCGGGGTGCGCTGGTCAGCAGCATTATTGAAGACGGTCCGGTGGCCAAGGGGCCGCTTAAAACCGGAGACGTGATTATTTCCTTCGGCGGCAAGGATATTGCCGAAAGCCGCGATCTGGTTCGCACGGTGGCCGAAAGCCCGATCAATCAGGATATCGATGTCGTGGTGTTTCGTGACGGCAAGCGGGAAACACTGAAAGTGAAGCTGGCGCAATTGCCTGACGACAAGGCGACGGAAGCCAAGGACAGCGAACAGGCCGATCCAAAAGCCAGCGACAGCGAGGACACGGATGAAGCGGCCAGCGGCATGGTGCTTGGCATGAGTGTCGAGGCGCTTGATGATGAGAAGCGGGCCGCCAATTCGATTGCCAAGAGCGTCGAGGGCTTGCTGATAACAGATGTGCAGCAGGGCTCCGCCGCTGACCAGAAGGGCTTGAAAACCGGTGAAGTGATCGTGGAAGTGGCGCAGGAATTCGTCGCCACGCCAGAAGCCTTGGCGGAGAAAATCGACAAGCTGAAATCAGATGGTCGTCGTGCCATTCACCTGATGGTGGCAACCCCGCAGGGCGATCTGCGTTTCGTGGCCGTGCCGCTGGAATAGGGTATTTTTGAGAGTCGATTCAGCGGTTTATGGCAGCGGGTTCAGAGCTTGAATCCGCTACTTCAAGTGATGTGTTGGGACGCCCAAAGCTGTTTTGTCATCCGGTAAAGCACATGTGGTTTCAGGTGCGGATGGGTGTCGGGGACACGCGGGTGGTCGAAATCGCCGTTCAGGTCACGGATCATGCCGAGCCGCTGCATGACGGCGGTGGAGCGGTGATTGGTGGCGACCGCAAAAGAGACGATTTCGTTCAAGCCTTTGGCCTCGAAACCGTAACCGAGAAGACCGCGTGCCGCTTCCGTGGCATAGCCATGGCCCCAGAACCTTGTGGCGAGCCGCCAGCCGATTTCTATCGTGCCTTCCGCCAGGATGTCCGGCATCATCGCGTCCGACAATCCGCAAAAGCCGATGGGCTCTTCGGTTTCCTTCAGTTCGACCGCATAGAAGCACAGGCCGGTCTCATCGATCAGCCTGTTGACGCGGTCCATCATCAGGTCCGCTTCTTCATAGGTGCGGCGAAAAGGGAAGAACTGCATGACCTTCGGGTCGGCATTGATTTCCCGAAACAGATTGCGGTCGCTATCCTTCCATCGGCGCAATATCAGCCGGTCGGTTTCGAGAATAATCATCGGCTCAACTCATGGAGTCATGAAATCGGTCTTGCGGTAGCCCTGAAGATAAAGCAATGCCGTCAAATCACCATGGTCAATGCGAATTTTCGCCTGAGCCGCGACTGTGGGCTTGGCATGCAGCGCTACGCCCGAGCCGGCGACACCGAGCATGCCGAGATCATTGGCGCCGTCGCCGACAGCAATCGCATCCTCCGGCGACAGGCCGAGACGGGTGACAATGTCCTGCAACGCATCCACCTTAGCTTGCTTGCCGAGGATTGGTTCAGCCACTTTGCCGGTCAGCAGGCCGTCTTGTTCCAGCAGGATATTGGCGCGGTTTTCGTCAAAGCCCAGGGTCGCGGCGATTTTCGAGGTGAAGACGGTAAATCCGCCGGAGACCAGCGCGGTATAATAGCCCTTGGCCTTCATGGTGGCGATCAGTTCCAGCCCGCCGGGGGTGAGCGTGATCCGCTTGGCGATCACTTCGTCCACGACGGTGATGGGCAGGCCTTTCAGGAGAGCAACACGCTCGCGCAGCGCCGGTTCGAAGGCGATTTCGCCATTCATGGCGCGGGCGGTGATCTGCGAGACCTGGTCTTTCAAACCGACTTCGGCGGCCAGTTCATCAATGCATTCCTGGCCGATCATGGTCGAATCCATATCGGCGATCAGGAAGGCCTTGCGGCGCGTATCGGCCTGTTGGATGGCGAGATCAATGGGTTGACCTTCTATCACCTTGCGTAAAGTCTGTTCCGTAACGTCAAGATCGCTGCCATCTTTCAGCGCAATGTCGCAGGCAATCCCATCCGCCAGCCAATAGAGGCCGGAGGCAGAAACCGCGGCTGCGGCTTGCTCGGCAAGGGCCGGGGTCAGAACAGGATTTGACGGATTGGCAATAAGCGTGGCAACGAAAGCCATGATGAACAACCTTGATGACAATTTTGATGCCATCCTGATAACCGGACCGACCGCCAGCGGCAAGTCCGCGTTGGCGCTGAGGCTTGCGGCTGAGGTGGGTGGCGTGGTGATCAATGCCGACAGCATGCAGGTCTATGACACGCTGCGTGTGGTGACTGCACGCCCGAGCGAAGAGGATATGCAGGCCGTGCCGCATCACCTCTATGGCCATGTGGTGGCGGGTGCTGCCTATTCGACCGGCGACTGGCTGCGCGACGTTGCTGTGTTGTTGCAAGATCTACAGGCGCAAAACCGGTTGCCGGTGATCGTTGGCGGCACGGGGCTGTATTTCAAGGCGCTGACCGGCGGCTTGTCCGACATGCCCGCCATACCCGAAGCGGTGCGCGTGATGCTGCGCCAGCGTGAAAGAGTTGAAGGGGCGGAAAGCCTGCATCGCGACCTGACTCTACGTGACCCCACCGTTGCGGCAAGGCTCGACCCCCGCGACGGCCAGCGGATCATCCGGGCGCTGGAGGTGCTTGAGGTCACCGGCCAGTCGATTTCCGTCTTTCAAACCCGCTCCGGGCCAATGATCATTGATCCGCAACGGGCCAGAAAACTGGTCGTGCTGCCGGATCGCAAGCTGCTGCACGACCGCATCAACCGGCGTTTTGCAATGATGATGGATGAGGGCGCGGTGGAAGAGGTTGAGGCGCTGCTGGCGCAGAACCTTTCCTTGGACATGCCCGCCATGAAAGCCATCGGCGTCTCCCAGATTGCTGCGATGTTGAAGGGTGAGATCAGCCGGGAGGATGTTATCGAAAAATCCAGTGCAGCTACCCGGCAATATGCCAAGCGCCAGATGACCTGGTTTCGCAACCAGATGAATGAGACTTGGGAGAGGGTCGATCCTGCTGCCAACCGTTCAGGCTGAGGTGATCTGCGGTCACATCCGAATCTTGTTCGGTGTGTTGAACCGTGATTTCATTGTTGCGAAACAATCGATCACGGAGTTCCCATGAACCACTTTCTCGCCAGAACCCTGTCCGCCCTCAACATCCTGTTTGCTCTGCTGATCATCACCATCGCCGCTGCATCCGGCGCCACGCGCGGAATTTATTATACCGGCGAATTGTCCATTCCCGGTGCTGTCATCGGTGGCTTGGGCGGCATTCTGGTTGCGGCCCTGGTCTGCGGCACGATTGCCTTCCTGACGCTGATCGAGCGGCATTTGAGCGTGCTGGCCGATGCCGTGAAGCGGGGTGAAAACATATGAAATAGATGCTGCAATAGCCTGCCTGGCATGTTCAAAATCAGGCGATTGCTAGCCACACAAGCCATCTTTTCGCAGCGTCCTTGCAATCTTCGTCCATCCAGAACATGGCGTCTTCGCCTGTTCCTTGGCCGCATCCATTTCGTTCTCTCCGCGCAAACTCAGGGCGAGTTCGGCGAGTATCATCATCTTTGTTGACTGCAATTCGGGTCTGTTGATCTGCTGAACGATAGATAAGCCCTTCCTGGCGTATTTTTCAGCCGCCGGATAATCGTGTTCGCCAAGAGCATGATCGGCGATAAGGGCATAGCCGATCGGATCGAGAGGATAGGATTTTATATAAAGGGTGCCGCCTCTTTGCGCGTCTGCAATTAACCGCCTGGTTTCCTGGGCAGGGGCTACACTGTGTAGATATCCGTAATCTCCAAATCCGGCGTTAACCGCGTATATGGCATAAGTCGCCATCGCCGCATTTGCAAAGACCAGCGTCGATGCTGCTTTCCTGACGCGCGCCGCGTATTTGATGTGCCATTTGCACCGCAGAAGGATGCCGCAGGCTAGTCCGATACAGACCCCACCCATGATATTGCCGAAATACGACGCCGGGTTTGTCTTTAAATAAATAAGAGGAAGGCCGATTGTGAAAAACATCCGTCCATGTGCGGCAGCTTGCCGATATAGCTTCCCTCTGGACGGGGAGCTGGGGGACGGGGAGCCGGGTGTTTGCGGCACTGAAATGGTTCTTGCTATTAGGATTGCCGTCAGTCCGCCAATCGGGCCGAAGTGAATAATTTCAGGGTTGCTGAAGAGCACGGAAAAGGATGTGCCGACAATGCAGCCCCCGAAGAAAATCGCCAGAAAGCATACGGAGCCGAAATGCCTTTCGAGTGACATCCCGGCAAAAATGAGGAAGGGTAGATTGAGAAGCAGTTGAATGGCTTCGTCAGTGATGAAGTTCGCGGCAAACAAGCGGAACCAATCGCCGGAAAAGACAAGGTTTCTGGATGCTGCCCCGAATGCGACCAAGGTCTGAAGGTCGAAACCAGTCTTGTTTTGCGGGCTGAATGCCCATTCCGTTTGCAGCCTGAACACGATTAGAAACGCTGCGCATAGAATGAATGTAGCCCCGGGAATTTTATAGGCCGTTGAGTTCTGCTTGTCTTTCGAAACAGGCACGATCTCGTCCATCTCTCAATCCTTCAACCCACCCAGCGGCTTCTTCAAGATACTCTCGCGCAAACTCATGCCCGTGTCACGCCTGGGCGGCACGGCGGGTGAGGGCGCGGCGGCAAAAAGGGTTTGAGCATCCGGCTTACGCAGGCCCGCATAGGCGCTGGCGGGGCGAAAGCCGGAGGCCGGTTCGGGGCGGGGTGCAGCGGGTGAGGTGCCAAGCTCGGTGCCGGGCAACATGTCGGGCCGGTAGGGCTCGATGGGCGGGCTGGGCAGGATCGGGCGCGGCGCTTCTGGCGGCTCGACGGTCGGGGCGCGGAACGGCTCGGCAAGAGGGGTGGTGATGGTCGGCTCAGGATTGGGAGCGGGCGGTCTATACACTTCCGGCTCCGGCGCACGATAGCTCTGTTGGAAGCCCGAAATGTCCGGTTCTGCGCTGGCGCGCATCCGCGAGATGACTTCGCTGAGGTCTATATTATCTGGCATGTCTTCGGAGGGGGCCAGCGTGCTGCCGCTGGCTTTGGGGAGGTGGCGTTGCTCCACCCGATCAAACCGCATACGCATCGGCACGGCAATCGCTTCGCCAAAGGCAATCGCTTCGCCGTTGCCAATTGAGGAAATGAAACTGGTGGCGGAGATTGAGCTATCGGGTAGGGCCTTGCGGATGATGGCCTGATCGCTGTCGTTGGAAAGCCGCATGGCAAAAACGGTGGAGCATTGCGACAGGATCGTCTGGTCCAGCTCCCCCGGTCTTTGGGTGATGATGCCGAGCGAAACGCCGTATTTGCGGCCCTCCTTGGCAATCCGCGCAATGGCCTGCCGGGTTGGGAAAAAACCAAGGCTGGGGTCTGCCGGCACATAGCGATGCGCTTCCTCGCAGACCACCAGCATGTGGATTGCGCCGTTTGACCAGAGCGCCAGCTCGAAGGCCATGCGGCACAGCACGGAGGCCACCGAATTGACAATTTCGGAGGGAATGCCAGCCAGTTGAAACGTGGAAATTGGCTTGCCATGGCCCGGCACGCGAAAGATATGCGCGACGGTTTCCATGATCGTATCGCTGATCGTGTTGCTGGAGAACATGAAGCGATAGCGCGGATCGTTGACCGCCGACATGATCCGCATTTTCAGCGACCGCAGGGCGGGCTTTTCGTCGCGGCCTTCCAGCCTGCCGATCCGCTCGTCAATGGCGGCCAGCAGGTCCGACAATCGGTAGGGCACTGGTGTATCGGCGGTAAAACCAGCCCGCTCGCTGCGGCGCGTCAGGCCAGCTTCAGAGCCTTTGAAGGCACGTTTGGCCTCCGGGATCAGGTCGCGCAAAACATCCAGTTCTTCGACGACGGCGGGCCTGCCCCGATAGAGCACTTCGGTCAGTTCATCGAGACGCATCAGCCAGAAGGGCAGGTCCAGCGTGTCGGTGTCGATCACCACGGCCTGGCTGCCAAAGGCTGCGGCAAATTCATTATGGGGATCGAGGATCAGCACCCGCAGCTTGGGGTCGGCGGCTATTGCCTTATGCAGCAATAGTGAAACGGCGGTGGATTTTCCGACGCCGGTGGAGCCGACCACGGCGAAATGCTTGGAGAGCATGGAAGGAATGTGGATCGTGGCGTCGATGGAATCGTCCTGGCTCAAACGTCCGATCTTGCAACTGCCGCCTTCTTTCGAATCGTAGATCCGCTTCAGATCGGCCACGCGGATGCGATGGGCAACGGCGCCGAGATAGGGATATTGGGTGATGCCTGAGGTAAAGACTTCGCTGCCATCCGGCCCCCGGCTGACCTCGCCCATCAATTCGACATCGACGATGAAGCCGTTATCTTTATCTTCGCTCCACAGGCCGGTTTCGGTCCGCATGGCATAGACCAGTGCGACGACACGATTTTCCCCGACGGTAATGGAAATCAGCCGCCCGACAGACCAGAGCGACGTCAGATCGGTGCCGCCTTCCTGGGCGGTGGCGGCGATTGTGGCGCGTGCGCCATTGCAGGCAACCACACGGCCCAGAAAACGATTGCCAGGTGTCATCTGGTCACGGCGATCCTGTCCGGCGGATGCGCTGGAAAGGGAGGAGCCTGAAGGTGGAAGATCAGGGTTTTGCAAAAGGCGCTCATCTGTGATGGACCGGGGTCCGGCGAGGAACCGGCAGGCGATGGTAGCCGCCTGCTGTTAAGATCCGGTATATCATCTTGACGGCAACACCTGCGCAGATGCTTCGAAAATGTGCGCCTCCTGCCGCATTTGCAGGCTTTTTGCCGTTGACGCTTGCGGTCAGACTGGCTATCACTTTGCCCATGATCAATTTTAACATTCTTCTCGTGGTGGGTACGCGCATGGGCATGACGGTGTGACCGTCAGGCAATAGCCTCCCATGCGCGACAGACAGGCTCCTTCCAGGGGCCTTTTTTTATGGCCAAAATCACGATAACAGCAGCATTCGGGAAATAGCGGGAGCAGACATGACTGGCACAGACAACAGGATGACCGGCGCAGAAATTGTTTTGAGGGCGCTGAAGGATAATGGGGTCGAACATATATTCGGCTATCCGGGCGGCTCAGTCCTGCCAATCTATGATGAAATCTTCCAGCAGGACGAGATCCAGCATATCCTCGTGCGTCATGAACAGGGCGCTGGCCATGCTGCTGAAGGGTATGCCCGCTCGACCGGCAAGGTCGGGGTCATGCTCGTCACCTCAGGTCCTGGCGTCACCAACGCGATTACGCCGCTGCAGGATGCCTTGATGGACAGCATTCCGCTGGTTTGCCTGTCCGGCCAGGTGCCGACCACGCTGATCGGCTCGGATGCGTTCCAGGAATGCGATACGGTTGGCATTACCCGCCCCTGCACCAAGCACAATTGGCTGGTCAAGGATGTCAACGATCTGGCCCGCATTATCCACGAAGCCTTCCGTATTGCCAAAACCGGACGTCCCGGCCCTGTCGTCGTCGATATTCCGAAGGATGTGCAATTTGCCACCGGCACCTATACACCGCCGGAAAACCACACGATCCAGCGCAGCTATCAGCCGAAAATGCAGGGTGACTCCAGGGCGATCCAGGCGGCTGTCGAGCTGATGGCCAGCGCCCGGCGTCCGGTGATCTATTCGGGTGGTGGTGTTGTCAATTCCGGGCCGGAAGCCTCCAAGCTGCTGCGCGAACTGGTCAGCCTCACCGATTTTCCGATCACCTCGACCCTGATGGGCTTGGGCAGCTATCCGGCATCGGGCAAGAACTGGCTGGGCATGCTGGGCATGCACGGCTCCTACGAGGCCAACATGGCCATGCATGATTGCGACGTGATGGTCTGTATCGGCGCACGGTTCGATGACCGCATCACGGGCCGTCTCAATGCGTTTTCGCCCAATTCCAAGAAGATCCATATCGATATCGATCCGTCCTCGATCAACAAGACGGTGCGCGTCGATATTCCGATCACTGGCGATATCGCCCATGTTCTGGAAGACATGGTGCGTCAGTGGCGTGCGCTGGCGAAAAAGCCGGATGCAGCGCAGACTGCGGAATGGAAGGCCAGTGTTGCCGGTTGGAAGGCGCGCAAGTCTTTCTCCTATACGCCCTCCAGGGACGTGATCATGCCGCAATATGCCATCGAGCGCCTGTCGGCACTGAGCCTCGGCCATGATACCTACATCACCACAGAAGTCGGCCAGCACCAGATGTGGGCCGCCCAGTTTTTCGGCTTCGAACAGCCGAACCACTGGATGACCTCGGGCGGCCTCGGCACGATGGGCTATGGTTTCCCGGCGGCGATTGGCGTGCAGATCGCCCATCCGGAAAGCCTGGTCATCGACATCGCCGGTGATGCCTCCATCCAGATGTGCATCCAGGAAATGTCCTGCGCCGTGCAATATAACGCGCCGGTGAAGATCTTCATTCTCAACAACCAGTATATGGGCATGGTGCGGCAATGGCAGCAGTTGTTGCATGGCAACCGGCTGTCCAACTCGTACACCGAAGCCATGCCTGATTTCGTCAAACTGGCGGAAGCCTATGGCGCGGTCGGCATTCGCTGTGAAAAGCCAGATCAACTGGATGATGCGATCCTGGAGATGATCAACGTGAAGAAACCTGTGATCTTCGACTGCCGGGTGGCCAATCTCGCCAATTGTTTCCCGATGATCCCATCGGGCAAGGCGCATAACGAAATGCTGTTGCCGGACGAGGCGACGGACGATGCGGTGGCAACGGCCATCGATGCCAAGGGCCGTCAGCTCGTTTAACACCAGGAGGAGCCAAGAGTTATGAACGCACATCTACAACCGACCGGTTCGGCCTATTTTATCTCCCCGGAAACGGCGGCCGTCGAAAGTCATACCCTGTCCGTGCTGGTCGATAACGAGCCGGGCGTTCTCGCCCGCGTTATCGGTCTGTTTTCCGGGCGTGGCTACAATATTGAAAGCCTGACCGTCTCGGAAACCGAGCATGAGGCGCATCTATCGCGGATCACCATCGTCACCCGTGGCACGCCACTGGTGCTGGAACAGATCAAGGCGCAGCTGGAGCGGATCGTGCCGGTCCACCGGGTGCTGGATTTGACCGTGCGCGCCCGCCAGCTTGGCCAGGAGCGGCCAATTGAGCGGGAAGTTGCGCTGGTCAAGGTGGTCTCGACAGGCGAGATGCGGGCCGAAACGCTGCGGCTGGCCGATGCCTTCCACGCCAAGGTGGTCGATGCCACGGTCGATCACTTCATCTTTGAGCTGACCGGCAAGTCCTCGAAGATCGACCAGTTTGTGTCGATCATGAAGCCGCTGGGGCTGAACGAAGTCTGCCGCACCGGCATCGCCGCCATGAACCGTGGCTCGCAGGGCATGTGATTGCTACCCTGTTGCTGCTGAACTATTTGGGGGCGCATCCGGCTTCAATCCGGATGCGCCCTTTGTTTTCCCCAGAGCTGTTCGTTCACGCCTCTTGACAAGTAGGCTGAAATACACGGGCTTGTGATTTTCGCTTTACGCCCTGGTTTGAACAAAAGTGCTAATGGCGCGTTAACGGCTTACCAAACACGGGAGCCTGCCATGAAAGCAGCAACAGTCGTAATACTTATCGCATCCTTGTCTCTTCCGGCTGGTCTTGCGGCAAAGGGACTTGTTGAACGCCAAATACCTTCGGCGTCTTTTGCCAGCGCGTCACCAGTGATTGATTCTCCATTTTCCGAGGTCAAGCTTCCAAAAACCTCGCGTCTTCCTCTTGAGCACGAGCCGTCGCATGATGAGCAAAGCGCCCTTGGCGATGACGGGTCGAGTGAATGGGCGCTGGATTGCTACGATGCCTATGGTGCGGATGGTGAGGCGGCTAGCCAGGCCAGCCTGCAGGCCTGTTTGAAGGGCTGATGCGTATAATTGTTTCGATCACAGCATTTCCATCGGCTGCTTTCGTTGCGGTGGTGGAAATGCAGCATCGAGCCGCGCCAGATCGTCTTCCGTTAGTTCTATATCGACCGATCCACGGTTTTCTTCGATGCGGGTTGTGGCTGTAGTCTTCGGGATCGGCAACACGTTGTCGCGCTCAAGCAGGAAAGCAAGCGCCACTTGCGCAGGCGTTGCCTGATTGGCCTTTGCCACATGGATCAGTTCTGGGTGCTTGAGGAGCCGCCCCTGCTCAATCGGCGAATACGCCATAATGGCAAGGCCGCGTTCCTGACACCAGGGAAGAAGATCGTATTCCACGCCACGGCGGCTCAGATTGTAGAGGATCTGGTTGGCTTGGCAGTTCGCGCCGTTCTCCACGGCAAACAGTTCCTCCATGTCGGCGACATCGAAATTCGAGACGCCCCAAGCTTTGATCTTGCCTTGGTTTTTCAGCGTCTCAAACGCCTCGACCGTGTCTGTCAACGGGTGTTCGCCGCGCCAGTGCAGCAGGTAGAGATCGAGGCAGTCGGTGCCGAGCCGTTTGAGGCTCCCTTCGCAAGCGCTCATCGTGCCCTCTCGGCTGGCGTTCCATGGCGCGACTTTCGAGACAAGGTAGGTTTCGTTGCGCCGTGTTTTCAAGGCTCGCCCGATAATCTGTTCAGTACTGCCATCTCCATATTTTTCAGCGGTGTCAATCACTGTCATGCCGAGATCGAGGGCATGATTCACGGCGGCGATTTCGTCTTTTTCCGCGGCCGCATTCTCACCCATCATCCATGTGCCGAGGCCAAGAGCTGGCACGATCTGGCCGGAAGGCAGGGTAATCGTGGGAAGGGTGTCGTTCATGATCTTGCTCCCGAATGGTTCGGCCAGGATAGCAGGGTCGCTGGAACGGGCAAGTTGGGAACCGTAAATGATGTCACCGATACAATCTGCTAGTGGACGGGGATGATAGGTCAGCTATATTGACGTACTATTGAACCGGAACCGTTTTCATGACACCCGAAACGCTTGTCGCCTTGATTCTCTTTGCCTTCACTACGTCGATTACGCCAGGTCCAAACAACATGATGCTGTTTGCGTCAGGAGTAAATTTTGGCTTTCTGCGCACTCTGCCGCATATGCTTGGCATTGGTGCGGGCTTTTTCACGCTATTGATTGGTGTTGGACTGGGATTGGGTGCCTTGCTTGCGGCAGTGCCCATGCTTTATCACGGGCTGAAAATTGCCGGTGGTCTCTATCTACTGTGGATTGCCTGGAAGATCGGTTCCTCACGCAGCCTTGGTGAAGGCAAGGCGCAGGCGGTGCCGATGTCCTTTCTGGCCGCAGCGGGATTTCAATGGATCAATCCCAAGGCGTGGGTCATGGCTGTCACGGCCATGGCGACCTATACCAATCCGCAAGTCTATTGGTTCACGGTGTTTCTGGTCGGGCTGGTGTTTGCGCTGGTGAATGTGCCTGTCGTCTCGGCCTGGGCTGGATTCGGCTCAGTGCTGCGGGAATGGCTGTCCAATCCGGTGCGGTTGAAGTGGTTCAATATCACCATGGCCTTGCTGCTGGTCGTAAGCCTGTGGCCTATGCTGGCATAAAGCGCTTTGTCCTTGCTTTTGCCCCGCGAATCCGCGCATTTCCTCGCTATGGAATTTGCACCTCAACAAGATGAAGCTCTCAAGGCCGTTGCCAAATGGCTGAAGGAGGGGAAGACCCCGGTTTTCCGTCTGTTCGGCTATGCCGGAACCGGCAAGACCACGCTTGCCCGGCATTTTGCCGAGAATGTCGATGGCGATGTGTTGTTTGCAGCCTTTACCGGTAAGGCGGCGCAGGTGTTGCGCTCGCGTGGCGCGACCACGGCGCGCACCATTCATTCGCTGATTTACCGTCCGCGTGGCGAAGAGGAAGTGTCGGACGAGGAGACCGGCAAGACCTCGATGACGCCGATGTTTTCCGTCAACCGGCAAAGCCCGGTGGCCAAGGCCGCCCTGATCGTCATCGACGAGTGCTCAATGGTCGATGAGCAGCTTGGCCGTGACCTGATGAGCTTTGGCACACCCATTCTGGTGTTGGGCGATCCCGGCCAGTTGCCGCCGGTGACGGGCGGCGGGTTCTTTACCGAGCAGGAGCCGGACTATCTGCTGACGGATATTCATCGCCAGGCCCGTGACAATCCGATCATCCAGCTTGCCATGCAGATCCGCGAAGGCAAGGAAATCACGCATGGTGATTACGGCAGCACGGCGCGGGTGATTTCCAAGAATGAGGTAACGCAGGATCTGGTGCTGAATTGCGATCAGGTTCTGGTCGGCACCAACAAGACCCGGCGACGCTACAACAAGCGGCTGCGCGAATTGAAGGGCTTTACCGCCGATTACCCGCAATCTGGCGACAAACTGGTCTGCCTGCGCAATGATCAGGTCAAGGGTCTGCTGAACGGCTCGCTTTGGCAGGTGATGACTTCTTCACGAGAGACGGTGAAACCTGGCATGAACCTGCTGATCAAGCCGGAAGATGACGACATGGATCGAGGTGCTGCCAAGATCAAGCTGCTGAAAGCGGCCTTCGAAGACGTCGAGACTGAAATTCCTTGGACGACGCGCAAGCGCTATGACGAGTTTGATTATGGCTATGCGCTGACGGTGCATAAGGCCCAGGGCTCGCAGTGGAACAATGTCGTGCTGTTTGATGAAAGCTGGGCGTTTCGTGATACGCGCGAGCGCTGGCTCTACACCGCCGTGACCCGTGCGGCAGAGACGCTGACCATAGTCCGGTAATGGGGGGGCGGTAAGGGGACTGGTCGGCTTTCTAATTGGCAACGATGCCCAGCAGCACCGCTTTTGCTACCGCCTGGAATCGATTTGTCGCCTGGACCTTGCGCATGATGCTGGCTTCCAGCGCAATCACCGCTTCGAAGGTCATTTGCATGGTTCGTGCCACCCGCACCTGGGTATAGCCTTCCGCCATTAGCGACAGGCAGTGATGCTCCAGTTCGGTCAGATCAATACCATGGCGCAAAGTCGGCGTCTCTGTTTCGTTCTGGTCATCTTCGCGGGTGAGAAGGCTGTTGATCTGCTCGATCTGGCGAAACATCATCGATTGCGATGCAATCAATTCCCGTTTTCGTGCCTCCAGCGCCGTGTTGAGAAGCTCATTGGCTTGTGCCTGAGTGATGGTGCCGCTCAGTTCGGCAAACAGATCCTGAATGGCGGCAATCGGCATGCCGATCTCCCGGCAGGTGTTGATCAGCGCCATGCGGATAATGTCACGATGGTAATAGACCCGCATCAGCCCCATGCGGCTTGAGGAGAGAAGGTTCTTTTCCTCATAGAAATGCAGGGTTCTGTGGGTGACGCCAAACAGATTGGCCATTTCGGAAATTGCCACCGGCTCCGGTGGTAGATCTTCGGGCAAAGGCAGATCCGGCATCATGGCAAGACCTGCTTTCAGGATGGGAGTGATGGATTCTGTAACGTCAAGAAATTCGGGTTGGCCTGCCATGCGATAAGTCCCCCTTGTCCCGATAATATCGGGAAATATTTTCAATTCGTTCCAATATCGTTCGCGGTTGATCTATCCAATGGTTGCAGTGTTCCATGCTGCTACCCTAGAGAGGTGGTTGCCTGATGCTCGAAACATGGAAATACTTGAAGTCCCCGCCGAAGAATTTCCAAAACGTGATGATGTCCGATCTAAAGATGCTCGATCTAAACTCTTGTTTGTAAATATATCATCAGTTTTACTAAAATTCAAACCCATGGTTTTTAGGGCTTCGGATGGTTTCTTCGAGGTAATTTTTCGGACATAAAGATTCGAACACGCTTTCACGCTTGCCAGTGCTGGTCACCCTGGATGGATTTACGGTTCGGTTGGCCCAAAAGAGGCGTCAGCAAAGCAAGTCCCCATTCTGTCCGACAATTTCTGGCGACCGATCATCAATTTCCATCGATTTATTGCATAATCTCGTTGGTCTTTTCAGCGTCAAGGTTTTACAGAAGTGGATGGACGGCGATGACCGTCTGGGTGCGGACTTTGAGCGCCGCAGCAAGAAAACGGGTTTCGCCAATGCCAGCAAAATTATCCGTCAATCTGAATGCCATCGCCATGCTGCGTAACCGGCGCGATCTTCCCTGGCCGGATGTCCGGCATTTCGGTCGCCTGGCGCTTCAGGCGGGCGCTCAAGGCCTGACTGTTCATCCCCGGCCCGACCAGCGGCATGTCCGGTTCAGCGACCTGCCGCTGCTGCGTGCGTTGATCGATGACGAGTTTCCAAAGGCCGAGTTTAATATCGAAGGTTATCCCAGCGAAGATTTTCTACAGCTTTGCGAAGAGGCACAGCCGGAGCAGGTGACGTTGGTCCCGGATGACCCGTCTCAGGCTACCTCTGATCATGGCTGGGATTTCGCCGCGCATCAAGTGTTTTTGACAGATGTCGTTGCGCGATTGAAGGCGGCAGGTATGCGGGTTTCCCTGTTTGCCGATGGCGATGGGAATGCGCAGGCGGTTGCCACGGCCAAGGCGACCGGCGCCGACCGGATCGAGCTTTACACGGGACCATATGGCAGCTGCTACGACGCGCCGGAAAAAGCGGCCCGTGAACTAGCGCTTCTGGGGGCAACCGCTGATGCGGCGCATGCTCTGGGCATGGGCGTCAATGGCGGTCATGACCTGACAATCGCCAATCTTCCGGCGCTGGCGGAGCGGATTCCCTTCCTGGCCGAGGTCTCTATCGGTCACGCGCTGACGGCGGACGCGCTGGAATTCGGCATGGCCGAAACCGTTCGGCGTTTTCGCCGAGCCTGTGGCGAGTTGGCCTGAAGTCCACGCGCCACTTAGCCAGATCTACATATTTCAAGATGTGCCATCCAGAATGACGCCATGCTGAGCAGAGATTGCTTGGCGTCATTCTGAGGTGACGAGAGCCTGTCTCAGTTGATCGATATCGATCAGCCGATGAGGGAGGCCTTGTTTGCTTCGATGAAGGCCTCTAGCGACAGCAATGGATGGCCCGACAAGCTTTGCGCATCATCAGTTATCACATCCAGGTCACCGGCGCGGATGGCCGTATCGATTGAAGCGAACACCGGCGCTACGGGTTTGGGAATGCCGGCAGCGACCATGCCGTCTTCCAACTGCTGGTCGGTGATGTCGACCACGGCAAGCGGCTTGCCCGTGGCTTTTTCGGCCAGGGCGGCAATCTCTCTGTTGCTATAGGCGCGGCTGCCGCTGAGCGTATAGACGATGTTTTCGGCCACTGGCTTGGCCAGGGCGCTGGCAATGGCGCGGGCAATGTCTTCTCGGGCGATATAGGCGGTCTTGCCCTCTCCGGCGGATGTATGCCACTGGCCGCTGGCCAGCGCCGATGGCAGCGTCATGAATAGATTTTCCATGTACCAGTTGTTGCGCAAAATCGTATAGGCAAGGCCGGAAGCCTTGATGGCCTGTTCGGTCTGCGCATGTTCGGGAGCAAACAGGATCTTGGATGTCTCCGGATTTGGCATGGATGTGTAGAAAATCCGGCCGACCTTGGCATTGGCGGCGGCGGCAACCGCTGCCTTGTGCTGCTCGACGCGCGAACCGATGGCATCGGTGGAAATGATCAGCAGCCGGTCAATGCCGGAAAAGGCCTGGTCAAGCGATGCCGGATCGGTAAAGTCGGCCTGACGTGTTTCGATGCCTTTTGCGGCAAGATCCGCCAGACCAGACGGGTTGCGGCTGGCAGCGACGATATCAGCAGCGGCAACATGCTGGCTTTCCAGCAAATGGTTGATGACAAGTCTTCCAAGCTTTCCGGATGCTCCGGTAATCAGTATTTTGGTCATATTTCTCTATCCCAGCTCCTGCATAATTCCCTGAACCGGAATTGGTTGAAGGGAAAATTATCCAGCGGATATAGAGTGTTACAGAGTTGTCTCCGCGTTTTATAAAACGCACGGCCTGTAAAACTCGATACCCTATTATCTTGTTGCTCTCAATTTGAGACCAGCACTATAATCAGCCTTTTGGAACTGCTGTAAAGAAGGCAGTTTTAGCACCTTTGGTTACAGAAAGGGTACCATCATGAACGATGCCACGCAGCGGGCTCCCTCGGAGGCAATGACGAGGGGGGTAAGCAAAAGCAAGCGGGCGGAAGACAATTGCCCGGTGCGCTCGGTGATTTCCCATGTCGGCGACAAATGGTCGACGCTCATTCTAGGTTCGCTTGCCGAGAAACCCTATCGCTTCGGTGAGCTTCGACGCCTGGTACCGGACATTTCTCAGCGTATGCTGACCCAGACCCTGAGGGACCTGCAACGCGATGGTTATGTGCACCGGCAGGTTTTCCCCACCAAACCGCCCAGCGTTGAATATGGCCTGACGGAGATGGGCGAGCAGCTGGTATTTTCACTCAAATATCTCGTGGAATTTGCCATCGACAATCATGCCCGCGTGGTCGAGGCCCGCGCTCGGTTCGATAGGCAGAATGTTTGAGGCTGCACGCCTGCATAATTTCCTAAATCGGCGTGGATTTAAACAGACGATTATACCGCAGATATAAAGAACTATAGCGCCGTGCGCCATATATTGAGCACGGCGCTATGGGTGCCAAGACCCCGCCGAATTGGCTTCTCGGTAAAGCTAGTTTCTGGCGCCTGCCAGACTGATGTTGGACTAAAAAAACCACCCATCGTCCTTGGTCGAATGTCACAATATCCTGCGTCTTCTCAAGAAAAATATTCTGTAAGTCTCTGCTTTTATTGTGTAATCTCTACGGAATTTTCAAAATCCATATATTTCGCGTTATCTAATTTATTAATAAATTATAGGGAGATTGCCACTACACTTCATGCTGGCAATGTCATTTTGGTTGGTATCCGTGACGCTCTCGACAGAACAGAGCCTGTTCTCGCGCCTTCCTCAGTTCGTCGGAAAGGGACTATACGTAATGTTTGGAATTTCTAGTGTCGCTCGGATGCAGACCCAATCTTTGAAACTGATCACAGCGAATATTATGATCTCGGATGTTGATCTGAACATTCGTTATATGAACGATTCCGTCATGGAACTACTTAAAGAGGCTGAATCTGATCTTAAAAAAGAACTTCCCCGCTTCGATTTTAACAAACTCATTGGCAGCAATATCGATATTTTCCACAAAAACCCATCCCATCAGCGCAATATGCTGGCTGCTCTCAAAACGCAGCACCGGGCGACGATCTGGGTTGGTCACCGCGCGTTCGATCTCATCGTCACACCTTTGCGGGAAAGTGGAAAAACAACTGGCTTCGTTGTTGAATGGGCCAATGCCAAGGAGCGCTTGCAGAACCTGGATTACCAGGGGCAGATGATGGCGATTAGCCGTTCTCAAGGCATTATCGAGTTTACCACGGAAGGTGAGATCGTTAGCGCCAACGAAAACTTCCTCAAAGCCATTGATTATAAACTGGACGACATAAAGGGTCGTCACCACAGCATGCTGGTTGACCCCGAATACGCAAAATCAGCCGACTACAAAGACTTTTGGGCTGGCTTGCGCCGCGGAGAAGTTCAATCGGCAGAGTTTGTTCGCTACGGCAGGAACGGAAAGAAGGTGGTTATCAACGCTGCCTATAACCCGATCCTTGATGCCAAGGGCAAGGTTACAAAAGTCGTCAAGTTTGCCACGGACGTGACCGAAAGAGTGAATGCGGTCAATGCGATTGGCAGCGCCCTGACGCGGCTGGCGCAGGGTGATCTGACCTTCACTCTGGACAACCCGTTTGCGCCGGATTTTGAAGAACTGCGCCGCACGATGAATGAAGCATTGACGCAGATGCGCAACACGCTTGGCGCGGTGGCGCATTCAACCAGCCAGATCGACAATGGCACGCGCGAAATCAGCCAGAGCGCCGAAGATCTGTCCAAGCGGACCGAGCAGCAGGCCGCCTCCCTGGAAGAGACCGCTGCGGCGCTTGACGAAATTACCGTGAATGTCTCGAATGCATCAAAACGGGCAGAAGAAGCCCGTCATTCGGCATCGACAGCCAGCGACAATGCGGTGCGCTCTTCAAAGGTGGTTGAGGATGCGGTTGGCGCGATGTCGCGCATTGAAAATTCGTCCAATCAGATTTCCAATATCATTGGGGTGATCGACGAAATCGCCTTCCAGACCAATCTGCTGGCGCTGAATGCCGGTGTCGAGGCCGCTCGTGCCGGTGAAGCAGGCAAGGGCTTTGCCGTGGTCGCGCAAGAGGTTCGCGAACTGGCGCAAAGATCCGCTCAGGCTGCCAAGGAAATCAAGGAACTGATCCGTAATTCTTCAAACGAGGTCAGCACCGGGGTAAGACTGGTGAGCGAAACAGGCGAGGCGCTTCGGACGATCCAGCAGAATATCGTTGCGGTCAATGAACATATGGAGGCCATTACCAGCTCGGCTCGCGAGCAGGCCACCGGCCTTTCCGAAGTCAATGCAGCCGTAAACCAGATGGACCAGGTAACGCAGCAAAATGCGGCGATGGTGGAAGAGACAAATGCCGCCAGCGCAACGCTTGCCCAGGAAACGGCGCGTCTGCGCGAGTTGATTGAGAAATTCCAACTGGGCGGTGCCGGTATGCGGCCTTCGTCACGCCAGCTTGGCGCGGCGACTTCAGCACATCGTCCCACGACATCGCCCGCACGGGAGTTGATGTCGAAGGTAGCGGGTTCGGTCGCATCCCAATCCGGCGGCGGCTGGAGCGAGTTTTAAAGACATTCAGTCGATTTAAAGCGTTACAGCGCTGTGCGTTTATAAACCGCACGGCGCTTCCCGTTAGACTCTTTATACTTTTGCCGTTTGCCGCCGTTCCGTCAGTAGCAGCACAAGCGAGGCGGCGGGAAAGCAGAGGCCGATCCAGGCGGTCAGTGACCATCCGCCTGTGGCGTAGGCCCAGCCGCCTATAGCTGAACCAAGCGCACCGCCAAGAAAGAATGTCGCCATATAGAGACCATTCAGTCGGCTGCGATGGGCGGCAGTCATTGAATAGATGATACGCTGGCCGCTGATCAGATTGGCCTGTACGCCAAAATCCAGGGTGATTGCCGCAAGTGTCAGGCAAATTACGCCTGTGATTGGGGAGGTTTCAATCGCATAGCGGCCGAGCAGGAACGCGCCGATGCCCAGCACCATGGCGCCGATGGAAATCTCCCGGGTCAGGCCGCGATCAGCCATTCGTCCGGCAATGGGGGAGGCAATGGCGCCAGATGCCCCGGCGAGTGCAAACAGCGCGATACCATTCTGGCTCAGGCCAAAATGCGGGCCTGACAGCAGCAGCGGCGTCGTGGTCCAGAACAGGCTGAAGGCACCAAACATACCGGCCTGATACAGCGCCCGGCGCTGGAGCACGCGGTTGGTCAGCGCCATATGGGCCATGGAGGACAAAAGGACGCCGTAGCCGATCTGCGCATGGGGTTGGCGGCGGGGCAGGGTCACGCCGAGCACCACCATCAATCCGATCATCGCAAGCGCCGAAAGGACGTAGATGACATGCCAGGACGATGCCTCAGCGATAAAGCTGGCAATGGGCCGGGCCAGCATGATGCCACAAAGCAGGCCGCTCATAACATTGCCGACAACCCGCCCGCGTGAGGCATCCGGTGCCATGCTGGCGGCAAAGGGTACCAGAACCTGGGCGGCTGCGGAGGCAAGGCCAATACCAAGGCAGGCCAGCAGGAAAAGGCCGGGTGTGGTGGAAAGTGCGCCGCCGAGCAGGGCCAGCGCGGCAAGACCAATCAGGATGATCACCAGCTTGCGGTTTTCGATCAGGTCACCCAGCGGCACCAGCAGCAAAAGGCCGAGACAGTAGCCGAGCTGGGTGAGGGTGACGATCAGGCCGGTCGCCTGGGGTGAGAACCCCAAATCCGCACTGATCGGTCCAGCCAGCGGCTGGCCGTAATAGAGATTGGCGGCGATAAGCCCGCAGGCCAGGGCGAAGATAAATGTCAGGGCTGGCGACAGGGCGTGTTCGGCGTCGTGCCGTAAGAGCGGGCTGGAAAGGGTCATTGTGGTTGCTTCTCGGCTTGGGGCGCCATGGTCTTGGGAGGATGCCATGGTACTGTTGTGAGTGGCGACTGTTGAATGGTTCAGCGAATAGGCAGTGTTATGGCGAACCTCACTGCACCATGCTGCTGCACGCCGCTGTAAGGGATGAGATACGGCTCAGTCCAAAAGCCGCAGCGCCGCTTGCGCCACGGCCTGCATCTCGTCTTCTGTCCGGCCTGTCTTGCCGACCACGCGCATGCCCATCGTCAGGCACAGCAGGGCGCTGGAGATGACATCGGCATTGAGATCGGCTCGGATCGAGCCATCGGCCTGTCCGGTGACAATCTGGTCCTTCAGGCGCTGCTGGTTGGCGGTAAAAGCAAGACCCACGCGGGCGGAGGCTTCCGCATCCAGCAGTGACAGATCGTTGGCGCCGCCGACTACGAGGCAGCCGCGCCGGCCTGCCGCACCATGGGCGTGTTCGGCGTAATGCTGCAAAAGGGCAAACAGCTTTTCCCGCCCGGTCTTAAGCGGTGCCATGCGCTTCAGGATCATCGCATGGCGCACCGACCAGTAGCGATCAAAGGCGGCGAGAAACACACCGCGCTTGTCGCCGAACGCCTTGTAGATACTGCCTGCCGTCAACCCCATGGCTTCGGCAAGTTCACTGATCGAGGCGGCTTGGTAGCCCCGCTCGGAAAACACCACCAAGGCGGCGTCCAGCGCCACGTCCGTGTCGAATTCCCGAGGGCGGCCCGCTGGTCTGCCGGATTTTGTTGGCTGGTCCATCATGGTCATATAATAGGAAATGATCGTTTCCAAATCAAGCAAAAAATTGACTGCGATCAACAAACCGCAGTCAATGCGTTCAGGCGATCTTCTTAACCTGTTGCGGAGTGAGCGAAAATTCCACCGCAGACGCACAGTGAATGGCAGTGGAATCAAAGCCCGGCAGGCAAAGATTTTTGGGATCGAGCAGAAGGCAAATCTCGGTGCAGCCGAGAATGACGCAATCGGCACCGTCTGCCTTGGCCTTTTCAATGATCGCCAGATAGGCAGCCCGCGACTGTGCTTCGACCCGGCCAGCGCAGAGTTCATCGAAAATCACATCATGGACGATGCCGCGATCCTCTGCGCCTGGCACCATGGGCAGCAGGCCGAGGGCGCGCATGCGATCGGTATAAAAGCCATGCTCCATCGTGTAGCGGGTGGCCAGCAGCAGGGGCCGTTTGAAGCCAGCGTCTTTGATGGCCTGGGCCGTTGCATCGACAATATGGATAAGCGGCACGGAAACACGGGCCGCCACGGCATCGGCAATCAGATGCATGGTGTTGGTGCAGATCAACACGCATTCGGCACCGGCGCGTTCCAGGGCGGCAGCGGCATCGCCCAGCACCTTTTCCGCCAGATCCCAACGGCCTGCCTTTTGGTAGCCAACAATCTGCGAAAAATCGACCGAGCGCATGACGATTTCAGCCGATGCCAAACCGCCCAACTGATGGCGAACTGCCTCATTGATGAGCCGATAGTAAACCGCCGAGCTTTCAAAGCTCATTCCGCCAATCAAGCCGATCATCCGCATTGTCGTGTTCCCCTAGGGTCTTTGGTGGTGATGAACAAAACTATGCCAGTGGATTGAAGCGGTTGATTTGCAAACTTCTCGAAAATCACCATAAGTTCCGCACAAAAATTGCGAGAAAAATGTACAATGCGCGTATGATTTGCGTGTTCATCCTGGAAGGCGGAGGATTAGGGCGTGATTGACGAAAGAGACAGGAAGATTCTGGATCTGCTGCAGCGAGATGCAGCCATTGCGGTGAGCGATCTGGCCGACAAGGTTGCCCTATCGGTTTCGGCCTGTTCGCGCCGTATCCTGAAACTGGAAGAGGAGGGCTATATCGAGCGACGGATCGCCGTGCTCAATCGCAACAAGGTGGGTGTGCCGACCACTGTCTACGCGCTGGTCAAAACCGCGCATCATACCGATGAATGGACGGAGGAATTTCGCCGGGCGATTACCGATATCGCCGAAATCGTCGAGGCACATCGCCTGACCGGCCACCATGATTATATCTTGAAGATCGTCCTGCCACGGGTCGAGCATTACGACGTGGTTTATCGGCGGCTGGTGCGGCGTATCGAGCTTTTCGATGTGTCCGCCTCGATCTCGATGGAGACGATGAAAAGCGGGTCCGCGGTGCCGGTGGATTATGCTGTGTGAGAGCAGGCGAAACGCCGCAGACCGGCGTTTCGTATCAATGACGCATCCCTATCGAGATGGTCGCGGCAATCAGCCGTTATATTCGTTGCGATGATGCGGCTTCTTCGTGGGGGCCTTGAACTGCCATTCGCTGCTGGACGACTGCTGCGTGCTGTCGTTCGTGTTCAGTTGCGCCGCCGTTTGCGTGGAAGCAGTGGACTGGGCAGGCTGGGTGGTGGTCTTTGCCGTGGTTGCCGCAAACGATGCGGATGCACCGATCAGGCTTGCGAGCACGGCTGTTGCGATAAAGGTTTTCATGGATATCTCCAACTTTGCAAGTGGATAAAATTAAGTCGAACTATTTGGTTCGATGCCTGGAATCTGGGCGTTTTTGCTGTGCTTTGCAACGGCGCGCGCCTGTCAGAAAAAGCATTGCAGGCATGCGTTGGCGTCTCTTGTCGAATTGTGGATATAAAAATCTATTAAAATCAACCTGTTACTTGTTCTGCCTCCAGGGATTTCCGCCTTGGATGGTCTGCTCTCGGCAGTCTCACTTCCTTTTGATAGATGACGGCGTTCAAAGGACATGGATGTGATGGAAAATTGTGCAATTGTGACGTTACGGGATGGTTCTGCCTGTATGGTTCAAATAAGCGCCGGGGATTTCAATCTCGCCTCACTGCACACGCTTTGGTTTGGCAGGTAGGGAACAAACCTCTGCCCCGTTGGTTACCTTTACAGTACAAACAAGGAGGATAACCCAATGAATCATACCAATCACGTTCGTCTCACCACCGCTGAACTCACCCCTGCCGTGCTCGAAGGTGCAACCATTTATGGTGCTGACGACCACAAGGTCGGCAAGCTGGATCATGTTCATGGTCTGGGTGCCAGCGGCACAGCGATCATCGATGTTGGCGGCTTCTTAGGCATCGGTGCAAAGCCGGTCGGCGTTCCGCTTTCCGATCTACAATTCATGCGGGATGAAGATGGCGACGTCCATGCCGTAACCACATGGACAAAGGATCAGCTGAAGGACATGCCTGCGCATAAGGACTAATTGTCCCAGGCATTTGAGGCGCAAATTTTCCACGACTTATGTTATGTGAAAATTCGCTTAAATACGATATTATGGCCATCCTGGGGATCAGGGTGGCCATTTTCATGCGATATAGAGTTGGTTTGGGTTGGGGAAGGGGCGTCGTCTGCGGCGCGACCCGAATGCTGTCTGCGGATATTTTGTTTCGCTGCCCCGCTTACAAAGCCTTTCTCGATCCAACGACCGGACGAGCCTTTTCATGAGGCTCGTAATTATCGACTCTTTCGTTGGTAAAGTCTTGAAGGCATGTTCCCTACTGCAAGAAAATTTCTGGATGACGACTATGGCACTGGCGGTTTTATCGACAGCCGCTTGTTTGATGCCAACCCTTTTACACGCTGAAAATTTCCCCTGTAGTGGTCGTAAAGCGGGCATCGCAATGTGTCGCGGCGATCTTTTTGTCTGCAATGATGGCTCAATCAGCGCCAGCAAGAAGTCATGCTCGAGATTGATGGGGGGAACGGGAGGTCGGCCGGATGGTCCCGCGTTCAACCTGACACCGCCCATGGCTCCATCTTTGGCCCCATCTTCGGAAGGATCTTGCTCATGCCGTTCCGGCAGCTTTTGCGTTGGTCCCCGGGGTGGACGGTTCTGCCTTACCGACAGCGGTACAAAAAGCTACTTGAGGAGATGACTTTCCATTTTTTGTCGGGCAGGGGCGGGTGGATTATTCCGCCGCCATGGGCATCAGGGCCGTTACTATGCCGATTGGCCGCTGGAAACAGGGTGCTATAGTTCCTACATAGGGTGCATTCCAACCATAGGAGTTACGTCCATGACGAGTGAACGCGCAGTGTTGGCAGGCGGTTGCTTCTGGGGCATGCAGGACCTGATCCGCAAGCTTCCCGGGGTCATCGCTACCCGAGTGGGATATTCCGGCGGCGATGTCGCGAACGCGACCTATCGCAATCATGGTACGCATGCCGAGGCGATTGAAATTATCTTCGATCCATCAAAGACAAGCTTTCGCGATCTCCTGGAGTTTTTCTTCCAGATTCATGATCCAAGCACGCCTAATCGGCAGGGAAACGATGTCGGCGTCAGCTATCGGTCTGCGATCTTCTACACGAGTGAAGAGCAAAAGAAGGTTGCCGAGGACACCATTGCTGACGTGGACGCTTCCGGCATCTGGCCTGGCAAGGTCGTGACCGAACTGGCGCCTGTGGGTGATTTCTGGCAGGCCGAGCCGGAGCATCAGGACTATCTTGAGCGCATTCCAAACGGCTATACCTGCCATTTTCCGCGACCGCATTGGAAACTGCCGAAACGTCAGGCTGTGGCATAACCGTCTTCCAAAGACGTTCCGCCTTTTGACGGCGGCAATTTTCGATTTTCCTTCTCAGTCTCTCGCCTGAGATCATTGAGCATTTCCGCTTTTCAGTGAAGCGCGGAAATGCTTCTTTTCTGCGTTTTCAAAGTATTCCGGCTGTCAAAACCACTTGGCGCTTTCGCCTGAAATTTCCCCTTCTTCATGTCATCACTGCATTCTTCAGCCTTATCGGTCACTCAGGCGCTTGACGAGCATTGCGAAGCGCGTTAACAAGAACCGTACCGTACGGTACTTAGATTGAAGGGCTTTCACTGTGTCGACCAATGCCATGCCAACAGCAGAATTTTCTGCACGCCAGAGCGCGGTTCTGGCGGAGGCCTTGCGCCTTTTGGTCGAAGGCGGCGACAAGGCATTGACCACGGCCGGTTTAGCGCGGGCGGCCAATTGCTCCAAGGAAAGCCTTTATAAATGGTTCGGCGACCGCGACGGTCTGCTGTCTGCGATGATTTCCTATCAGGCCAGCAAGGTGCGCACCTTCGAGCGCGCCGGCGAGCGCCTGACGCCGCAGATGCTGGCGGATCATTTGCAGGTTTTCGCCCGCGATTTGCTGGATGTCCTGTCCGGCGAAATCTCGCTGGCGCTGAACCGTCTTGCCATTGGCCAGACCAGTCGCGACGGCTCGAAACTGGGGCAAATGCTGCTGGAGCGTGGCCGCCGCCAGATCGACCGCCGGGCGAGGGCGCTGCTGGATGCCGGACGACGCGATGGCCTGTTGCGGTTCGAGGACGGCGAGGATGCCTATCGCACGCTTTACGGCCTGATCGTTTCCGATCTTCATGTTCGCCTGCTGCTGGGTGAAAAACCCGAGCCACGAAAATTCGACGCCCGCGCACACAAGGCGGTGTCCGCCTTTCTTGTGTTGCACGGCACGGACAAGACATCGTCAGCGTAAATCCTGGCGAAGGATAAAATACTCAACATCAGACATAGCATAGGGAAGGATAACACAATGCGCGTCTATTATGATCGTGATGCCGATTTGAACCTCATCAAGGCGAAGAAAGTCGCCATCATTGGCTACGGCTCCCAGGGCCGCGCTCACGCGCTGAACCTCAAGGATTCGGGCGCACAGAACGTCGTGATCGCTCTCAAGGCTGGCTCGGCCACCATTGCCAAGGCTGAAGCCGATGGCTTCAAGGTCATGACCGTTGCCGAAGCGGCTGCCTGGGCTGACCTGATGATGATGGCAACCCCTGACGAATTGCAGGCTGACATCTACAAGGCTGACATCGCCGGCAACATCCGTGATGGCGCTGCGATCGCTTTCGCCCACGGCCTGAACGTTCACTTCGGCCTGATTGAGCCAAAGAACACCGTTGACGTTGTGATGATCGCACCGAAGGGCCCTGGCCACACGGTTCGTGGCGAATACCAGAAGGGCGGCGGCGTGCCTTGCCTCGTTGCCATTCATCAGAATGCCTCCGGCAACGCTCTTGAAGTGGCTCTGTCCTACGCTTGTGGCGTTGGCGGTGGCCGTTCGGGCATTATCGAAACCACCTTCCAGGAAGAATGCGAAACCGACCTGTTCGGCGAGCAGGTCGTTCTGTGCGGCGGTCTGGTTGAGCTGATCCGCGCTGGCTTTGAAACGCTGGTTGAAGGCGGCTATGCGCCTGAAATGGCCTATTTCGAGTGCCTGCACGAAGTGAAGCTGATCGTGGACCTGATCTATGAAGGCGGTATCGCCAACATGAACTACTCGATCTCCAACACCGCTGAGTGGGGCGAATACGTCACCGGTCCGCGCATCATCACCGCTGAAACCAAGGCTGAAATGAAGCGCGTGTTGCACGACATTCAGACCGGCAAGTTCACATCGGATTGGATGCAGGAATACCGCGCTGGTGCTGCTCGCTTCAAGGGCATTCGCCGCATGAACGACAAGCACCAGATCGAAGAAGTCGGTGCCAAGCTGCGCGGCATGATGCCTTGGATCGCCAAGAACCAGCTGGTTGACAAGGCTCGCAACTAATTAACCTTGAATGTTCTTGGCGCTCCAAGCTTTTTTTGTCTGCATGCCTTGGGCATTGCGGGGGATCGCCAAGAACCAACTGGTTGACAAGGCTCGCAACTAATCAGCGTGAACGGTTCTTGACGATCCAAGTTTTTTTGTCTGCGTGCCTTCGGCATCGCGGGGGATCGCCAAGAACCAGCTGGTTGACAAGGCTAGCAACTAATCAGCCTTGAAGGGTTCCTGGCGCTCCAAGTTTTCTTGTCTGCATGCCTTGGGTATTGTGGGGGGGCGCTAAGAACCAGCTGGCTATAAGGTCCGCAACGAAGATAAAGCGCCGCTGTCAGCCGACATGCGGCGCTTTATCGCGTCAGAAGCTTTCGCCTTGCAAGGCGATGACGGCCTCTTCGAACTGTTCCATCTGTTGAAAATAGCACACGCCCTCGATGGGAGGGAGGTGCATGAAGGCCGCTCCGCCCAGCCAGAGCGGGATATCCAACGGTAAGCCCTTTCGGATCTCCTTGATCTCTAGCTCAAAATTGCGGATGCGTTTGAAGGCGCCGCTGATGCACACGACGGTCGAGCCGGATTGCCTTGCCATTGCGACGAAATCCTTGGCCGGAAGCTGGGCGCCGAGATACGTGATGTGGATGCCATGGCTGCGGGCGATCAGCGCCGCCACTAGCCCGCCAATATCATGCAATTCGCCTTCAAGCGTGGTGAAGACTATTCTGTGTGAACCGCGCGGCGATGCCAGGAGTTTGAACGCGCCGTTCAACAGCACCCTGACCGAAGACGAGGCGAGATGTTCTGACGCGATGGACAGGTGGCCTTCCGCCCAGCGCCGGCCGATTTCCGCCATGAATGGCAGGACGACGTATTTTGAAAAATCAATAGGCCCCAGCGCAATGAAGCGGGTGCTCAGCAGCCGGTCTAATCTCTCTCCATCAAGGGTTTCCACGGCTTTAAAAACAGGCTCCAGGTCGTCCAAACGCTCCTGGTTCATCACGTATCGTTTCAGCTCTTCGTTCGATAAATGGATAATGGAGCCGATCCTTTGCCCATTATCGACGCAGGCCTTCAGCAGCTGCAATCGGACAAGATCCTCATGCCGGTAGATGCGGCGGCCAGTCTCCGTGCGTTTGGGTACGATTGCTGCATAGCGGCGCTCCCAGGCATGCAGGACCAGCTTCGTCAGGCCGGTCTCGTTCACGACTTCACGAAGCGAATACGTCTCCTTCATAGCTCGTCGCCTTAATTTTTATTGTAGTTGCAAATAATATACGGAATGGTCGATGAGATTGCAAATCGACTTTCTGTCTATGTTTGGATAATCGGCAGAGCGCCGTCCTTAGCGCGGAGACGACAATTTTGTCGATGCCAGAGGGGCTGAATGCCCTGTGCCGGACGGGCCGTTTTTCTTCTGTGCGTTGACTATTTCTGTTTTTTTTAAATCACTTAGCGATTTTACCATTAAAAATTAAGGGTATTTAAGTGTCCAGGATAACCCGATATTTACTTAGTTTGCATAATATACAATTTTTAGAGATTACTTCTAATTTAGAAGTTGATTGTATATATTTCTGTGTGACACTGATGTCATCAAAGGCGCAGTACGACGCGCTTGCAGATCAAAGGTCGAAGGATTCAGGCATGACTATTTTTGGACTGGGTGCTGATGCCAGATCGGAAGTTTCGGCTCTTCGCAAGTCGCAGGCCGTCATAGAATTCAGCTTGGATGGCACCATTTTGGATGCCAATGACAATTTTTGTCGGGCGCTCGGCTACAGTCTGGCTGAAATCAAAGGCAAGCACCACCGCATGTTCGTCGATGCCAGCGAGGTTGAGACCAGCGATTACCGGAATTTTTGGGAAGGCTTACGGCAGGGTAAATTCCAGCGCGCTCAATATCGTCGTGTTGCCAAGGACGGTCGAGATGTGTGGATCGAAGCCTCATACAATCCGATAATGAAGGGTGATAGGCCCTATAAGGTCGTCAAATACGCCACGGATATCACCGCCGTAAAATTGCAGGCGTTGGAGGATGATGCCAAGCTGAAGGCGATTTCGACCTCGATGGCGGTCATCGAGTTTACCCCTGATGGCAAGATCATCACCGCCAATGAAAATTTCTGCAAGGCGATGGGCTATAGTCTGACGGAACTTGTCGGGCGCCATCACAGTCTGTTTTGTGACAAGGCCTATACGTCTTCCACAGACTACACATCTTTCTGGCGGGATCTGGCGGCTGGACGGACCTTGGCCAATGAGTTCCGGCGCATCGCAAAGGACGGCCGCGATGTCTGGATACAGGCATCCTACAATCCGATCTTCGATTCGCGTGGAAAAGTCTATAAGGTGGTGAAATTTGCAACCGATGTGTCGAGCCGGATGGATGCTATTTCCCATCTGGGTGCCGCACTGAAGGCGCTGGCGGGCGGCGATCTGACCGGCACGCTGAACAACATGTTCGTGCCGACCATGGAAAAACTGCGGATCGATTTCAACGAAGCCCTCAGCCATTTGCGCAAGACAATGGACGGTGTCGCCCTCAGCGCCCGGTCCATCGCGTCGAGCACCAATGAAATCAAGGAGGCCGCCAACGACCTGTCGCGCCGTACCGAAGCACAGGCAGCCTCCGTGGAGGAATCAGCTGCGTCTCTGGAAGAAGTCACCACGACGGTTGCCGACTCCGCCAAGCGTGCCGAGGAGGTTGGCCGGTTGATGGAGCAGACCCGGCTGAATACGGAGCAATCCAGCGTTATCGTCAGGGATGCCGTGGTTGCCATGAATGAGATCGAGCAGTCGTCCGGGCGGATTTCGAGCATTCTGGGCGTCATTGATGAAATTGCCTTTCAGACCAACCTCTTGGCGTTGAATGCCGGTGTCGAAGCGGCCCGCGCCGGTGAAGCAGGCAAGGGTTTTGCGGTCGTCGCCCAGGAGGTCCGCGAACTGGCGCAGCGCTCGGCTTCATCCGCCAAGGAAATCCGGCAGTTGATCAGCACGTCCGGCAAGCAGGTTGACCGTGGCGTGGACCTTGTTGCCCAGACCGGCTCGGCTCTGGAGAATATCCTCAATCAGATCCGTGCCATCGATACCAATGTCACGGCGATCGTTCACGGCACCAAGGAACAGACCACCGCGCTGCGGGAAATCAACAGTTCCGTCAATGTCATCGACCAGTCCACGCAAAAGAATGCAGCGATGGTTGAGGAAACGACGGCGGCGGCATTCTCGCTTTCCAAGGATGCCGATGATTTGTTCCAGATGGTTGCTCAGTTCAAGACGTCTCCGTCTGGCTCTTCGTCATCCTATTCTCGCGCCGCCTGATCCCACAATCCGTCTATTGGTGTTCAATAAGGCGCCGTGCGCTCCATGCGCGCGGCGTTTTGTTTTTTTGCTATCCATGGATGTATGGGCGGTATGAAACATGGGCAAAACGTGAGGACGTGACGAGACCGTCATCTTTTTGCGCTGCGATACCTTTACAAAGTCACTCGATCGCAGCGAATAAAGAATGATCTGGTGTATTTTCAGATCTGCGAGGTCCGTGAACTGCCAGAGACTGGAAAAGAAAGTTTCATCCATGCTGTCCCACGCAAAAGCCATTCTGCCGCAAGCCGCTGACGATCATGTGTCCTGGCCTGCGGATGGAGAAATATTCGATGTGAACCGGCTGGAATTGCGGGTCAAGCCTGGAGATCATCCGTTTCATAGCGCGCATCGCGATGCCATTCACCGAAATTGGCAGGCCGAGTCGGCGGCCAATCCCGCCCTTTTCGATGGTGCCATGGTGTTGTTCGACGAATTGCAGATCGGGCAGGGAGCGGTGACTGGCGCGGGACACCTTATCCCTTATTCGACCTTTTTGTTTTGGCGTCGTCAGGCTGAGCCACAGAGTGGCTATCACCTGTTTGGGTTTCCTGTGCTGATTTCGTCCGATGGTGCCTTGATCGCGGTGGAAATGGCCGCCCACACCGCCAATGCAGGCAGGGTCTATTGTCCGGCGGGCTCGCTCGATGCATCGGATATTATCGATGCGATGGTCGATGTCGATGCCAATATGCGCCGCGAAGTGCAGGAAGAAACCGGACTGTCGGTGGATGATGCGGTGATCGATCCGCAATTGCGGGGCTATCGTCGAGGCCGCCGGGTCACGCTGTTTCGGGTGTTTCGTCTGGCCTTGACCACTGAGGCGATTTTCGAGCGAATCGCCGCTCATATGGCGGTGGATGAGGAACAGGAAATTGCCCGCGCCGTAGCCATTCGCTCGGCGGATCGCAACGCGCATGATTACACGCCAGACATGTATCCCCTGCTGGATTGGATTTTTCCCGGCTAAGTGGCTGGTTCGCCTTGCATGGCTGGCGCTGCTCGTGCAGTTTGCTGGCATTGTAACGGCGACTGGAGGCTTGTTTGGCTCGACACTATTGCATTTACGACGTCTTCACCGACAAAAAGCTGTGCGGCAACCCTTTGGCAATCGTGTTCGATTGCGAGGATCTCGATGACGATGCGTTGCAGGCGATAGCGCGGGAATTCAATCTCTCGGAAACCGTTTTTGTCTTTCCGTCCGTCAATGTCGCGCATGTGGCGCGTATCCGGATTTTCACCCCCGGGCGCGAGCTTCCCTTTGCCGGGCATCCCACGGTTGGCACGGCGATCGGCCTAGCGGAAAAGGCGCATCAGGATCGTGAGGGGCCGCTCGATCTGGTGTCGGTGATCGATGAAAAGATTGGTCCGGTGCGCTGTGCCGTCAGCCTGAGGCCGGGTGAGGCGAGTTTTGCCGAATTCGATCTGCCGAAAACCTCCACCCAGATTCAACTGCCGCTCGACCGCCAGGGCATCGCCGATGCGCTTGGCCTGAAGCCGAACCAATTGCTTTTCGAAAACCATTTGCCGTCGATCTGGTCGGCTGGCGTGCCTTTCCTGCTCATTCCGGTCAGCAGTCTGGGAGATGTCGAAAGCATCGAGTTCGATCCGCAACTCTGGGAGCGGGCCGCTCCTTTCTGTGACGGCGCGCTGACCTCGGCCTATGTCTATTGCCGTGGTGGTGTTCACCACGCGGCGGACTTTCACGCCCGGATGTTTTCCCCCGATATGGGCATAGCCGAGGACCCGGCCACAGGCTCGGCGGTGGCGGCGCTTTCCGGCGCTATCCAGCATTTCGACGCGCTGCCAGACGGCCACCATCCGCTGCTGATCGAGCAGGGCGTGGAAATGGGGCGCCCCTCCTTTATCCATCTGCATATCGATACCAAGGAAGGCAAAGTTTTCCGCGCTCGCATCGGCGGCACCGCCGTCCGCATCGCTTCCGGCATGCTCGACATTTGATTTTCCTTGGTTTTTTCGAGTTTTGATTTTTTTTGCTGTTTCATGTCATTTTTTTCGAAACGGCGCTGGACAAGGGGAGGCAACCCCTTTATATCCCCGCTCACGGCAGCGATGAAGCACAAACGAAGCGCTGCAGGCGGGTGATTAGCTCAGTTGGTAGAGCAGCTGACTCTTAATCAGCGGGTCGTAGGTTCGAACCCTACATCACCCACCATTTCAATAACTTAGTCGGGATTTTCTGGCGTCGTTTTACAAGTCATCTAGAGTTTTACAGTTTCATTCACGGGACGTTCCTCGCCCAATAGCGTCGATAACCTCCTGGCCGGCGAGATAATGCTTGCGGATGATCGATTCGGCGTCTTCGCGCGAGTGGCCGGATATTTCGGAAATGAGTTTTATCTTTTCGTCATGCGGCCGGTCGAGGTGCGCATAGGCGAAGGTGATCGCGGTTCCGCGCAGATCGTGGAACGTGACGCCCTTTATACCGAGCCTCGCCATTTCCTTGCGCCAGGACGCCCGAAAGCCGCTTGAAGTCCAGTTTTGCCCGAACGAGTTGACCAAAACTCTTTGGCGCTGTGCCTCTTTAGCTTTACGCAGCATAGGCATCAGATCCGGCGCTGCTATCACCCGGACGCGCGCGCCAGTCTTCCCCTGCTTGATTGATAGCCGCTCGCCGTCGAAGGCGAGCGTCGGCATCGTGAGGATGTCTGCCTGCCTCTGCATCGTCCAAAGCGCCACCTTGGCCACGTCGCGGATGTGCGGCGATGCCTCGGCGAGAAGTTTGTCGATCTGGTTGGAACTCCAGATGATGTCTTTCCGGCTACCTTCGTGCAGTCGCTCCACGCGCTCGAGCGGGTTACGCATGATGTATTCGCTGTCCTTAGCCCAGACGAACAGGCGGCTGAGCAGGGCGATGTGCATATCGGCAGAGCGAGGCGAATCTTTCATCTTGTCGCGCCACGACAGAAAGCCACGGCGGCTGCCACGAGCTTCGACGGCTGCAAGCGGACAATCTCCGTACTCCAAGCGAATGGCTCCGAAGATCCTCTCATAATCGCGCCTAGTTGATGGCGAGAGCGCCTTATAGCGGGCCGTTTGACGATATTCATCAATCAGCGAACCGATGGTGCTGGCTATGGCAGGTTTTTGACGGTCACGGGTCAGACGAAGGAATTCCTGAGTGAATGCCTTTGTCCCTGGTTTCGACTGCATCCGTGGGGCGCCTTTGCCGCGCCAGGCGTAATAGTATGTTTCCAAGGTGCCGTCTGCCAGCTTAGTGTTGACCTTATGTACCCCCACGAGTTTTCCTTCCATTCTGCCATTTCTCCCATGCGTTATCTGCATCTTCTGTGTCTCTAACGATTGACGGAAAGCTCTTCGGGGCAAATTCGATTTCGCCCGTTGGATGCATCACCACCCTGACGTGGTGCAGGCCCGCCATGGCCGCAGCATCTGCAATTTCCGATTTTGTGTAAGTGCGGGCTCGGCTCATGGCAGACTATCCACATTGTTTCCACAGGTGCGGTCGGTTGCGGCCTTCATAATCCTTAAGCACTTTCTGCGATCGACGCGGCTCGGCTCTGCTTCCGCAAAGAAGCGCCTGCAAACCGCGTCGTCATATTCTGCTGCCCAGCCGTCGCAGCGGAAATCGTTATTGCTGCACCATGTGTAAATCTGTTGCCGCAGGCCATGACCTCTTTGACGCCATGCGTCTTCGTGTGGCGGGAGCTCATGTCTGGACCTACCGCTTTGCCTACTAACGACGGCGGGTGTTTGTCTTACGACTGACAAGCTCCAGGTGATCAGGATGAGGCCGCGCGTAAAGACGATTGCGGCGAAAGTGGTCGATTTCTTTATTGCAAGGGATGAAGCCGAATTCGTTGGTCCACATGACGAGATGGACCACAACCGTTTTCCCATTGAGCGACATGCGCTGTTACGCTCTGCGACCGTTGCCACGTTTCGCCGTTGGCTGTCCTTGCCGATACCGGCGCTTATAAGGTCACTCTCCGTCTGCGGGCCGCGCTCCTGATAGAGCGCAAACATCTGATCGCGATCACGCTCGTCTTCGGGGGTGATGATGGCAGTCTGCTGCATGGATTTCATCCCTGGCTTGGTCTTTTAGAGTGGGGCGCGGTGCGACGTTGCTGATTATCCGCAGGGTTCTACGTCGAGTGGCGTGGATGACGGATAATATGCGCAAACGGAATCATATGAGCAAGATAAAAATGCGCGAACACATAATTATTTTTGGATGAACGGATAATCTGGATATTTTACCGCGGCTTGATCCAGTCGATCGGGGCGGCCCACTCGACGATCTGGTCGATCATGTCTGGGTAGAGCGCATTGATGCTGGTCAGTGTCCAGGTGTTCGGGGTCGTCCCCGGGCGAACGGTTTTGACGAAGATCCGCCCGTCGGCCAGCTGCACGACGGCGCGCCTGTTGACCATCTCGGAGGGTGGCAGGGTCTTGGAGTAGAAGAGGATGGTTCCCTCTTCATAGGCGGGATACATCGATTCCCCGGACACCTCGACGGCAACGGTGTTCTGATGGGCATCTGCCGGCGCATCGACATAGTTTTGGCCGCCATCGTCGATGGCGTAGATTTCCTGGCCGGCGCCGACCTTGCCCATCAGCTTGACGCGCTTGAACGGTTTGCTGTCGGGCGTGCCGAATTCCATGTTGTAGAGCTCGCGAATGGCATCGCGATGGTGGCCTTCCGGCTCGGAGCCGGACTTCCATCGATTGACGGTGGATTGGGACACGCCAAAATGGGCCGCCAGCTTGACCTGGTTCCATTTTTTCATGCTGAGCAGTTGGGCTATGTAGGTCGCGATATCCATGGGCATGTGGATACTATAGATCGGTGAAACTAAAAAATCCGTTTATGGATAAAATCGCCTTTTCATGATATCTGTTTGCGCATAATATGCGCAGATGATCTTCATCCTCCTCATTCATCTCCTTGACCTGTCCGATCAGTGCGCTCCTTTGCGCACAGGCGGTGCGCTGTGAGCGGCGAAGCGACGATCCGGCGCGGGGTGCGCAATGCACACTATGCCGCCATTCCCAATCATGTGTTTGAAGATGCCAGGCTGTCGATGGAGGCGCGCTGGCTGCTGTCTTATCTGCTGTCCAAGCCCGACAACTGGACCGTGGTGATCGGCGACATCGTCAAGAAGGGCAATTGCGGGCGCGACAAGGCCCGCAAGATGATCGCCGAGCTGGTGGAGACCGGCTATGCGGAACGGGAGCAGACCCGCGCCGGCGGCAAATTCGGGCCAACAGTGCTGGTGATCTTTGACGAGCCGCGCCAACCAGGCTCCGTCAATACCGACGCCTATGATGTCTCCGATACCTCCGGGCCAACAGATGCGTTTGATGCTTCGGAGACGGCAGATGCGCCTGAGGCCGCCGACACATCCTGCAGTTCCGGCGGATCTGATGCGGCCGATGCGGCATCCAAAAGTGTTGCATTTCTACCGCAGACTGAATTGCCGTCGCCGGCAGAACCGTCGCCGGTTTTACCGGCGCCGGGAAAATCGGCCCTTAGTAATAACTTAAATCTAGCAAAGACTGACTCCTACCAAGGGGAGGGCGCGCGCGAACCGGCTGGGGACGGTCGTGGTGTCGCTGATGTCGACGATAGGGCAGCGAGGCGGCTGGCGCGCGCCCGGATCGGGGAGCAGTTCGACATCTGGTTCAAGATGTGGCCGAGGCCCGGTAATCCCGATTTTGCCCGCAATGCCTGGTTTGCGCTGTCGGCTGGGGAGCGGGAGACCTGCATCGAGCGGACGCCAGCCTATCTGGCCTGGACAGCACGCGAGGACCTGTCGGCACCTGCCGTCTACCTCAAGGCCCGGGCATGGAGGGAGATGCCTGAGGGTCTGGCGGGACGCCAGGGTCAAAGCCATGCCTATGCTCGGACACATCCCCATGTCGATGCCTGCGCACAAGCTGATCCCCAAACCCGTTCCTCCACCCACGTCATCGCCAAGGTCTGCGGAAAGCTCTGGATGGGTCGGCATTTCCAGGCACTGCTCTGTGAGCCCACAGGCCAGCTCGTGATAACGGCTTTCGATGAACGGCGGATTACATCCGGAGCAGTCAGCCGGGAGGCGCTGGCCTGGGAGAAGCGCAGGGACCATGGCTGGCCACTGGTCAGCAAGATGCACGATCTCGCCGGCCGCAACGAGCCGTTCAAGACGACGACCGACATCCTGCCGCTCGTGTCCAGCTTCGAGACGGTCGAGCGCAGCAGCCCGCTGTTTGCGGCCTGGCGACGGCTACACGAGCGCCGCGGCTGGATGTTCGTCGATGGCCTGAGCGACTGGATCTGTTTTCCGGCGATTGACCAACAACAGCCCGATCTCGATGTGGCGGTCGAGGCCGCCCTTGATCACTTCACCACCAGCCTGAGCAAGGGACGCACCCATGATGCAGCATAACCGTGACCGTAACCAACAGACCGTAATCTCGAACGAAAGGCTCTTGAGGCTGGCGCATGTCACAGCCGTCGAGGCGAGGCGGAAGCGCCAGATCGCCATGGCACGGCGCGACCGCCCTGACTTCGACACGCAGGCTCGCTGGGTGGTGGCGCGCTGCAAGAGCGGCCTGGAGCAGGTCATCCGCGATGCGCTCGCGGAGCAAGGGATCGACTGCTGGTGCCCCTGCGAGCGGCGAAGACTGCCGCCCCGGCGCCGCAAGCCGGCCCTCGTAGTCGAGCGGCCGCTGTTCCGAGGCTATCTGTTCGTGCGGGTGATCCCGGACAATGAGGCCTATGCCGGGCTGCTGCTGGCCTCCAGGCTGCAGAGCCTGATGGGGCAGGATGGCAAACCCTATCTTATGCCGGAAACCCTGATGCGGCAGCTGCAATTATCCGCCAAGGCTGCGGAGAGACGCCACATGGATGCGGGCGATGTCCCGCCGATGCCTGACATGTTGGGCAAGCAGGTGACGATCCGCTCCGGCCCGTTTGCCGACTTTGTGGTGACAGTGCGCAAGGTGCTGTCGAAGCGGGGGCAGGTGGTTGTGGATGTTCCGATGTTCGGTGGCATGAGTGAGGTCACCGTGGGTGTGGAGGCCATCTCGGAGTGAGGCGGTGGCTTCAGAGATTGAGACGTGTCGGTGCCCGATTGCCCGATGGCTCCGAAGGTCCGGTGGGCTCCAAGAGTAGGACGAATAGGGGGAGGGGGTGGGTTTGCCTTGAAACCGATCCGCCTCCTGCACCGGCGTCAGTCATTCGTGTGTAGCGAGCGGAAATTGGAGACAAAAAGCCACTCTGAGAGAGCAGGGAAACACAAGGCAGGAGGTGAATGTCTCAGTGCCAGGACGTGCAGTGTCAACCAGCGAAACATTTGAGACCTCTATGTCTCCGCGACACTGGCGTTCTCGGCACGATTTGGGCGGGCGATGCCCCAGAACGTTACTGCGACGAACAGGCCGACGAAACCGGGCGCCAGCAACCGGATCGGCTCGTGGAAGAAAGCATCACTGACTTCCTTCCTGACAATGCCCGCCCCAAGATGGTTTTGTATGACGAACGAGAACCAAGTCATGGCTATGCCAATACATCTGAGAATGACGCCTGCACAAAATCCGCTAACAGCATAATGCACTGCCCGTCTGTACCTTCGCCTGCTCAGGATCAGATGCACGGGAAGACCAACCACGAGCATGACGATGTACGCCATCGGCACTGTGACCGCCAAGGAGGTTGTGACGATCTCTGCCGTCGACATTCCCGCCAAAATTGGGTCTGCAGGTGCCCTGATGAATGAGTAGCCTGTGAAGCATAATGGCGCCCAAAGCGGGGCGACAAGGAAGGCTATCCATAGGCTTCGTTTCATTTTCTGTCGCTCATCGTAAAACTCGCCGTTGAGCCGACCTTCGTGAAATAGATTTCGGCACTGGGTAACCGCCAATAGGCGGTATTGACTATCTCGTTATGATCCTCGTCCTGGGGTGCGCCAATGACGGCTTTCATGTCTGCGAGCAGGGTATCTTTGTTGGTGGGGCTATAATTGCACGCCTTGCCCGGATTGACGCCTTTGGCGATCCAGAAACTTAAGCTGCTTCCTGCGGTCTCGTCGCGCCATCCGACGACCTCGACGGTGACCTTGTTATAGGTCTCATAAGACGATTTCCAATTCTTGTCTTCCGGCATCCGCGGCCAGCCAAGCAGATCTCCCTTTTGCGTTGCCTCTTGGACAGTGGCTGATCGGCAGACATCGAGGGCCTGCGCGATGGTTATCTCATTCGCTCGGGCTTCGATCGCTGCAATCAGATTGATCATGACGGCGACAGTCAGCCAGAGCGGGAGGCGATGAGAAATTGCTGCAAACAGTGCCAATGTCGGTCCTCAGTGATGCTGGAGCATAGCAGTCTCTAATCAGCGCTCTCGTCAAAGGTAAGCTTTTGATGCAGCGTCACGGCCTGCGGACTGCGCAGGGCCGGATCTTCGCCGTTTTCGACGGCCAGCACCATGCGGATACGCTCCTCCTCGGCCATGCGCCGCGCTTCTTCGTATCCGTATTTGGCGACATTGAACGATCGCGTGAACTGCCGGCGGCGGCGCTTTCCCGCAGGGACCGGCGTGTCGTCATCAACGGCGATCTCGATACGGGCCATCCAGATGTCGGATTTATGCGCCCCGGCGCGTTCGATGTAATAGACACCCGGTACACTGCTGCCTTCGGACCTGTTCTTGCGCACCAGCATGCGCATATCCTTGTTAGTCAAGGGCGGCACAACCCTCAGCACTGCATCGCGATAAGCTTTTGCCACCTCCAGCGCCTGTTCCTTGCCGCCGTAGGTTCCATCGCTGAACGTCATCTGGATCGTTTTTCCGCCGCGCGTCAGGTGAACCAGCCAAGCGTTTTGGCGATGTCGATCCGTATCAACCCGATGGATCGCGTACATTGCCTCTTCGTGGAAGCGGGTTTCTGGAGGTGATTTTGGTCCTACTCTGGTCATCCTCTATTCTCGGATATTCCGCCAACTAAATTCGAAGCGGGCAGATCATCGACCGGAGGTCTTTCGACTACGGTTGACGCTGCGACAGTGGATTAGAGTTGCGCCATCGGAAACAGCGGCCTTATGCAGAAAAGTCATTGTATTCAGCATTACCTGAATGTGATGGCCGTGAAGTCGTCTGTCAGACCGTTCCACGTACCAGTCGCAAAAGCAGTGATTGAATGTCCGGTGCGTGGTTCTTCATCTAATCGCCCTGTAGTGACCCCGATATTTTCGAACAACACTATCCCAACTGATAGGCTGGCTCCCCCATTCATTTCCTCTAGTTGTCGAAGGACATCAATCCCGTTCCCTTGGAAAATCTGAACGCCCCTGAGCGTGACATTTTCGAGATCGTAAAAGGCTTCAATTTCTCTCACGCGGTTTTCGCGATAGCGAACAATCGGAGCCTTGGTGCCTCGTTGCTCATTGAAACTTCCAGGTCTTAGGCCTCGACTCGATCGGTCGGGCGCGCCTACTATTGCTGAGACTTCCTCGGCTGTCATACCGAAACGGATCGGCCCCATTCTTTCAAACGGAAATATTTCCCAGTCCATATACAACTCCTATTTCTTACCCGGCAGCCAGCCGTGCTCTTGCAGACATTTATAATAGGCGAGCAACTCACGGGTTGCCTGATTGTATTTCCTGATGTCGCCGCCCTTTTGGGCGATCCTGCGAACATCTCGAATGTCCATTGCGAGAGCGTCCCGATATTGCCCGGCGTCGATCAACTCTTGCTGAGCTTTCCGCCACTCTTTCGCTTCCGCACTAGACCCAGTCGAGAGTGCGTCGCGGTGGTCGGCTTTATCCATCTGCATTGACGGACTTGGTAATTCACCCAAAGGCGATACCGACTTGGGCGGCATATGATTAGATTCCATCTCTTTATCGCCGACACCCTTAGTCCCGCCGTAAGATCCACCACGAAACTCTCCTGGTCCGTCCTTATCCCCTTTAGCCAAATGCAGGCACGGATTACGGGTCGGTTTCCTCTTATTTGTTACGCGTCCCCCGCCGCTGCCCTCTACCGCTTCCGCAGCATGCTCGGCTTTCTCAACATGCTGGCGTTCGCGGGCAATTTTTCCGATTTTGCCCGCTTCTTCGAGTCCTTCTTCTACTTCTTTTAGCAACTTGATTTTTTTGCCTGGGCTTACGATGCTCGCTAAAACACCCGTTCCAGCGCCAAGCGCACCTGACATGCCATGCTTGTCGTAACCCTCTTCAACGCTGTTGACCGCGCCTTTGACGCCATCAACAACGAACTCTCCAGCCGCCTTCGCGCTGCCGACTGGATCGTTGACGACATGTTCCCCGACATTGTACAGGCCGCTTCCAACGTCCTGTGTACTTTGCCAGATTTGTGCACCCGTGGGCAGGCTTTCGTAAGCCCCCTTAACATCCCCCCAAACCGACGCCTTGCCATTGTAGTAGTCGCTGATCTTGCCAGCGGCCCCATCTATTAGTGATGCTTCATCGGAGGTCGCCTTCATTCCTGCCCAAAAGTGACCAAGTTCCGCTTTACCCTGAGCAACTACCGATTTGTTCTGGTTGTCTGTGGCGTCCGGTGCCTTTTGGGTTTCTGTCGAGTTTACGTAACAATATTCTCCTTCAGTATTTCCTTTATTCAAAGTGCATCGATCGCCGTGACGCTGAATTGGAATACCATTGACGTTAACGATTGGAGAAGAGGTAACCGGCTCGACAACATCACCAACAGTGCCCGACTTAACTCCTAGACCGGTGCCGGGTTCGTCTCCGTACGTGGTCGTAAATTTAGAATCGAACCGCTTAATAACCTCACCATTCGCCCTTACGTTCGGAGAGTACTTGTAATCGTTATCTGCGGTACCCCACGACATATAAGGAACCGCATCATCAGGCGATTTACAAACATCGGGAGAAAGGCAGACCGCAATTGCTTTACGATTGTCGGGAATTATTTCCGGAGGGGCAGGGCTGGGTGCCGCAGGGCGAGGTGGGCGCTTGCGTTCTTTTATATAAGGTGCGGCTATTCTATCCGCCTCGGCCCAAGCTTGTTTTGCCCCCTCCAAGTCCGATGAATAAAGAGAATTTCCCTTATCCAGTGCTGCGTTATATGCGCTGAGCTCAGCTGGCGACATAGCTTGTGTGTCGACATAACGACCTCCGCCGACGATATTAATAACAAGAGGATTATCGTCAGACATTGGAAACGACCTGCCCCGACACGCCTTCAGACTGGATAAATAGCTTCGGCGTCCCCCGTCTATGCGCCCAAGGGAAGCCAACTCGCCACGTTAAAAACACACGCCCGATACCAGGCCGCATGTCGAAATGGACACCATCCAAGACCATCGGCGCACGGGCTGGCCCGTTGCCTTGGTCGATTTCGATCGAAAGCTTCAGTTTTGGAAGTCGTCCTTCAAGGCGACTGTGGCTGGGCAATAACATTTCAAGCGCGAATTTTTCGCTGCCATCTAACCAGCTTTCCGCAATGAGATCAGGATGGGCCGCTTGCCAAAACCGGAAATTGAAATCATGCGGTAAAAGCGGATGTCTTTGTTGAAGCCAAAGATCATCGTAGGTACCTGCAAGCGATACCCGATCCTTCCAGAATGGTGATACTGGCGCCAAGCCAGCCGGCCTCGGACGATCTGTTACGGAGGATATCGGATGGCTTTCCTCTTCAATCTGAGGTGCCGGCCATACGGGCTGCTCTCTGAAGCGGGCCTCATCGACTAGCCCAATGCCGATCGGATTGGCTTCAATCGTCTCGCGGTCATTTTTACCACCGAAGGCAAGCCGCCAATCGAGTGGTACATAGGCAACGGGTTCCCCCGGCGTTAACTCCCAACCATCAAGAACATTTTCTTTGGAACGGTCTAGCAGGCCAATCCACGTCTTCCTCGTCTTCGCACGCCATTGGCGGGGGCCATAAACGCGCAAACGTTTCTCAACGGGTCCAACACGCAAACTGCAGGTCCAGGAAGATGCCGGCTTCCCACCTGGCGCGAATGCAGCCCCGACAAATGTAACGTCCGTTGTTGGTTTGAACGGGGCTAAGTCGGTGCAGGCCACCATTGGCGTCTCGTGTGGATCGCCGTCATAGGTATCTGACATCACAAGCGGATATTGACGTTCCGCAATCTGTAAAGGGCCGCCGTTGGAGAGTTTAAAAGTCCCGCGTGCAACCACGACGCCCAACAGTTCCCCAGCCAGATTGTACTGACGGAAGGCAAGCGAGGGAAATGGGGTACGATTATCAACAGTCATCGGCTTCAGCCTTTTGCTGTGGAATCGGACTCTGAGGGGTCGGCTTCTTCAAAACCGCCGCCCGGCTTGTTCAGATCCACGACAGTTCCATTGATCTGGGTTGGACCCGACGCTGTGAAGTTGAATTGCGTGCCGAGAATGATCACCGTGCCATCCTTGCGCATGATGAACTTCGACGCACCGCATTCGATGACGAATTCTTCACCGACGATGACTTTCTTGAACTTGCCGACGGTTTCCAGCGAGGTCTGCCCGACATTCGTCACCTTGCTGACGCCGATCTGCTCGGCACGGGCAATGCCGATGCTGTCGGACTTAAAGCTGCTGACGATGGTGTTCATGATGCCGGGCAGCGGGAACAGGCTGGAGGCATCTGAACCAACGCCGGTGCCAGATCCGGCCAGCGCCGTACCGGCGTCCGCGCGTGGGCTCGGGCCGGAGACGACGCCTTCGCGGGCGGAAAGACCTCCGGCACCGAGAAAGCCCAGAGCAGAGGAGGCGAGTGACGTGGCAAAACTGGCAATGCCGGGGCCGCCACCGCCGGCGATCTGGGCTGCCTGGGCCAGCAGCCCGGCCGTCTGGCCCGATAGAGCCTGCACGCCGGCCATGGTGAGCATGGCCATCGGCCCCGTGCCGCCAACGACGGTGTTTACCGAGCCGCCGATTTCGTGCTTCTGGTTGCCAGAAACTTCCACGGCGCGGTTGCCACCGATGGAGGCCACTTCATGCCGGTCGATGCGTTTGGTGCGGTCATTGCGCACCCGCGTCGTTTGATCCTTCTGGGCATGGAAGAACATATTCTCCTTGCCGTTCTCGTCCTCGAAGGTCATCTCGTTGAAGCCGCTGCCCTTGTGAGTGTTGGAGCGCAGCACCATGCGGGTCTTGTTGGCAGGAAGATCATAGGGCACGGGGTTCTTCGGATTGGGCACGACACCAATGACCAGCGGCCGGTCCGGATCGCCGTCCACGAACGAGACCATGACTTCCATGCCGATGCGGGGAATAACCTGTGCGCCCCAGGTGCCACCGCCCCAGGCTTGGTTGACGCGTATCCAGCAGGTGTCGGAACCATCCTTCTTCGCCCGCCTGTCCCAGGGATACCAGACCTTGATGCGGCCATATTGATCCGTGTGGATCTCTTCACCGGAGGGACCGGCGACGATTGCCACCTGCGCGCCCTCGATGTGCGGGCGCTTGGTGTCGCGATGCGGGGTCAGCGGCACGCGCGAGGGGATCGCTTCGAATTCGTTGCGGTATTCCGGATCGTTCTCGGTCGTCTCATAGGAGCGGTCGACCACCCAGTGGGTGATGCTGGTGATCACATGCTCTTCGTATTGATGTTCGGGATGGGGCTCCTCATAGGGCGTGAAGCGCCGGCCGGCTTCGAGAAAGCGGACATTGGACTTGCCCGTCACCCGCTCATGATCGGCCTCCACCGCCTGCATGCGGAAGGTCTCGGCCTGCTCGGCTTCCTTCACATCGCTGATGCGGGCGGGATATTCGTAAAGCTCGCGCTTGGCCGCCCCCGGCATCTGGATCAGCGATGGCGTGACATTGAGTGGCACGGTGCTCGGCGTCTCGAAATTCCAGTCGGCGCCGGCGCGCTGGCCGGGGATGAAGGCAAACTGCCGCATCCACTCGTTGATATGGTTGCGATCCGACGAGCCTTGCGCTAATCTTACCTTCTCGACACCTTCCGCAGAGGCCGAAGGCTGGCTCCAGGCGACCTTGCTGTCGCTGACCTTGATGCGGTGGACGCCCACCTCATGTTCAAACCAGTAGAACAACCCGTCTTCTTCGAACCGGCGCAGCAGGTAATCGAGATCCGTCTCGTTCCATTGCACGCTGTACTCACGCGCGGGCGGTGCTTTGTGCAGTGGTGCATAGGCAGCCGCTGGAAGACCATGTTCCGACAGCAGCGTCTCCAGCACCTGCATGGAGGTCATGTTCTGCCAGATGCGGCAGTCTGAGCGACGCGACAGCAGCCAGAACTGCGGCCGGATGGTCAGCGTATAAGACCGCAGGCCTCGTGTCACCGGCGGCCCCTCGGACAGATTGGTGACCAGGCCATTGAACGGCCGGCGCACGCCACCCTCATCGAACTCGCCCTGACGGATCTCCAGCGACACATCCACCAGCTTGCCGATCAGCTCTTCCGGCTTGACCGCCTCGCGCTTGGCACGCACTGACAGGGTAATCTCGAACAGACGGTTGACGCCTTCCTCCACCGTCATCCGCTCCGGCAGCAACTGGTCATCACCCAGAGGTGACGACAGTCTCAGAACACGGCTTGCCTGGATGAAATCGGTCGGCGACAGAACGTCGTCCATGGATGCCCCCATATAACGTCATCGAAAATCGTCAAAACAGCCCCATGGCGCGACAATACTGTTTCAATCGCGCCATTGATGGCGAGAATAGGCTAGCTTCCTAAAAGGTCAAGGTATGGAGCTGTTTTTTGTTGGTGTGGTGCTTAGGCTCTGAACTGATCGACAGAGAGCGAGGCAGGAAATCGGATTGCAGACAACGTCCTAGGGATCAATCCGCTTGACTCGATCTATCGGCCCCAGACGTGCTATTAAGGCGTTACTCGCAATGGCGAGCGGCGCCGTCTTTGGCGTCCGAGGAGGCAGCTTGGTTTATGTGGCCTGTGTCAAATGTGAAGCACCGGTTCCTGTCGGTTTGGTATGTCCGCGTTGCGGCGCAAAGCAGCCGGAACCGCATGAGGTGCGCGGACAAAACAGGCGGATAATCCTCGTCATGGCGTTATCGTTGGCGTCGGTCTTACTTTACTCGGTACTGCATCAATACCTGCGCTAAGGTCTTCGGGCGGTTGCCGGAAACTGAGGGGGAGGGAACTGACCGAAATTGGATGTCCAGCCACGCTGCCTAATAGCCTTTCTCCGATCCTACCTTGCGAGAGGGGAAATCCTGATGGATGTCTTGCTGTCCAAAATGATATGAAGATCACGGATCATGGCGGCGGCGGTCAGGAGCGCATCGCGAACCTGATCATCGGTACGCCAGCCTTTTGGGATGGACAGAGCCGTCGTGTGAATGTCCAAAGCAACATCCCGCCCAGGTCCGCTCATCATGCCGATCGCTTCACGCATCTCGCGAATGGTGATGACGGCCCGCTCCAGCAATCTTCGTTTCTGGAACGCATCGAGGTGGTCCAACCGATTGGCGCCGCAAATGAGTTCTGCAATGAAATCCGTCGTTATAGACATAAGGCGACGCTGATCATTCAGGAGGGAAGAGTCAATGTTTGGAGGGCGGTCGGCATTCGCAGAACATCTTTCTATCGGAAGATGTAGCTGGTTTGCATCAGAGCGTCGAAGATATATGCTTCTGATTGGGCTAAGACCAAGGATTGAACCGCAGTTCAGATTGCGAGATTATCACGAGGCCAGCCCAATTTCGATGATATCGCCTTGCAGGCGCTGTGTCGGCTGCGGATATGAAGCGAGGCAAGGTCACGCCAGCAGAAATCGGGCAGACACTCGCGACTTGGAAGCCTGCGACACAGTCAGCGTTTTGGCTGATCTCCGGTGACCTCAATATCCGTCGCCGCCATAAGAACACCCCGCACAGCAGCCAGAACGGGATCTGGTACGACTGCTGCGCCCTTGACTTGGGCGACCTGTATGAAATGCTCTCGGGCGGGACGTCCTTCTTCTTCATACTCACAGGAGCAAACGATGCGGTAGCGCCGGTCTTCAGAGTGAATCTCAAAATCCCATCCATGATCTTCCGCATGGACGGAGCCGCAAGCGATTTCGTTAGCGCTCAGCCGTTCATGAAGCCATGCTGCCAATTCATCTCCGCCGATGAGGTCGTTGAGGGCATCAGGCCGTGGCGCGGTGCCTTTGAAGAGGTCGGTTTCAATTTCGAATAGGTGATGAAAAAGCATTTGTTTTCCTTTGCATGCTAAGAGTGTGCCTATCTGGACTAGGTTGTCTCACTCATGTGGGTCGATAAGGGATACTTATCGATGGTTAGAACACTAACGCGCAACCCTACCATGTGGCGAACTGTAATATTTATATAGAGTTCCTTTAGTAAATCATTTACTATGTTTTCAATGGTTTACGATCTCGCAAAAATCAGCATTACAGCGCTTTTGGAGCCGGCATTCCGCGCCGGTATCGCTCTGACGCGTTTGCACGAGCGCATCGCCCGTTCGCCGGTCGGCCAGGGATGGATCGAACGGTCCTATTTCGCCGATGCCTGCGCCTCCTTGTGGATCGACGGCGAACTCGTCCACCTCGAAGACCTCGTCCTCCACGACGCCACGAAGGATATTCGCACACCCACCCATGAGCTGACAATCGCCCGCGACGTGCTGCGAACCCGCCGGCGCATTGCCGCCCAACTCCCCGGGTGGGCGCTGTCGCCTGATGGGATCCGCACGCTAAGAAGAAATACCTCGGAGATCACGTCGGTTGACGCCGACGAGGCGGAAGCCGCCGGTGTTACCCGGCGCGCGGTCGCGGCCGATCCGGAAGGGGATGGGGACGTCGCCGACGACATCGAAAATCTACCCGGCGTTGACTACGCCGCAATCGATGCAGTGCTGGCCCGCTCCGAAGCAGGGATCGAGAACGCGACCCGGCCCGGCCCGGCCGCGGCGGCGCGGCGGAAAAAGATCCGCTCGTCTATGATCTCGACTGGGACGAGGATTCCAGGCTCGATGAATGGCGGAGCGTGGTGCACCAGGCCGAAAACCTGCCGGGGGTGCTGCAGGCGAACGTCGCCCTCGATGCCTGGAACGAGCTTTCGGTCCTTCAGCACGCCCCTTGGCTCGGCCGCTTGTTTGCCGCCTCAATCCTGCGAGAAGCTAGCATCACCACCGGCGCCCATTTGGCCGCCATCAATGTCGGCCTGAAAACCATTCCCGTCGATCGGCGCCGTCATCGCGACCGGGAGACCAGACTGCTCGCGATCGCGCATGGGCTTCTAGCAGCCGCCGAGTTGGGTCTGAAAGAGCATGACCGGCTGGCGTTGGCGCGCACGATGTTCGAGCGAAAGCTGGACGGACGCCGGGCGTCTTCAAAGCTGCCGGAGCTGGTCGAGCTGGTGATGGCTAAGCCATTAGTGTCGGCCGGGATGGTGGCGAAGACGCTGGACGTCACGCCGCAGGCGGCGCGGCGGATTGTTTTGGAGCTCGGTCTGCGCGAGATGACGGGAAGAGGGAGGTTTCAGGCGTGGGGCGTCGCGTAGCCAAGCAAGAATTGGAAGACCATGGTTGGCACGTTTGAATAATCGGATAATTTCATTGAAATGCGTTTAGTGGCCTGCTTCCGGTTTTTCGGACACCGAGTTAAGCTAATCCCACCTTGTTTTCAAATTCCATCGGGCTGAGATAACCCAGTGTCGAATGCCGACGCTTAGGATTATAGAAGCGCTCGATGTAGTCGAACACATCTGCCTTGGCGTCGTACCTGGTTCTGTAGACCTTGCGGGCCGTCCTTTCCGTTTTGAGTGATGAGAAGAAGCTTTCCATGGCGGCATTGTCCCAGACATTGCCCGACCGGCTCATCGAACAGGTGATGCCGTGGTCGGCCATGAGGCGCTGGAACTGTTCGCTGGTATATTGGCTGCCCTGATCCGAGTGATGCAGCAACGCGTCCAGTTTTCCTCTGCGCCAGATCGCCATGATCAGAGCATCGGTCACGAGCTGGGAGGTCATGCTGGAGTTCATCGACCAGCCGACAACACGACGTGAGAACAGGTCGATGACGGCGGCGACATAAAGCCAGCCCTCTGCGGTCCATAGATAGGTAAAATCAGCGACCCATTTCTGGTTCGGCCTGTCCGCCGCAAACTGGCGGTCCAGAACATTCGGCATGATGACCGAGCGTTCGCCGGCATCCTTCGGCAAGCCACGTCTTCTCGGCCTTGCTCTCAGCGCGTTCGTGCGCATGAGCCGTTCGACATGATGCAGGCCACAGGAAAAGCCTTCAGCAAGAAGATCGTGCCAGACACGCCGGGCACCATAGGTGCGGTCACTATCTTTGAAGCTGCCTTTGATCTTGTCCAGGAGAACCTCGTCATACCGGGCATGGTGGCTCGGAGAACGATTGAGCCAGGCATGGAAGCCGGAACGAGAGACACCCAGCGCTTCGCATAGCCATGCCACCGGCCAGATCGAACGGTGCTTTGCAATGAACGCGAACTTCATATCACGTCCTTCGCAAAGTAGGCGGCGGCCTTTTTTAAGATATCACGCTCCGCTTTCAGCTTGGCGACTTCCTTGCGCAGCCTCTCGATCTCAAGCTGCTCGGGCTTCATTTGGCCATGGCCTGGGAAGGCCTGCACTGGATCAGAACCATATTCCTTGACCCATTTGCGCAAAACGTTCTCGTGGACATCCATGTCGCGGGCCGCCTGCGCAACACTGACGCTGCGCTCCCGCACCAATCTCACCGCTTCAAGCTTATATTCGCGGCTGAACTTTCTTCGTTGCATTCCTTCGCTCCAGTTTCATTGGAAACACCTTAACTCGGTGTCCATGAAACCGGCAGCAGGCCAATCATCGCGTTTTTCGCGGCAACCAAAACGGCTCCTTATCAGGGCGACGAAACTGCTTGGTGCGCTGCTTTCGTATGCTGGGTGCTCAAGCATTGTGGGAAAGCCTATTCCAACGATGCCGGTTCTAGGTCCTTTCGGAGCTTCGCGCCGCTTCCCGCGACAACAACGCCCGTTGTCGGGGATCTGGTTGTATTCAAACACCTAAGCCACCCGAGCCAAGGTCACGTCGCATTCTTCGATGGTTTTGCAGATGATGCCAAAACGAAAGTTTGGTGTTTGGGCGGCAACCAGGGTAACCGCATATCCCGGAAGCCCTTCACTGTCGCGAAGGGGGATTTGCGGGTCGATTCCTACCACCATGTCGCATAAGGCAAGACGTCGCTGTTCTTCGATATTCTGCGCTGTTACTGTTTTATTTGTAGCAGCGCAGGCTACGCTAGCTGCTGATCCGAAGCCTTGGTACACAACAGATATCGGTGACGACAAAACGTCGCTAAACATAAATATCCGCGGATCAGAGCAGAATCTTTATACCGAAAGTCATGCCCTCTTAATCGGTGAGGTCAATTACATTAACCGACCGCCTCTGACCTCAGTGCCAAGGGAATTAGTAAACCTTACCAAGGCTTTGGAGCGTCAACACTTTAAGGTGGAGCTTTATTTTGATCTGAAATCGGAAGACCTGGAGCAAGCCGTTGACGATTTCATGCGCCACAGAGGTACGGTTACCGACAGCCGGCTTTTTGTTTATATTTCTTCCCACGGCGAGAGCCGCGATGAAGGGCAACCACTAGGCTATATCCTTCCGGTTGATGCGCCAAATGATAAAGCGGCCAAGAACGAGATGTCGTCCAAGGCTTTGTCTATGCAAATGTTCTCAGCTTGGGCGCAATTCCCAGATCCGAAACATATGATGTTTGTGTTCGATTCGTGTTTTTCCGGCGCGTTTTTCGGATACCGCGGATTGTCCGTTTCACCTCCTGCGATTAGCGGGGTACCGTCAGAGAAAAATACTGGAGGAATCACGATCGGGCAGGACGGACAACTGGTGACACCCCCTCCGGAGCGTAGCGGAATAGAGTCCTCGAACTATGCTCTAGAAGGTGAACCACTCACGCGAGGAAGGCAGTTTCTTTCCGCTGGCGATAGCAATGAAACGGTCCCCGGCACGAGCTTAGTTGCCCAATTGCTCACAAAGATTTTGGACGACCAAATCCCAAAAGTTCAACTCAATGCGGATTATTGGACAAGTGGAGACGAAATTGGCATCTGGATGCAGCACAACGTAAAGAGTTTGATAGGTGCTCTCCTAAACGTAGATTCGCCGCCCAGCCCGGTGTTTGGCCGGTTGCCCTTTGACTCGCTCTACACGCGAGGTGACATCCTTTTCTCAAGGCTGGATCTGCCGGGCGGGCCAGCGGTTAAAAATCCGGCGGATGAAATTCTTTGGAACAAAGCAATTGCACGGAATATTGATGTAAATCCAATTTTGACGAACGAGTCGGTCCAAAAGGAGCAGGCGGCTAAAGCCATTACTGCGGAGTATTTTGAGAAAGCTGAAGTGTTTTCCAAAAAAGCGGATGAGCTGCAGGCGAAAGCAGATGTATCGCCTGATACCTACAGCGATTTTTCCCTGCGGGCCGCCTCTAAGAGAGCCGAAGCGGATGATGCTAAGCTTGCCGCAGAGCAAGCGTCAAAAGACGCCTCGTCGGCAAGGGCACAGCAAATAAAAATTCTTTCAGATGCGAACGCGTTGGCCGATAAAATCAATGGAGTTGTAGCTACTGTAATTCCCCCGGAAAATGCTCGGTTGTCCCCGGATGATGAGAGTCAGTTGAGGGGGCTAATAATCGTCTCTCATCGGATAACACGCCCGATCGACATCAATCTCGCATCGATTTGGAAAAGTTTATCGCACAGATGCCTGGTGAGAAACAGGACACGACCGTGCATATTTTGCTTACCCACTTTAGTGCGAAAAGCTATAGATTTCAGGTGGGCGTGTCGCAGGCGTTGGGTAAGCAACCAAACCGATTGGTCCTTCAAGACAAGGATGGATTGCTGGCGGAGTTGGAAAAGGCGCTAGGCGAAAAAGCTGCTAAAGATCTCACGCTGAAGCCGTTGTTGGTTGGGGCAAAAAGTAAAATAGCCAATGCCGCATCGGCTAGTCCCTAGTCGTCATCTTTGTCAAAGCTTCCTCGGAAGCGATTTTGTCGAGATATCGCAACCTCCTCGACTTCATCCAACGAACCAAGCGTCGTGATCGCTCCAGGAGTGAACGAACGAGGTTGAATACGCATTTTTTTTGTTCAGGACCGCGTATGCCAGTCCGATTGCTATTCCCGCCAACAACGAAGAACATATTCGCGCAAGCCATAATTCCATCACTCAATACTCTCCCATTTTGTCGAACTGGAGTGTGCCCCGACGACGAAGGATCGGGCAATAGGCGCGTCATTGATATATCAGTCCGCAACCGGTCGATGGCGGCGATCAGTTCAATGGAACAACCTTGTAGAAGAAGTTCTTGCCGGAGACCTCTGTCGAAGAGGTGTTGGTGTCTGAAATTGTAAAGCCGGGCTTGACTTACCGAGTTTCAACGTCGCAGTACGCATCGTACCCGCCATCAGTCGTGGTTTTGATGTTTACCGTGTCCGCTTTGTATGCCGCAATAGGAAGGTATACGCCGTAGCCCTGTTTACCATACGTCAGTATATTTGCCTCGCAATTTGCTCCCAGACTGGTCCAAACGGTGTCGACGTCACTCGGCGTCATTGAATAATAGGTCACGCCGAGCGATCAGCCCCCGCATTGCACTATGCTTTCAGCATTGCCTTTGAGAGCGCCACAATCGGGCAAATTAGTTCACGTCCCGACCATCTCGTCGGTTAGGGTTCTCGCGAGGATAAGAGCAGCGCGTCAGCGCGGTTCTGTGCTACAGGCGCGCTCGATTCCGCTCCAAGAGCGCTTCGAGGATGTCAAGGTTGCTTGCCCGCAGCGGCATACCCATTTCGCCGAGAAGAATTTCGTCCAACTCTTCAAGCAACTCCATCTGCTGACCGACTCTTTCATCCTCGACCCCTCGTGTAGCTGGCCGCCGACCGTCATCCATGAACTCGTACCGCAGTCGATGACCCAGCTCCGCAAGCCGTCGATGTCCTTTGGAAAATCGTAACTGCGGCTGCCCCTCAGACGGGCGCTCAATCCGAAAGCACAGCGGAAAAGGAAAAGCATCAAACGTTCTGCTGACCTGAAACCTGGAAGCCCAGCTGGTGGATGCTGGAAGCAGTGATTTTGCCCAGACTGCGAACAACCGCGAAAAGACGAAACAGGGAACCGCCTCATCGCCGTCGATAAAAAACAGTCGTTGTGCCGGAACTTCTCCCTCTCGAAGCAATCCTGCTTCAGCGGGAATCCGGCCATCTTCAATAACCCATCGCTCCGCAGCACGGGATGGCGTGGTCCAGGCAGCCACCAAGTCAGATGGTCGCTTTCCACCTAGTTCAGCTCGTTCCCGCAGTTCAGGAAACCGCTCGAACAGCTGCAGCGCAACGGGATCACGGCCTCGGATGCCATCCCAGACAGCGGCCACCGGGATTGCGATTTCGCGGCCGTCGTCTCGACTTCTTGCGTTGGGCCGATATAGACGGGCCTGAGAATCGAGACCGGAAGTCCCGGAAGATCGAATATCCAGCCAGTCGCGCTCGTCCACACGCACCACGTCTCGCGTATCCAGTCCACGTGTCACCAGCCCCTGGTTCTGTGGTAGGCGAAAAAGCTTGCCGAGGCGCATTTCTCCCGGGAGCTCCAATCGTTTTCCATCAATGGCCGCTGAGCGTATTGCACCAATGTCGGTGTAGCGAGCAATCGAAAGACCCGACCTGTGCGCTTCACGGATTGCAGCGAGACGTGGCGCTTCCGCAGTGAGCACCATTAACGGTGTACCATCGCGATCCTTCAGACCAACCGACAAGGCGCGCGCGTCCAGGCTTTCCATCAGTCTGTCGGAAACGCCTGTGATCAGCGACTTGTCGAACCAGCTTTCTCTCCTCCCGACAATCTCCAGAAACGTTGCCTCCCCGAAACGCTCGAAATCCGTCACTAGCGGTGTGATGTCAACAATCGCATTGCGGACGGCGCCGATTCCCTTCTCAGCGATTTCGAACCGGTACCGGCTGCTCATCCTGCGATCTGCCTGCATGCCTCTGAGGCCTGTCGCGTTGAGTTCCGACGCCATTTCATAGCCAGAGCGGCGCTCGCCAATCGACAGGGACACGGCATGAACCTGTCTGGAATGGCCCCGTTTGACCATATCCTCTCTGACGTCATCGGCAGAAGCAGCCAGGACACCGACTGTTGCAACCATGTCGGCCATCCGGCGATCGATCGACCGTCTCGTCTGTCCCGTCCAGAACGGAGAACGCGCGAGTGTGGTATCGATCACGGCGCTGGCCTGACCCAGGATCTGCTCAAGGCGGCTTCTCTGCTCCATGATGATGGAGGGGGCATCGGACGGTGGGGCCGGGGCGATAAGGAAAAGAGACTCTTCCCGGCGGCGCACAAGCTCGGAGATGCGGCTGACACGGTCGTCAGACAGCGCTTCGTTACCCGCCAGCCAGATGATGACACCAAATCCTGACAGCGACTTCGGCCAATTGCCGGCCGCGACAGTGTCAACGATGAGGATGACGCCGTCTCCCGGAGCAGAAAGACTTGTGAGATCGCGGCTGCGCTTTACACGATAGTCCCCTTCCCACACTGTACCGGAATTGAATTGAATGCTCGGCGGTGGCTCCAGGTGACGGCTTATTGCCTGAGCGCGAGGATCCGCCGCTATGATGAGGACATTCGGTGCATCCCTACGTGTGAGCCGGCTTGAAATGCGGCTGGCGGGGGGCGCGAGCATGGTTTCCGGGCCGGCGATCCTGGCGCCGAGCACAGCCTCGAGGCCCTTGACGTCGACGGTAGTGCCAAGCCGACCGGCAAATGTTTCAACAGCCTGCCTGAAGTCCTCAGCACTGGCGGGATCGAACGATCTCGACAGGCCGGACGCGATCGCGATCTCGAATGATGACCGGCCATGTGGCTTGACGCTCAATCCATCGAGAGAGAGCGTTCCTTCGCTTGTTGGATCGAGGAGGATGGCCTTGCGAAGCTCGATCAGGATTCCCGGTCGAACCACAAGACTGACATAGTGTGCCATGCCTCGGTCCTTGCCCAGCTTTTCCTCAAGGAATGCCTGAACAACCGTCGCGATCCTGTCAGTATCGCGTGCTTCGGCGGGAAGCGCGAGATCAAGCCATGACAAGGGCGCTACCTCGAGAAGATCCTCCCGAAACTCTTCAAGTGCAGCATGAATTTCGGCAGGCCTGCCAGCGTAGGCACGCTCAGCCCAGAGGAAGATGTCACGCCAGGCATCGCCCGGCCCAGCAAGAATACCAGTGTCAAACGGTTCGACTTTTCCCTCTTTGAGCAGTTCGAATCCGGTGATCTCGGAGACATGGTCGCCGCTTACCGACGGAAGAGCCGCATACCAGGCGTTGGTTCCTGGCTTAACCTGATAGGCTGGAAGCGCGAACCCGGTGTTCGAAAGCCGGACATAGCCGGAGAGGTAGAGCCTGTCTGGGAGATCGGAAGACGTCAAAGTATCCCTTTCCGGGCGTACCACGCCTTCGCAATGTTCATGACCTCCTCCTGAAACTCATCCGGCGCCTTGTTGGGCTGCCAGTCATACAGTTCCACCTCCGCACCCAGAGCGACGACTTCGTCGTAGAGCGTACTGCCCTCCAGATATTGCTTGGGAAAGATCACAAGCTCGATATTGTCCTGGAGAGGCACATTGTGGCTGGAGGCGATCTCAACCGTCGATGCTCGCTTGTCGTGCTGGTTGCTGCCTTCGATGCCCATGCGCGCGACATCGACATATCCCCGGGTCACGCTTTCGCTCAGCGGTACATCTTCGAGAATGTTCTGCCTCAGATCACCCTGGTAGTAGGAACTGAGGGAGGCAAACGCCCAGCCTACATGACCAGCAGCTCCCGCGTGGCTCGCGGCCACCGCATAGTCTTCGAGAAAGACCAGAGGATCCGCCTGCTTTGTGAACGCACCCTTGGCGGCAGCACCGGTATCGAAGGGGTAGACGTGAGCGGGCGAGGGGATGGCAGACGGCTTGACGATGAAGACGACAGGAAAACGGGTCAACTGATGGGATTCCTGGTCGCCATATCTTGATCTGTAGGCTGGCCGAAGCACGAAGAAGTACAGCAGCTCCTTTTCGAACACGTCACACCACTTCGTAGCAAAGGTTCGGTCCCGGACAATCTCCTTCGCCAACCAGGCGGCCGTCACGTGGGCAAGAGGGAGCACGGCTGGAAGCGCGCCCGGGGATGAGCGCTCGATCAGCTGCCGATCGTATCTCACATTGTCCCTCCGAGGCATGCCACCTCTGAATCGCGGCTTTCCTTTCGGTCTTTTCATTGCCCTCTGGCCTCCCCTCTCTCAGAACTGCCAGCTCCAAGAAGCCCGGCATCCTGTACCGATCTGAGAGCCTCCAGTGCAAACTTCGCCTGCTTTGCCGACGGCTTCTTCTCCCAGCCGCCAGCCGCATAGCCGGCAATTGTTCTCAGGATGCCAGCGGTCTTCCAGTGGAGAACCCGGTGTCGCTGGCCAAGCTCCGCGGCCTGCAGCAAGGTCGCACTGTCGATCACCATGCAGTCCTGTATCCGCTCAAGATCTTCGGACGTGAACGTCTGCGCCTGTGACAAGGCGCGGCCCAGAGATTGGCCAAGTTCGGCAGAAGAATGGGCGAGCTCGGGCGGCATCGGGTCCGACAGCTGGGGAGGGTTGTCTCTGAAAGCGTGCCAGCATTCCTCCCGCTTGAACCACTCGCCCGGGTTTCGTTCACCAGCAGTGGAGCGAAGGACGTCGTTGACGTGCGGTGCCCAGGAACGGAGAAGATCTTCCAGTTCAACAGAGATCGCCTGCCGACGCCAGATAGTTTCGAAATCGACCCTTCCACCTGTCCGCAACGAGAGCGAAGCGACAAGATAGGCAACGATCTGCGAACGGAACGCCGGAAACCCCATCTGCCGCACGACCCGTTCAGACGCCCTGTAGATGACGCCGATTGCTACAAGGCGCCGGAACCAGGCTTCGTCGGGCAGCGGAGCCGACCTGTCCTTGAGGCGCTGCATGAAATGTTGAAAGTTCTTCTGTCCGCCAAGGCAGACCCGGAAGGGAAGGTCGCCCCAGGCATTCAGATAGCGCGCCAGATCAAGTTTACTGAGGCGCCGCGTGCGCGGGGTGTGGATCCGAAAGATCTTGTCGTCGCGCGCACGATAGGACGCCTTCTGCTCGGCCGCCAGATAGGAGCCGCGGGCGCGCTCGTAGAACCAGCGGCCCTTGCCACTTTCAAGCCACGTATTGTTCGCAAGTTCTTCAACGCGCTGATGAAAGGGGTCATTTGACGAGAAGTCGGCCTGCTGGACGGTATTCTGCCGATTCGCTGCGCGTGAAACGGAGCTAACCATCTCTGCCAGATCACCATCGGTAACCTTGATGATCTTCACCGGGACTTCAACGCCCTGGAGCGACAGTCGATCCTTGAATCTTGCCCGATGGAGCGAAGCCGTGGTCTGGCCGCCGTTGACGATCTGGAGGCCCTTTAGACCGGAAATGAGTGTCTGTCCCTGCTGATCATTCTCGAACACGATTTCGTCGACGGTCGCGACAAGACCATTATTGAAGGCCATGAACATCGATGGCTGATCGGATATCGTCTTTCGAAGTTCCGCGTTGACGCTCTTGCGACCCTGTATGCCCAGAAAGGCGCGAACATTGAGTTCAAGCAGCCTGACCCCATAGGACTGATAGATGCTTGAAAGAACTTCCCCCGGAAGCACCGTAAGATAGGCTTCGTAGCCCCCCGCTTCGGGCCTGACCGGAAGGCATGGCAGGCAGCGACCCGCAAGGTGCCTGAGATCGACGGCAATATCTGATCGGGTCTCGCCCTCACCAAGGATCCGGTGCAGGCGGGCGATATCGAAGGCATCATGTTCGATCACCCGCCCAGACCACTCTTCGTTCTCTGGCAGTGCTGGACCTGTCAGCTGATCCGTGAGCAGCGTAAGCCTGATCGTCGAGATCCGGGATGCCTCGCGCTCAATCCTCCTCGCAAGATCGCTCGCATCAGTGTTCGAAGGTTCAAGCTTGTCAGCCAGCCCGTCCATCGATGCACGAGCAAACCTCAATGCGCGCTCGAACGCGTTTCGCACGTCCGCCATCGGCAGCCTCACTGGCGGAATTTCGCCGGTGTGGATCGTCGTGAAAAGCTCGAGAACCTCGCGGTCCTCGTCGATTGCATACCCGTCGATACGGTAGCTTGCTCGGCCGGTGTGCCCTTCCTGGTAGAGATCGAACGCTTCCTCGAGCCGTTCCGCCTCCTCAAGCCGTTCCAGGATGAGTTTCGTGAACATCTCACCGGAAAACAGCGTCGGCGCATCAGCACCAATGACGATCTCCTCAATCTCGGACGCAAGTTCAGTGGCGAACGTATTCAATGGGTCTTCAGTCATTGGTGTCTCGTAGTGAAGTCGTCCAGAACCACGGCAAGCGGCTCTGACGTCGAGGCGAAATGGGAGAGCTCGAGGACATAGCTGGCCTCGGTAATCGAGGGCGATACCGACCGCCGCACCAGCCGCGGAAAACCGTCATCGACGAAATGCACATGCGTCTGACTTATCGCGGCCCGGATGCTCGAAAGTGCCCGCCAGTCTTCCGGGCTGAGGCCTCGTCGCAGAAGAGCACTCGAAAACTGCCGCTTGGCTTCCGGATACCTGAGGATCGATGAAATGGCTGCGGTCAGTTCCTCAAGGCACTGGCCGTCCGGAGTTTGGTGCAGGCGCAGATGAACGAGAGCAAGACGCTCAAGGCCGACATCATCCAGCTGGTCGAGGTTGGCGATAGCGATCCGGGAGCCTGCGCCCAGTGTCGTCTTCACTTCAAGCGCCATTCCAAGATGTTCGAAATCATGAAGTCCGTCATCAGGGGCGCGCCATGTCTCCAGCAGCGCAGCGTCCTTTTCGAGGATTGACTTGAGGATGTGGAGCTCACCCATCAGTCCAACCGTCTCGCTGCGCGACAGGCTGCCGGTGGTGGACCTGAGAAATGCCTGCCAGGCCTCCAGTCTCGCGACGACCGCTCTGATCGAGTGCTCCGCAGTTTCTGAGGCGGCATAGGCGATGACATCGGCGCACAAGCTGGCAAAAAGGTCCCGCTTGGCTTCGTCTTCAAGAGACAGGGTGAGCGCTGGCCCGACCTCAAGCATGGTCCGGGAGCAGCGCATTCCTCCAGCTTCGAACTCAAGGCTCCGGACTGGATCATCCGCTGACAGCTCGAAGAGCAGGCATGGCGCGCCGTCAAGCATCCGTAATGCGGCATGGACGTCGAGTGATCCGCTGCTGTCGATACGCAGCGTGACGAACTGTCTGGATCCTCTTCCAGCGAGCGAAAGCCTGGTCCAGAGTGCTTCGATATCGGCAGGAGTGGCAATCAACGATCCCGCTCCTTCTGCATGACGGTATTTTCGAGATAAAGCTTTCGGCTAGCGCTGGCGCTGGTCGGAAAGCTGATCATCACGCCGATGACGGCCTGATCGCCCTCGATCATTCCGGGCGTGTCGGGGTCCAGCGGATAAAGAAGGAGCAGACCCTTCTGCGGATGCCGCCCGCGAACCCGCCGGATTTCCGGACCCGCCGGTCGCGTCGCACGGGCCAGCCCGGACGCCTCACGGATGCGGTTGGTTTCTCCCAGCGCTGCCGCGTACTCGTCGTCTGACAGATCGATGGCTTCGTCAGGCGGATTCAGGATTGATCGCACGATATAGCGTCCAGCGGTCTGCCGGCTGGCTAGCGGGCGACGGATCGTGCTTCTAATCGCATGACCGGCAATGGTCACATCACGGCCGTCACCTGACGGAACATGGACTGTCCAGCTGGAGAGTTCGGAGGGCGACTGACGAAGCTGTTCTTCGACGTACCCTGCAAGCTGGTGGGATTCGATCTCGCGGTTCCCCGGCGGGAAGCTGAGATTTCGAAGATAGGCCGCCACCCGCTCTCCCGGGACATTCCGCCAGAGGAGACCGGATGCTGTTCCTCCCGTTCCAGGCCGCCTCACATCCACATCCGGTGCATCCAGCTGATCGAGAAAGGCGTCGGTCGCCGCCGCATTCTGTTCAAGAAGCCGTCGTTCGGTATACATCACCGTCTGGATCTTGCCCTCGCCTGCGAATCCAGTGTGTCTTTCGACCGCGTGCCGCTGCTTGTTGGCGGCCGTGACATTCATGACGCTGTGCGATTGCACACGCAGGCCGTAGTCCCTGGGCGTCTGGAGCATGAGACGCATGTGCACGAGCTCGGTGCGGAGTTCCTGACTAGCCGTCGCGATATGACGGAACCAGTCCTCCATGTCGGGAGTGGTATAAAGCCTGCAGATGTCAGCGAAGCCTCGACGGTAGCCGAACCACCGGCCCATCTGGAGCAGACTGTCGTACTGCTTGCTGATGCGCAGGAAGTAGCTGACGACAAGACCTTCGAGCGTCAGGCCGCGCGAGAGCTTGTCGCCGCCGATGGCGATCACCGAAAGGCCGGTCTCCTTGTATCGCCCGTAGTCGAGAACGCTTTTCGACCGGCCGTTTGCTACGATCACCTGTATCTTGTCACTCGAATCCGACAGCACGGCCCTGATTTCATCCCAGGTGACCGTTCTCGTTCCGCGATCAAAGACGGTGCCCGAAATTGCTGCAGAGGTCGGAACGAAATCCTCGCGCCAGAGGGTCTCCAGTTCGAAGAGGGTTTCGGCATCACTGCCGGAAATCCGGGCCCTGAGATCGTCGAGATAGCGCTCGACCTGAGCATGAACCTCACCATGGACGTCAACAAAGCGCGAGACGTGAATGAGCATCGAGCAATGGGCGTCCGGCCGGCCGCGGGCAGCTCGGACAGCGCAGGCGAGGACAAATGCACTGACGGCTTCCTTCAGCGATGGGGGTGGCTGCCGTTCGCCTTCGTATCGCGGGCGCAGAAATCGATCGTGCGGATCGGGTATCCAGCGTTCCCGCACCTGGTCGACATGCCGCACCAGCGGGAGGCCAGTATTTCCTATGTCGCTATTGGTGCCAAAGACGGCTGACGGTCCGAAATAGTCGTCCGGCGGCGTAAGCGCAAAGATGAAAGTGGACGGAAACAGATCAAGGCCGTACCTGTCGGCGGCGCGAGCATCGTGAATCAGGATGTTTGCGAACGGCGTCGCTGTATAGGCGACATAGGCCGAGCGTTTGAACGCGCCGAGAAGTCTGCGTATCTCGCCATTGATCCGGGTAGGATCGTAGTCCTCGTCAAACGTCCCGTCCGGCAGAGTCGGCTGATCCTTCGTATCGATCGACGCCTGATCGGCCTCGTCATCGACAAGTAGAAGCGGTGCGCGCCGAAACTCTTCGGGCAGCTTTGCGATCCAGCTGTTCAGATTGCGCAGAATCGTCGCGTTCTTCTTCACGACAAACAGACAAGGCTGGTCAAGGGGCGCGAAGTTCGCCTGCCTCGCGAAGGCAATGTTGAAATCTCCGTTGGCGGACGCAAGCGTCAGGCTGCCGGCGGTCATCGCGGGAGGGATGAGCCCGACGCCGATCGCCTTCATGCGGCCGGCATCGCTCTCGTCAGGCCTCGTGTCATAGCCGAGAAAATCGAGCTCCAGCCTCATCTGCGTCTGGAGTCGCAGCAGATTGTGCATGCCTGCAAGAACGATGATGACCCGATACCCTGCGTCGACGCAACGATTTATGAGTCCGGCATAATGCGCGGTCTTGCCTGACTGTACGTCACCGACCACCAGACCTCGCCAGCTCCACGGGCCGTCACGCTGCGGGTCGTCAAGCAGTTCAACGACCCGCGCAGTGCTGTCCCGCAGTTCTTCAACCGTGCGGACAGGCCACTGATCTTCCTGCAGCTTCTGAAGATATCGGCTCATGAAGGGACCGGGCCGCCGTCTCTCGCCCATGTACCACTCGCGGGGAACGTCGCGATCCACGACGGCGACGGCATGGCCCTGCTGAACGACATAAGCGCCTTCAAGCAGCCTTACGACGCTTTCGATCTCCTCATCGTTGAATTCGTGACTGGTCCGGCGGGCGACCACCGGCATCACCGAAATAACAGTCTCGCGGATCGCCGCACGATCCTCGGGCCGCTCGTCCGTTGACGTCAGCAGCTGGCGGGCCATGTTGGTCAACGTCTGCAGCGCGCCGTCACTCATCGGTCGATTCCAGCCTTGCCAGAATGGCCTTCCTCAGGTCAGGGCCATCGAGGCGCAGCGAGCGGAGCAGAGTGTCGAGAACTTCCTCGGTGCTGCGACTTCCGCGCGTATTGCGAATGGCGGTGACAAGATCATCGATCAGAAGAGCGTCAATGGCTTCCGGACTGCTGGCAGCCTCGACATTCTCCGAGATGTCCAGCCAGATTCGCTCGACCGGAACCGAACGTTCAATCAGGGTGATGGCGGTGCGCATCAGCCGCTTTGTAGCCGCATCAGAACTGAGCAGCTGAGCGATCACCGGATGTTCGCGATTGATCCGGTATCGCCGCTTCCCCGAGCGGTGCTCCTCGTTCCAGATTGCTGTCTCCGCATCCTTTCTCTGCGCCGGAGCCCAGACCTGCCCACCGCGCCAGGCAAAGACCTCACGGGCTCGTTCCCGGCACTGTCCGCCCAGCGCAGACAGACGAGCGCGCAACGCCGCTGGCGGCCGTGCGCGGGCCTTGCGGACGTCGATGCGCCACTGGGAATCTGCGCTCTGCGGCAGGTCTATGGTGATCCGCGCCAGGCGACTGCTCTCATCCTTCGTCCACTCACGATGACCGCCGAGACCAAGCCAGCTGCCGGCGACGACAAGCCGACTGGCACGATAAACATAGAAGCCCTGACGTTCTGCCCAGCCGCCAGGACCACCACCAGCCGCGAATTCGGCTTCATTGGCAAACCTGTCGCGATGCGGCATCACAAAAGGCGATACCCGTACCGCCAGTGCTCCAGACCCCATCTGACCTGCTCCAAGCGAGCGCGTGGCGGGATGTGTGCGCAGCATCGGGTCCCATCCGACAACCGCCCTTCCATTGATGGTGATGCGGACGCGGCGTGCATCACCGTCGAGAAAGCGATGGAACACCATTGCAAAATGATCACGGACGTCGCGGACCTTGGCGAAGAACCCTTCCTTGTCCAGGCCAAACAGGCCTCCGAGCTCATCCATTCGTTCGAGTGCGATAAGAGTGCCATCTCCATGTGAAGGGATGCTCAGATGATCGAAGGGATCTGGGCGCGTGTCCATGTCGACGCTCCAGGTCCTGGAAGCGACCACCTTGGCGACATCCCAGCACATGCTGCACTCGTGCCCAGCCTTCCGGCTCACTACGGTCAGTCGCTGGCATTGCGACAGGGAGGCTGTCTTCATGCCGAGACCAAAACGGCCAAGATCGTCCGGCCCTCGTTCAATGTCCATGTCGCCCCCGAAACGCATGGCATCTTCGAGCTCACCACGGGTCATCCCCAGGCCGTCGTCGAGCAACCCGATGCGAGGATTTCCCTCGTTCCAGTCTATGCTGAGCTCAACATGATCCGCTCCGGCGGAAATCGAGTTGTCGATCAGATCGGCGAGGGCGGTCTCAGGTGAATAGCCGAGACCGCGCAGTGATTTCAGCAGCGCGCCTGCATGCGGCGGTATCTCGATAGACGTCATCTGCCCCCCCGGTTCTGCGCGTCATCTGCTTTCTATCCAGGAGCCCCGTCAGAGCTCCTGTTAGGCAGCCTTCCCCTGGTTCCCTTCACCGGACTCACGAAGCCGGAGAGCATCCTCGATTTCATGGCGCATGTGCTGCCCGATGGCGAGTGCGAGCATCGGCGGAACTGCGTTTCCGATCTGTCTGAAGCCCGCATTCATCGCGCCGGCGAAACGGAAGCCATCGGGGAATGACTGAAGACGCGCCGCTTCCCGCACCGAAATCGTGCGCTGCTGCCGGCTGTCCCAGTGAATGTGAGAATAGCTGTCCTTGCCGAGGTGTGCTGTCAATGTGCGGGAAGGTGAGGTTGGCTCCAGCTTCCACCATTTGTTGGGGAACTTGCCAGGATCATATGGAGGGACATGCCTTGCGCGCAGATCATTCCATTCCTCGCTGCCGTTAGGTGGTCGGACAGCGATTTTCAGAAGTGCTTCTTCGAAGATCTGTTCCGCAATGCCGAGTGCACGCGGATAGTCCGCTCCCGATGGCATGCGACGGAAGATTGGAAAATCGCGCGGGGTCAGACGAACAAGGTGGCCATCCGTGGTTTCCGGTGATTCAAATCCTGGCCACTCCCGCATGCGGCGCGCATAACCGGAAATTTCTGCTGACCGATAGGAGAGCTGTTCGCCCAGCTTGCGTCGTCGCATGCTACCCGGATCCCGGAAATGCTCCGAAATGAACGGCAGATCTGACAGTGCTGCTCGTGTTGATACGGCGCCCGGAAGGTCCTCAGCAGGCACTGGGATCGGATGGAAATGCGACCCCGTTTCGGGAATGAACTTCAAGGCAACCGCCCGCGCACCATCGTAGCCGGAAGGCAGCTCCGCCGCGTGAGATGGATGCGGGAACGTCGGCGTTACGCCCAGCGACCGGTCATAGGCGATCAGAAACAGACGTTCCCGCATCTGCGGAACGCCATAGAAGGCGGAATTGAGCAGCGTGTAGCTTGTTTCGTAGCCAAGGCCGTCGAGTGTTTCGCAGATCTCTTCAGGAACGTTGTGTCCACCGAAATTAAGAATGTCCGGCACGTTTTCAATTACGATTACGACTGGTTGAACCGCGGTCACGTATTCCAGAAATCGGCGATAGAGGCGTGCCCTGGGATCATTGCGATAAGCGTCGTCGTCTCCGGCAACAGAACGGAGCTTGGACCTGCCGATGCGCGCAAAAGCCTGACAGGGCAGCCCAGCAGCGAGCACGTCGAACGCACCCGAAGCATCGGGAAGGCCAAGATCCTTCGCAAGCTCCTCGGGGCTGCACTCCACCATGTCGCGAGGCTTCTGCCACTGACCTGCGTCAACATCTTCCGGCGGCAAGAAGTTGCGCGCATAGGTGGCAGAAGCAGTGGGGTCCTGCTCCACGTGACCGACAAGCTGAAGACCTGCGGCATGAAGGCCCAGAGACATGCCGCCACAGCCCGAGCAGAGCTCGAGAACGCGCAGTGGTTCGCTCCGCGTCAGCCGCTGCAGCTTGGCGAGACGGATCGCAGAGGTCATGGGCAATTCTCCACCACCATGCGCAGATCGTCATCCAACCCAGGCTTCCTGGTCTGGCACTCCCATATTATCTGCGGTTTCCAGCCAAGAGCCCGCAGACCGGCAATGACCTCACCGTCGCGTTCTACATTTCGATCAAACTTGCTCTGCCAAAACTGCTGATTCGATTTCGGCGTGTAGGCCAGCCTGCAACCGGGATGCCGGTGCCAGAAACACCCGTGAACGAAAAGCGCGATCCGCTTTTTCGGGAAAACCAGGTCCGGCCTCCCCGGCAGATCTTTCGCATGAAGACGGTAACGGTAACCAAGCGCGTGGGCAGTGCGGCGCACCAGCATTTCCGGCCTGGTATCGCGTCCTCTGATCCGGGACATGATTTCGGAGCGCTGCTCCTTCGTGACAATATCCATCAGCGTTTCCTGACTGCCTGACACTTTCTAACTGAATCGAAAGGCTGATACTAGCGTAAGATGCAAATTTCCATAAGCATTTCACCAGTTTCATCTTCCCGTTCCTCTGCGGGTAGCGGCGCTCGATGAGAACTAATTGCGGTTATGGTGTGCTAGCACGGTGGGGTCATGAAGTGCCTCAGCAGTTCCGGGTGCTCGACTACCCCATATTCTTTCAGAGAATCCAGACCGATATCGCAAGTCAGGTCAAGTTGTGGCGAGATTGTCAGCGCGCGCGGGAATCGTTCGAAAGGCCAAATCTCAGTTGACTAAGAGGGCGCCGCGACTTTTGACAATGCCAGATGGGGAGACGGCCAGCGCGCCGGACGTCAAGCTGAGGTGTTCGATTGTCTGTGAGTTCGTCTCTTCACCCGCACCCCATTCCGCAAGCCTATCTCCGTCCGCATCGAGGTTTTGAACCGGATCAGGTCTGCCATCTCCATCGCAAGACGCGGCGGCGCGTCGACGACATCGGACAGAAGGTCCGAAGAAAATATCTCGACTATTCGGATGGCAAATATGCTGAACAGGACCAGTCTTGGATTAGTTCGGCTGCTCGTCCTGTTCTAGCGGATCGATTTCAAGAATATCTTGTCCACTTTCTTTCGTATTCCTTCCTTGGAAAGCCTTTGGTCGGTAAACCTTGACAAGAAGGTCCCGAATTTCTCCAGTGGGGTAATATTTGAGCATCCGAAATTCGGTCAGGAGTTCGTCTAGGTTCTTTGCCTGTTCCATCAGGCCGTTGAAGCCTGCCAGTCCGATCTCAAATGATGTCAGATGAGCGCGAAGCAGGTTGCTATAACGACGGCGCTCTTCGGGCTCCAACTTATCGTCCTGCTTCAGACGCCACAGGATTGTGTAGAGCAGCCGAAAGTATGGGCCGAACGTACTTTCATATCTCTGATGGATGCATTCCTGATAAAGTTTGCCCAGCTCTACTTTCGCGCGCTCGCGGTCTTCAGATGTCGCGTTCTCGCGTAGCCAAAATCTGAACTCGAACATTGCTGCGCGGAAAGCGGCAGAACCTTCATGTAACTCGCCCTTCTTGCGCTTGTAACCGCGTGACACCCGATACTCGTCACTTTGCCTGAACCGAACTTCGGCACGGGCTGCCCGCAGCATATCCAGCAGCTCAAAATAGGTCCCCTCGAAGCGCTGTTTGTGGACTTCATCCTGCTGCCGTTTGATGACAGCTCCCTGCTGGATCAGTGTCACAATAACGCCCGCGAAACCTACCGCACCAAAAAACGCGCTAAAAGCACCGAAGCTGTCGCCCCAAGACCCAGCCTTTACAATGTCTTTTTCACCTCCGATTGCCCATTTAGCGAAAGTGGCGCTGTTGTTCGCCCACACCCACCAAAGCACGGCCATAACAACCAGACCGACGATCAGTCCACATATCAATTTGCGCATATCGCCCCCATGCCCCATCCGCATCGGAAGCATTTTCGGGTGTGATGTCAACAAGTGGTGTGGAAGAGCTGAACTTATGGCTGGCCGCCCAGCGTTGTTCGACCTGTCAGGCGTTGTTGTCAACTAGCCGATTGCGACGAGGATTTCGCCTGCTGGCTGGCCAACGCGATAAGTACCTGCAGGGAAAAGCCGAACCGGTTGTCACCCCACGCGACATTTTTGGGTCGGACCAGTATATCGACACGCTGAACGTAAAGAGCAATAATCTCTATGGCTTACGATCGGTGGCATACAGGCCGTAGGTTCGAATTGGTTCAAGGCACTTTATGTCCAGATGCGCCACGGAAAACACTTCCAACAAAAGGGTTTAGTCGCGCGACTAGGATGCGAAGCGCCCGCATCGCGGTTGGTGGAGAAGCGCTTCCGAAATGCGGTGGCTTATAGGATGCGGCCGCAGCTTGGTGTTCATAAGTAGGCGCTGCGACCGAAGCTTCTCTAATTAAGGAAAATGGCCATGTCTGTCGACTAATGCCGCCCGCGCCTGATTATGCGTCGCTGCGCTTGGGCGGCGTCAAGTTTTGCCAGAACCTCGGCCGCATAAGCTTCCGCGTCACCACGTGTCCGGATGGTGGCTGCCTTCGCCTGAATAGCTGCTATAGCAGTGGGTGACTGGTCGGAAAGTTCGGCGTCGGCTTTTCGCAAAGTGGCAACTGTACCCGCGAGGTTGCCACGTTCGGGAAGGTTTTGCCCCAATGTAATCGCTCTTTCTGCGACGGTCCGCACCTGCCCGATGGAATTGGCTGAGGGGATCGGGGCTGGAGGCGCCTGCAAAGTTCGCGCAGAAGTCAAACTGATGTTTCCGAGCGGGGAGTTTGCTGCTGCATCACGATTTGTAAGCGGCGCAAGGCCCCAAAGATCTTCCAATAGCTTAGGCACGGAAGAATGATCGTAGGTGTTATGGTCGACCGTGCCCTGCGGGATGAGCGGTGAGACTAGTACCGCGGGCACACGTACTCCCAGTGTCGTAAAATCGAATCCATGGGTGTTGTAGCCGTAGTTTGGATTATCACCGGGCGCAGTCGCTGTTCCATTCTCAGGGCTGACGGAGTCGTAGTATCCGCCATGTTCGTCGTAGATGACGACCAACAAGCTGGTGTCCCAATAGGGCGAGTTTCGGATTGCCGAATATACGGCGGCGAGTAGATGCTCGCCGCCGTATGGATCATCCATCGGATGTTGCGAGGAGCCGCCTTGATAGGTCCCGCCTGTGATATCTCCATAGTGGGGTTCGATGAACGTATAGGGATAAGGATAAGGCCCCTGCAGATCAGCTGCAAAATTCTGCAAGGAGTTAAAATCCCCCAACGTCACGCCGGATAGCGATGATACTTGCGGGACTGAGCCTAGAATGGAGCCGGCTGCGGGATCGTCGCTGTAGAGGCTAAGATGTGACGAATTGGCGTCTCTGTAGAAACGATAGGGGATTCCTTGCGATGCCAAGCGTTGGTAGATGGATCCGTTGGGGTACTTAAACCCGAGACCAGGGAGTTCCCAACCCGCCATTTGAGCGGAACCGGGGCTATCGTCGAAGCCGGAGGACGAAGCGCCGTGGAGAAAGAAACGGTTCGGCCACGTGGGTCCGGGTAGCGACGAATACCAGTGATCGCAAACGCCAAACTGTGACGCCAGCCACCCCAAAACTGGGAGCTGCGTCGGCGTGTCGAAAGCGTTCATGATATATTGAATCTGGTTCGCTGCCGGAGGTATATGGGGATCTTCGGTAGTTGACGTGGCATAGCTTGCGGCGAAACCGGAATTATCGATCGCAGGATAGGCCTGGCCGCTCTCGAAGGTCGCACCGGGACCCGCCAGTTGCGTGACGACATCATCGAATTCATGCCCCGGATCGGTCGGCATGCTCAGCGGTGCGCCCGACTGAACGTGATAAGTCGTCCCGTTATATTCATTGTAATTAGCCGCGGTTGCGGCGGTAATACCCGGAATGCCCGACATCGCGAGCATATTATCGAAGGAATGGTTTTCCAGCATTACTACGAACACATGGCTGATGGGCTTGGCCACAGCGGGAGTGAGGCGCGTCATGCCGTTTGTGCAGCCGCTGGACTTGAGCGCCACGTTGAACGTCGATGTGTCGACTGAAAGGGTGATCGACTGGCTCGCGTCGGCATGCTGGAGTTGGCATTCCTTCCAGTATGGATCGGTCACGGAGCCGCTGCTGACATAGAGTCCGGCTTGGGGACCTGACCGTACGAATAACATAACTGACCAGTAATCCAATATTCCTTGGGTACCGAGGCCGGTTTCGAAAAGGACCTTGAGCGGGCCGGCCGTTGCTCCAACGCCGACCGCCCAGCTCCCACGTTGGATCCCGTTGCTACTGTTCTGATGGAATAGCACGATATCGGCGTCTTGCCCGGTATTATTCGTGATACTGATGTTCGCATATTGCTGTGTGGTCATGTCTATTACTCCCTATATGCTCGTCGGCGATGATCATCGCACCGAGCAATTGAACCGTGTTTCAATTCGAGGATTGACTGGCTGCACAGCGTTGAGCCGTCAGTACACTGGCGACGCAACCCGATAGTGCATTGTCGACAAAATCGTTGAGCAACACGAGGAGGTTGGCATCGGACAAGGCAGTGACATTCTCGAGTAGCCAAGGATAAGTGTTCGAATCCATCATCGGCTTGGTGGACATGAGTGGGTTGTAAGCATTGCTCATCGAATCTGCCAAAGCGATGACGTTTTTGACGACGTTTTGGCCCGTCGCGGTAGCCTGAAGTTGCAGTACGGTGTAATCACTTGTTTGCCCGGACTTTGTCATCGCCTTCAAGGCGTCCATAATTACCTGCGGATCTGTGGTCTCATACGCGTCGCTATAGGAATCGTATTTTGTCGCCGGGTTCCAATTCAATGACGGTTGATTGAGGAAGAACAATCGTTTGTTGGCCTGAATCAGATCTGCGTAACTGGTTGCGAGATCTCCAGCCGAACCGACTTGAATGGATTCCGCATTGGAGCTTTGTTGCGCAGCGGCAAATCTGGTCTGAAGCGTTGCTGCACTCGGATCCATGGTCGTGTGGTCGTTAAATCCCGCTGTTCCAAGGCTGATTACAACGATCTCCGAGGGATTTGCGACGAGCCAGGTCAGCACGTCCTTGAAGAACGAATCCAACTGTTGACCAGGTATCACGTTATGGATGTGATAAATGTCGCCCAGGATCGGTCTGATTTGCGAAGGCGCGTAACCCGGTCTGAAATCGAAATAACGGCATCCCAGGTTGAGCATGGTCTGGATGTTGTCTTTCTGGGTGACCGCTTCGCCAATAATGACTCCTTTTAATTGGACTGCTGCAAGACCTGATAGAATGGTGGCACCTGGAATCCATCCTAGAAAGGCCGCAACCAGAGCTGCAACGCCGGTCGCCGAATTGCATAGTGTGTTCACCTGGGTCAGGTCGAACATGCCTGCATCATGTGCTCCAGGAAGAACGAAGCTTGCAAACGGAGCGTTTTTTACGGCGGGATTGGTGGAAGCTAGTGTTCCCATCCAACTTTGCTGCGATCCGGTGAGGTAGGCGTAAATTTGGTCCTGGTTGGTCAGGCCGGTCCCACTGCCTGTTCCAGCATCGAACATGCCGTATGAGAAGGCGAAGTCCGGGCCAATAATCGAGGGCGTGTTCATCATGTTGTCGAGCGGGCCACTGGTATTACCCGTCACCGCATTAATGCTTTCCTCGAATGATTGGGCCGGGTCCGTTGTCGTTGAGAATGAGAACGAACCGTAGGGGCTGAGACCAAAGTTCAAGGTGATCTGGCAATTGCCTTTGGTTATCATCGGCGAGCTGCCGACAGCGATTGGCGCAAGCGCCCAACTTCCGTTGGTGTTCTTGGCCTCCGCATGAAGGCTCGAGGTAGAGGAGTTCACGAGGTAATATTCGACACCCTTGCTTGTCATAGGCTCTCCCATTTACAGCAAAATTACCACACTACTTACCTACACGAGAATTATAATAAATAATATACCTTGGATTGAAATAAATTAGTGAATTTCAGCCAAAAACACGAATCTAGAGGCCTATAGAGGCCTATTGCCTTCATGACTTGAGAAGGGCCTATCGCAAATTTCCCGCTTAGCGGCGCTGTTTAGTTCCGCTTCGAAATGATCCGTGGGGTTCCACTTGATCTGATCCAGTCCGCTATCGCTAATTAGGCTATTCGGCGGCTCGCGGGTCATATTTGCTACAATTACTCGATGATTTTCAGCCTGAAGAAGTTCATTTTAGGGGATACAAAATGAGATACAAACTGCGATACAAAATCAGAGTTTTAGTTTTGCAGAAATCGAATTTTATTAATTGTAATCAATTAATTAGAATATTTTGAATTTTGATGACGAATCCTGTCGGGAGCTTTTTGTATTTGTAATACCGCGATGTACTTCAGCAGCGAAACGACGCGATGATGATCACGATCATGCGGGCGATCTATTTTGCCCGGGCATCAAGAGGCAGCATGCCAATAAGATAGAGAAACCAGCACTACCTCACTAGGAAGGTGATCGGGATGCTGATTAGAATTGAAGTACCCAAAGCCCCACTCCTAAACATGCTTGAATGAGTTTGTTGAAAGAGGTGGGACTGGCTCTTTATGTCTGGCTCTATTATTCGGGCGATGAAGTCTCGAGAGGAGATATCAGTGTTTCCACAGAGGGGCATTTCTGTGGAAATCATTTTACAATTCAGACTTGACATCATTGGAAACATTAGGCAATTGCATGCTGAATTTTACAGAGCATTGTCAGATACCGAGTTGTTTTCAATGAAGATGCGACCGGACTCTTAATCAGCGGGTCGTAGGTTCGAACCCTACATCACCCACCATTTTTTCAGTAACTTCAATGTTTCTGATTTAGTTTCCTTAGATCTGATGTTACGAACATCGCGTTGAATTGGATGGTTTCTTTATTGAGACTGTTTTGCGGTGTCTGCACTTGCGTTTGTTCGCTTGTGATTATCAGTGCGAAGCCATTCGATCTGCTGGAATTTTCCAACTTTTCTCTGCTATCGTTTCAACGGGAATGATTTGTTTCCGCGTCGGAGTTGACCTGAAAGCTGGTCTCACGTTTCCGTTTAATGCTGTAGTGAGGAAAGATGTTTGATATACGTGCTCTGGTATGGCCAGTAGATGACGATACTATGAAGCCTTGGGTGCGTCGGTTTCTCGATGATGTTTTGTCCCGCCCATTATTCAGCAGGATGATTTTGTTTTCTTCGATGGAAAATCGTCTGGATATTCGAAATCGCTTTGCAAGAAAGTATCTCGTTGGCCGGGGCATTGAACTCGGTGCGCAGCAGGTTCCGACAAAAACTGCGGAAAACTGTCACGTCGAATATGTCGATGTCGTTTCCAATAAGACGTTGGTCGAGCTCCATCATCTGCCTGCGGAGGACCTGGTTCCGCTGACGCATGTCATCGACGGAAACGATCTTTCGGTTTACGCCGATGGGGAACTGGATTTCATCATCGCCAATCACGTGCTTGAACATTTCGACGATCCGGTCGGGGGGCTTTGCGAATGGATAAGGACCGTCAAAAACGGAGGCAAGCTCTTCATTACCTTGCCCAATTTTCGCTGTAACTGCTACGATGTCGACCGCGTGCCGGCGCGGCGTGATCACCTGGACCTCGACTACAGGGATTCGGAAGGTCGGGTTGCCCGTAACTTCCAGCACTATGTGGAGATAATGCAAACGCTCTTTCAGCTGTCTGATCCCGTCGAACAAAGACGTCAGGCGCAAGAGTGGATCGATGCAGACCTCAGGCAGCACTATCACGTCTATGACGAAGAGACGGTAAAGGATGTCGCGGCTCTTGCAGCGAAAGCGTCTTCAGTCGGATTGCGGTATGTGGACGGTCTTTTGTCCAAGGATGGCTTCGAATTTTTGTTCATTCTGGAAAAGCAACCATCCGGGGGACTGCAAGGCTGGCCTTCGTCAATGCGTAGCACGATCAGTGCGTTGCTTTGCCATGCACCGTTTCTCAAACGTGAGATCATGCGTCGTCAATGATCGCGCGCCGGTCGTGCTATGGCTTCGGACAAAGCCTGCACCCTGGCCATTTTTGTGGCTGGGCGGCGCCTAATGCTTCTTCACCATTGAACTTGTTTTGTTCTCTACCATCGTCGTAATATTCATGGTTCGTTCTTGATTATTCCAAAGTTTCATCCAAAAATGGCTGTGGATTCCTGTGGATAACTTTTATCGGGAATGTCTGATTCCGGCTGGTTAAGCCGGGATGTTCAGCCTGGATTGCGGCAGGACGAAAGGAAGATGGGTCGGCGCGCGGCTGACCGTTCCACTCAGTCCATAGACGGAGGCGATGATGTCGTCGCGGATGACTGTTTGCGGCGGACCCTCGGCAATCAACTGACCACCATCAAGCACAATCAGACTGTCGGCGAATTCTGCTGCGAGGTTGAGGTCGTGCAGAACCGCAAGCACCATTCCTCCATCAGCGGCAAAGGTGCGGGCGATTTCCAGGACGGAAATTTGGTGGGTTAGGTCCAGGCTTGAGGTTGGCTCATCGAGAAACAGCGCGCGTGGGCCAGTTTCATCGACCGCTGTTGGCAGTTGCGCCAGGACGCGGGCAAATTGCACCCTTTGTTGTTCGCCGCCAGACAAGGCCTGATAGGGGCGCGCTTCAAATGTTGAGAGGCCCACCCGCGCCAATGCCTGTCTTGCAGCCTGCATCGGTCGGGCGGCACCTGAAGCCATGGCACCCATCCGCACCACTTCCAGGGCAGTAAACGGGAACGAAAGGCTGGTGCTTTGCGGCAGGACGCCACGCCTGCGTGCTAGATATTGAGGTTTCAGGCGGGTGATATCCTGACCGTCATAGGCAATTTTGCCGCTGTCGGCCCTCAGGTCGCCGCAGAGCAGTTTCAGCAAGGTTGACTTGCCCGCGCCGTTTGGACCGATAATGACGGTGAAGCGACCCGGTGCAAGGCGCAGGCTGATCCTGTCCAGCAACAAACGCCCGTGCCGGTGCAATGTCAGATTTTCTGCGGTTATCATGGTGTGCTCGCTTTGCCTTTTTGGATGCTCTAATTTTCCATCATGCCGCGTCCACTTTTACCGAGCAGCAAGAGCAGAAAAACCGGCGCGCCGATCAGTGCTGTGACGATGCCGATCGGCAGTTCCGCCGGTGCAACAATGGTGCGGGCAAGGCTGTCTGCTATCAGAAGCAGGCTTGCGCCACCCAGTGCGGAGGCTGGCAGGAGGAAGCGGTGCGATGGTCCAATGGCCATGCGCAGCAGATGCGGGACGACGATGCCGATAAAGGCAATCGAACCAGCCACGGCCACAGCGGCTCCACAGGCGGCGGCCACAATCAGCACGCTGGCACGCTTCAGCCGCTCCACTGGAATTCCCATGTGAAAAGCCGCTGCATCGCCCAGCACGAGAGCATCCAGTCCACGCGCAATGAAGGGTACGCTGGCAAGCGCACCTAGAATGAAGGGGGCGATTGACGCGGCCTTGGCATAAGTCGCCCCGCCCAAAGATCCCAGGTTCCAGAAGGTGATGTCGCGCAAGGCCCGGTCGTCGGCCATGAAGATTAGCAGGCCCGTTGCGGCCATGCTGAGGGCGCCGATGGCAATGCCTGATAGTACTAGTGCGATGGTCGAGGTTTGGCCGCCACGGGTGGCAATGGCATAGAGCAGGGCGGTGTTGAGTAGCGCGCCGCAAAACGCCATGATCGGTAGGAATTCATCTCCAAGGGCCGTTTGCAGCGGTAAAAACAGGCCGGGTCCAAGCACGATGGCCGCCACTGCGGCAAGGCTGGCCCCGGAGGTGATGCCGACAATGCCAGGGTCGGCCAACGGGTTGCGAAACAGTCCCTGCATCATCGCCCCGGAAAGTCCGAGACCCGCGCCCACCAGGACACCCATCAAGGTGCGGGGCAGGCGGACGGCCTCCAGCACAATACGGTCCTGCTGCGCCAGCGCCCCATGCCCGGAGAGATATGTAATCAGATCGCTCAAGCCAACCCCGGTCGGCCCGCTGATCAGCGAGACGAAGCAGGCTGCCACAAGCAATGCCGCCAGTAGAAGCACGGCTGTCATGCCACGGCGCGAGCGGTCACCCGTCGATGCCGGTAGCCTTGATGATGAGGTCACAGCAATCGTCACTGAATGGTCGCCTCTGGGTACAGCTTGGACGCCAGTTCTCGGGCTGCGTCGGCGGTGCGCGGTCCAAAGCCGAGCAAGTAAAGCCCATCCATGCTGAGAAAGGCCTGGGCCTGGGCTGCCGGACTGGTGGCAAGGGCTGGTAAAGCGAAGATTTCCTTGGCGGATAGCGGGGCTGCACCATGATCCATGGTGAGAATAATGTCGGGGGCTGCGGCAATCACGGCTTCATCGCTGAGTGGTTTGTAGCCTGTGCTGTCGCCCACCGCATTGGTGGCGCCGGCAAGCCGGATCATCGCATCGGCTGCCGTCTCTTTGCCGGCGGCCATGATACGACCATTGGCGATGGACAGAACGAACAGGACCCGCTTTTTCTGGGCTGGAAGGTGGGCGAGATCAGTCTTTAACTTATCCAATTGTGTCTCGAACTGGCTTGCCAATGCCTCTGCCTGCGGCCCCTTGCCGATTGCCGCGCCGACGGCACGGATACGGGAAGCGACGGTCTCCGCCGAAGGCTGTTGAGGGATGTTCACCAGCGCGACACCGCTTTGCGCCAGCACAGCCAGGGCATCGGGTGGCCCGGAGCCCGCCTCGGTCAGGATGAGATCGGGCTTCTGGGCCAGTATGCCCTCGGCGGACAGGCGGCGCATATAGCCGACATTGGGCTTTGATGATACTTCAGCAGGATAGAGGCTGGTGGAATCAACCGCAACGATGCGCTCCCCGGCACCCAGGTCATAGAGAATTTCGGTGACCGTCCCGCCAATCGAGACGATGCGGCTGGCCTGGGGAAAGCTGTCCGCCGCGAAGGCTGGCGTCATGGTCCAAGGGAGCGGAGGCGGAAGGGTAACAAGACCGAAAAGTGCAAGCGAGGTCAGAAGAGAAGAAGGTCTCATCAAGGTATCGTCCTGAAGGTTGCCCAGGCAACGCCATTTCATGCGTTTTCAGAGCTGGATTGTGTATAGTAATCGAGCCCCTTCGCGGGCGTCGGGTCCGGTTTTCACGTGACGAATGACGACGAACAACAGCGGGCTGGATTTTAACTTGACTATAATGCACAAGTTTTCATAATGACGCAACAGGACAGGTGCATGACAGCGCCGTGTGTTTTGTCAAATACACAAAAGACGCTGTAACGCTTTCTATCTGCTGCATAATTCCTCAAGCCAATTCCGGTTTGAGGAATTATGCAGCATCGCATTTCCAGCCAACGTGTGGAGCAGACTATGTATATTGCAATGAACCGTTTTCGCGTCGTTCCGGGTTTCGAGGACGTGTTTGAAGCTCAGTGGCGTGATCGTCAGGGCCGGTTGGCGGAAGTGCCGGGCTATGTCGAATTTCATATGTTGAAAGGCCCCAAGGGCGAGGACCATTCGCTTTATGTGTCTCATACGGTCTGGGAAAGCCATGAAACCTTCGTTGCCTGGACGAAGTCCGAGCAGTTCCGTGCGGCCCATGCCAATGCCGGGCAGAGCAAGGTTCAATATCTTGGCGGTCCGCATTTCGAAGGATTTGAAGTGATCCTTCATGAAGACAGCACGGGTACGCGCAATTCCAAGGCGGCCTGAGACGATCATGGCCGCTGTCGATACTGCCCGCCTTTCACCGCTTGAGGTTGCCAAAGCGGCTCTCGCCGAAAAACCTGACGGCGTGGTGGAAACCATTGCAACGGAGGCAGGGGTAACGCCCGCCGAGATTCTGGCCATTTTACCGCCAGATTGCGTGACCATCGCGCCGTCAGAGGCTTTCGAACCGATCTGGACGCATTTGTCAGGTTGGGGCGATGTGCTGACCATCGTCCACACCAAAGATGTCGTTCTGGAAGTGGTCGGCGCTCTTCCGCCGGGGTCCATTGGCCATGGCTGGTTCAACATTCACGGCGACAGTCCGGTCGGCGGCCATATCCGTATCGACCATTGCCGCTCCGTCGCCTTTGTTGACCGGATGTTTCATGGCCGACGGTCCCTGTCGGTGTGGTTCATGAATGGCGAGGGCGCTGCAATGTTGAAGGTCTTCGTGCGCAGGGATGCACAAAAGACTTTGATGGCCGAGCAAGTCGCTCTGTTCGAGCAGTTGCGCTCCCAGTACCGGGGTTCGGTGTCGGGATAGGGCTGGCTATTGCCAATCTGGTGACCTTAAAACTCCTAGAGCTTTGCTTAGCCGCCGGAAACGTTCCCGGCGGCTTTTTGCTTTTGCTGTTTGTTTTGAAAGTGCGGGGAATCGAGTATTGAACGCATGCATGGCGCCAATTGAGGGCTGCCGTCCTGCTTGGATGTGGTGCTGTTTTGTGCATAAGGCGGTTTGGTCATCGATTGGCCTGAAATATGCTGCAGGCCAGCATGACGTCGTCTGGAGTATGTCAGGGAAATAAGCGGAAGCCGGTTTTCCTGAAAAGACAAACAAAAACAAAAAAACGATGGTCTGTTTAGGTCAATATAAAGCTGACAGACTGTCCTGCATTATTTCTGATACCGGATGCGGTTTAAGTGATTATGCAGCAGTTTTAGGGTGCTACAGCAGGTTTCGTGCAGCATGTCATATGCGCGGCGCTGTAATCGATGCGGACAAAGGGACAGTGATTTGCACAGCCTGAAGAAGTTTCTAGCGCTATTTCCGATCATCCTGCTGATTGCTGTTGGGGTGAGTTCTTTCGGGCTTCATGGTTTTGTCGGGACGGCACTGGCGCAGGATAGTAATTTTGCCGATGACGATCCGGTTGCCAAGGCACCCGCGACGCTTGACCAGTTACAAAAGAAAATCGATTCGCTTGCCGGCATTCCGCAAAAGGCTGGAAACAACGACCGCGAGTTGATGGAAGCCAAATCCAGCCTGGACGACATTGTCGGACAATTGCAGGGCATGAAGCTGCTGATTTCGCCGCGTCAGGATGATATTGCCGCTCGCTTGAAAGAACTCGGCGATCCGCCGAAGGACGGCCAGCCTGCTGAAGCGGCTGACGTGACCCAGCAGCGCAACAAACTCAATGCCCAGAAAGCACAGATTGCTTCGGTCCTGAACCGGATCGACGAAGTCAGCAAGTCTGCGAGCGATTTGTCCATCAAGGTCACTGCTGTGCGGCGGGAATTGTTCACACGGCAATTGCTGGCTCATACGGACATTTCCGTTGACAGTATGACGGATGCGGCCTTGTCCTATGGCACGGAAGCGAGCCGATTTACCGATATGCTCGAGGGGTGGGCGGGTTTCGCCTGGCGCTTCAAGAAAATTTCGCTGGTCTCGGCCATGGTTCTGTCGCTCGCCATGGCGTTGGGATTACGGCTCGTTCTTCAGCGGATTCTCGGGCCAATCATCGAGCGGGGCAAGCTGGAGGAAAACCCCTCCTATATGAGCCGGTTTTCAGTGGCCTTCTGGGCGACGATCATTCCGTCCTTTGCCTTCAGCTTCTTCCTGATTTCCAGTTACTTCTTTCTAGACACCTTCAGCGTCATGCGGCCGGACATCGAGCCGATCATCGCGTCGTTTTTCGGCGTGTTTTGGCTGGTGTTTTTCTCGTCGCGGCTTGCAATCGCCGTGTTTAATCCATGGGCGCCGAAATGGCGGCTCGTGCATGTGTCCGACCGGGGCAGCCGCCAATTGGTCGCGGCCTTCGTGGCTATGACGGTGATCAACGGTCTCGATTATGGCCTGTCCAGTATTGCGCAGACATTGGGATCGCCAGTCGAACTCTCGGTGTTGAAGGGGGTGGTGTCGTCAAGCCTGGTCGGTATCATCCTGCTCTGGGTTTCCTTCATTCGTCCGCTTCTGCCGAAATCCGAGGATGAAGCCGCCACGGGTGGCCGTCCATGGTCGAAGCGGACTGCCATCGCTCTTCGGGTCTGCGGCGTCTGGCTGATCTTCACCAGCCTGATCGGCTATATTGGCCTGGCCCGGTTCGTTGCCAGCCAGCTTATCCTGACGGGGGGCGTGGCGGCCACCATGTATATCGGCATTCGTTCAGGCCGGGCTGTGTCCGAGCGTGACCGGTTTGCCGAGACGATCGTTGGCCGCTTCCTGCAGCGCCGCTTCAATTTCGGGCCCGTCGCGCTCGACCAGTTTGGTATTGCCGCTGGATTGTTGATCTACGGCTTCGTTTTCGTGATCGGCGTTCCCCTGATCATGATGTCCTGGGGGTTCCAGCCGCCGGATATCCAGACCTGGTTCTATAATCTGTTCATCCAGATCAATGTCGGCGGCATCAGCATTTCCATCGTCGGCATCTTCAGCGGCATCGCCATTTTCCTGATTGGTGTCGTGCTGACCCGCTGGTTCGAGAAATGGCTGGACGGAAATGTCATGGCGCGGTCGCAGGTCGATCCGGGCGTGCGCAATTCTGTCAAAACCTCCGTCGGCTATTTCGGCGCAATTGTCGCCGGTTTCATGGGCCTGTCGGCGGCGGGTATCAACCTGTCCAGCCTGGCGCTGGTTGCCGGTGCCTTGTCAGTCGGTATCGGTTTTGGTTTGCAGAATATCATTTCCAACTTCGTCTCAGGCCTGATCCTGCTCTTCGAGCGGCCCTTCAAGGTTGGCGACTGGGTGGCAACGGGTACGAGCGAAGGTTTTGTGCGGCGTATTTCGGTGCGCGCCACGGAAATCGAAACCTTTCAGCGTCAGTCGATCATTGTGCCGAATTCGCAGCTGATCAACGCCTCGGTCGGCAACTGGACCCATCGCAACAAGCTGGGGCGTATCGACATGGAGATTGCCGCCAAGGCGGTCAATGATCCACGCCATGTGATGGGCATGCTGAGAGAGGTGGCAAGCGATGTGCCCGGTGTGTTGCGCACCCCGGAGCCGGTCGTCGTCTTCAAGAAATTCGATGGAGCGGATCTTGAATTTGAAGTCCGGGTTTTTGTCGGCGATGTCTTGAACGGGCTTGCGGTTCGCAACGAGTTGCGACTTGGGATTTTCGAAAGGTTCAAATCCGAAGGCGTGATTATGAAGGAAGAAGCCGCTGATGCGGAAGATGTCGTGGCGGCAGCGGCACCGCTGCCACCATCGCCTGCTTCTTGATCGGCAACTGCTCGTCGCAGGCAAACCACCGTGCGACGAGGCGGCTCCTCATATCCTGTGGGTTTCAAACAGCGCGACATCGAGCATGAAGGAGCCATCAGGCTCGATTTCGAAATGCGCTTTTGTCTCGGCAGCGGCATCCTGTTGCAACAGGCGGATGGCGGTGCGCATGGCATCCGATGTGTTCATGCGGTCCGTCCAAACCTTGAAATCCATCCGCAGCCGGCTGGTCTGACAGGTTTTTATCGCAAACCCAGCCTGTCCCAGCATCTGCGTCCATTCGCTCAGCATATAGTTCCTGACATGCGAGGTGTCGCGCAGCAGTTCGACTGCTTGCAGATGTGTGTTCAGCAATGGCGATTGCGGCGAGACCACATCGATGAAGATTGCTGGGGCGCCCGGTTTCAGCACGCGCTGGGCCTGTCGCAAGCCGGCATGGACATCGTGCCAGTGGTGGGCGGAGAAACGGCAGGCGAGAAAATCGAACTGACCATTTTCACAGGGCAATTGTTCGGCTGAAGCCCTGATCGTCGCAATATTCGTTAAACCGCGCTCGGTTGCGGTTTGCGAGACTGCGGCCAGCATATCGGCGGAAAGATCGATGGCGGTCACGGTTGTCATATGCGGTGCAATCGCATAGGCGACATGGCCGCCGCCACATCCCAGGTCAACGCCATGGTTGGCCTTGGCAGTGCGGGCGATGTCGCCCAGGCGAACAAGATCGGCGCCGGAAGCGTGGACGGCGCTTTCCACATAGGCGTTCGCCCTTGGGCCGAAATTCTGCTGCACGTGGTGGTCGTGATTTTCGTTCACTGTATTTTTCTCGCTGGTTGCTGTTGGCATCTAACTGTTCCTGTTAAGCTTGGTTTATCCCGGTTCAGATCATGAAACGCTTGAAATTCAGCGTTGCAACTCCATGTCTGGAGTGTAGCGCATCCTTCTTTTGTTCCTGGCAATCCGCTCAGGTCCCGCTGCATGAACTGTCCGTATCGTATCAAGGCATCGAAGATGGGGAGGCATCCTCGGTGAGTGGAATTGTGACTGTCTCGAAGAGGCCAAAGGCTTGAGATCGTCACAATAAGAAGGCCAAGGGGCATGGTGATGTCGCCTGGTGTAAACAGCATGACGCCAACAATATGCTGTTACAAGAGGAGCAGTTATCCTGTTATAAATGCTGCCATGCTGGATGTAGAACAGAGACGTTTGCTGGGTGAGTTCGTGCGCACCCATCGTGAAAAATTGGTGCCGGACCGGATCGGACGCCGCCGCACGCCGGGCCTGAGGCGCGAGGAACTGGCCGAACGAGCGGGCATCAGCGCCACATGGTGTGCCTGGATAGAGCAGGGGCGCCAGGTTCAGGCCTCGCCGCAGGCCTTGGCGAGGCTGGCGCGGGCCCTGGAATTGACCCGGGCCGAACGCGCCTATCTGTTTGAACTGGCATCCCGACGCGATCCCGACGAGGAAGAGGGAGACGCCATTGACGATGTGCCAGCGTCCCTGGTGACGGCTGTCAGCATGGTGCAGCATCCAGCCTATGCGCTTGACCGCAACTGGAATGCCTGCTGTTTCAATTCCGCAGCCGCATCCCTGTTTCCTGATTGGCTTGGGGAGCACAGCAAGGATAAAAACCTGCTGCGTTATGTATTTCTCAATCCTGGCGCCCGCGAGATCATTGTCGATTGGGAAATGCGCGCATTACGGGTACTGGCCGAATTTCGAGCCGATTACAGTCATGCATTGCGCGATGCGACGGTCCGTGCGCTGATTGAACAGCTACAGCGCGACAGTCCGCTCTTTGCTCAAGGATGGCGGGAGCAGACGGTGCTGGACCGCGAAGGCGGAGAACGTGAACTGGTTTCCCCGGATCGAGGCAGGTTGCGATTTCGCCAGTTCAACTACCGGCCCTGCGACCGTCCGGATTGCAAGCTGGTCTTCCTGATACCGCAATAAAGCATGCCTATGATAGGGCTTATGACGAGGGCTTGCTCTGCGTTTGGTGATTTGCGATTGATCAAGGATCGTTACATCAGCAGTTTTTATCCGCAGGTCGCGCGAGCCCATGCCCATGTCGCAAACGGGCGGCACAGGGAAGCGGGTCTTTATCATAGTCGCGGGATCAATCTTGCGGCGTCATCCGGTCGTTTGCGCCTTGCGCTCGCAGCAGAACAGGGGAAATTCCATGTCGATCAAATCTCATGCACGGGCCGTGGTGATCGGTGGTGGCGTCGTCGGCGTTTCCACGCTCTATCACTTGGCCAGGAAGGGCTGGAGCGATAGCGTGCTGATCGAGCGCAAGGAGCTGACCTCAGGCTCGACATGGCATGCCGCCGGTCTGCTGCCGCTGTTCAACATGAGCTATTCGGTCGGCCAGATCCACAAATACTCGGTGAAGTTCTATCAGGAGCTTCAGGAAGAAACCGGCATGAATGTCGGTTTCAGCAAGGTCTCCAATATTCGTCTCGCCCGCAGCAAGGATCGCTGGGACGAGTTTATGTATTACGCCGGGATTGCCGAAACCATCGGCGTCAAGGTCAACATCCTGACGCCTGAACAGGTCAAGGAGATCTGGCCGCTGTGTGAAACGGAAGGCTTGCTCGGCGCCATCCAACATCCCGACGACGGTTACATCCAGCCCGCCGACCTGACCCAGGCGCTGGCCAAGGGTGCCCGCGACCGTGGTGCCACAATTTACCGCAACACCACCGTAACCGCGATCGAGCAACAGCCGGACGGCTTGTGGAAGATCACCACCGACAAGGGGGAGATCACAGCCGAACACGTAATCTCCTGCACCGGCAATTTTGCCCGCAAGACCGGCGAAATGGTGGGCATCAATATTCCGGTCATTCCGGTTGAGCACCAGTATATCGTCACCGAGCCGCATCCGGCCATTGTTGAACGCAAGGCCAAGGGCCTGCCGGAAATGGGCGTGCTGCGCGAGGCCGACAGCGCCTGGTACATGCGCGAGGAAAATGGTGGCCTGTTGCTTGGGCCTTACGAAGTGGGCGCGCCGGTCTGTTATGTCGATGGCCCGTCCGATGAGAGTGAATACGAGCTGTTCCAGGAAGAACTCGACCGGCTGATGCCGCATATCGAGACGGCCATGGTGCGGGTGCCGGCCTTTGGCGAAGTCGGCATCAAGAAAGTCTATAACGGCGCCATCGCCTATACGCCGGACGGAAATCCAATTGTCGGTCCGGCGCCGGGATTGAAGAATTTCTGGCTGAACGAGGGCCATTCCTTTGGCATTACCGCTGCTGGCGGTGCAGGCTGGCAATTGGCGGAATGGATCGTCGATGGCGAATCCACCCTCGACATGATGGGTGCCGATCCGCGCCGCTTTGGTCCTTATGCGACAGAAGGCTATCTGATCGCCAAGAACGAAGAAGCCTATGCCAATGTCTTCACCATGCATTACCCGGATGAGGAGCGCGCTGCCGCCCGTCCGTTAAAAACCACGCCGGTCTATGACCGGTTGAAGAAGATGGGTGCCGTCTTCGGCTCCGTCTATGGTTGGGAGCGTGCCAACTGGTTTGCGCCCGAAGGCTATGAAGTGCCAAAGAACGAGCTTGGTGTTGGCGTCGATGTCATCACCAATCACAATTATGCAGCCCCGACCGAAGATGGCCGGGTGGTGGAAAAATGGTCGTTCCGCCGCTCAAACTATTTCGAGCATGTTGGCAATGAGGTGAAGCATGTCAACGAGCATGTCGGCGTGCTCGACATGTCGGCCTTCGCAAAGATGGAAGTGTCCGGTCCCGGCGCACGGGCCTGGCTGGACAGCCTGTTTGCCAATGCCATCCCGAAGAAGCGTGGCCGTATCGCGCTGTGCCACATGCTGACCCAGCATGGCGGTGTCCGTGCTGAATTCACGGTTTATGAATGGGCTCCGAACCGGTTCTATCTGGTGTCGGCTGGCGCTTACGAGGCCCATGACCATGATTATCTGCGCAAGCTGGCTCCAACTGATGGGTCGGTCAAGCTTCAGCAGATCACCCAGAAGCTCGGCGTGCTGGTTCTGGCCGGGCCAAAGTCGCGGCAGGTCTTGCAGAAACTGACCCGTACCAGCCTTGATAACAAGGATTTCCCCTGGCTGACCGGCAAGGAAATCTCGGTTGGCGTGGCGAGTGCCCATGCATTGCGCGTCAATTTTGTCGGGGAACTGGGTTGGGAATTGCATCACCCCATCGAGATGCAGGCCTACATTTTTGACAAGCTGATGGAGGCCGGTGCCGAATTCGACATCAAGCCTTTCGGAATCCGCGCCATGCTGTCGATGTCGGTCGAGAAATCCTATCGCCTGATCCCGAGGGAAATGTCGATCGAATACAACGCCTATGAATCGGCGCTCGACCGTTTCATCAAGCTCGATAAGGACTTTATCGGCAAGGAGGCTCTGGTTGCCTATAAGGAAAAGGGTCTGAAATGGAATTTCGCCACCCTGGTTGTCGAAGGTGTGGCGGATGTCGATGCTCGCGGCTCGGAAGCGATCTACAATGAAACGGGCGATCTGGTCGGGCGTGCAACCAATGGCACCTATGGATGGCGCATCGGCAAATCCATCGCGCTCGCCATGCTGCAACCCGGCTATGCAACTGAAGGCACCAAGCTGAAGATCAAGATCCTCGGCGATCTCTATGACGCGGTGGTTGTGGGCGAAAGCCCGTTCGATCCTGATAATGCCGCTCTCAGGGCTTGAGAGTGGTAAAATGGAACCAGATATTGCTTGAAGTGGCGTTTGGAAATAGTTGCTGTTTTCCGAACACAGGACGGATGGCAATGTTTGAAACCTGCCGTCGATAGACGACGCGCTGAATCTATCCAAAAAGGCGGCCACCTCTGGGCCGCCTTTTTGTTCTTATTAAGCATAGAAGGTATAACGCCCCGTTTCGATTAATATTTCAGCAATCGGTCATGTCTATATTGCGGCAAGATCTCTTGTTCAAAGGCGTGTCATGACCTATCTTGGCGTTTCAGGAATGCAATATTCCGGCGAAAAATTTCCGGACGCACGTATTATCGTCGCAGAAGACTCCAATGTCTTTACATCCATGATCACGCAACGTTTGAAAGAGATTTTCAATATTGATGCGGAAATCTGCCGTACCTATGAAGATTTGATGGCCGCAAACGAGCTTTCCGACGAGCCTGTTACATTGGCAATCTCCAATATCAACCTGCCGGGCGCCGAAAATGGCGAGGCTTTGGAATATCTGACCGATCTGAACATTCCAACTGTTGTCTTTACCAGCACGTTCCACGAGAAAACCCGTGAAAAGCTTTTGGCCAAGGATATTGTCGACTATATCCTCAAGGACAATATTTTCGCGGTTGAAATGCTGATTGAGTCCGTCTGCCGCTTTCTCACCAATCACAATCACCACGTGCTGATCGTTGATGACAGCCCGACGGCGCGCGCTTTGCTGTCGAGCCGCTTGAAGCGCTACAATTTCCGGGTCAGCACGGCGGATAACGGTGCCACGGCCCTGCAACTGCTGAAGAGCAATGCCGATATCGGTCTGGTCGTGACCGACTATAACATGCCTGATATCGATGGATTTGAACTGACGCGGCGTATCCGGGCTGTGCGCGGTTCGCATGAACTGCGGATCATCGGCGTGTCGTCCTCGTCTGACCGTTTGCTGTCTGCGCGTTTCCTAAAGGTTGGCGGCAATGATTTCATGCTGCGCCCGTTCATCGACGAAGAATTCTACTGCCGGGTCAATCAGAACCTCGATACGCTGGTGCAGATCCGCGCCGGGCGCAAGAGAAACCAAGCCGCAGCCTGATCTTCCTGCCCAATATCAAGATGAAGGTGCATCAGAAACGTCGTCTTGATATTACAGACCAGTGCGTTTTTTATAGGCGGCGCTACAACGCTTTCTATATTCTGCGTCATTCCTTAGATCTATTCGGATTTAAGGAATGACGGATTTAAGCGCTAAACAGCTTGTGACAGATTCCATCTCGATCTCTCATACAGACAGGTGATGCTGAACAGTGGTCATGTGACGGTCACGGTTTCCATCGGGGTGACGGAAGTGGGTGGGCGTGTGGTCTTCGACTATGACCTGCATGCGGCCGATCAATATCTCTACCTGGCCAAGCCAGGCCGACGAAACCGTGTCTATTGCGACCATTTGCATATGTGTGGATGTGTTCTTTTACAAAAGATTTCTCCTATAGCGGTGGCCGGTTCAAGGAGCCGTGCTATATAGGCGCCTCTGTTGCACATAGTCCGTTTCCGGGAGTGGAGACCGGTGGGGCGCATGGCAAGGTCCGTGTTGTCGCATTGTCTCGACAGTCCAGGAGGCGGACGTTCAGGATTGTCTGCAAGCATGGCGTCTATCGTATCGATCAAGTCCCTCACCAAGACCTATTCCACCGGTTTTTCGGCATTGAAGGATGTGTCGCTGGAGATCGAGGAGGGCGAGATCCTCGCTCTGCTCGGCCCCAATGGCGCGGGTAAGACCACGCTGATTTCCATCATATGCGGCATCGTCAATCCCACTTCCGGAACGGTTGTTGTCGATGGTTACGATGTCGTTCAGGATTTTCGCCAGACCCGGGCGCTGATTGGCCTCGTGCCGCAGGAACTGACCACGGATCAGTTTGAGACCGTGTGGAATACCGTGGCGTTTTCGCGCGGGTTGCATGGGCGCAAGGCCGATCCAGCCTATCTTGAGGGAATATTGAAATCCCTGTCGCTCTGGGGAAAGCGCGATGCGGTGCTTCGGGAGCTTTCCGGCGGCATGAAGCGCCGGGTGCTGATCGCCAAGGCGCTGTCCCATGAGCCGCGCGTGCTGTTTCTGGATGAACCAACGGCAGGGGTCGATGTCGCGCTCCGCCGCGATATGTGGAACCTGGTGCGTGATCTGCGCAGCCGGGGCGTCACCATCATTCTCACCACCCATTATATCGAGGAGGCCGAGGAGATTGCAGACCGGATCGGCATCATCAACCAGGGCGAGGTGCTGCTGGTGGAGGACAAGGTGGCGCTGATGCGCAAGCTTGGCCGCAAGCAGATGATCCTGGACCTGGCCGAGCCGCTGAAAAGCCTGCCGGGGCGGCTGGACGAATGGCGCCTCAGCCTCGCGGGCGAAGGTCGCCAGATCGTTTACGATTATGAGCCGCAGGCAACGCCCGGCGCCTTGATGGCGCTTTTGACGGCGTTGGAAACCTCCAGCATCGCTGTGGTCGACATCTCCACCAGGCAAACCTCGCTCGAGGATATTTTCGTTTCGCTGACCGGGGGGAAATCATGAATTATACCGCAGTCTGGGCCATCTACCGGGCCGAAATGCAACGGATGCGCCGCACCCTGATGCAGAGCCTGATTTCTCCTGTCGTGTCGACCGCACTTTATTTCATCGTGTTCGGTGCGGCGATTGGCACGAAAATGCAGACCGGAACTGCGGTGGGATATGGCGGGTTCATTACGCCGGGACTGATCATGCTGACGCTGATTTCGCAATGCATATCCAATGGCGCCAATGGCATCTATTTTCCCAAATTCACCGGTACCATCTATGAAATTCTCTCGGCGCCGATTTCGTTGGGTGAGGTTCTGCTGGGCTATGTCGGGGCGGCGACCACCAAGGGGATGATCGTCGGCCTGATCATTCTGGCCACATCGACGCTGTTCGTCGATATCCGGGTGGATCATCCGGTGCTGATGCTGGTCTTTATGGCTTTAACGGCGATGTCCTTCAGCATGGCGGGTTTCATCATCGGCATATGGGCGAAGAATTTCGAACAATTGAGCATGGTGCCGATGCTGGTCATCCCGCCGCTTACCTTTCTGGGTGGGACATTCTACTCGATCAACGCTTTGCCACCTGTCTGGCAGATGATCAGTCACTTAAACCCGGTCTTCTACCTGGTGAGTGGTTTCCGTTGGAGCTTCTTCGGGGAGGCGGATATCAATCCACTGATCAGTCTGGCGATGATCGGCCTGTTCCTGACCCTCTGCCTTGCTGTGCTGACCTGGATGTTCCGCACCGGCTACAAGCTGAAGGCCTAGAATTTGTCTTGGGGAAAGTGGAGTCCCTGCTTTCCCGAAAGGACAAACGCACAAAATACGCCGTAACGCTCTGTATTTGTTGCGTAATTTTTAACCGTCACCGGTTTGAGGGATTATGCAGTCGCGTCATGATCTGCCATGGCGATGGGTGGTATGGTGCCGCCGATGATATCCCTCATACAGTTCACCTCATCGATTGGTACCCATCCTCTCGTATAACCAAGACTGATTGCATTTGACGCAATTGCCAATTGCTGACGCAAATGATGCACATCGTCCAAGAGCGTGGCGATGGCGGCTCTTGCATCGCCGTCGTGCCATTCAATAAGATGAGCAATCCGGTCGGCTTCCGGGGAACCAGACTTTGAGCACATATCGAAGATCTCCTGTGAAAGCAGGCTGTCAGCGTATCGATACGCTATATTGTTCTTGTTATGTTCTTGTCAATGAAGAGTCAAGGATGATGTGTGGCTCCATCGTTTCTGCACAGGGTATGCCGAACTGGAGGCAATTTTAGACTTTCTGTCTCATTATTCCTGCGGAACCCGGCTCGAATATAGTTTCAGAAATTTTAGAACGAGGTTTTTCGGAAATTCCTCTTGCGCTTCTTTTCGATCCGTTCTAAATGCCCGTCACCACACGCTTTTAAGTTATGGAATGGCCTCGTGGCGGAGTGGTTACGCAGAGGACTGCAAATCCTTGCACCCCGGTTCGATTCCGGGCGAGGCCTCCATTCCCTTTGATTTTACTTGGTATTTTGGTTCTTATCATTACACCCGGAATTTGGTGTACTTTTCCCTATGTGGATATTCACGCTCTCGCCGAAGTTTAAGAGCGACATAGTCCCGCTGGCAATCAGCTTTTGTCGAGCCTTCCGCGTATAGAGATTTGCCTCCTTCGCGTTCTCCCATCCGAATATCGCTTTCAACTGTTCCTCAGTCGCGCCGTTCTCCGCTGCGATCGTTGCTCCTGCCTTTCTCAGCCCATGAGCTGAACAGTGCGTCAGGCCAGCCTCTTCGTATCCAAGAGGCTCAACAGCAGTCGCAACAGACAGCTCAAGAGTTCTACGATACTGCCAGTCGGGGTTCTCGGACGTGGTCATCCAAGATGCGGCACAGGCGATGCTAACCGCCTGCAATGGGCGGCTTGCCGAGATCGGCGGCACCTATAAGCCGTTTATCGGCGTGTCGGACGAACCCGTCATGACCTTCACCGATGCCGATATGCCTGGGCGCAGACCAATGGCGACATTGACGAACTGAAGCGCTGGCGGGTTGCCGTAGAAGGTCGGCTTGGCAATACAGACGGCAAGATCGAGGAAAGCTTCAAGGTCAACGAGGTAGAACTGCGCAAGCTTGACAATCTTGCCTATCGCATCGATGTCGCGGAGCGATCCGCAACGTCGATCTCGGCCGCGATCAAGGAGCTGCAGATCACGGCCAGCGGGCAAAGCGGCGATCTGCGGGTTATGCGTGAAATCTTGCAGCGGATCGAGGCGGGGCAACGTGGCGTTCCGCCTCTGCCACCCTATGAGCGATGATCAGCCAAAAACCCCGGCAGCATCCTGACGGGGTTTTTTGTGATTTAGAACACCGCAATGTACTTCAGCAGCGAAAGGATACCGATGATGATTACGACGAGACGGGCTATCTGTTTTGCCCGGCCATCAATCGGCAACATGCCAATGAGATAGAGAATCAGTACAATCACCAGGAAGGTGATCAGGATGCTGATGAGAATTGAAGTACCCAAAGCCCCACTCCTAAAGACGCTTGATTGCGCCGTGCGGTGGAACCTAATGCTGTGATTTCAAAAGGAAAGGGGCATTGACGTGCCCCGTTGAAATAATTCATTTTGAAGTAAGCTCTGGCCCATCTGATGTGCACCCCGGTTTTGAGCCACCGGGAGCTGGAATTTCCCGGGGTTATGGCTCAGGTCGGCGGTGGTGCCGGTGAGCCGTTCATAAGCGAAATCGGCACCTTGTTGCCGATGGCGCTGTGTGGCCGGAACTCGTTATAATCTCTGCGACAATCCTCCATTTTTACCCGTGCGTCGTCAAGGCTCATAAACCAATGGGCGTTCAGACACTCGCTCCTGAACTTGCCGTTGATGGGGAAGACGGCCCCGCTCCGAACCGGTTCGTCGTATAGTGAAGAGCCAATTCAACCAGGAGCCATTGACATGACTATCAGCACAATAGGCCTCGATCTGGCCAAGCATAACTTTCACGTCCACGCAGTCGATGCCGCGGGTTCGGTGGTTAGAACCGCCGCGCTTCGGAGAGGCGAGATGATCAAGTTCTTCCAGAATGCAAAGCCATGCCTCGTTGGTATGGAAGCTTGCGCCACCGCGCACTATTGGGCTCGCGAGCTGATGAAGCTCGGCCACGAGGTTAAATTGATCCCGCCTTCGTACGTTAAGCCATTTGTGCGGCGCGGCGCAAAGAATGATGCCGCAGACGCTGCAGCCATTTGCGAGGCCGTCCGACGGCCTCATATGCGCTTCGTCTCTATCAAGTCTGAATCCAATCAGGGCTTCCTGATGTTGCATCGAGCTCGAGGTCTGCTTGTAAGACAAAGGACCATGACAGTTTGCGCGATCCGCGCTCACCTTGCTGAGTTTGGAATCATCTTCGGTCAAGGTCGACAACGCATCGAGACCATAATGCCGTCGATAGAGGACGTCGCAGCCTCGTTGCCAGAACAAGCTCGGTTCGCATTGAACAGCCTGATCCGCATGGTCGGTGAGTTGAACACACAGATAGAGGGAATTGAGATGAAGCTGGCGGAAGTCGGTCGCTCAGATCCAGTCTCAAGCCTTCTGTCGTCGATCCCAGGTGTTGGTCCAATTACATCTACAGCCATCGCTGCAACCGTTCCGGACGCGAGAATGTTCCGCTCTGGCCGAGAGTTTGCCGCTTGGCTGGGCCTAACACCACGTCAAAACTCAAGCGGGGGCACAACTCGACTAGGTGCCATCACCAAACAGGGAGATGCGTACCTACGTCATCTGCTTGTGATCGGTGCCAGGAACATCGTTCGATATCCAAAGGCTCGAGCGAAAGTCGGGGGAGCTTGGATCGACGCTTTGCTGCACCGACGGCGTCCCATGATCGTGGCCGTCGCCGTGGCCAACAAGCTCGCTCGGATCATCTGGGCGATGATGACAAGTGGAGAGATGTTCAGAGAGGCACACGCAAAGATAGTGTAACGCAGCAACCCAAAATCCAGATGGCGTAAGGTGCAGAAGCAACAGATGGTCACTCAGCGGAGCTGAGGATCGAGCAAGCCCGGAGAGCTTTAAGCGCCCATTCAAGCGCGTCCCGTTGATGAGGCCTCGATCCGCGTACTCCATCTGGGCCAGCGACCATAATATCGGTCGCATCCAAAGGCCGTATACATGAACGCACCCGAATGATGACCTGAACTTGTAAGAAGCCTCTTGCGCCCGCGGGGCCGTCTATACATAAAGCTTTCGATGAAGCTGTTGTCCGTCGGCTTGCCAGGCCGGGAGACTTCGAGCACTACACCCTTGTGATAGGCCCACAGATTGAGATCACGAGAAATGAATTCACTTCCGTTTGGGTTCTTGCTGTACCGGCGTGGGTTTCAGGCGATACGGCCAATGTAGCTCTCATTGTTGAGAATGCAGGTACCGCGGCTCATATGGCCGCAGATTGAGGTATCGTGCCACTTCTTGCCCCGAGGTCTGGGCACGTTTTCCTTATTGAGGCAGACCGTGTCAAAAGTTCTGCGGCAGCTGACTTCGTATAACCGCAAGCTTTGACACCAATTCGACGACTGATTGCCCCACGTCCTGTGTTGCAGTGTCGATAACGAAGGGGCTTTGTCCCCAATCGTCGTAATGCCGGGAGGCAACTTCTTCCCAATTGGGCTTTTTCAACCCCTGAACATCGGTCACCCGTGTTTCAACCCGTCGACGATGTTCATTTTGATCGGAGCAGATAACCTCTATTTCAACTGATGGCACTGCCGAGCGCGCTGCAACCGATAGCCAAGCATCTCGCGTCACTTTCAAGCAATTGACGGAATCGGCAATGACTGTGTTGCCCAGCGTCAGATTGTCTTCCGCGATCCCATAGGCGACCATATATCCCGCTGGGCCGACCTCAGATTTTAACATAGCAGAAGCTCGTATGTTTTGCTCGACTGTATCAACGCGAACATGAACCGCCCCCAACTCCTTCGCCAAGGCACGAGCGAGCGTCGTTTTTCCAGTGCCTGGCAAACCGCCAAAAATAATGAGCACTAATAGTGACCTTCCATATGTTCTTATCCATCGGAACCCTACCCGAGGATTCCCGATTCCATGATGCCATGGTATATTTTGATATGGCACATTTATCAGGAACAGACCGCTCGCAAATGCTGCTTCTTCCTGAAGTGGTGGACGATTACGTCGGCCCGGACAACCCGGTCCGGTTCATCGAAGCCTTCATCGATGGGCTGGATTTGCAGGCATCCGGTTTTATACGTGTCGAGCCCAAGCTGACGAGTCGTCCCGGTTATGACCCGGCCGATTTGCTGAAGCTCTACCTGTATGGCTATTTGAACCGGGTTAGGTCGAGCCGTCGGCTTGAAGCCGAGACGCATCGCAACATTGAAGTGATCTGGCTGCTGCGGCGGTTGACGCCGGATCACAAGACCATCGCCAACTTTCGCCGGGTGAACCATGCCGCCTTTCGACAGGTGTTCCGGGAATTCGTCATCCTGTGCCGGCAGCTCGATTTGTTCGGCCGGGAGCTGCTGGCGGTGGATGGCACGCGCATCAAGGCCGTCAACAACAAGGAGCGCAACTTCACGCGGGCAGCTCTGACAAAGTTTATCCGCGAGGCGGACGAACGGCTGACCGAGTACATGAAGCGGCTCGACAACGGCGATGCACAGGAAGAGAATACCGGCGGCGGCGGACCGCGAGCAAAAAACCTCGCTGAGAAGATCACGGCGATCAAAGGAAAGCGCGACCGCCACAAGGCGTTACTCGACGAGCTTGATCGCACCGGCGAGGACCAAATATCACTTACTGATATGGACAGCCGCGCCATGGCGCGCATGACAAAGGTCGGCGTCGGCTACAACATCCAGCTTGCCGTCGATGTGAAGCACAAGCTGATCGCTGAACAAGAGGTTAGCAACCAGGTGGTCGACATGGGACTGCTGACGCAGGCGACGCAGGCGGCGATGGACAATCTTGGCGTTGAGCAGATCGAGGTGGTTGCCGATCGCGGCTACTTCAAGGTCGAGGATATCGAGGCATGCGAGAAGGCGGGCATCACCGCCTATGTCCCCAAGCCATTGCGAGGAGCCGCCGTCCGCGAGGGGTTCTTTTCCAAGGACGAGTTCCGCTATAACGCCGAGAAGGATGTCTACGTCTGCCCGGCGGGAGAGCACCTCTCACCGCGATATGAGAAGAAAACGCGCGACCTGAAGCTTGTCGAATACTGCAATCGTGAAGCTTGTCGATCATGCGATCTTAAGGCGCATTGCACCCATGGGTATCGACGGGTCGGCCGTGTCGAGAACGAGGCGGTTCTTGATCGGATGGCCGCACGCCTTGCAGCCAGACCCGAAGTGCTCGACCAGCGGCGCGAAACCGTTGAACATCCGTTCGGGACAATCAAACAGTGGATGTATCAGGGCTCGTTTCTCATGCGGCGACTGGAAAACGTCCAGGGCGAATTCAGTTTGACGGCGCTTGCCTATAACATTCGAAGAGCCATCACCCTCGTCGGCGTTGCTGGCCTAATCGGTGCCGTCAGGGCATAAAGGTGCTGTCTATATGTCGAAACCATAGACAATAACCTGAAAAACGAGGTGAAATGCCTACAACAGGCTCATAGCGTGGATCAGCGCGAAACTGAAAAATCCCCGCCGCGATTCAAATCCAGTACCATTTTCCGTCGCAGGCAGACTTTTGACACGTTCTGTAGGATTTTCGCGATATCAAGTGGCGAAATGCGATCGGCGTACATCTTGAAGATCCGCCGGACGATCTCGGCCATGGCAGGATCGATGTCGCGTACCCCTTTATAGCCCTTGTTGCGAGGATCTGATGGAAGGTGACAAGATCTTTGCAGCCTGGGCGACAGAATCGATCAATTACATTCAGCCGTTACAATAATTTCGACCCTCAGATCGGGTCTAGCCAGTTTTGCTTGAGCGCAAGCGCGCGCTGGCGCTTGATTTTCAGGCACCCACGTGTCCCACACAGAATTCATCTCAGCAAAATCGCTCATATCTGCCAGCCAGATGATGGCTTGCAACATCTGTGATCTGGATGAGCCAGCTTCGATGAGGAGTGCATCTATGCGGCGTAAGCATTCCTGGGTTTGCTCTGCCACGCTGTCGCCAGCATTGCCAACCTGACCGCACAAGTAGACGGTGTTATTGCACTTGACGATTTTGCTCATGCGGGCGGATGTGTGTTGTCTTTCGATGGTCATCAGCTTTTCTCGTCCTTTATGTTGGCCAGTTCGGCCAGTTCCTGCAATGTCACGGGCTTGAGGGGAGATCGAATGCGGTAGGCACCAACCTGATCTTGTGTCTGACCTGTCTCGGCAGCCAGCAGTTCCGTTACAGTCAAGCCGCAAAATCGCCCCTGACATGGCCCCATGCCTGAGCGGCCGAATGACTTTGTCTGGTTTGGTCCTGTGCATCCAAGCGACGCATAGCGGCGAATATCGCCTGCGGTCACTTCCTCGCAACGGCAGATAATCGTGTCATTGTCAGGCCGCAAAACTGTCTCTGATGGTGGATAAAGCGTGTCGAGAAACGGACGGATTGCAAGCTCACGCTGTCGGGATATCAAGAATGGCGCAGCATGGATATTGCGCTGGTCTTCAGTCAATATATCGAGGCGCAGAAGAGCATTGAGCGCCGTGATCCGACCGGATAAGGCCGCCACTTTCGCTCCACCAATTCCCGCACCATCTCCTGCAATCGAGACCATAGGATGCGACGATTGACCGTAAGTATCCGTCACGGGATGGAAGCAATGCTGGGCTTGGTCGTAACTGTGCTCAAGCCGCAAGGATCGCGTGATCTGCGTATTCGGCACGACCCCTTGATGCAACAACACGGTTTCCGTTTCGATCTGATGAGTCTCACCCCCAGCCCGAAACCTGACCGCTTGTGTCGTGTGGCTTCCGATAATCTCAATGGTACTCGCAGCCTTAAACCGGCGCACGCCCGCCACTTTGAGCCTTGCGATCAAACTCAGCCCCTTCAAAAGCTGCCGCCAGCCTCTCACCGCACCATTGATGTGGCGCAAGGCCGCGACCATGTCGTGGCGTGTCTGGGTTTCGACCAGTGCTTTTGGGCGCGCGCCCGCCTTCAGCATTTGTGCCGCGACCAAATAGAGCAGCGGCCCGCAGCCAACAAGAACGGCACCTTGCGCAACCATAGCACCGCTTTTCATCAGGATCTGGGCTGCACCTGCCGTCATTGTTCCGGGAAGCGTCCATCCTGGCAGCGGCACTGGGCGCTCCATGGCACCCGTTGCCAAAATGATATGCCGAGCATGAAGCTGTCGGGTGTGCCCATTTTCGCTGAAGGTCACAGTGCCAGCGACAGTGACACTCCAAACGGTAACGCGCGCGTGTATGATCGCACCCGATGCCATAAAGTCCTTGGCCAAAGACCTGCCTGCGCGATAGTCCGTCCCTAAAATCTTATCTTGTCGGGGGCTAGCCTTCATGACATTGCGGTATATCTGGCCACCCGGCGTAGGCTGCTCATCCAGAATACAAACCGAAGCCCCGTGTGCCTTGGCTTCGATAGCGGCAGCCATGCCCGCAGGACCGGCTCCAATGATGATGATGTCAAAGTCAGGTTGCATGATTATTCACTTTCCGCGTGGACTGGCACGCGCTCAACCTTTAAGCCCGGCTCTACGACGGTCATGCAGGCTTGTACGGTTTCACCATCAATGGACACGAGACAATCGTAACAAGCACCCATCATGCAAAATGGACCGCGCGGCGCGCCGCTGACGGGCGTTTCGCGAAGAGCCGTATGACCTGCGCTGAGGAGCGCTGCTGCCACGGTCATGCCGGGCCGGGCAGTCATGTTCGACCCATTGAAGAAAAAGGTGACGACTGTTTCGCCAGGCGCGTCTTCGAACGATCTAAACATGAAATCTGCTTTCACTGAAATGAGACAGGTCAGGTGCGGTGTTGCGACCCAAAACCCAATCAGGCAGCAACCGGGCATGGGCTGCCGAGAGGGTTATCCCGCTATGGCACGTGACGAATGTCGCTCCGGAATATTGAGCCGAGCGCTGATAGATCGGAAGACCATCTGGCGACATGATGCGAAGAGCCGCCCAACTGCGAACAAGTTTGACCTTCGCGAGGTGCGGAAAGACATCAATGGCGTGCTGTGCAAGCCCCGCTGTTGTCTCCAGATCCTCCCCGTCGTCCAGACCTACCTCTGCTTTGGTGGCGCCGATTTGGACTCCGCCTTCGTTGACCTGCCGCAAAGTCCCTGAAGGATAGCGCATGAAAAAGGGAAGTTTCTCTGTTATCAGCACCTGTCCCTGTAGAGGGCGAATGGGGACTTTAAAGCCGAGCTTGTGACCAAGCGACAAGGCTCCCAATCCAGCTGCGAGAACCAATCCTTCACCTTCAACCGTGCTGCCGTCTTCAAGGTGGGCTGTGAAATCGCGGTCTTTCGCCGTGATATCCTTCACTTTTGCCCGGGTTCTAATCACCCCACCCGCTGTTCGCACGGCCATTGATAAAGCGCGCAGCAACAAAAGCGGGTTCACATGGCCGTCCATTGGAGAGTAGATACCACCGACCACCTTTGGCCCTATTTCGGGCACAAGCTCCTTGACCTGCTGATGGTTCAAAGCCTCGAATGGATAGTCACCGTCTACCGCGCCGCGCAACGTTTCCAGAGCAACAAGCTGCTGTTCCATTGCGCCTTCATCGGTGAAGTAATCAATTCCACCGATCTGACTGAGCGCGACATCCAAACCAGTGTCGCGGAGCAGGTCTTGCGCGTAATCTTTCCACAAGCTCGCGGATTGGCGCGTCCATTGGGCATAGGCGGGGGCTTTGCTGCCTTTGCCTTGCACCCAGACCAAGCCAAAATTACCGCGTGATGCCCGGAAATCGCCATCGTCGCCGTCAAGCACAATGACTTGCTTGCCTTGGCCCAGCAACCCGTAGGCCACGGAGAGGCCAACGACACCGCCGCCAATAATGATAATGCTCATAAGTCAGTTCTTCCCAACGAAAATTTTGTCCAGCCCGTAGAACCGGTCAAGGATGAGCATGAAGACAAATGTCAGCACGATCAGCACAGTGGAGACAGATGCGACCAAAGGGTCGATCGTGTTGGTGATGTGGTTGTACATTTTAACGGGAAGCGTCTGCGTGGCGGGTGCCGCAACAAAGATACTCATTGTCAGCTCGTCGAAGCTGGTGATGAAGGCCAGCAACCAACCGCCAGCGACGCCCGGCAAAATGAGGGGAAGCGTGATCCGGCGAAAGATGGTGAATTTGGAGGCACCAAGCGTCGATGCCGCATGTTCTGCATCACTCGGAAGTCCCGTCAACGAGGCTAGGGTCAACCGCAATGCGTAAGGCGTCACCAGCACGACATGGGATGCAACAAGACCGGAAAACGTGCCTCCCAGACCGATTTTGGCGTAGAATTGCAACAGAGCCACGCCGAGAACGAGGTGTGGGATCATCAGCGGCGACATCAGGAAGGCGGCAATCGTATCACGCCCGAGGAAGTGATGACGGGCAATGGCCAGCGCTGCGGGCACCGCAAGCAGGACAGCAATAGACGCTGAGATCAGCGCGAGCCAGATGGATAGCCAGAAAGCGGAGGTGAAATCTGGATTATCAAAAATCGCGCGAAACCACCTGAGCGACAGGCCATCTGTTGGCAAGGAAAGATACCCCTTGTCCGTAAACGCGACGGCTATGACCATGAAAAGCGGCGCGAGAATGAAGAGCACAAATATCGCATGAAAAATCAGAGCGATCGGACCAAGACGCTGCATCACGGGCTCCTATTCAAAGACTTTGGCAAAGCGCCGCTCAACCAACTTATTGTAGCTGGTGATGATGACGACGTTTGCGACGAGCAAAAGCAGGGCGATGGTGGCACCAAGCGGCCAATTCAATGTGTTGAGATATTGGTCATAGGCAGCGGTCGCGACCACTTTTAAACGCCGTCCGCCAATAATGGCAGGCGTTGCAAATGCACTGGCCGTGAGGGCAAAGACCATAATGCTGCCCGATAGAATACCCGGCATTGCCTGCGGCAAGGTAATGCGCCGAAACACGGTGAGTTTCGATGCGCCAAGCGTCAAACCTGCATTTTCGCTCTGCGGGTCAATCTTTTGCAAGGAGGCCCAAACCGAGATGACCATGAAGGGGACAAGCACGTGCACGAGCGCAATTGTCATGCCCGCAAAGGTGAACATCAGGCTCATCGGTCGGTCGCTGAAGCCGAGGCCTTGCGCCACCATGCTGAGAATACCATTACCGCCAAACAGCAATGCCCAGCCTAGAGTGCGCACCACGACAGAAATTAGCAAAGGGCCAAGAACGACAAGGAGAAAAATGGACCGCCAAGGGTTGCCGAGCCGCGACAGGATATAGGCTTCCGGTACGCCAATCAGCAAACAGATCAGCGTGACCAGCAGTGCGAGACCAAAGGTGCGGGAAAAGATCTCATGAAAATAGGAATCTGTAAGCACATCGGCATAATTGGTGAGGGTCCAGCCAGGTTGGATACCGGTGGTAAAATCATACGCATGAAAACTGAGTAGCAGGGTCAACACCATTGGTGCCCCCAAGAGGACTGCATAGAAAATCAAAGCGGGTGCTGCCTTCAGATAGGCCATTTTTGTGCGGGACTGGTTTGTCATCACGCCGTCTCCGCAAATATGCTCATGGCCGTTGCGGGCCAATCAAGCCATGCGATGTCACCTTGGGCATAACCCGCTTCGCCAGTGTTGGGCTGGGTCACAAACAGATCGCCCAAGCTGCCGGAGACACGGTAGAGCCAGCTTGCACCCAGAAAAATTGCAGCCTCAACGCGGACCTGATGGCCCGGAGCATTCGCAGTCATCCGGAATTTCTCAGGGCGAATGGAGAGCGTCACGGGTGTGCCAGTCGTCAGATCATGGTTTCTTACCAGCACGGTTTCACCACCCACATCGACGGTCTGCGGACCGGAAACAATAGCACTCAACAGATTGGTCTTTCCGACGAAGTCTGACACAAAGCCATTGGTTGGGCGCTCATAAAGCTCCAACGGTGTGGCAATCTGCGCGATATCACCTTGCTGCATGACCACAACCCTATCGCTCATCGACAGGGCCTCTTCCTGATCATGGGTTACCAAAATGGTTGTGACGCCGAGATCCTGTTGCAGCAATCGTAGTTCGATCCGCATGTCTTCGCGCAGTTTCGCATCGAGGTTGGAAAGAGGTTCATCCAACAAGAGCAGGGGAGGCTCAATCACCAGTGCCCGTGCCAAGGCAACGCGCTGTCGCTGACCGCCTGACATGTCTTTAGGAAATCGCGCGGCAAACTGCTCCAACTTGACCTGCTTGAGGGCGGCACGAGCGCGTTCAATCCGCTCGACCTTCGCAACACCACGCATCTCCAGGCCGAATGCGACATTTTCCAACGCAGTCATATGGGGAAACAGGGCATAGGTTTGAAACACGATGCCGAGCCCTCGGCGGTTTGGTGGTGTCTTTGTGATGTCGCTGCCGTCAAGAATGATGCTTCCAGCAGATGGATCCACAAGGCCCGCAATCATTTGCAGCGTTGTTGTCTTGCCGCAGCCGGAGGGGCCAAGCAGGGAGATGAACTCACCGCGCTCGACAGACAGGCTTATGTCGCGCACAGCGGGGAGACCGGCAAACGTTTTGGAAAGATTATTGAGAGAGAGAAAGGCCATGCTGGAACCTCAGAAGGCTGAAAACAGGGAGGCGCTGGCGGATCGCGCGTGCCTCAGTTTTAAATGGCTCAGCGCTCGACGCGCCTGGTCCATTCCTTCGTCCAGTCGCCACGGGCTTTGTTCACGACGGAGTAATCGATTGTGACCATGGAGTTCACGCGCTGTGCACCAACGGGCAAGGCACCGATCTCATTGTCAGGCACCACGACCTTTTCATTGACCGGACCATATCCCAATGCCTTGACGAGCAGGTTTTGGACATCCGGTGAGGTGATATAGCCAATAAAATTTTGAGCAAGATCTGGCAGTTTTGAGCCGGTCACAGGACAGGCTGCTGTCAACAAACTAACGGCACCTTCCTTGGGGTACACAAAACTAACGGGAAAACCGGTATCGGCCAGAGATTTGACGCGACCACTGCCCCAAACCGCCAGGGCGATTTCGCCATTCTGGAACAGTTCTGACATTTTGCCCGGTGACGGCTCATAAGCCAACACGTTTTGATTGATTTCGGTTTCGAACATTTTGAAGCCGGGCTCGATGTTGTTTTCACCACCGCCATTGATTTTGGCTTCCATGATCAGGGCATGCAAACCGTATCCATTGGTAATCGGTGGTATCGAGATCAAACCCTTGTATTTCGGATCGGCAAGATCGCGCCATGACGTTGGCGCGGCCCAACCTTTGTCAGCAAACATTTTTGTATTGTAAACGAGGCCCGTGGCAATGAAACCGATCCCGACAGCTTTGTCTTCGGGCAATTTTGCTGATGCGTATAGGTCTTTGAAAGTTTCAGACTTGACCGGAGCACAATAGCCAAACTGGATTGCTTGCGTCATTGGCCCATCGTCAATCATGGCAACGTCAATTTGCTGAGCACCAGCCTGAGCACGTAATTTTGCCAATGTATCCGTTGAGTTGCCTGATATGTAAACAACCTTGGTGTTGTTTTGCTGTTCCCATTTCGGGATGATATTTTCTTTAAACAACGCCTCTGTGGAGCCGCCGGAGCCTGCAACATAGAGTGTTTTTTCCTCTGCGTGTGCAAAGGACGCGGTTATTGCAACGATCATCGCGGTTGTAAGTATGTTTTTCATGACTTCCCCTTTTTTGTTGTGTCAGAATTCGCTTTGTTTGATCATATATCAAATTCATTTTTCAGCGGTTTTCATGCTGAAATGTTATGAACTATCTCTCCGTGAGGCCACTTTGATGAAGCTTAACCATCGACAGCTTGAAGCCTTTCGCGCCATGATTGAGACCGGCAGTGTCACGGAGGCATCGAAACGGATTGGCGTCACCCAGCCGGCAGCAAGCCGCCTGATTTCCGATCTGGAATATGCGATAGGTTACGCATTGTTTTTGCGTGAAAAAAAGCGATTGACGCCGACCCCTGAGGCAATGGCTCTCTTCGAAGAGGTTGATCGTTCGTATATTGGATTGGGCCTCATTGGCGACGCTGCACGCGATATTGGTGCCAACCGCCGCGGCGCATTGCGCATCGCCAGCCTACCCGCTATGGCTCTTAGCTTCTTGCCGAAAGTCATTTCAAAATTTTGCGAAGATAAGCCCGACATCTCAGTCGATATGCAAATTCATAGCTCCCAACGGGTTATACAATGTGTGGCATCCCAGCAATTTGATCTCGGATTTGCCGAAATTGATAGCCTCCACCCGGCCGTAAAATCCCAGGCTTTCTTCGAATCACCAATGGTCGCCATCCTGCCAAAGCATCACCCTCTTTGCCGCAAAGCGACGCTTACACCGCAGGACTTCAGCAACGAAAATTTTATTGCACTCGGTTCAAACTACACAATGCGCAAGAGGATCGATGCGCTTTTCTTGGCGAACAATATTACTCGGAAAATACAGATTGAAACCCAGTTATCCATGGCTGTTGCCAATCTGGTGGCCAGTGGAGCAGGCGTTTCTATTATCGAAGCGCTAACGGCAAGTAGTTTTCGGGGTCTGAATTTAGTTGAAGCGAGACCGTTTCTCCCTGAAATCACTTACACCTATAGGGTTCTGTCTCCGGCCCACCGTCCAATATCGTTGCTGACAGCTTCATTTATTAACGCTACGCGAGATGCATTGATGAAATTTGATGTGTCCGGACATGCGTTATAGCTAAGGGGGCATGGGCAATTATGGGGTGGGGCAAAGAAATGCTCGGTCATAGCGCATCAAATGTTTTGGACCGCGCCGGGTTTGCCGGAGATCCCAACTCCTGAGAAATAGGGTTTATGACAAGCAAAACGACGAACAAATTCTCTCCTGAAGTCCACGCCCGCGCCGTTCGGATGGTGTCGGAACATGAATCCTAGCGCCGAGGTTCGCTTCCGGGCGATGCCTGCATTCTCTTCTAGCAATAGAATCAGCTAGTTATGGCGCCTTTTAGGTCGCCTTTCAATGCGTTCATGTTGCACTCCTGTTGCATCCCGCTCCCTTTGATTTTCAATGGTTTTCGGCCACTGCCGTCAAATCCATGCAACATGCGCGACGCTCTGGCACGTCGACAAAAGCTGAGGGCAAATGACTTATTACAAGACGTCTGAGGAAGTGCTGAGTGGGCTACGCGAGATTGCAGATATCCGGCGAAACGGGGCGCACTCCAGGGTTACTGTTATTGAACGCTGTTCCCTTGCTGAATAATTCGGACCTTGCAGCGGACAGCTCTTTATCTTCATGGTTTTGAGCGACCGGCTTTCCTCGAAAGGCCTTTATGAATGATCGTTTTCGATCATTTTCTCCCTAGCATTAAATCGGTCTGCAGAAACACGGTTATTTACCCAGATTTGTCATAGGAGCGTCACCCATTCACGATAGATATCGCTCATAAGTGATCGATATGCATCAAATTGATGACAAGGGGCGGCCGGTGTTGACACAAGCGGAAGATCGTCAGGCGAAGATTGTCGAGTTGCTGCGCGAACAGAATTTCGTCGACATCCGTACGCTGACAGACCGCTTTGATATTTCGGTGGCGACCGTTCGCCGCGACCTTGGTGAGCTTGAGGAGGCGGGGCTCATTCGGCGCACCCATGGCGGTGCCGTTAATGTCAATCAGGTCGCGCAGGATGCAACGAACGCTGCGCGGCTTGTCTTGAAGCAGGCGGAAAAGGCCGTCATCGCCGATGTCGCCGCGCGCATGGTGACCGATGGCGACACCGTGTTGCTAGATGCGGGTACCACCGCGCTGGAAGTGGCCAAGAAGCTGACCGGGCGAAGCAGCCTGACGTTCATCTCGAACGGGCTCGACATTATTGCTGAACTGACCCGTTTCGATGGACAGAACATCTATTCCATCGGCGGTGAGTATACGGAGACAAATCGGTCCTTCCGTGGCCCCTTGGCGGAGCAATTCATCCGCCAGTTCAATGCCGATAAACTCATTCTCAATGCGGCCTCGATCGATATTGATCGTGGTCTGATCTGCACGGGGTCGCCACTGAACGCAAGCGTGGCCCGCGCCATGATCGAGGTGTCGAGGCGGGTGATCGTTGTGGCGGATCATTCAAAGTTCACAAAATTCAGCCTTTCGGTCGTCGCGAAGATCGAGGACGTCGGCGTCATAGTGACCGACTCCGGCACGAAATCCATCATCGATGCCGCGCCTGAGAGGCTGCGGAAGAAGTTCGTCATCGCGAACTAGGCAAATCGACATTTCCATCAACAGCATCTTCCAACCAGGAGACAACAGATGCTTAAGGCCAACCGTAGAAAATTCATGATCGGCGCAAGCGTCGCGGCGCTTGCCTCGACCGCAAGTGCCAGATTCGCCTTCTCTGCCGAGCGCCGCGCGTTGAAGATCGGCGTCAACGGCATTCCGGTTACGTTGGAGCCGATCAACGCCATCAGCAATGTCGGTCCCCGCATCGTCAACCAGATTTTCGATACGCTTGTCGTGCGCGATTTCTTCAGCAATGGCGCGCCGGGCAACGGCATCAATCTGATGCCCTCGCTGGCCGAGAGCTGGGAACGGATCGACGACAAATCGGTGCGCTTCAAGCTGCGCCAGAAGGTGATGTTTCACGATGGCGTCGAAATGACCGCAGACGACGTCGCCTACACCTTCTCTTCGGAACGTCTCTGGGGGCCAGACGCGATCAAGGTGATCCCGCTCGGCGGTTCTTACGCGCTTGATTTCGACGAACCGGTTGTCGAGGACAAGTACACTGTGGTCATCCGCACAAAGACCCCGACGCCCCTGACCGAGTCCTACATGGCATCCTGGATGGGTCGCATCGTTCCCAAGGCATATTACAAGACGCTTGGAACGGCCGCTTTTGGTAACAAACCGGTTGGAACGGGTCCTTACAAGTTCGTCGAGTTCGTTGCCAATGACCGCGTTGTCATCGAAGCCAACGACGCCTATTGGGGTCTGAAGCCGACAGCATCTAAAATCACGTACCAACTTGTTGCCGAACCCGCAACGCGCGTCGCCGGCCTGATCAGCGGCGAATACGATATCGTCACGACGTTGACGCCGGACGATATGGCGTTGATCAACAGCTATCCCGACTTGGAGACGCGTGGGAATATCGTCGAAAACTTCCACATGTTCACCTTCAACATGAACCAGCCCGTCTTCCAGTCGAAACCGCTTCGCCGCGCCTTGGCGCTTGCGGTCAATCGTCCACTGATCGTTCAGTCACTCTGGATGAACAAGGCGACGATTCCGAATGGCTTCAACTTCCCGAACTACGGCAAGACCTTCGATCCGAACCGTCGCGCCATGGAATACAATATCGAGGAGGCCAAGCGCCTGGTGAAGGAAAGCGGTTACGACGGTACGCCGATCACCTACCATACGATGGGCAACTATTATGCAAACGCCGTTCCCGCCTTGATGATGATGATCGAGATGTGGAAGCAGATCGGCGTGACCGTGGTGCCGAAGGTCTATGCACCGGGCGGCGCACCGAAGGATCAGGACAGCTATATGCGCAACTGGTCCAACGGCCAGTGGATGACGGATGCCTGGGCGACGATGATCTGCGAATTCGGACCCAAGGGCCAGGTTCAGAAGCGTTGGGGCTGGAAGGCGCCTGCGGAGTTCAACGATTTGTGCACGAAGGTATCGCAAATACCTGACAGCAAGGAGCGTTTCGACGCCTTCAACCGCCTCCGTGACATCTTCGAAGAGGAAGCGCCGGCCGTGATCCTCTACCAGCCCTTCGATGTCTATGCCGCACGCAAGGACGTTCACTGGAGGCCAATCAGCTTTGAGATGATGGAATTCCGCAACAACCTTGCTTTCGGCTGAGCAACCTGTCGAACCGGCGGTGCGCATGCATGCGCGCCGCACACGGAGATCCGCCATGTCCGACCTATTGACCGTTCGCGACCTCGTCGTCCGGATTCCCGCGCGCAACATAACGATCCTGGACGGCATCAGTTTCTCTCTGGAGGCAGGTCAGACGCTCGGCCTTGTCGGCGAATCCGGCTGCGGCAAGAGCATCACCTGTTATGCGATCGCCAATGCGCTGCCGCGCGGCATCGTGCTCAGCGGCGGCAGCGTGGACTTCGAGCCCCGCGGATCCGGTATCTCCAGGCCGGCTATCCCGAAGATCGCGATGATCTTTCAAGACCCGACCAGCAGCCTGAATCCTGTTCATACGATCGGGTATTATCTGGAGACGGCGCTTCACCGCCATCAGGGTCTCAAGGGCAAGGATGCTCGGATGGAGGCCATGCGACTTCTGGAACGCGTCGGCATCGACCGCGCCGCAAGCCGGCTGCGGGCCTATCCGCACCAGTTTTCCGGCGGCATGAACCAGCGCGTCATGATCGCGCATGCGCTTGCGGCCAAGCCCAAGTTGCTGATTGCCGACGAGCCCACGACGGCGCTCGACGTCACCATGCAGGCCCAGATCCTGCATCTGCTGGAAGAGCTGAAGGCGGAAACCGGCATGGCACTGATGATCGTATCGCACGATCTCGGCGTCATTGCCCGGCTCGCGGACAGGGCGGCCGTGATGTATTGCGGCAAGATCGTCGAGACGGCACCCGTCGCTGAACTGCTCGAACGACCGGCGCATCCTTACGCACGCGCGCTGATCGACTGCATGCCCAGCATCGATCCGGATGATCTTGCACCGCCGGTCCCAATCCCTGGGTCTGTCCCGCTGCTCGATAGCCTTCCGGTGGGATGCCATTTCCACCCACGCTGCTTGCGTGCGAGCGGCGAATGTTCCACCCACTTTCCGGCGCCCACCACTATCGGTCTCGCCCACGAGGCCTCCTGTTACCATCCGGTGGCAGCATGAGCGCTCCTCTTCTTCAAGCTAGCGGTCTGACCAAGGCATTCCGCCACAAGACCGGCCTCTTCGCCCGGCCGACCACCCAGCTTGCGGTGGACTCGATTGGCTTTGAACTTGCGATCCGCGAGCGCCTCGGTGTCGTTGGCGAATCCGGAAGCGGCAAATCGACACTCGGACGTCTTCTGCTCGGATTGACGGAGCCCACACGGGGCGATGTTTGGTTCGAAGGCATCAACCACAAGCAGCGTCACACACGGGACTGGAAGGAGTTTCGGGCTCGCACCTCTTTGGTGCAACAGAACCCGCTCTCGGCTCTCAACCCGCAGATGACCATTGGACAGCAGGTGGCCGAGGGACTGCTGGTCCATCATATTGCCAGCCGGGCAGACGCTTATCAACGCGTTGCCGCTATGCTCGAGCGCGTCGGCCTGTCGAGCACGATGATGAGCCGCTATCCGCACCAGATGTCGGGCGGCCAGCGACAGCGTGTCGTGATTGCCCGCGCCCTGATCCTCGACCCGAAACTGGTTGTTTTCGATGAGGCGGTGTCCGCTCTCGATGTATCGGTTCAGGCCCAGGTGGTCGCGCTTTTACGGTCGCTCTGGCAGGAACTCGATCTTGCCTATGTCTTCATCACCCACGACCTGCGTATCGTCCGCCATCTCGTCGATCGCATCGCAGTCATGTATCTGGGCCGTGTCGTCGAGACTGGCGACATTCGAACCATCTATGCGTGGCCGCGCCATCCCTATACGCGGGCGCTTCTCGCATCTGTCCCGACCATGGATCCAAGGGTTCGCAATATCGAGCCGCCCATCAAGGGCGAACTGGATGCGTCGAAAGTGTTGCAGGGTTGTTCTTTCCGGTCGCGCTGTCCCTTCGCGCTCGACAGATGCGCCGTTGAAACACCCGAACTCCGGCTCATTTCGGCGCATGGCGTCAGCCAGCACACTGCCTGTCATCGTGCGGAGGAATTACCGCGATCGATCGCGCCGCAAATGGACATGATGACAGACAGGCAACCAGTCTCACAGAAGGAGACGGCGCTGTGACGGCCTTTATCCTTGCCCGTCTGGTTCGAGCCATCGCGGTGCTCATCTTCACCGTCACGCTCGTCTTTATCGTTCTGCGCCTGAGCGGAGATCCAGCCCAGCAGATGCTCGGCGACGATGTCGGTCCTGCGGCGGTTGCCGCGTTCAATGCCAAATGGGGTCTGGATCGGTCGCTTCCAGAACAATATGCCTATTATGTCGCAAACGCCGCGCGCGGTGATTTCGGCATCTCCTTTGGCGATGGACGGCAGGTCTTCGACATTGTTGCGGAACGGATACCAAAGACGTTGATGCTCACGGTGCCAGCCTTGCTGCTCAGCATGCTGATCGGCATTCCCGCCGGCATTCTGGCCGCGATCCGGCGCGAATCCGCGCTCGACAAGGGTGTCATGGCAGGTGCCGTCCTGGGCTATAGCGTTCCCAACTTTCTGCTTGGCCTTGTCTTCATCTTTGTCTTTGCCGTCTGGCTGCGTGTGCTGCCAAGTTCGGGCAGTTCGACATTAAACCATTCGATCCTGCCGATCGCGACCTTTGCATTGTTCAACGCTGCGGCCGTTGCGCGTTTCATGCGCTCGACGCTGCTCGACGTGCTGGGGCAGCCCTATATCGCGGCTGCGCGTGCCGACGGGGCGCCTGACTGGGAGATTATCTTGTGGCACGCGCTGCCGAATGCGGCGATCCCCATGGTCACCACGCTGGGCTTTATCGCGGGTGGCATGATGGGAGGGGCGGCACTGATCGAACCCGTCTTTGCATGGCCAGGACTCGGCATCGGCTTTGTAAGGGCCACGGCCACCGGCGATCTGCCGGTAGTCCAGGCGATGATCATTCTGTTCACGGTCTTCATGGTGTCGATCAATCTGACTGTTGACATTCTCTATGGCCTGCTCAACCCCAAGATCAGGAAGCCGTGACATGCGATCATCGACCACAGCGACGCCCGCAGCGCGTGGAATGAAAACTCCGTTTCGGGGGATGCCGGCCAGCATCGGTGTTTGCTGCGTTTGGATAGCGCTTGTAGTCGTCGTTGCGCTGACGGCGCAATGGATCGCTCCGCATGATCCGCTGAACCAGAACCCGCTCGTCCGCCTGATGCGGCCGCTCGTCTCGGTGGCCTTTCCCTTCGGAACCGATTATCTGGGACGCGACATCCTCAGCAATCTCCTGGTTGCTACGCAGATGACCCTTATGATCGCGCTGGTAGGCTCGATCATCTGCGCCCTTGTCGGCACCAGTCTCGGGCTCGCGGCCGCGCATTTCGGCGGCTTTGTCGACAATCTCATCATGGGGTTTGCCGATGCCATGGCCTCGATACCCTTCACCGTCATCGCACTCGGGGTGCTTGCTCTCTTCGGCTCAAGCCCGTTGCTCTTTGTCTTTCTCGTCGGATTTGCCAGCTGGGAGCGCTATGCGCGATTGACGCGTGGCCTGGTGATCAGCGCCAGGGAAGAGGGCTATGCGGAAGCGGCCCGCATTGTCGGCGTGCCGTCGATGCGCATCTACCTTCGTCATATGCTGCCAAACATCGCCGGCCCGCTGATCGTGCAGTTCACCGTCAACTTCCCGGAAATCATCCTGCTGGAAAGCGGCCTGAGTTTTCTTGGGCTCGGCATTCAGCCGCCGGAAACGAGCCTTGGATTGATGGTGGCCGACGGTCGAAACTATCTGGCGGTCGCCTGGTGGCTCGCCGCCTTTCCCGGCACGGTCATCGTCCTAACGACCCTCTCCATCAGTCTGCTCGGCGACTACCTGCGCGATCGTCTCGATGCACGGCTGCGCTAAACAAAAGGAAGATAAGATGAATCCGCTCAGAATGACCATTGAGACGATGCTCCTTGGCGGCCATCGCGGACATAGCGCCGGAGCGCCGGAAAACACACTTGCCGCGTTTCGAAAGGCTTTCGAATATGCCGGCCCTCTTGTCACTTGCGAGACCGATCTCAGCATCACCAGCGATGGCGAACTGGTGCTGATGCACGACAAGACGGTCGATCGGACCACCAACGGCCGTGGCATCATCCAGAAGATGACTTATTCGGAAGTCTCCAGGCTGGACGCCGGAAGCTGGTTCGGCGCGGAATTTGCCGGAGAACAGGTTCCGCGTCTCAGAGATGCGCTGCAGCTCGCCCGCGAACTCGGTATCATCTATCAGCTCGAACTGAAGATCTACGACCGAAATGACGTCTTGTTTCCGAAGCTGAAGACTCTGATCGATGAATTGGCCTGCGCAGACCTTCTGCAGTTTTCCTCGTTCGACTACGTTCAGCTGAAAGCGGTGAAAAAGGCAATCCCTGATGTGCCGACCGTCGGTCTGATGCATTCCCGACTGATCGATCCCGCCGCGATTGCCCGTCAGGCCAATCTCGATGCGATGAACATCGAGATGTATCATTTCGCCAGCGGCGAGGCACACCAACTCCACGAAGAGGGTTTTGCCGTCTTCACCTACCTGCCGGCTCAGTATCACGAAAAGCTGATGCAGTACGGCACCGATATTGAAGCCCAGATCGTCAAATGGGTTCGCGAAGGCCAGCTGGATCAGCTTCTCGGCGACGACGTGGCGCAGGTGACAAGGCTGAGGGATATGGCCCGTGGCTGACATGCATGCTTCTACCTCGGCCACCAGTGCGGTCGAGGCTGTTGTCGAAGACATTGCGAGGGAAGCCGGAAGATTGGCCCTGACCTATTTTCAGTCTCTGGCGAGCCTTCCGGTCGAAAAGAAGGGTCACCTCGATCTTGTGACCGAGGCCGATAGGCAGGTTGAGACCCTCCTGATAGCGAGCCTGCAGAAAGCCTTTCCCGATGACGGCGTCTTCGGCGAAGAGGGCGGAGAGATCGCGGGAACCTCGGGCCGCATCTGGGTTGTCGATCCGATCGATGGGACGTTCAACTTCGTTCGGGGCAACCAGAACTGGGCAGTTTCCATCGGTCTTTACGCAAGCCGTCGGCCGGTCTTTGGGGTCATCCACGCACCTGCCCGGGACCTGACCTTCGTCGGAGGCAGGTCGGTGCCGACAAGACTCAACGGCAAGCCAATCAAGCCGCTTCCCGTCCTCGACATGTCACGGGCCGTAACGGGGTTGAGCTTCCATCCCTCGGTATCGACGGCTGACAGACTTGAGGTCATACGCTGTCTCTCTGACGACCTTGGCATCAGCTTTCGCGTCGGAGGGGCGGCGACGATTTCCCTGGTCGAGGTGGCGATGGGCGAAACGGACGGCTATCTGTCGCTTGGGGATTCGACTTGGGATGTGATGGCTGCGCTGCCGATACTCGACAACCTCGGTGCCTCCCATACGATCGACTGGGGCAAGATTGACCTGTCATCGAAGCTTCGCTTCGCATGTGGCAGCCCTGAGTTCTTAAACAAGCTTCGCCCACTGCTCGAGCGCATTCCGCTGCCAGCATAATCGCCTGAGCTATGGAACAAGGAAGCTGAGGCGTGCTATACCATTTTCACCTAACCCGGAGGGCTGCGGTAAGGGCGGATGCTGCGATCGCAATTCAGCCATTCGAGGTTGAGATATGATCGGCGTCGGCTAAAGGACTGCGCTTTTGAGCTCCCAATATCCTCCATGCGTGGTTTGGTGACCGTCGATTGGCTGCGGCTTTCAATCTCGCGTTCATCCTTTGTCAGGAGAGAGCGCATGGTTTCGATGCGTCCACGAATGGCGATGGCGTCGGCGATTTTGCTCTGTTCTGCGTCTGTAGGCTCGCACTTTGCGTCTACCCACGTTCTTCCGATCATTATTTATCGCCCATGGTGAAACCTGACGATGATCCTACTTTTGTGAAATAGATTTCCGCCCCGGGCCGTTGCCAGTATGCGGTATCAGATATCTCGTTGTGATCTTCATTTTCAGGCTTGCCGAGTTCAACCTTTAGGTCGGCGAGCAGGCTGTCATTGTTGGTCAAACTGTAGCTGCATGCCCGGCCCGGATTTACCCCTGTCGCGACCCAGAATGATAAACGGCTCCCGGCCTCTTCATCCGACCATCCAACGACGTCGACCGTCACCTTGTTATAGCTCTCGTAAGATGATTTCCAATTCTTGTCTTCCGGCATCCGGGGCCATCCGAGCTGGTCTCCCTTTTGCCTTGCCTCCTCGACACTTGTGGATCGACAAACGGCAAGAGCTTGTGCGACCGTAATGCTATTTGCGAGAGATACGCTGACCGGACCAAGGCAAACAATTGCCGCGGCAATCAGCAATGGCGCAAAGCGATGTTGGCTGAAGTCTGAAACGTTCAATAGCGGCTCTCCGCAAACTCATTGGATCATCCAAATAGGATGGCGCGTGGCGGCTTCTTTTCAAGTCAATGGAGGTCTGAGCTTGAAAAGCCGAAAACCCACATCCGAAGCCCGTTCTGGCAATTGACCCAATATCAGCAAGGGTGGTGATAATCGGTTTTTCAAGCTGATCTTAGCCGTCAACGCGCAATCGGATTTCGCAAGACCTGTGGATTGGTGGTTTCCATGTGCTATAACAAATCATCGATCCGTGTATCGGTTGGGACCTGCGGCTGTTCAAATCAGCGTCGGCATGTAACAATGGCGTATGAAGCACGGTGATCTCCACTATATCTTGCAGACGCTTTACGATGCCGGAGGCCGGGACGTGAATGCGAAGGATTTGCCTTGGTCGACAGGGATGACGCCTGCGATCCTGCAAGCATTGAACATGCTCTATATGACGCGCTCGGAGCGGGGAGAGGATAAGCTGTTTTCGCTGACGAGGTCAGGCTATGGAGCTATAGGGCAGGAGCCGCCGGTTCTATTTCCATTTTTGCGAAAATTATTTCGATAGTGCGATTTATACTATCGAATGTCGCGTTTAACTGGGATCAATATCAACGATAACATCCATGCGCAAAACACGGGCCGCCATTTTTAATGACTCTCTGTCTTAAATCTCGGCATCCTGGTGTTCGAATTGCCAGGTCAGCACTTGTGATCCGTGGCGCAGCGTCATGATGGCCGGGTTTGCTGTTGCCTCGTCGGGAGCGCCGATCAGCAGCGGCCAGCGGCGCAGGAAGCGGATGAGCATGCCTTCGCCGCAATCGTTGACGGACAGGATGATGTCACCGACATATTTCTCTTTCGGCTCATCACCAAAGATTGCGGCAAGAGAAGCCGTCAGCCGATAGTGATTGGAGAAAGTTATATGCATGTAGTGTGCGCAGAAGGCCAATTCCTTGATTGAACTTCCAACGATGTCTCTCGGTTTTATCATGGTCGCGCCGTCTGCAACGTTTATTTCATTTGATATGCGAGTGGGATGCTCAATTCGTAGCAAATACGGTATGGTGAATTTCGCGCAGGATGTATCCGCAGCAATCGACATCAAATTTGATGTTGTCATGCCGTCGTAATACGTTGCACCTGCTGCCTGATCCCGGTATTGCTTTGATTCAGTCCCCACGATTTGACTCGTAATCTAGAATGCAGAAAAAATACACTGAATTACTAGGGGTTTTTTGACCAATATTGGGTTGATTCGTGCTTAATGCAATTTCATTGCGATGAACTTCATGTCTCCATGCGCAACGCTTTCCGGCCTTGAACGTTTCAGATCCAGGTTGGAAAAGCGACTGCATAGTTCCTTAAGTCGGAGTCGCTTTAGGAGAAAATTATGCAGAAAATTTAAAGTGTTACTGTGTCCTTTGTGCGTTTTATGAAACGCACGGCGCTGTAAGGGCTTTGCGGGGCTTGATCCATTGCAGGCAGAGATTTTAGAGGCTCTTGCCCGACATGGCTTGAAAGCTGCGTTGCCGCCGATTAAACACGCTATAGCAAATGGTGTGATCCCTTTGGGGATGGCGCCCTTGGCAGTGGCAGCTCTCAGGTTCTACGGCGTTGTTTTCGGTCATCGGAGACGCGGCGAGCGGTGATATGGAGCCGCTTCGGAACATGTCGGGGCGGCGGCTTTGGATTGTTTGCCAGCGGTGTCCCGCGGCAGACGCAACCGGTGTAAAATGGGCAACGATATGATCGATTTTGAAGCAGCGCGGGCGAAAATGGTGGACGGCCAAATTCGAACGACGGATGTAACCTCTCATTCCGTGCTTTCGGCTTTTCTGTCCGTACCACGGGAAGCCTTTGTGCCGGACAATCTGAAAGCCCTGGCTTATATCGATGAGGATATTCAGGTCGCTCCTGGCCGCTATCTGATGGATCCGTCGCCGCTTGCCAAGCTTTTGCAGCTGGCTGAAATTGGCCGCAGCGAACTGGTCCTGGAAATCGGAGCGGGCACCGGTTATGTCTCGGCTTTGCTCGGACGGCTGGCCGGTGCGGTTTTCGCCGTTGAAAGCGATGATCAACTGGCCAGTGCTGCAAAGTCCAATCTTGAAAAGCTGGGCGCTGCGAATGTCACGGTCGTTCAATGTCCGCTGGAGGCTGGCTATGCCAAAGAAGCTCCTTACGATCTGATTTTCCTGAGTGGGTCGGTCGAGGAAGTGCCTCCGGCACTGTTCGATCAATTGCGTGACGGTGGCCGTTTGATTGGAGTGGTCGGTAGCGGCCGTGCCGTCCGTGCCCATGTCTTCGTCAAGGCCGGTGGTTCGGTTTCGACAAGCTCGCTTTTCAATGCTTCGATCAAGCCGCTTCCCGGTTTTGAAAAAGCGCGCGAATTCGTATTCTGATCATCGCGGCAGAAGGTTTGCGAACGGTCATTGTGAATGATCGTTCGTATCCATTTTGAATATCTCAGTTCATGAAGCATTTGAGATATTCAAAATGTCTTCAAGGCGAGGATGTGGTTCACACCTTCGAGCCTTGGTCATTATTGGCATGGCTTCTGTCATTGCCCCGGACCGGTCCTGCATCCATCCTCGTAAAATGGTTGTGTTTTTTATTTATATCCATTTTGGTTGTGGATGACCGGGTGGCTGTTTCTTGTTTTAAAGTTATTTTCGTTCAATTCTTAACATCATTGATTTTTTGGGCGGCATGAAATGCAAGCTGTCAGGCTCTTGTCAAACTCCTGTAAACCTGCGGGCTCAGCCTATGAATTCTCCTAGGATGATTTGTGGTCAGCTTCACGCAATCTAGGCCCTTAGAATAAGGGCTGTCGTCGTTTGATGGTGAGTCTGTCGTCATCTTGTCAGCAGTGCCGGGAATGGGTGAGGCCCGTTTCCAATGTTGGTGACAAGTTGGAGAGAATCGGCTTCACATGAGAATGATAGTAAAACATTCAGGCGGTCCTTCGGGGCCGGCCCCTCCATGATGGATAGGGCCTTGGCTTAATTAAAGTTGGGAGATGTATCCTTGTCGAGCCTTCGTAACGTGGCGTATGCCGCAGCATTTCTTCCGCTGTTTTTTCAACCTGCCGTGCTGCATGCCGAAACCATCTTCGGCGCCATGGAGAAGGCTTATAAGAACAATCCTGATCTGAACTCGGTGCGTGCCGCTCTGAGGGCAACGGATGAGAGCGTGACGATTGCCAAGGCCGGCTACAGGCCGCAACTGGGCTTTTCCGTCTCCGGCACTCAGTCTTCCTTTGCCAATTTCAATGGCACCGCGGTCGGCAATATCCCAGCGGATAAATATTCGGCGGATTATTATAAATCCGACGTGCAGGTGACATTGACCCAGCAGATTTTCGATGGATTCCAGACGCTGAACAATGTGCGCTCCTCGGAAGCGGGCGTGCTTTCCAATCGGGAAAGTATGAAGGCGGATGAAATCCAGATCCTGCTCGGCGCAGCCCAGGCCTACGCCGATGTGGCGCGGGACCAGCAGATTGTCAGTATCCGCCGCCAGAACCTGAACTTCCTCAAGGAACAGCTGAAAGCCGCCAATGCGCGGCTGGAGGTGGGCGAAGGCACCAAAACCGATGTCAGCCAGGCAGAAGCGCAGCTGGCGGGTGCCGACAGTCTGCTGGCCTCCGCAATCGCCCAGTTGAGACAGAGCGAAGCATCCTATATGCAGGTGGTCGGCGAGATGCCGAAGGATGTGCGTCAGCCTGTGCGCGCCACCAAGGCGATGCCGACCAATCTCGACAAGGCCGTTGCTTTGGGAATCAGAGAGCATCCCAGCGTGCTTGCCGCGCTGCATGCGGTAACCTCGGCGCAATACCAGGTGAAATCGGCTGAAGGCAGCCTGCTTCCAGGCGTCAGCATTCAGGGCAGCCTTGATCGGCACAATACGGATAATCCCAGCGAGTCGACCGACCGCGATTATTCCGCGGCCTCGATTACAGCGCAGCTGAAAATTCCGCTCTACCAGGGCGGTTCGGAATATGGTCAGATCCGCAAAGCCAAGGAAACCGTTGGTGCGCAGGAACTGAAAGTCGATTACGCCCGATTGAGCGTGCGAAAGCAGATCATGACCGCTTTTGCCCAGATGCAAGCCGCAACGGCGGCCATCACCTCGGGCCGCAAGCAGGTTGCTGCTGCAAAGCTCGCCTTGCAAGGCGTTATCGAGGAACGCAATGTCGGCCAGAAAATCACCCTTGACGTTTTGAACTCGCAGCAGACCGCGCTCGACGCGCAGGAAAGCCTGGTGAACGCGCAGCGCAATGAAGTGGTGGCGAGTTACTCGTTGCTGGCGGCAACCGGCACCTTGACGGTCAGGAGCCAGGGATTGCAGGTGGCGGAGTATAATGCAGAAGAGCATTACGATGCCGTCAAGGACCAGTGGTTTGGATTGCGGGCTGCCAACGGCAAGTAAACCAATGGGTCATTGAGAAGGGCAGTTGGTATTCCCTTTGCAAATATCTCAAGCGTCGGATGCATTTGAGATATTTGCAAAGCGTTCAAGGCGGGGATGCGTCAGCATGTTCTCGCCTTGGTATTATGCCCTTCATCCCGGATAATTCGGCCCGGCTGGCGAAACAATCCTCGATTGAACTCATAAAACTGTGTATTTTGGGCTTTAAGCTTTTGAAGGCGATTTCCTCGAGCAAAGGGGTATCCTAAGGTCAAGCGAATCACATGGCAAAAGCCGATGGGGTTTGAAGCCAAATGGGGAATGTAATGGCCCAGCCGAATGTATCGCGTGAACCGTCCATGGAAGAGATCCTGGCCTCCATTCGCCGGATTATCGAAAGCAATGAGCCGGCACCCGCCCGGTCTTTCGATGATGCCTATGGTTATGACAGTGAAGTGGACGAACTGGATATTGCAGGCAATGCGTTTTCCGTTGAGGCTGTGCCCATGGATTTGCCGGTTGCGGCCAACCAGCCAGGTCCGGTTCAGCTAGCGGCATCTGCTACAAACCGTTTCTCTGAGGGGGCAGTCGATCACGGTGCTGGCGGACAGCAGATAGCAGATGGCGCAAGAGCAGATAGTCCAAGACATGCTGCAAAGCCGGTCTCGCTTGCCGATCTTGCGGCGCGGGTGCGCGCCACGTCCGATCGGCGCGAAGAGCCTGGCGTTTCCGAGTTTCCTTCTGAATTTCCCTCCGCTTTTTCCAAGCAAGAGCCACAGTCTCGCGATGGTCGTGGGGCCTCTTCCTACATGTCTGACACTATTGGTGGTTTTCGCGAGATTACTACGGAGCAAGCGGCGCCTCTGGGGCAGATCCGGCCGATGGCACAGGCGCGAATCGCCGAACCGGAAGCCATGAGCGCCAGCCAGCGCCATATCGAAGCTCTATTGCAGTCGGAACCTGTGGCCCAGGCTGCGGTCGCCCCTCAGGAGCAGGCCGAAGAGGCAGATACGCAAGGCGATACTCGACAAGGCGCGCTTTTGTCCATGCAGGCCGGTGCGCAGGTGGCCAAGTCCTTTGAGGAACTGGCAGCTGTCGTCGATGGTCAGCAGCGCAGGTCGCTGGATGAAATCGCCCAGGATATGTTGCGGCCAATGTTGCAGGACTGGCTTGACGACAATCTGCCGACGCTGGTTGAGCGTCTGGTGCGCGAAGAAATCGAACGAATTGCACGTGGTCCGCGCCGCTAAGAGGACCGTGCCGCAGGTTGTTGTTGGCAAGCGTGCGTTCGAAAACATCGAACTGGAACAATCAGAAGCCGCCTTGTGAATGGGCGGCTTTTTGCTTTCCTTTCTTGACACTGCGCGACCTGTCCGCTTTACCACGTGGTTGACGAAAACAATGAAATCCAACGTCCATCCGCGTTCCCGTGAACCGGTAGGGCCTTAATGTCTGGTCAGAACATGCTCGATAAGACCTATGATTCCGCAAGCGTAGAACCGAAAATCGCCAAGGCCTGGGATGAGGCGGAGGCATTCCGCGCCGGTGTCAATGCCAAACCGGGTGCGGAAAGCTTCACCATCGTCATCCCGCCGCCGAACGTGACCGGGTCGCTGCATATGGGCCACGCGCTCAACAATACATTGCAGGACATCATGATCCGCTTCGAGCGCATGCGCGGCAAGGATGTGCTGTGGCAGCCGGGTATGGACCATGCCGGCATTGCCACGCAGATGGTTGTCGAGCGGCAGTTGATGGAAAAGCAGCTTCCGGGCCGCCGCGAGATGGGCCGCGATGCCTTTATCGACAAGGTCTGGGAGTGGAAGGACGAATCGGGCGGGTTGATCTTCAACCAGCTGAAGCGGCTTGGCGCATCCTGCGATTGGTCGCGCGAGCGCTTCACCATGGACGAGGGCCTGTCCGAGGCGGTTCTGGAAGTCTTTGTCACACTCTACAAGCAGGGCCTGATTTACAAGGACAAGCGCCTCGTCAATTGGGACCCTAAGCTGTTGACGGCGATTTCCGATCTGGAAGTCGAACAGCATGAGGTCAATGGCAATCTCTGGCACCTCCGCTATCCGCTGGAAGAGGGCGTGACCTACCAGCACCCCGTGGCCTTCGATGAAGACGGCAAGGCGACGGAATGGGAGACCCGCGACTATCTGGTGGTCGCCACGACGCGTCCGGAAACCATGCTGGGCGATACCGGCATTGCCGTTCATCCCGATGACGAGCGCTATCAGTCGATCATTGGCAAGCATGTGATCCTGCCGATCGTTGGCCGCAGAATTCCTATTGTCGGTGACGAATATCCCGATCCGACGGCCGGTACGGGTGCTGTAAAAATGACACCCGCCCATGACTTCAACGACTTTGATGTTGGCAAGCGCGCGGGCCTGAGGATGATCAACATCCTCAATATCGATGCGACCGTGACCATTGTCGAAAATGACGATTTCTTGGAGGGACTGACCCCAAGCCGTGAACAGCAGATGGTTTGGGCCGAGCTTGAAGGCCAGGAGCGGTTCTTCGTCCGCAAGAAGATCGTCGAGATCTTCGAGGCGGAAGGGCTGCTTGATAAGATCGAGCCGCATAAACACACAGTGCCGCATGGCGACCGAGGCGGCGTGCCAATCGAACCGCGCCTGACCGAGCAATGGTATGTGGACGCCAAGACGCTGGCCAAGCCCGCCATCGACAGCGTGCGCGAGGGCCGTACCAAATTCGTGCCGAAGAACTGGGACAAGACCTATTACGAATGGATGGAGAATATCCAGCCATGGTGCGTGTCTCGTCAGCTCTGGTGGGGACACCAGATTCCGGCCTGGTATGGTCCGGATGGTCAGGTCTTCGTCGAAAAGGACGAGGAAACGGCGCTTCACGCCGCCATTCAACATTATCTGTCGCATGAAGGGCCGATGAAGGCTTTCGTGGAAGACAAGATCGAAAACTTTAAACCGGGCGAAATCCTCACCCGCGATGAAGACGTGCTCGATACCTGGTTTTCCTCGGCGCTCTGGCCGTTCTCGACGCTTGGCTGGCCGGAAAAAACACCGGAAGTGGCGCGCTATTATCCGACCAATGTGCTCGTCACCGGCTTTGACATCATCTTCTTCTGGGTTGCCCGGATGATGATGATGAGCCTGCATTTCATGAAGGATGAAGCGGGCAATCCCGTCGAACCATTTGAAACCGTTTATGTCCACGCGCTGGTGCGTGACAAGAACGGTCAGAAAATGTCGAAATCCAAGGGCAATGTCATCAATCCGCTGGAGCTGATCGATGAATATGGCGCCGATGCGCTGCGCTTCACGCTGACCATCATGGCCGCCCAGGGCCGCGATGTGAAGCTCGATACGGCACGCGTTGCCGGCTATCGCAATTTCGGCACCAAGCTGTGGAACGCCACCCGCTTTGCCGGGATGAACGGTGTGAAGTCCGATCCATCCTTCCTGCCGGAAGCGGCGACTCTGGCCATCAACCGCTGGATTTTGACGGAACTGACGCGGGCTGAACGCGAGGTCACGGAGGCCATCGCGCATTTCCGGTTCAATGATGCGGCCAGCGCGCTTTATCGCTTTGTCTGGAACCAGTTCTGCGACTGGTATCTGGAATTGCTGAAGCCGGTCTTTGCCGGTGAAGACGAGGTTGCCAAGACTGAAGCTCAGGCGTGCGCTGCCTATGTGCTGGAGCAGACCTACAAGCTGCTGCACCCCTTCATGCCGTTCATGACGGAAGAATTGTGGGCGCATACCGCAGGTGAGGGTGTCGAGCGCGACACGTTGCTGTGCCATGCCGATTGGCCGGTTCTGACCTTCAACGATGAGCAGGCGGCGGCCGATATCAACTGGCTGGTGGATCTGGTCAGCGGCATTCGCTCGGCCCGCGCGGAAATGAATGTGCCGCCTTCCGCCGTCGCACCGCTCACAGTCGTTGGCGCTAACGGCGTTACCCGCTCCAGGCTGGAGCACCATGAAGCCGCCATCAAGCGTCTGGCGCGGGTGGGTGAGATCAGCCATGCCCCAGAAGCGCCGAAGGGTTCGGCTCAGGTGATCGTCGGCGAGGCCACGGCCTGCCTGCCGCTCGGCAGCCTGATCGATCTTGGTGCTGAGCGAGCCCGGCTAGAGAAGTCCATTGGCAAGGTTGACCAGGATATTGAGAAGGGGCGCAAGAAGCTCGGCAACGAGAAGTTTGTCGCCAATGCCGATCCGGAAGTCGTCGCCGCTGAGCGTCAGCGGCTTGCCGAACTGGAAGAGCAGCGCGGCGTGCTGGCCGTGGCCCTGCAGCGGGTCAACGAGGCCGGTTGACCTCTTGGAGTTTGTCTTGGGAAACGTGGGTTTCACGTTTCCCAGCAAAACAAACGATAATAGGAAAAATGAAAACCTGTCTGGTTCAATCAAAACCAGACAGGTTTTCTGTGGCCGTGTGTGATCTAAAACCCACGAGGGATGCCGTAGCCATCCGAAATCACTTCCATTGTGATTGTACCCGAAGGTGGAAACGCCCTCGGTTTTTTGATCGTGAAACAGCTTACGCCAGTGACTTAATCGTCCAGCGGAATGCTGCTTTTGCGCTGCAAAAAATGGCGTTGGAAAATCAAGAATAACGAATAAGGACTGCGTTGCAGTTTCGCAACGGTTGCGAAGAAATGTAAAATATTATTCCGCAAACTCGGGGATAATCCTAGTTTGACGCAAAAGGTTCCTTTCAATTTGTCAATTTTACGGCGTTAATAAGACCTTACGTAAAACGATCCATTCATATGGTGCGCTGCAATCGTGTTTCGTGAAGTTGTCATTTAGTTTTAATAGGTTAGGCTTCATTCAACAAAATTCCTATGTGTGGAGGGGACATGTCAAAAAAACAAATTACGCTGAGCGTTTTGGCTTTGGTCGCGACGGCGCTTTCCAGCACCGCGGCTCTGGCGGGCGGCTTTTCCCGAGGTGAGGCCGATACCGACATTCTTTACGAGGATGGGAAAGTCAAGGCTCGCGCTGGCGCTGTCTTCGTCTCGCCAGAGCGTAAATATGACACGGTGGGCGGATCGAAATCATCTGACGGTAGTTTTAGTGACAGTTACTGGGATTCCCAGTGTTGCCGCCAAGGTCCAGATTTCCGATGCAGTGGGCTGTGCCTTTACCTATACCCAGCCCTTCGGCGCATCCTCTACCTATGGAACGGATACACGTCGTGCTGACCAGTTGGCCGGGGCTGCTTCAGGCAATTTCAACTATTACACCAAGAAGCATTTCATCACCAATGAATATGGCGGCACGTGCGCCGTGCGTTTCGATGTTGGTCCTGGCAAGCTCTATGTGTTGGGTGGCGGTTTCTTCCAGGATTTCGATTACACGGCCGATTCCTATTATGGAACGCTGCACCTGAAGGATAATTCGTCTGTCGGATATCGCTTGGGTGTGGGCTATGACATTCCCGAATATGCGATGCGTGCCCAGCTGATGTATCGTTCGCAGATCAAGGAAGAGGCCGATGGTGACTTCACGCCGCGTGCCCTGTCGGCGCTACTGGGCACTGGTGCCGTTTCTGCCGATGGTTATGGCACCTTGCCTCAATCACTCAAGCTAAGCTTGCAAAGCGGTATCGCACCCGGTTGGCTTGCCTACGGCTCTGTCAAGTGGACGGACTGGAGCGTTTTGCAAACGCTTAACTACAATATTACTGGCCTCGGCGCCCAGAGGGACGATTTTTTCTGGAAAGATGGCTGGACCATCCAGGCGGGCATTGGCCACAAGTTTAATGATCGCGTTTCCGGTACCGTCAATATCACCTGGGACAAGGGTGTAGGCAATGGCGCCGATATCATGACCGATACCTGGACGTTGGGTGTGGGAACCGAGATCAAGCTTGGCCCAGGCGATCTGCGTGTTGGGGCAGGGGTCAGCTACCTCACCGCCGGGAGCCAAAGCTATTCCAAGGGGGCATCCTATGATGCGACCGCTAATGGAGACTGGGCCTATGCCTTCGGTAGCTCCTACCAGATCAAGTTCTGATATCAGTTCATGACTCTATGAAATGGCACGGTTGCTCTTAAATGAGCGATCGTGCCATTTGCCTAATGGAGCTACGACGAAGCCGACCCAGGCTTTTCAGCATGTCTTACCCCTTGTCCCCTCGTTATGCCGGACGTCGCCCTTGAGAGCTTCGTAGCGATCGTGAACATGTGTCCGCTAAATATGGCGCGCGGCCCTGTGGAGAGGGTCTCGACAGGTGGATGCGTTGCCCTGACTATAGCTGATTTTGCTGTGCTCTGGTTGTCCGTTCTGTGCTTTATTTGCAACATATTTTATATCCTCTCCATGGTAATCCTCTTAGCGCTAAAATGTCTATTTCCCGCCACAAAGAGAGCGCAGCACAAGTTCGTTGCGAAGTTCCGGGTGTGCAATCCCTGCGCTTGCTTGATCGAGAGAAGATGGGTTCGGATGAAAAACCTCGGTTTTTCAGGAGGCTCCGGCTTATTCGGCACAGCAAAAGGCGTGGAGCAGTATACCGGCCGCAGTTTCAGGTCTCAGGCCGCTTTCTCGCCCGAAAGGCATTTTATGTTGGGGAAAATAGAGAGGACGCGAAGAATAATTTACCGGATTTCAATCTGGTTGCGTTCTTTATGGGATTTGGATCTGTACCCGGCTGCGGACGTTGTTGGCTCTGGCGCTGTCGTAAATCCTTCGCTTGTGCGTAGAAGGGCCTTTGGTCGTGGAAATGTTTAAGGTTTACGGTAATCAGGGGCGGACAATCGGACAGTCTTCAGCCTTTCTGCTGCTGTCATTGGCGCTCGGTAATCTGTTTTATACGGGCTGTGCCCATGCATTCGACTTCAAGGCCGGTGTCTCCAAGGAGTCCGGTCCCTTCGATCTGTTCAAGTTCGGCTTCAACGCTCAAAAGAGCGGCAAGACGCAGGATGCCGTTGAAGCCTATCGGTATGCGGCTGAAAAAGGTCATACCGGATCGCGCTGGGCGCTGGCCAATATGTATGCCGATGGCGATGGCGTCGTCAAAAACGATTATGAAGCCTTCAAGATTTATTCCGAAATTGCCAACCAGGGTGTAGAGCCGGGCTCGGAAGACACGGTCTATTTCGTTAATGCGCTGATCTCGCTTGCCAGTTATTATCAGCAGGGCATTGCCGGCAGCCCGGTTAAGTCCGATCTGGTCCAGGCCCGTCAGCTTTATTTTCAAGCGGCGTCCGCCTTTGGTTTCCCGGAGGCCCAATTCGAACTGGCGAAAATGCTGCTAGCGGGCGAGGGCGGCAAACGCAACGTCCAGCAAGCCAAGAAATGGCTTAACCTTGCTCGGAAGAACGGCCATGCGGGCGCCATGGCGCTATTTGGCGATGTGATTTTCGAAGAAGGACAGGCAGCCCGTGGCCTCGCCTTCCTGACGGCGGCGCTTGATAAATGTGCGCCGAAGGATTGTCCGTGGATCGAGGATCTCCAGGAGCGCGCCTTCTCGCTTGCCGATGAAAAGGATCGCCGCGTTGCCGTGGCGCTCGTGCCGCAGGTGCAGGAACAGCCCTGAACGGGCTGGCCCGCTAATCCTCTTCATGCTGCGACGAAATTGAAATAACCGATCACCGGCACATGGTCGGATGGCTTTTCCCAGCTGCGCACATGCTTTTCGATCTCTGTCGAAACAAGCCGATCGGTGGCCTCCGCCGAGAGCAGAAGGTGATCGATGCGAATGCCATTGTTCTTCTGCCAGGCACCTGCCTGATAATCCCAGAACGAGTAAAGCTTCGTCGCATCCGTCGTGGCACGGACAGCATCGGTCAGGCCCAGATTTTCCAGCGCTTGGAATGCGGCGCGGGTTTGTGGCAAGAAAAGCGCATCCGTGGCCCAGACCGCCGGGTCGAAGCAATCATGCGGATGCGGAATGACATTATAGTCACCTGCCAGAATCAGCGGCTCTTCCAGCGCAAGTCGATCCGCTGCAAAGCGTTGCAGCCGCGCCATCCAGGCCAGCTTGTAGGGGTATTTCACCGGATCGTCGGAGGGATTGCCGTTGGGCAGGTAAAGCGAGCAGACCCGCAACACGCCATCGGCTACCGAAAATACGCCCTCGATAAAGCGCGCCTGTTCATCGGCCTCGTCGCCGGGCAGGCCACGATTGACCTCATCTGGCCTGATTTTTGACAGTAGTGCGACGCCGTTGAACCCCTTCTGCCCATGGGTTTCGACGTGATAGCCCAAAGCCTCGATCTCGGCGCGCGGAAAGCCTTCATCGACGGATTTGATTTCCTGGAGGCAGACGATGTCTGGCGATGAGCTTTCCAGCCATTGGCAGAGATTGGCAAGGCGGGCTTTCACGCCATTGATGTTCCAGGTGGCAATTTTCATCGGCAGGCTTTCCTTGGTTCAGGCCCCGGTTCTAACGGAAAGCCTGCCGTTTGCCACGGAGAATTATACCGAACCCACAAAAGCCTCTACATGGCAAAGCTGGTGCCACAACCGCAGCTGGCGACGGCATTGGGATTGGTGATCTGGAAGGACTGGCCCATCAGGTTATCAACAAAATCAATTTCCGACCCGGCCATATAAACCAATGATACCGGATCGATCAGCAGCGTGGCGCCATCGCGCTCAATCACCAGATCGCCGTCCTGCGGGCCTTGATCCAGGTCGAATTTATAGGAAAAGCCAGAACAGCCGCCACCTTCAACAGAGACGCGCAGAGCGTGCTTGTCATTTTCGCTGGAGACGATTTTGGCGATACGCTTGGCTGCATTTTTAGAAACTGTAACTGTCTGCGTGGTCATTTTTGCCTCCTGACGGGTTCAAGGCCCGTAGAAACCTGGGGTTTGTCTATTTTTTCCTGTCAACTTCGCGGCGAAGCAGCAAAAATTGGCAGGAAGTTAGGTCATTATAAAGAGGAAGCCGGTGCCTTGCACGGGATTTTCCTATAGGTATGAACCATAGGCGAGAGCGTCAATGGGCAGGATGAAGAGCAGGCATGACAATCGATAGAAATGCATTGGGATTCGGTGTTGGAGAACGGGCAATTTTTGCTGCCGATCCCTGGAACTCGCGTGGGCGCCTCTATCCGGAAGGCGGCAGCCTGACCCGGTCCGATTTCCAGCGCGACCGCGACCGCATTGTTCATACGACAGCTTTTCGCCGCCTCAAGCATAAGACGCAGGTTTTCATCGGCCCCGACAGCGACCATTACCGCACCCGGTTGACCCACACGATAGAGGTGGCGCAAATTGCCCGGGCGCTGGCCCGCGCCTTCCGCATCGACGAGGATCTGGCCGAAGGCGTGGCTCTGGTGCATGATTTCGGCCACACACCGTTTGGCCATACCGGCGAGGATGCGCTGCACGAATTGCTGGAACCCTATGGTGGCTTCGATCACAATGCCCAGTCGTTGCGGATCGTCACCAAGCTGGAGCGCCGCTACGCCGAATTCGATGGCCTTAACCTGACCTGGGAAACGCTGGAAGGCCTGGTCAAGCACAATGGGCCGCTGATGAATGCGGACGGCGAGGGGACGCGCGGACCGGTGCCTTTGCCGATCACAGAATATTGTCAGATGCAGGATCTCGACATTGCCAGCCATGCCAGCCTGGAAGCCCAGGCTGCCGCAGTCGCCGACGATATCGCCTATAATACCCATGACATCGATGATGGTCTGCGCTCCGGTTATCTGACGTTTGATATGCTGGAGGATGTGCCGTTTCTGGCTGGTTTGATGCGCGATGTGCGCGACCGCTATCCCAATCTAGAGGCCGACCGGTTTACGCATGAGATCATGCGCCGCCAGATCACCCGGATGGTTGAGGACGTGATTGCGGTGGCCCAGGAGCGGCTGGCGCGTATTCGCCCGATGTCGGCTGACGATATTCGCCAGGCGGGTGAAACCGTTATTACCTTTTCGGAAGGAATGGCCGAGACCGACCGGCAGATCAAGAAACTGCTGTTTTCGAAAATCTACCGCCATCCCGATATTATGCGTATTCGCGCTGGCGCGGCCCAGATCGTCACGGATTTGTTCAAGGCCTATATGGCCGATCCGACCCTGATGCGCAGCGACTATTGGGTGGAGCATACGGCAGGGCTGGAAACGCCTGCCAAAGCCCGCCATGTCGGCGATTTTCTGGCCGGGATGACCGACACCTATGCGGTGCGTGTCCACCGGCAGCTGTTTGACCATACACCCGATTTGCGCTAGGCAGCGGGCGAAACGCCGCCTGTTGGGCCGGCTTCGACCTGCATCTGTCTGGATTGATCCTCATGAACCTGTTCGCCGATTTCGAAAATCGAATCAAAACTGCGCTGGAAACCCTTGATCTTGTAAAGGAAAAGCGAAGTGAACTGTCGTTCGACCGGATCGTCGTCGAGCCGCCGCGTGATGCGAGCCATGGCGACGCCGCAACCAATGCGGCGATGGTTCTGGCCAAGCCGCTGGGCGTCAGCCCCAGGGTTCTGGCCGATCTGATCGGCGAAAAACTCAAGGAAGATGCCGATATTGCCGAGGTTTCCGTGGCCGGTCCCGGCTTCCTGAATATCCGCCTGTCGGTTGCCTATTGGCAGCGGCTGCTGGCCAATGTGATTGCTGGAGGCACGGATTTCGGCCGCTCGCAAACCGGTGCTGGCCGCAAGGTCAATGTTGAATATGTCTCGGCCAATCCGACCGGACCGATGCATGTCGGCCATTGCCGGGGAGCCGTGGTCGGCGATGCGCTGGCCAATCTGCTGGCCTTTGCCGGTTATGGCGTCACCAAGGAATATTATATAAACGATGCCGGTTCGCAGATCGACGTGCTGGCCCGTTCCGTTTTCCTGCGCTACCGCGAGGCGCTGGGTGAGGCCGTCGGCGAGATCCCGGCTGGGCTCTATCCCGGTGATTATCTGATACCGGTCGGCGAGGCGCTGGCGCAGGAATATGGCGTGCGTCTGCACAACATGCCGGAAGAGCAGTGGATGGAGATCGTCAAGGATCGCGCCATCGATGCAATGATGGTGATGATCCGTGAGGATCTCGCAGCACTCAACGTGCATCACGACCTGTTTTATTCCGAGCGGCAATTGCATGCCAATGGGGCCGCCGCGATCCGCACCGCGATCAACGACCTGACCTTCAAAGGCCATGTCTATCGCGGCACGCTGCCGCCGCCGAAGGGACAATTGCCTGAAGATTGGGAGGATCGCGAGCAGACGCTGTTTCGCTCCACCGAAGTCGGTGACGATATCGACCGTCCACTGATCAAGTCCGATGGCAGCTATACCTATTTTGCCGCCGACGTCGCTTATTTCAAGGATAAGTATGATCGCGGTTTTGACCGGATGATCTATGTTTTGGGTGCCGACCATGGTGGCTATGTGAAGCGGCTGGAGGCGGTTGCCAAGGCTGTGTCCGAGGGCAAGGCCAAGCTGACGGTGTTGCTCTGCCAGCTCGTCAAACTCTATCGCGACGGCGAGCCGGTCAAGATGTCGAAGCGGTCGGGCGATTTCGTGACGTTGCGCGATGTGGTCGAGGAAGTGGGCCGTGATTCGGTGCGCTTTATGATGCTTTACCGCAAGAGCAGCGAGCCATTGGATTTTGATTTTGCCAAAGTGACGGAGCAGTCCAAGGACAATCCGGTCTTCTACGTGCAATATGCTCATGCCCGTTGCATGTCGATCTTTAGGCAGGCGCGCGAAGCTTTCGGCGATATCGATCTTTCGCCGGATGTTCTGGAAGCTGCCGTGACCGGTATTACCGAGCCGAGCGAAGTGCAATTGATTGCCAAGCTTGCGGAATATCCGCGAATCATTGAAGCTTCGGCCCAGTCAATGGAACCGCATCGCATCGCATTTTATCTTTACGATCTGGCTAGTTCGTTCCATGCTCACTGGAATAAGGGCAAGGATCAGCCGGAATTACGATTTGTTAACGATAAAAACCGACAATCAAGTCTTGCCAGACTTGGGCTGGTGCATGCTGTCGCTTCTGTGTTGCAGTCCGGACTGGCCATTACCGGCACGGATGCTCCGCAAGAGATGCGATAGTATCGTCACCAATTCCCCACATTGCGCTGGCAAGCCGATGGTCGCGTAGCGAGTGGAAGTGTAGGGTTATGGTGCAAAAACAGGCTGCATATAGCAGGGATCCAGCAGGCAGTGCGTTTGCGGACGACGATCCGTTGGCAGAGCTGGCCCGTCTCGTCGGCTACGATGCGCCGGTGGCGCGTCGTGACCCTCCCATGACTCAGAGTATGACTCCGCCTGCGGCGCCAGAGCCGCACCGGCATTCGCCAGCGCATGATCAGGTCAATTTGCAGGACGAACTGCTTCAGGATCTCGATGGTTACGTCGATGCGCCTGCCTATGTAGGCGTGTCCCAGCCGTCAGCCGGTTATTCCCATGAAGCGGTATCGGCGCGAGAGCCAGTGTCCTTTGGTGGCAACGAGGCTCCTGCTTCGGACATATCCCTTGCCGATGAAATTGAGTGGTCAGTGGGCGATGTGGCCGTAGAACCGCCTTCGGCGCGTTCCGGTGGAGCCGATCCAACCGAAGGCTATGGGCGTCATCGTTTGCCGCTTGCCAATTTCAATCCGGTCAGTGCTGGCGCCTCGCGTTCCAGTGCGGCTCGCCATGAAGAGCAGACCCGCCAGCGGCAAGAGCCGGTGATGGAGCCTGCTCCGGTTGAGGCAGCCGCCCCTGTAGTCCACCCGGAGCCTGATGCGCGAGAAATGGAGCAGGATTTCGATTTTGGGTTCAGTCCTGAAGAACAGCGAGCACCAGCATCGGCAACTGCTACGCAGGATGCTGTCGCCCAGCGCCGCGAACCGCCGCTTTTCCAGCCTGTTGCCCAATCGGTTTTCGCAGGTGCGCCGCTTGCCCCGCCCTCGCGGGAGGTTCCTAGCTTTTTCGAGGCTCTGGCGCGCAATGAAGAGGTGGAGGCTCGGCCCGTCGCAGCTTCTGCCTATTCGGTGCAAGAGCCTCGATTCGAACCTCAGGCGGCGTCCCCAAGCCTTGACCATCAGCGCCCTGATCATCAGCGCGATGAACATCAGCCCGAGTTCCAGGACGAAACATCTCTCGCCCAGCAGGAGGCCGATCCTTTCGGTGGCGATTTTGATTTCGATCTCGAAGATATCGAACTCGACCTTTCCGAGCTGGAGGCTGAGTCCGCGCCATCGGTGACAGAGCATCGGCCGCCGCAGCCCGTGGCAGCCGCTGTTGCTGGTCCTGCCGCATATCAGCCTTCCCGTCCGGCAGAGGCCGCACCTGTTCAGGCGGCAGCGCCCATTGCTGAACCGGCGCCGCAGCATATGAGTGAACCCGTTCCGCTGCCGTTTGATGCCGCAGAAATTTCGGATCAAGACGAACATCTGGAAGCGGTCGCGCATCTGGACGTTCCCGATTTGCCACCGGTGGAAGACGCCGCTCCTGCCACCTATCGGCAGGATTACGATTTCGATATCGATTCCGAACTGGCAACATTGCTGGATCAGACGGTGGAGCCACGTTCAGCATCTGCGCCATCAAAGCCGGCGCAGGCTGTGGCCGCAGCGGCTGTTGCTGCTCCGGTAGCGCCTATGCCGCCCTTGGCCGAGCAGGTCAAAAATATGCCCAGCGATGATTTCGACGTGTTCGAAAAGGCGCTGGAGGAAGATTTTCGCAAGAGCCTCGATGGTCCCCATAGTTTCGGTGCCAAGCCCGGCGGGCCTGTGCCGATGCCGCTGGAAGCCGAGGATTATGACGATTACGAAGAACCGCGCGGTTCGCGTCGCTGGGTGGCGATGGCTGCCGCAGCGGTGGTCGTGCTGGTTGGCGGCGGCGGCGTGTATGCCTGGATGAAGACCAGTGGGGGCGAAACGTTCAGCTCCAACGAACCGAAAGTGGTGATGGCTGACAAGGGGCCGGTCAAGGTCGTGCCCGCCGATCCCGGGGGCAAATCCGTTCCGAACCAGAACAAGGCGGTCTATGACCGCGTGTCTGGTTCTGCTCCTGACCAGCCTCAGCAAAAGAGCCTGATCTCTTCGCAGGAAGAGCCTGTTGATGTTGCGCAGCGCACGCTGGAGCCTGACAATCTGCCCCTGGAACAGGAATCGGAAGCTGATAATGCTGGTATGAACGGGGCTGGGATGAGCGGCGATGCGCCACAGGCGGGCCAGAATGGCCAGCCGGGCGATCCCGCCAAGCAAGGCGACCAGCAGAGCCTTTCGCCGCGCAAAGTGAAAACCATGATTGTGCGGCCGGACGGCTCGCTGGTGGCGCAGGAAGCCCCGGCCCAGCAGCCTGCGACTTCCCAGCCATCCACCGCCCAAGGTGGCGCTTCTCAGCCGGCGGCCCAGCCAGGATCCGCTGCTCCGCAGAGCGTGGAACAGGCCATGGCCTCTGCGGATACGGCAACGGCGGCGCAGGATAGTGCAGGCGTTCCGGCTCCCAATATGCCAGTTCCGCGCAACAGACCGGCGTCTGCCCCAGTGCAGACGGCTGCGGCGGCTGCCAAGAGCCCAACGCCTCCTGCTGCTATGCCTGTTTCAGCCTCTCCTGCCTCCGTGAGCGCGTCCTCTGGCTCCGGTGGTTATCTGGTGCAGATTTCATCGCTGCCAAGCGAAGCCGATGCTCAGAAAAGCTACAAGAACCTGTCGGCCAAATTCGGCAGCGTGATCGGTGGCCGGGGCGTCGACATCAAGGCCGCCGATATTCCGGGCAAGGGCACCTACTACCGTGTCCGTATCCCTGCTGGCAGCAAGGATGAAGCCGTGTCGCTCTGCGAACGTTATCGCGGCGCTGGCGGAAATTGCATGGTGGTGCGCTAAAGGCATAGGGGAGCCTTTTTACGGTTCCCTTTGATTGAATGTGACTTCGTTTCAGGGCGCTTTTCTCTAAGAATAGCGCCCTTTCTGCTGCTTTTTGCGTGGATTCCTGTGCATGATCGGCGGTTTGCCCTCGGCTTTTCGCAAAGCTGGACTATTGTCAGACCATGACCCACGCAAAAGCAATGATTTTGGGCTGTTCCGGCCCGGTTCTAACCCCCGATGAGCAGGCTTTCTTTAGAGAGCATCAGCCCTGGGGCTTCATTCTGTTCGGGCGCAACTGCCTTGATGGTGCGCAGATCAGTAATCTGGTTGCGCAGATGCGCGATACGGTTGGCGGGCGCAACGCGCCAGTGCTGATCGATCAGGAGGGTGGGCGCGTTCAGCGTATCCGCGAGCCGATGTGTCCGCGCTATCCATCGGGTGCCGAGATCGGCGCGCTTTACCGTCAGGACAAGGAGAAAGGGCTTCGCGCCGCCTGGCTGATGTCGCGGCTGCATGCCTTTGACCTTTTACGCTACGGCATCAATGTTGATTGTCTGCCAGTGGTGGACGTGCCAGTAGAAGGGGCCAGCAATGTGATTGGCAACCGCGCCTATGGTTTCGATCCTGACACGGTTGGAGCGCTGGGCGAGGCGGCGGCGGCTGGATTGAAGGCGGGCGGTGTACTGCCGACCGTCAAGCATATTCCCGGCCATGGCCGGGGCATGGCTGATTCCCATCACGAATTGCCAGTGGTGACGGCATCGCGGGCCGAGTTGGAGGCGCATGATTTCCCGCCCTTCCGGCGTCTCAACGGTGAATTGATGGCTATGACCGCGCATGTGGTCTATTCTGCCTATGACCCAGATTATACGGCCTCGACCTCATCCATTGTCGTGGATGAGGTGATCCGCGGACTGATCGGGTTCCAGGGGCTGCTGATGAATGACGATCTCTCCATGAATGCTCTGAAGGGGACGATTTCCGAGCGGGCAGCGGCGGTGGTTGCTGCTGGCAACGACGTTCTGCTGCATTGCCACGGCATTATGGAGGAAATGGTGCAGGTTGCGGCGCGCGCTCCGGTATTGGCCGGAGCGGCGCTTGCGCGGGCAAAGGCTGTCGAGGCGGCCTTCGGCGGTAACGACGGCGCCGATGAACAAGCGATCCGTGAGGAGTTTGCCTCTCTGATGGCGGTGGCGTGATGGCAGAGCCTGTCGCACCCGCTCCGGCTTCTAATGTGAAGGGGGGCGCCGCCACACCGATGGAGAAGCTGTGGCAGGGCGATGTGGCGGGCGAGCGGGCCAGCGATGATCCGTCTTTGGTTATCGATGTTGCTGGCTTCGAAGGCCCTCTGGATCTGCTGCTGTTTCTGGCCCGCAATCAGAAGGTCGATCTGTCGCGGATTTCGGTTCTGGCGCTGGCCGAACAATATCTGCTGTTCGTCGAACAGGCCCGCAGTATCCGCATCGAGCTTGCCGCTGATTACCTTGTCATGGCGGCATGGCTCGCCTATCTGAAGTCCCGGCTGCTGATTCCCCAACAGGCCAAGGACGACGAGCCGTCCGGTGAGGAAATGGCCGCAGCACTGGCCTTCCGGCTGAAGCGGCTGGAGGCCATGCGCGATGCGGCTGGAAAGCTGGTCAACCGCAACCGTCTGGGCCGCGACATCTTTCAGCGCGGCGCGCCAGAACATGTACCGGATCGGGTGAATTCGGCCTTCGAGGCCAGTCTCTACGATCTGCTGTCGGCTTATGCCAATCTGCGCCAGCGTCAGGCCTATACGCAGGTGACAATTGAGCGGCGCACGGTCTGGTCGCTCGTTGACGCCCGCACGCTGCTCAACCGGATGATTGGCGAGATCAGCGACTGGACGGCGCTGGACGCCTATCTGCTGCAATATCTGGCCGATCCCGCTGAGCGGGTCACGGCGATTGCCAGCGCCTTTGCCGCTTCGCTGGAACTGGTGCGGGAAGGCAAACTGGAAATTCGCCAGGCTGGCGCTTTCGAGCCGATCTATATGCGGGGCGGCAAGGGCCGGGATGCAGCAGGCATGTTGGTGCCTCATGCTGATGGTGGCGTGTGATGGCAATGACGGGCGACAATCAACCAGATGAAGCCGATGCAAAGGATGGGGCAGGCGGGCTTGCCGCTATTCGTGAGCGCGAGGCCTTGCGGATCGTCGAGGCGCTGGTCTTTGCCTCGGCAGAGCCAGTCTCGGAAAGTTTTCTGGCTGAACGTCTGGCGCGCGGCACCGATATTGGCGGGCTGATGAAGGCGCTCCAGGCCGATTATGCGCCACGCGGTGTCAATCTGGTGCGGGTTGATGGACATTGGGCATTTCGCACCGCCGCTGACCTGGCCTTTGCCATTCGCCGTGAAGACAACGAGGTGCGCAAACTGTCGCGGGCGGCGCTGGAAGTGCTGGCGATCATTGCCTATCACCAGCCGGTCACGCGGGCCGAAATCGAAGATATCAGAGGCGTGCAGACCTCCAAAGGCACGATTGACGTGTTGCTGGAGGCTGGATGGGTGCGGTTTCGCGGCCGTCGTCGCACGCCGGGCCGGCCCGTGACTTTCGGCACGACTCGCGATTTTCTCGATCATTTCGGGCTGGAGGAATTGCGCGATCTACCGGGCATGGAGGAATTGAAAGGGGCGGGACTGCTGACAGGGCGTATCCCGGCGAATTTCCATGTGCCGATGCCCATGGATGGCGATGCGCTTGGTGAGGATGAGGACCCGATCACCCAGCTTGATCTGGAGGAACTGGGCTTGCTGGCGCCTGCCGATGCCCGTGGGACCTGATCTGTTGGCGAGCATGAAGCCGTGGAGCTTGGATAGTAGAAATCCTCATGAAAATCCGCGGGACTGTTGATGGGGCGGCGGCGGTGTCTTGCCTCCAGTCATTTCCCATGCCAAGCAGGTAAAAGATTTTGTAATTTGAAAAAGATGCACAAACATCTTACATCGGTATGACCGATCAATAAGGAGTGGGGACCATGGGTTCTTTCAGTATGTGGCATTGGCTGATCGTTCTGGCGATTGTGCTGTTGTTGTTTGGCCGCGGCAAGATCCCGGAACTGATGGGCGACGTTGCCAAGGGCATCAAGAGCTTCAAGAAGGGCATGTCTGATGACGATACGGCCCCGGATGGAACGCCCAAGCCTGCCGATCAGTCGAAAACTGTGGACCACCGGGCTGACGATCACAAGTAAAGACGCTTGGAATTGAGTGAGATCGGTGCCCGACGGCGCCGGTCTGTTTCTGGAATGGGTCGCCGCTTGGCCGACGGCTTCAGGAGACTGAAGAATGCTTGACATTGGCTGGAGCGAATTGCTGGTCATCGCGGTCGTGTTGATCGTTGTGGTCGGTCCGAAAGACTTGCCGCCCATGCTGCGGGCCTTTGGCAAGATGACGACGCGGTTGCGCAAGACGGCGGGCGAGTTTCGCGCCCAGTTCGACGAAGCCCTGCGCGAAGCCGACATGGACGATGTGCGCCGCACGATCGATGATGCCCAACGGCTGAACCCCGCCAATGCGCTGCGCGAGGCAATCAACCCGCTGCGGCAGATGGGTGCCGATATAAGGTCCGATCTCCAGCGCTCGACGCAGGTGGATCATTTCCCTGAAGATGACAGCAGCCGCCTGCCACTGGCGGATGAACCGGCCAGGCCGATGACGGCGGAAGATCTTCCACCACTGGCACCGCTGGGCGACACCCTGGCAAAGCCGCAATTGCCGGGTTCGGCTGCCGCCGCACCTGTGACAGCGCCGGTCGTCAAAGCTGCCGAAGCTGTCACCCCAGTGGAAAAAGCACCGGTGAAACGGGTGCGAAAGCCAAAGTCGGACGCTACGGCGACTGAAGTTCTGACGTCTGAAGTGTCGGCGCCTAAGGTAGCAAAGACGGCAAAAGCCACGAAAGCCAAGGCTGTTTCCAAGCCAGTCAAAAATCTAAAACCAGCGGCCGTCACCGCGCCGATCACGCAGGCGTCTGTTGATGCGGATATTGCTGTTTCGGATTCGTCGCCGAAGACGACGACGCGCACCAAACGGCCAGCACCGACAAAGGGTCTGCCGGAGACGGTTGCTGTGCCAGCATTGAAAAAGAAAACCGTGTCCAGGAAGAAGACTGTCGCTGGTGAGGCTACGGCCAGCCAGCCTGAGTCGCGTGCGCCAGACACTGAAAAACAAGACACCAGCAAACAAGACACTGGCAATCAAGACACTGGCAAGCAAGACACCAGTAAGGGTGAAGCATGAGCGACGACATTGAGGACAAGCCGCAGCCGCTGATCGAGCATCTGATAGAGCTGAGGACGCGGCTGATCTGGTCTTTGGGTGCGTTTTTCCTGGCCTTCATCGTCTGCTTTTTCTTCGCCAAGCATTTGTTCAATCTTCTGGTCATCCCCTATAAATGGGCGGTGATCTGGGCGCATCTGGATGTCAGCAAGGCGGAGCTGATTTATACGGCACCGCAGGAGTTTTTCTTCACTCAGGTCAAGGTGGCGATGTTTTCTGCCATGGTCATCGCTTTTCCGGTGATTGCTGCGCAGATCTACAAGTTCGTGGCACCGGGCCTTTATAAAAACGAGCGCCAGGCCTTCCTGCCGTTCCTGGTCGCCTCTCCGGTCCTGTTCCTGATGGGGGCGGCGCTGGTCTATTTCTTCTTTACCCCGATGGTGATGTGGTTCTTCCTGGCCATGCAACAGGCACCGGGGGAGGGAGATGTGGCGATTTCGCTGATGCCGAAAGTTTCGGAATATCTCAGCCTGATCATGTCGCTGGTCTTTGCCTTCGGACTTGTGTTCCAATTGCCCGTGGTGACCACGCTTCTGGCCCGGGTTGGAATCATCGATAGCAAGTGGCTGGCCGAAAAGCGTAAATATTTCATCGTCATCGCCTTCATCGTCGCGGCTGTCCTGACGCCGCCTGATCCGATGTCCCAGATCGGTCTTGCGCTGCCCACCATCCTTCTCTACGAAGTCTCGATCTATGCGGCAAAGCTGGTGGAACGGGAACGGTCGAAGAAAGCTGCGGCAGAGGCCAGCACCTCGACCGAGGTGAAATAGCCTGCGTCAGAATTTGGCCCGCTTACATATTTGGAACGACGATGCTTGATATAAAATGGATTCGTGAAAACCCTGAGCTTCTCGATCAGGCGCTGGCAAAGCGCGGGGCAGAGCCGCTGTCGCAGAGCCTGATTGCACTTGATGAACAGCGCCGGGCCGTCGTCCAGGACATGCAGGACATGCAGTCGCGTCGTAATTCCGCCTCCAAGGAAATCGGCGCGGCCATGGCGCAGAAAGATATGGCGCTGGCCGAAAAGCTGAAGGCCGAAGTTGCCTCGCTGAAGGACACCCTGCCTGCTGCCGAAGAAGATGAGCGCCGCCTGAGCGCAGAACTGACCGATGCCCTGTCGCGCATCCCCAATATTCCGCTTGATGATGTGCCTGTTGGTGCGGATGAACACGACAATGTCGTGGCGCGTGTTGTGGGCCAGAAGCCAGGCTGGAACCATACGGCCATCGAGCATCCGGAAATCGGCGAAGCGCTGGGCTATATGGATTTCGACCGCGCTGCCAAGCTTTCCGGCGCGCGGTTTACCGTCCTGACCGGACCTTTGGCGCGGCTGGAGCGGGCGCTCGGTCAGTTCATGATCGATCTTCACACCAGCGAGCATGGCTATACGGAAGTCTCCTCGCCGCTGATGGTGCGCGATGAAGCGATGTATGGCACTGGCCAATTGCCGAAATTTTCCGAGGAACTGTTCAAGACCACCGATGGCCGCTGGCTGATCCCGACGGCGGAGGTGACGTTGACCAATCTGGTCTCCGGCGAAATTCTCGATCAGGAAAAACTGCCGTTGCGCTTTACCGCCTTGACGCCGTCCTTCCGCTCGGAAGCAGGGTCCGCTGGCCGTGACACGCGCGGCATGCTGCGCCAGCATCAATTCTGGAAATGCGAACTGGTGTCGATCACCGATGCGCAGAGCGCCTTGGCGGAACATGAGCGGATGACGGCCTGCGCTGAAGAAGTGCTGAAGCGCCTTGGCCTGCATTTCCGCACCATGACGCTTTGCACCGGCGACATGGGCTTTGGTGCTGCTAAGACCTACGATCTGGAAGTCTGGCTGCCGGGACAGAACACGTTCCGTGAAATCTCCTCCTGCTCGGTTTGCGGCGATTTCCAGGGACGGCGGATGAATGCCCGCTACCGCAACAAGGATGGCAAGGGCACGACCTTCGTCCACACGCTGAATGGTTCAGGTACGGCGGTTGGCCGGTGCCTGATTGCAGTGATGGAGAACTATCTTAACGAAGATGGCTCGATCACTGTGCCAGACGTATTGTTGCCCTATATGGGCGGTCTGACGAGAATCGAAAAAGCCAGCTAGAGCATCGGACCGAAAAGTGGGAACCGGTTTTCGGATAAATCCGATGCGCAAACAAAAACTTAGAGCATCGTGCTGGTTCCGATTTTCTGTGCGATGCTCTAAAACCGGCTTCGGAAACGTCTTGACGAGGACCAATGCGGATTCTGCTGACCAATGACGATGGCATTCATGCAGACGGTCTGGCCGTTCTGGAACGAATCGCCCGGACGCTGTCCGACGATGTGTGGATTGTTGCGCCGGAAACCGACCAGAGTGGGCTTGCCCATTCGCTGACCCTGTCGGAGCCGTTGCGACTGCGGCAGCTTGGTGAGAATCGCTATGCGCTGCGGGGAACGCCGACCGATTGCGTCATCATGGCCATCCGCAAACTGCTGCCCGGCAAACCGGATCTGGTGCTATCGGGCGTCAATGCCGGGGCAAACCTTGCTGACGATGTCACCTATTCCGGCACGGTCGCCGGGGCCATTGAAGGTACGGTGCATGGGGTGCGCTCGTTTGCGCTTAGCCAGGCCTATAGCTACGTGGCGGGCCATTCCATTCCCTGGGATGTGGTTGAAACGCATGCACCAGCGCTGATTGCCAAGCTGATGCGCATCGACCTGCCGCCCGGCACATTCCTCAACCTGAATTTCCCCAATTGCGAGCCGGGCGAGGTTGCGGGCGTCGATGTGACCTCACAGGGCAAACTCGACTTTGGGCTCAGCGTCGAAGAGCGGACGGATGGACGTGGGTTGCCCTATTTCTGGCTGCGATTCGGCGACCGCAAGGGCAATTTCCGCCCCGGAACCGATATTGGCACATTGCGTGACAACCGTATTTCGGTCACGCCGCTCAAGCTGGACCTGACCGACTACGCGGTTCAGGATATCATCGCCGCCGCGTTGAACTCGGAGGTGGGGTCTTGAAATCCGCAATGCTTGAAAAAGAAGGCTTTGCAGCCCTGGTATTGCGGCTGCGCTCCGAGGGGATTTCCGACATCAACCTGCTGACCGCGGTGGAACAGACGCCACGCTCGCGCTTCGTCGCCCATCATCTGGCCGAACATGCCTATTCCCGCCAGACGATCCCGCTTGAATGCGGTGCTTTCATGGAAGGGGCCGATCTTGCCGTCCGGCTGATCGAGAGGCTGCGGGTCAAGCCCGGCCAGCGGGTGATGGAGGTCGGCACCGGCAGCGGGTTCATGACCGCTGTTCTGGCGCGGCTTTGCGAACGTGTCGTCTCGGTGGAACGCTACAAGACGCTGGTCAACGATGCGCAGTCGCGTCTCGAGCAATTGTCAGTCCGCAATGCGATTATTCGTCATGGCGATGGCAGCCTGGGCTTGCCGGGCGAGGGGACATTCGACCGAATCATCGCGACCGCCGCGTTTCCGTCGATGCCAAAAGTCTTTACCGAGCAACTCGTTCATAACGGGGTGCTGCTGGCTCCGTTGATTTTGGACGAAAATCGATGCGTCATGGTGCGGCTCACCCGGACGGGCAGCCGGTTTGAGCGGGAAGACCTGTTCGAGGTTCCCTATCTTCCCCTGACCCCGAATGTTGCTGCCTTCCTCTGATTGGAAGCTTTGACCTCTCTAAATTTACCAAAATGGGAGGGTTTGCGGGTGCTTGGCTCAGTCCCATTAATTTTTATGGTTAATGGCTTTTTTGTAAAACCCCGGCACAGCAGGGTTTCCAGAGACGTAGCCCCCGGTTTTCCTGCGATTTTTTGCGGAATGTTCATAAGGATTCCACGCGGTTAACCGCCCGGTAACACTAACGCGCTTTAATAAACTCACAAATGGTTGCGTCGTCAGTGGGTTGTATCATGCGTCAGAGTCAGTCTTATAAATCCGGCATGCCTGTTGCCCAGATTCTCTGGGTTGGCCTGATGGCAAGCGTCGCAACTGGTTGCAGTTCCGATTCGAGCCGCTTTTCCGGCCTGTTTTCCAAAACCGATTCGATGACGACCGCCTCGACGGGCGGCCAGATCACTGGAATGGCTAATGCACCGGTGCCCCAGACGGATGTCGATGGCGGCGGCTCTTATGCTCCAGCGGCCTCCGGCGGATCGATGGGTGGCGGTGGTTATGGCAATCGTCAGCAGGCGATGACGCAGCCCTATCCGGCCCAGCAGACCTATTCGCCAGCACGGCGTGCCTCCTCGGCTGTGTCTGTTCAGAAGGCCGAGCTTGCACCGCCGTCCGGTTCCACCGCGTCGACAGGCCCGATCTCTTCGCGCCGCCAGACGGCCTCGGCCCAGCCATTCCCGGCGGCTACTCACCAGTCGGCTGCACTGGAAGACGGCGACGGCTTGTCCACCAACACCCTTCCGCAGCCGGCAAAGCCCGGCCTGCCATCTGGCCAAGGCGCTGGTGCCAATGGCCAAGGTGCCAATGGTTGGAGCACGGTCAATGCACCCCGCGTTGTGCTGAAGCCGGGCGAAAGCCTGGCCACCTTGTCACAGCGTTACGGCGTGCCGGAAAAGGAAATCGTCAAGGCCAATGGTCTTTCGACGGCAGGGGCTGCGCGTCCCGGTCAGTCCATCCTCATTCCGACCTTCGGTTCGCGCAATACGCCGACCAGGGCTGCGGCTGCCGAAGGCACGCTGTTGCCTCCAGGTCAGTCTCCCGGACCGACGCCGCGCCAGGAAGAAAAGGTCGCTGTATTGCCGACCAATCCGAAGCTGCGCGATAAGGTCAAGACCGATATTGCCGCAAACAACACCACCAATGCCGCGGGCACCGGCAAGACGCCGCCTGCCGCTGGCACCTATGTGGTCAAGTCAGGCGACTCGATTGCCAAGATTGCCCGCGAAAACGGTGTTTCCGTTGCGGCCCTCAAGCAGGCGAACCATCTCGGCACCCAGGGTGTCCGCGTTGGCCAGACGCTGGAACTGCCGCAGGCCGATCAAAAGCTGGCCGCGACACCTGTCAGCACGGCGCCTGCCAATACCAAGCCTGAAGCGCCGAAGGTGACTGCTGCGGCTCCGGCGCCTGCCGCGCCGACCAAGTCGGTCACCGATGTTGCCTCCGCCGATCCAGGCGACAAGGCCCCGGATGCAACTGGCATCGGCAAATACCGCTGGCCGGTGCGTGGCGCGGTGGTGGCTCCGTTTGGTGCCAATGTCGCTGGCAAGCGCAATGACGGTATCGATATTTCCGTGCCGACGGGTACGCCGATCAAGGCTGCTGAAAACGGCGTGGTCATCTATGCCGGCAATGGTCTGAAAGAACTCGGCAACACCGTGCTTGTGCGCCATGACGACGGCACTGTGACTGTTTACGGCCATGCCGATGCCATTTCCGTTCAGCGCGGCCAGAAGGTGCAGCGTGGCCAGCAAGTGGCAACCTCGGGTATGAGCGGCAATGCCAGCCAGCCGACCCTGCATTTCGAAGTGCGCAAGGATGCGACGCCGGTCAACCCGATGGGCTTCCTGGAATAGGCTTTGGTTCGCAAGAGTTTTTCTTGAATAAGGTAGTGCGTTTCAGGAAAGTTGAGAAAGGCTCGGAGCAATCCGGGCCTTTCTTCATAAGGGGCTTTCGATTGGGCTGGAAAACCTAGCGTCCAAGATCGACACGCAACCGCCCGGCCAGATCCTGGATATATTGCCAGGCGACACGGCCGGAGCGCGCACCTCGCGTGGTGGCCCATTCCAGTGCCTCGGCGTGCAATTGCTCAGGCAGTAGCGGCAGCTTGAAATGTGCGGCATAGCCGTCAATCATCGCCAGGTAGTCGTCCTGGCTGCATTTATGAAAGCCGAGCCAAAGGCCGAATCGGTCGGAGAGTGAGACCTTTTCTTCGACGGCTTCCGACGGGTTGATGGCGGTCGATTGCTCATTTTCCATCATATGCCGGGGCAGGAGGTGGCGGCGGTTGGAGGTGGCGTAGAACAGCACATTGTCCGGACGGCCCTCGATACCGCCATCCAGTGCCGCCTTCAGCGATTTATAGGCGGTATCGTCATGATCGAAGGAAAGATCGTCGCAAAACAGCAGCACCCGCTCTTGGCTGTTTTTCAGCAGGTCCATCAGCGCAGGCAGGGAGGCGATGTCTTCGCGGTGTACTTCCACCAGTTTCAGCCGCACGCCTGTGGCCTTTACAATATCGGCATGCACCGCCTTGACCAGCGAGGATTTGCCCATGCCGCGCGCGCCCCAGAGCAGGACATTGTTGGCGGCAAAGCCAAGCGCGAACCGTTCGGTGTTTTCATGCAGGATGTCGCGCACCCGATCGACACCCCTGATCAGGCCAAGTGCGACGCGGTTGGGCCTTGGCACCGGTTGCAGATGCTGATTGGTCGGATGCCAGACGAAGCAGTCCGCTCCGCTCCAATCGTTGAGCGCAGGGGCTGGACCGGCCAGCCGCTCCATGGCATCGGCGAGCCGCGTCACTTCGCGCAGCAGATCAGCCAGCGTATCGGACATGTTTTGCCTCCGTTCATGCATGAAAAGTGGTTCAAGACCGCCTGTGATCGTTGCGCTACCATGGTCATACAGGGTTCGAAAGTGTATTGACCGGGGATTCGGTACGCAAAGCCGCTGTTTCTGTTGCATTCCCTTGGGGTATTCCTATATTCCGGCGGCAAAACAGGGGGGACAGGATCTTTGCTGCCCCGGTTCCGAAGGAGTTTCTCATGTTCATAACACAGGCATTCGCTCAGGATGCAGCACCTGCCGCTGGCGGGATGGGGTCCGGGTTTGAAATGCTTCTGCTTTTCGCACCCTTGATGGTGATCTGGTATTTCCTGCTGATCCGCCCGCAGCGCAACCAGCTCAAAAAGCGGGAAGCAACGCTGTCGGCCATTCGCCGTGGCGACCAGGTGGTGCTGGGTGGCGGCTTGATCGGTAAGGTGACCAAGGTCACTGACGACAAGGAACTGGAAGTCGAAATTGCAGATGGCGTCAAGGTCAAGGCACTTCGCAGCCTGATCGCCGAAGTGCGCGTCAAGGGCGAACCGGTCAAGGCCGAGATTGCCAAAGCCGACGGTTCCAAGACCGACGCTTGACCCAAGTTTGAACACCGGGCCGCCCAACAGGGCGGCCTGACTTTTTTCTGCTGTCTGCTGGAGAAAAGCCGCTTCCGTCCTCTGAAATGGCCGCTTTGTATGTTGAGCGCTGGTTTGCCCTGCGGTAAATTTTGCTCGGCGTATCAAGCCGCCATTTCCGTTTGACGATCCCGGTCTATTTGCCCCAGACCTTACCCTTCGAGATGTCGATGCTGCATTTCTCCCGCTGGAAAACCATTCTCCTCTGGCTTGCCGTCGTGGCGAGCGTCCTGATCGCGCTGCCCGACCTGTTCAGCAAGGATCAACTGGCCCGTCTTCCGTCCTGGTTCCCGAGCAAGCAGATGACGCTCGGCCTCGATTTGCAGGGCGGCTCGCATATCATGCTGAAGATCGAGCGCAACGATATCGTCAAGGAGCGGCTTGAAGCCGTGGTTGGCGATATCCGCAGCAGTCTTCGCGATGCGGGCGTTCGCTATACCGGGCTGAATGGCGTTGGCCAGGCGGTCCAGGTCCGCATTACCGATCCGGCTCAGCTTGATGCGGCGCGCAAGGCCTTGCAGACACTAACCGCGCCTGTCAGCACCGGCGGTTTCGGGTCGAGCAGCGTCCAGGAAGCGACACTGGACGATAGCGGCGATGGGGTGTTGAAGTTTAACCTCACCGATGCCGGTATCGATTACCGCATGTCCTCGGCGCTCACCCAGTCCATCGAAGTCGTGCGCCGCCGCGTCGATGAGCTTGGCAATACCGAGCCGTTGATCCAGCGTCAGGGCTCCGACCGCATCATCGTGCAGGTGCCGGGTCTGGATGATCCGCAGCGTTTGAAGAATCTTCTGAACCAGACCGCGAAACTAAGCTTCCGCATGGTCGATACCAGCATGTCGGCAACCGAAGCGATCAGCGGCCGCCCGCCTGCCACGTCCGAAGTGCTCTACAGCCAGGATGAGGCCGCGGTGCCTTATCTGGTCGAAAAGCGGGTTCTGGTGTCCGGTGAGGATCTCGTCGATGCGCAGGCAAGCTTCAATCAGCAAAATAACGAACCGGTCGTCAGCTTCCGCTTCGATAGCCGTGGTGCGCAGCGGTTTGCCCAGGCGACCCAACAGAATGTCGGGCGGCCCTTTGCCATCGTGCTCGACAATCAGGTGATTTCCGCGCCTGTGATCCGTGAACCGATTGTCGGTGGCTCCGGCCAGATTTCTGGTAATTTCACGGTGCAGGGCGCCAATGACCTGGCCGTCCTGCTGCGCGCTGGCGCACTGCCGGCAACCTTGACCGTGGTCGAAGAGCGCACCGTCGGCCCAAGCCTTGGCGCCGATTCGATCCGCGCAGGTGTTTCGGCTGGATTCATCGGGGCCGCGCTTGTCGTCGTGCTGATGATCGGGCTTTACGGCTTCTTCGGTGTGCTGGCCGTTCTGGCGCTGTTTGCCAATATCGTCATGATTATTGCCATCCTGACGCTGCTTGGATCGACGCTGACGCTGCCGGGCATCGCCGGTATTGTGTTGACCATCGGTATGGCGGTTGATTCCAACGTGCTGATCTACGAGCGTATCCGAGAGGAATACAAGAGCGGGCGTTCCCTGATCCAGTCGATCGATATCGGCTTCAACAAGGCCTTGGCGACGATTGTCGATGCCAATGTTACGACGCTGATTGCTGCTGGCGTGCTGTTCTTCCTTGGCTCCGGTCCTGTACGCGGCTTTTCGGTGACGCTGGCCATCGGTATCATCACCACCGTATTTACCGCCTTTGGCTTGACCCGCTGGATGTTTACCGTCTGGGTCAACACGCGCCGTCCCAAGGCTCTTCCCAAGGGGGTTCGGACCGGAATTTTCGACGGAACCAACATCCCGTTCATGGGTGTCCGCCGTTACACGTTCCTGCTGTCGGCGGCCTTGTCTATAGCCGCTCTCGTTGGTTTCGGCACAGTTGGTATGAAACTCGGCATCGATTTTACCGGCGGTTCGATCATCGAATTGAAGGCGCGTCAGGGCAATGCTGATCCCGCCGCCATTCGCGAACAATTGAGCAGTCTCAACCTCGGCGATGTCCAGGTTCAGGGTTTTGGCGATCCGAGCAGTGTGCTGGTCCGTTTGCAGGCCCAGGACGAGGGTGAAAACGGCGAACAATCGGCTGTTGCCAAGGTGCGGGGCGCATTGGAACAGGCCTATGAGTTCCGCCGCACCGAAGTGGTCGGGCCGTCCGTGTCTGGTGAGCTGACGAAATCGGCAACCATCGGCGTGCTGATTTCGCTGATGGCGATCCTGGTCTATATCTGGATCCGGTTTGAGTGGCAGTTTGCGGCAGGCGCGATCATCGCAACCCTGCATGACGTCATCCTGACGCTTGGCCTCTACGTGGTCACCGGGGTGGAATTCGACCTCAGTAGTATCGCGGCTATCCTGACGATTGTCGGCTATTCGCTGAACGATACCGTGGTCGTCTATGACCGCATGCGCGAGAACCTGCGCCGTTACAAGAAAATGCCGCTGGATGTGTTGATCGACACGTCGATCAACCAGACCCTGTCGCGGACCATCCTGACATCGGTGACGACGCTTCTGGCTCTTCTGGCCCTGTTCCTGTTCGGTGGCGAAGTTATCCGCTCCTTCACCTTTGCCATGCTGTTCGGGGTTCTTGTCGGCACATTTTCCTCTATCTATATGGCGGCGCCGGTGCTGATCGCCTTCCGTCTGCGCCCTGAGGGCCAGGGCGAGCCGGATAAGGCTGGAAAAGCAAAGCCGGAAAAGAATGGCGCGACGGGCAAGGCGGGAGCATAGGCATTGGCAAAGGGCATTATCATCCGCGAGGCGCATTTTCCGGGCCGGTCCCCCATTGATGCCTATGGCAATGGCGGGTTCCGGTTCGCGGATATGTCGCATCGCGGCTCCCTTTTGCTCTTACCATCAGGCATTTATGGCTGGGATATGCGCGAGGGCGAGGACCTGACGGTCGCCGCCCTCCAGCGCCTGCTGGACGAGGCGGATAAGGTCGAGTTCCTGTTGCTCGGCACGGGCGCGGGACTGCGCCGTATCCCCAGTGACGTTAAAGCCGTTCTGACCGCTGCTGGCATCGGTTCTGACCCGATGAGTACAGGAGCTGCGGTGCGGACCTATAATGTGATGCTGGCGGAAGAACGGCCCGTGGCCGCCGCATTGATTGCAGTCTGATCGCATGGCGGAAAGTGCAAAACCATCGCCATTGGTCCCGGATGTCTGCCTGGCTATGCTGCGGGAGATCGACCGCGACCGGTATTTGGCCTGCCTTCTCTCCCCGCCGGAAAAACAGCCTGCCTTGGCAGCGCTCTATGCCTTCAATGCCGAACTTGCCCGGGTGCGCGATCTGGTGCGGGAGCCCTTGCCGGGCGAAATCCGGCTGCAATATTGGCGTGACCTGCTTTCGGGCAAGGGGCATGGCGATACCACGGCCAATCCGCTGGCGGCAGGGCTTTTGGCGGCGGTGGAATCCTATCGTTTACCGGTTCAACCCTTGCTCGACATGATCGATGCGCGGATTGCCGATCTTTACGACGATCCGATCGGGCCAAGATCGGCGCTGGAAGGCTATGCGGGAGAGACCGCCTCGGCGCTGATCCAACTGGCTAGCCTGGTGCTGGATGCCGGGGCCGCGCTGAATTGCGCAACCATTGCCGGTCATGCCGGGGTTGCTCAGTCCATTGCCGGCCTGCTGGCGCTGATGCCGCAGCATCGGGCGCGGGGGCAACTTTACATTCCCGACGAAATCCTGGCGGCGACTGGCCTTGACCGCGAGGCCTTCCTGTCGGGCAGGGACGAGATGAGAATCGATGGAGCAATCGAAGCCTTTGCCGGTCTGGGGCTTGATCATCTTGCCAAGGCGCGGGCTGGCGGCAAGCTTCCTGCGTCTCTGGTTCCGGCCTATCTGCCCGTGGCGCTTGCCGGTCCGATTCTGCGGGATGCTCGCCGGCGCGGCGCCGATATTCTGCAAACACCGATCCGCCGAGCCCAGTGGCGCCGCCAGCTGACGCTGCTCCGCGCTAGCATGACGGGACGATTCTAGAGTTTGTCCGGTTGATACTGAACCAGCCGGTTGAGAACACAGGTTTTCCCTTTTCCTTGGCAAATGCTGCCTTGGCTCCAACCAAACTCCAAACTCACGCAAGGCTCATCCGTTAGATCTTGTCGACTGCAAAATCCGCAAGTTGGAATCGATTCAAAGGATTATGCAGCAGATATAAAGTGTTGCCGCAATTGCACGATCCTCGATCGGCATTGCTGCTCTTGCATCATCCGGAGGTTGCCAGTGGGCGTTGGGATCGGTATTTTTGTGTTTTTGGGCATTATCGCCTTCGCGTGGTACGTTTCGCGCATGGCGGAGCGCAATGACGGCGAAACCCTAAGCGATGTCGGGCTTGCCATCCTGGAATTCGGCCGGGCCTTTCCTGGCGAAGCGATCCGCAGCCTGCATGCCACGGCTGATGGCAAGGCGGTTTTCGTCAGGCTACATGACAACCGCGCGGGTTTCATGCGCAATCTTCGCAATCATTATGCCTGCCATCTGATCGAGCCGGGGCATGTGCAGGTCCGACCACTGGAGAGCGTTCACGGTTTTCACGTCACGTTTCTCGATGCCGCCCAGCATAACGGCGACTATATTTTCGCCAAACCCGCCGAGGCAGCAGAAGTGTCGCTATGGCTGCTCGGCAACTATATCGCGCCGAACGATTTGGAACCGGCGGAAGACAGATTTGACAAGACGTCCTCGTGAGTAGGATGGTCCATCAGGTCCATCAGGTCCATCAGGTCCATCAGGTCCATTGAGATTGTCGGGCCTTGAAATTACAGGCCCGCGTCTTCCAGTTGCTCAACCGGCTGTGGGATGTGCGGCGGCAGGCCCAACCATTCCCGGCAATGGGCCAAGGCGCGGATGGCGATCAACTGGCGCTTCATGACAGTCTTGTCCTTGCCCCGGAATCGCTTCACGCCCTCGGGCTTGACGATGGAGCCCGGCTCCAGATCCGGAAACAGGCCGAAATTGATGTTCATCGGCTGGAAAGACTTTTTACCGGGCTCGTCGTTGGAAACGATATGGCCACCGGTAATATGGTTGAGCAGCGCACCGAGCGCCGTTGTCACAGGCGGTGGACTGAAGGCCTCGCCCTTGCGCTCGGCAGCAGCAAAGCGACCGGCCAGAAGGCCGATGGAGGCGCTCTCGACATAGCCTTCGCAGCCGGTGATCTGCCCGGCAAAGCGCAGGCCCGGTCTGCTCTTTAGGGAGAGGGATTGATCCAGCAGCACGGGCGAATGGATATAGGTATTGCGGTGCAGGCCACCCAACCGGGCGAATTCGGCGTTTTCCAGACCGGGGATCATCCGGAAAATCTCGGCTTGGGCACCGTAGCGCAGCTTGGTCTGAAAACCGACCATATTATAGAGCGTGCCCAGCGCATTATCCTGGCGCAGCTGCACGACAGCATAGGCTTTCACGGTCGGATTATGGGAATTTGTCAGCCCCATCGGCTTCATCGGCCCGTGGCGCAGGGTTTCACGCCCGCGTTCCGCCATGACTTCGATGGGCAGGCAGCCGTCGAAATAGGGGGTGCCTTCCCATTCTTTGAAGCCGACCGCGTCACCGGCAATCAATGCATCAACGAAGGCGTTATACTGGGCCTCATCCAGTGGGCAGTTGATGTAATCCTTGCCCGTACCGCCTGGCCCCACCTTGTCATAGCGCGATTGATACCAGCAGATATCCATATTGATGCTGTCGCGGTGGACGATGGGGGCGATGGCGTCGAAAAAGGCAAGGGCATCCTCGCCGGTTTCCGAGCGGATGGCCTCGGCCAGCGCCGGTGATGTCAGCGGTCCGCTGGCGATAATGCTGAGATCCCAATCGCGTGGCGGCAGGCCGGTGATTTCCTCGCGCACCACGGTTACCAGCGGGTGGGCATGCAGCGCCTGCGTCACAGCTTCGGCAAAGCCATCTCTGTCAACGGCAAGCGCGCCGCCTGCCGGTACCTGATGACGGTCGGCGCAGGCTATGATCAACGAGCCGGCCAGCCGCATTTCCGCATGGATAACCCCGACCGCATTGGCGGTGGCATCATCGGAGCGGAAGGAATTGGAGCAGACAAGCTCGGCCAGGCTATCGGTCTTATGGGCGTCGGTACCGCGAAGGCCGCGCATCTCATGAAGAATGACCGGCACGCCCGCCTCGGCGATCTGCCAGGCGGCTTCGGAGCCAGCCAGCCCGCCGCCAATGATGTGAATAGGGAAATAGGTGTTGTTGTCTGTCATGGCGGCTGCTTATCACGCCTTGCCGCCGCTTCCAATCTTCAACCGATCAAATTGCACTTTGGAGATGCGAGCTTGGTTTGGAGATCCAGAAATAGAAAACGGCGCCAAAAGCGCCGTTCATACAGTCAATTTCAACTTTAAAACCGGATCCGATTAACGGAACGAACGGTTGGCAATGTGACGGATGTCGTAACGGGTGATGCCGATGTCGGACAGGGTCTGGTTGGACAGGCCGCCCAGCTCGGACAGAGTGCGGCGATAGCTAATCCAGTTTTTTGCAATGCGGATCGGGTTCATGACGTTTCCTCGAGATCTTGGTTGCTGATCCGGCGGTCTCTCCCGCCTCAGCTGTTGACATGCTTATACATCGGGGAAGGTCTTTATGGCAGTGCAATAAATGGGCGACTGCTATGCGTTTGTGCAGATTCATGGCTATTAATTGTGCTTCGGCTAAGATTTGAGCGTGATCTTGGGACGCTCAAAACACGCCTTTTTCGAGTGAAATTCTCACCGGTCCGAGGGTGTGGAATCGCCGACCTTCAGGCGCAAGACGGTCCCATAATGGCTTTGTTTAACAAGAATCCAGCGGATATTTTCTTTTGCGCAACATTCCCTGCTTTGTGGCCAGCAAAAGGCGGCATAATTCGTCAAAACGCCGTCATCACGTCTATCTCCGTTGCGGACTTATAGCGTAAGCTTGCGGCAAGCTCTGGCTTTGATGGTCCGTGCCATATCTTTGTGCGGAGTATGACCTTGCTGCGGTATTTGCGCGTTCTTGCCTTTCTATCGATCTGCATGGCGCTTGCCGGGTGCATGGCAGGACTGTTTCAATCAGATCGGAAGAAGTTCTACTATGATATTCGTGCGGTCACCGTACTGGCTGGTCCAAAAGTGCCGTTGGTTCTGGTTCAGGGTGTGGAGCGGCGTCTGTCGGCTGCCGTCGCCGCTACGGTGCGCAGCGAGGTTCTGCCACGGGTGATTCTGACGGTCAGGGTCGAGGCGATGGCGAGTGGGCTTGGGCTGGACAAGCAGCATAACGAGGCCGAGGTCAAAGTCAGTGCTGCCTCGGTTGAAACCGGTGATGTGGTCGCTCAGGGCGCGTTCAAGGTGCTGACCATTACCAATGACCAGACGCTTGGCCCTGAAAGCCTGGCGGAAGAAATTTCAGCCCGGATACGCTCGCTGTTTTCCCTGACCGCGCCAAAGCTATAGCGGGTATTGGCTCATGGCTTGCAGATTGACTTAAAGCCTCATTCTGCTAACCCTAAAGGTGGATGGTTTTCGGCCTGAAGAGATTGAGGCTGGAAAGCAAAAGGGAATGCGAAGGCGTGGACCCAGACAGGGCATGCCAAACGCAGCCGACCCCGCGACTGTAGAACAGCGAGGGTTTTCCATCCGGTTTTGACGATCCTTGCATGGCGGGCCGCGTGGTGTGGCCGGTGCGGTGAGCGGACGGACCGGAAAAGCCACTGGAGTGGCAAAGCGATCTGCCGGGGTTGGACGCCTCTTTATCTACGAATCGTCCGCCTTTTCGCTTTTGCTATGACCTCCGGGAAGGTGAGGGAAATCTGCGAACGGGTGCCGTTATGGTACCGGTTTGACGCTGTGAGCCAGGAGACCTGCCGTCCGTGACGGGCTTTACGCCCAATTGGGGGAGAGATCCCCGACGCCAGCACGGAGGTTGTCGTGGCGCAACAGATTGATCGCGGGCCTTCCAGCCTCCGCTCCACGGTCTTTTGGCCGTTTTGCAGTATGCCGCCTGCGCCTAACGGAGGCAGGTCATGATGACGCTCGTGTCATCACGCAGCATAGGTGCCGCCTTAGCTCTGCTTGTGCTGGCGGCGCTGGTTTTTGCGTTGCTGCCGTTTTCCCGTCATGCGCCTTCTGGTCCTTCTCAGCGGCCCGCTGAGCAACAATTCCACGCACCGTCCGGTTCCAATTCCACCTTTGGCGGGGCGCTGTCGCAGCCAAGGTCGGATGTGCGGACGTCTGCGCCATATGCTGCCGATGCAGCCCCATCCGCATGGCCGGGCTTCGTGCCGCGCTCCAGCGGGCTCTACACGCCGCCTACGGGTGGAAACTGACGCCATGGCAGACACAGTTTCGAAACGTGTCTTCGTTCTCGGAGGCGCGCGGTCCGGCAAGTCGCATTTTGCAGAACAGCTTTGTGCCGAGACCGGCCTGGAGCGTCATTATCTGGCAACCGGGCGGGCCTGGGACGAGGAAATGCGCGCCCGGATCGACCAGCACCAGCAGGATCGTGGTCCGCTCTGGGTGACGCATGAAGAGCCACTGGCGCTGGTGGGTCGGCTGAAGTTTATCGATGCGCCGGGCCGGGTCATCTTGGTTGACTGCCTGACGCTCTGGGTCACGAATCTGATGATGGAGGAGGGGCGCGACATGGCTGCTGAGGCGCAAGCCCTTGCGGATCTGCTGCCCCGCCTTTCCGCCTCCATCGTGCTTGTTTCCAATGAAGTCGGCCTTGGCATTGTGCCGGAAAACCGCATGGCGCGCCATTTCCGTGACCATGCCGGACGGCTTCATCAACTGATCGCGGCAAGCGCTGACGAGGTTTACTTCGTCGCGGCTGGCCTGCCCCTGAAAATGAAAGGCTGAACAATGTTGCAACAGAAAATTCCCGTCACTGTTATCACCGGTTTTCTCGGAGCGGGCAAAACGACGATCATCCGCAATATGCTGATGAATGCGGGTGGCAAGAAAATCGCGCTGATCATAAACGAGTTTGGTGATCTGGGTGTGGATGGCGAAGTGCTGAAAGGCTGCGGCGCCGAGACCTGCACCGAGGACGACATTATCGAACTGACCAATGGCTGTATCTGCTGCACGGTTGCCGATGATTTCGTGCCGACCATGCAAAAGCTGCTGGCACGGGATGTGCTGCCCGACCATATCGTCATAGAAACCTCCGGCCTTGCCTTGCCCCAGCCGCTGGTGGCCGCCTTCAACTGGCCGGATATCCGCACCCGCGTGACCGTGGATGGTGTTGTGACGGTGGTCGATAGCGCTGCTGTCGCCGCTGGCCGGTTTGCTGACGACCATGACCGGATCGACGCCCAGCGCGCCGCTGATGACAGTCTCGATCACGAAAGCCCGATCGAGGAGCTGTTCGAGGACCAATTGACCTGCGCCGATCTGATCGTGCTCAACAAGACCGACCTGCTTGATGCCGATGGTCTTGCCAAAGTGCGGAGCGATGTGACCGCCCGGATGTCCCGCAAGCCGACCCTGATCGAGGCGAAGAATGGCGATGTGCCTGTTATGGTGCTGCTTGGCATTGGAGCGGGTTCGGAAGCCGATATCGATAATCGCAAGTCCCATCACGAGCTGGAGCATGAGGCGCTGCATGCCAGCGGTGAGGACCATGACCATCATCACGACCACGACGAATTTGATAGTTTCGTCGTCGATCTGCCGCAGGTGCGCGAGCCGGACCGTTTTGTCGATGGCTTGAAGACCGTGATCGAAGCGCATGACGTGCTGCGGCTGAAAGGCTTCGTCGATGTGCCGGGCAAGCCGATGCGGCTTGTGGTGCAGGCGGTCGGCAACCGCATCGACCAATATTACGACCGGCCCTGGGCCTCCGGCGAACAGCGGGCGACGCGGCTAGTGGTGATCGGCCTGCATGATCTCGACCAATCGGCGATTGCCGATGCCATCCGGGCGGCGGCGTAAGCCATGCATCTTCTGCTTGCCCAGCAAGGCTCGATCAGCGACGGGGATGACGCGATAGACCTTGGCCAGACGCCGGGGGATATCCTGTTTCTGTCCGCCGCCGATACCGAGCTGTCCGCCATCGCGGCGGCGCTGGCGCGGCAATCCGAGACCGCGACATGGCGGCTCGCCAGCCTGATGGCGCTGAAACATCCGATGTCGGTCGATACCTATATCGAGCGCACCGCCCGCCATGCGAAACTGATTGTGGTCAAGGCTTTGGGTGGGGCCAGCTATTTTCATTATGCGCTGGAAGCGCTGCACGCCTGCGCCCGCCGCCATGGGATCAAAATTGCCGTCCTGCCCGGCGACGACAAGCCGGATGCCGGGCTGGAGGCTTTTTCAAACCTGGATGCCTCGGATCTATCGGCGCTTTGGGCCTATCTGATCGAAGGCGGCGATAGTAATGCCAGCCATTTCGTGGCTTTTGCGCAAGCGCTGCTGACCAATGCACCGAAACCGCAGGAGGCTTTGCCGCTGCTGAAAGCCGGGCTGTGGTGGCCAGGGCGAGGGGCGATCGACGTTCCGGCATGGCAGGCGCTTGCAGGTGAGGGGCCGATTGCTGCCCTGTGCTTTTACCGCGCCCTCGTCCAGAGCGGCGAGACCGCGCCGGTTGAGGCGATGATCGAGGCGTTGCAAGCGCAGGGCCTGCGGGTCTTGCCGGTGTTTGTCGCCAGTCTGAAAGATGCTGTCTGCGTTGAGACGCTGCGGATGATTTTTAAGCAGGCCGCACCGGATGTGGCGGTCAACACGACAGGCTTTGCCGTGTCCGTTCCGGGTGCCGATGCGCCCTCGACCGTGCTGGACGAGCACGGCGCGGTGGTGTTGCAGGCGCTGTTTTCCTCGTCGCCACGCTCCGTCTGGGAAGCCTCGATGCAAGGGCTGAGCGCCCGCGATCTCGCCATGAATGTCGCGCTGCCGGAGGTGGACGGGCGGGTGCTGACCCGCGCCGTGTCCTTCAAATCCGCTGCCCGCTACGATGCGCGGGTGGAAACCACACTGGTCAGCCATGCGCCGGACCCGGGCCGCATGGCCTTCGTCGCCAGCCTGGCTGCCAATTGGGCGCGGCTGAGGCACACACCTGCGCCAGAACGGCAGGTCGCCCTGATCGTGGCCAACTATCCCAACCGGGATGGGCGCCTTGGCAATGGTGTCGGGCTGGATACCCCTGCCGCCAGCCTTGAAGTGTTGAAGGCCCTCAAAGCCGAGGGCTACGACACCGGCATCCTGCCCGCCAACTCTGATGCGCTGATGACGACACTGATGGCAGGTGTCACCAATGCAGCGGTGAAGGGCAGGGTGATCCGCGAGACCCTGCCACTTGCCGATTACCAGCGGTTTTTCGGGAGCCTGCCTGACAAGATCAGGCGGGAGATTAGCGACAGATGGGGGGAGCCGCAGGCCGATCCGTTTTTTGCCGGGGATGGTTTCGCGCTGCCGCTGCTGCGGTTTGGCAAGGTGATGGTCGGCATTCAGCCAGCGCGGGGCTATAATATCGATCCGAAGGACAGCTATCATTCGCCGGATCTGGTGCCGCCCCACGGCTATTTCGCCTTCTACGCATTTCTCCGCCAGAGATTTGGCGTTCACGCCATCATTCATATGGGCAAGCACGGCAATCTGGAATGGTTGCCGGGCAAGGCACTGGCGCTGAGCGAGAGCTGTTATCCCGAAGCGGTGCTGGGTCCGGTGCCGCATCTCTATCCCTTCATCGTCAACGATCCCGGTGAGGGTACGCAGGCCAAGCGCCGGGCGAGCGCCGTCATTATCGACCATCTGACCCCGCCGCTGACTAGGGCGGAAAGTTATGGCTCGCTGAAGGATCTGGAAGCGCTGGTCGATGAATATTACCAGGCGATGGGCGGTGATCCGCGCCGGGTTACCCTGTTGAAAACCCAGATCCTCGATCTGGTCGCCGATATCGGTCTGGATGAGGATGCAGGTATTGCCGGTGGTGAGGCGGAGGAGGTCAAGCTGACCAAGCTCGACGCCTATCTCTGCGACCTCAAGGAAATGCAGATCCGCGACGGCCTGCATATTTTCGGGCAGGCACCGCAAGGCCGGTTGCTGACCGATCTGGTCGTGGCCTTGGCGCGGGTGCCGCGTGGACAAGGGCAGAGCCAAGGGGGCCAGGGCGGCGATGCCAGTCTGCACCGGGCGATTGCTGCCGATGCGCTTGGCGGTTGGGCCGATTTCGACCCTCTGGACTGTGTGTTTTCCGATATATGGGACGGGCCGCAGCCGGAACTTCTGAGAAACCTGACGCAAGCCCCCTGGCGCACCAAGGGCGATACGGTCGAGCGGATCGAATTGCTGGCCGCAGACATGGTGTCGTGCAGGTTTGCCTGTCCCCAAGGCTGGCAAAACACAAGCGCTGTTCTGGATGAGGTTGAAGCCCGGCTGAAACCGAGCGTGATCAAATCCGGCCCAGCGGAAATCGCCGGACTGCTCAAAGGACTGTCTGGCCGCTTCGTCGCTCCCGGTCCGTCCGGTGCGCCGACGCGGGGACGACCGGATGTGCTACCGACGGGGCGTAATTTCTACTCCGTCGATAGCCGCGCCGTGCCGACGCCTGCCGCTTACCAACTCGGCCAGAAATCCGCCGAACTGCTGGTTGCCCGCTATGTGCAGGACCATGGCGAATGGCCGGTATCGTTTGGCATTACCGCCTGGGGTACCAGCAATATGCGCACGGGCGGCGATGATATTGCCCAGGCGCTGGCGCTGATCGGCGTCAAGCCGCTCTGGGACAGCGCCTCGCGCCGGGTGACCGGCTATGAGATCATTCCCCAGGCGATTTTGGGTCGCCCGCGCGTTGACGTGACACTTCGGATTTCAGGGTTTTTCCGCGATGCCTTTCCTGAGCAGATCGCCTTGTTCGACAAGGCGGTGCGGGCGGTTGGCGCTCTGGATGAGGACGCGGCGGATAACCCGATTGCAGCGCGCATCAAGGCTGAAACAGTCTTGTTCCAGCAACAGGGGCTGGACGAAAAGACCGCCAGCCGCCGGGCGGGCTACCGGGTGTTCGGGTCGAAACCCGGCGCTTACGGCGCGGGGCTGCAAGCCTTGATCGATGAAAAGGGCTGGGAGCGCCGGGCCGATCTGGCCGAGGCCTATCTGGTCTGGGGCGCTTACGCTTACGGCGCGGGCGAAGAAGGCAGGGCCGAGCGCGGCCTGTTCGAAGAGCGCTTGCAGGGCGTGCAGGCCGTGGTGCAAAACCAGGACAATCGCGAGCATGATCTGCTGGATAGCGACGATTACTATCAATTCGAGGGCGGCATGACGGCAGCGGTCGAGCAGCTCGCGGGTCGCAGGCCAACCGTCTATCACAACGACCATTCCCGACCGGAAAAGCCTGTGATCCGTACGCTGGAGGAAGAGATTGGCCGGGTGGTACGCGCCCGCGTCGTCAATCCGAAATGGATCGAAGGCGTGATGCGTCACGGCTATAAGGGCGCGTTCGAAATTGCCGCCTCCGTGGATTATCTGTTCGCCTTTGCCGCCACCACCGGCGCCGTGCGCCAGCCGCATTTCGAAGCCGTCTACCGGGCTTTTATTGGCGATGACCGGGTGCGGGCTTTCATGGCCGATAAAAACCCGGCTGCCTTGAAGGACATGTCGCAGCGGTTGTTGGAATCCATCGACCGTGGCCTCTGGACGCCGCGCAGCAATTCGGCGAGATATCATCTGTCCCAACTTTCCCAAGCCGAGCTTTTACAGACGATTGAATTGGAGAATGCCCTATGACCGAAACCGTCGATAGCGGAGCCGTTGCAGTAGCATCGGACGATCTTGCCCGCCACGCCGAGAAAATGGCGAAGAAAAAGGCGGCGCGCGACAAGATCATGGCGACCAAGACCGGCGAAAAGGGCCTGATCATCGTCCATACCGGCAAGGGCAAGGGCAAGTCCTCGGCAGCCTTCGGGATGATTTTCCGCCATATCGCCCATGGCAAGAAATGCGCGGTGGTGCAATTCATCAAGGGGGCGATGTCAACTGGAGAGCGCGATCTGATCCTGCGGCATTTTTCCGACCTCTGCGCTTTCCACACCATGGGCGAGGGCTTTACCTGGGAAACCCAGGACAAGGCCCGCGACATGGCCATGGCCAGAGCCGCCTGGGACAAGGCCAAGGAACTGATCCGCGATCCCGCCAACAGCATGGTGCTGCTTGACGAAATCAATATCGCCATCCGCTACGACTATATTGACCTGGCCGAAGTCGTCGCCTTCCTGTCGGAAGAAAAGCTGCCCATGACCCATGTCGTTTTGACGGGACGCAATGCCAAGGACGAGCTGATCGAGATTGCCGATCTTGTCACGGAAATGGAGCTGGTCAAACACCCGTTCCGTTCTGGCATCAAGGCGCAGCTGGGTGTGGAATTCTGATGGCACAGAACTGAGTATTCTGGGGCGCGCGCTGTTATTTGATCGGGGCTGTTACCAGGCTCATGCGCTGATGAAGGACACGGAGGATGTCGATCCCACCGGCATTGATCCGGTAAAAGATCACATGCGCGCCCTCGGAAAAACCGAAAAGGCCTTCCCTGATGTGGTCATGCTTTTGTCCAGAATAGGGAAATTCAGCGAGAAACTCGAACCTGATGAACAAGGCTCGTAGATAATCGTTTCTCTGACGCTTGCCCCAGGTTTTGTTGGTGTAACGACCGATATCCTCGACATCGAGACGTGCTATTTCAGTGACCCGATAGCTTTTGCCGCTCATTGTTCGCGGTCGAGTTTTTCATTGAGTGACTGGAGCGACCAATCCTCAGCAAATTCTCCACGATCTGCTTGTTGCCAGCCCTTGTCGATCTGATGGCGCAAAATTTTCAGCTTTTCTTCCCGCTCCTCCAACTCGCGGAGCGCGTCTCGCACCACTTCGCTCGCAGAGGCGTAGCGGCCACTGCTTATCTGCTGCTTGATGAAGCCTTCCCAATGCGGGCCAAGTGTCAGGCTGGTTGTTGCCATGGGTAAACCTCTATCCTGTATTCAAAATGAATATAGTGGATGGTTGTAAACATAGCAACGTGGTTCAAATCCCCATCCAGACCCGCACGGGATTGGTCGGGTCCAGTAGCAGCTTTATCGCCAACCCGATGCAGGTGACGATCAGCAGCGGCTTGATAATTTTGGCGCCGCTTTTCATTGCCAGTTTCGAGCCGGTCTGTGCGCCCAGGAACTGACCGATGCCCATGACAATGCCGATTTTCCACAAAACCACGCCATTGAACACGAAGACCAGGAAGGCGCCGACATTGGAGCCGAAATTCAGCAGTTTTGTGTGGGCGGTGGCTTTCAACATCCCGAAACCGGCGAGCGAAACGAAGGCCAGCATCAGGAAAGAGCCGGTGCCGGGGCCGAAGACGCCGTCATAAATGGCGATCAGCGGGGCAAGGGTCAGGCCAAACAGGAAAGGCGTCATCCGCTGGTGGCTATCGACGTCGGAAATATTCGGCTTCAGGGCGAAATAGGCGGCAATCGCCACCAGCAAAAACGGCATCAGTGCTTTCAGCACATCGCCCGGCACATAGGTTGCGATGACAGCGCCAATCGCGCCGCCCAGCACCGACATGGCGGCCATCGGCAATTGTTTCTTCAGGTTGACATGACCCTTGCGGCCATAGGCGATGGTGGCAGAGGCCGAGCCGAACATGCCCTGCAATTTGTTGGTTCCCAGCGTTTCCAGCGGTGGAATACCGGCAATCAGCATGGCGGGAATGGTGATCAACCCGCCACCACCGGCAATGGAATCGACAAAACCCGCAATGAAGGCGGCAAAAAACAGGAAGATCAGGGCTTGGATGGCAATATCGGTCATCGGGGAAATCCGCAGAAGAGGGGCGTATCAAGCCTCTTACTGCATTCCCTGCGAAACGGTAATCGGTTTGAGAGGAAAATTTTCCGTGAGAATGATCTTGATCGTGGGTGGATCGTCTCCGGCTGAAATTGCGGTTTGACCCGGCTCGGGCGCTTCGCTATTCCTGCCCCTCAAGATGTGCGACGGCGCCTGTTCGACAGGCTGGAATCGTCCGGTGCGGCTGACCCAATCAGGGGGCCAATTCCGGAGCTGTCCCAAAGGCCATAGGAGATGCCGGAAAACCGGCAGCTCCGGCGCTTCGTACATAAAACGAAACGAAGCAGGGAGCCTTTTGTCATGGCAGAAAAACTCGGAATCATGGTCTGTGGACATGGCAGCCGCAACCAGAATGCGGCGCGCGAATTCGCTGTCATCGCTGAAGGGCTGAAGGCGCGCAATCCCGACCTGCCGGTCGAATACGGCTATCTGGAATTCTGCAATCCGGTGATTTCGGCAGGTCTCGACAGCTTGCGGGAAAAGGGCGTCACCCGCGTCTTAGCCGTGCCGGGCATGCTGTTTGCTGCGGGCCATGCCAAGAACGATATTCCCTCCGTGCTGAATACCTATCAGGCGCAGAACCCCGGCATGGTGATCAACTATGGGCGCGAGCTTGGTATTGACCTGAAGATGATCCGTGCTGCCGGTGACCGCATCCAGGCAGCAGTAGATGAGGCGAATGAGCAACTGGGTTTTGTCGATAAGCATGACACGCTGCTGATGGTGGTCGGGCGCGGCTCCTCTGATCCCGATGCCAATTCCAACGCCACCAAGGTGATGCGGATGCTGTGGGAAGGAATGGGCTTTGGCTGGGGCGAAACCTGTTATTCCGGTGTGACCTTTCCGCTGGTGGAGCCGGGCCTGACCCATGCTGCCAAGCTGGGTTACAAACGCATTATCGTCTTCCCCTATTTCCTGTTTACCGGCGTGCTGGTGAAGAGGATCTACAGCTATACCGATGAGGTGGCAGCCCGCCACCCGGATATCCAGTTCGTCAAGGCCAGCTATCTCAACGACCATCCGCTGGTGCTGGATGCCTTTCAGGATCGGGTGCGCGAAATCCTCGAAGGGGCGGCGGTGATGAACTGCCAGATGTGCAAATACCGCGAACAGGTTTTAGGCTTCGAGGCCGATATCGGCCAGCCGCAGGAAAGCCACCACCACCATGTCGAGGGCATTGGCGGCGGGCTGGAAGACTGTCCGTGCAAGGGCGATTGCGACGCCTCCTGCCGCGATCAGGCGTTCTGTCTTAAACATGGCCTGCCGTGGACGCCGGTGCATAGCCATGCCGATCCGGCTCCGCTGCAACCCGCCTTCGACTATGGCGCATCGACAACGCTTGGCGGCAAATACGGGCATTTGCTGAATGCCAGCCCAGATGCGGGACTGGAAGCGGTGATGAATGCGCCGTCCAGCGGTAAGGCGCATGTCCACGAACACGGGCCGGATTGCGGCTGTGGTCATGATCATAGCCACGACCACCATGGACATGAGCACCATGACCACACACATGACCACGGGGATCACTCACACGGTCATAACCACCATCATGACCACGGGCATAGCCATACCCACGCGCCTTACCCCCATGCGGATCATCCGCTGGGTCCGAAATCCATGAAGAAGACCTGATGGCCTTATTCGACCGCATCTTGATCGTGGACTGGTCCGGCGCAGCCAAGCCGGTGACGGGCAAGAACTCCATCTGGGCCTGCCTTGTCGATTGTGGTGAGGCAGGAGCAGAGATCGTCTGGCTGGAAAACTTCCCCACCCGTGCCGCCTTCATGGCGCGGTTTGAGGCTGTGGTCAGCGATGCGCTGGCGGCGGACAAGCGCCTGCTGGCCGGTTTTGATTTCGCCTTCGGTTATCCCACGGGCACAGCAGAGCGGGTGACGGGTGAGCCGGGTTGGCAAGGCCTGTGGCGCGCCATTGCCCGTGAGATTGAAGACGGTGCTGATAATGCCAATAACCGTTTCGCGCTGGCTGCCCGTTGGAACCGGGATTATTTTGCTCGGGAGTTGCGCTTCTGGGGCAGGCCGCAGGCGCTGGATCTGGACGGCCTGTCCGCAACCAAGCCTCCCACACCGACCAGCGCGCCTTTTACCATGCGGCTTGCGGAGCGCCATGCGCGCGGGGCAAAATCCGTCTGGCAATTGGCCTATGCCGGGTCGGTGGGAAGCCAGAGCCTGTTGGGCATTGCCCGGCTGAGCCGCTTTCTCGACGGGCATCCGAACCGTGACAAGATTGCGGTCTGGCCGTTTGAGACTGGCTTTACGGCTGGAAATGCGGAAAAACGAGACGGTGCCTTTCGGCGACTCGATGGCCATCCGGGCAGTTCCAGCGGCAACCATCATGTGGTTTTGGCGGAAATTTATCCCTCGCTGTTTTCGCTGGGGGATCATGAGACTGAAGTGAAGGATGCCGCGCAGGTGCGCCGGGTGGCGAGAGCCTTTGCCGGGTTCGATGCAGCCGGGATGTTGGGTCGGCTGTTTGAACGGCCCGGCATGCTCTCGGATGAGGAGATTGACGTGACGACGCAGGAAGAGGGCTGGGTGCTGGGCATCGGCCACGAAGATCTGGCCGCAACAGCTGCGGAGCTTCCGTTAGGCGAGCCAGATGACGCAACGGAAGACGTCAGGCAGATTCCGGCACTCGACTATATCCGCCAGCCAGCCGAGATCTATCGCCAGTCCTTCGAGACCATCCGGCGCGAGGCCAATCTCGACCGGTTTCCTGCTGTCATGCAGCCGCTGGTGATCCGCTTGATCCATGCCTGCGGGATGATCGATCTGGCTGATGACATCGTGTTTTCGCAGGGCGCGTTTGAGGCAGGTGCTGCGGCACTTGCCGCCGGTGCGCCCATTCTCTGCGATGCGGAAATGGTTCGGCACGGTATTATCCGCAGTCTTCTGCCAGTGGAAAACGAAGTGATCTGCCTCATCAATGATGTCAGGGTGCGGCCACTGGCCGCCTGGGCCGGCAATACCCGCTCGGCAGCGCAGGTCAATCTTTGGGCCGGTCAGTTGGAAGGCGCTGTCGTTGCCATCGGCAATGCACCAACGGCGCTGTTTCGCCTCCTGGAATTGCTGGATCAGGGTGCGCCGAAACCTGCATTGATCCTCGGCCTGCCGGTTGGCTTTGTCGGTGCCGCCGAAAGCAAGGCTGAACTTGCCGCCAACAGCCGAGGCGTGCCGTTCATTGCCGTTCAAGGCCGGCGAGGCGGTTCCGCCATGGCATCGGCTGCGGTCAATGCGCTGGCGGGAGGGCTTGGCGCCAATGACTGAGGTGTCCAGAGATCCGTGGCTGACCATTATCGGCATCGGTGATGGCGGTCTCGCCAGCCTGACGCCGCAGCAGCTTGTCCATCTCAGCGAAGCCCAGGTGCTGGTGCTGGGCGAGCGGTTGGAACATGCGGTGGCCGATGCCATTCCCAATGTGCGGCGCATCCTCACCTGGGGTGCTGGTTTTCGGGAAACGCTGGATCAGCTTCTGGCACTGCGCGGCACGCCGGTCGTGGTGGTGGCGACCGGCGATCCCATGCATTTCGGCATAGGTGCGACGCTGCGGCGCTATGTGCAGCCAGAGGAAATGCGCGTCCTGCCCAGCCCCTCGGCCTTTTCGCTGGCCGCCGCCCGGCTTGGCTGGCCGCTGCAAAGCGTCGCGCAGATTTCGCTGCATGGCCGCCCGCTGTCCTACCTCAACCGGCATGTGCTGCCGGGTGCGCGCATCCTCGCCCTGACCTCCAATGCCGAAACGGTTTTTGAGGCTGCCGACCTGCTGGCGCGGCGCGGCTTTGGGGCGTCCATGTTGCATGTGTTGGAACATATGGGCGGCGCGCTGGAGCGCATCCTGCATGTCACCGCGCAAGACTTGCTATCGCAACCGCCGGGGATCGCGGATTTCAACACGCTAGCCGTGGATTGCGCCGCTGCCGGAATGCTGCTGTCGCCGGTGCCGGGCCTACCGGACGATGCCTTCCGCCACGATGGGCAATTGACCAAGCGTGAGGTGAGGGCTGCAACGCTTGCGCATCTGGCACCGTTTCCCAATGCTTTGCTCTGGGATGTTGGTGCCGGTTGCGGCTCCATCGCCATCGAATGGCTGCGGACTGGAATGGGTACCCGCGCTATCGCAATCGAGCCGAAGCCGGAGCGGCTGGCGATGATGCGCGACAATGCCGAGGTTCTTGGCGTACCGGATCTGGAGATTGTCGAGGCCGAAGCACCAGCGGGATTGCTGAAGCTTGATCCGCCGGATGTGGTTTTCATCGGTGGCGGCATCACCACCGAAGGTCTGTTTGAGGCCTGCTGGCAGGCGCTGAAGCCAGGCGGGCGGCTGGTCGCCAATGCCGTGACGCTGGAAAGCGAGGCACAGCTTGTGACTTTGCGCAGCCTGCATGGCGGTGAGATGAGCCGGATTTCCGTGTCGCGCGCCGCACCCGTCGGTCGGTTCTGCGGCTGGAAATCGCTGATGCCGGTGACAACATGGAGTGTTTCCAAATGACAGGTAAACTCTATGGCCTTGGTCTCGGCCCCGGCGACCCGGAACTGATGACCTTGAAGGCGCATCGCATCCTGACCTCCGCGCCGGTTGTTGCCTATCCGGCACCTGATACCGGTGCAAGCTTTGCCCGCCAGATTGCCGCGCCCTATCTGCGGGCCGACCAGCTGGAAGTGCCAATGATCGTGCCGATGCGGGTCGAGCGATACCCAGCCCAGGAAATTTATGACGCCGCCGCTGTCACCCTGTCGCATCATCTGGATGCCGGTTCGGATGTGGCGGTGCTGTGTGAGGGCGATCCATTTTTCTACGGCTCGTTCATGTATCTGTTCGAGCGACTGGCGCATCGCTATCCGACCGAAGTTGTTCCCGGTGTCTCGTCGATGATGGCCGCCGCCGCTGCCTATGGCCGCCCGCTGGCGGCCCGCAACGATGTGCTGACCGTGCTACCAGGCCCGCTGGAGAATGATGTGCTGCGCGCCCGGATCGAAAGCGCCTCTGCCGTCGCCATCATTAAGCTGGGACGGCATTTCCCCCGCATCCGGGCGCTGATCGACGCCATGGGCCTGACTGCCAATGCCGGTTATGTCGAGCGGGTGTCGCTGCATAGCGAACGCCTGCTGCCGCTGGGTGATGTCGCGGAAGACGTTGCCCCGTATTTCTCGATGATCCTGATTTACAAGGGGGCTGAGGGCTGGGCGCTCGGTGCGGCTCCGCAGACGGAAAGACTTTGATGACAACGCCTCAAAAGACTAGCAATGTAAAGCCTGCCATTGTCATTCTGATGCCAACGGCGCTGGCCTTGGCGCGGCGCATTGCCGAGGCCGTTGGCGGTGAGGTTCATGCTGCCGCATCCCGCGTGGACGGGGCAGATCAGGCCTTTGACGATGTGAAAAGCGATGTCCGGGCGTTGTTTTCTGCTGGCCGCCCGATCGTTGCCGTCATGGCATCGGGTGCCTTGATCCGGCTGCTGGCCCCATTGCTCACCGACAAGCAGTCCGAACCGCCGGTGCTCTGCGTGTCCGAGGATGGCGCTTCCGTCGTGCCACTGCTGGGCGGCCATCACGGTGCCAATGACATGGCGCGGACGGTGGCCGAGATTCTCGATGCCCATGCGGCGATTACCACGGCGGGGGACCTGCGTTTCGGTGTGGCACTGGATGCGCCCCCTGAGGGCTATGTGCTGGCCAATCCTGAACAGGCCAAGACCGTCATGGCCGAACTGGTGGCCGGGGCAAGCGTCCGGTTGGTTGGCAATGCAGAGTGGCTGGCGGCTTCGCGTCTAGCCTTTGACGACGAGGGCAAGGTGACGCTGACCGTCACCGATCAGCGCCAAACGGCGGGGCCGCTGGAGCTGGTCTACCACCCGAAAACCCTGGTGCTGGGCATGGGCTGCGAGCGCCATACCTCAATTGAAGAGGCGATTGCGCTGGCGCAGCAGGCATTGGACACATCTGGTCTTGCTGCCCAAAGCCTTGCTGCCGTGGCCTCGATTGACGTTAAAGCCGATGAGGCGGCAATCCATGCGGTGGCCGCGCATTTCGGTGTGCCCGCCCGGTTCTTTTCCGCCGAACGGTTGGAGCAGGAACGCCCCCGTCTGCAAAACCCGTCGGATGTGGTGTTTGCCGAGGTCGGTTGCCACGGCGTGGCGGAGGGCGCGGCGCTGGCGGTGGCCGGTTCGGACGGTGTGCTGGTTCTGCCCAAGATCAAATCGAAAGGCGTGACTGCCGCTCTGGGCCGCAGCGCCCAGCCCATCAAGGAAACAAGCTTTGGCCGCGCCCGTGGGACCTTGTTCGTTGTCGGCATCGGGCCGGGGTCGGAAGGTTGGCGTTCGCCGGAAGTCTCGCGCATGGTGGCAGCGTCGAGCGATCTCGTTGGCTACTCGCTTTACCTCGATCTGCTCGGATCGCTTGCCGAGGGCAAGACCCGGCATGATTTCGACCTTGGCAAGGAAGAAGCCCGCGTGGTCCATGCGATGGAACTGGCGGGCGAGGGCAAGACAGTGGCGCTGGTCTGTTCCGGCGATGCCGGAATTTATGCCATGGCGACGCTGGTCTTCGAGCTTTTGGACAAGGGCGGAATTTCTGCGGGTGCGCAGCGGATCGAGGTACAGGTTTCGCCGGGCATTTCCGCGCTTCAGGCCGCCGCCGCCCGGATTGGCGCGCCGCTCGGCCATGATTTCTGCACCATTTCACTGTCCGACCTGTTGACGCCCTGGGAGCATATCCAGCGCCGGGTGAAGGCGGCGGGCGAGGGCGATTTCGTCATCGCCTTTTACAATCCGGTATCGATGAAGCGGCGCACGCAACTGGCCTATGCCCGCGACCAGCTGCTGACCTATCGCCCGGCCGATACGCCGGTCATTCTCGCCACCAATCTTGGCCGTCCCGGCGAGATGGTGCGGGTGGTGCCACTGGCTGGCTTGAATGTCGATGACGTCGATATGCTGACGGTGGTCATCGTTGGTTCGTCGGAAAGCCGCACTGTCAAAACCGGTGACGGCAAGACCTGGGTTTACACGCCGCGCGGCTATTCCGGCAAGGCGGATACGGCAATGCAGAAGGACGCATGACATGACGGTTTATTTCATTGGTGCCGGTCCAGGCGCACCCGACCTGATCACCGTGCGGGGCTTGAGGCTGATTGAGCGCTGCCCGGTCTGCCTTTATGCCGGATCGCTGGTGCCGGAGGAAATCGTCAAGGCCGCGCCTGAGGATGCGCTGGTCAAGGATACCGCGCCGATGCATCTGGACGAGATCATCACCGAGATCCAGGCGGCCCATGCACGGGGCCAGGATGTGGCGCGGGTGCATTCTGGCGATCCGGCCATCTATGGGGCGATTGCCGAACAGATGCGCAGGCTGGACGCGCTGGATATTCCCTATGACGTGGTGCCGGGCGTACCCGCCTTTGCGGCGGCTGCCGCGAGGCTGAAGACCGAATTGACCCTGCCGGAAGTGGCCCAGACAGTCATCATTACCCGCACCGAGATGAAGGCGTCGTCGATGCCGGAATTCGAGACGCTTGATATCCTCGGAAAATCCCGCGCCACGCTGGCCATCCATCTGTCGATCCGCAATCTCAACCATATCCGCGAGACGCTGACGCCTTACTATGGCGAAGACTGCCCCGTGGTGATCGCCTACCGCGCCACATGGCCGGACGAATTGTTCATCCGCACCACGTTGAAGGATATGGCGGAGGAGGTGCGCAAGGCGAAAATCACCCGCACGGCATTGATCATGGTCGGCAAAGTGTTCGGCGATGTCGCCTTCCGCGATAGCGATCTCTACAATTCTGATTTTTCCCATGTGCTGCGCAATGTGGGCAAGAAGGGTGTATCCAAGAAAAACCAGGCCGTCTGACGGCGGCAGCGGTTGCGGGATAGCGCAAGGCCGCTATTGTCCCATCAAAGGATATATAAAGGCCAAATGACCCAAGAAGGACAGCGCGATGCATAAGGTGATTTTCGATACGGACCCCGGCGTTGACGATGCCATGGCACTGCTGTTTCTGCATCACCATGCGGATATCGATCTGCTGGGCATTACCACGGTGTTCGGCAATGCCACCATTGAGACCACGACCCGCAATGCGCTTTATCTGAAGCAGGAATGGAATATCGCGGCACCAGTTGCCAAGGGTGCTGGCGAAACCTTCATTCCGCATCGCGTTACCCATGAGCCGCCGAAATTCATTCACGGCGATGACGGACTTGGCAATATCGGTGTGCCGGATGCCGTGGACGTGCCGCTCCATCCGCGCCCGGCGCATCGTTTCATCGTCGAGACCATCCGCGCCAATCCGGGCGAAGTGCGGATTGTCGCAGTTGGCCGAATGACCAACCTTGCCAATGCTTTGAAGGAAGATCCTGAGATCGTTTCTCTGGTCAAGGACGTGGTGATCATGGGTGGTGCCTTCGATGTCAACGGCAATGTGACGCCCGCCGCCGAGGCCAATATCCACGGCGACCCAGAAGCGGCCGATATCGTCTTCACCGCCGGCTGGCCGGTGGTTGTGGTTGGTCTTGATGTCACGACGAAAACCGTGATGACCCGCCAGGCGCTGTCCGACATCCGCGACGCGGCAGGCATGCGGGCGCAATTGCTGTTCGACCTGTCGCAGTTCTACATCAAGTTCTACGAGAGCCGGGTGCCTGATGGCATGGTGGTCCACGACAGCTGCGCCTGCGCCTACGTTGTGGCACCGGAGCTATTTACCACCCGCAGCGGTTCGATCCGGGTGGTCTGCGGCGGTATTGCCGATGGCCAGACCATCCAGAAGCCTGACAGCATGGGCTTCGGCCCCAGCGATTGGGACGACCTGCCAAGCCAGACGATCTGCACCGATATCGAGGCCGGTGCCGTGCTGAAGCTGATCCACGACACGATCGTGTCTGTGCAGGAAGCGTGACTTGGCCGAAAGTTTAAACGCGTAATGCGGTAGAACAAGACCAGAGTAGCGATGCCTGCCGTGTGCTGCTCTTAAAAGACAGGTTCTGAAAGCAAATGGAAATAAGACCTGCGATAAAATCGGACTTTCCGACGCTGGCAAATCTTATGACCGAACTCGGCTATCCCAGTTCGGTCGAAGATATTGCGCTGCGGATGGAGGGCATCACAGGCCGCGATGATTACGCTGCGTTTGTTTCAGTCGAGCAAAATATCGTTGCCGGAATGATTGGCCTTTCTGTTTCGCCATCCTTTTACCGCAGCGGTCTTGGTGGCGCCATCATCGCCCTGGTTGTCTCGCCTGATTTTCGAGGGCGGGGTATTGCCGCGTCACTGATCACCTATGCAGAGCAATGGCTTCGCGAGAAGGGTGCAGATCGGGTGACAATAAATCCCAGCAACCATCGTCTCCCTGCTCATCGGCTTTATCATCGCCTTGGCTACGATAATACGGGGATACGTTTTACAAAAGCACTGTAACGCATGTTTCCTAGAACGGTTTGCTCTTCATGGAAGCGCATTGACGCTCTGGCTCCTCGTTTTTACGCATTTCCTGACGGACAATCCGTTTCCACTTTTCCTGGAAACGCTCTATTTCGCATCGCTCCATGTGTTAACCGATGAAGAGTAGACAATAAATCAATATATTCATGGTTTATTAGCCAGGAAACCAGAACGCTTGGCTAATCGGAAAATCGGCACCACTGAATTGGCTGGTGTCTGCGTTGTGTCCGATGAGTGAGCATGTTGCAATAATGTCTGGTGTAATTTCTTATCCAAAGCCTGAGTCATAATTTCTTAAACCGGTTGCAGTTTAAGGAGAACATTATGCAGAAAATATAAAGTGTTACAGCGTCCTTTGTGCGGTTTTCCAAAACGCAGGGCGCTGTGGCGCGGCGTACGGACAGAAATGATCAATAGGTTTTTATCTCAATCTATGCTTTCATTAGAATGTAATGTTAGGGGTCGGATTGAATGTCTTTCGTTTGGAATGCTCCAGTGGCTTCACGAATGGATCTGCCCAAGGGTCGGGTGACCATTTCGCAGGGACAATTTGCCGTCAGCGACGATCCCGATACGGTGATGACGACGGTGCTTGGCTCCTGTGTCGCTGCCTGTATTCGCGATCCCGTGCTGGGTCTCGGCGGTATGAATCATTTCGTCTTGCCGGGTCCGGTTGCCAAGGGCATGAGCAAAAGCGAGGCGGCGCGATATGGCTGCCAGTTGATGGAGCTTCTTGTTGACGGGTTGCTGGCGCGTGGCGCAAATGTCTGGCGTTTGGAGGCAAAGATTTTCGGTGGCGCCAGTCCCGGCAACTCCTTCTATAATGTAGGGGCGCGCAATTTTGATTTCGCGCGGCAGTTTCTGGCAACGAACGGTATTGCGGTCATTGAGGAAAATGTCGGCGGCCCTTATGGCTGCAAGCTCGAATATTGGCCCTATTCGGGCAAGACCAATTGCGTGCCGCTCAGCGGACGTATGGGTGTGAAGCCCAAGGTCACGGCAATTCGGTCGCCAGCTCAGAAGGTGTGAGGATATCGCCTTCACCGTGGCGAAACAAAATCAATATCAATGTGACAACGCAATCGGTCGTCAAGTGATCGGGCGGGCGATCATCACCACGGGCAATCCCAATTTTCGGGCCGCGATAATCTTGCCATAGCTAGCCTCGCCGCCTGAATTGCGGGTCACGAGATGGGTGATGGCATGGCTTTCCAGCAGGGCTTTTTCTGCTTCCCAATCCGCCGCCGCTTTGCCGACAACGATGTCGGCATGGGTAAAGGGTAGCGGCGCTGATGGCGCATCCACCATGCGGATCACAAAGTGGCAATCCGTTCGCCGCGCAAATATGTCGATATATTGCCGCCCCAGCGCCAGGAAGACCTTGGCTCCCTCCGGCAACGTATGGGCCGCCGCTTCCAGTGTTTCGACCATGCTCCAGCGGTCGCCGGGTTGCTCCAGCCATTGCGGGCGCAGATGGACGATGAGCGGTATGTCCGCCTTTCGGCAGGCTTCGACAGCATTGGCGGATATTTGCCGGGCAAATGGATGTGTGGCGTCGATCACCCTGGTAATGCCTTCACTCCTCAGATAGGCCACCAGCCCATCGACACCGCCGAAGCCACCGATGCGGACGTCTCCAGCCAGACTGGCCGGATATTCGGTGCGTCCGGCAAGCGCGGTAATGACGAAAGCCTCACCTTGCTCCACCAACTCTGCGGCAAGTTTTGCCGCCTCTGCTGTGCCGCCGAGAATGAGGATGCGTTCAGGAGGCGATGGCAAGGATCGCTCCCGCTCGGTCGGTGACGATCACATCGACCGCGATATCGGCACCGCGTAGAACTGACAGGGCGGTTTCTCTTGCCCTTTGCGCAATCGGTGTTGCCATGTCCAGATTGTTTTGCCGGGTGATGTCGAGGATTTCCAGGGCGGTGTTGGCAGACCTGATCCTCTCCTTGATGTCTTGCGAGAGAGGATGATCGGACATCAATGTTTCCATGAAGGTATTGTCGATCTGGCTGCGGGCGGAATGGAGATCCAGCGCGCCTTGCGCCAGCTTGCTCAACTTGGCAAATCCACCTGCAATCGTCAGCCGGGGCACGGGGTACTGGCGCAGATATTTGAGCAGGCCGCCGGCAAAATCACCCATGTCCAGCAGCGCTTCCTGCGGCAGGCCGTAAAGCTGCTGGGCGGCACGTTCGGAAGTCGAGCCGGTGGCGCCAAGCACATGTGGAAGGCCCATGGCGCGTGCGACATCGATGCCGCGATGGATGGAGTGAATCCAGGCGGCACAGGAAAATGGATTGACGATGCCAGTGGTTCCTAGCACCGAAAGCCCGCCGATAATGCCCAGGCGCGGGTTCCAGGTCTTTTCCGCCAGCGCCTGCCCGCCAGGAATGGAAACCGTGATTTCCACATCGGGCGTTAATCCATGCTGTTTGGCCAGTGCCTCCACCTCGGCCACCATCATCGCGCGCGGCACGGGGTTGATGGCTGGTTCACCTATGGCCAGCGGCAGGCCGGGCCGCGTCACCGTGCCGACGCCATCGCCCGCCACGAAGCGGATGCCAGAACCGGCGGTGAGACGCCGTATAGTGGCGATCACGGTTGCGCCATGGGTCACGTCAGGGTCGTCGCCCGCGTCCTTGATGATTCCCGCCGAGGCCTGGCCACCCGCGATCTGTTCATAGGCGAGCGCAAAGGCTGGTTCTTGCCCGCCGGGCAGGCGGATCGACACCGGATCGGGAAATTCACCGGTCAAAAGTGCCGTCAGCGCTGCCTTGGTCGCGGCTGTCGCGCAGGCGCCTGTGGTCCAGCCCTTGCGCAGCGGCCCATTCGGCTTGCGCGAAGCAGCGGCATCGGGTGTTTCGGTTGGCGGTGCGGCTTCGGTCATGGTTCTTTATAGGCAAGGCGTGCGGCAGGGGGAAGATGGGCGTGACCCTTGCTGCTCATTCGGACAAATCATCGTCATGGCGGTATAATTTTCCCCGCCAGCCGATTTCGGTTTGGGAAATTATGCAGTAGATCTTCTCGCCATGATGCAAGATGTTTTCAAGCCTTTGCCCCTATTGCAGCCGGGCCATGTCTGGCTGGCGGGGGCAGGGCCGGGTGATCCAGGTCTGTTGACGCTTTTGGCGGTGCGTGGCCTGTCCATGGCGGATGTGATTGTTCATGACGCGCTGGTTGATGAGGCTTGCCTTTCCTACGCCAATCCAGGCGCGGTGTTGGAATATGCTGGAAAGCGCGGCGGCAAGCCTTCGGCCCGGCAGCGTGATATTTCTCTGCGATTGGTGGAACTGGCGAAATCCGGCAAGCGGGTGCTGCGGCTGAAAGGCGGCGACCCCTTCGTGTTCGGGCGCGGCGGCGAGGAGGCGCTGACATTGGTCGAGCATGGCGTGCCGTTTCGCATCGTACCCGGCATTACCGCAGGCATTGGCGGGCTGGCCTATGCGGGCATCCCCGTCACCCACCGCGAGATCAACCATGCTGTCACCTTCCTGACCGGCCATGATTCGTCCGGCGCCATGCCTGACGGAATTGATTGGCAGGCGGTAGCCAAGGGTTCCCGGGTGATTGTCATGTATATGGCGATGAAGCATATGGGCCACATCGCCGCGCAATTGCTGGCGGCGGGGCGCCAGCCCGAAGAGCCGCTGGCCTTTGTCTGCGACGCGGCAACGGACCGGCAACGGGTGCTGGAAACCACGCTGGGTGAGGCCGAAGACGCCATGCAGGCCGCTTGTATCCAGCCACCCGCCATCGTGGTGCTGGGCGAGGTGGTGCGGCTTCGCCCCTCGCTGGACTGGCTCGGTGCCTTGTCGGGCCGGGCCTTGCAACCGGACCCCTTTGCCAATCGAAGCCTAAAGGATACGGCATGAGTGGCCTTCTGATTGCCGCGCCTGCCTCCGGGTCAGGCAAGACCACCGTCACGCTTGGCCTATTGCGCGCCTTGAGCGAAGCCGGTCATAAGCTGGCGCCGGGCAAGGCCGGGCCGGATTATATCGATCCGGCCTTTCATGCGGCGGCAAGCGGTGAGATCTGCCTGAATTTCGACCCCTGGGCGATGCGCCCTGAATTGATTGCCGCCAATGCCGCCCTGCACCGTCAGGGTGGCCGGACCCTGGTGGTCGAGGCGATGATGGGGCTTTACGACGGGGCGGCGGATGGCACCGGTTCGGCGGCGGATCTTGCCCTGATGCTCGGCCTGTCGGTGGTGCTGGTGGTCGATTGCGCCCGCACCTCGCATTCCGTCGCCGCCTTGGTAAAGGGCTTTGCCGATTTCAGGCCCGGTCTGCTGATAGTCGGCGTTATCATCAACCGTGTCGCCAGCGATCGGCATGAGGCGATGCTGCGCCAGGCGTTGGAGACAATCCGCATGCCGGTGCTGGGCGTGATCCGCAGCGATACGGGGCTTGCACTGCCGGAGCGGCATCTGGGATTGGTGCAGGCGGCGGAACAGGCTGATCTCGAAGGCTTTATCACCCATGCCGCGCAGGTCGTGGCAAAAGGCTGTGATCTCGGCGCTATCATTCGGGCTGCGGTTCGCAGCCCTGATCCGGTCTCGGAGGCCAATATTGCCCGGCTTGCGCCGCTAGGGCATCACATCGCCGTGGCGCGGGACGAGGCGTTTGCCTTTTGCTATGAGCATATGCTGCTGGGGTGGCGACGCCGCGGCGCGCAGATCAGCTTCTTTTCGCCCCTGCAGGATGAGGCTCCGGCAGACGATGCCGATGCGGTGTATCTGCCTGGCGGCTATCCCGAACTTCATGCCGGAAGGATTGCCAATGCTCACCGGTTCCGGGCGGGAATGCAGGCGGCGGCGGCAAGGCCGGTGAAAATTTACGGGGAATGCGGTGGCTATATGGTGCTGGGTGAGGGGTTGACCGACGCGGATGGAACGGACCATGCGATGCTGGGACTTTTACCGCTGAAAACCAGCTTTGCCGCGCGAAAGCGCCATCTGGGCTATCGGCTTTTACGGCCATTGGCGGGAGATTTCTTTGCCCATGCGATGACCGGCCACGAGTTTCATTATTCGACCGTGATCGAGGAAGGCGAGGGCGACCGGCTGTTTGCCGCCGAGGATGCCTTGGGCCTGTCCTTGGGGCAGGTCGGCTTGCGGCGTGCCAATGTGGCTGGGTCCTATATGCATCTTATCGACCGTGCGGGCGAGAACCGGGCATGACAGTACAGCCCGGCCAGACCATTGCCCATGGCGGCGGCCTTGCTGCGGCAGCGCGCCTTTATGGCGGAAACATTGAAGACTGGCTGGACCTGTCCACCGGCATCAATCCCTGTCCCCCTGATCTGCCCGCCATCGATGCCCGCGCCTGGCACCGCCTGCCGGACCGCGAACGCGAGGACGCAGCCCGGCTTGCGGCGCGCGATTTTTACGGCAGCGGGACCGTTTTGCCGCTGCCGGTTCCAGGCACACAATCGGTTATCCAACTGTTGCCGAAGTTGATGGATGCAGGCAGGCGCGCCGTCATTCTCAGCCCGACCTACGGCGAATATGCCCGTAGCCTCACGCTGGCCGGTATTGCTGTCGATGCGGTGGACAGTCTTGAGGAAATAACATCCGTCCATGGACTGGCGGTGGTGGTGAACCCCAATAATCCGACCGGGCGGCAGATCGGAAGATCGGAACTGGGCGCGGTTGCCCAGCGCATGGCGTCCCATGGCGGCCTCTTGCTGGTGGACGAAGCCTTTGCCGATGTGCAGCCGGAGCAATCTCTTGCGCCGCTGGTGGCGGATCATCCCAATCTGCTGCTGTTTCGTTCCTTCGGCAAATTCTTCGGTCTGGCGGGCTTGAGGCTGGGTTTTGTGATTGCTGATCAGGCGCTTTTGGATCTGTTTGCCGAGTGGCTAGGGCCTTGGGCGGTATCGGGACCGGCTCTGTCGGTGGCAACGCAGCTTTTCAGCGCTGACCATCGTGGCTTGCGTGCTCAGATCTTTGCCCGCAAGGCAGCGCTTGAAGCGGTTTTGGCGCAGGCAGGTTTGGCGGTGATTGGCGGCACGCCGCTGTTTTCACTGGTGGAATACACGGGTGCGGCCAACTTGCATGCCCATCTGGCACGCGTGCATATCCTGACGCGGATTTTTGAGTATGCGCCGGGCTGGTTGCGGATTGGCCTGACGCCCGACGAAGAGGCCGATGCCCGGCTTCTGGCTGCCTTGCAGGCCTTCCAGTCATGATGGAAGCGCATCTGCTTATCTTAGCTCTGGCGCTGGTGCTTGACCGCGTGGTTGGCGATCCGCCCTGGCTATGGGCGCGCCTGCCGCATCCGGTCGTGGTGTTTGGCACATGTATTTCGGCCTTCGACCGGCTGCTGAACCGGCCTGCTCTGGCCGATCCGCTGCGCAAGGCGGGCGGGGTGTTGACGATTGTGCTTCTGCTGATGGCAAGCCTTGGCGTTGGATATGGGCTGCATCGCCTGTTCGCGGCACTTGGCTTTATCGGGTTCCTGCTGGAAATTGCTGTCACGGCAGTGTTTCTGGCGCAGAAAAGTCTGCTGGACCATGTGAAGGCCGTCGCCGACGGCTTGTTGCATGAGGGCCTCGCCGGTGGTCGCCGGGCGGTGTCGATGATTGTCGGGCGCGATCCCGATGTGCTTGATGAGGCCGGTGTGGCGCGTGCCGCGCTGGAAAGCCTGTCAGAAAACTTTGCCGATGGGGTGGTGGCACCCGCCTTCTGGTATGGCGTGCTCGGTCTGCCGGGTCTGCTTGCCTATAAAATGCTGAACACTGCCGATTCGATGATTGGCCATAAATCCGAACGCTATGTGCAATTCGGCTGGGCTTCTGCACGGCTGGACGATTTGGCCAATTGGCCCGCTGCCCGGCTGGCGGGATTGTTGATCGTCTGTGCTGCCGGCACTGGTGAGGGTATAGCGACGGCTAAAAGGTGCTTCACGGTGATGATGGCTGATCACGGCCTGCATCGCTCGCCCAATTCCGGCTGGCCGGAAGCGGCGGCGGCGGGTGGGCTGGATGTGGCGCTGGCGGGACCGCGTATATATGCCGGAGACGTGGTCAACGAGCCAATGATGAATGCCGCGGGCCAACGCGCCATTGGTGGTGCGGATATCCGGCGCGGTCTTTTGCTGATTGACGGAGCCTGGCGCATCGGTGTTGGCATTTTGCTACTGCTGACCCTGTTGTGACGGATAACCTGCTGTTTTTTGTGGCATGTATCGTCACTGTCATGCACTTATGGTGAAGCTGATCCGGTGAAATGCAGGATTCGTTTGCGGCAGGCTGCCGTGAACCGAACGGGGCGCGAGTATGAGTGATATTGAAGAACAGCTACGCCCGCGTCATTCCCGTGACGAGGAAAAGGCGGATATCTACGACGAGGACGGCTCGATCCGCAGCGATTTCCGCGCGCTTGTTGGCGCCGCTATCGCCGATCGTGATGTGCTGTTCCTGCGCAAGGAAGTTGCGCATCTGCACGAATCGGAAATGGGCGACCTGATTGAGGCGATCCAGCCGGATCAGCGTTTGGCGCTGATTACCCTTCTGGGTGACGATTTTGACATGACGGCGTTGACCGAGGTGGATGACGCCATCCGCCTTCAGATTGTCGACCAGATGCCGAACGAGCAGATTGCCGCGGCTATCGGCGATCTCGATTCGGATGATGCCGTCTACATTCTCGAAGACCTCGACGAGGAAGACCGCGACGAAATCCTCGCGCAATTGCCGTTTACCGAGCGGGTGCGGCTGCGCCGCGCGCTGGATTACCCGGAAAGCTCCGCCGGACGGCGTATGCAGTCGGAATTTGTCGCCGTGCCACCCTTCTGGGCGGTGGGCCAGACCATCGACTATATGCGCGAAGAAGAAGGTCTGCCCGAGAGCTTTACTCAGATCTTCGTCATTGATCCCACCTTCAAGCTGTTAGGCGTGGTCGATCTCGACCGAATCCTGCGCACCAAGCGTCAGGTGAAGATCGAAACCATTATGCGCGAGACCAACCACCCTATCCCGGCCGAAATGGACCAGGAAGAGGCGGCGCAACTGTTCGAGCAATACGATCTTCTCTCCGCCGCCGTGGTCGATGAGGGCGGGCGCCTGGTCGGCGTGCTGACCATCGATGACGTGGTTGACGTGATCCAGGAAGAGGCCGAGGAAGACTTGATGCGCCTGGGCGGCGTCGGCGATGAAGAATTGTCGGACAGCATTCCAGAGACCTCCCGCTCGCGCGTGCCGTGGCTGCTGGTCAATCTGCTGACCGCGTTCCTGGCCGCCTCGGTGATCTCACTGTTTGAGGCAACCATTGAGCAGATCGTCGCGCTGGCCGTGTTGATGCCGATTGTCGCGGGAATGGGTGGCAATGCCGGATCGCAGACCATGACGGTGACGGTTCGGGCGCTGGCCACCCGCAATCTCGACATTCACAATGCCTGGCGGGTGGTGCGACGCGAAGCGGGTGTCGGGTTGTTGAACGGGTTGATCTTCGGTGTGTTGATCGGCGTCATTGCCGGGTTCTGGTTCCATGATGCAAATATCGGCGGCATCATTGCCTCGGCCATGCTGATCAACATGATGGCCGCCGCCATTGCCGGCATTCTCATTCCGCTATTGCTGGACAAGATCGGTGCCGACCCGGCGGTCTCCTCTGCGGTTTTCGTGACCACTGTCACCGATATTACCGGTTTCTTTGCGTTTCTGGGGCTCGCCACCTGGTGGTTTGCGATTTGATGCACGCTAAACGCATGCACTTGCCTCCCCATCCGTCTTCAACATGGCAAGATCCGTCAAAATGACGCGATGTTCCAACGCTTGAAGCGTTGAGGTGAACAAAAATTGACTTTTACGTCAAAGTTAATATGATTATCGTCTTGAGCGATACGGAACACCATGGCCTTGAAAAAATCTTACAGCATCACCGAGTTGACCCGAGAATTCGGCGTATCGACCCGCACTCTTCGTTTCTACGAGGACGAGGGATTGATTCAGCCGGAACGCAAGGGCCGTACCCGTGTCTACCGGGGTGCCGACCGCCATCTTCTCAAAGAAATTCTGCGTGCTCGTCGCATCGGCTTTACGGTAGCAGATATTCGCGAAATCATCCATGTCTATAAGCAGCCGCCGGGCGAGATCGGCCAATTGAAGCTGATGATGAAGCGCATCGATGAAAAGCGTGACGATTTGCGCCAGAAGCGCAAGGATATCGACGAGACCCTTGCGGAACTGGATCAGGCCGAGGAGGCCTGCCTGACCCGTCTGGTGGAAATTGGTGTCGGTTCATAGAGTGAGCCGACACCCTTTTTGCTAATCTCATCGCTTCCGGTATTCCGTCAAAGCCAGCGGCGTGTGTGCTGGCAGTAGCGTTCGAAATCGACGCCGAACCGTACCAATAGATGCATTTCCTCACAGCGGATGGCGACCATGGTCGTCAACATGGCGGTAAGGGGCGCTGCCAGGATCAGCCAGACATTGCCGAGAATCATTCCCGCCGCGATCATCAGCAGCGTATAGCCGAGATAGATCGGGTTGCGGGAATAGCGGTAAGGTCCCTCTGTCACCAGCCGCCGGGCGCGCTGGTGCTGGCTGAGGGGTGTATAGTTGGACATCAGGGTCTTGATGGCCCAGAAATCGATGGCGATTGCACCGGTGGCGATCATCGCGCCGGTCATCCACATCACGGGCTCCTGCTCCTCGAAAGGGCTGACAGGGGCAATATAGGCGTTGAGAAAAAAAGCAAGGACACAGGCGCCGACATAAAGAAGCGGCGGCCATGGGTATTTCAGCGGCTTCATGCGATAGGCGTTCATGTTAGGACCCTTTATTGGCTGGCGATCGTGCATTCCCGCGCCAGTTTCAGGACCCTTTCATCTTGCGCCGCTATGATTGCCCCAGACTGGAGCGGTTCGAGTATATTTCGGGTCTGCAACTTCTCCAATGTACAGCCGCAGAACCGTTGGCAAAAGCCGGCATCATTATTGCCAGCCGTGCAGGATTGCTGGCAACTGCGGTCATAAGCTGCCGCTCTGTCGGGCGGCGGCGGGGCGACGACCAGCGTCGCCAGATAGACGAGAGCGATCAGGACCGGCTGATGCACCAAGTAGAAGACCAAGCTATGGCGGCCCGCAAGCGAGAGCAATTTCGGGCCGGACGGCCAGGCTGCCAGCTTTTGCCACAGGCCGAACCGCAAGGCGAGGCGGGCGCTGGCAATGCCAAACAATACGGCGGCAAACCAGGGAAACACCGGCACATAGTCATTTGAGCGCGGAATGGTCTCGGACAGGCCAAGCCACCAGAAATAGGGTGCATCGAATACAGCCGAGCGCGCATAAAACGGCAGGATCAGCGTGGCAATTGCCGCGCCTAGCGTGACGACCACCGGCAGGCGAATGAAGGCCAGGCCGAGCAGGCTCATCAGCGCGATGGCATGCAGAATGCCGAAGAAGATCCAGCCTGCCCCCATGGCCAGATAGGTGGCAACGGATATGGCAAAGGCGCTTGCGGCAATCTGCGCAAATCGCTTGCCAAAGGACGTCCAGCGGATGCCATTTCGATGCGCCAGCACCAGGCCGATGCCGACCAGGAACAGAAAGGTCGAGGCGATGCAGCGGGCATAGATCTTCAGAACGCCGGTTTCCGCCGTACCCGGTGGCAGATAGCCGAAGAATTCCAGATCCCAGCTGAAGTGATAGGAAGCCATAGCCAGCAGCGCGAGCCCGCGCATTGCATCGAGCAGGCCAATGCGGGGGGGGGATTTGGCGGGAAGGGGAGATTCGGTTGGAAAAGCCACGCGATGTCCTGAAACAGCTATCTACAGCGACCGGACATGCTGGGATGGCAAATGGTCACCGGGGCAGATCATGCCCTTGGTTCGAGTTATGCCAAGGTCATTTTAATGACACCTGGCATCACGGTTCTTTACGACATTCCAGATGAGCTGTCGCCATCGGTTGCATGATGCGGGCTGGTTTGTAGGCTTGCTGTCATGTGTCCTGGCGCGGAGAGCGGATTTTTCAGCATGGCGGCCAGCCGGGCATTGGAGAAGAACTGGCGATGCATCAGCACGAAGAAAATCAGCACCGTTGTTGCCATGAACATATAGGCGTTCAGGAACCAGCCGAGATAGCCCATGGACATGAAGATTGCCCGCAGGCCCGAATTGAAGTTCTGCGCGGCGATGACATTCATGGCAATCACGGTTTCGGCGGCGTCTTCGGCTGCGGCCGGGTCCTGGCGAACTTCCGCATGCATGGGCAGGCCGCCAAACAGGATGGTGCAATAGTTGAACAGGCGATAGGACCAACCGAACTTGAAGAAAGAATAGCCGAAAATCGCGATCAGTCCGCAGACTTTCAATTCAAATGCGGCCCGCCCGCCCGCCCCGAATAAAGGTAGATCCCGCAGCACCAGATCGACCTTTTCGGTGGCGCCCAGCATGGCGAAACAGCCGCCGATGGCGATGATTGAGGTCGAGGCAAAAAAGGCGGTGCCGTTTTGCAGACCGGCGAGAATCTGCGTGTCGATCATCCGCAGGTCTCGTTTCAGCGCATTGAAGATCCAGGCGCGTCGGCGCTCCGCCATGATCCGGCTGAGGCTGAGGCGGGATTTGATCAGACGGCCATTGGTTAAAAAAGCCAGGCCGAACCAGCCGCAGAAAAACAGCAGCAGAGCAAGCCAATCCAGAAGGGTCATGTCCGACATTGTCTTTCAAACTTTAAGGTAACGACAGGTGATGACTGTTGCGAATCTGCAATTTTCATCCTGTTTTATCATGCTGGGCTGATTTTATCATGATAGGCCGAGGCCAATTCACAAAGCGCCAATATCCATTGTCACTATCGATGATGGAGGTGCAGCGCTCATGCCAAGGTGCTTGCGGTATCGTTTAAGAAATATGCGGCTCTGACCGTTGTCAGCGATTGAGCAAGGCCACCAAATCGTCTATCCATGCTGTGCTCGGGGGCTTTCGGGGGATTGGCCTCGTGCCTGCCGCTTTGTTGCGGTAGAAATCCGCTTTACGGCGGGGGACGACAGCGCGGCTGGAGACGAGCCGCGCTGTTTTTGTTTTGCGGTTTTTGTCGCTGCGGTTTCACTGAATGTCGATCCTTCATCACGAATTTGCCGAGGATAAGGCTAGAGTTTAGGCTATTGGCTACGGCTTCACGGGTAGGGTCCTTGCATGTTTCTTTCCGTCTTCGACGTTTTCAAGATCGGCATCGGGCCATCCAGCTCGCACACGATGGGGCCGATGTCGGCAGCAGGCCGGTTTCTTGATCTGATCCTCTCCAATGACTGGCCGCGCCCGGCTGGCGCCGAGGTCGCGGCACTGAAGGTTAGCCTGCACGGTTCGCTGGCCTATACAGGCGTTGGTCATGGCACCGACCGCGCTGTTATCATCGGCCTGACCGGCGAGATGCCCGACAGGGTCGATCCCGACAGGATGGCGGAGCTTGTCGCCGAGGTGCAGCGCAGCGGCAAGGTCTGTCCCGCCGGGCATCCGGCCTATCAGTTCAATCCGGCGACCGATCTGGTGCTGGACAAGAAGACGCCGCTGGCAGGTCACGCCAATGGCATGCGATTTTCGGCCTTTGACAAGCAGGGTCGCCTGCTGCTGACAACCGTCTATTATTCCATCGGTGGCGGCTTCGTGGTGACCGACATCGAGCTTGCTGCCGTGCAGAAGACGAAGAAGACAGAAACTCACGCCGTCAAAGTGCCTTATCCTTTCGCCTCCGCCCGGCAGATGCTGGCAATGGCAGCGTCATCCGGGCTGACGATTGCCCAGATGAAGCGCGCCAATGAGGAAGTCTCCTTGAGTCGCGAGGCGCTGGACGAAGGCCTCGACCGGCTTTGGACGGCGATGAGCGGCTGTATTGATCGTGGCTTGCGGGGTGAGGGCGAACTGCCCGGCGGGTTGAAAGTCAAGCGCCGCGCCCGTTACATCCATGACAAGCTCCAGGAAGAATGGCGCTCCAACCGGCAAAACCCGCTGCTGGCCAATGACTGGCTCTCGGTCTATGCCATGGCTGTCAACGAAGAAAATGCCGCTGGCGGCAGGGTGGTGACGGCGCCGACCAATGGGGCAGCAGGCGTCGTGCCTGCAACGATCCGCTATTACCTGCATTTTCATCCCGATGCCGATCAGCAGGGGGTGCGTGATTATCTGCTGACGGCTGCGGCCATTGGCGGCATTATCAAGCACAATGCCTCGATTTCCGGTGCCGAAGTCGGCTGCCAGGGCGAGGTGGGTTCGGCAGCGGCCATGGCTGCGGCAGGATTGGCAGCGGTGATGGGCGGCAGCCCGGAGCAGATCGAAAATGCCGCCGAGATTGCGCTCGAACATCATCTCGGCATGACCTGCGATCCCGTGGCGGGTCTGGTACAGGTACCCTGTATCGAGCGCAATGCGCTGGGTGCCGTCAAAGCGGTGACGGCGGCCTCGCTGGCCATCAAGGGGGATGGTAGCCATTTCGTACCGCTAGATGCCTGTATCGAGACGATGCGCCAGACAGGCAATGACATGAGTGAGAAATATAAAGAGACCTCGCTTGGTGGCCTGGCCGTCAATGTCGTGGAATGTTAACGCTACTGCTTGACCTGCGGCATGAAAGGTCTATCTGCAAAACCCATGGCGCTCAATCTCATCAAACTCTGTGTCGGTGCCGATAGCATCGACGATCTCAAGCACTGGGTCGCGGAACGCGCCCTGGTGGCGATGTCGGCTGGCTTGGCACCGCAAAGTTCGCATGTCACCCGGATGATGCCCAAACGGGTTGAGGAATTGCTGGACGGCGGCTCGCTTTATTGGATCATCAAGGGTCAGGTTGCAGCCCGCCAGCCTCTGCTGGATATTGTCAGCGTCACTGGTGCTGATGGTATCAACCGCTGCGAACTGGTGCTTGGCCCTGAGGTCATTGAAACCACGCCAGCGCCACGCCGCCCGTTTCAGGGCTGGCGCTATCTGGACCCGAAAGATGCCCCGCGTGATCTTTCCGCCGGCGGTGCCGGCCTGGATGACATGCCCGACGACTTGAAGCGGGAACTGGCCGAACTCGGACTGCTATAGGCCTTATCCGAACAGCCATTAAAAACGATTCGGCGTATTCCATTTTCGAATGCCTTAAGGCATTGATGTGTTTGAGATTTCGCTGAGGCGTGGACGGTCCCCCTATTTCGAGCCTTTGTATTTTCCAGCGCGATGCACTGGCATATGGACCATTTTTTAAATGGATAATTCTTTCATCCGAAATCGATTTTTTTGAAATAGATAAGGCCGTTCAATCGGTTAGGTTGCATTTCTCTGTTTTGATTGCGGTATGCTGTACAGTCCTTTCAGAATTTATATTTGAATTCACTAACGGTTAAGACGCATCAACTATGTTTCTGATCAAGGAATCCAAAGTGGCCACGTGTGGCTGGCAGAGGCACAATCGAAGGCTGGCAGGATTACGGCATAGATTGCAAGTCGGGCGGTTCACGGTGCAGAGGCTTGCATTGCACGTGATTGTCTGGATCGGCAGCGATTTAAGGACGTATATGCTAAAATACTGTCCCAAACCTATGAAAGCTGGGAGAAAATTTGATGACCACATCGCATCTGGTGCAAGCGGGCTCTCTGGAGATCATTGCTTTCCGGCTTCATGCGCAGGAATTTTGCGTTAAAACCACGTCCATTCGTGAAATTCGCGGTTGGGCCACTGTGACCCCGCTCCCCCATGCGCCTTACGAAGTGCTGGGCGTGATGAACCTGCGCGGCACGGTCATCCCGATCGTCGATCTGGCCGTCAAGCTTGGCATGGCCAATTCCGAGGTCAACCAGCGCAGCGCCGTGGTCGTCGCTGATGTCAATGGCGTGACCGTCGGTCTGCTGGTGGATGGCGTTTCCGACATTCTGACCATCCCTGCCGATCGCTTGCAGCCCTTGCCGCAGGCAGCCGGACCAAGCGCCGCCTTTTCCGACGGCATCATTGCCCAGGGTGAAAGCATGATTTGCTTCCTCAACCTTGAGCGCATGTTTGGCGTTAATGACGCAGACGACTGGGGCATGGCGGTATAAAGAGTTTTGCGCTTTATCTGAAGCGTGGCATTGCGCGCTTGGCCTGTTTACTTTGACGCTCTGGACCGACCTCGGTCCGGGGCGTTTTGCATAGATGGCCTTTGAGACTGTCTGGTTTGATACCGGAGCATTTCCAGGAAAAGTGTGAAGCGGTTTTCCATCCGGAAATGCATAAAACAAGTAAGAGCACTTCAGATTAATGTTTTTAAAGCGTGTTGCGGCTTATCAGCCTCAAGCAACACGCTTTAAGTTTTTGTTTTTACACATGTCGTTACCGCAAAACCGCTGCACACTTTTGCGCGACATGCTCTAGCAGTCGAGTTCGATTTCTCGGCCAGCTTGTTTTGGATATGAGGCCACGGGTTTTTCGTGTCTGGTGCGGACGACGGGGGTCGAACCCGTACAGATTGCTCCGAGGGATTTTAAGTCCCTTGCGTCTACCAGTTTCGCCACGTCCGCGCGAAGAGCGTTTTCAACGACCTGACGCGGAATTGCAAGAGGGTGTTTCAGATATTCCTTTGGGTCGTGAGGCGAAGCCAGCCTCTCTGTTTCGAGACCTTTACGCTGTGCCGTGGCCTGAACACCCAATCTCGTGACGAGGGGTTTTTGCCTTGCTGCAACTGCATCGTGCAGAAAACTGGATCCGATGCGCTGCTTTACAGTGCCGTGAGCCATAAATGGTGCAGAAAGATCCGCTGTAGCGCGTTATATCTGCTGCATAATTTTGTTTTGCGTCGGCTTTTCCGAAAGCTGATGCCCGTTCCCAGTCCGATGCTCTATCCGCGATTCGCTCAAGTGTCATTTTCGGCAGCGGGCTGACAGGCCACGATGCGCTGCCGATTGCATTGATATGAGATATCTGAAATTTAGACGTAACTAAATGTTAGTGCTTCCCCCCTACATTTATGGGAACGGCTGCGGCAATCTGTGCTGCGGCAAGAGGTCGTTGTGTGACCGGCGGGAGGATTTTAGCCGGCCCGGCACATCGAGAACTACACACACTATCAGCTCGAAGGCGGACCTGCCTGGAGTGACGAGGAAACGAGATGAAACATCTGCCAATCATCGGGAAATTTCTATCCATCATGGCCATCTTCGGCCTGTTTGCGCTTGGCGTAGCTGGCTATTCCGGGCTGAAGTTGCAAACGATTGACTCCGCTTATAGCGGCCTTTTGAATGAGGAGGCTAAGGCCTCGCTGAGCATGGCCCGTGCCAACAGGTCTTTGCAGGCGGTCCGAGCGTCCTTGGCGGATGTCATGCTGTCGCGCACCGATGAGCTTAATCAATCCGCGACAAAGGAATTTGAGGCGAACCGAACCTCTTTCATCAGCTTTATGGACACGGCGGCAACGGCAATGCCCACCAATAGCCAAATCCCCGCCCTGAAAGCTGAGGGATTAAAAATTTTCGATCAGGCCTGCGCCAATGCCTTGCAGGTCGGCAAAGCCGCGACAACCGATGAGGATGTGAAGAAATCCCAGGCTGTCTTCCTGAAGGAATGCCAGCCGGAATTTGCAAAGCTTTCCCCGCGTTTCACGGCAGCAGTGACGGAAATTGGCAAGGCTGTCGAAGTAGAAAGCAATGACCTCACCGATTTGACCAATAGCACGGTGTTGATGACTGTGGCTGGGGTGATTGGTGGCCTCATTGTTGTTCTGACGATTGGCTTTTTTGCCATCCGTGCCTGGTTGGTGGTCCCGATCCGCGATCTGGCCGCCAAGATGGGCATCCTGTCCGGTGGTGATCTTTCGGCAGTGGTAGACGGCACAGACCGTCGTGACGAAATTGGCACCATGGCGCGTGCCGTGCAGATCTTCAAGGATAACGGTCTTGCCGCTCGCGAGCTGGAAAAACAGGCCGCTGCGGTCCGCGACATGAGTGAAGTGGAACGCCAGCGCGTTGCCGAGGCCGATGCCAAGCGCGCCGCGGAAATGGCCCAGGCAACGTCTGGTCTTGCGGAAGGCTTGAAGCGGCTTTCGGCTGGGGATCTCACGTTCCAGCTTACCCAGAATTTTGCCGGTGAATTCGAAGGTTTGCGGACTGACTTCAACAGCACGGTTGAGCAATTGCGTGACACGATGTCGTCCGTTGCCATCTCGACCAGCTCGATTGACAGCGGTTCGCGAGAAGTGAGCCAGAGCGCTAACGACCTGTCGAAGCGTACCGAACAGCAGGCAGCCTCGCTGGAAGAAACCGCAGCGGCACTGGATCAGATCACCACCAACGTCTCTAATTCCTCCAAGCGTGCGGAAGAGGCCCGGGCGATGGCCGTTCAGGCCAACCAGTCGGCCCGGCAGTCCGGCGAAGTGGTCTCGAATGCCGTCAACGCCATGCAGCGGATCGAGCAGTCGTCCAGCCAGATCTCCAACATTATCGGTGTGATCGACGAAATCGCCTTCCAGACCAATCTTCTGGCGCTGAATGCCGGTGTGGAAGCGGCGCGGGCAGGTGAGGCTGGTAAGGGCTTTGCCGTGGTCGCCCAGGAAGTGCGCGAACTTGCCCAGCGCTCTGCCCAGGCTGCCAAGGAAATCAAGGACCTGATCCGCAATTCCGCCAGCGAAGTTGAAAACGGCGTGAAGCTGGTGACGGCAACCGGTGAAGTTCTGAAGGTGATCGAAGGCCATGTCGTCGCCATCAATGGCCAGCTCGATGCCATCGCCATTTCGGCGCGCGAACAGTCCGTCGGACTTTCCGAGGTCAATATCGCGGTTAACCAAATGGACCAGGTGACCCAGCAGAATGCCGCCATGGTGGAAGAAGCCACCGCCGCCAGTTCGTCGCTGGCCAATGAAGCGGAAAAGCTGCGCCATCTGGTCGGTCAGTTCCAGATTGGTTCTGGTTCATCAGGCTTAGTGGCCAATGCCGCTCCTTCTGGAGGCAGATCCGCTGGTCCTGTTCCAGCCAGCGCCGGGCAAAGGCCTGTCGCGTCGCCCGCCCGCCGCATGGTCGGTCAGGTCGCCAAGGCACTCGGCATGAATACCGCAGCCAAGCAGGAAAGCTGGGAAGAGTTTTAAGACCCTGTGACAGCATCGGATTTTCCGAAAACCGGTGCTTATTTCTCGGCTCTATCGTCTTGTTGCTCAAGCCGCCCTGCGTTTTCTCTCACGCAGGGCGGCTTGCTGTTTGGCGGATGGAGGGACAAGAATCCGGGCGAGGGGCAAGGACGAAAAAATGGCGTAGCCGATAATTTCGTCTCTCTGTTTGGTCCAGTCTCGCAAAAATGACGTTACATCGATATGCATCGAATAAATGCACGAAAGCCGCCGCAAGATTTCCGATCCGTTGCCTGATCGTCACCTTAAATCGGACCCGATTGGGGGAATTATGCGGTTAGCCAAAGATAGTCCTAGTTCGCCCCAGATCGTCAAAGTCCGTTAGAAGGCCCTGCCATGTCCGATTCCACCGCCGCTTCCCCGTCTCAAGTCGTCACCGCCGCCATGCTTGCCATTGGCGATGAATTGCTGTCTGGCCGCACCAAGGACAAGAATATCGGCCATCTGGCCGATGTGCTGACCCTGGCCGGTATCGACCTCAAGGAAGTGCGGATTGTCGCCGATGAGGAAGAGGCAATCGTCGAGGCGCTGAATGCGCTGCGCAGTCGCTATAACCATGTGTTCACCTCGGGTGGTATTGGCCCGACCCATGACGATATTACCGCCGATGCCATCTCAAAAGCTTTCGGCCTGCCGTGCCTGCATGACGAAAAGGCCATGGCACTGATGGCGGAAATGTATGCTCGCCGTGGCCTGGAGTTTACCGAGGCGCGCCAACGGATGGCCCGCATGCCGCAAGGCGCGGAGCATATCGCTAATCCGGTTTCCACCGCGCCGGGATTCCGGGTGGAGAATGTCTATGTCATGGCCGGTGTTCCGCAGGTGTTTCAGGCCATGCTCGAAAATGTCGTCAAAACATTGCCCGGTGGCGTCCGTGTTCTGTCGCGGGCGATTGCCTGCCCCTATGGTGAAGGCGAGATCGGCACGGCGCTGGCCGCCGTTCAGAAGGCGCATCCGCAGACCAGCATCGGTTCTTATCCCCGCTATGACGGCTCCAAGGGTTTTCACACCGAACTCGTGGTGCGGGCGAGGGCCGAAGATGTTCTGAATGCCGCTGTTCTTGATGTCGAGGAGATGATTGCGGCAATTACCGGCGGCAAGACCGTGCTGGAGGCCTGAGCAAGACCGTGCTGGAGGCCTGAGAATGTCCCGCGTGGCTGAGACTTGAGTGGGACTCCAGATCAGCCTTGAGCGAAATCCCAATTCAGCCTTGAGCGAAATCAAGGAACCGGCGTGGTTTCGGCGCATTATCTTTTTCGGTGGTTGGGCGGGATGACGCAAGCGTGTCTTTCTGTCGCCCAGACCACGATGCAGTATGCTTTTGCTCGGACGATGTTCGGTCGGAGCAATTTGCGGGGAGATGACAATGGCTTACAAGACAATTCTGAGCGTTCTCGACAACCGCCGTACGGCAGCGCAGGTTTCTGATTTTTCCATTGCGCTGGCCGAACAGTTCGGTTCCCATGTCATCGGCGTTCATTGCGAAGCGGTGGCCGGCATGCCCCTGATCGCGCCGATGGAAATACCCGATCCGGTCGCGGTACAGGCCATGCAGGATCTGGCCCATAAGGAAACCGGGGCCATTGAGGCAATCTTCGCCGAGGTGGCGCGGCGCGAAGGCGTGTCGACCGAATGGCGCAATTTCGTGACCTCCGTCGGTTCGACAGGTTCGTTTGTTGACAGCGCCCGCTGCGCCGATCTGGTCGTGGCGGCCCAGGGAGAAAGCGGTTCGCTTTCGGATAACCGCAGCGAATTGGAAACGGCGTTGTTTGATAGCGGCAGGCCCGTGCTTCTCGTGCCTTACATCCTGAAGACGCCGCGGCCTATCAAGCGGGTGCTGATTGCCTGGAACGGGTCGCGTGAAGTGGCACGCGCCACATTCGATGCCCTCCCTTTCCTGAAACAGGCTGAAAGCGTTGAAATCTTCTCGGTGGTCGATAGCAGCGGTGACGATCTTTCACGCAGCCTGCCCGGCGCCGAAATTGCCGCGACGCTGAGCCGCCACGATATCAATGTCACCGTGACCCAGCAGGATCAGGAGCAATTGAAGGCGGCGGCGCATATCGAAAACCGCTTGTCCGACCAGAGCATCGATCTGTTGGTGATGGGAGCCTATTCCCATAAACGCTGGTGGGAAGTGCTGTTCGGTGGCGTGACCCGCACCGTGCTTGATTCCATGACGGCCCTGACATTGCTTTCGCGCTGATAAGCGCTGAATTGAAAAATGTGTTGACGTAAGGCATTCGGTTTCTAACCGGATGCCTTACTGTTTCCGGCATCCTCTTTCCGTCTCTTGCCTTCATGGGCAGATTGCCGCTATAGCACCGAGAAAGACAAGGAGCCGAAAGGGCTTTTGCGCAAGGTCTGCTGCGCCCATGGCTCTTCCAGCCGGGCGATTTCCGGGCCGATGCGCAAGCTAAATGGCGTCACTGTCTTCGTTTTTGCTGCGATGACGCGGCGGGCGGTTGAAACGCGAAGCGCTTCGGTTGCCTTTCCTTCTGTCTTTTCTTGATGCGCGGAGCCCTTGCATGTCTCTTCCCGATAAAGCCTTTCCCGTTGCCTGGGATCAATTCCATCGTGATGCCAGGGCGCTTGCCTGGCGCTTGGCCGGGCTTGGGCAGGAGTTTCGCGCCATTGTCTGCATCACCCGGGGCGGACTGGTTCCGGCGGCGATCATTTCGCGTGAGCTGAATATCCGCTTGATCGAGACGGTTTGCGTCGCCTCCTATCACGACTATGTCAACCAGGGCGAATTCAACCTGTTGAAGGGCATTACGCCGGAATTGCTGACCAATGGCGGCGAAGGCGTGCTTGTTATCGACGACCTCACCGATACCGGCAAGACTGCCACAGAAGTGCGCTCAATCATCCCGAAGGCGCATTTTGCCTGCGTCTATGCCAAGCCGAAAGGCGTGCCGACGGTCGATACATTCGTGACCGAGGTCAGCCAGGATACCTGGATCTATTTCCCCTGGGATATGGGTTTCACCTATCAGGAACCAATCGCCAAGGGCCATAAGGGCTAAAAGCCTTGCAATCTATGGATCGGCGCAATTGATCGCTGTCAATGCGTCGGCCATGGTTTCCATGCAAAAGGCAATCTGTTGTTGATAATGGATTGACTGATGATGATTGCAACTTTTCTTCCCGCCGTCCTGGTGCTGCTTCTGGCGCCAGGGCCGACCAATACCTTGATGGGCGTTGCCGGTGCTCAAGGCGGTTTGGCGCGCGTGTTGCGTCTTGTGCCAGCGGAACTAGCGGGCTACCTGACGACCATCCTGCCGCTGGTTTATCTGGGAGATCAGCTGATGGCGCGCTGGCCTGCCGCTGCCATCCTGCTGAAAATCGCCGCGGCGATCTGGGTGTTGGTCATCGCCTTCAAGCTTTGGCAGATGCCGGGGCAGGGCAATGCGCTCAATCCCATCACAGCGGGCCGGATCTATCTGACGACTATGCTCAATCCCAAGGCGTTGGTGTTCGGTCTCGTTCTTCTTCCCGCTCCTGGCAATCCGAATTTCCTGCCTTGCCTTGGCCTGTTTTGTCTGCTGGTCGCAGCCGTCGCCTTGCTTTGGGGTTCCGCCGGGCGATTGACCCAGGCTGGGCATGGCGGCCAGGGCCGATTGCATATCCTCCAGCGCGTCGCCGCTGTCTGGCTCACTTTCGTCTCGGTTTCTCTTATCGTTGGCGTTGTGACGGCGGTTTAGTCAGCCGGTCAGCGCCCTTCCATTGCATCCCTGAATTAAAAAGCCCCTGCGCTTTTTCAAGCACAGGGGCTTTTGGATTTTTTAGCTTTTGGAAGAGGAACACCCTCTTCGGTCTGATTACGCCACCGCGCGATACTCACCCCGTCTGTTATCCTCCAGCCGGAACCGTTCAAGCTGCACCAGCAACTGTCGGGATTCACTGGCCAGGACCTGGCTGGCAGCCGTGGTTTCTTCGACCATGGCGGCGTTCTGCTGGGTCATCTGGTCCATGTGGTTGACGGATGTGTTGATTTCAGCCAGTGCTGCCGACTGTTCCTGAGCGGCGCGGGCGATGCTCGCCACATGGCCGTTGACATGATCAACTAGGCCGACGATTTCGTTGAGAGCTTCGCCGGTGGACAGAACCAGTGAGACGCCGCCCTTGACTTCATCGGCGGAGGTGTTGATCAGCGCCTTGATTTCGCGGGCCGCATTGGCGGAGCGCTGGGCCAGTTCGCGGACTTCCTGGGCAACGACGGCAAAGCCGCGTCCGGCCTCTCCGGCGCGGGCTGCTTCGACACCAGCATTCAGCGCCAGGAGATTGGTCTGGAAGGCGATTTCGTCGATCACAGAAATGATCTGGCTGATCTTCTGCGAGGATTGCTCGATCCGGCCCATCGCATCAATGGCGCTACGGACGATTTCGCCGGATTTTCCGGCACTGTTGCGGGTCTGCTCCACCATCTGGTTGGCTTCATGGGCGCGTTCAGTGGAGGTGCGAACCGTCGTGGTGATTTCTTCGAGCGCTGCTGCGGTCTCTTCCAGGGCCGCAGCCTGCTGTTCGGTCCGGCGGGCCAATTGGTTGGCGGCTGAACTCAGTTCGCCGGAATTGTCGGTAATCGTACCCGAAGCGCCGCGAATGCTTTGCATGGCTTCGCGAAGCGTTGCCATCGCGTGGTTGACGTTGCTCTGCAATTCGGCGAAGGCGCCCTGGAAATTGCCGCGCATATCCTGGGTGAGATCGGAAGAGGAGAGGGCGGCAATCACGCGCCGCACTTCGGTGACGCCGAGATCGACATTGGCCACCAGTTCGTTGACGCTGGAGGCGAAGCGTTGCAGGTCGGCATCCTCGTAGGATTTGGTAATGCGCTGCGAGAAATTACCCGCGGCTGCCGAGGCGACAATGCTGCTGATGCTGGATTGCAGATCCTTGCTCTGACTGTTGAGCGCGGCTTCCTGCGCTTCCATTTCCTGCATCTGCAATCTGTTGGCCCGGAAGATTTCCAGGGCGCGGGCCATCTCACCGATTTCGTCGCCGCGCTCTGTGCCCGGAATGGCGTCGCCCAGGGCGCCTTTGGCAATCCGGTTCATATTGTCGGTCAAAAGGCGGATCGGATTGACGATGCCGCGACGGGCAATCAGCGTGCTGACCGCAACGCCGAGAACGATGCTGATCGCTGCGGTCGACAGCAGTGCGATCATCGTCAGCTGCGAGCTGGCAATGGCATTGCTGCGGGCCGCAGACAGGGTCTTGGCGGAATAGGTGCTGTAGACCTTGACCGCCGCCGTCACCGCTTTTTGTCCGTCAAGGGCCTTGGAAAGCTCCTTGGCCATTACGCCGGGTTCCTTGGCGGCGTCTGTGCCGGCCACTTTCACCATCTGGCGGATCTGGTCGAAATAGGTGTTGAGTGTCGTACGAACATCCTGCAATTGCTTCTGCTCGTTCTCATCGGCGGTGGCCGCGATCTTTGGCAGGCGCGCCAGCATTTCGCTGGAGCGCGTTTCGGTTTCCTTGGCAAAATCAGCGGCCTTTTCCGGCGCGAAAGCCAGCTGGTAGGTCATGCGGCTGATGGCGATAATGTCGACGCGCAGGTCCATGGCCTCGCGGGCCACTTCTTCACGCTGTCCGGTATTTTGAAGCGAGGCACCAAGCGAAGACAGGCCGAAGGCGCCAGCAGCGGCAATAGCGCCTGCCGCAACGCCCATCAGCACCACAAGAAGGCTGACCTTCTTCAGGATAGACAGATTACTGATGGTCATGACCAAACCTTAAGCGCAGCCCGGCGCTCTCATGGCGACTGGCGCAGCATATCTAGGCATGGACATCATTCCAGACCCTGGTGCCGATATAGTTGTCCACAAACATTAATATCCCTTTAGTTCGTTTGGTAATTAGCAAGACATATTCCCTCTGTATTAAAGGGTTTCCTGATGGAAGCGAGCACGGTCAGGGCGTTCTTGGGCACAAAAAACCTCCGATTCGTTTCGGGATAGAGGCAGACATGCGGCGGCAGGCCTCTGTCGTCTTGCTTGCGTGCCACGATGTGACGGTGGATAAAAAAAACCTTCACCCAGCGTTAATCATGAAGCTTTTCCGCCAAGCCTATGAATTCTCTAGGCTAGCCTCTTTCCCCGTTTTCCACAGATGCTGACCACAACATATAGGGTTCATATTTTCGATACAGACCAGCTCTTGCGCTTGCCCGCAGGCAGGGTTAATGAATTGATTGTTGCGGCGGCGGCTGAACCGAGATGTCTACGAGGTCGGTTCAAATCAGCGAACATCATCAGGTTTGAAACGGTCATGGCTTCCATGCTTTGACCGCGCGGATATCCTTGTGAATTTTTCTGGCGCGCTGCGGCCATTTGTTCTGGCATGAAAACGCTGTTGATACTATATTTAGTGTCTAGCGGATAAGGCTGGCGCAAGATACAGAGCGGACCATCATTATGATCGGCCTCGCTCCGAAGAGAGCGAACCAACGGCAAGCCGCTTGAACGTGGTGCCGTGAAACCTATTTTGCGCCCTTTTCCGGGTGCTTGGACCAACGAGGACTAGCCAGATGCGCATCGAACGCCGTTTCACCAAGCCCGGCCAGTCGCCCTATGCGGAGATTGAATTCCGCAAGGCGGTAAGCGAAATCAAGAACCCGGATGGCTCTGTCGTCTTCCGGCTGGCCGATATCGATGTGCCCGCGCAGTTCAGCCAGGTGGCGGCCGATATTCTGGCCCAGAAATATTTCCGCAAGGCTGGCGTGCCGAAGATCTTGAAAAAGGTCGAGGAAAACGATGTTCCGTCTTTCCTGTGGCGGTCGGTTGCCGATGAAAAGGCCATGAAGGATCTGCCTGAAGACGAGCGCTACGGTTCGGAAACCGATGCGCGTCAGGTCTTTTCGCGTCTGGCTGGCACCTGGGCCTATTGGGGTTGGAAGGGCAAATATTTCACTACAGAAGAAGACGTACTCGCCTTCCGCGATGAGCTGGCCTATATGCTCGCCACCCAGCGCGTCGCGCCGAATTCCCCGCAATGGTTCAACACTGGCCTGCATTGGGCCTATGGCATCGATGGTCCCGGCCAGGGCCATTTCTATATCGATCCTTTCACCGGCAAGCTCACCAAGTCCAAGTCGGCCTATGAACATCCGCAGCCGCATGCCTGCTTCATCCAGTCCGTCGAAGACGATCTGGTCAACGAAGGCGGCATCATGGATCTGTGGGTGCGTGAAGCGCGCCTGTTCAAATACGGTTCCGGCACCGGCTCCAACTTCTCCCATCTGCGCGGCGAAGGCGAAAAGCTGTCGGGCGGCGGTAAATCGTCCGGCCTGATGAGCTTCCTGAAGATCGGCGACCGTGCCGCTGGTGCCATCAAGTCTGGCGGCACCACACGCCGTGCGGCCAAGATGGTGGTTGTGGATATCGACCATCCTGATATTGAAAACTACATCGACTGGAAGGTGAAGGAAGAGCAGAAGGTTGCAGCGCTCGTCACCGGCTCCAAGATCGTCGCCAAGCATCTGAAGGCGATCATGAAGGCCTGCGTCAATTGCTCAGCCGATAACGACGCTTGCTTCGACCCCAATGAAAACCCGGCCCTGAAGCGCGAAATCCGTGCTGCCAAGAAGGATATGGTGCCGGAAAACTACGTCAAGCGGGTCATCCAGTTCGCCCAGCAGGGCTATAAGGATCTGGAATTCAAGACCTATGACACGGATTGGGATTCGGAAGCCTATCTGACTGTCTCGGGCCAGAATTCCAATAATTCCGTTTCGCTGCGGGATGACTTCCTGCGGGCTGTCGAAGACGATGGCAACTGGAACCTGACCGCCCGCCGCGATGGCCGGGTGATGAAGACCCTGAAGGCCCGCGATCTCTGGGAAAAGATTTCCTACGCTGCCTGGGCGTCTGCCGATCCGGGCCTGCATTTCAACACCACCATGAACGACTGGCACACCTGCCCGGCGGCTGGCCCGATCCGCGCTTCCAATCCGTGCTCGGAATATATGTTCCTGGACGACACCGCCTGCAATCTGGCTTCGCTGAACCTGTTGCAGTTCAAGGATGCCGATACCAAGAAAATCGACATTGCCGATTACGAACATGCCGTTCGCCTCTGGACCGTCGTGCTCGAAGTCTCCGTGATGATGGCGCAGTTCCCTTCGCGCCAGATTGCTGAACTGTCCTATGAATACCGCACGCTCGGCCTCGGCTATGCCAACATTGGCGGCCTGCTGATGTCGACTGGCATTCCCTATGACTCGGCTGAAGGCCGCGCCATCTGCGGTGCGCTGAGCGCCATCATGACCGGCGTTTCCTATGCCACGTCGGCTGAAATTGCGTCTGAGCTTGGTCCGTTCCCGGGCTATGCGCCAAACCGCGACAACATGCTGCGCGTTATCCGCAACCATCGCCGCGCCGCCCATGGCCTGTCTGACGGCTATGAGGGTCTTGCCGTCGATCCCGTGCCGCTGGTTCATGCCGAATGCTCTGATCCTGCCCTGATTGCCCATGCCAAGGCGGCCTGGGACAAGGCGCTGGAACTGGGCGAACAGCATGGCTACCGCAATGCTCAGGTCTCCGTCGTTGCCCCGACCGGCACGATCGGCCTGGTTATGGATTGCGACACCACGGGCATTGAGCCGGATTTCGCCCTGGTGAAGTTCAAGAAGCTGGCCGGTGGCGGCTATTTCAAAATCATCAACCGCGCCGTTCCCGAAGCCCTGCGCACGCTTGGCTACACGGAAAGCCAGCTTGCCGAGATTGAGGCCTATGCTGTCGGCCACGGCAATCTCAACCAGGCACCGGGCGTCAACCCCGGCTCGCTGAAAGCCAAGGGCTTTACCGACGAGAAGATCGAGGCGGTCAACGCTGCTCTGGGCGCTGCCTTCGACATCAAGTTCGTCTTTAACCAATGGACCTTGGGCGCTGATTTCCTGAAGGAAACGCTTGGAGTCAGCGCTGAACAACTGACCGACATGAGCTTCAACCTGCTGGAGCATCTGGGCTTTGCCAAGAAGGATATCGAGGCTGCCAATATCCATGTCTGCGGGGCGATGACGCTGGAAGGCGCGCCGTTCCTGAAGAAGGAACATCTGGCGGTCTTCGATTGCGCCAATCCTTGCGGCAAGATCGGCAAGCGGTATCTGTCTGTCGAAAGCCATATCCGCATGATGGCAGCGGCCCAGCCGTTCATTTCCGGGGCGATCTCCAAGACCATCAACATGCCGAACGAGGCAACGGTGGAAGATTGCGGCGCAGCTTACATGCTGTCCTGGAAACTGGCGCTGAAGGCCAATGCGCTGTACCGCGATGGCTCCAAGCTCAGCCAGCCACTGAATTCCTCGCTGATCGAGGATGAGGATGATGAGGACGCGGTTGAGGAACTGTTGGCCCAGCCGCAGGCTGCCCAGGCCGTGACCATTACCGAGCGTATCGTTGAGCGCATTGTCGAGCGGATCGTCCGCGAACAGGAAAAGCTGCCGACCCGCCGCAAGGGCTATACCCAGAAGGCCAAGATCGGTGGTCACACCATCTTCCTGCGCACCGGCGAATATGACGATGGCCGTCTCGGTGAAATCTTCCTTGACATGAACAAGGAAGGCTCGGCTCTGCGCGCCTTCATCAACAACTTCGCGATTTCGGTATCGCTCGGCCTGCAATATGGCGTGCCGCTGGAAGAATATGTTGACGCCTTCACCTTCACCAAGTTCGAACCGGCGGGCATGGTAACCGGCAACGACGCCATCAAGAACGCCACGTCGATCCTCGACTACGTGTTCCGCGAACTGGCGATCTCCTATCTGGGCCGCAACGATCTGGCTCATGTCGACACGTCCGACTTCTCCACCACGGCGCTTGGCCGCGGCGTGAAGGAAGGCAAGGCCGATGTGGTCTCCAAGGGCCTGACCCGCGGCTACAAGCCGACCCTGGTCTCCAGCAGCCAGGCCGGAACCGCCGAACCCCGTGGTGCTGTAACCGGCACTCCGGCCAAGGCCTCGGGCAATGTTGCAGCCTTTTCCGGCAATGCAGCCCGCAAGCTGGAAGTGACGACAGCCATTTCCACCTCCGAAGTCGTGTCCTTCAAGCGCGATTACGAGGAACGGGCCGCCGAACTGGTGGAAGACATGGTCACGGAAACCTTGTTCTCCGACGCCGCCACCGACGAAGCCGAAGCCGCCAAGGCCGAAGCCAAGAAAGTAGAAGCCGCCCGCCGCATGCGCTCCATCGCCCAAGGCTATACCGGCAACATGTGCTCCGAGTGCCAGAACTTCACGATGGTACGGAATGGGACGTGTGAAAAGTGCGACACTTGCGGAAGCACGAGTGGGTGCAGCTGATTTAGACCTATAGAGAGGTAAAGAGACGATTGTTCTTTCATCTCTCTCTGTCTTTCCAAAGAAAGCTGTGATGATTAATTTCATCACAGCTTTTTTGACTCATATTCAGTCTTTTTCAAAGGAGTAGCCGTTGAAATTTGTTTCTGCCTTTCGCAAGCGGAATCCGATATGGGCTGCTGGTTTGGCTCTTGTTCTTTCTCCAGCTATTGGCTGTTTTTATCTTGGCAGAGGGCGATCAGGTCTTCTCTATATGCTCGCCGATGTTTTTATCGGATATGTATTTCCATTTGTGATGAAATACCAAGGGATCCAGCAGCACGAACTTATATTTACTCTTGTTGTTATTAGTTATCGCTTGGGAGGTAGCTTCCACGTTTATATTGCGGCTTCACGCCAGCCGCCTCTGGACCGCTATCCGTGGTTCGCGCGGCTCCATAATTTGGCAATTGTCTTGATTGTTGTGCCACTTCTCAGCGCCTTCGCCATAAGAAACCTTCTCATTCAACCATTTTCCATTGTTTCTGGACCGATGCTGCCGACGCTTGAGGTTGGGGATTATGTATTTTCCGAAAAGGTAACTTACGGAATGAGCCGGTATTCAATCATGCAAGGATTAGGGCCATCGCCCCGTATTGGCGGACGCTTGCCGCTGAGAGGCGAAGTCGTCATTTTCATGCTTCCCTCTTATTCGGGCAACGAATTAGTCAGTCGAGTCATTGGATTACCCGGTGACCGTATTCAAATGCGCAGCGGGCGGCTTTACATCAATGACACTCTCGTTGATCGCCAACGGCTCGGGCAAGACGAAACCCGACCAGGGTCGCCGGGAACTTTGTATTTGGAGCGGTTGCCAGGAGGGGCAGAACATCAGATCATCGAAATGACAGATGAGTCAAAAGGAGACAATTCTGCTGACTTTCTGGTCCCTGACGGGCATTATTTTATGATGGGAGATAACCGGGACAACAGTAACGACAGTCGTTTTGATGTAGGCTTCGTTCCTGCAGAAAACATAGCGTCGCGCCCTTTCTTAATTCTCTTCAATTCCCATTTGTTAAGCAGATCGTGGCTTCCGATAACGTGAGAATGCTGGAAAAATCTATGTCGAGCAGGTCTTTTTTCCGGTGTTTGGCTTTTCATAATGGCGTTGATCAAAGCCGCTTTTCTGAAGAATATGACGCGAAGAACTAAGGCTCGTTGGCAGACATCCAGCTTAAATGGTCCTTGAAAGATTTGACGCCGACATCACAAATGACCGAGCGACTCTATCGTTCGTGAAAAATCTTTCCCACGGGCTGGCAGTTTTCAATATGGGGTGCCAGCACGGTGTGGCCGTCAGCGATGACGCCGTTGACCATGGGGCAGATGAAAAGCACGCCTTTATAGCTCATGGTCTGGCGGTTGTTGATATTGTGACCGGCTGCACTGAGGAATATCTGGATGTTTCGGAACATGTATACGCCTGCGGAGGCGTTTTCCGAGATCACCTGTTTTTCCCGCGCTTCAACCACCACGCCGTCAGTCATCTTCAAATAGCTGTAGCAGTTTTCGCTTGAGGCAAAGACCGGCACGACTGCCCCACATCCTTCTGTCGAAAACAGGGTCTCCGGATCATCAGGTCCGCTTGCGAACAGGATGTCGGCCAGATCGATGATGACGGGCTCGTCTGGCGCGACGAGCGCCATTGCTGCCAGCACGGAGAACAGGGCGCCTCCGGTCAGGTCGGAGAGTGTCACGATGCGGCAGCCGGGCCATTTCAGGCGCAGATATTCAACAAGCTCCGCGAGGTTTGGAACCTCGCGGATGACGAAGATGTAATCCTCTGGCCGAAGCCGGTTCGACCACGCCCTGTCACCCAAGGCAGCGTCGATCAGCGGTTTTCCGCTGAGATCCACCAGCGGTCTAAAGCCATATTTCGGGGTCCACAAATCAGGCCCGGCAAGGGGTACGATACATTTCATGCTTATCAAATCAGCCTAAGATAGGCCTCCAGATCGGGAGGCGTGCCTATACCGTGCATGGCGTCGGGAGCGACATGATAGACGCCGACCCTGGCTCCCTGCTTGATCAGGTAGTTGTAAACCGGGCAGACATAGAACTCGTTGTTGGAGCGATCGTTGTGGGCGATCATATCGGTCGCGGCATCGATGAAATCGCGGGCGCGTCTGAAATAATAGATGCCAACGGTCGCGTTGTCGGAAATCGCCACCTTTTCTTTCACCTCATCGACCAGGCCATCATCGTTCACATGAGCGAACGACCATTTCGGGTCTCGATCCTTGTCCTTGAAGCAGAGAATTGAGCCATCCAGATCGCGCTCCAGTGCATCTTGAATGTAATCCGCGCATTCGAAATCGACGATCTGGTCGCAATTGGCAATCAATAATGGGGCATCGGGATCAAGATGTGTCCGCGCCGTCAAGACGGTGCAAGCCGCACCCTCGGTTACGAAGTTGATCGGCGAAAATGCGAGATCGCCATGAGCTTTCAAACCACTGACGACATCGGGTTCCGCATCCAGATGGTCCTGCCGGGCGATCAGGACGAAGCGCGCATGATCGAGGCGCAGATTGTCCATGACACGCTCGATCATCGTCTTGCCTTTTACATCGATGAACGGCTTTGGCTTGAGGTAACCGACTTGCGCAAACCGGCTGCCAAGGCCCGCCATCGGAATGACGACCTGAACCTGACGGGCGGGCTTGGTCATCGCGGCAACCTTGTCCCGGATCTCGTTCTGATAGAATTCGATGCGCTTGGGCGAATAGAACGAGATATAGCTGTCGGATGGAATCTCGTGTTGGACGATCTTGCCACCGGCGAGAATAACCTCGTTCAGAACCGGGGAAAGATAGTATTTTCCACCAAACGGGTCGGCTTTCAGCAAATAATTCTGGGCAAATTCCACAAATAGACTGCCGCTTCTAAAATAGTAATATCCAGCAATCGCCTTGCGGCTCAGAACGCGCTTTTCCGCCGTTTCTATGACATATCCAGACTGATCTTCACGGATATAGGACCAGCGGGGGTGTACGGAATTGAAGGTCACGACACCTGCATCGGCCTGCGAGCGCGTAAAATCTCGTGCAATGCCCGCCAGATCCGCGTCGATGATCTGGTCGCCATTGCAGATCACCAGAGGATCGTCGTCCACAATATGATCGACGGCCATCAGAGCGGAGCAGACAGCGCCCATGGTCGGATTGTTCAGTTTGATAACGACGGTGCTTTCGCCAGCCAGCAATTTCAAAATTGAATCGAGACTGTATTCAAGCGCATCCTGATTAAGAACGATAAAGATGAACTTCGCGGAGGCATCGCGGTTGCGGATACTGTTGACGACGAGCGAGATCATCGGCGAACCGTCGATTTCGATCAGAGGCTTGGGGAAATGAAACTCGTCCTTTGGGAAAAGATCATCCTTCGACGCGATGGGAATAAGATATCTCATGTGAGGGCCGATTCGATCTTGGTGATTTCGTTCATGATACGCTCATAGGTGACGTCGTTGGTCGATCCCACCACCAGCACATGGGCGCCTGAGGAGCGGGCGGCCTGTATGCCGTGATCGTTATCTTCCAGGATCAGGCATTCCTCCGGCTGCAATTGCAGCCGGTCGATTGCCGTCAGGTAGATTTCGGGATCGGGCTTCGCCTTGCCGACATCCTGATTGGATAGAAAGAAATCCAGGTATTTCAACAGGTCAGCCTGGCGCATCATCGCCTCGACGCTCGACCTGACGGAGTTTGAGCAGACCACGATATGCTTGCCCTCCCGCTTCAGGCGCGCGAGGGCGTATTCGTGATGAAAGACCGGTTGGCATTTTTCGACGATGACCTGATAGGTCATCTTCTGTTTGAGCGTGTTGAGAAAATCGTGCAGCCTTGGCGGCAATCCCCGCGTCTTTGTCAGCATTTCCAGTTTTTTGCGTGTTGGCAGGCCGTCATAGACGGCGAGATGTTCGGTGCGGCTGATATTGAGCCCGAGAAGCGCCAGCGCGTCATTCAGCGTCTCGTAATGCCATTCCTTGGCATCGATCAGAACGCCGTCCATGTCGAAAAGCACTGCCTTGATCATAATGTCCTGTCCGTCTGGTTCATGGCTGGCTTATCCCCATTTCTCGGCGGCGAGGTGCGGCAAGTCGGTGCAGATTGAGATGTCGTCACCTGTCAGATCACCCCAAACATCCCAGGCGGCGGTATGATCACGCCCGTGCAGTTCTGGAGAGACGAGCGCCACCTTCTTGCCGGCATCGAGATGCTTCTGGATGACATCAGGAGTGATCCAGTCGGAATAGAAGGCATCCAGCCACACGCCTTGGGCCTTGTCATAAAAGGGAGGCAGCGGTTCGAGTTCGGAATGGCGGGTATAGGTTATAAAGCCGTTGTTGAGATAGCCGATGGCATCTGGAACAGCCATATCGAAGCAGAACAGATCGGTTATCCCGGCACCCTCCAACGAGGCGCGGAGCGCCTTGTGCAGGCCGTCTGCCTTAATGTTCATGGCAATCGTGCCCGATCCGGCATAGCTCTTGTGCAGATCCAAAAAATAGTCGAGATCCATCACTTGGTCGCCGACGGGCATGTCATGCGCGATTTTCAGCACGCCATTTTGGTCGCGCGTGTCCGTCTCGACCCCGAATCCATTTTCAAAGGCGCGCCTGAAAGCCGTTTCACTGTTTTTTTCGACAGGTTCCAGCCACCAGCCCCTGTGCGCGAGAATTTTCATCGCTCTTTCCATTCAAACGTTGCGAAATAGGTGCTTCACCGGCCACTGCAAATTCCCCGGAAACTAGCCGGGGTTGAACTGAGGAAAGCTCTTCCTGTCGATGTGATAGACGGCAAGATAGTTGTTCTCTCGGAAAAAGTTCGGGTCCTGCGTGTAGGCAAAGGCATTCGTCCATCTCATTGGATGGATCTGTTGATGCACCTTGGAGACAATCCCGGCGTTGCAGAATTCCATCGCATGGGCGATGCCTTCGACCATCGTAAACGAGAAACCACCGTAAAGAGCCATGTAGAACTGGTAGGTGATATGGTCGAATACGCTGTGGACGAGCCTTTCCACAAATTGGAGGCTGGCGTCCCAGCCAATCCACTCCAGAAAGCCCGGGATGCTCTTGGCCGAATAGACCGGAATATCCCACCACCAGGTATAGATGCCCCAATTGCCGGAAATGGCCTGAATTTTTTCATGATCGACCGCCGGTGCCAGCTTTATGGACGAGGCGTGCATGATCTGCCTTTCGGCCGAGTGGTTTGCAGTCAGAGTACCGCCGTACCAGCGTGCTGCGGAAACAACGCTTGCGGCGGCCTCTGTCCAGCCCGTTTTATTGAGAATGAAGGTCTCGGCATCGACGCACAGGAGATAGTCGTAAAGCTTATGGGCGAGAGAAAGCGCCAGGAATTTCTTGACCGTCGGCCAGGTTCTACCCTCAGCGACGACCGACAGTGCGCTGCCTGAGAAATAATCCGACAGCACGATGGATGAGTAGTTCAGGAAAGGGGACGCCTGATGCATCTCTCTGAACTGCAGGCGATCGGCATCGGTGGAAAAGACGAAAATGATGTCGTAGTCGGCACCAATGCTCTGAAACAGCAGGTTGATGCCATAGATGAAATAGGCGTCGTGAATGGGCACGATAAGAGCGGTTCTGTTCTGCGGCTTCCGTGCCTCGCCGCATTCCGTCAAGAGATGAACGCCACGCTCTCCCGGCAGACGGAACTGTCCCTCCATTTCGATGCGTCCGTCGACAGACCGTACGGTATCGAATCGCGTGGTGACAGCAGCGTTCTGGCTCAGAAACTCGACCGCCCCGCCTTTCACGCGCCAGGAGTTTTCATTGGTATGGGAATATCCGCGCAGCCAACCGCCGCTCTCGAAGGATATCTGCGATGCAAAAACCTGTTCGGCGCCAGCTTTACCGAAGGTCCACACACGCTCCTTCATCAGTCGCTCAAGCGACAAATCATCAAGGCCGATCGTCATTGTTGCACTCCTATCCGCAGTTACAAGGCACGGTAGGAAGGCAAACTTGTATGAAGCTGTCGGTCTTCGTTTCACTTGCCTGAGTGGTTGAAGCCGACAAGGTTTATGCAGGACCCATGCAACCAATAGCGGGCTATAGCTTACCTTTGAGCATTTCCAGGAAAATTGGAAACTGGTTTTGGCACCCGGAAATGGGCAAAAACAAAGAGCGTTGCTGCGATTCCATGAAAATCAGAAACGCCCTCGTGTACCAAATATGGTGCACGAGGGCGTGTTGTAAAAACCGGTAGGCTGTGGCGAATTATACTTATGCGGCAACCGCCGCTTTTGCCGTTGCCAGTTTGCGTTCGGCGCGTTCCTGCTGGGGCGAGCGATTGTAGAATTCGCGGTAGCATTTGGAAAAATGCGAGGCGGAGACAAAGCCGCAGGCGACGGCGACTTCCACCACCGGCATCGAGGATTGCACCAGCAGATGCCGGGCACGGTCAAGGCGGATTTCCAGATAATAGCGCGCCGGTGAGCGGCCCATTTCCTGGCGGAACAACCGTTCGATCTGGCGGCGTGACAGATCCACCTTGTCGGCGATATCAAGCAGGGACAAGGGCTCGGCCAGGCTTGCTTCCATCAATTCGATGATCTGCAAGACCTTGTTGTTCTGCACGCCAAGGCGGGCGCGCAGCGGGAGGCGCTGGCGGTCTCCGGCAGCCCGAACCCGGTCGGTCAGATGTTGTTCACAGACCCGGTTGACGAGGCCCTCGCCAAAATCCTGGCCAATCAGGTTGAGCATCATGTCAAGCGAAGCTGTACCGCCCGCGCAGGTGTAGAGATTGCTGTCGACTTCATAGAGATCGGCATAGACTTCGGCCTGGGGGAAGGCTTCCGAAAATCCGGGCAGGTTTTCCCAGTGGATCGCGCAGCGCTTGCCGTTCAAAAGTCCGGCCTGGGCCAGCACATGGGCGCCGGTGCAAAGGCTGCCGACCGCGACGTTGCGGTTATAGGCTTCTCGCAGCCAGGCGTTGACGGATTTGTTGTTAAACTCTTCGACAAAGACGCCGGAACAGACAATCGCCATATTGGGCCGGTTTTCACCGGCCAGGAAACGGCGCTCATCGGCAAGCGACGAATCGACCTCGATGCTGATGCCCGATGAAGACGACACCTTGTTGCCGTCGACTGAACAGAGCCGCCACTCATAAGCCGCATAGCCCAGCATCCTGTTGGCAATGCGCAATGTTTCGATGGCGCCCGCAAACGGCAATAGCGTGAAATTCGGGACAAGAAAAAAGACGATATTGCGTTTTTTAACAGGCGTTTTGCTCATGATGCCACCGTGCTGAGGAGATCTGCTAGAATTGACAGTTTTTAATTCCGCCAATAGCTCAAAAACGACAATAGCACGATAGAAACCGACGACAACAATTTGACATCATTATTGCCGGACCATTTGTGGGTGTTTCATCAGTCAGCCGTCATGGAGCACGGTTGGGACACGTATGGCCAGCGGATTGAAAAAACACAATATTTCGCCTGAATGTCAGGAAGAACGAGGCCCGAAGCAGCCCTTTTGGGCTGTTTAAACTATGTCGCGACGGGTCTGCCACGTGTCGTGTGCAGGCCAGCCAAGATCCTTGCGCATATCGAAAGGGGCTTCTGCCAGCGCCTTTTCCATGGCGCGGTGTTGCCGCCAGGATTCTAGCTGGCTGAACCACGTGGCAATGGCATGAAAAGCCGACTCAGCGAGGATAATACTGCCGGTAAACAGCCGCGAAGGGCTGGAATGAGAAATGTAGGCCATGGAAAGTTCCTTTCGTTGATCTCGCCTAAGAACTTTCTGGTCCTGAGGCGGCAGAGACATCATCTGCCGTATTCATTGATCAATAAAGCGAATGTTTGTGATCTATCGCATCGCATATTGTGATCGGTTTACTGTCCGGCCGTTCCGGCACGACGATGCCCACATCCGCCCGCAGGTATTCAGGCAAGCCATTAAGATGAGCCATCGCCTTTTCACGTGCCTGGCGTAGATGGCGTCTGTCCCGCCAGCGATGAAAGGCCAGCCAGAGCCGCAGCATGGGTGGAACGCGGCGGGGTGTTGTTTCGAAGACCATGCTTTTCACTCCTCCTGATGCCGAACGGCTTCGTTGCAAACAGTGTCAGGTGGAATTGACATTCAATCAAACGAAACGATATGATCTTTATGTTGAGAAAAATTGATGGTTGTCCAATGACCCTTTCCCAGTCTCCCTCCATGCCTTCCACCGTTCTGGCAGCGGCCAGTTTGCCACTTCTGGATAATGACGTGCTGCGCACCTTCGTGGCGATTTCCGAGGTCGGCAGTTTTACGGCTGCCGCAGACATGGTGTTTCGCACCCCCTCGGCGGTATCGATGCAGATCAAGAAGCTGGAGGATCAACTGGGCGTCTCGCTGTTTCGCCGTGATGCCCGTTCCGTCACGTTGACGCCGCATGGGGCTTTGCTGCTCAGCTATGCCAAGCGCATCCTCGCCCTGAACAATGAGGCGGTGGCACGGTTTTTGGCGCCCGAGATGAATGGTGTGGTGCGGCTGGGATCACCTGATGATATCGGCGAACTGGTCCTGCCCGGTATTCTCACTCATCTGGCGCGCACATGGCCGCATCTGGCCATCGAGGTGACGATTGCCGGTTCTGTGGAGCTGCGCAAGGCGGTGAATGAGAAGCGGCTGGACGTAACACTGTTCAATTTTCTAAACGGCATCGCCGCCGATCCCACCATGACAGTGATGAGCGAAAAGCTGGTCTGGGCCGGAAAAAAACACGGTCAGGCCCATCTGAAAACGCCGCTGCCGCTGTCTGTCTGGGATGAGAGCTGTGTGTGGCGCAAGCGCGCCATGACCGAATTGACCCGCCGGGGCAAGGAATTCCGCATCGCCTATTTCTGCGGTCACCACGTCGGGCAATATGCGGCGATCCGGGCTGATATCGCCGTCGCGCCGCTTGCCCGCTTCCTGTTGCAGGAGGATATGGTGGAACTGACCGAGCGTGATGGATTGCCGGATCTTGGCAGTTACGAGGTCGGCCTTGCCGTGTGTGAAGATGCCTCGCCGCCGGTCAAGGCTGTTGCCGATTACGTGCGTTGCGTGCTGGGAAATCGCGGCTGTGTCGACACAGCGGTGGCCGCCTGACCGGATAAAGGCAATTTGGCGACGGGACTTGGAGCGGTCCTGTTCGATCTCTACATCCTGGATGCCGCCCAAAAAGGGTCTATGCAAAGGAGATGGCAGATGAATATGCCGGTCTTGTCCGCTACGAGTGAAGGTGTCGTTGCCAGCCGTCGTTCGCCGGTGCGGGTGATTGCTGATCTGATCCGCAATCCGCTGGATGCCCTGCCGCCGCAGATTTATGATCATAAGCTGGTCTATGCGCAGTTTGGCGATGAGGTACGGCTGCATGTGATGGACCCTGAACTGATCCATGAGGCTCTGGTCAAAAATGCAGCGGTGCTTGGCAAGGGTGAAGACGTTCGCCGTGCACTGGGGCCGGCCTTAGGGCAGGGGTTGTTGACGGCTGATGGCGCCCATTGGAAATGGCAGCGCCAATCGGTTGCCGCCGGTTTTCAATGGGAAAAGCTGAGAGGCTTCCTGCCGGCGATGGTTGCCGCAGCCGAACGCCGCCGTGATTCCTGGCAGGCTGGCGAGACGGTCGATATCGGTCATGAAATGATGCAGACGACATTTGATATCATTGTCGAGACGATGATGACAGGGCGCGACAGGATCGATGTCGCGCGGGTCGAGCAGAGCGTTACCGATTACCTCGAACCGACGGGCTGGATGTTTGCGCTTGGGATGTTGAAGGCGCCGGAATGGATACCCTATCCCGGCAAGGGAAAGGCAAGCCGCGCCGTGGACTATTTGCGGTCCGCCATGGCCACAATGATTGCCGAGCGGCGCGCTGAAGGCGTGGAACGTGCCGACCTGATCTCGATGTTGCTATCGGCTCACGATCCGGAAACAGACCGAGAAATGAACGATGAGCAGATCATCGACAACCTGCTGACCTTCATCTCCGCCGGGCATGAAACCACCGCCCTTGGGCTTGCCTGGACATTCCATCTGCTGGCTAAGCATCCGGCTATCGAGCAAAAGCTACTGGACGAGTTGGACCGTGTGGTGGGAGATGGTCCGGTTATGGCCGAGCATGTCGAGAAATTGACCTATACCAAACAGGTTTTCAACGAAGCCATGCGGCTCTATCCGCCAGCGCCGGTCATTACCCGGACCGCGAACGAGGCGTTTACGTTGGGCCAACACCATATTCAGGCCGGAACTGTCCTGCTGGTGCCAATCCATGCCGTTCATCGCCATAGCCTGATCTGGGACAGGCCGGAGGTGTTCGATCCAGACCGTTTTGCGCCCGAAGCGGTTAAGGCACGGCATCGCTACGCCTTCATGCCGTTTGGGGCAGGGCCGCGCATCTGTATCGGCAGTGCTTTTGCAACCATGGAGGCCGTTGCCATTCTGGCGGTGCTGGCCAAGACTTTTCGTCTGCGCAACAAGAGCGAGGTGACACCGGAGCCGACGATGCGCATTACCCTGAGGCCGAAGAAAAAACTGATCATGGAGATTGAGAACCGGCGGGAGGACGTGCCGGTTTCAGGCTGAACCAGAGTGCTCTTCGCTACCAGATGCCTTTGGTGAGGCCCGTCCACAGCCAGCGCCAGAGGGTCGGCGGAAAATAGAGGGCGGATGGCCCGGTCGGTGCGATAGGGGTCAGCTTGCCCTCCAGCGCGTCGCCAACCGCCTGGCAGGTGATGGGAAGGGCTGCTGCCGTCAACAGCATCGGATAGGTGGAGATGAAATCGCCGGAGCTAGGCTGCGCACGCACCTGGTAGAGGACCGCGCCTGTATCGGTGCCCTGATCGACCAGATGCACCGTTGCGCCGAAATTGCCGCGATCGCCTTTTGCCAGCGCCCAGTAGCCGCCCATCTGACCGCGATAGGCGGGATTGATGCCAGCATGAAGATTAAGCACGGGGCAGGGCATGCTGGCCAGAATTTTGGCCGTCATCAGCCGGGTGCTGACCAACAGGATCACACCGGGAGAGAGCTGTTGGATCGCCTCCTGCGCCTCGGGACTGTTGATGCTGCGCACCGTAGTCACTGGGATCTGCGAATTGAAATGGGGATCGGCTGCAAAATCCTGACAGATCGTTTCTGTGCGTTTTTGGGCTGCTCGGCGCATGAATTTGCCGGCGGCCATGGTGGCTAGCTGACCAAGTGCTGCCACGGTTCCAACCCGCCGTTGACGGCGTCGAAAAATCTCCGCCTTGCTTTCCTGTTCTTCCAAGAGGACCTGCACGTCACCGAAACGGGCTTTCAGCGCGTTGACCACCATCCACGGGTTTGGCCCCCCGGCAGTCATCACCAGAATTGCGCCTTTGCCCTGCTGCTGCCCCATGATCAATCCCCTCAAGCGCCGCTTTAGCCCATGTTATTTATTGTGCTCGCGAGCAATCTGAACCAAACTTTCATAAGTGCGGATATCATGCGGCGTAAATGTTTGGTTAAAAACGCTAAAATCTTTGGGTGCGAATGAACTTTTTTCGAGTTGCCGCGTTCATGCCAATGCGAGGCACCTGTGGTGCCCGATTATCATAATAGGGGTTTATCCAATATGAACACGAAAAAGCTCGCTGCCGTTGCTGCTCTCTTTGTTGCCGCTGCCGCATTGTCGTCATGCGGTAACACGATCCGTGGTATGGGCAAAGATACAGCCAATACCGTGAACGCCACGCAAGCGGCGGGCAATAATGTCGCCAAGGCTGCTAAATAACGCAACCTAACAGCAGTTTTGCTTCACGCCCTTCAAGGGATGAAGCAAAGCTGCTTCGGGAGAGGGAAGAGGAGTTAGGTCCATGTCCATGCATCTGGTTGCCAAAGTGAGTGCTGCTTATATTCTGGCGGTTGTCGTTTCGGCCGCTGGGCATGTCGCCTTCCAGGGTCCGCCGATTCAATTTGCGGGCCAAACTCAGGAAGTGGGCATTCTGACCGCTTCCGCCCAGCAGTAAGAGTGGTGTCAAGTCAACGGCGGGATACAGCTAGCTTTTTTGCTCTATTCCCTCGTGAACCTTGCGTATTGGCGTCCGTGCCAGAAGACGGACCCGAATGGGTGCGCCTTCAAATATTTTATGTGAGAGTTCACTTTTGAGATTTTGCTCGGAAAACGCGCTCCGTTTGAAAATAGTCGTTTGGCTTTTTGCGATCCTGTCCCCGCTTGTTATTTCTCCAGAGCGTGCTGAGGCAGAAGAACAGAGTTGTCGTGACCAGACGGAAAACGGCTTTGCTTATCGTGTCTGTCGATTTGATCCCGCCACGCGCACAATTCGCATCTTCAACCGCAATGCCGACGGCGATGTCTATGGTGGGTTCGAGGCATTGCGAAGCCAGCTTTGGCAGCAAAGACTGATCCTCACCTTTGCCGTCAATGGCGGTATGTATCACTCCGATCTCAGTCCCGTTGGCCTGTTCGTAGACTATGGTATGACGCGCAAGACAGCCGAAACCGCCGATGGTTGGGGCAATTTTTACCTGAAGCCGAATGGCGTGTTTTTTCTAAAAGACGGCCATGCTGGTGTGCTTGAGACCGGGCAATTCGAAACCCAGAAGATTGAAGCGGATTTCGCTACCCAATCCGGCCCAATGCTGGTCATTGATGGTGTTCTGCACCCGAAGTTTCTCCCCACGAGCGACAGTTTGAAAATCCGCAATGGTGTCGGTATCGATGCCAGCGGACAGGTGGTGTTTGTGTTGAGCAAAGACCCTGTGCGTTTCTACGATATGGCCGCGTTCTTTCGCGATCGGTTGGGCGCGGCCAATGCGCTTTATCTGGACGGGACGATTTCAAGCCTTGCCGAGCCGATGGCTGGCCGGATCGACCGGGCCTATCCACTCGGACCGATCATCGCTGTGGTAGACCAGCGCCCCAACTGACGCATCTCGATCTTTGTGACTATCAGTCAGTATCCTGCCTGAACGGTTCCTGTCGGCTCGGCAGGGCTGGCACATCGATGTGATCCGGTTCCAAGCCGGCCTTTTCCCGTTCTACCATCAACTCAAAAGCGCGTTCCAGATGGCGGGTGAACCGTTGCGTGTCAAAGAGCGGCGCGTGCAGCCGTTTGTCCCCAATCGTCTGCCTGAGTGCGGCAAGCCGGGGCCGATCCTGCGCCAGGTCTGCGGCCAGACGCACCATATCATCCGGTGTCTCCGCCACCAATTGTGGAACGCCGAGCGCGGTCAACAGGCTTTCAGACACCCTTGAAGCGAAATTGCTGCCCTTGAAGGTGATGACCGGCAGGCCCGCCCATAGCTTGTCCGAGGTCGTGGTGTGGCCGTTATAGGGATAGGTATCGAGACCGAGATCGGCCGCCTGCATTCGGGCAATATGCGGCGCGTAACTTTCGGCGCCAGTGAAATAAAGGCGTGAACGTTCGATTCCGCACCCGGTCATGAATGCGGTCAGGCGGTCGCGCTGTTCGCGCCCGGCGCAGAGAACCCAGAGAATGGATGAGGGAATGGCGTCCAGCATCCTTGCCCAGAGACGCGCGGTTTGCGGAGATATCTTGCGAACCATATTGAAGGAGGCCAGCACGAAGGCATCTTCCGGCAGATCGAGCAGGGAGCGGGATGTGGCCGGTGGGTGCGGGCGATAGCGGTTGTCGTTTGCCTGATAGGTTTCCGGCAATCGGCAGAGCCTCTCGTGATAATGGGGTTTGGATGAGTCCGGCGTAACGATCAGGTCGGAGATGACATAATCGCAATCGATCCCATAGGCGGAGCCGGGAAAACCGAGATAGGCGACCTGCAAGCGGGCAAGTCCACTATTGATCAGATCGGCGCGGACATCTTTGGTATGGCCTTTGAGATCGACCAGAATATCCAGGTCGAAGCTGCGGATGAAATCGCGTGCCGTACCATCGTCCATGCGCAGGATGTCGTGAAGATTGGGGTAGGTCTGCCGCAGTCCCCGATCCAGCCCCCTGATATCCTCTGGCGTGTGACAGAAGAGGTGGATATCGAAGCGGGCGGCGTCGTGACCCAGCAAAACACTTTGCAACAGCCGCATGGTTGGATGCTGGTCGGAAAAATCCGACGAAAGATAACCGACACGGATTTTTTTCCCGAAATGATGGGGTAGGCTACGGCGTGCCTGGCGTGATTGCACCGTAAACGGCTTTCCGCTGGCCATCCGGGTTTGGTGGCCATTGATTGCCTCGTCGTCACACCACAGCATGTGCTGGTAGGGATCGTCGATGTTGAAAAATGCCGGATCAGCACCCTCTCGCATCTTGGCCAGCAGCGCGTTGTCGCTGGCTTCGATTTCCTCGAGGCACAATTGTCCTCGCAGCAGCCGCCGATAGGTTCTCTGCTCTTCCGGGTCGAGTGATGCGAGGTGTTGGGATTCGAGGTTTTGGGATTCTGGCACTTTGCGGATCAGGGAAAGCGCCTGCTCCCCCTGATCAATCTGCATATATAAACGCGCGGCCATCAGGAGAAACATCCGGCGATTTTGCGGCTGCACATCCGCCACCCGGGCGTAAAGCTCGGCGGCCTGGAGTTTTTCCTCCAGCTTTGCATGGCATTGCGCCGCCACCAGCAGCATATTGGCATCCGGTGGACGTTTTTTCAAAAGTGGATGCAGGCGGTCGAGGCAGGCGCGCAGATCGCCCTGCTTATAGGCCTGCAAAGCCTGGATGAAGGCCGGGGACGGGCCCACGCTCACAGCGCTGATTTCGGATAGGCACGCTCCAGGCCGCCGGAGCGTGTCAGCCCCTGGCGAAAGGCCAGATAGGCGCCATGCTGGCTGGACCTGGCAATTTCCATCAAGCGGATCTGCATCCGGGCCGGGCAGCTATTGCCAAGCCATTCGCCACAGCGCTCCAGCTTCAAGGAGTTGAGGAAGCGTTGCGCGGCGGATTGTTCCAGATAGGCGAACAGACCTTCTGCAAAGGTCTCGTCCTGCTTGGGGTTTTCCAGCATCAGGGCCAGGAAGGCCTTGTCGTCATCAGAGAATCCACCCAGCTTCATGGCGACGGTGTCTCGGTCGGTAACGGCGGTGGCGGACATGATGAAGGTCTCCTGCTGTCTTGGCTTTTGCCCGGCGTGTCTGTTGTGAGTCTCTGCGAATATTATCTGCATTGGTTCTTAAACAATCGTCGCTGGAGCAGAGCTTGCGATTTTATCAACTGAATAATTCGCGGCATTGTTTGGTGATCGACCATTTGACTCCGTTGAGCCTTGCGTGAGGCTTGCGGTCGGCTTCATCCGCTGGTTGACACAGGTGCCGCAACGTTTGACGGTAGGATATCGCTGTTCTTCAAAGGCGAACCAAATGCGGCAAAGCTTTGCGGATATTGTATAATTACCCATTTCGAGTCTGAGCTGGGAAAATTGTCTGAGAGCTGATCCCGCCTGAATGCTATTTTCTGCAATGGGGGCTTGTCATGGGGCCCGCATTTTTTCGGAGTGTTTCTATGGCCGAACTGACTATCTGCATGCCCAGCCATCGCCCGCTCGACGGTTCGCGCGCTGCCATCGACAGTGCGCTTGCTTTTTGCGAGGCGCGGGACGCCCTGCTGGTGGTCAGCGACAATTCCGGCGATGCCGCCAAAAAAGCCTATTTGCAGGACCTGTCTCCACGGTTGACCTATGTGGCAAGCGAGGCACAAACGGCCTTTGCCAATATGTTCAACGCTGTCGAGGCGGCCTCCACGCCCTTCATCATGCCAATGGGCGATGATGACGAGATCCTTGCCGAAGCGGATCAGGCGCCTTTTGATCTCGATGATCTGCCCTTCGATTACGTTGGCGTGCTGCCAGTAACCGAAAGCTTCCTCCAGCGGTCCGAAACTGGTTCGGTTCAGGCCTTTGCCCTGGAAGAGTATGATCCTGGCGAAAGAATGCTCGCCTATCTACAGAAAAGTCCGACCAACAATGGCGGTTTCTATTCCATCCTGCGCCGCGAAGTCTGGCTTGCGACAATGGATCTGTTTCTGCGATCGCATCCGACCAAGGCAGCGACATGCGATTGGGCTGTCGCACTATCCCTGTTTTCGACCGGAAAAATGGCGCATGATCCGTCGATCCGCTATCGCTACAATGCCGCAAAATGGGCTGAAAAGGCGCAGATCGATGCGGAACGCAAGGTTATGCTGCTTGAAGCCGGACTGCCGGAGAGTGCGGTTCATTATGAAATGCTTCTGCTGTTTCTCGATGTTTTCGTGCTGATCAACCGGGTCGGCTCGCCGCTTTCCATCGACGAGCGCCAGCGTCTGGGCAAATTCACGGTCAACCGGTTTCTCGGCAGCTTTATCAAGGAGGTGGCCGATTCTCCTGAACTTTACGCCGAAGGCGTCACAGGTCTGGCGGAAATGGCGCTGGAAGAAACCGATAGTTTCACCCAATTCCAGATCGCCATGCTGATGGCCGAGCGGCTGCAAGCGGGTCTTAAGGACAAATACGTCGCCTTCATTCAAGCTTCGATTGCTGGAGCGTAATAGCTGGCGATAGCAATGCTGACCCATGCGATTCTGAATTGAAGAACATGGCGGCAAGGCAGTGGGGACGATCTCCTGCTTGCCGCCAAGATCATTTATTCCGCTGCTAGCGCCGGTTGGACGCTGTGCGCAGGTGAGACCATGGCCGAAAGGATGATCGACAGGTCGATGGTGCCGATCTGGTGACCCGCTTTATCGGTCACTTGCGCCTCTGTGACGCCTTGCTCGACCATGGCCCGGGCCGCCGCTTCCAGTGTCGTGCGGGCGGTGAGCTTGAACTGGCCTGATTGATTACGCGCTGGGACCATCACCGTGCCGATGCGGATCACCCGACCGCGATTGACCTCGCGCACGAAGGCGGAGATGTAATCGTCCGCTGGACGCAGCACGATATCCTGACCGCTGCCCTGCTGCACCACCTCGCCATCGCGCAGAATGGCGATCTTGTCGCCCAGACGCAAAGCCTCGTCCAGATCGTGGGTGATGAACACCACGGTCTTTTGCAATTCCTGCTGCAAGTCGATCAGCATGGTCTGCATATCGACCCGGATCAGCGGGTCCAGCGCGGAATAGGCCTCGTCCATCAAGAGGATATCGGCATCGGTTGCCAAGGCCCGCGCCAGGCCGACGCGCTGCTGCATGCCACCGGAAAGCTGGTTCGGGTAATGATTCTCAAAGCCGGAAAGCCCGACCCGCTCGATCCAGTAATGCCCCTTGGCAAGACTTTCCTGCCGTGGCATGCCCTGAATATCGAGGCCGTAGAGGACGTTTTCCATCACGGTTCGATGTGGCAGCAGGCCGAACTTCTGAAAGACCATCGCGGTTTTCCGGCGCCGGAAATCACGCAGTTGCGCTGGCGACATGGCGCATATATCGGTTCCATCATAGAGCACTTCGCCCGCTGTCGGTTCGATCAACCGGTTGATATGGCGGATCAGCGTGGATTTGCCGGAGCCAGAAAGCCCCATCACCACGGTGATCTCACCACCGGGCATGTCGATGCTGATGTCGCGCAGGCCGAGCACATGGTGATGCCTGTCATTCAACTCGGCCTTGGTGATGCCCTGGCGTACGGCGTCGATATGGGTTTTCTCATCGGGGCCGAAAATCTTGTAGAGATTGCGGATGTCTATGCCGTGACTAGCCATGCAGCACCTGTGTATGTTTCTGGAGGCGTTTGCCATAGGCTTGGCTTGCCCTGTCGAAAATGATGGCGATCGCCACAAGGGCAAAGCCGTTGAGCAGCCCGATGGTGAAGAACTGGTTGGTGATGGCCTGCAGGACATTCTTGCCGAGCCCGCCAACACCGATCATTGAGGCGATGACCACCATGGCCAGCGACATCATGATCGTTTGGTTGATGCCCGCCATGATGTTGGGCAGCGCCAGCGGGATCTGGACATTGAACAGTTTCTGCCGCTCCGACGACCCGAAAGCATCTGCTGCTTCGATGGCCTCGCGGCTGACAAGGCGGATACCGAGATTGGTGAGCCGGATAATCGGCGCGATGGCATAGATCACCACCGCGATCAGGCCCGGCACCTTGCCGATCCCGAAAATCATCACAACAGGGATCAGATAGACGAAGCTCGGCATGGTCTGCATCACGTCGAGCACCGGGTTTAAGGTCGACTGCGCGCGGTCGGACCGCGCCATCCAGATGCCGAGGGGAATGCCGATGACGACGGCGCACAGCGTGCAAACGGTCACCATGGCAAGCGTTATCATGGTATCCTGCCAGAGACCGGCCATGCCGATCAACACCATGGCAAGAGCCGTGCCGAGCGTGATGCGCCAATTGCGGCTGACGCCGTAGACAATGGCGGCCAGTGCGAAGATCATCACGATCCAGGGCGTATCAACGAACAGCGCCTGAAGCCAGTTCAGGAACCATTGCAGCGGCAAGGTCAATCCGTCGAGGAAATCGCCATAGGAACGGACGAACGTCTTGAAGCCGGTATCGACGGTCTTCTTGAAACTCCGCATCAGAGTGTCATCGACCGCCGGAAACTGGCAGAGGAGGGTGGGGATATAGCTACAGATAGCGGATGCCATATGTGCTCCTTATCGTGCGGATCAAAGCCAATGCCGATGTGTTCGGCTTTATCGATGCGGCTTGATCATTGTATTGCGGGGGGGGGCGGTGGCATGGCCAAGCCGCTGCGCACATGACGTTAGAGACATGTCTATCGTCATGTGCGAGTGATTGAATTCATCACGGATGAGAGATCACGGAAAGGCAGCCTTCCGGGTTGTGTCAAAGAGCGGCTTTGACCTTTTCAGCGACGTCAGGCGAGACCCACTGTGTCCAGACATCGGGATAGGTCTTCAGGAAATATTCGGCCGCATCGGCATTGTCCGCCTGGTTTTCGCTCATCCAGGCCAGAACCTTGCCGATGGTTTCATTGTCCCACTGGCGTTTGCCGACATAGTCCATCGTCACACCTGCCTTCTCGGCAAAGTTCTTGGTAACGACACTATAGACATCCGTGACCGGATAATCGTTGACACGGGGATCTGCACAATCGGCAACCGAGGTGCAGCGGTCCCATTCCGCCTTGTCGAAGGGAGTATCCATGCCAAGCTTGACCATATCATATTTGCCGAGAATGGCGGTCGGCGCCCAATAATAGCCAAGCCATCCCTGCCTCTTTTCAATGGCATTGGCAATCGAGCCGTCCAGCGCGGCAGACGAGCCGCTATCGACAAGCTGGAAGCCTGCATCGTCACCCTTCAGCGCCTTGTAGATATTCTCCGTTGTCACCTGGCAGGCCCAACCGGATGGGCAATTGGTAACAGCGCCCTTGGACGGATCTTCCGGGGCGGGAAAAAGCTCGGGATGTTTCAGCGCGTCCTGGACAGTCTTGATGTCGGGATGCTCATCGGTGATATATTTCGGAACCCACCAGCCCTCAACGCCGCCATCCTTCAGAATGCGTGCGGCTTTCAGCAGGCGACCGTCCTTGACGGCTTCCGCCAGTGGCTTTTGAATCGTATTGACCCAAAGCTCAGGGGCGAGATCCGGCTCGCCCTTTTCGTTCATTGAGGTAAAGGTTGGCATGGTGTCGCCGGTCACCAGATTGACGGAACAACCATAACCGCTTTCCAGAATGATCTTGTCGACATTGGCCGCGACGCCGGCTGAGGCCCAGTTCATTTCCGCAATGGAGACCGAACCGCAATCGGCAGCTTCGGCAGAACCGGCCATGCCATACAATCCGGCGGCGAGTATCGTGGAAACGATCAATGTCCTCATATCGTGGAGTTCTCCGTTTTATTGGCGCATGTTTAGCGCATGGGCGTGATTGTTTCACGCATGACAGCCGATCCCGGCCGCATATTTCGCAACCCGGGTCGGGCATATTGGATGGAAGGACCGCTCGTCGGCGAGCCTGGCGGATTGTGAAGTCCGGTCCAGTCCCAAGGCAGTCCTTGTCTGTTTACGACAACGACAAGGGTAGGGGCTTGGCCGTATAAATCAACCACCTTACAGCTTTTTGTTCGAATAAATGTCGCATAAAAGCCATTAAGCATCGTGCAAACGCACATGCTTTCATGGGTAAATCCGAGCGCTCCCACATCCTGATGAACCCCCAATGGATTGAAAAAATGCAGGAATCCGGCGCTGTCAATCATACCGGTTCCCGCTGGCTTTGTATCCTTTTCAGGAAAAACTGTGGAAAAGCCAATCTTTGACCGCCATTGCCTTCCGGCGGGCCACAGGTCATACCACAAACCATCGACATGAGGTCTGGTAGAAGGACGCGCGGCCAAATCTCAACACGGTTGCGCTTTGAACCAAATTGCAGGAGCTGGCAAACGTCATGACGCGGATGGTTATGCTCCAGGGGACCGGCTCGGATGTCGGCAAGACGGTGCTGGTGGCCGGGCTTTGCCGGTTGGCGAGGCTCCATGGACGCGTCGTGCGTCCGTTCAAGCCGCAGAACATGTCCAACAATGCCGCCGTGGCTGATGATGGCGGGGAAATCGGCAGGGCGCAATGGCTCCAGGCGCTGGCCTGTGGCGTGCCATCTTCGGTGCATATGAACCCGGTTTTGCTGAAGCCGCAAAGTGAGACCGGCAGCCAGATCATCGTGCAGGGTCGCGTGTTTGGCCAGGCGAAGGGCCGCGATTACCAGCGGCTGAAACCGCAATTGCTGGGTGCCGTGCTTGATAGTTTTGAAGAGCTGAAGGCCGGGGCTGATCTGGTGATTGTCGAGGGTGCCGGGTCTCCAGCCGAAATTAATTTAAGGGCCGGTGACATCGCCAATATGGGCTTTGCCACCCGCGCCAATGTGCCGGTGGTGTTGGTTGGCGATATCGATCGCGGCGGGGTGATTGCCTCACTGGTCGGCACCCATGCCATCCTGCCGGAGGAAGACCGCCGGATGATTTCTGGCTATATCATCAACAAGTTCCGGGGTGACCAGAGCCTGTTTGCAGACGGAATCGGAGCCATTACCCAATATACCGGCTGGCCGAGTTTCGGCATTGTGCCCTGGTTGAAGGCCGCTGGCCGCTTGCCGCCGGAAGACAGCGTGGCGCTGGAGCGACTGAGCCGAAGTTCGACAGGCGCTTTGAAGATCGCCGTGCCGGTTTTGTCACGTATTGCCAATTTTGATGATTTCGATCCGCTTGCCTCGGAGCCTTCCGTCGATCTGGTCTATGTGCGTCCCGGCGAACCCTTGCCCGCCGATGCGGCGCTGGTGATTCTGCCGGGCTCCAAGGCAACGATTGGCGATCTGGCGGACCTGCGCGCGCAGGGATGGGACAAGGACCTCACTCTGCATCGTCGGCGTGGCGGGCGGATCATCGGCATTTGCGGTGGCTATCAAATGCTGGGCAACAGTGTTGCCGATCCGCTCGGGCTGGAAGGCGCGCCTTGCCGCGTTGAAGGCCTTGGTCTGCTTGAGATCGACACAGAGATGGCACCAGAAAAGACCGTGCGCAACAGCGCCGCCCATTCGCTGGAATACGACATGGCCCTGAGTGGCTATGAAATTCACCTCGGCCAGACCGATGGCCCGGATTGCCAGCGTCCTGCCCTGACGATCCGTGGTCGCGCCGATGGGGCGATTTCTGCTGATGGTAAGGTGATGGGCACCTATCTGCATGGGCTGTTTGGCAATGACGAATACCGGGCTGCGCTGCTGCAAAGCTTCGGGATCAGCAATGGTACAGTAAATTACCGGCAAAGCGTCGAACAGGCGTTGGACGATCTGGCTCGTGAGCTTGAAAGCGTGCTGGACAAGGCTTGGCTGGACCAGTTGATCGGCTGATCACTGTTCAGGTTCAAGTGGTGTGCGGCGGCGGTTCAACGCATCGGCTATCATCCAGACGCACAGCGCCCAGGCACCGCCGACCGTCCAGCCCGCGATGATATCCGTTGGCCAATGCACGCCGAGAAACACCCGGCTAACCCCGATCAGCAGCGTCAGGAACAGGCCAGCACCAAAGGTGAAATAGCGCAATTGCCATGTCGGCTGAGCGCGGGCCAGCATGGCGCCCAGCGTCAGATAGGTAATGGCCGACATCATGGCATGGCCGCTTGGAAAGCTCATAGTCTGCACTGTGACCAGATGCGGCACGACATCGGGCCGGGCGCGCGAAAACAGCAGTTTAAGGCCGGATTCGGCTAAGGCTCCGAGCGAAATCGCCAAGCCGACAATCATGGCATTGCGGGTTTTGCCCGCCGCAAGCAGATAGAACACCGTCAGCACGGTAACGAGGGTAATCACCGTGAAGCCGCCAAGACTGGTAATGTCGCGCACTGAATTGACCAGCCAGGGCGGGCCGATTGTCAAGCCGGGATCGTCTTTGATCCGGAGCGCCAGCAATATGGCCCGATCGAAGGCATGGCTTTCCTGATCGAAGACGTCTTCTGCGATTTTTGCAAACAGCAACCCAAGACCGGCCAATACGGTCAGACTGGCGAGAAGGCGCGGCTCGATCCGGTTGCGCAGACGTTCAGGCAGAAATTTCAAGGCATGCTCCGGGTTTGGTCGTCCGCGTGTCGTTTCATTAGATAAGGCGGCAAATGACTTTCACCAAGAGGCGTTTACGGATGCAATAACAACACCATGCACTGGCCGCCTTCCCGAAGGGCCGATGCATGCGGTGGCCGCACGATCAAGGCCCCTGCCTCGGCGAAAATCCGCATCATCGAGGAATCCTGTTTCGGAAAGGTCGTCACCCAGAGCCCATCCGCCGAATCGACCCGCAATTGGGCGCGCAGGTAGTCCTGTCGCTGATCGTTGGCAGCAAGTGCAGTTGCCGTGCGGGCGTGTCTGAGGCGCTGCGGCAAAGCGCGATGGCCGAGCTTGGCAATCAGCGGTTCGAGAAACAGCAGGCTACAGACCATGCTGGAGATGGGATTGCCGGGCAGGCCCAGCACATGCATCGGTCCGAGCTTGCCCACCATCAGCGGTTTGCCCGGGCGCATGGCGATTTTCCAGAAATCCAGCACCATGCCCGTATCAGTAAGCGCTGCCTGCACCAGGTCGTGGTCGCCGACCGATGCACCGCCAGTCGTCACCAGCACATCCGCGCCTGCCGCCTCTGCCTTGCGGATGGCCGCGACGATGGCATCATGATCATCAGGCACGATGCCGAGATCCAGCACATCCGCGCCCAAATTTTCGGCAAGGGCGGCAATGGCAAATGTGTTGGAGGCGATGATCTGGCTTGGCCCCGGCGCAGTACCAGGCGTAACCAGCTCGTCGCCAGTGGCGAGAAGGGCGATCAGCGGCTTGCGATAGACCAGGGCATTTGCATGATTGCCGCTTGCGGCTAGCATCAGCTTGGCAAAGTCCAAAGCCTTACCTGCCGGAATCAAAACCGTGCCTTCAGCAAAATCCTGGCCGCGAGGCCGGATATGGCGTCCCTGCACAGCGCCGAATGTGGTGCGGATACGAAGGCTCTTTTCTGCCGGTTCCGTATCTTCCTGAATGAGGACGCTATCGGCGCCCTCTGGCACCGGGGCGCCGGTAAAGATCCGCACGCATTGACCGGCGCCCACCCTGCCATCAAAGCCGTGCCCGGCCGCCGATTGGCCGACCACGGACAATTCACTCCCCGGCGAGAGGGCATCTTCGGCCCGCAGCGCATAGCCGTCCATGGCCGAGGCATCGAAAGGCGGCTGCGTCAGCCGAGCTGCCATATCCTCTGCGAGAATGCGATTGCGGGCCTGGCGGAGCGGCAGAATTTCGGTGTCCTGCACCGGGGTTGCAGACGCCAGCAGTCTGGCTTGGGCCTCTTCCACGGGTAGCAGCGCCATTATCCGGCCTCCGGATGACGAAACGGGCCGGATTTTCCGCCGGTCTTTTCAACCACCCGAATTCCGCCGATATCCATGGTCTTGTCGGCAGCTTTTGCCATGTCGTAAATCGTCAGGCAGGCAACCGAAACGGCAGTCAGCGCCTCCATCTCGACGCCGGTCTTGCCGGTCAATTTGACGGTTGCTGTGACGCGCAGGCCGGGCAGGGTGGTGTCCTCGGTGATGTCGACACTGACCTTGGTCAACATCAATGGATGACAGAGAGGGATCAGGTCTGCCGTGCGCTTGGCGGCCATGATGCCGGCCAGCCGCGCCGTGCCGATCACATCGCCCTTCTTGGCGTTGCCGTCGCGGATTAACGCCAGCGTTTCCGGTGCCATGCGGATATGACCCTCGGCTATAGCGACCCGCACGGTCTCGACCTTGTCGCCGACATCGACCATATGCGCTTCGCCCGCAGCACCGATATGGGTCAGGCCGCTCATTCGGCGGCTATGCGGTCGGATGCACCAGTCAAGAGCGCCTTGGTGGCACCAGTCACATCGTCTTTGCGCATCAGGCTTTCTCCGACCAGGAAAGTTTCGATGCCGGATTTTTGCAGGCGAAGGCAGTCTTCGTGGGTGAAAATTCCGCTTTCACCAACCAGCAACCGATCTGCAGGAACCATGGCGGCCAGCCGTTCGCTGACGGCAAGATCGACCTCGAACGTCCGCAGATTGCGATTGTTGATGCCGACGAGCGGTGAGGCGAGTTTCAGCGCCCGCAGCATTTCCTCTTCATCATGCACCTCAATCAGCACGTCCATGCCAAGCGCCAGGGCTTCCCCTTCCAGATCGGTGGCCTCAGAATCTGACAGGGACGCCATGATCAGCAGGATGCAATCTGCGCCCCAGGCACGCGCTTCATGCACCTGATAGGCCTCGAACATGAAATCCTTGCGCAGCGCTGGAAGTGTGCAGGCCGCGCGGGCTGCGACCAGAAAATCCGGTGCACCTTGAAAGCTTGGAGCGTCGGTCAGCACGGACAGACAGGCAGCCCCGCCCGCTTCATAGGCGCTAGCCAGCGCCGGTGGGTCAAAATCGGGACGGATCAGACCTTTGGACGGGCTGGCTTTCTTGATTTCGGCAATCAGTCCGAAATTGCCAGCTGCCTGCTTTGCCCGCAATGCCTTGTAGAAGCCACGTGCCGGTGGCTGGTCGGCGGCGCGGGCCTTGATCTCGTCCAGCGGTACGGCATTCTTGGCTGCCGCGATTTCCTCGCGCTTATAGGCTTCGATTTTCTTCAGGATGTCACTCATGCCGAATGTCCTCCATTGGAGACGGTAATCAATGTCTCCAGCCGTTTCAGGGCAGCGCCGCTGTCCAGCGATTGCGCGCCGAGCGCCATGCCGTCTGCCAGTGTGTTGGCTTTTCCGGCAATGACCAGGGCCGCGGCGGCATTGCAGAGCGCCACGTCGCGATAGGCATTTTTCTCACCTTCAAGAACAGCGCGCAAGGCCTTGGCATTATATTCGCCGTCGCCACCCTTCAGGGCGGCTAGCTCAACCTGTGCCACGCCAAAATCACCGGGCGTCAGCTCAAAGCTACGGATCTTGCCCTGTTCGAGCGCCGCCACCTGCGTCGTTCCGGTCGTGGTGATTTCATCAAGGCCATTGCCATGCACAACCCAGATGCTCTCACTGCCCAGGTCACGCAGGGTCTCGGCCAGCGGTATCACCCATTCAGGCGCATAGACTCCGAGCAACTGTTTTTTAACGCCAGCCGGATTGGCGAGCGGTCCCAGAAGGTTGAAAATGGTGCGGGTGCCAAGCTCCACTCTCGCCGGGCCGACATGGCGCATGGCAGAGTGATGCAGCTGCGCAAACATGAAGCCGACGCCAGCCTCCGATATGCAGCGGCCTATGACGGATGGATCGATATCCAACTTGACGCCGAGGGCAGTCAGACTATCAGCCGCACCGGATTTTGAACTCAGCGCCTTGTTGCCGTGCTTGGCGACCGGAACACCGGCACCTGCAACAATCAGGGCGGCCAGCGTCGAGATATTATAGGTGCCGGTTCCATCTCCGCCCGTTCCGACGATGTCGATGGAATCTGTGGGTGCGATGACCGGCAGCATCTTTTGGCGCATGACGGTAACGGCGCCAACAATCTCCGGCACGGTTTCACCGCGCATGCGCAGGGCAATCAGGAAGCCGCCAATCTGGGCAGGCGTTGCCTCTCCCGACATCAGGATGTTGAAGGCGTCCGCCGCCTCATCCCGTGTCAGTGCTTGCCCGCTGGCGACCTTTGCGATGAATGGCTTCAGCCCGTTCATATGCTTCGCCCTCCCGGCGGTTCAGCGTGTGATGGCCTGCTGGGCCAGCGCCTGATTGATGGTGACGCCATATTTGGTCTGGAGCTGGTTGACCATCTGATCGAGAATATCGTCACCGGCGGATTTCGCCAGCGCGGTAATCTGGCTTTCCTGCTGGTCTACGACATCGCCGGTCGGCTGGGTGTTGACATCCGTAACCTTCAACAGGATCTGGGTCATCGGATCGGCGCCAACCGCCGAGCCAATCGTGCCGGACGGTCCACGGAATGCGGCCTGGACGGCGGCAGGGCCAAGCACCGGATCTTCGGTATCGCGGCGAAGACCGGCTTTGGTCTCGACGCCGATGGCCAGTTCAGTCGCGAGATCAGCCAGTGCCACGCCGGTATCGGCCTTGGCCTTCAACTGCTCCACCTTGGCGCCCAGCGCTTGTTTCTGCTGCTCGGTGGTCCAGTCGGAAACGGCCTTGTCCTTGACCTCGTCCAGCGTTCTCTCACGAGACGCATCGATGGACGTCACGTCGAACCACAGATAGCCATTTCTGCCGATATTGAGGGGCAGGGGCTCTGCACCCGCTTCGGTTTCGAAGACAGATTTTAACAGATTGGCTTTTTCCGGCAGATTTTCTGCCTGCTTGCCTGTCTTGTCCTGTCCCTGAGCATCGATACCGTCAATCTTGATGGCTTTCAGACCAGCCTTAGTGGCGGCTTCCTCAAGGCTCGAGCCGGAGGCACGCATATCCTCAAACCGGTCATGCACGTCATTGATCTGCTGGGCCGCGGCATTGGCAGCAAGATCAGCGCGAATCTGATCCTTGACTTCGTCCAGCGTCTTCGTGTGGCTTGGCTTGATGTTGCTGACCCGCAGAATAACCGGGCCGAAGGCGCCTTCAACGACAGGTGTTGTATCGCTGTCTTTGGCGACGGCGAATGCGGCATCGGCCAGTTTCTGATCGGGAATATCTGCCCGGGTGAAATCACCCAGCAGCACATCTGTCGCCGTCTTGCCCTGGTCGGCCACCAACTGATCGAAGGTCTTGCCATTCTTCAGCGACTGAGCCGCGGTTTCGGCCAGTTCCTTGGTCGGGAAGGTCAATTGCTCCAGCGTCCGGGTGCCGGCCACTTCGAATTTCTTGAGGTTGGCGTCGTATTCCTGCTTCACCTGCTCGTCGGTCACGGCTTTCGGATCGGCGATATCGGCAGGCTCCAGTTTTACATAGGAAAAGCTGCGATATTCCGGCGCGCGGTAGCGCGATTTCATCGTGTTGAACCAGGTTTTAAGGACCGTTTCGTCCGGTGCCTTGATCGGGTCGATATTGGCAGTGGTCAGCAGCAGGTAGTCAATGCTGCGGCTTTCCTGGCGATAGAGTTTCAACGCATCGATCAGCACTTTCGGAGGCACGAATCCTTCCGCCGTCGCATCGACGATCTGGCTGCGAACCGCGACCTTTGAGCGCTCGGTGATATAATCCTGCTCACGAATGCCGGAATTGCGCAGCCGTGAGGTGAATAATTGCCGGTCGAACTGGCCATTGGTGTTCTTGAAGGCCGGATCGTCACCGATCAACTGCGCCAGGCGGTCCTGGGAAAGGCCGAGATTCATGTCCGAGGCCAACTGATCGAGGGCTGCACCCGCGACTAACTGTTGGTAGACCTGCGATTCGATGCCAAGCGAACGGGCCTGCTCGCTTGTCAATTGTGTGCCGAAACGGCGGCTGAGATCGGAGATCTGCCGCTGATAGGCGAGGCGGAATTCGTTGGAATTGACGCTCTGGCTGCCGACCTTGATGACCTTGTCCGACGTGTCGCTCATGATCGAGCTGGAAATGCCCCAAATCGCGAAGGACGCGACAAGCAAAAGAAGAAGCCCTTTTGCCACCCAGGTGCCGGCAGCTTTTCTCAGGATCACGAGCATCGGAACGAAAACCTCATCAATATTCTTCGCCGGATGCGAAGCAGTCGCCGTTGCTTAAAGCAATCCCTGAACAAATTGAAGGCTTTCTTGATGGAAAACCCCAATGCCGTGGCATGAAACCTGTCATTGGCAGGCAGGCCCACGAAAAAGCCCGGCGAATTGATCGCCGGGCTTTGCATAAGACAGGGTATTGCCGATCAGCGCTTGGCGACGGGCAGGTAGTCGCGCTTGGGTGCGCCGGTGTACAGCTGGCGCGGACGACCGATGCGCTGCTGCGGATCCTCGATCATCTCGTTCCACTGAGCAATCCAGCCGACGGTGCGGGCGAGCGCGAACAGAACGGTGAACATTTCCGTCGGGAATCCAAGGGCGCGAAGCGTAATGCCGGAATAGAAATCGACATTCGGATAGAGCTTCTTCTCGATGAAATATTCATCGCTCAAGGCGATCTTTTCCAGCTCGAGCGCGACCTGCATCAGTGGATCGCCGGCATTGCCGGTGGCTTCCAGCACTTCATACATGGTCTTCTGCATGATCTTGGCGCGCGGATCGTAGTTCTTATAGACCCGGTGACCGAAGCCCATCAGGCGGAACGGATCGTTCTTGTCCTTGGCGCGGGCGATATATTCCGGAATCCGGTCAACCGTGCCGATTTCGCGCAGCATGTTCAGGGCCGCTTCGTTGGCGCCGCCATGGGCAGGACCCCAGAGGCAGGCGATGCCAGCCGCGATGCAGGCAAACGGATTGGCACCCGACGAGCCAGCCAGGCGCACCGTGGAGGTGGAGGCGTTCTGCTCATGATCGGCATGCAGGATGAAGATCCGGTCCATGGCGCGGGCCAGAACCGGGTTGACCTTGTATTCCTCGCAAGGCACGGCAAAGCACATGTTGAGGAAGTTGGCGGCGTAATCCAGATCGTTCTTGGGATAAACGAAGGGCTGGCCGATGTGATACTTATAAGCCATGGCGGCGATGGTCGGCATCTTGGCGATCATCCGCAGGCTGGCAACCATGCGCTGGTGCGGATCGGTGATGTCGGTCGAGTCGTGATAGAAAGCCGACAGAGCGCCGACAGTACCGACCATGACCGCCATCGGATGGGCGTCGCGACGGTAGCCTGAGAAGAATTTCGACATCTGCTCATGCACCATGGTGTGATGCGTGACGCGGTGATCGAAGTCCTTTTTCTGAGCGACTGTCGGCAGTTCGCCGTAGAGCAGCAGGTAGCAGACTTCCAGGAAGTCGCCTTTTTCAGCCAGCTGTTCGATGGGGTAGCCGCGGTGCAGCAGCACGCCTTCGTCGCCATCGATATAGGTGATTTTCGATTCGCATGATGCCGTGGAGGTAAATCCGGGATCATAGGTAAACTTGCCGGTATGCTTATAAAGAGCGCCGATGTCGATAACATCGGGGCCGATCGTGCCGCTTCGCACGTCAAGATCGACGGCCTTGTCCTCAATCTTCAAGTTTGCGCTTTGTTCCGTCATGGTGATCCTCCGGATATAGGCGGGAGACGCAGCTTTCGCCTCGTCCCAGGTTAAGCGTTGCAATTAGCTATATGATCCAGAGGTTAATGCCAAGCTATCCAAAGGACAAAGTGTGCATTGCAATAAATCGGCACTTGCATTGCAGGCATGCGTTATTGCCAGAACTGCTTTTCTTGGTTTACACCCCCTTTCTCCTACAGCTTTTGATTGATAGTCTGCCGTTAGCGGCAAGGTAAGTTTTGTTGCCGAATTATCACAAAAGCAATTTTCAGGGGCCTCGCCGCTCGTTTTCAGCGATTTGAAGGCGTGTGGCATTGCAGGGCACCGGGGCGACGGCAGGATCGATGCCGGATACGGCGGAATGGGAACTGATCAGGCAAAAAGAAGCGCGTCCGGCGCGCGGCTTGCCATGGGATAGTCGCTCTTCCAAAACCCTGTTTGACGAGGTTCTACGGCGTCCGCACATAGACCCGGAGGACGAGGCGGAAGCCCCTGATTTCGAGGGCCACTTCAGCGCATCGCCGCTGCTGGTCTCCCGCTGGCAGCGCCTTCTGCGTGCTCTCCACCGGGATGCTCTGCAGGAGCTTGCCTATGGTCGGACATTTCTGTTTTTACCCGTTCTGCTTGGTCTCGGTGCGATCTGGTGGTTTACCCGTCCGCAGGACCTTCCCCGTCTGCCGATCTTCCTGACTTTTTGTGCAGCCGGAGTGGTCTGGCTGCGGGTCCGTTACCGTCATCCTGTCCTGGCCACCGTCTGCGGCATTGCAACTCTCGGTCTTGCTGGCATGTTGCTAGCCGATGTGCAAACCGCGCGTCTGGACACGATCATCATAGACAGTGCAGTGACGACCGTGGTGCGCGGCAAAGTGGTTTCGGTAGAACCAAATGCGGACGGCAATCAAAGATATGTGATTGCACTGCATCAAACGCGCTACCCTAGTCTTAAGCGTATGCCACAGCAGGTCGCGCTTCTGGCCCGCGGCAAGCATGTTCCCTTCAACCCCGGCGACTGGATTGAGGGCAGGGCGCGGCTCTCCCCGCCGTCCGGACCGGCTTTGCCGGGCTTAAACGATTTTGCCTTTGCCTCCTATTTTGCGGGCACCGGCGCGATCGGCTATTTTTACCAGCCACCCAAGCCATTTCTGCCGGGACCAGAGATAGCGCCACCGGATTTTTGGGAGCGTGCCGGAATCAAGCTGGATGAAACGACACAGGAATTGCGCAATGGCATTTCTGATCGTATCAGGGCCATCGTGCCGGGCGATGCGGGCGCGTTTGCCGTGGCGATTGTGACCGGCGAGCGGCGCGGCCTTTCGGAGGAGGCCAATAACGATCTTCGCGTTTCCGGCCTTGCCCATATCATCTCGATTTCCGGTCTGCATATGGCACTGGCCGGTGGGCTGTTCTTCGTGGGGATCCGGCGCCTCTTGAGCCTTGTCCCTGGCATGGCGGAGGCCCGCTCGATCAAGAAGACTGCCGCAGCAGGGGCGATAGCCACCACGACCGGCTATTTTCTCATTTCCGGCTACGACATTGCCGCCCAGCGCGCGTATCTGATGATGGTTATCATGCTGTCGGCGGCTTTCTTCGACCGACCTGTGCTCAGCCTGCGCAATGCCGCGCTGGCGGCTATCCTTGTGATTCTCCTCTCGCCGTCCCAGGTCATGGGACCGAGCCTGCAAATGTCCTTTGCAGCCACCTTTGCCCTGATCGCCGGATTCGACCTTTGGCGCCAACGCCCAAGAATGCCTCCCATCCTGCCGGCGATCCCGGCGCTGACAGTGCTGAAGCCGTTGATGACGCTGGTCAGCGGCATTCTGATGACCTCTGCACTTGGCGGTTTTTCCACAGCGATGTTTTCAGCGGCGCATTTCCACCGGGTCGGATTGCATGGGTTGGAGGCAAATCTCCTGGCGGCTCCCCTTATGTCGATGCTTGTCATGCCAGCGGCGATGATCGGCGTGCTGCTCATGCCGTTCGGTCTGGACCAATGGCCGATCCAGTTGATGGGGCTTGGCCTTGAGGGCGTATTGATGATTGCCAGCAAGGTCGCGAGCTGGGGTAATGGCTTCACCTTCGGCCGGTTCGAGTGGTGGTTTCTGCCGGTCTCGGCAACCGGCCTGCTGATACTGACCCTGATGAAGACGCGGCTGCGGCTGATTGGCGTGGCGATGATGCTGACGGCGTTTGGCTATGAGGCGATAAAAACCGATCCGCCACTGCCCGATCTCGCCATATCCGAAGATGGCCAACTGTTCGCTCTCTTTCGGACCGACGACCGCCATCTCTTGACCATCGCCACCAACAAGAAGCGTCCGCCGAGTTTCATTTTCAACCAATGGCGCTCAGTGCTCGACATTGCCGATCCGATTGCGCCTGAAATATTGCCCAAGCTGGCAGCTGTTGAGATCGAGACAGGCCAACAGGGCGCGGGGAAAGGCGAGGACAAGGCGCGGGAAACAACGCGGGCCGGAAAAACAAAGACGGGGGGCCAAAAAGTCAAGGGAAGAGAGCCAGTAGAGCCGCAACAGGCGATGGCGGAGATGACGACGGCAAAGGAGAAGGCCGATAAAAAACCTGATCTTTTCCATTGCCGCACCGATGCCTTTTGCCTCGCGAGGCTCAGCAATGGTTGGACCGTCAGCCTGGTGCAGAACCGCGACTACAACCAGGCCGCTTGCGCCCTGTCCGACCTGATCGTTTCGACTGAGGCCGGCCGTGATGCCGAATGTAAGGCGCCGATAGCATCCACTATTCCCTCAGAAAAAAACGAAACCACCGTTACCCGGGAGCCTGCGGAAGACGCGACTGGGGCGGACGTTGAAATTGAACGGATCATGGCCGATGGTGACATGCTGCCATCTGACAACAGCAGCCCGTCCGTTCGCTCCCAAACGATCAGCCGAACGCAAGCGGGAGACATTTCTGCAGCCAGTGTAACGACGGTACCGGGGAAGGGTGTTGCAGTGCCCACAGATAGCCAAGTGAAGGGCGGCGCCTCAAACTCAGACCAGAATTCCCCGTCCCTAATAGAAGCGGGCGAACCTCTCGCCTTCTTGCAAACCGAGAAGGCCGCTAACGCTGGACCGATGCTGTCACGTCCCCCGAAAGTCCTGACCCGTAACGATCTGCGACGGTTCGGTGCAATGGAGATCACGCTTGGTGATCCCGCCACCCGAACGCTGCATATCGTTACGGCATTTCAAAATCAGTATCGGCCCTGGACCCGCCATCGTTATTTCGACTGGCGCAGCAATCGCTATGATCGACCGAATGGTACGGCCCACGCCAATGTTCCATCTGCTGCCAGCGACGACGTCCAGTCAGGCGCTGGAGATGTCAGTGAGCTTAGTGATAGCGACGAATAAGACCGACAAGCTTGCCCTGGATTTTTACCCGGTCCGGTCCGAAAATCCGGGTCTCATAGGCCGGATTGGCAGCTTCCAGCGCGATGGACGCCCCACGGCGGCGGAAGCGTTTCAACGTGGCTTCCTCATCGTCTACCAGAGCAACGACGATATCGCCCGGATTGGCGGTGGTGGCGTTGCGGATGATCACCGTGTCGCCATCGAGAATGCCAGCTTCGATCATCGAATCGCCTTTGACCTCAAGGGCGTAATGTTCGCCGCTGCCCAGCATTTCCATCGGCACGGAAATGTCATGGGTGTTGTTCTGGATAGCGGAGATCGGCACGCCTGCCGCGATACGGCCCATGACAGGTATGGATGAGGAATTGCGTACTTCCTCGACCTGTTTGGCCGGAGCGGATGGAACTGCCTGCAACTTGCCTCGGCTGCCTTCAATGACGGATGGCGAAAATCCTGTACGTCGGGGCGGTATGCTGGAGGTCATGGCCTCTGGCAGCTTGATAACTTCCAGCGCTCGTGCACGGTTTGGCAAGCGACGGATGAAACCGCGCTCTTCCAAAGCGGTGATCAGCCGGTGAATGCCGGATTTTGAGGCGAGGTCCAGGGCATCCTTCATCTCATCGAAGGAGGGCGGCACCCCAGACTCCTTCATGCGCTCGTGTATAAACAGCAAAAGTTCCTGTTGCTTGCGAGTCAGCATTGGGACCTACCCTTTGAATTATGAAACAAATACAGAACATACGCTATCTGTTCCAGTTGTGTTCCGCAAGTCCTTCTTGCAAATTTCCTTCGATGACGCGGCGAGAGACGGCGTTGAAGAGGAGACGAACGAGAAGCATCCTTTAAATACGGGAGGCTGAGAGGCTCCTATAGAAACAGAAAGCCTTTGCTTTATTGTCCTGACGACTGTCGGTTGGGAATGGGCAGAAAGATAGAGAAAATCGATACTATCGAAGACGTGAAATTGCGGAATGAAAGTTGGTAGCAAGTTGTTTCAGTGCGGATGGCCAACGATAAATCGACAACAATAATCTGCCGCAGTGTCTGATCGGGGACATTATCACCCCCGATCCATTTTGATATCAGTGGCTTACAGCATCGCGACGGCAATTTCCGCGGCAAGACGCGCGTTGTTTTCCACCAACGCGATATTGGTGGTCAGGCTGCGGCCGTCGGTGAGGTGATAGATTGCGTCGAGCAGGAAAGGCGTGACGGCTTTGCCAGTGATTTCCTCGCGTTCAGCCGCGGCCAGCGCCCGGCCAATATAGATTTCCATCTCCTCGCGCGCGATTTCCTCTGCTTCCGGCACGGGATTGGCGATCAACATGCCGCCATCAATGCCCAATTGGTCGCGTACCTTCTGGAAATTGGCAATTGCTGCGGGGCTTTCCAGTTTAAGTGGGCTTTTCAAGCCCGATTCCCGCGACCAGAAGGCTGGAAATTCGTCGCTGTCGTAAGTCACGACAGGTACGCCACGGGTTTCCAGGACTTCCAATGTCTTGGGAATATCAAGAATAGCTTTTGCTCCGGCGCAGACGACGATGACAGGGGTGCGGGCCAGTTCTTCCAGGTCCGCTGAAATGTCAAAGCTTTCTTCTGCGCCACGATGCACGCCGCCGATGCCGCCGGTGGCAAAAACCGAGATATTGGCGCGGGCGGCAGCGATCATCGTCGCGGCTACCGTGGTAGCGCCGGTGCGGCGTTCGGCAATGGCGTAGGCGAGATCGGCACGAGAGACCTTCAGGACATCAGTCATTTGCGCCAGTTTTTGCAACTGATCTTCTTCCAGCCCGATATGCAAAACGCCTTCAATCACGGCGATGGTCGCCGGGACCGCACCACCGTCGCGAATGATTGCCTCCACGCTTTGCGCCATCTCGACATTTTTCGGATAGGGCATGCCATGGGTGATAATGGTGGATTCCAGCGCGACAATAGGCGCATTGCGCGTCTTGGCCGCAGCCACTTCGCGGGCGTATACGATGGGCAGGAGCGGAGAAATCGAACGGGTCATGATCGGGAACTCGTTTGGCGGGGAAGGGCGCGCGGCTCGCCAACAAGGTCAAGGCGCGCGGCGAGGCGATCTGCGGTGAGGTCCTCGTCTGTTGCCCTGTCAGATAGCAGGGTCAGGCCAGCCAAAGCAACACCGTGGCGCAGCGCCAGCGGCAAGGAACTGTCATTCACTCTTTGCGAAAGCACCCCCGCACAAAGCGAATCGCCAGCTCCGGTCACATCGGCCAGTGCGTCCAGTGGCGGCGGGGTCAAGGCATAGTCACCGCTTGGATCAAAGGCAACGACCGGTCCCGCACCATTGGTGACAACGCCGCCATGGAGGCCTTTGGCGCGAAGCAGATCCGGCCAATCAGAAGGGGCATCCGGTTTTGTTCCCGCCAGAACCGCTGCTTCAGCGCTGTTGAGAAACAGCATATCGAACCTATCGAGGCAGTCGGCGTATCGCACCACCTTGGCCGGTGAAATGCCGATCCCGGCCAGAGGCTTGGCAAGCTCACGCGCCATGGCCGCAATCGCCTCCAGCGTCTCTTGCGGCAGGTTGGCATCAACCAGCAAAACGCGTGTGGCTTCGAAAGATTCGCGAACGGCGCGTACTTTCAGCCGGCGTGGCGAGAACAAGCGGTAGAGCTCCATATCGGCCAAGCCGATCACCAGATTGCCGTCTTTTTCCAAAATAGCAGTGTAGCTTGGGGTGCTCCGATCCAAAAAGGTGAAGGGCCGGTCGTCGACGCCAGCCGCTTCGGCGGCGACCGCCACCCGTTGGCCAAGCGCATCGCCGCCGCGGGGGCTGATCATAGCAACATTCAATCCAAGTCGTGCCAGGGCGCGCGCCGCGTTGAAGCCACCGCCGCCCGGTTCTTCCAACCATCGCCCCGGATTGCTGGCGCCAGCAATGGTTTCCGCATCGATGCGTCCGCGCCGATCGATATGCGCGCCGCCCAGAACGAGAATGTCGAGACTCATACCTGCCAGCCTCCTGGAAACAGTGGAAATTCGAATCGCGAAGGCGTCATTCCGAAGGGTACGATGGGCTGAAAACCAACTTCTCTTAACGGCCAATGCCATGGAAACATTAAGAGAACACCCGTCAGATTAAAAAATAAACACAAAGACTTGGGCAAGACTTGCAAGAACGGAACAAACCATGTACATAGTTCGTGTCTGCTGTTTCGTTGCCTACGCGGCTTCAATAACCTAAAGGTGGTTCAAATGTCACAAAATTCTTTGCGGCTCGTAGAGGACAAAACGGTGGATAAAAGCAAGGCATTGGAAGCGGCCCTGTCGCAGATCGAGCGATCGTTCGGCAAGGGCTCGATCATGAAGCTCGGCGCGAACGAGAAAATCGTGGAGGTTGAAACCGTATCGACAGGCTCTCTCAGCCTCGATATCGCGCTCGGCATTGGTGGTCTTCCCAAAGGCCGTATCATTGAAATTTATGGACCGGAAAGCTCCGGTAAAACCACGCTTGCGCTGCAAACCATTGCCGAAGCCCAGAAAAAGGGCGGTGTTTGCGCCTTTGTCGATGCCGAGCATGCGCTGGATCCGGTTTATGCCCGCAAACTGGGTGTTGATCTCCAGAATTTGCTGATCTCACAGCCAGATACCGGTGAACAGGCACTGGAAATCACCGATACGCTGGTGCGTTCGGGGGCGATCGATGTGCTGGTGATCGACTCGGTTGCGGCCTTGACACCGAAAGCTGAAATCGAAGGCGAAATGGGCGATAGCCTGCCGGGCATGCAGGCGCGGTTGATGAGCCAGGCGCTGCGCAAGCTGACGGGCTCGATCTCGCGTTCGAACTGCATGGTCGTTTTCATCAACCAGATTCGTATGAAGATTGGCGTGATGTTCGGTTCCCCGGAAACGACGACCGGTGGTAACGCGTTGAAATTCTACGCTTCGGTTCGTCTCGATATTCGCCGTATCGGCGCGGTCAAGGACCGGGAAGAGATCGTTGGCAACCAGACCCGCGTCAAAGTGGTCAAGAACAAGATGGCGCCGCCCTTCAAGCAGGTGGAATTCGACATCATGTATGGCGAAGGCGTGTCGAAGACCGGTGAATTGGTCGATCTGGGCGTCAAGGCTGGGATTGTTGAGAAGGCCGGTGCGTGGTTTTCCTATAATAGCCAGCGCTTGGGGCAGGGCCGGGAAAATGCCAAGATCTTTCTTCGCGACAACCCAGCGGTTGCCGATGAAATCGAAACAGCACTTCGCCAGAATGCCGGTCTGATCGCCGAGCGTTTTCTTGAAAATGGCGGTCCGGACGCCAATGACAGCGTCGGTCTTGACGACGCCTGATCGATTAGGACCGCTTATCTGGCGGTTGGATCTGTTCATTGTTGCGGGCTGGGGATTTACATCTCCGGCCCTTTTCTTTCGATAGGCTGGACAGGCGTCATGGCGGACGATAAAAGCCGTTGTTTTCTGACGTCTGTCCGGCAACGGACACTTATTCCAAGGGCATCCCATGAGCGGCGTAAATGACATTCGGTCGACCTTCCTCGATTACTTCAAGACCAATGGTCATGAAGTCGTTGCGTCGAGCCCGCTCGTGCCCCGCAATGACCCGACGTTGATGTTCACCAACGCCGGCATGGTGCAATTCAAGAATGTCTTCACCGGACTGGAACACCGGCCTTATTCCCGTGCGACCACAGCGCAAAAATGCGTTCGGGCCGGGGGCAAGCATAACGATCTTGACAATGTCGGTTACACGGCGCGCCATCACACGTTTTTCGAAATGCTGGGCAATTTTTCCTTCGGCGATTATTTCAAGGAAAATGCCATCGAATTGGCCTGGAACCTGATTACCCGGGAATTCGGTATTGATCGTGACAAGCTTTGCGTCACCGTCTATCACACCGATGACGAAGCCTTTGGCTTGTGGAAGAAAATTGCAGGCCTGCCGGAAGAGAAGATAATCCGGATTGGCACCAGCGACAATTTCTGGGCAATGGGTGATACCGGTCCCTGCGGTCCGTGCTCCGAAATTTTTTATGACCACGGCGACCATATCTGGGGCGGACCTCCAGGTTCCGCCGATGAGGATGGCGACCGGTTCATCGAGATCTGGAACCTGGTTTTCATGCAATATGAACAGGTGACCAAGGAACAACGGGTTGACCTGCCGCGTCCATCCATCGATACGGGCATGGGCCTGGAGCGGGTTGCCGCCCTGTTGCAGGGCAAGCACGACAATTACGATATCGACCTGTTCCGCGCGCTGATCGATGCTTCCGTTGATCTCACCGGTGTTCCGGCTGAGGGCGAGCGCCGGGCCAGCCACCGGGTGATCGCCGATCATCTGCGGTCTTCTGCGTTCCTGATTGCAGACGGTGTGTTGCCATCGAACGAAGGCCGCGGCTATGTTCTGCGCCGGATCATGCGCCGCGCCATGCGACATGCGGAACTGCTCGGTTCCCGCGATCCGATGATTTACAAGCTTCTGCCTGTGCTTGTGCAGCAGATGGGGCGCGCCTACCCGGAACTGGTCCGCGCCGAGGCGTTGATTTCCGAAACCTTGAAGCTCGAGGAAAACCGTTTCCGCAAGACGTTGGAGCGTGGCCTTTCGCTGCTGTCCGACGCCACGGCCACTCTGAACAAGGGCGATAGCATTGACGGCGAGACCGCGTTCAAGCTTTACGACACCTACGGTTTTCCCCTGGATCTGACGCAGGATGCCTTGCGCGCCCGTGGCATTGGCGTCGATATCACCGGCTTTAACGATGCTATGCAGCGTCAGAAGGCCGAAGCCCGTGCCAGTTGGTCGGGCTCCGGCGACAAGGCGATGGAAACTGTCTGGTTCGAGTTGAAGGACAAGCACGGCGCAACCGAGTTTCTCGGTTATTCCGCCGAAAGCGCCGAGGGCGAAATTCAGGCGCTGGTGCGTGATGGTGCGGTGATCGAGCAAGCTACGGCGGGCGAGAATGTTCAGGTCGTGGTCAACCAGACACCGTTCTATGGCGAATCTGGTGGCCAGGTTGGCGATACAGGTGAGATCGTTGGCGATGGGTTCGTTCTTGAGGTGCGCGATACCTTGAAGAAGGGCGAGGGGCTGTTTGTCCACGTTGCCACTGTTCGTGAAGGGACTGTTCGCGCCGGTACGGTCGTCGCGCTCAATGTTGATCATGCTCGTCGCTCCAGGCTACGGGCCAACCACTCCGCGACACATCTGCTGCATGAGGCGTTGCGCGATGTGCTGGGCAGCCATGTGGCACAGAAGGGCTCGCTGGTTGCGCCGGAGCGTCTTCGCTTCGATATTTCTCATCCAAAGCCTGTGACGGCGGAGGAGTTGAAGATCGTAGAAGACATGGCCAATGAAATTATTGTCCAGAATGCTGCTGTCACCACCCGCTTGATGGCGGTGGATGATGCGATTGCCGAGGGTGCCATGGCGCTGTTTGGCGAGAAGTATGGCGATGAAGTGCGTGTCGTGTCGATGGGGACGGTGGTGCGCGGTCCCAAGGCGGGCAGGCCCTATTCCATTGAGCTTTGCGGTGGAACGCATGTCTCGGCGACAGGCGATATCGGCTTGGTGCGTCTGGTGGCGGAAAGCGCTGTTGGTGCAGGCGTCCGCCGGATCGAGGCACTGACTGGCGAATCCGCCCGTGCCTATCTGGCCGAACAGGATGAGCGTGTCAAAGCGCTGGCATCCGCCTTGAAGGTCCAACCCGTCGATGTCGTTTCTCGCGTCGAAGCTTTGGTGGACGAGCGCCGCAAGCTGGAACGCGAATTGGCTGATGCCAAGCGGAAGCTTGCGATGGGCGGCGGTTCAACCGGCGCTGCCGACGTGCCGCGCGAGTTAGGTGGGATCAAGTTCATCGGCAAGCAACTCGCTGGGATTGATCCTAAGGATCTCAAGGGCATGGCCGACGAGGCCAAATCTGTACTCGGGTCTGGCGTTGTCCTGCTGATCGCAGTTGCTGAGGATGGCAAAGCCAGTGCTGTCGCGAGTGTGACGGGTGATCTGACCAGCAAGGTTTCCGCCGTCGATTTGGTCCGTATTGCCTCGTCCGCCCTTGGTGGTAAGGGTGGCGGTGGACGGCCTGATATGGCCCAGGCAGGTGGCCCTGATGGTGCCAAGGCCGACGATGCCATCGAAGCCGTTGCCAAGGCCATTGAGGCGGCCTAATCCTAGGCTTTAAGATGGTCGGCTTCCTCTTTTCGGTCCGACACTGTCGCTCGGAGCTTGCGGTTTATGGTTGTGGAGGATCAAGGGGCAACGCTCGGCTTGTCTGTCGCTCATGCGGAACGTTGCCTGGAGAACCTCCGGATTTTCGGGCAGCTTAATGCGTTCCTCTGCCTCAATCCATTGGTGTTGGATGAGGCTAAATCGGTGGACCGTCGGCATGAAGAGGGTGAGTACCTTCCGCTACGGGGCATGATTGTTGCCGTCAAGGACAATATTGAAACCGCGGGGCTGAACACGACCGGCGGGGCCGTCGCCCTTAAAGACTATGTTCCGCGTCGTGATGCCTTTGCGCTGCGCCAGTTGAAGCAGCATGGCGCGGTGGTGATCGGCAAGACCAATCTGGATGAACTGGCCGGGGCGGGAAGCACATTAAGCTTGCTTGGCGGCTAGTCACTCAATCCCTACGATCCGTCCCGTACTCCAGCCGGATCTTCCGGTGGCTCGGCCATTGCTGTGGCGATTGGGGCTTGCACGGTTGCGTTAGGTACGGAAACGGTGAATTCGATCCGCAATCCCGCGCATGTTTGCGGCGTTTTCGGATTGAGGCCGAGCCGGGGGCTGATCGCCCGAAGCGGCACGATTCCCGTCTCGCCGACCATGGACGTGCTGGGGCCGCTCGCGGGGACGCTCGAAGATCTGGCACTGGCATTTCGGATGATGATTGGCTTTGATAGGGATGACGCCGTGAGTTTGGCGGCCCGAGATTTCGATAGGAACGGTCTTAACGTGTCACGATGGCCGAAAGTCGAGGGTATGCGCATCGGTGTGCTGTCTGGGCTGTTTGGTACAGGTCGGGAGCATGTCGGCATAAATCAATGCCTGGATGCTGCTTTTGAGCGGCTTCGCAGCAGCGATGTCGTTGTTGTCGATATCGCGGAACCACAGTTCAATTCTGGAACGCTATATAGTGACCTGGCGCTGCATGCTCACGAATTTGAAAGCGCATTCGATGGCTTGCTGAGCGGCTTGAATACCCATGCCCCGATCCGTAGCTTCAGAGCCTATGTCGAAGACGGACGCTGGCCGCATTCGACCATGCATATGCTGCTTAAAACGGCCCTGGAAGCGGATAGGGATGACGCGAAGCTAGTTTATGCCCGTAAGATCGCTGCTGCGAAGACGATACGAACGCTTACCGAGCAGATTATGCTGGAGCATCGGCTTGACGCGCTGGCCTACCCTGTTCAACAGCGCGCGGCTCTTTTGATCGGTGAACCGTCGAGACCCGAACGTAATGGCGTACTGGCTTCAGCGCTTGGATGGCCGGCCATAAACGTGCCGGTAGGGCAATCTGAAGGCCTGCCGGTTGGACTGGATTTAATGGCATTTCCATTCCAGGAGCCCCTGCTGTTTTCACTGGCAAAGGCCGTGCAAGGGCCGCCCGCTCGCCCCAAAACCCTATAGAATGCGCGGTTCTAAATTCGTTTGAAGCGCTGTAGGAGCGGGGGTAAGCCATGGCGGAGAGGGCGACATCAACAATGTCGCTCTATCGAATACAGCCATGACAAATTCTGCAATTCGTCATGGCTTTTCAGACAAACGGTCGAGACTGGTCAGATCCGAGAGTCTGTCTGGTTCAGATTGAACCAGACAGACTCTTGCTTCTCTTAGTTTCGTTTGTCTTTTCGGGAAAACCGGATTCCGCTTTTCCCTGACAAACTTTAGTGCAGGATCTGGCTGAGGAACAGCTTGGTGCGCTCGTGCTGCGGGTTGTCGAAGAACTCGGCGGGCGCGTTCTGTTCGACGATCTGGCCCTGGTCCATGAAGATCACCCGGTCGGCAACCTGGCGGGCGAAGCCCATTTCATGGGTAACGCACAGCATGGTCATGCCCTCTTCCGCCAGACCCACCATAGTGTCCAACACTTCCTTGACCATTTCCGGGTCAAGTGCCGAGGTCGGTTCGTCGAATAGCATGATTTTTGGCTTCATGCAGAGCGCACGTGCAATAGCCACGCGCTGCTGCTGGCCACCGGAGAGCTGGCCTGGATATTTATTGGCCTGTTCCGGGATCTTGACGCGCTTCAGATAGTGCATCGCAACTTCTTCGGCTTCCTTCTTCGGCATCTTGCGGACCCAGATCGGTGCCAGTGTGCAATTCTCGAGGATCGTCAGATGCGGGAACAGATTGAAGTGCTGGAACACCATGCCGACTTCGCGACGGACTTCATCGATCTTCTTGAGGTCGTTGGTCAACTCGATGTCGTCGACGATAATCTGTCCGGTCTGGTGTTCCTCCAACCGGTTGATGCAGCGGATCATCGTCGACTTGCCGGAGCCCGACGGACCCGCGATGACGATCCGCTCGCCGGTCGCGACCTTGAGGTTGATGTCACGAAGGACGTGAAATTCGCCATACCATTTGTTCATGGCAATCAATTCGATTGCGGTTTTGGTTGGGGCTTTCTCGATGGAGGTTTGAGCTTCAGCCATAATTGAGTTTCCTAGAAGTGGAGTTTGTCAGGAAAGCCGGACGTCGATCTTGTCCCGACAAACGAACGAAAGAATGAAGCAACTGCCGGATCAGGTCGAAACCGACAGATGCTAGTGCTTGTGGCCCGTGTCGAGGTGCCGTTCCATGAAATACGAGTAGCGCGACATGCTGAAGCAGAACAGCCAGTAGATGAAGCCTGCAAACACCAGACCGGTTACGGCTGTCTCAGGCGTTGCCCAGTTGGAGTCCGACAGGTTGAGGATGACGATACCCAGGAGGTCGAACATGCCAATGATCGAGACCAGCGACGTATCCTTGAACAGCCCGATAAAGGTATTGACGATACCCGGAATGACCAGCTTGATCGCCTGCGGCAGGACGATCAGCCGGATTTTCTGCCAGTAGCTCAGGCCAAGCGAATCGGCACCTTCGAACTGTCCCTTGGGAATCGCCTGCAGGCCGCCGCGAATGACTTCAGCCATATAAGCCGATGAGAAGATCGAGACACCGACCAAAGCGCGCAGCAATTTATCGAAACTCCAGCCATCGGGAAGGAATAACGGTAGCATGACGCTGGCCATGAACAGTACGGTGATCAAGGGGACGCCGCGCACCACTTCGATGAAGATCACGCAGAGCATCTTGATGACCGGCATGGTCGACCGGCGGCCAAGCGCCAACATGATGCCAACCGGCAGCGAAACCGCGATCCCAAAGAAGGACAGGATCAGGGTCACCATCAGGCCGCCCCAGCGGGCCGTTTCCACATGCTCGAGGCCAAAGCCGCCGGTGAGCAAAAAGAAGGAAACCACCGGCAGCACCAGAAACAGCAGTAAGGCATTGGTGCCCTTGAACGGCGCCTTCGGGATCAGCATGGGTGCCAGCAGGACGGCGAACAGGACCATGACGGTCAACGGCCGCCAGATCTCTTCGCTCGGATAGCGCCCGAAGATGAATTGCTGGAATTTGGCGCCGACAAAGGCCCAGCAGGCCCCAGCGCTGCCATCGGGCAAGGCCCCGCCCTGAGAGACGGTAAGGCAGGCGATGCGGCCTGCCCCCGACCAGACAGCGTGGACGAACAGCCAGTTGATCAGGCCCGGCAGGACATAGGCCAGAAAGGCCAATGCCAGCAGGGTCAGCACAACGTCTTTCGGGGTCGCAATCAGATTCTTGCGGACCCAGGCCGTCGTGCCGATCTGGCCAGCGGGGGCCGGAGAGGCGGACACCATCTCCGTGCGTACGAATACAGGGGTGTGTAATGCCATGATATTACCTCTCGACCAGCGCCATCTTGGCATTAAACCAGTTCATGAAGACCGCAGTGCTGATGCTGATCGTCAGGTAGACGGCCAGCCAGACGGCAACGATTTCGACGGCCTGTCCGGTCTGATTGAGAATCGTACCACCGACAGCGACGATATCGGCAAAGCCGATGGCAACAGCCAGGGATGAGTTTTTCGCAAGGTTGAGATACTGGCTGGTCAGCGGCGGAATGATAATCCGCATTGCCTGCGGCACGACAATGAGCCGTGAGGTGTGGTTATGCTTGAGGCCGAGCGCGCTGGCCGCTTCTGTCTGCCCCTTGGACACAGCCTTGATGCCACCGCGAACGATTTCCGCTATGAAAGCGGCGGTGTAGAAGGACAGCGCCAGAAACAGAGAGGTGAACTCGGGTCCGACGACCGAACCGCCCTGCATGTTGAACCGGCCGACAATTGGAAGATCGAAGGTCAGCGGCATGCCAATCGCCATAAACACCAGGACTGGAAGGCCGAGGATCAGCGCCAGCGACGACCATAGGATTGGAAATTGTTGGCCTGTCGCCATCTGGCGCTTGCGGGCCCATTTCCTGAGGAGAATGGAAAGAACGATGCCTATCGCGATGGCTGGCAACAGCAGCCAGGCCTCGTCGCCGAAAATCGCCTTTGGAAAGGTGATGCCGCGATTGTTCAGATAGATATCGAAAGGCAGCGCGATGGAATCGCGCGCCTGCGGCAGAATGGCGATGACACCGCGGTACCAGAAGAAGATGACCAGCAGCGGCGGAATATTGCGGAAAATTTCGACATAGACCTGGCAGAGCTTGGCGATCAACCAGTTGTGCGACAATCGGCCGAGACCGACGGCAAAGCCGATGATCGAGGCGGTGATGATGCCGGCCGCGGCGACTTGCAGCGTATTGAGCAGGCCAACGAGAAGTGCGCGACCATAGGTCGAATCGCTGCTGTAGCTGATCAATTGCTGGCCGATGTCGAAACCGGAGCGGCCTTGCAGGAAGCCGAAGCCGGAGGTGATATTGGCTTTTTGGAGATTGTGAATGGTATTGTTGGCGACCATCCAAATGAAGGCGACCAAAATTACTAAGGTAACCACCTGATAAAATATGCCACGGACCTTCGGGTCGTAGATGAGCGATGCCGCGCTGACCGATCCGGTTTTAGAGGAGCTCGAATCCTGTATTGCCATTGAGGCTTTTTCCCCCTTTTTCACCCTTTTTTTGGGTGCGCATGTCCTTGCCCTTTTGCAATGGGGAGGCGGTGCGGACACCGCCTCCCCAAAAAGGCTTGGTTTGGGTTGGTTATCGGACCCGGTTGCGGATCAGCGGATCGGCGGGCCGTACTGCAGGCCGCCCTTAGACCACAACGCGTTGACGCCGCGTGCAATCTTCAAAGGGCTCCCGACGCCGACATTACGATCAAAAACTTCGCCGTAATTGCCGACCAACTTGATGACATTGTAAGCCCAGTCTTCTTTCAGGCCAAGATCGGTGCCCAGCTTGCTGCCGGCTTCAGCACCGAGCATACGCTTTATGTCTGGGCCACCGTTTGCCTTCAAGTCGTCGATGTTCTTGGAGGTAACACCGGCTTCTTCGGCGTTCACCATGGCATAGTGAACCCAGCTGACCACGTCGAACCACTTATCGTCACCTTGGCGTACGGCCGGCCCGAGTGGCTCCTTGGAAATAACTTCCGGCAGAACCACGTTGTCATCGGGGTTCTTGAGCTTCAGGCGGATCGCATAGAGGCCGGATTGGTCGGTGGTGTAGACGTCACAACGACCGGCGTCGTAAGCCGCAGTTGCGTCGTCTTCCTTTTCGAATACGACGGGGTTGTATTTCAGGCCATTGGCCTTGAAATAGTCGGCAAGGTTCAGTTCGGTCGTGGTGCCGGTCTGAACGCAGACGGCAGCGCCGGACAGTTCCAGAGCCGATTTCACGTTGAGGCTCTTTTTAGCCATGAAGCCCTGGCCGTCATAGTAGTTGACGGTGCGGAAGTTGAAGCCGAGCGAGGTGTCGCGGCTGATCGTCCAGGTCGTGTTACGCGTGAGGACGTCGATTTCGCCGGACTGCAACGCAGGGAAGCGATCTTTAGCGGATACGGGCGTGAACTTGGCCTTGGAGGCGTCGCCGAAGACGGCGGCAGCAATGCCGCGGCAGTAATCGACATCCAGACCCGACCAGTCGCCCTTGTCATTCGGAGCGGAAAATCCGGGAATGCCCTGGCTGACGCCGCATTGAACAAAGCCTTTTGCCTTAACATCGCTCAGCGTGTCGGCCGAGGCTGCCGATGCGCCAAAACCAAATGCCGCAGCGCCAAGCGCAACTGACAGGAGCGTCTTTTTCATGTTTCCCAACCTTTTTTTCTGTTTGTCTTCCCTCCGGTGCCTGACATGGCTCTTGCCCCTCTCCATGCACCGGTGCCCGGGTTGTGACCCTAGCAAGCCCATCACATTCATAAATGGGTTCATGGTCAAGTGTTGATGGGTGGAAAATGCGTCGAAAAGTGGCAATTCGATTTTTTTGCTCATAAAATAGGCCTACAACACAGGAAAGCCGCAGTTGATGATGAAAATTTAGTCTAAATGGCGCCGTTGAATTTCATTGTCCCGGTGACGCGGGAAGGCTTGACCATGATTGGCTGGCCTGTTCAAAAAAAGAAGTGGAGAAGCGGCGGCGATAAACCGATAACGAGGTGGATTGCGCCGCTATTTTCGATAGTCATAACTCTTGGCAAGTTGCTCGATCGGGCAGGCGGCCAGCACGTGAAAAAGGCAGTTATAGCGGATGTCCGACAAAAAAGACTGGTTGACGAGCGCCGGCACCAATACGAAATTGTGCCATATCGGCCATGATCCCTCGAGCTACCATGGTTTTGTCAATCCGCCGATCGTCAAGGCATCGACGGTGCTGTTTCCGACTGCCGAAAGCATGGAAACACGGACGCAGAAATATACCTATGGCACCCGCGGCACACCGACGACGGATGCGCTTTGCGATGCGATCGACGTGTTGGAAGGGTCGGCTGGAACGATTATATTGCCCTCCGGCCTCGCTGCGATTACCGTCCCTTTCCTGGCCTTCCTATCGCCTGGCGATCATGCGCTGATCGTTGATTCGGTTTATGACCCAGCCCGACATTTCTGCGATACGATGTTGAAGCGGATGGGTGTCGAGGTTGAATACTATGACCCTGCCATCGGCGCGGGACTAGCATCGCTGATGCGCGCCAATACAAAGCTGGTTCACGCTGAGGCTCCCGGCAGCAATACATTCGAAATGCAGGATATTCGCCTTCTGGCTGATATCGCTCATAGTCATGGCGCCGTGGTCAGCATGGACAATACCTGGGCAACGCCGCTCTATTTCCGGCCACTGGATTTCGGTGTCGATATTTCCATGCAGGCAGCAACGAAGTATCCGGCTGGCCATTCCGACATCCTGATGGGGACGGTTTCGGCCAATGCGGCCTGCTGGCCGCGTCTTAAGGCTGCCAATGGCGCCATGGGCCTCTGCGGTTCGGCAGAGGACAGTTATATGGTTCTGCGTGGTCTTAGAACCATGGCGGTTCGGCTCGCCCATCATGATCGCAGTGCTCGTACCGTTGCCGAATGGCTGGAGACGAGGGACGATGTTGCGCGGGTCTTGCATCCGGCCCTGCCCAGTTTTCCCGGTCATGACATCTGGAAACGCGATTTTAAAGGCGCGTCGGGGATATTTTCCTTTGTGCTGGCGGAAAGCGATCCGGCGCAGTTCAAGCGCAAGGCGCATGCTTTTCTCGATGCCTTGCAGATTTTCGGCCTTGGATGGTCCTGGGGTGGTTACGAAAGCCTGGCGGTACTGGCCAATGTCGGCGACCGCGTTGTCACAAAACCGCCAACCGACGGGCCTTTGATTCGTCTTCAGATCGGACTTGAAGATGTTGCCGACCTTCAAGCGGACCTGGAGAGAGGATTCGCAGCGGCAGCTACTGTTTAATTCTCCGACCCGAAAGCGATTTCGGATTGAAGGCATCGGACAATTTATGGCTACCGGTCTGTCAAGACAGGCCGGTAGCCATAGAGCCAGTCGAGATCGCGCGCGAAACTATCGGAAGACCGCAAGGACAAGAGGACGTCGCGCCCGATTTGCAGCGGCCCCTTGGCGTGATAGGCGAATTTGTTGATTGCCCCCCGTTTGCGCACGGCACTGACCCGTTTTTGCCGGCTCGCCTCATAAGCCGCGAGCGCCTGGGGGATGGACCGGCTGGAGACGAAATCGGCCAGTTCGAAAGCGTCTTCAATGGCCATGGCGGCACCCTGGGCCGAGAAGGGGAGCATGGCGTGGGCCGCATCACCGATCAGCACCAGATCTTTGTCGTTGTGCCAACGGCCATTTCCAGCCTGAAACAGTGGCCAGAAGGTCATGTTACCCTTGGCATTCGCCAGCATGGTGCGGATGTCGCTATTCCACCCTTTGAAGGCCCGCTCCAGCAGCAGTGCTTGAGATTCTTGCGTTTGTGCCGCCCATCCTTCGCCGGGATCGACGCCCGCGCCGATGGCCACAATGTTGATACTGTCGGTATCGCGCAAGGGGTAGGTGACCATATGGGCATTCGGTCCCAGAAAAGCCGTTACGGACTGGCGGTCGAGAAAGGCAGGCGATTCAGCCTGAGGCAGAGTGACGCGCCAGGCAATGCTGCCGCTGAAGGACACATCGGGGCCTCCGGCGACGAAATTGCGTAGCCGCGACCAGACACCATCGGCACCGATCAGCAGGTCGGGACGTTCGCCGGTCTGCGGATCGCGCAGGATTTGTGCATCGGGGCTTTCAACCCTCTGGTCCAATGTCAGGGAGCAAAGCGGATTTTGGGCCACGGCCTCAAGAAGAGCCTGTTGCAGCGTTGCGCGATGCAACACGCCGTAAGGCGCCTGCCAACGGGATTTCGCGTGGGCGCCAACTGGTACGTTGCACAGTCGTTTCAAGCTGATGCCGGAGGCGAGCGCCACCACATCCGGCTCATGCCAGCGCGTGCGCAGGTTTTCGAGAACACCGAGTTCGTTGAGAATCCAGGTGACGTTTGGCGTCAGTTGCAGGCCAGCGCCGACCTCAAGCAATTGCGGGCTTTTCTCAAAAATCCGGGTCGCAATACCCACGCGGGCAAAGCACAAGGACGCGACGAGACCGGCTATGCCGCCGCCGACAATTGCCACGGTTTTCGTGGACATGGTGATGATCCGATCGCTGGCGCGTCGCTGAGAGCCGCTCAGGCCGCCTTGACGTGAAAAACGCAGCCAGCCGGGTTGGTCTCAGTTGCCTTCAGGCTGCTGTTATAACGATAGAGCGTTGAGCAGTAGGGGCAAACCTTCTCGGTGTCATGGCCAAGGTCGATGAAAATATGCGGATGATCGAAAGGAACGGACGCGCCGGTGCACATGAATTCCTTGACGCCGATTTCGACAAGCCGATGTCCGCCGTCGTTCTGGAAATGAGGAATGGAATGACCGGCCATGTCTATGCTCCGAATGCCTTGTTGCCCAGTTTCCAAGGCCTGCAAGGTCCGGAAACTCAACTGAAGATGAAACGTTTATGGCGCGTGATCCGCATCTCTGCTAGCGCCATGCACCGCGATTGGGTTGCGCCGGACATTAGCCGCCTTTTTTTGAAATGGGTAGAGCCAATGCAGGGCGCTGCCGATTGTTTTTACAGAATTCCTGTGCCTTTGCAGGGGTATGGGCAGATAAACTCTTGAACCTTACAGGGGTTACGACTTATGCAGCAGGGCTACTGCGTATCGCAACCCTTGCGGATGTCTGGCGTCTTCCTGTCTTTGTTGGCAGATTGGGGATGGCATGTTGTGGGGCGGCGGGCCGGGGCACGCCACCTTGATCGACTATCAACTGGACCGATTGTGATGAATCTGAACGCTCCCGCTTTTTCCCGCTTTCGCCATGACGGTCTGGAGATCGCCTATTTCGACGAGGGCGATCCGTCTGGCCCGGCGGTTTTGCTGATCCACGGCTTTGCCTCCAGCGCCCTGGTCAATTGGGTGCATCCTGGCTGGTTGAAAACGCTGGGCGATGCCGGTTACCGGGTCATTGCGCCTGATAATCGTGGCCACGGTCAGAGCGACAAGCCGCATGAAGCGGAAGTCTATCACCCTGAAAACATGGCAGCGGATGCCGCAGCTTTGCTCGATCATCTTGGTGTGGCTGAAGCACATGTCATGGGATATTCGATGGGCGCGCGGATTTCGGCTTTCATGGCGCTGGATTTTCCGCAGCGGGTCCGCTCGCTGGTGTTTGGCGGGCTTGGCATCGGCATATCCACCGGGGTCGGCGACTGGGATCCGATTGCCGATGCGCTGTTGGCGCCTTCGCTTGATGATGTGACCCATGAGCGCGGACGGATGTTTCGCGCCTTTGCCGAGCAGACCCGCAGCGACCGGCTGGCGCTTGCCGCCTGTATATCCACATCGCGCGATCTGCTGTCCGCAGCCGACCTTGCAAAAATCACCATGCCTGTCCTGATCGGCGTTGGCACAGTGGATGATATTGCCGGATCGCCCCAGGAACTGGCAGCGCTGATGCCCAATGCCCGCGCACTCGATATTCCCAAGCGCGACCATATGCTGGCGGTTGGTGACAGGGTGTTTAAACAGGCCGTTCTAGAATTCTACGCCGAGCTGGATGGAAGATAAAGGTTTTCACTCTCCGGTAAAGATCGGTTGGCGCCTTTCGCGAAAGGCCGTGCGGCCTTCGCGGTAGTCGGCGCTTTCGAACGTGGTTGAGCCAAGAACAGCGGCCTCGCTCAGCAGGCTGTCGTCCTGGCTTTCCGTTGCCCGCAGCGCCAGCTTGGCAGCGTGGATAGACAGCGGCGCATTGGCAGCGATGGTTTCTGCCAGTGAAAAGGCAGCACCATCAAGGGATTGGGGGGCTACGAGATCGCCCAGAAAGCCGCAGCTCAGCAGAGAAGCTGCAGGAAACGCCTGACCCGTAAACAGTGCCCGCCGGGCGATCTGGCTGCCCAGCGTCCGGCTGAGGTCGGCAACGGCATCCGCGGGATAGGCCAGGCCGAGGCGGGCTGCGGGTATGGCGAAGATCGCGGTGTCGTCAGCGATCCTGAGATCGGCAGCGGCGGCAAGCCCGAAGGCTCCACCATAGCAAACCCCGCGAAGCGAAGCGATGACAGGCACCCGCGATTCCCGAATGGCCGAGAAAGCCGCGCTATTATCAGCCTCGTAGATCCGCGCCTGACGGCTGTCATTGCGCACGGCGTCGAATTCGGAAATGTCGGCGCCAGCGCTGAAATCCGTCTGGCCGCCGCCTGTCATGACGATGCAGTGAACCCCGGCCTCGGCAATCAGCCAGTCCAGTGCCGGTGGAATGGCGCGCCACATGGCCTGGGTAATCGCATTCTTGCGGGTTGGATTATCGATAATCAGCGCGCCGATGCCATTTTGTCCGGCCACTCGAATGCCGTTGTCCGCAAAGGTCCGCGCTTTTTTCATCTCATGCCCCCATCTGGTCTGATCGATAGATCATCTATATAATGGAGGATGAACGTCAATGAGGAGATTGCAATGGCTGTCATGCACGATCTTGCGGTGCGCGAGATGATCAAGCCCATGGACCCGATCTGGGACAGCATGCGCCAGGAGGCGCGCAGTGCCGCCGAGCATGATCCGCTTCTGGCGGCTTTCCTCTATTCCACCGTGCTTAACCATCGTTCGCTGGAAAACAGCGTCATCTACCGGATCTGTGAACGGCTTGATCATGCCGACCTGCAATCCAGTCTCTTGCGTCAGACCTTCGAGGAAATGCTGAGCGATTGGCCGGAATGGGGTACGGTGCTGCGCGTCGATATTCAGGCCTATTATGACCGCGACCCTGCATGCCTGCGCTTTATCGAGCCCGTGCTGTATTTCAAAGGGTTTCACGCGATCCAGACCCATCGGCTGGCAAACTGGCTTTGGAACAAGGGCAGGCGCGATTTCGCGCTCTATTTGCAAAGCCGGTCCTCCAGTGTCTTTCAGACGGATATTAATCCGGCTGCACCGATGGGCAGGGGAATATTCCTGGATCATGCCACCGGGCTTGTGGTTGGTTCCACTGCGGTAATCGGTAATAATGTCTCTATCCTTCAGGGGGTTACATTGGGGGGCACGGGTAAGGAAACCGGAGATCGCCATCCAAAGATCGGTGACGGTGTGCTCATCGGGGCGGGTGCCAAGGTGCTCGGCAATATCGAGATTGGCTGCTGTTCGCGCGTGGCCGCTGGTTCTGTGGTGCTGAAGCCCGTACCGGCTGGCAAGACTGTGGCAGGCGTACCGGCCCGGGTGGTCGGCGAAGCGGGCTGTGCGGAACCGGCCCGGTCGATGAACCAGTTGGTGTCCGAGGACGGCTGACGTAATGCGGGGTACCCACATGATCGCAACCGTCAATGGATTTTGAGATTGCGGTGCCTGGCGCTCGAACCAGATGACATCCGGGACTGCTTTGGTTGGTGGTCACGGATGAAATGGTTTGATGATTTTTTTAGTGAACCGATTCCGCTTCCAGTAATTATCCCTTAAAAGCAGGGGCGGATCGATATTCGCAGCTTTACACAGCTGTTTGGCCCATGCGACAAGCAGGCCGCCGAAGCATGGTTCGTGCGGTTTGTCAGTCACTGCCATGCTGGAATTTTGAGAGCGCTGCGGCATCATGGCCGGATCGAAGGTTCGTGCTGCGCAGACAATCCATGGAGATTTTTGTGAAAGCAGACGAAATCAAGAAGCTTGACGCTTATTTCAAGCGGACATTCAACCCGACGATGGCTGTAAAGGCGCGCCCGCGCAAGGATGACTCGGCAGAAGTGTATGTGGGCGAAGAGTTTCTCGGCGTTGTCTTCAAGGATGACGAGGACGGCGATCTGTCCTACAATTTCTCGATGGCCATTCTGGATGTCGATCTTTGATCGCAGGTTGCATTCATAAGGGATGCATTTATTGATATTTGATAATGAAGGGCGGCCGCGTATGGGGTCGCCCTTTTTTGTTATTGATAAAATACAACTTTTTGGCGATGACGCACTGCACAAATTGACTTGACCAATTTTAGCAATCTGTCCTATGGTTTGGGTCAGCAGAGGAAAAAGGAGTGCTGTTATGTTGAATTTCGAAGACGTGAACAAAAAGAGCAAAGAAGCCGTCGATACGATGGTGAAGAATTATTCCGAGGTTGCCAAGGGCATGCAGTCGATCGCTGCTGAAGCCCAGGATTACTCGAAAAAGTCCTTCCAGGATCTGGCCGGTTTCTTGGAGCAGCTGACCGCTGCCCGCAGCATCGAAACCGTTTTCGAGTTGCAGACGAAATATGCGAAGAGCTCCTACGAAACCTTCGTGTCGGAAGCCACCAAGATCACCGAAATGTATGCTGATCTGGCCAAGACGGCATATAAGCCTTATGAGGCTCCGATTGCCAAGGCTTCGAAAGCGGCGTCCGCCGCCACGGCTGCCTGATCATTTTTTATTGATGTCGCTGCAAGCGGCCGTCCTGTGGGACGGCCGTTTTTCGTTGGTACTTCCCATGCAGCACAGGTTTGGCAGCTTATGTCCATGTTCAATCTTGTGGTCAGCCTGGGGCATTGCTGGGGAGACAATATGATGATCTGGTGGTAATCTCAGCTGGAATTGAACGTGCTGCGATTGCTGGTCTGGAAAACGCGGGTAAGGCACTTATCTTTAGGCCTGTTGCGTCGGTATCGGGACTTGTCCGGGGTGCCTTTTTGAGGCCGGACACGCAATTCTCTTTGCAGTGCGTATCTATGGGCTTAAAATCGATGAGAAATGGACTACCTTAATGAATCTGTGAGGTCTGGCGGGATTCGCCTTTTGCGATGAAGCGGCCGGAACTCGGGAGAATGGATGGAAATGATCGCGCAACCGATCGTCATGCAAGCGCAGGGTAACAACGACGGACCAAACAGGGGCACGTCGGTTATCACGCGCACGAAGCCGAAAACCAAGAAGCCCAATTTATATCGCGTTCTGCTGCTAAATGATGACTATACGCCGATGGAGTTCGTCATCCATATTCTGGAGCGTTTCTTCCAAAAGGACAGGGAAGCGGCAACCCTCGTCATGCTGCACGTACACAACCACGGGGTAGGGGAATGCGGCGTCTTCACCTATGAAGTCGCCGAAACCAAGGTAAGCCAAGTTATGGACTTCGCGCGGCAGCACGAGCATCCGCTGCAATGCGTCATGGAAAAGAAATGAGGATCTGACCGTGCCAACATTTTCTCCGAGCCTGGAAAAGGCGCTGCATCAGGCACTGACTTTTGCCAATGAGCGCCACCACGAATACGCAACGCTTGAACATTTGCTGATGGCACTGATCGATGATGCCGATGCCGCCGCCGTGATGGGCGCCTGCAATGTGAACCTCGATACGCTGCGCAAGACCGTGAGCGATTACGTCGATAATGAGCTGGCCAATCTGGTGACCGGTTATGATGAGGATTCCAAACCCACCTCCGGCTTCCAGCGAGTCATCCAGCGGGCTGTCATCCATGTCCAGTCTTCCGGTCGGGAAGAAGTGACGGGTGCCAATGTTCTGGTGGCGATCTTTGCCGAGCGTGAAAGCCATGCGGCTTACTTCCTGCAAGAACAGGAAATGACCCGCTATGATGCCGTCAACTATATTTCCCACGGTATTGGCAAGCGGCCTGGCACGTCTCAACCTCGTCCACCGCGCGGTGTCGAGGAAGAGAGTGAAGCCAGCCAGAAGCCGCCGCGTGAGCAGGAGGAAGGTCCGGCCAAGAAGCAGCCGGAAGCCCTCAAGGCCTATTGCGTCAACCTCAATGAAAAGGCCAAGACCGGCCGGATCGATCCGCTGATCGGCCGTCACGACGAGGTCAACCGTACCATTCAGGTCCTGTGCCGCCGCTCAAAAAACAATCCGCTCTATGTCGGCGATCCCGGCGTCGGCAAGACGGCAATTGCCGAAGGCCTTGCCAAGCGGATCGTTGAAGGCAAGGTGCCTGAGGCACTGGCCGATGCGACGATCTTCTCGCTCGACATGGGCACGCTTCTGGCCGGTACTCGCTATCGCGGTGATTTCGAGGAACGCTTGAAGCAGGTGGTCAAGGAGCTGGAAGATTATCCGGGCGCCGTGCTGTTCATTGATGAAATTCATACGGTGATCGGGGCCGGGGCAACCTCCGGCGGGGCGATGGATGCTTCCAACCTGTTGAAGCCTGCCTTGTCGTCTGGCGCGATCCGTTGCATCGGTTCGACCACCTATAAGGAATATCGGCAGTTCTTCGAGAAGGATCGGGCGCTGGTGCGCCGGTTCCAGAAGATCGATGTCAACGAGCCGTCCATCGATGATGCCATCGAGATCATGAAGGGCTTGAAGCCCTATTTTGAGGAATATCACAAGCTGCGTTACACCAACGAGGCGATCAAGACGGCTGTCGAGCTTTCGGCCCGCTATATCAGCGACCGCAAGCTGCCGGACAAGGCCATCGACGTGATCGATGAGACGGGTGCCGCGCAAATGTTGCTGCCTGCCTCGCGTCGCCGCAAGTTGATCACCGAGAAGGAAATCGAAGTCACCATCGCGACGATGGCGCGGATTCCGGCCAAGACCGTGTCCAAGGACGATGAGTTGGTTCTTGCCAATCTCGACAAGGAACTGCGCTCGGTCGTGTACGGTCAGGACGATGCCATCGAAGCGCTGTCAACGGCGATCAAGCTGGCCCGGGCAGGGCTGCGTGAACCCAATAAGCCGATTGGCTCCTACGTCTTCTCCGGTCCGACAGGCGTCGGCAAGACCGAGGTTGCCAAGCAATTGGCCGCGTCGCTTGGCGTGGAAATGCTGCGCTTCGATATGTCTGAATATATGGAGCGTCACACGGTGTCGCGTCTGCTGGGGGCCCCTCCCGGCTATGTCGGCTTCGATCAGGGTGGCCTGCTGACTGATGGTGTCGATCAGCATCCGCATTGCGTCGTGCTGCTGGACGAAATCGAAAAGGCCCATCCTGACATCTACAACATCCTGTTGCAGGTTATGGACCATGGCTCGCTGACCGACCATAACGGTAAGAAGATCGACTTCCGCAATGTAATCCTGATCATGACCACCAATGCGGGCGCGTCGGAAATGGCCAAGTCGGCGATCGGCTTTGGATCTTCCAAGCGCAGTGGTGAGGATGAAGAGGCGATCAATCGTCTGTTCACCCCGGAATTCCGCAATCGTCTGGATGCGATCATTCCGTTCGCCCCGCTGCCAAGCGAAGTGATCCACAAGGTCGTGCAGAAGTTTGTCATGCAGCTGGAAGCTCAGCTTTCAGAACGTGGCATCACGTTCGACCTGTCGGAACCCGCTGTCGCCTGGTTGGCGACGCGTGGCTACGACGAGAAAATGGGCGCAAGGCCGCTTGGCCGCGTCATTCAGGAACATATCAAAAAGCCATTGGCCAATGAGATCCTGTTTGGCAAGCTGAAGAAGGGCGGGATCGTCAAGGTCGGCACTATCACAAAGGATGGTGACGAACAGCTATCCCTGGACTGCGTGGCCGATGTGGCGCCGGTCAAGCCGAAGAAGGAAGCCGAAATTGCCGCCGTGGTGCCTGACGATGGCGAGGTCATCGCCAAGCCGCGTTCCAAGGCAAAAAAAGTCGCCAAGGCTGAGCCGGAAGTTGAAGCCTTGAAGGAGACCAAGCCGGTCGCCAAGAAAACCACGGTTCCAAAGGTGCCGAAAAAGAAGTAATTCTTTTGGAAGAACGGTCAAATTTTTGACAGCATCAATGCCGGGCAGTTTGCCCGGCATTGTCATGAGCGGAAGCGCTGATTTTTCAACGCAATGCGCTGTAACGCTTCGACTTTTGCTGGAAATCTTATGTCATCTCTCCTCCTTGCCGACCGCAGCCAGTTGCGCTGGTTCTTCACGGGCATGCGCGGTCTTTTCAGCCTGCCGGCGATTATTCTCATGGTATCGTTTGTCGGCTTCAGCGCCTTCGCATTGCAAAGCGGCGTCAGCCGCTATGAAGCGATGTTCATGACCGTGATCGTCTGGGCCTTGCCTGCCAAGATGATCCTGATCGGCATGATGTCGAGCGGAGCCAATCTGCTGGCCTGTTTTCTAGCCGTATCGCTCTCTTCGATCCGGATGATGCCGATGGTCGCCTCGCTGGTGCCGGAAATGCGCAGCCAACGCACCCCGACCTGGCTCCTGCTGTTCCTGTCGCATTTCGTCGCCATTACCGCCTGGGTCTATGCGATGGGCAATCTGAAGACCGTGCCACGGGAAGGGCGGGTGGCGTTTTTCGCAGGATTCGGCCTGACTTTGGTGGCGGTCAACACCATTCTGGTCGGTGTGTGCTATGGCCTTGTCTCCAGCCTGCCGCCGCTTGTCGCCGGTTTGCTGTTTTTTCTCACGCCGGTCTATTTCGTCGCCTCGATCTGGGCGACCGGCAAGCAGCGGGTGGTGAAGATCGCCTTTGTGATCGGCATCGTCTCCGGGCCGCTGCTGGCACTGGCGGTCCCAGGTTTCGACATCCTGATCGCAGGCCTGGGTGGTGGCACGATTGCCTATCTGATTGACCGGCAAATCCGCCGCCGAAGCCATGAGCCCTCGGATATTCGTCCAGTTGAAAACCTGTCGGAGGAGCTATGATGGCGGAGTTCTGGCCCTATCTGGTTATCATCGTCGCAGGCTGGCTGGCGACCGATCTCTGGCGCTGGCTGGGCGTGCTGGCCGGAAACCGCCTTCAGGAAGGTTCCGAGCCGCTCTATTGGGTGAGGGCGGTTGCCACGGCCCTGGTCATGGCCGTGACGGCCAAGCTGATCGTCTTTCCAACCGGCACACTTGAACATTCGCCGCTCTGGCTGCGGCTGGCTGCCACCGGCCTCGGTTTTGCAGCGTTCCTGCTTGCCGGTCAGCGGATCATCGTTGGGGTTCTGGTGTCGCTGGGTGTTTTGGCCGCAGGTCTGTTTGTCCTGTAGAGCATTTCCAGGAAAAGTGTGAAGCGGTTTTCCGTCCGGAAATGCATAAAAACAAAAACCTATAGCATCCTGCTGACTCCAGTGTTCTGCACGATGCTATAGCGCTGCGATAATCTTTGCGGCATTGGCCTTCAACACGTCGATATTCTCCATGCCACCCACATGCGGCTTCAACGGTTGCCCATCATGGCGGGGAATGACGTGGAAATGCAGATGAAACACGGTCTGGCCCGCGGCAGGCTCGTTGAATTGCGCAACATAGACACCGTCGGCATCGAAGGCCTGTTTGACTGCAACGGCCAATGTCTGCACGACCGGGATGAGTTTTGCCAGCACAGCCGGATCGGCATCCAGCAGATTGCGCGATCCCTGCTTTGGAATCACCAGGCAATGACCCGGCGCTTGCGGCATCACATCCATGAAGGCCAGCGCGTCGTCATCCTCGTAGACCTTGATCGAGGGGATGTCGCCCTTGAGGATCTTGGCGAAAATATTGTCTGGATCATAGGCCGAATTGGTCATTATCTGTCTCCGTTACCGGGTCTTGTCTATTCTGCTTCTGACCTCTCAATCAAGGTCAGCCGTCGATTTCCTCGCCGTCGCGCGGTTGGCGTTCGCCCTTGCGAAACGGCGTATGTTCTCCGAGATAGGCACCGATGTGCTCCACCTCTTCGCGCTCGCGTTCCAGATAATCGGCAATGGCTCGGCGCAGACCCGGATGGGCGATGTAATGGGCGGAATGGGTGGTAACCGGCTGGTAGCCACGCGCCAGCTTATGCTCGCCCTGCGCGCCCGCTTCGACCTTTTTCAGCCCCTTGGCCAGGGCAAAGTCGATGGCTTGATGGTAGCAGACCTCGAAATGCAGGAAAGGGTGATCTTCGCTACAGCCCCAATGACGACCGAACAGCGTCTCCTCGCCGATGAAATTGATGGCGCCCGCCACATAGCGGCCATCGCGTTTGGCCATCACCAGCAGAATGTCCTCGGCCATGCGCTCGCCAATCAGCGAGTAGAATTGCCGGGTCAGGTAGGGCTTGCCCCATTTACGGCTACCGGTATCCATGTAGAAGGTGAAAAATTGGTCCCACACCGCTTCCGTCAAGTCGCTGCCTGTCAGCCAATCGATGGTGATGCCGTTTTCCAGCGCCGCCCGCCGCTCCTTCTTCAGGGCTTTGCGTTTGCGCGACGCTAGCGTTTCCAGAAAGGCGTCGTGATCGGCGTAGCCCTGGTTGATGAAGTGGAATTGCTGGTCCAGCCGGTGCAGGAAATCCGCATCCTCGAAATGCTCCAGCTCGTTTTCCGGCAGGAAGGTCGCATGGGCTGAGGAGACGCCGAGCTTGCGGGATATTTCCGCAAAGCTGGCGGCCAGCGAGGCGCGGGCGCTTTCCGGCTCGACGCCATCTGCAACCATCAGCCTTGGGCCGGTTGCTGGCGTAAACGGAATTGAGGCCTGCAATTTCGGATAATATTGCCCGCCAGCCCGCTCGAAAGCATCGGCCCAGCCCTGGTCGAAGACATATTCACCCCGGCTATGGCTCTTGAGATAGCAGGGCATAGCGCCAAGCAATTGCCCATTGCCATCCTCCATCAGCAGATGATGACCAAGCCAGCCGGTTTTGGCGGTGGCAGAGCCTGATTCTTCCAGTGCTGAAAGATAGGCCCAGCTGTTGAACGGATTATAGGCTTCGCCTCCCGATGCCTTGGCGGCACCGGAAAGCCTGTTCCATGCGTGTCTGTCGATCGCCTGGAAAGACTGCTCGACCCGGATGATGACCTCTTGTGTCATGCCACTCCACTATAAGGTTATGATGCCACGGTGTCGCGCGGGTCAAAGCCTTCAAACGTCATTTGATCGGCATAAGTATAGGTGTGGGCGCGCATGATTTCATCCCGCACCGTCCAGGTGATCACTGGAATGTTTTTCTGCCGCTGCGCGTCGATGAAGCTGTTTGGCAGATGAGCGACGCAATAGGAGATGAAATCCAGACCCAGTTGCATGGCCTCGTCATGGACAAAGAAATTTTCCGGCTTGGCACCCTCGGCAGTCAACCCGACTGGGTAGGGGCAATCATTGGCCTTCAGCTCTTTTAGAAGATGATGGTCGAAACTCATCAGCGCGACTTTGCCCTGGTAGCCGTTGAGAACCTCCAGCACATCTTCGACAAAGCCCTCGTCGTCGCCAAGTCTGCCTTTCAGCTCGATGATCAACGGCACCTGGCCCTTGACCAGATCGAGCAATTGCCGCAGCGTCGGCACCTTGTCGGCTGTACCGCCAACTGACATCATTTTCAGTTCCGCCGAGGTACGGGCGCGCACGTCGCCGGTCATGTTGCACAGGCGTTGCATATCGTCGTCGTGAAACACCACCGGCACGCTGTCCGTGGTATATTGCAGGTCGCATTCGATGGCAAAACCGGCCTCTATGGCGCGGGCGGCCGCCGACAGCGTATTTTCCCAGACCAGTTTGTTCTGGTCGTGAAAACCGCGATGGGCAACCGGGCGCTCCTTGATCCAGCTTGCATCCCTCACAGGAGGATCTCCAGGATGGCATCGATTTCCACGGCGGCATTCAGGGGCAGGGCGGCCATGCCAACGGCGGCGCGGGCGTGTTTGCCCGCCTCACCCAGCACCGAGGCGATCAGGTTGGAAGCGCCGTTGATCACCAGATGCTGATCGGTAAAGCCGGGGCCTGAGGCCACGAAGCCGTTGAGCTTGATGACGCGGGCAATGCGGGAAAGGTCGCCGTCCAGTGCCGATTTTGCCTGAGCCAGAATATTGATGGCGCACAGCTCTGCGGCGCGCTGGGCCGAAGCGAGGTCCACATCGCTGCCGACCAGGCCGCTCACGGCAATTTTGCCGGCTTCCATCGGCAATTGGCCAGAGAGATAAAGTAGGTTGCCGCTGATGACATAGGGTACATAATTGGCAGCAGGTGCTGCGGCCTGGGGCAGGGTAATGCCAAGGGCGGCAAGGCGGCTGTCGATAGTGTCGGACATGATCAAATCCCGGCTAGCATGAAAACGGAAACGTGGTGATAAACTCAGGCAAGTTGCGTAAGCGCCTCGCTTTTGACAACTCAGTTCTTATAGCATCAAGCCAGACCGCAACAGGAGAATATGCATGCCGCAGTTGACCTTGGCCCTTGTTATGGCATTGACGGCAAACACGGCTGTGACACCCGTGAAGGTCGATCCGCAGGCTGTAGGCGATCTTGCGCCACATCGCGCCACCTATGATATCCAGCTGAAAAAGGCGACCGACCAGTCCGGCGTCGATAATATGAGCGGCCGGATGGTCTATGAGTTCAATGGCTCGGCTTGCGACGGTTATTCTACCAGCTTCCGATTCGTCACCAAAATCGAGACCGGCGATCAGGTCAGCGTGACGGACCAGCAGGTTCGGACTTTTGAGGACATGGCAGCCAGACGATTCGATTTCGAATCGAAAAGTTTTACCGACGACAAGCTGGACAAGGATGTCAAAGGAGCGGCTGCGGCGAAAACAGACGGTCTTCGCATCGAGTTGAAGGAACCGCAGAAAAAGGAGCTGGAACTGGCCTCGGCTCGTTTTCCGGCTCAACATATGATCGATATGATAGATAAGGCCAGGAAGGGTAATCGCTTCTTCGAGGCTCGTGTGTTTGATGGCACGGAAGACGGCGACAAAAGCTATTTGACCACGACGGTGCTGGGGGCATCGAAAAAGCTGACGGGCGATACCAAGGACCCCCTGTCGGGCCGCACCTATTGGCCGGTCGCCATCGCCTATTATGAGGACAAGTCGGATGGCGATCAATTGCCGGTCTATACCCAGTCCTTCGACCTCTATGATAATGGGGTGACGCGGGATCTGACGCTGGATTACGGTGATGTTGTCCTGACAGGCAAGCTTTCCAAGTTGGAATTGCTGCCACCGACGGCCTGCAAGGCGCAAAAGTAGCAATTGCAGGCTTTTTCTTGGCCCCACAGCGAACCATTGTGCGCCATATATAGCGCACAATGGTTCGCTGTGGCTCTATATGTGTTGCATAATTTTCTCTTTAAACAGATTCCGGTCTAAAGAATTATGCAATAGTCTTGCCTTGGCCGTCAAATCGTTCTATGCGACCGGCATTCCACACGTGAAGCTTGGGATAGGCCGGGAGACATCCGGTCCGTTCCGCCCGGTGGCGTTTTGAAAAAGACGCTGTTTGCTTCACGGGGGTTCAACCGGAAAAGGAGAAAAAGGCATGGCATTGCCTGATTTTAGCATGCGTCAGCTTCTGGAAGCTGGCGTTCACTTCGGCCACCAGACACATCGCTGGAACCCGAAGATGAAGCCGTATATCTTCGGCGACCGTAACAACATCCACATCATCGATCTGGCTCAGACCGTACCGATGCTGTCGCGCGCCCTGCAGGTCGTATCTGACACGGTTGCCCGTGGCGGTCGCGTTCTGTTCGTCGGCACTAAGCGTCAGGCCTCTGACCTGATTGCCGATGCTGCCAAGCGTTCTGCCCAGTATTACGTCAATTCCCGCTGGCTCGGCGGCATGATGACAAACTGGAAGACCATTTCCAATTCGATCCAGCGCCTGCGCAAGCTCGACGAAATCCTCAATTCGGAAGCCCAGGGCTTCACGAAGAAGGAACGTCTGAACCTTGAGCGCGAGCGCGAAAAGCTTGACAAGGCTCTCGGCGGTATCCGCGACATGGGCGGCACCCCGGACCTGATGGTGATCGTTGACACCAACAAGGAAAAGATCGCTATCGATGAAGCCAAGCGCCTGGGCATTCCGGTCGTTGCCATCATCGACTCGAACTGCGATCCGGACCTGATCGATTACCCGATCCCAGGCAATGACGACGCTTCGCGCGCCATCGCTCTTTACTGCGACCTGATCTCGCGCGCTGCCATCGACGGCATCGCCCGTCAGCAGGGCTCGTCTGGCCGCGATATCGGCGCTTCGGTTGAAGCTCCAATCGAGCCTGCTCTGGAAGGCTCCGCTGAGGCTTGATGCCTTGACCGGATGAGGGCGGGTGTGACCCGCCCTTTGTAAAGGCCAGCCTTCTTTAGAGGCCTGCCTTTTCTACAGGATTGATGGGCCGCCCGTCAGCGTCAGGCTGTGCGGCGGCCCGCTCCTTTGAATAGGGTCTTATCCCCGGGCACCATCTTACGGTTCCCCGTGCGTGTGATGACACTGATTTCATCACGCTGTAACATTTCCGGGTACAAGTCGTGCCCAATCCGGGCGCCGGTTGCAGGTTTCTGTCCTGCCGCCCGCCCCTGAACAGACAAAGAGGCAAACAATGACCGAGATCACTGCTGCAATGGTGAAGGAACTGCGCGAAAAGTCCGGCGCAGGCATGATGGATTGCAAAAAGGCGCTGGCTGAAAATGGCGGCGACATGGAAGCATCCATCGACTGGCTGCGCGCCAAGGGCATTGCCAAGGCCGACAAGAAGTCCGGTCGCACCGCAGCCGAAGGCCTGATCGGTATTGCCAGCTCCGGCACAACCGCCGTGGTCGTCGAAGTCAATTCCGAAACTGACTTCGTTGCCCGCAACGATGCCTTCCAGGACATGGTTCGCGGCATCTCCAACGTCGCTCTCTCCACCGACGGCACGGTTGATTCCATCAATGCCGCGACTTATGCCGCGACCGGCAAGTCGGTTTCCGACTCGATCAAGGACGCGATTGCGACCATTGGCGAGAACATGGCTCTGCGCCGCGCCACCCAGCTGAAGGTTGAGGACGGCGTTGTCGCAACTTACGTCCACAATGCTGTTGCTGACGGTCTCGGCAAGCTCGGCGTGCTGGTTGCCCTGAAGTCCACCGGCAACAAGGAAGCGCTCAACACGATCGGTCGCCAGATCGCCATGCATGTTGCTGCCACCAACCCGCTGGCTGTGCGCGCTGAAGAAGTAGATGCCGCTGTTGCCGAGCGCGAGCGTAATGTGTTCATCGAGCAGTCGCGCGAATCGGGCAAGCCGGAAAACATCATTGAAAAGATGGTTGAAGGCCGGATGCGCAAGTTCTTCGAAGACGTGGCCCTGCTGTCGCAGGCTTTCGTTATCAATCCCGACCTGACCGTTGCCGCCGCCCTCAAGGAAGCCGAAAAGGACGTTGGCGCGCCAATCGAGATCACCGGCATCGCCCGCCTGCTGCTGGGTGAAGGCATTGAGAAGGAAGAGAGCGATTTCGCTGCCGAAGTGGCTGCTGTCGCCAAGGGCTGATCGGTCTTTACCGTAAAACATTCCAATCATGGGAAAAGTCAGGGCATCGCGTGACAACGCGGTGCCCTTCGTGTATCCGGCATTGCTGGCGCCCGCGCTTCTTGTTCGCTGCGGCACACTTCGTGACGTTTTTCACCATTGCGGCCTCTGTTTCATCATCCGCCGGTCTCAAGCCGGGATGTTTCATCAGGCGGCAGGTTCAATTCCAGGAGAGACCATGACCTCCAAGCCCATTTATCAACGAGTTCTTCTCAAAGCCTCCGGTGAAGCCCTGATGGGCAGCCAGGGCTTCGGCATTGATGTCGCGGTCGCCGATCGGATCGCCGGCGATATCGCAGAGGCGCGCGCCATGGGCGTCGAAGTCGGCGTCGTTGTCGGCGGCGGCAATATCTTTCGCGGCGTGGCCGTTGCCTCCAAGGGCGGTGATCGGGTAACCGGCGACCATATGGGCATGCTCGGTACGGTCATCAATGCGCTGGCGCTAGCAACCTCGCTGCGCAAGCTGGACATCGACACCGTGGTGCTTTCGGCCATTGCCATGCCGGAAATCTGCGAGAGTTTTTCGCAGCGCGTCGCGGTTCATCACCTGTCGCAGGGCAGGGTGGTGATTTTCGCTGGCGGCACCGGCAATCCATTCTTCACCACCGATTCTGCCGCTGCATTGCGCGCAGCCGAAATGGGTGCGCAGGCGATTTTCAAGGGCACCCAGGTGGATGGCATCTATTCCGCCGACCCGAAAAAGGACCCGACAGCCACCCGTTTCGACCATATTACCCATGCTGAAGTGCTCGAAAAAGGCTTGGCGGTGATGGATGTTACCGCCGTTGCCCTGGCGCGGGAAAACCGGATCCCGATCATCGTCTTCTCCATCCACGAAAAGGGTGGCTTCAGCGCCATCCTGCAAGGCGGTGGTGTGAAAACAGTCGTTAATGACGATTGACGGAGGCGAATGGCAGCCGGGACCGATTGACAGACGGATCGTTTCACGTTTTCAAGGCGTCACTGAAGAATTGTCGGAGACTGTAAGATGACAGCAGGTATTGATCTCAACGATATCAAGCGCCGCATGGATGGCGCGATTAACGCATTCAAGAGCGACCTCGCCTCGTTGCGCACTGGTCGCGCCTCGGCCAATATTCTCGACCCGGTCATGGTTGAAGCCTATGGTTCTCGCGTTGCGCTGAACACCGTGGCCAATATCACCGTGCCGGAACCGCGCATGCTGGGCGTCTCTATCTGGGACAAGAGCATGGTCGGTGCGGTCGACAGGGCGATCCGGGAATCCAATCTCGGCCTCAATCCGATTGTCGACGGCCAAAACCTGCGCATTCCGCTGCCGGAACTGAATGAAGAGCGCCGCAAGTCGCTGGTCAAAGTGGCGCATGGTTATGCCGAAAACTCGAAAGTCGCGATCCGCCATGTTCGCCGCGATGGCATGGACAGCCTGAAAAAGGCTGAAAAGGATGGCGAAATCGGCAAGGACGATGCGCGAAGCCTTTCGGAAAAGCTGCAAAAGATGACGGATGACACGATTTCCGATATCGATCGCTTGCTTGCCGAAAAGGAAAAGGAAATCATGCAGGTCTAGTCTGCACCTTTTGCCTTCTCTGCGACGCCAATGCAGGACCTGATATGACGACTTTGGATATTTCCGCCGTTCCCGAGCACGTTGCCATCATTATGGATGGCAACGGACGCTGGGCCAATCAGCGTGGCATGCCGCGCGCTTATGGCCATCGGCAGGGAATGGAAGCCTTGCAGACAGTGGTTCGCACGGCAGGCGAAGTCGGCGTGCGCTATCTGACCCTGTTTGCGTTTTCATCGGAAAACTGGCGCAGGCCGGAAACCGAGATCACTGACCTGTTCGGTTTGCTCAAGACCTTCGTGCGCCGCGACCTTGCCGAGCTTCGTGCCAATAACGTACGGGTACGGATCATCGGTGAGCGCAGCACGCTGAAGAGCGATATTCTCAAGCTGCTGATCGAAGCAGAGGAGACCACCCGCACCAATACCGGCATGACTATGGTGATTGCCTTCAATTATGGTGCGCGCGATGAGATGACCAGGGCAGTTTCAGCCCTGGTGCGCGATGTGCAGGCAGGACTTTTACCTGCCAGCGCCATTACACAGGAGGCGATTTCCGCCAGATTGGATACGGCGGGAATACCTGATCCGGATCTGATCATCCGCACCAGCGGCGAGGAACGCCTGTCGAATTTCCTGCTCTGGCAGGCCGCCTATTCCGAATTGATCTTCGTGCCGGAATATTGGCCCGATTTTAGCCGCGAGAGCTTTCTGGCGACCTTGGAACTCTATGCCTCCCGCAGTCGGCGATTCGGCGGTCTGGCACCAGCCGCCGCCGTTGTTGCCGGATCGTAGCCAGCCATGACCAGAGAACTCAGGCTCCGTATCTTGTCCTCCATCGTCATGGTCGCGGTGGTACTCGCCGCCACCTGGACCGGTGGCCTGCCTTTCCGGGGGCTCGCCGCTGTGATCGGCCTCGCCGTGTTCTGGGAATGGTCGACGATGACCCGGCTCGACGAAGTCAGTATCCGTGGCCTTGCCATTGGCTGGCTTTCGGTTGCTGTCATTGCCGGCAATGTTGTGGCGGGTGATACCTCTTTGAGCCTACCCTTGCTGTCCGGCTTCACTTTGACGCTTGTTTTTCTTACATTTTTGCGTCGCTGGTCCTGGTGGCTTGCCGGTGGCGTATTTTATGCCGGAGCTTGTATTGTGACTTTGGCTGCCATTCGCGATGACGATGCCATCGGCTTTGTCGCCATGCTTTTTGTCTTCGTCATTGTCTGGAGCACGGATATTTTCGCCTATTTCGTTGGACGCACGCTCGGTGGCCCGAAGCTGGCGCCCCGCATATCGCCGGGCAAAACCTGGTCCGGTGCCATCGGTGGAACCGTGGCGGCCGTCATCGGCGGGTACGCGGTGACGGCATCCTATTTCACGGTCTATGGCTGGTGGATACCTGCGTTGGCTCTGGTCCTGTCCATCTGTAGCCAAATGGGAGACCTGTTCGAATCCTTCGTCAAGCGCCGCTGTGGCGCTAAGGATTCCAGTCATCTCATTCCCGGTCACGGCGGCGTGATGGATCGTGTTGACGGACTGGCGACCGCAAGCTTCGCGGCATTTCTGATTGCTATGATCGTTGCTGCCATCAACAACGGAGTGACCGATTCGGTTGGTGGACTGTTGTTCGATTTCGCCGGTCACTGACGAACGGTTGACGACCAGTCAGTTTCTGCTGTTCACCAATGGTGATGTGTATCCTTTACGGCGGTGCCAATCTGGCGCATAGGTAAAGCGAGTGTTTGAGAAGGGCGTGCTATGGCTGTTATCGGTTTCCTGACGGGTTATATCATTCCCTTCGTTCTGGTCCTGTCGCTGATCGTTTTCGTGCATGAAATGGGCCATTATCTGGTTGGGCGCTGGTCGGGTATCAAGATTCTCGCATTCTCGTTGGGATTTGGCCCGGAACTGGTCGGCTTCAATGACCGCCACGGCACGCGCTGGAAACTGAGCGCCATTCCGTTGGGTGGCTATGTGCGCTTCTTCGGTGATGCCGATGCGTCCAGCAAGACCGATACCGCGGAGTTTGAGGCGCTGAGCCCTGAGGATCGCGCCCGCACGCTGAATGGTGCAAAATTGTGGAAAAGGGCAGCCACTGTTGCCGCCGGGCCAATTGCAAATTTCCTGCTGGCAATTTTAATTTTCTCGGTCACATTCAGCCTTTATGGAAAGCCCGTTTCCGATCCTGTCGTGGCAGAGGTCAAGCCTGCGAGTGCGGCGGCTGAAGCCGGTGTGCAGCCCGGAGACATTCTGGTGGCGCTCGATGGCAGCAGCGTCAAGACCTTCGACGATGTGGTCCGCTATGTGAGCGTTCGCCCGCTTGTGCCGATCGTCGTCACGGTCAAGCGTGGTGAGTCCCAGATGGACCTATCAATGACGCCGCGCCGGACCGAAACCATCGACCGTTTCGGCAATAAGATGGAAGTCGGCCAGATTGGCATCATGACGACGGCAGCCAGGGGCAATTTTCGTGTGGAAAAACTGGGGCTTATCGAATCGGTTAGCGCCGGGGTCGATCAAACCTGGAATATCGTGACGGGTACTTATGATTATCTGGCAAACCTGTTTGCTGGCCGAATGAATGCTGACCAGCTGGGGGGACCTATCAGGGTAGCGCAGGCATCTGGTCAGGTTGCGACACTTGGTGTTGTAGCTTTGCTGCAATTGGCGGCAGTTTTGTCGGTTTCCATTGGGTTACTGAACCTTATGCCGGTTCCGGTGCTTGATGGCGGCCATTTAATCCTCTATGCGCTAGAAGCAGTACGAGGAAAACCAGTCAGTGCCGGTGCGCAGGAAATCGCGTTCAAGGTGGGAATGGTCATGATTCTGTCGCTGATGGTGTTCGCTACATGGAACGACATCAGCAGGTTGATTGGCTGAGTGGTTCTTGCATTGATGATAAGGATTTGTTTACGATGTTTCAACTTGGTAGTGGCGAATACGCCACGTGTTGAAACGAAGTAAATGGAAATTAACCACTGGTCTTGCTTGTAGAGCAAAAGCGGTTAAAACCACCAACGGACCGGAGTCGGTTTAAAGACCGAGGGACAACGGAAAAAAGGTTAGAAGTTCACATGAAGGCTGGTTCAAAATTTTTGAACGCGGTGTCAGCGATTGCGCTGTCTGCTGGTGTAGTTTCGTTAAGTGCAGGCCTCGCCGTTGTGGCATCTGCCTCTGTTGCCAATGCGGCCTTGATCCAGCGGATCGATGTGCGTGGTGCGACGCGTGTCGGGACGGAGGCTGTTCGTTCCAACTTGACGATCCAGCCTGGAAAAGCCTTTTCCAATTCCGACATCGACGACTCGGTAAAGCGTCTTTACGCAACGGGTTATTTTTCCGATGTGAAGATTTCGGTTTCCGGCAGCGCCCTGGTGGTTACGGTCAACGAGAACCAGTTGGTCAACCAGGTCGTGTTCAACGGCAACCGCAAGATCAAAGATGACAAGCTTACGACTGTTGTTCAGACGCAGCCGCTTGGTCCTTATAGCCAGGAACTCATCCAGGCCGATATAAACCGCATCAAGCAGGCCTATGCCGCCATTGGCCGCAGTGAAGTTGAAGTCACGACGCAGACCGCGCCGGTTGGCCCTGGTCGCGTCAATCTCGCTTTTGTCATCAATGAAGGTGATCGTACCAAAATCGCTGCCATCAACTTCGTCGGCAATCACGCCTATGGCGATAGCCGCCTTGCGGCCGTTATCAGCACCAAGAAGTCCAATCCTTTGTCGTTCCTGACCCGTAAGGATGTCTATAACGACGACAAGTTGAAGGCTGACGAGGAAGCTCTGCGTCAGTTCTATTACAATCATGGTTATGCCGATTTCCGGATCACGTCTTCGGATGCATCGCTGAACGAGCAGACCAACGAATACACCGTCAACATCACGGTTGATGAAGGTCAGCGTTACAAGTTTTCCGATATTAATGTCGAAAGCTCTGTTGAAGGCGTGGACCCGACTGAGTTGAAGGGTCTGGTGACAACGTCGCCGGGCGGCGTTTACAGCGCCCGCGAAATCCAGAAATCGATGGAAGCGATCCAACAGCGCGTTTCCGCCAAGGGCTATCCCTTTGCCCGCGTCGTTCCGCGCGGCAACCGCGATATGGGCAATGGCACGATCGGTGTCACCTATATGGTTGACCAGGGTGAGCGCGCCTATGTCGAGCGTATCGAAGTCAAGGGCAATACAAGGACACGCGATTACGTTATTCGTCGCGAATTCGACATCAGTGAAGGCGATGCTTTCAACCAGGAAGTCATTACCCGCGCCAAGCGTCGTCTTGAAGCTTTGGGCTACTTCAGCTCGGTCAATATCACGACGGCTCAGGGCAGTGCTCCAGACCGTGTCATCATTGTCGTCAATGTCGAAGATCAGTCGACTGGCTCCTTCGGTATTGGCGCTGGCTACTCCGTTGGTGGCGATGGCCTGATCCTGGAAGCTTCGGTGGAAGAAAAGAACTTCCTCGGTCGCGGTCAGTATATCCGTATTGCGGCTGGTGCCGGTACGGATGACAGCCAGACCTACAATCTGTCATTCACCGAGCCCTACTTCCTCGGCTATCGCCTTGCTGTTGGTTTCGACCTGTTCAAGAGCAGCACGAGCAGCAACGATTATTATGATTACAACGAACAGGGTGGCACCCTGCGCGTCACGGCGCCGATTACTGAAGATCTGGCAACGACGTTCCGCTACACCTACAAGCAGATCAAGTACAAGGGCGTCGACGACTGGACGACATCCCTGTCGCAGCCTTATCAGGATCTAATCAACGGCAGCCCATGGGTCGTGTCTTCGGTTTCGCAGACTTTGACCTATAATACGCTGGATGATAAAAATCTGCCGCATGAAGGCATCTATGCGACATTCACCCACGAGTTTGCCGGTCTCGGTGGCGATTCCGAGTACTACAAGCTCTACGGTAAGGCCCGTATCTTCAAGAGCCTGTCGGATGAGCAGGATATTATCGGATCGCTGTCTTTCGGCGCCGGTCATGTCATGGCTACAGGTGATAACCTGAACGTCTTCGACCAGTTCCAGATCGGCGGTAAGGAAATCCGCGGCTTTGAGAACAACGGTATTGGTGTTCGTATGCCGAACCGCAACGACGACTCCTTGGGTGGCACCACCTATTTCACCGCCTCTGCTGAAGCGAGCATGCCCATTCCGGGCGTTCCGCAGGATGCAGGCTTCCGTATCGCTGTCTTCTCTGATGCCGGTACGCTTTACGGCAATGACGTGAAGAACAGCGGTGGAGCACAGGGCGAAGACATGGCATGGCGTGCATCTGTTGGTGCCGGCATCGTCTGGGCATCTCCTTTCGGTCCGCTGCGCTTCGATTACGCACAGCCTATCCTCAAGGAAGATTACGACAAGGTGCAGCAGTTCCGATTCTCCATTGCGAACCAGTTCTGATTTCTATAGTCCGAACCTCAGACAAACTCACTCGTCTGGGACATTGGTGTGATGGAGCATGAAACTTTTTATCCGCCCCACGCGGGCGTCAGTTTGAAAGAACTGGCGGACCGTCTTGGGGCGGAACTGTTACAGGATGAGGCGGGTGACCGCGTCATTCGTTCGGTGGCGCCTGTCTATCGGGCAAAGCAGAGCGATATTTGCTATATCCTGTCGAGGCGCAACAAAGCCGAACTCGAAACCTGTGAGGCCGGGGCCATCCTTTGCGATGTTGCGCTGCGTTCGCTGATCCCGGAGCATATTCCGGTTCTGCTGATCAAAAACCCGCATGCAGCTTTTGCTATCGCAGGGCAGTTCCTGCATCCAGATGGCAAACAGCCTTTGCCTGTTGCCCGGCCAGGCGCTGCCGACATTTCTCCTGCGGCCTTTGTCGATCCGAGTGCCCGTCTTGAAGATGGGGTTGTGGTCGAGCCGATGGCGGTGATTGGTGCGGATGTGGAAATCGGCGCTAGCAGTCTGATCGGCGCGGGCTCAGTGATTGGCCGTGGTGTCAAGATCGGCCGCGATTGTTCGATTGCCGCAGGCACCAGTATTATTGCTAGCTATATCGGCAATGGCGTTATCATCCATAACGGGGCGCGCATCGGCCAGGACGGTTTTGGTTATGCGCCAGGCCCGCGTGGCATGGTGAAAATCGTGCAGATCGGACGGGTGATTATCCAGGACAATGTGGAAATCGGCGCCAATACGACGATTGACCGCGGCACGATGGATGACACGGTGATCGGCGAAGGAACCAAGATCGACAATCAAGTCCAGATCGCTCACAACGTGCGCATCGGCCGCCATTGCGGCATCGTAGCCCAGGTCGGCATTGCCGGCAGCACGGTGATTGGCGATGGCGTATTGATTGGTGGTGGCTCTGGCGTTAACGGCCATATCAAGATAGGTGACGGTGTTCAAATTGCCGCGATGAGCGGTGTTATTGGCGATCTTCCGCCGGGCGAGAAATTCGGTGGTATTCCGGCACGTCCGCTTGGGGATTTTCTCAGGGATTGCGCCCAGATCATGGGACGGTCTGAAGGCAAGTCGAAGGTTGGAAAGGGGCAGAAATGACCGTTGAGCAGAAAGAGTTGGGACGCGCGGATATTCTGGAGATCATGAAGCTCCTGCCGCATCGCTATCCCTTCCTGCTGGTGGATCGCATCATCGACATCGATGGCGACAATGCAGCTATCGGTATCAAGAACGTAACTGCAAACGAACCGCAGTTTACCGGACATTTTCCCGAGCAGCCGATCATGCCAGGGGTGCTGCTGATTGAAGGCATGGCGCAGACGGCAGGGGCGATCTGTGCCCGCAAAGCCGGAACGGCTGGCGATCTCGTTTATTTCATGACGATCGATAATGCGAGGTTCCGCAAGCCTGTGGTGCCTGGCGACCGTGTGGAGTTCCACGTTACCAAGCAGAAACAGCGCGGCAATGTCTGGAAGTTTCACTGCGATGCCAAGGTGGATGGCGCGCTTGTCGCAGAAGCCGATATCGGGGCAATGATCGTCAATAAGGAAGCGCAATGACCGTTATTCCAGCCAGTGCCCGCATTCATCCCTCCAGCGTCATCGAAGATGGCGCGGTGATCGGGGAAAATGTGACGATAGGACCGTTCTGCCATGTCGGTTCCAAGGTCGTGTTGGGCGACGGTGCTGAGTTTTTGTCGCATGTGGTGCTGACGGGAAAAACCGTCGTCGGCAAGAATAGCCGGATATTTCCCAATGCGGTTATCGGTGGCGAGCCACAGAGCATCCATCATTCCGGCGAAGAGACAACCTTGACCATCGGCGACAATTGCACGATGCGTGAAGGCGTAACGATCAATTGCGGCACGGTAGAAGGTGGCGGACACACGGTGGTCGGCAGTAACAATCTGTTTCTGGCCAATTCGCATGTGGCGCATGATTGTCAGCTCGGCAATCATATCATTCTATCCAACAACGTGATGTTGGCTGGCCATGTCAAAATCGGTGACCGGGCCATTCTCGGCGGCGGTTCCGCCGTTCACCAGTTCACCCGTATCGGACGACAGGCGTTTATCGGTGGGCTGTCGGCTTGCAGCTACGATGTCATTCCCTATGGTATGTTGAACGGCAATCCCGGCCTGCTGGGTGGATTGAATGTGGTCGGCATGACCCGGGCCGGGGTGGAACGCGCCACCATTCACCGCGTCCGCAAGGCCTATAAGGCATTGTTCGATGAAGAAGGTGCCATTCGTGAAAAGGCTGCGGCTATTCGCGAAGAGTTCGCCGATTGCGCCGAGGTGATTGAAATCCTGGATTTCATTGTTGCCGAAAGCGACCGGGCGCTCTCGTCGCCATTCCGCGGCAAGAGCTGAGGGATGAGCGGCCCGCAGGGGCGTCTCGCCATCATTGCCGGCAGCGGTATGCTGCCGGTCTATGTCGCCGAAGCGGCGCGGGCGGCGGGTGAAGATCCCTTCATCCTGCCGCTGAAAAACGAGGCGGACCAACGCTGGGACGGTTTCCAGTCTGCCGTGATCGGGGTCGGCGATATGGCGGGCCTGTCGAGCCTGATAAAGCGACATGGCATCAAACGGGTGGTGATGTCTGGTGGTGTTAAAAAGCGTCCGAATTTCAAAGAGATCCACGTTAATCTTCGTTTTTTGGTGAAGCTGCCTTTCGCGGTCAAAACCCTGCTGTCGGGTGGGGATGACGCTGTGCTGAAAATGGTCATTCAACTGATCGAGTCGCAGGGCTGCCGGGTGGTGGGCGCGCATGAGATTGCACCGCAACTGCTGGCGGAGCTTGGGCCGCTCGGTTCGTCCCGACCGACAGATGATGACAGGCGCGACATTGCCGCCGCTGCCAAGGCCGCTGATGCCTTGGGCCGGTTGGATGTCGGGCAGGGCGCTGTCAGCGTCGGCGGTCGCATCGTTGCTCTGGAAGGTGTCGAAGGCACGGACCGGATGTTGCAGCGCGTCGCCGAACTTCGGTCCGAAGGGCGAATTTCATCGCGGCGCAGTGGTGTGCTGGTCAAGCTGTGCAAACCGCAGCAGGATATTCGCGCCGACCTGCCGACCATCGGGCAGTCGACCATTGAAAATGCCGCCCGGGCTGGGCTTTCCGGCATTGCGGTTCAGGCCGGGCGGGCGCTGCTTTTGCAACGCCAGGAAACCTTGAGGCAGGCCGATGCGGCGGGTATTTTTATCTCCGGTATTGAATTGGCACCTGAGGGCGAAGCCTGGTTAAGCTAAGGTGAGGCGAAGCCTCAATGAAGTCGACTGAGGGAAGTGAAGCATGGAAAACCGGCCCCTGAAGATCGCAGTCATTGCTGGCGAAGTCTCTGGCGACTTGCTGGGTGCGGATCTGATCGCGGCGCTGAAGCAGCGCTATGACGGAGAGATCACGCTGATCGGCGTCGGTGGACCCGCGCTGGAGGCGCAGGGTCTGACCTCACTGTTTGATTTTTCGGAATTGTCGGTCATGGGCATTACCCAGGTTCTGGCAAAGCTGCCGCGTTTCCTGACATTGATCGGCAGGACCGCCAAAGCGCTTGTATCAGCCAAACCGGATTTGCTGCTGATTGTTGATAGTCCTGATTTCACCCATCGTGTTGCGAAAAAGGTGAGGGCGGCCTGCCCGACCATGCCGGTGGTCAACTATGTCTGCCCGAGCGTCTGGGCGTGGAAGGAATACCGGGCCAAGGCCATGCTAGCCTATGTCGATAGCGTTTTGGCCGTCCTGCCGTTCGAGCCCGCCGTGATGCAGCGTCTTGGCGGGCCGGAAACCCATTTTGTCGGGCATCGGCTGGTCACCAGCCCCGCCATGCTCGCCTGCCGGGCAGACCGGCTGCTGCGTCCGCTTCCTGCCGCAGAGGAGCCGAAAACCATCATGCTGCTGCCGGGGTCGCGGGGCGCGGAAATCTCGGCGCTCGCGCCGGTGTTTCGGGATGCAGCCCGGATTTTCGTCGAGCGCAATGGGCCGACGCGGTTTGTGCTGCCAACGGTACCACGGCGGGAGCGTCAGGTGCGCGAGGCTGTTGCCAATTGGGAGGAAAAGCCAGATGTGGTCGTTGGGGAGGACGCCAAGTGGCGGGCCTTTGCCGAATCGGATGCGGCCATCGCTGCTTCAGGAACGGTATTGCTGGAGCTTTGCCTGGCTGGCGTGCCTGTCGTCTCCACCTATAAGACCGATTGGCTGATCAAGCTGCTGCATAGCCGGATCAAGACCTGGACTGGCGCCTTGCCGAGCATCATCGCTGATTATGTCGTGGTGCCGGAATATCTGAACGAGCAATTGCGCGGCGCATCGCTGGCCCGCTGGATGGAGCGACTATCCACCGAGACGCGGGAGCGGCAAGCCATGGTGGAGGGCTTCGATCTGGTCTGGCAGAAAATGCAGACAAAAACCCCCGCGGGTGAAGCGGGGGCGGAGATCGTGCTGGATGTTTTGAAGACCCGCTCAATTGTATGATTATTAGCCTACTGCATAATTCCTTAAATCGGAATCGATTTAAGGAGAAAATTATGCAGCAGATATAAAGCGCTATAGCCGCTCGCCATGCCAGCGCAAGTGATCGTCCATAAACGTCGAGATAAAATAATAGGAATGGTCGTAGCGCTCATGCAGCCGCAGCGTCAGGCCGATATCGGTGTTTTTCACCGCCTCTTCCAGCAGCCAGGGCTGTAGACCTGTTTCCAGGAAACTATCGGCCTTACCTTGGTCCACCAGGAATTCCGGAAAGCGCGCTCCATCCTCGATCAGAGCGCAGGCATCATACTGACGCCAGAGGGAACGGTCTGGACCGAGATATTTCTCAAAAGCGTCCTGCGTCCAATCGGCTTTTAGCGGGCTGACGATTGGGGCGAACGCAGAGCAGCTCTTGAAGCGGTCGGGATGTTTCAGCGCGATGGTCAATGCGCCATGGCCGCCCATAGAATGGCCGAAAATGCCCTGGCGGCTCATGTCGGCACGGAACTGTTCAGCAATCAACGCGGGCAATTCCTCGGTGATGTAGCTGTACATCTGGAAATGTTCGGCCCAGGGCATTTCGGTGGCATTCAGATACATGCCAGCGCCCTTGCCCATTTTCCAGTTGGTCAACTCATCTGGCACGTCATTGCCGCGTGGGCTGGTGTCCGGGCAGACGATGATCAGGCCGAGTTCTGCGGCCAGCCGACGGTATTCGCCCTTTTCCATCACATTGGCATGGCTACAAGTCAGGCCGGACAGATACCAGAGTACCGGGCGCTTTTCACTGATCGCCTGGGGTGGCACGAAGACGGCAAAGGTCATTTCGCAACCGGTGACATCGGACTGGTGCGAAAACACGCCCTGCATGCCGCCAAAGGCGGTGTTTTGCGACAGAATATTCATGCGATAGGGCTCCTGCTATTCAATTGGCTATCGAAACGACGGCGTTGACGGCTGCCGCGACCAAAATCGTGTTGAAGAAGAAAGACACGATGGAATGGGCGAGGTTGAGCCGCCGCATGGCCGTGCTGGTGATGGCGACATCGGATGTCTGGGCGGTCATGCCGATGACGAAGGCGAAATACAGGAATTCATAGCCGCCTGGCTCCGGCGTGTCGGGAAAATCCAGACCGCCGGAAGGGCCGGGGTCGGGATTGCTTGTCAGATGACGCCAATAATCATGGGCGTAATGCATTGCAAACATGGTGTGAATGGTGAACCAGCCGCTGATGACCGACACAAACGCTAGCGACACTTCCAGCAAGCTGGGAGAACCGGCCCGGTTCAAGGCGTTGAACAGAGCGGCGACTGCGGCCACTACCGCCAGCAGGCTGACCAGCGGGATGACGATGGTCGGCGCATCGTCGCGTTGCGGGCTGGTTTTCAGGCGTTCAGCGGTGATGCCGGGGATGCGTTTTATCATCAAGGCGATATAGAGGACGAAAAACACGATGGCCGAGCATTCGACGGCCAAGGCGGGCTTGATCCACAGAAAGACCGGCAACGTCAAAAGTCCCAGCAGACCAGACGCATAGAACGGGCTGTGCCTATGGCGTCTCAATGCGTAGAAACGAGGCTTTTTCTTGGAGGTCATAATGGGGCCGTGTCCTGACGGAGGGATTTGCAGCGGCGGCAAAGCCGATCCAGTGTTTCCAGAAACTGCGAGCGGTCGCGGGGGCTGAAGGCGCGGTTATAGCCCTTGCTTTCGCCGGTCTCGCGCAAATGGGCACCGAGATCGCGCATGGCAGTTGCCATGCCGATATTGGTCTCATCGAACATCCGCCCGGTCGGCCCGGTGACGAAAGCACCCGTAGCGACGCAGCGCCCGGCCAGCGGCACATCGGCGGTGATGACGATATCGCCTGGCCCGGCCCGTTCGGCGATCCAGTCGTCAGCGGCATCGAAACCATTGGAGACGATGACATTTGTCACCATCGGATCGCGAGACGGGCGCAGGCCGGAATTGGCAACGAAGGTCACTGGCATGTCGTGGCGTTCGGCCACTTTCAACACCTCGGCTTTAACCGGGCAGGCGTCGGCATCCACATAGATCATTGGTTTCAGGCCCTCCCGATCGAGACGGCACGGACCATATCGACATGGGCAATACCGTCTTCCAGATATTCCGCCGAGACCGGAAGAAAGCCAAACGACTGATAGAAAAGTTGCAAATGGCTTTGGGCGGAAAGCGCAATCGGGCTTGAGGGAAACCGCTGTTCACAGGCCGCAATGGCTTCGCGCATCAAGGCATCGCCAAGCCGCTTGCCGCGATGGGAGGGCGAGACGACAACACGCCCGATCTTGACCTTGGACGAAGGCTCCTCCGGCGTTAAAATCCGGGCGCTTGCGATAAGGTCATCACCATCTGTCAGCCGCAGATGCAGGGCTTCGATATCCTTGCCATCAAGCTCCGGATAGGGACATTTCTGCTCGACGACAAACACATCGACGCGCATTTTCAGAAGGTCATAAAGGTCTCGTGCGGAGAATGCATCCAGTCTCCGCACGTCAACCCGATAAGGCATATTTGCCATCAATACAGAACCACGCTGCGGATGCTTGTCCCCGAATGCATCAGCTCGAAGCCCTTGTTGATGTCCTCAAGCGGCATGGTGTGGGTGATCATCGGGTCGATCAGGATCTTGCCTTCCATGTACCATTCAACAATCTTCGGAACGTCGGTACGACCGCGCGCGCCGCCGAATGCGGTCCCCATCCAATTGCGGCCCGTGACCAGCTGGAATGGACGGGTGGAAATTTCCTGGCCAGCACCCGCGACGCCGATGATGATCGATTTGCCCCAGCCGCGATGCGAGGATTCCAGCGCCTGGCGCATCACCTTGGTATTGCCGGTGCAGTCGAATGTGTAGTCAGCACCGCCGATCAGGTCGCCATTGCGCTTCGTCAGGTTGACCAGATAGGCAACGATGTCGCCATCGACTTCGGTCGGATTGACGAAATGCGTCATGCCGAATTTCTCGCCCCAGGCCTTGCGGTCATTGTTGATATCGACGCCGATGATCATGTCGGCGCCTGCAAGCCGCAGGCCCTGAAGCACGTTGAGGCCGATGCCGCCCAGGCCAAAGACGATGGCGGTGGCGCCGATCTCGACCTTGGCGGTGTTGATCACCGCGCCGATGCCTGTCGTGACGCCGCAGCCGATATAGCAGATCTTGTCGAAAGGCGCGTCCGGGTTGACCTTGGCCAAGGCGATTTCCGGCAGGACAGTGAAATTGGCGAAGGTCGAGCAACCCATGTAATGATGGATCTTGTCCTTGCCGATGGAAAAGCGTGACGTGCCATCCGGCATGACGCCCTGGCCCTGGGTGGAACGGATGGCGGTACACAGATTGGTCTTGCGCGACAGGCAGGAATAGCATTCGCGGCATTCGGGCGTATAAAGCGGGATGACGTGATCGCCCTTTTTCAGCGAGGTAACGCCTGGCCCGACATCGACCACGATGCCAGCCCCTTCATGGCCGAGAATGGCCGGAAACAGGCCTTCCGGATCAGCGCCGGACAAGGTGAAATCATCGGTATGGCAGATGCCTGTGGCCTTGACTTCAACCAGCACTTCGCCAGCCTTCGGGCCGTCCAGTTGCACGGTCATGATTTCAAGCGGCTTGCCTGCCTGGGTGGCAACGGCGGCGCGAACATCCATAAAGAAGTCTCCCTTGGTTTCTTGTCGGCGGAGTTTTGCACTGACTTGCGCAAAGCCTCAAGATCCGGAAGGGGTTTTTCTCAAAACTCAGCCCAGCGCAAATCGTTTTTTGCGCTGCTGAAGAGGCAAAGGCTTTTTATCTTTGTGGTCGCGGTTTGAGAAACGGCTGTGCAGCTCTCTTCCCTGTCTTTTCAATGGATGAACGCTGCTGACGACTGTCTTTTCAGTGACATCAACCAGGACCGGCGACTCGATAGGCCCATTCTGCAAGTCTGCCATCATCATGGAAATGTGTTGCAAAAGCCGCTGTTCGATTGGCGAGTTTGCCTTGCCATCGGTGGTGAGGGTGCTGATCAGCCATTGCAGTTTATACCGGTCGATGCGGTTTTCCGGCGGCCGTTTGCGCAAAATGTAGCAAGCCATGGAATCGATAAAATAGCTCTGCCATTCAGCGCATTTATCAGGACAACATCCGTTCAGCACCAGAAGCGTCAATGCATCTTCATGGGTGCAAACCCCATGCGGCAGGCCATATGTCTGGAGAAGAACCACGTCATGGTGGTCCAATCTCTGTTTTCCGGCGATAACACATGCCGGAAACGAGAGACGAAATTCCCTCATAGTCGAAACCTCGTTTCATCATGAAACCGTAGATTGATCTAAATGCCAATTCTTTCTTTCGCCATAACGAACGAAGTTTACAAAAGGTTACAATGAGCTGAAACGATACGTTATATGCGCAGCGCTGCAGGTAAGCCCTGAAAATGCATGGGATTCGAATAGTAAAAGACCAAATATGGATTTGCTCTTTTTTGGGTGTATTTAGGTGGCAGCCAGAGCTTTTTCGGCAGAGGCGCTGCGGTGTTCGCGCCATAGAATGAATAGGCCGGAGGCGACGATGATGCCGATGCCCAGCCATTTCGACGGCGACGGGAAATCATCAAACAGCACATAGCCGAGAATAGTCGCCGCAATGATCTCGAAATACTGGAACGGTGCGAGCACCGAAAGCGGTGCCATGCGAAAGGCCTTCACCACAAGAAGGTGTATATGGCCTGAGAGAACACCGAGCAGAACCAGCAGCAGCAGACCGGTCACGCTGGTGGGAAGCGAGGCGGTGAAATCGGCACTGCCTGCGGATTGACCAATCAGGAGCGCGCCGCCCATGAAAATTGTACCACCGACGCCTGACATGGTCTGCATGGTCATCGGCGAGTCGGCATTACCGATGGCGCGGTTGAGAAACATATAAAGCGCAAACAGGAAGGCGCAGAGCACCGGCAGCAGCGAGGTTGCGCCGAAAACCTCCCAGCTTGGCTGGATGACGATCATCGCGCCGCCAAAGCCAATCAGGATGGCAAGCCAGCGCCGCCATCCGACCTTGTCACCCAGAAACAGCGCCGACAGCGCTGTCAGGATGAAGGGCTCGACAAAATAGATCGCGAACACATCGGCGAGCGGCATATATTTGACGGCGGCGAAAAAACACAGGCTTGCCGCGCCATGCAACGCGCCCCGCAGCAGGTTGAGAAACGGCCGCTTGGCGGTAAAGGCATTTCTGCCCTGCAAGGCGACCAGAAAGGGCAGGGTGCAGGCAAGCTGGAAGAAGAAGCGATAAAAGGTGATCTGCCCCGGCGACATGCCTTCGATATTGGCCATGTATTTGGCAATCGCGTCCATGCCCGGCAGCACAAGCATGCAGCCCGCCATCAGCGCCATGCCGCGCAACGGATTGGAAAGATTGGGGGAGAGGGATGTCATCGGAATATCCAGGTTTTCCGATGATGATCATGAGGCGAGGCCTTAATCAAGGCTCTGCTTGCAAAGGTAGGTTGAAAAAAATTGTACGTATGTTCAGGCGTGTGAATGCACGTGTGGCTCAGCTGCGGCTGTTGGTGCCGTTCTCGCAGGAAGTGTTGGCTGGATGGCGCGGCGGCCCTCAACGGTGGTTTGCAGCTGCGAGAGCAGAGCATACCCTTCGCTCCACCGTCCAAACCCGCTTTGCGGATTGATATGGCCCACGGGGCCAAGATTGACCAGCCGGCTGCCCCAGCAGGACGCGGTGCGCTGTAACGTTTCTGTATCCATATAGGGATCGTTGCTGCTGCCGATCATCAATGAGGGAAAGGGCAGGCGCTGACAGGGCATGTCACCGAAACGGATAACATCGGGATGTTGGTTCTCGGTGGTTTTCAGGTCGCAGGGTGCGACAAGCAGCGCGCCACGGATCAGATGGCGAAGCGGACTATCGGCCATTTGGGCGGTCAGAAGGCAGCCCATGCTATGGGCGACGATCCAAGCGCCTGACCTACACGAGGAAAGCTGCTGTTCCAGCCGGGCTTTCCAGGCGCCAAGCTCGGGATGAGCCCAATCGTCCTGCTCGACCATGATGCTGGAGGGCTGGCCTTCAACCCAATGCCGTTGCCAATGCCCGGCGGCTGAACCGTTCAGTCCCGGAACGACAAGTGTATCGATGCTACAGGTCTTGCTTGGCATGGCTGATCCTTTCCGCAACTGTCAGAGCATCCGAACATGCCGATCCCGCGTCGATCATGCTCCGATATCGGTGATTATCGGTCCGAATCGGGCCGAGGACGAGAAAGCTCCATCTATTCTCTGGTTTTTTAGTAGAAAATTTGACCGGATAAATGAAATTTCATTCCATATATCCGGTCATTGTGTCGCTGAGGCGGGCTATTTTAGAGGTTTTGCAGCACGGCGATCACGTCGCCCGCTTTGACCGTCTTTCCTGGGATGGCGCGCAACTCCCGCAAGATGCCCGGCGCATGAGCCGTCACCGTGATCTCCATCTTCATCGATTCGATGATGGCAATTGTCTCTCCGGCGGCAACGGACTGGCCTTCCTCCACCAGCAGTTTCCAGAGATTGCCGGGGACGGCGCTTTCGACGCCGAAGCAATTGTCTGGAATATCGCCGCCCGGACCGGGGCTCGCGTCTTCATCGGCGGTGAAGCTGTCGAGGCCTTGGTCCTTCCAGCGCTGGCGTTCCGCCTCGAAGGCGGCTTGCTGCTGACGCTTGAACGTGCCGATGCTTTCGGCATTTTCAGCCAGCTCCGCCGCGTAGTTTGCATAGGAAAACGCGCCATCCTCAATGCGGATTGGATAGCCGCCATGTGGAAAGGCAGCGCGGGCCTCCATCAGCTCATCGTGGCTGACGGGGAAGAAGCGGATCTGGTCGAAGAAATCCAGCAGCCAGGGCTTGTCGCGGGTAAAAACCGGCGTTTGCCGCCAGGTGTTCCACATCTGGATGGTACGGCCAAACAGCTGGTAGCCACCCGGACCTTCCATACCGTAAATGCACATATAGGCGCCACCAATGCCAACGGCATTTTCCGGCGTCCAGGTGCGGGCCGGATTGTATTTGGTGGTCACCAGCCGGTTGCGTGGATCGAGCGGTGTGGCAACCGGCGCGCCGAGATAGACATCGCCAAGCCCCATCACCAGATAGCGGGCGTTGAAAATGGTGTCCTTCACGGCCTGCTCGTCGGCAAGGCCGTTGATGCGGCGGATGAACTCGATATTGGACGGGCACCAGGGGGCGTTGGGCCGCACCAGCTCCTGGTATTTGCGCATCGCCAGTTCCGCCTCCGGGTCGTTCCAGGAGAGCGGCAGATAGACCGTGCGGCTTGGCACCGTCACATCTCCCGCCGGGGGCAGGCTGGCCTCGATTTCGCTGAGCAGGCCCAGCAGCCGGGTGCGCGACAGGCTGGTGCCATCATAATGGATTTGCAGCGACCGAATGCCGGGGGTGAGGTCGATCAGGCTCGGCAGCTTGGCCGCCTTGACCGCTTGCATCAGCAGGTGAACCCTCATGCGAATGGCGATGTCGAGCTGCATCTCGCCATATTCCACCAGCAGATTGTCATCGCCCTGACGGCGATAGGTGACGGAGACGGGGCCGTTTGAATTGTGGCTGAGGATGGGGGAGCCGGCTTCTGGTGGAAGGCGGGTTTCAGCTGCCGTTGGAATTGGTGGTTTACCCCCCTCTGTCCTACCGGACATCTCCCCCTCAAGGGGGGAGATTGGCAAGACTGAAAACATCTTCTTTGACGATACGGATCGAGATATTTCGGCGGTACCATCCCCGATCTCCCCCCTTGAGGGGGAGATGCCTGGCAAGGCAGAGGGGGGTATCCCATGCTCGACACTTCCTAAAGCAGCGGCACTATCCCCATCGCGCCCCACAGGATGAAAACGAATGGTATCGCCGGGCTTGAACTGGCCCATCTTCCACTGTTCGTCACCGGCAATCACCGCTGGGCAGACGAAACCGCCCAGACTTGGACCGTCAGGACCAAGAATGATCGGCATATCCCCAGTAAAATCTATGGCCCCAATCGCATAAGGATTGTCATGCAGGTTGGAAGGATGAAGCCCGGCTTCGCCGCCATCCTGCCGCGCCCATGTCGGCGCAGGACCGATCAGCCGGACCCCGGTGCGGGCGCTGTTGAAATGCACCTCATAATCAGTCGAAAACAGCGTTTCGATATCGCTGTCCAGAAAGAAATCCGGCGCACCATGCGGACCGTAGACCACGCCGACCGACCATGCCCTCGTCAGCTCCGGTGGCTCATCGGCGGGCGTGGTGACGGGTTGTGGGCTGCGAGCCAGCCGTAGCACATGGCCTGCCTTAAGGGTCCCCGTGGCATTGCCGCCGAATTGGCCTAGGCCAAAGGTGGCGCGCGATCCAAGCACGACAGGTGCCGCGAAGCCGCCCGACACCGCTAGATAGGCGCGCTGGCCGGGACCGGAAATCCTGCCGATGGCGAGAACTTGTCCGGGTTTGACCGTGAAGGCCGTATTATGCGCGACCGGCGTGCCATCCAATGTCATCGCCATTTCGGCACCGGCCAGTGCAACGGTAACATCGGAGAAGAATTTCATCACCGGCCCGGAGACGGTCAGTTCCAGCGCCGCCACCTCGTCGCCATTGCCGACCAGCCGGTTGGCGTGGCGAAAGGAGCGGGCGTCCATCGGTCCGCTCGGCGGCACACCAACATGCCAAAGCCCCAGCCGCCCCGGCAATTCCTGAAGGCTGGATTGCGCACCGGGGGCGATGACCTCGACCACATCAGGCACGAAGGAAAAATCCTTCAGCGCCGTGGTTGCCACATGACCGCTTAAAAACAGATCAGAGGCGGCAATGGCAGCGAGATAATCGAGATTGGTCTCGATGCCGGAAATGGACGTCTCTGACAGGGCCGATTGCAAAGCGGTAATCGCCGTCTCACGGTCTTTGGCTGTGACAATCAGCTTGGCCAGCATCGGGTCGTAATAGGGTGTCACCTCCGTGCCGGTTTCGATCCAGCCATCGACGCGGGCCGTTTTCGGAAACACCACGTCCGTCAGCAGGCCTGCGCTGGGGCGAAAATCGGCATGGGGCATTTCGGCATAAATCCGGGCCTCGATGGCCGCCCCCTTCGGCACCAGATGTTCATTGCCGGTCAGCACATCCTCATCGGCAGCCTGGCGGATCATCCATTCCACCAGATCGATACCGAACACCGCCTCGGTGACGGGATGCTCGACCTGAAGCCGTGTATTGACCTCCAGGAAGTAAAACTCTTTGCGGGCGGGGTCGTAGATGAATTCCACCGTGCCTGCCGAGCGGTAATGGACCGAGCGGCCAAGCGAGACGGCTGCCGCATGCAGGCGCTGGCGCACCGCGTCCGACAGGCCGGGGGCCGGGGTTTCCTCAATGACTTTCTGGTTGCGGCGCTGGAGAGAGCAATCCCGTTCGCCAAGTGCAATGACCCGGCCCTGTCCATCGCCAAAGATCTGTACTTCGACATGCCTTGCCTTGGAAACGAAGCGCTCCAGATAGACCCTCGCATCGCCGAAACTGGCCTTGGCAGTGCGCTGTACGGTGTCGAAGGCCGCTTGCAGGCTTGTGGCGTCATGGCAGAGCTGCATGCCGATGCCGCCGCCGCCCGCCGTGGATTTCAGCATCACCGGATAGCCGATCAACTCGGCTTGCGAGAGGGCGTCTTCGGCGCTGTCCAGCAAGCCGCTACCCGGCAGCAATGGCACGCCGCTGTCTGCCGCCAGTTGCCTTGCCGTGTGTTTGAGGCCGAAGCTGGCAATATTCTCCGGCGTCGGGCCGATAAAGGCGATGCCTTCGGCCTGTAGCCGCTCGGCAAAGCCGATATTTTCGGAGAGAAAGCCATAGCCGGGATGGACGGCTTCAGCCCCCGTTTCCTTGCAGGCGGCAATCACCGCCTCGACATTCAGATAGCTTTCGCTGGCGTGGGCCGGGCCTAGCCGGATGGCTTCATCGGCCTGCCGTACATGCAGTGCAAACCGGTCGGCATCGGAATAGACGGCGACAGAGGCAATGCCCAGACGCCGCAATGTCTTGATGATCCGGACGGCGATTTCGCCCCGGTTGGCAATCAGAACCTTTTTGAACATCGATCAGGCCTCGCTATCCCAGACCAGAACCCGTGCAGGCGTCGGATCAAAACCGTTGCAGGGATTGTTGATCTGCGGGCAATTGGAAATCACCAGCAGCACATCCATTTCGGCTTGTAGCTCGACATAATCGCCGGGGGCGGAAATGCCATCGACAATGGTCATCTGGCCGCTCGGCTCAATCGGCACATTCATGAAGAAGTTGATATTGGCCACCACGTCGCGCTTGCTCATGCCGTGTTTGGCCACTTCCAGCACGAAATTATCGCGGCAGGCATGCAGATATTTGGTGCCATGGCCAAAGCGCACCGTATTGCTCTCGCAGGAGCAGGCCCCGGCAGAGGTATCATGCCGCCCGCAGCTGTCTGCGGTCATGGTCAGCATGATCCGGCCTTCATTGGAGATGATTTTCGTGCCGGTGGAAATATAGGCGGCACCCTGTTCACGCATCGTATCCTGATTAGAATAGCGCTCGGAAAAATCCTTGGCGTTGTAAAACAGCGTGTCGATGGCCTGCTGGCCATAGCTGTCTTCGATCCGCAGAATCTGGCCTTTTTTGACCACCGTGGAAAATGGCGCTTCCGCCGCAATGACGTGATCCTGCACAGCGGTATCAGGCGTGCGAAGGGGGGACGTGGTGTTGAATTCAGACATGGCTTCCTCCCTTACAGCGCTGCAAACGCATTGTTTTCAAATCCACGTACAGCTTCCGCTGTCGCCGTGCGGCAAAGATCGTCGGCTTGTGGCGGCTTGGCCTTTATCCGGCTAATGACAACGGGATGGGGCTGGTAAAGCGGATTGGGGTCGAGCGGATGCGGGCAATTGGAAAAGCCGACAATCATCTCCATCTCGGCGCGAAGCTCGATATAGTCTCCGCCATTGAGCAGCTCCGGCCTCCAATGGAAGCGTCCGTCTGCATCGACCCGCACTGGGGCAAAGAGTGCGAGCGCTGCTGGAATGTCGCGCTTGTCGAGGCCGAGCTTGCTCGCCATGATCAGGAAATTATCGCGGGTATTGCGCAAGCCCTGGCTGTTGGCGCTGGCATATTTGCGGGCGTTGCTGGCGGCGGTAGAGCCACCCATCAGGCAATCATGCGCGCCGCATGTGTCCTCAGTGATCGAAAACATCACCTTGCCCATGTCGGAAAACATCACCCGGCCTTTGCCAAGCCCGGTGGTCCATTGCATCTTGACGGTATCGGGCAGGTTCAGCCTTTCGGACGGATCATCAGCGTTCCAGGCGACCAAGGTGACGGTTGAAAACCCGTGGGGCAGGGCGATCCGCAGCGTTTCATGGGTTTTCACCCGCGTGGACCAATACCAGCCTCCGGGGATGGTCTCGCTATGGATAAGGTCTGTCGCCTCGATGTCCGGTGCGGGCAGCGGGCTTTTGCCCGGCAAGGCCTTCGGGGAAAAGTCCAGTCCGTTTTTCTGGTGTTCCTCATAGCGCGCCCGGTTGGCGGCAATCTCTTCGGCAGAGCGTCGGATATGCATGATGGGTCTCCTATCGACGATGTGCCGGGTCGTCCCGGTGAAGCCCGATGGATGCGACCGGGCCGTCCCGGTCAGGGCGAAAGATGGAAGGGGTACCCGCCTGGCGGGGTGGCCAGATGGAAATGTCCTTGGTGATGGTGGCGCCGTAGCGCTGTTTTTCCTCGGGCCGGTCACGGGGACGCTCAAAAGCGACAACGCGGCTGGCCAGCGTAAAGGCCTCCCGCATGTCATGCGTAACCATGACGACGGTCATCGGATTTTCATGCCAGAGCTTTTTCATCAGCGTGTGGATCTCGGCCCTTATACCCGGATCGAGCGCCCCGAACGGCTCGTCCAGCAGCAGCACTTTCGGCTTCATGATCAGCGCTTGCGCGAGCGCCAGCCGTTGCTGCATACCGCCCGAAAGCTGGGCCGGATATTTGGCCTCTGATCCGGAAAGGCCAACGGCGGCAATCATCGCGCGGGCCTCATCCACGGCATTGCGGCGGGCAGAGCCGAACAGGCGGCCAGCCAATAGCGAGACGGGCAATTCCTTACCCAGCAGCACATTGCCCAGCACGGTGAGGTGAGGAAATACCGAATAGCGCTGAAAGACGACGCCGCGATCCGGCCCCGGCTCCTTCGGCAGCGGCTTGCCATCCAGCAGGATAATGCCGCGTGTCGGCTGTTCCTGCCCCAGCAGCATCCGCAGAAACGTGCTCTTGCCGCAGCCGGACGGACCGACCAGCGCCACGAACGCGCGAGATGCGACCGTTAGCGAGACGCTTTCCAGCACGATCTGGTCGCCATATTCCTTCCAGATATTGTCGATCTTCAGCCCGCTCATGCGCCCTTCTCCAGGTTGGACCAGGGAAACAAAGCGATGCGCAACCGGTCGAGCAGGACATCGGCGACAACGGCAATCAGCGTGATCCACAACACGTAAGGAAAAATCACGTCCATGGAGAGATAGCGGCGCACCAGGAAGATCCGGTAGCCGAGACCGCTATCGGAGGAAATCGCTTCCGCGGCGATCAGAAACAGAAAGGCCGGGCCAAGCTGCAATCTGAGACAGGTGATTAGGCGCGGTAGGATCTGTGGCAGGACCACCCTGATGGCGACCTGCCAGGAGGAGCCGCCTAGAGTCTCGGCCTTGATGATCTGTTCGCGCGGCAGGGCCAGGGCGGTGAGCGCCAGATCGCGGATCATGATCGGCGCAACGCCGATGACGATCAGGGTGATTTTCGACACTTCGCCGAGCCCCATGGCGATGAACAGAATAGGCAGCAGCGCCAGTGGCGGCACCATGGAAATCGCGGCGACGAAGGGTGACAGCAGCGCACGCAGATAGGGCAGCATCCCAATCGCCATGCCGATGGTCAGCGCGATCAGCAGCGAAATGCCAAGCCCGGAGAAAAGCCGCGTCAGGCTGGCCAGCGTATCGGTCCAGAGAATATAGTCGCCAGTGCGGGCATCGGCGGTAAAGGCTAAACGGTTGATGGCATCGGCAAAGGCGACAAAGCCCGGCAGCAGCTTGTCATTGGCGTTTTCCGCCAGCCGTGCCGCCGAACCTGCGGCGTAGGCGAGCAGCACCAGCACAAAGGGCAGGGTGGCGAGGCCTAGTTTCGCACCATTGCTCGGTTTTTGATTGATCCAGCGCATCCTGTCGCTCCGAATTCTTGGGGAAGGTGGGGCGGGCGATCACCCGCCCCCGGATATGCGTCCCGGATAAGTTTCAGAGTGCGCCTTTGGCGGCGGCATCCATATAGGTGGTTGTGAAGCGGAACTTCACATTACCCTTGTCGCCCAGCACCTTACCGTCAGGCATTTCAATGCCGATCACGTCGGCAGACGGCGCGCCATTACCCAGTAGGCCTTTTTCAAACAGGAAATTGCGCACCAGATCCATGGTCTTCGGCAGGCCGGGCGAGGTGGTGAAGGTGCTGGCATCCGCTGCCTTGTCGAACAGCTTGGTGGCGGCCAACTGGCTGCCAAAGCCCTTGAGGTCGGTGCCGGAGGCCTTGCCCATCTCCTCGCGGGCGGCCTTGCCCTCTGCTGTGTCGGCCATCATCAGCTTGACCGTGTCATACCAGATCCCCGCCAGTGCTTTACCGAAATCCGGGTTGTCCTTGAGGACTTCGGTATTGGCGACCATCAGATCCATGATTTCGCCGGGGATTTGCGCGCTGTCGAACACTTTTTTGGCGGTCGGGTCTTCGAGGATGGTGGAGACCAGCGGGTTCCAGGTGACGACCGAGGTCACGTCATCGGTCTTATAGGCGGCGACCATGTCGGCATCTGACGTGTTGACTACTTTTACGTCTTTTTCCGTAAGTTTAAGGCTCTCCAGCGCCCGCACCAAGAGATAATGCGAGACGGAAAATTCGACCAGATTGACGTTCTGGCCTTTGATATCGGCAAGCTTGTCCTTACCCTTGAGGATAACCGCGTCATTGCCATTGGAAAAGTCGCCGACGATCACCGCCGTGGTATCGACGCCACCGGCGGCGGGAATCGAGAGACCGTCCATATTGGTCAGCGTGACCGCGTCGAAGGCACCGGCGGTATATTGGTTCATCGATTCCACGTAATCGTTGAACTGGGTGACATCGATCTTGATGCCGTATTTATCGGCCCATTTCTTGACGATGCCATGGTCGCTGGCATAGCCCCAGGGCATCCAGCCGACATAGATCGACCAGGCGACCTTGAACTCCTTCTTGGGCGCGGCATCGGCTGGTATAAGTCCGCCCAGCGACATGGCTACGGACAGTGTAGAAACAGAAATAAGTTTTGAGAACAGGCGCATGAATTTCCCCTTTTGCTTTTTTCAAAAGGGATCGGCATAGACCAACGCCGCCAATCCCTTGGCTAACGAGGTCTCCCGGGCTTTTATCCCGCCGTGCACCCGACAGGGATGTCTCCCCCGCCGGTGGCTGCTCTCGGACCAGTCACGCTTCTCGCGCCGGAACCCTAGCTGCCAACTCTGGCTGTATACTAGCAAATCTTGTGCCAGCTTGGCAATGATCGAGCTTTTTTTGGAGTTTTGGCTGTTTATCCTTTGTTTTCCGGCCATTTCTCCAAATCTACTGTTCTGTAATCTGCAATTGTCGTCCCGCAAATGCGGCAGGACGTTAAATTTTAAGCAGGCAAAGGTGCAATTTTAAACATCGTCAGATGATCAGATTGGCCAGGATGTCGTTTTCGGTGATGTCTTCATAGCCGAGACCATTTTCCTCGAACCGCTGTAACAGACCAGAAAAATTCGAGGCATCCGTCGTTTCAATGCCGATCAGGATCGAGCCGAAATTGCGGGCGGATTTCTTCAGATATTCGAAGCGGGCGATATCGTCTTCGGGGCCGAGCAGGTTGAGAAAATCGCGCAACGCGCCGGGCCGCTGTGGCAGGCGCAGGATGAAATATTTCTTCAAACCGGCATAGCGCATGGCGCGCTCTTTTACATCTGGCAGGCGCTCGAAATCGAAATTGCCGCCGGAGACGACGAGAACCACGGTCTTGCCCTCGATGGATGAGCGCTCCAGCAGACCGAGTGTGGCAATCGCCAAGGCGCCGGCCGGTTCCAGCACCACGCCCTCGACATTCAGCATGTCGATGATCGTCCCGCAAATCGCATTTTCCGGCACCAGCATGACCTGAGCGGGCGGGAAGTGTTTCAGGGCCGCAAAATTGGCATCGCCGATCCGCGCCACGGCAGCACCGTCGACAAAATTATCCACCTTGGGCAGGGTGATGACTTCACCCGCTTCCAACGAGCGTTTCAGGCTTGGCGCGCCGACCGGCTCGGCAAAGAGAAAAGCGGATAGAGGCAGGTCTTCGGCTAGATAGCCCGTCATGCCCGCACTCAAGCCGCCGCCGCCGACGGGCATGATCACCAGATCGGGGGTGACCTCTTCCGATAGTTGCTCCAGAATTTCGGCAGCAACGGTTGCTTGGCCTTCGATAATGTCAGCATGGTCGAAAGGCGGCACCATCAAGCCGTCAGCTTCCTCAACATAGTCGCGGGCCGCCTTGTAGCATTGGTCGAAAATATCGCCGACCAGCCTTATGGTAATGAATTCGGCACCGAACTTGCGGGTCTTGTCGATTTTCTGTTGCGGCGTGGTCACCGGCATGAACACCACGCCATGCACGCCGAAATGACGGCAGGCAAAGGCGAAACCTTGCGCATGATTGCCTGCTGAGGCGCAGACGAAGATCTTGTCGATCTGCCCCAGGGCGATAACCTTGCGGAAGAAGTTATAGGCGCCACGCACCTTATAGGAGCGCACCGGCGTCAGGTCTTCACGCTTCAGATAAATGTTGGCATTGAACAACGTGCTCAAGTGCTCGCTCAATTGCAGTGGTGTCGCGGGGAAAAGGTCGCGAAGCGCATGAACGGCATCTTGGACGGCAGTTTTTGTCATGGTCTGGTTTCCAGCATCGGCAATATCAGGTCTATCTGCTAACCCATCGATCCCGAAGTTGGAACTGCTTTAAGCAATCCTGCAGCAGATAGTGAAAAATACGATTTTACCTTGGCAGGGTATAGGCGATCGACGTTGCTGACGCGCTCTACTGGAGCGAAAGCAGGAAGAGCAGGGTTCTAAGCACCTCTGTAAAAGCCTCAGTCCATGTCTCGATATGGATCATAAACTGACGCTATCAAGAAATTTACCATAAGTTCCGTTTTTTGCAGTCAAGCATGCAATCATATTCGGTTGCATTGACTAGAATAGATCCACTTATGGTTTGTAAAAAATCCCCAACAATAAGGGGGGTGATACATATCAATTTTCCAAAATGTTGATTTCGAATAGTTTTTCCTGATTTTACTGCTTTAACAGTGCTGTCCCAATTTGGGAAACCCCTTAAAATACATGTGTAACATAATGGTAATGCTGATTTCGTTCCCATGATTCTTAAAAAAATAGACCCAATAAATGACGTTTCTAGATGTTGCTGGCTCGACTAATGTTGTGTAGGCTTAATTTTGTATTAATGATTTTTCCGTGAACGCTGCGGCACCAGTGATGGTGTCCGAACAGATCTTGGCTGCGTATGGCTTGAAATCCGTGCGTGGCAAAGGGTGTCGTTGAAGCAACGTGAGGTGTATGATGAGTGTATCGGTTGCTGTCGTGATTCCCTTTTTCCAGAAAGAGAAGGGAATTTTATCCCGGGCTCTGGAATCGATTAAATCGCAGAAGTTAGACAGTGACGTTGAGATAAGCGTTGTTATCGTTGACGATAGCTCGCCAATTTCCGCCAAAGAGGAACTTGCTGATTTCGAAGCCGGTCCCAATCTGCGCATCGTTCTGCTTGAAAAAGACAATGGTGGACCAGGCGAAGCGCGCAATATGGCGCTGGATTATCTTGAAGCCGATCCCGTCAACTATGTAGCCTTTCTCGATTCCGACGACGTCTGGCACGACGATCACATTCAGCGTGCCCTGGACGGGCTTGTGTTTGGCGATTTCTTCTTCTGCAACCATGTTCGTGGCAAGTATTATGCCGACTATTTCATTAGTCTTCCAGGTACGCGCCGCGCGCTTGCTTCCGATGAGGACTTGATCTGCGGTGACAATTACCATGCCTTCCGCAAGGGCCGGCTTGCGGAAGTGATGATCCGCGAGTGCCCCCCGCAGACATCGACCGTCGTTTACCGCTTCAAGAAAAATGCCGGTTTGCGTTTCAATGGCGCGCTGCGCAGTGCGGGCGAGGATCATGTTTTCTGGATCGAGCTTTGCCTGTTCAACGACACGGTGATCGATCCGAAGATCAATGTCAGCTGCCTGGAAGGCGTTAATCTCTACTGGTCCAACGTGTCCTGGGATAGCCCGAAATCCGTGGCGATTCAGGGTTGTCTGGCGCTTCAATATAATTACCTCAAGGATACGCCGGTTATCTTGCTTGCCGATCCGGAGACTGTTCTGTTCCGCCAGAAGCTTTATGAAGGCGCCTATACCTATGCCTTGTTGCGTGGCCTGGCCAAAGGCTACCTGCCGGATTTCAAGGTTTTGATGCGGCTGGTTGCTGCCTATCCCGGTTATCTGATGCGGGCGCCAACCAGTTTCCAGTTTTTCCTGCGCAACCGTCGTGTGATGACCAATGAAACCGCAGTGAAATCCATGCCTGCTGAGGATGCAGTCGCCTGATATCAGCGTTTTATCGGCGGTTCTGAGCAAAATCGCTTGATTTTATGATCATGCTTGCCGACAAACGACATTGGTCTTGGCCGGGATGCGTGAGTGTCCCTGCGCCATGATATTTGTTGGCAGGCAGAGGGCAGTTGCAATGGCATCCTTTCTTTCGAAGATCTTTTCGGCGTTTTCGGGTTCTTCAGCATCAGATGAGACGAAGCAGTCCGTTTCCGTCGAGCCGCAATTGCATGGCGATTGCCGGATCTATGCCGAGCCGATCAAGGAAGGTAGCCAGTTGCGTTTGGCCGGGCGGATCGAAAAGGACGTCAATGGCGAAACGCTGACCCGCAGCTTCATTCGCGCCGACATGTTTACATCCAAGGAAGATGCGCTGGATTGCACCTTCCGCAAGGCCCGCCAGATTATTGACCAGAACGGACCTTCGTTGTTTGCCGATGGTGCCAAGGATCGCAGCGCTTAAAGATTTTAGGGATCATTTTTCACGCAAAACGCCCGGATTTGGTCCGGGCGTTTTGCGTTTCAGCTGGATCGTGGTTTTACAGAATCAGCCGGTAATTGGCAAAACCGTCCGCGCCGTCACCGGCATCCTCGATCTTCGCGCCCTTGACCTCAGTGGCAAACGCCCGGCCCTTGGGGCCTGTCTGGAAGCTGGCGGTCGTGTCGGGGATCGCGGCAAAGCGCCAATTGCCGTCAGCCGAGGGGTTGATGGTACCCTGCGCGACGATATAGCGGACGATGACATCGCGATTGGTATCCGGGCCGACGAAAATCACCTTGTCGGAGGCGATATCAGGGAATTTTCCGCCGCCGCCAGCGCGGTAATTGTTGGTGACGACCACAAATTGCTGCTCAAGATCAATAGGCTTGCCGTTAAAGCTCAGGTTTTTGATCCGGTTTGCATCCGGATTGATCGCTTTGCCGTCCTTGTCATATTTCGCTGGCTGCGACAGATCGATCTCATAGGTGACGCCGTCGATCACATCGTAATTGTAGGATGGGAAGTCGAAATTGAGCAGGGCCGCATCCTTCGATCCGGGCTTGATCTGGTTGAACATGCCAGCCGACATTTCCAGCCAGTTCTTGACTTGCGCGCCTGTTATCAGCACTGCCTGCACGGTATTTGGATAGAGGTAGAGGTCCGAGACATTCTTGATGGCGATATCGCCTGCGGGAACATCGGTATAATAATCGGCGCCACCGCGGCCGCCAGCTTTGAACGGCGCTGCGGCTGACAGTACCGGGTAATCCTTGTATTTCGTCTCCTTTAGCATGTCCTTGATATACCAGGTCTGGGCATTGGAAACGATCTGCACCGAGGGGTCGTCGGCCACCAGCGCAAAATAGGAGTAAAGCGGTGCGGAGGTCTTGCCGACCGGGGTGCGCACATAGGCCAAAGTTGCCTCATGTTCGTCCTTTACGGCCGCCACAACGTCCTGATTGTCCCTGACATCGGCAATGATTTTCTTGGCGTCATCGCGGTGATAGATCGGCCGCGCCTCAGCGGTGAAATCGACGATTTTCCAGCGATTGCCGTCTTTTTCCAGCATGAAGTCGATCAGGCCCATATGTGAACCCCAGAAGCCAGCCATGACCGCGGGCTTGCCCATCAATGTTCCCCTGAGCGGATCGGCACCCTGGACACCATCCCAGGTTTTTGGACCGGGAAAGACCAGATGTTGATGGCCGGTGAAAATCGCATCGATGCCGTCAACTGTGGCCAGGTAGAGCGAAGCATTTTCCATTCTCTCCGTCTGGCCACTGCCATCAATACCGGAATGCGAGAGCGCGATAACGATATCAGCACCTTGCTCTTTCATGACAGGCACCCAGGCGCGCGCCGCCTCGACGATGTCACGGGTCTGGGCCTTGCCTTCGAGGTTCTTGGCATCCCAGAGCATAATCTGCGGCGGAACGAACCCGATAAAGCCGACCTTGATCACGCTCTCGGTGCCCGCGCCATCCTTGATGGTCTTTTCGATGATGGTGAAGGGCTTGAAGAATAGCGCGTCGTTTTTCGGATCGGAGGCGAGCTGGCCCTTGGTCAGGTTGGCGCAGACAATAGGATATTTCGCCGCCGCCAGCGTGTTGAACATGAAATCGAGGCCGTAATTGAATTCATGATTGCCAAGCGTGCCACAATCATAGCCCAGCGTGTTCATGGCCTTCATGACGGGGTGCTGATCACCGGCCTTGATGCCCTTTTTATAAGCCATGTAATCGCCCATCGGGCTGCCTTGCAGCAAATCGCCATTGTCGATCAACATGGAGTTGCCAGCTTCGGCCCGGATCTCGTCGATCAACGTCGCTGTGCGCGTCAGGCCCATCGTGTCATTGGGCTTGTCGGCATAATAGTCGTAGGGCATCAGGTTGACATGGATGTCGGTGGTTTCCATCAATCGCAAATGCGCCTGATTGGCTGCTGCCCTGGCGGCAAACGGATGAAGCACGACAAGGGCGCTGGCAGCGGCAAAACCTCCCAACAGCGAGCGGCGCGTAATAGGGTGCAGGTCGGTGGGGCGCAAGTGTGCGAGTGGCGACATGGGAAGGCTCCTGGCAAATGTCTTCGTCGATGCGTGAGCATCGCAAACCAGTTGCCTTCATATCATGACAGGTTGATGATGCTAATCTGAAATACCGTGCGCGCCAGAAATTGACCGGTGACATTTAGCGCGAGCGATCAAAGCTGTGGGGGAGCGATCGGGTCTATCGTTTCAGGACCGGGCGCACTTCCTGGTGGAAGTTGCGAAAGTAAGCGGCGACCTTCGCAATGGAATTGCTGTTCTGGCGAAACTGAATGCCCAGCCGTCCGCCCCGGTTCCAGCGGACCATTCCCTCCAGCAGACCAATTTCCTCATTTTCGATGAGGACGGTGCTGCCAGCTGCTGCGTGGAAGGCAGTGTAGAGTTCAAGTGCCAAGCCTGAGCGGGAAATATCGATGATCCGGCAATCGGCAACCTGGCGCATATAGCGCACGGCACTATCCATGCGGCAGCGGCTTCGGGGGGCTGTGCGAATGTCCATTTTAAGGTTGTTTTGCATGTGAAAGTCTTTTTTCTAGGTTCCTTTCGATTTTAACGGCGATCATTGTAAATACTGTAAAAAATCTCGTTAAAATTCCCGCTTACATCAAGCGGCTCAAAGCCGCCCGCCACGTCAGACGAACGGCTGTTTTTCTGCGACGCTGTGGTTCACATCTTCGAGTCTTGATACCTGTCGGATGGAAGCAAAAAAGTCTTGCTCCAGAGCGATTGGCGGTGGTTGTAATCATAAACGCTCAAGCACACGGTGTTTTCGTCTGGCTGTCCAAGACGCAATTGTGAAGAGGCGCCTTCCTCACCGGTCTCGCTCTGCCACAAGGGCTGATTGTTGCGGTTATAAAAAACCAGATTTCCATCGTCGCGGATCTGCAACCGGCCGGGCAGGGCGGCTTTTTCATTTTCACCCAGCATTGACCAAAGCGTCTTGCCGGAGCTGTCTCGCAGTTGCGGGCCGAGCATCGGGTCGTTCACCAGGCTGGCGCTACCATTGAATGTGGTGAGTGATTGGCCGGGAAGAAGCACGGCATTGCTGCGGCTGTCCAGCCGGGCAATATCGGCCATCTCGCCAACCAGCGGGATCTGCATCAGATATTTGACATCGTCCAGTGACCAGCCATTTGCATCGCGGGCCGCCAGAAGCACGGTCAGCTTGGCGAGGGAGGCCATGACGGTCATATCTACGGGGTTCAATGCGCCTATCGCGGGCAGCCAGGCCCCTGCGGCATAGGTATTATAGTCCACAGCACCTTGCAGAACCTGGGTATTATCAACAATTACCACGCCAGCCCGGTTGGCCTCCTCCAAGGCCTTGTAGATAGCGCCCTGGTCCGGCTGCCGGGCATTTCCGCTTGGAAAATTGCCTGCGCCATAGGCTTGCAGCACCAATCCGCCAATGCCCTGGGCCACGCAGGCGCGGATCATATCGGCCAGCAGCGCCTTTCCTTGGGCGGCATCGTACCAGGCGGGAAAGGCCCCGAGAGTGATGACCGGGGCCTTGTTTATGTTGGACGTGATGGCATGCAACTGGGTCAGGGTTTCTGCCCGTGCAGCTTCATCATCCAGACTGACGGCGGAGGACACAGGCGGCGGCGAGGTAAGGTCGGCATTGAGGCCGAGGGTGATGCCATATTGGCCGACAACCGGGAAATTCGGGCTGGAAAAGCCACGAAACTGGCTGGCATCGGCTTTCACCACCCGTGAGCCGCGCATCAACTGGCTATCGAAAAATACACTGACACCGGCAAGGCCAGTCTGGGCGGCTGCGACCGCACCACAGACATTTTGAAAGGCGTCACTATTGAACGTCATGCCGGAAATCACCCCCGGCGTGGGGGAATGAAACAGCGGCACTTGTGAGCCGGTGAGGATCACCGGCTTGCTGAGTTGTGCTAGCACAGTGCCATCGGCACTGACGCGCGAGAGCAGCATGGCCAGGGCTGTGCCGCTGTAATCCATGGTATCTGTGCCATGCAATACGATCCAGCCGTCCACCGTGTCGTAGCGCTCCAGGATATGGCGAGCAATCAAGCACCAGTCGGAGGGTTGCAGATTGGTGCTGTCCAACATGCCGCTCTCGCTTTCGGGAAAGGCGAGGTCGGTCACATAGTCCAGCACCAGATCGGCAAATTTCTGCTTGAGAATCGGGTCGAGATGGGACTGGCAGGCTGCCTTGAATTGCGTGCTGGTCATCGGAGCCAGTGGATTGCCGACGCAGCTGATCGTGCCGCCGGTATTGATGACGCCAATTTTCAAGACATGTCTCCTTGCAGTGCTTAGAGCCTGTCAGGTTTTCCCTGACTAACTCTAGGCGGTTTCCAATCCCCCCGGCAGATCTTCGCCCACCGGGGTCCGCTCGATCCTGCATTGAAAGCAGTTGTTGCGAGCCGACCGGACATGCACATAGGCGATTTTTTCGTCCTGGAGAAGCTCTTGCGCGCGCGCCGCAATCCGAGATGTCTCGGTAACGGCACCGGTGCCATAGACGATCCTGTCATCGCGGCCATAGCCACGCACGATATAATCGGGGCTTTCGAAGATTGGCGGCAAAGTATCGCCTTCATCGTAAGCCGCGCATTCCTCGGCGTGAAGAAAGATCGGTCCGGTTTCGGCATAGGGCTGTAGATCCGGGAAAGGCCGATAGGCCAGGGTTAGATAAGGCGCACCTTCGGCAATCGGCGCCAGGCAATGGCGGCATTGATAGCTGCCACCAGGCGAGGTGCGGCGTTCCGGCACGCATCCATAGGCATCCGGCGCACCGCTCCGGTAGGCTTCGGCAAGGGTGGAGGGCATGGGGGTAAAGCGGATGGTCTGCATTGTCCGGCTCCTGTTTGACGTGAATGCGCCAAACTCTTGCCTGGACGGTGGAGCGAAGCCACCCGGTTCTTGCCAACGCGCAAAGAAACTTAAAGCGGACGTTCAATCTTGTCGTAAACGCTCTTCAATGCCTTCAACCGAGCATCATAGGCCTTGGTAATGCAGTCGTTGTCGGCATTGCAGGACTGGCGGGTTTTCAGCCAGACTGTCTGCTGGTCCTGCAATTCGCCGCGATTGCCCATGGGCAGCAGGCCGGAAATCAGCTCGAAAGTCGTGACCATCTTCACGTCGAGATCGTTCAGATCGCGATTGTCGCAAATCGCTTTTTCGTCTGCCTTCAGATCGGTCTTGGTACAATCGAAACTGGCGGCATCGCCGTGGCGGGGCATCATGCCTGCAATCACCAGGGTGCTGAGAAACAAAATCGAGGTGGTGGCAGATGCGGTTTTCATGGTCATGGCTTTCCGGTCATTCGAAGCGGCAGGCTTTTCGCAAGGTAAGGCTATCAAGAATGCACCTCACCAGCAAATGTTCCCCGGTTTGATGGGCCGTGGCGTCTCGGTTTTCATTATTGTCGTTGCGCCGAACCGTCGCCGCTTGAAATGACGATGCTTTGCCACAATTTTCACCCAAGAGCCTATTTTGCTTTGCGAAAACCTCCCATAAGACTTGGCCGTCAAGTTTTGGGAGAATGAAGAGGAAACCCGTATGCGTGGCCTGAAATCGATGTCTCCCGCTGTCATCGTCCTTGCATGTCTGGCCGGTTCGCCGGTACTGGCGCAGGACGCGAAAAGCCTGCCCCAAAGCCGGGCGGATATGCAGATGTCCTTTGCCCCTCTGGTCAAGCAGACCCATGGGGCTGTCGTCAATGTCTATGCCGAGCGGATCGTCCAGAGCCGCGTCAATCCTTTTGCCGGCGATCCATTCTTCCAGCAATTTTTTGGCCAGCGGTTTCCCAACCGCACGGAACGCCAGACCTCGCTGGGCTCCGGGGTGATTGTTGAGGCGAACGGCACGGTGATGACCAATTTTCACGTCATCGCAGGGGCAGACGATATCAAGGTGGCGCTGTCCGATGGCCGGGAATATCCGGTGAAAGTTGTTTTGAAGGATGAGCGGCTGGATCTGGCTGTCTTGAAAATCGACGCTAAGGAAAGTTTGCCGACGCTGAAAATCGCCGATTCGGATAAGATCGAGGTCGGCGATCTCGTGCTGGCAATCGGCAATCCCTTTGGTGTTGGTCAGACGGTGACCAGTGGCATTGTCTCCGGCCTGGCGCGCAACCAGGTATCGGAAGGCGATTTCGGCTTCTTCATCCAGACCGATGCGTCGATCAATCCCGGCAATTCCGGTGGCGCGCTGATGAATATGAATGGCGAGTTGATCGGCTTGAATACCGCGATCTTTTCCAAGGGCGGCGGCTCGAACGGCGTTGGTTTCGCCATTCCCGCCAATCTGGTCAAAGTGTTCCTGGAGGCGGCTGACAAGGGTGCATCATCGTTCGAGCGGCCTTACGTTGGCGCCACATTCGAGCCGGTCACGTCAGATGTCGCTGACGCACTTGGTCTGAAACAGGTTTTGGGTGCGCTGGTGACGAAGACGGTGGAAGGCGGCCCGGCAGACAAGGCTGGTATCAAGGCCGGGCAGGTGATTACGGCGGTGGATGGGGTGATTGTTGAGCATCCCGATGCCCTAAACTACCGCCTGACGACGACAGGCCTTGGTAAGTCGGTGACTTTGAACGTGATTGACAATGGCAAGCCCAAGGACATTACCTTGACGCTGGCCGGTGCACCGGAGACCCGTCCGCGCGACGAACAGGTGATCAAGGACAACAGTCCGTTTGAAGGTGCAACGGTCGGCAATCTGTCGCCACGTCTTGCCTATGAGCTGAAACTGAACACGCAGACAAGTGGCGTGGCGATTACCGCTGTCGCTGATGGTTCGGTTGCGCAGCGGCTTGGCTTCCAGCCCGGCGATATCATCGTCTCCATCAATGGCACCGAGGTTACTTCGTCGCGGGATATGGTGAAGATCGCGGCAGGCTCGCCCGCCTATTGGCGGATTGAGATCGATCGCAATGGCCAGCGGCTGCGGCAGATGTTTCGATGAGCGATCTGTTTGCCCCGAAGCTGGATGAGGACATGGCGGCCCGAAGGCCGCTTGCGGATCGGCTCAGGCCGAAAGCGCTCTCTGATGTGACGGGGCAAGATCATCTGACCGGGCAGGACGGTGTTCTGGCCCGGATGATTGCATCCGGCTCTCTGGGATCGATGATATTTTGGGGGCCGCCCGGCACTGGCAAGACCACTGTTGCTCGGCTGCTGTCGGGGGAGGCGGATCTGGCCTTCGAGCAGATTTCGGCAATTTTCTCCGGCGTGGCGGATCTGAAGCGGGTGTTTGAGGGCGCCCGCGCCCGGCGCATGTCTGGTCGCCAGACATTGCTGTTTGTCGATGAGATCCATCGCTTTAACCGCGCGCAGCAGGATAGTTTCCTGCCGGTCATGGAGGATGGCACGGTCATTCTGGTCGGCGCCACCACGGAAAATCCGTCTTTCGAGCTGAATGCCGCGCTTTTGTCCCGCGCCCGCGTGCTGACCTTCAAGCCGCATGACGAAGAGAGTATCGAGACGCTGCTAAAACGGGCCGAAGCGACCGAGGAAAAACCTTTGCCGCTGGATGAGCCTGCCCGTACCAGCCTGATCCGCATGGCGGATGGCGATGGCCGGGCGGCCCTGACGCTGGCCGAAGAAGTCTGGCGGGCAGCGCGCCAGGGAGAGGTCTTCGATACCGAGGGGCTGACTCGGATCGTGCAGCGGCGCGCCCCGGTCTATGACAAGGGGCAGGACGGCCATTACAATCTGATCTCGGCGCTGCATAAATCCGTGCGCGGCTCGGACCCGGATGCGGCGCTTTATTATCTCTGCCGGATGTTCGATGCCGGGGAAGATCCGCTTTATCTCGGCCGCAGGCTGGTGCGTATGGCCGTGGAGGATATTGGCCTTGCCGATCCGCAGGCGCTGGTGATCTGTAACGCCGCCAAGGATGCCTATGATTATCTCGGCTCGCCAGAGGGGGAGTTGGCGCTGGCGCAGGCCTGCGTCTATCTCGCCACCGCGCCGAAATCCAACGCCGTTTATACCGCCTATAAGTCCGCTATGCGCGCCGCCAAGGAAAATGGCTCGCTGCTGCCGCCAAAGCACATTCTCAACGCCCCAACCAAGCTGATGAAGGGCGAGGGCTATGGGGACGGCTATCGCTATGACCACGACGAGCCGGATGCTTTTTCCGGGCAGGACTACTTTCCAGAAAAAATGGGCCGCCAGACCTTTTACGATCCGCCGGAACGCGGTTTCGAGCGGGATATCCGCAAGCGGCTGGACTGGTGGGCAAAGCTGAGGCGGGAGCGCAGTTGAGATGATGAGGGTTGAGGCAGTCAGCCTTTCCAAAGATCACCTGTTCAGTAAGCAGGGGCGAGATGAGATCGTGCTTCTGGCGGGATTGGGTGTGGAAGGCGACGCTCATCTCGGCGTCACGGTCCAGCATCGCTCTCGCGTTGCCGCCGATCCGAGCCAGCCGAACCTGCGCCAGGTTCATCTTATTCACGCTGAATTGCTAGGAGAGCTTGGAGATAAGGGTTTTTCGGTGCAGCCGGGAGATCTTGGCGAGAACATCACCACAGTTGGAGTCGATCTTCTTGCGCTGCCGCAAGGAACCCGCCTGCATTTTAGCTCAGGTGCGGTGGTCGAGGTGACGGGTCTTCGCAATCCCTGCAAACAGATCAATAATTTTCAGCCGGGCTTGATGCAGGCGGTGCTGGACCGAGCCTCGGACGGTAGCCTGATCCGCAAGGCAGGCGTCATGGCAATTGTCATTGAAGGTGGCGTGGTGCGTCCGGGTGATAGTATCCGTGTCGAGCAACCCGGCGCTCCGCATCGGCCTCTGTTGCCGGTCTAAATTCGCCACCAACCCGCGTTACGGCTCTTATGGGGAAGAAAGCCGCTTTTTGCGGCACGGTCGTTCTTGTGCTTATCGATCCAGGTTTTCCTCGCGACGGAAGATCATGTCTCTCAGCATTATAAAACAATAAAGCGCCGAACACCCTGAAGGGAATGTTCGACGCTTTAAATGTAAATTCAAGCGATCACTTGACCGGTAGATCAGCCAGCCTTGACGGCGTGGCGGGCAACGCGACGGATGTCGTCGCGGCCAATGCCGAGGTCGTGCAATTCGCGGTCCGACATGCGGCCAAGTTCAGTAATGGTCTGACGATATTTGCGCCAGTTGTTCAGCGAGCGAGTGATGTTCATGGTCTTGCCTCTTTTCAGCGTTCGCTGGCAAATCGGCCAGCCCTTCATGTGTTGAGGAGAATATATGCGCTGCGGCATAACTTATGAAGTGCCATTCCAGCGGAGCACCTATGCTGTGATTGCATGGCGCCTCAATGATTTGTTAAGAACTGTCTATTTCTCGAGCAAATTCGGCTCACAATGGTCCCGCTGCTGAAAATCTGCGTTTGAGCGGTTTCAGTCGTTCATGAACGGTGGAGGAGAAGAGGCTGAAAACAATAACGCCCACCGGGGGAGGAGATCCGGCGGGCGTCATTTGAAATGGGCGACAACTGGGAGGAGGAGGGTTGTCAGCCCGTTCGGCGCGCATTGGGAGGAGGAGTATGCGGCGCCGAAACTGAATTGCAGCTTTCGCTGCTCGCATCCGTAAACACTGATGTTCTCGTCTGCTGTTGGTATTTATCTAATCGTTTTTATGGGTTTTGTGCAGTGCGATATTGTCATGTGAGCTATGCATTTCGCGCATGTGGTAATTATCGCTGGCTGAATACCCATGCCAACCTGATAGTTCTCGCTGCTGCGACGCTGAAATCGGGTTTTCGACATTGTTGAAAAGGCGCCTATATAGAGGACTGCCGCGACGGACGGAGCTATGATGTATCGGGCGAAACTGAAGAAAGATCTTGATCGCTGGACCGGCATGGGCCTGATCAGCAAACAGGCCGCCGAGGCGATGATCGAGGATCATGATGGCCGGGCGGGCAATTTCAATATCGGCGGCGTTTTGCTCATGCTGTCGGCAGTGCTGGTCTCTGCCGCCATCCTGCTGCTTGTGGCGGCCAATTGGCAGGCCATTCCGCGCCTGGTGAAGGTGTCTAGCCTGATTCTGCTGATCTGGGGCTTTCATGGCGGCGCTGCCTTCTGCCTCGCTCAAGGGCGGCAGGCGTCGGGTCATGCCCTTCTGGTGCTGGGAGCAGCCAGTTTCGGCGCAGCACTGTCGCTGGTTGGGCAGCTGTATCACCTGTCGGGTGACCTTCTCGATCTGCTTTATCTGTGGATCGGTATGGCAAGCCTGTCCTGCCTATTGTTTCGCTCCGGTGCGATGGCGGCTTTCGTTGGTGTTCTGGCGCTGGGCTTGGCGGCTGCAACCCTTGACCAGTTTGATTTCTCCTGGACGCTGGAGGCAGTTTGGACACCGCCCCTTTTGGCTGTGCTCGTTACAGGCTTGGCACTTTTCACCGGAAACATCCGGGTTCAGCATATATCCGGCCTGCTGATTCTTGGCTGGCTTGCCTGGATCTATGCGCAGATCATGCAGCCAGGCCTTGCCATGGCCTATGTGGCTTTAGGGGTGGCCGCATTCGCAGCGTCAGCCTTGCCGCTGCTCGCCCGGTATATGTCCGTGCAGATTGCCGGTTTTCATGCCTTGCTGCTGGCGGCAATGGGTCTTTTCATCCTCAATATTGAGTTTGATCACGGTTTGCCACTGGCGCTGGTGGCCGTCACTGCGGTTGGTATCTCCATTGCGGCCCTTGTGCTTCGTGGGCGTCACGACGGTGTCGTGAGGGCGCTGGCTTATCTGATTTTCGCAGGCGAGATCCTCTATCTGTCCTTCACAACAATTGATTCTCTGTTGGGGACATCGGGCTTTTTCCTGATCGCCGGTGTGATTGTCGCTTTGCTGGCCCTCGGCGTCAGCCAGATGGAAAAGCTGCTGGGTACGCGCAAGCGTCCGATGGCGGTTGAAGGACGGGAGCGGTCATGATGCAGCGCAATCATATTTTTCGTCTGGTTTCCGCGGCGATTCTTCTGGCTGCCCTGCAAACGGCGGCGATCGGCTACCAGATTGGCGAGCGGGCCAATATTTTGCGCAACGGCCAGGAGGTCCTGCTGCGGACCGAGGCGGTCGATCCGCGCGATCTGCTGCGCGGCGATTTTGTCGTGCTGAATTATCCGATTTCCCGCATTCCTGAAGAGAAGATCATCGGTCCTCGTCCATCAAGCCGACAGGATGTGCGTCTGCATGTCCGTGTCGTGCCGCAGGCCGATGGCTTTGCCACGGTCGAAGAGGCGTCGGTCGCCGATCTGCCGGCAAAGCCGGGAAGCGTCGTGCTGTTAAGCGAACCGCTGTCCTTTCCATCGCCTCTGGCGCCCGGAGACAGTTTGACCGTCCATTACGGGATCGAGCGATTCTATGTCCCTGAAGGCGAGGGCCGCGATATCGAGGCACAGCGTAATCAAGGTGCGGTTTCAATCGCCATACGGGTGTCTCATGCGGGACGGGCGCAGATCCGGCAATTGTTCGTTGCGGGCCAGCCGGTTTATCGGGAACCGGATTTTTGACCGATGCCTGTCGGGATGTGATTTCACGGTGAGGACATGTCACTGTCATTTTTCCTTTGCGTGTTGAAAAACGGGTGTTATAGAGACCGCGCTCCGGCGGGGTCATGCAAAGTGCATGACGTTCTGATGGATCGCGGGTATGGTGAAATTGGTAGACACGCCAGATTTAGGTTCTGGTGCCGCAAGGCGTGGGAGTTCAAGTCTCTCTACCCGCACCAGAACGTAAGGCAGCAAGGCAGAGGGCGGGAATGCGTGCATTCCGGCCCATTGTTTGTATGTTAGGGTCTGTGTGATGAGGCCTGCACGCGTGGCCTGTGGAGCTGCTTTGCCTGGCAAGATGCTAAATGTTTGCCACACAGCCGCCTCTGGATCAGCGGAGGGCGTGCTGGCTGCATAATTCCTTGAACCGGATTGGCTCAAGGAATTATGCAGCGAATTTAAAGTGTTACAGCGTCCCTTGTGCGTTTTATCAAACGCACGGCACTGTGGAAAACCACCGGCTGCCTCGCAGCCGAGACGATAAGAACCGGCTGTCCGGGCACGGGCGCCAACGAAACACATGGCTGTCCGAGCATGGCTGCCACGACACGAAGGTTAGAACATGCAGGTTATCGAAACGCTCGCTGAAGGGCTGAAGCGCGAACTCAAGGTCATCATTCCGGCCGCTGACATGGAAGCGCAGATGAATGAGCGCCTTGCCGACGTTAAGGACAAGGTTCGCATCAACGGTTTCCGTCCGGGCAAGGTACCGGCAGGTCACCTGAAGAAGATGTATGGCAAGTCGGTTATGGCCGAACTGGTCAATGAAATCGTTCGCGACCGCCCGTCCGCAATCCTGTCTGAACGTGGTGAAAAGTCCGCGACCCAGCCGGAAGTGGCGATGACCGAGGACGAGGCGGAAGCCGACAAGATCCTCAATGCGCAGGCCGATTTCGAATTCACGCTTGCCTATGAAGTCATTCCCGCTATCGAATTGAAGCCGGTCGACGGCATCAAGATCGTCCGCGAAGTCGTTGAAGTGTCGGAAGACGAAGTCAACGAACAGATCATGAAGATCGCCGAAAGCGCGCGGACCTTCGCCACCAAGGACGGTGTTGCTGCTGATGGCGACCGCGTCACCATGGATTACCTTGGCAAGGTCGATGGCGTTCCCTTCGACGGTGGCAAGGACGAAGATGCAGAGCTGGTCATCGGCTCCAACCGCTTCATCCCCGGCTTTGAAGAGCAGCTGGTTGGCCTGAAGGCTGGCGACGAAAAGGTCATCAACGTGACCTTCCCGACCGAATATCCGGCTGCAAATCTGGCTGGCAAGGACGCCACCTTTGACATCACTGTCAAGGAAGTTGCGGCTCCTGCTGAAACCGAGATCAATGACGAGCTGGCCACCAAACTCGGCCTGGAATCGGTCGATAAGCTGAAGGAAATCGTTCGCGGCCAGATCGAAAGCCAGTACGGCAATGTGACCCGCCAGAAGATCAAGCGTCAGATCCTTGATCAGTTGGACGAGATGTACAAGTTCGAAGCGCCTTCGCGTCTGGTTGATGCCGAATTCGACAATATCTGGCGCCAGATCAACACCGATCTGCAACAGTCCGGCAAGACCTTCGAAGATGAAGAGACCACCGAAGACGCAGCCCGCGAAGAATATCGTGCGCTTGCCGAACGTCGCGTTCGTCTCGGCTTGGTTCTGTCCGAAATCGGTGAAAAGGCCGCTATCGATGTGACCGAGGAAGAAATGCAGCGTGCGCTTTACGCTCAGTTGCAGCAGTTCCCAGGTCAGGAAAAGCAGATCATCGACTTCTTCCGTAACACGCCCGGCGCCTCCGCCTCGCTGCGTGCTCCGATCTTTGAAGAAAAGGTCATGGACAAGCTGATCTCCGAGGTCAATGTTACGGACAAGACCGTGACCAAGGAAGAACTGCTGGCTGAAGACGAAGACGGCGACGACACCAAGCCTGCCAAGAAGTCGGCCAAGAAGAAGGCTGCCAAGGCTGAAGACGCTTCCGCTGAAGGCGAAGAAGCCGCTCCAAAGAAGAAGGCAGCCGCGAAGAAGAAGGCTGCTGACGAAGGCGACGCTGAATAAGCGACCCTTCTACGACTTCGGTAATGATAAAACCGCCTTTCGGGGCGGTTTTTTTTATGCTGATGAGCGCTGTTCTGAAAGGTAGGGTGGGGCTTGATGGGACAGGGGTGGTGCTTCCAGAGAATCAATTGTCTTTGATAGAAGGCTGTAGAAAAATCCGTGGGTGTTGGAGAGCGGCATGGAGATAGAATTGATCCGCAGTGCCACGCTGCGGTTAAAGATGGCCGGGCTAACGCTGCTGATTGACCCTTGGCTGGCGGCAAAGGGGCAGGGCCGAAGCTATCGCGGGGCCTTGGCCTCGCCACTGGTCGATCTGCCAATCCCGGTCGAGCAGGTGATTCACGGCATTGACGCGGTGCTGGTTTCGCATCTTCACTCCGATCATTTCGACGATGTTGCCAAACAGCTATTGCCACCTGACATCTCATTATTCTGCCACCCACGCGATGTGGCGGCGATCCGTGCCATGGGCTTCTCGCGGGTGATCGGGATTGAAAGTGCCACACAGCTTGGCGACGTGCGTCTGGAAACGACATATGGCCAACATGGGCCGCCTGAGGTGCTGGCGGATATGGGAGACGTCAGTGGCTTCCTGCTGCGTGCCGCCGCTGAACCGGTGCTTTACTGGGCTGGCGACACCATTCTGTGCGATGCGGTGCGGCAGGTGCTTGTTGATCACCGCCCGGATGTGATCGTCGTTCACGCCTGCGGTGCGGAATGGAACGGTTGTGGGCCGCTGGTAATGGATGCCGCCATGGTGATGGAGGTCTTGCACCTTGCGCCCCAAGCCATGGTCATAGCTACTCATCTCGACGCCGTCGACCACGCCACCGTCAGTCGCTCCGATCTTGCCGCCGCCGCACAGAGGCAAGTGCCAGAGGTGAGAGCAAGGCTCTACATTCCCGCTGATGGCGCCAGCCTGGTTTTCTAGATTATTCCCGCAAAAGTGCGCAGCGGTTTAGCTCGGGCGAATGCCAGGTTTTCGAGCCTATTGCGCCGCATTTTTCACGGTTTTTTCGACCTTCAGTTCTCCCATCCGGTTCCAGGCGTCCAGTCCGGCGATTTTATAGGCCTCTGCCAGCGTCGGGTAATTGAAGGTGTTTTCGACGAAATATTCCACTGTTCCCTTCAGGTTCAGCACGGCCTGGCCGATATGGACCAGTTCGGTTGCGCCTTCGCCAACGATATGAACGCCGAGCAGGCGGCGGGTTTTCAGCGAGAAGATCATTTTCAACATGCCGCTATCGAGGCCCATGATATGGCCGCGTGAGGTCTCGCGGAAATGGGCAATGCCGCATTCATAGGGAATGGCGCGTTGCTTGACCTCTTCCTCGGTCAGTCCACAGGTGGAAATCTCGGGCACGGCATAAATCCCATAGGGGAAATATTGTGGCGGTTCGCCGGAAGGGGCGCCAACGGCATGGCGGGCGGCAATACGGCCCTGTTCCATCGATGTGGAGGCCAGACTCGGAAAACCAACCACGTCACCGGCCGCATAGATATTGGGGACATCGGTCTGGAACGTCTCCGGATTGACCTTCAACCGGCCACGGTTATCAGCTTCCAGCCCGCAGGCTGCAAGGTTCAGCGTATCGGTGGCGCCGACTCGGCCTGCGGCAAACAGCACCATTTCGGAGGTCAGCACCCGGCCATTCTTCAGCGTCACCCGACATTTGCCATCTTCTTTTTCGACCTTTTCCGCCGATTGTCCGAAGATCAGCTTCATGTTGCGGTCACGGAGCTGGTAGGAAAAGTCCTCGACGATTTCCTTGTCAATGAAATCCAGCATGCTGTCGCGCGGCTCGACCACCGTCACCTGGGTATCCAGAGCGCTGAAGATCGTCGCATATTCGATGCCGATAACGCCCGCGCCGATCACCACCATGGAACGGGGCACGTCCTTGATATGAACGATGTCGTCGCTGTCGAGAATGCTGACGCCATCGAAGGCGATGTGCGCAGGCCGGTGCGGCCGGGTGCCGACTGCCAGCAGGATTGCATTGGCGCTGACGCGCTGCACTTCGCCGTCTTCCTTGGTGACCTCAAGCGTGTGAGCATCAAGGAAGATCGCGTGACCGCGCAATTGCTGCACCCGGTTGCGGGAAAACTGGTGTTCCAGCACATCGACTTCATGGTCGAGGGTGATCAGTAGGCGGCGGCGAAGGTCATCGGCGCTGATTTCCTGCTTGACGCGGTAGGAGCGGCCATAAAATCCGCGCTCGCGCCAGCCGGTCAGGTTGAGAGCGGTTTCACGCAGCGTTTTGGAAGGGATGGTGCCGGTATGGACAGAGACCCCGCCGACATGACCGCCGCGCTCGATGACCAGGACCTTCTTGGAAAGCTTGGCGGCCTGAATGGCAGCCCGGCGTCCTGCGGGACCGCTGCCGATTACCACGAGATCATACTGGTACATATCCGTTCTTCCTGTTTGCTACCGGCCTGCCTTGACCGTTGCCTGGCTTGTCTCGCAACGCAATTGCGTATGCCAATGACGACAATGTAGCAGAGCATTCTAACTGTTTGGTTATCCCGCATTGCACTGCACACAAAAAATCCCCTGAAAAAAGTGGGTCTTTGAGGGGCTCATACGGCACGAGGGACATCCGCGAAAGGAACGGCTGTTCATAAAACGAATCCGGAAATGGTGCTATCAGCTTGATATGTCGAGCAGATGGCGATTTTCGCGGGCTGCTGTGGAAGAATATCCAGCAAACATAGAGAGCTACAGCGAACCTTTGTGCGCCATATAGGGCAACACGGCATTGTAGTGGCTCAGTGATTGCGCCACCCGGTCGGGACAGCCTATATATTTGGTGTTCCTCCCGCCAATATGGATCTGCTCATGTCTCTTGCCTCCTTTAATCCGCGCGTCGCCCGGCTCGCGACGCCGCCCATTCCCTCGGTTTTCGGTTGGGGACGGGCTTATGACGCAGCAGCGGGACCGTTGATCGATCTGTCGCAGGCCGCACCGGGCCATCCGCCGCATGCCGATCTGCTGGCCTGGCTCGCACAAGCGGCGGGGTCTGCCGAAGCCTGCGGTTATGGGGCAATCGAAGGTGAACTGGTTCTCAGGCGGGCTTATTGCACGCATCTGTCCGAGCTTTATGGTGCAGCTTTCACGCCGGAGCAGATTCACATTACCGCTGGTGCAAATCAGGCCTTCATCTGTGCTGCCATGGCACTGGCGGGGGCGGGCGAAAGGATCGCGCTGACCGATCCCTTCTATTTCAACCACGATACGACGCTCGCCATGCTGGGCATCGAAACAGTCGCCTTGCCCTGCGACAGCGACAACGGTTTCCTGCCGGATCTTGACCGGGCGGAACAGGTGGTGAAAAGCGGCATCAAGGCGCTGGCGTTGGTAACGCCCAACAATCCGACCGGTGCGGTCTATCCGAAAGAACTGCTCGCCGATCTCTACCGGCTCTGCCGCGCCCATGGCGTCTGGCTGATTGTCGATGAAACCTACCGCGATTTTCTCAATCCTGAATTCGGCAGGCCGCATGAGCTGTTTTCGCAGCCGGATTGGCCGGAGGGTCTGATCCAGATTTACAGTTTTTCGAAATCCTTCGCCATCCCCGGTCATCGTCTGGCGGCGATTTGCGCTGGCGGACCTGTGGTGGAGCAAATCGCCAAGATTATGGATAATTTGCAGATCTGCGCGCCGCGTGCTGCCCAGATCGCGCTTGCCAAGGCTTTGCCGGTTCTGGATGGCTGGCGGGCGGAAAACGCCGCCGAGATCGCCCGGCGTACCGTGGCGCTGCGCCGGGCCTTCGACCTTGTGCCGCAATGGCATTTGGCATCGATCGGCGCTTATTTCGCCTTTGCTCGCCATCCGTTCGGACAGGCCGCCTCCATCGATGTCGCCGAACAACTGGCGCGGCGAGCGGGCATTCTGGCGGTTCCCGGCGGATTTTTCGGGTCGCGGCAGGAGGGGTATCTGCGGCTTGCCTTCGCCAATGTCGATTGCCCGACCATCGAGACATTGCCGGACCGGTTGAGGACATTTACGTTGGCTGGTTGAACCCTGTCTGGAAAAGGTGACGATTATGGCCTTCGACAATGAAAAGCTCGACGCGCTGCGACGTAAATATGGCGGCGAAACCGGCGGGGAAGTGTTTGATCCCCGCTTCAAGCGGGTGGCTGAAAAGATTTTTGACAGTAAGGGAACAAGGCTTGCTCCTTATTCCGGCATTCCGACGTTTCTCTCGGCGCCCTATCGGCAGGTCGAGGCGGACAATCCGGATTTTGGCGGTTTGGACGTGGGCATTATCGGCGTGCCGATGGATCTGGGCGTCACCAACCGCCCTGGTTCCCGCTTCGGGCCGCGTGCCTTGCGCACCATCGAGCGGATCGGGCCGTATAACCATGTGCTGGATTGCGCGCCTGTCCATGAATTGAAGGTGGCTGATGTCGGTGATGTGCCGTTTGCCAGCCGCTATAGATTGGAACAGAGCCATGTCGATATTGAACAACGTATCGGTCAGATGGTGACACAAGGAGTGGTGCCGCTTAGCGTCGGCGGCGATCACTCAATTACGCATCCGATCCTGAAGGCCGTCGGGAAAGACCGACCGGTCGGGCTTATTCATATCGATGCCCATTGCGATACCAGCGGCCTGTTTGATCAGACCAAGTTTCACCATGGCGGCCCATTTCGAAATGCGGTGCTGGATGGTGTATTGGACCCGTCGCGCACGGTGCAGATCGGTATTCGTGGACCGGCGGAATATCTTTGGGAATTCAGCTATGAAAGCGGCATGACAGTTATTCATGCCGAAGAGATTTCAGCGCTTGGCATTCCAGCGGTGATCGCCAAGGCTTTGCAGGTGGTCGGGGATGGTCCGACCTATCTGTCTTTTGATATCGACAGTCTCGATCCGGCCTTTGCGCCAGGAACTGGCACGCCCGAGGTCGGCGGCTTGACCACGCGCGAGGTGCTGGAACTGCTGCGCGGTCTGAAAGGTGTCAACCTTGTCGGTGGCGATGTTGTGGAAGTCGCGCCGCAATATGACAGCACCACAAATACGGCGCAGGCGGGGGCGCAGGTGCTGTTCGAAATCCTCAGCCTGATGGTTTTCAGTCCGTCCATTGGCAAGGAATAGGCATTTCAAGACGTGGTAAAGGTAAAGGCGGGGCAGGGTGATTAGGTCTCCCACGCCTTTTTATGAAGGAACTAAAACTCCCCCGAAGGTGGAGGTCTATTTATTCCATAAATAAAAACCCGGCAATCTTTCAATGCCGGGTCTGGAAACTGTTGCCGCCATGGAAGGCCGGTTTATTTCTTGATCGAGCCGACGGCCAACTGGTCAACCTGGCGATTGAGCCGCAAACCAATGACCGGGATCATCCGGTCTTCGACCTTGACTGAAATGGTGACGTTCATGGCCTTTTCGTCTTCGATGCTGGCGACCATGGCACCGTTCAGTTTGGCGCGGTTAATGCCCATGACCACCTTATCGCCATTCACCTGGCCGGAGATAATGTCGAGGCCTTTGCCTTCGGCACCGTCGAGGAATTGGCCGCTATAGGCGCCGCCCTTCATTGAAATCACGGCATTCATCGGTTGGGAAAACACGCCGACCCGGCACGTCCCGCCCAGCTTGATGCCAGCCTCTGCACCTTCGACAGGCTCACCCGTCAGATTGCAGTTGAATTTTGTACCCTTGTACTTTCCAGCGACGATTTCGCCCGGTCCGCTCCAGACGCCGGAAACGGATTCGAAGAACTGGCGATCCTTCTGGGCTGCATCAGCAACGCCTGCCGGAAGGGCAATGGCGCAGGCAACGGCAAAACTGCCGAGTAGCAAAGAGAAACGGTGCGGCATCGGCTTTCCTTGGCGTAATCGACGAACACTTGTTGGCTGATTTATAGTGCAAGGATGGTTAATATTTCCTTAGTCGCCATCGTCTCAATGCGGTTTCCACTCTTTAGCCCACACGAGATCTCTTGAAGGGTATTTCGCGGAATTTGTAATTTTTACAAGGCCTTGCTGTCGGGATTGATGGCCGGTTTCAGCGCTGGCATAAAGTCTCCAATGCCTGGACGTCTTAACGCTTTGAACTCCAGGGGTCGGCAGAGGTCCATGGCGGCAATACCGATTCTCGCCGTCATCAACCCGTTGATCACCCCTTCACCAAGCCTTGCTGACAGCCGGGAGGCAAGGCCATGGCCCAGAACTTGCTGAGCAAGGCCATCGCCAATGGCAATCGAGCCGGTCACGGCCAGATGGGCGAAGACATCGCGCAAGAGCCGCAACATGCCGATGGAGCCGGGGCGGCCACCGTAAAGTTCCGCCATGGCGCGCACCAGGCGCACCACTTCAAACAGCACATAGGCAAGGTCCACAAGGGCGCGCGGGCTGACAGCTGTGACCACAGACACCCGCTTTGAGGCGTTGATAATCAGGCTGCGGGCCTTGGCATCCAGAGGCGCCAGCAATTCCCGCTCGGCCAAGGCAATCAGATGCGGTGCATCGATAATGTCGTTTTCGGCGGCTTTCAGCACACTCCTACCCCGGGCGGTTTCCGCCCGGTGCTGGGTCAGATCCTCGACGTCCTTGACCAGTTTGCGCGCTTCGCTGGCCGTACCCTGCAAGGAAAGTGCACTGGCGCGCTGTTTGATGGCCTGCACGGCATTCAGCCGGTAAATACCCGCCAGTTCCCGGATCACCACCACGGTCAGAGCCAGAAGGCCGATGCCGAGCAAGGTCAACGCGGTATAACCAAGCCAATCGGCGCGGGTGAAAAGATCGCGGATCAGGTCATCAATCCAGAGACCAATGGCGAAGGAGGCAAGCGCGCCGAATGCTGCACCGGCGAGCTTGCCGAAGGAGAAGCGGCGCTTGGCGGGTCTTGCAATTGGCAAGATGGCCTCGTCTTCGCTCAAGCCTGCCAGGAACGGGTCTTCAGCATCGGGCGTGATCGTCACATTGGCGTCGAAGCTTTTCGGCGCGCGTCTTTGCGGCTCCTGTGCCTCGGCAAAAGGCGGACGGGCAGGGGAGGAAGACGGTTCCTCTAGCGAAAAGGCCGCAGGCCGGCGTGGCATCGGGCGTTGATCTTCTGGTGCCTTGCTCATGCCAAACGGTCTCCCAGGAGAAATTGCAGGGCGCGGTCGAGCCTTATATGCGGAATAGACAGCTTGATGCCGCCGCCTGTTTCGTCCAGCTCCGGCGGGCGAAACCGGATTATGTTGAGATCCGGCCCGGTGTCTTTTCCGGATTTTGGCGTTTGAAACAGGCTTTCGATATTATCCGGCAGGTCGCCAGGAAAGACCGCTGTCTTGCGGTTGCCATCGAATCGCTCATCGCCGATGGTTTCGCCCTGCATGGGCGTGCCGACCACGACGGGCAGCAAATGGCCATCCTGCTTGACGGTTGCTTCCCGCGTTGCCCGCACCGAGGCCATGGCAACCACCTCGATGCCCGCGCCCGCCATGCCGATAGAGGTGATGGCCCCATCAACCAGCCGCCTGGTGACGGCCTGCAATTGCTCATGGCTTTCATGGTGCAGATGGTCGGCCTTGGTGGCGGCCACCAGAACCTTGTCGATCCGTCGTCCAAGCAGGCCCCGCAGCCAACTGGAACTGCCGGGGCGAAAGCAGGTCAGCACATCGGCCAGCGCCCGCTCCAGGTCCTGCACCGCTTCCGGCCCGCGATTGATGGCCTGAAGCGCGTCAACCAGAACGATCTGGCGGTCGAGACGGGCAAAATGTTCACGGAAGAACGGTTTAACCACCACGCTTTTATAGGATTCGTAGCGGCGCTCCATCATGGCACGCAGCGAACCTCGGATGATTTTGGTGTCTGGCTTCAACGCCAGGGGCGCAAAGGTCAGCGCTGGCGATCCATCGAGATCGCCCGGCATCAGGAATCGGCCAGGCGGCAGCGTCGAAAGCGACCGCTCGTCGGCCTTGCAGGCTTTCAGATAGTCGGCAAAGGCTTCCGCCAATTGGCGGGCTGTGGTTTCGTCGGCGGGTGCATCTGGATCGACCCGGCTTGCCAATCCCAGCCAACGCGCCGACAATTCCTTGCGGATGCCGGTCTGGGCCAGCTCCACGGTGTTGCGGCTGAAGGTCTCATAATCCTGAGCGAGAAGCGGCAGATCCAGCAGCCACTCGCCGGGATAATCGACGATGTCGATGGCCAGTTTACCGGAGGAAAATATCCGGCCCCAGCTGCTGGCGCTCTGGTATTCCACCACCAGCCGCAGTTCTGAAATGGCCCGGGTAGAGCCCGGCCAGACCCGATCGCGGACCAGGGCGCGAATATGGTCTTCATATTGAAAGCGCGGTACGGCGTCATCCGGCTGCGGCTCCAATGTGACGCGGGAAATCCGGCCTGATTGCAGCGGCTCGAACAAGGGCAGGCGGCCACCATTCAGCAGATTATGGACCAGTGAGGAGATGAAGACGGTTTTGCCGGCCCGCGACAGGCCCGTGACCCCGAGGCGGATCGTTGGATACAGCAGGTTCGAGGCCCGGTCGGCAAGATTGTCGAGCGCGATGCGGGTCTCGTCGGTAAAACTGGTCATGGATGGCGGCACTGGGCAATGGTCCTGTTGTTTGCCTGCATATAGGGTGCCGGCCAGCAGATTGAAGGCTTGGGCCTAATACCGCTGCGTCATGATCGCTTGCGCCCCTGCTATGTGCGCCTTTGCCCCATCCGCTTTTTGTAGCCGACCCTCAGGCCTGAAGAAAGTCCGCCAATTGCCAACGGCTTGGGGTGTCTGCTGCGTCGATAATCGCCAGTCCGCCCGCCGGGTAGCCCTGCGGAATGGTGCTGGCCAAAGCCTGTTCGCCGATCAGCACATGTAGACATTCCTCGATTGCCGGATTGTGGCCGATCAGCATGATCGACCCCTGTTGGGAAGAGGAACGTAGGATTTCCAGATAGGTCTCGGCACCGCCATTATAAAGCGCATCGACATAGCGGATTTCCACATCCTCTGCGCACATGCTGCGGCGCACGGCATCCGCCGTCTGACGGCATCTGACAGCCGTCGAACAGATCACCAGATCGGGGCGGTAACCTTTGTCGGCAGCCATGCTAGTTATCATCTCGGCATGGGCGTAACCCGTATTGCTCAAGGGTCTGTCGAAATCCTTTTGCCCGGCCCCAGGCCAATCGGCGGCGGCATGCCGCATGAGATAGACCCGGAAAGGTTTGGAGACGGTGACGGTCATGCAGATGGTGTCCGTTGGATCGAAGCCTTACCTATCCCGCCAGTTCATGCGGCGTCAACAGGATGGGTTGTAGGGTCTGGAAGAGGTAAGTGACCCGGCTGGAGACGCTGGGTGTAAACCTTTGTCAAGGGGTTCTGCGACAAATAAGCCACACGAAGGAAAAACGATGAAAAAATAGTCCTTTAGCTGATTTTTGTAACAGATTTAAAAATCAAGGAAAGCCTTGAGTAAGGCTTGAATGCGACCTTTTCAAAGTATATACGTCCGCCATTGAGATGTTCTTCAGGAGAATCGCGTTGAGTGAGAAGATCAATCTTAGCGACTATGTGCTCTCGGATGACGACGAGTTCATGAACGCGAACCAGCGAGCTTATTTTCGCGCCAAGTTGATCGCTTGGAAAAACGACATCCTGCGTGAGGCAAGGGAAACCCTCGGCCATCTCGCGGAAGAGAGTGCCAATCACCCTGACCTGGCAGACCGGGCATCTTCGGAAACCGACCGCGCAATCGAGCTTCGGGCGCGTGACCGGCAGCGCAAGCTGATCTCCAAGATCGATGCTGCATTGCAACGGATCGACGATGGCACCTACGGCTATTGCGAGGAAACCGGCGAGCCAATCGGCTTGAAGCGCCTCGACGCCCGCCCGATCGCGACCCTGTCAATCGAGGCGCAGGAACGCCACGAGCGACGCGAAAAAGTCTATCGCGACGAATAGACGTCAAATAGTCACCCCAGCGTTCAGAGAGGCAAAGGCACGCAGTGATTTTGCGTGCGGCTTCTGTGCAGAAAATCATGACTAAGCGCAAGCGTACCGTAGCCGGTAGACGTGGCTCTGAGACATGGAATGCCCGCCTATGCGGCTTTTTGTTAGAACAGCGTCTTCCGTTTTGGTAGCCTGTTGGAGATTTTCCAGATCATCGTCAGTCGATGCAAAATCCTTTTGCATGAGCCTGTCCGCCACCGTGGCCTGTTGAGGCACATGGCAGCGGAGTCTATTATGTATGAAATGCCCCTAGGATATTATGCGTATTAATTCATGTAGACGTTAGCCCCCTCTTTAGAGGGTGTAAGTGGCCAACTATCCTTGATGCGGTTATCTTTCTGAAAAATCTGGTTTCACCTTTCGTAAGGCGAACTCTAATTCTTGCGCGGAGCGCCCATTTCACCGAAAATCCGGGCGATTTCGTCCTGCAAATTGCCTTCCTTCGGTGCGGGGTCGGATGTCACGGTGGCTTGCGGATTGGCGCCGGGCGGCGTTCTGATAGGCGCAACTGCGCGGGCAACCGGTGGTTCAACGGTTGGTTTTGGACGCGCCGCTGGCTGGGTCAGAATTTCGCCGTCGAGGATCTTTTCAAATTCACTTTTCAGAGTGTCGAGGTCGGGCCCGGAATCTTCCTGCGGGGTTTTCTCAGCAGCAGGTCCAGGTGACAGGTCGATCTCGTCGGGCGGGGTCGGGCTCTTGTAGCGATCTGCGGAAAAAGGTTCGACCCGTGCTTTCAATACCCGTTCGCGCGCAGCATCCAGCAACAGGCTGGCCTCCTGTGGGGATGTCGTCGCGGGCGCAACCCGAGGCTCGGAAACCGGCATCGACACGTCGGCGGGCTTACTCGCCATCATGGGGGGCTCAACGTCCGGTGCAGTTTCAGCCGGTGCCTCGTTGCGACCAGCGCTCAATGGCGGGTTGACAACCGGCGCCGCTGACGGTGGTGGCGACGAAACAGCGGTGACCGGCTGTGCGGTGATGGTCTCTGTTGCGCGCGGCTCGGCTCTGACATTGGACGCCATCGGAATTTCCGGGGCAATCGCCGCAGTCAAAGGTTCGGGGGCCGCTTGTCGGTTCTCGGCCTGCGCTACCGCCTGGGTTTGAGTGACTGGAGCCTTTATTGGTTGAGCCTGCTGTGGTGGAATCTGGGGTGCCGCCGGTTGCGGCGGGCGTTCGACGCTCTGTGGGTGCTGAATAGTGTCTTCAGGTTTGGGCTTTAGCGCAGCGGGGGCCTGCATCGGTTTTTGCCCAAGGGGCTGTGGGGCAGGCGGTGCGGGCATTGCTTGGGCGGCAGTGGATACGGTCTCCTGAGACTGAGCCGTGGTAATCGGTCTCGCAACTGGTTTCTGAGGCGGTGCAGAGACTGGCTGCGGACGCGGATCTTGTCGGGTCGGTTGGGCTTCCAGCCGTGATGGGGGTGTCTGCAACGCGGCTTGCGTCTTCTGTTCGGTGTCCTTGACTTGGCGTGAGGCCAGTTCTGCCAATTCCTGAGCCTTGAGGAGCTCCTGATTCCTGACAAGTGCCTCGTTGGCGGCAAGTTCCCCAGCCAGATAGGCCTTGGGTTCACCAATGCCGCTTTCGACCACGATATCGGTTGGGCCGCCGATCAGGATGAGATGCTCGATATTGTCGCGGCGAATCAGCACCAGCCGGCGACGCGCATCCACGGCGGCGGCATCCAGCACCTGCAAGCGTGGTTGGCGATTGCGCCCACCACGCACGAAGGGCGATGGAGCGCGGTTTTTCAGGATCCACAATATCACGACCAGCACGGCGAGGGCGAGAAACACCCCGCCAGCGGCAATCAGGAAGCGGCTGCCATAGGCGTTGAGAATATCGTCCATCATGGTGGCTGTCTCCGTCCGAGTATCGGTGGTCATTCTACGCAATTTTCGACTTTGCCTTTGAAAAACGAGGCAAAGCTATATGGGCTCTATATGGCGCATCGCACCATGGCCAAGCAAGCTCCGGCATTTATTCCCTGCCTATTTATTGCGATTGCCCACGAAGTGAAGGGGTAAGGTGCCGAAGATCTGCACCTGATTGCGCATCAGAGTGTGGGATTGGCTGTGAATGGTCGGCAATGGTGGCCTTGCTGTGCTTTTTGCTGCCCATTCAAGTTGGTAAAGATGTTGCTAACCGTGATTCCCGGCAATGGCGACGGGACAGGCCGTGCGAGACCAGCTATCGTGGTGGCAATGCTGCCGGCTGACAAAGCACCGGATGGATAAGGTGCCGGGTGACAAGGCGCCGGATAACAAGGCAAATGAACGCCGAGATGAGGACCGAATGACAAACCAGCAGCAGACAGACGAAAGCGTAGGCCCGCTGGTGGATCGCAGGCCGAGTAGCGGGGCCGCGTTTCGCATCGTCATCCTGGCCTTTGTTCTGCTGGCTGCCGCCGCCGCCTTCGTGGTCTTCAAAAACTCGCTGGATAACCAGATCGTGCTGGGGGTGCTCGGCGTCCTGGCCATTGTTGGCATTTTCTTTCTGGTCTCGGCGATTATCGGGTTTATCGAAGTCATGCCGCAGACTCCGTCCGACGGTCTTGGCCGCGCCTTCCTCGACAGCCAGAGTGAGGGAACGCTGGTCACCGATCCGCGTGGGCACATTATCTATGCCAATGCCGCCTATGGCCGGATGACCGGCGTACGCAGGGCAACAGACGTACAGACGCTGGAAGCGCTGTTGTCGCGCCATCGCGAGGCTGGTGAAGCACTTTACCGGCTGATCAACGGCTTGCGCGAGGACCGGGACGGGCAGGAGGAGTTTCGGCTGCTGAAGCCGCTCGGACCGTTTTCAGACAATGGTTCCGGCGCGCATTGGTACCGGTTGCGGGCTCGCCGTCTGGTGGAAAAGGGGCCGCATAAAGGCCTTCAGATCTGGCAGATTGCCGACATTACGGCCGACCGTGACGACCAAGAGCGGTTTTTCAAGGAATTACAGAACGCGATCGATTACCTCGATCATGCGCCAGCTGGCTTCTTTTCGGCTGGCCGCAAGGGCGAGATCTTCTATCTCAATGCCACCCTGTCGGAATGGCTCGGCATTGATCTCACGCAATTTTCGCCAGGCGCCATCTACCTTAAGGACCTGGTTGCGGGCGAGGGCATGGCGCTGATCCAGTCGGTACAGGCCGAACCAGGCCTGTCGAAGACCGCGACTCTCGATCTCGACCTGCGCCGGGCTGATGGCCGCAGTTTTCCGGCTCGCCTTGTCCATAGGGTTCGCTCGGCCCGCGATGGCGCGCCGGGGGAGAGCCGGACGATCGTGCTGGCCCGTCAGGAAGTCATTGCTGGTGACCGTTCGGATTCCTCGGCCTCCATGCGCTTTACCCGGTTTTTCAACAATACGCCGATGGCAATTGCCTCGGTGGACGGGCAGGGGCGCATCCTACGCACCAATGCGCCGTTCCTGAAATTCTTTTCCGATGTCGTTTCCCGTGATGATATCGACCGCAAGATCCGGCTGGATGCCGTCCTGCATGATAATGAGCGTCCGGTATTCGCCGAGGCGCTGTCGCAGGCGCGCGACCGGCAGGTGGACATTGCACCAATTGATTCGCGCCATCCGCTGGATGACATGCGTCATTTCCGGTTCTACGTGAACGCGGTCATCGACCAGAGTGACGAGGCGCCGGAAGAGGCGGCCATCGTTTACGCGGTTGACGTCACGGACCAGAAGGCGCTGGAAACCCAGATGGCCCAGACGCAGAAGATGAATGCTGTCGGCACGCTGGCCGGGGGCATCGCCCATGACTTCAACAATGTTCTGACCGCCATTCTTTTGTCTTCCGACCATCTGCTGCTTCAGGCGCGACCTTCGGATTCGAGTTTTGCCGATCTGATGGAAATCAAGCGCAATGCCAATCGCGCCGCCGTTCTGGTCCGGCAGTTGCTGGCCTTTTCGCGCAAACAGACCATGCGCCCGACGGTGCTGAACCTGACCGATGTGATCGGTGACCTGCGCATGTTGGTCGACCGGCTGATCTCAGGCACCAATGTCAAGCTGCATGTGGATTACGGACGTGATCTTTGGCCGGTCAAGGCGGATCTTTCTCAATTCGAACAGGTGCTGATCAATCTCTGCGTCAATGCCCGCGATGCCATGCCGCAAGGCGGCAATATCACCATCAGCACCCGCAATGTCACCGGTGTCGAAGCGGCCGCCTATAATCACCGCGGCCTGCCGCATGAGGATTTCGTGCTGATCGAAGTGGCCGACAGGGGCACCGGCATCGCGCCTGAGATCCTCGACAAGATCTTCGAGCCCTTCTTTACCACCAAGGATGTCGGCAAAGGGACCGGGCTGGGACTTGCCATGGTTTATGGCATCGTCAAACAGTCCGGCGGCTATATCTATCTGGAATCGGAGGTTGGCGAAGGCACGACATTCCGGATTTTCCTGCCGCGCCATATTGTCGAGCCAGTGGTGATCGATGCGACCCTTGCACCTGGCGCGCAAGCCCAGCAGGGCAATGGCCGGGTTCTGGCTGCGTCCGAATCCGAAAACTCCAAGGAGCCAGACGACCTGACAGGCAAATCCGCCGTGGTTCTGCTGGTAGAGGACGAGGACGCCGTGCGGCGCGGCGGCAAGCGCATGCTGGAAACCAGGGGCTATACGGTCCACGAGGCCTGTTCCGGCGTCGAGGCGCTGGAAATCATGGAGGAACTGGAAGGCAAGGTCGATATTGTCGTTTCCGACGTGGTGATGCCGGAAATGGATGGCCCGTCGCTGTTGAAGGAATTGCGCAAGACCTATCCGGATATGAAATTCATCTTCGTTTCTGGCTATGCCGAGGATGCATTTGCGCGAAACCTGCCTGCGGATGCCAAGTTCGGATTCCTGCCGAAGCCCTTCTCCCTCAAGCAATTGGCCATCGCCGTTCGCGAAATGCTGGATGCCTGAACTGACTGTAGATTGAAAATAGGAAGATCAATCACGCGCTCGATGGGGCGCGTGATTGTGCGCGGATCGAGAGTTGAACGGCATATTTGGTGTGACTCTGTTGCTTTAATTGAAAACATTTATTCATGATAATTATATTCGTGCTTGCCACATAGAACACCGCGAAATTGCCTTGAATCGATTTCTATAGAAGGGGCCATTGACCTTGGCTTCGACATCTTTTTTGGATTTGCGAATCGATCACGACATATGGTGCCAAGGCTTGAAGAAAAGGTCGTTATTTTATGACATATATGCTTGCCTGCGCCCTTGCCCGTCGCGAGGCTAAACCTGCAAGTCGCCTGGGCTTTTCAGTGGTTTTTCCTTTGGCAGTGGCTCTCGGTCTTTCCGGCTGCGGATCAGTTCCATTGACGCAATCGGGCTCGCTCAAGTCCTATGACAAGCTGGGCCCGGTCGAGGGCAAGCTCAGCAAATCGCGGGTGTTTCTGGATGAACGGAGCCTTTTGACGGCCCGCTCAATCGCCATTTCACCGACGAAGTTATCGCCGCAGGCGCGCGCGAAGCTCCATGAACCAGGCAGCGACCGGCTGGTTTCCAACGCGCTGGATCGGGCATTGTGCATTGATCTCAGCGACAGGTTTCTTGTGGTTCGCCCCGGAGAACCAGCCGATTTGACCGTGCAAGCGGAGATTACCGACATTGTTCCGACCGGCAAGGTTGCCGCTGGTGTTTCCAAGGTGACAACGCTTGGAACATCCGCCGTCCTGCCGGTCGGTATTCCCCGTCTTCCGATCGGTCTTGGCGGCCTTGCCGTGGAAGCCGAAGCGCTTACCCCGCAGGGAACACAAGTCGCGGCAATCGTCTGGTCCAGGGGTGCAAACTCGATAACCAACGGTCCCCGCGTTTCCGAAGTCGGCGATGCCTATGGTCTGGCCTCAGCCTTTGCCGGCCAGTTTTCGCAGATGCTGCAAAAAGGCCAGAAACCTTCCGGCATCAACCTATCCTTGCCATCAGGGCAAAAGTTGAAATCGGGACTGGGCGGAGCACCCAAGAATGCCGCCTGCGAAGCCTTCGGCCGCGCACCGGGCATTGGCGGAATGGTTGGAACCATGGTCGGCGCGCCGCCATCCTGGTCGGACAAAGCCGGCAGGCAGTAACGCATACTATCGATCCTGGAAGCTGTTTTCAGTTTCCAGGTTTCGGTCCACGCCGTCAGCTTTTGGATGGCCTTTATGGCGCAATCCATCCATCAGCAATCCGATCAGCCGATGTGAACGGTCGCGCCATTCCGGGGTGTCGGGCATGGAATAGATACTGGACAAAGCGTGCAGCAGGTCAGCCTCGCCAATATCGTCGCGGATAAGCTGCTGTTCCTGCGCCTTTGTCATCAGCCGGGCTACCGCATCGCGGATTAGGCCAGACCCCTCCGCAAACAGGCTGGAATTGGAATTCATAAGAATTTTCAAACTATTGGCCATGCCACGTTTGGTGGCGATATAGCCCACAAAACGCCGCATCCATTCCTCCAGCGCCATATCGGCGGGCAGCGTGGTTGCAAGCTCCGTCGCTGCTTCTGCCAGGCTTGACAATTCGCGCCGGTAAACCGCCTCAACGAGATGTTCGCGCGTCTGAAAATGGCGGTACAGCGTGCCGATGCCGACACCTGCCTGCCGGGCGATATCCTCAAGCGAGGTTTCAACGCCTTTTTCGGCAAAGGCGAGGGCTGCCACCTCGACCAATTTCTCCCGGTTTCGCTGGGCATCCGCACGCATTTTGGGTGCCTTCGGCGAAGATGTGTTCGAGGCAGCCGATGCCAAAATTCTGCTCCGGGACAATTGGGGCTTGACGAGAGACGACAAACCTCTAGTTTAAACGGAGGCTCCTCCGGTTAGTGGGGCCTTCCAAGTCATAGTCCAGAAGAGGGGAGGATGTCATGTTAAAAATAGTGCGCATCTCCCGTCCTTCAAGTCGGCATCATTTCTGACAGCCAAGGCTGTCCACAATCGCCTTTGAAATTTTTCGTCCGAGACGGCAAGCGCAATGCGTTTAAGCAAACGCATGGTGCCTATTCACTCTTTTAAGCGACAGCACGGAGCTTATCATGTCAGGAACACTTCATATCAGTCTGACCATCAACGGCGCGGTTCACGAATGTGACGTTGAACCGCGCGTGACCTTGCTTGACGCGCTTCGCGAGCATTTGTCTTTGACCGGCACCAAGAAGGGCTGCGACCAGGGTCAGTGCGGCGCCTGCACCTGCCATGTCGATGGCAAGCGGGTCCTGTCCTGCATGATGCTGGCAGCACAAGCGGAAGGCCATGCGATCACCACGATAGAAGGCATTGCATCGCCAAATGGCGAATTGCATCCGGTTCAAACAGCTTTTCTGGAACAGGATGCCTTTCAATGCGGTTATTGTACACCCGGCCAGATCATGTCGGCTGTGGCGTGCATCCATGAGGGGCATGCTGGATCGGATGCGGAAATCCGCGAATATATGTCTGGAAACCTCTGTCGATGCGGGGCCTATAACAGCATCATGGCGGCGGTGCGTGACGCGGCGGAGGCTGCATGATGAAGAGCTTTTCCTATAGTCGAGCATCGTCCATACAAGCGGCGCGTGAAGCAACGCACCAAGCAGAAACAGCGCTGCTGGCCGGTGGTACGAGCTTGCTTGACCTTGCCAAATCCGGTGTTGCGGAGCCGGATAATGTCCTCGATATAAGCCATCTGGCCGGACTTGGCACCATTACCGTGAACGAAACTGGAGCCACCATTGGCACCTTGGCCAGAATGTCCACCGTGGCCGATCACCCTGCCATAAAGACGCGCTATCCAGCTGTTGCGCAATCGCTGTCTCTGGCGGCGTCGCCCCAACTGCGCAACATGGCGACGGTTGGTGGCAATCTCATGCAACGCACCCGCTGTTCCTACTTTCGTGATCCAGGCACATTTGCAGCCTGCAACAAGCGCGCACCGGGTTCCGGCTGTTCAGCCATCGGCGGCGTGACCCGCAACCATGCGGTATTGGGTACCAGCGATCTCTGCATTGCCAGCTACCCCGGCGATCTTGCCGTGGCGCTGACCGCCTTTGATGCCTCAGTGGATTTGGGTGAGCGGCAGATCGCTATCGACGATTTCTTTTTGCCCTATGGCGATACCCCGCATCTCGAAACCCTGTTGAAGCCAGGGGAAATGATCCTCTCCATGACCATTCCGGCATCTGCTGCGGCTGAAAATTCCACCTATCTGAAGATCCGCGACCGCCAGTCCTATGAATTTGCCGCAGCCAGCGCTGCCGTTGGCCTTGAGCTGGAAGAGGATGGCCGCACGATCCGGGATATTCGCATTGCGCTTGGTGGCGTGGCCAGCAAGCCTTGGCGGGTCCGCGCCGTTGAACAGGCGCTGATCGGCAAGCTGCTGGAGCCGCAAACCGTCGAGCAGGCCAGCCGGCTTTCGATGGAAGGCGCGGTGTCGCAGGGCGATAATCACTACAAGATCCAATTGGCGCCGCGCGTTATCGCCCGCGCCATCCTCACTCTGGGAGGTCTCGCATGACAATAGTGACAGCACGCAAGCACGGCGATGCCGCCGATGGTGCGGTCGGTGGCCGTCTTTCACGGTTCGAAGGACAGAGAAAAATCACTGGGGCTGCCACCTATGCGCTGGAATATCCGGTGGAAAACCCTGCCCATGCGGTGCTGGTGCAGAGCACGATCGCGTCCGGTCGGGTGGTGTCTGTTGATACATCCGCAGCGAACGCTGCACCGGGCGTATTGATGGTGCTGACGCCGCAGGACGATCTCGGTCTGATCACTGCGTCTGATTGGTACGGAAATCGGCCCGATAACCAGCCCTATTATCCCTTGTCGAATATAGTAACCTTCAATGGTCAATTGATTGCAGCGGTCATCGCCGAAAGCCGGGAACAAGCAGCCGAAGCAGCCAAGCTGGTTCGTGTAGTCTATGAAGAATCCACTGCAATCAATGGACTAGACGATCCAAATGCTGGTTCAGGCAAGCTGATGGATAATCTGAATGTTTCGTGGGGTGATGCCGAGGCGGCGCTGGCAGCGTCCGCAGTGCGCATCGAGGCTGAATATCGGACCCCGCGCGAATACCATGTCGCTATGGAACCCCATGGCCTGACCGCCCAATGGGACGAGGACCGGTTGACGCTTTGGGAGCCGAGCCAATGGACCCACGGCATGGCACGCAGCTACGCTGAATGGTTCGGCCTGCCGCTGGAGAATGTCCGTATCGTCTCACCGTTTATTGGTGGCGGTTTCGGTTCCAAGGGCGGAGCGCTGGCCTATGGCGCGGTGGCAGCAGCAGCGGCGAAAAAGCTGCGCCGTCCCGTCAAACTGGCCGTCACCCGGCCCCAGAATTTCACCAGTTACGGCGGACGTGCCGCGACGCGCCAAACCATCGCCTTGGGCGCAACCCAGGACGGGATTTTACAGGCAATCCTTCATCGCGGTGCCAGTGAGACATCCACCTACATGGACTATCCTGAGCAGACCGGCGCTGCGACACCGATTCTTTACAAGGTGGAGAATTTCAGTTCCGAGCATCGCGTCGTGCCGGTTAATACCGTGACACCAGGCGCTTTGCGGGGGCCGGGCAAAAATCCCAGCGCCTTCGGCATTGAATGCGCCATGGACGAACTGGCCGCTGCCATCGGTATGGACCCCCTGGAAATACGCCTGAAAAACTATGCCGACCGCGATTATCAATCGGGCAAGCCGTGGTCCACGCGCCAATTGCGCGAGGCCCTCACCCAGGGTGCCGAGGCTTTCGGCTGGTCACGGCGCAGTGCTCAACCCCGGACCATGCGCGACGGACGCCAACTGATCGGCTGGGGTATCGGCTGCGGCACGTTTCCAGTCATCCGCGCGCCAAGCGAAGCGATGATCCGCATTCTGGCGAACGGGCGGGTTGAGGTTGTCAGTGGCGCCATAGACATGGGACAGGGTACCTATACAATCCTTGCCCAGACCGCTTCCGAAGCGCTGGGCGTGCCTGTCGAGCAGATTGACGTTGTGCTTGGCGATTCCAGGCTGCCGGGATCGGCTATTGCCGGTGGGTCGATGTTGGCCGGGTCGATCACTGGCGCTGTCCACAAGGCAGCATTGGCCGCCCGTGACGAAATACTGGCGCTAGCCCTTAACGACGCCAATTCGCCATTCCGCGAGACCGGCGCCAATATTTTGACATTGAGCGATGGCCGGATTGCCATGTCACGCGGCGAGGGGCCTTCGATCACCCTACCCGAGCTGATGACAGCCCTGAACCGCGATGAGATTGAAGTGCGGCGCAATACGTTGCCCGATGATGCCCAAAGCGCCGCCGACCACAAGGGCGCCTGGACCAGCATGGCAAGAGTGCAAGGCCCGACCATGGGCGACACGTCCATGCACAGCTGGTGCGCTCACTTCGTCGAAGTTCGGGTCGATGAGGATTTCGGCACGGTCCGGGTCTCGCGCATGGTTTCCGCCTTCGATTGCGGACGGCTTTACAATCCGAAAATGGTGGAAAGCCAGTGGCGAGGCGGCATCATCATGGGCATCGGCCAGGCTTTGCTGGAGGAGGGGCTGGTGGACAGCCGCAACGGGCGCGTCGTTAACAATAATATGGCGGATTATCTCGTGCCGACCAATGCTGACATTCCCGATATCCAGGTGATTTCAGTGGGCATACCTGACTATGAAGCCTCTGCGCTTGGCGGCAAAGGGGTCGGCGAAGTCGGGATTGTCGGTGTCGCGCCCGCTATCGCCAATGCTGTCTTCCATGCCACCGGCAAGCGTGTCCGCGATCTGCCGATCACTCTGGAAAAGCTCATCTGAGGAAGACTTCCCGTAAATACCGTCGGCGCTACCTGCGCCGACGGTATGGCGAAGGGAAAGAAAGTGGTGCCTGAATGAACAATATATCCCAAACAGCCTTCAGGACCTTGGTACCTGAAAGGGCATTTTCGACCGATAGTGCCGCGGATATATTACGGTTCGCGATGGACTGTCTCGACGGCGGGGCAGGCGTCGCACTCGCCACTCTTATAGAGATCCGGGGTGGATCCGCGCGTGCGCTCGGCGCGCATATGGCGATCCGCGACGATGGCCGTTATTGCGGTTTCGTCTCAGGTGGCTGCGTCGAGGCAGCGGTGGCCAGTGAAGCGGTAGATGCTATTGGCGAAGGTGCGGATCGCCACGTATTGTTTGGCGAAGGATCGCCGTTTTTCGATATCGTGCTGCCCTGTGGCGGCGGCATCACCATCGCCATCCACGTTCTTCGCCACAGCGCGCCGATCCGCACCGTGCTTGATGGCCTTGAAAACAGGTCTCCAGCCGGTCTGCGCTACGAACCGTCGAAACAGGCCTTAACAGCAATCGAGGCGCCGAAACGCGCCGGTTGGCAATGCGAAAATTTCGTCACGGTCTACCGCCCAAGGGCGCGGGTTTTTCTGTCTGGTCGATCTATCGAAGTCGATACGACCGCCAGGATCGCCGAGGCTGCGGGCTATGAAGTCTATCGTCACGATAACGCCAACCTTGAGCCGGATGCCAGCCGGATTGACGCAGATACGGCAGTGGCACTTCTGCACCATGATATCGATTTGGAAATACCGGTTCTTCAGGCAGCGCTTGGTGCTGAGCCTTTCTATCTCGGCGCTCTCGGCAGCGCCAGAACCCATGCGAGGCGGATGGAACGGCTGCGCGACATCGGATACAGTGAAGCCGACTTAGCCCGCATCAAATCACCCATCGGCATCTTCAATAGAGCTCGAGATGCCCAGTCCTTGGCATTGTCGGTGCTGGCTGATCTTGCCGCCACACGAGTTGCCCGGTTCGGGTAAATCTCACTCTTTGGATATCAATTAGTTCCATAATCTATCTTATCTAACTTTTGTATGTAGCTGGGGTGGGTTCAAGGATGAAGTGCGACTTGCAATAGATAACAAAGGCAGAGTTCATTTTCAAATGTGGAATGCTTGTTGGCACTGCTACGCTGTAAGGTCATGAAGATCGGTCGTTATCGCCGCGCCTATTGTGAACTCTGAGAACCGAACATCCAGTCCACCTCGTTCAGGCGTACACGCAGTCAAGCCGACGAGATAACGAGAAGCCTCTGGAAACGGAGCAAGACGCAGTAGCGGCCACACACTGCCATCTGACGATGCCTGAATGCGCATCGCGCCTTCCTTCAGTGTCACCCGAATATAGAAATCTTCGAGCTCTTTGAAAGGCTGGGATACTGACCAGTCAGATTTCCCATCAGTGATGACCGTACTCAGGAAGCGTTCTCCATCGGTGAATTCCACACCTGTCTTGACCCAACGACTTTCGTCAATGCGCACCATAAGGCCAGCTTGGTCATAGAGTGACCGAAACTCCCCCTGGACGCGGACAAACGCCGTGAAACCATCGTCAACGGAAGTACCGAGGAAATGCCCGCTATCGCGCGTAAATCCGTAATGGGTCTTACGCCAGAAATCAGTGTTCGCATCCGTCGTTAGAGTAAGGCCAGTTTTTGTGGCCTGCCACACTGCCGGTTGATTGAGCCAGTTGGCCTCTTTGAGATTAACGTCCACGAGTTTTCCTCCTTAAATTGACCTTCGCCCTCCGGAAGCCATTGTGCTGGACGTGAGCGATCGGGAGATCCGCGCTCTGTGCGAACAGCACAAACGTCCTCTAGACATCACCCACTTGCATCAGCATCCTTGCAGCAATGTGGCGCTCCGAAGGATAGCCGAAGGCGTTGTTGATATAGGTACGTCCGTCCTTGATGATACGGCGGTTGAGATGGCTGTGACCGTAGATATGCAGGTGGGAGCCGAGAGCCGCGATCCTGTCTTCCAACCGGCTGGAGCCAAGCACTGGATAAAGGAATCGGTATTTTTCCGGCATACGCTCCGGCATCAGATCGATGCGTGGCAGGAAATGCGAAAAAGACAGGATCGATGAAAACCCTGATGTATCTGGTTCCGCATTGCCACTGTCAAAATACCGGCTGACCTCATCATCGGAACCGCCTTCCCAATCACAGCGGCGGTAATCCATCCAGGCCTGTTTGAGGATGGAGCCGGGCGGACCGAAAGAGTAATCGTACCAGCCCAGCAGCGGGACGATCAGCGTGTTGCCGAGTGCCAATGGTTCCATGCCGATATCCAGATCGGCGCAGGCGGCTTTCAGCCGCTGGAACTTGTCGAAGGATGAGCCCTGCCCTTCGGCATCAACCCATAGATCGTGATTGCCCGGCACATATAGAACCTTGAAAAATCGCTGGGCCAGGAGTTCCATGACTGTCTGAAACAGCGCCATGCCGTTTGCAACGTCTCCGGCAACGATCAGCACGTCCTGCCGGTAGTCGTGCGTCGAGATCTGCCGGAGCCAGTCCATGTTCTCCTGATGGTCTGCGTGAAAATCCGATCCGACAAAAATCCGCATATACTCTCCAGCTCGATCTGCTGTTCGTTCTCATGTCATTTTTGCCCATTTGCTTCACCCACCATGCGTGAGGACGAAACCAAAAGGGCTCTCGAAATTCACAATTAAACCACGCCAGCTATTGCTCTTGTCCGTCTGCCAGCAACTTTAAATAAGACAACTGTGTCAAATGCCCAACTTAGACTTGATAACTCAAAAATACTCCCTGTAAATTTCAGGTATCTCACGAAAAAATCGGACTTAACGCGCTTTTATTTTTTAGCGAATCATAAGGTTTGTTATTCTGTTTTGGCGAATGAATCGCATTGATGACGGACATGTTTCCGGGGGCAAATGATATGTCTATTGAACACTTTCTCAGCAATGATTGGCTCAACAATGATTGGGAATCCTGGGCGCTGGAGCGCGCGCACAGGATCATGGTTCAGGAAGGCGCAAACCTTGTCAACGCGGCGCAGTGGCTCGACAAGAAGCAGACGGTGAAAACATCGCATCAATTGCGCGATGCCATCCAGCAGTCCCTGATCGAGGCCCTGGCCTTTCGGGCATCGCAGACCGCGATCTCATCCGTCCATCTGTCTGCTGTTGCTGTGTCTGGCCCACAGTCTAACATGGCAGAGCACTGATCAGATCAAACCTTTACGCCGCCTCGATATCACCCCGCGCCCAGCATTCCATGGTCTCGGCCATGAAATCTTCAAACCTGCCTTCGGCGATTGACTGGCGGATGCCCTGCATCAGTTCCTGATAATAGGATAGGTTGTTCCAGGATAACAGCATGCCGCCCAGCGCTTCGTTGGAACGCACCAGATGGTGCAGATAGGCACGCGAGTAATCTCGTGCCGCCGGGCAGGACGATTGTTCGTCCAGGGGGCGTTTATCCTCCGCGTGGCGAGCATTGCGGATATTGACCTTGCCGCGGCGGGTGAAGGCGAGGCCATGACGGCCGGAGCGGGTCGGCATGACGCAATCGAACATATCGATGCCACGCGCGACCGATTTCAACATATCGTCCGGCGTGCCGACGCCCATCAGGTAGCGCGGCTTTTCTGTCGGCAGCACCGGCAGGGTGATGTCAAGCATGCTGAGCATCACCTCCTGCGGCTCACCGACCGCCAACCCGCCGACGGCATAGCCTTTCAGGTCCAATTGCTTCAGCCCTTCGGCAGAACGTATGCGTAAGCCCGGCTGATCGCCGCCCTGCACGATGCCGAACATTGCCTTGCCGGGTTGTTCGCCAAAGGCAACGCGGCAACGCTCCGCCCAGCGCAATGACATTTCCATGGCCCGCTCAATCTCACGCGGTTCAGCGGGCAAGGCGACGCATTCGTCCAATTGCATCTGGATATCACTGTCCAGCAGGCCCTGGATTTCGATGGATCTTTCCGGCGACATGTGATGCAGCGAACCGTCGATATGGCTCTTGAAGGTGACGCCCTGCTCATCCAGCTTGCGCAGGCCAGAGAGCGACATGACCTGAAACCCGCCGCTGTCGGTCAGGATCGGCTGCGGCCAGCGGATCAACTCGTGCAAACCGCCCAGTCTAGCGACGCGCTCAGCGCCTGGACGCAGCATCAGGTGGTAGGTATTGCCCAGAATGATATCGGCGCCCCCTTCCCGCACCTGATCGAGATACATGGCCTTGACCGTGCCGACCGTGCCGACCGGCATGAAGGCCGGCGTGCGGATCGCGCCGCGCGGCATGGTGATTTCGCCAAGCCGGGCCTTGCCGCTGGTGGCTTTCAGGGTAAACGTGAACTGCTCGCTCATTGTTATTTGTCTTTCCGGAAGAGCAGGCTGGAATCGCCGTAGGAATAAAAACGGTAGCCGGTCTCGATCGCATGGGCATAGGCGGCCCGCATGGTTTCAAGCCCGGCAAACGCCGAAACCAGCATAAACAGCGTGGATTTCGGCAGGTGAAAATTGGTCATCAGCACATCAACCGCCTTGAAGCGGTAGCCGGGCGTGATGAAAATGCCCGTCGCATCCGACCAGGGCAGGAGACGGCCATCCTCGCTGGCAGCGCTTTCCAGCAGCCGCAATGACGTGGTGCCGACACTGACGATCCGCCCGCCCCGCGCCTTGACCGCGTTCAGGGCCTCCGCCGTCTCAGCCGAGACATGGCCGATTTCCTGATGCATTTTGTGGTCGTCGGTATCGTCGGCCTTGACCGGCAGGAAGGTGCCCGCGCCGACATGCAGCGTTACGAAATGGCGCTCGATCCCGGCTTTATCGAGCGCCTCGAACAGGGCAGGCGTGAAGTGCAGACCGGCGGTTGGTGCGGCAACCGCCCCCTCTTCCCGCGCATAAATGGTCTGATAATCGGTGCGGTCCTGGCTGTCTTCCGGGCGTTTTGCGGCAATATAGGGCGGCAACGGGATATGGCCGACACCCGCAATCGCCCGGTCAAGATCGGGGCCGGAGGCAGCAAATTCCAGATCGATTTCGCCCGCCTCACCTTTTTCCGCGACGTTTGCCGAGAGGCCGTCGAAGTCGATCACGTCGCCTTGCTTGATCCGTTTGCCCGGCCTTGCAAAGGCTTTCCAGCGATTGGCGGCAACGCGCATATGCAGCGTGCAGGACACCGGCGTGCGCTCGGCCCCTTCCCGGATGCGAACACCTTCCAGCTGGGCCGGAATGACCTTGGTGTCGTTGAAGACAAGCGCATCTCCTGCCCTCAGGAAGGACGGCAGCTCGAACACCCGGCGATCTTCCAGCATCAGCGATCCATCCGGGCGAACGATCAGAAACCGCGCTTGATCGCGCGGATTGGCCGGGCGCAGCGCGATATTTTCGTCAGGAAGGTCGAAATCGAACAGGTCTACACGCATGATACCGCAACAGGGTTTGGAAACGCGAAAACCCGCCCCGGCGCCGAAGCACCGGAGCGGGCTGACAGAAAAGCCGAAATCAGGCGTCGGCGGCGACTTTCATCGAGATGATCGAATCCGGATCGGTGACCGGTTCGCCCTTCTTGACGGCGTCGATGACATCCATGCCTTCGATGACCTGGCCCCAGACGGAATATTGCTTGTTCAGCCAAGGCGCATCGGTAAAGCAGATGAAGAACTGCGAATTGGCAGAGTTCGGGCTTTGCGAACGGGCCATGGAGCAGGTGCCGCGCACATGTGGCGTGGCCGAAAATTCAGCCTTCAGGTCCGGCTTGTCGGAGCCGCCCATGCCAGCGCGGCCCGGATTGAAGCTTTCGCCACCCTTCTTGCCGAATTTCACGTCGCCAGTCTGGGCCATGAAATCGGGAATGACGCGGTGGAAAACCACGCCATCATAGGCGCCTTCGCGGGCCAATTCCTTGATGCGTGCGACATGGCCGGGGGCCAGATCAGGGAAAAGGCTGATAACGACCTTGCCCTTGGTGGTTTCCAGGATGACGGTATTTTCCGGATCTTTGATCTCGGCCATGTTTTTCTCCTTGGTATTCCGATTTTCTCGGACTTTTAATGGTCATTCCCTCCTCGCCTGCCCGGACAGGCTGGCAAGAGGGGCGATGCGCGGTGGTAAATTACTTCTTTCCGAGGGTGACCTTGATCATCCGGTCGGGGTCACTGACCTCACCATTGCCGCCCTGGCCGCGCTTGATCTTATCGACAAATTCCATGCCGGAGACAACCTTGCCGACTGCGGTATATTGGCCGTTCAGGAAGCTGCCGTCACCGAACATGATGAAAAATTGCGAATTGGCAGAATTCGGATCCTGGGAACGGGCCATGCCGACTGTGCCACGAACAAAAGGTGTCTTGGAAAACTCAGCGGGAATATTGGGCAGCTTGGAAGCGCCGGTGCCTGCGCGGCTCTTGTCGAAGCCGGATTTCATATTGCCATATTGCACGTCGCCGGTCTGGGCCATGAAGCCCTCGATGACGCGGTGAAAGGCGACGTTGTCATATTGACCCTGGCTCACCAGCGTCTTGATCTGCGCGACATGCTTTGGTGCGACCTCCGGCATCAGCTGTACGACGACGGGGCCGTCCTTCAGCTGGATGGTCATGGTGTTATCACCAGAGGCGGCCTGGGCCATTGCGTTGGTGGCAAGGGAGGAAAGCGCGAGCAGGCCCGCGAAAGCAAGAGACATGAGTTTCATGAAGGCTCCGTAATTTCTCGGATCGGCTCAGGTTTTGAGCCGGGATTTCAATGCCCGCGACACCTGCGGGGGGACAAAGGCGCTGACATCACCGCCCATGGTGGCGATTTGCCGGACCAATGTGGCCGTTATGGGCCGCGAAGCCGTGCCGGCTGGCAAGAAGACTGTTTGCAGATCTGGCGCCATCTGCCGGTTCATGCCCGCAAGCTGCATTTCATAGTCGAGATCCGACCCATCACGCAGGCCGCGAACCAGAAGCGTCGCCCCATGCTGGCGGGCGGCATCGACGGCCAGACCATCGAAAGCGATGACCGAGACATCCCCTGCCCGCAAAGGTACAGCCTCTCCAAGGCTGGTCGCAATCAGTTCTGCGCGCTCCTCGAAGCTGAACATCGGCACTTTGCCGGGATGAATGCCGATCCCGACGACAACCTTGGGAACGACATTGAGCGCCTGAACCAGGACATCCAGGTGGCCATTGGTCATCGGGTCGAAAGAGCCCGGATAAAAGGCAATTGTCATCGGTCCGCCCTCATCTTTTTATGCCCGCCTTTTGTCACGGACAGACTGGAACCGCAAGCGCCTACCGCCCCGGTTTTCATGTCTGTTTCGTTCATATTTGTGGCCAGACCATTCCCTGCCTGCCCCATGAATGCCTGATGAACGGCACATTCAGGCCCGCTTCAAGGCCGGGTGTTTATACAGGGATCATGTTCAACGACAAGGCCAAGAGAGCAAACAATGCTTGTAGTTGTTTTGAGTATCGCAATTGCCAGCGCATTTGTTCTTGAAGCATTGGTTGCTTGGTTTGATGAACATGAAGACGACTGCTTCGCATTTCTGGCCGCTCAGATGAACGCCAGATGAACGGAGTGTTAAGGGCAGCTTCAGCACGGCTTTTGTAAAAAGAGTGCACTGCTCACAGGAACAAGACGCGGTTGCAGCCATTGTTGCTGCAACTGACCCCGTCAAAACGAAGGACGAAACCCATGCTTGATAAAGTGACGATGATTAATCTGGTTTGGACTGCCATGATCGGCGCTATGCTGGCAACGAGCATTGGTTTTCACATGAACGAAGACCGCGCCCCTTCCAATTTCCGTACGTCGATTTCGCAGCCTTACCACAGCGCCAGCCGCTGATTGGAACCTTGGTGCAGGATTTTCGTTGAGGCTGGATAAGTGATGATCAGACACAAAGGAAAACAAGATGTTCTTGCTTCTCGGCGTGCTCTCGGCTGCTATCAGCGCGATGTTTGTCTACTCTGTCGTTTCGACGATCTCTGCGCTACGTCGTGAGCAAGATGATTTGCGATCCCTGTTGAAATAATTGAATTCTACCCGGATCTATGAGAAACGCCTCGCCTTTCATCTGAAAGCGAGGCGTTTCTTTTTGTGACATTATTTTATGGCAGAAATAGGCTCTGATCAGACGTGGACTGCCTGCCGCTGCTTGGCAAGTTCAGCCAAATCTGCGGCCTTCAACTCCACAGACTCGCCGCAGCCGCAGGCAGAGGTCTGGTTCGGATTGCGGAAGGTGAAGCCGGAGCGAAGCGTCGTGGTCTCAAAATCAATTTCTGTACCCAGCAGATAGAGCACAGCAGCTGGCTCCAGCCAGACGGAGGCGCCGTCGCGGGCAATCAAGTCATCCCTCGGGTTAGGCTCCGTCACCAGGTCGATGGTATATTCCATCCCCGCACAGCCACCCTTCTTGATGCCGACACGAATGCCCTTGGCATCGGGACCAGAATTCTCGACAATTTCCTTGACGCGGGCTGCTGCCGCATCGGTCATGGTCATCACCGCAAAGCCCATAGGCTTTCTCCTTTTCACAGCCGGGTTCAAGGCCCGGTGTTTTTTAAAGTGGGTTCGGTTTCTTAACCGGAACAGCGCCAGACAAAACCGGCATGTTGACAATGTAATAGGCAGCTCGCCTTTCAGCAAGCCGCCCTTACTTAATACCAGCCGATGGAGACCTGCGCCTCTTCAGACATCCGGTCCGGTGTCCATGGTGGATCGAAGGTCATTTCCACCTGCACGCCGGAAACACCCTCCACCGAGCCAACCGCATTTTCCACCCAGCCTGGCATTTCGCCAGCCACCGGGCAGCCGGGTGCCGTCAGTGTCATCATGATTTTCACCATGCGGTCGTCTTCAATATCGACCTTGTAGATCAGGCCAAGCTCAAAAATATCCGCCGGAATTTCCGGGTCATAGACGGTTTTAAGGGCCGAAATGATATCGTCCGACAAGCGGGCGACTTCCTCCGGTGGGATGCTGGAATGAACGATGCCTTCGCGCGCGTCCGGCTTCTCGTCATTTTTACTGGTATTCATATCGCTGACGCTCATGGTTTCAATCCTCAGCCGAAGAAGGTCTTGGCATAGTCAAGCGCTTCCACCAGCGCATCGATTTCTTCACGGGTATTATATAGGCCAAAAGAGGCCCGGCAGGTAGAGGTAACACCGAAACGCGACAGCAATGGCTGAGCGCAATGCGTGCCAGCCCGAACCGCCACGCCGCGCCGGTCGATCAGCATCGAGACATCATGGGCGTGGATGCCCTTGATCTCGAAGGAGAAGATCGCGCCCTTGCCCGGTGCATTGCCGAAAATCCGCAGCGAATTGATCGCCGTCAGCCGCTCATGGGCATAGGCAGTCAAATCGGCCTCGTGAGCGGCAATTGCTTCGCGGCCAAGACCCTCGATATAATCCAGCGCATGGCCAAGCCCAATGGCCTGAACAATCGGCGGCGTTCCTGCCTCAAACCGATGCGGCGGATCATTGTACGTTACCATATCCTCGGTCACATCGACAATCATTTCGCCGCCGCCCATGAAGGGCTGCATGGCGCGCAACCGGTCCATCTTGCCATAGAGCACGCCGATGCCGGATGGGCCGTAAAGCTTGTGGCCGGTCATCACATACCAGTCGCAGTCGATGTCTTGCACATCGACCGGCATATGCACCGCCGCCTGGCTGCCATCGACCAGCACCGGAATGCCGCGCTCCCTGGCGATCCGGCAAATCTCCTTGACCGGAACCACGGTTCCGAGCGCATTGGACATATGGGTGACGGCAATAAGCTTGGTACGGTCGGTCAGCCGCTTTTCGAATTCCTCGATGTGGAACGCACCATCATCATCCACCGGCACCCAGACCAGCTTTGCCCCCTTGCGTTCCCGCAGGAAATGCCAGGGCACGATATTGGAGTGATGCTCCATGATGGTCAGGAGGATTTCATCGCCCTCGCCGATCTCTTTCATGCCATGGCCGTAGGCCACCGTATTGATAGCTTCGGTTGAAGACTTGGTGAAAATCACCTCGTCCACCGATCCGGCATTCAGAAAACGCCGCACCTTTTCGCGGGCTGCCTCATAAGCATCGGTCGCGGTATTGGACAGAAAATGCAGGCCGCGATGCACATTGGCATATTCGTTGGAATAGGCATGGCTGATGGCATCGATCACCACCTGGGGTTTTTGCGCAGACGCACCGTTATCCAGGTAGACCAGCGGTTTATCGCCATGCACCAGCCGTGACAGGATCGGGAAATCCTTTCGGACGGCCTCAACATCATAGGTCGATGGAAGTTTCGCCAGATTAAGCGTCATAGCTGATAAACTCCATGAGCGAACCATCCGGATCGCGAAAATAGAGGCTTGTTCCCTCGCCCATAGCGCCGAAACGACGAACGGGTCCCAGTTCGATTGCAATCCCCTGGGCCTCGAGATGGGCCTTGGCATCGCTGATCTTTCCACGCCAGCGGAAGCAAAGATCGCTGTTTCCCGGAGCGACAGGAATGCGGGCCACCGGCGTGCCGATTGCGCCGGGGCCATGAACATTCAACTGCTGTGCACCAAGCCGAAAAACATATCCTCCGGCTGCCGTGGCGACCGCTTCAGCCCCGATCACTTTCGTGTAGAAATCGCGCGCCCGTTCCCAATCGGAAACATGGATCACGGCGTGATCGAGATTGACGGGGAGATCAGCCATGGGTCTCCAGCCAGTCGGAGATCACCCCTTCCAGGGCCTCGACCAGTTCCTCATCTTCCAGTTCTTCCACCAATTCGGTGACGAAAGCCTTGATCAGCAGCCCACGGGCGACTTTTTGCGGGATGCCGCGCGCCATCAGGTAATAGAGGTGGTTGTGGTCGATATCGGCAACCGTTGCACCATGGGCGCATTGCACGTCATCGGCAAAGATTTCCAGTTCCGGCTTGACCGAATATTCGGCATCGTCAGACATCAACAGCGTGTTGCAGGCCATGCGTGCATCGGTCTTCTGGGCGTCGGGAGCAACCCGGATCTGGCCCTGGAAGACGCCACGCGCCCGGTCGAACACCACATTGCGGATCACTTCCGTCGAGGTGGTGTTCGGCACGTCATGACCAAGCGTCATGGTGACATCGGTATGGCTTTCGCCACCCAGAAGGTTGACAGCGCGGAGCGTGAAATCGGAGCCCTCGCCTGCCGTTCTGACATGGATTTCCTGGCGCACCAGCTTGCCGCCAGCGTTGATCACAAATAGCTTCAGCTTGGCATTGGTCCCCAGCACGACCTTGATCTGGCCCAGATGGGTATCGGCAAGACCTTGGGTCTGCACGATGATCCACGTCACTTCGGCACCCTCGCCCAAGTCCAGGTCGCTGACGCTGGAGATCAGGCCAGCGGTTTCGCCGGAATTGCGATGGCGCTCGATCACCGTTGCCTTTGAGCCAGAGCCGAAGCTTGCCACGAACCGAGAATGGCTCTGACCGCCACCCTGATAGGCCTGCAACTCGATCAGCCTGTCGACCTCGACATTGTCCTCGACGCTCAGCCGATAGCCGTCACGCACGAAACTGCCATTGATCCGGCCGATAGTATCGTCCTTGGAGAAGGCAACCAGATCCGCCGCCGCCGTTCCATCCAGCAGGCTTTCGCTATAGGCATGGACCTTCACGCCATCTGGCGCAGAAACGTCGCGGCTCAGGCCCTGGCGCAGTTCAAAGATACGAGCCGCCTCCACCAGCGGTGCCACAGCCTTCGAAGGCGTTAGCGTTGCAGCGTCGGGGATGGCCCGTAGCAGGGTTTTAAGATCCGTATAATGCCAGGCTTCAACGCGACGCGTTGGCAGGCCAGCCCGCTTCAGGTCATCAAACAGGATATCCCGCGCGCCCAGCACGGCCCCATCGCCCGGCAAATCACCGAGTTGGGCCGTATAGGCTTCGACCAGCGCAGCCTCGGCCGCTGTGGACCGATTGGCAGCTTGAATGTTCATTGCAACACTCCTTTTTCGACCGGTCAGGCCGCTTCGCCGATGATGTCAGCATAGCCATTGGCTTCCAGATCGAGCGCCAGGCTCTTATCGCCGGTCTTGATGATCTGGCCCTTGTAGAGAACATGGACCGTATCTGGCACGATGTAGTCCAGCAGGCGCTGATAATGGGTGATGACGATGGTGGCACGATCCGGCGACTTCAATGCATTTACGCCATCAGCGACGATCTTCAGCGCGTCGATGTCGAGGCCGCTATCGGTTTCATCCAGAATGCACAGTTGCGGCGCCAGCAGCGCCATTTGCAGGATTTCCGCGCGCTTTTTCTCACCACCGGAGAAGCCGACATTCAGCGGACGCTTCAGCATGTCGGGGTTAATCTTCAACTCGCCAGCCGCTTCCTTCACCCGTCGGATGAAATCGGGCGTCGTCAGTTCAGCCTCACCGCGCGCTTTGCGCTGCTCGTTCATCGCCACTTTCAAAAACTGCATGGTGGCAACGCCCGGAATTTCGACCGGGTATTGGAAGGCCAGGAAAATGCCCTTGGCAGCGCGTTCCGCCGGGTCAAGCTCCAGAATGCTCTCGCCATTATAGAGGATCTCGCCCTCGGTGACTTCATAGTCCGAGCGGCCCGAAAGGATGTAGGACAGCGTCGATTTACCCGAGCCATTCGGCCCCATGATCGCCGCCACTTCGCCAGCCTTGACCGTCAGGTTGAGGCCACGAATGATCTCCGTGCCGTCTTCCGCGATCCGGGCGTGAAGGTTTCTGATTTCAAGCATTTTTATAATCCATCTTCAAAGTTGAATTGCGCGGCTTTACAGCGCTGCATTCGAAATTCGACTGAGGTTAGTGGGTGAAAGCCTTCAGAAATCGACCAATCGAACGAAGACAAAAAGCAATCAGCCAAAGCCATCCCTGCGGGTAAAGTAAGATGTCTAAGACACCCGAGAAACGCCCCATTCTATCAGCTAGGTACCGATGTTTACGACGTGGCGTTTCAAACTCATCGACTTGGAGAGGCATCGACTGCTTTACTTGTCGCTGCCTCTTTTCCATCATCACCCCACGCTACCCTCAAGTGAAATCCCGATCAGCTTCTGCGCTTCAACCGCAAATTCCATCGGCAATTCCTGGATGACTTCGCGCACGAAACCATTGACGATCAGGGCGATGGCGGCTTCCTGGGGAATGCCGCGTTGCAGGCAGTAGAACAGCTGGTCTTCCGAGATTTTCGAGGTTGTCGCCTCATGCTCGAACTGAGCCGAAGAGTTCTTCGCCTCGATATAGGGTACGGTATGCGCCCCGCATTTGTCGCCGATCAACAGGCTGTCGCACTGGGTGAAGTTACGGGCATTTTCAGCCTTGCGATGCGCAGAAACCTGGCCGCGATAGGTATTGCTGGAAAAGCCCGCCGAAATGCCCTTGGAGATGATGCGGCTCGACGTATTCTTGCCGAGATGGATCATCTTGGTGCCGCTATCGACCTGCTGATAACCGTTGGAAACGGCAATCGAGTAGAACTCACCGCGGCTGTCATCGCCGCGCAGAATGCAGGACGGGTATTTCCAGGTGATCGCCGATCCGGTCTCGACCTGCGTCCACGAAATCTTCGACCGCGCGCCACGGCAATCGCCGCGCTTGGTGACGAAATTATAGATGCCGCCCTTGCCGTTCTTGTCACCCGGATACCAGTTCTGGACGGTGGAATATTTAATCTCGGCATCGTCCAGCGCCACCAGCTCGACCACGGCGGCATGCAACTGGTTTTCATCGCGCTGCGGGGCCGTGCAGCCTTCGAGATAGGAGACGTAAGCGCCTTCTTCGGCAATGATCAGCGTGCGTTCGAATTGGCCGGTGTTTTTCTCGTTGATGCGGAAATAGGTGGACAATTCCATCGGGCAACGAACGCCCTTTGGAATGAACACAAATGAACCATCGGTAAACACTGCCGAATTCAACGTTGCGTAATAATTGTCGGTGACAGGCACGACGGTGCCTAGATATTTCTTCACCAGATCAGGATATTCGCGCACGGCTTCCGAAATCGACATGAAGATCACGCCGGCTTTCATCAATTCAGCCTTGAACGTGGTGACAACAGAGACCGAATCGAAGACCGCATCGACGGCAATTTTCGAGGTCTGGACGCCTGCCAGGATTTCCTGCTCGCGCAGCGGAATGCCCAGCTTTTCATAGACCTTCAAAAGCTCAGGATCGACATCGTCGATTGAGGTCGGGCCAGCCGTGCTTTTCGGCGCGGCATAGTAATAGATATCGTTGAAGTCGATCTTCGGATAGTGGACGCGAGCCCAATCGGGCTCTTCCATCGTCAGCCAACGCTGGTAAGCGTCAAGACGCCATTGCAGCATCCAGTCCGGTTCGTTTTTCTTTGCGGAAATGAAACGGACGATGTCTTCCGACAAGCCCTTCGGGGCCTTGTCGACTTCGATCATGGTTTCAAAACCATACTTGTACTGATCGACGTCGATCTGGCGGACCTGATCGATCGTTTCTTGTACGGCAGCCATTAGCGTTCTCCAATCTCGCCGGGTCCAAGGTCCGGCAGCTTGTCAACGTTTCAGCGGGGGATCCGCTCTCATATAGGGAATGGAGATGAGTTTTCACCCCCAAACCTGCGTTTATTCCGCCTCTTCAGGCACTCTTTTCGCGTCTCACGCCGCGTGACCGGCAAGCTGGCGCCGCCCGGCAATCCTGGCGAAAACCGAGATGACCCGCTCGATATCCTCTGCCGTTGTGGCGGGACCGAGCGACAGTCGCAAGCCGCCACTGCCGGCATCCAATCCCATCGCCGTCAAAACATGGCTCTGTCCAACCTTGCCGGAAGAACAGGCCGCTCCGGCAGACAGTGCCACGCCTTCCAGGTCAAAGGCGATCTGCCCGGTTTCCGCCTTAAGTCCTGGCAGCGTGAAAAAACTCGTATTGCCGATACGTGTCTGACCTGCGCCGTGGATCACCAGATCGGGCGCGATGCTGCGCATGCCTGTTTCCAAAGCATCTCGCAAGGCCGCAATCTGTAAATTGCGATTTATCAAGTCTTTTGTAGCATGGTCCGCAGCAGCGCCGAAGCCCGCAATTGCAGAAAGGTTCTCCGTGCCGCCACGATGGCCCTTTTCCTGGCCGCCGCCGCGTACCAGCGGCTCCGGCATCAGCGCCTCGCCGCGAGCAACCACGGCACCAGCCCCTTTGGGGCCGCCAAGTTTGTGAGCCGAGACAATCAGGAAATCCGCATCCAGGGCCGCAATATCCACCAGGATACGCCCAACCGCCTGGACCGCATCCACCAGCAGCAATCCGCCCTTGGCGTGAACCAGTTTCCCAACAGCTTCGACCGGCTGGATAACGCCGGTTTCATTGTTGGCCAGCATCACGGCGACCAGCGGCATGCCCTGATCGGCAGGGTGGTCGGCCAGCGCCCGTTCCAGGGCATCGAGATCGACCACGCCCTGCCGAGTCACCGGGATTTCGGTCACACAGTCAGGCGAAAACCGTCCGCCTTGCCGCACGGCGGGATGTTCGATGGCCGAGACATAGGCTCGTCCGACAGCCAGCAGCGAACGGCCCATTCTATAGCGTGGCGATAGAACAAAATTTGCCGCTTCCGTTGCTGTCGAGGTGAAGATGACATTGGCAGGCGCGGCTCCGACAAGTTCCGCCACCTGGCGGCGCGCCTTTTCTACCAGGGCGCGGGCAGTCCGGCCTTCAGCATGAACAGAGGACGGATTGCCCGGCATGGCCAAAGCAGCCAGCATGGCATCACGCGCTTCATTCAGAAGCGGCGCGGTGGCATTCCAGTCCATGTAAATGCGTTCAGCCATGTTTTCTCTGATATGGTCCACTTTGTTGTGCCGCGATCTTGACCCGGAGGGCGCAAAACCTGCGTATTGTCTTAAATCATGCCCTGTTTTCGGAGAAAATCATGCATCAGCCTTAGAAGATGCATTTTTCTTGAAATTTTCACCCCGACTGTCCTATGACACATTCAATAACACAGCGACCCATAATTTCGAATGGTTCTAAACTGGGTTTTAGAAAAGCTGAGTGCCCCCGTCAAGTCATCTTCCGACCTGCCAAGGGTGCGAAGGCAAAAAAACACGCCAAGACCGGAGTATCCATGCCCGAAGTCATTTTCAACGGACCCGCAGGACGTCTAGAGGGCCGCTACCAGCCCTCCAAGGAAAAGAGCGCCCCGATTGCGATCATCCTGCATCCGCATCCGCAATTTGGCGGCACGATGAACAATCAGATCGTTTATCAGTTGTTCTACATGTTCCAGAAGCGTGGTTTTACCACCCTGCGCTTCAACTTCCGCAGCATTGGCCGTAGCCAGGGTGAATTCGACCACGGCGCCGGCGAATTGTCCGATGCGGCCTCGGCGCTGGATTGGGTGCAGAGCCTGCATCCCGATTCGAAGAGCTGTTGGGTTGCCGGCTATTCCTTCGGCTCGTGGATCGGCATGCAGCTGTTGATGCGCCGCCCGGAAATCGAAGGATTCATTTCGGTTGCGCCGCAGCCGAATACCTATGATTTCTCCTTCCTCGCCCCCTGCCCTTCGTCGGGTCTGATTATCCATGGCGACGCCGACAAGGTTGCGCCGGAAAAGGACGTTCAAGGACTGGTAGACAAGCTGAAGACTCAGAAGGGTATTCTGATCACCCAGAAGACCTTGCCCGGCGCCAACCATTTCTTCAATGGTCAGGTCGAAACGCTGATGGGCGAATGCGAGGATTATCTCGACCGCCGCCTTGAAGGCGAATTGGTGCCGGAACCGGCTGCCAAGCGGCTGCGCTGATCAGCACATCTTTCCTTTCCAAATAAAAACGCCGGTTGTTTCAACCGGCGTTTTTTGTGGCATAGTCTATGCGTCAAAATTTGCTTCCAGAAGCTCTGGGCCAGAAGCTCTGGGAAGGAAAAGGGGATTGTCATGGACCTGCATTCAATGCTCACCTTTGCGCTGGCCTTTCTGGTGTTTGCTGCCAGTCCCGGTCCTGATAATGTGACGATCATGGCCCGCACCCTTTCCCATGGGCCAGCGTCGGGTCTTGCTTATGGCCTGGGTACGGTAACCGGCATCCTGATTTATTTGACGCTTGCATTTTTCGGCCTGTCCGTGCTGGCGCAGGATATGGGCTGGCTGATGGAGCTTTTGCGCTACGGCGGTGCGGTTTATCTCATCTGGATGGGTGTCCGCCTGTGGATGGCAAAGCCGGTCCTGCCGCAGATGGTGCCTATGGAGCGCCGTGGATCACTGTTCCCCGTGTACCTGACAGGTTTCGCGCTCAATCTCGGCAATCCGAAAATGCCGCTTTTCTATCTGGCGCTGCTGCCGAATTTCGTACCCGCATCCTTCAATGTGTCGGCGCTGATCGATATTATCGGGATCATTCTTGCGGTCGAGACCGCGGTGATCGGTGGCCATATCTTTCTGTCGGAACGGGCCAGACGCGTCCTGAAAACACCCCGTAGCGTGGCGCTGATAAACCGCACGACCGGAGGTTTTTTGGGTGCTGCCGGGCTGGCTATTCTCGCATCTGGCCGCGGAAATTGAAGTTTCGTTAAGCTTTATGGCGCAGCGAAGGGCGTATTCCTTGACTTTGAGGCGTTTTCGGCCTATCCCGCGCTGGCGTTAACGCCTGTTCGCGGGCGATTCATCTTGAGTTCGCAAGAACGGAACGGAAAACATTTCCCTTTGACCACATTCGCTGACCTTGGCCTGAGCCAAAAAGTTCTTTCCGCTGTAACTGATGCCGGCTACACCGTGCCGACACCAATCCAGGCTGGCGCCATTCCGCCGGCCCTGATGCGCCGCGACATTTGCGGCATTGCCCAGACGGGTACAGGCAAGACGGCGTCCTTCGTACTGCCGATGCTGACATTGCTCGAAAAAGGCCGCGCACGCGCACGCATGCCGCGCACGCTGATTATGGAGCCGACGCGCGAACTTGCAGCCCAGGTGGCCGAGAATTTCGAAAAATACGGCAAGAATCACAAGCTCAACATTGCCCTGCTGATCGGCGGCGTTTCGTTCGATGAACAGGACCGCAAACTGGAGCGTGGCGCCGATGTGCTGATCTGCACGCCTGGCCGCCTGTTGGACCATTGCGAGCGCGGCAAGCTGCTGATGACCGGCGTCGAAATCCTCGTTATCGACGAAGCCGACCGCATGCTGGACATGGGCTTCATTCCCGATATCGAGCGCATCGCCAAGCTCATTCCCTTTACCCGTCAGACGCTGTTTTTCTCGGCCACCATGCCGCCGGAAATCCAGAAGCTGGCCGACAAGTTCCTGCAAAATCCGGAACGGATCGAGGTGGCTCCGCCATCTTCGACCGCTAAGACCGTGACGCAGCGGCTGGTGGCCTGCCAGAACAAGGACTATGAAAAGCGCTCCACCCTGCGTGACATTATCCGCGCCCAGGACGATCTGAAGAACGCCATCATCTTCTGTAACAGGAAGAAGGATGTGGCCGATCTGTTCCGCTCGCTGGAACGTCATGGTTTTTCGGTCGGCGCCCTGCATGGCGACATGGACCAGCGTTCGCGCACCAACATGCTGGCCGGTTTCAAGGACAATCAGATCACCCTTCTGGTCGCTTCCGACGTTGCGGCTCGTGGCCTTGATATTCCTGATGTCAGCCATGTGTTCAATTTCGACGTGCCGATTCATGCGGAAGACTATGTCCACCGCATCGGCCGTACCGGCCGTGCCGGTCGCTCCGGCCGTGCGTTCACGCTGGTGACCAAGTCCGACGCAAAATATCTCGACGCGATTGAAAAACTGATCGGTGAAAAGCCAGAATGGCTGGACGGCGACGTCGCCTCTCTGCCGCCTATGGCTGAAGGTGATCGTGATGAGCGCCGTGGCCGGGGCGGCAAGAATGCTCGTGACAAGAGCGGTAGTGACAGAAACGGTAGTGACCGGGGCCGTGGCCGGGAGCGCTCCAGAGACGGTGCGCGTGACGGTGACCGTGAACATCGCAGCAGTCACAAGCCTGACACGACAGAAGAGCAGATTAGCACCGAAGCGGCTGTAGAAGTCGTCGCAACCAAGGTGGATAGCGTGAAGCAAGAGCGCAAGACAGACAGACGGCCAAGCCAGGGCAACCGCGATTATCGCAATAATCAGGCGCCCAACCCGGCCAATGACGACCAGCGCGAACGCCGCCGCCAGCATTACCGCGACCATGATGACGGCCCGACACCGGTTGGTTTCGGCGATGATATTCCGGCTTTCATGCTGATCGTTGCCAGCGCCAAAGCCTGATATGGTTCCCGGATTAGATTTTCCGGGTGTCGGCGTTGGCCTTGCCATTGTCAGGGATGGCAAGCTCTTGCTCTATAAGCGAATGCGCCCACCCGAAGCCGGTTTTTGGAGTATTGTCGGCGGCAAGGTCGATGTGCTTGAACCTGCGGAACAAGCAGCCCGGCGTGAGGCCGAAGAAGAAACCGGCCTGACCATCGGCTCCGTGGAATTTGTCAGCGTCAGCGAACAGATCATCGCAGCCGACCGCCAGCACTGGGTCTCTCTTCTCTATAAGACCAGCGACATCTCCGGCGAAGCGACGCTGACAGAGCCTGACAAGCTTTCGGACTTCGGTTGGTTTGCGTTAGATGATCTGCCGCAACCTTTATCGGCTTTTACGAAGGCCGTACTGCCGTTTTTACGCTGATTTTTCCGCGTGCCGTGACGGATCGCAACCATCAAAGCATCCTGGAACAGTGTTGGTTGTGCGGCGTAACCGCTTAAGCGCTCCTTGATACACAAGGCCTGCTGGTCCTGCTATAGTCCAGCGAGCTGGACGTCCGGGACGCAGCCTCTCCGAGACCATGATTACCGATGTGGCAGCCATAAACAGAAGATGGTAGTCATACTCGGCGAATGGTAACACCATCAGCGCCCAGCAGGTACCAACACAAAGTCCGCCCTCGCGCAGGCCGTAGCGCAGGCAATCGCGGTCTGCGGACCAGCCAAAAGCGCTCAATCGCGGCGTCCAGTGACACTGGTTCAAGATACGTTGTTTCCAGGGTGTGATTTGCCAGAAGCCAACGAGGCCCAATGCCAGCAGCAGGACTGGTAGATCAACAAGGCTGGCAGTCACCCGCAGCAGCATGCCGAGGACCACAAGCAGTGGTGCCCAAACAGCCCAGAGACCGCAATAACTGACAAAGAACATGCCCAACGAGCGTACTCGCCGCCTCTTGAGGCTACGGTTCCAGATATGTTTGATCGGGTCGCGCAAAATCAATGACATCATTGCGGTCAGCATAATTATCAAAGACAAAGCAACGCCGGATATGGACATCATCCATATTTGCACCTGGAAGGCGCGCCAGCCGCGGTCCAGAAGAGCGCCAGAGGCCGAAATGCAAAGATCCAGCGCGTCGCTGCCATGGCTTGTGAAAGCCATGGCGAGCCAGCCGAGGAGGCTGAAGGTAAGCAAGGTGGGCCATGGTGGCTCCTTCAGCAAGGAGACCACGGCCCTGAGCCGAGACAGAGTGGGAGCCATGCTGTTTAGCCCGGCTGACGGTAAAGGCTGATGCGTTCAACAGTGACCTTTGCATCGTCTCCCAGAGCCTTCCGGGGAACGAGATGGACGCTCAAGCCGCTCTTGGCAATGTCGCCACTATGGATTAAGCCGGACAGGAGTCTTGTGATGTCAAGAACCTGCGTCACACCCCGTCCGCCATGGGAGCTGTCGGTTTTCGACGCATTGCGAACACCGAATAGGCCGACAGAGCCAGCACGAAGGTCCAGACGGTGCTGATGATCGGCATCATCGGGCAGATTGAGATAGACATCAATCACGAAGCCATCCTGTTGTGCACGAATGTTTTCCAGATTGAGGAAATACCTGTCACGCGGGACATCGCCACTGCGCAACCCCAAAGCCAACGTCTTCGGTGCAGCGAAAAGCGCCGACGAGGCATCGTCGAGACGAACCGCCGATGCCGTTTTTTCACCGGCTAGAGCAAGAACATCCGCATTCGCCCCGACCAGTTCGGCAGCTTTGGGTTCCGTCACTGCTTTTCCTCCTGTTGCGACAGCCGCCGCCAGAACAGGGGCTTGAGCGACAACGAACTGGTCATAGGTATAATCCAGTTTCGGGCTTGTGGTCTCCAGCATATCAGAGGGCTTGTAATAATATGGCGTTCCATCCGGGTTCGGCACGGCGAATTTACGGTCCTGAGGGCCGTCCAACCAGGCCGGATCGACAGGGTTCTTATGCTGTGGGGACGCGGCATTCCATTGCGCCCAAAGCCGGTCGATATTGGCATGATGCAGCCAGAAGATCGGATCTAGTCCCGCCGTGTCCGGTATGGCCATTAGGCCTGGCAGGGCTTCATCGCCATTATATTCGCCGCCGATAGCAATATGGACCACATTGTGTGGCATGTGTTCCAACAGGCCGAATGTGTCGCTATCGTGGGAAAAGCCCGTCTTTACGCCACCAAATCCTGGGCTACCGCCTGAGGACACACCCGTGAAAATAGGCCACTCCAGTGCCTCCAGGCTCACATCCTCGACAGGCACGATAATCGGTGGCGTTCCTGATCCGTAGCGCTGCTTGATGTAGAGCGGATTAGGACCACCTTCAAACTCTTCCTGCGCGAAGGCAGGTGGCATCATCCGTGCCTTGGGATTGGTCGTATCGCTGTAGTTCCAATAGGGCATGGCCCAGTCCGCCGGACCTCCTAGCGCGACGATCTGCGCCCGCACAAGCGCTTCAATCGACCAGATATAGCCGCGATGCCAGGGCAGAAAATACCAGCTGCCGTGCTGGCATTGGTTCCAATAGAGATCCTGATCTGCTTGGGACGGCAGGGTCTCACCAGCCGTGTAATATCCATATTTCGTCCAGAGACTATCGGAATCATCGATATCAATCCCGTGGATCGCAGCCATGAAATTCCAGCTGGTGTTATCGGCCAATGCCTTTTGGCGCAGCTTGCCGACACCCTTGGCATACCAATAGAGAATTGGATCGCTGAAATCGCCGCCATTCGCCCATACACTTTTACGAATGTAAACCATGTTATCCCCCGGGATATTTAAAGAAAAAACGATCAGAAATTATGGATTTTCCTCCCATAGGCCACAGCTTCGCCCCTCCCGATATCTCTCCATTGGAGAGGGAAGTGACGTCTTACGGTTGGTGAGGAAAAGGGCTTCAGCCGAATGGCTTACCCTTATGAATTCGCAGAGAATGGCCTGGCCATTGAATGCGGACCCTTTGGCACATTGTCGGAAATCAGCATCACCATGATGCTTTAGTCTTCAGGTTGTCTGTTGAATTTGGGGAAACTCGAGCTCGATTTTCCCTGACAAAAACATTGGTGAGTGAAATTATATGAATGATTCTTGCCTTCAAAACCCACTGGATTTCAAAGAGCGATCGAGTAAACCCTCACACAGTTAAATGCTTCTTTTGGTTGAATATAATAAAATTGCTACTATTGATTTAGATGTCCGTCAAGTCGCCTAGCTTTCGCGAAGAGCCCTTTTTTGGGTGCTTTTTTGTGGCAACGCGATGGCGCGAGCGCCAATCTCCTGGCTACGGTGTCCAGGCCGTCTTAAGCGACTGTTGCCGCGCCGAGGTTCACCTGCGGCGCGTTGAGGCTGAAGGCTTTTGTGCCCTGATACCCGCCTCATAGGCCAGGCTCGCCCAGCGCGCCATTTCGTCGGGATCGTCGAACGCGTCTTCCGGCACAGACCAATAGGGCATGGCGACAGGGTTCTTGCCCGGACGCTGATAGACCCATTGCCGGGCGCCAGCGGCGGCAAACTCTGGTGCCGTCTGCGCGTCAGCTTTCAGCATCATCTCGTCGAAAAGATAAAGCGCGAAGATTATGCCGTGGTGATAGATACCCTTGCCACCGAACATGCGTCGGATACTAACCGGACCCAGCGATTGAAACATCTCTTCAATATCGGCATTGTCCATGATTTGGGTCCATGATCTGGCCTATTCTACGGTATGGAAACCTCTTTGCAGGTAAAGAAGCGTTGCAGCCTTTTCACCAAGCTTCAGCCCCACCACTTCGCCGAACAGCACCGTGTGCGTGGCGGTGATTTTCCGGTCTACGACCCGGCAATCATAGGCGGCGATGGCGCCGGTCAGCAGTGGCGCGCCGGTAATCATCTGTTCCCAGGTGCCAAGCGCAAATCGTTCTTCGCTCGACAGCTTACCAAAGCCAGCAAATGCTCCGGCCAGATCCTGATGATGAGCGGCAAGCGTGTTGAGGGCAAAACAATCGCTTTCGAAGAAGGGCTTGTTGCCTTCGTTCTGATTGTTAATGCAAGCCAGCACCATCGGCGGCTGATCGGAAACCGAGCATGCGGCAGTGATGGTCGTGCCTCTGGCAACGCCTTGAAATTCGGTGGTGACGATCTGCACGTGGCCTGCGTAGCGGCTCATCGCTTCACGATAGTCCAAAGGATCGATAGCCACGCCTGCACTCCTTGCCAATTTGCTTGTCAAGAATGGCTATAGAGCATGATGCGTAAAAGTGTGAAGCGGTTTTACGAAACCATTATGCTCCAGCAGCATCTTACGGCTACGACCTGGACATTTTCATTCCCTTGCTGTTGCTGTGCCGCTAAGGTAACTGAAAATTCATGATGATCCGGATTGAAATGATATTACGCGTTTTTTCACTGCTGTTCGGCATAGGCTATGCGTTAGCAGCGCCGGGTGCATTTGCCCTTACCATCGGGTTGGTTGCGCCGCAGGGCGGGCCTTATGCCGTTCTTGGTCAGCAGATGCGGGCGGGGGCAGACGCTGCGGCAAAACAAAGCGGTGATACGCTGGTTGTGATTGACGAGCCATGCGCTACAGCCACTGGCGCGGCGATTGCCGACAAGCTTGTGACAGCGAAGGTCGATGCGGCGATCGGATTTCTGTGCAGCGAAAGCCTTGATGGTTTGCTGGCCAAGCTTGGCCCGGCTGGTATTCCGGCTGTGACGCTTTCAGTGCGCTGGCCCACCGTTATGGAAGATGCCTTGAAGAACCAATGGCCGCTTTTTCGGCTGGCACCCAGCACCAAAGCGGAAAGCGAAAAGCTGGTGGATGTGATCGTCAGCCAATGGGCGGGAACGGCTTTCGCGCTTCTCGATGACGGCACGATCCGCAGCCGTGAACTGGTGGAAGCCATCCGAGCGTCGCTGGAACAGCGCGGCATGAAACCGGTTTTCACTGATACTTACCGCCCGGCTCAGGAGCAACAAATTGCCTTGGTGCGGCGCTTGAAGAAGACGGGCGCGACCAATGTCTTCATCGGCGGTGACCGTAGCGATGTCTCGATCATCGCCCGCGATGCCAAGGCCGAAAATATTCCCCTGACGCTGATGGGTGGCGAGGCAATGAGGGCGGTAGATCGGCCCGTTCCACTGCAAGACGGGGTATTGGCCGTGATAACGCCGGATTATGCCAGAATGCCGAGCGCACAGAAGGCGGTTGATGCGCTACGAATACAGGGCAGCGCAGCGGATGGCTATGCCCTGCCCGCTTTTGCCAGCGTCCAGTTTCTGCATGCGGCGGCGGCATTGAACGAACCGTCATTGGCTGAAGCGATCAGCAAGACCAAGGCTGAGACCGTCATCGGCTCGCTGTCCTTTACCGACGGCCACGAACTCAGCGACAATCCGTTTCAATTGCAGGAATGGCGTGACGGTAGTTTTCAGCCGTCGCGTCCACTCAGCGAATAACGCCAAGCGGCTATTCGTAAGGCCAAACTGGCCGTGTAAACAGGCCGCCATCGACCCAGAGCGTCTGACCGGTCACGAAGCCAGCCGCGTCACTGGCGAGATAGAGCACGGGGCCGGCAATATCCTGCGGCGTCCCCACCCGGCGCAGTGGCGTGACCTTGCCCCAGACTTCGCCATAGTCAGGCGCTTCCTCATAGGTTCGTTCCGTGGCAATGGCACCGGGGGCAACGCAATTGACCCGGATGCCATGCGGCCCCAGTTCGACGGCGGCCACTTTGGTGAATTGCTCGACCCCGCCCTTGGAGGCGGTGTAATCAACCAGATTCGGGAAGGCGAGCTTGTTGCAGCCCGAGCCGATATTGACGATGGCGCCACCGTTACCAGCTGCCACCATCCGGCTTGCAGCCGCCTTGGTATTGAGAAATGTCCCGGTCAGATTGGTGCGGATCACCCGGTTCCAGTCTTTTTCGGAGAGATCGAGCAGGCTGGACCAGGTCTGCACACCGGCATTGTTGATGAGGACAGCCGGGCTTGCCTTGGCCCAGGCACAGGCCTGGTTGAAGAATTGCTCGACGGTGTCTCCGTCGCCGACATCGGCGGAAAGGGCCAGCACGTTGCGGCCCTGTTGCTCCATCAGGGACACCAGGCTTTTGGCCGGTGCATCGTCGCCGAGATAGCTGAAGGCCACCGTGTCGCCCAGACCGGCAAAAGCCTGGACCAGCTGGCGCCCTATGCCCGTGCTGCCGCCGGTGATGATCACAAACCTGCCCATATTTCCTCCCATAGGTCATCTCCAAGCATTCATAACCCGGCTGTCGCACCTGTCCAAGGCCGGATCATGATCGCCCGCAAAGCGGCTGTAAAATCAACCGACTTTCGCAATCCGGGCCACAGGAAAGGTTGTCGCGCTAATGCGGGAATGCTATGAGCGGCACGACATCCGCTATTTCGAAAGAATGAGATAAATGACACCTCCGCTGCTGATCGCCCCTTCGATCCTCGCCGCCAATTTTTCCCGGCTGGGGGCTGAAGTTGCCGATGTTGTGGAGGCGGGCGCCGACTGGATTCATCTCGATGTGATGGATGGCCATTTCGTGCCGAATATCTCTTTCGGCCCGGCGGTTATCAAGGCGTTACGGCCCCATACCAAAGCGGTGTTCGACTGCCATCTGATGATTGCCCCTGCCGATCCGTTCCTGGCTGCCTTTGCCGATGCGGGATGTGATTACATCACCGTTCATGCCGAAGCCGGGCCGCATCTGCATCGTTCGCTGCAAACCATTCGCGCCTTGGGCAAGAAAGCTGGCGTATCGATCAATCCGGCCACGCCGGTCTCCATGCTGGAAAATGTCATTGATGATGTGGATCTGATCCTGATCATGAGTGTCAATCCCGGCTTTGGCGGGCAGAGCTTTATCCCGGCTGCGGCGGACAAGATCGCCCAGGCAAGGGCGCTGATTGGCGATAGGCCAATTGCACTGGAAGTCGATGGCGGCATCACCGTGGAGACAGCGCCGATTGCCACAAAGGCCGGTGCCAACGTGTTGGTGGCAGGATCTGCCATATACAAGGGCCAGGGTATCGATGCCTATCGTGAGACGGTGACGGCATTGCGCCATGCCGCTGAAGGAGGCCGGTCTTGAAACTTCACTGGCTTTCCGCAGCAATGGTTGCCGTGGGCAGCCTTGCCGCCCTGCCCGCTGCGGCAGGCGATATCGCCGCCGTTCGCCCCATCGGCTTTTCCGCCGACGGGTCCGTCTTTGCCTTCGAGGAATATGGGGTTCAGAGCGGCGTCAACACGCCCTATTCGAATATTTTTGCCATCGATCTCAACAACAATACGTTCCTGCCGGATACGCCGGTGCGCCTGCGCGGTGATGATGACAAGGCCAGCATGGCCGCGATCCGCAAGCAGAGCATGGATCAGGTGGCCAAAACCGTTCAGGACCGTGGCCTGCTGGATCATCCCGGTGAAGTGGTTGCCTTCAATCCCCTAAGCGAGATCGGCACCGATCCGCATGTGCTCAGCTACCGTGTTCACGCTTCCCAGCCGACAGTGGGTGAGCCCAATACACTGACGCTGGAAGAGCTGGACGAAGGCGCCCCTGCCGCCTGCAAGGACCAGGTACAGACCATCAAGGGCTTTCGTCTGAAGATGACGCAGATCAACGGCGCCAAGCAAGACAAAGTGGTCTATGAAGACGGCCATGTGCCCGCCAGCCGCCGCTGTCCCACAGGCTACAGGCTCGGCGGCGTCGTCACCTATCAGGTTCCTGGCGGCAATGTGGTGCAGATCGCGCTGGTTCTTGTCATGAACCCCTCTTCCGAAGGCTCCGACGGGCGCTGGCTCGCCGTGCCGATCAAGCCCTGACACCACCTTTCGCGCCGTTGCCGTTGAGATCGGCTGCTATGTTTGCTATGGGGCGGCATAGGTTATTCATGCAAGAAAGATCAAGCCGATGATCCCGCGTTATTCCCGGCCAGAAATGGTCGCCATCTGGTCGCCCGAAACCAAATTCCGCATCTGGTTCGAGATCGAGGCCCATGCCTGCGACGCGCTGGCTGAGCTGGGTGTGATCCCGAAGGACGCCGCCAAAACCATCTGGGAAAAGGGTGGTGCTGCCGAGTTTAACGTGGCCCGCATCGACGAAATCGAAGCCGTCACCAAGCATGATGTCATCGCCTTCCTCACCCATCTGGCAGAGTTTATCGGCCCCGACAGCCGGTTCGTGCATCAGGGCATGACCTCCTCGGACGTGCTGGACACGACCTTTAACATTCAGCTGGTCCGCGCTGCCGATCTGCTCTTGGCTGATATGGACCGCGTGCTGGCCGCGCTGAAAACCCGCGCCTTTGAGCACAAGGATTCGGTTCGCATTGGCCGCAGCCATGGCATTCACGCCGAACCCACCACCATGGGGCTGACCTTTGCCCGGTTCTACGCCGAAATGGAGCGCAACCGCGCCCGTCTCGTCAACGCCCGCGCTGAAATTGCCACGGGTGCTATTTCCGGTGCGGTTGGCACCTTTGCCAATATCGACCCCAGCGTCGAGGAACATGTCTGCGAAAAGCTCGGCCTCGTTCCAGAGCCGGTCTCCACGCAGGTCATCCCACGCGACCGCCATGCGATGTTCTTCGCCACTTTGGGCGTTATTGCCTCGTCGATTGAAAACGTCGCGATTGAGATCCGCCATATGCAGCGCACCGAGGTGTTGGAAGCCGAAGAGTTCTTCTCTCCGGGCCAGAAGGGCTCATCGGCCATGCCGCACAAGCGCAACCCTGTGCTGACCGAAAACCTCACCGGCCTCGCCCGCCTCGTGCGTATGTCGGTCGTGCCTGCCATGGAAAATGTGGCGCTTTGGCACGAGCGCGACATCAGCCACTCCAGCGTTGAACGCGCCATCGGCCCCGACACCACCATCACGCTCGATTTCGCCCTGAACCGTTTGGCTGGCGTTGTTGAAAAACTGGTGATTTACCCGGAAAACATGTTGAAAAACATGAACAAATTCCGCGGCCTCGTCATGAGCCAGCGCGTGCTGCTGGCGCTCACCCAAGCCGGCGTCTCCCGCGAAGACAGCTACCGCCTCGTGCAGCGCAACGCCATGAAGGTCTGGGAACAGGGCAAGGACTTTTTGGAAGAACTGCTGGGAGATGCTGAGGTGCGCGCAGCTCTAAGCGAAGAGCAAATTCGTGAGAAGTTTGACCTTGGGTATCATACCAAGCATGTCGATACGATTTTCAAGCGGGTTTTTGGGTGAAAAACACCTGAAAAGCGCTGAATTTTAATGGGATTGTTTTGGATCATGTCACCCTCGGGCTTATCTTGAGGGTGACACCTTCGATAGCATTTCGACGTTATCAGCGGCTCGGCGCACGGCGGAGCATGACCTATAAGGTGATTGAGGCCTTAACCTCAAAAACAGATTGCATTCAACGTCCCGGATGATAATCAAGAATTCCGGCTCCATTATATCGAGGGATGTTATGCCGGATTTTTCTACATTCATGCTTTTTGCCGCGGCCTCATTGGTTCTCACAGCCACTCCCGGCCCGGATATGCTGCTCATTGCATCGCGCAGTGTTAGCCAAGGCCGGTCGGCTGGATTTCTGACATATGCGGGCATTGCCTTTGGTTGCTATTGTCACGCAACGGCTGCTGCCCTTGGACTATCGCAACTTTTCCTCACTGTTCCCGTCGCCTATGAGATCGTGCGTTGGGCCGGCTGCATCTATTTGCTGTACCTTGCCTATAAGACGATACGGTCACAAGGTGCAGGCTTCTCTCCTCAATCGTCACTCAAGCGCCTCTCTGGCAAACGCATTTTTACAGAAGGTCTTGCGACCAATCTTCTCAATCCCAAAATGGCGCTTTTCGTTCTTGCCCTGTTTCCGCAATTCGTAAACCCGGAACAAGGCTCTCTGCTCGTGCAAATGCTGCTGCTTGCCACGGTCTTGAATGTCATCGGAATGTTCGTGAATGGCGTGGTCATCCTCCTCGGCAGCCGGATACGCAACCATCTTTCATCAGTGCGTCGCTTTCCAAAACTGCCTCAATATCTTCTTGCGACGGTCTTTACTGGTTTGGCCTGCCGCTTAGCTCTGGGCACGAGAAACTGAAATTGGCAAGGTCCGTTGATGCATTCTGAACCAGACGGACTCCAGAAACACCGTTCTTTACGACTTGGATCCCGCCCATTCATCCTCCCGCTGATCATTGTTAAACCGCACTTACTCGCTATATTCTTGACCATTATCAGTCAGGTACGCGGATAAGCGCCGTGGAAAAATGGAATGCGGCATGAAACTTCTTCTTCGTTTTATCAGTGTGATCCTGCTTTCTCTTCTGGTTCTGGCAGCACTCGTTGCCACAGGCTGGATTGCTCTGGCGCTCTGGTATCGCATTCCCGGGCCAGAATATGTTCGGGGAGCTGCAGCTGGGCTTTGGCTGGTATTTGTACTCGCCATCATCTCGTTGGGCCGAAAGTCACTGCTCGCATCGGTCGGCCTTTTTGTGCTGAGCCTGGTCGTCGTTGGTATCTGGTGGCACTCGATCAAACCGAGTCTTGATCGCGATTGGGCGACGGATGTGTCGAGGACTGTCACCGGGAGCGTTGAGAACAGCATTGTCACGCTCCAGAATGTGCGAAACTTCAACTGGACAAGCGACACTGTTGCCGATGCAAAATGGGAGACGCGGCAATATGATCTCAACAAGCTGAATGAGGCCGATATGGTCCTGTCCTATTGGGGCATGGATGCCATTGCCCATACGCTCATTAGCTTCGGTTTTGAGGATGGTCAGCGCGTGGTGTTCTCGGTGGAAACGCGGCGCGAGAAGACCGAATCCTATTCATCGATTGCAGGCTTTTTCAAAACCTATGAACTGGCTTTTCTCGCCGCGGATGAGCGGGATATTCTCTATCTTCGCACCAATATGCGCAAGGAAGACACCTATCTTTACCCGCTGGATATTCCCAAACAGGCGATGCGCGCCTTGTTTTTGAATTACGTGAATTCGGCCGATCAGCTCGCCAAACAGCCAAAATTCTACGACACAATCACCACCAATTGCACCACAGTGGTGTTTGATCTTGCCCGCCAGATTGAACCCGGCATTCCAACCGATTATCGCGTTTTGCTGTCGGGCTACCTGCCAGGCTATCTTGCCGAGCATGGAGCATCAGTCTGGAAGCTGCCGGAACCGGAATTGCGCAAACGTGCTGCCATCAGCGCCAAAGGACAAGCAGCGGGGAATTCACCAGCGGATTATTCCAGTGCGATCAGGCAGTAAAATGTTGGTAATTTAAGGAGGCGAGGCTCTTCATCCTTCGGTTTCTCCCTCGACATTTTTATAGAGACACTATTGACCTCAACTTAAGTTGAGGTTCTACAAACACTATCAACCCAAACCAAGCCTGCCAGCGCAATTTTACGCGGAGGGCAGAATAAGGAGTTGATGCACATGATTGCAATAAAAGGGCTGTATGAGACCCACCTCACTGTTTCCAATCTTGACCGGTCAATCGACTTTTATCGAGACGTCGTGGGTTTGGAATTTGCTCATAGAATACCGAGCCGCAATGTAGCGTTTTTCTGGGTCGGAGGACGGGACCGATCCATGCTTGGCCTTTGGTCTATTCACAGTTCACCGTTGCGAATGAGACTGCATATCGCGTTTCAGACCACCCTAGACGAAATACTTCGTGCACCTGAGTATCTTAAATCAAGAGGTGTTGTTCCACGTCGTGGCGGCGGCAGTACAGAGATCAACGAGCCTGTTGTATTTCCTTGGGTGCCAGCCGCAAGCGTCTATTTTGATGATCCTGATGGCCATTCCCTCGAATTCATAACGGTTTTACACGAAACACCTCGGCCGGAGATCAGTGGCACTGTGACATTTACGGAGTGGGAGCAGATGAACAACCGTGCTGAGTTGTGAATAAAACGACAGCGCCGTCGCAAAGGCAATTTTGCGACGGCGTTCAGGAACATTTCAAATATCCGACGTTTACTCCGGTAATTTCCGCACAGCGCCCAAATCTGCCGACGTCGCAAACGCAGCATAGGCTTTCAGCGCCGTTGTCACCTTGCGCTTGCGGTGCTCAGCAGGCTTCCAGCCAGCGGCATCCTGTGAGACGCGGCGGGCGGCGAGCTCGCCTTCGGACAGCATCAGTTCGATGGTACGGTTCGGGATGTCGATGGCGATGGTGTCGCCGTTGCGCACCAGGCCGATGGTGCCACCGTTCGCCGCTTCTGGCGAGACGTGGCCAATGGACAGGCCCGATGTGCCGCCGGAGAAGCGGCCGTCGGTGATCAGGGCGCAGACCTTGCCGAGGCCCTTGGATTTCAGGTAGCTGGTTGGGTACAGCATTTCCTGCATGCCCGGGCCGCCCTTCGGTCCTTCGTAGCGGATGACCACAACGTCGCCTGCCACGACCTCATTGCTGAGAATGGCCTTGACTGCCGAATCCTGGCTTTCATAGACCTTGGCCGGACCGGTAAATTTCAGGATGCTTTCATCGACACCAGCGGTTTTGACGATGCAGCCATCCAAGGCGATATTGCCCTTCAACACCGCCAGACCACCATCCTTGGAGAATGGCTTTTCAACCGAGCGGATAACGCCATTTTCGCGGTCCATGTCCAGCTCATCCCAGCGAGAAGACTGCGAAAACGCCACTTGCGTTGGCACGCCGCCGGGGGCAGCGCGGAAGAACTCGCGCACGGTTTCAGAGTTGGTGCGCGTGATATCCCAACGGTCGATAGCATCGCCCAGTGTTGGCGCATGAACGGTTGGGCAGTCGCGGTTGATCAAGCCACCACGATCCAGCTCGCCGAGAATGCGCATGATGCCGCCTGCACGGTGAACGTCTTCCATATGCACGTCCTGCTTGGCCGGTGCCACCTTGGACAGGCACGGCACGCGACGCGACAACTGGTCAATATCATCAAGATTGAAATCAATCTCGCCTTCATAGGCGGCGGCCAGAATATGCAGCACGGTGTTGGTGGAGCCGCCCATGGCAATGTCCAGCGCCATGGCATTTTCAAACGCCTGCTTGGAGGCGATGTTGCGCGGCAGCACGTTTTCATCGTCCTGCTCATAGTAGCGGCGGGTGATGTCAACGATCAGATGACCCGCTTCCACAAACAGCCGCTTGCGGTCGGAGTGGGTTGCCAGCGTTGAGCCATTGCCGGGTAAGGACAGGCCGAGGGCTTCCGTGAGACAGTTCATGGAATTGGCGGTGAACATGCCAGAGCATGAGCCGCATGTCGGACAGGCAGAACGCTCGATGGTCGCTACATCTTCATCCGAAATCTTGTCGTCAGCAGCGGCGACCATGGCATCCACGAGGTCAAGTGCGACCTTCTTGCCATGCATGACAACCTTGCCCGCTTCCATAGGTCCGCCAGAGACGAACACAGTTGGGATGTTCAGGCGCAACGATGCCATCAACATGCCGGGGGTGATCTTGTCGCAGTTGGAAATGCAGACCATGGCATCGGCGCAATGGGCATTGACCATATATTCCACCGAGTCGGCGATGATTTCGCGCGATGGCAGCGAATAGAGCATGCCATCGTGGCCCATCGCGATGCCGTCATCCACGGCGATGGTGTTGAATTCCTTGGCAACGCCGCCAGCTGCTTCGATTTCGCGGGCCACGAGCTGGCCTAGATCCTTCAGATGCACGTGACCGGGTACGAATTGCGTGAAGGAGTTGACTACGGCAATAATCGGCTTGCCGAAATCGCCATCCTTCATGCCGGTTGCGCGCCAAAGGCCGCGCGCGCCTGCCATGTTGCGGCCATGGGTCGTGGTTCTTGAGCGATAGGCTGGCATGGATGTCACCTCAATACTATTTTATTGCGCCGGAAACGGGCCGAATTTTCCAATTTATCTACGGCAGTCGGGCCTTTGTGTCACTATCAGCATGGTCGAAAACGGTACGCTCCCGGAAAGCTGAATGAGCGAGATGGCAGCGGCGCACAAGATTGTGAAGTTAACTCATCATCAAATCGATCTGTCCTTGTAACTTTTTCGATCTATTTGCCGTATTCAATCGTAGACTGATGATAATCGACAGGGAGCACGATGAACATGGCCGCGTTTCGACCACCGCATATTCCAGCGTCCGAGATTACACCGCAGAGCATCTACCTGTCACGCCGCAGCCTGATCGGCGGTGCAGCGGGAACCTTGGCGCTGGCGGCGGCTGGTGACGTGCTGGCCGCGCCCCTTACCGCCAAGCCGTCGGATTATAAGGTGGATGACAAGCTGACGCCGAAAAAAGACGTCACCACCTATAATAATTTCTATGAATTTGGCACGGACAAGTCCGATCCCGCCGCCAATTCCGGCAAATTCAAGCCGACCCCCTGGACCGTGGAGGTTGGCGGCCTGGTTTCCAAGCCGCAGAAGATCGCCATCGAGGACATCATGAAGTCCTTCACCATGGAAGAGCGGATCTACCGCATGCGCTGCGTTGAGGCCTGGTCCATGGTCATTCCCTGGGATGGTTTTCCGCTGTCGGCGCTTCTCGACCGTGTCGAGCCGCTGGCCAGCGCCAAATATGTCGCGTTTGAAACCGTGGTGCGCCCGGAAGAAATGCCGGGCCAGAGCGGTTTCTTCCAGTCGATCAACTGGCCCTATGTCGATGGCCTCAGGCTGGATGAAGCGCGTCATCCGCTGACCATCCTTGCCACCGGACTTTACGGCGAAACGCTGCCAAACCAGAATGGCGCGCCTTTGCGGCTTGTCGTGCCATGGAAATACGGCTTCAAGGGCATTAAATCCATCGTCAAGATTACCCTCACAGAAAAGCAGCCTCCCTGCACCTGGAACATTCTGGCCGCCAATGAATATGGCTTCTATGCCAATGTGAACCCCAAGGTCGATCACCCCCGCTGGAGCCAGGCGACCGAGCGGCGCATAGGTGAAGGTGGTGGCCTGTTCGGCGGCTCACGCAAGGATACCCTGCCCTTCAACGGTTATGGGGAACAGGTCGCCAGCCTTTACGCTGGCATGGACCTGACCAAGAATTTCTGATCATGGCCTCTTTCAGTCTCTCCGCACGGCAAAAATCGCTCTCCATCTGGGCGCTTTATGCCTTTGGCCTCATGCCTGGCCTCTACGCTTTCTATCTTGGCGTTTTCGGCGATCTCGGCGCCGATCCGGTGCGTGAATTCGAGCATCGTCTCGGGCTCTGGGCCTTGCGGTTCCTCTGTCTGGGGCTGGCGATAACGCCGCTGCGCGATCTGGCAAAATACAATTTCATCGCCTATCGCCGGGCGCTGGGACTTCTGGTGTTCTACTATGTTCTGGCCCATTTTGCCGTCTATCTGACGCTGGACAGAGGCCTGATTCTCTCGTCCATTCTCGGGGACATCCTGAAACGGCCCTATATCATGCTTGGCATGTTGGGTCTCATCCTGCTTATTCCGCTGGCGCTGACCTCCAATCGCTGGTCGATCCGCAAGCTTGGCAGCCGCTGGAACACGCTGCATAAGGCGAGCTATATCATTCTGGCCGCAGGGCTTTTGCATTTCGTCCTGTCGCGTAAGTCCTTCACGCTGGAGCCAGCGATCTATACCGGCATCGTTATCCTGTTGCTTGGTTACCGGCTGGTACGTCCAAGGCTGATGGCGGCGAAGCGCAAAAAGGCGGCGCTGGCCAAGGCGGCAACGCGAACCGCTTAAGGTTTAGGCTCAGACAAGCCAGACTTCCTAGTGTTTTCCCAGGAAGATAAACGGAAACGTGCGTGTCTGGAGCCTGGCGGGTTTACTCTGAACCTGACGGACTCTCGAATCGGTTTTCGGCCATGCAGGGAGACCAGAAACCGTGTTGAATGTTGCCGCCCCCCTCCAGGAGGCGAAACGCCTTTATGACAGTGGCCAGTATCAGGCGGCATTGGAGGTGGTCTCCGGCCTGGTTGCCAGCCTTCCCGGTCCAGATGCGCCTGGCCTGCTTGGGGAAATCCTGCTGAAACTGGGTTCTGTCGAGGGTGCGGTCGAAGCCTTTGAATTTGCGGCAAGCCGGATGCCGGAGCCGGAGGGATCGCGGTTGCGCGCTCATGCCGCATTTCTGGCGCTGGATACAGAGGCGACCTACCCGCCGGAGCGCATGAATGCGTTGCTCTCCACCTTGGTCGCTAGCGAGAGGCCGGAGCATTGGCAAAAGGCCGGTGAAATCCTTTCGGCAGACAGCCGCAATCCGCTGACGCTAACCGTGTTGCAGAAACTGCGTCGCCTGAGACCGCAAGACGATAACGTGCTGATGCTGTTGCTGCGGGTGGCGCGTGAACAATGCCATTATCCGGTTCTGTTGGAAGAAGAGCCGCTGCTGCGGGAAAAATTGGCACGCGGCGAAATTGCGTGCCTTACCCAGGAGCCGCCACATGCCAGCCTGATGTGGGAAGACGATGAGCGGCTGAACCGTCTGGCCTCGATGATCAACGGCTTCCCGCCCGTCACTCCGGCCATGCAGGCCTTGCGGCATAGCCAGCCACATAGCTGGGGCGAAAAGATCCGTATTGGCTATCTGAGCTGCGATTATTGGGACGATCACGCCACCATGCGGCTGCTGCGCTCGGTGATGACGGCCCATGATGCCTCGCGCTTCGATGTCACGCTGTTTTGCTACACGTCCGACCAGTTTCTGGCCTATGACAATGGCGGACGCCAGCAATGGGGCAGGATCGTTTCGATCACCGATATGAGCGATGATCAGGCGGCGGCCAGGATTCGGGCGCATAATATCGATATTCTTGTCGATCTAAAGGGCCATACGCGCGGCAGTCGCTCTGCCCTGATGAACAGGCCGCTGGCGCCGGTGCATGTCCAATGGCTGGGCTTTCCCGGCACCTGTATCGAGATCGATTGCGATTATGCGATTGGCGACCGGTTTGTGCTGCCCGACAGTTCAAAGCCCCATTACCATGAGAAATTCTGCCGTCTGCCGGAATGCTACCAGCCGAACGACCCCATCTATCGTCCGCTGGCCGATGCCGCCAGTCGCATGGCGCTTGGCCTGCCGGCTGACCGCGTGGTGATTGGCGCGTTCAACAGCCAGCGCAAGAACTCGCTGCTCACCATGCGGCTTTGGGCCGAGGTGCTCAAGGCCAATCCCAAGGCGCTGCTCTGGCTGATGATCGACGGCCATGGCGCGCGTCAGGCAACCGCTGCCCATTTCAAGACGCTGGGCGTCAAGCAATCGCAATTGCTGTTTGCGCCGAAAATGGCCTATGCGGCGCATCTGGCCCGGGCGCAGGCGGCTGATTTCGCCATCGATACGTTCCCCTGCAATGGTCACACGACGACATCTGATATGCTTTGGGCCGGGTTGCCAGTGATGACCATGCAAGGCCGTAATTTTGCGTCCCGCGTGTCGGAAAGCCTGCTGAACGCTATCGGCCTGCCGCAACTGGTGGCAAGCAACGAACAGGATTTCGTGGCGCTGGCAACAGCACTCATCAACGACCCGGAAAAGCTGCGCGCCCTGAAACAACATTTGGTCGATCAACGCTTCAAGACGCCGTTGTTTGATGCAAAGCGCTTTTGCCGCCACCTTGAAACCGCCTATGAAATGATGGCGGAGCGTGCCAAAGCGGGATTGTCACCAGACCATTTCGATGTTCCCCATACAAAAGAAAGCCACATGCCATGACGGTTCTGGTGGATGAGATGGGTTCGCAAGCCTCGGATCTCGACCTGAGGATTCTTGCGGCCAAAACTCTGGAATCGGCAGGCAAAATCATTGATGCCGCACAAGCCTTCGTTGATCTCGCAGAGAGTGTCGCATCGTTTGATCCCTCCGCCCAGGCGGGGTTTCTCGGCCATGCGGCGCGTCTCTATCTAGCGGCCATGCAGCAGGAAAAGGCCGTTGCTCTTGCCTTGAACAGCCTCGCAATTGGCCCCGCGACCTTGGACGCTGCCTATGTGGTGCTGAAATCTGGAACTGTTCCTCTGTCCAGCGCGGCAAAAGACGCCCTGATCGCCACGCTGGGGACAAGCAATGATATCGATGATCTGGTGCTTGCCGCCCTGTCGATCGGCAATGACATCCACCATCCACTCTGCCTGCCGATTTATACAAGCCTGCGGCAGTTGCGCCCGGACCTGCCGAAAGTGCGCATGGCGCTGGTGCAGATTGCCCGGATGCAATGCAATTACGACATCCTGACAGCCGAGGAGGCACTGCTGCACCGGGATATCGCGGCTGGCAAGGTGGATTTTCTCGCCATGGAATCGCCCCATGCCAATCTGATGTGGCTGGCGGATGAACGCCTGAACAGGCTTGCCCGTTACTATACGATGACACAGGCGATGACGGCGGCCTCACAGACAACACGGCGCAGTCTGCCGCATGTCTGGGGCGAAAAGCTGAGAATTGGCTATCTTTCCGGCGATTTCTGGGACAATCACGCCACGATGCGTTTGCTGCGCAGCGTATTGACCAGCCATGACACCAGCCGTTTCGAGATCTTTCTGTTTTGCCACACGCCTCGCCACCTCGTCGATATCGATAAGGGCGGTCGTCAGCAATGGGGGGCGATCACCTCGATTGCCGACCAGACTGACGATGAGGCAGAAGCGACGATCCGGGCCATGAAGATCGACATCATGGTCGATCTGAAAGGCCACACACGCGACAGCCGCTCCGGGCTGATGAACCGCCCTCTTGCACCGGTTCATGTCGCGTGGCTGGGCTTTCCCGGCAGTTGTTGCGATGTCGATTGCGATTACGTCATTGGCGACCGTATAGTGCTGCCGGATAGCGCTAAGCCTCACTATCACGAGAAATTCTGCCGACTGCCGGAAAGCTACCAGCCGAACGATCCGTTTCATCGTCCCTTGCCGTCCGCTTCGTCCCGCATGGCGCTTGGCCTGCCTGCGGACAGAGTGGTGATCGGTGCCTTCAATAGCCAGTCGAAAAACACGCCGGAAACCTTGCGGCTTTGGGCGCGCATCCTCAAGGCCAATCCAACGGCTCTGCTCTGGATGATGGTCGATGGCCATAGCGCTCGCCAATCCACCGCCGCCTTCTTCAAATCGCTTGGTGTGAAGCAATCGCAACTGCTGTTTGCCCCGAAAATGCTGTATGAAAACCATATCGCCCGCGCCCAGGCTGCCGATTTTGCCATCGATAGTTTTCCCTATAACGGCCACACGACCACCTCGGATATGCTGTGGGCGGGCCTGCCTGTTATAACGAAGCGGGGTACGAATTTCGCGTCTCGCGTCTCGGAAAGCCTGTTGAAAGCCATCGGTCTCGATGAGCTGGTGGCGCGAGACGAAGACAATTTCGTCGAGCTTGCCACGGTAATGATCAATGATCCCGCCAGGATTGCCCGATTGAAGGCGCATATCGCCGAACAACGGTTTATAGCGCCTTTGTTTGATGCGACGCGGTTTTGCCACCATCTGGAGGCGGCTTATGACACCATGGCAGACTGCGCCAAGGCGGGCCTTACACCGGATCATTTCGATGTCGTAGCCCTGCCCCGTGATGGCGCCAGTTTTCAACGCGCCTCGTAGATGAAGCCGTCGAAATCGGCAGGTCTCGCCTGCCCCGTCAGATCGAAGGCGAACAGGCCGGTAAAGGCACCCGTGAAGGATGCGTCAAAGCCGCGTCCGCCCTCATCAGAAATGACGCCCGCGTCGAGGATCGGGCCAACCGTCTGCCATGCCTCACCGGAACCATCCAGGCTTGCGCCCGCTGGACGCCAGAGGAATTGCAGATCGTTATCCATGACCTCCATCGCCAGATCGATGTCGCCATCCGGCAGAGCCAATCCGGCATCGATGGGAAAGACCAGCTTGCCGCCCGGATAGTCACCGGGGCAGGACAGGATGGTCAGAGCCCGGCCCAGCGTCTCGTGCCAGGTCACAGTCAGGGCGTAAAACTTGTAGCGGTTATAATAATGGGTCAGGCCCGCCGCCTGCTGATAGGTCTGCGGCGCAAAAGTGATCCGGGTTTGCGCCCGGAAGGAGTGATGCTGCTGGCGACGGGCGACAAGCGCTTGCTCGAACCAACTGCCAATGCTTTGACGTCCATAGAGTCGCAGAAATCCGGGTCTTGCCAAGAGGTTGAAAATCCGCTCCGGCTCTGGCGTCCGCAACCATTGAAAATCCATCGGCAGGCCGGACGGATCGAAACGGTATTCGGTGATTGCAGGCTTTTCCAAACGCTCTGCCGGTAAAGGCGGCTTCACGTAGACCGCAGGCACCTGATCGCCCTGCTCCAGATAGAGCCAATCGTCCTTCCAGACGCATTTCTGCAAGGATGTCTCACGCCCCAGCGTGCAACGGCGATAAGGCGCCAGCGGGCGACCGCATAAATGGGTGTGATAGGCCTGCCCGTCAGACGTTTCCACATATTGGCCATGGCCGGCCTTTTGCAGCTCTGCCTTGGGATTGTCCTTAGACGTGATCAGATGCCGGTCAGGATGGGTCTCATAGGGGCCTTCGATATGGCGCGACCGCGCCATGGTGACCGCATGGTCGTAGCCTGTGCCACCTTCAGCAACCGTCAGATAGTACCAGCCATTACGCTTGAACAGATGCGGTCCTTCGACCAGTCCAAGCTCGGTTCCGGGATAGATATTGCGTACCGGTCCCGTCAGGGCTTTCGTCACCGGGTCCCACTCCTGCAACAGGATGCCGTCAAAAGCTGGATGCGGGCCAATGGTATTGAAAGCCTCAGCTCGATGGTTCCATTGCATGTTGACGAACCATTTGCGGCCATCGTCATCGTGAAACAGCGAGGGGTCAAAGCCGGAAGCATTGACATAGAACGGATCGGACCATTCGCCCTCAATGCTTGGCGAGGTCACGATATAATTGGGGGCATCCTTGAAGCTGCCGTCAAGGCGCTTCACGTCGGTATAGACCAGCCAGAACAGCCCATCGGCATAGGACAGACACGGTGCCCAGATGCCGCAGCTATCGGGATTGCCGCGCATGTCCAGCTGGCTTTGGCGCTCCAGCGGGCGGCGGATCAACGTCCAGTTCACCAGATCACGGGAATGGTGGATCTGGACGCCCGGATACCATTCGAAGGTTGAGGTGGCGATATAATAATCCTCCCCCACCCGGCAGATGGACGGGTCCGGGTTGAAGCCCGGCAGGATTGGGTTGATGATCATGCTTCCTCCTCCACGAGAAAACTCTTCGCCTTGAAAGGCGAAGAGACTGACTGCTGACAAAGCGCTCCAATCTCGACGTCATGCTCGGCCTTGTGCCGAGCATCTGCCACCGTTGAATGTATCAATTCACGTCAATGACGTGGAGTCGGTGGTAGATCCTCGGGACAGGCCCGAGGATGACGAAATGCCGAGATCGATGTTTGCTTATAAACCGTATCTTCGCCTTAAAAGGCGAGGAAACTTGCCGAAAAGGCGTACTCAATCACGCTCGGCGGATTTCGCCCAGAGATTGATATCGGCTTCCTTGGCATAGACGTTGATCTCGGCCAGTTCCGCCTCGGTAAAGTCCGGCGTGTCCAGCGCCTTGACGCAATCCTCGATCTGCGACACGCGGCTGGCGCCGATCAGGGCAGACGTGACGCGACCACCGCGCAGCACCCAGGAAATCGCCATCTGCGCCAGCGTTTGGCCGCGCTTTTCGGCAATCGCGTTCAGCTTGCGGATGTTTTCGATGATCTCAGGACGAATGAACTCGCGCTTCAGGAAGTGGTTCTGGGCAGCACGGCTGTCCTCGGGAATGCCCTGGAGATATTTGGTGGTCAGCATGCCCTGCGCCAATGGCGAAAACACGATGGAGCCCATGCCGACATCCTCAAGCGTATCGAGCAGCTTGTCATCCTCCACCCAGCGATTGAGCATCGAATAGCTCGGCTGATGGATCAGCAGCGGCGTGCCGAGGCCCTTCATGATCTCGACCGCTTCGCGGGTTCGCTGCGAATTATAGGAGGAAATCCCGACATAGAGCGCCCGGCCCGAACGGACGATATGATCGAGCGCGCCGCAGGTTTCCTCCAGCGGTGTGTCAGGGTCGAAACGGTGGGAATAGAAAATATCCACATAGTCCAGACCCATGCGCTTCAGGCTCTGGTCGCAGGATGAGATGAGATATTTGCGGCTGCCCCATTCGCCGTAAGGACCGGGCCACATATTGTATCCGGCCTTTGACGAGACGATCAGCTCGTCACGCAGTCCATGAAAATCCGTTTTGAGGATTTCGTCGAAGGCCAGTTCCGCGGCACCCGGCAGAGGGCCATAATTGTTGGCAAGGTCAAAATGGGTAATGCCGAGATCAAAGGCGCGGCGGCACATGTCCCGCTTCAACTGATGCGGCGTGTCATCGCCAAAATTATGCCAGAGACCAAGCGAGATCGCTGGCAATTTCAGCCCGCTCTTGCCGCAACGATTATAGGTCATCCGCTCATAGCGGTTTTCAGCCGGTTGCCAGGTCATGATATGCTCCTTGAAATGGGCGACGGCATTACGCCGCCGCCTTTGTCTAGTGGTCCGATTCCGACATTTGCCTCCGTTTGCAGCACCCTCGAGAGCAAATGTCGGAATCTTCAGGACCACTAGCAAGTCTCTGTTTCTAGTGGAATTTAAGAATTTGACATTTGATCCTCGAGGGTGCCGCAAAGGGGGTATCAAATGTCAAATTCATTCCACTAAAGCATTTCCGCGTTTCGTTGAATCGCGGAGATGCTCTAGCTCTTTGTTTTTACGCATTTCCGAACGCCAAACCGCGATACACTTTGGCTGGAAATGCTCTCGTGCGCCTTACCGAAGCAAGGCCCTTGCCTCTTCTACGCCAAGAGCCGCCGGTTGGGTACAGGTGGTGGAGAGCGAGACAAATTCGCCTGTCTCTCCGGATTTCAGAATGGCCGTCATCACATCCACCCCATGCAAAACCCGGTCCAGCGAGCAACGCGCATCGCGTCCCTCAATGATCGCCAGGGCCATGTCGGCAAGCCCTGCCGTGCGATAATTGGCGCGCGGCCCTTGGGCGCTTTCCTGGTTGTTGATGCCGAACGGATGGTCCCATTCCTCCAGCGGCTTGACCTCCTTGTTGCGGCCCGTGGCTTCCACGACGCCACCGAAGAAATTCGGATCAGTGACGAACAACGAGCCTTCCGTACCGTATAGCTCCATATTGGCATGGCGATGACACCAGACATCCCAACTGGCCGATAGCGTAATGGTCGCGCCATTGGCGAATTCCAACAGGGCGTGAATGTTGGTTGGTGTCTTGACCGGGATCACCTCGCCATTGCGCGGCTCGCTGGTAATGGTGCGGGTCTCACTGGCCATCGAGGTCAGCGCCCCGACCCGTTTGACCGGGCCGATCAGGTTGATCAGGTTGGCAATGTAGTAAGGCCCGAGATCGAGGATCGGCCCGCCGCCCGGCAGGAAGAAGAAATCCGGGTTCGGGTGCCACATTTCCATGCCGGGGCTCATCACATGGCAGGTGCCTGATGTGACGCGGCCAATGCCACCTTCATCGATATGCTTGCGCGCCAGCTGATGCGCACCACCCAGGAAGGTGTCAGGGGCGCAGCCGACTGAGAGACCCTTGTCTTTGGCGATCCGCCGCAGGCTCTCACCTTCTTCCAGGCTGAGCACCAGCGGCTTTTCCGAATAGACATGCTTGCCCGCTTCGAGGATCTGTTTGGAAACGGCATAATGCACCGCCGGAATGGTGAGGTTGACCACCACATCCACATCCGGATTGGCCAGCAGCTCGTCCACCGTCTGGGCCTTGACGCCGAATTCCTCGGCGCGCAGCTCCGCTGCATTCATGTTGATATCGGCGCAGGCCACCACCGTGATGCCCTTGAACAGTGGTGCAAGAGTGAAATAGGCCGAGGAAATATTGCCGCATCCGATAATGCCGACATTAAGTTCACGTGTCATCTGAGATTATCCTGACAAGTAACTGATTTAAAATGAATTGAAGGACGCAATAGACCGAGTGATCAATCTGTCGATATCGTTCGGATTGTCATGCTCTACCACGTAATATTGGACGTTATAGCGCTCCAGAGCGGCCACCAGACCCTTCCAATCGACCGTGCCGTGGCCAACATCGGCCCAGCCGTCTTCATCCTTGTTTTCACCTGCGGGCGCGATATCCTTGACATGCACGGCGGTGATCCGCTTGCCATAGCTCTCGATCCAGCTAAAGGGATCGGCATGGCCACGCACCACCCAGGCCAGATCTGCTTCCCAGGTCAGGCTCGGGCCACCGGCGAAAATCTGCTCCTGCGGTGTTGAACCGTCGGGAAGTACCGCAAATTCGAAATCATGATTGTGCCAGCCGAACAGCAGCCCGGCATCGACGAAAGGCTTGCCTGCCTTTTCCAGCCTTTGACCAAAAGCAAACCAGCCCGCTGCATCCGTTGGACGCAGGTCCGCAACGAGATGAGGGCAATAGACCGCCTTGACGCCCAAGGTCCTGGCAATAGAGAGAGCCTTGGCCGGATCGCTTTCCAACAGGTCCAGGCCGAAATGGCCGGTTGGCATGGTCAGGTCATTGGCGTCGAGATCGTCGCGCAACGCTTTCAGTGCCGCATCATCGGCGCTGGCATACATCGCGCCATAGCCCTCGACATGGGTATAGCCTGCCGCCTTCAACTTCGGAAGGATAGCGGAAAACGGTTGGAAATTGCGGGCGCTGTAAAGCTGAAAACCGAGATCGGTCATGGTCATTTCCTCCTGAAAAATTGGCCGCGCCTCCCATGACGCGGGTTGTCGGTTTGTGTCGGATTAGTCGGCGGTTTGGCAGGAATAGAGATCGTAAAGAGTGAAATCAGGCACTTCGCCCGGCGGCAGCGGAGTGGCTGGGGTGAAGGTCACACGGCGGCTTTCACCGGCGGTCAGGTCGAAGGCGTTGTCGCTGTAGCTCCCGTCGAGGCGGCTTTCGATCATCACGAACAGCGCAAGACCGGAGGCCGTGACCGTCAATTCGAAAGAACCATCGGCCTGTGGCATGGCCTTTAGCTCAAGACCCGATGGTTCCAGTTCCAGGCTTTTGTAAGCGCCGCCTGACACAAAATGGCCCTCGCCTTTCATGCCATTGGATGCCTTGAAATCCCATATTATCAGTCCATTACCTGGGACATCTGATAGTTCAATGGAACTCAAAATCTCTGCCCGGTCAGGTGAACATGATCCGCTTGCCGTCATCAGTGTCCGGCGCTCACCAGACAATGTCAGCGCAAACACGGTCAAATCGATATCGACACTGTCAGCCGTGTCATTGACCATGGAGAACTGCAGTCGCTTGCCCGTTTCATCCGGGATGGCGGCAATGGCCACCGGCTGGAAGAAGCGCTTGACCATATAATGCATGGCCTTCCACCGCCCGCCATAATCCAGGCTCGCCCAGGAGGCGACAGGCCAGGTATCGTTGAGCTGCCAATACAGCGTACCCATGCAATGCGGCTTCAGCGAGCGCCAATAGTCCACCGCCGTCTTGATTGCCAGGCCCTGCTGGATCTGGCTGAGATAGACGAAATTGGCGAAATCTTTCGGGAAGCGGAAATAGCGGAATATGGTCCCTGCAATCCGCTCATTACCACCTGCATTCTTCTGGTGTAGCTCGATGACCGGCGAGGCGATATTCATGTCCTTTGCCTCGGCAAAGCTCTCGATGACAGGCAATGACGTATAGGACTGGAAACCGAATTCCGAGCAGAAGCGCGGCTTGACGCTTCGGTAATTGTCGAAGCTCTTGTTCTCGTGCCAGACCGACCAGTAATGCATATCGCCGGAGCCATCGGCGTGCCAGGCATCGCCATAGTCGAGATAGCCGGAGGCGGGGCTGGAGGGCCACCAGATGGCTTGCGGAAAGGTCTTTTTGACCCCCTGCTCGATCACCCGGTTCAGCCGGTCATAGGCAACCAGATAGCGGTCACGATTATCACGGCTTTCGTCAAACCAGGTCAGCGCCCCCATCAATTCATTGTCGCCGCACCAGAGCGCAATGGACGGATGCGATTGCAGGCGACGGACCTGATAATCGACTTCAGCTGCGACATTATCGAGGAAATCATCGGTACAGGGATAGAGATTGCAGGCAAACATGAAGTCCTGCCAGACCAGCAGGCCCAAGCGGTCACACAGATCATAGAACCAGTCGGCCTCGTAAAAACCGCCACCCCAGACACGGATCATGTTCATATGGGCCGCGACCGCCGAGTCCAGCAAGCCCTTGGTTTTTTCAAGCGACGAACGCGAAAACAGCGCATCGGCGGGAATCCAGTTGGCGCCCCGGCAGAAGATCTCCCGACCATTGACCTTGAACGCAAACCGGCTGCCCGCCTCATCCGCATCGGTCAGCAGTTCGATGACCCGCAGGCCGATCAGCTTTTCGACTGTATAGCCCGGCACGTCTAGGCTAAGGGCATAAAGCGCCTGCTCGCCGCTGCCCGCTGGCCACCATAGCCGAGGATTTTCAATCTCGAACACATGGGTAATGACCGTTTCCCCGGCATTGACGCCGCAGTCCAGCCGCAGCCGCTCGTCCTCCAGCTGGAAATGCACCGGCACCACCGATGGGGTCTTGGCAAAGATCGTTGCCTTGACCGTCAGCTCCACCCGGCCATCGGCATGGTGCAGCTGGCTGGTTTCGACATGCTCGATTCGCGCCGGGTCCAGTTTGCGGATGGCAATGGTGCCATAGACGCCAAGCGGCGCGATGGCGATATTCCAGTCCCAGCCGAAATGGCATTGCGGCTTGCGCAGCATGTTACCGTGCGGAATCGGCGAATTGCCGGGATGGTAAGGCACGTAAAAGGGCTGGCGCGCCTGCCGCTCAGCCCCTGCCTTGATGCTGGAATGGATGACAATGCGAATGGTATTTTCGCCCGGCTGCAAGGCGGCGCTGACATCCGGGCGGTAGCGCCGGAAGCAATTGTCGGCAGACAGTACCGGGATGTCATTGATGAACACCATGGCGACGGTGTCGAGATTGTCGATGTCCAGATACCAGTCCGCATCGGCCACATCGAGATGGAAGCTGCGCACCAGCACCCAATCGCTTTCGGCCACCCATTGCACCTGTTCCTCATTCCTGGCGAAATAAGGATCGGCAATCATGCCTGCCGCATGAAGCGCGCTATGCACGTCGCCGGGCAAGGTGATGGTGCAGGCGTGTTCACCGTTTACGGTGGAAAGCTGCCAGGGGCCGGCAAGGTCGTGGATATCGGTCATGGTCACCTCGATAACTGCGGAGCGGATGATACCGCTCCTCTGGATAGGGGTGTCATACCAAGGGTCATTGAAAATGGCGGTTGGTATTCCGTTTGAAAATATCTCAAGCCGTTCAGGCATTTGAGATATTTGCAATGCCTTCAAGACGAGGATGCGTGAGCATCTTCGAGGCTTGGTATCAAAGACGCATTTCCGTCTCGGCGTCGAAAATCGATGCGACGGACATGTCGAAGGCGAGTTTAACCTCGCTGCCGGGCCGGTAGCGCCTAGTGCCAGCAATGCGCACTGACAGCACCTGTCCCGCCAGCTTCAGCCAGAGGAGGTTATCGGCGCCCATTGGCTCCTCAATGTCAACGAGAGCTGGATGCGCCTCCTCGCCCGGACCGATATCGCCGTCCACGGCGATGTGTTCGGGACGCGCGCCCAGCACGACCTTGCGTCCGGGCAGGAGCGTGCTATCGGCCTGATAGCCGGTCAGGCCGAAATCGACTCCGCCGGAGGAAAACACCACCGCGCCATTCTTTTCGCGCAATTCGCCCTTGAAGAAATTCATCGACGGCGAGCCGATGAAGCCAGCCACGAACAGGTTTTTCGGCCGGTTATAGATGGTCATCGGATCGTCCAGCTGTTGGATGACACCGCTTTTCATGATGGCGATCCGGTCAGCCAGCGTCAGCGCCTCGATCTGGTCATGGGTGACGTAGATCATCGTGTTTTTCAGCGATTGATGCAGCCGCTTGATCTCAACGCGGAGTTCGGCCCGCAGCTTGGCATCAAGATTGGACAGCGGTTCGTCAAACAGGAAGACATCGACATCGCGCACCAGCGCCCGGCCAATGGCCACGCGCTGGCGCTGGCCACCGGAAAGCTCGGCTGGCTTGCGCTTCAACAGCGGCCCGATTTGCAGGATCTCGGCGGCGCGCGCCACCCGTTTGTCGATTTCGGTCTTGGGCATTTTCGCCACCTGCAAGCCAAAGGACAGGTTTTTCTCCACGGTCATCTGCGGATAAAGCGCGTAGGACTGGAACACCATGCCGATGCCGCGATCCTTGGGCTCTTCCCAGGTGACGTTCTTGTCCTTGATGAAAATCTGCCCTTCGGAGACATCGAGAAGCCCGGCTATGCAGTTGAGCAGCGTGGACTTGCCGCAGCCGGACGATCCCAGCAGCACCAGAAACTCGCCATCGGCAATATCGAGATTGAGGTCTTTCAGCACCGTCACGGCACCAAAATTCAAAGAAAGGTCACGGATAGAAACACTGGTATTCATGATTTACCCCTTCACAGCGCCAGCGGCGATACCGCGCACAAACAGGCGCCCAGAGACGAAATAGATAATCAGGGGAACGGCGCCCGTTAAAATCGTTGCGGCCATGTTGACGTTGTATTCCTTCACGCCCTGAACCGAATTGACGATATTGTTGAGCTGCACCGTCATCGGGTAATATTCAGGCCGGGTGAACACCACGCCGAACAGAAAATCATTCCAGATGCCCGTGACCTGAAGGATCATCGCCACAACGAAGATCGGCAGCGACATGGGCAGCATGATGCGGAAATAGATTTGCCAGAACCCTGCCCCATCCACCCGGGCAGCCTTGAACAATTCCTCGGGCAGCGAGGAGAAGTAATTGCGAAACAGCAGCGTCAGGATCGGCATTCCGAAGATGGTGTGCACAATCACCAGCCCAGACAGCGAGCCATAGATGCCCGCTTCACGTAAGATAATGACAATCGGATAGATCATCACCTGATAGGGAATGAAGGCCCCCACAACCAGCACCGCGAAAAACAGATTGGCCCCTTTGAACCGCCAGTTGGCGAGCGAATAGCCGCTGACAGAAGCAATCAGGATCGAGATCAGCATTGAGGGAACGGTAATACGCACCGAATTCCAGAACCCACGCGACAGGCCATCGCAATTCAGACCCGTGCAGGCTTGGCTCCACGCTTTCACCCATGGTTCAAAGGTGATTTCCACAGGCGGCGAAAAGATATTGCCCATGCGGATTTCCGGCATACCCTTCAGCGAGGTCACCACCATCACGTAAAGCGGCAAGAGATAGTAGGTAGCCGCCACAAACAGAATGCCATAGAGTATGATGTTGCGCGGTGAAAGCGTACGTTTTGGCTTGGCACCCTGAGGCCCATCTCTCAGGCGCTTTTCGGTGTTTTTGAAATCCGAAGGTTTGATAATGGAACGATCAGCCACGCTTGCGCCCTCCAAATTCCAGATAGGCCCATGGGATGACAATAATGGCGACAGTGAGCAGCATCATGGTGGAGGCAGCAAAGCCCTGCCCCAGATTTTGCGCCTGAAACATATAGTCATAAACATATTTGGCAGGCACTTCCGAGGCAATGCCGGGTCCGCCGCTGGTTTGTGCCACCACCAGATCATAGACCTTAACAATGCCGCTGGTGATGATAACCACCGTGGTGATGAACACCGGGCGCATCATGGGAATGATGATCAGCAGATAGGTTTTCCAGGTCGGAATGCCATCAACGCGCGATGCCTTCCAGATATCCTCATCAATGCCGCGCAGGCCCGCCAGCATCAGGCACATCACCAGACCCGTGCCCTGCCACAACCCGGCAATCAGAATGCCGTAGATCACGATGGACTGGTTATAGAGCGGATCGAAATTAAAATTGGTGAACCCCAGCGAGCGGATAACCGATTGAATGCCGAATTCAGGATTGAGAATCCACTGCCACACCAGACCCGTCACAATGAAGGACAGGGCAAAGGGATAGAGAAATATCGTGCGAAACACGTTTTCAAAGCGGATTTTCTGATCCATCAGCGCCGCCAGCACAAAGCCGATGACAAGACTGAAGAGAAGCGACAGCACACCGTAGATTGCCAGATTTTGAATGGAAATAATCCAGCGCGCCGAACTCCACAGGCGGTCATACTGATCAAGGCCAACAAAATTCAGCCTCGGCAAAAGCTTGGAATTGGTAAAAGAATAAACGACCGTCCATAGACTGCCACCGAAGAAGATCACTGTCGCGATCAGGATCATCGGGATCGATGCAATTTTTGCATTCAGATTGCGCAGCCACCGTGTGGGTCGCGTGGTTTGGCCCTTGGCCATCATCAGAGCAACCTCCTCTTCTCACAGCGTCAAAAATAAAACTGAATATGTGCGTCGGTACATCAAAGCGGGCGGTAAACCCGCTTTGATCACACCTCCGCCTCAAAGCTCTCCGACGTCATGCTCGGCCTTGTGCCGGGCATCTGCTGCCGTCCAATTTCAGAAACAACGTCAATGACATAGTTTTGTGGCGACAGACCCTCGGGAGAAGCCCGAGGGTGACGACAGATGGAGAGACTGGCTTTTAAAAATGGCAGTGTCAGTCTGCGCTGGAGATAATTTCAGCGTAACGTTTCTGCGCGGCTTCGGGTGTCATGGCGGGGTTGGCAAAGAACTGTGAAAACAGGTCTTCTTTTTGCTTTTGCGTATCAGCAGAGAGCAATTGGTCCGTGCTCGGCAGCACATTGCCCTTTGCCAAAATGGCCAGACCTTTCTTCATGCAGTCATTGGCAGCAGCCAAATCCACATCGCCGCGAATAGGCAATGAACCCTTCTTCAAATTAAAGGCAACTTGCGTTTTCGGATCAACTATCGTCTCGGCAAGCACATCCTGCGCCTTGGATTTTGCAGCATCCTTCAGCTTGGGGAAGTAGAATGCATCACCATTTGCCGTGAGATATTCATTCATGCCAAGACCCGGCAGGCAGGAATAGTCTTTACCCGCCACCTGCCCGGCAAGCTGGAATTCGCCTTGCGCCCAGTCACCCATAAGCTGACCACCGGCTTTTCCGGTAATGACCATATTGGTGGCCTGATTCCAGTCCTGAACATTGGTGCCCAGAGAAAGCTTTCTCGCTTCTTCTGCTGCCTGGAAGATTTTTGCCATCTCCGGCCCAGCCACAACTTTGGCGTCCTTGTCCTTGTAGGCTTTCAGGTACAAGTCCTTGCCACCGTGAGCAATCAACAGGTCATCAAAAACAAGGTTGGCCTGCCATGCCTGCCCGCCAAGCGCCAATGGCTGAATGCCTGCCTTTTTCAAAGCGGGGCCAGCGGCCACAAACTCGGTCCAGTTCTTAGGAACCTCAACGCCAGCTTTCTTAAAGGCCGCATTCGACAGCCAAAGCCACTGCGAGGAATGGATATTGACTGGCGCACAGTATATTTTGCCATCCAATGTGCAGCTATCCAGCAGGCTGGCGGGTTTGATCACATCTTTCCAGTGACCCTTGGTGGCCACATCCGTCAAATCGCGCATCAAACCGGCCTCCACCAGCTCCTGCGCTTGACGGCCATGGTTGAACTGGGTCGCCCCCATTGGGTCACCACCGGTGATACGGCTGATCATGATCGGTCGTGCCGTGCCACCAGAACCGGCAATGGCGCCATCGACCCATTTGTTGCCGGTCGCGTCAAAAGCTTTTGCCAGCTCCTTGACCGCAGCCGCCTCTCCCCCCGAAGTCCACCAATGGGTCACTTCCAGATCGGTCGCGCTGGCCATGCCGAGCGGCAAGGCCACAGTGGCTGCCAATGCAGCCGCAATGCACCGAATTATCATTGAGTCTCCTCCCTCACTGAAACGTTGCCGGAAAAACCTAAGTCAATCTTCTTGAGGACGCAACCGGGAATTAGAAATTTTTTATTCAACCTTTTTTGCACCTGAAATTGCGCCCACCATAAATCGGAAAAACATCCCGAAAATCAGGATTTATCGCAATGCAGTCTGATATTTTAGGCTGTTTTTCCTCAATAAATAGATTTTCCTTCGCAAATGCGAAATAGGTTGAGCTGACTCAGCACCTGCAATGATTGTAATTCATCTGAAAAAATATCCCGAATTAGCGCTCGACATTTTTACTGTATCGTTTCAGAATTTAGAACGCATCGACCTTTCGTCCGGTGACGGTTCCCGTCACAGACCTCCTTGCCGAAACTGAGTATTGGAGTGTAGAAATAGACTTTACTGGCGGACATTTCATGAATGATGAGCGAAGACCAGGCCTGAAAACGGCCTTACATGCAGGGGCCGTACATGAGGGGAAGGGCGAACGCCCTACCCTCAAGACCATTGCCTTCCTGACCGGGCTCGGCATTACCACGGTATCGCGCGCGTTGAAGGATGCGCCGGATATCGGCGCCGATACCAAGGAGCGGGTGCGGATGGTGGCGCGGCAATTGGGCTATCAGCCCAACCGTGCGGGAGTGCGCCTGCGCACCGGCAAGACCAATGTCATCGCCCTGGTGCTCAGCATCGATGAAGAAATCATGGGTTTCAGCAGCCAGATGGTTTTCGGCATTTCCGAAGTCTTGTCAGGCACGCCTTACCATATCGTCGTCACCCCGCATTCCCATAGCAAAGACCCGATGCAGCCGGTGCGCTATATTCTTGACACCGGTTCGGCGGATGGGGTGATTATTTCACGCACCGAACCCGACGATGCCCGCATCAAGCTGCTGACAGAGCGCGGCATGCCGTTTGCCGCCCATGGCCGCACGGCATCCGGTCTCATCCATCCGTTTCACGATTTCGACAATGAGGCCTTTGCCAGCCAGGCGGTAAAGCGCCTCGCCGAGCGTCATCGGCGGAGGATCGCCTTGTTACCGCCGACCGACAAGTTGACCTATTACCGCCATACCCATGATGGCTTTGTGGCCGGCATCCGTGAGGCCGGTGCTGAAGAAGTGCCGGTTTCCGTCAATATCGATGGATCGCTCGAGGAGATCCGCAACGCGATAGAAGCACTGATGCGCTCACCAGAGGCCCCAGACGGAATCATCTGCTCTTCCAGCAGCGCCGCGATCGCCGTCAACGCCGGTATTGATGCCGCGAACAAGAGGCTGGGCCTGGATGTTGATCTCGTATCCAAGCAATCGGTGCCAATCCTCAAGTGGATACGTCCTGAAATCATCACCGCCAATGAGGATGCGTTGATGGCCGGACGCGAACTCGCCAAGGCGGTGATTGCCAGCATCGATGGCGTGGAGCCGCATCTGCTGCAAAGCATCAGCCAGCCTGTGTGGTCCTGAACCAATAACCCGCCAACAGGAATCTTGGCCGTTGATCAGAACGGGATACAAACCCCGTCCCTGGCGATGACCAATGGTCCATGCCAGACGGTAGAAAGCGCACGGCGCCAATCCGCCTCGCCAAAAGCCGGATCATCGGCAGGAATGAGATGATTGAGCACGAGCTTTTTCACGCCCGCAGCACTCGCCAGCCGTCCGGCATCTTCGGCAAGCGTGTGCGATGCGTAGAGATGCTCCCGCAGGCGAGCACCATTGCCAGTTCGGGCAACGATGTTCTCCACGCCGTCCGGCAACATGGCCTCATGAACGAGAATGTCGGCCCCGGCTGCAAACTGTGCCAGCGGCGGAAAATAGGCAGTATCGGACGACAGCACGACCGTCTTTTCGCCGTAGGAAAACCGCAGGGCAAAGCATTCCGTCACGGGTGGATGGTCAACGCGCAATGCCGACACCGTCAAGCCGTTTTCGTCGAAAATCGGCCCTTCGCCATATTCGACGATGGTAATCAATTCCGCCGGATCCGGCCTGCCCTCATCTTCGATTCGCGTGCGGATGTCATAGTCAAGCGAGGCGAGAAACCCCTGCCATAGCTGCTGCGTGCCCAAAGGCCCATAGACGAGCACCGGCGTTGCAAGCCCCGTCGTCCAGGCCGTATGGAGAAGCCCACCAAGCTCCAATACATGATCGGAATGGAGGTGGGTAATGAATATAAGATCCAGTTCTTTCAACGACATGCCCGTCTCCACCACCCCGCGTGTTACGCCAAGGCCGCAATCGACAACAATGCGGCGTCCGCCGAGTGTGAGCAGCATCGATGTTGGATTGGGGCCGCCGGGGCGGATCGCCGGGCCGCCCTTGCTGCCCAGAATGACAAGATGATCGTTCATCGAAACAACGCCCTCAAAAAAGCCCCGCTGCGGTGAAGCAGCGAGGCATTGCTTTTATTGCAAAACCGTTGGGATCAGTAGATCGCTGCACCGCTGCCCCAGGGGCCGTGCGGATAATCCTTGCCGTCCACCCGCGCAAAACCGTGTGCGCCAAAGAAGTCGCGCTGCGCCTGGATGAGGTTGGCGGTGCCGCGACCGCGACGGTAGCTGTCAAAGTAGGACAGTGCCGAGGAAAGGGCCGGAACCGGCAGGCCGGAAAGGGCTGCGTAGGAGACGACGCGGCGAAGGGCTGCATCGCTATCCTTGACCATTTTCGAGAAGGCCGGTGTGACGATCAGGTTTGCCACGTCAGGGTCCTTGGTAAAGGCCGAGGTGATTTCGTCGAGGAATTGCGAGCGGATGATGCAGCCTTCCCGCCAGATTTTCGCAATCGTCGGCATCGGCAGCGACCAGCCGAATTCCTTGGAGGCCGCAGCCATCACCGCAAACCCCTGGGCATAGGCAGCGATTTTTGCCGCCAGCAGCGCGCTTTCCAGATCGGCTAGGAAAGCCATGCCGTCATGCGGCTTTTCGACGGGTTTCGGCAGGCCGAAAATTCCTTCCGCCGCAACACGCTCCTGCTTTTGCGAAGACAGGACACGTCCCGCCACAGCGGCCTCGATGCCGGTCGCGGCAATGCCGAGATTCTGCGCTTCGATCACCGACCATTTGCCGGTGCCTTTCTGGCCTGCGGCATCGACGATGACATCCACCATCGGATTGCCTGTGATCGGGTCCTTGGCCTTCAGCACCTTTTCAGAGATTTCGATCAGGTAGGAATTCAGGCGGCCCTTGTTCCACTGGCCGAATACATCGCCGATTTCGCTGGCCGACATCCCAAGCCCATCGCGCAGGATGCCATAGATTTCGGCAATCATCTGCATGTCGGCATATTCGATACCATTATGGATGGTCTTGACAAAATGACCGGCCCCATCATTGCCGAGCCAGGCCACACAGGGGTCACCATTGAACTTGGCGGAAATCGAGGTGAGAACCTTTTCGACCCGCTTCCAGCTTTCCTCCAGGCCGCCGACCATGATCGAAGGGCCGTGACGCGCGCCTTCCTCACCACCGGAAACGCCCATGCCGATAAAGGTCAGGCCGCTATCCTTCAGATTGTCGAAACGGCGGATCGTGTCGCGGAAATTGGCATTGCCCGCATCGATCATGATGTCATTGGCCGAAAGATGCGGCTTGAGCAATTCCATCTGCTGATCGACGGCGTCGCCAGCCTTGATCATGATGATGATCGGGCGCGGTGGGCGAATGGCGGCCACAAACTCCTCGATTGTGTCGCAGCCGATGATATTGCCGGCAAGGTCGCCCGCCTCGCCGATGAATTCATGCGTGCGCGCCGGTGTCCGGTTGAAGACCGCGATGCGGTTGCCTTTCTCGGCAATATTGAGCGCCAGGTTCGATCCCATAACGCCAAGGCCGATCAGTCCGATTTCCGCCTGCTGCATAACCATGCTCCATTTCATTCAACCAAAAACGACAGCGCTGTTTTGGCACTCCTTTGGCAGGGGAGCAAGATGCAACATGAAATGGCACAGACAAGGATGCATGACGGCAGATGCATAAATGATCGGCAAATCAACGATCAAGGATGGTCATCGTCATCAGTGATCACCCGCCACGCCGCGCCATCCATATCCTCGTATTGGCCGCTTTTCAGCGACCAGAGAAAGGCGGCAAGCCCTATGCCACCCATCAAAAGCGCGATGGGAATGAGATAGATCAGCATGTTCATGCGGCTATTCCCAGCGGTTTGCGGTTCGATGCGGGTTGAAGGGCATGAGCGTCGGCCTTGCGGGTAAATCCGCCCAACCCGTTCAGCCGCAACGCATTGGCCACCACGATGATCGAGGAGGTCGACATGGCGACGGCGGCAATCAGCGGTGTGGCATAGCCCAGCAGAGCGACCGGCACGGCCAGCACGTTATAGCCGATTGCCAGCACGAAATTCTCGCGGATCAACTGCCCTGCCCGGCGGGAGACGTTTATGGCAAAGGGCACGGCATCCAATCCCTCATGCATGAAGACAAAGTCGGCGGCCTGGCGCCCGACATCGGCTGCCGTGGCTGGTGCCATGGAGACATAGGCAGCCGATAGCGCTGGCGCGTCATTAATGCCATCGCCTACCATCAACAGATGCTGCCCGGCCTCGTCCGCTGACGCGCAAAACTTTGCCTTGCCGGATGGCGAGAGTTCGGCCTCTGCCGCGTCGACGCCAAGCCGTGCAGCGAGCGCTTTCACCACCGGCGTCCTGTCTCCCGAAAGGATCGTGACCCTCATGCCCTCGGCCTGTAGCCCGGCAATAACCTCCGCTGCACTAGGGCGAAGGCTGTCTTCGAAGCGGAAACAGCCGAGACTGTAACCATTCAGCGAAAGAATGACTTCCGACAGAGCCGGACCATCGGCCTCACCCTCGCCTGAGCCGAGTGCAAAGCGGCGGTTTCCAAGCCGGTAGCGCCCTTCCGCCGCGTCGGCCTCAACGCCGCTACCCGGAATTTCCGTCACACCGGAGAAATTGCGGATTGCCCCGGCTGCGTAATTGGATGAGGCGCTGCGCCACAGGGACTGTGACAGCGGATGACGGGAATGAGCAGCAAGCCCGGCGGCGATGGAGATCATGCCGGGGCTGGCCTTGTTGATATCGACGGGCATGGGGCGGCCAAGCGTCAGCGTGCCTGTCTTGTCGAACGCGACGGCATCCACCTTGGCCAGGCGCTCCATGGCCGAGCCGTCCTTGACCATGATGCCGCGCTGGAACAGCTTTCCGGCTGCTACCACCTGCACGACCGGCACGGCCAGACCCAATGCGCAAGGGCAGGTAATGATCAGCACGGCAATCGCCACCATCAGGGCATGTTTCCAGTCGCCGTCATAAAGCCCCCAGACGATGAAAGAGGTGAGAGCCAGCAGATGGACGACAGGCGCATAGAGCTGCGAGGCGCGGTCGGCTATGCGGCGGTAATGCGCCTTGCCACCCTCCGCCGCCTCCATCAGCCGGATGATTTCCGACAGGAAGGAATCGCGTGCCTGTGCCGTCGCCTTGACGGTCAGCGATCCTGTGAGGCTCAGTGTTCCTGCCTGCACGGCGTCACCAGGCCCCACGGTTTGCGGCGCACTTTCACCATTGACGATGGAGACGTCGAGATCGCTGGTCCCGGCGATGACGGTGCCATCAAGCGCGATACGCTCGCCCGCGGAAATGGCGACATGTTCACCCACCTTGATATCATCCACCAGCCGGTATTCCCGGCTACCGTCTGCGCCGACAACAGTGGCACCGCGTGGATTGAGCCGCGCCAGACCGCTGATCGCCGAACGGGCGCGGTCGCGCATCATATGGTCCAGCGCCCGGCCGATCAGCAGGAAGAACAGTAGCGACGCCGTCGCATCGAAATAGGCGTGTTCGCCGTGATGAATGGTTTCCCACAGCGACGAGAAATAAGAAAGCGAGATGCCGATGGCAATCGGCACATCCATATTGGTGCGCCGGTGCCGAAGTGCCGTCCAGGCCGATTGATAGAAGAACCGCCCACCATAGATCAGGGCCGGGGCGGCAATCAGTGCCGAAATCCAGTGGAACAGATCCCGCGTCGATGCATCCGCACCGGACCAGACGGAGACAGACAGCAGCATGATATTGGTGGCGGCAAAGCCGGTAACGGCGACGGCCCGGATCAATTGTTTCAAGAGCAGATCGGAGGCCAGATCCTGAGGCGTGAACAGGTGGCAGCTATAGCCGGTAGACGCAATGGCGCGCGCAAGCTCCGCCGGATCGAACCCGCTATCGTGCGTAAATGGGCCTGCTTCCCGGTCGATGAACGGCCCTTCCTCTGCAACCCTTGTCCGCCAGACCACGCCGACGCGCCGAGTGGAGAGGTTGACGCGGGCGCGCTCGACAGCAGGCAGACGCTTCAAGGCCGTCTCGATTTTGGTGATGCAGGCGCCGCAATAGACGCCGGGTACGCTGAAATCCACCTGGGTCAACCCCTCGCCCAGATCCCGGCTTGCCAGCCGGATTTCCTCCGAGGATGGCAGCAGCGCCCCTGAGCGTTCCAGGTCGAGGGCCGCTTCCGAGCCCGCCGCGCAGCAGCTCATTTTTCACCCCCGATGACAGCCATACGGTTGGCTTCATGCATGACCAGCTGCCCATCACGCGTTGCAATGGTCTCGACGATCCAATGGCCATCATCAACAGGATGGTCGCCGGTGAAGTGTCCGGGACCGGCTGGCTTCAGCATGACGGTGAAATCCTGATGCTCACCGACCGGGCGCTTGAAATTGGCGACCACCTGATCGGCAATCACAGGACCCTTGCCGGGAATGGCGAGATCATAGGCAATGGCCCCCTGCTTTATCGTCATCGTTCCCTGGATGCCCGTATCCAGCAGCTTGCGGATTTGCGCTGTCGTGTCGTTGAATTGCTGGCTGGCGACATAGGTGTTTTGCACCACCATGCCACTCCAGCTATGGCCCGCATACCAGGCCATGGTCAGGTTGACCGTGATGATCACCCCAAAGAAGGAGCAGATTGTCGCCAGCATGTGCCAGCCTGTGAAAGTAAAGGTTTTGGGGCTGTCAGCACTCATTTTTTCTCTCCAGATCCGTTGCCGGGACCGTTAAATGTAGCCTTGTAGATGGCCTGCTCGCTGGAATTCGGATCACTGACGATAAAGCGGAATGGCTCGGAAGCCTCCGTCACGTCACGACCGGCAAGCGTGACGTAGATCTTCAGCGTGGTCGCCTCATCCGGTTCCGCCGTGACGATGATCGACCGACCGGGCTGGTCCTGCATGCCGTTGACCTTCATGGTGGCGTCAGGAAGGCCGTCCAGCGTCACCGTCAGGTCGCGTGGTTGCGGGATCATGTTGAGCAGCCGCACCGTATAGCCGTTTCGGATCGCGCCACTCGATTCGAGCACATACTGCGGATTGCGGTCATGCAGCACGTTGATGTCCAGCCTGTCGCGGGTCATCAGCGCAAACAACAGGCCGCCGCCGACGGCTGACCAGACGGCTGTATACAGCAAGGTCCGGGGCCGGAAAATCACCCGCCAGTCGAAATGCCTGATGGAATCGACAAAGCTGCCATCGGCCTTGCGGACCCGGTCGGGATCGATCGACTGGGTGCCGTTATCGGTCGCCAGCGCCATATTGGATTGATATTCCTCCAATGTCGCATAGGCGATCAGCCCACGCGGCTTGGCAAGCTTATCCATAACCCCATCGCAGGCATCGATACAAAGCGCGCAGGTGATGCATTCCAGCTGCTGACCTTCGCGGATGTCGATGCCCATCGGACAGACCACCACGCAGGCATTGCAATCGACACAGTCCCCGACAGTCTCACCGGCTGCGGCGACTTTCTTGGCGTGACGGGTCCGTGGCTCGCCGCGCCAATCATTATAGGTCACGACCAGCGACTTTTCGTCCAGCATGGCGCCCTGAATGCGTGGCCATGGACACATATAGATGCAGACCTGCTCGCGCATCAGCCCGCCGAACACATAGGTTGTGGCGGTGAGGATGGCGACAGTGACATAGGCAACGCCGGCGGCCTGACCGGTGACGAACTCCTTCAGCAAGCTCGGCGCATCGGCGAAATAGAAGATCCACGCGCCGCCGGTCAGCACGCCGATGATGATCCAGGTGACATGCTTGGCACCCCGTTTCCAAATCTTGGACGGGCTCCAAGGCGCGCCGTCCAGCTTGATGCGGGCATTTCGGTCGCCTTCCAAAAAGCGCTCGACCACCAGAAACAAATCGACCCAGACCGTCTGCGGACAGGTATAGCCGCACCAGGCGCGCCCGACCGCTGACGTGACCAGGAACAGGCCAAACCCCGCCATGACCAGCAGGCCCGCGACAAAGAAAAACTCCTGCGGCCAGATCTCGATGAAAAAGAAGTAGAAGCGCCGATGCGCCAGATCGATCAATACCGCCTGATCCGGGGCATAGGCACCACGATCCCAGCGCAGCCAAGGCGTGAGATAGTAAATCCCAAGCGTAATGGCCATGATCAGCCATTTGAACTGCCGGAAACGGCCCGAAGCACGCTTTGGAAAGATCTTCTTGCGGGCTTCATAGAGCGGCCTGCGAATTTTGGCGGAATTCACCGGCTCGGCGGTAAAACGCTCAACATCCGGTCGTGTCTCTATCCCATTGCTCGTCATAACGGCACCTCTCGTTATCAGAGGTTTTTCACGTCCCGCCCTTTGTAACCTTGACTTAAGTCAAGCTGCGGCGATGCGCCTCAAACAGCAGCCCTCGCTATGGTGAGATTTCTCCAGTTCACGCCTTGACCTTCCCATAGTGGGAAGCCTTATCTATGGCTGGCAGCCGGATAGGAACCAGACCGATGAATGCCAGCAACACCCTTGAAACCACCATCGCTATCGATGGCATGAATTGCGCTTCTTGCGTGCGGCGGGTCGAAAAGGCGATTGTCGCCGTGCCGGGCGTATCGTCTGCCTCGGTCAATCTGGCCAGTGAAAAGGCAAGTGTGCAATTTTCCCAGCAGCCGGATCTCGCCGCCGTGCTGGCAGCCATTCAACAGGCCGGTTATGCGCCGCGTATCGAGACCCAGGAATTGGACATAGACGGCATGAACTGCGCCTCCTGTGTGCGGCGCGTGGAAAAAGCCTTGGCCGCCGTGCCAGGCGTCAGTTTAGCTGCGGTCAATCTGGCAACCGAACGCGCTACCGTGACTGTCACCGCAGACACGGATAGACAGACCCTCGTGGCTGCCGTTGAACAGGCCGGTTATCACATTCGCAAACCCGCCAATCCGGAAGCGCCGTCCGACCCCCTGCCCGATCAGCGCGCTGATGAGACGCATCGCTTGACGCGGATGACTGTGATTGCCTTTCTCCTGACTCTTCCGGTTTTCATCATCGAAATGGGGTCGCACCTCATTCCTGCCCTGCATGTCTGGGTGATGAACACGCTTGGCATGCAGACCAGCTGGGTGCTTCAGGCCCTGCTGGCCGGGCTAGTGCTGTTTGGTCCTGGCCTCACATTCTTTCGCCGTGGCGTGCCGAACCTGATAGGCCTTCATCCAGATATGAACTCGCTGGTGGTGCTGGGCGCATCCGCCGCCTATGGCTATTCGCTGGTCGCCACGTTCATGCCGGGGCTGATGCCGCAAGGCACCGTCAATGTCTATTATGAGGCGGCAGCCGTTATCGTCACGCTGGTGCTGCTGGGCCGAACGCTGGAAAGTCGTGCCAAAGGCCGGACCAGCGACGCCATTAAACGGCTGATCGGCCTTAGCCCCAAAACCGCGCGGGTGATCCGGGAGGGCAAGCCTGTTGATCTCGACATTGCCGCCGTTATCGTCGGTGACATCTTGGACATCCGTCCCGGCGAAAGACTTCCTGTCGATGGCGTGGTGATCGAAGGCCGCTCCTTTATCGACGAATCGATGATCTCAGGCGAGCCGGTTCCGGTGGAAAAGGCAGACGGCGACGTAGTAACCGGCGGTACAATTAACAAAAACGGCGCCTTCCGGTTTCGCGCCACCAAGGTCGGGGCTGACACGCTGCTCTCCCAGATCATCCGCATGGTGGAAACCGCGCAAGGCTCGAAACTCCCGATTCAAGGGATGGTGGACCGGATAACCGGCTGGTTCGTTCCAGCCGTGATCGCGGCGGCTCTGCTCACCTTCATTGTCTGGCTGTTGTTTGGCCCCACGCCTGCACTCAGCTATGCGCTGGTCAATGCGGTTGCTGTGCTGATCATCGCCTGCCCCTGCGCCATGGGGCTGGCCACACCGACCTCGATCATGGTTGGCACCGGCCGTGCCGCCGAGTTGGGCGTGCTGTTTCGCAAGGGCGAAGCCTTGCAAAGCCTGCGTGATGTCACGGTCGTGGCTCTCGACAAGACCGGCACGCTAACCGAAGGCAGGCCGGAACTGACCGATCTGATGGCGGCAGACGGCTTTTCCCGCGCCGATATTCTGTCCTTCGCAGCCAGCCTAGAGGCGCGCTCAGAACACCCGATTGCCAAAGCCATCCTGGCCGCTTCCGAGGCTGAACAAGCGCCTCGCCAGATCGCAACCGATGTTGTTGCAGAGCCAGGCTACGGTATCAGCGGTATCGTCTCCGGCCATCAGGTGCTTGTTGGTGCCGACCGGGCGCTGACCCGGCATGGCATTGATCTCTCGCCATTTGCCGAGGACGCCGAACAACTCGGTTTGGACGCAAAAACCCCGCTCTATCTGGCAATTGATGGCAAACCCGTGGCTCTGATGGCCGTCGCCGACCCGATCAAGGCAACCACACCGGCGGCAATCCGCGCCTTGCATGACCTTGGCCTCAAGGTGGCGATGATCAGCGGTGATAACCGCCGCACTGCGGAGGCTATCGCCGCCCGCCTCGGCATCGACACGGTGATTGCCGAAGTCCTGCCCGACGGTAAGGTTGCGGCAATTGCCGGTCTTCGCAAGGATGGAAGCAAGCTTGCCTTCGTTGGCGATGGCATCAACGATGCCCCGGCCCTGTCCGCCGCTGATATCGGCATCGCAGTTGGCACCGGCTCCGATATCGCCATCGAAAGCGCCGATGTCGTGCTGATGTCCGGCGACCTGCAAGGCGTGGCGCGGGCGATCTCCATCAGCAAGGCGGTGATCCGCAATATCGGCCAGAACCTGTTCTGGGCCTTTGCCTACAATGTCCTGCTGATCCCGCTGGCGGCTGGTCTGCTCTACCCCGTCAATGGAACATTGCTATCGCCGATCTTCGCCGCCGGTGCGATGGGACTGTCCAGTGTCTTTGTGCTGACCAACGCGCTCAGGCTGCGCAAGTTACGCCCGGCGTGAAGGCAGGCTCTGCATCTGACAAACGAGCACGGGGCAGATTTTTGGCACAAAGATTATCAGAACGCAGAAGGCCATGGCGCGGATAACGCCATGGCCTTCTGGTTTTTAACCTAAAGGAGATCCCTTAGGTCGCGCTCTCATCCGGCGTCGCTGTATCGGTGGCGACACCCTCCTCGGCACTGGTCTCTGCGCCGATCTCGCCATCCTCTTCGCCTTCCGGCTCGTTGATGCGCTCGACCGATACGACCTTTTCATCCTTGGCAGTATTGAAGATCGTCACGCCCTTGGTGGCGCGGCTGGCGATGCGGATGCCATCAACCGGCACGCGGATCAACTGACCACCGTCTGAGACCAGCATGATCTGGTCCTTGTCTTCGACCGGGAAGGCGGCGACCAACTGGCCGATTTCCAATGTCTTCGACGTGTCGGTGGCCCGAATGCCCTTGCCGCCTCGACCCGACGTACGGAAATCGTAAGAAGATGAGCGCTTGCCAATACCGCGTTCGGAAATCGTCAGCACGAATTGTTCGCGTGCCTTCAGTTCCTGATAACGTTCCTCGGAAAGATCACCGATTTCACCCACCTCTTCGCCAACCAGTGCGATGTCGTCCTCATCCACGCCACTGGCGCGGCGCTCGGTAGCCGAACGCTTCAGATAGGCCGCACGCTGCCATGGTTCGGCATCGACATGGCTGAGAATTGTCATCGAGATGATCCGGTCATTCGGCTGCAACGAAATGCCGCGAACGCCGATGGAATTGCGACCGGCAAACACTCTGACTTCATCGACAGGGAAGCGGATCGCCTGGCCCAAAGCGGTTGTCAGAAGCACATCGTCATCAATCGTGCAGGTTTCGACGGAGAGGATTTCATCGCCCTCTTCCTCAAGCTTCATCGCAATTTTGCCATTGCGGTTGACCTGAACAAAATCACTCAACTTGTTACGACGCACGGTGCCCCGCGTCGTCGAGAACATCACGTCGAGATTATCCCAGCTTGCCTCATCCTCGGGCAGCGGCATGATCGTTGTGATCCGCTCGCCTGGCTCCAGTGGCAGCATGTTAATCAGTGCCTTGCCACGCGACTGTGGGGTGCCGATCGGCAGACGCCAGACCTTCTCCTTGTAGACGATTCCGCGTGACGAGAAGAACAGAACCGGCGTATGGGTATTGGCAACAAATAGCCGGGTAACGAAATCCTCATCGCGGGTTGCCATACCGGAGCGACCCTTGCCGCCGCGACGCTGGGCGCGATAGGTGACCAGCGGAACACGCTTGATATAGCCGAGATGCGAAACGGTCACCACCATGTCTTCACGGGCGATGAGATCCTCATCGTCCATATCAGGACCGCCCTCCATGATCTGGCTGCGGCGTGGCGTGCCAAATTCATCGCGCACGGCGACAAGCTCATCGACAACGATGGTTTGAATCCGCGTGCGAGACGACAGAATATCGAGATAATCGGAGATTTCCGCCCCGATCTTGTTCAATTCCTCGTCGATTTCATCGCGACCAAGGGCCGTCAGGCGAGCAAGACGCAATTCAAGGATAGCGCGGGCCTGCTCTTCCGACAGGTTATAGGTGTTGTCCTCGTTGATCCGATGGCGCGGATCATCGATCAGCCGGATCAGACTTTCGACATCAGCTGCCGGCCAGCGCCGCTCCATCAACTGCTCGCGCGCTGTTTGTGGATCTGGCGCCTGGCGGATCAGCCGGATGACTTCATCGATATTGGCAACGGCAATGGCGAGGCCAACCAGCACATGGGCGCGGTCACGCGCCTTGCGCAGCAGGTACTTTGTTCGCCGGCTAATAACCTCCTCGCGGAAGCTGACGAAAGCCCGCAGCATGTCGAGCAGCGTCAACTGTTCCGGCTTGCCGCCATTCAGCGCCACCATGTTGCAGCCGAACGAGCTTTGCAGCGGCGTATAACGGTAGAGCTGATTGAGGATCACGTCCGCATTGGCATCGCGCTTCAACTCGACAACGACGCGGTAGCCCTGACGGTCGGATTCGTCACGCAGGTCGGAAATGCCCTCGATGCGCTTGTCGCGCACCAGTTCGGCCATTTTCTCGATCATCGTCGACTTGTTCACCTGATAGGGAATCTCGGTGATGATGATCTGTTCGCGATCACCGCGCATCGGTTCGATCCGCGCCACACCGCGCATGATCACCGAACCACGTCCGGTCTCATAGGCAGAGCGAATGCCGCTTCGACCCAGAATCAGCGCCCCAGTCGGAAAATCGGGACCGGGAATGATCTGCATCAGTTCCGGCAAGTCGATAGCCGGGTTCTCAATCAGCGCGATACAGCCATTGATGACTTCGACCAGATTGTGCGGCGGAATATTCGTCGCCATGCCGACCGCGATACCGCCAGCGCCATTGACGAGCAGATTGGGGAATTTCGCTGGCACGACGACAGGCTCAGACAGCGTGCCATCATAGTTGTCACGAAAATCGACGGTGTCCTTGTCGAGATCGTCCAGGAGCGAATGTGCGGCTTTTTGCAGGCGGCATTCGGTATAGCGTTCCGCCGCTGGCGGATCGCCGTCGATGGAGCCGAAATTGCCCTGACCGTCGATCAACGGCAGCCTTAGCGACCAATCCTGCGCCATACGGGCCAGCGCATCATAGATCGCCGAGTTGCCGTGTGGATGGAATTTACCCATCACGTCGCCGGTTACACGGGCGCATTTCACATATTTTTTGTTCCAGTCGATACCCAGCTCGGACATGCCAAACAGAATGCGACGATGAACGGGCTTCAAACCATCGCGGACATCGGGAAGTGCGCGGCTGACGATAACGCTCATCGCGTAATCGAGATACGACCGCTGCATCTCCGTTATAATCGAAATGGGTTCGATATCGGACGGCATTTTGCCGCCGGGTGTGCTTTGCTCAGTCAAAACGGGTCACGCCTGTTAGAATCACTAGGGATTTTATAGCGGAAAGCCCCTTTCCGCGCCAATTAGCTGGGAGGTTTTGAACAGGCTTTTGCGGCTATGACAAGGCATTTCTTGAACCCTGAGGCGCTATCTGCCCGAATGACCGTCACTGTTGGCTTGACGTTGCCTCCACGCGCCGGAAATCACTCTTCAACGGCCCGTATATGGTAGAAGAAACCATCGCGCCCCAGTTTCGCGCAATCTGTGGCCTTTATCCAAACCGAAACAGGAGAACATCCATGACCAATGTCGAACTTCTCCTCAATGCCTTCACCACCCTGTTGGTGACGCTGGACCCGCCGGGCCTGGCACCGCTGTTTCTTGGCCTGACACGCGGCATGACCCGGCAGCAACGCAAACAAGTGGCCTTGCGTGGCGCGGCCATCGCCTTTGGCATCCTGGCGGTCTTTGCTGTTTTCGGCGCCAGCATTCTCGAAGCACTTGGCATCTCCATCGGCGCATTCCGTATCGCAGGCGGATTGATGCTATTTGCCATCGCTTTCGAGATGATCTTCGAAAAACGCCAGGAGCGTAAGGAAAAGACCTCGGAAGACGCGATTACCCGCGATCATATGCACAATATCGCCGTTTTCCCGCTGGCTTTGCCGCTTATCGCTGGCCCTGGCGCCATTTCCGCCACCATTCTGCTGGCTGGCGCCTTGCCCGGCCCGGTAGAGCGCACGGAACTGATCCTGGTCATCGGACTGTGCATTGGTGTCGTACTGCTGGCCCTGGTGATCGCCGACCGCCTCGACCGGTTTTTAGGTGTGACAGGCCGGGCCATCCTAACTCGCCTGCTCGGCGTCATCCTGGCCGCCCTATCCGTTCAATTCGTCGTTGACGGCATCAAATCGGCATTTCACCTTTGATGCCCATGCAATGGCGATGAAGGCATCGCCATTGCAAAACCGAAACCTTCCCAGGCGGTTTAGGACGGACATTTTCTAATAGTTCGCCCGCAATATCCGGTTCCAGATCGTACCGCCCAGAAATCGATTGAACACGACAAAATAGGCGACAACCAAAGCAAACATGATGAAGGCGGGTAAGCCGTTCAACTGAAAACCGTCTGGCGTCAAACCACCGCTCAGATAACCGACGATATAACCCAAGACGAAAAATGAACTGAACAGATCGAGTATGAAAGCAAGAATAATCCGCCATTGAGACGGTCTGCTTTTGGTTTCATCTTCAGGCATAGACCCCTCCGATCACATCAAAAATTTTGCTGATCCTGCCGATCAGAACGGAATATCGTCATCCATATCGCGCGAGAATCCGCCCGACGGCGCACTGGCACCGCGACCGCCGGACGACGCACCGCCGCTGCGGGCCGGGGCCGAGCCGTAGTCGTCGTAGCCACCGCCCCCTCCGCCGAAATCGCTGCCGCCACGGGCAGCACCGCCGCCTGCCCCATCGCCACGACCGCCAAGCATGGTCAGGGTCGAATTGAAGCCCTGGAGGACGATTTCCGTCGAGTAACGGTCATTGCCGTTCTGGTCCTGCCATTTACGGGTCTGAAGCTGGCCCTCGATATAAACAGTTGCGCCCTTCTTCAGATATTGTTCGGCCACCTTGCAGAGACCTTCGTTGAAGATCACCACGCTATGCCATTCAGTCTTTTCTTTGCGCTCGCCGGAATTACGGTCGCGCCAGGATTCGGACGTGGCGATGCGCAGGTTGGCAATCGGCTTACCGTCCTGGGTACGGCGAATTTCCGGGTCAGCTCCCAGATTGCCGATCAATATAACCTTGTTGACGCTTCCAGCCATGATACTCACCTCGCTGCCACCATGGGGCGGCTTACAAATCCAATCAATTTTAACCTTATCCTATCCCTGTCGATTAAGGGCAGGCAGATCACCTGTAATCCACAGCGAAGAATCTAAACCAAAAAATGTTCTTTCTTTGTTCTAATAAATTTGTATGATGCAGTCAACTCTATCGGAATCCAACGCAGAATCGACGTACCCGTCTCGACAGGACGGCAGCAGTGACTAAATAAGGAGCGGCATTCCTGCCTGCGGCTCTCTCCCAAACCGAGTTTTGTTATGAGCGAATTGAAGACGATTTCCATCCGTGGTGCGCGCGAGCACAATCTCAAGGGCATCGACCTTGACCTGCCGCGCAACAGCCTGATCGTGATGACCGGCCTTTCCGGCTCGGGAAAGTCGTCGCTGGCCTTCGATACGATCTATGCCGAGGGCCAGCGCCGCTACGTCGAAAGCTTGTCGGCCTATGCCCGGCAATTCCTGGAGATGATGCAGAAGCCCGATGTGGACCTGATCGAAGGCCTGTCGCCTGCAATCTCCATCGAGCAAAAGACCACCTCGCGCAATCCGCGCTCGACGGTCGGCACTGTCACCGAAATCTACGACTACATGCGCCTGCTGTTTGCCCGCGTTGGCGTGCCCTATTCGCCAGCCACCGGCCTGCCGATCGAGAGCCAGACCGTTAGCCAGATGGTTGATCGCGTCCTGGCCTTTGAGGAAGGGACCCGACTTTATATTCTTGCGCCACTGATCCGGGGCCGCAAGGGCGAGTATAAGAAAGAACTCGCCGAGCTGATGAAGAAGGGCTTCCAGCGCGTCAAGATCGATGGCCAATTCTACGAAATTGCCGAGGCGCCAACACTCGACAAGAAATACAAGCATGATATCGACATTGTCGTTGACCGCGTCGTGGTACGGGCCGACATGGCCTCGCGGCTGGCCGACAGCCTGGAAACCTGCCTTCGCCTTGCCGACGGGTTGGCGGTCGCCGAATTTGCCGACAAGCCGCTGCCGGCCAATGAAACCTCGGCTGGCGGTTCCGCCAACAAGTCGTTGAACGAGACCCATGAGCGGGTGCTGTTTTCGGAAAAATTCGCCTGCCCCGTCTCCGGCTTTACCATTCCGGAAATCGAGCCCCGGCTTTTCTCCTTCAACAATCCGTTTGGCGCCTGCCCGACCTGCGACGGCCTGGGTTTCCAGCAGAAGATAGATGAAGCGCTGATCATTCCCGAGGCAGACAAGCGGTTGAAGGACGGCGCGATTGCCCCTTGGGCAAAATCCAGCTCTCCCTATTACGATCAGACCCTTGAAGGTCTTGGCAAGGCTTTCGGCTTCAAGCTGACCAGCAAATGGTCGGATCTGAGCGCCGAGGCACAGAAATCCATCTTGCACGGCACGGAAGAAAAGATCGAGTTTCACTACGCCGATGGCGCGCGCTCCTATAGCGCGACGAAGACCTTCGAGGGCATCGTCCCAAACCTTGAGCGGCGCTGGAAGGAAACCGATAGTGCCTGGGCGCGAGAAGAAATCGAGCGCTACATGTCCGCCGCGCCCTGCCCGGCCTGCAAGGGTTTCAGGCTGAAGCCGGAAGCGCTGGCGGTGAAAATCAACGGCCTGCATATCGGCCAGGTAACGGAAATGTCGATCCGGGTTGCCGGTGGCTGGTTCGAGACCCTGCCTGGTCTGCTGACCGACAAGCAGAATGAAATTGCCGTTCGTATTCTCAAGGAAATCCGCGAACGCTTGAGCTTCCTCAACGATGTCGGGCTGGACTATCTCAGCCTGTCGCGCAATTCCGGCACTCTGTCTGGCGGTGAAAGCCAGCGCATCCGGCTTGCCTCGCAGATCGGCTCAGGCCTGACCGGCGTGCTTTATGTGCTGGATGAGCCATCGATTGGCCTGCACCAGCGCGATAATGCCCGCCTTCTCGATACGCTGAAGCATCTGCGCGATATCGGTAATACGGTGATCGTCGTCGAGCATGATGAGGATGCCATTCTGGCCGCCGATTATGTGGTCGATATCGGTCCTGCGGCAGGCATTCATGGCGGCCAGGTGATTGCCAAGGGCAGTCCGCAGGATATCATGGCCAACAGCAAATCGCTGACCGGCAAGTATCTGACCGGCGAGCTTGGCGTTAAAGTGCCGCCGGCGCGGCGCAAGCCGAAAAAAGGTCAGCAGATCAAGGTGATCGGCGCACGGGGCAACAATCTGAAGAATGTCACGGCGGCCATTCCACTTGGTGTGTTTACCGCCGTTACTGGCGTTTCCGGTGGCGGAAAATCGACCTTCCTGATCGAGACATTATATAAGGCCGCAGCACGACGGGTGATGGGCGCGCGCGAGAACCCCGCCGATCACGACCGGATCGATGGTTTCGAATTCATCGATAAGGTGATCGATATTGACCAGTCGCCGATTGGTCGCACGCCGCGCTCCAATCCCGCCACCTATACCGGCGCATTTACGCCAATCCGAGACTGGTTTTCTGGACTTCCAGAGGCCAAGGCGCGCGGTTATCAGCCCGGCCGCTTTTCCTTCAACGTCAAGGGCGGACGTTGTGAAGCCTGCCAGGGCGATGGCGTCATCAAGATTGAAATGCACTTCCTGCCGGATGTCTATGTCACTTGCGACGTCTGCCACGGCAAGCGCTATAATCGCGAAACGCTTGATGTGACCTTTAAGACAAAGTCGATTGCTGACGTCCTGGACATGACGGTCGAGGAAGGTGTGGAATTCTTCTCGGCTGTGCCTGCGGTGCGCGACAAGCTTCAAGCGCTGTTCGATGTCGGCCTCGGCTACATCAAGGTAGGGCAACAGGCCAATACGCTGTCGGGCGGCGAAGCCCAGCGAATCAAGCTTGCCAAGGAGCTATCAAAGAAATCGACGGGCCGCACCCTGTATATTCTAGACGAGCCGACCACCGGCCTGCATTTCCATGACGTTGCCAAACTCTTGGAAATGCTTCAGGAACTGGTCGATCAGGGCAACTCCGTCGTGGTCATCGAGCACAATCTCGAGGTCATCAAGACAGCCGATCACATCATCGATTTCGGCCCCGAAGGTGGCGATGGCGGCGGCCAGATCGTTGCCCAAGGCACGCCGGAAGAGATCGTCAAAGTAGAGGCTTCCTATACCGGCCACTTCCTCAGGGAGTTGCTGGAGCGCCGTCCGATGAAGAAGCCGCAAGCCGCAGAATAGCGATCAACAAGGAGTGGGCAGATGACCGCAGGCACAATCCGCACCGGCATCGGCGGCTGGACTTTCGAGCCATGGGAAGGCACGTTCTATCCTGAAAGGCTTCCGAAGAAACGGCAGTTGGAACATGCCAGCCGCCAGCTCACGGCTATTGAGGTCAACGGTACCTATTATTCCAGCCAGAAGCCGGAAACCTTTGCCAAATGGGCCTCTGACGTGCCTGACGATTTCATCTTTTCGCTGAAAGCCAGTCGTTATTGCACCAATCGCAAGATATTGGCGGAGGCCGGTCCGTCTATTGAGAAGTTCCTGAGCCAGGGTATCGCGGAGCTGGGGAACCATCTTGGCCCTATTCTCTGGCAATTCATGGCAACGAAAAAGTTCGAACCTGAGGATTTCGAGGGGTTTCTGTCGCTCCTGCCGAAAACCCTTGATGGTTTGACGCTGCGGCATGTGGTCGAGCCACGCCATCCCTCGTTCCAGACACCTGATTTCATCACCATGCTGGAGCGTCATGGTGTGGCCGCAGTCTGTGCTGATCACCACGATTATCCGATGTTTGCCGATGTCACCGCGGATTTCGTCTATGCCCGGCTGCAAAAGGGAACGGGTGAGGTCAAGACCTGCTATCCTGAAACCCAGGTGAAGGACTGGGCAAAGCGGTTTTCCGCCTATGCCGAAGGCGGGGTGCCGCAGGATTTGCCGCTGATCGCGCCGCAACGGATAGTGGATAAAAAACCACGCGATGTCTTTGCGTTTTTCATCACGGGCGGCAAGGTCAATGCGCCGAATGGCGCGCAATTGCTTCAGAAAGCGCTATCGAACTGAAGGTCTGATGATGACGACACCCATCGGCGAGCCTTCTGACACGATCCATATCGGTCCAGCTACAACGCGGCATTTTTGCAATTTGCGAAATGTGGAATTGGCCTCGTTCGAAACCCTTCGGGCTGCTGGGGCCGTAACAGGCGACCCTGCTGCAAGCAGCGACGAGGAATTGCAAGTGTATCTCGATGCCGGTCTGCTTCTGGCGGCTTTCGATGGAACGGAGAGTTCGGTCGGATATGCTGGGGGCTATATCAGCGAGGGATGGCTGCACATAGGAGAAGTGGATGTTCATCCTGAATGGCAGCGACAAGGAATTGGGCGGCGGCTCATAAACGCTCTGCTCACTGAAGGACGGACCAGACATCTCGTGGGTGCGATGCTGACGACGGACCGTTTCGCGCCTTTCAACGCGCCCTTTTATTCTTCTCTTGGGTTTCAAGCCATTGAGGGGGACGCCTGTCCCGTCCGGCTGAAAGAGATTCTTGCCGCAGAAGCGGTAAAAGGCCTCAATCCACTTCGCCGCGTCGCCATGGTTCTGGTGTTTTAGCCTTGGCGAAAGGGTTTCACAGCCGCAGCCAGATCCTCTGCTGTCAATCCCTCGCCGAGCCTTGCGCCCGTTTCAGCATGCAGCCAGACACCTGCTGCCGCAGCCTCAAAGGCCGGAACGCCTTGCGCTAGTAGTCCGCCGATGATCCCGGCCAACACATCGCCGGAACCGGCTGTGGCAAGCCACGGCGGCGCATTTTCGTTGATCAGCGCCCGGCCATCGGGAGCGGCAATCACTGTGTCTGCACCTTTGTAGACCACCGCCGCATTGGCTTTTCTGGCGGCAGCCTGGGCCTTTTCAACTTTGCCCAACGTCTTCTCACCGGCAATATCGGCAAACAGGCGAGCAAACTCGCCCTCATGCGGCGTCAGAACCAAGCGGGTTTCATTGCCGGAAAATGCGTCGAAAAGCTCGTCTGGTTGATCCCTAAAAGAAGAAATACCGTCGGCATCGAGAATCAGCCTGCGTTTGGACAGCGAAAGGGTGAATTCCCGCGCCTTTTCGCCAATCCCAAATCCGGGTCCGAGCACGAAGGCGCTCATCCGCTGGTCAGTCAGATAGTCCTCAAGGTCATCAAGATCATTGATGGCCTTCACCATCACGGCAGTGGTCTGCGCGGCATTGACAAGAACGGCACTGGCCGGTGAGGCCAGTGTCACCAGCCCGGCCCCGGCCTTCAATCCTGCCATAGCGGACAGCCGCGCGGCACCTGTCGCGCTGCTGCGCCCGGAAAACACCGTAAGATGGCCGCGGGTGAATTTATGGCTAGCGCCGGAGATCCTTGGCAGGAGATGCGCCCATAAATCGGGATGATTGACAGCAACGTCTCCTCGATGTTGTTCAATGGTGCGACAAGGGATGCCGATATCGTAGATCTCCACCGTGCCGCAGAGCGAACGTCCAGGTAGCAGCACATGTCCCGGCTTTCTTGCCATGAATGTCACCGTATGGGCTGCCTGAAACGCCACCGGGCGGGGCTGGCCCGTGCGGCCGTCTATACCGGAGGGCAGATCGACCGCGACAACGGCGATACCGACCCGATTGACCCGCTCGATCAGTTCTGTCACCGGCAAAGGCAAGTACCGCGCGAGGCCTGCTCCGAACAAAGCGTCTACCACCAGATCCCCCTGCTGAGGATCATAGAGAGCTAGGGGTTCGGCCTTGCCCTGGTAGTCGGCAAAAGCCAGAGCGGCATCTCCATTCAACTTTTCCGGCTCGCCCAGGTAAAAGACCTGCACCAAAACCCCGGATTGACGCAGCGCTTCAGCCGCAACATAGCCGTCACCGCCATTGTTTCCCGGCCCACACAGCACCGCCACCCTCAGCGCCTGGGGGAAAAGCCGGAGTGCCGCTGCCGCCACGGCAGAACCGGCCTTGCGCATCAGGCCATAACTATCGATGCCCGAGTTGGCCGCATCAAGGTCCACCAGCGCCATGGAAGAGGGAGAAATCAGGTGATGAAAAGATGTTTGCATCATGCAAATATCAAATCGAAAGCCGAACCAAACGGCAATGGCGTTGAGGAAATTAATATTGGATATTTATTGTGCATATGCCTATCGAACTAGCATGAATTTATGCAAAAAATCTGCACAATCCATAAAATCAGCAAAAAATTCAATCTGACTAATTCTCACAAAAAATAGGCACTTAGCTCTGGTGTTTTGCCCGGGTTTAGGCAAAACTGTTTCGGCAATGCGGGTGATTTTCTGTTTTTTTCGCAATTCGCGGACCAAATTGGCACGGTAAGTGCATCAACGCAGGGCAAACAGGTGTTACCTGCATCAATGAGGGAAGCGGAGAGAAATTTTCTCATGAAAAAGATCGAAGCGATCATAAAGCCTTTCAAGCTGGACGAAGTGAAGGAAGCCCTTCAGGAAGTAGGATTGCAAGGCATAACGGTCACGGAAGCCAAGGGATTTGGGCGGCAAAAGGGCCATACGGAGCTGTATCGCGGCGCCGAATACGTGGTCGACTTCCTGCCTAAAGTGAAGGTTGAAGTCGTGCTAGCCGATGAAAACGTCGAGGCAGTCATCGACGCGATCCGCAATGCCGCGCAAACGGGGCGTATTGGCGATGGAAAGATTTTCGTTTCCAACGTCGAGGAAGTCGTCCGGATCAGAACCGGCGAAACCGGCGTCGACGCCATTTGAATGCGGCCCGGCTGAGGGAGGTCGGGTCTTATAATCGTCATCAAATCGAGGAACAAACCTAATGACGACCGCACAGGATATTCTTAAACAAATCAAAGACAATGACGTAAAATTTGTCGATCTCAGGTTCACCGACCCCAAGGGCAAGTTGCAGCACGTCACCATGGACATCGTCTGTGTCGATGAAGACATGTTCGCCGATGGCGTCATGTTCGACGGCTCCTCTATCGCAGGCTGGAAGGCGATCAACGAATCCGACATGGTGCTGATGCCAGACGTGGAAACGGTGCATATGGACCCGTTCTTCGCCCAGTCGACCATGGTCATTCTCTGCGATATTCTCGATCCGGTCTCCGGTGAAGCCTATAATCGCGATCCGCGCGGCACGGCCAAGAAGGCGGAAGCCTATCTCAAGGCCTCCGGCATCGGCGACACGGCATTTTTTGGCCCGGAAGCCGAATTCTTCATTTTCGATGACGTGAAATACAAGGCCGATCCTTACAATACCGGCTTCAGGCTCGATTCCACCGAATTGCCGTCCAACGACGATACCGATTATGAAACCGGCAATCTCGGACACCGTCCGCGTGTCAAGGGCGGTTATTTCCCGGTTCCGCCAATCGACAGCTGCCAGGATATGCGCTCGGAAATGCTGACAGTGCTCTCCGAAATGGGCGTTGTCGTCGAAAAGCATCACCATGAAGTGGCTGCGGCCCAGCATGAGCTTGGCATCAAGTTCGACACGCTGGTGCGCAATGCCGACAAGATGCAGATCTACAAATATGTCGTGCATCAGGTTGCCAATGCCTATGGCAAGACTGCAACCTTCATGCCTAAGCCGATCTTTGGCGACAATGGCTCGGGCATGCATGTGCATCAGTCGATCTGGAAAGATGGCAAGCCGACCTTCGCCGGTGACGAATATGCCGGCCTGTCGGAAAGCTGCCTCTATTACATCGGCGGCATCATCAAGCATGCCAAGGCACTGAATGCCTTCACCAACCCCTCGACCAATTCCTACAAGCGCCTGGTGCCTGGCTATGAAGCACCGGTTTTGCTGGCCTATTCCGCCCGCAACCGTTCCGCCTCCTGCCGCATTCCGTTCGGCTCCAACCCGAAGGCAAAGCGCGTCGAAGTCCGCTTCCCTGACCCGACCGCCAACCCCTATCTCGGTTTTGCCGCCATGCTGATGGCTGGTCTCGATGGTATCAAGAACAAGATCCATCCTGGCAAGGCCATGGACAAGGATCTCTACGACCTGCCGCCGAAGGAATTGAAGAAGATCCCGACGGTTTGCGCCTCGTTGCGCGAAGCGCTGGAAAGCCTCGACAAGGATCGCAAGTTCCTGACCGCAGGCGGCGTCTTCGACGACGACCAGATCGACGCCTTCATCGACATCAAGATGCAGGAAGTCATGCGTTACGACATGACGCCTCATCCGGTGGAATACGACATGTACTACTCGGTCTGATCAGATCGAAACCAAAGCCGGCAGCAACCCTGCCGGCTTTTTTATTGCAGTATCATTGGTATTTTTTTGTAATTACACATCTCGTTAAACCGGGCGGCCATGCCTCAGCCGTTTTGTGACAAAACCATGTCGAGGCCCTTGATGTTCGTTGTCCCGTTTCCCAAATATTTGACGAAAGGAAACAAAGCCATGAAACAACGCAACGCAAAGTTTGGAATCGGTGACATTGTTCGTCACAAGGTATTTCCGTTTCGCGGCGTCGTTTTCGACGTCGATCCGGAATTCGCCAATACGGAAGAATGGTGGAACGCGATCCCCGCAGAATTGCGGCCCAGCAAGGATCAGCCCTTCTATCACCTGTTGGCTGAAAATGCCGAGACGGAATACGTCGCCTACGTCTCCGAACAAAATCTGGAGACAGACGAAAGCGGCGAACCGCTGCGCAATCCGCATATCAACCAGATCTTCGTGGAAGAGCAGGCCGGTCATTACAAGCCGCGGATGAATTTGGCTCACTGATCAGTTGATCATTATGTCCTATAAAAAAAGCCCCGGTTTAACGACCGGGGCTTTTTTTCAATGAAGCAAAGGAATAACCGATTATTTGGTTTCCTTGGCGGCCTTCTGGGCGTCTTCCAGGGCCTTCTGCGATTCTTCGTTCTTCTTCTGCATGGCTTCTTCCAGCAGACGCTGGCGCTCCTGCGCCTGGGACTGGGTGATAGCTGGGCCATCGTAAGAGCCGGTAAAGCCATCAAGCGAAATCTTGATCGGGTTTGGAACGCGGCGGAAGTTCATCGACGTGAACACCACGTCATGCCCCTTCTTCAGGCTGGCAATCATCGCGTCCGTCAGCGGAATTTCAGCTGTGCAACGGTCCGGGAAGCAGACGGCGTAATCGATCTTCTGGCCCTTGCCGCCATCGATCTGCAAAACGACGCCCGGAGGGACGAGCCGTGCGGAAGGCACGGAAACCTGCATCAGCTTGCGGTTCATCTTGCCTTCGATGGAGATGATCGCCACGGCGATAATCATCTGGCGGTTCTGCGCGACCTGAATGTTCTGCACCGTGCAGATATCGTTGTCTTCCTGCTTGGCGCAGGTCTTGAACCAACCCTGCGGCGGCAAGCCGGCATCGCCAGCGGGCTGCTGCTGGGCAAAAGATGCGCCAGCAAAGCCAGTGGAGAGAACGAGAGCGGAGAGTGCCGCACGCGCGGTTTTGGCTGCTGTAAACGTCATAACGAGATCCGTCTCCTGAAAACTTTTGTCGAACCGAAGTTCTCACCCGATTAGATCGGCCTATTCGTTCATCCCCTGGGTTTTAAATGAGGCAAATAGATGACCCGATGTGTGTGGTGATCCTGTTACAGCGCATCGCTGCGAATATCCAGTGCTTCTTTGGTGTTTGGGAGAGATGCATCCAATTTGTGGAACGATTGAGCGCACGCGCCATTTGTTTTACTGGACAATTCCACCCAGTCACTTACATGGCGCTTCCATGGCAGGAATTGTGCCATAGCGGTTGGCTTTCCGGCAGTTCGTGATAATTTGCCGCGAAATTTAAAATACTGATCTCGAGAGGAAATGGTTTGCGGCGTCTTTTGTCGACCCTGCTGGTCTTGGTCCTGCCGTTCTGCGGCGTGTTTGCCGCATCGGCTACCTTGGCCGAGCCCGTCAATGCCATATCCATGTATGGCAAACCCGCCCTGCCCGCCGATTACAAGCACTTGCCTTACGTCAACCCTGACGTAAAGAAGGGCGGTCGGATCTCTTACGGCGTGGTCGGCACGTTCGACAGCTTCAACCCCTTTGTCATCAAGGGCATGCGCACAACGGCGCGCGGCATCTGGGACCCTGACTACGGCAACCTGTTTTACGAAACGCTGATGACGCGCTCGGCCGGCGAACCCTACACGCTCTACGGTCTTCTGGCGCAGAGCGTGGAGTGGGATGATGCCCGCAGCTTCATCCAGTTCAACCTCAACCCCAAGGCCCGCTGGCACGATGGCCAGCCCGTGACGCCGGATGACGTGATTTTCACGCTCCAGATCCTCCAGCAGAAAGGCCGTGCACCTTTCGACAAGCGGTTGAATGGCGTCGCCAAGATGGAAAAGGTTGGCGAGCATAGTGTCCGCTTCACCTTCAACGACAAGGCCGACCGGGAAATTCCGCTGCTTCTGGCCTATGCAACACCGATCCTGCCGAAACACGCCATCGACCCGGACCTGTTCGAACAATCGTCGCTGAATGTGCCTGTTGGCTCCGGCCCCTATAAGATCAAGGATATACGCCCCGGCGAGCGGATTACCTATCAGCGCGATCCGAATTATTGGGGCAAGGATCTTCCCTCGAAGGTGGGTTTCGATAATTACGACGAAGTCAGCGTAACCTATTTTTTGCAGGACAGCACCCTGTTCGAAGCCTTCAAGAAGGGTGAGATCGATCTTTACCCTGATGGTGATTCGGCCCATTGGCTGCGGGCTTATAATTTTCCGGCAGCCGTGAATGGCGATGTTGTGCGCGAGACCTTTACCCCACAAAAACCGACGGGCATGCTGGGATTCGTGTTCAATACCCGCCGCCCGATCTTTGCCGATGTGAAGGTGCGCGAGGCGCTGACGCTCGCCTTCGACTTCGAGTGGGTCAACAAAAACATCTACGGCAATGCGTTCAAGCGAATCCAGAGTTACTGGCAGAATTCGCCGCTCGGCGCCTTTGGCCATGCCGCCGACGACCGTGAGCTGGCAATTCTCGGCAATGCGCGCAACACGATTGCCCCGGAAATCCTGGCAGGCACCTATACATTGCCGATTTCCGATGGTTCGGGCGCCGACCGTAATATTCTGCGCCAGGCCGTCGCGCTGCTCAGCCAGGCTGGCTATTCGATCAATGATGGAAAAATGGTCGATGCCCAGGGCAAGCCACTGTCTTTCGAGGTCATGACCCAGAATGCCGGCCAAGAGAAAATGGCGCTTGCCTATCAGCGCACCCTGAGGCTGATCGGCATCGGCATGAGCATCCGGACGGTGGATGACGCGCAATATCAGGCGCGCTCCAACAGCTTCGATTATGACATGGTCGTCATGGCCTATCCTTCGACGCTGGCTCCCGGTATCGAACAATTCAACCGCTGGGGTTCCACTGCCCGGGATCGGCAAAGCAGTTTCAATTATGCCGGTGTTGCCAATCCGGATATCGACCGGGTGCTGAACACCATGGTCAATGCCAGAAGCCTCGAGGACTATCAGGCCAGCGTGCGGGCCCTGGATCGCCTGCTGGTGGCCGGGCATTACGTGGTGCCGCTCTATTATAATGGCGAACAATGGCTGGCGCGCTGGAAGCGCATTGCAAGGCCTGACCAGGTACCGATGCTGGGCTATCAACTCCCCACCTGGTGGGATGCCAGGGCGCAATGAATTCAACCACCGTGCGCTGACTGCGCACGGATCTGCGGCGTGTCATCGCTGCCGCATACCGATGGAGACTCTTTTATGCAACGTATTACCATCGATCTCGTGTCCGATGTCGTCTGCCCGTGGTGCTATCTGGGCAAGGCCCGGCTGGATCTGGCCATTGCCGAGGTGCAGGACACTGTCAGCATCGACGTCAACTGGCGCCCCTACCGGCTCAATCCTGACTATCCGCCCGAAGGCGTTGACCAGCAGGCCGAACTGGCCAAAAAATTTGGCGGCAAGGAAAACCTCGAGCGCGGCCATCAGCAATTGGCTGAGCTTGGCCGCGAGGTTGGTATTGCCTTCAATTTCGAAGCCATCAAGATCGGTCCGAATACGCTGGACGCGCATCGGCTCATCCATTGGGCAGGACTGGAAAGCCGTGAAGCGCAGGGTGCTGTGGTCTCAGGCCTGTTCAAGGCATTTTTCGAGGATGGTCGCAATCTCGGCGACCATGCCGTCCTGCTGGATATTGTCCAGGAGGCTGGGCTGGACCGCAAGGTGATGCAGGCCCTGCTGGCAGGCGATGCCGATAAGGACATGGTGATCGATGAAATCGACGCCGCCCAGAAGATGGGCGTCAATGGCGTGCCTTTCTTCATCATCGACCAGAAATATGCCGTGAGTGGGGCCCAGCCGACCGAGGTTCTGGCCAATGCCCTGCGCGACATCGCCGCTGAAAAGGCAGTCGAGCAGTCGAAACTGAATTGACGCAACGCAATATCGGCCATACTCACGAGAGGCCCCTGCCGGTGGAAACCTGATGACGGATTTCCCCGGCCAAACTCCAGGACGACCCGCTCGTGACCTCCGATACGACACCTCGCGGCCTTGCGCTCGCTTTTGCGGCCTTTGCCGCCTTCGCCATCAGCGATGCATCGGTCAAACTCGTTGATGGACGAATCAGTCCGTTCGAATCGGCCTTCTTCGGATCGCTGTTCGGTCTGGCTGCCCTGCCCTTTCTGCTGAAGCGCGGCGATTCGCTGACGGATGTGTTCAGGACCTCAAACCTGAAGCTCTGGCTGCTGCGCTTCGTCGCGTCAGGAACCAGCGCCATTGGGGCGGTGACCGCCTTCACCCATCTGTCGATGGCGGAAGCCTTCTGCCTGATTTTCCTTTTGCCCTGCTTCGTCACCATCATGTCGGTGGTGTTCCTCAAGGAACAGGTCGGCATGCGCCGCTGGAGCGCCGTCATCATCGGCTTTATCGGCGTGCTGGTGGTGTTACGGCCCGGCTTTAGGGAATTGTCCATCGGCCATCTGGGGGCCGTCATCGGCGGGTTGGGCGGCGCAATTTCCATCGTCGTCTACCGCGCCATCGGCCCGCGTGAAAAATCCACATCGCTCTACGGCGCCGGAGCCTTCGGCACCATCATCATTTCCGGCATCGCCATGCTGCCCGCTTTCTCCTGGCCGCAAGGAACGGACTGGCTGCTCTTGCTCAGCTACGGCCTGTTTGCCGCGCTGGCCACCGTGCTGATGATGCTGGCAACCCGCTTTGCGCCTGCGGCCGTGTTGGGACCTGCACAATATAGCCAGATGCTCTGGGCCATTCTGTTTGGCTACCTGATCTTCGGCGACCATGTCGATCTACCCATGCTGGTCGGCATCACCCTGATCATCGGCTCCGGCCTGATTACCCTGATGCGGGAGAGAACCAAGGGTGTTCCACTTCCACCGGCTGTTGCAACTGGTCCGCAGGCCAGTTTGGCGGTGGAAGAGGATGAGCAATTAAAGTAAAATCAAAAAAATCGTAATATTTTTGCTCTGAGGCAGATGATTATTTACTTGAAGCCCATAAAAAACCAAATATAATTACTAAATATATTTACAGCAAATGCCAATATTATATTTAATGAAATTATTACAACAGATCTATTTGTTGAATCCTTATCTTCAGTGATAGACATTTCGTCTCCTCTATTAAGATGGACATATGAAGACGAATGTATTAAATCTATATTTTTCTCTATGGATTTCCCTATCCTGCCGCTTATTGATAGTAAAACATGAGCGCCGCCAAATATCATTATTGAATATGGCAATATTTTTTCCAAGTTAACGGGATTGCTAATATAATATAGATAGGATGTTGTTAAGAATAATGCGAGAGATGCTAATTTTAAAATTCCAGAAAATTCATGACTATATTTTTTGGGAAATTTAACCCAATTTCTTTGCTTTCCCCTAAAGAGAGAATTAAACCAACCATCAATAACGTTCATGAAATTCATCGCAACCGTATAATCAACATAAGAAATCTTTATGTTTCCGGTATTATCAGCAATCATTGAAAAAAATATTGCAGCAACTCCCTCATTTTTTTGCATTTTTTTAATAATGGACGTTCGAGAGTGAATATCTATCGTAATTTTATAATTTTGAGGTTCATTAACAAGCGGCAATTTTATTAAAATATTGTACTCAAAATGTATATTTTCAATAGCGCTCAACGATGATTTATTGTAAGCTCTAAATCTATCAAAACTGCTAAATTGCTCCTTACTCTCATCTACATGATAAATAACTATAGATTCATTTTTAGTAACAATATTATATTGCTCGCAAGACTGATAAATCTTAATATGAAGATTCTCTAAATCTTCAAATTTAGTAACATGGTTTACATTGACACTTCGAGATATTTGTTCGCGCTTTCCTGTAATCTTTGCATACATATTCTGCAAAACCTGCATACTAACTTCTGCGGTCTCGTCAGTAGCAGTAATTGAATTGCTGTTGTTTTGCCCGATATCACGCATCTAATTCTCCTTTTACGTGTATCTGGCATAACTAAAGCAGGATTCGCAAATACTAAATTACCAAATCACTTCACCTTGGCCAGTTCCGCCAGTTGCGCCATGATGGTCGCCGCACCCGCCAGCCGTTTCTCGGGCGTTGGCAGATCGCGGGTCAGGAACACACTGTGGTCTGGACGGATCTTGGCCATGCTGCCCTGTTTGGCGATGAAGCCGACCAAAGCTGCCGGGTTGGGGAACAGCTTGTTGCGGAACTGAACCACGACGCCCTTCGGACCGGCTTCCAGCTTTTCGACATTGGCCTTGCGGCACAGCGCCTTGACGTAAACGACCTTCAACAGGTTCTGCACTTCCGCTGGCAGCGGCCCGAACCGGTCGATCAACTCGGCACCGAAGCCGTCAATATCGTTCAACTCGGTCAATTCGCCCAGGCGGCGATACAGGCCAAGACGCAGATGCAGGTCTGGCACGTATTCGTCGGGGATCATCACAGATGTGCCGACCTGGATTTGCGGCGACCAGCCGCTATCGACGACCTCGTCCTCGCCCTTCACCTCGGCCACGGCCTCCTCCAGCATTTGCTGGTAAAGCTCGAAGCCGACTTCCTTGATGTGGCCGGATTGTTCCTCGCCCAGCAAATTGCCAGCACCGCGAATATCGAGATCGTGGCTGGCAAGCTGGAAGCCCGCGCCCAGCGTATCCAGCGATTGCAGCACTTTCAGCCGCCGCTCGGCGCTGGTCGTCAGAACCTTGTTGACCGGCAAGGTCAGCAGCGCGAAGGCTCGCACCTTGGAGCGACCAACCCGGCCGCGGATCTGGTAGAGCTGGGCTAGGCCGAACATGTCGGCGCGATGGACAATGAGAGTGTTTGCGGTCGGCACATCAAGACCGGATTCAACGATGGTGGTGGAAAGCAGAACATCATAGCGGCCTTCATAGAAGGCGTTCATGATGTCTTCCAGTTCGCCCGCCGCCATCTGGCCATGGGCAATCGCCACTTTCAATTCCGGCACATCCGACTCCAGAAATGCCTTGATATCGGCAAGATCCGCCAGACGTGGGCAGACATAAAAGCTCTGCCCACCGCGATAATGTTCACGCATCAGCGTTTCGCGGATCACCAGCGGATCGAAGGGCGAAATGAAGGTGCGCACCGCCATACGGTCCACTGGCGGCGTGGTGATCAGCGACAATTCGCGCACCCCGGTCATCGCCAGCTGCAAGGTGCGCGGAATGGGCGTCGCCGACAGCGTCAGCACATGCACGTCGCTCTTCAACTCTTTCAGCCGTTCCTTGTGCTTGACGCCGAAATGCTGCTCTTCATCAATCACCAGCAGGCCAAGATTGGCGAATTTTATGCCCGACCCCAGGAGAGCATGGGTGCCGACGACAATATCGGTCTTGCCCTCAGCCACTTCCTTCTTGACGAGGTTCAGCTCCTTGGTACCCACCAGCCGCGAGGCCTGCTGGATGCGGATTGGCAACCCGCGAAACCGCTCGGAAAACGTCTTGAAATGCTGGCGCGCCAAAAGCGTGGTCGGAACCACGACCGCCACCTGAATACCGTTCATCGCTGCCACGAAGGCGGCGCGCAGCGCCACCTCCGTCTTGCCGAAGCCGACATCGCCGCAGATCAGGCGGTCCATTGGACGTCCAGCAGCCAGATCGCCGCGCACCGCCTCGATGGCATTCATCTGGTCCTCGGTCTCCTCATAGGGGAACCGCGCGGCGAATTCGTCGTAAAAGCCTTCAGTCGTGGCCAGCACCGGTGCCGACCGCATCATCCGCTCGGCGGCGATGCGGATCAGCCCACCGGCCATGTCCAGCAGGCGTTTCTTCAGCTTGGCCTTGCGCATCTGCCAGGCACCGCCGCCCAACTTGTCCAATTGCGCTTCGCTGCCTTCCGAGCCGTAGCGCGACAGAAGCTCGATATTTTCGACCGGCAGGAACAGCTTTGCCTCGTCGGCATATTGCAATTCCAGACAGGCATGCTGGCTGCCCGCCGCCTGGATGGTGCGCAATCCGATAAACCGGCCAATGCCATGCTCTGCATGAACAACGATCGAGCCTTCATCCAGCCCGGCCACTTCCGAAATAAAATCGGCTGCCCGCTTGCGACGCTTGGACCGGCGCACCATGCGGTCGCCGAGGATATCCTGCTCGCCGACCACCACGAGTTCGCCCGCCTCGAACCCGCCCTCAAGCGCCAGGACGGCGGTTGCCGCATGACCCTTGCCAAGCTGATCGAGATCCTTCAGGGCAGTAACAGGCTTTAGCCGCTCCAGCCCGTGCTCGTTCAACACCTGCAACAGCCGGTCGAGCGAACCTTCCGACCAGCCGGTAATCAGCACCTTGGAGCCGGAAGCCCGCTTGTCGGAAATATATTTTACTGCCTGGGTAAAGACATTGACCCGTTGCGCCTCGCCATCAGCCTTGGTCTCGCTGCTTTCCTGCGCGGCCAGCTTCGCCCAGCGCGGGCCGGAACGAGCCGAGAGTTCGACAATCTTGCGGCCTTCGCTATCCGGCTCGGCAAACGGTGTCAGACGGATCGGGTTCAGCGCTTCTAGCTTCTTGGCAAATTCCGCCGCCCCTAAATAGAGATATTCCGGCGGTATCGGTTTATAAGGCGTGCCCTGCGCCAGATGGCCCTTGCCGGGTGTCGCGCTGTTCAAACGCGCCTCATAATAGTCGCGGATCAGCTTGCCGCGTTCTTCGGCGGATTCGCGCACCGTATGGTCGAGCACCACCCGGAAATCGGTGAGATAATCGAACACCGTCTCCAGCTTTTCATGAAACAGCGGCATCCAGTGTTCCATGCCCGCATAACGGCGGCCTTCGGACACGGCGGTGTACAGCGCATCGTCGCGGGTGGCCGCGCCAAACAGCGACAGGTAATTCTTGCGAAACCGGCTGATGCTTTCCGGCGTCAACGTCACTTCGCTCATCGGGTTGAGGTCCAGTGAGCGGACCTGACCGATAGTGCGCTGGCTGGCTGGATCGAAACTGCGGATACTTTCCAGCGTATCACCAAAGAAATCCAGCCGCACCGGCTCCTCAGAGCCCGGCACGAACACGTCAAGAATACCGCCACGCACCGCAAATTCGCCGACTTCGCGCACGGTATCGACGCGTTCAAAGCCGTTGCGCGACAAGCGGGCGGCAACGTCGTCCATCTTCACCTGATTGCCGGGGCGGGCCGAAAAGGACAGGCTTTCGATAACATCAGCCGGTGCCAGCTTTTGCAGCATGGCATTGGCAGTGACAAGAACAATGCCCGGATGTGGCTTTCGGGCATGGGCAATCAGCCCCGACAGTGCCGAAAGCCTGCGGGCGGAAATATCGGCGCTGGGCGAAACCCGGTCATAGGGCAGGCAATCCCAGGCAGGCAGGGTCAGCACCGGAATTTCCGGCGCACAGAAGCCGAGCATCTGCTCGATATCATTCATCCGGCTGGAATCCGATAGAAGATAGGCGACAGGCCTGCCCTGCCGCGCCAGTTCCGCCACCAGAAAAGCGTCCATACCATCAGGCACAGGCGAGAGGGTAACAGCGGACGCCGCCGCTGCCGTCTTCTTTGCATCAAACAGGGAAATCATTTTTCGGTCACAGCACTCGCATCAGGCCTGGACGACAATGCAATGGCCGAACCATCGACAGGCGAAAAATCGGGGCGGGTGGCGGCAATGCGCTCAAACAACGGGATCTGCATATGAACAGGCACAGGGGCAGCACCATTGATCCAGCTGATCAGGTCATTGTCTTCTTCCGCCATGATCAGTTCGAGATCATCCAGCTCAGCATCGTTGAGCGCACTGATTTCTGCTTCGGCAAACTGGCCAAGCATCAGGTCCATCTCCCTGATACCCCGATGCCAGCAGCGAAACAGAATACGCCTGCGGCGGGGATCGAGATCGGCGCTGCTGCGAACCAGACCAGTCATGTCATTCACCTTCCTGTTGATGCTGAACCTCTTGGCTTCGCATCGAATTTTCTCGTAGACCGGTTTTCACAAGTCATGACGGAGCAAGCAGTTCGTCACTCCCCCGCCTTCGCTCGGCGGTCCTCGCCTCACTGAAAACGCACCGCACCTGTCGGCTCCATCCCTCTTCTCCCCATCGGGGAGAAGGTGCCGGCAGGCGGATGAGGGGGCGGCGAAGCCGAGAACCCGGTGCTTCCTCACAACATCGCCCCACCAAAAAACCGGTTCCCACTTTTCGGTCCGATGCTTTTCTCTTCGCATCGGATATGCCCGAAAACCGGTTCCCACTTCTCAGTCCGATGCCTTTCTCTTCGCATCGGATATCTCTGAAAACCGGTTCCCACTTTTCAGTCCGATGCTGTATACCCGCTCACAATTGCCTTGTCAGCCTTGCAATGCGCCTCATCACACGGCATTTTGCCGCCATCATGCGTCCATCCCTGCTCGATCCCCTGTTTGCCTCCGTTTCCACCCTGCCGGGCGTTGGTCCGAAGCTGGCGCAATTGCTGGCGAGCCTGCTGGGCCGCGAAGATGCTGAAGACGCCCGCGTCGTCGATCTGCTTTTCTTAAGCCCCCATCGCCTGATCGACCGGCGCAACCAGCCAGGAATTGCCCGAGCCCCGCAAGGTGCCATTGTCACCGTGACGGGTCGGGTAGACCGCCACACGCCTGCGCCTAAGGAAAATCGCAACGCGCCCTACCGGGTTTTCCTGCATGACGAGACCGGTGAATTAGCGCTGACATTCTTTCGCGCCAAGGGCAATTGGCTGGAAAAAGCCTTGCCGGTCGATGAGATCATCACGGTTTCGGGAAAAATCGACTGGTTCAATGGTCGCCCCTCGATGGTCCACCCGGATTTCATGGTCAAGGCCAGCGAGGCGGCGACCATGCCGCTGGTCGAGCCGGTCTATCCGCTTACGGCCGGCCTTTCGCCGAAAGTGCTGAAAAAGGCGGTAGACCACGCTGTGGAACGCTTGCCGGACTTTGCCGAATGGATCGATCCGGCACTGGTGACGAAACAAGGTTTCGACGCTGTCAAACCAAGTTTTGAGCGATTGCACAGCCCCCTTGATGAAAAGGATGTGGATCCGCAGGCCCCGGCCCGGCGCAGGCTGGCCTATGATGAATTTCTGGCGGGCCAGGTCTCTCTGGCACTGGTGCGTCAACGCTTGCGCAAGGTGGCGGGAACACCGGTTCGCGCCACGGGCGAAATGAGCGGAAAAATCCTTGCCGCCCTGCCCTTTACCCCCACCAACAGCCAGAAGGACGCTGTTGCCGATATCTTGAAAGATATGGAAAGCGACAGCCGCATGTTGCGCCTGGTCCAGGGCGATGTCGGCGCGGGCAAGACGCTGGTGGCGCTGCTGGCCATGGCGGCTGTGGTGGAAAACGGCGGCCAGGCCGTGCTGATGGCGCCGACCGAAATTCTGGCGCGCCAGCATCATGCGACTCTATCAAAAATGGCGGCGGCTGCCGGAATCGCCGTCGATGTGCTGACTGGACGCACCAAGGGCCGCGAGCGTGAAGCGGTGCTGGAGCGAATAGCCTCCGGCCAAGCGCAAATAGTTATTGGCACCCACGCGCTGTTTCAGGATTCGGTCAATTATCACAATCTCATGCTGGCTGTAGTCGATGAGCAGCATCGCTTTGGTGTCCACCAGCGGCTGCGACTGACAGCCAAGGGCGTTTCGCCACACATGCTGGTCATGACCGCCACGCCCATTCCGCGCACGCTGGTTCTGGCTGCCTTCGGCGATATGGATGTCTCCAAGCTCACCGAAAAACCGGCGGGCCGCAAACCGATCCAGACCGTAACCGTGCCTGTGGAGCGAATCGGCGATATCGTTGACCGGCTTCAGGCGGCGATTGCTTCCGGTAAGAAAGCCTATTGGATCTGCCCACTGGTTGAGGAAACCGAGGAATCAGAACTGATGTCGGTCGAGGAGCGATTCGAGGTGCTGAAAATGTGCCTCAAGGCGCCCATCGGCCTCGTGCATGGCCGCATGAAAGGCGAGGAAAAAGACGCCGCCATGCTGGCTTTCAAGAGCGGTGAAACACGGCTGCTGGTAGCAACCACAGTGGTCGAAGTCGGGGTGGACGTGCCGGATGCGACGATCATGGTGATCGAACACGCCGAACGCTTTGGCCTTGCGCAACTGCACCAGTTGCGCGGTCGGGTCGGGCGCGGCGCTGAGGCCTCTTCCTGCATCCTTCTCTATAAAGGCCCGCTGGGCGAAACCGGCAAGGCGCGGCTGTCAATCCTGCGCGACAGCGAAGACGGCTTCCTGATTGCCGAAGAAGACCTGAAACTGCGCGGCGAAGGCGAGCTACTCGGCACCCGCCAATCCGGCACGCCCGGCTTTCGCATCGCCAGCCTTGAACACCACGCCGACCTCTTGGAAGTCGCCCGCAAGGACGCCGCCTATCTGCTGGAACGCGACCCCGATCTGACTTCGGCACGCGGCGAGGCGGTGCGCACATTGCTCTACCTGCACCGCCGCGATGAGGCCGTCCGGTTCCTGCGGGCTGGATGAGGAATGACAAGGTAGGCAAACAGGTTTGAGGCACTTCTCATCTGTCGGATTTCGCTTGCTTTTCACCCGGCAATCGCGGCTAGCTGTCATTCTCAACACGGAGGAAACGACAATGGCTAAAGGTCAAGTACGCGGCAACAAGGAAACGCGAAAGCCGAAGAAGGACAAGACAGTTGATAAAGCCGTAGCGCCCACGCTCGGCTCACAGGTCAAGAACAGCGAATCCTCGACAAAAAAGAAATAAGTGCGGAAGGCTTAGCCAAGGCCCGGCAGGACGAACGCCAGTTCTTCGCAATTTATACGTCGCCTTCACCCAAGTTGGCCAGTCGCCACGATATCCGTTTGCGGCGACTGCCTGGCCACAAGTGGCAATCTCGAAGAATTTTGCTCACCGCGTTCCAATGGACACGTGAAAAAACGGCATTGACTTTTCTCGAGAAAAGAACATAAAGAGAACAAAAGAGAGAGGATAGTATCATGTCTGACGCTGAAAAAATTATTGTCGTGCAGTTCAAAAAGAACCGCGCCGGTATTGTGCCGGGCGATATGCGCCAAGCGTCAAGCGTAGCTTCAGCAGAGAAAATTGCTGGTGCGATGGCCACTCGCTACATTGGCGTTGCCGCATACGCAGTCACAATCGATGAGGAAAATGGAAGCATGACGAACCCACGCTTGCTGGTATCACACGGACAGATCTCCGACTTGATTCCAGACTGATCGAGCAGCGCATCAAACCAAATTTTTAAAAGATCTTGATGTCATTTCCGCTTTTGAGGACATGACATTGGTCATCCCAGAATCCATTTCTCAAAAACGCGCCTTAGTGGGCGGCAGTAACGCCGAACTGAAAGCATTATTCGGCTGGAATTCCGACGCGATGGCCGCGCTTTATACTAAAAAAGCCGACCGTAAGAAACTCTCACAGGCGGCGGCAACGAAACTGAACGGGAACATCCTATCCCCTCACCCTGAACCACAAACCCCTCACCTTAAGAATGAATGAGTAATTTCAGAGCCTTACAAAGTAAATTTTAGAGATTGGCGATCCCTTCAGGACTCGAACCTGCGACAACCTGCTTAGAAGTCTCATTTTAGACCAATAAAAACAAGAGCAAAGCTCCAAACTCTCGTCACTAGCCAATGACAAAATTCAACTTCTTATCGACCGATTCCAAACTATCGCTTGATCTCTAATAGACTGCGACGGACCTACCGTCGGTAAAAAATCTCATTGGCCACAGCCTCTGCCAACAAGGTCATTGACTCCTCTCCAAAATGAGAACGTTTAGAGAACAAGCGAGAGGTTGCACATATGTCCGAAGCTGGGAAATTTGTCGTCGTGTAGCACAGGCTTCAGGATCAAATGGCCTGCTGGTTTCAACGTTAAGCTTGCTAAAATTTACCGATCTGTCGTCGGCACAACTTTACCCTGCTTTCTAACCTTGATACCGGTTACCGTCATGGGGACAGGGGAAGCAGATGGCAGCTTGGTACTATGCAGCAGGGCAAGATCAAAAAGGCCCTGTCGGAGAAGACGAAATACGTGCGCTCATAAAGAACGGGCAGATCACAAGAGAAACCAATGTATGGCGTGAAGGCATGGATGCTTGGCAACAAGCGGCAGAGCATCCAGACCTGTCAAGCGCGCTCTCGATACCGCCTCCATTGCCTGTTGCGTCATCAGGAAAGAGACCACCACCAATTTTTGAACCACCTATAGTTAAACCGGGAATCGTGATCACCTCGCGACCTTGGCCACGTTTTTGGGCGAGGTCCATCGACAATCTCATCTTCACTCCGCTATTCAGCTTCGGAATAGGCTTTTGGTCGGTTCTATATGCTCCGGATATTTACCTCCAGATCTTGACGATGAATGACCTCCTTTTCAGGATCCTATTGCTTCCGCTCATCGCCATATTCCTTGCTTTTTTTATGATTGTCGTCGGCACCACACCTGGGAAGGCCATTGTCGGCGTGCGAGTGCCTGTCCCCCAGGGCCGGAATCGGATTACTTTCTTCCTTTCCAGAGAGTTCAAGGTTTGGACTCAAGGTCTTGGGCTTGGCATCCCTTTCGTCGTGCTCTTTACTCAAATCCGCCAATATCGTCTTCTTGCAGAAGGCAACGTCGCCAGCTACGATGAAGGCAATCCTGAAATCATCGCCAATCCATCGAAAGTGCGTCTGGCCGCGGGGATCGTCGTCGTCGCAGCCCTGTTCACGGGTAATATTATCCTGGGGACTGAAGATCAGAAGGCCGAGACAAATCTCAACACCAAACAGACCTGGATGAACCCAGTTACGAATAAGACGGCTACCATCGGGAAGACCTGGCAGGCACAGGAGGTGAAGATCAACAGCGGGCGGGTGTTTTACTTCGCCTCCAACGAATTGCTTGTCGAGGCAATCTTTGGCTACGAGCAGTTTCCATCTGGCGGGGCGACGGTCGCCGCCTATGCCGATGCGCTGAAGTTGGCTGTCGCCCCGGATGTCAGCCTCGACTCGCAGTGGAGGCCCGTCACTATCGAAGGCATGTCAGCCTTCAGGGCGACGGGAAAATCTGTAAAATACACTGACCGCATTGTTGAAGTGACTGTCGTGGTCAAAGGACGCGACGCCTGGAGGACGCTCATATTTGCCAGAGGGAATTCGCCCGCACAGGCGGCAGAGAAAGATAAGTTTGTACAAGCCATGCTGGGAACGGCGAATTGAACTATCGGCGGGCGTTACTTGTTTCTTGATCATGACATGGAAAAAGAAATATCGGTGGCGGCGAACTTGGCCCGATGAGCCAAATTCGGCGGATGATTATGTTGGTTATGACGGCGAAGAATATATTGGCCGGATTTACCTGGACATGCAGACGCCCTTCTTAAGGCTACTGCCCTGTTCGACCTCTTTCAATGCGATCCAACCGCTCACGCAGATCCGGCAGAAAATCTGCGCGCTCCATAAACGTTGCCCTGCGCTATAAAAAAGGCCGGAAGATCACTCTTCCGGCCTTTTGTCTAAGTTTCGGAGCGAGGCACTGCCCGATCTCGTAATTCGCTGTCCGCCTCTTCAATTGCCCGAGACAAGAGGTAGGCCAGCATCACCTTGCCCTCTGCCTCGGCGATGGCCAGAACCCGCCTTAACTCGGCAGCGACAAATTCAAGGTCTTCCGCGCCTCGCAAGTTCTTGTTGCCAGCAATCGCCCGTCTGGATCGTTTTCCATTTGAGCCATACTTATCAGGTACGATAGGAATATTTCACCTTCCCTTTCCGCCAACTGTTTTGCCACGTTCAAATGCTCAGCAATAATTTTGTTCATATTTATATCCCCAACCAATGGTCGAAGGATAACAAAACGATTGATGAAAACATCCCTGAATCAATAGTGGTATTGGTCACATACCAATTGAACTTAGTCGCACGACGACAGGATATACGACAATATACATCCAAAAAATTGCAGTTTAAAATTCATATGTATTTCCAGGTTGTTTCGAAGAAATTATTATCGAACCTAAGCCGGCAGATGCACCTGTTGCGATCTTCAAACCTTACACAAACCGGGAAAACCCCACGTCGCCCCCTTCCACTTATCCGCGATAAGTGATTACTCATACACGGGGATTAAGTTAGGGGGCTGTCATGAGAGTTAAATATGTTGCCTTGGTCGTTTTGGCGGCCATTTCCAGTTGTGCAAAACGTCCTGATGCAATTGTTCCTGTAGACATTCCGATGGCTGCCTATACGAACATGGACTGTCAGGCGATTGCCCAGGAAACGCTGAAAGAGCAGGGCCATCTCGCTGCTATATCGAAACAACAAAATGATGCTGCAAATGGCGATGCTCTCGGCGTCTTCCTTCTCGGCGTACCCGTATCAAGCACCTTTGGCGGGGACAAAGAAGGGCAAGTTGCAGTGACCAAGGGCAAGATAAACGCAATGGAATCGGCCATGCGAAGCAAGGGCTGCAACGCTACTCCGGCTGAAAAAATCCCGACCAAACCAGTTGCTGGAAGTAAGCCGGGTCCCAAGACACCCTAACGCAGCGATTGCGTCGCCGATCGTCTATCGTTTAAATCTACTCAAAGGTAGGGTTGCTATTTTGCGAGCCCCTCCCCTTTCCTTTTGAAATCACAGCATTATGTTCCACCGCACGGCGCAATCAAGCGTCTTTAGGAGTGGGGCTTTGGGTACTTGGATGCGGCAGCTTTTAACGAAGCGCTCCAAAAACTCGATAGGTCTGAGGCTCAATTAAAGATACTACGTAACCAGTGGATAGGAGAGTTTCTGCACTTAGATGCATTAAGTAAGACGGCGCAACAGACAGAAATCATGACCAAGCCGTCCGGAGTGAAGGCATCTCTGCTCCGTTTGATAAGGCGTTAGCCGCAGCAATCATTAACCCGCCGACCGCTCAACAAGCGGCCGCTGAACATGGAACCCATGTGGCATCGTCAACGCTTTAATATAACACTGCACTACCTCTAGCTCTGACATAACCACTGGGCTTCCTGGCGGCGTGAGTGGACCGAAACCACCCATGCGGATTGATATCCCTGATCTTCTATTATCCCCGCGACACCATGCTTCGAGAAAAGCCTCTGAAGCAATCTTGCAGGCAGCGTAAGGATTGATCGCCCGGACGCCATTACCATCTTCGATCCCGAATGAGCTGGTAAAAATGACCCGCTGCCAACTCGCCGACAGAACGTTTATGAACGCAAGCGCGTCATCAGCAAAAGGTTTCATCGTCTCGTGAGGCGGCGGCGAGGTTGCGCACCATATCAAAGTGCAATCTTCGATAAGGTCGTGGTCTTGATTTAGTCCGATATCGACGGGCAAGACCTCTTGTCGAGAGCGCAGAAGTTCCGCCACGACGATAGCGCCAATCTTCCCAAGAGCACCATAAACAACGATCACGTAGGTATTCCTTTTTTGTGTTGATCTTAAGCCGCCCTGTAGCAACCGTTGAACTTTATTGTTGTGCCCGAAGCAATGACCGAGGCACCTGAGCTGGACACCAGAAGTAAAGAGCCGCCAGATGATACAGTTGCCCGGCCCGAAGCGCCCGTAGATAAGAAACATGGAATGATCGCGTCAACAAACGCGGGCGCCGGGAGGCCAGTAGGAGACAAGATCAAGATACCGTTGCCCGTGCCCGCTGTCGTGATCGTGACGGTACCATCAACATAAACCACACCATCGGACTTGCGATAATTAACGGTCCCTGATGCAGCTGTGATGGCCCCAGACTCTACGGCAATTCCAGTGGCTTGACTGATCGCCACAGGAATGGCTGGCAAGAAATCGCGGGGCATCTCACTTGAGTTAGTAAACACATCAGTGGTTGGTGCCGCCCCTGTAGACTTGACAGTGCCCACACGTAAGCCATTGATCCCGGTAAGATTCAATCGAGACGGAATTGTTCCAACTGCCCCATCTTGTGCACCACAAGTAATGCCATCAATCATAATCGCGGCATTGTTTGAACCCGGCACTGAGTACATATGTGCCTTGGCATTTTTTCCCGCACCAAGCCATGTATCCTTGATGCTAAGACCGACGTTGGCGCCGCCAGCAGCGGACCCTAAAACGAGACCCATGCCGCCCGCACCAACCGTCTCGCTTGGAGAATACTGACCATCCAACATACAATTGACGATCTGGCAGGCAAGAGATTGTTCAATCGTAAAGGAATCCCCTGCATTAGTTGTGAGGCGGATCTCTCGGAAAGTGACACCTTCAGTTACAATTTCACCCGTGCCCTGGAACAGGATCTTGGAATTATCGCCGCTAATGTTTTCAAAAGTCGCGTCCACGCATATCGTACTCTCCACTGCCGGCCTATGAATCAGGAGAGGCACATCAATCCCGTAAATTTTAGAAATAACCGCTTTCGACAGAGCTTCGACGCGGATTCCTTTCGCAGTGGTGTGCACTTCAATGTCATGGACGGACAATCGATATGGTGTCGTCTTGTTCAGATTCATAAATGACTGCAACCGGCCTGCCCCATCTGTAAACCGGAGACCAGACACCTCCATTGATCCGGCCAGAATATTAAACAGATATGTACCGACCGCCGACGCCCGTATCTCAGGCATTCCCCGACCTTCGATGTCTAATTCATACACACTAGACCCATTTCGTCGAGTTTCCAGCGCCGCATTGACCGTGGTCGGGTTAAATTGCCAAACGCTGCCAACACGGGGAATAATGATCTTGCCATATCCACCCGTGATTGCCGCCGCAAATGCCGCCGTGTCGGCAGCCGCGTCACCAGCTCCAGCGCCGGAGGCTTGCGCCAGGTTGTACGATCCACGCAACGCCAGCGCCGGCGCAAAAAACGAGGCCTCTTGAAGCGCTGCTGATTTGATGTCGAGGTTTGCGCGACCATTAGCCTTCTGATCCGCGGTCAATCCCTGCGCTGCTGTATCCACCCGCAGCCGGTTGCCAAGCGACGTTGTCATGGTCGTTGCAAAATTCGGGTCGTTGCCAAGCGCCGTGGCAAGCTCATTCAGCGTATCGAGCGCCGCAGGCGAACTATTGACCAGCGCGGCAATGGCAGCCGAGATATCAGCTGGCGTGGCTTTGCTGGCCAGCGCAGCGATCAATCCGGTAATCGTGGCCATCGCCTGCTCGCCGGTGTGGTTCGCGCGGTTGATCACCTCCGTTACCGTCGCGGCCAATGCGGCGGGCTGGATTGCCGTGTCGGCCTTATCCCCCTGCCCCGCGGATGCGAATTCGGATGCATCCAGATCAGCCGCGCTGCCAAGCTCCATAGCTTCGCGCAAGGCGATTTTCAGCTCGCCGGCGTCACCATTGAGGTCATACAGAAATGCGTTTTTGCTCTGGACCTTGCTCATGCTTCAGCCTCCAGGGGCGCGTAAACGTAGGCCCCGTTGCGATCAATCAGGTAAAGTTCGGTGGAACCGGTGCGCACGACCCAGCCCATGCCATCAGGCAGGTCTTCGGTGGGCGCGACAGGCGTCCAGGAACAGAGAGAGCCCAGCGACAGGCCGGGTCGGCCAAAATGCAGGGACATGGGTCAATCACCCTGCATTTCGATCCGCAGGGCGCTGTCGCCCTCCGGATAGCCATAGACATCGCAGGCCTCGGTGAAGCTGGCGGCGTAGGGCTTCAAGGCAGTCATGGTCATGAAGTGGAAGCTGGCATCACTGGCCGAGGCATCCGGGTCCGGCGCAACGTCTGGCTCGCCCGATCCAGCCTCCACACGACGGATGTAGAGCGTGCCGGTCTTTGGCAGGTTGACGAGAATATTCAGCACGCCGCCGGCGATCAGTGTCCATTGCGATGCCTGACACAAGACCGCACCATCTTTCAGGGCCATGGGAAATCCTTTCGCCGCCAGATCTGGCGGTTCCATCAAGGGTTTGAATTGTCGAATTACGTTGCTGTGGCTGCCCGATCAGGCCGGGTAGTCAGCTCGGCGGGCGCTGGCCGTAAAGCTGGCGCTCGAAGCGGTCCTGCCGGTCGCGCATATCCAGCAGCAGGTCGCGGGCGCTATAGGTGGTGGCCTGTCCCTGCTTCAGTTCATCGATCTGCTTTTGCATCTGCGCGCGCTGCTGATCTTCCGATTGCCAGGCCCGTTCCAGCTCTGCCCGAGGCACCTGGTCCTTACGGATGGTTTCGAGCTGCGAATTCACCTGGCCGAATTTGTCGATCAGGTCATTACGGGAAACGACCCTGTTGTTTTCATAGGTCGCCTTGAAATCCGTAAAAGCCGCAACCGACAGGGAATTTTGCGCCGTGACGCGCAAATCCGTCTTGGTTTCGGAAACCGCCTCCTTGATCGGGCTAAGAGCTTGCGAGCCGAGCGCAACGATAATCCCGAAACAGACGCCAGCCGCTGCCCAGATCACCGGCCACTGTGTCTTGCTGGAGCTGCGCAATTCATTCGACAAAGCGTTGATCGAGGATTGCACGCTCTGGAACCCGGTGTTCATGTTCGATCTGAGATCGACAATGTCCTTGCCCTGGTTTTCGACGCGCTCGCTCAACCTTGCCCAGGACGCCATCGGGTCGAACAAATTGGTGCTGGCTGCCACGTCCTGTTCTCCTGTCGCCATCAGCCCCTACGTCCCCTGCAATGAATTGATTATCGCCGCCTTGGCAGCATTCAAGGCACGGCAATCCGCCAGAGCCTTTCTGTCCTGGCCCCACAGCCGGTATTCGTCATCCCGGTCAACATCGGCCGGGATGAAAGTCAGATTGGGACACTCGGCCATCACGGCGGCCGATACGTTCGGCCTGCGGTCATGGCTTGGCGGCGCCGATTGCATTGAGCGCGTTCCGCACCCCGTCAGGGATAGGACCGCAGGCAGCAACGCCAGCAGCAGCATTGGGTTTCGCATTCTTTCTTTTCCTTTCGTCTGCAAGCGCTGCTTCCAATCCAGCAACCTGCCCGACATGCGCGGCGATGGTGGTGACCAAGGCCGCGTCGGCGGCATTGATCTGCTTTTGCTGCGCCTCAACCTTGGCAATCTGTTTCAGGTCCGCCCGGCGCTGCGCCTCGGCCCATTGCTGGCGGACTTCGACGCGGCCAGATTCCTTTGCGGCGGAAATGCCATGCAGGTGCCAGGCGATCAGCGCGGCTAGCGCGCCGATCAGCACCAGGCCGCGCCAGCCGATGGCTTTGAGGATTGTGAGGGCGATGGTCATTCTTCACCCCGCGCTGGCAAATCTGGAATTTCGACCGTCTGCCCCACCAACGCATGGGTACAATCACCGAGAAACTGAATTTTCCCGCTACCTACAAACGAGTGACAAACCTTAGGAATATCCTTGGTTTCGTCGTCAAATTCATCCGGGTTGTCACTTGGCTCTTTCCATGTCACGAGAATGGATGGCGAGAAGGTTGGTCGATCTTTATCGCCATTCCATTGCCAACGCGGCCCCGGTCCATGGCCAACGGCAACCTGGTGCAATCCATTGCAGCCAGGGCACATGAAGCCGAGGCGCCCACCTTCGATGGATCTGAGTTTCTTGCTGATCGCAGCCATATCACAGACCACTTACACAAAGTTCGGCTTCGCCTATCCGATTGGCGTCACCCATTTCCCTGCGGTTAACGAGACCGGTGATCACCTTGCCACCGGCGCGATTGAACGCAGTGGCCGCTTCGCAGCTTTCCCGGAATTTACCCACCTTCGCGAGACGAACGGCAGTCGAATTGCACGTTGCTCCAACACCGACATTCCACGACAATGTCAGCATGGTGGCCCGCCAGGAAAGCGGCTTCCTGTCCCAGTCTCCCACGCATTTAGCAACCGGAGCCCGGTAATCCTTGACCAGCTTCACGACAAGCCGCTTGTTGCAGCCTTCTTGGGTCTCAACCATTCCAGGGCTGACTTTATCGGTATCACCGTCGCAAATGGTCCAGACCGGAGGGCGCGCTATCGTGTCGTAATAGGCCTTAAGCGACCGACCTTCCCAAGGCTGGATGATCTTGACGGCAAGGGCAACGTCGTCGGGGACAGAATAGCCACCGAAGACGGAAACAACGCCACCGGTCGCAATGGCGACGATACCAGCAATCACAATTGATGCCCTCTTCGTCGGTTTGATTTTATTGATCGGCATCGGACAATCCTTTCTGGGCAACGACGCGCGCCCATATCGCAGCAAAAGTCAGCAGTCCTTGGAGTGCGCGCAGAGTGAGATTGACCCACGCCTCAAGGCCGTAGGCACCATCGACAAGAGCGTCGACAACAGGCTGGATGACAAAAATCAGTCCAGCGGCAGCCGTGAAGCGGACAGACCAAGCCCGAGCCAGAACCATTCGCCAATTTTCGACAGGCCTTAATTTGCGCATGGCACACCGCCACCCACGAAGAGTTCTTCGCGATCCATGATCGTTTCCTTATGTTCGTTAAAATCTAGCGGCTATCCTGGCCGGCCTTGCCCTGCGGTTCGCTCAGGCTGATCGAGGTCGTGTAGCCGGAAGAGCGGGAAAGCTCGTCTGTCACACTCTTGATCGTATAGGTGCCATCCACCCCGGCCCGCAGGCCGGAGAGAATGCATTTGCCGCCCGGCTGCGGCGTGGCATCGCCATTGATGACAACCGATCCTTCGGCCTTGTCACGGGCAGCCTTCCTGGCGCCGGACTTCGCCCTGCGATCAGCATGGTCCTTTGATGAGGTGGAAAACCCGGATTGCAGATCCGCGTCCACCGTGTCGCCACTGGCATATTGCGCCGCCAGCCGCGAAGCCTTGTCGAGATCGTAATAAGTCTCGACCTTCTGTTTGATACGCGGGCGATCCGTGACCGGGGCGAAGCCCGACGCCGAAAGCAGGATTGACCGCGTGACGGTAAAGGCCGAAAGATCGGCCCCGGTCACACCCTTGCCGTAGGGTACAAACACGGCGGATGTGCCGGAAATCCGGAAGATTGCGCCATGCTCGCGCGCCAGCCGCTCGCCAAAGGCAATGAAGCTTTCCGCATCCATCGCCTCCCAGTCCAGAACCGTATCGGCATAATCCGCATGGACAGAAACCGAGATACCCGCATCTTCACCTGCATCCTGAAGAACGGACTTCAAGGGTTTGCTATCCCAATGCTTTTCCTTGCTAGCCTTTGCCTTGCCTTTCAACGAAACAGACCGGGCCGTTACCGAAAGCACCGAACCGGAACCCCGGTTTAGGGACCAACTGGCCGTATCCACTTCACCGTCGAATGTGCGGATCGCGCCATTTTCTCGGCCCAGCTCAACATGCACTTTCTGCCCCGTCTGCGGCCAGCGCAGCGTGCCGCCGCTGTCGTCGAGGTCGAACTGCGCCGCATCCGCCGTCTTGTCGACGCCCTTGGTGATCGAGGCGGACAGCAAGACGGGCAGGAAGTTTTTCGTCACCACCCGCCCGTCAACTGAAACCAGAAAATGCGCTTTTGCCATCAGTCGAACAGGCCTGTAACTTTGCTGTCGGTCGTGTCGGTCGACAAGGCATCCTTGGTCGGCACGGTCAGCACCGTCCCGCGCGGGACTTCCGCACCCTTGCGGGCAAGATCCTGGTTGAGCGACCAGACCTGTTCGCAGGCACCCGTGACCACCGCACGGTAATGTCGGGCCAGCACGCCAGATAAGGTCAGACCGTCGCGGCCAACGATGATGGTTTCCGTATCGCTCAAGACACCAGCTCCCACAAAGTCGAGAAGTAACTTTCGCCGTCCGGTGCATCGGACTTTTTCAGCTCGATTTGCATATCGATCACCTGGCCGACACCCTTGGTATTCAGATAGGTGTGCCCCTCGGTAATGCGGGTGATGACAAACCAGCCCATCACCTCGCCATCGCCGCGCAGCACCAGTTGCGGCACCTGGTTTTTCAGCAGGGTTTGCAAGGTCTTCAGGTTGGACAGGCCACCGAGCTTGTCGGGAAACAACCGACCGGCAAGGGTCATCTGCTCCGGCCCCTCGCCCATGGCTTCCAGCGGCGGGCGCGCACCAATCACTGGCTTGTCAACAAAATCCGCCGTCGTCTCGCGCGAAACCCCATCGAGGTTGAACTTGAGATCGAAGGTTACGACACCGATTTGATAAAGCATCATCCTGCCTTAGGCTGGCCACAAACACGAGCGCCCCGCCGAGAGACCCGGCAGGGTGCAAATTTCAGGTTTTTTCAGGTTTTCAGCCGCTCTTGTTGAGCAATTTGATCACCTCGGCGCGCGGCACCATCACCGCACGGGACTTGACCATGCCGAATTGCAAGGTTCGTTTCGAAGCTTTCGCCCCGCTCAACAGACCGAAAGCAACATCCCATGCTCCGGTCCATTGGGTATCGGCAAAATGCCGAGCCAGAAATTCATGCCGGGTGGCAATGGCAATGAAGTTGCTGTCACTGGCCGGCCCGACCAGAATGCCGAAGCTCTTGACCTTGCCCATTTCCACTGGGTCGCTGAACGCGGCGTAGACACGCTCACCGAGAGTGCGGCCGTTGCCGGCTGCTGCCCGCATCAGGTGAAAGAAGCAACCGACCGGATCGTCTTCCGGCGATCCACACAGCACCGAAAGGGCCTTGTTTGACACGTTCGGCAAATCTCTGTCGGCTTCCAAAAGCGCCCTTGCGGCCTCGGGTCCATAGACCTGGTTGATCATACCGACGTATCGTGCCACCGAGTTGATCTTCTGGATATGAATGCCCCAAGCCTTACGGTCGCGGCCCCGAGGAAGGTGATCGTCAGCCGGATGCGGCTGGACCCGCTTAGCTTGAGCGAGGAGTTCAGTTTCCATGGCATTGAAAGCGGCTATATAATCAAGTTTGAATTTCACCGCCTTAGGCCCAGTGAACCCCATCACTAAAAGCGTAAAGCCATCGCGGTTCATATCGAACGCCCGAAAGTCGCGAGCGCCACCATTGGGCATTTTTACTTCTCTCGATGATGGTGCAAAATTGCACGAACATACATCAGGGGCAATTTCAAATAGATTGTCTATTGCCCGAAGAACTTCACGGTGCTCTTTTTCGAAAAATTCCGCCACATCGACGCTGCTCGCAAACACCGCGCCAGCCTTCACAAACACGACCGGCTGCACTTCTGTCTTTTCCATGGTTTCCGTGGTCATGCTGCTACTCCCATCATCTGCATCTGATCGCGCAGGGCCGACGCCTGCAAAGCCAAAAAATCCATCTTCATGATTCGCCTTTCTATAAGGCTAGGACGATTGATCGGTGATCTGGATGTGGTGCTTTAGACGCACACCAATATAACGCGATCCAGTGCTGACATGCCGCTTCACGATGCCCGCACGGATCAGAAACCGCCCAAATGAAGAGTTCATGATATATGGCGCATTGTTCGTTGCAGACCACTGCTGATAACGCTGATAAACCTCCTTGCCGGTGACCTCAGCCTTCTGATCGAACACCATGCATTCATCAATGAAATCGTAGACATATTTCATTAGCCCCTGGGCCTGCCTGCGCTCTTTATCCGACGTCTCATCCTTCGGCATCGGCAGGCCCAGTTCCCGCCACAATGCCGCTGCCGCTTCCTTGCCATGCGCGAGACGTGCCTCACGCACCAAGGAAAGCTGCTCACGAGCAATCTCCCAGTCGATCACCGGCTCAGGGGCGAAGCACCCGGTATGGCGCAAAGCTGGCAAAACCTCATGGAAAACAAACCGCTTCAGGCGTTCGGCCTCAGGCTTGGTGCTGGTGAAGATTAATCGGTAAAGGCCAGGTTCGTTGACGATAGTGGCATTCGGGTTGCCTGCACGAATGCCATCGCTATCATTGATGGCATTGAAAATAATACCCTTACTGTCGGTAAGTGTATTCAGATTGCAGGACCTCTTTTCGTCATCAGACAGTCTTGTCAGTGCCTGGCGACTGTTCTCCAACCTAAGGCATCTACATACATCAACCGCCACAAACCATTCTTGCCCGTCATGCTCGAAGGCCCGCACAGCCTGGTTTTCAAAATCAAAGGTGAGAAACCCGCTCATTCTGAAACTCCATTTGGCTGAGGAAGGCAACGGAACAGAACGAAATCATTATCTCTGGTCACAATCCATGTTCCACCATACATTTCCGCCAGCAGGCAGTGGACGTCCTGCAAAGCCTCAGTGACACGGTCTTCCACCGGAAGAACGCGCTTGGCAGATGATGGGGCAGACAAGGAAAGCACCGCGCCGGCCAGCCAAAGTCTTTTCAAAAACGTCCGCCGCGATCTGCTGAATTTCGATTTTTCATGGCGAATATCCATCACGGTCATGATATGAGCCCTCCTTCTCGGGACTCATTTCGTTCCTGCGTTTCGATTACGGTGAGAAGATACTTTTCCGCATCGCCTACCAGGCCTTCTAGATACCATGCAAGCTCCAGCGCAGATTTGTTGCGGCGATATGTTGTTTCAGGGTCTTCGATCACCAGCAGATCGTTGATCGCGCAGACGATACGCTGAATAGATAAGATCTTGCCCTCGACATCCGCGAGTAGACAGACCAAAGGCTCGGGTTTTATTGAAGGTTGCTGGTGGCTTGCCAAACCGGGCACGGTTTTGCTATCATGCTTCCGCATGTTGATGATCCTTTCTAGGATTGTTTACGTATCAGAAAGAGCGGGAAGGTTTACGAGGCCTTTTTCCCGCTCTTTTCATTTTCGTCGCTGTAAGCGCGCTTGAGGTGATAGACAACCTCGGCATTCATGGTCCGCTCGTTCTCAGCTGCTACCCTCTTGATGATCTCGCGAAGGCCATCCGGGAGGCGGATAATGAGTTTGTCGTCGGTCTGCTTCATAGTTCTTTCCGATTTAATGGCTCATAGCCACAATGTAAACGTGGCTCATAGCCGCGCTTGCGTCAAGCGATATTTTATGGCTCATAGCCTTTTATGGTTGATCGCACTCCACAAGACCAAGACAAATACGTCCTTCGTTTCCCCGATGGCTTGAGAGACCGCCTCAAAGATGAGGCGGCGAGAAATAATCGCAGCCTGAATGCTGAGATTATCCACCGCCTCGAAAACTCGTTTGCGTCTCTTCCAGAGATGGAACAAGACGACCTCCAATCGATCATCCGGCAGATTGACATCGTAAAATACAATCTCGTCCAAGCTCATTCCAAGAAGAAACGGGAGAGTGACGGAAAAGAGTAAAGGGTTTTACTAAAAGTGATGCCCTTTGGCTCCTTGCTCGATCAATCAAAAAGGCCGGGGATCAAATACCCGATCTTATGCATTAACCGCTTGTAGCCGCTTCAGGCTGAATACATAGTCCCATTTCAAAATCCACATGATAGTCTCCTATGGCGCATCGATAAACTGCCCGTTAGACTGCTGCTGCACCGCCTGCCCCGTGCTGCGTGGCTGCCCACCGCCCGGATTGGCCATGAATGAACCCAGTGCGCCGGATACCTTCGAAAGAAAAGCCGCCCCGATAGCCGATCCGATGGTGTTCGCCTGACTTTGCATTGCCGTAGCAGCCTTGTCGCCACCCTCGGCGATTTTGTCAGACAGCACGGCGCCGATGTTGGGCGATCCATTCGTGCCCGTCAGCGATGCATTCAGCGCATCCTGAGCATCCCTGAATTCAGTCGGCATGGAAGGCACAGCATCCCGCATTGCCCTTTGTGCCGCCAATTGGCCCTCACCATACATACGGCGGTTATAGGCATCTGATCTCGGGTTTTCCGCTGGTATCGGAACTTTCTCCCACGGCTGCGGGGTGCCACGGCCCGAAGGCCCCCAAACCTGCGGTTCCTTGCTGGCTGGCGGGTTGAAGAAATCCATCACATCCTTGATTTCGCCGCGCCCCATCTGGGCAAGAGCCTTGCGGAAGGCTGTGTTTTTATCCATGACCGACGCGCCGGGGTTTTTCTCGCCATACTGCTTGAAGAACTCCAATTGCCGCTGCTGCAAATCATTGTAGCTAAGGGACTGCCCCTGCACCCCAGCCGCTTCATCCGCCCTTTCATCCAATGTGTTGGTGATCTTTTCCAGAGCTGGGTTCACGACCGTCGCCACGCCGCCGCCCACCTTGGTCATCAATGCATCCCAGAGATTTGACATCTTCTGGATCTTCTGCTGACTGGCTTGGAGCGCCTGGTTCAAGCCTCGCTCAACGGCGCCAGACGCACCATAAAGTGCCGTCGTCAACTGCTTGGTTCCCATGCGCAACTGGATCAATGCACGCATACCATCCTGCGCCTGAGTGTCTTCGAATATCAATGGGAGCTTCGAAAGATCGCCCTTGGTCGCAATGATGGACATATCGACAAGGGTATCCATCACATCCTTGCCTTCCTTCTTGGCCTTGTCCAAAGACTTTGGAAGGTCAATGCCGAATCTCTTGAACTTATTCGCCGTTTCATTGGAATACATTTTCTGAACGACATTGCCCAATGCCGTTGCAGCCTGCTCACTGCTTCCCGTCTGTTGCCGAACCATCTGGAGCATGGCGACAACTTTGGCCAAGCCCTCTTCACCCTTGTAACCAATCGTCGCGAACGCTGGCAGCAGCTTTGGCAGGTATTGCGACATATCCTTCAGCTCGAATTTCCCGGCATTACCGCCCTCAACCAGAATATCGAAAGCCTTCTCCATTTGCCCCGCGCTGATACCAAACGAATTCGACATGGCATCGGCGGTATTTGCAATATCGCTCACAGCGGAGTTTGATGCTTGGGCTGTCCTTGCAACGGATGGCAGGAAGGCCAGCGCCTTTTCCATTGGCTGGCCAGCCGACACAAGGCTTTCCAGACCGCCGGTAACATTCCCGACGCTCAATGCTGTCTGGTTTGCCACCCGCTGCACATCCCGCATCGCCGGCGACAGATCACCGAATCCCTTGTTGGCATTGATCAGGATACGGTTCACCTTGTCTTCGCTGGAGGCGAAATCCAGATAAGATTTCGTCGCGGCCGCACCCGCCACCAAAGCAACAGCGCTGACTGTCCGGCCCATCATGGCCATTCTTGCCATTCTCTTTTCGGAAGCCATATGGCGTTCCGTTAGCAAGCGTTCCATTGCCTTGTCTTTATTAGACAGCCGAAGACCCTTGTCAGCCAACATGTAATCGCGCTCGGCTCGCTTCAGCCGATTCATATTGCCAATAACAGCCGATGTCTTCGCGCCGGTCTTGTCGACCAGATCGACCACCAGCGAGGCTTGCAACTTGCTCAACGGATCATTCCCCGATCATGAAGGACGGCACGACATCGCGGTAAAGCTGAAACACAGCCTCCGCGTCCGGCCATTTCAGCCGCTTGATCACGGCTGGATGCAGCCCGGTCAGGCGGGCCAGCATGGCGCGGGTGCCAGAGATTTCGCCGGAATAGAAATCATCGATATCCTGCTGTTCCGGCAGCCGCATGGTGACGGTGGACAGCAACACGCCGTCCACCTTGGGCTTATGCACCAGCGTGTAAGACCGTGATCCGGCACGCTCGTCCTCGTAAACGACAACCGGATCACGCTCTTCGTCATCCGCATCAGGCGAATTGTAAACCTCGCCTACCGATGTGGTGAAGGCGTCGAGGTCGACCATCGTGGCCTTTGGCGCGGGGGGCACTTCCGGCACGGCGGGTGCAGGCCCGGCCAGGGCCTGCCCCAAAGGATCATCGACCGGCTTGCGGTTGCGGCGCGGCTCCACCATCATTCAATCCCCAGCGCCACGCGGACGGACTGCGTTTCATCATTGCCGAACTGGCGCACCGTCGAGGTGAAATAGTCCAGATAGAACCATTCCGTGCCGTCAACGGTGAGCTGGTAATGAGTCACTTCCGTGATGCCATGGTCGTGGCCAAAGGCGCTTGCCCGGTCGAAGCTGTCGGGCGTTACCTTGCCGACAATGCCCTGGATCACAGCCTTGGCCTGCGAAATCACCCCGGTCTGCTTGTTGCGCAGCACACCATAGGCGGTGAATTTCTGGCTCTCGCTGCTGCCGATCCCAAGATATTTATAGGATGTCTCGGTAAAGCCGGCCAGCTTGAAGCTGGGCTCCAGCGCGTTGAAGGCGCCGACCGTCCAGTTGACGCTCATCACCGCACCGCCGCCCAGATGCGAGACAGCGGCGCGCTCCAGTGTCGGCAGGCCAAGGCTTTGCAGCTTGACGTGGTTGGTGTCCTCAGGGTCAGCATCACCGACGAAGATGTTGACCTGTTCGAGGATAAGCAGTTTTTCAGCCATGTGCGTGTTCCTTATCTCGCCAGCGGTCAGGCGTTCTGTGCCGCCAAGATTTCATCGATGGTGGCATCCAGCGCCGCCGCGTAAGGCCGGGAGGCCACGGTCAGACGCTTGAAGACCGGGGCTTCCTCAAACTGCATATCCACGTAGATATGCCCGGCGCGCAGGTCGCTGGCATTGTTCTTGTCCGGGTCGAACCGCGCACGAAACCCGAGGATATCGCCATTTGACTGCCGGTTCTGAAGGATGGTCGAAATGGTGTTGACGACAGACTGGATGGTCTGTGTCGTCAGATTGTACTTGCCGAGGTAGGAGCGCACGGTACGCAGCACGGTCAGCTCGACAAAGTCGCGGCCACGGACCTTGTGATACTGGTCCCAGACGCTTTCCTCGGACAGGTTGTCCGTGCCGATGAAAACATAGCCGCCATCGGAAATCGAGAAATCGTCGCCGCTCTCGCCCCGCACGATGATCCCGCCGTGCACCGCCAGGATCTGCTGTCCCTCGGTCGAGCCGTCCGTCAGCGAAAACCGCAGGTTCTTCTCGACGCCGGTAATGCCGTAGACCGTCTGGTTGGCAATGGACTTGAACGGCGAGCCGTCGTTCTCGTAATCCCTCCGCACGAAGAGACCGGCCACGCGCGGGCTCATCGGCCGCAACACGTCCGCGCCGGTGCTATCAGTGGCATAGACGCCACCGGAAACCGGAATGATCCGCATGCCTGCATGCTGCTCAACCCAATCGGTGAAATCGTCCAGCCCGGCCGGCCCATCAGCAATCACCTGCGCCAGGATCTGGTTGGCCACGGTCGGCAACGAAGCCAGCACCGGGTTGGCGGCGCCATCGGCGTGGGTTTTGGTAAAGCCCGGGCAGATCAACAGGCGGGGATAGACGCCGACATCCGGACCGGCATCGAGAAATGCGAAGATGCCCGTGCCTGCCACCGAGGTGCCGGTGATGTTGGCCATGGTCGCTGCATCATCGACACCCTCGGCAACACGAACAACCACCAGGGTCGCCGCCGTCTGGTAGCTGCCAAGCTGATCGTTGATGCCTTCAATCGCATCAATGAAGCCGCCATCCTGATCGCAGAGCGCCAGAATGCTGGTGTCATTGCTGTTCAGCTTGACGCAGGTGTTCAGCGGAAACGCCGTGTTGAACGCCGTCTGATCCGCGCTGGCGGCCTTATCGATCGGCATGCAAATGCCAACGACGCTCATCTGCGCTTTCGAGGCCGTCGTCGCCTCGTTGGCGCTTCGGTTGATGGTAATGCCAAATGTCGGGTCGGTCATGACCGAAGCTCCTATTGCTGATAAGCCCCGGCCAGCGGGCAAATACGGCCATAAAAAAAGCCGCCAGAAAGGCGGCTGGAACGGATGGGTCAGAGGTCAGGCGGACGGCTTCCAGGTGCCGACAGATTTTCCGGCGGCGATCCATTCGGTGATTGCAGCCCGGACTTCAACCGCCATTCCATAGGTGTCGCTGGGCCGGCTGCCATAGGTGCCGGAAACCTCCGCACCATCTTCGGTTTTAAAGATGATGGAGGCCACGTAGACCTTGTCTTCGGTGGTCCTGTCCACGGCAGTCAGTCGCGCAAAACTCAGCTTCGACATTATCCAGCCCTCTGCACCAGCGAGATATTCGATCCCGCCGCGTTACCAGCGGAAAACCATATGCCACTGAGAACCGCACCGGCCTTGCTGTCATTGGCGGTCACGTAGCTGAATGAGTTGTCAGACTTGAGACAAGGCACCTGTTGCGTATTGCGCACCGGAAGCCCGCCATTGGTTGAAACCAGCAGAACCCTCCCGACCGGAAAGTTGATTTCATTCACTGCACCACCCTGAAAGACTTCTGCGGCGACGAAGCCAAGAGGATGATCGTGGCCGGTATTATCGACTGTCCCGGTCGTGCTGTTGCTGATCGGCTTGGCAGCCCCAAGTGAAATCGTCCGGTCCGCGCTCAGATCGCCACCACCCGACATACCAGCACCCGCCGAAATCTTGCGGACAAGCGGCGCATACATGGTGGAAAGATTCGAGATCGCAGACGATATCGAGGCGATGGCATTCGAAACAGCCGTGGCGACAAAGGACGTATTCGCGATCCTCGTGTTGCTGCTGCCCGCCGTTTGCGTCGGCGCGGTCGGATTGCCGGTAAAAGCCGGGCTTGCCAATGACGCCTTGTTGGAAAGATCGGATGCCACAGAAGCGGCAAAGTTCTTGTCCCCGCCAAGCGCTGCAAACAGCTTGGCCATGGTATTACCATCCGCCACCACGCCGCCAAGGATCGTCGCCTTGATCGCCTGGACCCATCCGGTCGTCGGGATCTTCTGCGAATTATCATCAGCGTCCGGCGTGACTGTCGTCGGTGTCCCGGTCAGATTGGCACTGTCCAGCGGTGCACGGGTATTGATCAGCGCCGTCAATCCCGTCACTGCATCCGCATCGCCAAGCGCTGCCTGCAACTCGGTAATGGTGGCAATCGCCCCTTCCGCATCGGACAAGAACTGCGAAAGCGCCGCCTTCACATGCGCTGTCGTTGCCAACGTGGCATTGTTGGCAGTAGCTGGCTGGGTGGGTGCCGTAGGGTTGCCGCTGAAGCCCGGGCTGTCAATGGCGGCCTTCAGCGCCAGGGCCGTCAAGATGCTGGCCACATCCACATCGATGGCCGTCAGCGCGCTGATCAGCCTGGCAACATCATGCGCCATGGTGTTTTCGATGTTTGGCAGCGGGTAGTCTCGGTTGCTGGTCTCAAGATCGACGGTCATGTTCTACCCTCAAAACGTCCAGGCGCGCAGGTCGGCAATGGCAGGGCGGGCCGCTGGCGTACCGGTCAGCACCAGTTTAAGGCGCCCGCCGTCCGGCGCGGCATGGCTGGCAATTTTATAGGTGTATTCCACCCAGCCATCGTCCAGGGCCTCGGCCTTCGATAGGGAGGCCGGAACGAACGTGCCGTTGTTTGCATCCGCAGAGACAGCCACCGTCGACCCGTTCGGCAGCAGGCCAGAGAAGACAACGTCCAGCTCAACACCCGATCCCATCGTAAAACTGCGGCCGACATAGTCGCCCATTGCCCGCATGGTTCCGAAAATCACCGTGACATCCTTGTTCAGCAGCGGCGAAACCTTCGACGTGCCGGACAGAACAGCCGTGATAGTAACCGTTCCCGTGGCGAAATAGTCCAGCTCCAGCGTCTGATCGACGGAGACCGTGTAGGTCGTATAGGTCGTGACGCCTTCGGTTACCTTCGGCACCTTCACCTGAAACACCACGGAACAGCTGCTTTCCGGCAGTATGACATCGGAGCGGATCAGAATGTCGGACACGTCAGCCACGACGAAATCGCCGATGGCAATGCTTTTCGTGATCGGCGAAAACACGGCGGCCCGCATCTTGAAACTGATGTCACTGGACGGATGCAGCAGCCAGCTTTCATTGTTCGACCCGGAAAACCGGTCGCCAATCGTATAGGGCTGCGATGTCACCCACGCCTGCGCGCCCGAATCGAAATCGCCAAGCGTGGCGATCCCGATGGAATGGCTGGCATCGTCGGTGCGCAGCTTGAAGGCCAGATAAGTATCGGCCGGATTGTAAACCGGGCAATCCAGCGCCGCTTTCGTCCAGTCCCCGGTGGCAACGGAATTCATATCGATCCGCTTGTTGGCAAACACCGAATTGGTCGGAAAGCCGTTTTCCATTTCCACGAAATCGATATCAACAGGCTTGGAGCGGGTGCCGATAGCGCAGAATTTCACATCAAGCGACGTGATATAGCGCCCCTCGGTCAAAGCGTAGCTCTGCGCCTGCGGGTCGGAACTGTTATGGCCGCCACTCTCATGCTCACGGGTCACGGTCACAGTCGAAAATCGCTCGATGACGGTGGTGGTTTGCGTCGTCGTCGTTTCCAACCGGCCCTCACCCCGGAAGGTCGCCGACGCCGAAAGCCCTGCCCCACCAACCGCTTCGATCTTCTTGGTTCCAGCCGACACATTGGCCGGGATCTGGAACGTGCCGGTGGCCTTGCCATTCACATCGGCGACGATCCCGCCCGGGTTCACATCCAGACCGTCGAAGGTGAGGCCCGACAGGTTCTCGCCGCCGCCCATGCCGGTGATTTCGAAATCAATGTCGATCTGGCGCAGATAGGCAATCACCGTGCTGGTCGTAGTCGATGACACGGTCGAGGACCGGACGCGGCTTTCGCTGCCGGAACCAAACACCTGCGTAACCGCCGAAAGCGAAACCGTCTGGGTTTCGGTCCAATAGTCCGTCGACGGGTCAATGGTGATTTCGAATGGGACCGGGTTGAAGTTCTGGTAGGGATTGATCTTTTCGCAAGCCGTATAAAGCTCCTGCGAAACAACCACTTCCTCGCTGTAATCCAGCAGCCCCCAATCGGCCAGCCGAACGGACCGCACATCGGCGTCAATTGCCAACTGCATCGATCCGTCAAACACCGCCGCCGTCTGGGCCACCCCGAAATCCCGGTAGCTGTCATCCCACAATGGATCGGTAAACACCCCCAGCGTCGGCCCGGCAGAGCGGGCATTGGCGTCGGATTTCAGCCGCTCGATCAGCACCAGGTCGATCACCTCGGAAAGCCTGTCCTGAAGATAGTTCAGCCGCTTGTAACCAATCGCCCGGGTCGCATCATTGTTGATAACAGGCGTGCCATACCAATCATTCTGGACGGTGCAGAGCGACAAGGCATCTTCCGGCTCTGCTGGCGCGTGCGGATTGGCAACCGAGGAGATACCCTTGAGATAGGATAGAGAACCATCGGAGGAAATCAGGATGCGGTCATAGCGCGGCAACTTGTAGGAATATTCGAGGAACATATCCGTCCCATCGACACCGCCCGAAACCACAATCGTGGTCGAAGTGAAGCTGTCAGGCACAACATTGTCATAATAGCGATAGGTCACCTGATAGCTCGACCCGGTCGCAGGCTCGGCGCCAGCGGGAGACCAGTTCACACTGTCACCGGATCGGATGTAATCGGTATCCACCACATAGGTGGTCGAGAGCTGCGCCACGCTGATGATGCTGACCACGCCCGTATCGGGCAGCGCGTCGGAAGAGCCGCCGACACCTTTAGTCAGCGAAACGGTTTTTTCCCGCGTGATCACGATATCTTCGATAGCCGCAATCGGCGGACGGCGAACGGTAATGGTGACCGTGCCCGTGCCGCCGCTGGCAAAGGTATGCCCTTCCAGGCTAACCGATGCCACATCGGGTTCTTCCGCCACGGTCAGGCGGTTGTCGCTGCCTCGGGTGACTTTCGTCCCCTGGACATTGCAGACGCCAGCACCCACGGAAAACACCTGCGCTGCACCGGTCTTGCCGAGCGCGGTGACAACGCAGCCTCGCACCACATAATTGCCATGGGCATCATAATCATAGGTGCCGATCTGCTTTTGCACACCGGTCAGCGTCGGCGGGGCGTCCTGCGAAATGACAGCACCGTCACGCAGCATGGCGTAGGAGTAGAAATCGCCCTCCCCGCCGTCCGTCGCCGTTGCCCAGGTGATCGCCATATTGGTGCGCACCGCACCTTCTTCGCCATAACCTTCCGTGCCGGAAACCAGACCGTAGAAAATACTGTCATCAGCCGCAGTCACAGGCGAGGTTACAACCCGCACACCCAGTGAAACATCGCCAGACATCGCAACGCCTGTCAGCGTTCGGGCGTCAACACTGCGGGGTGCACCTTTCAGATAAATCGACCCTTGCGTGATCAGCACGGTTCCCGCGTCGGCATTGACGACAATGTCAGCACCGGACAGCCGGTCGCCATCGGAGGCCACCAGATCACCAATCGCGCTGCGCTTCTTTTCCTCGATGGAAAACGCCTCATTGATATCGGCGCCCTGCGCAAAGTCACCCTCGCCAAAATAGACGCGGTCAATGTTCGGCCGATCCGTCGACCGGTCATGCACATTGGCAAGATCCGGGTACGTCCCGGTATCGAAAACATTGGTTGTCATTGATAAATCCTATTAGCCGAGGCTCAGAGCAGGGTTTGCGTAATGCACCGGCACAACCTGGATCGGATTGATGGTCAGCGTCACGGTGATCAACTCGCGCACTGTCTTGAAGAACGTGAATGCAAAATTCGTCTTGCCAACTTCGACACCCGATCCGGCAATAGCCTCGGATGGTTCCAGCCAGGCCTTGTATGGCTTGACCCCATCGGCAAGCTCCAGTCCGTAGATGATGCTGATCTTCGCCACGGATTTCCCAGCTCCATTCCCGAACCGGGTCCGGACCTTATAGGCGACGGTCACCAGCTCATCATCGGCGTCAGTCTGGTTTTCCGCCGCCATGATCACCCGCGCATAGCCGATCACGTCCCCACCAGCAGAATAAAATGCGAGAAAGGCTGTCTGTTGCAACAGCAGCCATGCCTTCATGGTTGTTGACGAACCAGCGGCAGACCACGGAATTGTCGCCTGCGACCACGCAATGCCGGGCCATCCACCATCCCCGAACGCGGAAAGCAGATCGTTCCAGCCGAACAATTCCCATTCGTAGAATGTCTCTTCGATGGCAACCGCATGGCTGCGGCCATGGCTCCATTTGACCGGATTTCCATCGATCCGCGTGCCCGACGAATCCCCCCACAGCGCCCCGCCCCAGCGATGACGGCTCCAGACAAGTCCGCGAACGTCATAACCAAAATAGCCGCGGAAGAATTCCGACCGCGCCGGGTCTGACAGATCCGCAAGATACCAGGCATTATACAGCCGCTGCACCTCGTCATCGCCGGGCAATTCACCCATGGCGATCTGATAAAGATGCCAGCGACGGCGGCCTTTCACCTGATCTTCAAGCCGCGCGCCGTAATAGGCAATCCAGCGCAGCGCATCGAGAACGGCTTTCGGCGTGCCGCGAATTCTCTGCCACGCCCGGCCGGTATCAATCAGATCCTCGACCGTCGTGAAGAAGTCAGCAATTGGCCCAAGCCCATATTCCTGCACCAGATAGGGCGCAACCGTCGCATTCAGCGGGCGCTGATAACGAAACCCACGCACCGCCTCGATATCAGCCAATGTGCAGTCATAAGGATCAGTGGCAACCGCCAGCGCCTCTTCCAGCACCGTCGAATTGCTGGGAACAAGCACCGCCGTCATTTCGAGCGGCCCTTATAGTTCAAGGTGATCGTTCCGAATGTCGCCGCCGAATTACTGTCCATCACCACATCGGCGACTGGCGCCGTTATCGACACCTTGGACACACCGGACACCATCAGTTTTGCAATCAGCCAGGCCCGGTTCACGTCGAAGCCGAATCCCCCTTCGCTATCGGCTGCTGCCCGCAACCCAGCCTCAAGACCATCGAACACGGCAAGAGGCGTATCCGGCAACAGCCAGACATCCGCCACGACATCGACCGTGGTCTTGGCGCCGGAAACGACGGACACGATATCATTCACGCACCGCACCGCGTTGGACGTGACTTTCGCCGAAACCTGCGCCAACAGCGCCGCAGATGGCGTGCCGCCTTCCGCCGTCGAAAGGATCGCCACCTCGATTTCGGGGCCGCTGCCCGTCCGGTAGACAGCAACAGCCTCGACCTCGGCGGAAACAGACCGGGCCTGATAGGCATACCATTCTTCCGGCCCCGCCGTGGACGATCCCTGATCGGCCAGCACGATCCGCGCCCGCAACTGCGCGTCCGTCTCACCGGTCAAACGGGTCACGCCATGATCGGCGGCAAGAGCATCGAGGTCGTTGCCAGCGGCAAAGGCCAGCAGGTTGGATTTCAGCACATCGTTGAAAGACGCATAGAGCGCCGCCCGCTGATAGGCCTGAAACTCGATCTGCACGGCAATCGGCTCACCCTCCAGCGAGACAATGCCGGTCACATCCACACCGTAATTGTCCTGCGCCCATGCAACAAAGGCCGTGGCCATGGTGGTAATCATCGCCTCCGCGTCGATACTTTGCAGCATCTGCGGGGTCGGCAGTGTCGTCAGATCGACCATGATTTACCCTGCAATGATCGTTGAGGTTCCGTCAGAACCGAATGAAAGCGAAACTTCACCGGCTTCGGTCAGGTCGCCAAGATGCGCCCGTGGCCGATAGGTGCCGCGAATGGTCCAGGTCGAGTTTCCCTTGCGATCCAGCGCGTCCATGGTGACTTTGGTAGGCTTGAAGCGCGGTTCGAACAGCTCGATAGCCAACACCAAGGCCCAGCGGAATTTCAGGATCGTCTGCACATTCGCCGTCTGACCAAGGATGGTTGGCACGGGCGATCCGACATATTCGCGCAAAACCCGCTCGAAATACCGCGTCGTCAGCAGCTTGCCGATAGCAACCGCCACGCTATCCCAGCCGGAAACCCACTTTCCGGTCGTCGGGTCCATGCCATATTGCGTGCTCATTCAGCAAAAACCTTGTCCGACGCTTCGACGATAGGCCACAAACCGGCAGACGAACCGCTGGCAACGCGCACCCGGTCACCCAGCCGCGCCACCCGCTTGCCATCCGTCCCAGCCAGATTGACCCGCTCTCCATGCAGCTCGGTCACCCCGCCATTGTCGGAAAACCCGATCAGGCCGGAGCCAAACGACGACAGGATGCGCGCATCGAGCCCCGAAGATGGGGCGCCATTGGCATCCGAAAACGTCAATGGTACCGCCACCCCCTGCCGCATATCGCCAAACGGCGACAGCAGTATCATTTGCTGGCCCTTGGATGGTGGCCGCCAGCTCTTTTCTGCGCCAGCCACTTCCGACCATGGGCGCCATGGCGTCAGGAATTCGTTGCCAGCATCGCCCGCCAGTTTCATCCGCAGGCGTCGGCTATCGCCGTCGACCGCGTGAACCGTGCCGACACGCTGCATGCCCTGCACCGCACGGCGCAGGCCTGCAACCTCGGCCTTCAGCTCAAGGATGATGTTGACAAGCACCTGGTCGCTCATGCGCCGGGAACCTCGATCTCACCGGCGATGTTCAACGACACGTCGCTGATCAGAACTTCAATGCCATCATCCGGCGTGCCAACCCCGATCAGCGCGGGAACCGGCTTGGTGACGCCCAGCATCGCCTGCACCTCTTCCCATTTGGCAAGACCGGCGCCACCAGCCAGCGAGGCCGAGAAGATCCTCGCCAGATCGGCATATTCGTCCGTTGCGGTCATTTTCGCCAACCCGGTCGCAATCACCTCTGGTACATCCTGCCTCAGGGATGGCTCGGCAATCGGGTCGAGCGTGACTTCGATGATCCGGGCCGCATGCTTTCGCCCGCTTTCCGGATCGACCATGCGAACATCGCTGATCCGCCCAAAACCGCCGATAAGACCAAGCAGGATCTGAGACCATTCATTACCCGGGTCGGAAAGCGCCAGCCGCCATTGCCGGTCCATCAGGTTCAAACTTGCTTCCAGCGCCGCATCCGTGGTGCCGATTTCCAGCATGGACATGCTGCCCGGATCGCCGTTTTCATCTTCCACCGCGACTGAAACAGATTTCGCCACGGCCATCTGCAACTGCAATGTCATGCTGACATCCGTGCGAAACAAGCCGTCGCCAGTCGATGGGCTAAGACTGTCCTCGACAGAAACGGCGATGATTGGCTTTGGGTCATCATCCATGATCAACGGCAACGCCATGATCAGGCTGTCCTTGACGCGATCCTCGGCAATGGTCCGGCCAAGAAGCGCTTCCGTCGCGGCAATCTGGATCAGCTGGCGAACAACACCCATGATTAGACCTCCGACAGCCAGAAAATCACGCCGGCGCCAGCATCCTCGCCGGGTCGCACGACTTCGAAGACATCGCCGTTGGCACGCGAGATCCGGTCCCCCTGTTTGGGCAACCAGGCAAGTGCTGCCCGGTCAAAGCTGACCGTCTTGGTTGCCGCGCCCACGGTGGCGCGGGTGCGCACCACATCACCGCCACCCAATGCCGTATCGTCAGGCACAGAATCGAACCGCGCCATGACGCCGGTCTGCAAATCGCGCGACAGGTCGCGCCCTGACTTCATTTTGCTGATCGTCATCGGCGTGATGGTCGCGGGCTCACCAAGAAGAGCCCGCGTCATCGATGGCAAGGCAGCACGGGCAGCAGCGATATCCATGGATCAAGCCTTGCTCTGGCCGGACAAATCGAGCTGCTTGGCCTCATCAGCGGCCTTCTTCGCAGCAGCTTCGTCAGCCGCCTTTTTGTCCGCAGCGTCCTGTTCGGCCTTTGCCTTGGCAGCAGCATCCTCGGCAGCCTTCTTGTCGGCGGCGTCCTGCTCTGCTTTGGCCTTGGCGGCAGCCTCTTCCTCAGCTTTCACCTTGGCAGCGGCGGCGTCCGCAGCATCCTGCTCAGCCTTTGCCTTCGCGGCGGCCTCTTCATCGGCCTTCGCCTTGGCAGCAGCTTGCTCGGCCAGCTCATCAGCAGATAGCACCTGCTCGAAGACAAGATCGAGCGCAGTCAAACGTTCAATGTCTTCATCGTCAAGCACCGGATCAGGGGTCAACGTCTCGGTCCTGTTGGGACGGATGGTGCAGTGGCCGCCGCGAATGCGGATAGCCTGCGACCGAAACCCATTATTCGTCACAGCATAGGAAACCATGATTTTTCCTTCCAATTCCAGGCAAACAAAGAACTGAAAAGGCGGGTCACCCCGCCTTTCCGATCTCGGATGGAAGATTACAGCGTGGCGCGGCGCAGGACCTGCGGCTGAACACACATGTAGAGAGGGTAGGAGTAAAGCTCACCCTTCGCCCAGGCCTCGCGGTCTTTATCCAGGATGTTCATGGCATAGACATCCTGGCCCTTGGTGTTGACGAAGGGCATAAATTCATCAGCAGGCGAGACGAACTTTTTGAAGACATTGCTCGCACCGACCGGGAAAATGCTGGCTTCATCAGTTGGAATGGCAACCGTCGAATTGTCGTCCGTGCCGCGATAATTGTGCCAGGTGACGCCACCGAAGGTGAAAGCCTGGAACGCAATATTCTGCCGCAGATCGGCAGCCGCAGCCCAGTTTTCATAAGTCCGGATGACCTTCGGATGGTTCACCAGAGTGTCGTAGAATTCATCGCCAGTGAGAGCGTGAACACTTGTCGCAGTCGTGAACGCTCCTTTGGCGGAACGCGCCATGCTGCGGGTCAATTCATGGCATTTGCCACGAACGTCAGTGGTATCGACATCAAGAGCAAGATCGATGGCAGCAGGTTCCGCAATGTCGAATTCATCGAAATAGTCATAAATGACCGATGTGCCATTGGCATCGAGCAGCTTGCCCTGCAATGCGCCGAGGCGATGATATTCGTGGGTCAGATCCATATTGGTCCGTACATCCGCCATGCGTTCGGCATATTCGGTCTGCACCACCTTCAGCTCGCTTTCCGTGCCGAACGCACGGAAGCCCGCAACTTCGGAAGCGTAGAGCGTAAAACCGTCAGCCAGGCGAACAGACCGGAAATCACGGATATTGCCCGTTGTTGGTGTGGACTGGCGCGGTGGAGCGCCATCCGGCGAGGTCGGGATCAGGCTGAGAGTATCGCCTTTTTTCTCGACGGCAATCTTGCGGACGTATACGCCCTTTTCCTCGAAAATGCCGAGCGATCCCAGCAACTGAGGCACGTATTCGACTTCCTTCACCGCAGCGGAAAGCTCCACCATGCTGAAGGCATCGTCCCTGAAAATGTCCATGGATGCCATGGTATTGCTCCTTATCGCGCGATGATGCCGAGAGCCGCAAGTGCGGTGATCCCAGCGGTTTTCTGGTTGTCGGTGGCGCCGCTGAACCAGTTCAGGATTGGCGCCTTGACTTGGCAATGACGGCGCAGGACCGTCGCTTCGTCCTCGCCGGTCACCGGATAAATGAGGATGGCGGCAACCGTCTGGCTGCCATCATTGTTGGCGGGGTTGTAAATGGCGTACTTGCCAGAAGCGGTGATTTTGCCCAGCACGGTATTGGCCGGATATGTCACGCCAACACCAGCCGCGACGACAACAACGTCGCGACTGTAAAAGTGGTCGCCTTCCTGGATGATGCAGGAACCGGGGCCGAGTTTTTCGGTCAGGACGGTCATGGGTTATGCTCCCTTCCGGCCGACGCCGGCCTTGGCAATGGCATCCTTCCAGGATGCACCTACGGTTTCCTTGGCCGCCGGCTGTCCGCCGCCGGGCATGGCAAGATTGGCGGCAGCAATGCGCTGCTGCTCATAGGATGCGCCGGGCGGGCTAACCGTAGCGGCGGCTGGCGCTGGCGCCGTAGCAGCATCAGGCGCGGCGGTGCTGGCACCGGCAACATTGCCCGTCACGAATGCCACGACCTGATCGGCCGTCATCCCGGGGGCCGCGCTGGCCAGTTCGAGGGCGGCGCTCATACGGGTGCCGTCCCCCTTGATGCCGTCTGCCGACAGGATCGCATTGATCCGGTCTACGGCTGCCTGCGCGCCATCGACACCACCCTGAACGGCGGCAGCGACGGCGGCGGTTACTCCGGTCGCGGAAGCCGCGCCGGGCACTGTCTGATTTACAGACATGTCACCTCCAGTGGTTGATGCCTCAGGGGTCAGAGGCGCTTCGAATAGGGACGCATTTGCGTCCGGTTCACCCTCATCGAGGGCAAGGGGGTGCGATCCCGGAGAAACAATCCCCCGGATCGTGGCAATCAAACTGGTCATGGGATCAACTCCGGTTAACTTCCTTCACGAAGGCGTCGAACGCCTCGATGGGATCGCCGATGGCATCCACCAAACCCATGGAAAGGGCCTGTTTTGCATCATAGACATCGGCTTCAGACGCCAGCGCCTTCGCCTTAGTGATCCGGTTCTTGCGGCCCTTGGCGACGGTTTCGGCGAATTTGTCGCGCATCTGGTCGGCCTGCGCCTGCCAGCGGTCGGCAACATCGGCGGACAATGGTTCGTAGGGGTTCCCATCCGCCTTTTTCTTGCCGGAACGGATGATGGTGACCTTGATGCCATCTTGTTCAAGGGCCTGCGAATAATCGGCATGCATGATAATCACGCCAATCGACCCGGCCCCGCCGAATTCCGGCATGACGATGCCCCGCGCCTGCGATGCCAGCAGATACCCCGCCGAATAGGCAAAATCGGTCAGGATCGCCAAGGTTGGCTTTTCTCGCGAAAGCGCCTGCATGGCAGCAGCGGTTTCAAACCCGCCGTTCACCTCGCCGCCATAGCTGTCATATTCGAACACCACGCCTTTGACGCCCGCGTATTTGCGCGCCGCCGCGACTTGAGCCTGCAAACCCTGATAGGAGGTCTCGCCAGATGCCGAACCGACCCACCCACCCTTGTGGACAAGGCTGCCCTCGACCGGAATAATTGCAATGTTGTCGATCATGTCGAACGGCAACATATTGGCCCGCTGGTAGGCTCGCTCCAGCCGGTTCCCGACCTTACCCGCCAGTGGACGGCCATTGCCGAAAGCAACATGATCCGCAGCGCCCGCCGGGTTGGCGATGACGATGGTATCACCGGCGATCCGGCTGCCCATGCCCTGCAAGAAAGCTTCCGCCTTGCGCGGATCGTAGAGCAACGGTGTGTTGAACACCCGCTGCGCGATATGGCCATAGCGAAAACTCATAACGTTCCTCTAATACTTGAGGGTCCACCGGCGGCTAAGCCGCCGTCCGGTGGTCTTTTCGTGGCAGGCGGAGGCAAGCCGGTTCAATTCGGTGTCGAGCGCCGACAGATTGGCCGATGAAAACACCACCTGGTCGCGGGTAACAGGCGACTGAATCGACATCTGGCTGACATGCTCGCCCGCCAAAGCCCTCAATTTCACCGAATAAAGCGCCTGAAACAGCGCGCAAGGATCGTCCTGATCGACCTCGACACCGTTGATCTTCACCAGCGCCATCACGCACCTGCCGTCTGTTCCTGGCTCGCGCCAGTTTCATTGCTGCCGGCTGGATCGCTCGGCAAACCACGCTCGAATGGCGATGGCATTCCTGCATCCTTGTAGCGAGTGTGCCACCAGAGGCGGCTTTCAAACCGCTCTTCGGCATCGCCGCCCAATTCGCTGATTTCCTCAGTCAGGTCACCCGTTCCGTTCGCGATCCGCTCACTGGAAGCCTTGGCCCGCTTCAAATCGTCGGCTGTCGGCTTGGCCGGACCGTTGCACAGCGCCCATTGCACCGCATCACGGTTGGCGCGGTAGACTTCGAGACCACCCTTGAAGGGAATGCGCCCCTCTTCGATCATCTCATCCAGCCAGCTACCGTAAGGCACAAGCACATGCGGTGCGGCAATTCGCTGGGTCCGACGCTGGGCAATCGGCCAAAGCGCCGAATTCTCCATCATCGTCGAGGCATAGGTGGCAGCCGTATAGTCAAGCGTATACCCGCCATAGCTGACACCAAGCGCACGGGCCGTTTCCCGGTGCAACGACGCCATGAAATCCTTATAATAGGAGCCAGGCGCCGTGATGTTCTTGAACTCCAGATCTTCACCGGGCGCGAGATGCGACACACCAGCTCCGGCACCCATCCGGATTTCCGATTCTGCGGCCCGGTCGAGCTGGGCGCGAAAGTAATCAACGAAATCCTGTGCAATGCCCTCGACACCAAGAGCACCACTATCCTTCAAGCTTTCCAAAGCCTCAAACGCCTCGGCACTCGGCTTATCGCTCTTCAGAACCGCCGAATAGATGGTCTGCATGAACATGATCTGCGCCGTCGCGTCATCCGTGTTCTCGGCCATCAGATATTTGCGAAACGTCGGCACCAGAACGGAAATGCCACGCACGTCTTCCGCCGAAAACGGGTCGAATGCATGCAAAACAAGCTGTCGCCCATCCGCATCCGCCGCCGCATAGTCCACCGTATAGGTCAAACCGTCCCGGCATTCCTTAAAACGATAGACCTGTGGGCGGCCATAGGCATCATGGAAGATGCCTTGATAGAGACCCATCATCTCGCTGGTATCCTGCACCAGCTTTTGAGGCGACAGCATCAGCATTTTCGTGCCGGTACGGCAGCCTGGAAGACGCTGTGAGCGCGGCAAATACGCTACAACACCCGTGCTTTCGCCGAAAGCCAGCCAGTTTCGCATGCCGACATCTGTCTGCTGCGGAATGGTCAGCTTGGCGCGGAAATCGCATTCACGCGGGTTCCAGCTCCATGTCTTCCATTCGGCCTTGACCAGCCGCGTCCACTCGATGGCTTCAAGCGTGTCATAGCCAAACCGGGTTAGATCAGGCTTCGGGTTCAATTGCAGCTCGACACCGATGGTATCGGCCAGGATCTGGTCAGCAGCCCCGCGCAACCGGCCGGAATTCTGCAACATGTCCATGGCAAGGCCCGCTGCCCGCCACCAGATGCGCCGAACCTCGTCACGATGCTCACGCAAAGACGCCGGACGAGAGGCAATGATACCGGACTGACTATCGCGCATATAGGCGGACGAAGCGCGCCCATTGCGGGGCGCACCAGTTGGGCGCACTGCGGGCGCACTCACGCTACCCGCCTTCACCCTCACCCGTGGCTTTTCCGTCATTTGCGCTTTTTCCACCTGTTTTCAGTCGGTTTGTCTGCTTTGGTCTGCGCCGGTACCGCCGCTGCTGGCGCGGCAACCGGTATTTTCTGCGGCTCTGCTGGCCGATCCTCATGCAAGAGCTTGTGGCTGGCCGAGGACAGAAGATCCGGCACAATCTCCGGCTCCAGCATGGCCCTCAGTCTTGCCCACTCACTGGCGCTCATCTTCGACAGGCCAAGGTGTTCCGCCATGGCCATCGCGCCGATTCTGCAGTCGAGAAAGTGGTTATGCTCCCGCCGCTTCTTCCACTCTTCGTGCAGCTTGCCCTTCACCAAAGCCTGATGAAAATATTCCCCCGTGATCTGCTGGAAATATTCCTCGCCAAGCTCCTTATGAAAATGGCAATAGCCGGACGGGTCCTGCGCCTCTCCAGCCGCAAGACCAATCTTGTGCAAATTGCCGTAAAACTCTGCCTTCAATGACCATGTGCCGACCGGCCAGGACATCGCCGAACCGAACCGCTTGCGCTTGCCCCGCTTGGTGACTGTCTTGCGCGACGGCATACCGATAGCCGGCAGGCCCCGCCCGCCTTGGCCCTTCGTGGCATAGGCATTCGGATGGCGACGGCACCATTCCATGACCTGGTTGGTGCGCCAGCCAGCGTCGACGCCCAGAGCATCGATCTTCCGCAGAACCCCGAACGCATCCGGAAATTCCTGCGAAACGAATTCCTCAAACAGCAGCCAGGCACCCGCCTGCGGATTGTCCGTCGCGCCTTCGAAGAATTCGGCGAAGACGTTCCAGCTCTGCCGATCTTCACCGAAGGCAACGCCTTCGCAGTAAATGCCGTAGCCTTGAACGTCTGCACCGGCCACAAACAGCAGTCCGCCAGATGGGATGACGCCGGGCGTGTAATCTTCCCGGCGCTCCATCAGCCGTTTGTGGTCCGGTGCATTGCCCTTCATCTGATATGGCTTGGCCAGGATCAGATTATGGTAGTCCTTCGCGCCGGCCTCACCCTTTGCCTCGTAGCTGATCTTGTCCTCGGCAATCGCCTCGTAGGACATCATCAACGACATGAAGGCATCGACATGAAAGCCAGGATGACGATCCGGCCCAGAGAGAGACGGAATATACCGCCCTTCCCGCACCGCCGATACCCGCTCCATTTCCGAAATATGATGCCTGCATTTCACGCACCGCATCACAGATTTATGCGGCTGGCCCCGGTTGATCAGAAAGTTCTGATCTTCCTGAACCTGCTCGACACCGCATTCCGGACATTTGATATGCCAGAATCGCTGGTCCGAACGCCGGAACGACCGGTCGATACGGCAATGGCCCGGCCCCTCGCCCAGCGCATCACCGCTGTCCAGCTCCGGCGTGGACAGCTCAAAAATCTTATAGGTCTTCTGCCGGCGGAACGCTGTAAAGCGACCGAAAAACAGGTTTTCCGGGTCTGCGCCATTCGGCAGAGGGTTCCATTTGGACACCTCATCCTTAACCCCGAAGCGCGCCGTCTTGGCCGACAGATCCATGACCGTATTGGCATTGGCCAGATAGATCGAACCGCCGGCGAATTTCTTCTCATACGTGGTCGATCCAACCCCGGAACGGCTGGTCGACGGGTAGATCGTCTCTTTTTTCGTCTTCTTCTGCCAGGCGTCAATCAGCGGCTGGAGCTTTCCGGAGTTGATGTCTTGCAGAGCATCGATGCCCGGAACGCCATACAGCGCGTTATCAGGGCAGGTCTCCGCAATGTACATCATCCAGGACAACGCCAGAATGGACACGCCTGTTTGCTGCGACTTGCGCACCGAAACCAGATTGCACGGGTGCTCCTGGCTAAGACATTCCGCGATCTCGACCAGGTAAGGCGCATCCGCAGCGGACCAAAGTTCACCCTTTTTCGGCCCGTCCACCAGCACGACATTCTGGGTCAACCAGCGATCAAAGGGTACCGGCGGTGTCGGCCTGATGGCTGTCGCCAACGTGGACGCAACACCGCGCAGCGCACCAGGATGCACTGTCACGCTTCCTCTTCCTCGATCAAAGCATCACCGGTCGGCGCTTCGCTGGCAATCGCCTCCAGCTTGTCCGCCATCTCGTTGCCGATCTCGAAAGCGATTTCCCGCAACAGGACCCGCACGCTATGCACGCCCTCTTTCGAGACAGCCAGGGCAATATCGTCCGCCCGGTTTGGCAGCCGCCGAAGAATCGCCTGTAATTCCGCGCCAATGGCAAGAACCGCAGCATCCACTTTGTCCTTTCGAACAAGTTGTCCGCGTTCTTCCTGGTCCCGCAATCGCTCACGGCCAAGAGCCAACCATTCTCTCTGTCGGCGAGCCTCCTCCAGTCTATCACCCTGCGGCACCTGCGGCCCTGCGCCTGCCGCCGCCTCATCTGACCCAATAGGCCGAACAGGCGCGGTGGCCTTGGCAGGGTTGATATAGCGCGCCCGGTAATGGTCATAGTGCGCCAGAGACACCCGCATGACTTGCCCCTGCGGACCACGATCAACAGGCGTATCCGGGTGGGCTTCCAGCAACCTCTTGACCGCCTTGGAAATCGCCGCCTTCGAAACACTGTCCCGCGCCGCAATTTCGGTGATTGACCACATCACATCAGACATCGATCACCATCACCTTTCAGCCGTCAACCCCGTCAACCGCCCCCGTTAACCCCGTCAACCCCGTTAACCCAACATTCAAACCTCTGAGACTGCCCGAAACCCGGGCACAAATCTGTTCGTGGGTCTGTCGGGCTTGGGTACGGTCCCTAGACCGGGGGGGGGGATGTGGCAGGGTTGCCACACCCGGCTTTTGGGGTTGAAATCGATGCAAAAATGCAACGTTTTCACCTTCAAGTCTTTGTTTTTATTCAAAGAAACCGGGGATCAGATACCCGATCTCATGTATGACACGCGTCGGCAGGCTGGTCTCGACCGTCTCGGTAAAGACCTTGGCGCTTGCGCCTGAGACCATCTCGGCCGGAATGACCACACCAGAGTTTTGAAGCTCGATAGGGTTGCGACCTTTTCCCGACCGGCGGAAGACGTGACCGTGAAGGGAAGGCGCATTCACTCGGCCAGGGAAACGCCCGCCTTTCATGAATGCACCGGCGAACAGCGTGCGCTTACCGAACGGGGCAGCGGTCACGCCAGCCTTGGTTTCCCGAGCCTTGAAGTATTTCAGGGCGATATCGCCGCCCCGAGATGTGATCGTGTAGTTGAACGAGGCATCGGTAAACGAGACGATCTCGCCAGTTTCCCGGCTGATACCGGTTCCCGTCGCCTTTCGAACCTTCAACGCCTTCTTGATGACGCCGTAGGGCAGGCCTGTCTGCTTCGCCAGCGTCCGGCTAACCTGCGTTAGCGCCTTATCACCGGTGTGATTGACCGCCCGCTGAAGCACGATGCGCTTTTGCGGGCCGTCAAGGCGCTTCATGGCGTTTTCCAGACGCTTAAGGCCAGTAACATCGCCCCAACGCACAGTTAAATCAGCCATCGAATACCTTCAAAATTTTGATTCCGGCAGAAATCAAGAAGTTTCTGAATTACCAAGCATTAATTCGATCCTAGACTGTGAATAGCTGTGAATAGCAACTTTTGCGTTGCACGTGCTGAACTTCGCGCTCAAACTTCAGTGCGTTACAACTAAAGGAGTTCGAAATGGCAGAAGTAACATACCCTTGCTACTGGCAAAAAAAGGACAATCGCGGCCAGTGGTATTGGATATACTACGCGAAAAATGGAGAAGAGATTGCGCGCAGCAGTGAAAGTTACGTCAATCGAAGTGATTGCACACACAGTATCAATTTACTGAAGGGATCGAGTAGCGCCGACGTGTTCTACACCGAATAAAAAAGACTTAAGCCGAGCCCTTCAGCCTGGCAACATCATGCGCCATGATAACATTGATACTCTCTTGATGGGCTATCAAGCCCACCGAGTTCGCAAAAACTCAAAACCCGCCGAGCGTTTCCGCCAGCGGGTTTTTCTTACCTTTTTCAGTGTGTTCAACCTATGTCAAACTTTGGCCGCCGTCCATTGACCGCAATTGCGATTATTTCGATGTATTTTCAATGAACTACGCACATTCCTGCATTTTTTCTTCGCTCGCCCACGGCTCAAGATCCGGTTCGAAGGGTAGAATTTCATGGGCAAGCAAATCATTTTTCAGGTCGGCGGCGAGGATGGACAGGGCGGCTTGCCATTGTTGCCATTCCATCCGGTCGAGGATCGCACCCCGGATGGACGATGCAAGCTGGTATTTATGGTAGGCGCCACGGTGCGGTTTGCGGGCGCGGCGGTTATAGCCGTCCGTCTCAATGGTATAGGACCGGCCAAAGGCATCCTTCGATGTTTTCTGGCAAAACCAGCGCGGCGTGCCATCCTTGTCGGCAATCATGGTTTCACGCGGTTTTGAGGCCTGCCAGTCCGGGCCACGGTTAAGAAGGACGCAGGTGGTGACAAGCGCGGCAACATGGCGACCGGCCAGCCTATCGCCCTTGATCATCACTTCTGCCCGCACCCGCTCAACCTCAGCAGCAACCAGACCATGATCATCCGCCCATTCCGGGAACGGGTTCCAACCTTCCGGAATATCGAGAGCGACTGAAGTCAGACGCCGCACTGCATCCCCTGCCCGCACCGCATCCGCATGTGGCAGGCCATCCTCAATGAAATCAGGAATGACGCCATAACCGTTCGGGCTGCGGTCAATCATCGTGCCTAACGCGGCATATGAGCCGATCATACCCCAAGACGATGGAATTGAAGCCAGACCGACATTCGATCCAGATCCGACTTTGCACAGTTCTTTCGTGAAAGCCCAATTCAGAAAGGCTTCAATGCTCATTTTCTTCATGAGAATACTTTCTGACAGTTTTGACAGTTGACCTGACAGTTTATTGACAGTTATGTTTATATATTACAATAAGTTAGACAGTTTTGACAGTTATTTCACACATACATATAGAGAAAATTCAACATCAACCTCCCGACCTCCCCAAACCCTTATACGTATAGGGTCGAAAAACTATCCGAACTGTCAGGGTTTGTTGATTTCGTTGGTGAATTTCGGCTTAAACTGTCGGTGCGACTGTCAGACGAACTGTCAAAACTGTCAGATTTCAGACAGTTATTTCGACTTTCCCGGTCGGCGAAGGGGTTACGGGGAAGGGCGTCGAGCCTAAGGGCCGACACGACAGATGAATACCACAACCGTGGTAGATGAGGTTTTCGGATAAGCCAAGACTTTTGTGGCGATCCGGCTGAAATTTGACTAACCGCGCACGATAACGGGCGGTCTCAAGGGTTTCAGGATTGGGGCCATCCGGGGACGACGAAACACTCATATGAGTATCCGGACCCCATCCGACTATGCAGAGTTCTTTCAGGAAGCCCCGTTCAAAAATTCTTCAACTGTGATTTTTTTCACTGCTTAACCTCTTACTTTCAGATTTTGGACAGCTAGGACAGATAACCGGTAGAAAACGGACAGATAAAATCAGTAAATGGACAGATAAAACATAATAAAAACAATGGATGGACAGCTAGGACAGGTAAGTGGCGACCTTTAATGGTGCGCGCAATACAAACCCCATCATCAATTTCTCATGACACGCATCATCCGTGGCAATGCGGCTTTGAAAAAATGCGCGCGAGCGCGCATCACGAAAGGACGGCAATTACCTGTCCTAGCTGTCCATCGTTCATAACAGTTTGAAAACGTTGCGCTCTTCCTGTCCGAAGGAAAAAACCTATCTGTCCGTAAGACCGGTTTATCTGTCCTTGCTGTCCGCCCCGGACCCTCGGAAGGGTGCAGAAGGCAGGTAGGCGCTGCGCTGTCCACCTTGTACCACCGAAGGGTCCGGGCGCGCAACAGGACCAAACGGCTGCCATCGAGTAGTTCGGTAGCCGTTGACGGCGAATTATTGGCTGATGACGGCGGCGGCAGACGGCTTAAGCAGCACGCCGACATATAGCGTGCCAATTGTCACCATGCTTCACCAGCCCCGCCCGATCAAGAGTTTGCCGAGCGAAGATTTCATGATGTAAGGTGTGTTGTTTGCAGCAGACCATTGTTGATATCGCTGGTAGACCGCGCCTGCGCGCACCATGGCGAGTTGCTCTCGGACAATTTCCTGATCGATCACCGCGGCTGGAGCAAAACGGCTGGCAGCGCAGGGTTGAAAGACCTTATTAAAGACAGAGCGCTTTAGGCGTTCGGCCTCCGGCTTGGTGCTGGAGAAGATCAGGCGGTAGAGACCGGGCTCGTTGCCGATGGTAGCATGTGGGCTCCCTGCACGAATACCGTCATTAGAAGTGACGGTATTCAGATTCCAATACGCCTTTTCATCGTCAGGTAGGCGGTTTGTTGCCTGACAACTGCGTGCCCAGCTCGGCAAAGGCCTCAACCACTCCCCAAGTCGATCCGATTGGAGCTAGACCAGTTTCCGATCCAGACCAGATTTTGCAAATTCCTTAATGAAAGCCCAATTCAGAAAGGCTTCAATGCTCATTTTCTTCATTGAAGAACCCCTTATTCCTGTTTTTTTGGAACGGTAGGAGAGATAACAAATCAAAATGGAGAGATAAAAATATAACAAATGGAGAGGTAGAAGTAAATAAAATCATACACTTAAAACAGAATGGAGAGGTAGGAGAGGTAAGGTGCGGCCTAACATGACGCGCAGGAGAAACACTTATTACAAAGCACCACCATCAACACACACTTCATATCGAAGGAAATAGGAAATGGCGCGCGCACATGCGAAAGCCGCAGTTTTGCTCTCCTAGCGTTCCAATTCCGGCAAGTGCTTGAATTCGTTTCGGTCTACCGTTCCAGACCTTTGGGGCTAGCGCTCCGCGCCGGATAATTTGCGCTCCTAGCGCTCCGCCCCCCTTGTCTCATATGAAGGACCGCCAAACACTTCGCGGTCCTCGCATACCAGCGAAGGGTCCGGGATTTATGGCCTAGATCAGGCATAGAAAGCAAGAGAGAGATGCAATGTGGCGACGATCAGCCATCAAAGAGCGTCAACAAGTCTGACGCCCTGCACCAGAGGCGTATCATGTGTGGCGGTCAGACCATTGCCTTGGAGGCTTGACCCCCGAGGCAAAATGCTGAAAGCAGACTCGGGCGAGCAGAGCCGCTGGCCATTCCCCAGGGGCTAGACAAGTCATACCTAATGTTGCAACTATCCCTTGCCATTGGGGGCAAGGGGTATTTCAGATGCAACGCATTTCAGCGGCTGTTGCCGCGCTTTTTCTGCTGGCTGGCTGCCAATCGACAACGACTTACCAGCCAATTGTTCCGAACCCGGAAAACATCGACATCGCAATGGCCAAATGCCAAATGCTATCAAGTTCCACTCAGCAGAGCATGGTGGCTTGGGGCTCACCCAGCTATGTGGCTGGCGCCCAGATCGGAAATTCCATCGGCAATGCCATTCGCGCGGATCAATTCGTTCAGCAATGCATGACAATTCAAGGGTGGAAGCAGGTAAGCGTCTCCACGAACCCGCCACCCGCGCCAAAGAAAAGCTTTAAGCCCGTAACAAATCCGGCAGAAACCGCAAAGACCAATACCATCGACATGTTTGCAATGCGCAGGGTTGCTGAAATATGCAAACTACCGATTAGGGCCGAGCAGAAGACCCTATTGAAAACGATCGCATCCCAAGAACCAAGCCTGGCAACGCAAGGCGCGTTAAAAGGCGAGCACATTATTGCTGACGCAATATCCGCTAAAGGACGCAGAAGTGCATGCGAAGCGGTCGCCCACGAATTGCGTGGAATGAATTGGCTACGATAATGGCAATTGCTAAACTGCTAAACCTAGCGGGAGATTCACCATGGGCTATGATCGAGCAAAAATGCCACATTAAGAATAATTACGTTTCGTTCTCCGGTACGCGCAAGCTTCCATCGGCAATAAGGAACATGCAAAGGATACAAACGTTTGGCCAAAAAGAAAACTCTGATCGAGCAAATGGAAGCGAACCCATCCAAAGGATGGACCGTTGACGATTTCGCAAAACTATGCGCAGAGCATGACATCAATTGGCAACCACCAACCCGCGGAAGCCATTATAAGGCATCAAGCACCCTTATAACCGGCCACCTCACGGTTCCTTACAATCGCCCTATCAAGACAATATATGTTAAGAAAATTTGCAGTATGATTAGAGCGTGTGAGCAAGCCAAGCTCAGCCAAAAGGGAGACACAGAATGAACGACTATCCGATGATTATCGTTCCTCTTTCTGAAAATGACGGCGGCGGCTTTATGTCTTTGGTTCCAGACCTTCCCGGGTGCATGTCCGATGGGGAAACACAAAGCGAAGCGCTGCAAAATGGATTGTTGGCCGTCAAAGAGTGGATCGATGAGGCAAAACGTCTCGGTAAAGAAGTACCCGAACCCGGCGCCGCCGCAATACGTGCGGCTAAAAAGGATAGGGCAATGGCGAAGGCATTCAAAACACTGGCGTCCAAATTCGACGACATCGACGGCAGGGTCCAAGATCTTGAAGAGAATATCAAAGAGCTTTCGTCTACAGCGCAAAATATGGACGATTGGGTCCGTTTTTCTGGCTTGACGGGCTTACCTTTGACTGGCGAAGAGCCAAAGGCGCTTCCTTGCTAACTAATGGCATATTTTCTATCTATTAAACCCCGCAAAGTCGGGGTTTAATATCAAATCACAGCCCATAATCATCTGGCCCGCTGGGATAGGTATCCGCACCACCATGCGCATCTGGCCGCCATTCTGGCTTGATATAGATCCCGGTATAGACCGTTCCGTTCGAATGCACTTTTCAAACTGCTTCATCGATCCGTCTGCGCGCGCAAGGTTTTCTTGGCACAATCCGACAGGCGCTTCCTGTGGCAATCCATGTTTGGGTCTTTTGGGGAGAGGTTTTTCAGTCGCGTCTTGTAGCCAACGGACCCACTTTCCAAAGAAGGCGCGATAACCCTTCATCATAATCTGCAGGAAATGCAGGCCCCCGACTGCGCGTTTTTTCCTTCGCACTAACGAAACAGAACCGTGTGACGGGCTTCCTTCCGTCGTTTGGCCGTGACTATCGAGGTAGAGTATCCCCCGTACGCCAACCCCTTTTGCAGAATGCTGCAAAAGGTTTCCGTAGCAAGCGCGTGGGCATGTTCCGGCAGAGTTGTCACGCAGGTACAGGCCCAAACCTTAATTTTGGGCTGGCATATCGACGATCTGCTGTTGACTGTGCAGGCAGTTGGTGTGCCTACGCGGCTGGCGATCTCCACGACGGGCAATTTTCAGGTAAGTGCGGACAGACTTCCCGCCGACTTCGTGATCCGAGTCTGGGCAGAGTGGCGTGATCGAAACCAAGTTAATTTTAAAGTGCCCTTGATATTTTCTTTATTATTCAGCCAACTACCAAAATTTAGTACATTTGGATTTTTTTTAGTAACGGCTAATTTTCAGCGACTTGGATGTCTGATATGTTCTTACCAAAAGTCGAGGAGGCACATCATGGCAGACGAGGTAAACATTAAAGACGGTGTAGAGCAAAGAGTGCAGCCGGTAGAAATTATCGATGCTACAGATTGGTTTCTTCGAACTACGATCGAGAATATTGTCTCTCATGGGATCGAAATTGGTGTCACATTAACTGTCAAGGGTGTGATCGTTTCTGGAATGCTCGTCGGTGGCAAAAAATATTTCGAGGAACTTTCTAAACTGATGAAGATTTCTTCGCAGGCCCCGAATGATATTTCAGATTTCCTCGGTAATGCTTGGAAGGAGTACACGGCAATATATGAGCAGCCTGAGGGTGCTTCTGAGGATTGGCAACCTGCGCCCATCGGCTACGTTCATTTGATGAACGCGCGATTTTATGCCCCGGGCCAAGCCCCACTTCCAGAAAATCAGGGAGTTCTCTGGCGAGGTAAGCTATCATCCGTTGATGGCTTCATTATTGGCAATTTTTCACCAACAACTAGGCCGTAGTGGCACCACCTTTCCGCCGAACGTAGAGCCGTCACGACACGAAAGTGGTGGGTCCGTCCGAATTTTGAGAACGCATACGGAGCATACGTGAGCTTGACCTTCGATGCGGTTGATATCTCAGTGCTTGGTAGTTCGAGGTTTGCCAATTTTCATGCGGGCGGCGGCTTCTCGCACGTTTAGGCCGCTCCCCCAGTTGCTGGCGAGCGTTGCCCAGCTTCTCGAGCACCACGACTGCCTGCCTGCCACCGCGTCCGGCGTAAGGTTGTCGACAAATCCAATCTCCTTTAGAATAGTCGACTGCGCTCTTTTGCTGTAGCGCCCTCTTTTCCACAGAGTGTTCCTATGATGGCCGTGCTCTGGCGAAACAATTTTCTCAAAAACGTCACTTGGCTGGATCACCATCTAGTCCGATGATTCGATTTGCGAATCTTCTTTTTGCTAAAAAACGGGAGAAAGTTCGAAGTTTATAGCCACTTGACTCTTTTCTTGCGTAGGAACAAAACATGAACTTAAATATTCAAACGGCATGATACCGTTCCAATGGGCACCACGGACCGAGAGGATTACGTGAACGATGACGGCTACGCGCGAGCACGTCATAGCCGATCTTCGCGATCGGATTACTTCTCTTGAAGGAGGCTTTTCGAAGCCGTCTGGGTCTTTGCCGTTCGGCCTGGATGAGATCGATGCCATGCTGCCGGGAGGTGGTCTTGCTCGCGGCGCACTGCATGAGTTTGCGGGCGGTGGCGCCGACACGGTCGATGGAGCCGCCGCTGCCCTGTTTGCAGCCGGGATTGCAACGAGAACGAAAGGAAAGATCGTCTGGTGCCTGACGCGGCCGGATCTGTTCTTTCCGGCACTGGCCCAGGTCGGTCTCGATGCAAATCGCGTCATATTTGTAGAGGGAGACACGGAAAAGGACGTCCTCGCCTCCATGGAAGAGGCGCTGTCTTATGGTGGCCTTGGTGCCGTTGTTGGCGAACTGGTCCGGCTGCCGATGCTGGCAAGCAGACGCCTTCAGCTTGCTGCCGAAAAGAAGGGAACATTGGCGCTCGTTGTTCGCAGATGGCGACGACAGACAGAAGCCAATGACTATGGCCAACCGACCGCATCGACCACCCGGTGGAGGGTCAGCGTGTTGCCATCGCAGGAATTGCCCGTGCCCGGTGTGGGGCGGGCAACCTGGTTGCTGGAACTGATGAGATCGCGTGCAGGCGAGTGTGCTGAGTTTATCGTTGGAGCGTGTGATGACCAGGGTCGTATCGATCTACCTTCCAGATCTGCCGACGGATCGCATTCGTCGCGCCGATCCCACCATTCCGGTTGAGCAAGCGACCGCCATGATCGCCAGGACCGGCTCAAAACGATGGGTGTCTGCGGTAGATGCGGCAGCCAAAAAGGCCGGCGTGCGTGTTGGAATGCAGGCCGCAAAGGCCCAGGCCCTGTTCCAGAGGCTTCTGATGATCGATGCCGATCCGGCGGCAGACGCTTTGGCTCTTGAACGCATTACATTATGGGTACTCGCTCAATATTCGCCGATTGTCGCCATCGATGCTCCAAATGGTATCGTCATGGATACCGATGGTGCCGATCATCTGCAGGGCGGAGAGCTTGCGATGCTGACCGGCATCGCTAATCGTTTTCGCGGCAGGGGGCTGACGGTGCGTATTGCCATCGCGGATACCTGGGGTGCCGCGCATGCCTGCGCACGAGCCATCAGCCAGGAAGTGATGATCGTGCCCCGCAGCGAAACCGCCCACGCCGTCCAGCGCTTACCAGTGTCATTGCTGAGGCTGCCCAAAAAAACCGTGAATGACCTGAGGACCCTCGGCTTTCGAACCATCGGTGAGCTTTCTGCGACACCGCGCGCGCCGCTGACACTGCGTTTCGGTCCAGACATCGCGCGCCGTCTGGATCAGATTTTCGGCCGCCTCAACGAGCCGATCGACCCTATTCGCAGCCCGGAACGAATTGAGGTCAGCCGCGCGTTCCAGGAACCGATCGGGGCTGCCGAAACGATCAACAAATATGTCGGTCGACTGGTTGGGGAGCTCTGTAATGAACTTCACAGACAAGGCCTGGGTGTTCGCAGGCTCGATCTTATCGTCCAAAGGGTGGATAATACCGCCCAGGCTCTACGGGTGGGCACTGCAAAGGCGGCACGCGATGTGGCCTGGTTGACGAAGCTGTTCAGGGACCGGACGGAAAAGATTGACCCGGGCTTTGGCATCGAAAAACTGACCCTGGTGGCGATCATGGCGGAACCTCTTGAGGAGACGCAGAGATCGTCTGGTCTCGTTGAGGAAGAGCGCGCGGATATCACGCCGCTCATCGACCTCTTCGGCAATCGTGGACAACGGGTCTATCGCTTCGCACCTGTCGCCTCCGATGTTCCGGAGCGTAGCGTTCAGCGTATCGCGGCCGTGGCCGAAGATGTCACGGTATCATGGTCGCATCATTGGCCGCGACCGGTGCGCTTGCTTACGCATCCAGAGCTGGTCGAGGTCATCGCGCTGATGCCCGACCATCCACCCGTTTCCGTCACATGGCGGGGCAAGCGGCGAAAAGTGAAGCGCGCCGATGGGCCCGAGCGGATATTTGGCGAGTGGTGGCAGCGTACATCCGAATGGGCAGCAGTGCGGGATTATTTCATCATCGAGGATGAAGCCGGCGAGCGTCTGTGGGTGTTCCGGTCAGGAGACGGTGTGGATGGCGAGACCGGCTCGCACAAATGGTTCGTCCAGGGGATATTTGCATGAGATATGCCGAGCTTCAGGTCACCACCCATTTCTCGTTCCTGCGCGGTGCCAGCAGCGCGATAGAGCTGTTTGAGACAGCAAAGAGCCTCGGCATCGATGCCATCGGTGTTGTTGATCGCAATTCGCTCGCCGGCATTGTTCGGGCACTGGAAGCGTCCCGCGCCACCGGTGTGCGCCTGGTCGTCGGTTGTCGGCTGGATCTGCAGGATGGCATGTCGATCCTGGTTTACCCGACGGACCGCACGGCCTATTCTCGGCTGGCCCGGTTGATTACGCTGGGTAAGGGCAGAGGCGGCAAGGACAATTGCATTCTGATGCTTGATGACATCGCCCAGTATGGCGAAGGCCTGCTCGGCATATTGGTGCCCGATCTCGCCGATGACACGTGTGCTGTCCAACTGCGAAAGATGGCGGAGGTGTTCGGGGACCTGGCCTATCTCTCGCTGTGTCTGCGCCGTCGTCCGAATGATCAACTGCGGCTGCACGAGCTTTCGAACATGGCGACCCGCTTCAAGGTGAAGACCGTCGTCACCAACGATGTCCTGTTTCATGAGCCGGGACGGCGGCAACTTCAGGACATCGTCACCTGCATTCGCAACAACACGACGATCGATACCGTCGGCTTCGAGCGCGAGCGTCATGCCGATCGCTATCTTAAGCCTCCGGAAGAAATGGAACGTCTGTTTCCGCGCTACCGGCAAGCATTGCGGCGAACCATGGAAATTGTTGATCGGTGCAAATTCTCCCTTGAGGAATTGACGTATCAGTATCCGGAAGAGGCTATCGTGCCTAGGAAGACAGCTCAGGAGTCCCTGGAGCACTACGTCTGGCAATGTGTGCCTGATCGCTACCCACAGGGCCTGCCCCCGAAGACTTTGCAGATCATCCGCCACGAACTCGACCTCATTCATAAGATGAAATACGCGCCGTATTTTTTGACGGTGTTTTCGATCGTTCGTTTTGCAAGGGCAAAAGGCATTCTCTGCCAGGGCCGTGGGTCCGCCGCGAACTCTGCTGTCTGCTATATCCTCGGCGTGACGTCTATCGACCCGGAAACCAATAATCTTCTATTTGAACGCTTCGTCAGCCAGGAGCGGGATGAGCCTCCAGACATCGACGTCGATTTCGAACACGAGCGACGTGAAGAGGTGATCCAGTGGATCTATAAAACCTACGGCAAGGAAAAGGCAGCGCTCTGCGCGACGGTGAACCGGTATCGGGCAAAGGGAGCCATTCGCGATGTCGGAAAGGCGCTTGGCTTGCCGGAAGACCTGATCAAAGCGCTATCATCGGGCATGTGGTCCTGGTCGCAGGAGACCAGCGATCGGAATGTGCGCGAGCTGAACCTCAATCCAGACGATCGCAGGCTGACCCTTACTCTACAATTGGCACAACAGTTAATGGGTGCTCCCCGTCATCTGGGACAGCATCCGGGTGGCTTCGTGCTCACGCATGATCGTCTCGACGATCTCGTTCCCATTGAGCCATCCACCATGGAGGATCGACAGATCATTGAGTGGGACAAGGATGACGTCGAGGCGCTGAAGTTCATGAAGGTCGACGTGTTGGCACTCGGCATGCTGACTTGCATGTCTAAGGTTTTCGCTCTGATCCGCGAGCACAAGGGCGATGATCTGGATCTGGCAAAGATCCGCCAAGAAGATAAGGCGACCTACGAGATGATCTGCAAGGCCGATACGTTGGGGACGTTTCAGATCGAATCCAGAGCGCAGATGGCGATGCTGCCACGCCTGAAGCCCAAGACATTTTACGACCTCGTCGTACAGGTGGCGATCGTGCGTCCTGGGCCGATCCAAGGAGATATGGTGCATCCTTATCTGCGCCGGCGGGAGAAAAAAGAAGACGTCGACTATCCGACGCCGGAACTGGAAGCCGTCCTCGGCAAAACGCTGGGCGTGCCACTGTTTCAGGAATCGGCGATGCGAGTCGCCATGGTCTGCGCCGGTTTTACCGGTGGCGAAGCCGATCAGTTGCGAAAGAGCATGGCGACTTTCAAGTTCACGGGCGGCGTGAGCCGGTTCAAGGAAAAGCTGGTCTCAGGGATGGTCAAGAATGGCTACACTCCTGAATTTGCCGAGAAGACTTTCAGCCGACTCGAGGGCTTCGGGTCCTACGGCTTTCCGGAATCGCATGCCGCATCGTTCGCGTTGATCGCCTATGCCTCGAACTATGTGAAATGCCATTTCCCTGATGTCTTTTGTGCTGCCCTGTTGAACAGCCAGCCGATGGGCTTTTACGCACCCGCGCAGATTGTCGGCGATGCCCGCGCCCATGGCGTTGAGGTTCGTCCTGTCTGCGTCAATCGATCGCGCTGGGATTGCACTTTGGAAAGGATTGGCACCACGCAGCAGCATGCGGTTCGATTGGGCATGCGGATGGTGAAAGGGTTGGTCGTTGCGGATGTAGCTCGGATCGTGGCGGCCCGAATGAATGGTCCGTTCGATTCTGTCGATGACATGTGGCGGAGATCAGGCGTACCGGCGGCGTCACTGGTCGAACTGGCCCACGCCGACGCGTTCCAGCCTTCCTTGAAGCTTGCACGGCGCGACGTGCTCTGGGCGATCAAGGCTTTGCGCGACGAGCCTCTGCCCCTGTTTGCGGCTGCCGCCGAACGTGAGATGAAGACTATCGCCGAGCAAAACGAACCAGAGGTCGAACTTCGGCAAATGACCAAAGGCCATAACGTAGTTGAGGATTACGGGCATATCGGGCTCACTCTTCGAGATCATCCGATCGCTTTCCTGCGTACCGATCTGGCGAAACGCAATATTGTCACCTGCGAGGAAGCGATGACCGCACGCGACGGTCGCTGGGTCATTACAGCAGGCTTGGTGCTGGTCCGGCAAAAGCCGGGCTCTGCCAAGGGCGTAATGTTCATCACAATTGAGGATGAGACTGGACCTGCAAACATCGTCGTCTGGCCCAAACTGTTTGAAAAGCGGCGGCGTATCGTGCTCGGGTCATCGATGATGGCGATCCATGGCCGAATTCAGCGAGAAGGAGAGGTTGTCCACCTTATCGCGCAGCAATTGTTCGACCTGACGTCAGACCTTTCCGGCCTTGCCGACAGGGATATGGAGTTCAAGCTGCCGACAGGCAGAGGGGATGAGTTTGCCCATGGTTCGCCGGGAGGCGGCGACAGCCGAGACAGGTCGCCACCAAAGCCTCGAGACATCGTCGTGCCCTTATGTCGAGCTCGGCATAAAGGTATTGATCCCGAGCCCGAGACTATGCCGAGCGCATTCCCTAAACCCCGAGATTTCCGGTAACTCAAGAATGAATGCTCGGCCTAATTCCGAAGCATCTACTACTCGGCAACCTCGGGCTACTGAAAGCCAGCCCGAGAGATCTTAGCGCTCGGAACCGAACGCACCTCTGTTGAGCACAGTCAAATCGTTTTTATCAATGATACGAAGTAAATATCGTCGCCGCGAAGGAATACGGCTGGAAGTCCTCATACTGGAAGCCTGGGATATGGTTGACGGAAACAGCCGCCGCGGACGATTGACCCAACAGGTCATCCGCTTGCGGCGCTTTCCTGCCTAGTGAAACTTTACCGATGAAATTGGTAAGAGACTGCCGCTCGGCATCCCGCACATAGCACTTCATCCCACAGGGGATGCGAAGAATTCCTCATCAAAAGTCAAGGATATATTTTCCGATTTTATATTCGTGAACTGAATCGGGCCGGCAGTTAAAACTGCAAAAGAAATAGGAAACAACATTAGACTTACTTATTTTCGAGGCCAACATGACTAAAACAACGTCTCCTGCCGAAAACGCGAAACCCCTGCCCCAGCAGGAAAGCCTTGCAACCGAAGGGGAACATCAGTCCAGCAATAACGCAGCACCGCGCGCAAACAAAAGCCGCCGCGAGAGGAGCAAAAAGGAGGAGAAAAGCCCATTCGACAGAGTCCGGAAGATCAACGCGACCTGTCCGCGAAACCCCGCCTGCCCTAGTCAACCCATCTTACCAAAGGCAGGAAATAGCGGCGGTGAAGTTGCCAATATTAAAAATGTTATCCAGTTTCGCGCTACGGTTCAACATCCACAGAAAAGCCACCGTTCTCAATACGCCTCAATGAGCGGCGCAAAGGTGGGCGACAACGTTGATCTGTTTTTTCCTCTTCAGAGATCACAATTGGAGCACAAGCAACAGGCGCACGTGCACTTGCTGGATGCTTCTATGTTGGTCGATAATTCTACCAACGAAAATCCGGTGCAAGCCAGAATAAGAGCCCGAATTGCAGAGTTTGGGCTGACGGAAAAAAACGCTTCGCTGGCCGCTGGCCTAGACAGAAATTATTTGCGGGTGATGTTAGATCGCCCAAATGCTGTGCTGAGCAGGAAAGCGCTACAACACTTGGCTCTGGCGCTTGAGTGCTCGGAAGCGTGGCTGAAAACCGGTAAAAATGATTACAACACATCAGATATTGAGAGAGCATACGAAATAGCGACGGCGGCACTAAAAGACCGACAATCACCCCTGCCCCGATCACAACATGCGTCCCATTTGGGGGGTACACCTGCAGTTGACTATCCGAAATGGCCCCGAATACTTCAAGCTCTCATCGTCATGGCTTTAAATCGTTCATGAGCCGCCCGCCCCCCTTTTCCGGGCCCATCCTTCTGCGTCAAGGATTCTGTGCAAAACACGGTTGCACCGCGTGTCGGCAAAGTTTGCGTGCATATGACAACGCTGACCTTGCGCGGGTCCACCAATTGAATGGCGCGCCGGAAGAGGGCGGTTATCCAATTACCCAGTACAGCGTCATGGACACCAATCCGCTGCAATGCTGCGGCGCCGACAGTATCCCGCAGGATATCGACACAGTCAAAGGATGGGCAGTCGTCAAATATAAATGCCGCGCTTTATTCACCATAGAAAACTGTGAAATCACCGTCGCCGGCGTATGTCACGCCGGGACGAATCTGGCGGCGCATCTGATGAATGCGGAAACCATGGGACCACGAAGGGAGGCAACCGGATGAGGGAACCACGGCTGCTAACCCAAACCCAAGCTGCACAATATTGCAACCTGTCCCCCGCCCAGTTCAACGCTTGGGTACGGGATGGCAGAATTCCCGGCCCATTGCCAGGGACACACCGATGGGACAAGGTTGCGCTTGACAGGGATATCGACAGACTTTCCGGCATAGTGCCGAAGTCGGAACCGGAAGACGCTCTTGAAGCATGGAAAAGGAAACGGGATGCGCGTCGAGCTGAAGGGACTGCACAAAACAAGCAAACTTCTCGCTGACGGCAGCAAACGGGACTATTACTATGCCTGGAAAGGCGGCCCGCGCCTTAAAGAGAAGTATGGCACACCAGCGTTTGCAGAAGAATTCCGACAGGCGACCCGCGATAGATCCGCTCCGGATGCCGACACGCTGGCCTATGTGATCTCACTGTATAAACGTATGGAGCTGCCGAGGCTGAAACCCTCTACCCGCAGCACCTATCTTCCTTATCTAAAAAACATAGAAATAGAGTTCGGCGATATGGACATCCGCGCCGTCGAGGCAACCGGCTCGCGCGCCGTCTTTCTCGAATGGCGCGACACGATGGCCACGACCCCTCGCGCCGCTGATATCGCATGGTCCATTCTGCAACGGATTATGGCGTTCGGCGTGCATATGGAAAAGCTGAAACGCAACCCCTGCACAAATGCCGGTCGGCTTGCCGAATCTGGCACGCGCCGGGAAATCATTTGGACCCCGCCGGATCTGTCCCGTTTCCGTGCCGTCGCGTCCCGCCAGCTGGCCGATGCCTTGCTGCTGGCAATTTGGACCGGTCAACGCCAGGGCGACCTATTGAAACTGCAATGGTCCGCCTACGATGGGAAACACATCCGCCTCAAACAAGGCAAGACTGGTCGGCGCGTTGCCATTCTCGTTTCCGGTACCCTTGGCAAAATGCTGGACAGGCTGAAGGCAGAAAACGAAGCCCGCAAAGTCCAGTCGTTGACGATCCTGACCAACCAGCGCGGCCGGACATGGACCAGCAGCGGCTTCAAGACATCATGGGGAAAGGCAGCAAAAAAGGCCGGCATAACCGGCCTGACATTCCACGATCTACGCGGAACCTTCATCACCATGGCCCGGCGAGCTGGCGCCTCGATAGAGGATATCGCCAAAGCCTCCGGCCACACCACGAAGGACATTCATAGCGTGCTCGAAACGCACTATCTGGCCGATGATCTGGAGCAAGGTGACGTGGTGATTTTAAAGCTCGAAGCGAATGAAAAATGAACAAAGCTCCAAACCGTTTGGAAATTTCTCCAAACCGCTTCAATCGACATTCGCGTAACTACTTGAAATTATTGGCGACCCCTGCAGGACTCGAACCTGCGACAACCTGCTTAGAAGGCAGGTGCTCTATCCAGCTGAGCTAAGGGGCCGGTGTTGGCCCGTATCACGGGCCAGAGGCAGCAGCAGATGGGATTAATGCGTCCAGGGCTGGAGGCGGCTGAAGCGGAAATTGTCTGTGTAGGAAACCGACTGGCGGCGTGGTTCCTTTGGCTGGATGACGCGGTAATCGATTCCATTGCGCTGAGCGTAGGCTTCGGCCAATTCCTGCGTTTCAAACGTCAACTTCACCTGCTGGAGCATGTCGCCGGAGCTTGTATAGCCCATCATCGGGTCGATCGTCCGAGGTTCGGATGCATCGAATTCAAGAACCCATAGATGGGTCTTTGCTTTTCCGGATTGCATGGCTGTTTTTGCAGGACGGTAAATCTTAGCGGACATAATTCCGATTCCTCATGAAAACGAAGAGACTATATCTCTTCCCTTCCTCGCCGTCATTTTCCAGCGAAAGGATTCGCCGGAAGAATGGTCGGAGTGGAGAGATTCGAACTCCCGACCCTCTGGTCCCAAACCAGATGCGCTACCAGACTGCGCTACACTCCGTGACCGCCGAATGATGGGGAGATACACGGTTCACTCTTTAATCGCAACAGGAAAAACTCAAAAAAAACCGTCTTTTCGATGATTTTGTTCGCAACGTTATGGAGGGGGTGCAATTCCCTGTATTACCATGCTGCCGGGACCGATCCCCAGCGCCTGTGCCCGCCCACCGTTCAGTTCAATCACATAGCGAACCGGACCCGGCGAAGGTATCAAGTCCTCGGAATAGGGTTTTGTACGCGCCGCAACACCGGTCACCACGCCTTTTTCATCAATAAACAGCATATCCAGCGGTAAAGGCGTGTTTTTCATCCACATCACCACATTGCGGCTGTCGCCAAAATCGAAAACCATGCCATCATTCGGGCCAAGCTTGGTACGGCCCATCAGGCCCTGCTCGCGTTGTGCAACGGAGATCGCGTATTCCATCTTCAGACGAAGCTGCTGACCGGTCGGTGTCTGAATGACAGCTGGCCCTTTGAGAAATTGCTCAGCCAGAGCCGGGGATAGCGTGAGTGCAATATAGAAAAAAAGCGCCCAAAAGGCGCTTCTAGAAAAAACCAGCATTCCCATCACTCACAATACGGGACAATCAATGCGCCATAACATGCGGCGCAGGGTTATCCGGGTGAATTTCTGCCGCCATCAGGCCTTTGTCGCCATTGCCGAAGCGTACCAGCACTGTCTGTCCGGGCCGCAATTCTGTCAAGCCGAATCGACGCAGCGTTTCCATGTGAACGAAAATGTCCTCGGTGCCCTCGCCCCGCGTCAGGAAGCCGAAGCCTTTGGTGCGATTGAACCATTTGACCAGAACACGCTCCAACCCACTCGATGGCGTCACCTGAACGTGGGTCCGCACAGGCGGCATTTGTGACGGATGCGTTGCCGTCGATTGGTCCATCGACAGAACACGGAAGGCCTGATAGCCCCGATCGCGCTTATGGATCAGCGCGACGATCCGGGTTCCTTCCAGGATGGTCTGGTAACCGTCCCGGCGCAGGCAGGTTACATGCAGCAAGACGTCCTGCATGCCATTATCCGGTACGATAAAGCCAAAACCCTTGGCAACGTCGAACCATTTCACCACACCGGTGATCTCGACAAGATCCAGGGGCTCTTCCGAGAGCCCGCTGAATTCCACGAACTCTTTCGCTGAAATTCTATCCGCCATCTCTAAACCGCCCCTCGACACGCCAAACATGGATAACGCTTACTGATTCCCGAAGGCTAGATTAACATTTTGTTAATACTGTTGCGCAAGCCCTAGTTTCAGTTATTCGCATCTGCTTTTTCGCGCCTGGAGCTTGTTCGAAACTGACGAGTGCAGATTTCCCTCTTTCCCCTTTATCTATTCAGTCAATTTTCTTTGGGCCGGTCATTTTCTCTCATGATGTCATTTTTTTCAGGCGCGGCCATGACAATGCTTGAAGCCGTCGCCCGCAGGCGACATATGCGGCATGCAACAGGGAGAATTTCAAAATGCGCTATCTTCACACAATGGTCAGGGTCAAGGATGTCGATGCTTCCCTGAAATTCTATTGCGACTTGTTCGGCATGAGCGAAGTTCGCCGGATCGACAATGAAAAGGGCCGTTTCACGCTGATTTTCCTTGCCGCCGACAAAGACAAGGCCAAAGCCAGCCAGGACATGGCCCCATGCCTCGAACTGACCTATAATTGGGATGCGGAAGACTATGCCGGTGGGCGCAATTTCGGCCATCTTGCCTATGAAGTGGATGACATCTACGCCATTTGCCAGAAGCTGATGGATAATGGCGTGACGATCAACCGCCCGCCCCGCGATGGCCATATGGCGTTCGTGCGCTCTCCAGACGGTATTTCCATCGAAATCCTCCAGAAAAACGGCGCACTAGCGCCGGCAGAGCCTTGGCTTTCCATGCCCAATACCGGCGCATGGTAGTCTGACCCGCCGCACGTCTTTCCGTGCGACACACTCATCTGCGATGCCGCCGTGATCGCGGCGGCATCATGCCTGACGCAAGCTCATTGTGTCACGATCGCTCCAACCATAGACACTGCCCGCCATCGACAGGTCCGGGCGGTCTCGTCAAGGAGAGCGACATGATGTCCCCAAACCGTCTGTTCGGGCAAAAGCCTTGGACTGCCAATCCTAGGCTTTCGAAGGGTGCTAATGGCAAGCCAGCGTCAAGAAGCCCAGCGTCTACAAGCATTGCCGCCGTTTTCGGCCTTGCCCTGCTGGCGGGCTGCGCGACCACGAAAACCCCACCTCCCGTCGTTGAACAAGGCGCGATTGGCGACGCGGATGTCGTGGAAACGGCTGCGCATCCAGCCAATGTTTCGCTGCAACCCAATAAGGGTGGCCTATACCGCGATCCCCTCGTCAATACTGGGCATCGCAAGCCAATAACGGTGTCTGGCACTACCGCAACTAATGGCAGCGCCAATCTCTCCTCCGGGCCGTCAGCCGAACAGGTCGTGGCGATGAACCAGTCCAAGCCGGAGCAGGCCGCATCGCAAAGCTCATCCGGGCTCTATTCCGCACCCCATCCATCAGATGACGGTGCTGCATCGGCCAGTAGCCCGGCCAATAGCATTGTGCCGCCGAACATGCCTGTTCGTCCGTTCCAGGCCACGGTAAACAGCGTTTACAGCGTACAAAAGCCGATCGAACAGTCACAAACACAGCCTCAGATGCAGGCCAATCAACTGATAGAGCCTGTGGTCGCCCCTACCCCGGCCCCTGAAGTTGTCAAGCAACGCCCGGCCTCAAAAGCGGAAATTCTCGCAGGTCTCGCACCAAATCCGAAGAAGGTTCGTACGGCGCCAAAGGCGCAACAGGCGACGATGCCGCAACAGCAGATGTCACCGGTGCCAGCCCAGTTGCAGACGAGCCTGCCGACCGCAGCACCCGGCATGGCCAGTTCGGCTGGCGTTACCGAAATGGAAAAAATCGAGGGCGCGCCTGGGGCTCAGGGCATGACGAAGGACAGTTTCATTAAGAAATTCCTTGCCAAAATACGCAAATGACGGGCTGACTAGCTCGTTTTTCAGGCTGTCATTTTTCCGTAAAATTTTGGATTTCAGTGCTTGCCAGCCTCCAAACACGTGATTATAAGGGCGCCACAGCACGCGCCCTTCGTCTATCGGTTAGGACGTCAGATTTTCATTCTGAAAAGAGGGGTTCGACTCCCCTAGGGCGTGCCACTGCATCCTTCCCCAGACTATTTGCTAAATAAAAATCGTTTCCGAGATAACGTTTGAATGTGCTGATTAAAACCCTGCACTGTTCAACGCATCGGAGATGCTACATTCACTGTTCTCCACAGGACGAAGAAAATTTGGCCGCGAAGCTGAAAAATTCGCTTGCAGCTCCAGTCGGTTCGCACTAAGAGAGCCGCACGCAACACGCGCCCTTCGTCTATCGGTTAGGACGTCAGATTTTCATTCTGAAAAGAGGGGTTCGACTCCCCTAGGGCGTGCCACTGCGTTTCCCCGAAAAATTTGTTTATGCATCCTGCTTATTGGAGCGGAAAAGACTGTGCGACCTTAGGTCAGTCAGCTGATAGATCGCATGAAAAAAATCACTGAGCCTACGGAAAAAGCTCATTTTTTCGCTTGCCATGAATCATCCGTCTGCCTATAAGCAGCCCCACAGCACGCGCCCTTCGTCTATCGGTTAGGACGTCAGATTTTCATTCTGAAAAGAGGGGTTCGACTCCCCTAGGGCGTGCCACTGACCCTTCCCGATATTGATGTTTATATCGTTGCCAAGCTCAGAGTGATCTTTGCGTTCTCAGCTTAATCGAACCGCGCTGGCGTACTGTTGTTCGCCGCGCTCAAAACGCTGGCGCTGCATCCAGAATACGGATCTGGATACGACGCGTGCCTTGCCAGAGTTCTGCCCCAAGGCAGCCGGCGACATGCACGGCGTCGCCTCGGCGTCCGAGCAGAAGATCGCCGAGCGGTGTTTCCTTGGCGCGAAAGGCAATGCCGTCGATTCGGCTGCCATCTGGCGCTTCCAGCGTGACCTTAACGTGGCTGGTGCCAATCAGCCGAGAATCGCGAATGCGGTGGGCCGGGATGGCGAAGATCGGCTGAGAATGGCCGGAACCATAGGGTCCGGCGGTTTCCAGGAGGTCGATCAACGCAAGCGTCGCACCGGATGCGCCAACCGCACCATCGATCTTCAAGGCCCTGATGGCGGAAAGCGCCATGACCTTTTCCTGCGCCTGTTCATCAAAAAACGCCCGCAACTTGCCGAGATTGCCACGCTCTACCGTCAGCCCTGCGGCCATCGCGTGGCCGCCGCCCTTGACCAGCAGGCCATTGTCCACCGCCGCACGCACCATCTTTCCCATGTCGAAACCGGCAATGGACCGGCCGGAGCCTGTCCCCTTGCCTGATCCATCGAAGGCAATGGCAAAGGCAGGCCGTTGGAACCGCTCTTTAAGACGGGCCGCCAGCAGCCCGACAATGCCGGGATGCCAGCCTTCCCGGGCTGTGAGAATCACAGCGGCATTCTCGCCGGTGCCATATTCCGCCATGGCCTCGGCTTCGGCCTCGGCCAGCATCTGCGCTTCCATCGCCTGACGTTGGCGGTTCAGATCATCCAGTTGGGCGGCGATTTCATCGGCCTCGGCAGCGTCGTCCAGCGTCAGCAACCGGCTGCCCAGCGCCGCATCGCCGATCCGGCCACCGGCATTGATTCGTGGCCCAACCAGAAAACCGAAATGATAGGGCGTCACCGGACCGCCAATCCCGGCGATCTTCAGAAGGGCTGCAAGACCGGCATTCTGCTGGTGACGGGCGGCAATCAAGCCTTTCACCACATAGGCGCGGTTCAACCCTTTCAACGGCACGACATCGCAGACCGTCGCCAGCGCCACCAGATCAAGCCAGGCCAGCAGATCGAGCGAGCGTGCAGCACCGTGACCAGCCTCACGCAGCTTGCGCAGCGTTCCCACCAGCACCATGAACACCACGCCCGCTGCGCAGAGATGGCCCTGTCCTGACAGATCGTCGCTCCTGTTGGGATTGACCAATGCCAGACAGGCGGGCAAATCCTGGCCCATCTGGTGATGGTCGATCACCACCACATCAACGCCTCTGCGTCTGGCCTCCTCAAGGGCCTCATGGCTGGTCGAGCCGCAATCCACCGTGACGATCAATTGCGCGCCGCGCTCGATCAATTGGCCGATGGCAACGGCATTCGGGCCATAACCTTCGAAAATTCGGTCGGGAATATAGATTTCGGCCTCAATACCGAAATGCGCGAGAAACCGCCACAACAGCGCCGACGACGCAGCCCCATCGACATCATAATCGCCAAAAATCGCCACGCGCTCAGAGCGCATGATTGCCGCCACCAGCCGGTCCGCGGCCTTGTCACCATCGGTCAGGCTGGAAGGGTCGGGCATCAGGTCGCGGATGGTCGGATCGAGAAAGGCTTGCGCATCGGCAACCGCCACGCCCCGCCCGGCCAGAACACGCGCCACCAGATCGGGAATGCCATGCACCTGCGCAATCGCCAGTGATCGGTTCAACCCAGCCTGATCCAGCCGAGACACCCAGCGCTGACCGCTGACCGAGGTCTCGACATTCAAAAAGGCGCGTTCGATCGGGTCGGCGGGTTCAAGCATAGAGGAAGCAACTCGGTTATCGCCGCTCCACGGTCTGGAGCTAAGCTGTTTTCGGCCGCTCGATGCGGATCACTTGCGGTTCGCCCAGCAAATAGCCTTCCTCCTTGATGGCGGCAACGGCCTGGCGCACGGATTTTTCCAGTGTGGCATGGGTAACGAGGATAATCGTCTTGGTCTGATCGGCGTCAGACGATGTCTGCGAGTGCTGGACAATCGATTCGAGTGAAATGTTATTTTCCGCCATCTGCGTCGCAATGCTAGCGAAAACGCCGGTGCGATCGACCACGGTCAGGCGGATAAAGTAGCCGCCTTCATGCCGGGTCATCTCGGCCTGGACATAGGGCTCGAGCAGATGCGCCGGGCGGCCCAGAACCGGAACCATCTGCGCGCCGGGACGGCTTTTGGCGATATCGGTAATGTCACCCAGCACGGCGGATGCCGTGGCATTGCCACCGGCGCCGGGGCCGACCATCAGCAATTCGCCGAGAATATCGGATTCCAGCGCAACCGCATTCGTCACGCCATCGACCTGGGCAATCACCGAGTCGAGCGGCACCATGGTCGGATGGACGCGCTGTTCGATACCGGTGGCGGTCTTTTGCGCCACGCCGAGCAGCTTGATTCGGTAGCCGAGATCGCGCGCGGCGTGGATATCATCGATGGAAATATTGCTGATGCCTTCGAGATAGATCTCGTCGGCAGCAATTTGGCTGCCGAAGGCCAGCGTTGTCAGGATCGACAGCTTATGGGCCGTATCATTGCCCTCGATATCGAAGGTCGGATCGGCCTCGGCATAGCCTAAGCGCTGGGCTTCCGCCAGGCAATCGGCAAAGCTCAAGCCCTCCTTTTCCATCCGGGTCAGGATGTAATTGCAGGTGCCGTTCATGATGCCGTAGATCCGCGAAAAATCATTGCCGGTCAGCGATTCACGCAGCGTCTTGATAACCGGAATGCCGCCCGCGACAGCAGCTTCATAATTGATCAAAAGGCCCTTTTCTTCCGCCAGCTTGGCCAGTTCCACACCATGGCGGGCCAGCAGCGCCTTGTTTGCAGTCACCACATGCACGCCACGACCAAGGGCCGCGCGAACGGAGTGTTCGGCTGGTCCTTCCGCACCGCCGATCAGCTCGACGAACACATCGATATCGGCCTTTTCAGCCATCTCGACCGGGCTGTCGAACCAGGCGATACCGGCAAGATCGACGCCGCGATCGCGGGTCTTGTCGCGCGCCGAGACCGCAGAAATGGCAATGGGCCGACCGCAGGCGACGGTAAGCGCTTGGGTGCGGGTTTGCAAAATACGCGCCAGTGACGCACCAACGGTTCCGAGACCCGCAATGCCGATCTTAAGGGCATCAGCCATGAGACAATCCTGATATGCTTTTCAATATTCGGAAAAGAGCGGCCACGAATGGGCCGCTCCGATAAAAACTCAACGGTGAGCGTTGAGCGATACGACATTGTGCAGGGTGTCGTCCGCTGTCGACAGGAACCGCTTCAGATTGCGGGCGGCCTGGCGGATGCGGTGCTCGTTTTCGACCAGCGCGATGCGGACGTAATCATCACCCTGCTCACCAAAGCCAATGCCCGGCGCAACAGCCATATCGGCCTTTTCCACCAGCAGCTTGGAAAATTCCAGCGAACCGAGATGGCGGAATTTTTCGGGAATTTTTGCCCAGGCAAACATCGTTGCCGCCGGTGGCGGCACCTCGAAACCGGCCTTGCCGAAGCTTTCGACCAGCACGTCACGGCGGCGCTTGTAGATATTGCGCACTTCAGCAACATCCGTGCCATCGCCATTCAGCGCATGGGTAGCGGCCACCTGGATCGGCGTGAACGCACCGTAATCCAGGTAGGATTTCACACGGGCCAGGGCACTGATCAGCCGTTCATTGCCCACGGCAAAGCCCATGCGCCAACCGGGCATGGAGAAGGTTTTCGACATCGAGGTGAATTCCACCGCGACATCCATGGCTCCAGGCACTTCCAACACCGATGGCGGCGGGTTGCCATCGAAATAGATCTCCGAATAGGCGAGATCCGACAGCACGATCAATTCATGCTTTTTGGCAAAGGCGATCACGTCCTTGTAGAAATCCAGCGAGGCGACGCGCGCCGTCGGATTGGACGGATAATTGATAATCAGCGCCAGAGGCTTCGGAATAGAGTGGCGCACCGCACGCTCCAGCGGCGGGAAAAAGGTTTCATCCGGCTCGACCGGGATGGAGCGAATCACACCGCCGGTCATCAGGAAGCCAAAGGCATGAATCGGGTAAGTCGGATCGGGGCAAAGGATCACGTCGCCTGGCGCAGTGATCGCCTGCGCCATATTGGCAAAGCCTTCCTTCGATCCCAGCGTCGCGACAACCTGAGTTTCGGGGTTGAGCTTCACATTGAAACGGCGGGCATAATAGGCGGCCTGCGCCCGGCGCAGCCCCGGAATGCCCTTGGACGAGGAATAGCGATGGGTGCGCGGGTCCTGAACGGCCTCACACAGCTTGTCGACAATGTTCTGCGGGGTCGGAAGATCGGGATTGCCCATGCCGAGATCGATGATATCAGCGCCACCGGCTCGCGCGCTTGCCTTCAAACGGTTGACCTGTTCGAAAACATAGGGCGGCAGACGCCGAACTTTGTGAAACTCTTCCATCTCAGACCTCGTTGAACCGCAGGCTCCCCGCCTTGCGGACGATCCGTTTTCCAATGCAGCATCCCCGAAAACGGATCTGGCAAATCGGGGTGCCGTGACAATACCGCAAATTGCAATGATTCGCGGTAGATTTTGGCCAATCGCCCCTACCCTGTCTCTCCCGGTCATCGGTTCCGGGGCGCATTCGACACGGCAGAATGCAACTGTCACATTGCCTTTGCTTTGCGGCCAAATGCCCTGCAAGGCAAGGGCTATTTACAGACGGGCGGTACGGCTGGCTCTATTGACCCTGAACCTGTCCGTTGGTCTTGGCGAGCTTGCGCATTTCCTCGACGCGGCGCTCGTATTCGGCCTGGCTGATCTGCCCGGTCTTGCGCAGATAAGAGAGCGAAGACAGGCGCTTACCCATGTCCTTCGCCTCGTCATTGCTCATCTGCACATTGGCCGCTGTCAAGGGCCGTGAAAAATCCGGATAACCATCCGGCGTGGTATAAGCCGCAGCGGCTGGATCGGTCTTGTCGGTCACTGTCACGTCAACATGGCCCGGGCGCACCGCAGACTGCGCAGCGGGCGTGCTATTGCAGCCCGCAAGCGCAAGCAGGCAGGCAACGCCAGATCCAACCACACCGGCTTTTGCCAGGCGCAGAGCCGGCTTCATACACGAAGACTGCCCAACCAAAGAGACGATCGAAACCATATTCAAACCCAACCAAATCCGCCCGGCACCGGGAAAACAGCAGCGCAAGCCGTGTGATTATTCTCACGATGCTCTTCACAACGCAAACGCGAATAACCTGCGACAAAACGCGCAAACCTTGTAAAACATGTGAGTCAAACCACACCCACACCTTTCATCTGTCTGGAACTTGTAGTCATTTTCAGGCAGGATAGGCAAATATAAAAAAGAGAAGAGCCAAGGGGAGATGGCATTGACCACAGCATCGAAGGACCAAGGTCGCGCCGGTCAATCCCGTCCCGCGTCCGACGCGCCAGAACGCGGGCCGGAAACCAGCCAAGACACCGGGCCGAAAACCAGCAAAACAGCAAACAACGCTGACGGTTCTGAATCCGAAAAGGCCGGTTTCAATCAAATGGGTTTCGACCCTTCCCTGATCGATCCCTATATCGTCAAGGACCCCGAAGCGCTGGCCGTCAATCTTGCCAAGGCGCTTGAAAACCTCGGCAAGGCGGCCTCCTCCTGGATCGCACCGCGTGAAAAGACTGGTCTTGTCGACCCTGTGGCGGAACCCGCCGTCGAATTGGTCAAGACCCTGTCAGGTGTGGCTGAATACTGGATGACCGATCCGCAGCGCAGCCTGGAGGCGCAGACTCATCTGATGACCTCCCTGTTCGGCGTCTGGATGAAGAGCCTGAGCCGCCTTTCCATGCCAGCCCAAACACCTCCACCGCCCGAACCGATCAAGGACAAGCGATTCGCGGATGCCGACTGGCAGCGCAATCCGTTCTTCGATTTTTTGCGCCAGGCCTATCTGGTCTTGTCCGACTGGGCTGAGAAACTGGTGGAAAATACGCAAGGCATGGATGAGCATGCGCGCCATAAGGCGCTGTTCTACGTCCGGCAGATGACGGCGGCGCTGTCGCCGGTCAATTTCGTCATGACCAATCCGCAGCTTTACCGCGAGACGGTCGCCACCAGCGGCGCCAATCTGGTCAAGGGCATGAAAATGTTTGCCGAGGACATGGCCGCCGGTCAGGGTGAATTGCGGATGCGCCAGACCGACACCAGCAAATTCGCGCTGGGCACCAATATGGCGCTGACGCCGGGCAAGGTCGTCGCCCAGAGCGATGTCTGCGAGGTCATTCAATATGAACCCGCCACCGACAAGGTGCTGAAGCGGCCCCTGCTGATCTGCCCGCCCTGGATCAATAAATTCTATATTCTCGATCTCAACCCCGAAAAGAGCTTCATCAAATATTGCGTCGACCAGGGCCACACCGTCTTTGTGATTTCCTGGGTCAATCCCGATCAACGCCATGCGGACAAGGACTGGCTGTCCTATATTCGCGAAGGCGTGGATTTTGCCCTCGACACCGTTGAGAAAGCCACTGGCGAAAAGAAGGTCAATGCCATCGGTTATTGCGTTGGCGGCACTCTGCTGTCTGCCGCCATGGCGTTGCATGCCAAGGAAGGCAATAGCCGTATTGCCAGCGCCACATTGTTCACCACCCAGGTGGATTTCACCCATGCAGGCGACCTGAAAGTCTTCGTGGACGAGGAACAGGTGAGCGGGCTGGAAGAAAAGATGCGGCAGAAGGGCTATCTGGACGGCTCGAAAATGGCGTCCGCCTTCAACATGCTGCGCTCCTCCGAGCTGATCTGGCCCTATTTCGTCAACAATTACCTGAAGGGTCAGGACCCGACCGCCTTCGATCTCTTGTACTGGAATGCCGATTCGACCCGGATGGCGGCGGCCAATCACTCGTTTTATCTGCGCAATTGCTATCTGGAAAACAATCTGGCGCGCGGCAAGATGCAGTTGGATGGCAAGACCCTGTCGCTGAAGGACGTGAAAATCCCGATCTACAATCTCGCCACCAAGGAAGACCATATTGCCCCGGCGAAATCGGTGTTTGTCGGATCGGCCTGCTTTGGCGGTCCCGTCACCTATGTGATGAGTGGGTCCGGCCATATCGCCGGTGTGGTCAATCCGCCCGACAAGCGTAAGTACCAGTTCTGGACCAATGGCAAGCCGGAGGGCACCTTCGAGGATTGGGTTGCCGGTGCCGAGGAAACCGCCGGTTCCTGGTGGCCGCATTGGCAGAAATGGATCGAAGGATTGGACAAACGCCGCGTGGCGGCCCGTAAACCGGGCGGCACGGCGCTGAATGCCATAGGGGATGCGCCGGGCGCTTACGTGCTGGAGCGTGTCTAAGATTGGCCGGACGATAGAAACCCCATGACTTTCGATCCACCATTGGTCGCGGCCACTTTGGTGCGCCGTTACAAACGCTTTCTCTTCGACGCCGTGTTGGAAGACGGCAGCGACATCACCGGATTTTGCGCCAATACCGGCTCGATGCGCGGATTGACTACGCCCGGTTCGCGTATCTATCTGTCACAAAGCGACAGGCCCGGCCGGAAGTATCGCTATGGGTTTGAGCTGATCGAAGCCGATGGCACTTTGGTCGGTGTCAATACCAGCCTTCCCAACCGTCTGGCTCACGAAGCGATCCGCGCCGGTCTGGTCAGCGATCTCTTACACTATCCGCAGATCCGCACCGAGCAGCGTTATGGCGAGAACTCCCGGATCGACCTTCTGTTGTCGGGTTCCGGCAAAGCGGATTGCTATGTCGAAGTCAAGAACGTCCATTTCATCCGTGAAACAGGACTGGCGGAATTTCCAGATAGCGTCACCACGAGAGGCGCGAAACATTTGACCGAAATGGCCAAGCTGGTGGCGGCAGGCAAGCGGGCGGCGATGCTCTATGTGATCCAGCGGCAGGATTGCGATGCCCTGGCGATCTGTGCCGATCTCGATCCCGTCTATGGCCGGGCCTTCACCGCCGCCATAAGCCAGGGCGTCGAAGCCTATGCGGTGAAATGCGCGATCACACCTAGAGGGATCATTCCGGCATGCGGCGTTCCCGTGCGCCTGACCGTTTAACCACATCATGATTTGACTATACCATGAAATGAATGGCCGTCAGCGCAATCGCCCCCAGAGCGAGGATCGAGAGGCTGCCCGCCGCCAGTACCCTGCCCCCCGACGCAAGCAGGCTGCGCAGATCGACCTGGAGACCAAGCGCCGCCATGGACAGGGTGGTGAGAAATCCCGACAGATGCTGCGAAGGCTCCAACAGACCATGCGGCGGGACATCCATGGATCGCGCAACCATCAAGGCCAGAAAGCCGACGATAAACCAGGGCGCCAGTTGCGCAAAGCCGATCTTACGCTCATTTTCAAGCCCGGACCCCATTCCCATACCTCTGGCACTCATCCCCAGTCCGAGCAGGACTGGCCCCAGCATCATCACCCGGATCAGCTTGACCAGCGTACCGATCTGCAGGCTGACCAGCCCGAAGGACGCTGTGGCCGCAAGCACTTGCGGAACGGCATAGACCGTCATGCCGGCCAGAATTCCGTAGTGGCGCGGGTCCAAACCGGCTTGAAAAGCCACCAGCGGCAGCAGAAGCACAACAAGAATGCCAAGCACCGCAGTAAAGGCAATGGACGACGCCACCTCGTCGGCATCAGCGCCAATCACCGGGGCTGCCGCCATGATCGCCGAATTTCCGCAAATGGAATTGCCGCAGGCAACCAGCAAAGCCAGCGGATGCGGCAATCCGATAACACGCCCAATCACATAACTGCTGACCAAGCCGCAACAGACCACGGCAATGACCCAGGCTATCAGGGTGAACCCGCTCCCGGCGATCTGACTAATGCTGACCGATGCGCCCAAAAGAACAATGGCAAGTTCCAGCACGGTTTTCGCGCAGAGGTGAATGCCTTTGTTCACGACCTGCGGCAGGATAAACAGGCTTTTGACCAAGGTGCCGAGTAAAATGCACCAGACCAGGGCATCCACAGGCATCCGCCCTGTGACACGCTGAACCGTAAAGGCGAGAGCATAGCCTCCCAAAGCGACAGCACTGGACAGGGCAATCCCAGGCGCGAGCGAAACAACGGGGCGAAACAGGCGCATTTTCAGACCTTTCCATCGGTTGGCCTGTTTTGCATGGGAAATTCATTTTACTCCAACGCATAATTGACTACAGTTCATGCAGAATTATTTCACAATCGAGATCACCGTGACACTTGAGCAATTGACCATTTTCCTTGCCGTTGCCGAGCGTCAGCATGTCACACGGGCGGCAGAGGCAATCGGCCTGACGCCGTCTGCCGTCAGCGCGGCTATCCGCGCCTTGGAGATCAATCACGATGTCCTGCTGTTCGACCGGGTTGGACGGGGTATAGAACTTACCCAGGCAGGCCGGATCTTCATCGATGAGGCCCGCGCAACGGTTGATGCCGCGAATCATGCAGCATTGGTTCTGGCCGAACTCGGCGGGTTGAGCCGGGGCAAGCTGACCATCCATGCCAGCCAGACGGTGGCCAGCCATTGGCTGCCACGCAAAATGATGCAGTTTCACGCCCTCCATCCGGATATCGAACTGGCGCTGACCATTGGCAATTCCGCCTCGGTCGCTGACGCCGTCGAGACGGGCAGAGCGGAACTGGGCTTTGTCGAGGCCGAAATACCCTCGGAGACATTGACGCACCTGGTGGTCGCAGAAGACGAAATGGTCATCGTCGTCCCATGTGGCCATCCGCTGGCAGATCCAGCCGTGGATATGCCAGCGGCGATTCTGGCCACGCCCTGGATTTTGCGGGAGCATGGTTCCGGTACGCGCGCCTATTTCGAGCAGGCATTGAAGGCGATGGAGATAGAACCGTCGTCGCTGACCGTGGCCTTGACCTTTCCATCCAATGAAGCGGTTCTATCGGCGCTTGGAGCGGGCGGCTGCGCCAGCGCGCTGTCTCGGTCGGCAGTGCAAGCGCTTGTGGCAAGCGGCGCATTGCAGATTGCCCCGATCCCACTTCCGGCTCGACATTTCACCGCCCTACGCCACCGTGAGAGGCGCATCAGTGGCGCGGCCCGTGCCTTCCTGCAAGGAGCCACTGACTGCAATTGAAGATGACCTGGGTATAGCAGACCGGAAGCGGTTAAGAATTGATCATGGCCTGCGGATCGTGATGGACGAACAACCTTTGCCTGCGGTATGTAAAAAACTGAAATTGAATGCGGGATGATAATGGAATGGTAAATTACATCGACGCGGCAACCGCGCCGCTTAAAAACACCGGTGCGATCCGTCTCTATGGCGCGGATGCGTTCGAAGCGATGCGCAAGGCCTGCCAGGTCACAGCCCGCTGCCTGGACGCCTTGGCCCCGATGGTAAAGCCCGGCGTTACCACCAATGAAATCGACAGGTTTGTCTTCGATTTTGGCATGGACAACGGCGTTCTGCCTGCAACCCTGAATTATCGCGGCTACCGGCACTCGGTCTGCACCTCGATCAACCATGTTGTCTGCCACGGTATTCCCGATGAAAAACCGTTGCGCGAAGGCGATATCGTCAATATCGACGTGACCTATGTGGTGGATGGCTGGCATGGCGATTCCAGCCGGATGTATCCGGTCGGCGAAATCAAGCGCGCCGCCGAACGTCTGCTCGAAGTCACCCATGAATGCCTGATGCGTGGCATAGAGGCCGTCAGGCCGGGAGCGCGCACGGGCGCGATCGGTGCAGCCATCCAAAGCTTTGCCGAGGCGCAGCGCTGTTCCGTGGTGCGTGATTTCTGCGGCCACGGCGTTGGCCAACTGTTTCACGACAGCCCAAATATCCTGCATTATGGCCGGCCCGACGAAGGCCCGGAAATACGCGAGGGCATGATCTTCACCATCGAGCCGATGATCAATCTGGGCAAGCCGCATGTGAAGGTATTGGCCGATGGCTGGACGGCGGTGACCCGCGACCGGTCGTTGACAGCGCAGTATGAACATACCGTCGGCGTTACCTCGTCCGGCTGCGAAATCTTCACACTGTCGCCTGCCGGGCTTGACCGTCCGGGCCTGCCTCCCTTGCAAGGCTGAGCAATGAACAAGCCTCCGCGCTTTAACGTCGACGAAACCGCCTCCTCGTCCTTCCTGCCGGAACAGGACGAGAGCTTCGATTACGAGCAGGACGAGCGCGGCTTTTTCGCCGAACAGGTCCAGAAGCCGAAGGCGATGAAAAAGGCGCCGGACACCAGTGCCAAGCAGTCTGAACATTACCATGGCCACCGGGAGCGATTGCGCCTGCGGTTCAAGGAAAAGGGCGATGAGGCGCTAGCCGATTACGAAGTGCTGGAACTGCTGTTGTTCCGGCTGATCCCACGGCGTGACACCAAACCGATTGCCAAGGCTCTGCTGGACCGGTTTGGCAGCCTTGCGGGCGTATTTGGCGCAAAACACACCCTGCTTCAGGAAGTGAAAGGCGTCGGCGAGGCCGTGGCGCTTGATCTGAAGCTGATTTCATCGGCGGCGCAGCGGATGCTGAAAAGCGAGTTGAAGGGCAAACAGATCCTATCCTCCTGGTCGAGCGTGATCGATTATTGCCACGCCGCCATGGCCTATGAAACCACTGAACAGTTCCGCATCCTGTTTCTCGACAAGCGCAATACGCTGATCGCCGATGAAGTGCAGGGCCGTGGCACGGTTGACCACACGCCCGTCTATCCGCGGGAAGTGGTCAAACGCGCGCTCGAATTATCCGCCACGGCCATTATCCTTGTGCATAACCATCCAAGTGGTGATCCGACACCATCCCGCGCCGATATTGAGATGACCAAAACCATTATCGACACGGCCAAACCTCTCGGCATCACCGTGCATGACCATGTGATCATCGGCAAACAGGGCCATGCCAGCCTGAAAGGCCTGCGGCTGATCTGAGCTTGATGTTCTAACCGTATCAGCTTGAGACATCCGCTATCTTATTGTTAAGCTTGACTGTTCAGCCTTCGGTAAACCGTGTCCGCTACACCTTGTTATACCAAGCCAAGGACGGATCAGATGAGCATTTCCGGTGTTTTGAACAGTGCAACATCAGGTATGTTGGCCCAGCAGACGCGGCTGACCAATATTGCCAGCAATATCGCCAATGCCGATACGCCCGGATATCAACGGCTGAACACCACTCTTTCGGCCAGCGGCTCAGGCGTTGCAGCAACCACAACCCGCTCCACGGACGCGCCTGCGACGCAAGACACCTCCAATGTCGATCCCTTACGTGAGATCACCGACATGATCGGCGCCGAAAACGGTCTCGCTGCCAATGCGAAAGTGTTCGAGACCGGCGCCGATATGTGGGACATGCTGATGAGCGTCAAACGCGACTAGCTCTTTGTTTTACGCATTTCCAGACGGAAAACCGCTTCACACTTTTCCTGGAAATGCTCGCCCTCACCCACCCCAATATTGCCGGGCGGCAAGGCCGAGAGAAATCAGGCCGAAGCCGATCAGCAGCACGGCGGAGCCGCGTTGAACCCAGATCGTGAAATGGTCCGGCAATCGGCTTTTCAGCCAGACGACAGCGCCGCACAGCGCAAACCACCAGATCAGCGACCCAAGAAACACCCCTGCAACCAAAAAGAACGGGCTGACTTCGCCGGTATCGGCGAGACCCGCGCCTGCAAATAATGCTGCGAAACCAAAGATTGTCGCAGGATTGGTAATCGTCAGCCCGAAGGTGGACATGGTGGTGCGGATAAAATCGCTGGCCTTGATCTGTGCTGCCGGTCGCGGTGGCCGCGCTGCAAGCATGCGGATACCGATCAGCAAAATCAGCGTGCCACCGACCAGTTTTAGCGGCAGTGATATTTCAGCCAGCAGATCCTGCATGGCGGCAAAGCCCGCTGCGGCAGCAATGGCGAAGACCATGTCGCCGATGGCAGCTCCAAGCCCGGCTGACACCCCATGCCAGAAACCACGCTCCATGGTGCGGTTGATACAGAGCGTGCCGATTGGCCCAATCGGTGCGGCCACGGCAATACCGAGCAACACGCCCTTGAGCAGCAGGATAATCAGCATGTTTTTCTCCGTCACAGAGGCCTTATCCGTGACGGATGAAAGCAGAAACAGTCATGTACCGGCAGCGCGGCGAGCCTTGACGAGGCATAACGTCGAGAACCCCATTCGGTTCGCAAATTATGCCGTGCCAGCACAGCAACGGCCCAAAAGCGCGGGCAAAGAGCTCGGGCCAGAGACGCTGTACTGCATAATTCCTCAAACCGGAACCGATTAAAGGAAAAGCTGGAACTGCAATTCCAGCACGGAACCACACCGCAACGACAACCAAAATTTTGTAGAATTCCCGTCTTGCGAGATGCCAGCCGACCATGCAACGGTTTTGCCTGTTAAAACATGCCTCCCGAAAGGCTGCAGCAGTTCGGGGAAAAGACATGCGAAAACAAATACCTATAGCATGTCGGGTGAACCCCGAATCATGCACCCCCCCATAGGGAAGAGAATCGGCACAGGTGAGGAAGCAATATGGCAGAGAGACAAAGCGCACCACCAGCGGGCGAAAATAGCGGTGATATGGCGCGTCGACTGCGCTCCATTTTCAGCGGCTCCATCGGCAATATGGTCGAATATTACGATTTTTACGTTTATTCGGCCTTTTCCCTGTATTTCGCGCCCGCTTTTTTTCCCAATAGCGATCCGACTGCGCAATTGCTCAACAGTGCTGGTATCTTTGCCGTCGGCTTTATCATGCGGCCTGTCGGCGGTTGGTTTTTTGGGGTCTATGCCGATAGCAAGGGGCGTAAATCCGCGCTGACGCTTTCGGTCCTGCTGATGTGTTTCGGGTCGCTGCTGATCGCGGTCACGCCGGGCTTTGCGACGATCGGTTATGCCGCCCCCGCCATCCTGATGCTGGCCCGCATGTTGCAGGGCCTCAGCCTTGGCGGAGAATACGGCACCAGCGCCACCTATCTTTCCGAAATGGCGACGAAAGAGCGGCGTGGCTTTTATTCGAGCTTCCAATATGTGACGCTGATCAGCGGACAGCTTTGCGCCATTCTGGTCTTGTTGCTGCTGCAAAAGCTGCTGCTAACGGGTGAGGAGCTGGAGGCCTGGGGCTGGCGCATTCCCTTCGTGATCGGCGGCGCACTGGCGATTATCGCCCTCTTCTTACGCCGCAACATGGCCGAAACCGAACAATTCCAGCGGGCGTCGGAAAAGGTGCGGACCAATCCACTGCGCGAACTGATGAAATATCCACGGCAGGTCTTCACGGTCATTGGCCTGACCCTGGGCGGTACTGTCGCCTTCTACACCTATACGACCTATATGCAGAAATTCCTTGTGAACACCGTGCATCTCAGCAAGGACGATTCGACACTGGTGTCGGCAGGCGCGCTGTTTTTCTACATGTGCCTTCAACCCCTCGTCGGATTGCTGTCCGACAAGATTGGCCGCAGACCGATCTTGATCGCCTTCGGCGTACTCGGCACGCTTTGCACCGTGCCGCTGCTAACCACGCTGAGCACCGCTTCCAATGCGCTGGAAGCCTTTTTCATCATCATCGCGGCGCTGGTGATCGTATCAGGCTATACTGCCATCAACGCAGTGGTGAAGGCGGAACTATTTCCAACCGGGGTTCGGGCGCTGGGTGTTGGCCTGCCCTATGCACTCACCGTGTCGATCTTCGGTGGCACTGCCGAATATGTCGCATTATGGTTCAAGCAGGCTGGCCATGAAAGCTGGTTCTACTGGTATGTGTCGGGATGTATCGCGGTCTCGCTGATCGTCTATGCCGTGATGCCGGATACACAAAAAACCTCCCATATCGACAGAGAAGCAGTGTGAGCGGCGGGCTTCAAACCTCCAGGAATTGCCTGAAAGGCTATGAAAAACCCCGCCCGGCATAGCCTGGGCGGGGTAACCAGAGGTTGGGGGCCGACGATCCGGCTCCGATAGGGGGGTTCGAAACCCTCACATCAGCCCCACTCACGAACGAGTGGCGAACCGATAAGTTCCACCTCATTCATCTAGGATTTCCTTAATGATCCTGTTTTATTTTAGCAGAACTTAAAAGCCACGGCTCTTTCGAGATTTTTGGATCGATTATACGATTTGAAATGATCGTAGCGACATGCAACCACGCTTCGCGCACCGGCCGCGATAACCACAATCATGCCTCGTGCGGGAGGAGGCCCATCATGACCAAACCGAGCTTTCGGTTCACCCATTACGATCTGAAGGAATTGCGGGCGGGCACCATTCTGGAAGTCCAGTTGAATGCCATCAACAACGTCCGACTGATGACCGCCAGCAATTTCCAGCGTTTCAAGGAAGGGCTGGATTACAAATTTGCCGGCGGTGTCGCCAAGAAGGCCCCGGTCAAAATCGTCGTTCCCGAGCAAGCTCATTGGCATCTGATCGTCGATATGGAGGGCCATCATGGCCTGGCGGAATCCTCGGTGAAGATGGTCGCCCCGCCAGTGAAATCCAAAAAGGCGAGCTGACACCGCTATAGCATCGAACTCAAGCGCGAGCAGCCCTCAGCACATCATAGGCGGACTGCATGTCTACGAAACGGGCCGCGCGTCGTGCTTCTGCTTCCATATCGCTGCCCCAGTGCTCGTCCGTCCAGTTTTCGTCCAGATGGGCGAGATCCCAGGCGTCGAACAATGTCAGCGCGCCATCGGCCAGCGCCAGCGCCAGAATGGCGGACCCTGTCAGCGACGTCATCACGTGCAGGCTGGCGAGCGCCACACCATCGCGATAGCGCTGCAATGCCCGCTCAAATGCCTCGATTGCGTCCGATGGCTGGGGTTGGTAGATGATGCCGCTGGTCTGAAGAACCCGTGCGCCATGCGTATCGGCAAGCCAGCCTAAAACCGGGTCCCATTTTGCACTCTGGCGCTCCACCAGTTCCTGAGGCGCATCGGCCCGGTAGCAGAGCATGTCATTGCCGCAGAACCGGACAATATCGTCCAGTACCTCTTGCGTATTGGCGCTGACAGCATCAAGCGCCGTATTCACCAGCCGGGTAACCGGCATCGTTGCGGGATCGATGAACTCACCTTGTCCCTGCCATTCGCCAGCAACCAACGCAGCCAAAGGCTCTGTCGGCAGCACGAGGGCGTTTCGGGCTGGTGTCTTGACCGTCTTGCCATCCAGAAGCACCGCATGACCATCCTGCCCCGCTGCAATGGTCACGTCTTTATAGAAGCGCTTCGGCAAGGGCTTTTTCATCTGGATCTGCGCCCGGCGTACCGGATCAGGATCGCTTAATTCAGGCGTCAGGCCCTCGAAAATATCACGCATGATGGGTCACCCCCAAAATATGAGCAAGAAGCTCGTCGGCCCGGTCTACGACGAGATGCGCACCGCTGGCCTTCAATTGGTCGGTGCTGGCGCTGCCCCAACTGACGCCGATTGCCTTGACGCCAGCGCTTCTGGCCATTTGCATATCGTAGATCGCGTCACCGATCACCACGGTATCTTTCAAATCCATCCCGGTTTCGTCGCAGCATTCCGTCACCATAGCCGGATGCGGTTTGGACGGACAATCGTCCGCCGTACGCGACACAGTGAAATAGGACTGAAAACCGTGAGCGTCGAGAACATAGTTCAAGCCGCGCCGGGATTTGCCGGTCACAGCGCCGATCAGGATTTCGTCTTCCGCAGCCAGCCGCTCGATCAACGCGCGGATACCGTCAAACAGCGGTTCGCTATAGCCGGGTGCCTGGCGCACTTCGGTAAACAGCGATTTGTAATGGTCCCGCATGGCCACCGCTTCGTCATCGACATGCTGCTTGCCGTCGATGCGGGCGATAGCGATATCCAGCGTCAGGCCCATGATGCTTTTGGTCGCAGCAAGCGTTGGCTCCGGCTTGCCGAAAGCAAGAAACGTACGGCGCATGCTCTCGTGAATGGTGCCTGCGCTGTCGATTAAGGTACCGTCACAATCGAACAGGACCAGTTTCATGCAAAGTCACCGCCATTTTCCATGTCCAGGCCCAGAAGGTTCCAGGTCTGCACCATATGCGGCGGCAAAGGCGCGGTGATGCGCAGGCGGCCGCCATCGGGATGGGGAATATCGATATGGCGGGCATGTAGATGCAGCCGCTTCTGGACGCCGCCTGGGAAATCCCAGTTGGGATCGTCGATATAATATTTTGGATCACCGATGATCGGATGGCCGATATGCAGGGCGTGGAGGCGCAGCTGATGGGTACGGCCCGTATAGGGCTCCATTTCCAGCCAGGCGAGGCTTTGCGCTGCGGTTTCAAGCACACGGTAATAGGAAACCGCGTGATCGGCACCGTCTTCTCCGTGGCGGGCGATGCGCATGCGGTCGCCGTCTTCGGTCTGTTCCTTGACCACCCAGGTGGAGATCTTGTCGTCATGCTTGCGCGGCACGCCCTTGACCAGCGCCCAATAGGTCTTCTTGGTATCACGCTCACGAAACGCTGCCGTCAGTTTCTGCGCGGCACCACGGGTGCGGGCCACCACGAGCACACCCGACGTATCCCGGTCGAGGCGATGCACGAGACGCGGCTTTTCGCCCTTCTTGCTGGTCCATGCTTCGAGCATCTGGTCGATATGGCGATTGAGGCCGGAGCCGCCCTGCACGGCCAGACCGGCAGGCTTGTTCAGCACAAAGACTTTTTCATCCTCATGCAGCAACATGCGCGCCAGCAATTCGCCATCGCCGGCGTGCTTCAGATCATGGGAGGCAATTGGCCCGGATTTCGGCGTCTTGGCATCGACATCCATCGGCGGCACACGCACGACCTGTCCGGGCTGCACGCGGGCGTCGGTTTTCACCCGGCCGCCATCGACACGGACCTGGCCGGAACGCATCAGCTTTTGCAAGGGGCCGAAGCCGAGGCCCGGATAATGGATCTTGAACCAGCGGTCGAGGCGCATGCCCGCCTCGTCTGGACCGACGGTAATATGTTCTATGCCTGCCATAAGGACGTCTTTCGTTCCCTTGGGCGCGCGCGCGCCAAACCCTGTCAATTCTATTGTGGGCTGGCTTTACCCCATTTCTGCGCCCGTGTGAAACCGCGATTGTGAAAAAACGCCTGAAACAGACAGGCCATCAGAAAAGCCAGCGGCCCACGGCAAGTCCCGCAAACACAGCGCCAACGCCAAAGCCGATACTGGCCGCCACATAAAAGGCTGGCCACAGAAGGTCGCCGCGTTCCGCAAGACTGACCGTATCCAGCATGAAGGCCGAAAAAGTCGTGAAGCCGCCGAGCAGACCGGTGATCAGCAGCATGCGCAGGTCGGCTGACGCATCAAACTTGCGGGCGATCATTTCGGCAAACAATCCGATGCAGAAAGACCCTATGAGATTGACCGAAAACGTACCCCAGGGAAGAAACGGACCGAACAGCCTGATTGTGACGATGCCGACCCAATATCGCAACACCGATCCGACCGCGCCGCCAAGGGCAACATATATCACGTCCTTCATCGTTTTCCGGGCCTCGCTTGTTTCCTGCATCCCTTTGTGCGTCATCCGGCAGGACGGGCAAAGAAAAAATCAACGCAGTTTACAGCTTTCCCGGCATGTTTTTCTCAACACAAACCGCTGGAATCCGGTCGGTCTTTAAAATGCGATTCATTTATTTAAGTCACGATAGAATTTGTCGTGATGAAATGGCAACAGCTAAACAGATCATGTGAGTGCCATGGTTCAAGTTCTTTCGGTTTCGGCCACCACGGCCGGCTATATTTCGGATACGTTGAAGCCGGTGCAAAAGCCAGGCCGCTCAACCTATGTCGAACAGATCAACCGGCAGATCAGCGTCAAAAAGGCAATCGCCAAGACGCAAGGCATCAACCGAACGGCCATCGAAACCCTGCGGGATAGCTCGGCCATCGGCTTGCACTTCATGAAGGCGGGTGAAAACAAGCAACCCCGCGCCAGCCTGGAAGAAACCAAACAGGCCTATCAGGAATCCGAGGATGCCGGCCTCAAAGCGTAATCAAGCCTGAAAGCGTCATACAGAGCGCAGCATTCCGATTGTCGTAAACCATTACCGGAACAACATCACACAGTCCGCGTTTGTCATCGACGCTGCATGCTGCTGCGCGAGTGCGCATAAGTTTCGCAGGATGCAGCGTATAGACCTGGCGCATGATGCCCCCAACCGATCTAGTTGAAGGGATGATGCTGCATAAAGGAGGTTCGCGATGCATAAGGACGCTAAAGCCCGTAACGCTGTCGAACATACGGAAAAACCTATTCCTGCCGGAACGAAGTCTGGCAACACCGGACAAGCGGCTGATAATCTTCCAGCCGGGCCGCATTCCAAGGAACATTTGATCGACCGGGAGAAAACGCCCGGCAGTGGAACCCTGCCAGGGGAACAAGATGGGCCAAATGTCGATGCCGGAACCGGTTGATGCAAGGTTCCGATAAAGCAAGCCGACTGGTCTCAAATGATGACTAAAGACGGACGATTATCGAAATGAACTGGCGCCGCGTCCATTGGCGCGGCGTTTTACCTGCCGCGTATCGTCACCACGGGCATCGCCAGTTCGAGCTTACCAGCCTTCTCGAAGGTTAACGTTACCGGTATAGTCTGGTTCGCCTTGAAGGGCATCTGCACACCCATGAACATCAGATGGTAACCGCCCGGTTCCATTTTCAATGTGGCGCCAGGGGCAATGGCAAAACCATCTGGTATTTTTCGCATTTTCATGATCGTGCCTTGCATGACCATTTCATGCAATTCCACCCGCATGGCACGCGGCGATGAGATTGCAATCAGCTTATCTTCCACGGAGCCGGTATTGGTGATCGTCACGAAACCACCGCCGACGGGCTGGCCCGGGATCATCGCTTTCAAATAGCCATCGCTGATCTTAAGCGATCCAAGTGTCGCGGTAATCGCCTGCGCGGGCGCGGCCATATCGCCCTTTGCCGTCATAGCGGCATGATCCATTTCTTCTGACGCAGCCCCGCTGGCGGCAAGCATGATGACAATGGCTGAAGCTAAAAATGTCTTGGTCATTATTGTCTTCCTCTCTCCCAAGTCTTCCGGCGGCAATCTCCGTTGCGCCGAAAGCACTTATCTGGAGCCTGAGCGAATTGGCGAGGGAAAGCAAGAGATCTCCGCGCCCGGCGCCCTTTCCGCAGGCTGTATAATAATATTGCTTTATCACGGTCATTGAACGTGCATTTGCCCTGGATCAAACAGCGCTGCGCTGCGACAAAAATTTGGCTGAGAACGACCGGTAGCACTTGCCAAGAGCCCCCCACTCCGGATAATTGCGCCATCACCTTGTAGGGAGAATCCGGTTCAGTCCGGTGCCGAAGGAGCAACCGCCCCGGAAACTCTCAGGCAAACGGACCACAAGGCGTAAACTGCACTCTGGAGAGAGGCTTGATTGCAAAACCAAGCCGCGCCGAAGGGATAACAATCTCAGGCAAACGGACAGAGGGGGCTCATGAACCGGCACAACCGTGCCTGAATTTGAGCCTATGCGCGATGCGCATGACAGTGGAGACGCCTCTTGGACGACCATCTCGCCCTCAAACGCACCCCCCTTTATGATCTTCACCTGTCGCTTGGTGCCCGCATGGTGGGTTTTGCTGGCTATGATATGCCAGTGCAATATCCCGCTGGTGTTTTGAAGGAGCATTTGCACACCCGCGCCAACGCCGGCTTGTTTGATGTGTCCCACATGGGGCAAGTGCTGCTCAAGCCAAAATCCGGCAAGGTGCAAGATGCAGCACTTGCGCTGGAAACGCTGGTTCCGGTGGATATTCTGGCCCTGAAAGAAGGGCGTCAGCGCTATGGCTTTTTTACCAATGAAGATGGCGGCATTCTGGATGATCTGATGATCACCAATCGTGGCGATCATTTGTTTGTGGTGGTCAATGCCGCCTGTAAAGATGCCGATATTGCCCATATGCGGGCGCATCTTGCGGAGAACTGCACCATTGAGGTTCTGGAAGACCGCGCCCTTCTTGCCCTGCAAGGCCCCCGTGCCGAGGCTGTTCTCGGTGAGCTTTGGGCTGGCGTCTCCGGCATGAAATTCATGGATGTGCGCGAAATTCCGCTTCTGGATACGCTCTGCATCGTCTCCCGTTCCGGCTATTCCGGTGAGGATGGCTTTGAAATCTCTGTGCCTGCGGATAAGGCCGAAGCGCTTGCCAAAGTGCTGCTGGATCATCCGGATTGTCAGCCAATTGGCCTTGGTGCCCGTGACTCACTAAGGTTAGAAGCTGGCCTTTGCCTCTATGGCAACGACATTGACACCACCACAAGCCCGGTGGAAGGCGCGATTGAATGGGGCATTCAAAAGGCCCGCCGCGCTGGCGGTGATCGCGAAGGCGGTTTTCCCGGTGCTTCGCGCATTCTGACTGAGCTGGCAAACGGCACCTCCCGCCGCCGCGTTGGCCTGAAGCCCGAAGGCAAAGCGCCTGTGCGCGGCCATTCCAAACTGTTTGCGGATGCCGAGGGCAAGGTTGAGGTTGGCGAAGTCACCTCTGGCGGCTTTGGCCCCACGGTCGAAGGTCCGGTTGCCATGGCCTATGTCAGCGCCGACCACGCCAGTGTTGGCACCCAGCTTTTCGCAGAGGTACGCGGCAAATATCTGCCTGTAACTGTTGCCACCCTGCCCTTCATTACACCCACCTACAAACGCTAAATCTCCGGAGAGACCCATGTTGAAATTCACCTCTGAACATGAATGGCTGCAAATTGAAGGCGATATCGCCACGGTTGGCATTACCGCCCACGCCGCTGAACAGCTTGGCGATCTGGTGTTTGTAGAGCTGCCAGAAGTTGGAGCCACGTTTGCAAAAGACGGTCAGGCCGCAACGGTTGAAAGCGTCAAGGCAGCCTCTGACGTTTATTGTCCGCTGGATGGCGAAGTGACCGAGATCAATCAGGCGATTGTTGATGATCCATCATTGGTCAATTCCGATCCGCGTGGCGCTGGCTGGTTCTTCAAGCTCAAGCTTGCCAACCCCGCTGATGCCGAAGGCCTCCTGAACGAAGCCGCTTACAACGAGCTGATCGCATGACCACGCCCACAGAATTCCAATTTACTGATTACCAGCCCTACGATTTTGCCAATCGCCGCCACATCGGCCCCTCTCCGGCTGAAATGGACGAAATGCTGAAGACCGTGGGCTATGACAGCCTCGACGGGTTGATTGCTGCAACCGTTCCCGCCTCAATCCGCCAATCCGCGCCGCTGGTGTGGGGCAAGGCGATGAGCGAGCGCGAAGCGCTGGACAAGCTGCGCGAAACCGCAAACAAAAACAAAGCTCTGACCTCGCTGATCGGTCAGGGCTATTACGGCACCATCACGCCGCCCGTCATCCAGCGCAACATTCTGGAAAACCCGGCGTGGTACACCGCCTATACGCCTTACCAGCCGGAAATCTCCCAAGGGCGCTTAGAAGCGCTGCTCAACTTCCAGACCATGATCTGCGATCTGACAGGTCTGGACGTGGCCAACGCCTCGCTGCTGGATGAGGCAACCGCTGCTGCGGAAGCCATGGCCATGGCGGAGCGCGTGGCAAAGTCCAAGGCCAAGGCCTTCTTTGTCGATTCCAATTGCCATCCCCAGACCATTGCCGTGATCCAGACCCGCGCCGAGCCTTTGGGCTGGGGGGTCGTGGTCGGCAATCCCTTCACCGATCTCAACCCCGGCGAAGTGTTTGGCGCACTGTTTCAATATCCCGGCACGCACGGCCATGTCAGCGATTTTACCCCGCTGATCAACGCCCTGCACAATGCGCAGGCCATTGCTGCGGTGGCGGCTGATCCGCTGGCGCTGCTGTTGCTGAAATCCCCCGGTGAAATGGGTGCCGATATTGCCATTGGCTCCAGCCAGCGCTTTGGTGTTCCCGTGGGTTATGGCGGTCCGCACGCCGCCTATATGGCGGTGAAGGATGCCATCAAGCGTTCCATGCCGGGTCGTCTCGTCGGCGTATCCGTCGATTCACGCGGCAACCGCGCCTATCGCCTGTCGCTCCAGACGCGCGAACAGCATATCCGCCGCGAAAAGGCCACCTCCAACATCTGCACAGCCCAAGTGCTGCTGGCGGTGATGGCCTCGATGTATGCGGTGTTCCACGGTCCGCAAGGCTTGAAGGCCATTGCCCAGCAGGTGCATCAAAAAACCGTGCTGCTGGCCAAGGGCTTGGAAAAGCTCGGCTTTACCATTGAGCCGGAAACCTTCTTTGACACCATCACGCTGGAAGTCGGCCATATGCAGGGCCTGATCCTGCGGGCAGCCGTGGCTGAAGGCGTCAACTTGCGCAAAGTCGGCACCACAAAAATCGGCATCTCGCTGGATGAGCGCACCCGCCCTGCCACGCTGGAAGCCGTTTGGCGTGCCTTTGGCGGCAATTTTGCAGTGGGTGATTTCACCCCGGATTATCGCCTGCCAACCAGCCTGCTGCGCACCAGCCAATACCTGACCCACCCGATCTTCCACATGAACCGGGCGGAAAGCGAAATGACCCGCTACATCCGCCGCCTGTCGGATCGGGATCTGGCGCTGGATCGGGCGATGATTCCGCTTGGCTCCTGCACCATGAAGCTGAACGCCACAGCTGAAATGCTGCCGATCACCTGGCCGGAATTTTCCGACATCCACCCCTTCGCCCCAGCCGATCAGGCCTTGGGCTATCAGGAAATGATCGACGATCTCTCGGAAAAGCTCTGCGCGGTCACAGGCTATGATGCAATTTCGATGCAGCCAAACTCTGGCGCGCAAGGCGAATATGCGGGTCTTTTGACCATCCGCAACTATCACCTTGCCAAGGGTGATACGCACCGCACCGTCTGCCTTATTCCAACCTCGGCGCACGGCACCAACCCGGCATCTGCCCAGATGGCTGGCATGTTGGTGGTGCCAGTCAAGGCGCTGGACAATGGCGATGTGGATCTGGCTGATTTCCGCACTAAGGCAGAACAGCACTCCACAAACCTGTCTTGCTGTATGATCACCTACCCCTCCACCCACGGCGTGTTTGAAGAAACCGTGCGGGAAATCTGCGAGATCACCCACGCCCATGGCGGACAGGTCTATCTCGATGGTGCCAATATGAACGCCATGGTCGGCATTGCCCGCCCCGGTGATATTGGCTCTGACGTTTCCCACCTTAACCTGCACAAAACCTTCTGCATTCCGCACGGCGGTGGTGGTCCGGGCATGGGGCCAATTGGCGTCAAAGCACATCTCACCCCATACCTGCCCGGCCATGTGGAAACCGATGGTCGCCCCGGTGCTGTGTCAGCCGCCCCTTACGGCTCACCCTCCATCCTTCCCATCAGCTGGTCCTACTGCCTGATGATGGGTGGCGAGGGCCTCACGCAAGCCACCAAGGTCGCCATCCTCAACGCCAATTACATCGCTGCCCGCCTCACCGGGGCCTATGATGTGCTCTACACCTCGGCATCTGGCCGGGTGGCGCACGAGTGCATCATCGACACCCGCCCGCTGGCCGACAGCGCGGGCGTAACCGTGGATGACGTTGCCAAACGCCTGATCGACTGCGGCTTCCACGCCCCCACCATGAGCTGGCCGGTGGCTGGCACGCTGATGATTGAGCCAACAGAATCGGAAACCAAAGCCGAACTGGACCGCTTCTGCACCGCCATGCTGGCCATCCGCGAAGAAGCCCGCGCCATCGAAGACGGCCGGATGGACAAGACCAACAACCCGCTGAAAAACGCACCACACACGGTGGAAGATCTGGTGGGCGAATGGGACCGTCCCTACAGCCGCGATCAGGCCTGCTACCCACCGGGCGCGTTCCGCGTGGACAAATACTGGTCTTCCGTCAACCGTGTGGACAATGTCTACGGCGACCGCAATCTGGTCTGCACCTGCCCCCCGATGAGCGAGTATGCGGAGGCTGCCGAATAACGGCAGGACATAGATTTTCGACCCTGCCGCCCGCTTACGTCGGGCGGCAGGGCCGATGCTTCATAAGGACAATGTTACCGCCAAAATATGCTATTTTGGGTTGTTTTTGAACTGTTCCTCCTTGAAGGTGGGGTCGCTCCTTCGGCCAGTAGGTCAAAAAGAAGCTGTTATACCTAACAATTATGCTATATTAAGCGCTTCGTATCATCGACGGCCCGCCTGCCGGCGTCTCTATGTGTAAGCGACAGAATAGGAAGATCCATTGACCCGTTTTCTCACCAGCCTTGCCCTTGCCTCTGCCCTGATCCTCTCAGCCCACCAGGGCTTTGCTCAGGCACCGAACAGCGACCGTTGCGTCAAGGGCGGCATGAGCGATTGCCAATCGAAGCCTGGCAAACCAGCACAGAAGAAAGCCGCCATTCACGAGCGCACGCATCAAAACAAGCTGCCTCCTCAAAAAGCGGCAAAACAGCATCGCAGCAAGTCGGTCGATCCGATGACGACCTGCGGTGTGGGTTCTAAGGCTCCCTGCAAGCCGCAGCGGCCATAAATTCAAGGCCTGCACCGAAAGTGGAGGTTTGAACCGCGACAGCGCCGTGCGTTAAAACGCACAAAGGACGCTGTAACACTTTAAATCTACTGCATAATTTTCTCCTCCCATTTAAGGAATGATGCAGTTAAGGAATGATGCAGTAGGAGCGGCTTTTCTATAAGTGAGTAGGCTCTATAAAGAGGTCGGCAAAGTCGGAAGCTTTGTCGACCTTTTCCTATGAAGGAATACCAAGCGCGATCTTCGATCGCCTCCAGAGTTTGTCAGGGAAAAGTGGAACCCGGTTTTCCTAAAAAAACAAACGAAAACAAAAGAATCTGGAGTTTGCCTGGTTCAGTGTGGGCCTGACAGACTCCAGGTATTAGCCCCTCTTCCACCAAAGCGGATCGGTATCGGCGACGACGATATCATGGGCGTCCGACTGCCCCAGCCAATCGGCCACCGATCGGCCCTCTACCACAAGGTCGCTGCCGATATCGCAGAGTGGCTGAAGAACGAAAGCTCGCTGCACCATGCGCGGATGCGGGATCGACAGGTGATCCTCCTCGATATTTTGGTCACCATAGAGCAGAATATCGATATCGAGCGTGCGCGGGCCCCAGCGCTCCCGACGCTCGCGTTTCATCACCCGCTCAAGCTCCAGACAAACAGAAAGCAGCGCGGAGGGCGGCAATGTGGTGCTGACCAGCGCGCAGCTATTGAAGAAATCCGCCTGATCCAGCTTTCCCCAGGGCGGCGTGCTATAAAGGCGCGAGACCGCCAACACCGTGCAATCCGGGCGCTCATCCAGGGCTTTCAATGCTGCTGCCATGGCATGCGCGGGATCGCCGATATTGCCACCCAGCCCGAGCGCTGCGATCACCGGGGCGCGCTTATCGATGATGGTCAACGGAAACCTCGACATAATCGAGCATGCCGGTAATCGGCGCGCTCGGCTTGCGCACAGTGATTTTCGCCCGCAGAATCTGTTCGAACCTCTCACATAGCGATTTAGCGATATCCAGCGCCAAAGCCTCGATCAGATAGCGCCGCTTGCCGGTGACGATCTCTTCAATGAGGTTGAAGGCCACGCCATAATCCACCGTTCCGGCCAATTCATCGGTTTCCAGCGCCGAGGAAAACCGCAGCTCCAGTTCGGCATCGATGAAAAACCGCTGCCCCAGAAATTTCTCCTGCTCATGCAGGCCGTGACGGGCGAAAAACCCGCAATTCTTCAGGGTGATTGTATAGGTGTCAGCCATCGATCCGTCCTTCCCGCAGCCGCTCCTGCGCGGCGGGCCCGTCATCGGGGGCCATGGTTAGCATTGCATCCGCCACTGCCAGGGCATCGCGATTTGTCCTTACATCATGTACTCTGAATATGGCAGCCCCCTGTAGTCTTAGCAGAACCGAGCTTGCCGCCGTTGCCGCATCACGCCCCGCGGCGTCGCGCCCGGTCAATGTGCCGAGGAAACGCTTGCGCGACGTCCCAACCAACAGCGGATAGCCCAGATCGAGCAATTCATTGCAACGCGCCATCAGACCGATATTGGTCTCCACGGTTTCCTTGGCAAAGCCGAAGCCGGGATCGAGAACAATCGTCTCTGCTGCTACAGCTGCATTACGGGCGATAGCAAGCGAGCGTTCGAAAAACAGCCGCTGATCGGCAATCGGATCGGCCAGCACGTCGCGGCCCCGACCGGTATGCATGATGCAGAGCCCTGCCCCGGCTGCGGCAGCCACATCGGCAATCTCCGGCTCGCGCTGCAAGCCATGCACATCGTTGATGATATGGGCACCGGCGGCCAGCGCCAGCCGCGCCGTCTCTGCCCGATAGGTATCCACCGAGATCAGCGCATCAGTGTCGCGCGCCAGGGTTTCGATGACCGGCAGGATGCGGTCCTGCTCCTGGGCGGCAGAGACGGCATCCGCCCCCGGCCTCGTCGATTCGCCACCGATATCGAGGATATCGGCGCCATCCTCGAGACATTGCAGCGCAAAGCGCAGGGCCTCGTCACGGCTGGAATGGGCGCCGCCGTCCGAAAACGAATCCGGGGTGACGTTGACGATCGCCATCAGGCGGGCCTGAGACCCGAGCGTAAAGCTGCGGCCATGGGCCAGGCGCCATTGCTGAGTTGAGATCTTCACGCGGTTTCCTCATGACTTGCAGAAAAGACCGTTGCCGAGACGGCGCAGGACGCCATATACAAGGCAACAAGACTGGCCGTAACACTTTATGCCAGCTGCATATTTCCTTAAATCCGGTCGGGTTCGGGGATTTATGCGGCCTTTCCTTGAAACGGCTGAAATTCGCAGTGAAGATCACCTTGAAAAACAAGGGTTGTTCAGAATGGCTGGCACATCAGGTCGATGTCGGCGCTGTATGCCCCAAACCGGGACCAAGTTCAATGTCGTGGATACGTTCAATGGCCAAAAGAAAAGGCACTCTGGTTTGTGCCGCGCTCGTCTCCCGCATGATCGTCTCCGGCGTGGTACTCGTTGTCATCGGCACGGCAGGCATGGCGCAGGCGGAAACCATTGTCCGCAAATCAACCGTCTATTTCCCGATTGGCGGGCGGACAGCGACTGATCTCGACCACGAACTGGAGCGCAAAGGCCCGCACACAGTCAGCACCGGAACCCGCCACCCGGGCGCGACCCGCATCCGTTTTGGCGGCACCATGGACTATGTTCGTCATCGGGGCAGATGTGCCATTGGCAACATCAAGGTGACGGTATCGATCAAGGTGATTGTGCCACGCTGGAAAAACCGCGGATCGGCCAATCCGCAACTGGGATTGATCTGGGATACGCTATCGGCCGATATTAATCGCCACGAATCCCGCCATGCCGAAATCGCCGTGCAGCACGCCCGCGACCTCGATCAAAAGTTAAAGGCTCTGCCCAGCGCCACCTCTTGCGAAGAGCTTCAGGAAGCGGTCTCAGTGCTGACCGATCAGGTCACGCAGGAACACGACGCCGACCAGTTGCGGTTTGACCGCATCGAAGCGGTTAATTTCAACGACCGGATCATGAGGCTGTTGAAATATCGCTATACGAAAACGAAAGCCCATCACGACTGATAGCGCAGAAATCCTCCATGTATTCCTGTGAGAAGTCACGCGTTTCTCACAGGGGAAAACTGGATGAGTGGATTAGCCTTGGCGCTCCGGCACATGCACCACAAGACCGGCCAGCGCCGGGGCGATCTTGATCTGACAGGAAAGCCTGGAATTGGGCCGCACATCAGTGGCGAAATCCAGCATATCCTCTTCCATCGGCGCCGGACCGCCGGTCTTTTCCACCCAGGCCTCATCCACATAGACATGACAGGTGGCGCAGGCGCAGGCGCCGCCGCATTCGGCATCAATACCGGGAACAGAATTGCGAACGGCATTTTCCATCACGGTCGAGCCATCGGCGGCATCAAGGTCAAAGCGGGTGCCATCAAAGGCGACAATGGTCAACTGGGTCATGGGATCTATCCGGGGCTTGAAGAGCACGCCGTGCGCAACAGTCAGCACGTCACGGCGATGAAGACAAAGACGACACTCTGACCGGATGAACAAGGCCGCTGATATCAGCGGCCGGCGCAGCCGTCAGGCGCGCAGTCTTCTGACAAATCCGCAGACCAGTCAACCGGGGCATAGCAACCTGCAAGCCTCGACTGGCGCGGATACGTCACAACCGTTCAGATACGGCAAAGCTTCAGAATGAAATGCTCGGCTTCAACCACAGTTGCGGTAATCGCCGCAATCCGGGCTGCATCGGGGCCTTTGCCTTCGACTTCGGCAGCAGCTTCTGCCACCTTGAAGGCACCGACGGCGCTGGCCGCACCCTTCAGGCGGTGGGCGATGGCAACCGGATCAGCCGAAGCGTTGGCAAGACCCTGCAGACAGCTGCGCGCCTGCTTTGCAAACATCTGCAAAACCTCGATTTCCAAGGCCTTATCGCCCATGGTCTGCGTGGCAAGATGGACCAGATCGATCGGTCGTGCCTTGGACGGGCTCAGTCCGGATTGTACTTCTGGAGCTTCGAAAGCGATATTGACGGCAGCCATGACCCTTAAGATCCTTTTTGTTATGATACGGTTCTCATATTCAGGATGGTTGTCAATCGTGGGATTGGGGTTAAATTCGGGCCAGACGGCTGCGGATATTTATCCTTATGGTTAATTTCCGTTAAAGGCCGTCAGATTATGTGTTTTCGCGGCCTGAGATCCTTTAAATTGTGTTAATAAGCCTGATATCTCTTTGGGATAAGCCGTGCCGTTAATTGTAACAGTATCTGGAATGTGTCACTACGGAACGGGTAGAAAGGCAGATTGGGTCTTAGGCTTTGCTGCTAAACCCTGTAGTGCTATGGATGACCATTGCAGGTCAGGGAATTGAGCGCAAATCTGGAGAGATCTGCCGAAATTCAGTCCGGATGGCCGGGAAAACCGGCCAAATGGGTGCGGGGACTGGATGATTAAGGTGTTAGCCGCGTTTGCCGGGCCTTATAAGCAATCCGGTCGGGCAATGCGGCCTGAGTAGGCGTAAGCGAGGCGTACCTATGGCGACCAAAAAGACAAGCGAGTCGATTGACGATAGCGCTTTCCAGGCCCTCGAGGCAGCCCTGAGGATCGACTTCGAGGAAGAAGACGATACGCCAGTGCGTGGCCCCGCGCCTGTAGCGGCGGAGGCAAAAGTGTCCGACACACCGAGACAGACCAGGCCTGCACCACGGACCTCCGCGCCGCAAGCGGATACGACAGCCAATGAAAAAGAGCGGCTGCGGGCCGCGGCCCAGGCAAAAGCTGCCAAGGCTCCAAAGCCTGCTTCCGCTACGACCGCCGATCCTGCGCCTAAGTCCCCTTCCCTTGCCCCTGCCAACGATGCGTCCCGCCGCAGCTCATCCGCCGTGTTGAAATCGCTTGATGCCGGATCGATGGGCGGCGCGTTGCGCAATGCCACCATCGTTTCGATTCTCTGGGGCGCCGGTGGCCTGGCTCTGTCGCAATTGCTCTATGGCTCCCAGATCTGGAGCGGCGGCGCTGCCGCCATTTTCGCCAATCCGGGCATTATCGCTATTCTCGTTGGCACTGTCCTGCCAATCTTCGTGTTCTTTTCCTTCGCCATCATGATGTCGCGGGCGCAGGACATGCGCAATGCCGCCCGCTCCATGGCAGAAGTCGCCTTGCGGCTGTCCGAGCCGGAAACCGTCGCCTCCGAGCGTATCATGTCGGTCGGCCAGGCCGTGCGCCGCGAAGTCTCGGCGATGAACGAGGGCATTGAGCGCACCATCGCCCGCGCCACCGAGCTGGAAACCCTGGTTCATTCCGAGGTGACGGCGCTGGAGCGCAGCTATACCGATAACGAGCTTCGGGTTCGCAGCCTGGTTCAGGAATTGTCGGCGGAACGTGACGCCATCGTCAACCACGCCGACCGCATCCGCTCCTCCATCGTGGGTGCTCATGACCAGTTGAAGGAAGATCTGTCGCTGGCGACAGAGGAAATAGGCATCCGACTGGCGACATCAGGCGAGGCTTTTGCCTCGATGATCGACATGCGTGCCGCAACGATCATGGAGAAATCCAACACCGCCGCCACAACGCTCGGATCGCTGCTGACCGCCAAGACCGACGAAATGGTCCAGACTCTGGGTGCCGCCGGATTCTCGCTGTCGAGCGAATTTGATAACCGTTTGCAGGCCCTCACCGGCTCCATGTCGACCCATGGCGAAGAAATCCTGCGCCAGTTTGAAACCCGCGCCTCGACGCTTGACGCCAACACAGAAAAGCTCAATGCGGCACTGAACGATCGCGCTCGCCAGTTGAACGAAACGCTGGTCGCCCGCACCCGTGAAATCGCCCAGAGCTTCACCCAGGGCGAAGCATCGATCAGCGGCAGCCTGGATAGCGCGCTGACACGCCTCAACACCTCTCTCGAAGAGAAATCGGTTTCCTTCCGCCAGAGCCTGCAAACCAATGCCGAAGACGCGCTTGTTGATATCGACATCCGCTCCGGCCTGTTTGAAGACCGGATGCAGGCGACGATTGGCCAGATCAACGCCACGTTCGACGACAGGATGACCGAATTCGCCACTGCTTTCGATCAGCGCGCCGGCACGCTCGACAGCAAGCTGAACGAAAGCCTGCTGCGCATCAACGAAACCATGGCGGGTGGCTCGGAAACGATTGATGGCATCCTGACCACCTCGATCGACCGCCTCGGCAATACGATGACCGACCAGTCTTTCGCGCTGGCCGCAACCCTTGGCGGCAACCAGGAAGCGTTGACCGAAGCCCTTTCCAGCCATTCGCGGGAACTGGCGGACGCCCTGGAGCGGCGCCGCCGCGAACTGGACGAAACGATTTCCAACGCCCAGAGCCGCATCGACCAGATCATGGCCGAACGTGGCACAGCCTTGACCGAAGCCCTCAACACCAGCCAGACCCGTTTTGACGAAACGCTGGGCAGCCGCTCGGAAGCGGTGATCAACCAGCTCACCGGCAGCCATGATCGCATTTCCGACCTACTGCAAAATGCCTCTTCCGGCATTGTCGAAGCTGTCACCTCCTCCGAAACCCGTCTTGCTAACACGCTGGACCGCAAGGCACAGACGATCATTGAGGCCGCCGATGGTGCCGACGCCCGTATTGAGGCCGCCCTCAGCGACAAGGCCGATGCGATCCGCGCCGCCTATGAAACAAACCATGAGCGGTTGACATCGGTTCTCGATGCCAAGGTCGAGCAACTCGAACAGACGGCCTTGGCCGTCGATAGCCGTGTCGAGGCTGCTTTCGGCAACAAGGCAGATGCGATCCGTGCGGCCTATGAAGAAAGCGAAGCGCGCCTTACCCGTACGCTCGACGGCAAGGTTGACCAGATCACCGATGCAGCGACCGAGGCCGATATGCGCATCGAACTTGCGCTCGGCAACCGCATGGACACGATCCGCGCCGTCTATGAAGACAGCGAAAGCCGTTTGGCCAGCACAATCGATGCAAAGCTTGGCGCTCTGACCGAGACACTCGGGAATGCCGATAACCGCATTGAACAGGCGTTTGGCACCAAGGCCGATCAGGTTCTCTCCGCCTATGAGCAAAGCGAAGCGCGCCTTGCCCGCACACTCGACAGCAAGATTGACCAGATCAGCGACGCTGCCTCTGATGCCGACATGCGCATTGAACTGGCGCTCGGCAACCGTATGGACACGATCCGCGCCGTCTACGAGGAGAGTGAAAGCCGCCTTTCAAACACCATTGATGCCAAGCTTGGTGCCCTGACCGAGACGCTTGGCAATGCAGACGTTCGCATCGAACAGGCGTTCGGCACCAAGGCCGATCAGGTTCTCTCGGCCTATGAGCAAAGCGAAGCGCGCCTTGCCCGCACGCTCGACAGCAAGATCGAGCAAATCAGCGACGCTGCCTCTGATGCCGACATGCGCATTGAGCTGGCGCTCGGCAATCGCATGGACACGATCCGCGCCGTCTACGAGGAGAGCGAAACGCGCCTTTCCGGCACAATCGATGCCAAGCTCGGCGCTCTGACCGAGACACTCGGAACTGCCGATAGCCGTATCGAGCAAGCCTTCGGCTCCAAGGCTGACCAGCTCCGCGCCGTCTACGAAGAGGGCCAGGCCCGCCTTACACAGACCCTTGACAGTAAGGTCGACCAACTCAGCGATGTGGCGGCAGAAGCCGATATGCGCATCGAGTTTGCACTGGGCAGCAAGGTCGATTCGATCCGCTCTGTCTATGAAGATAGCGAAGCGAGACTGGCTGGAACCATTGACGCCAAACTTGGCCAGTTGATCGAAACCGTCGGTTTTGCCGATAGCCGTGTCCAGCAGGCACTTGGATCCAAGGCCGACCAGATCCGTGAAGCCTATGAGGCAAATCACGGTCGTCTGGCCGAAATGCTCGACAGCCGTATCAATCAGGTCATGGATACCGCCACGGAAGCCGATCTGCGGATGGCGCTCGCCTTCGGCAACAAGGCTGATGATATCAGGGCCGCCTATGAAGAAAACCAGGGCCGTCTTGAGCAGTCACTGGAAGCCCATTCCAGCCGTTTGACGGAAACGCTTGGCCAATCCACAGACCGCGTCGAGCAGGTCTTTGGCCGCTCGACCGACCGGGTTGAGCAAGTCTTGGGGTCTGGCGTCTCGCGGATCGAGAGTGACATTACCGGCAGTGTTTCGCGGCTGGAAACCACCTTTGAAGACAATCACAATCGCCTGCGCCAGACGCTGGACGAGCGTGGCAATGCTATCACCAATGCCTTGCAGAATGCCCGGAGCGGATTGGAAGAAACCCTCAACGAACAGGGCATGGCCATCGGCGCCTCGATCGCCGCCAGCGCCGGCATGCTGGAAATGTCGCTGGAAGAGCAGCAGGACAATCTGCGCTCCACCATCGACGCTTCAAGCCGTGATCTTCAGGACAGGCTGCGCGGTTCGGCTGGTGCCATCGCCGGAGAATTCGGTCAGGCTGCCCGCGAAATCAGCCGCACGGCAGAAGAGTTCTCCACACGGGTCGAAGGCTCGCTGGACGGCGTCGCCAACCGGTTGTCCGAAACCGGCGCCCGGATCGAGACCAGCCTCGGCAGTCTCGAACAGCGTATTCAGGGCAGCCTCGAAGGCGTCGACCTCAAGGTCAGCAATGCCGGTGACAATGTTGCCGCCAAACTCTCCGAAAAAGTCTCCGATCTGGAGCGCGTCACCACGGATGCAACCCAGCGTATCGAGCAGACACTCGGCGATGCCACGCAGCGTGTTGCCGACACATTTGATAGCCGCACGTCTGTTATCGATGAGCGCCTGTCGACCATGGACCGCGCGCTGAATATCGGCTTGCAGAATGTGAACAACACCATCGAGGGCAAGGCCGCAGGTCTCGCCTCATCGTTGCGCGAAGCCGTTATCGGTGCCACCCGTGAGATCGACAGCGAGGCGCAGAAATCCGCCGAATTGCTGGGCCGGACCGGCCAGGAATTCTCCGAGACCATGAATGCCCGCAATGAGGAATTCACCCGTTCGGTTCGCGAACAGGCGGAAGACCTGACACGCCGGATCTCCGACACCCAGAACCGGCTTGCCGGTCAGGGCGCTCAGATTGCACAGAGCTTCTCGGATGCTGGCGATGCCATCGTCAGCAAGGTTTCGGCAGCCGAGGCCACCATCACTGCCAAGGCGGGAGCCATCGCTGGCACGTTGACCGACGCCGAAAAGGCCCTGGAAGAACGTGCCACGGCGATCCGCGCTGCACTGTCGGCAACGACTGGCGACATGACCGAGGCCCTCGACAGCGTCGACAAGGCGCTGGACGCCCGTGGCAATGCCATCCGCACCACGTTGGACGAGCGCACCCGCGAGCTGAATTCGATGCTCTCAGGCCGCACGTCGGAATTGGCTCGCCTTATCGAGGAAAAAGCCAAGCCGACCGTCGAGCAATACGCCCAGGTTGGCCGCGATGCCGTCGAACGGATCGCCCAGGCCGCCGACCAGAGTGCCCATAGCTTGCGCCAGGAAAATGCCAAGCTGGCCGATGCTCTGGCAGCCCGTGCCGCCGAAGCCGCCCGCCAGATGAATGCTGCGGAAAACAGCCTGACATCCAGCGCTGGCGAGATGATTGACCGCATCAGCGAAACCAACCAGACGCTGCACGCCGTCGTCGAACAGGCAGCCCAGTCCATGGCCAATGCTGACCGCCAGTTTGGCGCAACGACCGACCGCCTGGCCGCGACCACCCACAAGGCCGCCGATGTCTTGGCGACGTCTGGCCGGTTGCTGGAAAGCAATCTGGAACGGTTGTCGAATGTCTCCAACCAGGCTCTGTCTCAGGTGACGGGCATTGTCGGCCGGTTCGGCGATCATGCGAAAGTGCTTGGCCAGGCATCCGAATTGCTCGGCGCGGCGCAGTCCAACCTTGCAGGCACGCTCGAGGAGCGTCAGCAGGCTCTGCGCGACCTCTCCATCGGCATCGTCAAGCGGTCGGAAGAGATCGAGAATACCATGAAGTCGCTGGCCGGCATGGTCGATGGCGCCTTCAGCCAGGCTGAGCAGCGCTCCAGCCAGGTAGCCGGAAACCTGCGTCAGGGGATTGAGACATCCTTTGCGGATATCGGCCAGATCCTCGGAGAGACCGAACAGAAGGCCAAGTCCGCCGCTGGCTCCATGCGCGATTCACTTCTCTCGGCTGGTGAAGATGCCACCCGTGCCATCGAACGCACCTTGGGTGACGCGGAAAAGCGCTCCAGCGAGCTGGCAAACCGCCTGCGCGGTGGCCTGTCATCGTCGCTTGCCGATGTGGACCGCATCCTGACTGAGGCCGGTCAGAAATCGGATGGCACGGCCAACCAGATGCGCGAAGCAGTGCGTTCGGCTGTCGAGGATGCTCTTGGCCGCTTCTCTGGCGCCACCGACGAGATCCGCCGCTCGGCCCAGGAAATCCGCCAGGAACTTGACCTGACCCGGACAGAACTGAAGCGTGGTGCCTTCGACCTGCCGGAAGAAGCCAAGGAAAGCGCCGGTGCTATGCGTCGTGCCGTTGCCGAGCAGATCAAGGCGTTGCAGGACATTTCCCAGCTGGTTGGCCGCAGCGCCCAGCAGCTTGAAATTTCCACGCCAACGCCTCGTGCCGCCGCCACTGCTGCTGTTCAGCCACAACCGGCTCGCCCAGCGCCGACGGTTCAGGCCCAGGCTCCAGCCTCACAGCCCGCGCCAGCTCCTGTCCCTGCCCGTCCGGCAATTTCGGCAGCGCCAGCCCCTCAGCAAACCCCACGCCCTGCCGCCAACCCGCTTGGCCTGCGTGGGAGCCTGCAAAGCGAACAGCCAGCACCGGCTGCGGGCGAAGTCTCCGGCGGCTGGATCAGCGACCTCTTGCGAGGAGCATCACGTGAGGAGCAGACGATCACTTCGCCTGCCCGTGCTGCACGCCCGGCAGCGGAAGCACCGCGCAGCAATGACAGCCGCAACCCCCGCCATATGGTGGAATCACTGAATTCGCTTTCGGTCGATATTGCACGGGCCATCGATCACGATGCCTCGGTCGATCTATGGCGTCGCTACCAGCGCGGCGAGCGTGACGTCTTTACCCGTCGCCTCTACACGCTGAAGGGCCAGCAGACCTTTGATGAAATCAAGCGTAAATACGACCGCGAACCGGAATTCCGCACCGCCGTCGACCGTTATATCGCCGATTTCGAAAAGCTGCTGTCCGACGTGGCGCGCACCGACCGGGACAAGTCGATCACCCAGTCCTACCTGACGTCCGATACTGGCAAGGTTTATACCATGCTCGCACATGCAGCAGGCCGGTTTAGCTGACAGCGATTGAATATCTGAATATGAACAAAACCCCGAAGCGCAACTCCGGGGTTTTGTGTTTGTAAAGTTCAATTTTGTGCGGCTGGCGCCGACTTCATCCCTGCCGAACGATGGCGCCAATGACATTGATGACAAGACGTGCGGCGGTCAAAGCGGAGAGGTTATCAATGTCTGCGGGAGGATAGAGTTCGACAAGATCGAACCCGGCAATTCTTCCCCGCTTGCCGATCCCCGCGATCAGGTCGATGACCTGGTTATATGTAAGACCGCCAGGCGTTCGAGCCGCCACACCCGGCATGACCGAGGGATCAAGACCGTCGCAATCGAGAGTGATGATGGTTTGCGCGCCCTCCGGGATGTGCTGGAGCACAGCTTCGATACCCCGAGCGTGAACTGTGCGAGAGGTTATTATCCGACTGCCATACTGCTGCGCCGCCTCAATTTCGGCAATACCTGCGCTGCCGACGCCGCGCATGCCAACCTGCACAATCCCGGCAACATGCGGCATTTCACTGATCCGGCGCATCGGGCTCGAATAGCCATATCGTTCGCCATCTTTGTCGTCGCGCCAATCAATGTGGGCATCGATTTGCAGGACCCAAACAGGTCCGTGCTGCGAAAAGCCAGCGACAAATGGAATCGGAATGGAATCATCGCCGCCCAACACGACTGGTACAGCCGAAGACGCCAAGATCTCCCGTGTTTTCGCCTCGATTCTGGTTCGGTTGCCGAGATTATCGTGCATGATTGTCGAGACATTACCGACATCGATGCAGCAAGCCGGTTTGTTATCGAAAAGCGGGCCACCAAGATCGAAATCCCAATGGTCGATCAACCCCACATCTTCCTGGCTGGCAACACGGATAGCATCTGGAGGCAAGGCATGACCGCCGCTATCCTGTCCGGCATAGGTACTGCCATGACCAGCGCCGACAATCACTATTTCGGGTTTACGCCCGCCGGAGAGCCGTTCGGGAAAGCCAAGAAATGAAGGTCCATTGTTCATTTTCTAGATCCTGGTTCAATGCCCTAAGGAGCAGCCGTCGCGAGGATTTGCAGCATTGCCACGAAATGGCTTGTTCGAATGCCTTTGGGATTTTGGGAAGCGTCGACAACCTGGACAACGACCAAACGTTTTTGAGGAATAACTGCTAAAGCTTGACCGCCATAGCCGGATGCAAGAGCCGCTCCCTCCCCGAATACGGCAGGGTTCAATGTCCACCAGAGATAACCATAACCCATGCTTCCCCGATCGGTTTGGAAGTAAGGCGTTGTTGAGTCCTTGACCCATGATGCGGGAATAACCTGCCTGCTGTTCCATCGACCGACATCCAGATAAAGCTGACCAAAACGAGCAGCGTCCCTGGCGCTGAGATTGACCGGAAAAGCAGGATGCTCCGATTGCGCAACGGTTACATAATGGCCGTCACGCGTTGAGAAGTCCTCCATGCCGAGCGGCGCAGCGATGCGCTGCGCAAAGCTCTGGAAAATATCCTCACCCGTCTGCTGGCGATAGATCGTGCCGAGTGCATTGAAATCCCAATTGTTGTACCACCAGAACGAGCCCGGCGCATGGCTTCCACGCTCTGGCCGTTTGCGCCGCATCTCGTCGGTTTCAGAGGCCGCACGATGATAAACTCCTGATCTCGCCATCAGCAAGTCACGCACCGTCGCTTGTTTTTCTGTCACGGTAAGGCCGGGAGGCTTGTCATCAATCTTCAGATTCTCAAGCGTATTCTCGAGGTTTATGCGGCCCTCGGATACGGCAATTCCGTAGAGCGCACTCAACAAGCTTTTGCGGATCGACGCCACGTTCACTTTGCGCGAAACGTCACCCCAACGCGCAATAACCTTTCCATCCTGAACCACCATAACGGCTGTCGGCTTCAACCGCGTGGAATAATCCTGAGCGGCTTTCAGCCTGTCGACATTCCATCCAGCGAGTGCCGGATCAATACTCTGCCAGGGCTGAGCATGCGCACTTTCCAGGGGGAGCACCATGAACAGAGTCAATAAAGCTTGGAAAAGCAAAAGTTTGAGCATCCAGATCAGCTTTCGCACTCATCGCGGAAATTCGATACAAATTTAGCTGTCAATGCTCAAATGCAGGATAGGATTTTTTGCGATGGAGCAAAGACAGTGTTCCAAGGCGATTTTTATCTTTTCCGCCATCCAAAAGCAAAACCCGCCTTACGGGCGGGTTTTGTCTGCATTTTCTTGATGATCTGACGACCTCAAACGAGCCGGCTTTGCTCCAAAGCCGCTTCTACAAAGCTCTTGAACAATGGATGCGGGTCCAGCGGGCGGGACTTGAGTTCCGGGTGATACTGCACGCCGACGAACCATGGGTGATCGGGATATTCCACCGTCTCCGGCAGAAGACCGTCAGGCGACATGCCTGCAAAGACCAGACCGCAGTCTTCCAGCCGTTGCTTGTAATCCACATTCACTTCATAGCGATGGCGGTGACGCTCGGAAATCTCGGTAGAGCCGTAAATGTCGGCAATCCGCGAATCTTTCTTCAGAGCAGCCTTATAGGCGCCAAGACGCATAGTGCCGCCAAGATTACCCGCAGCAGACCGCTTCTCAAGCTCATTGCCCTTCATCCATTCGGTCATCAAGCCGACGACCGGCTCAGATGTCTGACCAAATTCAGTCGAGGAGGCCTGTTCGATGCCTGCCAGGTGACGGGCTGCTTCCACCACGGCCATTTGCATACCAAAGCAGATGCCGAAGTAAGGAACCTTGCGTTCACGCGCAAACTGGGCGGCCAGAATCTTGCCTTCAGAGCCACGCTCACCAAAGCCGCCCGGTACCAGAATACCGTGAACTTTTTCGAGGTAAGGAGCCGGGTCTTCCTTCTCGAATACCTCGGATTCGATCCACTCAAGCTTGACCTTGACGCGGTTGGCAATACCGCCATGGTGAAGCGCTTCGATCAGCGACTTATAAGCATCCTTCAGGCCGGTATATTTGCCGACGATGGCAATGGTAACCTCGCCTTCCGGGGTGCGGATGCGGTTGGAAACCTCTTCCCAGGCATCGAGGCGTGGCTTGGGAGCCGGTTCGATGCCAAAGGCGGCCAGGACTTCATTGTCCAGCCCTTCCTTGTGGTAGGCCATGGGTACGTCATAGATATTGGCAACATCCAGCGCCTGAATAACCGCCGACGGGCGGACATTACAAAACAGCGACAGCTTGCGACGTTCCGGCTCAGGAATCTCACGATCCGCACGCACCAGCAGAATATCAGGATGAATGCCAAGGGCCTGCAATTCCTTGACGGAATGCTGGGTTGGCTTGGTCTTCAACTCGCCAGCCGCCGGAATGTAAGGCATCAGCGTCAAATGCACATAGATCGCATTGCCGCGTGGCAACTCGTTGCCCAGCTGACGAATGGCTTCCACGAAAGGCATAGCCTCGATGTCGCCTACTGTGCCGCCGATTTCGCAGATCACAAAATCGTAATCGCTATTGCCCTCAACGATGAAGTCCTTGATCTCGTTGGTGACATGCGGAATGACCTGAACCGTTGCGCCGAGATAATCGCCGCGCCGTTCCTTGTCGATAATGTTCTTGTAGATCCGTCCGGTGGTGATGTTATCGGTCTTGGTCGCCGAGCGCCCTGTGAAGCGTTCGTAGTGGCCAAGATCAAGGTCCGTCTCTGCGCCGTCGTCGGTGACGAAGACTTCACCGTGCTGAGTCGGGCTCATGGTGCCCGGGTCAACGTTGAGATAGGGGTCCAGTTTGCGCAGCCGTACACGATAACCACGTGCCTGCAACAAAGCCCCGAGTGCCGCAGCCGCTATTCCCTTACCAAGAGAGGAAACCACGCCGCCAGTGATGAATACATATCGCGCCATGGGCTTCACCGGATACCGTTTCGATTCTGATTCCGCCAGCGTTATTTTTCATGCCGACGACAATACACACAAAGAAAAACCGGCGGACTGTTTAAGTCCGCCGGAGCGAAGATGAACGAGACCGATCAGTTGCCGGTCGGAACAGCGCCGGGCTGAGCCGGTGCGGGCGTTGTCGCAGCGCCGTTAGCAGGAGCCGGAGCGGTTGCAGGGGCACCAGGCAACTGGTCAAGAATATTGCCGGAAGGGGCCTGCTGGCCAGCCGGAATACGATTGAGAATATCGGTCGGCTTTGCCTCGAACCGCGAAAGAATGCCAAGTCCGAGCGAGGTGATGAAAAACAGCGTCGCCAGGATAGCCGTTGTCCGGGTCAGGGCATTGGCCGCGCCGCGTGCCGACATGAAGCCTGAGCCGCCGCCGATCCCAAGCCCGCCGCCTTCGGACCGCTGGATCAGCACGACGCCGACAAGCGAAATCACGATTATGAGGTGAATGACGATCAGTACGGTCTGCATGGACGATCCATCCTGCCCACGTAGGGCCAAGTCAAAACAACATTCGGCGGCTCTCTACACGAGGAGCCGCCGCAAAGAAAGCCCTTTTCAACAAAGATCAGGCTGTCAAATCCGAATAGACACCGTATATGGCAAGGAAATCAGCGGCTTTCAAGCTTGCGCCACCAATCAGCGCACCATCCACATTGGCAACGCCCATCAGTTCCCGTGCATTCGACGGCTTGACGGAACCACCATAGAGGATTCGCATTTTCGCACCCTCATCGCCCAGCCTGCGCGTCAACTCGGCCCGCATGAAAGCGTGGGCCTCGGTCACGTCTGCGATAGTTGGCGTCACGCCGGTGCCGATCGCCCAGACGGGCTCATAGGCAATGACCGTATCTTCGGCGAGCGCTTCGTCCGGCACGGAACCGGAGAGCTGACGCTTGAGAATATCCAGCGTCTGCCCTGCTTTGCGCTGATCGGCTGTCTCGCCGATGCAGATGATGGCCGTCAGTCCCGCCGCATGGGCCGCAACCGCTTTGGCGCGCACCAGATGGTCGGTTTCCGCGTGATCGGTACGGCGTTCGGAATGACCGACAATCACATGGGTTCCGAAGCAATCGGCGACCATTTCCGCCGAAATATCGCCGGTATGGGCGCCAGATGCATTTTGATGGCAATCCTGCGCGCCGATCAGCAGCGGGCTGTCGTCGCAGAGCGCGGTTGCCACGTAAAGCAGGGTGGCCGGCGGGCAAATCAGACTGTCCACGGTCTCGCTGAGCGGCCCTTTCACGCCTTCGGCCATCGCCTTGATCTGATCCAGCGCGTCGCGGGTTCCGTTCATCTTCCAATTGCCCGCAACAAGCGGACGTACATCTGGTGTCATATTGATCCAACCCACCCTTATTCCATGTTCCTGTTCAGCTGGAGGTCGCTTTTTTGCGCCTCAACCGACACCCGGGAAACCATAAACAATACTCTTCCACATCTAGACACCCTATAAAAGGACGTGGCGGCAAAAAAGGCAAGTTGCAATGCAGCATGCCGTTAATTCATGCAGAGTACACTTTAACCCTGTAATTACAGGGGTAACTACAGAAAGAGATTCGGGGCCGCTGGCGGATCGGAATCGGTATTGGCAAGACTTTTAAATTGTTCCGATGTTTCTCGATAACGGCGCTTCTCCAAAGCACCGATTCGGCGTATGCGGAAAGCTTGTTTCCCCTTAGTCAACCGGAGAGCCGCAATGGCCACCGTATCTCTTGAAGCTATCGACCGGCAAATCGCCCGAGGCTTCAAGGCGTTGCGGTTCAGCCCCGCCGTAGAAGCGGAATTTCTTCAGGAATATGTCGCCAATCGGGTCAAGCTGACACCATTCTGGGCGGTAATCGGCACACTTATTTACGACGCCGTTTTCATCGGCGACGCGACGATGATGGCCGATGTGTTCGATAAACTGCTGATCGTACGCTTCGGAATATTCACGCCTTTCGCAATTATCAGCGTGCTTGCCGTAAGGCGCTGGCGCACGGCCCTTAATTACGAACTTCTGTCGCTGGGAATAGGCACGCTCAGTATTCTCCTGCCGATGTCGGTCGCAATCTACAGCCAAAGCCCGTACATGTTCGTCTATCAGAACGGCAATGTGGCTGCTTTCCTGTTTTTCGTCATTGCGCTGCGGCCACGGTTTCATATCGTGGTGATTGGCCTGACGCTGATGTGCGGCGTGCTGTTGAAAACCGCAAAACTGAACGGCTCATTCGACGATATCACTTATAGCGGGTTGGTCAGTTTCTACATCACGATCGCGATTTTCCTGGCGCTAGGCGCCTATTTTCTCGAACACGCTGATCGAATGAATTTTCTCAACAGGCTGCGTGCTGGCCTACTGCAAAAGCAGTTGGAGCATAACGCCGCCCGTGATGAGCTGAGCGGCCTGCTGAACCGTCGCTCGCTGGTACAGGTCGCGACCGACTTGTGGAAAGGCAGATCACCGGCAACACATGTTTGCGCCATCATGCTCGATATCGATGATTTCAAACTTTACAACGATGTCCACGGCCATCTGGAAGGGGATGAGTGTCTGCGCACCGTCAGCCAATGCATTCGCGACAATGCCGGTGAGAAAGGCTTCGCCTTCCGCTACGGCGGCGAGGAAATGCTCGTTTTGCTACCGAATACGGATGTCGATGCCGCCTGTGCAATAGCAGAAGCCATCCGCCGGGCAATCGAGTGCATGAACATCCCGCACTTGGGCAAAGGCAGGGGCCAGGTGACAACGGCAAGTCTGGGCGTAGCGGAGGGCCCTACGGCAACGGTTTCGTTGGAAGACCTGCTGAACCGCGCCGACGCGGCCCTTTACGAGGCAAAGCGCAGCGGGCGCAATCGTGTCTGCGTGAGCGGGGCAACGCAGCTCGGTCTGGAATTTGCCAGGGAAAATTAACCCCCTGCTTTCCAAAAATGACAAACCAAAACAGCAGATTCTAGCGAATCAGCCAGTTGAGCACGGCGCGCCAATCGGTCATGCGCACCGGTGTGCCGTGAGAACCGGTGAGAAACAACGTGAAACGGGTTGGATAGCCGGTGCGGTGCAGACGTTCGTACAGCGCAATCTGGTCGCCAGCGGCATAGACACTATCGCGGCTGCCATGGGTGAACCACATCGGAAGCTTGCGTTTGAAGGCCGCACTGGCGGTAAAATCCGGATCGCTGGCTCCGCCGAGAATGGCCATGCCGGACAGTTTCGCAACGATTCGGTCGTCACGGGTCAGGCCCCAACAGATGAAACTGCCCATGGACGCGCAGGACAACACCACTGGACGGCCGCCGGAATGGGCCGAGGCATAATCGATCAGAGCCGCGACCTGCGTTACCCCCGATTGGTCGAAGGATCGCACGGAAGGTGCGTAATAGGTGCCGCCATTGTCATTGGCGAGATTTTTCAGCCGGTTGAAATTGCCACCGAATTTGTAGTCATCGGTTCCAAGTCGGCGGTCCCCGCCCCGGCCGTGAATGAAAATCACCGTGAATGCTGCGCCGTCCGCAGGTCCGGTCCTCGTCACATCCAGCTTGCCGGCATCACCGAGATCCAGCGTCTCGTCCTTCTGCTGGTGACGCACTCCGAGCGAGACGTAGGAGGCCTTGACCCGGCGCTCAGGAATTTCGTCGCGGCCGTTGATGTCGCGCATTTCCTGATAGTCGATGGTCTGGAAATCACCCTTGTCGCGGCTTTCCAACACGGTCTGGCCGGAAAACAGCTCGTCCTTGAAAGGTTTGAGGCTAACGGCAGGCGCACTCGTTGCAGGCAAAGAGCTGGCAACCGAGCAGAGAGCGGCCAGAACCACGGGGGCGAACAAATGAACTGTGGACATCCGCATCGGGATCAGGTCTCCTTAACGGCGCAGCCTTGCCACGCCGTCACGAGAAACGCAAAAGTTTTCCTTGAAAATAGGCTGAATGGACATGGTTTGACCAAGTGCGACATAATTCTCCCGCGTCCTTGCCGCAACAGGCAATAAAGGGAATGGGCGCGAGTGGACACAATCGGTTGATTGTTGCTGAGAATATGCGCTAATCAGGAACAAACCGGAAACTGCGCTGCACGGGCCAGAGACGGACGGGCACATGCCCTATCGCGAGACAGAATTCTTCACGGTGCTCCGCTGAAGACCACAAGCAAATGACAGACAAGATCATGGACGATAACAACGACCTTTTCGCCGCCCTGCCGTCAACGCCTGCCGAGGCGGCGAAGACGCAGAAAGGTGCTGCCGATGTGACGGCTGCTGGTACGGCGCCTGTTACTGCCGCCCAACCGGAAACCCCGGCCAAGGCAGTGGCTTTCGGCTCAGCCACGCCCGCCTCCACCGGCAATCCCGACGATTATGGCGCGTCCTCCATCCGTGTTCTGGAAGGGCTGGAGCCGGTGCGGATGCGTCCCGGCATGTATATCGGCGGCACGGACGAAAAAGCCCTGCACCATCTTTTTGCCGAGGTGATCGACAATTCGATGGACGAGGCGGTGGCTGGCCATGCCAATTTCATCGATGTCCATCTGGATGCCGAAGGCTTCCTGACGGTTTCCGACAATGGTCGCGGCATTCCCGTCGAGCTGCATCCGCAGGTGCCGGGCAAATCCACCCTTGAAGTGATCATGACCAAGCTGCATGCGGGCGGCAAGTTCGACGGCAAGGCCTATGAGACCTCTGGCGGCTTGCACGGGGTCGGCGTATCCGTCGTCAATGCGCTGTCTGATCTGCTGGAAGTGGAAGTGGCACGCAATCGCAAGCTCTATCGCCAGCGTTTTTCGCGTGGCGTGCCGCTGGGCGGGCTGGAAGAATTGGGCGATGTCCATAATCGGCGTGGTACGCGGGTGCGCTTTCACCCCGATCCGCAGATCTTCGGTGATCACGCAAAATTCGATCCGGGCCGGATTTTCCGCATGGCCCGCTCCAAGGCTTATCTGTTCGGCGGCGTGGAAATCCGCTGGTCCTGCGATCCGGCAATCCTGACCACCGGCGGCGACATCCCGGATAAGGCGGTATTTCACTTCCCCGGCGGGTTGAAGGATTATCTGGCCGCGACACTCGGCAAGGAGTTTACCGTCACCCGCGAAATTTTTGCTGGCAAAACCGAAAAGACCGGCGGCCATGGCGCGATGGAATGGGCCATTACCTGGTATGGTGGCGATCCCCAGGTTCATTCCTATTGCAACACCATCCCGACGCCCGAAGGCGGCACGCACGAGGCCGGTTTGCGCATTGCACTGACCAAGGGCTTGAAGAATTATGCCGAACTGACCCAGAATAAGCGCGCCCAGCAGATCAGCACCGATGACGTGATGATTTCGGCGGTCGGCATGCTGTCGGTTTTCATCCGCGAGCCGGAATTCGTCGGCCAGACCAAGGACAAGCTGGCGACGGTAGAAGCGCAGCGTCTGGTCGAAAACGCTCTGCGCGATCCTTTCGACCATTATCTGGCCGACAATCCGAATGAAGCCGCCAAGCTGCTCGATTGGGTGATCGAGCGGGCCGAGGAACGGCTGCGGCGGCGCAAGGAAAAGGAAGTCAACCGCAAGACCGCAGTGCGCAAGCTGCGCCTGCCCGGCAAGCTGGCGGATTGCGCCCAGAACACCGCCGAAGGCGCGGAACTGTTCATCGTCGAGGGTGATTCGGCTGGCGGCTCGGCCAAACAGGCCCGCAATCGCTCCAACCAGGCCATTCTGCCCTTGCGCGGTAAGATCCTCAATGTCGGCAGCGCCAGCCGTGAAAAACTGATGGCCAACCAGCAGATCGCCGACCTGATCCAGGCGCTCGGCTGTGGCACGCGGACGAAATATCGTGATGAAGACCTGCGCTATGAGCGTATCGTCATCATGACCGATGCCGATGTGGACGGCGCCCATATCGCTTCACTGCTAATCACCTTTTTCTATCAGGAAATGCCGGAACTGATCCGGGGCAATCATCTCTATCTCGCCGTGCCGCCGCTTTATGTGATCCGTCAGGGCGCAAAGACCGTTTATGCCCGCGACGACGCCCACCGTGCCGAACTGATGGAAACCACATTCAAAGGCAAGAAAGTCGAAATCGGCCGCTTCAAAGGTCTCGGCGAAATGATGCCGGCGCAGTTGAAGGAAACCACCATGGACCCAGCCAAGCGGATGCTGCTGAAAGTCGAGATCGACGACGTCGATTTCGAAGGCACCCGTGATGCCGTGGATGCATTGATGGGGACTAAGCCGGAAGCCCGATTCCGGTTTATTCAGGAGCGGGCCGCCTTTGCGGAAAACTTGGATATTTGAACCGTAACGAAGTGTTTTTGCGCTTAGCGATTCAAACGACTGGATTTTCCAGACGTTTTTCCATGAAAAGGCTGAGCGGATCGGGACGGTATGAGCCGAAGGGCGGAATTTCCTGAAAACCGGCTTTTCGGTAAAGACCGATCGCCTCCGGCTGGCTAATACCCGTCTCGAGGCGCAACGCTTCAAGGCCAAGCGTTTTTGCCTGGTCTTCCAATGCCGCCATCAGCGTCTTGCCAAGCGACAGCCCTCTTGATCGGGGATCGACAAACATCCGCTTGATCTCCGCCGTGCCATCGCCAGCCTCGACAATGGCGGCGCAACCCACCACCTGCCCCTCATGGCGCGCCACGAAAAAATGGACACCAGGCTTTTCCAGGGATGAGACATCCAAAAGATGATTGCTTTCCGCCGGATAGAGTGCGGCCATATAAGCATCGGAGAGATCCAGCAAGCGGATCACGTCGGGCTGTCGTGGCGCTTCAATGGTGATTGCCAAAAGGGGAATGGTCACGGACATCTATCGATCCTGAAAGGCACCCAACCAGACAAAACAGATTATGCATTATAATTTTTTTGTCCGAGGGCCGATTGGTCTTGGTTGCGCCAATCTTGTTGCGTTACTGATAAAACTCTACTGACTGGAAGGACGAGCCGATGCAAGCCTCACTCGTGATCATGACCATTCTGGGATGCAATGACAGCGTCAGCCAATGCCAGTATATCGCCACTGCCGAGCAGCGCTGGGTTTCGGTGGAATTGTGCAATCGCGATTCGGAAAATGTTCTGGGGCAATATTCCAATGTGAATTTCCCCAGCGTCGTTGCCTTTTGCCAACAGCAGACGGTGACACCTCCCCAGACGACCGTGACAGCGGTCCCAGCAACGCCAACCGATCCTGTGCCGGAAGCTGAAAAGCGGTCTCTGGCAGACCGTGCCATCAACAGTGTAAAACAGGTTCTGCCCGGCAAGGAGGATATCAAGATGGTGTTCACCACCCCGGTGCATGTGGTCACCGACACCTATGCCTGGGCGGCAAAAAAGCTGACCAAATAACCCGCATACCAGCAATCAAATCGCCCGCCGGAACAGGTCAGGCTGCGTCGACCACAAGATGTGCGGCATATTGGCGGGCCTGTCGGCGTTCGTCCTGATGAAGCATGATTTCCACCAGATCCAGCAATTGGCGCGCCGCCTCACAAGAGGCCAGCTTGCTACCCTTGGCGAGAAGCGGTTGGCAAATGCTGCCGATCTCACCATGGGTCGCCGTCTGCACAGCGTGACGCCAAAGCAGCACAGCCTCAACGAACAGCGGTGCGATTGTATGGTCGAGACCGGCGGACAGAAGCAGCGCTCGCACAGCATGCATGCGGCCCGTAGCCAGAATCGAGCGAACCCGGCGCTCCTGTAAGCCACTCAGCGATTCAACGGCGCTGGCAAAGAAATCGACCTTGCCCCGGCATAACAGTTCGATCAGCAAGGCGGGCGTCAATTGGCCATTGACGCGCATCTGCTCGACCAGATCGGGAATTTCATCGAAGCCGACCTCACCGGCAATCACCGCGGCTGCGCTGACGCCAATTTCGCGGTTCAGTCGTGTGAGTTTGCTTTCTCCAAGGGAAAACCGCAGCAGGCCGGAGGCGGCAAGCGCCTGACTGGCCTGTGAAACCAGCAGGTGCCTCGCCCGGCTCGGCAAGTCCAGGCGCTCCAGCAATACGCCCCTCACCGCCTCATGCGCGCCGTGGCGCTCGGCCAGTCGCAGCAGACTGAAAGGCGAAATAGCGGCAGTGGGGCTATCGAGCAGCACCAGGCATTCCGACACGTCGCCAATCTCGCTGAGGGCTGCGGCAACGGCAGAGGAAAGCTGTGGACGTGCGGCAATAAAGGCGCGTGTCATACCGCTGCCTCGTCCAGCCAGATCGACCAGGTCACGGTCTTGCAGCACGGGCGAGCAAAGTATCACCCGCGAGGCGATCTCTGGCTGATCTTCACATAGGGATACTAGGATAGCGCGAGGCGCTTCAGCCGAACAGGCCAGAGCCTCGGCCAGCGCCAGCCGCACTTTGGGTGAGGGATCGTCCAGAAGATAGGTCATGGCGACATAGGTGGAGCGCCGTTCGTCTTCGGTCATCGGGGAATAGAGATAGGCTCGGCCCAGCGCATTGGCGGCCTTCGCCCGGTCGCACGCCTTTGCGGTTTCTGACCAGCGAAAGAAAGCCTTTACAAGCACTGACAACCCCAATCAAAACAAAACCCGACCCATTGCAATTATGGTATGCGAGAAAAGTTTAAGATTGGTTCACCATGTCGATTAACCATGAAGTTCGGAAGGATCTGGGTTTGTTTTTCTTCAAGGGAAAACCGTGTGGGGCGCTATTGCTGATCAAGACAGAACAACAGACCTCACCTGCCGCGCCAGATGCATTGGTTTTTGGCGGCAACGAGCCCACTGCACTGTATGGTAGCTGGCGGCAAAAAGCGCCATCATCCACCCTGCCCGTACTGTTTGGTCTTTCCGCCCGGCTTGACCATGATGACTTCGCCGCCCGTCTCGCTCAGTTGATGGCGCTGAAGCCGGATGGGCTGATGTTGACGGATGCAGCAACCGCCGCCGACAGCCAGCGGCTGGATGCGCTCTTGCGGGTCGAGGAAGCGAGAGCTGCACTTGCCGATGGCAGCACACCATTCATTGCCCTTCTCGGCGGCAACCCCTCCGGCTTTTTTGAGGCATCCGCCATCGCAGCCAGTTCGGCAAGGTTGCTTGGCCTTGGCTTGGATGAAAAAGCGGTCGTCACCGCCATCCAGTCCGAGACGCCGCGCCATGCCCAGCCCGTTCTGGAAACCTGCCGCAGCCTTGTGCAACTGGCCGCCGCCAGCGCCAATCTGCCTGCCTTCGTCCAGCCTTCCAGCACGGAAGATACCGATGCCGCAGCCGATCTGGTCAAGCGAGGCTTCAGCGCCCTGATGGGCGACAGCAGCACAGCGGTCACGATGATCCGTGCCGCCTTGCCTCAAAAATCAGGCCTTTGAGGGCCGCACCATCTGAAACACTTCAGTCACCGCCGCATAGTCCAGATAGCCCAGCCGTGAAAGGGGTTGCACCAGCGTCACATCGAACCGGCCATCGCGCATGGCGCTGTCGGCCAGATGAATGCCGACCACTTCGCCGAACACCACGAAATTCTCGCTGGGTTCGCCCGAAAGCGTCTTCGGAGAAATCACCTCGGTAACCTTGCATTCCAGCACGGCATAGGCTTCATCCACATAAGGTGCGTCCACCAGCCGGGCCATGACGGGGGTCAGCCCGGCAAGTTCGAATTCGCTCGTGCCATAAGCTGCCGGTGCCGAAGACCGGTTCATTGCCTCGCCTAAGTCGCTGCTGACGAAATTGGCGGTGAAACAACCGGTTTCCTCCACATTACGCAGGCTGTCCTTGCGGCCAGCCGAGGAAAACATCACCATTTTCGGCTTGTCGGAAATGGCGTTGAAAAAGGAATAGGGCGCAAGATTGAACGATCCATCCCGGCCTTTTGACCCGATCCAACCGATAGGACGTGGCGAGACCACGGCCTTGAACGGGTCGTGCGCCATGCCATGGGCGTTGGTCTTGGTTTCGTAAAACATCAATCCGTGTCTCCCATCCAACTGACCACTTCATCTATGCTCGGACGCGGGCGCTCGACAATCGGAAATGTCGTGGACCCCATGTGAATAAAGCCCGCCACCTTCTCGCCCGGCTTGATGCCCAGCAAGGGAAACGCTTTTTCATCGAAGGCAAACCATTCGGACAGCCAATTGGCCACATAGCCATGGGCGTTGGCCGCCATCAACAGATTGAGGCACACGGCACCCGCCGACATGACCTGCTCCCATTCCGGCACCTTGGGATGCGGTCCCGCCGTGCTGATCACCCCGATCACCACTGGGGCGCGGGTAAAGCGGGCGCGCTCGACCTTGATCATCTCCTCATCCAGTTCGGGCTTTTTCTCCAGCGCCATGGCCAGCAGCACCTCGCCGATTTCAACCCGCTTATCGCCACGATAAACGATGAAGCGCCAGGGGGCGATCTTGCCGTGGTCGGGGACGCGCACCGAAAGCTTTAGGATAGATTCAAGCTCTAGTCTGGAGGGACCGGGCTCGCACATCTGAAAAGCCGGAACGGAACGACGGGTGGCCAAATAATCGAGAAGGGTGATATGTTCGTACATGTTAACGTCTTTTCCTTGAAGATCGGCGGAGCCTTGAAGAAAGTCACATCAGTCGTTGCGAAAGCCCGCCATGCGAAAGCGTCGGAATTCGGAGCCCGAGACACGTTAAACTGGAGTATAAAACTCAGGAAATTACAAGCCTTGAATTTGCCTTGGCGGTCGTATTGTAGTACCAGCCGATCAACACGCCAATCATCGCGGTTGAATCGGTCGGGCATTCATATGATATCTTTTTCCTGCCGTCTTCCCCTGATCCTCGCGGCCTCGCTGCTGGCGGCAAGCGCCGGACCCGGCATGGCCGAGGATGCGTTCAAATCGTTCAAGCAATTGGATAGCACGGCGAAAATGCCGAAGCTGAATGCGTTTTCCACGCCGATTGCCCCTGCCCCCCAGTCCCATTCCAAGCTCATCCGGTTTGAAGCAAAGCTCGACAATGAGGGACAGCCCTTGCAGCAAGGCCTGGAATGGCGGGTCTATAGCCCGATAGCCGGTAGCGACGGCAAATTGCCGATGGTCGCCAGCAGCCAGGGCGGCTCGGCGGAACTGCAATTGGCGCCAGGGGATTATTTCGTCAACGTGTCCTTTGGACGGGCGGGCGTTACCCGCAAGCTCGATGTGCCTACCGACGGCGAGGTGCAAAAGCAGGTCATGGTGCTGGATGCTGGCGGCATGGTGTTGAATGCCGTTTCCGGCCCCGATACCCGGATCAAGCCATCGAAACTGAAATTCAAAATCTACGCAGGCGATGGGCCTGAAGACAATGATCGCGGCCTGATCATGGACAATATCGAGCCCAACACCCTCGTCAGCCTCAATTCCGGCACCTATCACGTCGTCTCGCAATATGGCGAGGTCAATGCATTGGTGCGCGCCGATATCAAGGTCGAGGCGGGCAAGATTACCGAGGCGACGCTCCAGCACCGCGCCGCCCAAATGAATTTCAAGCTGGTCTCAGAACCGGGTGGTGAGGCGATTGCCGATACCGCTTGGTCGATCCTGACCTCTTCCGGCGATGCCGTGGCCGAAAGCGTCAGCGCCTATCCGGTTCTGGTTCTGTCCGAAGGCAATTACACTGCTATTGCCCGCAACAAGGACCGGATCTACCAGAAGGAATTTCAGGTCAAGGCCGGGGTAAACGCCGATGTCGAACTGCTGCTGAAAGACAGCCAGCAGAATGTTCAGCAGCAAGCCGGATACGACACCAACTAAATCCCCTCATTCCGCCTCGACAAAATCCAGGCCGATATCCAGCACCGGCGCGCTATGGGTGATCCAGCCGACCGATAGCAAATCGACGCCGCTTTGCGCCACGGCCCTTGCCGTTTGCGGTGTAATGCCGCCGGAGGCCTCGGTGATCGACCGGCCCGCGACAATCTCCACCGCCTCGCGCAATTGCTCCGGCGTCATATTGTCCAGAAGCACGGCATCGACGCCAATCTCCATCGCTTCACGCAATTGATCCAGCGTATCGACTTCCACCTCGATCTTGACCATATGCCCGACACCGCCCCGCGCCCGCAGGATGGCCTGAGTGACGCTGCCAGCAATGGCCACGTGATTGTCCTTGATCAACACGGCATCGTAGAGCGCGAAGCGGTGGTTCATTCCGCCCCCCATCCGCACTGCATATTTCTCCAGCGCCCGCAGGCCCGGGATGGTTTTGCGTGTACAGGCCACGGCGGCCTTGGTGCCGGAAACAGCGTCGACGATTTGGCGCGTCACCGTGGCGATGCCTGAGAGATGACCGAGAAAGTTCAGGGCTACCCGCTCGCCGGTCAGAAGGCTGCGGGAGGAGCCGGAAATCGTTGCAAGAACATCGCCCGCCTTGACCGCCGCGCCATCGCTGACATGGGGGGTCATGACCAGGCCGGGATCGACCAGTTCGAAGGCGATGGCACTGACATCCAGTCCGGCAATCACTCCATCCCGGCGGCTGGCAATCTGCACCGTCGAACGATGGTCGGCCGGGATGACCGCCATGGAGGTGATATCACCGGCCAGCCCCAGATCCTCCGAGAGTGCATTGCGCACCAGCGGCTCGACGATGACGCGCGGCAGGGAATGAGAAAACATGTCAGGCGCTCCGGGCAAAGGGCTGCAAGGCAGGAAAAACGGCGGCGTGGGCAAGGGACAGTGCGTCATCCAGCGTCATCCGCTGGCGCAGAGGGTCTGGGCAGGATTGCGGAAAATCGGTTCTTGCATGGGCGCCCGCGCAATGGCGTCGCGCATGGGCAAACACGGCGACCAGCAGCGCCACCAATGCCGGATCGCTGGCCGGTCCGCCAGCTTCAACGAGTGGCAGAAGATCCGCCATTGCCGCCTGCAAGCCACGCTCGTTGCGCAAGACGCCAAGCCGCGACGAGACGATCGCCCGAACCGGCGCAATGTCATCGGCAGGAGGCACAGTTTGCGACCCGGAAGGCATTATCTGACGGGGCGACATGCCCGCTACATCTTCTGCGACCCGCATACCCATTACCGCCGCTTCCAGCAGCGAATTGCTGGCCAGGCGGTTGGCGCCATGCAGACCGGTGCAGGCCACCTCGCCTGCCGCCCAGAGACCGGCAACCGAGGTTTTGCCGAAACAATCGGTCTCCACACCGCCCATGTGATAATGGGCCGCGGGGCGCACCGGGATGGGTTGCGACGACGGATCGATGCCAACCGCTCGGCAGAGAGCGTCGATGGCGGGAAACCGGCGGGAAAAACCGTGACCGAGCGCCTTTCGGGCATCAAGGAAAACCGTGCCTCCCCTGGCCCGCTCTGCGCTGATCGCCCGCGCCACGACGTCGCGCGGCGCAAGTTCAGCTCCGGGAGTGGATGCCATGAAGCGCTCGCCACGCTCATTGACCAGCACAGCGCCCTCGCCGCGCACGGCTTCGCTCACCAGCGGCTGCGGATAGAGAGGAACATCCAGCGCTGTCGGGTGAAATTGCACAAACTCCATATCCGACAAAACCGCACCGGCGCGGGCAGCGAGCATGATGCCCTGTCCGTAATTGCCAGAGGGATTGGTCGTGGCATCGTAAAGACCGCCAAGGCCGCCGGTGGCCAGAATCACCCGCGAAGCGGCAATCTGCACCGGTCCTGACGCCGAGGCGCAGAGCAATCCCGTTATCCCGCCTGCATCGACCAGCAGGCGGCGCACCTGAAGTCCGCTCATCACGGAAATCGATGGCGTGGCCAACACCGCAGCCACAAGACTCCGAATAATCTCCGCGCCGGACCCGTCACCCCCGGCATGGACAATGCGACGACGGCCATGGGCGGCTTCCAAGCCCAGCGCCAACGCACCATCGCCATTCCTGTCGAAACGGACGCCAAACCGTTCCAGCAGGGCAATCGCCAAAGGCGCAGCGGAGGTTATTATCTCGACGATATCAGGATCGCAGAGCCCATCACCCGCCGCAAGCGTATCTGCCGCATGGAGCGCCGCACTATCATCAGTTCCCATGCTGGCGGCAATGCCGCCTTGCGCCCAGGCGCTGGAGGTTTCCGCACCGAGAGCAGCGCGAGTGACGATGGTGACAGGCTGCGGCGCAAGGCTGAGCGCCGTTACCACGCCGGCCAAGCCGCTGCCGATCACGATGACCCGGTCACCTATGGTGGTATTCAGCGTGCTCATACTGCCAGCATCCTTTCCACCGCCCGGCGCGCGTCATCGGCAATGGCGGGATCGACGGTCACTTCCTGACGGTTTTCCTCCAGTGCCTGGCGGATATTGGCCAACGTGATCCGCTTCATATGCGGGCAGAGATTGCAGGGCCGCACGAAATCCACGTCGGGATGATGGACGGCGACATTGTCACTCATCGAGCATTCCGTCAGCAACACGACGCGGGCCGGTTTATGGCTGGCGACATAATCCGACATGACCGCCGTCGATCCGGCAAAATCCGCCGCCGCAACCACATCCGGCGGACATTCGGGATGGGCAAGCACGACGACACCGGGATTGGCCTCACGCAGCTCGGCAATATCGCCTGCGGTGAACAGCTCATGGACCTCGCAATGGCCGTGCCAGGCGATGATTTCGACATTCGTTTCGCGCGCCACATTGCGGGCCAGATATTCGTCCGGGATCATCAGCACTTTCGGTACACCAAGGCTTTCGACTACGGCCTTGGCATTGCCGGAAGTGCAGCAGATATCGGAGGCCGCCTTCACTGCCGCAGACGTATTGACATAGGTGATCACAGGCACGCCGGGATGGGCGGCACGCAACAGGGCAATATCCTCAGGCGTGATCGAATCGGCCAGCGAACAGCCCGCCGCCATATCGGGAATCAACACGGTTTTTGTCGGGTTAAGCAGCTTGGCGGTCTCGGCCATGAAATGCACGCCCGCCAGCACAATCACATCCGCATCGACCTCCATGGCCTTGCGGGCCAAGGCCAGGCTATCGCCGACAATATCGGCAACGCCATGGAAAATCTCCGGCGTCTGGTAGTTATGAGCAAGGATAACGGCATTGCGACGCTTCTTCAGTTCCAGGATCGCCGCGATATCATCCTCGAAAGACATCCACTCGGCCTTCGGAATAACGCGGGCGACCCGGTTATAGAGTGCTGACAGTGAAGGGGCGGTATTCATTGGCTTTCCCTTTTCTACTCATTTTGAGTATATCCTCAAGCCAAGAGTTATTCTCGATTGGAGTTTATGTCAATCGCACGACAATTATTTTTATGAAAACGACAAAACGACCCCTGATGCACATCCACACGGAAGATTGCACCGCATTAAATCTTTTAATATCAGTGATTTATGACCTAGACAGTGGCAGCTTCGAGCCGGACAAGGCCCGGGCTTCCAACACGGCGTGACGATAGCGGAAAAGTTTTGCCGGGCGTCCACCCGTCTCGCTTGCCATGTCGCCGGTCTCCTCGATCAGCTCTTGCTGATCGATCTGACGGCGGAAATTCGGCTTGTGAAGGGTCAGGCCAGCCAGCGCCTCAACACAGCGTTGCAACTGGGAAAGCGTAAAGCTTTCCGGCATCAGCTCGAACACCACAGGGCGGTATTTGATCTTGGCGCGCAGGCGCGCAATGCCGGTCGCCAGGATGCGGCGATGATCGCCGACCATCGCACGGCCTGAGGCTTCCGCAGCACCGGCTTCCTGCACGAGACCCGCCTCATACATCAGCTCATAGCGCTGCAAGACCAGATCCTCGTTCCAATCCATGCCATTCAGCCCGAAGGAAAAATCGAGCCGGCGCTGGCGATGTTCGCGCCGGCTGCTATCGGCCACTGCCCACGCTTGAAGAGCATCGAGAATGCGAGCCAAGCTCTCCGGTGGGCCATTGCGGCGGTCTTCCCAGGGGAAATATTCGTACCAGCCATGCCAGCCGGGCCGTCCGGCGCCGGGCGCTGCCTGTTCGCGCACCAGGCCCAGATAGCTGATCGAAATCGTCCGCCCACCGCCTATATCCGTGTCACGATCCCGGTCGGCAAAGGTGTAGAGCTGCTCCAGATAGCCGACCGGATGCCCGGTCTGATCCTCGATCCATTCCCGAAGGCCGCCTTGCAGGCTGCGATGGCCAAGCTCGAAGGGACCAGACGGCAGGGCATCGCCACCGCGCACCGTCATGACCCGAGGCTCGTCCCCAGTCACAGCTGTCAGGACCGCGATCAATTCGGCATGGGCGATGGCATTGAGCAAGGTGATGGTCCTGCGTGGAATTGGCGAGGGAATAACGGCTACGATGTCGCTGGACAGGCTTACAGAAAATTCTCTTTCTTTTCAATTGATTGACTTCTGAATATCAAACCATTGACATAGCCGCTCCTTTTTTCTCGAAAAATTGGCAAGCAACCAACTCACAAACCAAACTATCTAAAAGCATTTTTTGAGATTCAAAGCTCGGCATTTTTCCCATCTATTATCCGAGAGCAAAATACCAGATCTTTATCAATGTAATTCCACAGTACAAATATTGGATTATTATATGATAGAGAAATTTATATTTTTAAATTTTGTAATGACATCGGTTTTGATGTCATCAGGCGCAAGCCGGGCGGAAAACTGCCCAGCCGCAATCAGCGAAGCCGATGTGATTCAGGCAGAGGAGAGATGGGGGAAAGGATTGGTCGAAATCGGGGCAGCGCAAGACGCAAGAGCCGTGGCAGCAAAATTCATAGCTGACGCTTACGGCTATCAGGAAGGAACGGTCCTGTTCAAGCCGACCAAGGCTTCCGTAGTTGAGTTTCGCGATACGCCGGAAGACGCGCTATCCTATTTCGTCACCGGAAGGCTGGCGGAAGACCACGGATTTGCGCTGACACCCTATACGAATGTGCGGTTTGAAAACCACGCGATCATCTACGACTGCAAAACAGCAATCTCCATGGGCAATTACTACTTCACCGCCAAGGACGGCTCAGTGACCAAAGCCGATTACACGATGGGCTTTATCAAAACCGCAGATGGCCATATGAAAATCAATATCCAGCATTCATCGCTGCCATACACGCCCAGTCATTAACGGGATCAGCAAGGGGCGAAAACACCCCGCCCCTTGCTTTGGAAAAACCCTTAAGCGGGCTTCCTGGCCGCCCGCTTGCGCTTTACATCCGGTGGCGTGGCTTCATCGACTAGGCTGGCAATCGCCTCATCCAGCGTCATCGACACCTGATCCTGGCTGCCGAGACGGCGGATATTGACCGTGCGTTCTTCCGCCTCGCGCTTACCGCAAACCATGATGACAGGCACCTTGCCGACCGAATGCTCACGGACCTTGTAGTTGATCTTCTCGTTGCGGAAATCGGTTTCCACTTCGAGACCCGCGTCGCGCAGCTGTTCGGCTACGTCGCGGCCATAGTCGTCAGCCTCGGAGGTAATGGTCGCCACCACCACCTGCAAGGGCGCAAACCACAGCGGCATGTGACCAGCAAAATTCTCGATCAGAATGCCAAGGAACCGCTCCATCGAGCCGCAAATGGCGCGGTGAATCATCACCGGTTGGGTCTTTTCCGAATGCTGGTCGATATAGAAGGCACCGAAACGTTCCGGCAGGTTGAAATCCACCTGCGTCGTGCCGCATTGCCATTCACGACCAATCGCATCCTTCAGCGTATATTCGAATTTCGGACCGTAGAATGCACCCTCGCCCGGCAGAATACCGGTCTTGATGCGCCCACCGGACTGCTCTTCGATGGCCTTCAACACCTCGGTCATCACGCTTTCGGCGCGATCCCAAAGTTCGTCGGAGCCGACGCGCTTTTCCGGACGGGTCGAGAGCTTGACTACGACTTCCTTGAAGCCGAAATCCTCATAAACCGACAGGATCAGATCGTTGATCCGCAGGCATTCAGCCGCCATTTGCTCTTCCGTGCAGAACACATGCGCATCATCCTGCGTGAAACCGCGCACACGCATCAAGCCATGCAAAGCGCCCGATGCTTCATAGCGATGCACAAGACCAAATTCCGCAAGACGAACAGGCAGTTCACGGTAAGACTTCAACCCATGCTTGAATATCTGCACGTGGCCGGGGCAGTTCATGGGCTTCAAGGCAAAGACGCGCTGGTCAGCTTCCGGATCGTTCGGATTGGTAAAGGCATGGGCGGATTTCACCGCGAACATGTTTTCCTGATACCAGCCCCAATGGCCGGAGGTTTCCCAGAGCGACTTGTCCAGCACCTGCGGCGCGTTGACTTCCTGATAGGTGTTGGCCAACCGACGGCGCATATAGGCGGTCAGCGACTGGAACATTTTCCAGCCCTTGCCATGCCAAAACACCACGCCTGGGCCTTCTTCCTGGAAATGGAACAGGTCCATTTCACGGCCCAGCTTGCGGTGGTCACGCTTTTCGGCTTCCGCCAGGATGTGCAGGTAATTGTCGAGCTGTTCCTGCTCGGCAAAGGCCGTCCCGTAGATGCGCGTCAGCATCGGATTGTTGCTGTCGCCGCGCCAATAAGCACCGGCCACCTTCATCAGCTTGAAGGCCGTGCCGATCTGGCCGGTGGAGGCCATATGCGGTCCACGGCAAGGATCGAACCAGTCGCCCTGATAATAGATCTTGATGTCCTGATCTTCAGGAATGGCATCGATCAGCTCGACCTTGTAGGATTCGCCCTTGGCGGCAAACACTTCGCGCGCCTTTTCACGCGACCAGACTTCCTTGCGGAACGGCTGATTGCGCTGGATGATTTCCTTCATCTTCTTTTCGATCTTCGGCAGATCTTCCGGCGTGAACGGCTCGTTTTTGGCAAAGTCGTAGTAGAAACCGTTTTCGATCACCGGACCGATGGTCACCTGCGTGCCCGGCCACATTTCCTGCACCGCTTCGGCGAGAACATGGGCGGTGTCGTGACGGATCAGTTCCAGCGCACGCGGATCGGCGCGGGTGACGATCTCGATTTTTCCATCGACAACCGGGTCGGCGAGATCGCGCACAACGCCATCGAGAGCAATGGCCACGGCCTTCTTGGCCAGCGATTTGGAAATCGATTCGGCGACATCACGACCGGTCGCGCCAGCCGCAAAGCTGCGCACGGAACCATCGGGAAATGTAAGGGAAACGGTGTCGGACATGTTTTAAAGGCTCCTGATCCAGTCCCGCCAACCAATGCGGGTGGTAAAAATGACCGGCGCAAATGGCCGGGATTGAAGCGGCTGAATACTGAAATTCGTCTTTTCAGTAAAGCTTATTCCGCAGGGATATCGAAGCGCCGAAACCTGATCGTCGCGCGCGCGACGCCTGACGGTATTCTTCCGGTACAGTCATAAAACCTGCCTTGAAGGACGCTTGCGTCCAAACGTCCACAGGCTCCAGACCTGCCAAAACCGAAAGCGGGTGCCAAGGGTCTGCGGCACATCATCCACGCCCCAGGTGCCGCCGGGGCCGCAGCGCCCGACCCGAAACAGGGTGAGCCAGCCGCCACTCCACAATCCATGGCGGGCGATGGCCTCATAACCATATTCCGAGCAAGTCGGGGAATGCCGGCAATGACTGCCGACCAGGCTGGAAAGCGTCAACTGGTAGAGTCGGATCAGCCCCATGCCCAGCAGCCGGTCCGGTGTCTTGCGAAAAGGTCCGTGATAATTCCGGCCTCTGTGGCGCGGCCTTTCGTCCTCCTCGTCGTCGAGGTTTTCGCAGTGCTGGCACATCGGCGAGACAATCCTAGCCAGCCAGCGCCGATTGGCGGGCCTCGACCTGGTCGAGGCAGTCGCACAGAGCCTCCAGAATCAGCATGGTCGAGGCATGGCGGGCCTTGTAATCCTTGACGGGCATCAAGTAGCGCAGATCCTCGAACCGGCCCTGCGGCCCCTCACCACCGTCTTTCAACATGGCCAGCATATCGGCCCGGGCCTTGCGAATCTCCGTAAAGCTGGCGCCCACCACATGGCGCGCCATGATCGATGCGGAGGCCTGACCCAGCGCGCAGGCACGCAACTCCTGCGAAAAATCAGTGACTTTTTCACCGTCCACGGTTACAAAAGCCTTGAGACGGGAACCACACAAGCGGGAGTGCTTTTCAGCCACGGCATCGGCATTGCTCAATGCGCCGACGCGGACGATATTGCCGGCAAATTCCAGGATTTTGGTATTGTAAATATCATCCATCGCCAAACTTTGCTCCAAATGCCCGCCCATACGCAAAAACCGATCTGTTGGATTATCCATATTTACGCAACACTGTGTCGCGTTTTGGCGTATGTCGTGACTGTGCGGGTTCTCTATATATCACATCGTATGTCGGTGTAGAAACATCAAGGCGAAAACTTTGAAACACGCCCACGAGGATTGGACTTGCCATCATGGCTCGAATTACGCAATTAAAGCCTGGATCGTCGAAAAGGGCTTCTGCCAGTATGAGTGACCGGGAGAGTAATGGCATGGATGCCACAGTGAAAAAAATGTCGCCTGAAACGTCCCGCCCCAGCCGCGAGGAAGCCGAAAACGCTGTGCGCACATTGCTGCGCTGGGCTGGCGATGATCCGAGCCGGGAAGGCTTGCTCGACACGCCAAAGCGTGTGGCCAAAGCTTATGGCGAACTGTTCGGTGGCTATAATGTCAATGTCGAGGACGTGCTGGGCACGACATTCGAAGAGGTTGGCGGCTATAACGACATCGTGCTCGTGCGCGACATCCCGTTTTTCTCTCATTGCGAGCATCACATGCTACCTGTCATCGGCAAGGCGCATGTCGCTTATCTGCCGAATGGCCGAGTCCTGGGCCTGTCGAAAATCGCCCGCGTCGTCGATCTCTTCGCCCGCCGCCTGCAAACCCAGGAAACCATGACGGCACAGATTGCCGATTCTCTCGTTCAGTATCTTCAGCCACGCGGCGTTGCCGTCATGGTTGATGCAGAACATATGTGCATGGCAATGCGCGGCATTCAGAAATCCGGCTCCACGACACTGACCACCACCTTTACCGGTGAGTTCAAAACCGATGTCCCTCAGCAGGTGCGGTTCATGACCATGGTGCAAAACCGCTGATCATCTCAGCGCTTGCTGCGAGACAGTTTTGATGGAATACAATAACGCACCGTTTCGCCGCAGTGCGTTATTTTTTGCCTTTGTATTGGATCGACGAAATGATCAGCTTTGCAGCCCCTTCGACGGACAAGACCATTCTGGAAGGCGCTGGCGTGTTGACGCCGAAATTTGACGCCCATGGTCTGCTGACCGCCGTTGTAACCGACCACCGCGATGGCGAACTGCTGATGGTTGCCCATATGAATGCCGAGGCCCTGGCGCTGACCATCGAAACCGGCCTTGCCCATTATTACAGTCGCTCGCGCAAAAGCCTCTGGAAAAAGGGCGAAAGCTCCGGCAACATGCAGAGCGTCAAGGAAATTCGCGTCGATTGCGATCAGGATGCGATTTGGCTCAAGGTTGAAGTGGCTGGCCATGACGCCACCTGCCATACCGGACGCAGATCCTGTTTTTATCGCTCCGTTCAGCTTGCCGATGGCGAGGCGAAAATGGTGATTACTGACGACCACAGGCATTTCGATCCTGCGCAGGTTTATGCCGGCCAGGACCAAAAATAGACATTTGCTATTTTAAACATCAAAAAGTCTTTACAGAAACGCTTTGGTAAACAAGGCGGCGCAGACTACCCCGGAAATACCGCATTTGAAGGCAGAGTAAATCTGCTGCATGCTCTCAAAACAGAGTTGATGGACATGTAAATGCGGGCGGGCGTTACGACGTCGACGGGCACTTGAAGCATGCCGTGCATGGCAGCGCCGTGCATCGGACGTGATGCACCACTGTATGGTTTCTGACCTGAGCCAACGGCGGCTTTATGCAATGCAGTTGGGGACTGTTCGGTCGAAAGGGTGTTCTGGAAATGTTGAACTGGAATTTAAGAGGTCAAGGGGCCGGTCGGTCCGCAAAGCCAGGAAACCCATCGGGCGCAAGCACTGTCGCCGAATTGCCGCCGCCGGTCGTCAAGCCTAAGATTGCACTTGCCCTTGGCGGCGGTGCGGCCCGTGGCTGGTCGCATATTGGGGTGTTGCGCGCGCTGGATGAGGCTGGCATCGAAGTCGGCATGGTAGCGGGAACCTCTATCGGTGCCCTGGTTGGCGGCTGCTATCTGGCGGGAAAGCTGGATGAACTGGAGCAATTTGCGAGATCCCTGACCGTCCGGCGCATCGCGGCCCTTCTCGACCTGACCATTGGCGGCGGCGGCTTATTGGGCGGCATGCGCCTGACGAAACGCATGCAGGAACATCTGGAAGGCCTGACCATCGAAGATCTGCCGCAGCCCTTCGTGGCGGTTGCCTCCGAACTGACGAGCGGCCACGAAGTCTGGATTGATGGCGGCAATCTGGTCACTGCGCTTCGCGCGTCCTACGCCTTGCCCGGTATTTTCGAGCCGGTGCGCTGCAACAACCGGACGCTGGTCGATGGTGCATTGGTCAATCCTGTCCCGGTGTCGGTCTGCCGCTCTTACGAGCAGCCGCTGGTGGTGGCGGTTAACCTCCACTACGATCTTTATGGTCGCTCCGCCGTGGTCAAGCACAAGGTCGGCCCAATTGGCCCGGATACCGGCGCGGTAAAACAGCCGAATCGGCTTGGGCTGACAGGCGTGATGGTGCAATCCTTCAACATCATTCAGGATCGGATTTCCCGCGCCCGGTTGGCAGGCGATCCGCCCGATCTGGCGCTGCATCCGCGTGTCAACGATATTGGGCTATCGGAATTTCACCGCGCTGGTGAATGCATTGCGCGCGGCTATGAAGAAACCATCGCCCGCATCGCTGAAATCCGCCGAATGCAGGAAGCTGTGATGCGATAAAGCATCAGACTGAAACATGGAAACCGGTTTTCGGTCCAAGGCTGCAGCGGGGACATTTTATTCGCTCGCATAGAAAAGCCTGCCCGGACAAACCAGGCAGACCCACTATTCACGCAGAGAACTGGCTATTTATCGCGGAATGTCCGCGCCCAAAACCAGGCACGACATCGGCCTTATCCTGCGATATAGGCCTTGATGTGCTCGGCCTCCAGCTCCACCTCACGGATGCGTTGCTTGACCACGTCACCGATCGAGACGATGCCAATCAACTTGCCGCCATCTTCCACCGGTACGTGACGGAAGCGTTTGCTGCTCATCATTTCCATCAACTGGTTGACGGTGGTCTCTTCACTACAGCGAAACACATTAGCGGTCATGGCTTTGGATACCGGCATGGACAGGGCCTCGACCCCGCCTTTACCGATGGCCGATGCGAGATCGCGCTCCGTGAAAATCCCGACGATCCGGCTTTCCATGCCGACAACCACCACCGCACCGATCTTATTGTGATGCAAGACCTTGGCGGCCTCGGCCAGACTGACCGTCGGACCGACTGTAATGACATCACGACCTTTTTCGCTGAGAATATTCCTTACTGTCACAGACATATGCGCCTCCTCCTGGCAAATCTCCGGGCATTCAGGATTGGGCGCCTTTCCTCCTCCCGGATCGACGCCCCCTGATCAGGAATGCTGCCTGCATTTGCTAGAGAACGCAACCAATTGGATGCATCGACACAGCTTTTTTTAATCGACCGCCGTTTTTTGCCCGATTGGGCGGCGGTCAAACAGCGCAAACCCCAGAAAACCTAGGGTGAAGCCACCCAAATGCGCGTCCCAGGCGATGGCCGCGCCAGGATCGCCGACCAAGGGAATCCCGAAAGCGATAATCAGATTTCCGGCTAGGAACATGATAATGAAGACAAGGACCGTGCGCTCGGACAGGCTGGCAAGCACGCTCAATCGGGGTGGAAAGGCATCCTGTTCGCGCAGACGCAGGCCGGAGCGTCCGGGGCCGAAGGCAAACCGGCAGGCAGCCCCCATCAGGCCGGAGATGACGCCGGAAGCGCCGATCAAAAGACTTGCATCTCCCCAGTTCAGGCAGACATGCGCAACAGCGCCAGCGGCTGACGTCGCCAGCCAGAATAACCAGAACCGCACGGCCCCAATACGGCGCCAGACCGGCGTGCCGAAGGCGGCGAGCCATAGGCCATTGAAGCCGAGATGCTCGATACTGCCATGCAGCAGTGAATAGGTGAAGGGTGTCCACAGCCAGGCGAGATCCTGGTTGGAAAAATCATAGACATAGCGAACCGGCGAAAAGCCGAATTCCACCATGATCCAATTGGAGATCTCATCAGACAAAATCCAGCCGGTCAAGGCATAGATCATCACCAGCAGCATCAGCGCGAGAAGAATGCCGCCCGGCATGTTGAACACCGGTTCGCGTCCACTGGTCGCCGGATCGAGTCCCTCGTCCAGCGGGTCGTCCCCATCTTCAGGCTCGCGGTCCCATTGCCCCTTCGGCCTGTCGTCCATGCATCTCTATTCCTTGTGACCCGTGAGCATCAGCATATAGCGAGAGATCGGCAAAAGGAAATGCAGGAGATCACCGCTGTCAGAAAACTGTTGCACACAGACCTTAAGCAATCGCCAGCAAGACGGCTTCAGTCCACTACGCCCAAGATTGACACGGGAAATTTACAGCTATTAATCTACCAACCTGACGAATAACATCCGCCGCTGCGAAAGCCCGGAAAACGCAGCAGATCAGCGGCAAGCTCTCGTTATCGCAGGGTTCCCAAAGCCCAAGAGAAAGGCCATCCATGAAAAAACTCTCTTCAATCGCCGCTTTCGCGGCTGTCCTTTCACTTGCAACAGCGCTGACGCCAGCCTTCGCAGATGGCCTCACCCTGCCCCCAGTTCCAGCCGGTGTCGGCCATGCCGATAGCGCGCCGCCACCGGCAGGCGTCATGGCCTATGTGGATACCGGCGCCACCAACCAGCGCGGCGATGCCTGCCATGCGACACCACAGACCAATGCCGGCGTGCGTGTTCTGTCCGGCTTCCTGGAGCTTTGGACCCCTCGTACGCCCTTTGTCGACGCCGATCAGGAAGCACCGGCCAAGGATGGCTGCCCGGCGATTGCCAAATCGGACTGGAGCGGCATTCCCGGCAGCCCGACCGATGGGGTCAAGAAGCTCCCGAAATTGCATGAGCAGAATCTCGCCTATTCCATCAAGGTCACCGGCGAACATACGCCGGAACGCGATCTGGCCGCCTATCTGGATGACCGGCGGGGCAAGAATGTCAGCATTACCGATGGTCTTGGTCCCCTGGCCGATGCCTGGCGCCAGGGCGTGCGTCAGACCACGACGATCACCGGCATGCCCGCTGACGCGACCACCGTCAAATATGACGACAAGGGCAATAATCGCGGCGTCGGCTCCAAGGACAATACAGATCTCGGCAAGGCCGTCGATCTGATCGAGGCGGGCAGTGCCGATGGTTCAACTGAGCCTGCCAAGCGCTATTACAAATATGCCCGTCCTTACCGCGCCAGCGACAAGGTGCGGATCGTACCGCAACTGGAACTGGCCAAGAGCGACAAACCGGCCTCCGACGGCGGCTTCCCCTCCGGCCATACCGCCGAAGCCTGGCGCGATGCGCTGGTGATGGCCTATCTGGTGCCGCAGCGCTATCAGGAAATGCTGACCCGCGCCGCCATGCTCGGCGAAAACCGCATTCGCGCTGGCATGCACCAGACCTTCGACGTGCTGGGCGGGCGGGTGTTGGCCACCGCCATCGTCGCCTATAATCTCAACCGGCCGGACTATACGCCGCTGCGCAGCGAAGCCTATCAGCAGAGCCAGACATGGCTGATGAAGCAAACCGGTGCAAAAGATGGCCAGGCGCTGCTGGCGGCGGCCCATGCTCTTCCGAAATCGACGGATGCCTATGCCGATTACGCCTGGAACAAGCAATTTTTCGAACCACGCCTGACCTATGGCTACAAGCAGATCGGCGATCCATCCTTGGCGCCCAGCGTGCCCAAGGGTGCCGAAGTGCTGCTGGAAACCCGCCTGCCCTATCTTAGTGCCGATCAGCGCCGGGTCGTCTTGAAAACCACGGAAATTGCCTCTGGCTATCCAATCATCAATGATCCGGAAGGCTGGGGTCGTCTCGACCTGTTCCGCGCCGCCGATGGTTATGGTGCGTTCGACGGTGATGTTACCCTTATTATGGATGGTACCAAAGGCGGCTTTAACGCCGACGACACCTGGAAAAACCCGATTTCCGGCAAAGGCAAGCTGACCAAGCAGGGCAGCGGCACACTGACGCTGTCAGCCAACAACAGCTGGAGCGGCGGCACGGTGATCGAGGACGGTCGCCTTGTTGCGCAATCACCGACTGCCTTTGGCAAGGGCGATGTGTATCTTGCTGGTGGCACGATGGACATTGCCTCCGCGCCTCTGACCGTGACCGGCACCCTGACGCTGCGCAAGGATGCGACCCTGGAAATTACCTCCACCAAAGCCACGAAAGCGCCAAGCCTTGCTGTCAGCAAGACGCTGTTCATCGACGGTGGAAAACTGGTGGTCAAGCCTAACGGTCAATGGAAAGCCGGACAGACCATCAAGTTGATCACTGCCACCAGGATTGCTGGAAAATTCGGCGCTATCGAAGTTGATGGCCATAAGGTCAAGGCGGTTTACGGTAAGAAAACCATCTCCCTGCGCATCGAAGGATAAGCCCAATAGCCGGTAGCCTGTCAGGTTCGGATAGAACCAGGCAGGCTACCGTTTCCTTTGTTTTCGCTTGTCTTTTCGAGAAGACCGTTTCATTTCTCTCAGGTCCTATCTTTAGCTTTAGCCCCTGAAGATCTGTGGACAGATCGGTGAAGAGCAAAACACTCTGTTAACGCATAGCGCCTAATATTTCAGGCGACTCAAAGCGTTGAAGAATCGTTGCATGTATTCCTATAACCAGGCTCCCAATAGCGGTTCAGCACGTCCCCCGGTTCAGCGGGCGTTTCAGCGCGTCTCCGTGAGTCTTGAGGGTCGGCTGATGGTGCCGAGCGAGGATGAATATGTCTGCCTGACGGTGGATATGTCACCGGGCGACGTCCGAGTGATCTGCGCTGCCCGCCCCGTGCCAGGTGAAAGGATCATTGCCTATATCGACCACATCGGCCGCATCGAAGGCACCGTGATCAAGACCACCGATGATGGCTTTGTCATCAGCATTGTTGCAACGGAGCGCAAACGCGAAAAGCTTGCTGCTCAATTGACCTGGATTGCCAACAAGCACGAACTGGGCCTGCCGGAAGACCGCCGTCATGACCGACTGACACCAAAGCAGCCGCGCACCGAACTGGTCTTTGATGACGGACGTAAATATAGCTGCCGGATCATGGACCTGTCCCTTTCCGGTGCGGCGATCGATATCGATATTCGCCCACCTCTTGGCACTGCGGTGCGCCTGGGCAGCATGCGCGGCCGCGTCGTGCGCCACTTCCTTGAAGGCGTTGCCATCGAGTTCACCACCCTGCAATCCCGCGAGGCCCTGACAGAGTTTCTGTAGGACCCGTCAGGTTCATATTAAGCCGCACCGCCGCTTGATAGTGGCTGTCTTTTCGCGACATCGGGTTTCACTTCACCCTGGCAGTTTCGAGCATGCTCAGAGGATTCCGTGGTCGGCTTTCTGTTGCCTTCCAAATCTCCTGCGTCATCTCGCTCATCCAGCCAAGGCGAAAAGCGCTGTATATTTTCCAGCCTTATGCCTGATCCCAATCCTGTTCATCCATCATTCACCAAAACCCATGCATTTTTGGAGTAATTCGAGTATTCCCTGCGGTTTTTTGGCGATAAATCCCTTTTTGGGTCCACTCGACATCAACCTCAACTTAAACTCGCGGGACAATGATGCGCCCTTTCGGGACAACACGCCACACTTTTCCTGGCGTGCCTTTCTGTATTTTTTCAATATTTTTCAGATAGATAACAATCCTGTTTACGATGCAGGCATCGTCATTCGCCCCCGCCCGCCTTGTCAATTCCCATAGAAAACAGGAGTAAATTGCCTAAAATTTTATTTTAATTTTATACTTATTTTCTTCGATTTTGTACTTATTCCTACCTTCCAATTTTGCCAGACGGCAAAGTATCACTGTCATTGTACTCCCATAACGGGGAGACACCCAATGACGAACAAGAAGACGACAACAGGTTTCACCATCATCGCCGCTATCGTGGCATTCGCCAGCGCACAAGCGGCTTTTGCCGGCCAGCCTTCGATGAAAATCAATGGCAGAGCCAGTCAGCCGATAGGCCATTACGAGTTCTGCCAGCGTTATGCCAGCGAATGCCGCCCCTCCGGCAGCGACAGAGGTCCGCAACAGCTGACGCCCGCGCTCTGGCAAGACATTCTTGCCGTGAACTACACCGTCAACACCACGATCAAGCCGGAAACCGATATGGATCTTTACGGTGTCGAGGAATGGTGGGAATACCCAACCGTTGCCGGCGACTGCGAAGATTACGCCCTGCTCAAGCGCCGTCAGTTGATTGCGAAAGGCGTAGACGAATCCAACCTGCTGATAACCGTGGTGCTGCAACCGAATGGCGACGGCCATGCCGTGCTGACCGTCCGCACCGATCGCGGTGATTTCATCCTCGACAACATGCGCAACAAGGTACTGCTCTGGTCGGATACGGAATATACGTTCCTGAAACGCCAGTCCTCCGACAATCCGGGTCAATGGATGAAGATCCAGGATGGGCGCGCGCCAACGGTTGCCGCCCTTCCGAAAAACTGACCGCCAAGGCGAGGACGCGACCGCATCCACGACGTCTGGCAGATATTGGCCCCGGTCGTCCCCGCATCTCCGTCCGACCAAGGCCAAGAGCCGGTTCCGCTGCCACGGAGCCGGCTCACTTTTTTGGAAATTTGCGGACGGGCGCAAGGGCACCATTAACGTGCCATTAACCATGCCCTGACCATGCTTCTACGCGCGACTCGGGTCCCGTCTTTCAGGTTGTTGGCCAGTGCCTCACCCATGATGACGTGGAACGGTTGCGCAGCCAAGAGAAGGCCAGTCAAAGCATGGACCACGCCGTCAAGTTACCCACAACCAACATTGAGAAGCCCCTGATTTCCACCAGGGCGCTGACGGTTTGCTTTGTGGGTCTCGCCCTTCTCCTGGTCTTTTCCCTGGCGCTGTTTCTCGGCAGTGACTGGATTGGCCGGGCGCTGACAAGTGATCGGCGCAGCGAGAGCACGACACCGCGGGCGATCACCATTGGCCTTGATCATTTGCGCATTGAAGACAACGCCATAAGGTTCCAACGCCAGCGCCAGGATGGCGCCCTGGCCCGGGTGGATCTGGCCCTGACATGGCCGGAAATGCGTGGCTACAGTCAGGCTGACCGGCTACGTTTCGACGATATCAGCCAATCGAACGATTTGATTTTCCTCCAGATCTCCCAGAGCACCATGTCACGCGACATGTCAGGCCGGATCGAGCCGATCTACAAACAATTGTTCGAAGGAACGCCGCAGCCAGGCCCCTTTGGCCTGACCGGCCACCGCTTTCGCGCGGGCAGCGGCTATGACGGCGAAATTCTCTATACGGCACCACGGCCGGGTCGCCCGGACTTCGCCATCCGCTGCCTTTCCCCCGATCAAGCCGGGCTGCAACAGGACGGCCCCGCCGTCGACACCTGCCAGCGCGACCTGAACGCCGGTCACGATCTCAGTGTGCTTTACCGGTTCTCGCGCCAGAAATTGGCCGACTGGCGGCAAATTGATACCGCCGTCGAAGCATTCGTCGCTTCCCGACTGACCGTGTCGAGTGAGTAGATCCGAACCTTGTCCAGACTTGGCGCAGATTTTTATGGGCATCGGCAAAATTTTAGAAAAATGCAGCAGGGACCGGCAACCTGTTGTTCATCATAAACCACTTGGTAACGCTGTGGTGTTAGCGTCAGGAAATATGTCGCTGGGGGGCGGCCAAAGCAAGAATTCATACGCATAGCACCAGACCGGGCATGTTGCCCCGACCCTATGCGTGATCAGGGCTGGAATTCAGGAAAGAGTGCAGTGGTGAATATGCGAGTTGCTAGCCTCCTTGGTCGAAACATGATTGTTCGGCCTGTCATGCGTGTCTCTCTCACCGTGGCTCTGGTCTGCGCCACGTTGGTGGCTCCGGCTCCCGAGGCTGCTGCCGCATCGCGCTATGCCGACATCGTTGTGGATGTGAATAATGGCAAGGTTTTGCGCGCCACCGATGCCGACAGCCTGCGTTATCCCGCATCGCTCACTAAGATGATGACCCTGTATCTGGTTTTCGAAGCGCTGGAGAAAGGCCGGATCCGGTTGAATTCTTCTGTTCCCGTGTCGGCCCATGCTGCCTCCGAGCCACCATCCAAGCTTGGCCTCAGGCCCGGCGGCAGCTTTACCGTTGAGCAAGGCATTCAGGCCCTCGTCACCCGCTCCGCCAATGACGCGGCCACTGCGTTCGGCGAATATCTCGGCGGCTCCGAGGCCCGGTTTGCCCAGATGATGACATCCAAGGCACGCGCACTTGGCATGTCGCGGACCACCTATCGCAATGCGAATGGCCTGCCAAACTCCGGCCAGATGACCACGGCCCGCGATCAGGCGCGGCTGGGCATGGCGCTAAGACAGCATTTTCCGCAATATTACGCTTACTTTTCCACCCGCAGCTTCACCTATGGTCGCCAGGTAATCGGCAATCACAATCGCCTCATCGGCTCGGTGCGCGGCGTCGACGGGATCAAGACCGGCTTTACCAATGCCTCCGGCTTCAACCTTGTGACCTCGCTGCAGATCGATGGTAAATCAGTGGTTGGCGTGGTGCTGGGCGGTGCCTCAGGTGCCGCGCGCGACAACCAGATGCGGAAGCTGATGGCAACCTATGTACCGGAAGCCTCCCGTCGTGGTGGCGCAAGTCCGCTTATTGCCCGCCAAAGCACCGTGCCGGAGCCGATGGCGCCTGTTGCCCGCGAAACCGCCGTTGCACCCCAATTGCCTCAATCCGGTGTGCCCGTACCCGGCGGACGCTATGACACAGGTAGCCTAAGCGAAACAGCTTATGCCGGTGGAGGAGGCGCCAATGATGCGGTTGCCGCCCTTGCGAAGCAAGCGGAGGCAAGCCAGGCCCTGGAAACAGAATCGGCTCCCATGCCGCAGACCCGCAAAAGTGCGTCGCGCCACTCCAAGTCATCTGGCCCCAAACCGCCAGCCGATGTCGACAACACAGTCACGTTCTCCACCAAGGCCCCAACTGCGGCACCTTCGGGCTGGACCGTCCAGATCGGTGTTTCGGATAGCCAGGAAGCGGCGATGGACCTGCTGAAAAGCGCCCGTGCCAAGAGCGGTATTTCCCTCAAGGGTGCGCGGCCTTTCGCCATGGCCTATGGCGAAGGAGCATCTCAGGTCTATCGCGCCCGGTTTGTCGGCTTCGATGATCAGAAGTCTGCGGTCAATGCCTGCAATCGCTTGAAAAAGGCAGGCGTCAGCTGCTGGGCCGCAATGCAGTAATCACTCTGTCTTACCGAGGCTTCAGCATATGTATCTATGCAGGTCTCGGTCAGTTCACCTCGAAATGTAATGCGTACGAGGATGTAATCCATGGCAAGCAATGAAAACCACCGGAATGCGGGCCAGACCGAAGACCACCATAGCGCAGACGAGCAGGCGCTTCGCTTCAATCCCCGCGCCAGCCTCAATCCACTGCATGAGGCGGCGATGCGGCTGGCAGACGGCATCAACAAGCCACGCGCAAGAACGAAGGAATTGATGAGCCTATTGCTCTGCCACGGTGCCCGCGCCTGGCGCTATTCTCAGCCGGAAGCGAATATTCACCTTCATGTGGCTCCCCATTCACGACGGCTGCCGTTGAAGCTGCGGCTGCGGTAAAACCATAAGCCTTGAGTCAACGAGTTTGAGCAGACCGCATGTCCGCTGTCTCAGCGAACATGACGAAGAATTAATCCAATCTCACTCGCTGGTGAATTGGATTTGAACGGATTAAGCGCGAGGATCTCCTTCACCGGCTAACGAGTTTTTCTCGCCGGTTTTGTTCCTGGAGGAGTGAACCCATGTCCCGCATTGCCAACTCTCGCACTGCCATGTCTCGCATTGCCAAAATTTCTCTTGCCGCCGTTCTCGCAACCGCCGCCATGACTGGAATCAGCCATGCAGCCATGTCTGCCGCTGACAGGGCGCTGGCAACAGATCACAATCCCCGCTTCATGATCAGCACGCCGGATGAGATCGAAAAGCATGACACATTTCAGGACTTTCTCGGATCTTTGACGCCAACCAGCCCTGAGGCTCGCGAAGTCCAGGCCGCCATTCGCGAAAACCCGGTTCTGCGCAGGCAATTGCTGTCACAAAATGTTGAGCTCAAAAATGTGATTTACGCTGACGAAGCATCCGATGGCAGCTTCGTGCTGTATGTCCGCTGACATATCCACAGTGGTAGGGGCCGGACATGCACGCCCGGTCCCAACGGGTTCAAAGCCCTTGCTTTTCTGAGGCTTATCCCGAAAGATCGGTGGCAGATCGATAAAAGGACCTGCCACCATGCCACTTTACACCCTCGGGGATTTGAAACCGCACCTGCCTTCCGCCGACCGTTACTGGGTTGCGCCCAATGCGCAGGTCATCGGCAATGTGATCATCGGCGAGGATGTCGGCATCTGGTTCGGTGCGGTGCTGCGGGGCGATAATGAGCCGATCACCATTGGCGCAGGCTCCAATGTGCAGGAAAACGTCACCATTCACACCGATATGGGCTTTCCGACGACCATCGGGCGAGGCTGCACAATCGGCCATAATGCCATCATTCACGGCTGCATTCTGGGCAATAACACGCTGGTGGGCATGGGGGCGACGGTGCTGAACGGTGCCAGGATCGGCAATAACTGCCTTATCGGTGCCAATGCGCTGATTACCGAGGGTAAGGAATTTCCCGACAACTCCCTGATTGTTGGCTCACCGGCCCGCGCCATACGCACTCTCGATGAAAAGGCCGTGGAAGGCCTGAAACGTTCCGCGCAAAACTACATCGCCAACTGGCAGCGTTTTGCTAGAGACTGTCAGGTTCATATTGAACCAGACGGTCTCTAGATTCATTTGTTTTCGTTTGTCATATCGGGAAAACCGGTTTCCACTTTTACCTGACAAACTCTAGTGAACTGAAACCGCTCTGAAGGCGTGATTTCAGACGAGGCACTCTGCGCAGACGCCGCGAATTTCGATTGTGGTTTTCTCCGCCTTGAAGCCCTGGCCCTTCGACCAGTCTCCCAGCCGATGGTCGATGGAGTGATCGTGAAACTCCTTGACCTGCCCGCATTTGCTACAGATTGCGAAGGCCACGGTTCCGTGGTCGCAGCAATCATGCTGGAGATGGGAGCAGACGACAAAGGCGTTGAGGCTTTCCAGCCGGTGCACAAGGCCGAATTCCAGCAGCTTTTCCAGGGCGCGGTACACCTGTAGCGGGGCGCGAAAGCCGCTATCGCGCAGCTTGTCGAGGATCGTATAGGCCGAAAGCGGGCCATCTGCCTTTTCGAGCGCCTGAAACACCAGGCTTTGATTGCGGGTCAATTGCGGTGTGGACATCAGACGATCATCCTTTCTTCACGGCAGCCGTTGAAAAACGGCGTATCGGCAGCAAGCTGAGAATAAACAGGACAAGGGCGGCTACCACGATGGACGGGCCGGAAGGCGTGTCATAAGTCAGTGAACCAAACAGGCCGCCAACTACGGCAACCGCGCCGATAACAGACGCCAGCACCGCCATGATTTCCGGCGTCATGGAAAACCGCCGGGCGGTGGCGGCCGGAATGATCAGCAGCGCGGTGATCAGCAGAATGCCGACGACTTTCATGGCAATGGCAATCACCACGGCCATCAGCAGCATGAAGATCAGCCTGGCCCGCGCCGGTCTCAAGCCTTCCGCCTCGGCGACGTCTTCATTGACGGTGGCCGCCAGCAAGGGCCGCCACAACAGGCAAAGGCACAGGATGACACCGAGCCCGCCAATCCAGACGGTGGCGATATCCTGCGGCGTCACGGCCAGAATATCCCCGAACAGATAGGCCATCAGATCGACCCGCACCCAGGTCATGAAGGCAACCAAAACAAGGCCAATCGCCAGCGTCGCGTGGCTGAGAATACCCAGCAGCGCATCGGCGGAAAGCCCGCGCCGGTTCTGCAACAGCAACAACAGCAGTGAGACAATTGCCGCGACCAGAAACACACTGAGCGTCAGATTGACGGAAAACAGCAGTGACAGAGCCACGCCCAACAACGAGGAATGTGCCATCGTGTCACCGAAATAGGCCATGCGCCGCCAGATGACGAAGCAGCCGAGCGGCCCAACCGTGAGTGCCAGCCCGACGCCGGCCAGCAATGCCCGAACGAAGAAATCATCCATCATGACGATCACCCCTCCCCGACGTCACCGACGGCCCTTCGCCGTGGTGGTGATGATCATGATGGTTCTCTTCAAGCTCAAGCGTGTCATCGTGATGGCGATGATGGTGCTCCTCACCCAAGCCATGATGATGGCCCTCCTCACCCCGGCCATGATGATGGCCGTCATCAGGATGGCAGTGATCTGTCACCGACCCATCGAGGTGCTGGACCCGGCCATCCGGCAGATGCGTGTGGTCATGGCGGTGATTATAGACCGCAAGCGTGCGCGCCGCAGCAGCCCCGAAAAGCCGCTGATATTCCGGGCTTTGGCTGACGACATCCGGTGTGCCACGGCAGCAGACATGTCCATTCAGGCAGACGACAATATCGGTCTCTGCCATCACCATATGCAGATCGTGGGAAATCAACAGCACGCCGCAACCCGTCTTGCGCCTGATATCGGCGATCAATTCGTAAAGGGCGATTTCACCGGCAAAATCGACGCCCTGCACCGGCTCATCCAGCACCAGCAGGTCCGGCTTGCGGGCAAGAGCCCGCGCCAGCAGCGCCCGCTGAAACTCGCCACCGGACAGATGCTGGACTTCGGCGCGCAGCAGATGGGCAATCCCGACAGAATCCAAAGCAGCCTCGATCTCAGCCTTGGACAGCTTGACAGTCAGGGTCATCAGCCGGTCAACCGTGAGCGGCATGGTCCAGTCGATGCTCAGTTTTTGCGGCACATAACCAACCGTAAACGGCCGCTCGCGCACCACCTCACCCTCATCGGGCTTCAGCACGCCAAGCGCCATTTTCGCTGTTGTCGATTTGCCCGATCCGTTTGGGCCGATCAGGGTGACAAGTTCGCCTTTGCGGATCGAAAGCTCGACACCGCGCACCAGCCAGCGCCCGCCGCGCCTGATGCCAGCATTGCGCAATGTCACCAATGGCTTTTCACCCAGCACCTTCAACACGGATACCGAAACTCCACAGATTGAGTGTTGCAACCGGCTATGACACACGTTATAGCGTTACGCAATCAATGTAATAACATTACATACCCCATACAAGGAACCGCCCTTGCTTTGGCTTATATAAATTGGAGACCGCCTTGCCTGTGAAGACAATGCCCCTGCTCAGCCTTATCCCCATGCTTCTGCTTGCCCCTGGCATGGCTGCCGCCGCACCTGATGTGGTTGCCTCGATCAAGCCGGTCAATTCCATCGTCGCCGCGATCATGAAGGGTGCTGGCACGCCGCATCTTCTGGTGGAAGGTGCCGGTTCCCCGCATGATTATAGCCTGAAGCCCTCCAAGGCCAAAGCGCTGCAACAGGCTGACCTGATATTCTGGGTTGGGCCGGGGTTAGAAACCTTTCTCGACAAGCCGTTGGATGCGCTGGCAGGCAAGGCCAAAGTGGTGGCGCTGGCAGAGGCCAAGGGCGTGGAACTGTTGCCCCTGCGCGAGGGTGGGCCATTCGAAGCCCATGACGATGGCGATGCGCACGAAGCCGGGCATGACCACGATAAAGGCCACGGGCATAGCCATGACGACGAGCATGGCGCCCATGACATGCATATCTGGCTCGATCCTGATAATGCCAAGGCCATGGCCGCAACCATAGCCGACGCCTTGAGCACTGCGGACAAGGCCAATGCCCCGCTTTATGCGGAAAATCTTGCCCGCTTCCAGGCACAGGTGGATACCATGGATAAGCAGATTGCCGCCATGCTGGCCCCGGTCAAGGACAAGCCGTTCATCGTCTTTCATGACGCCTATCAATATTTCGAGCATCGCTATCATGTGACGGTTGCCGGTTCCGTCACCGTCAGCCCGGAAAAAGCCCCGGGTGCCGAACGGGTGTCGGCGTTACACACCAAGATCAAATCCCTGGACGCCGCCTGCATTTTCGCCGAGCCGCAATTTGCGCCGAAACTGATCAAAGTGGTGTCTGAGGGCAGCAATGCCCGCACCGGCACGCTCGATCCGCTTGGCACGGGGCTGGCCGATGGCCCTGACCTCTATCGCGCCCTGATGACGGATCTGGCAACCGCCATGGCCACCTGCCTGAAGGGCTGACAGACGCAACAACCAAAAAGGCGAGCGCCCTGCTCGCCTTTTTCAGAACCATCAATGTAATGTTATTACATTAAGGAGTTGAAGATGGATAACAAGCTTCCCGTGACTGTGCTGTCCGGCTTTCTCGGTGCCGGTAAAACCACGGTTCTCAATCATATTCTTGGCAACCGGGCCGGGCTGAAGGTCGCGGTGATCGTCAATGACATGAGCGAGGTGAATATCGATGCCGCCCTGGTGCGTGATGGCGGTGCCAATCTCTCGCGAACCGACGAGCAATTGGTGGAAATGAGCAATGGCTGCATCTGCTGCACCCTGCGCGAAGACCTGCTTACGGAAGTGCGGCAACTGGCGGCTTCAGGCCGGTTCGATTATCTGCTGATCGAAGCGACCGGCATTGCCGAACCGCTGCCGATTGCCAGCACGTTTGAGTTTCGTGACGAAGACGGCAACAGCCTCTCCGACATCGCGCGGCTGGATACGATGGTCACGGTGGTCGATGCAGCCAACTTATTGCGTGATTACAGCTCCAGCGACTTCCTCTCCGACCGGGGCGAAACGGCGGGCGAAGACGATAACCGCACGCTCGTTGACCTTCTGGTCGAACAGATCGAGTTTGCCGACGTGGTCGTCCTCAACAAGGCCGAAACCGCAGGCCCTGCCCGGCTGGATGCGGCCCGCAAGATCATCGTCGGCCTCAACCCGGATGCGCGGATCATTGAGGCCGATTTCGGCCAGATTGAACCGAAGGATGTGCTGGGAACCGGGCGGTTCGACCTTGGCCGGGCGGAAACCCATCCACTGTGGTTCAAGGAATTGCACGGTTTCAAGGACCATGTGCCTGAAACCGAAGAATATGGCATTCGCAGCTTTGTCTATCGCGCCCGCCGTCCACTCGATCCTCAGAGGTTTCAGGACTTTATCGACAGCGACTGGCCGGGCGTGATCCGCGCCAAGGGCTTTTTCTGGCTGGCCACCCGGCCCCATCATGTCGGAGAACTGAGCCAGGCCGGACCGCTGGTGCGCACCGGGCGCATGGGCCTATGGTGGGCCTCCGTACCCAAACAGCAATGGCCGCAGGACAAGGGCTTTCTCAAGGCCATGCAACCCTATCTCGACCCGGTCTGGGGTGATCGACGCCAGGAACTCGTATTTATCGGCGCAGATCCCATGGATGAAGCCGAAATCCGCGCCCGCCTGGACGCCTGTCTGGTGCCCGCTGACCGATTCACGCCCGGTGCTTGGCGCGATATGCGCGACCCGTTCCCCAACTGGGCAGCGCCGCAATTTGCCGAGGCTTGAACCTGCATTGGTTTAAATAAAATACCGCATCTTGAGCGGCAGGAGCGCTGCACCAATGACTGCGGCATCACCCTTCACTTCACTAAGCACCAGTCGGGCCTCCTTTGGCCCGACACCATAACGATGAACCCGCTGCGAGGGCATCGGGCATCTTTCGATCATCATCGCGCCCAGCGCTGGCGGCAATTGGCCGCCGAAAACGATGGCCTGCGGATCGATCACGGCGATCAATACCGCCACCAGGCGTTCGACCTGTGGCATGGTTGCTTCCAGCCACGCTTCCACGCCTGGCCAACCTGGGTCGAATGTCCGGTAAAGGGTATCGACGGAATCAATCTCGATGCCGTGGTCTTGAAGGCTCCGAAGCAAATATTGCAGGGCTGGACGCCGAGGTGCCTCGGTCGGGTCGTAAATCCCCGACAATTCAGCGGCATTGCCATGGAATCCGTAAAACGGCTGACCATTGAGGATCAACCCGCCACCGAAGCCATAGTTGAACGACAGGTAGGCAAAGGTCTGGCACCATCGCCCAACGCCTTGCAAGCTTTCGCCGATAGCGCCTGTGGTCGCATTGTTCTCCTGCCAGACGGGAAGCTGAAACGTCTGTTCAAGGATCGGGCGAAGATCCATCAGCGACCAGTCCTGCAAGGGTTCCGGCGCATTGAATATCCGGTCATCGGCAACGGAAAAACCCGACATGGCAAAACCCAGCCCCAGCAGCCGGTCGCGCGGCAGATTATGGGCCTCAAGCATCTCATCCAGGGTCCGTGATAAGGAAACAAGGGTGGCTTCCCGGCTGAGCGGCAGGAGCTCGAGTTTCTTCTGGGCAATCACGCCGCAGCTGAAATCCGCGAGGCAGATAATCGCCGAATCGGTGTTGATCGATATGCCCAGCGACGCCACGGATTCCACCGCAAGCTCGATGGTCGGGCTCGGCTGGCCGCGTGCGCCCTTCAGCGGCGCGCCGGTACGCAGCAAACCGCGCTCGATCAGCCCCTCAATCAACCGATGCACCGATTGTTGCGTCAGGTTGGTGTGGGTGGTGATCACTGAGCGGGCAATGGGTCCGTGGCGGCGGACGATGTCCAGAATCAGGCGTTCGTTCTCGCTGGCAAGCGGGTTTCTGTCAAAGCGAGAGGGCTGTTTGGCTTGGGTCGTCATGGTTGAACATCTATCCGGCGTCTCGCGGTCAGGCAATCGCAACTCGACTGCGGAACCAAATTTCGTGGCCTGTCACAAATATTACACTCAAAGTGTATTATTAGACCTGCAATTGATCCAGCTCTGATGGAGACCCCAATGCAGATGAAATTCCTGGCCATCGCGGCCCTGACGCTCGCCGCTTCTGTCGCTCCGTGTTTGAGCGCCGAAACCAATATGAAAAATCTTGATTTCGATCTCTCCAAGGTCACAAGGGAGAATTTCTACGACATCGTCGTTCCCGCCGCCAAAGCCGAGGGAACGGTGACTATGTATAATTACGCCGGTAGCTTCGCTGACACCTGGAAAAACCTGACCGACAGTTTCACCGCCAAGTACGGCATCAAGGTCGTCTATAGCGACGTCAACGGCGATCAGGCCAACCAGCAGCTGATCGCGGTCCAGGCCTCGGGCCAGGATTCTCCCGTAGATGCTTATTTCGCTGGCGGCGGCAGCTATCCGCTACTCTCGGCCAAAGGTGTCATCGGTAAGATTCCACTGACGAAAATTCTTCCGAACATGGCAACCTATGATCCGGTCCTGGCGCAGACATTGTTCGGACGCCAGCATGGCGGCACTTTTCCGCTCGTGCATCTCAACCAGACGGCAATCGGCTATGACAGCGCCTTCGTCAAACCGAATGAGGTTCCCAAGAGTTTTGACGAACTGTTGGCCTGGGCAGAAAGCCATCCCAAGCGCCTGGGCGTCACTTTGCCAGCCAAGGGCGGATCGGGTGGAGGTTTCATCTATTCCGTGGCGCTCAATTATCTGACTGGCGATTGCCGCACAGCCCTGACCGACTACAGCAAAACGCTTCAACAAGCCGAAGACTGGGCAATGACCTCCGAATGCCTGACGCCTGTCTGGGACTATTACCGCCGCCTGCTGAAGGCTGCGGAACTGACCAATGGCAATGCCGATACGCTGAACCTGATCAACAACCAGCAGCTCTATATGGGGACGGTCTGGGAAGATCAGGTGATGAGCTTTCTCGGCAACAAGCAATTGCCCGAAACCTTCCGCCTGACGCTGCTGGAAAAGGGACAGGTCGGCTCCGGTGACGCTATGTTCGTCCCGGCCAATGCCAAGCATGTCGCCGCCGCCCTGCTGCTGATCGATATGGCCATGAGCAAGGAGTTTCAGACCTTCAAGCTGGAAACCAAGGCTTCCCGCTCCCCGCGCACCGATATCACCAACGATCTGATCCCGACTGCCCTCCAGGATCACGTTCTGCCGAAAAGTGTCTATCCCCGCCTGTCGGTGTCAGCTTTCTGGGACATGTCAACCGCCCTTGCCGAAGCGCTCGATGAGAAAGTCCTGAACCAGTAATCCCAATCGATTCCGACGAAGAGGGACAGAGAGATGAGTGAGCTAGACATCAACGACATCACCAAGGACTTCGGATCAGCCCGTGTCCTCCATCCGGTTTCGCTTACCGTCGAAAAGGGTGAATTCGTCACCATTCTCGGTCCCTCCGGCTGCGGAAAATCGACGCTGCTGCGCATCCTGATGGGCATCAGCGAGGCATCCGGCGGCGAAATCCGGCTGGCGGGCAAGCGGATTGACGAACTCGCGCCCGAAGCCCGCGATATCGCCATGGTGTTCCAGTCCTATGCGCTGTTTCCGCATATGTCGGTCGCCAAAAACCTTGGCTTTGGCCTGAAGATGAAGAATGTGCAGAAAGACGAGAGGGCGCGGCGCATCGCCCATGTGCTGGAGATCTGCAATCTCGGCGCGTTGGTTGACCGTATGCCCCGGCAATTGTCCGGCGGCCAGCAGCAACGCGTGGCGCTGGCCCGCGCCATTGTCATGCAGCCAAGTCTTTTGCTGTTTGACGAACCGCTGTCTAATCTCGATGCCAAACTGCGTGACAGCCTGCGCCACGAGCTGGTCGAACTGCATCGCCGCATCGGCGCAACAAGCCTTTACGTCACCCATGACCAGGCCGAGGCCATGGCGATGTCAGACCGGATCGTGGTTATGAACGGCGGTCAGGTTGTCGAAATCGGCACGCCGCTGGAGCTGTACCGGTCGCCAAAAGCGGCCTTTACAGCCAGCTTCCTCGGCCAGACCAATCTTCTCTCCGTCAAGGCGTCCGGCATGGATGCGCTGCTCCCCTGGGGTCAGAACGTGGTGCTGGACCGTCCCGCTGCCGGACCTATGCAGATTTCGGTCCGACCTGAAAATATCGGTATCGAACGCGACGAAAACGGATCGGCAACCGTCACCTCCGTCTCCTTCATGGGTGCCAATATCCTCTACACCGCCGATATCGGCGCGGTCAGGATCAAGATCAGCCAGTCAGGCGGGGCGATACCGATAGAGATGGGTAGCCGGGTCTCGCTGTCTTTCCACGATGCCGTGCATGTCCTCGAAGACCAGCCGTCGATGGAGGCCGCCTGATGCCATCGCTGCTTCGCCGCCGCTCGATCCAGCTCCTGCTCTTGCTCCTGCCGGGGGTCGGCTATCTGCTGTTCTTCTTCGGCCTGCCGCTGCTGTCGGCGCTGGTCGGCAGCTTCCGGCTTGAAGATGGCAGCTTTACGCTGAGCTGGTATCAGCGGATCTTCACCCGGCCCTCCATGCTGCGCGGCCTATCCACCTCAATCTATTACGGTGTCATGCCGGTTCTGGTGTCGCTGGCGCTCTCCGTGCCGCTGGCGCTTCTGCTGCGCAAAAGTTTTATCGGGCGCAAGCTGTTCAGCGGGCTTTACAAGCTGCCGATGGCCGTTCCGAGCATTATCGTCGGTCTGATGATCATCGTCGTCTTCGAGCGCGGTGGCTTTTTCGACCGCCTGCTGGCCCCACTCGGCTTTACCCTGCCGAAACTGGTCCGCGACGACCTGGGTGCTGGCGTCATCATCGCCAATTCCTGGAAGCAGATCCCGTTCATGACGCTGATCATCACCAGCGCCTTTGCCGCCATTCCCGAGGATATCCGCTTTGCCGCCCGCACGCTTGGCGCATCCCGGCTTCGGACATTTTTGGCTGTGGACGTGCCGCTTGCCATGCCGGGCATTACCGCCGCCATTCTCCTGACCTTCATCGGCTCGATGGGCTCCTATGCCATACCCGATATTGTCGGCCCACCAACGGCGCGCCCACTCTCTGTCCTGATGGTGCAGGAGTTCAAACAGGGACGGTTCGAGCAGGTCTATGCGATGGGCATGGTGCTCAGCCTGTTCGCTGTCATCGTTCTCCTGACCTATTATGCCCTGACCAGCCGGATCGGTGCTGGCAATGCGCGAGGGAATGCGTGATGGCCGTTCTTGAACTCGCCCCGCCTGCCACAGCACGACGCCGCATGTTCCGACCCGAAGACCGCATTCTCGTTACTATTGGCCTGTTCGGTTCGCTGGCCCTTGCCATCGCCCTGCCGCTCGCCCTGATGTTTATCTGGAGCATTGCCGATGGCTGGCAGCCGCCGCATGTGCTGCCGCAAGTCTATACGGCCAGCCGCTGGGCCAGCGTGCTGAGTGATCAAGGCCTGCTCCAAGCGATGGCAACCAGCCTCGGCATCGCCTTCACGGTCACGTTCGCAACGGCACTTATCGCCTTGCCGACCGCCTGGGCGATGGCCCGCTTTCCCTTCCGGCTGAAACGGCTGGTGGAGATCTTCATTCTCGCGCCAGTCATCATTCCCGGTCTGGTGGTCGCGGTCGGCATTGGCCAGGTGTTTCTGGCGCTGGGCCTTGCCTATTCGGTGGCTGGCGTCATCATTGTCCAGATCGTCGGCACCCTGCCGCTGATGATCCGGCTGATGACCGCAACGCTTGAGACCATTCCCGACGAATTGATCCATGCGGCCCGCTCGCTGGGTGCAGGAACAGTTGGCATTGTCGCGCATATCATCCTGCCGCTGGCCGTGCCCGGGCTGCTGGCGGGCGGGTTGATGTCGTTCATTGGCAGTTTCGAGGAATTCGACAAATCCTTCATTGTCGGCGCGCCTGTGGTCCAGACCCTGCCGATCAAGCTTTACATGTATCTCGACCCCTATTCGATGCAGCTGCCGCTGGCCGCCATCGTCTCCTTCATCCTGCTTTTGCCAGCCCTCATCGTCTTCATCATCGCCGGTCGCATCCTGCGCGACGACCTGATGGCGGCAGGCATGGGCAAGATCTAATTTCTCAAAAACTGTAACAGCCGAAAGTCCAATCCATGCCTGTCCAGACGTCCACGCTCGCACACCAATCCTTGGCCACCCGTCCCTGCTCGATTGCCGAAATGGCCTCGCGCACCAATCCCACCATTCTGACCATCGCCCATCGCGGCCTGTGGAAGAGCACGGCGGAAAACTCGCTGGCCTCGATCCGGGCAGCAATTGCCCAAGGCGTGGATATGGTCGAAATCGACACCCAGTCCAGCGCCGATGGCCATCTTGTGGTTATTCACGACGCAACCCTGGATCGGACAACGACCGGCAGCGGCACGGTCAGCGAATTGCCATTCGATGTCATCCGTCAGGCAAAGTTGCGCAGCGGCGCGGGCGGCCCGGAGGCTGATATAACGGAGGAATGCGTTCCGACACTGGAGGAAATTCTTGAAGAAGCTCGCGGTCGGATTACCGTCAATATCGACACGAAGTTCACCCGTGATCTGCCGCAGGTGATGGAAACAGTGCTGCGGATGAACATTGCCGATCAAGTTCTGGTCAAGACCGACATTGATCCAGACGCAGACCATTTCGCCATTGTCGATGCCGACTGGTTTGGAAAAATCCCGCATATGCCGATGTTCCCCGTCCGTCAGGGCCGGTTTGCCGAAGACCTGCGCCACATCGAGAGCCTCAAGGCACCAATGATCGAAGTGAAATTCAAGGATCTCGCCGATATCGCCCATGCTCGCGCCGAGTTGGAGCGCCAAAACATCCGCGTCTGGATCAACACGCTCGACGTCTCTCATTGCCTCGATTTCAACGACACCCGCGCCCTTGCCGATCCGGAGGGCGTCTGGACCGTGCTGGCAGATGCAGGCGTCGGGGCGATCCAGACCGACGAAGTCGACGCATTCAAGGCTTGGCTGCACGCCAGACAGGCGTAAAATAGAACATCAGACCAAAAGTTAAGAACCGCTTTTCGGTCCGATGCTGTAATTTAAGGTTCAGTGCTATCAACTCGGTCTCTTCTCCCCATCGGGGAGAAGGTGGCGGCAGCCGGATGAGGGGGTGGCGAAGCCCCGAAATCTTTGCGTCGTGCACTGTGATTTCGGTTTTCTGTGCGATGATCCAGAAACAGAAACGCCGTGCATCCCATTCGGATGCACGGCGTTTCATTGGTAAGTAACCTTGGTCGTAAATTACTTGGCAGTCATGCCCGGCAGTGTCACGCGGAACACCTGGAACATGGTATCAACATCGGCACCACCTTCGGCCTTGTAAGCCGCGCCGACCTGATAGCCATCCTGGGTCAGGAAGTCGTTGTCATTGGCGACAAACAGGAAATAATCGTCCGGAGCGGCTGGATCGAGGGCCGATGCGACCGACATCGCCTCCCATTTTTCGGAGAGATTGTTGGCATCGTTCGGCGCGCCATTGTGCAGGCCGAAGCGGGCGAGGTCCTTGTTGTCGTTGATGTCGATGAACGGCGTCACCGCTGCCACCTTGACTGAGGCATCCACCACGCCCTTCGGGGCCACCGGCTTCGCATCATCGAATTCGCTGTTGGCAATGTCAGTGGCCGCTGACAGATCGACCAGATCAATCTTGCGATAGACCGATGTGTCGTTCTTCATGCCCTGCCCGCTATTGCTGTCACGGGCCAGCATCAGGAAGGTCTTGTCCGACAAGGCCAGGATTTCGCTCTGGGCGGCCACGGCAACCTTGCCCTTGCTGTCGAAGGTCGGCAACGGCACGACATATTCATGCACCAGCTTCAGATGATCCATATCGGCTGCATCATAAACCAGGGCGCGGGTATTCATCCGTGTGGAGCTGCTATCGCCGCCATCCTGACGGGTCGCTGTTTGCAAAAGCGCGATCAGGAACTTGCCATCCGGCGTCAGCGACATGCCTTCCAGGCCCTGATTGTTCTGGCGACCGGTATCCGGGTCCTTCGGGTCCGGCTTTTTGCCGCCTTCACCAACATTGTTGGACGAGAAGTTCAGCTCACCCTTGCGCATCGGCAGAAGGGCTTTCGGCGGCTGGGTGGCGGAAATCAATTTTCCCATTGCCGAGAAATGATAGATATAGGGGCCATATTCGTCGCTGATCATCATCGAGCCGTCCTTCAACAGGACCACGGCTTCCGGATCGAGCGAGATCTTGCCGGTGGTTGCTTGCGGCAAGGCTGGCAATGTCTTGGTCGCAGCGCGAACACCCGATTCCGGGTCCAGGCCTGTCAGGCTCTTGCCCTCGCCATCCGTCAACAGGATCGTATCGGCAAGCTTTGCGTCAAAGCCCTTCTGCTGCTTATCGGCTGGCAGAGTGGTTCCTGCCGGTGCTGGCGCCAGGGTAAAATCAATCTTGTTGATACGGGTGTTGTAATCCGTCGTGCCTTCGACATTGTAGCCACGATCCGGCAGGAGCCAAAGCGAACCGGAATAGGTCTCGCCCTGCTTTTTCCATTGGGTCAGATCGACTGCCATGCCGGAGCCGGAGCCGAAAGTTTCCTTGAACTTGTCGCGCTCGTTGGCCGGAATGCGGCCGATTGCGACAAGGCCCTTGTTGGCGATCGTCACTCCATTGGCGCTGACCGTTCCTTCCGCCAGAACGAAACCAGCCGAAGAGACCAGAACAGTTGCAGCCAGAAGCAATGCCTTGCGTGAAAATACCATGATCCCGATCCTTTGCATCAACCGGGGCAGCGCTCAGCCTTGATGGGATACGGCATATCTGTCTGCCGTATCACTGCTCCCCCATCAGGGCCATTAGAAGCTTCCCGTGACAGGATCGTGACAAGATCATACAGCAAACGGGCATTCTGACGAAAGCCTAGAGCCCCGTTTTTCCCGTTGCGACATCCACGACGGGCGGCATGGCAATCGTGCCGGAAGCCGGTTTCCATGCGGGCATGACCAATCCCCCGGAAATCAGCAGCTTGGCGCCTTCTTCCGGCGTCATATCCAGCAATTTCAGGCGGCTGCGGGGAACGAACATCAGGAAGCCAGCCGTAGGCACCGGGGTCGGCGGCATGAAGACAGCAATCATCTCCTCGCCCTCCTCGTTCAGCCGGGCAGCGATTTCGCCGGTCACTTCAGTTGCGATAAACACCATGGCCCAGGTGCCGGGAGCCGGGAACTCGATCAGCCCGACCTTCTTGAAGGAACTGGACTGTTCCTTCAGCACCGTTTCAAAAATCTGCTTCAGGCTTTTATAGAGGGTGCGGACCAGCGGCATCCGGTTGAGGATCGACTCCCCGAAATTGACGACAGATCGCCCGACGAGATTGCGCCCCAGAAAGCCGATCATGGTGATGCCGACCACCGCAATCACCAGGCCGGTGCCGGGAATGGCGATATTGAAGTAATATTCCGGATTGTAGCGCTGCGGAATATAGGGCGTGACCCAGCTATCCGCCCAATCGATGAAGGTAAAGGTCAGCCAGACGGTGATCGCCAAGGGCGCACAGATGATCATGCCGGTCAGGAAATTGGTCCTTAGCCGGCTGGCAAAAGAAATTCGTTCTGGTTTATCCGACATATGACCCGATTTTTAATGAAATGGCCTGCTTCGCCGCATAAACGCACACCGAAGCAGTATGGTCAAACTGTGCGGCACCTTGCCCGCCAAGGCAAGGTGTGCAGTGCATAAATCGATCACTCAACCGTGACGGATTTCGCCAGATTGCGCGGCTGATCGACATCCGTGCCCATGAACACCGCCGTATGATAGGCGAGCAATTGGATCGGCAGTGAAAACACCATGGGCGCGATGATTTCCGCCACATCGGGCAGAACGATAGTCGCCATGGTTTCCAGCCTGGAGGATGCCGCGCCCTTCTCATCGGTGATGAAAATGATCCTGCCGCCGCGCGCCGCCACTTCCTGCATGTTCGAGACGGTCTTTTCGAAGAACCGGTCATGCGGAGCGATGACGATAACAGGCATGTTTTCATCGATCAGCGCAATCGGGCCATGCTTCAGCTCGCCTGCGGCATAGCCCTCAGCATGAATATAGGAAATCTCCTTGAGCTTCAGCGCCCCTTCCAATGCCAGCGGATAGCTGGTGCCGCGACCGAGATAGAGCACGTCCTTGAATTTCGACAGGTCCCGCGACAGGCTTTCCATCTGCGGCTGGATCAGGTTGACCACCCGGCTCATGATGCGCGGCAGTTCGGACAGATGCCGCACCATCTCCTTTTCGTCCTGTTCACCGATCAGGCCCCGCGCCTTCCCGGCGGCAATCGCCAGCGACGCCATGACGGCGAGCTGGCAGGTGAAAGCCTTGGTGGAGGCAACGCCGATCTCCGGCCCGGCCAAAATTGGAAAGACCGCATCGGCCTCGCGGGCAATGGTCGATTCCTGCACATTGACGACCGCACCGATTTTCAGCCCCGCCTCCTTGCAATAGCGCAGCGAGGCCAGCGTATCGGCGGTTTCGCCCGATTGCGAAATGAACAGTGCGGCCTGATCCGGCAACAGCGGCATTTCCCGGTAGCGAAATTCGGATGCGACATCGATTTCGACTGGCAGGCGGGCATAGCGCTCAAACCAGTATTTACCGATCAGGCCTGCCAGATAGGCCGTCCCGCAGGCCGAAATCGCCAGACCACGCAGGCGGGCAAAATCCAGGCCGATCACATCGCTCTTCACCGTATGGGCAGCCAGATCGACATAATGCGCCAGCGCATGGGAGATCACCTCCGGCTGTTCATAGATTTCTTTCTCCATGAAATGGCGATGATTGCCCTTATCGACCAGATAGGCGCTGCCCTGCGAGACCTGCTTGATGCGCTTGACCGGCTTGCCCGCGAAATCCATGATCTGGGCACTGCGATGGCCAATCACAGCGAAATCCCCATCGACCAGATAGGTAATCTGGTTGGTGAAAGGCGACAGGGCAATGGCGTCGGAGCCCAGGAACATTTCACCCTTGCCATGGCCGATGGCCAGCGGCGGCCCGAACCGGGCGGCAAAAAGCTGGATCGGGTCATCTGCAAACATCACCACCAGTGCATAGGCGCCGGTAATCCGGTTCAGCATCGCCAGCATCGCAGCCTTATGATCCAGCCCCTGACGGCGGAAGCGGGCAAGAAGCTGGGCGACGACTTCTGTGTCGGTCTGGCTGGTGAACGTAGCGCCGTCAGCGACAAGCTCGTCGCGCAGCTCGGAGAAATTCTCGATAATTCCGTTGTGAACGACCGCTACGCCTTCGACGAAATGCGGATGGGCATTGGCTTCATTCGGCGCGCCGTGCGTGGCCCAGCGAGTATGAGCAATGCCGATCAAGCCTGGAAGCGGCTGTTGCGCAAGCTTGGTTTCCAGATTGAACAGCTTTCCCTCGGCGCGGCGGCGATTCATCACACCATGATCGAGCGTCGCAACGCCTGCCGAATCATACCCCCGATATTCCAGCCGCTTCAGGGCATCCACCAAGCGTTCCGAAACCGGCCGATCACCGACAATTCCGACAATACCGCACATGCAATTCTCCTTCTCGCGCTCACGCGAGGTCAGTCCTACCAATTCCGGAGGATTTCTCAATTCCAGGGATGGTCAATTTGGATATCGTGACGTTACGAAAATATCCGTGATCACGAACCAGATTTTTTCATGGCCACTTTTGTTTTACGCATTTCCGGACGGAAAACCGCTTCACACTTTTCCTGAAAATGCTTTGATCGCCATATTGCGCTCGCGGATGATTTTTGCCCGCTCCGGTTTGATTTCCTGGCGCGCCCGGCCAAGTGCCAAAGCGTCAGCAGGCACATCATCCGTAATCACGCTGCCAGAGGCGATAAACGCGCCATCGCCAATCGTCACCGGGGCGACAAGGGCGCTGTTGGAGCCGATAAAGGCATTCGCACCAATCCGGGTCTCATGCTTGTTCACCCCATCGTAATTGCAGGTAATCGTGCCTGCGCCAATGTTGGTTTCCGCGCCAATAAAGGCATCACCGATATAGGTGAGATGGTTGATCTTTGCACCAGCGCCAATCTCGGCCTTTTTCACCTCGCAGAAATTGCCGACCTTGGAGCCCTCGCCCAGATTGGCCCCCGGCCGCAGCCGCGCAAACGGGCCAACCGTGGCACCAGACGCCACATGCGCACCTTCCAGATGCGAAAAGGCATGGATCACTGCACCGCTTTCCACCGTCACGCCGGGGCCGAACACTACATTCGGCTCGATCAGCACGTCCTGGGCCAGCACAGTATCATAGGCCAGAAACACAGTTTCCGGGGCAATCATCGACACGCCTGACAACATCAGTTCATGACGCCGACGCTCCTGCCAGAGCTTTTCGATCACCGCCAGTTCGGCGCGATTGTTGCAGCCCGCAAGCTCGGCTTCCGGCGCATCGACAGCAACCGCCTTGCCACCCAAAGACCTGATGATTTCAACCAGATCTGTCAGGTAATATTCACCCTTGGCATTGGCATTGCCGATCCGCCCCAGAAGGTCCAGCGCCTTCGCGCCATTGATGGCCATCAGGCCACTATTGCACCAGGTCACCTTGCGCTCTTCGTCGCTGGCATCCTTTTCTTCGCGGATGGCGACCAATTCACCGTCCTCGACCAGAAGACGGCCATAACCGGTCGGCTTTTCAGTGTGAAAACCGATCACCGCAATGTCATTGCCGTCAGCCAAAGCTGCACGCGCTGCCAGCAGCGGACCGGGAGTAATCAGCGGCGCATCGCCATAGGCAACCAGAATATCGTCATAGCCTCGGGCAAGCGCCTCGCGCGCTGTCAAAACGGCATGGCCGGTGCCAAGCCGCTCGGTTTGCACGAAGGGTGTGACGGAGAGCCCTTTGATGCTGGCGGCTTTTGTCACCTTATCAGCATCACGCCCGACGACCAGCGCCACATCGGCAATATCGCTGGCGGCAATCGCCTGCATCACATGGGCAATCATCGGTAGGCCCGCCACCGGATGCAGCACCTTGGACATCGCGGATTTCATTCGCGTGCTATCGCCTGCGGCGAGAATGACGGCAAGACAGGTGCGGCTCATCAGGTATCTCCGAAAGTCGGTCATTTTGGCGTGAGCTATCATGCCGTGACCTTGATCGGCAATGAAAAAGGGCGCCCGAAGACGCCCTCTCAATCATTCCACGAGTCTGAAGATCACTTCGGCAGCTTGTCGTCCACGCCTTCGACGTAGAAGTTCATGCCGAGCAGGGTCTTGTCATCAGCCTTTTCGCCAGCCTTCAGCCAAGCCGTGCCGTCCTGCTTGTTCACAGGACCGGTGAAGGGGTGCAATTCGCCGGACTTGATCTTGGCTTCGGTGTCTTCGGCCAGCTTTTTCACATCGTCAGGCATGTTGGTGTAGGGAGCCATGGTCAGGATGCCGTCCTTCAGGCCGTCGAAGCTCTGTTCCGAGGTCCATTTGCCGTCCAGCAGGGCTTGCGTGCGCTTGATGTAATAAGCGCCCCAGGTGTCCTTGATGGCTGTTAGCTGCGAGGTTGGGCCGGCAGCGATCATGTCGGAGGCCTGGCCGAACGCCTTGATGCCGCGCTCCTGCGCGATCTGCATTGGAGCCGTGGTGTCGGTGTGCTGGGTCAGGATATCGACGCCCTGGTCCAGCAGCGCCTTGGCGGCATCGGCTTCCTTGCCGGGGTCGAACCAGGTATTGACCCAGATGACCTTCATCTTGAAATTCGGATTGACGGATTTCGCGCCAAGCTCGAACGCATTGATGCCCATCACCACTTCGGGAATCGGGAAGGAGGCGATGTAACCGGCCTCACCCTTCTTCGACAGCTTGCCAGCAATCACGCCGGAAATGTAACGGCCTTCGTAAAAGCGCGAATTGTAGGTCGCAACATTTTCAGCCGATTTGAAGCCGGTCGCATGCTCGAATTTCACTTTCGGGAATTTCTTGGCGACCTTGACGGTGGCATCCATGAAACCGAAGGAGGTGGTGAAGATCAGCTTGCAGTCTTCGCGGGCCAGACGCTCGATAGCGCGTTCAGCATCCGGGCCTTCCGGCACGTTTTCCAGGAGCGGCGTGTCGATCTTGTCGCCGAAATGCTTCTGCAATTCCTGGCGGCCCAGCTCATGAGCCTGGGTCCAACCGCCATCCGTCTTGCTGCCGACGTAAACGAAGCAGATCTTGGTCTTGTCGGCGGCGCTGGCGCTACCGGCAACGGAAAGCATCGTGGCGACGGAAGCCGCAAATACGAGTGCGAGTTTTTTCATAATTTCCCCTGATTGCATGAGAGTGAAGGTTTCATGAGAGTGAAGACGATGGGTCAGCGATCCGGAACGAAGGGCTTTCCCAGAGAAGCGGGTGTATTGATCAACGTTGTGCGCCGATTATGCGAAATCGCGATCAAAACGACAATGGTCGCAGCATAAGGAAGTGCTGATAAAAACTGCGACGGCAATCCGATGCCGAAAGCCTGTGCATGCAGCTGGCCGATGGTGACGGCCCCAAACAGATAGCCGCCCGCCAGCACGCGCCCCGGTCGCCAGGAGGCAAACACCACCAGAGCCAATGCGATCCAGCCGCGCCCGGCCGACATGTTTTCCACCCATTGCGGCGTATAGACCAGCGACAATTGCGCCCCGGCCAGACCGGAACAGGCACCGCCGAACATCACTGCCAGATAGCGGGTGCGGATAACTTTCAGCCCCAATGTATGCGCAGACGCGGGACTATCGCCCACCGCCCGCAGCATCAGCCCAGCCCGGCTTTTAAACAGGAACCAGTGGACGCCAATGACAAGGACAATCGCCAGATAAAAGATCAGATCCTGCCGAAACAGCAGAGGGCCGAGGACGGGAATATCCGACAGTACCGGAAACTCAATGGCCTGGAGCTTGACGCCGGGCTTGCCGACAAAACTCTCGCCCAACTGGCCGGAGACGCCAAGCCCCAGAATGGTCAGCGCCAAGCCGGTAGCCACCTGGTTGGTAACAAGCGTCAGCGTCAGAAATCCAAACAGCAGCGAAAATCCTGCCCCGGCGACAATGCCCGCCACCACGCCCAGCAGCGGTGATCCGGTGGAATAGGCAGTCGCAAAAGCGGCAACCGCGCCCATGACCATCATGCCTTCGACGCCGAGATTGAGCACACCGGCGCGCTCAGTGACAAGCTCGCCAAGGGCAGCGATAACCAGCGGTGTTGAGGCAGTGATAACCGTCAGAAGAATAGCTTCGAGGATCATTTCGCACCCTCTGCCACGGAGGAGCGGGTTTTGGAAAACACCAGCCTGATCCTATAATAAATCAACGTGTCGCAGGAGAGCACGAAGAACAGCAACAGCCCCTGAAACACCCGCGCCACCTTATCCGAAACGCCGATGGCCAGCTGCGCGCCCTCGCCGCCCAGATAGGTCAGCGCCAGAACCAAACCGGCAATAATGATACCGAGTGGATTGAGCCTGCCCAGAAACGCGACAATGATCGCCGTAAAGCCGTAGCCGGGCGAAATCGACGGCTGCAAATGATTGATCGACCCAGAAACCTCCGAAATCCCGGCAAGACCGGCCAGCGCCCCGGAAAACAGCATGGAAAACCACACCATGCCCCTGGAGGAAAACCCGGCAAACCGCCCTGCCCGTTCCGATTGGCCAAGCACGACGATTTCAAAGCCCTTGAGGGTATACCGCATCATCAACCAGACGCCGACAGCCGCAACCAGGGCAAAGACAAAGCCCCAATGGGCACGCCCTGAGTCTTCCCAGATGGCAGGCAGAATGCCCTCCGTGACGAATTCGCGGGTCTGGGGAAAATTGAAGCCTTGCGGGTCGCGCCATGGCCCACGCACCAGATAATCCAGAATGAACTGGGCAATATAGACCAGCATCAGGCTGGTGAGAATTTCATTGGTGTTGAATCGGGTTTTCAACAGCGCCGGGATGGCGGCGTAAAGCGCACCACCAACCATGCCCATCACCATCATCAGCGGCAAAAGCAGCGGCGATTGCCATTCGTAAAAGATCACCGGAATGATCGAACCGCAGATCGCCCCAACCGTGAACTGGCCTTCCGCGCCGATATTCCAATTGTTCGAACGATAACAGACCGACAGTCCGACCGCGATCAGGATCAGCGGTGCCGCCTTGATCGCCAGCTCATGCAGCGACCAGACCTCGGTCAGCGGCGCAATGAAGAAGCTGTAAAGCGCAAAGAACGGGTCCTTGCCCAGCGCTGCAAACATCAACCCGCCGAAAAACAGGGTCAAAGCCAGCGCCAGCAAGGGTGAGACCAGCGTAAACAGCCCGGAAGCGCGGGCGCGCTTTTCCAGTTCAATGCGCATCGGCATTCTCCAGACCATGCAAGCCGCCCATCAACAGACCGATCTTCTCGCGGTTCATCACGCCGCTTGGATAGACTTTCGACAGCCTGCCCTCCGAAATCGCCGCAATCGATGTCGAGACTTCAAAAATCTCGTCCAGATCCTGGCTGATGATCACCACCGCCGAGCCTTGCGCTGCAAGATCGATCAACGCCTGACGAATACGGCTGGCCGCACCCGCATCCACACCCCAGGTCGGCTGGTTGACGACCAGCACCGCCGGTTTGCGGTCCAGCTCACGCCCGACAATGAATTTTTGCAGGTTGCCGCCCGAAAGCGATCCGGCGGAAGGGTCCTCACCGCTCTTTCGCACATCCATCGCCTCGCAAATCTGTCGGGTGGAGGTCTTGATGGCACTGTGGCGGATCAGGCCGAACAGACCTGAGACATAACGCCCACGATCCGAGCCATGCCGCGCCAACAGCAGATTGTCCGACAGCGAAAGCCCGGTAACGGCGGCATGGCCATGGCGCTCTTCCGGCACGAACCCGGCGCCGATCAACCGACGCCGGTTGATACCGAAGCGCCCAACCGGTTGGCCGCATAGCTGGATGGCTTGATGGTCGCGCACGGTATATTCGCCCGACAGCACATCAAACAATTCGCTCTGGCCATTACCGGCCACGCCCGCCAGTCCGAGGATTTCACCGGCACGAACGTTCAGCGACACATCCTTCAGCGCCATGGAAAACGGCGTGCGTGCATCAACGCTGAGATTGCGAACAGTGAGTAGGTCCGCACCAACTGGCGCGGCGGCATCCGGCGTCACACCGATGACGTCCGCGCCTACCATCATTCGCGCCAGCGTGGACGGGGTTTCCTGACGCGGATCGCAGGTGCCTGTCACCTTACCGTGGCGTAAAACCGTGGCACGGTCGCAAATGCGCTGCACCTCTTCCAACCGGTGGCTGATATAGAGCACTGAACGCCCTTCGGCCCGCAGCTTTTCCAGCGTTTCAAACAGCTTGTCCGCCTCCTGCGGGGTCAGCACCGAGGTCGGCTCGTCGAGAATGATCAATTTCGGATTTTGCAACAATGCCCGGACGATTTCGATCCGCTGACGCTCGCCCACCGACAGATCCGCGACATGGGCCGAAGGATCGAGCGGCAAACCGTAAGACAGCGACAAGGTCCGCGCCTTCTCGGAGATTTCACCAATCGAAACCGAACGATCCAAGGACAAGGCGATGTTCTCAGCCACGGTCAGTGCTTCAAACAGCGAAAAATGCTGAAAGACCATGCCTATACCAAGCTGGCGAGCTTGCGCAGGCGAGGCAATCTCCACGGCACCCTGGTTATCCCAAAGGATCTCGCCAGCGCTCGGGGTCAGCACGCCAAACAGCATTTTGACCAGCGTCGATTTCCCCGCGCCATTTTCTCCAAGGAGGGCGTGGATTTCGCCGGGAAGAATGTCGAGATCAATGCCATCGCAGGCGGCAAATGTACCGAATCGCTTCGTCAGGCTGCGAACCGAAAGCAGCGGAGATAGCGCTACTTCTTTGCTATGCGACACTTGACCCCCTTGCTCCGCCTCGGTTGGGACGAACATCCACAACAAGGAGACGAAACGGATACCTAAACCATTTCAACACCTTCACGTCATGACCCTGCGTGAAGTATAGATTGCTGATCGTATTGATACCGGTTTTATTGCCGCTTACAACTACCGGAAAGGTTATTTTTTGGGTCTTGCCCGTTTTTAAGGCAGAGCATTGTTTTCAACTGCGGCCAAGCGACGGAAAAGCCTGGAGAATTCCACCAATCACATAGAGGTAAATGCCGCTAATAATGAAGGGGATGACCAGGAAAGACGGCGTTTGGAAATGCATCAGCAACGCCGCGCCACCCAGTCCGCACCACAGGAAGAACACCGCCAGATTAAGCGGTCGCAGCCGCTTGACCCGGACGGGATGCAGAAAGCTGATCGGCAGGAAGGTCAGCGCTACGGAAATGCCGACCACAATCATCGCGGTCGTTGCAGAGGCATCGATGACGAACAGGGTAAAAACGATCATATTCCAAACGACTGGAAAGCCGGAGAAGAAATATTCGTCGGTCTTCATGCCCATATCGGCATAGTAGATGGCGCTGGACACCACGATCATTCCGGCAGCGACGAAAGACCAAGGCTGGCCGATCATACCGCTCTGGTAAAGCGCAAAAGCGGGTAGCAGCACATAGGTCACATAGTCGATGATATTATCGAGCGTATCGCCGGACCAATTGGGCAGGACTTCCTTGACCTTGACCTTGCGGGCAATTGGCCCGTCAATGCCATCCACAGCCAGCGCCAGGCCAAGCCACCAGAACATATCGACAAAGCGATGTTCCGCCGCAGCGACGACGCCCAAAAATGCCAGGAACGAGCCGGAGGCTGTCAGAATATGCACGGAGAACGCGCGCATCTCTGCATAGGGTACGCGCTTATAGTTGAAAATCTTCATAATCCGCCGGTAAAAACCCCTTTGATCGGTTGGGGGATATTCTCCGAATCTGCCCCAAATGCAACCTTTCTTCCGGGCTTTACCCGATTTCCAGCGCCATGCCGCGACACAATGCCATTCGCTAGCGCCACGCAAGCCCATGGATTTTCAGCGTCCGACACCCTATTTTGCACATGAACCTATGCAGGGAGAAAACGATGGAAACGGTCGATGTCACGGTAATTGGCGCAGGTCTGGCTGGGTCCGTCGCGGCACTGGCACTGGCCCGACGCGGGCGCAAGGTAACGTTGGTTGCCGGGGATACCCGCCCGAAAGATCGCCGCACCGCGGCTCTGATGGATCAATCCATCCGCTTTCTTGACCGTCTCGGCCTATGGGAAGAGCTCAAATCCCAAGGCGAAGCGCTTTCGACCATGCAGATCATCGATGGCACAAAGCGACTGCTGCGCGCGCCGCCCGTCGCGTTTCGCAGTTCTGAAATCGGGCTGGCCGCCTTCGGCTATAATTTTCAAAACAGCGATCTTCTCGATGTGTTCGATGCTGCCCTGGCACGCGAATCCAACCTTACCGTTTTGCATCAACAGGCTGCGTCCATTGATTTCTCCCAGGACAATGCTCGCGTAACACTTGCCGATAACACGGTTATCGAATGCGATCTGGTGGTCGGGGCCGATGGCCGGCACTCTATGACACGCGGCGCGGCCAATGTGGCGGTGCGGACCTGGTCCTATCCGCAAACGGCTGTGGTGCTGAATTTCACCCACACCCTGCCCCACAATAATGTCTCGACCGAATTTCATACGGAAACCGGGCCGTTCACCCAGGTGCCGCTCAAAGGCAATCATTCCAGCCTGGTCTGGGTGGTCGAGCCTGAGGAAGCGGAACGGCTGACGTCCCTGCCGCTCGACGATCTCAGCGCTCTGGTCGAAGCGCGCATGCAGTCTCTGCTGGGCCAAGTCACAGTCGAGGCACCGGCCCAGGCCTGGCCGCTTTCAGGCATGAGCGCCAACCGCTACGGCAAGGGCCGGGCTGTCTTCATAGGCGAGGCAGCGCACGCTTTCCCGCCCATCGGCGCGCAAGGCCTCAATCTCAGCCTGCGCGACATCATGGCGCTGGAGGATTTGGTCGGGCATGAGCCGCAAAAACCGCTCGGCTCGACGCTGGGCGACCGTTTCGATCGCCACCGCAAGGTGGATGTCTGGAGCCGCACCGCCAGCGTCGATCTTTTAAACCGCTCGCTGCTGTCGTCCTTCCTGCCGGTGCAAATGGTGCGCGCCGCAGGAATTCATCTTCTCTCAAACCTGTCGCCTCTGCGCCATTTTGCCATGCGCGAAGGCGTCGCACCGGGCTGTGGCTTCGGCGCGTTTCCGCAGATGATCCGCGACAAGATCAAATCGCGATTCTGAGATCAGGCGTGATGGACAGAAAACTTATCCGATCCGTGACAGGATCGGAAAGCTTTGCTGGAACCAGATCGCCAGATCGGACACAAAACCAAAGATGAAGGCAAGCCCGGTTACGACCAGAAGCAGCCCCATGAGCTTTTCCACCAGACCGAGATGGCGGCGAAACCGGGTGAGAAACCGCATGAAAGCCCCTGAAAAGCCAGCGGCGATCCAGAACGGAATGGCAAGCCCCAGCGAATAGACCGCCAGCAACACTGCCCCCTGTCCGACCGTGTCACGGGCTGCGGCGACCGCGAGAATAGCACCCAGCACAGGGCCGATGCAGGGCGTCCAGCCAAAGGCAAAGGCTAGCCCCATCACATAGGCCCCTGTCAGGGTCGCGGGCTTGCCGCCACCTGCAAAGCGCATTTCGCGCGCCAAAAGCCCGATGCGAAACAGGCCTAGAAAATTCAGCCCCATAACGATGATGATCAAGCCGCCAATCTTCGACAGGAGATCAAGATGCTGACGCAACATCATACCGATGGAGGACGCGCCCGCCCCGAGCGCCACGAAGACCGTTGCAAAGCCCAGGGTGAAACACAGGGCCGAAAAAATCACCGCCGAGCGCGCCCGCCGGTCAACCGCTACCGCTTCACCGCGAAACTGCTCGACGCTGACGCCCGCCATATAGCAGAGGTAAGGCGGCACCAGCGGCAAAACACAGGGCGAGAGAAAGGACAGGGTCCCGGCCACAAGCGCTGTCAGAAATGGAATTTCAGCAATCGTCACAATGTCCTCACCGCCCGGTATCTATTTTAATCGGTGTGGTAGCCCCGATGGCAATGACGTGCCAATCACCTTTTTGCCAAAGCCATAAAAACCTCTGGTGAAAATGTGAAAAAAGCTGTTTTTTTGGGTTGACCGAAAACACCACCCTGCATATGGTCCGCGCACTTCCAGAGGGGCATTTGCTCCGCTTCGGGAGCGCGTAGCTCAGCCGGTAGAGCAACTGACTTTTAATCAGTAGGTCCAGGGTTCGAATCCCTGCGCGCTCACCACTTTCCTAGAAGATCCCACCACATCATCTTGGCCCCCTAAGAGGTTAAAACTCGCCTGCAACCTCACGGCGTCTGAGGTCAAGTTCTTCGCTGTAGCGGCGAAGCGTGTGGCTTTCGGTCAGCAAGCCGATGGGACGGTTCTGCACACGATCATTCATGACGGCCAGTGCTTCGCTCTGAGTCGAATCAAAGATGGCGGCGGCCTGCTTGACGTTCATGGTCGGCAAAAGCACATCCTTGGTATAGCGCAGATAGGTTTCCAGGCTGCGGCTCTCATCCTCGCGGTCCATTGGATCGGCATAGATTTCCGGCAAAAGCACGATACCGGCATAGCGTCCGTCGTCATTGACCATGATGACCCGCTGGGTCGAGCCCAATGGAAATTGCTTGCAGAATTCCTCAAGCCCCATGGAGAGCTTGGCGGTGCGGACATCGGCGCGCATCATCTTGGCCACCGTCAGGTCTCGTATCCAGCCGACATCCTGGGCGCTGCGAATGGTTTCTCCGCGCAGGTGAAAACGCCAGGTGGCGAAGGAATAGCCGAACGACACCCGCACAACCAGCGACGTCGTGATGACTGAAGCAAGCACCAGCGCGGTGATCGGAAAGTCGCCGGTCAATTCCAGAGCCAGGAAGGTCATGGTCAGCGGTCCACCAATGACAGCGGCGGCAAAGGCGCTCATGCCAACCACGGCATAAATCACCGGCGTCAGCGTCAGAACTGGAAACAGCATGGCACCAAAGGCAAAGATCTTGCCAAGCAGCGCGCCCATGAACAGCGAGGCGAAAAACAGGCCGCCACGAAAGCCGGAGCCGATGGAGATGGCACTGGCAATGGATTTCAGCACGAACAGCAGAACCAGCGCATAAAGGCTGCTCTGGGTATTGAGGTTGATATGCAGCGCGCCGTGGCCACCGGCCAGAACCTGTGGGGAAACCAGCGCCAGAAGGCCGATAATGATTCCGCCGATCATCGGCCTGAAGGGCTGCGAGATGAAGCTTTTGCGCGCGGTTTCCTCGATGAAGGAGACGGCCTGCATGAGCACGATGCCAACGCCTGCGCAGACGATGCCGAGCATGACGGCGGGCAGGTAGTCGATTGGGGTAATATTGCCGACCGCACCGATATCGATGGACAGCCCCTGCCCGCCGATCTGGCTGGTAACGATCTTGGCGACCAGCGCCGAGACAATCACTGGTGCCAGAGTAACAACGGTATAGGAGCCAATGATCAGTTCAACCGCATAGAAGGCACCGGTCAGCGGCGCATCGAAGGCCGCAGCAATCGCACCGGCGGCCCCGCAGCCGACCAGCAGCCGTAAGTCACCGCGCCGCAGCTTCAGCTTGACGCCGAGCTTGGAGGCAAAGCCGGAGGCGATCTGGGTGTAACCGGCCTCCAGCCCGACCGAGGCCCCGAAGCCGTTCGAAATTATATTCTGCACGCAAACGATGATGCTGTCGGTCAGCGACAGCCGTCCGCCATGCAATGCGTTGGCCTCGATGGGGTCCACCATCGGTTTTTTACGGGTTTTGGACAGAATGAACACAATGACGCCGAGAATGATGCCGCCGATAATGGGGCCACCCAGGACGATGGGTCCGGTGATGCCGCTGCCACTCAACGTGCCCTCAACGCCGAAGATTAGAAAATGCAGGCTGGCGCTTAAGAAACTGACCAGCGACACCAACAAACCCGCGAGTATGCCGATAATGGCGGCCAGCACCACCAGACCCAATTCGCCCCGCCGCAGCAGCGCCTGAAGCCGGGAGGCTTTCAGATTGTTGAGAAAGCTGGCCGTGCTGGGAGATTGAAAGGGCTTGTTCAACATCGTCTATCCTGGCCCGCGCCACGTTTTCAAGAAATCAGGCCGGCAGCGTGAGCTCAAATTGCATCTGGTCATACGCCGGCTCGACATGATCAGGCGTTTCGCGCAGGACGGTCTCGTAATCGAGTGGAATATGCATATGGGTCAATATCGCCCGCTTTGGGGCAAGCCTGTCGATCCAGGCCAGCGATTGCGACAGGGACAAATGGCTCGGATGCTCTCTATATTGCAGGGCATCGATAACCAGCACATCCAGCCCAGCCAGACGCGGCACGGTTTTTTCCGGAAAATCGCTGACATCGCTGCAATAGGCGACATCACCGATGCGAAAGCCGAGTGAAATAATGTCGCCATGCTGCTGTTCCAGCGGCATGAGCGCAATGCGCCCGCCTGCGCCATCAATCTCAATCAGACTGTCCATGTCCTCGATGATATGGGGACGCACGATGGGTGGATAATTGCTACCATCAGGGGTCTTCAGGCAGTAACCGAACCCCGTCTCTATCCGGCGCATGGTCTCCGGCTCGGCATAGATCGGAATGCGTCCGCGCTGCATCAAGGAATAGCCGCGCAGGTCGTCGATGCCATGCAAGTGGTCGGCATGGGCGTGGCTATAGACGACGGCGTCCAGGGATTGGACACCCGCACGGATCATCTGCTCACGAAAATCCGGGCCAGTATCGACTAGAACCACGGTCTTGCCGCCATCCGGGCTGATCTGCTCGATCAGGAAAGACGCGCGTGTGCGCCTGTTTTTCGGGTTTAACGGATCGCAATCTCCCCAGTCACCATTGATCCGCGGCACGCCCGGCGAGGATGAACATCCCAGAATGGTGAAGCGGCGGAGATAGGTCATCGGTCACTCAAAGCCTTGGCATTTTCGAAAACAGTCTCAATGCATTATCCGTGGTGATCGCGGCGATTTCGGCGTAGCTGACACCTTTGACCTCGGCCAGCACCTCTGCCGTATTGACGACATAGGAGGGCTCGTTGCGTTTTCCACGCCAGCGTTTCGGCGCAAGGTAAGGCGCGTCGGTTTCCACCAAAAGGCGATCCATTGGAATTTCCTTGGCGATATCGCGCAGCTCCTGCGATTTCGGAAAGGTCAGAATGCCAGAAAAGGAAATATAGCCGCCCAGCTCGACCCCGGTTTTAGCCAAAGCCTCGCCCGCCGAAAAGCAATGCAGAATGAAGGGAAACACACCCTTGGCCGTCTCATCGCGCAGGATCTGCGCCATGTCGTCATCGGCACTGCGGCTATGGATTACCAGCGGCAATTGTGTGCGGCGCGATGCCTCGATATGGCGCAGGAAACCGGTTTTCTGGTCCTCAGGCGTCTGGGTGTCGTAGAAGTAGTCCAGGCCGCATTCGCCGATGGCAACGATTTTCTCATGCGTCTCGGCCAGCCGCACCAGATCGTCCGCAGCGATCTCCAGCTCTTCATTGGCGTTGTTGGGATGGGTGCCGACCGAGCAGAATACCGAAGGGTAGCGCTCGGTCAGCGCCAACAGGGCCGGAAGCTTGGCAACGCGGGTGGAGATCGTCACCATCTGCTTGACGCCTGCGTCATGGGCGCGCTTCACCAGCGCGTCGCGCTCTTCCTCGAAATCGGCGAAATCCAGATGGCAATGGGTATCGATCAACATCACTCAGGCCCTGTCCGCTGCTTTGTCCGCTGCTTTGTCTGCATCTGGGGCAACGTAGCGCGGAAAGACCGGTGACACGGCAGGAAGCTCCGTGCCGGGCGTCAGGCGACCCGCCTTGCCCAGTTTGGCGAACACCCGATCATCCGGCGCGATTGCCACGAGATCAAGCAGCTTCGCCGCACTGTCGGGCATGATCGGCTGGAACAGGATGGCGATCTGCCGCACCACTTCCGCCGTCACATACAGCACGGTTTCCATGCGCGGCACATCCGTCTTGCGCAACACCCAAGGGGCCTGGGCGGCAAAATAGCGGTCGGCTTCGTTGACGATGTTCATGATCGCGCCCACCGCCTTGTGGATCTGCTGGCGAGACATTTCCTCACGGCAAATGGCAATCGCTTCATCCGCCGTGGCGAGAATAGCCTCGTCAGCCTCGGTCAGAGGGCCGGGCTGCGGCACCTTGCCGTCAAGATTCTTGGCGATCATCGACAGCGAACGGCTGGCGAGATTGCCGATGCCGTTGGCGAGATCGGCATTGATACGCGGAGCAATAAGCTCAGCATTACAGTTGCCGTCCTGCCCAAAAGAAATTTCGCGGCACAGGAAATAACGGACGTTATCAAGACCGAACTGCTGCAACAGGTCAAAGGGGTCAACCACATTCCCGAGCGATTTTGACATCTTCTCGCCCTTGTTCAGAACGAATCCATGGGCAAAAATTCGCTTAGGCAACGCAACACCCGCCGACAGCAGGAAAGCTGGCCAATAGACGGCGTGGAATCGAATGATATCCTTACCGATGATATGGGCGTCTGCCGGCCAGTATTTGGCGCGCGGCCCATTTTCATCGGTCAGATAGCCGGTGGCGGTGATGTAATTGGTCAGCGCATCAACCCAGACATACATCACATGCTTGTCATCGCCGGGCACCTTGATACCCCAATCGAAGGTGGTGCGCGACATCGACAGGTCCTTGAGACCGGACTTAACGAAGGACAGCACCTCGTTGCGGCGCTCATTGGGGCCAATGAAATCCGGCTGATCCTCGTAGAGCTTCAGCAGCTTGTCTTCATAGGCTGAAAGTCGGAAGAAATAGCTCTCCTCCTCCACCCATTCCACCGGCGTGCCTTGCGGCCCATAGCGAACGCCATCGGCGCGCATTTCGGTTTCGTCTTCGGCGTAATAGGCCTCGTCGCGCACCGAATACCAGCCCGCATAGCTGTCCTTGTAGATATCGCCGTTTTTCTCCATCCGCTTCCAGATTTCCTGGCTGGCGGCGTGGTGGCGGGCTTCCGTGGTGCGGATGAAATCGTCGTTGGAGGCATTGAGCAGCTTGCCCATGGCGCGGAATTCGTCAGAATTGCGCTTCGCCAGTTCCTCTGGCGCAATGCCTTCGTTGCGGGCGGTCTGCTGCATTTTCTGGCCATGTTCGTCGGTGCCGGTCAGGAAGAACACATCCTTGCCATCCAGCCGCTGGAAGCGCGCCATCGCATCCGTGGCGATCAGCTCATAGGCATGGCCGATATGCGGCTTGCCGTTCGGGTAGGAAATGGCGGTGGTGATGTAGAACGTATCTTTCATGGGTCGGCCCTTGCAAGTCCGCTTTATCGATCAGGAATGTCCGCCGCTCTTAGCGCATGTCGCCGCGTTGCGAAACAACAAGTTTCTCGACCACGCGCTTTGATAGGGTCTCGCACCTTGACCGCTGCACCCGGCTTTCGCTAGATCGGCCATGTCCGAATCCGAGGAGGTGCCGTTCTGACCGGTTTTTCGTTTGACCCCCTGGTGTCGCTGTCGGGCTTTGTCGTCGGGTGTCTGGTTGGCATTACCGGCGTCGGCGGCGCGTCGCTGATGACACCGCTGATGGTGCTGTTGTTCGGCGTTCATCCGGCAACCGCCGTAGGGACTGATCTGCTCTATGCCGCCGTGACCAAGATGGCGGGTGCCGCTGTGCATCATCGCCACGGCCATATCCGCTGGCGGCTGGTCGGCCTGCTGGCGTTGGGAAGCGTTCCCGCGACGGGCCTGACCCTGTGGCTGATGAGCGGCGTTGACCGCAAGAGCGCCCATTCCGTTGATCTACTGACAACCAGCCTCGGCATCATGCTGATGATGACAGCGATGATCCTGCTGTTTCGGGATCTGCTGGTGCGATATGAAATGAACTGGCTCAAGTCCCACCGCAGCCCAAGCCCACGCACCATTGCAATCGGCACCTTCGTTCTTGGCCTGGTTCTGGGTGCCGTCGTCACGCTGACATCGGTCGGTGCTGGGGCCATCGGCGTGACCGTGCTGCTGTTTCTCTATCCCCGCTCCACCATCAACGACATTGTCGGCTCAGATATTGCCCATGCCATTCCGCTGACGCTGATCGGCGGTATCGGCTATTGGGTGATCGGCGATGTCAACTGGGTGCTGCTGGGCTCACTGCTGATCGGCTCCATCCCCGGTATCGTGTTGGGCAGCTATGCCGCACCACGCCTGCCGGAAAAGGCAGTGAGAATTATCCTCGCCCTCATTCTGGTGATCGTCGCGGCGAAATTGATCTCGTTGTAGGAACCGCTTATACAGCCGCGACCTCGCCAAGAATTTCCAGCAGCGTCTGCTTACGGTCGAGGTTATAGGCCCCGGCCACACCAAGCTTTTCAATGATGGCGCTGGAAAGCCGCGATAGCCGCTCGGCCCGGGCAAGATCACCCGCCATCGCCACCTGCCGCGCATTGTCCATCAGGAATTCGGACAGGTGCTCGATAAAGAAGTGGTAGATAACGTCGCTGTCCTTGGCTGACAGCGCATCAGCCAGCTTGTGCATCTGCTTTCGCGCCGCCGGGCCTTCACTGGCAAGGATAGCATTGAAGGCAGCAATGATTTCCATGCCGCCATAGTTGATCAGTTTCAACGCCTGCGACACGCTGCCCTTGGAGAGATCAGAAAGCGCCGCCATCTGCTCCACAGGTGGCGAGACCCCCAGATGCGCCAGCGCGCTGGCCAGATCGTCCACGCCAAGCGTTTGTAATTTCAGCGGCATGCAGCGTGAGCGAATGGTGGGCAAAAGCTTGCCGGGCGCATGGGACAGGACCAGAAACAGCGACCGTTTCGGCGGCTCTTCCAGCACTTTCAAAATGGCATTGGCCGCATTGCGGTTCATGTCGTCGGCAGGATCGAGGATGACGATCCGCCAATTGCCACCACCTGAGGTCTGGGAAAAGAAATGACCAGCCTTGCGGATTTCCTCCACGGTAATCGAGGATTTTACCCTGCCGGTCTTTTCATCCACCGGTCGGGCAATATGCAGGAGGTTATGCGAGGCCCCGGACGCAATCTGCCGCCCAACCAGCGAATTGGGGTCCGGGTCGGCGATGACAAAGGGCGCACTGGCGGGGTCGGGATGCGATAGAACATGATGAGCGAAACGGAAGGCCAGCGTTGCCTTGCCGATCCCCTCCGGCCCTTCTATCAAGATCGCATGATGAAGCTTGCCGGATTGGTAGGAACTGGCCAAAAACTGTTCCGCAGCGCCATGGCCAAACATCCTGTCATTGGCAAAAGGCGCAATGGCACCATCGAGAAGACCGGGCTTTTCCATTCTAGCGCCTTCCGACATTGTGAGGCAGGAGCGGTTTCACCGCTGCAAAAATCTCCTCGGCGATCTGCTCGATCCCGGCGCGCGCATCCACCACTCTGCAACGCGCAGGCTCGGCCCGCGCAATGGCCAGAAAAGCCTCGCGGCGGCGTTCGTGAATGGCGATTTCCTCTTTCTCGAAACGGTCCGGCGCATCTTCTCCCAAAGCCCCGGCCCGGTTTTTGGCCCGCGCCAGTCCAATATTGGCTGGCAGATCGAGGATGATCGTCAGGTCCGGCACCACGCCATCAACGGCAATGGCTTGCAGTCGCTCGATGAAGGCTGAAGAGAGATTGCCGGTCGCGCCCTGATAGACCCGTGAGGAATCCATGAACCGGTCACAAAGGACCATATCGCCCCGCAGTAGCGCTGGGCGCAAACGCGCCTCGACATGGTCATTGCGGGCGGCGGCAAACAGGATGGCTTCCATTTCCACCCCGAACGGCTCGGCGGCACCCGACAGCAGCACATGTCGCAAGGCCTCGGCGCAGGGTGAGCCACCAGGTTCACGGCTGGTGACAACGGCAAAGCCGAGCGCCTCCAGCGCATTCGCCAAAAGCCTGATCTGGGTGGACTTGCCCGCCCCCTCGCCGCCTTCGAATGTTACAAATAATCCGCTGCCAACCGACACTGATCCGCTTTCTTTCCTGTTTAGAGTGTTTCCGGACGGGAAACCGGTTCCCACGTTTCGGTCCGACGCTCTAGAGTCTGTCAGGTTCAGATTGAACCAGACAGACTCTAGCTACTCTTGTTTTCGTTTGTATTTTCGGGAAAATCGGTTTCCACTTTCCCCTGACAAACTCTAGAACCGCTGTGTAACGCAAGCTTGCGCCCTGGGAAACCTCTGTCGGATCAAACCCAGGAAAACAGCAGTTCCACCAGTGCGTCACGGGTGCGTTTGACCAGCGAGCCCAGCGTTGACGGCGATCCGGCCTGAAGCGGCATGTCACGCAGCAGCTTGTCGCCGAGCATGACCTTCAAATGCCCGACCTGCTGGCCCTGCGCCACGCCGGGGCGCAGCGGCCAGGGATAGATCACCTTGGCTTCCAACTTATCGCTGGCGCCAACCGGCAGATAGACATCAACCGGCTGCGGCGACACCAGCGGCACCTGTGCCGGTTCCCCGCCATAAACGCTGGCCTCACCGATCACTTGTCCCGCTTCGAACAGGCGGCGTTTTTCAAAGGCGGAAAAGCCCCAGGCCAGTGCCTTTGCCGCATCCTCCTGCCGGGATTTGTCGCTTTCGCTGCCCGCCAGGCCCAGATAGAGCCGCACGCCATTCTGCTGCGCGGAGGCGACGATGGAATAACCTTCCCCGTCGGCAAACCCTGCCGCCAGGCCATCCACGCCGGGCGATTGGCCAAGAAGCCGATTGCGATTGCGCTGGAAGATCTTGTTCCATTCGAAATCCGGCTGGGCGTAAAGCGCATAGAAATCCGGGTAATTGGATTTCAGCGCCTGCGCCAGCGTGATCATGTCGCGCAAGCTTACTTTATTGCCGGGATCGGGAAGACCGGTGGCATTAGCGAAATGGCTGTCCTTCAGGCCAAGCGCTGCTGCCCGCTCATTCATAAGCTTGACGAAACCCTGCTCCGATCCAGCCATGCCCTCGGCAAGGATAAGACATGCATCATTGGCCATCTGCACCATGACGCCCTTCAGCAGCGCCTCCACCGGCACGCGCGAGCGCACGGCAGCAAACATCGTCGCCGTGCGCGACGGCGCGCCACCGGTGCGCCAGGCGAATTCGGAAACGGGAAAGTCCTGGGACAGCGTCAGGCGACCGGATTTCAGCGCATCGAGCACCACTTCCGCGACCATCATCTTGGACAGGGACGCAGAGGTGAACGGTTGATCGCTGTTCTTTTCAAACAGCACGCTGCCGGTTTCAGCCTCGATCAGCAGGACCTGCTTGGCCTCGGTGGCGTAAACGGCGGGCGTTGCCGCGTCGGTCGCCGCTGCTTGTGCAAAGGCGCTGGTCTGGAGGCTTGCTCCGTAGAAAAGTGCTGCAAGCAGCACAACAATCTTTCTATCGTATGATCCAGCATACGCCCAAAAGCGCTTTGTGACCGGCAAGCCGATATGCATCGCCATCCTTCACCAATAATAGGATGCCGGAGAGCGAGAATCGCGACCGGCATCTATAATGGATAGGTTTTATGGAGGAAGGCGTCTACCCTTGAAAGCGACTAGAGCAAGGCTCGAACAAGCCTCACCAGCGCCAGTTGGGATCAACCTTCATTGGGATTGGAATAGGCATTGGCTGTTACCGGAGCCGGGCCAACATGCCAGCCGGGCGGCAGGCCGCCATTGGACGGTGCAGCCACGGGCTTTTGACGGGTTGCGGTAGCCCGAACCGGCTGCGGTGCGACCACAGGCGCCATCTCCCGGCGAGCAACGCCGGTGCTGGCAGCATTGCGCGGCTGCGGCATCGGCTCAGCGGAGGCAATGGCCGGAGCCTGCCATTCGCGGGTCGGCTCAATGCGGGTCGGTTCTGGCCGCGATACGGCGACCGGCTGACGCTGAACCGGGCGCGGCGCATTCGCACTGGCGGAAACCGGATAGGAGTTGCTGCCGTAAGCCGAGGCTGACGCCGGCGCAATAACCGGTTTTGCCGTTTTCGGCTGCGGTGCAGACGCGCTGGCCGGGCCTGCGAAACGGCCGAAGAAATTCTGCTGCGGCGCATTCGACGCCACCATCACACCACTGGCGATCTGGCCACCACCGAAGGGATCGACGCCGGGAACACGCTGACCCTTGCGGACATAAGATGCCATCAGATAGGGCATGTCGTGGCCGGTCATATCGGCTGGGCCGACATATTTGACCTTCACATTAGCTGTGCCGTGGCCCTTGACGTCAAGAAGTTCGGCTGCCTTGTCGGAGAGATCGATCAGGCGATTGGCGTGGAACGGGCCACGATCGTTGACGCGAACAATGACCGAACTGCCGGTATCGAGATTGGTAACACGGGCGTAGCTGGGGAGCGGCATGGTCGGATGGGCAGCAGAGATGCCGTATTGGTCATAGACTTCGCCATTGGCCGTGTAGCGCCCATGGAAAGCCGAGCCATACCATGAGGCAAGCCCGGATGCTTCGTAATTGGGGTTCTCGCGTGGCTTATAGACCTTGCCTGCCACCACGTAGGGGTTCCCGACCAGACGGCGACCGCCGCCTTTCGGCACAGGGCCGTTTTCCACCACACGGGGGCTGGCCTTCACGCCATAGGCGGATTCGGCAAAATATTCCTTGCTGCGTTTCTTGGTCGTGCTGACCTTGCTCACATCATGGTTGGCGCCGCAGGACGTCACCGCCACGCCCGCCAGAACAACCCATGCCATCCGCAAACATCCGGAAACTGAACGCCGCTGCAAAACCATTTTTACCGTCATCGCACCGACACACCAATCAGGACCGCGACGCGGCCATTGCAAAGAATAAATGTCAAATTTTAGTCCCCCGAAGTGACACAGGACTGTGCCACAATAGAAATGGGGATAAAATGGCGAAAATGCGATTATGGTTAAGGCGTTAGGGGGAATAGTTCGCGTTATGGTTAATGAAGGCTTAAGCGGAGGCGGACCTCCCCCTCCAACCGGTCATACCGACCGGGTCAATCCACCATCCACTTTAAGATTTTGACCAGTGATATACCCTGCGCCCTCGGACGCCAGAAAAGCGACGGTCGCGGCGATCTCCGCGCTTGTGCCATATCGCTTCATCGGAACGGCATCCCGGCGCTGTTCGGTTGCGGGCAGGCTGTCGATCCAGCCCGGCAGAACATTGTTCATGCGAATATTGTCCGCGGCATAGGTATCGGCGAAAATCTTCGTATAGGCCGCAAGACCGGCGCGAAACACCGCCGAGGTCGGGAACATCGATGAGGGTTCAAACGCCCAGGCGGTGGAAATATTGATGATCGCGCCCGATTTTTGCGCCTGCATGATCGGCGTGACGAGACGGACGGGACGAACGACGTTCATCAGATAAACGTCCATGCCCATATGCCATTGCTCGTCGGTGATCTCGATGATCTGGGCGCGAGGGCCGTGACCGGCACTGTTGACCAGCACATCGATCCGCCCCCAGGTTTCCATGGTGGTATCGATCAGACCCGCCAGGTCTTCATTGGATTGATTGGACCCGGTTACGCCAATACCGCCAAGCTCAGTCGCCAGTGCCTCGCCCTTGCCGGAAGATGACAGGATGGCGACCTTGTAGCCATCAGCGGCAAGACGTCTGGCGCATTCGGCACCCATGCCGCTTCCGCCAGCCGTAACAACAGCAACTTTTTCTGCGGACATGATATCTCTCCCAAGGACGAACCGGAAAATTATGCAGTCTATACACTTGGTGAAACGCACAATGCTCTAGACGCAGCAAGCCATGATCCATTCGTGCGGCAGCAACGCTGCCGCACGAAACTCGGAAGCGACGATACAGCGCCGAAAATCAGCCGACGAACGCCCGCTCGATGACGAATTCGGCTGGCTTGTTGTTGGCACCTTCGGTCAGCCCAGCCTTTTCCAGCAGCGCCTTGGTGTCCTTCAACATCGCTGTCGAGCCGCAAATCATTCCACGGTCAATGGCCGGGTCCAGCGCCGGGACGCCAAGGTCAGTAAACAGCTTGCCGTTTTCGATCAGGTCGGTGATCCGCCCCGTGAAAGGATAGTCTTCGCGGGTGGCGGTGGCGTAATGTTTCAGCTTGTCGCCAACGATTTCGCTCAGCATCTCATCGGCCTTGATCTCGGAAATCAGGTCGAACCCATATTTCAGCTCGGCGACATCGCGGCAGGTGTGGGTGAGGATGACCTCCTCGAATTTCTCATAGGTTTCCGGATCGCGGATCAGGCTGGCGAAGGGTGCAATGCCGGTGCCGGTCGAGAACATATAGAGCCGCTTGCCCGGCGTCAGCGCGTCCAGCACCAGGGTGCCGGTCGGCTTCTTGCGCATCAGCACCCGGTCGCCCGGCTGGATGCGTTGCAAATGCTGGGTCAGCGGCCCGTTCGGCACCTTGATCGAGAAAAATTCCAGTTCCTCGTCCCAGGACGGGCTGGCGATGGAATAGGCGCGGTAGAGCGGCTTGCCATCCACCATCAGGCCGATCATCGCGAACTCGCCCGAACGGAAACGAAAACCGGCAGGCCGGGTCATCCGGAAGCGGAACAAGTGGTCGGTATAATGCGTCACGCTCAGCACCGTTTCGGCATAGACGCCTTCCGGGACGATCAGTTCGGCATTATCGGTCTTTGCAGGAGCATTCATCAGCGTTCGGGTCCTTCAAATCGCATATTGAACCGCCGCGGATCAGGGCGTATTCGGGCATGCATTATCCGCCTTGGCGGGCCTGTTACTGTAAAATCCCAAGCATGGCCAGAGGCCACACGTGGATGCGATCATAAACCGCAGCAGCGCACGCTTTCCAAATTATGAAAAGCGTGCAACCGACAGTGAGACGAGGCGCGCAGCAAGGCCATTACATCGTTCCTTATGAGTAGACCGGCCTCAAGAAGCCGACCGGCGGCGCCAGCTATAACCGCCAACCTCAGCAGCTGGCCGGGCAGTTGGCTGATAATGATTGGCAATCCCCGGCAGACGCCCCTCTTCCAGCCGTTTCAGCGCCACCGCATTGGTCACGGCAAAGCTGTCGAAGCCGGTGCGCAACATCAGCGGCACCTGATCGATCAGCACGTCACCCACTGCTCGCACCTCACCCTGATAACCAAGCCTGTCGCGCAGCAGCGAAGCATGGCTAAAGCCACGCCCGTCATTATAGGCCGGGAATTTCACGGCAATGATGGCGATACGGTCGAGATAGGGTTTCAGTTTCGTCACGTCATCGGCTGGCGCGATTACCACGCCGAGATCGACGGCATTGCTGTCTTCAGCCGCAGCGATAAAGGCGTCCAGCGGCAGAAGCGCTTTCTGGCCCTCAGCCACTTTCAGCTCTTCGGTTTCCTCCAGCCAGACGTCCTGTGCGGCAAAACCGGTTTCGGTCCAGATACGGCTCATGATCGCGCTCCTCAGGCGGCTTCGGCGGATGCGCCGCCATACAGGGCTTCCTTGAAGGGCTTTGGCCCGACACGGCGATAAGCCTCAAGGAAGGTTTCCTTCGGATCAAGCCGCAGCGCCAGATAGGTATCAACCACCGTCTCCACCGCATCCGTTACCTTTTCTGGCTCGAAACCGCGGCCGATGATTTCGCCGATAGACGAGTTTTCATCCCCCGATCCGCCCAGCGTGATCTGGTAAAGCTCCGCACCCTTCTTTTCCACACCCAGCAGACCGATATGGCCGACATGGTGATGGCCGCAGGCATTGATACAGCCGGAAATCTTGATTTTCAGCTCACCGATTTCCGCTTGGCGCGCCTGGGAGCCGAAGCGCGAGGAAATTGCCTGCGCTACCGGAATGGCGCGGGCATTGGCGAGTGCGCAATAATCCAGCCCGGGACAGGCAATAATGTCAGTGATCAGGCCCGCATTGGCGGTGGCAAGATTAGCACCTGATAGTGCCTGATACAGCGCTGGCAGATCGGCCATCGCCACATGCGGCAGGATCAGGTTCTGTTCATGGCTGACGCGGATTTCGTCAAAACCAAAACGCTCCGCCAGATCCGCCACGAGATCCATCTGGGCATCGCTGGCATCGCCGGGAATGCCGCCGATCGGCTTCAGCGAAATCGTCACCATACCGTAATCGGGATGCTTGTGCGGCTGGACATTCTGCGCAAGCCAGGTGGCAAAACCGTCATCCGCCTTCTTGGATTTGGCCAGAACTTCCCAGCCCTCTGGACGCTCAACCAGATCAGGCAGGGCAAAATAGCTCTCAATGGCGCGAATGTCGGCATCGGGCAGCTTCAGCACACTGTCCTTCAGGTTTGCGAATTCCGCATCGATCTGGCGGGTCAGTTCTTCCGTGCCGGTTTCATGCACGAGGATCTTGATCCGCGCCTTGTATTTGTTGTCGCGGCGACCATGCAGATTATAAACCCGCACAATGGCGGTGATATAGGACAGCATGTCTTCTTCGGGCAGGAAATCCTTGATCTTCTTGGCAATCATCGGCGTTCTGCCCTGACCGCCGCCGACATAGACGGCAAAGCCAAGATTTCCGCTCGCGTCCTTCTTCACATGCAAGCCGATATCATGCACCTGGATGGCGGCGCGGTCGCGCTCAGCCCCGGTCACGGCAATCTTGAACTTGCGCGGCAGGAAGGAAAACTCCGGGTGGACCGAAGACCATTGCCGCAGGATTTCAGCGTAGGGGCGTGGATCGGCAACCTCATCCTGCGCTGCACCGGCAAAATGGTCGGCGGTGACATTGCGGATACAGTTGCCGGAGGTCTGGATCGCGTGCATCTCGACGCTGGCCAGCTCTTGCAGAATATCCGGCGTATCCGACAGCTTCGGCCAGTTATACTGGATGTTCTGGCGTGTTGTGAAATGACCATAGCCACGGTCATATTTGCGCGCCACATGGGCCAGCATCCGCATCTGCTTGGCGTTCAACGTGCCATAGGGAATGGCGACGCGCAGCATATAGGCGTGCAACTGCAAATATACGCCGTTCATCAACCGAAGCGGCTTGAACGCATCTTCCGCCAACTCACCGGACAAGCGGCGACCTACCTGATCGCGAAACTGGTCCACGCGGGCCGCAACAAAGGCATGGTCAAATTCATCGTAACGATACATGTCTTTCCTCAGGCTCTATAGTCGGTCAGGTTCAGATTGAACCAAACAAACTCTAGATCTTTTTTGTTTTCGTTTATCTTTCGGGAAAACCGGGTCCCACTTTTCCCTGATAAACTTTAGACGGCGACAAAATCAGGATCAGCATGACCATGCCCATCCGCATAGGGAATGGTCGGGCCTGCGGCGCGAATACGCTCACGCAGGCGCAGCGGCCAGAGCTTTCCATCCCGCTCTTCCACATCGACCACGGCGACGTCAACAACGAGGTTATTGGTAAAGTCCCGCTTGCCGCTAGCTTCCAGCGCCGCGACAGCCTCGGCATGACGAGCAACCAGCGACGATTGCAGGTCTTCCACCCATTTGCCGGAAGCATCGAGCCAGACAGCGATGCCATCGCTCAAGCGGTTGGCGGTCAAGACTTTTTCTGCCATTGTCAAACCCTCGTCATCTGCTGTTGATCGACATTCGCCAGGCCAAGACGCGCCTGCGCCAACGGCATCGACCGCTCGAAATTCGCACCCGCCACCGCATCGCCGATAATGACCATCACCGGCCCTGTCAGTTCCGTCATGGCTTCCAGACCCGGCAATTCCCGCAGCGTGCCATGCAGCAGGCGGCGGTCGCCGCGTCCAGCATTTTCCACCACGGCAACCGTCGTGTCTTGCGCCAATCCACCGGCAATCAGCCGTTCGGCGACGGAAGCCGCCACCGTGCGGCCCATATAGACGGCAACGGTTGCGCCTGATAGCGCCAGCCGCGCCCAGTCGGGCAGAACATCGCCGGTCAGGTCATGGCCTGTGGTAAAGACCAGCGAAGAAGATACGCCGCGCAACGTCAGCGGCAATTCAAAATCTGCGGCTGCCGCCAGCGCCGAAGTGACGCCGGGCACGATCTCATAGGCGATACCGGCATCGCGCAGCGCCGCCATTTCCTCGCCTGCCCGACCGAAGATCAAGGGATCACCGGATTTCAGCCGCACGACACGCTTGCCAGCCTGACCGAGCGCCACGAGGAGATCATTGATCTCGCTCTGCGACTTGGAATGACAGCCCTTGCGCTTGCCGACTGGAATACGGTCCGCATCACGCCGGCCCATATCGACAACGGCCTGTGGCACCAAAGCATCATAAACAATCGCGTCAGCTTCCATCATCAGTCGATGGGCGCGCAGGGTCAGCAGGTCTTCCGCCCCCGGCCCTGCCCCGACCAGAAAGATCCTACCTTCCGGCACGGTATTGGCCGCCGACTTAAGCAGCTTTGTCGCCCGGCGACGAGCAGCCTTCACATCCCCACCTTCCATTGCATCGGCCACGTCGCCTTGAAAGAAAGAACGCCAGAACAGACGGCGTGCCACACCGCGCGGCAACAGCCGGTCAACGGCATGACGGTAGCTGTTGGCCAAACGGCCCAACTTGCCCAGCGACCTCGGCAATTGCCTGTCAATTCCAGCGCGGATCATCTGGGCCAGCACTGGCCCCACACCTTCCGTGCCAATTGCCACCGCAATCGGCGCACGATTGACCAACGCCGGCGTATAAAAATCGCAATAATCCGGCTGATCGACGGCATTGGCCGGAATTTTTTGCAGCCTAGCCGCTTCAACAATCATCCGATCCGCCGCACCATCACCGGTCGCGGCAAAAACCATTTTCATCCCCGCCAGCAGATCAGGAGAAAACGGCGATGGATCGATCTCGATGGTTTTACGCTTCAGAAAGGCTGCATATGCAGGGGCTGGATCCCGAGTGAAGGCAATGATGGTCGCGGACGTATTGGCGATCAGTCTAGCCTTGGCAAACGCCTCGTCGCCATCGCCGAACACAGCCAATTTCGCGCCGGAAACGCGAAAAAACGCCGGAAAAACCGCCAGCTTGTCAGACTCGATGCTCAAAGACCCATTCCTTGTTATCTCGCCATTATCCGGGAAAACAACGCTCTTATGAAGAAACACGAATCTGCCTTCCCAACGGCATCGATATTTCTATCCTAACGCATTTGAGGATAAGAGCAAAACCAACCCGTCCCGGCAATTTTCAATCAATACGCAGAGGAAGGCTTTCCCTTGGCCGCCGCTTGCCGCTAAATGTGCTGCGAGTTTGTCCGGTAAAAGTGTCCACCGGTTTTACCGAAAAGACAAAGACGGATTTCAAGGAGCGCTGCCCATCATGACCGATCAAAATCTCACTGCCAGATTGCTTGACGTGATCGAACAGGACATCATCCCGCTGACGGAAAAAGGCGTGGCCGAGGGCAACAAGATTTTCGGCGCGGCAATCTTGCGCAAATCGGACCTGTCTCTGGTGCTGGCGGAGACCAATAACGAGTTGGACAACCCGCTCTGGCATGGCGAAGTTCATACGCTGAAGCGCTTTTACGAACTGGGCGAGCGCCCACCGACATCAGAGCTGATTTTCCTCTCCACCCACGAACCCTGCACCATGTGCATGTCGGCGATCACCTGGGCGGGTTTTGACAATTTCTATTATTTCTTCAGCCATGAAGATAGCCGCGATGCCTTCGCCATTCCCCATGACCTGAAAATTCTGAAGGAAGTGTTCGGACTGGAGCCCGGCGGCTATCGCAAGCAGAACGCCTTCTGGCACAGTTTCGCCATCAACGACATGATTGAAGTGGAAGACGATGCAATTCGTGGGGAACTGCTAACCCAGGCTCAGACGATCCGTGGCCTCTATGGCAATCTCTCCGGCCAATATCAATCAGCCAAAAGCGGCAACGACATTCCGCTAAACTGATCTTTGTTGAATAAGGAAAAACCATGCAGCCTTCACAGGATATCGCCCGGCTGATCGAAATCATGGCGGCGCTTCGCGATCCGCAGACCGGCTGCCCCTGGGACATTGTCCAGACCTTCGAGACCATCAAGCCTTATACGCTGGAAGAAGCCTATGAAGTAGCCGACGCCATCGAGCGCAACGATCCGGACGATCTCTGCGAAGAACTGGGTGATCTCTTGCTGCAAGTGGTGTTTCATGCGCGGATTGCCGAGGAGGCCGGACTGTTTTCGTTCGGCGACGTGGTCGAAGCGGTAACCTCAAAGATGATCCGTCGTCATCCGCATGTGTTTGCCCGCTCAGACGCCGATACGCCTGACGCCGTCAAGCTGCAATGGGATGCGATTAAAAAACAGGAAAAGCAGGAAAGAGCCGAACGCCGCGCCGCACGTGGTGTGGCAGAGGTGTTTAAAGACGGTCATCTCGGCTCAGTGCAGCGAACGTTTCCGGCCCTGACGGAGGCCGTAAAGCTTCAGGAACAGGCTGCAAAGGTCGGGTTCGATTGGGCTGAGGCCGAACCCATTCTCGACAAGATCGAGGAGGAGATCGCCGAACTGCGTGAAGCGCTCCAAACCGGGCAACCAGACAAGATAAAGGACGAGTTGGGAGATCTGATTTTCGCTCTGGTCAATATCGGTCGACACACCGGCAGCGATCCCGAGCAAGCCCTGCGCGGAACGAATGTGAAATTCAGACGGCGCTTCGGCCATATCGAAAAATACTTGTCCGCCGAAAAATCATCGCTGGAAGATGCCAGCCTTGAGCGGATGGAGGAGCTCTGGCAGGCTGCAAAGCAGCTGGAACGCAGCGGCAAAACTGATGGCTAGCCAAAATCCAATCGTGGACCACACGCCACGATTTTGACTTTAAAACACTCACTGGATTTCCTTAAAAGCGCAATCGTATCGGTGGATGCGATTGCGCACATGGTCGCAGAACTCCATTCTCGCACAAGTTATCATTTATAATTATTTTTAATAAATATTATATCGACCACGCTTGCCTCTGAGCTGGCCAGTCGCTTGTGGAGCTCGCATCATGAACGTACATGTCAAGACCAGGCCGCCCGGACAGTCACCGCAGCCCGAAGACATTGCCCATTTCATGCAAATTCTGTCCTGTATCCCGGATGCGCAGACGGCATGCTGGATGGGAACGGAGTTCCTTGCTCAACTGGCGCCGCAGGACCTCCAGGAGGCAACGGTGGCGCTGTCGCATGTTCACCCGTTCTTCTTGCCCGATATCGATAACGATGCAGCAGAAAACCTCAAACTCTGCCTTGGTCGGTTTGCCGAGACGGTCCTTCAGGCGCGATTGACCGCTAACAGGGCGAAAAATCTCAACCTGCTTGTGGCTGGCACGCCGGGATCGGCAGACAGTGTCGGACATGCTCTGCGCAAAACGCTCGGACTGCGCTCAGCCAATCTGGTGACCATGGCCTATTCGGATTATTCCGCCTCCCTGTTTGGAGCCAATCTCAGCTCAAAAGAGCTGGACGAACTGGCCTTGCAGCGCAATGGACTGGACGGTGTCGGATATGTGGCAGAGCATCCGGTGCTTTGTACGCCCTATGCTGCCCGACAAATGGCGCTCTATGGCATCAGGCCCATCGTTATCACCCGCAACTTCTTCATTTCCCTGATCTGCACGGATGACGCGCTGATGCAAGCAAGAGGCTTGCAGAACAGCATGGGTGAAGGCTTTTTCGATGATGGACTGCCCGCCTGCTATCAGGATCTATCCTTGGAAAAACGTCTGGATCTGCTGGTGGACGCGCAAGCCGTCTGGTACGCGCAATTCGTCGCCAGCTGGCAGAAATGCGAGGCGAGTGGACAGGTGAAGCCGCTCTGGATTTCCTATGAAAAGGATATCCTTGGAGAAGCGTTACCCCTGGCCGAGAAAATTGCCGATTTCATTGGTGGTCATCAGGCTGACGCGACGGCCATTGCCCAGGAACTGACCGATGAGAAAGCTGCCAACACCATTATCGCTGACAAAAGTCTGGCATATCGGGCAAAGATCATACCGGCGCTAATCCGCGACCGCGCCATGTCGATCTTTGAACGCTATGCGGGGGACGCTGATCTGAAAAATCTGATTGGAGAATAGATCACAGATCATCTGCGCTATTCAGTTCCAATCCTCGCTGCGAACCGGCTGTATCAGGCCAAGCTTGCGCTCCAGCGCGCTGGCTTGTTGCTCTGACAGCCGTAAATCGAGCGAAACCGAGCCATCATCTCGGTCCTCCCGGCTGTCCACCATGGTGTTCTCATAGACCCAGGAGATCAGGGAGAGCTTATCTGGCGGCAAAATCACCGTGGTTTCCGTCACCACACCGGAAAGCCGCTGAGCGATCTCGGCCATCAGTGCGTCAACCCCCTCACCCGTCACGGCGGAAACAGCCATCACGTTTTGCCGGCCAGTTGCCTTTTCCGCGATAGCCTGATGCGCTTCAGGCTCCAGCCTGTCGATCTTATTCCAAACCTCGATAATGCGTTCGTCACGCTCTTTTTCATCAATGCCAAGGTCGGAGAGAATCCGCATAACATCACCCGCCTGCGCGCCGTTATCCGGGTCGGCCATGTCACGCACATGCAGGATCAGGTCCGCTTCCAGCACTTCTTCAAGCGTAGCGCGAAAGGCTGCGACCAGATGGGTCGGCAGGTCCGAGATGAAGCCAACCGTATCCGAGAGAATGACGGTGCGGCCTTGTGGCAATTTCATGCGGCGAAGCGTTGGGTCCAGCGTGGCAAACAGCATATCCTCGGCCAACACGCCTGCCCCGGTGATCCGATTGAACAGTGTCGATTTTCCGGCATTGGTATAGCCGACAAGGGCAACGATCGGATGCGGCACCTTGCGGCGTTTGGCGCGGTGCAGTTGGCGGGTGCGCACCACCTGTTCCAGTTCGCGTTCCAGCCGCACGATGCGATCCTGCAACATCCGCCGGTCGGCCTCGATCTGGGTTTCGCCGGGACCGCCCATGAAACCCGCACCACCGCGCTGACGCTCCAAGTGGGTCCAGCTGCGCACCAGGCGGCCCTTCTGGTAATTCAGATGGGCGAGATCGACCTGCAACGTGCCTTCCTTGGTGGAGGCTCGGCGACCGAAGATTTCCAGGATCAGACCCGTGCGATCGATGACCTTGGCATTCCATTGCTTTTCCAGATTGCGCTGCTGCACCGGCGTCAACGGATGGTCGACAATGACCAGACCAGCATCATGGTTATCGAGCAGCGCCTTGATTTCCTCAATCTTACCGCTGCCGATCAGGGTCGCCGGACGCGGCTGATTGACGGCAACGATCAAGCCTTGCACGATTGTCAGATCGATGGCGCGGGCAAGGCCCATGGCCTCTTCCAACCGGCTCTCGTGGCTGCGGGTCGTGGTCGGACCAAGCTCAGCCGAGGCCTTTTCACTGGAACGGGCCTGCTTCAACACTGGAACAAGAACCACGGCGCGCATGTCGTCGCGGTGCATTTCCTGTTCGGGAATAATGCTATCGGATGTGGTGTCTCGATTGGCTATAGCCGTTGTCCTGTTGTTAAACGCCAAAAATGGATTGTTCCGCCTGTCCAACGGAAATCAACCCATTCTGTTCCGGCAGGAAGTCTTGTCGAATTTATGATGCGGCTTCTTCGCTTTCGAACATCTGCATGGGCTGGCCCGGCATGATGGTCGAAATGGCGTGCTTGTAGACGAGCTGGGAATGCCCATCACGACGCAACAGCACGCAGAAATTATCGAACGAGGTGACGACGCCGGTCAGCTTCACGCCGTTGATCAGAAAAATAGTGAGGGAAATCTTCTGCTTGCGAACCGTATTGAGAAATAGGTCCTGCAAATTCTGAGAACGTTCCGCCATGGCGCCGCTTCTTTCTATCTTGCCGGTCGGGGGTGCCGGTTGCAATTTTCTAATTTTTTTGGACAGGCTTCCCCAAATGCCCATCATTCATGTTTGGTATCAAATCGGAAGTCGTTCCGCAATCGAGAAAACCCCAAGCAAATTCATTGTCGAATTGCAATGGTTTCCCTTTCCAGCCAATGCCCAGGCCAGCTCAAACGCCCAGCGACTTCAACTTCCGATGTAGCGCCGATCGCTCCATGCCGACAAATTCCGCCGTCCGGGAAATATTGCCGCCAAAGCGGTTGATCTGGGCGATCAGATAATCGCGCTCGAACATTTCGCGGGCTTCGCGCAGCGGCAAGGTCATAATCTGGTAATCGCTGCGACCGGAGACTTTCGGCAGCATTTCACCAAGATCCGTCGGCAGCATTTCGGCGCTGATCGGTACATCGGCCCCATCGTTCTGGGTCAGGATCAACAGCCGCTCGATATTGTTGCGCAATTGCCGGATATTGCCCGGCCAGTCATGGGCCTGCAACACTGCCATCGCGTCCTCGCCGATCTTGCGCTGACGGATACCGGCCTGTTCGGCGATATGGCGCATCAGCATATCCACGAGGAAGGGAATATCCTCACGCCGCTCAGCCAGCGGCGGAACCCGCACCGGCACCACCGCCAGGCGATGAAACAAATCCTCGCGGAACCGGCCCTCGGCAATCAGGCTTTCGAGATTATAGGCGCTGGAGGAAATGATCCGCACATCGACCTTGACCCGCTTGTTGCCACCGACGCGCTCGAATTGCTGGTCAACCAGCACCCGCAGGATCTTGTTCTGGGTCTCGCGCGGCATTTCGCCGACTTCATCCAGATAGAGAATACCACGATGCGCCTCTTCCAACGCACCGATGCGGCGCGACTGGCCGGGACCGCCTTCGGTGCCGAACAGCGCCACTTCCATGCGGTCAGGGGTGATGGCTGCGGCATTCAGCGTCACGAACGGCCCGGCGGCGCGGGCCGAGCGCTTGTGGATCATCCGCGCCACCAACTCCTTACCGCTACCGGACGGGCCGACGATCATGATCCGGCTATTGGTCGGTGCGACCTTCTCGATGGTTTGGCGCAGTTGCGAGACTGCTACCGAACTGCCGATCAATTCATTGGCATCGCCGGTGCGTCGTTTCAGTTCGGTCACTTCGCGTTTCAGCTTGGAATTTTCCAGCGCCCGCTCGGCAATCAGGATCAACCGGTCGGCCTTGAACGGCTTTTCGATGAAGTCGAAAGCGCCGCGCTTGATGGCTGAAACCGCCGTCTCGACATTGCCATGACCGGAAATCATCACCACCGGCAGGTCGGGATGCCGGGCCTTGATTTCATCCAGTAAGGCCAGCCCGTCCAACCGACTGCCATGCATCCAGATATCGAGAAAGATCAGCCGGGGCGCCCGGTCGGAAATCGCCGCGAGCGCGCTGTCGGCATCGTGCGCCGTGCGGGTTTCATGTCCTTCGTCGCTCAAGATACCGGAGACGATGTCGCGGATGTCTTCCTCGTCGTCAACCACCAGGATGTCAGAGGCCATAAGCTGCTTCCTTATCATGTTCTTCAGTGGCGGCAGAGGCTGCCCCGGCTTGTCGCGGCAGCACAACGCGGATCATCGCGCCACGCCCACCGTCGAATTCTGCCGGCGCATCATGCAATTCAAGCTGACCGCCATGCTCTTCAATGATTTTCTTGACGATGGCGAGGCCAAGGCCCGTGCCCTTCTCCCGCATCGTCATATAGGGCTCCAGAATGCGATGGCGATTATCGACCGGCAGTCCCTTGCCGTTATCGATGATATCCACCACGAAACCGTCACGCCCTTCGTCTGTTGCCGCCCTGATCCATACTCGGCCCGGCAGTTTTTCAGCATCGGAGGGAACAGCCTCGATTGCTTCCACCGCATTCTTGATCAGATTGCCGAACGCCTGGGCCAGCATGCGGGCATCGAAAGACCCCTCGAGCGGAAGCTCGCCAACGTCGCGAATGAACTCACACTCGCTATGGCCCATTTCCCGCAGGAAGATCGCGTCCTTCAAGACGTCGCGCAGGTCAGCCGGCTGCTTGGTCGGCTTCGGCATCCGGGCAAAGGACGAGAACTCATCCACCATCCGGCCGATATCCTCGACCTGACGCACGATCGTATCTGTACACTGATCGAAAACCTGCCGATCCTCGCTGGCGATCTGCTTGCCGAAGCGGCGCTTCAATCGTTCTGCCGAGAGCTGAATTGGGGTGAGCGGGTTCTTGATCTCGTGGGCGATCCGTCGCGCCACATCGGCCCAGGCGGTGGAGCGCTGGGCAATCACCAGATCCGTGATGTCATCCAGCGTGATCACGTAGGATTCGGTGGCGTTACGGGTTTCCTCACGTGTCACCTGCACTGACAAGGTCCGCTCCTTGCCGCTGCGCACCAGATTGATCTGCTTGCGGAAATCACCGCGATGGCGAAGCCCGGCTTCGGCAAACACCGTGTTGATCTCTGGAGCAACCGTTTCCAGCTTCTCGCCCAGCAATTGATCGGCACCACGCGCCAGAAACAGTTCCGCCGAAGGATTGACGATGGTGATCCGGCCATCATCCTCGACGCCGATCACCGCCGCCGTCACGCCCGACAGCACCGCTTCAATGAAGCGGCGGCGGTCATCGACCTCGTCCTTGGCCTCCAGAATCTCATCACGCTGGGTGCGGATCTGGGAAATCATCTTGTTGAAGGTGCGCGACAGGCTGCCGACATCGCCATCGGCAACCCTGACAGGCACCACAACATTCATATTGCCTGACGCGACATTGTCGGCAGCGCCGATCAGCAGCCGGATCGGCCGAACGATGCGGTCGGCAACAGCAATCGCGGTCCAGATGGCAGCCAGAAGCACGATCAGCGCAAAGCCGAGATAGAGAACGGCAAAGGCGATTTGCAGTGTGGTGCGCCCCGCCTCCATCGATTTATATTCAGCGGTATTATCCTCCATCTCACGCATTGCCCGCATGACCTTTGGATCAACGGCCCGGATGGTGTAGAGATAGGCGCCGCTCAGCGAATCCATCTTGATGATCCCGCCGACCAGATTGGTGACACCCGGTGGGATCAGCGTCGGCTGTCCCGCAGCGGCCTTGTCCAACGCATCCTGCGGAATGGCAGGCAGCGGCTTTTCAGTCGAAATATCCGCCTGAAGGATGGGCGTGCCGTCCTTGCGAACCAGAAAGGCACCCAACAGTCCGCGTCCCTTGGCCTGACGGGTCATCAACTCGATAAAACCGGTGCGGTCGAGGAAGAACAACGGGCGGTTTCGCTCCAGATCCGTCGCCATGGAAATCGTCTGGCCCTGCAAATAACTGGCATTTTCCAGCATATAGGCCTGGGCCACATTCATCGATGAATTGATGATGCCTTGAGTACGAATCGAAAACCATCGATCCAGGCCGACATTGAGGGTAATACTGGCGAAAATCGCCACCAGGATCGCCGGCGTGATCGCCACGATCGAAAATAGTACGACGATGCGCACATGCAGCCTGGCCGCCGCCCGCCCCCGGCGCCGCGCCTTGACAAGACGGCTGACTTCCCGACCGATCAGAAACAGCAGGCCAAGCACGAAAAGCGTATTGATGACCACCGAGCCGATCAGCACATTCGAGGTCGGCGCAATCGGGGTGAGGCCAAGCAGGACCGGCAGGGTGAACATGGCACAGGCCAGCGCCCCCCCAGCCAGAATCAGGCCTGGCAAGGCAAAGGAGGACTTGCGTTCCTGCAGCAGTGTCAGTGCTGCTTCCTCTTCGGTCTGCCCCGCAGGCCGCCGCGTTTTCATCCAGTCTCGTCTCCGCAAACGGAAAGATGAGAGGCCGTTATCGGAAAACTAGGTCCCTGCTGCCTCTTGTCGATACAGGTGCAAACAGAACCGCGACCCACGACCGAAGCCGCAGGAACACGCAACCAAGCTTTACCGTCAAAGCTCTCCACCGTTGCTATTGAGCAACGCATTGTGGCGAAATTGCAACGCTTATAAGACGAATGTCAAGCGCTACGCGAGCTGCGGTAAACCGAAACACCCAATTCGCGGATTTTCTTGCGCAGCGTATTTCGGTTCAAACCCAAAAGATCGGCGGCCTTGATCTGGTTTCCACGGGTGGCCGTCAGGGCCGCCAGAATTAGCGGATATTCCATTTCAGTCAAAACCCGGTCGTAAAGGCCGGGCGGCGGCAGGTTATCGCCGAAGGACGCGAAGTAGCTGCGCATATTTTCCTCGACCGCCTGGGCAATGGTCATGTGACCGCCACCCGAACCACCCTTGGTCAGCGGGCTGTCGGTAATGTCTGAGCGTAGTTCCTGCTCGATGATTTCGCGGGTGATAACATCCTGTGGATAAAGCGCCATCAACCGGCGCACCAGGTTCTCCAACTCACGAACATTGCCCGGCCAGGCATAGGATTTCATCACTTCGAGCGCTTCCTGCTCGAATCGCTTGGCATCCAGACCTTCCTTCTCACCCTGCTGGATGAAATGGCGCACCAGATCGGCAATATCCTCGGCCCGGTCGCGCAACGGCGGCAGCCGCAGCGGCACGACGTTCAGCCGGTAATAAAGGTCCTCGCGAAACAGGCCCTGGTTGATCGACTGTTTCAGGTCCTTGTTGGTGGCGGCAACGATACGCACATCGGTGCGGATCGGCGTGCGCCCGCCGACCGTGGTGTATTCACCCTGCTGTAGAACACGCAGGAGCCGGGTCTGGGCATCCATCGGCATATCGCCAATCTCGTCCAGAAACAGCGTACCGCCCTCGGCCTGCTCGAAGCGTCCGGTGGAGCGGTTCTGTGCGCCGGTAAACGCACCCTTTTCGTGGCCGAACAGTTCCGATTCAATCAGGTCGCGCGGAATGGCCGCCATGTTGATCGCCACGAAGGGACCGTTACGGCGCTTGCCATAATCATGCAGCGCCTTGGCGACCAATTCCTTGCCCGTGCCGGATTCGCCAGTGATCATCAGCGTCAGATCGGTCTGCATCAGCCGGGCCAGAACCCGGTAGATTTCCTGCATGGCGGCGGAACGGCCAACCAGCGGCATGCCGTCCTGCATGTCATCGCCCAGCCGCGCCGGCTTTTTCTTCGGCTCGGCCAGCGCCCTGCCGATAATGGCGATCAGTTCGGTCAGGTCGAAGGGTTTGGGCAGGTAGTCATAGGCACCCTTTTCCGAAGCGCGGATGGCCGTCATAAAGGTGTTCTGGGCACTCATCACCAAAACGGGCAGGTCGGGCCGGGCCTTCTTGATGCGTGGCAGGAGATCGAAGGCGTTTTCGTCCGGCATGACCACGTCGGTGACGACAAGATCGCCCTCACCGGCTGAAATCCAGCGCCACAGGGTTGCGGCATTCGACGTGATGCGCACATCGTAACCAGCACGGCTCAGCGCCTGGTTCAAAACGGTGCGGATCGCAGCATCGTCATCGGCAACAAGAATAGTGGCTGTCATCTTGATCTTCCCACGGATTTCGCAAAGGGAGCGTCGTCATCAACCGTTTCCTTGGAAACCGGCATCAACACGCGGAATAGTGTCCGGTTGCCCTGACTGTCGCATTCAACAATACCGCCGTGGCCGCCGATGATCTTGGCAACCAGGGCAAGGCCCAGGCCAGATCCGTTGGTCTTGGTGGTAATGAACGGATCAAACAGATGCGGCAGAAGGTCGGAAGGCACGCCCGGACCATTATCGGCAACGCAGAATTCCAGCGGCAGCGAGATCTTTTCCCGCGATCCGGCAACCGACAGCCTTATGCCGGGGCGATAGGCCGTGGTCAGCTGGATTTCGCCATCGGCCCGGTCGCCCACCGCCTCGGCGGCATTCTTGATCAGGTTCAAAAACACCTGCACCAATTGATCCCGGTTGGCAAACACCGGCGGCAGCGAGGGGTCGTAGCTCTCGGTGATCTTCAGATGCCGGGCAAAGCCTGCCTGAGCAATCGCCTTCACATGGTCCAGCACCGAATGGATATTGATCGAGGTGCGATCCACTGGCCGCTCGTCGGAAAAGATTTCCATACGGTCCACCAGCGAGACAATCCGATCGGTCTCGTCGCAGATCAGCCGGGTCAGGCTGCGATCCTCTGGAGGTACGGAGCTTTCCAGCAATTGCGCCGCCCCGCGAATGCCGGACAGCGGGTTCTTGATTTCATGGGCAAGCATAGAGGCAAGGCCGGTGACGGAGCGCGCGGCAGCGCGGTGGGTGAGCTGACGGTCGATCTTGTCGGCCATCGAGCGTTCCTGAAACACCACGACGACAGCGCCCGGCTCGACAGTGACCGGTGCGACGTAGAGATCGACCAGCTTGTCCTGGCCAAGCCGGGGAGAACTGAGATCGACACGGTATTCATTGACGGGTGCCCGCCGCTCCCGCACCTGATCGATCAGTTCCAGCAGCGGACTGCCGAACGGAATGAAGGTGGAAATCTTGTGGCGGGCGAGGTGGCTGGCACTGGCGCCGAAAAACGCCTCTGCCTCCCAATTGGCAAAAACGATATGTCCCTCGCCATTGACCATGACCACCGGGTTCTGGATGGCGTTGAGCACAGCCATCGCCAGTATATTGCTATCGCCGGGTTTCGGTTCATTGCTCATGCGGCCTCCTCAAGCGGGTTTGGTGCCGCGCCAGCCAGCGCCGCAAACAGGCGGTCGGCGACATGGTCGGGATCTTTCGATGTCATAAGCCCAGTCTTTTCGGCAGGATCAAGCTGCACCCCATGCCGCTCCAGATACCAGCCGACATGCTTTCGCGCATGGCGAACGCCGACATGCGCGCCGTAATGATCCAGCATGGCGCGGTAATGGGCGACGGCAATCGCTGGAATTTCCTCCGCGCTTGGCGGCGCGTGGCCAGCCAGCACACCCGCATGCCAGGGACGCCCCTGGCAGGCGCGCCCCAGCATAATCGCATCGGCACCAGACCTACGCAGGATTTCCTGCGCATCGCCAAGGGTGTCGATATCACCATTGGCAATCAACGGAATGTAAATCGCATCACGCACAGCGGCAATCGCATCCCAATCGGCCCGGCCTTCGTAGAACTGCATGCGGGTGCGGCCATGTACAGTGATTGCCTGCACACCGGCATCCTGCGCGCGGCGCGACAGGTCCGGCGCGTTGATCGAATCGGAATCCCAGCCAAGCCGCATCTTGACGGTGACGGGTATGGAAACGGCCTTGACTGTCGCCTCGATCATCGCCAGCGCAATCTCCGGCTCGCGCATCAGCGCCGATCCGGCATAACCACCAATGACTTTCTTGGCGGGACACCCCATATTGATGTCGATAATATCAGCACCATTGGCCTCGGCAATTTTCGCCGCTTCCGCCATCCAATGCGGATCGCGCCCGGCCAATTGCACCATATGTGGGGTAAGGCCCGCACCCTTCAGCCGCGACCAGCTTTCCGCCGCGTTGAACACAAGTTCGCGGCTGGCAACCATTTCCGTCACCACCAGCCCGGCCCCGTGGCGAAAGGCCAATTGCCGAAACGGCAGGTCAGTGACGCCGGACATCGGCGCAAGCACGACGCGGTTGCGAATGGCAACCGAGGCAATACTAAACCCTGTCTGGAGATCCGGTTGCTGCAAATGTCTAACTTTCGGGCAAGATACTAATTTGCCCGATTTTTAGACATAAAAAAGATCATTGCCAAGCTCTTTCCAAGCGATACCGACAATTTTTCGGGCAAATGCTGGAAAACTTTTGACCGCACCGATAGACAGGCGGAAATCTGTTTCAAACACTGGAATGACATGGTGCATATTCAAGCGGACGGGGCAAGGTCAACAGCGGTGATATTGGTCGCGGCAGGCCGGGGAGAGCGCGCTGGCGCCTCCAGCGAGGGACCGAAGCAATATCGGCGGATCGGCGGAAAGCCTGTTATTGTCCATAGCCTGCTAGGCTTCGCAGATCTTCTCCCGCAGGCGACCCTGATCGTCGTCATTCATCCCGATGACGGGGCCTTGCTGGCCAATGCTCTAGCCCCCTATCCCCAGCTCGCTGCCTCTCTGACCATCACCCACGGCGGCAAAACCCGGCAGCAATCGGTTCTGGCTGGCTTGAGAGCCTTGCGGAATCAAAAGCCGGATTATGTGCTGATCCATGACGCGGTGCGACCGTTTTTCGATCAGCTGATGCTGCAACGAATTATCGCCCGGCTTGACGACGGTGCCGATGCCGTCTTGCCCGCCATCCCGGTGACCGATACGCTTAAACGTGGCGATGAGGGTGCGCGAGTCGTCGATACTGTGGCGCGCAGCGGACTTTTTGCAGCACAAACACCGCAGAGCTTCCACTTTGCCAAAATACTGGCTGCTCACGAAGACGCCGCAAGCGCTGGACGAGAGGATTTCACCGATGACGCCGCCATCGCCGAATGGGCGGGACTAACTGTCCATCTGGTGGAAGGCTCGCCTGACAATGTAAAACTGACCGTGAAACGGGATCTTGAAATGGCCGATGCCCGCCTCTCTCATAACGCTTTGCCTGATGTGCGCACCGGCAATGGCTATGATGTCCACCAACTGGTGCCGGGCGATGGCGTAACGCTTTGCGGCATTTTCATTGCCCATGACCAGGCCTTGAGCGGACATTCCGATGCCGATGTCGCCTTGCACGCCCTGACCGATGCGCTACTGGCCACCTGCGGGGCTGGCGATATCGGCGACCATTTCCCGCCATCAGACCCGCAATGGCGCGGTGCCGCGTCGCGGATCTTCCTGGAGCATGCAGCAAACATCGTGCGCGATGCGGGCGGTACAATCATGAATGCTGACATCTCGCTGATTGCAGAAGCACCAAAAATCGGCCCGCATCGCCAGATCATGCGCGAAAAGCTTTCCGAGATTCTCGGCATTGCGCTGGAGCGCTGCTCTGTCAAAGCGACGACCAACGAGAAAATCGGCTTTGTCGGCCGGGGCGAAGGTATTGCAGCCATTGCCACTGCCACGGTGGTTTTCCAGGGAAAGCCACAATGAGCCTGTTTCCCGATGATATGGAAAAGGCCGCCCAATCCATCATTGAAGACTTCACCAGACGCGGCCTGTCCATCGCCACCGCCGAATCCTGCACCGGCGGGCTTATCGCCGGTCTGCTGACCGAAATTGCCGGATCATCCGCCGTGGTGGATCGCGGCTACGTCACCTATTCCAACCAGGCGAAGATGGACATGCTGGGCGTGCCATCGCTAACGCTGGAAACCTATGGTGCCGTGTCGCGCGAAACGGCGCTCGCCATGGCCCACGGTGCCCTCTACCGTTCAGGCGCCTCCGTTTCGGTTGCTGTGACCGGTATCGCTGGGCCGGGCGGTGGCAGCGACGAGAAACCGGTTGGGCTGGTGCATATCGCAGCACTGGCGCGAACAGGCGCAGCCCGCCATCGGGAAATGCACTATGAAAACCATGGGCGCGAAGCGATCCGCCTAGCGACCATAAGAACCGCGCTCGCCTTACTAAAAGACATCCAGCAGCATTCGACTTGATTGCGCATTGCGCCACTCTATCTCCAGCATAGAAGACTGGAACAGGTACGGTGTTGCCGCAGTGTATGCTCCCTTTGAATTAACCTTTTTATTTGCGTCACCCGATTTAACAGGTGAATTTGGATGAAGTTTTGGAAGCTTTTCAAACACGCATTAAAACTGACATTTAACAATTGGTTCGCCGCGATAAAGATTACGGCACCATTTATCGCAATAGCCTTATCGCTTAAGGCCCTGACTATTGGTTATGCGGGCTTCGTCACCGTTGAGAACGACGCAATTTTGCGGACTATGCTTATCGTTTCTGAATTGTATGGCTTCGTAAGTTATCTTTGGATTGCGGTCGCCTGGCATCGCTTTATCCTGATTGATGAATATCCACGGCTTGTGCCGCGATTTCATGGTGCCCGCATCGTATCCTACTTCTTGAAAGGCTTGTTGATTGGCCTGTTGGTGATAATGGTCGCCATACCCATCGTCCTGTTTAATCTTATTGCCCGCGACATCAGATTTCTGGACCTATTTTTCATTCTGTTGTCATTTGTCGCGACTTTCGGGCTTATCACCATGGCAACGCGTCTGTCGACGCTTCTGCCAAGCGCGGCACTTGGTACATCCATGACAATAAGAGAGGCTTGGGATGCAACCCGGGCGGAAAATCTCGCCTGTCTCGGTGTCGCTGTGATGTTGTATGTCATCGCCGTTCCTGTTCTGGTGACAACATATCTTCTCCGCGACGGTCCTATCGTCCTCAGTATATTATGGGAAACGATATCCAGCGCTTTCCTGATGATGATTAGCCTATCCGTCATCACCACGCTTTACGGACATTACATCGAGAAGCGGCCGATAGGTTCGGGCACTCAGACGGTGCCATAAACCTTATTGGCCCGGGTCTCAAACGCCTCGGAAAACATCCGGAACGCCCGGTCGAACATCGAGCCCATCAGGGCGCCGAGAATCATGCTTTTGAACTCGTAATCGATGTAGAAATTCACCGCGCAGGTGCCATCGCCGAGATTTTCGAAGCGCCAGCGGTTGTCGAGATATTTGAACGGGCCTTCCAGATATTTGACATCGATAGCCCGCTCGTCCGGCTTCAGCAGCACTTGCGAAACGAAGGTCTCGCGGATCGCCTTGTAGCCCACGGTCATATTGGCGATCAGCAAAGTCTTGCCGTCGCGCTCCTTGCGCGATTGCACGGCAAGTTCCTCGCAAAGCGGCACGAATTCGGGATAGCGCTCGACATCGGCGACGAGCTCATACATGCGATCGGCTGAGTGCTGGACAATACGGCGGGTTTCAAACTTCGGCATAAGCCGCACTTAATCCTGCGCAACGGTAAGATCAAGAAGTCACGCCTGTGGTTTGGAAAATTTACAGGGAAATTCCTCAAAACCGCAGCGCGACATAACATCCTGATAAAAACTCACAGCAATTTGAAACCAAAATTTCCGGTTGCTGGCAAGGTCTCGCCTGAGGTGCTAGCCTTCCCTCATTCAAAGTCAAAAAGTCGCTAAGCTGTTTTAGAATCGAATTATTTTAGCAAGGAACCGCCAATGGCCGCTCCCTCGACCAATGACAACGTAGCCACCCATAAACCTCTTCAAGGCAAGGAACTGCGCAAGATCATGCTGGCCAGCGTGATCGGCACCACCATCGAGTGGTACGACCTGTTCATTTTCGCCACCGCCTCGGCTCTGGTGTTCAACAAGGTGTTCTTTCCCAGCGTCGATCCGCTGGTGGGTACGCTGCTGGCTTTCAGCACCTTCGCCTCGGCCTATCTGTCGCGCATGGTGGGCGCAGCCCTTTTCGGCCATTTCGGCGACAGGCTGGGGCGAAAATCGACATTGATGCTATCGTTGAGCCTGATGGGTCTTGCCACATTCGCCATCGGCCTTTTGCCCGGCTATGAAACACTCGGAGTATGGGCGCCTGTTCTCCTCGTCGTGCTGCGGCTTTTGCAGGGGCTGGCGCTGGGTGGCGAATGGGGCGGGGCTGTGCTTCTGGCGGTGGAACATGCACCGCAAAACAAGCGTGGGCTTTACGGGTCCTGGGTGCAGATCGGCGTTCCCGCTGGTACGTTTCTGGCCAATTCCGCCTTCCTGGTCTTATCCTCGGTTCTCTCGGAACAAAGCTTCCTGCTCTGGGGTTGGCGGGTGGCGTTTCTAATCAGCATCGTGCTCGTCGCCATCGGGTTCTACGTGCGCATGTCGGTGAGCGAAACGCCAGCATTCGCCCGCCACAGACAGCAGGCAGAGACGCAGCGCCTGCCGCTCGCCGATCTCATGCGGCGGCATTGGGCAAAGGTTCTGCTTGGCGGCTTCGCCACCCTATCCATCGGCTCGTCTTTCAATCTGATCGCGGTATTCGGCCTGTCCTATGGTACGCAGACGCTGCATTTTCCCAAGCAGCAGGTCTTGGCGATGATCCTGATCGCCTGCGCGGTCTGTGTTGTCCTTCTACCGCTGTTTGGCGCACTTTCGGACCGGGTCGGCCGCCGGAATGTCATTCTCGCCGGGATCTTTGCGGAAATCCTGTTTGCCTTCCCGATGTTCTGGCTGATGAACCATGGCGGTTTGCCGGGCGTGCTCCTCGGCTTCCTGCTGATGATGACAGCCTTTGCCGCCAATTTCGGACCGATTGCCACCTTTCTGTCAGAACTGTTCGAGACCGGCGTGCGCTATACCGGCCTGTCGATCTGCTACATGCTGGCTGGCGTGCTGGGCAGCGCAATGACCCCGATCATCACCGCCTGGCTGGTGGCAACGACCGGCAGCGCCGCGTCCGTAGCGTGGTATATCATGGGAGCCTCCGCCGTTTCCGCAGCGACTTTGCTGATCCTCTCCAGCAGCAGGCAACCAGCGGCAGCGTTTGCGGCATAAAAATCGGAAGAAGCGCCCTACCCCGAAGCGCCGATGAGGTCGAGAAGACGTGTGACCTCTCGGCGGGATTTCAGCACCAGAACCGGAACGTCCGGGCCATGAAGATCGAAATTGCGGATGAAGATCGGTGCGTGCTTGCGCTCGAAATTCCAGATGTAAGAAAGAAATTCCCGATCAGGCAACGGCTCTTCGCAGCCTTCGGCCATGGCAATGCGGACTTTGCCATAGTTACGCCAGACGCGCCCGGCGATGCCGCGAAGGCAAGCCATCCGAGACATTTTTACCCAGATCACCAGATCTGTCCGAGGTAATCGCAAATCGAACGTAGAGGGACTACTTCCGTCCATTACCCAACGTTCATGTGAGACCAGTTCAGCAATAATGTCTCGCTGAGCCTGTCTGTCTCTTTCTCGCCAACCGGGAAGCCAACGGACATCGCGATCAATCGATTGATAGTCGAGATCAAAGCGAGACGCGAGCTTTTGCGACAACGTGGTTTTGCCACCTCCCGAACAACCGACGACCATGATCCTGTTGCTGCTGCCAAGAAGATCGGCGGCGGCGGACATATCCACGTAACGCACCATGTCTACCTCCGCTGGCACCCGTCTAAAGCCGTTAAAAACTCGTTTGTCTGCCGGTGCGACCTGAGAACGACGACCGGTAGATCGGCCCGCGCATTTTCAAACTGTGTCTGAAATTGCGGTACTTCGCACGCCTCGAAATTCCAGACATATTGAAGAAACGGCCAATCGATCTTTTCAGGACATCCCGGCGCCATCTCTGGCCTGACCGTACCGCGATGTTTCAGCCAACGCGACAGAACACCGTAGATCGAAACACGGCGCGGCGGACGCATCCAGATGACCATATCGGCACGCGCCAGCCGGACTGGCAGGCTGCCGGGGCTGTTGCCGTCGATAATCCACCGCTCACCGGCGACAAACCGTTGCATCAGTTCAATCGCTTCCGACCTGGGCCGTAGCTTCCAACCGGGTAGCCAGAAGACGTCGCGATCCATGGAGATATAATCAAGGCCCAGCCGCTCGCACAGAATTTGCGACAGCGTGCTCTTACCGCTGCCGGAGCAGCCGACCACGCAGATGCGCTTGGCCGAGTTTAACAGTGTAGCGGCATCGTCAAGCTTGTCGATATATCGGGCCATGATGCATCACCCTTTGAGCATGAAAGCCCGACGCTTATAAGCGACGGGCTCCAATATCGGCAAGCATCATATACCGGAAATCTACTCCGCAGCCGCCAGCAGCTTCTTTTCGCGGTTGGCCTTCAGCCGGGCAAAATCGTCACCGGCATGGTGGGAGGAGCGGGTGAGCGGGCTGGAAGCAACCATCAGGAAGCCCTTGGTATAGGCGATATCCTCATAGGACTTGAACTCTTCCGGCGTCACGAAGCGTTCCACCTTGTGGTGCTTGCGGGTCGGCTGGAGATATTGGCCGATGGTCAGGAAATCCACGTCTGCGGTGCGCAGGTCATCCATCAATTGCAGCACTTCGTTGCGCTCTTCGCCAAGGCCGACCATGATGCCGGATTTGGTGAACATTGTCGGATCGAGTTCCTTGACCCGCTGCAACAGCCGCACCGAGTGGAAGTAGCGGGCGCCCGGACGCACGGTAAGGTAATTGCCTGGAACGGTTTCCATATTGTGGTTGAAGACGTCTGGCTTTGCAGCAACGACACGCTCCAGTGCGCCGGGCTTTTTCAAAAAGTCAGGGGTCAGGATTTCGATGGTCGTAGCGGGCGAAGCTTCGCGGATCGCCCAGATTACCTGTTCGAAATGCTCAGCGCCGCCATCGGCCAGGTCGTCGCGGTCCACGGACGTGATGACCACATGCGACAGGCCCATCTGGCGCACGGCCTTGGCCACATTGGCAGGCTCTTCGCGGTCAAGCGCATTCGGCTTGCCGGTCGCCACATTGCAGAAGGCGCAGGCGCGGGTGCAAATCTCACCCATGATCATGAAGGTGGCGTGCTTCTTTTCCCAGCACTCGCCAATATTCGGGCAGCCGGCTTCTTCGCAGACGGTGACCAGCTTGTGGGAGCGCACCAGTTCGCGAGTTTCCTGATAGCCCTTGGAGGTCGGAGCCTTCACCCTGATCCATTCCGGCTTGCGCAGCACTTCGGTATCCGGCTTGTGAGCCTTTTCCGGGTGGCGGATGCGCTTGTCGTCCGGCTTGGTTCTATCGAGGATGGTAACCATCGTGTTTCCTTTGCCGCCGATGAGCGGCTTTCAAGTATTTATTTCCGCACCAGCTTGGCGACGAACAGCAGAATGCAGGCACCGATAAAGCTGGTAATCAGATAGCCAACCCAATCGCTGGCGACGAAAATGTCAAAGCGCCGGAAGATGGCATTGGCGATGACCGAGCCGATAATGCCGATGACGATGTTCATGAAAATGCCGAAGCGCATGTCCATCAACTTGCCTGCCAGCCATCCGGCCAGACCACCCACGAAGATCGCCGTCAACCAGCCCACATTTTCCATCGTCTATCCTCTGTTGCCCGCCCCTATATAGCGAGCCGGGCAATGTCTCGCAATGTCACTGTCCGCTGGGTCAGGCGTTCAGCACCTTGCCATACGCATCAAGCACGCTTTCCTTCATCATTTCCGACAGGGTCGGATGCGGGAAGATGGTGTGCATCAGCTCTTCTTCTGTCGTCTCCAGGTTCATGGCGACCACGAAGCCCTGGATCAACTCGGTCACTTCCGCGCCAACCATATGCGCGCCGACCAATTCGCCGGTCTTCTTGTCGAAGATCGTCTTGATCATGCCATTGTCTTCGCCAAGCGCGATGGCCTTGCCATTGGCGTTGAAATTGTAGCGACCAACGCGGATCTCGCGGCCATCGGCCTTGGCCTTGGCTTCGGTGAGACCGACGGAGGCGACCTGCGGATTGCAATAGGTGCAGCCAGGGATCAGAGACTTGTTCATGGGATGAACATGCGGCAGACCGGCAATCTTCTCGATGCAGATCACGCCTTCATGTTCGGCCTTATGGGCCAACATTGGCGGACCTGCGACATCGCCGATGGCATAGAGGCCCGGCACATTGGTCTTGCCATAGCCGTCAATGACGATGCAGCCGCGATCCGTCTTGACGCCCAAAGCTTCCAGACCGAGATTTTCGATATTGCCCTGCACGCCGACAGCCGAAATCAGCCGGTCAGCGGTGATCTGCTGCACCTTGCCATCCTTGGTCTCGACATGAGCGGTGATGGAATTGGCGCCCTTTTCGACCTTGGAAACCTTGGCCTCGGTGATGATCTTCAGGCCGCGCTTTTCCAGCGCCTTGCGGGCGATGGTGGAGATTTCCACGTCCTCGACCGGCATGATATTGGCCATCAGCTCAACCACCGTCACATCCACGCCCATGGAGCGGTAGAAAGAGGCGAATTCGATGCCGATGGCGCCAGAGCCCATGACGACGATGGACTTCGGCATGAAATCCGGCTTCATCGCTTCGAAATAGGTCCAGATCAGCTTGCCATCCGGCTCGATGCCGGGCAGCGCGCGCGGGCGGGCTCCGGTGGCGACGATAATATGCTTGGCGGTATAGGTGCCCTCACCCAACACGCCTTTGGGAACCGGGTTTTGCGGCTGCACGGCTGGCTTGGACGATGCGCCGACGACGATTTCGTTTGGCTTGGTGAGCTTGGCTTCACCCCAGATCACATCGATCTTGTTCTTCTTCATCAGAAAGGCAACGCCGCCGTTGAGGCGGGCGGAGACACCACGCGACCGGGCAACAACGTCTTTCACATCGGCGGTCATCGTGCCGTTCAGCGTCAGGCCATAACTCTTGGCGTGATTGGCGTGATCGAGAATTTCCGCCGACCGCAGCAGCGCCTTGGTGGGGATACAGCCCCAGTTGAGGCAGATGCCGCCAAGATGCTCGCGCTCGACAATGGCGATTTTCAGGCCAAGCTGGGCTGCACGGATCGCAGTCACATAGCCGCCAGGGCCGGACCCGATGATGATGACGTCATAAGCATTCGACATGGGCGCTTCCACTCCTCGGTTTCCTTGGGGTTGCGCCTTTCGGCCCAACCCGTGACGGGACTGGAAGCGCAACCGGCTTATAATGCCGGTGTCTCGGCCTCCGGTTCGTGACGAACCAGCATCCCGTAGATTTCGTCCTTGAGCCGCATCCGCTTCTTCCTGAGGTCTTCCATATGGAAGTCGTCGAGCGGCTCTATATCGGTTTCAGCGCGGTGAACCTGCCGGTTGATCTCGTGATAGGCATCGAACAGCCGGACGAAATGACCGTCCGTTTCCTTCAAATGCCGCATCAGGGTCACAAATTCCGGAAATTCCTCTGCCAGTTCATGTGGAGTGTTGGACATGATCTTTTCCCCCTTCAAGGTTGCAAGATCATTTTAAACCCGCCACATGGTCATTCATTGATTCCAATCAACCCGTGCTACTGTCAGCGCCTTACCCTCACAGGCCCAGCATCATCCGCACCACCGGCTCCAGACCGCGCCCGATGGCGCGGGTATTGTCAGCATCGAGATGAATGCCATCCAGCGGCGTGGTCTTGGCCACCGAACCGGCATCGAAAAAGCCACAGCCCAGTTCATCCGCCGCATCGCGGTACATGCTGGCCAGCATTCCGCCTTCCTCGATGGAATGATTGAACATCGCTCCGAACATCACATTGGCGGTTTCGCGGATCGGCGGCGGCGAAACAATCAGCACATCCGGGCCTTCGAAATCAAAACCCCAGTCATGCTGATGGACCAGCTTGACCAACCGCTTGATGCCGCTTGTCGCTCCAATCGCCGTTCCCTGAATGCCCCGCTTCAGATCATTGGTACCCAACATCAGGATCACCAGATCCAGCGGCTTGTGGGTTTCAAGAATACTCGGCAACAGCCTCACACCATTGCGGTCGCAATCCGCCAGATGATCATCATAAGCAGTCGTGCGCCCGTTCAAACCTTCGGCGATCACCCTGACACCATGACCAAGCGCCTTTTGCAACACGCTGGTCCAGCGGTCCTCATGGGCGTGACGGCCAAGGGCGACTGGGTCGTATCCCCATGTCAGACTGTCGCCGTATGCGAGAACGGTTTTCATCTATTGAACCCTCCCTGACGGCCTTTGTAAGCGACAAAACCCCAGTGACTAAAAAGTAGTACCGTTCCGGAAATAAGCATTGCTACTAAATACGGAAGGTCTTCGCGGAAAGCTGCCGCCTCAAAAGATCCGAAAAGCAACGCAGTCAAACCAACAACAAACGCCACAAAAAGCACTGTCATCGAGAGATGAAAGACACCAATGCTAAAACGAAGCGACGCAAAAGATACGACATATGCAACAGCAGCCATTGGCAGCAAATTGAAACACACCAGAAACAGGTCCTGAGGGGGAGGAGCGCCACTACCTTCACCTCCCCTTGGAGATATGCTTCCCAAATAGAGAATGAAGGCGAGAAAACCTGAGATAACGCCAACAATCGTTGCATAGAAGCTTGTCCTTAGACACCTCTTCATCGACTGCCTTCGAGACATCAGGTTATCTGCCACCATCCTCTTGAGGCCTTTTACACCAGCATGCCCATCGGGTTTTCGATGTAGCGTTTGAATGCACCGAGAAGTTCAGCACCCAAGGCTCCATCGACCGCGCGGTGGTCGGTGGACAGCGTCACTGTCATGACATTGGCGATTTTCATTTCGCCCTTTTTCACGACAACGCGCTCTTCACCAGCGCCAACGGCCAGAATGGTCGCATGCGGCGGGTTGACCACGGCGGCGAAGTTCTTGACGCCCATCATGCCCATGTTGGAGACCGCTGTTGTGCCGCCCTGATATTCCTCAGGCTTCAGCTTGCGGCTCTTGGCGCGTGCGCCCAGATCCTTCATTTCGTTGGAAATGGCGGACAGGCTCTTCAGCTCGGCCTGGCGGATGATCGGGGTGATCAGGCCGCCGGGGATCGACACAGCCACGCCGACATCGGCATGCTTGTGCTTGACCATATTGGTATCCGTCCAGGAAACGTTGGCATCCGGCACATCGCGCAGCGCCAGCGCCATGGCCTTGATGACCATATCGTTGACCGAGAGCTTGTAGACCGGCTTGCCATCCTTTTCGGGAGCGGCGGTGTTGAGCTGGGCGCGCAGCGCCAGCAGGGCATCCAATTCGCAATCCACGGAGACGTAGAAATGCGGAATGGTTTGCTTCGATTCCTGCAAGCGCTTGGCGATGGTCTTGCGCATGCCGTCATGCGGCACAAGCTCGTAGGAACCTTCGGCAAACAGCTTGAGCACGGCGTCGTCAGACATGCCCTTGGCCAGCACCGGAGCAGGTGCAGCGCCAGACGCAGCCGGAGCGGCAGCAGGCTTGGCACCACCGGTGCTGACAGCCTTTTCGACGTCGCTCTTGACCACCCGGCCCTTCGGACCGGTACCGGAAATCGCCTTAAGATCAAGACCGGCTTCCTTGGCGAGACGACGGGCAAGCGGCGACGAGAATACACGGTCACCGGAGGCGGCTGCCGGAGCAGCGGCCTGGGGGGCCGCAGCAGGAGCATCCGCCTTGGCAGCGGGAGTTTCGGCCTTCGGAGCTTCGCCCTTGGGTGCCTCAGCCTTTGCCGGAGCAGATGCACCGCCGCCAGCCGCAGCAGCCGAGACATCCTCGCCTTCAGCGGCGAGAATGGCGATCAGCGCATTGACCTTGACGCCTTCGGTGCCAGCGGCAACGACGATCTTGGCAACGACGCCTTCATCGACCGCTTCCACTTCCATGGTTGCCTTGTCGGTTTCAATCTCAGCGATCACGTCGCCGGACTTGACGGTATCGCCTTCCTTGACCAGCCACTTGGCCAGATTGCCCTCTTCCATCGTGGGAGAGAGGGCCGGCATGGTGATATTGATCGGCATATGCCTCGCCTCCCCTTATTTGTAGCAGACGGATTTAACGGCCTGGACCACTTCGCCGACATTCGGCAGAGCGAGCTTTTCGAGATTGGCCGCGTAAGGCATCGGCACGTCCTTGCCAGCCACGGTCAGAACAGGCGCATCGAGGTAATCGAAGGCTTCGCGCTGAATGCGGTTGGCCACGAAATCGCCCACGGACGACTGCGGATAGCCTTCTTCCACCACGACCAGACGACCGGTCTTCTTGACCGATTCGATTACCGTCGGCAGATCCATCGGACGGATGGTGCGCAGGTCGATCAATTCGACATCGATGCCAAGCTTGGTCAGCTCTTCCACAGCCTTGGTCGCATAGGTCATGCCAATGCTCCAGGACACGACAGTGACATCCTTGCCAGACTTATGAATGCGCGCCTTGCCAATCGGCAGAACGAAATCATCCAGCTTCGGCACATCAAAGCTGTGACCGTAGAGGATTTCGTTTTCGAGGAAGACCACCGGGTTCGGATCGCGGATCGCCGCTTTCAGCAGGCCCTTGGCATCCGCTGCCGTGTAAGGCGAAATCACCTTCAGGCCGGGGATCTGGCTATACCATGCGGCATAATCCTGGCTGTGCTGCGCACCAACGCGGGCCGCAGCGCCGTTCGGGCCACGGAACACGATGGGCGCGCCCATCTGACCGCCGGACATGTAGAGCGTCTTGGCAGCCGAGTTGATGATCTGGTCAATCGCCTGCATGGCGAAGTTGAAGGTCATGAACTCAACAATCGGACGCAGACCCGCCATGGCGGCACCCACGGCCACACCAGCAAAACCATGCTCGGTGATCGGGGTATCGACCACGCGACGGTCGCCGAATTCGGCAAGCAGGCCCTGGGTGATCTTGTAGGCACCCTGGTATTCCGCCACTTCCTCACCGATGATGAACACATCGTCATTGGCGCGCATTTCTTCAGCCATGGCTTCGCGCAGCGCTTCACGCACTGTCATCGATACCATTTCCGTTCCGGCCGGAATGGACGGATCGCTGGCAGCGCTGGAAATCGGCTGAGCCGGAACAGGCGCGGAAGCAGAACCGGTCTCGGTCGGCTTTTCTTCCTGCGGAACGGCTGGTGCCGCTGCTTCTTCAGCCTTGGGAGCCGAAACCTCGGAGGCGCTTTCGCCATCCTGCAACAGCACGGCAATCGGCGTGTTGACCTTGACATTCTGGGTTCCGGCTTCAATCAGCAGCTTGCCGATCACGCCTTCATCCACGGCTTCCACTTCCATGGTTGCCTTGTCGGTTTCGATTTCGGCGATCACGTCGCCGGACTTGACGCTATCGCCTTCGGCTTTCAGCCATTTGGACAGCGTGCCTTCCTCCATTGTCGGAGACAGGGCGGGCATGAGAATATTGATTGGCATGGGCTAACCCTCCCTCTCGCTTACAACAGGATGTCGGTGTAGAGCTCGGATGCATCCGGCTCCGGATCGGCTTGGGCGAAATCGGCGCTGTCGGCGACGATATCGCGCACGTCCTTGTCGATCAGCTTGAGATCGTCTTCGCTGGCCCAACCCTTTTCCAGGAGACGCAGCCGGACCTGTTCGATCGGGTCATGCTCGGAGCGCATTTTCTGCACTTCGTCCTTGGAGCGGTATTTGGCCGGGTCGGACATGGAGTGACCGCGATAGCGATAGGTTTCCATTTCCAGGATGACCGGGCCTTTGCCGGCGCGGCAATGCTCGACCGCCTGCACGGCAGCCGCCTTGACGGCGCGCACATCCATGCCATCCACCTTGAAGCCGGGAATGTTGAAGGACACGCCGCGCTGGGAGAAATCCGTCTGCGCCGAGGCGCGGGCAACGGAGGTACCCATGGCATAACGGTTGTTCTCGATCACATAGATCACCGGCAGGTTCCACAGGCGCGCCATGTTGAAGCTCTCATAGACCTGGCCCTGGTTGGCCGCGCCATCGCCGAAATAGGCGAGAGAGACATTGTCATTGCCACGATACTTGTTGGCGAAGGCCAGACCCGTGCCAAGCGACACCTGGGCGCCGACGATGCCGTGACCACCGTAGAAATGCTTCTCCTTGGAGAACATGTGCATGGAGCCGCCCTTGCCCTTGGACAAGCCGCCGCGACGTCCGGTCAGTTCGGCCATCACACCGCGTGCGCTCATGCCGCAGGCCAGCATATGGCCGTGGTCACGATAGCCGGTAATGACTTGATCGCCGAGCTTCAGCGCCATCTGCATGCCGACGACGACAGCCTCCTGGCCAATGTAGAGGTGACAGAAACCGCCGATGAAGCCCATGCCGTAAAGCTGACCGGCTTTTTCCTCGAAGCGGCGGATCAGAAGCATTTCGCGATAGGCTTTCAGCTCCTTTTCGCGGTCGAATTCTTCAATCGTCCCCACAGCGAAATCACCTTTTACAGGCTTTGCTGCCGGTTTGCGGCCTGAAGCAGTCGCGTTTTTGCGCGGTGCCATTCATCCCTCCCTGAGTTGTGTAAGGGTTTTTGATTGGCACACACCATATGCAAGAATGGGACAGGCCGCAATGCATTAAATGCATGCCTTCCATTCCGTATAAACACCAGATTTTTAATAATTTTTTGCAATTAACTGGATTTCAGTTAATCAACAATCCCCTAAATATCACGGGCATTGTCGCCAAAGATGTGATCCACACTAGCGATTGAAAATCACGATCTCATCAGGGCGCGACATATTCAGCTGATATCGGGCTTTTTCATCGATCATATCGCGTTCAAGCGAGCCGTCGCTGAGCAGTTTTACTTGAGTTTCCAGCTTTTTGCGGTCGTGAATGAGCGCTGCCAGTTCCTTGCTGCGCTCGGCCCGCACCACATCGAAATGCTCACCGGCCTTCAATCCGTAATCACCATGAATGCTGTGATAGCCGAAATAGCCGATAAAGGCGATGGTAACGGCAGGAAGGACCAGGCGTCCAAATTTACGGTTCTTATGGTGACGTGTCCACATTCTCGATTTGGCCTTGCAACGCACAACATCTTTGCAGAGACATTAGAGCCATTTGCTTAACCGAGTATTGACCTTGTTACGAAAAAGTTCGGCATCCCCTCAATGCAAAAAGCCCGCACCGTTTGCGCGGCGCGGGCTTGAGAGAAGGGCGGTTGCGGAACGAGCGGCTCCGCCAGCGGCATCAGGCCTTCAGAATGGACGTACCGGCATAAGCGGCCTGCGGTCCAAGCAGTTCCTCAATGCGGATCAGCTGGTTGTACTTGGCCAGCCGGTCGGAACGCGACAGTGAGCCGGTCTTGATCTGCCCGCAATTGGTCGCAACCGACAAGTCGGCAATGATCGAGTCTTCGGTTTCGCCGGAACGATGCGACATGACGGCGGTATAGGCGGCCTTGTGCGCGGTCTCAACGGCATCCAGCGTTTCCGACAGCGAACCGATCTGGTTGACCTTGACGAGGATCGAGTTTGCGACACCCATGCGAATACCGTCGCGCAGGCGGGCGGAGTTGGTGACGAACAGATCGTCGCCGACCAGCTGGGTCGTCGCACCGATCTTGTCGGTCAGGTATTTCCAGCCGTCCCAATCGTCTTCGCCCATGCCGTCTTCGATGGAGATGATCGGGTATTTGGCAGCCAGTTCAGCCAGATATTCCGCCATGGCTTCCGGCTCCAGCGTCCGGCCTTCGCCTTCCAGAACGTATTTGCCGTCCTTGAAGAATTCGGTCGAAGCGCAGTCGAGCGCCAGATACATGTCTTCGCCTGGGCGGTAGCCAGCCTTCTCAATCGATTTCATGATGAAATCAAGAGCTTCCGGCGCACTTTTCAAGCCCGGTGCGAAGCCACCTTCATCACCGACATTGGTGTTGAAGCCCTGTGCCGAGAGTTCCTTCTTCAGCGTATGGAACACCTCAGAGCCCATGCGCACCGCATCACGGATATTGTCCGCGCCGACAGGCATGATCATGAATTCCTGGAAGTCGATTGGATTGTCGGCATGCGCGCCGCCATTGATGATGTTCATCATTGGCACAGGCAGGATGCGGGCGTTCGGACCACCGACATAGCGATAGAGGGGCAGGCCGGAGGCTTCGGCAGCGGCCTTGGCCACGGCCAGCGACACGCCGAGAATGGCGTTGGCACCGAGGCGCGACTTGTTTGGCGTGCCGTCCAGCTCGCGCATGATCGTGTCGATCTGGATCTGGTTTTCAGCGTCATGGCCGCCGATGGCATCATAGATTTCGCTGTTGACGGCTTCGACCGCCTTTTCGACGCCCTTGCCCAGATAACGCTTGCCGCCATCGCGCAGTTCGACAGCTTCATGGGCGCCTGTGGAAGCGCCCGACGGAACCGCAGCGCGGCCCATGCTGCCATCTTCCAGATAGACATCGACTTCGACGGTCGGATTGCCGCGGCTGTCGAGAATCTCGCGGGCAATAATGTCGGTAATAGCGGTCATGGTCACTCCCTGCTGTAAAGGCTGAACAAGGCTCTGTTCGCCCTGTCTTAGCCGATGAATTGAAAATTACAATGACATGGTCCAGGTCAGGCCGCCTTGGTGACGGCGTCGAACGCCAACAGCTTTTCCAGCAAACGCTCAAGGTCCTTCAGGTAAACCATATTGGGGCCATCGGACGGTGCATTGTCTGGGTCCTGATGCGATTCGATGAAGAGGCCCGCCACACCAACCGCCACAGCAGCGCGTGCCAGCGTTTCCACGAATTCGCGCTGGCCACCGGTCGAGCCGCCCTGCCCGCCCGGTTGCTGTACCGAGTGCGTGGCATCGAAGATCACCGGCGCACCCATGCCTGCCATGATCGGCAGCGAGCGCATGTCGGAGACCAGCGTGTTATAACCGAAGGAAGCGCCGCGCTCGCAGAGCATCACATTGGGATTGCCCGAGAGGGTAATTTTTTCCATGACATTTTTCATGTCCCAGGGCGCCAGAAACTGACCCTTCTTGACATTGATCGCCCTCCCGGTCTTCGCCGCAGCAATCAGAAGATCGGTCTGGCGGCACAGGAAGGCCGGGATCTGCAACACATCAACCACTTCAGCCACTTCGGCGCACTGGTCTTCGTTGTGAATGTCTGTCAGGACAGGAAAACCGAATTCCTTCTTCAGATCGGCAAAGATCGCCAACCCCTGCTCGATGCCAATCCCGCGCCCAGCCTTCAGCGAGGTGCGGTTTGCCTTGTCGAAGGAGGATTTATAGACAAGGCCAATGCCGAGTTTGTCGCAGATTTCCTTGATCCCGCCCGCCATCATGAAGGCGTGCTCGCGGCTTTCCATCTGGCAGGGACCGCAGATCAGCGAAATTTTCGCACTGTTGGAGAAGGAGACCGTCTTGGCGCCTTCGCCAATGGTGACGGTTGCATTCGGCAGGGCAGAAGCGGTCATGGCGTATTCTCCTCAAACAGAAAGGCAACGCCCTGTCCGGGCGCGGCCGGGACGGTAATGCCGCCCGCTAGTCTCTCATGGGCAACGCCATTAGCAGCCAGAACCGCCGCTGTCACCTCAAGATCAGCAACCGTAAACACCAGTGCCTCGGCCACCAGGGCCTTGTTCTTCGTCTCGCCGGAAATGATTTCTATCGACAGATTGGCGGCGTCGAAGGCCAATCCATTGGTGGTCTCTCTGGCTGCTACGCCCAATATGGTTTGTAACCAACTGGCATAAAGCGCTGGCTTCGGCGCATAGAAAAACACCCGCGTCAAACCGATGACGCCATTGGTATGGGTTTCGAGCGCTGTCCTGTCGGCGGGCAACGGATTGACCCGCTCGCAGGCAAACAGAAAGAACGGCTCAACCTCCCGCGCTGAAAAGGCAAGGTGAAAGCGGGCAACAGTCTCGCTCCCATCCGGCAACCGCATGGGCCTTGAAAATTCCAGCATGTCGCCACCTGTCATCCCCGCCGCGACAAAGGCCGCATGATCCGCCTTGGCGTCCTGCGATGCAGTGACAATCGCCGAGAGACCCTGACTATACGCCTGCCTGAAGGTGCGATCACGCCGGATGAAGACATTGCCGTTCGCAATGGCTGCGTCCACAGCCTTATGGTCGTTGATCGCCAATGGCTCCAGATAGATCCCATCGGCCAGGAATAGGCAAGCATTGACCGTGCCGAAGGGATGGTGCCCATCCGGTGCGACTGTAAAGCCAAGAGCGGTCAGGCGGCTTCGCGCCGCCTCCAGCGTTTCCACCGGAAGCACCAGATGATCGACAAGACGGGCATTTGTATTCGACATGCTAAAAACTCACCATGGAGCGGAGACATTAGTTGGTATCGAGCTTCGGCGGCGCAAAATCAAGCAGGTCGTGGCGATAGGTTTCCACCACCATGCTGATCGGCGTTCCATCCGGCACACTCAGCAATGCCTTGTGCTGGAGAACATATTCAGGCACCGACAAGGGATCGCCGCTGGCCGGTGGCACCACACTGCCCATCTCCCATCCGTCCGGCAATGGCTTCCACAAAAGCTCGGCGGATATCGTGTGCCGCTGGAAATGCAGCGGCTGCACCACACGACCGAACGCACCGTCCGTCGTGTCGAGCACCTTGTTCATGTCATCCGTCAGCCGGGCCGGCACATACCAGTTGTCGGCTTCAGACAGGATACGGTCGCCGCATTTCAATCGCACCCGGCGATAGCCGACCTTGTCACCATCCGCGACCTTGAGGGCGGCGCGAATCTCTCCCGTGGCGGGCTTGTCGACATCCTTTACCCGCTCTGCTGTGATTTTTGCTCCATCCGCCAGCTTATGGGTGCTGCACCAGCGGTCCAGCGTCAGCGTGGCACTGTCATGGCTCAGCAGATCGGCATTCAGCGTTTGCAATACGGCCAATGCCTGCAACCGCGACACAGGCGTATCCGGCCAGGAGGCGGGCGCGGCGGCATGGCTCGGGCAAGAAACGGTCATGGCGGCAACCACAGCTGGCAGGAACAACAAACGCATGCAAACTCCTGAAATAGAAAGTAAATTCCCGATAGAAAGTCGGGCGGACATCAGCACGCAAACATGACGGAGAGATGACCATGAGCAAATATTTCGACGTTACCGATAGAGCTGCGGCGGCTTGCGTTCGAACGTCTTCACACCGTTTTTCCAACCAGTCACCGCCGGTGCAATCGTCGCCACGGCCTCGGCACCGGAGACGGCATCAAAAAGGACAAGATCAGCCGCAGCCCCAACCTTCAGCTGTTCATCCAGCCCCATCAGCCGGGCCGGATAGCGGGTAATCATCTCGAAGACCTGGTTCAGATCCGCAGGCGTCGCCAGTTGGGCAACATTGGCGTAGAGATTGGCCATGCGCATCAGCGAGACATCGCCAAAGGGCGTAAATGGGTTGAGAACATTATTGGTGGAGATGGTGACATTCACCCCCTGGCGGGCCAGAAGATGCGCCGGAGCAACTCCCCTTGGGCAAAGATGATCGATATCCCGACCGGTCAGAAACAGGTCGGTGGCAGGCAGAACCGTCACGGTAATACCCGCCTCGGCCAATTGCTTTGCCACCCGCTCCACTTCGTCGGGAGAAATTGCGGAAAGCTTGGTGACATGGCCGACAGAGACCTTGCCTTGATAGCCACGCGCCAGCGTCTGGGCAATGACCGTCGGCAGGTTGGACCCGGAAGGATCGAGATCGAAATCAAGGTGAAAATCGACAGGCACATCGAAGCGCTGCGCGAGCTCGAAAATTCGGGAAATATGCTCGGCGGGCCTTGGATCGGTGTAAGGGCAGCCGCCAACCAGATCGGCCCCTTGCGACAGGGCGATTTCCAGCATCCGCTCGGTTTCCGGCTCATTGGTCAACCCTTCCTGGGCAAAGGCGCAGATTTCGATATCGACCAGGTGGGCGTAATCGGCCTTCAGCTTGCGGATCGCCGAAAACGATCGGAAACCGGCGCGTGGATCGACTTCCACGAAGGTCCTGATCCGGGTCGTGCCTTGGACGATGGCCCGTTCCACGACATCGGCGGCGCGGGCATAGACATCTTCCTCGGTAAAGGCCTGCTTGGCTTTCGAGGTCTCCGACACGGCTTCCGCCAGCGTTCCGCTACACACCCGGCAGCGCCCGATGATCCCTGCCTTGTCGAGATGCAGATGGGTTTCGATCAACCCGGCGCAGACCAACCGGCCTGCCGCATCCTCCTGCGGCGCATCACAACGGAAATCCGCTTCCAGCGCAACGATCCGCCCCGCCTCAAAGGCGATGTCCAGCGGTTGCGCCGACAATGGCAACCTGGCGCGGCGCAACACGAAATCAATCGCCATGCGTTTTCATTTTCCTTTCCGACTGACCCATCACCCGTCTCTGCTGCATGAAATCTATTCCCACCCGCAACCAATATCCCATGCACGGATGACAGTCATGAGGCGACGAGATTGCCATTGCTGGCAACCAGCACACCTGCCTTGAACACCATACGCTCCATCGGACGCGCCGCCACTGCTTCGGCAATCGAGGCAACCGGCAGAATGATGAAATCGGCGGGACACCCTTTGCCGAGTGTCGCATTGCTGCGTCCTAAAACCTCAGCCGAGAGGGTACTGACAAGCGCGAAAGCATGTTCAAGGTCGGCATCGGCGCGAAAGTTCTGCCGGTCGCAGAGAATGCTCGCCCGCTCCAAAAGATCGCCATTGCCGAGCGGCGACCAGGCATCGCGGATATTGTCATTGCCGGAAAACACCCGCACGCCCGCAGCTTTCAGCCGCTTGATCGGCGGCATGCTGGTATCGCCGGGGCCGGTGGTCATGATCGCCACATCGGCGCGCGCCAGCGCTTCCGCTGTGCGCCCGAAATCCATATCATCCAGAGCGCCCAGGCAATAGGCATGGCTGACGGCGCATTTGCCTTGCAGTCCCTGCGCCAAAGCCCGTTTGGCGATCTGGCGGATTTCGAACGCGCCGAGCGGGCCCGGATCGTGTAGATGCAGATCCACCCCCACGCCGTGACGTCCGGCGATAGCAAAAATCGCGTTCAGGTGGCCGGTAATGTCATCGTCGATCCCGGCTGGATCAAGACCACCGATCAGGTCCGCACCCGCCTTGACCGCCTGCTCCAGCAGATCAGCAGTGCCGGGATCGGCCAGCACGCCGGACTGTGGAAACGCCACTGTCTGAATATCGACCAGATGAGCATGGCTTTGCTTCAGGGACAATATGGCTTCTAGCCCTGCCAACCCGACTTCCGTATCGATATCGGCATGGCTACGGCAGGCGACGGTGCCATAGGTGGCCATCTTCTCCAGCAGCTTAGCCCCACGCACCTCGACCGGCAAAGGCAGCGAGCGGCGGAGCGCTTTTTCGGCCCGGATCCGCTCGGCGACCGTGCCTCCGGGAATATGGGGAATGAACGGCATGCCGATCAGCGTTTTATCCAGATGTACATGACCATCGACCAGGCCCGGCAGGACCAGACCGCCTCGAGCATCGATGCGCGGTTTTTCCGTTGAAACGCCCTCACCCGCCGCTGGGCCGATAGCGGCAATGGCATGACCGGCAATAACGATATCAACGGGATCACCGAGACCATTGCGGGCATTGAAAACGACGAGAGTGGCGCTCATGGAAGGATCGGCTTTCAGACAGATGGGCAATCGCACGGCCAAACAGACAGGTAAAATACGGGTCGGATCATGGCGTATTTCCTGGCCGGAGGCGAGGTTTAAAGCAAAGTCAGGATTGCGGTAATTTGGTGTTCCGTGTCAGGCTTGGAGTTGATTATTCCCCGCCTCTTGCCGGAACGTACCCATGCCCTCTGCATCTCATACCATTTCCCCCACGACACACGCTGCTTCCGGCCCTGACTCTGGAATGGTCACCAGCCCGCATCCCCTGGCAAGCGCTGCCGGACTGGCTGTTCTGGAGCGTGGCGGCACGGCAGCGGAAGCCGCCATCGCCATGGCCGCCGCCATGGCCGTCGTCTACCCGCATTTCTGCGGCCTGGGCGGCGACTCAGTCTGGATTCTGGCCGACCGGCAAGGTCGCCAGACTTGTTTTATGGGGATCGGTCAGGCAGCCGCAAAGCTACCGGAATTTACCGGTGACAGTATTCCGCTGCGCGGTCCGCTTTCGACCCTGACCACCGCCGCCACTGTTGATGCCTGGGAGACCGTTCACCGCTATTCCATTGAGTATTGGGGTGGCAAACAGGTGTTCGGCGACCTGTTGCAGGATGCCATTCATCATGCGCAACACGGTTTTCCGGTCAGCCGCTCGCAAGGCTTCTGGCTCGATATGCGCAAGGATGTGCTAGCCGACTGGCCGGGCTTCATCAACCTGTTTTTCAACAATGGACAACCCTTTGCCACGGGAGAGATCTTTCGCCAGCCTGAGCTGGCCCGTTCCCTGGAGGATATTGCCAGCCATGGTGCGCGCAGTTTTTACCAAGGCCCCCTCACCCAGCGTATCGCCGATGGGCTTCGGGCCGTTGGGTCGCCAATCACCCTTGCCGATCTGGCAGCCACACGCACGCGGCAGGTGGAACCGGCGCGTCTATCCTATCGCGGGCTGGAGCTTCTCGCGCCGCCGCCGCCGACACAAGGGATCTCCACTCTTGCGATCATGGGCATTCTCCAGCATTTCGACCTGTCCGCCCTCACCCCCGGCAGCGCCCAGCATCTGCATCTGGTCGTTGAGGCGGTGAAACAGGCTTTCCTGACCCGCGACCGGATCGCCGATCCGGACTTTGCCGATCAACCCGTGCGGGAATGGCTGTCGGCAGAACGATTGCAACAGGCAGCCAGCGCCATCAACCCAGACCGGGCGCTGGACTGGCCGCATCCCTACCGAACAGGTGACACAGTGTTCTTCGGCGCGACTGACGCTGCGGGCCAAAGCGTCAGCACCTTGCAAAGCACTTATTTCGATTGGGGCAGCGGCGTTGTCGTTGGCGATACCGGCATTCTCTGGCAAAACCGGGGTGCGGCCTTCTCGCTTGATCCGAAAAGCCCCAATTGCCTGCAACCGGGAAAAAGACCGTTTTATACCCTCAACCCGGGACTTGCACTACGCGACGGCAAACCGGCACTGATCTACGGCACCCAAGGTGCAGACGGCCAGCCGCAGACCCTGGCCATGCTGCTGACACGACTGATCGATTATGCGCAACCTCCCACGCAAGCCTTGGCCGGACCACGGTTCTTATTGGGCAAAACGTTTTCCGACAGCCGCGACAGTTTGAAAATCGAAGCCGATTGCGGCCAGCCCGTCCTCGATCGTCTCGCCGATCTCGGCCACCAGCTCGCACCCATTGAGCCGCAAAGTCCAATCGCGGGCCAGGCAGGCGTTATCGCCATCGCCCCAGATGGCCGCCTGGCAGGCGCTCACGACCCACGCGGTGAAGGTGTGGCGCTCACCCTCGGCGAGCGTTGACCAATTGCGTTGAGATAATCGACAAAGGTTTGGGACAGAATTTCGGAAACAACCGCCGCGCAAGCTAGATCCTATAGCATCGTACCGGTTTCGGTTTTTACACGATGCTATAGGATTCAACCGAAAGGGGGGCTTTTCGGTTGAATCCTGTTTTCATCTATCTGGAGATGTGTCAACGGTTTTTACGTTTTCTAACAAAATTTAGAGACCTTTAATGCCTCACGGAGACACCGCGTTTCTCTATATATTTGTTTTTACGAATTTTCGGACCGGAAAATACAACTTAATTCACCGTCCCGGCTTGCCAGTTTTCCCCTTGGTGCGTGTCTTGCGCTTCTGATCCCCGGCATCTTCATAGGAACCGACCCCAGATTTGGCGCGAACGATGGGGCGTGGATCGTCGATTTTGGAATCGCCGATTTTCGGAACCGGCTTTTCAGGAAGCTTGCCGGGAACAGGCTTTTCCGTCCGCCCAACAGTCATTTCATCCAGGCTGTTCTTGCGAAACAGTGGCTTGGCCGTGTCCGTGCCAGGACCCATGTCATCCAGGGATGGCTTGGCGAAATAGGAGCCAGTTTCACTGGAATCCTGACGGGAAACATCGGTAGCACCGCTAGCAGGCTGGCCTGCCACCGCTTGCTCTTGCGCCCGGGCCGCTGCCTTTTCGCCGGGATCACCCATGCTGGCCAGTTCGACTTCTTTCAAACGCTTGATTTCGTCGCGCAAACGGGCTGCGGTTTCGAAATCGAGATCGGCGGCGGCATCGCGCATCTGCTTTTCCAGCGCCGAAAGATGGGCCTGGAGATTGTTGCCGACCAGATGACCGCCCGCCGCAAAGCCCTTGCCGCTCGCTCCGGAAATGTCTGCACGGACATGGTCGCGCTCGTAGACCGAATCGAGAATGTCGGAAATTTTTGACTTGACCGATTCCGGCGTGATCCCGTGTTCGAGATTGTAAGCCACCTGCTTTTCCCGGCGACGCGACGTCTCGTCCATGGCGCGCCGCATGGAGCCGGTGATCTGATCGGCATAGAGAATGACCTTGCCATCGACATTACGCGCCGCACGGCCAATCGTCTGAATCAGTGAGGTCTCGGAGCGCAGGAAGCCTTCCTTGTCTGCATCGAGAATGGCGACGAAGCCGCATTCAGGAATGTCCAGCCCCTCGCGCAGCAGGTTGATACCAACCAGCACATCGAAGGCACCGAGCCTGAGATCGCGCAGGATTTCGATACGCTCCAGAGTATCGATATCCGAATGCATATAGCGCACCCGCACGCCCTGCTCATGCAGATATTCCGTCAGGTCTTCGGCCATGCGCTTGGTCAGCACCGTTACCAGCGTGCGATAGCCCTTCAGCGAGGTTTCCTTGATCTCGCCCAAGACATCATCAACCTGGGTCTTGGCGGAGCGCACTTCGACCGGCGGATCGATCAGGCCGGTTGGGCGAATAACCTGTTCGGCAAACACGCCGCCCGATTGCTCCAGCTCCCAACTGCCGGGCGTCGCCGAAACCGCAACGGTTGGTGGACGCATGGCGTCCCATTCCTCAAATCGCAATGGTCGGTTATCCATGCAGGATGGCAGCCGGAAGCCGTATTCGGCCAACGTCGCCTTGCGCCTGAAGTCGCCACGATACATGCCGCCGATCTGGCTGACGGAGACATGGCTTTCATCGATGAACAGCAAGGCATTATCGGGAATATATTCGAACAAGGTCGGTGGCGGTTCGCCTGGTGCGCGGCCCGTCAGGTAGCGCGAATAGTTTTCAATGCCCGCGCAGGCGCCGGTCGCTTCCATCATTTCGATATCGTAGCGGGTGCGCTGCTCCAGCCTTTGCGCCTCCAGCAGACGCCCGCCCTTTTCCAGCTCGGCCAGCCGCTGCTTCAACTCCTCCTTGATCGCCTTGATCGCCCCATTCAGCGTCGGGCGCGGCGTGACATAGTGCGAATTGGCATAAATCTTCACCGACTTCATATCGCCGGTCTTGTGGCCGGTCAGCGGATCGAATTCGGTAATCGCATCGATTTCGTCGCCGAACATCGAAATCCGCCAGGCGGCATCCTCCAAGTGGGCAGGGAAAATTTCAATCGTATCGCCCCGCACCCGGAAAGAGCCGCGCACGAAATTGATGTCCTGCCGCTTGTATTGCTGGGCCACGAGGTCGGCCAGCAATTGCCGCTGATCGATCCGGTCGCCGACCGACATCTGGAAGGTCATCGCCGTATAGGTTTCGACCGAGCCGATACCGTAGATGCAGGACACCGAGGCGACGATAATGCAATCGTCGCGCTCCAGGATGGCGCGGGTGGCTGCATGGCGCATACGGTCGATCTGCTCGTTGATCGAGCTTTCCTTCTCGATAAACGTATCCGAACGCGGCACATAGGCTTCCGGCTGATAGTAATCGTAGTAGGAAACGAAATATTCCACCGCATTGTCGGGGAAAAAATGCTTGAATTCCGAATAGAGCTGGGCCGCCAGCGTCTTGTTCGGCGCCAGAATCACCGCTGGCCGCTGGGTCGCCTCGATCACCTTGGCCATGGTGAAAGTCTTGCCGGAACCAGTCACCCCAAGCAGAACCTGACTGCGCTCCCCGGCATTGATGCCTTCCACCAGATCCTTGATTGCCGTTGGCTGATCGCCCGCCGGTTCGTAATCCGACACCATGCGGATCGGGATTCCCCCCTCGGACTTTTCCGGCCTGGCGGGCCGATGCGGCGCCCAGATCTTACCACCCTTGAACAGCGGATTGCCGCTTTCAATCAGCGCTGACAGCGCCTCTACGGTCGCCGTCACAGCGCCGGGGGCAAGGCTCTGCGCCTCTTCAAGCGACGTGTCCATGCCAGAGACAGGATTAAGACCGGCAGCAGCGCGCGTGGCCGGGTCGGAAGATGCGCCGATGGACACGCCGCGTGAGGTGCGCATGGCACTGCCGCCGTCTTCGCTCTTGGCCTTGGCAGTGCGACCGGCCTTTACGGGGTCGGCGGCCTCAGTCTTGCGGCCCGTGCTCTTCTCAAGCGCTATCTTTTCGGCATGCCTGCGCGCTTCGATTTCGATCTTCTTGCGATGCTTGCCAGCCTTGGAGGCGAGTTCCCGTTGGCTTTCGATGCCCCCCGCTTCCGCTTCGGCTTCCAGCTGTTTCACCCAATCTGCGACACTCCCGCTCAAGGGCGCTCCTTCAAAAGCTGCCTGCGGTGCCTCTTCAAACCCACCGGCATACGGCGATCCTGCCTCATCCTGCGATGGGTTGTCATTGTTACGGACGGGAGATTTTTTCGGAGATCTGGCCATGGTTCGAATATGGATAAGACCGCAGGCAAAGTGAAGTGCGCCAGACGAAAATCAGAACAAAAAAGCAACAATTTCGCTAAAGTTTTTATCCCTTTGCATTCTCGGAAAAACCAAGGGCTCATGTCCCTGACTGGCCTCCCTCAGGCCACGGCGCGCCGTGATTTTTTCTCACTCAGTTGCTTTTTTTTAAAGTCGAGCCATTTGGGCAGCATATCGGCGGGCATGGGCCGGGAGAAATAATAGCCCTGGCCAATCGTGCAGCCGATTTCGGTCAACGTCCTGGCATCCGCCACCGTTTCCACACCCTCCGCCACGATATCGACACCCAGTGCACGGCCGAGACCGACCAGGGCGACAACAAGCGCCTTGTTCTTTGGAGAATTACTGATCCCGGTGACGAAACTGCGATCGATCTTCAACCGGGTAATCTTCAGGCTGATCAAATAGGCCAAGGACGAGTATCCCATGCCGAAATCATCTACCGTCAGTTTATAGCCGCTATTTTCAAGCCGGGTCAGTTGTTCACCCGCGACCGCCAGATCCAGAATGGTTTCCTCGGTGATCTCCACTTCCAGAAGGTTGCGACTGACGCCATAGGCAGTGGTAATCCGGTCCAGCATGACAGATACGTCATAGAGCGCAAATTCGCGCGGCGATACGTTCAAGGCGACAGCCGTCTCCGGCATGCCTAGCTCTTTCAGCCTGTTGAGCAGCTGGCAGATATTTTCTGTCACGAAACCGGTCAACGCCTCACACATCTGCATGGCCTGGGCGGCATTGACGATTTCAGGCGGGGCAATCGCCCCGAACTCCGGATGGAACCAGCGAACCAGCGCCTCGAAACCGACGATCTTGCCCGTCGCAAGATCGACCTGTGGCTGGAACCAGGTCTCGAGCGCAGTGTCGCGAAGTGCTGCTGGCAGGTCCTGCTCGATACGCCGTTGGCGATCGATGCGCTGTTTGATCTGATGATCGAATTCCCGCAATTGACCGCGACCGTCCTGCTTGGCATCCGATAAAGCCATGCTGGCACAGGTAAACAGCCCGTCACCATTTTCCGCATGGTCGGGAAAAAACGCAATCCCGGCGCTCAAACCAGGACTGACCTGAGTGCCATGGACGGCAATAGGAACCATGGACGCGGCGATAACGGTCTCAGCAAGCGCTCGGCAATCCTGGCGCACGTCGCCGTTCCGCAACAGAATTGCAAATTCATCACCGCTGATCCGGGCTGTGACGGCATCACCACCGGCGGCATTTTTCAACCTCTGCCCCAGGATCGCCAGAAACTGGTCTCCACCGCGATGACCAAAAGCATCGTTGATCAGCTTGAACCGATCGACATTGACCAATAACAGGCCAATTTCCCGGTTTCCGACTTTGGCAGCAGCAATTTCCCCCGCGAGTCGTCCATTGAAGTAGATCCTGTTGAACAGCCCCGTCACGGGATCACCGTTGGCCAGAACCTCCAGCCGCAAATTCTTGTGGTGAATGTCCTCATTGGCAATGGTCAGCGATTGCGTCGCGGCCTGGCTGCTCAGCTTGGCCATTTCGCTTTCCATAAATGTCCTGTCCGCCTTCAACAGCAGGTGCGACATGAATATGGCCAATACGATGAAATTAAACGTGGAGACGGTCGCAATGATGCCACCATGAATCGCGAAATTCCACAATATCGCTAAAATCATCGGAATACAGTAGCTGAAGGCGACCTGACTGGTGCCGGCCTGGCGGAACATGGCTGTCGCCACCAGACCGCCGATAACCACCAGAATAGACGCATCACGGCCCAGCAAGTCCATATCGACCACCGCTGTCGGCAGTAGAGCCCATACGGTCCCTTGCAGGCAGGCCGTGATGCACATCAGCCGAAGCACGTCATCCGGATTGGAAGAGGCATAGTGACGGTGCAGCAGATGGCGCGACAACAGGAAGCGAAATAACGTCGCGACAGCCAACGCTGTCATCCAGCCGACAACGACGCTGACGTTATTCGCCTCGGCCAGAAGCAGAATGGACGTGGATAGCCCAGCCATCACATTGTAAACTGCCGCTGTTCCGCTGCCATGCAATGCCATGGAAGCCCGCGCCTTATGGGCAGACGACAGCAAAAATGCTTTTTGATCCGCAGTTTCTGAAAACAAGACTATCTCATTCTTCAAACTAGGCGCAATAATTGTGTTTTTACGAGCTTGGCGCTAAGATTGCGCCTTTTCGGTAAGAAATAATGAACAATGCAGTTAAAAATTGTGCCACGTCTTAGAATTATGCGTCACGGGAACCGTCACGCACTCAATGCACCCTATGAGTGCGCTAAATTTCACTTTAGCGCCTTTGTAGTGCCGCATAATTTTCGCCTTAAACCGCAACCGGTTTAAGGGATTGTGCAGCAGGAAAATACAATCCAGAGGAGATGGTCGAGCATGACGCAACGCAACGATCAAATTGATTATATCGAATTCAACGTGCGCGACATTTCGGCCTCAAAACAATTCTACGCCACGGCCTTTGGCTGGTCCTTTACCGATTACGGACCGGATTATGCCGAATTCAACGATGGTCGGCTGAAAGGTGGATTTACCACGACGGCCCCGGTCTCGGCAACCGGCGGGCCGCTCGTCATCCTGTTTGCTGATGATCTGGAACAGGCCTTGAGCAGCGTGGAAAGCGCAGGCGGCACGATAACCCGCCCGATCTTTCCCTTTCCCGGCGGTCGGCGATTTCACTTCCGCGACCTGGATGGCTATGAACTGGCTATCTGGTCGGACAGTGTCTAATATCGGGCACAAAGCTGCAATTGGGATGATGCTGTACCTAGCCTGCCTTCGCTAAACCCATCTTCCTGCAAGATCAAAGGAGAGCTGCCGGAACTATTGAGCCCCGGCGGCTCGTTATCACTCCCCGCCGCCGAGTGAGTGGACGTAGACGGTCAGTTCCTTGACTGTCGTATCGCCTAGACGTGCTGACCATCCCGGCATGACGCCATGCTTGGGATGAGCCACCTGCTGGATGATCTCCTGCTCGCCTTTGACCTTCAGCCAAATGGCGTCGCCGAGATTGGGCGCACCGAGATCGCGGTTGCCCTCGGCCTTTTCACCGTGGCAGGCAACACAATTGTCCATGAAGACCTGCTTTCCAGGCGCAACCAATGCGTCGTTGGACGGCTTGCCCGTCAGGCTGACGACATAGGCGGAGACCTGGCGGATTTCCTCGGGCTTCAGGATGTCGGCGAAGGCCGGCATTTCCGACGCCCGGGTTTCCGGATCACTCGTGTAGCGAATACCGTGTTGCAGCGTCGTGTAGATGGCATCCACACTACCGCCCCACAGCCAGTCATCGTCGTTCAGGTTCGGATAGCCGGGGCCACCGGCCGCACCGGAACCGTGACAGGGGGTACAATTGACCTTGAAGGCCGCAGCACCACCAGCGGTGGCGAATTCGGTCAGGTCCTTGTCGGCCAGGATATCCTTGATCGGCAGGGCGGCGATCTTGTCGGTAAACACCGATTGCGCTGCCTTGGCGTCGGCAAGCTCGGCGGTGACAGCGGCACGGTTGGTATAACCGAACAGGCCCTTGGTATTGGTAGAGAGCATCGGCCAGGCCGGATAAACCACCGTATAGCCGATGGCCCAGACGATGGTAGCGTAGAAGGTATAGACCCACCAACGCGGCATCGGATTGTTCAGCTCGCGGATGCCGTCCCATTCATGGCCCGTAGTTTCGACACCGCTGATTTCGTCAATGTGTTTGTCAGACATGATCAGTCCTCCCGCAAGGGGATAGAGGCAGCATCTTCCGCCCGCTCTTTGGCGCCCGGACGAAAGACGAAGAGAATGGCGCCCGCGAAGAACAGCAGCATGGCGAGCATGCCCCAGCTGTCAGCGAAATGGCGCATGGCCGTATAGATTTCGGTTCCTTCCATGACGCCCTCCTCAACGGTAGCCGGTTGCGTCGTCATATTTGGTGAAGTCCACCAAAGTGCCGATCATTTGCAGATAAGCGATCAGCGCGTCCATTTCGGACAGGACCGCCGGGTTGCCGTCGAAATCACCGATTTTCGCCTTGGGATAGCGGGCCAGCAACGCCGTGGTATCGGCATTCGGGTCCGCCTGGGCAGCCAGATCGGCCTTGGCATTGTCGATCATATCCTGGGTATAGGGTACGCCGACTTCGCTGTTGACCTTCAGGTCCATGGAGACATTGGTGATCTTCAGCGGCGTTTCTTTCAGGAACGCGTATTTCGGCATGATCGATTCCGGCACCACCGAGCGCGGATCGCTCAGGTGCTGGACATGCCAATCGTTCGAGTAGCGATCCCCGACCCGGGCCAGATCCGGCCCGGTGCGCTTGGAACCCCATTGGAACGGATGGTCGTACATCGATTCCGCCGCCAGGGAGTAATGACCGTAACGTTCCACTTCGTCACGGAACGGCCGGATCATCTGGCTGTGGCAGAGGTAACAGCCTTCGCGGATGTAGATGTCGCGACCGGCCAGCTCGAGTGGCGAGTAGGGCCGCATGCCCTCCACCTTTTCGATGGTGTTTTGCAGGTAGAACAGCGGTGCGATTTCGACGATACCGCCTATCGCAACCACCAGCAGCGAACCCAAAAGCAGCAGGCTGGCATTTTTTTCGATGATTTTGTGTTTATCGAGAATGGACATGGTGCCCTCCTTACTCCGCCGGTTGCAGGACAGGCGCCATGGCCGAACCTGCAAGAGGCGCCTCGTTGCGCTGGTGGCCGAGAATGGTCATGGTGATATTCCAGGCCATGACCAGGCTGCCGGCGAGATAGAGCCCGCCGCCAACGGCGCGCATGACATAGTAGGGGAACATGGCCTTGACGGTTTCCGCGAAGGAATAGACCAGGAAGCCCTGCGCATCGTATTCACGCCACATCAAGCCCTGCTGTATACCAGCAACCCAAAGCACGGCGGCATAGACGACGATGCCGAGCGTGGCGAGCCAGAAGTGCCAGTTGACCATCCGCATCGAATAGAGGCGGTCGCGGTGCCAGAGCTTGGGCGTCAAGTAGTAGATCGCGCCGAAGGTGATCATGCCGACCCAGCCGAGTGCGCCGGAGTGAACGTGACCAATGGTCCATTCGGTATAGTGGCTGAGCGAATTGACCGTCTTGATCGACATCATCGGGCCTTCGAAAGTCGACATGCCGTAGAAGGCGATGGCCATGACCATCATCCGGATGATCGGATCGGTACGGATCTTGTCCCAGGCACCCGAAAGCGTCATCAACCCGTTGATCATCCCGCCCCAGGACGGCATCCACAGCATGATCGAGAACACCATGCCCAGCGTCTGCGCCCAATCGGGCAGCGCTGTATAATGCAGGTGATGCGGACCGGCCCAGATATACATGAAGATCAGCGCCCAGAAGTGGATGATCGACAGCCGGTAGGAATAGACCGGGCGACCGGCCTGCTTGGGCACGAAGTAGTACATCATGCCCAGGAAGCCCGCCGTCAGGAAGAAGCCGACGGCATTATGCCCGTACCACCATTGCGTCAGCGCATCCTGCACGCCGGAGAAGGCTGAATAGCTCTTGACGCCGAGGAAGGAGACCGGGATCGCCAGATTGTTGACGATATGCAGCATGGCAATGGTGACGATGAAGGCCAGATAGAACCAGTTCGCCACATAGATATGCGGCTCCTTGCGGGTCAGGATCGTGCCCAGGAAGGCAATGAGATAGGCGACCCAGACAATTGTCAGCCAGATATCGACATACCATTCGGGTTCCGCATATTCACGGCCCTGGGTGATCCCGAGCAGATAGCCGGTGGCAGCCATGACGATGAAGAAATTATAGCCCCAGAACACGAACCAGCCGAGCGTGCCGCCGAACAAACGGCTGCGACACGTGCGCTGCACCACATAAAACGATGTAATGATCAGGGCATTGCCGCCAAAGGCAAAAATCACGGCAGACGTGTGCAATGGCCGCAGCCGCCCGAAATTCAGCCAGGGGCCGAAATTCAGATCGGGAAAGGCCAGTTGCAGGGCGATGACCAGCCCGACAAGAAAGCCGATCACACCCCAGAACACCGTGGCGATGACGCCATAACGAATGACCTCGTCGAAATATTCAGACTTGGGTTGCGCCGCTGCACGACTCGACATGCCAGCCGTCACCGGCGCAAACCGGATATGGCGCAACATGACGACCGTCGCCCCCAGAAGCACGAAAAAGGCCACCCACATATGGGCAGCAAACAGGCTGTCATAGGCGAAACCCGCCCCGAGCAGCGCGGCAAAGGCCAGAATGGCCAAAACCATGGTTTCGAAAGTATAATTCATTGTTGGCATCCCCCAACGGCTTTGTGTCGGCACGGCCCCTCCTTAAGGGAAGGGTTCCGCCCTGATTTGTGGTTTGCGCAGTCGCTCCATGAGAAAAGCCATTCCGTTGCCGGAACGTTTTTCTGACAGCGCCAGATTATTTCCAGCAAAAGTACGTAAAAACAGCGAGATAGAGCGTTTTGCATTTCGAGGAAAAGCAGTCTTGCTCGCCGCGCCATGCCGCCTGCCGGATGGATAGACTTCTGCGTCGAGTCTCTGTTTGACATTCCGCAGCCTCTGCAACCTTGATTCAAATCAAGGCAGTCCATGCAAAGGCGGCGATATATAAAGGACGGCAATGGCATTGTGTCGCAGGCATCGGACAAGCATCCGATGCGGAGACATTGCGAACCGGCAGTTGCGGCGGAACACTTGATGGCCTGGAAAGGGTCTCTGGCGTTTCCTAAGTGACCCTTTCAGTGCGCATTACGCATTCTGATCGGGAAACGGTCTTCAAGGCGGGATTTTTCGCGCCCTTGCACGATGCCGCGTTGCCAAGTTCAGAGCCCGGCGCTGCGACCGACGACCATGGCTCTTTGAAAATGGCCCTGGCATTTCATTTCCGGACATCTCAAGCCTTTGATGCATTTGAGATATTCGGCATTCGTGCAGGGCGGAGATGTGGCTAACACCTTCGCGCTTGTCAATAACGCCCTACGCATGTGCCGGGCCGGCAATAGAAGGAGATGCGGAATGCAGAGCAATTTGGACAAGGCGGGCTTTCCGAAAACCAGAGACGCTCGGCCCCTTGCTTTGCCGCCATGTGAGACCAGTCTGGAATGGCTGCATCATGCCCATGGGGAGCAAATGGCGCTATGCGCCGAGCTGGAAGAGATCGCCGATTCGCTGCCGAACAGTATCAACCGGCAGAAATGCATCTACGCGGCCAAGGCGCTGACCCCGCTGATCAAGGGCGTCCACCACTATGAAGAAAGCATCCTGTTTCCCTGGCTCGAAACATCGACACACAGCAGCATCGGCATGCACGAGACGCTGAACCGGTTGCGCTTCGAACATTGCGAAGACGAGTGTTTTGCCGAGGAGTTGACGGATGCCCTGCTCAAACTCGGCAGCGGCCGCGAAGTCAACATGGAGGCCGTGGGCTATATGTTGCGTGGCTTCTTTGAAGGGCTGCGGCGCCATATCGCCTTCGAGAGAGAACATATTCTCTGCCAGATCGGCGAAACCCAGCTATCCTGACGGCTAAGCTTTTGCCGTTGATCACAACGGTGACTGTGCCTCTCTCTTCGGTCAATAAAAAACCCGCCCCTCCATGAACTGCCCCAGGTTGATGTCCAACTTTCGGGGGGGGGGGGGTAGTTCATGCAGTGACGGGTTTTTGGTTTGAGCCTAAACGATCAGGCCCCGACTGTTCTCAGCCGCTTCTCGTCGCGTCCGCCCTTCATGCGCTCGGCCAGAAGGAAGGCCAGTTCCAGCGCCTGGTCCGCATTGAGACGCGGGTCGCAATGGGTATGGTAGCGATCCTGCAAATCTTCAGCGGAAACGGCGCGTGCGCCACCGGTGCATTCGGTCACGTCGTTGCCGGTCATCTCGATATGGATGCCGCCTGGATGCGAGCCTTCAGCCCGGTGGATCTGGAAGAAGCTTTCCACTTCCGACAGGATCCGGTCAAAGGGCCGGGTCTTGTAGTGGTTGAGCGTGATGGTGTTGCCATGCATCGGATCGCAGGACCATACGACCTTGCGCCCTTCCCGCTCCACCGCGCGGATCAGGCGCGGCAGATGGTCAGCAACCTTGTCGTGGCCGAAGCGGCAGATCAGCGTCAGACGACCCGCTTCATTTTGCGGATTGAGAATGTCGATCAGGTTGAGAAGATCGTCAGCCTGAAGCGACGGGCCGCATTTGAGACCCAGCGGGTTTTTGATTCCGCGGCAATATTCGATATGGGCATGATCGGCCTGACGGGTACGGTCGCCAATCCAGATCATGTGGCCTGATGTGGCGTAATGATCGCCAGATGTCGAGTCGACGCGGGTCAGCGCCTCTTCATAGCCAAGAAGCAGCGCTTCATGGCTGGTGAAGAAATCGGTTTCGCGCAGGCTGGCATTGGTTTCCGCCGTGATGCCGACCGCCTTCATGAAATCCATGGTCTCGGAAATCCGGTCGGCAAGCTTGCGGTAACGCTCTGCCTGCGGGCTGTCCTTGACGAAGCCCAGCATCCATTGATGAACGTTTTCGAGATTGGCATAGCCACCCATGGCGAAAGCGCGCAGCAGGTTCAGCGTCGCGGCTGACTGGCGATAGGCCATCAACTGACGATGCGGATCGGGAACGCGAGACTCTTCGGTGAAATCGATGCCATTGATGATATCGCCACGGTAGCTCGGCAACTCGACATCGCCCTGACGCTCGAAATCCGACGAGCGCGGCTTGGCGAACTGGCCAGCGATGCGGCCGACCTTGACGACCGGAAGCTGGGCGCCAAAGGTCAGGACAACGGCCATCTGCAGGAAGGCGCGGAAGAAGTCGCGGATCGTGTCGGCGCCGTGTTCGGCAAAGCTTTCGGCACAATCGCCGCCCTGAAGCAGGAAGCCATTGCCATCAGCCACATTGGCAAGCGCCTTTTTCAACCGGCGCGCTTCACCAGCAAAGACCAGCGGCGGATAGGTCGCCAGCTTTTTCTCTGCTGCGGCCAATGCGGCCTGGTCCGGATAGGCCGGAGCCTGCTTGATCGGCTTCTGCCTCCAGCTTGTCGGGGTCCAATTCTGCGCCATCGTCTTCACCTAAACAAAACGCGGCCATGCCTGCGGGCCGCTCGGATTGGCGGCTTATAAACGCTTAATGGAAGCTTGAAAAGCAATACCTTGCTGTCAAATCGGCCTTCCATAGGTGAAAACCATCCTGGAAGGATTTTGGACAACAGGGAAGCAGTAACCTGCCTCCCTGTATCTTAAGGGGGATTGGTGATTTTTAAACCCGCTCGCCGTTCCTGATCCGATAGCTCGGGTTATACATGGTGACCAGCTCCTCAGACGCGGTCGGATGCACGGCCATCGTGCGATCAAAATCGTCCTTGGTGCAGCCAGCCTTGAGGGTAATGCCGAGCAATTGCGCCATTTCGCCAGCGTCATGGCCCAGAATATGGGCACCAACCACTTTTCGGTCAGCCGCATTGACGACCAGCTTCATGATCACTTTTTCGGTGCGTCCCGACAGGGTTGCCTTCATCGGCCGGAATTCGGCCTTGTAGATCTCGATTTCCGGGAACGTGCGGGCCGCCTCTTCCTCGGTCATGCCGACCGTGCCGATTTCCGGCTGCGAAAAGACCGCCGTGGCGATCAGATCATGATCCGGCGAGGTCGGATTGTCTTTGTATTCCGTCTCGACGAAACACATGGCCTCATGGATCGCCACAGGCGTCAGCTGCACCCGGTCCGTCACGTCACCCAATGCAAAAATGCCCGGCACGTTGGTGCGTGAGTATTGATCGACGATGATGGCGCCGCGCTCATTGACAGCAACGCCCGCCGTCTCGAGGCCGAGGCCCTTGGTATAGGGATCACGGCCCAAAGCCAGCATGACCGTTTCAGCCGAAATCACCCCATTATTGCGGGTGCGCACGGAAAGGCCACCTGCGGCCATCTTCTCGACTTCCTCGATCACATCCGTGCAAAGAATACGAATGCCCTTGGCTTCCATGGCCTGGTGCAGGCCACGGCGGATATCCTGGTCGAAGCGCGACAGGATTTCCTTGCCACGATAGATCAGCGTCGTATCGACGCCGAGACCATGGAAGATATTGGCGAATTCCACAGCGATATAACCGCCACCGGCAATCACGATAGAGCGGGGCAGCGTCTCCAGATGGAAGGCTTCATTGGAGGTGATGCATAGCTCATGCCCCGGCAAGGAGGTATGCGCATTGGCGGAGCCGCCGACCGCAATGATGATCCGCTCGGCGGTCACTTCCCGTCCGGTCGCCAGCAGACGGACGCGATTGGGACCGGTCAGTTCCGCCCGGCTCTCAATCAATTCCGCACCGGCGCTGTTGAGCCCCTTTCTGTACAGGCCTTCCAGACGCTCGATTTCCTGGTCCTTGGCCGCGATCAGCTTCTTCCAGTCGAAATGGCTTTCGCCCACCGTCCAGCCAAATCCCGCCGCATCCTCGAAATGCTCGTGAAACTGCGAGGCATAGACGAACAGCTTTTTCGGTACGCAGCCCCTGATGACGCAGGTGCCGCCAAATCGGTATTCCTCGGCAATCGCCACTCGCTTGCCCATAGAGGCCGCAAGCCGGGCGCTGCGCACACCGCCGGAGCCGCCGCCGATGACGAACAGATCATAATCGAATGATGACATGGAAAACTCCCGCAAGACGGACGGCCAAAGCGTCCCTCGAAAATTTCAGTAGATCGGCCGGACTGGCAAAGAAGGATGAATGCTGGCCAAAAACCATAAAATCATCCATCCCCTATATGGGAATGGATCATAACAACGACAACGGAATGCCGCCGGATCGTTCCCGACCGACCAGACGATAAAGCCCGGAACCAGGTCCGGGCTTTTCGTTGATCGGTATTATCAGATCAAGGCTTGGGGGCCGGTGCTGGAGCAGCCGGGGCCGGAGCCGGTTCGGAAGCAGGCATCTGCGCCTTCAACTGTGCGCCGGCCACCTTGACCAGGGCATCATTGGTGTTCTTTTCGAGATCACGCGCCACACCGGCAGCCCAGATATCGGCGGACTTGCCAAGCTCACGATTGGCGACCGGCTGGTCCTTGATCAGCTTCTTGCCAGCCGGGCTGGAGAAGAAGGCCGCAATCTGCTTCAACTCTTCCTGAGTAAACGACTTGGCATAAACCGTTGCCGCTTCCTTTTCGAGATCGCCACGGCGGGCAGCCAACGCGATGGCCTGCTGGTCAACAGTCTTGTCGATCTGGTCTTCAAGGTTAGGATAAGCTTGGATGAGCTGTGCCTTCAACCGAGCGGCGACATTCGGCAGGATATTGTCGAATACATTGGTAACGCCCAGCGCCGTGATGGCCTGACGGGCAGTATCGATCTGCGCATCCGTCACATCCTGCGCGCGAGCGGCCGGACCAGCCAGAAGCGAAGCTGCGATAACCGCACCGGCAACCATGTGACCGAGATTAAGGCGACCGAGACCGTGATATTTGCTCATAAAACTCATGCTCCTGTTTGTGTCCCCAGCGCTCGCCTCCAACGGCAGCGCTGAATTGTCATATTGGTATTATCGATGCACATGGCCGGGACGTGAACTTGCGCCAGACCATGACCATCCGGCTATCACGCCGTATCAATCACGCCACAGGCTCGATCACCCGCGCACCATCAGAGCCAGCCACGACGGCCAGCGATGCCATTCCGATGAACAGACCGTGCTCCACCACCCCGGGTATAGCATGCAATGCCTGAGAAAGGGCCACTGCATCAGGAATGCGGCCAAAAGAAGCATCGAGAATATAATGCCCACCATCTGTCATAAACAGATCGTCACCAGACATGCGCAGGCCAATCGTCCCCGACAGGCCCAGTTTGGCGGCAGCCTTTTCGATGGAGATCCGGGTTGCAATGCCACCGAATCCATTGATCTCGATGGGCAGCGGATAAGCGCCGAGCGTCTCCACCAGCTTTGTTTCGTCGGCAATGACGATCACCCGCGACGAGGCGGCAGCAACGATCTTTTCGCGCAGCAGCGCACCGCCGCCGCCCTTGATCAGGGTCAGGTGACGATCAAGCTCATCGGCGCCATCGACGGTTAGGTCCAGTTCCGGCAATTCATCGAGCGACATCAGCGGCACGCCCAGTTCCAGGCAAAGCCTTGCGGTGCGCTCCGACGTTGGCACGCCTTGAACCTTGAAACCGTCGGCGACCTTTTCAGCCAGCAACCGCACGAACTCCTCTGCGGTCGAGCCAGTGCCGATGCCGAGACGCATCCCATTTTCGACATAAGACAAAGCCAGTTCCGCGGCTTTGATCTTCATTTGACGAACGTCCATGCTGCCCGCAACTCCTCTTGCAACACTCGGCCAAGGCCTTTCGAAACTGCGGGTTAATGAAGCAAACCTTGTCGGTTTGCCAAGCATTCCGCAGAAAGTTCTCGCTGTTTACACGGGTCGCAAGCCAAACGAAAGCCCCTTTCGACGCCGTCCAATCTTGCATTCCGCCCTGAAAAACCTTAGCCCTGCCCACCGAAACCCAAGGTTTTAAAGTGCAAATCATGGAAAGTCAGCCCGTGTCCCCAGCAATCAACGCCGCCCCCGCCACTATTGTCTTCGATCTGGATGGAACCCTGATCGATACGGCCGAGGACCTCGTGGCAAGCCTCAACTATACCATCGCCGCTGCCGATCTGGCGCCAATGGTGGCCGAGGACCTCAGCCATCTGGTCGGACACGGTGCGCGGGTGATGATCGAGCGGGCCTTCAGCCTGCGCGGCAGGCCGATTTCCGAGGATGCGTTCCAGCCCCTGCTTGAACGGTTCATCGACCATTACAAAGACCATATGCCCGGCAGAAGCCAGCCCTATCCCGGCCTGCTGAACGCCCTGGAACGGCTCGACAAGGCAGGGCACCGACTGGCGGTCTGCACCAACAAGATGGAGGGCCTTGCCCGGCCATTGCTTGAGGGCTTGAGCCTGACGGACCGGTTCGCCGCCATTACCGGCGGTGATACATTCGAGATGCGCAAGCCCGATGCCGGTCATCTGCTCGGCACCATCGCCAAGGCTGGCGGCGACCCGCGCCGGGCTATCATGGTCGGCGATAGCCGCAACGACATTCTGGTGGCGCGCAATGCCGGTATCCCATCCATTGCCGTGCCTTTCGGCTACTCGGACGTACCGGTCGCTGACCTCGAACCCGATGTGATCATTACACATTTCAATGAATTGACCTTGGATCTGGTCGACAGGCTCCTCAACGAGGCCAACTGAAATTCCAAAACACAAAAGGCCCGTGTCGACCGGGCCTTTTGCCTAATATGCCTTGCTTACAGCTTATCAACTCTGCACGCCGCGAGAGGTCGATGTCACGTCGAAGGCCTTGCGGGTCGCTTCATCGCGGCCATAAACGTCGTCGTAATAGCGGACCACTCCATCCTTATCCGGCCAGGCGGTGAAATAGGCGACATAAACAGGGAACTTCTGCGGCACCTGCACGGCGCGGTTCTGGCCGGAAGCAATCTGCGCATCGATGTCTTCAACTGTCGTACCCATCACGGCTGCGGCCATGACGCGGGGCTCGGCAAGACGCACACAGCCGTGGCTGAGCGCGCGCATATCGCGCTTGAAGAAGCTCTTCGCCGGTGTGTCATGCATGTAGATCGCATGGGCATTCGGGAACAGGATCTTCAGGTCGCCCAACGCATTGTCACTGCTTGGCGGCTGGCGCACATCAACATCGCTTGTCGTGTACCAATCGACTTGCGAGGAGGCCACCTTGCGGCCCTTGTAGCTGACTTCATAGCCGAGACGATCGAGATAGCTCGGGTCCTGGCGCAGCTTGGGCAGCATTTCGTTGACGATGATCGACCGCGGAACGCCCCAATAAGGGTTGAATTCCACCGTCTGGATCATGTTCTGGAAGAAGAAAGTCTGGTGCTGCGGCGCACCGACCACGACCTTCATGGCAATCTGCTGCTGGCGGTCGTTGAAATAATAGGCCTCGAAAGCCGGCTGGTTGATGAACACATAGCGCGGCCCCAGATCGGCAGGCAACCAGCGCAATTGCTCCATGGCAACCACGAGCTTTTCGATCTTCTCGGCATTCGAATGTCCGACCATGGTGCGGACCGTTGCCTGGCCAATGACGCCATCCGGTTTCAGACCGCGTTCCTTCTGGTAGCTCTCGACCAGCGCCACCAGTTCCGGTGTGTAATCCGGCGTGCCAGTGTAGTCGGTCAGCGTCAGCGCATGCTCGGTCTTCAGCGCGTCGCTGCCATAGGTCTTGATGCCTTCGACGATATTGGCAAGCTCAGGATTGCTGCCGCCAGGCTTCAAAACGCCGGTCAGATTGATTTTTACGGGCTTGCTCTGCTGCTGATTGGCCTCTGCCACCAATTTGGCAAGCTCAGCCTTCAGCGCCTGGAATTGCGGGCTGGCCGGATCGCGGCCATGCAGATAGGCAGCGATATCCGGGCTGGAGCGCACCAGATCCAGCACCGGATCGAGATTGACAGTCTTGCGCTTGAAATCGTGATAGCCTGAAATACGGTTCGGATCGAGCCTGCCGCGCACCGTGTCCTGAACATAGGTCAGGATCTTGGCCGAAAGGTTGAGTTCGAAGGCCATCAACGCCTGGCGGCGGGCGTCTTCGGGCATGGTGTCGAGACCATCAGGGACTTTCACCGCATAATCGGCTGGCTCAAGCCCTGCCGTATCAGCCGTTGCCAGGGCGGCAACCGCCGACTTCGCCTTGTCGGTGATGGCGGTATCGCTGGCCCAGATCAACGCGCCCTTGTTGTTATAATAGTTTTCCACAGCCTGCGCCACGTCGGGCGTGGCTTCGACCTTGACCTGCGACATGGCGAGATGAGCGACGGCCAAGGCATGGTCTTCACCGAAAACCGGGATCGGCATGTCCGGTGCCTTGATTGAGATCGCACGCTTGTTCTCGGCCTTATAGGCATAATAGCGAGGTGCGGCGACCTTCTGGATCGGCTCTGGATCGCGCAATTGGGCCTGGGGAATGATTTCCGCCGGCGCTGGTTGGCGGCGTTCCTCCGACCTGCCACGCAGCAGATCCATCAGGGTCGTGGCGCTCGCCGTCTGCGGCAGGGCGGCCACAACCGTGGACGTGGTCAGGAGGACTGCAATCAGCGCCCGGTTCAGTGAAGGTTTCTGCAACTGCTTTCCCCATTCAGAAAGGTCAAGGTCGGGATTCGAAATCAATCCCCGAATATTAGCCGGTTCCCTAGCCGATTGCATCGGCTTTGGAAAGTTAACCATGCTAAAATGCTTGAAAAGCAGAGGGTCAACTTTAAGTGACCGATCAGCGCGCAGCCATGGTTAACACGACGTCAAGGTTAAGCCGGGAATTGGTTAAAATTCAGTAACCGCAGGTCCTTTCTTCCACCAAACTTTGATGACATTACCGCGACTGGACAACCGAACCTACCTGAGACCGGTATGCTTTGACGCAGGCGCGAAAACATGTATCAAAGCGTCATGTTTTACGGCGACCGTCATCCTGCCGGTCAACGGAGCCATTGCCTATTCAGACCATCAGCTGGAGACACATCATGACTGCCACCCGTACCGAAACTGATACATTTGGCCCTATTGAGGTTGCCAGCGATCGATATTGGGGGGCGCAGGCGCAGCGCTCACTCGGCAATTTCAAGATCGGCTGGGAAAAGCAGCCCCTGCCGGTGGTGCGTGCCCTCGGCATCGTCAAGCAGGCGGCGGCCCGCGCCAATATGGCGCTCGGCGGTCTGGACTCGACGCTTGGTGAAGCAATCATCAAAGCCGCACAGGAGGTGATCGACGGCAAGCTCAACGATCATTTCCCACTGGTAGTCTGGCAGACCGGCTCCGGCACGCAATCCAACATGAATGCCAATGAAGTGATCTCCAACCGCGCAATTGAAATGCTGGGCGGAGTAATGGGTTCGAAAAAGCCTGTTCATCCCAACGACCACGTCAACATGAGCCAGTCGTCCAACGACACCTACCCGACCGCCATGCATATCGCGGCAGCCGAATATGTCGTGCATCATCTGATCCCCGGCTTGAAGCATCTGCATGCGGCGCTGGATGCCAAGGCCAAGGCCTTTGAACACATCATCAAGATTGGCCGCACCCATACCCAGGACGCGACGCCGCTGACGCTGGGCCAGGAATTTTCCGGCTATGCCGCACAGGTCGCCTCCTCCATCAAGCGGATCGAGCTGACACTTCCCGGCCTTTATGAGCTGGCGCAAGGCGGCACCGCTGTCGGCACCGGGCTGAACGCCCCCATCGGCTTTGCCGAAAAGGTTGCCGAAGAGATTGCCGCGATTACCGGCCTACCCTTCGTCACCGCACCCAACAAGTTCGAGGCGCTGGCCGCCCATGACGCCATGGTGTTTGCCCATGGAGCGATCAATGCGGCTGCGGCGGCCTGCTTCAAGATCGCCAACGATATCCGCTTCCTCGGTTCCGGCCCGCGCGCCGGTCTCGGCGAACTGGCCCTGCCAGAAAACGAACCCGGCTCTTCGATCATGCCCGGTAAGGTCAATCCGACCCAGTCGGAAGCGATGACCCAGGTCTGCGCCCATATCTTCGGCAACAATGCCGCGCTGACTTTTGCGGGTAGCCAGGGCCATTTCGAGCTGAATGTCTATAACCCGATGATGGCCTACAACTTCCTGCAATCGGTGCAATTGCTCGGCGACGCCGCCGTCTCCTTCACCGACAATTGCGTTGTTGGCATTGAGGCGCGTGAGGACAATATCAGGAAGGGCGTCGAAAACTCACTGATGCTGGTCACGGCGCTGAACAGCAAGCTCGGCTACGACGCCTGCGCCAAGATCGCCAAAACCGCCCATAAGAACGGCACGACATTGCGTGAGGAAGCCGTGGGCGGGGGCTACCTGACCAACGAGGAATTTGATCAGTATGTCCGGCCGGAACTGATGATCGGGCCGAAATAAAACCTATATGCAATGTCGTTGCGGCGCAAAATGTTGCGTCGCAACCTCCACTTTAGAATCATTTGCAAACTGTGCGTCGCCGAACTAGACCAAATGCCGAAAATCCGTTTGGCAAAAAGGCTCCTTCGATGGCTGACGATCTCTTTCCCCTTGGCGAAGACACGACTCCCTACCGCAAACTGACCGCCGATTACGTCTCGGTCGAAACCTTCAAGGGCCAGGAGATCCTGACCGTTGATCCGGAGGGCCTGCGGCTTCTGGCCGAAACCGCGCTTTCCGACATCAACCACCTACTGCGTCCGGGCCATCTCAAGCAATTGGCCTCCATTCTCCAGGACCCGGAAGCCACCGACAATGACCGTTTCGTGGCCTATGACCTGTTGAAAAACGCCAATATCGCTGCTGGCGGTGTGCTACCGATGTGCCAGGATACCGGCACCGCCATCGTCATGGGCAAGAAGGGCCGCCGCGTCTGGACGGATGGCGGCGATTATGAGGCTTTGGCCCATGGCGTGCGCGATGCCTATGAAAAGCGTAACCTGCGCTATTCGCAGCTGGCGCCCTTGAAAATGTTCGAGGAAAAGAACACCAAGACAAACCTGCCCGCCCAGATCGATCTCTATGAAGAGGGCGAGGATGCCTATAAATTCCTGTTCATGGCCAAGGGCGGCGGTTCGGCCAACAAGACCTTCCTTTACCAGGGCACGCCTTCGCTGCTGACCCATGACCGAATGATCGATTTCCTGAAGGACAAAATCCTGTCGCTCGGCACGGCAGCCTGTCCCCCCTACCATCTGGCGATCGTCATCGGCGGGCTTTCGGCGGAAATGAACCTGAAGACGGTGAAGCTCGCCTCGGCCCGCTATCTCGATGCCCTGCCCACCGAAGGTTCCGAAAGCGGCCACGCCTTCCGTGATATCGAGATGGAACAGGAAATCCACAAGCTGACGCAATCGCTCGGCGTCGGCGCCCAGTTCGGCGGCAAATATTTCTGTCATGACGTGCGGGTCATCCGGCTGCCGCGCCATGGCGCCTCGCTGCCGATTGGCCTTGGTGTCTCGTGTTCCGCCGACCGTCAGGCAATGGGCAAGATTACCCGCGACGGGATCTTTATCGAGCAGCTGGAAACCGATCCGTCGAAATACATGCCTGACATCGATGAGGCCGCCCTCTCCTCCTCCACGGTCAGCATCGACCTTAACCAGCCAATGAGCGCCATCCTGGCCGAACTGACGAAGCATCCCGTCAAGACCCGGCTGTCGCTGACCGGCACGATCATCGTCGCCCGCGATCTGGCGCATTCCAAGATCCGCGAACGGCTCGAAAACGGCGAAGGCATGCCAGACTATATGAAAAACCATCCGGTCTATTATGCCGGTCCCGCCAAGACGCCGGAAGGCTTTGCCTCCGGTTCCTTCGGTCCAACCACGGCTGGCCGTATGGATAGCTATGTGGACCAGTTCCAGTCGTTTGGCGGTTCCATGGTCATGCTGGCCAAGGGCAATCGCTCACGCGCCGTACGTGAAGCCTGCAAGACCCATGGTGGTTTCTACCTCGGCTCCATCGGTGGCCCGGCAGCCCGGCTTGCCCAGGACTGCATCCGCCATGTTGAAGTGCTGGAATATCCGGAACTCGGCATGGAAGCCGTCTGGAAGATCGAGGTCGAAAACTTTCCGGCCTTCATCGTCACTGACGACAAGGGCAACGATTTCTTCCAGGAATTCAACCTCTGATCGTTTAATCCACGTGCAAAGGCAACAATTTGGCTTTGCACGTGGACTACGATAGTTTACTGTGGATTTTCATATAATAAATATCAATTTTACAATTACCGGCGTTCTTTACTTATTGTTTTAAATATTTGCTCACCATTCAGCCCTAATCCTGAGTGGGGATTATCGGATGGGGCTAGCAGGATGAACACCGCAACATTGGCGCGATCGCAGGGGCTCGATATCGCAACGCAAATTTCCTTTGCGATGCGCTCTATGGGCATTTCGCCGCTGCCAAGAAATTACGAGCTGTTCTATGAGGCCTATATCGGGTCCAACCCGGTTCTGACCCGCAGGGTCACCGCTCTTGGAAGCCGTGCCACCCAGGATGACCTCGACCGGATTGCCGAGGAATTTTTCGGCCACAATTCCAACCGCATCATCGAAAATGCCCATTCAAGGCTGGTTTCGGAACTGGACAATCTGCTGCGGCTGATGAAGCAGGAGCAAAGTTCGCTCGAGACCTATAACAAGTTGCTGGATGAAACCTGTTCGCGCATCAACGCCAAGAGCAGCGGCAGTGTCGAGTTGCTGCGCAATGCCATCGCACTCCTGACGCGGGCAACAGACGATACCCTGGCCCATGGCGAAAAGACTGCCGAGAGCTTTACCCAGAAATCCGTTGAAATGGATGCCGTGCGGCGTGAACTGGACGAATACAAGCGAATCGCCAACACCGATTCGTTGACCCGGCTTGCCAATCGCCGCGCCTTTGATGAACGCATGGCTGGCCTCTTCAACTATCCCTCGACACTGACAGCAACGTCGCTCATGCTGATCGATATCGACCATTTCAAGAAGATAAACGATACATTCGGCCATCCGGTCGGCGACAAGATCCTGGCGACCGTTGCGGGCGTCATCCGTGCCAATGCACCGCGTGATGCCTTCGTGGCACGGGCGGGTGGTGAGGAATTCGCCATCATCGTTGAGGGCATGCCGGATACCGAAGTGTTCGGGCTGTGTGAACGGATCCGCACCAATCTGGAAAACACCCTGTTTCGCAACTCCCGCACCGGCGTCAATTACGGTCCGGTCACGGTCTCCATCGGCTTTGCCCTGGCCGCCAATTGCCAGGACCCCGGCGAACTTTATAGCCGCAGCGATATCGCCCTGTACTGCGCAAAGAATGCCGGGCGCAATTGCAGCAGGCCGTTTGAACCGGGCATGCGCAAGGATTTCGCCAAGGGCTGGCTGATCTACAAGGGGTGAGAGCTGGTATAAAAGCACCTAAAGCTTATCGCGCGACAGGCCCTTTGCCTCGACGTCGCGCAGATACTCCCCAAACTTCGTCTCACCGCTTTGCCCAAGTTCCCGCAAATAGGCCCAGGTGAAGATGCCGGTATCGTGACCATCGTCAAAACCGATCCGTACCGCATAATTACCGGTCGGAATAAGCTTGGCAATCGTCACATTGCGCTTGCCGGGCACGGTGATCTTCTGGCCCGGCCCATGGCCCTGCACCTCTGCGGACGGCGAAAGCACCCGGAGCATCTCCGCCGCCAAACTGATGCTTTCCCCATTATCGAAAACCAGCGTCAAAAGCCGCCGATCCGGTGACACCCTGATTTCCTTCGGCCAAACTTCGCTCACCACATTCTCCCTGTCATATTTTAAAGTACCGCCTGCGACACAATCCGAGCAAACCGCTTCGCACTTTTCGGTCTGATCGATTCCCGCGTCGCATCAGATGAACATCCTTGCCGCCATTGCGGACGCAAAACCGCTGCGCACTTTTTCTGCAATAGCTCGAAACCGCTTCGCACTTTTCGGGTCTGATCATTTTCCTCTTCGCATCAGATGATCCGAAAACCGCTTCGCACTTTTCGGTCTGATGCTGTATCACCCGATTCAGTGCGATCCAACATATTCCAGTCGTCCAGCCTGTTGCCTTGCTTGACGGATCGCAATGCGCGCACCAGATTAGTGAGCAATCATGGAGGTTCGCTTGGATTATGCCCCCCGCCTGCACCAGCCGGCGCCAAACTTGCAGGAAAATCAGACCTTGCAGGCCCATACCGGTCTACAGCCAGTGCAGATGCCAGACAAAATGATCGATCCCTTCGGTCGGGCCGTCACCTATCTGCGGGTATCGGTGACGGACCGCTGCGATTTCCGCTGCACCTATTGCATGGCGGAAAACATGAGTTTTTTGCCGAAAAAGGATTTGCTGACACTGGAGGAGCTGGACCGGCTCTGTAGTGCCTTCATTGCCAAGGGTGTGCGAAAGCTGCGTCTGACCGGTGGTGAACCGCTGGTGCGCAAGAATATCATGTTCCTGGTCCGCAGCCTGTCACGCCACTTGCAAAACGGCGCGCTGGAGGAATTGACGCTGACCACCAATGGGTCGCAGCTCGCCCGCCACGCAGCCGAACTGGCTGATGCTGGCGTGCGCCGCATCAACGTTTCGCTGGATACGCTGGATGCGCAGAAATTCCGTACCATCACCCGCTGGGGCGATCTCTCCCAGGTCATGAAGGGTATCGATGCGGCCCAGGCGGCGGGCATTCACATCAAGATCAATGCGGTCGCTCTGAAAGGTTTCAATGAGGAAGAACTTCCGGATCTGATGCGCTTTGCCCATGGCCGGGGTATGGATCTGACGCTGATCGAAACCATGCCGATGGGCGAGATCGACGAAGACCGCACCGACCGCTATTTGCCACTTTCCGAGGTCCGGCAAGGATTGTCAGAGCATTTCACCCTCCAGGATCTCGACTATCAGACTGGCGGCCCGGCCCGTTATCTACGCGTCGAGGAAACCGGTGGCAGGCTTGGGCTGATCACCCCGCTCACGCATAATTTCTGCGAGAGCTGCAACCGCGTTCGCCTCACCTGCACCGGCACGCTTTATATGTGTCTCGGCCAGAACGATGCGGCGGATCTTCGGGCCGCCTTGCGGGCCAGCGAGGATGACGCACTGCTGTCTTCGGCCATTGATGAGGCAATCCTGCGCAAGCCCAAGGGTCATGATTTCATCATCGACCGCACCACCCGCCGCCCCGCCGTGTCGCGCCATATGAGCGTTACCGGCGGTTAACAGGTATTTTCAAACCTTTGCATCTATTGGTTTTCTGGATAGAACACCGCATCCAAGCCCGGGCGATCTGTCCGGGCGGACTGTTTGGAAAGCTTTTACTCGATGGTGCTGACCCGAAACATGAAGGGCGCAATGTTCATGGCTGCGGCCATGGCTGGCTTCACCATCAACGACGCCCTGTCGAAATCGCTGACCGAGGTGATGAGCGTTGGACAGATCATGCTGGTGCGCGGCGCGCTGACCACGCTTCTGGTCTATTGCATCGCCCGTCAGGCCCGCGCCGTGATGTCCCCGAAACTGCTCGGCAATCCGCTGATCATGACCCGCGTGCTGTGTGAGATTCTGGCCTCGATCACCTATCTCACGGCGCTGTCTGCCATCCCGCTCGCCAATGCCGCCTCCATCCTGCAATCGCTGCCGCTGGCCGTCACGCTTGGTGCTGCGGTGTTTCTGCGCGAGCCGGTCGGCTGGCGGCGCTGGCTTGCCATTATCGCTGGCTTTATCGGGGTTATGATCATCATTCGACCCGGTCCGGAAGGCTTTACCCTGTCAGCGCTCTACGTGCTGGGCAGCGTGTTTTTCGCCGCCACCCGCGATCTGGTGACGACACGGATCGACAGGGCCACGCCTTCCATCGTCATCACCCTGATGACCGCCGCCGGTAACGGGCTGGCCGGGGCGGCGCTCATCCCGTTCCAGGGAGGCTGGCAGCCGCTCTCGCTTCCGTCTGTCGGGATACTGATCTGTGCCGCCATCTTGATGTTCGTCGGCTATCAATGCATCATTCTCGCCATGCGCACCGCAGATATTTCCTTCATCGCACCCTTCCGCTATTCGGGCCTGCTCTGGGCCATCGGCCTTGGCATTCTGGTGTTTCATGAATGGCCGGACCCCTGGATGCTGCTGGGCATGGCCGTCGTGGTCGGATCGGGCCTTTATACGTTCCACCGTGAACGGCTGCGGAAAATCCGCGATGCCAGCGCGCTAGCGGTTTGAAACTAGGGAACGCCATGGGAGCCACGGCAACACCAACCGACCTTCCCGGCGTCATTCTGGCCGGTGGACTGTCGCGCCGCATGGGCGCGGATAAGGCAACCACTGTTATGGCAGGCCTTACTCTGCTGGACCATGTTGCAAACCGGCTGTCACCACAGGTCGGCAACCTCGCCGTCAACAGCAACCAACCCACCCTCGTCACCCATCTCCCCCGGATCGGCGACACGATCCTTGGTTACGCCGGGCCGTTGGCAGGTATTGCCCGCGCCATGGAATTTGCCCGGCAGGTCTCATCCTCCAGCCATGTGCTGGTCGCCCCCATCGATACGCCCTTCCTACCGGCGGATCTGACGCAGCGTCTGCTGTCCATGGCAACCAACGACAAAACCGTCGTGCTGGCGCGTTCGCTCGGGCGGGTTCACCCGGTCATCGGCCTCTGGCCGGTCGCGTTGAAGGAGACAATCGAGGATTGGTTGAACACGCCCGATAATCGCAAGCTCATGTACTTTGTTCAGGATCAACAGTGTATCGAGGTCGAATTTCAGGCCATTGAAACCACGCACGGCCCGCTTGATCCATTTTTCAACGTCAACAGCCCGGATGATCTGGCCCGGGCGGAAATCTATCTCAAGGCCCTGTCTCATGACATCAAATGATCGCGTTCCTCAAAGGGTATTCGGCATTTCCGGCTGGAAGAATTCTGGCAAGACGGGGCTGACCGAGCGGCTGGTTGCCGAATTCACGCAGCGTGGGTTCAGGATTTCCACGGTCAAACACGCCCATCATGATTTCGATATCGACAAGCCGGGTGCCGACAGCCACCGGCACCGTCAGGCCGGTGCGGCGGAAGTCGCCATTGTCTCAGGCACGCGCTTTGCCATCATGCATGAGCTGCGGGGAAGCCCCGAACCTGGTCTCAATGACATTTTGCACCGGCTGACACCCTGCGATCTCGTGTTGATCGAAGGCTATAAACGCGAGGCCATCCCGAAAATCGAGGCGCGACGCCTGGACGCAAAGAACGGCGCGCCGCTTGCCCCTGATGATCCGCATATCGTCGCCATTGCCGCCGATCATCAGATCACCGACACAGAACTGCCGGTCTTCAATCTTGACGACACAACGGCAATTGCTGATTTCATCGCCTCGGCTACCGGTCTTTGCAAATAAAAATGCCGCCGGATCGCTCCGGCGGCATTGATGATATCCGAGTATTATCAGCGTGCCGCCTGCACCGGCCGCACCAGCGGAGTGACACGGCGAACGGTGACGCGCCGGTTCTGCTGTTCCGGCCCATAGGTCATCACCTTGAGGAACTGCTCGCCATAGCCCTGCGTGATCATGTTTTCCGGTGGAATACCGTAAACCTGGGTCAGGACATTGGCGACCGACTCAGCTCTGCGGTCTGACAGCACCAGGTTTGACTCAGCCGAACCGACAGCATCGGTATGGCCCTCGATCAGGAAGGTTTCGCCCGGATCGTCCTTCAACACCCGTACAATGGCATCCGCAACCTTTTTCAAGGTACCAGCCTGGTTCATGGAAATATCGGCGCTACCAGTCGCAAACGTCACGGTATCAAGGTCGATACGGCGCATCTTGTCGCGGATACGGGCGGAATTGCGAACCTCGTCAATCGTATAGACACGCTCGACGGGTTCTACCGGCGGCTGCTCCATGAACTTGTAATAATCGCGGTCAGGCGAACTGCCGACATCGATGATGTAGTCATTGAGCGGCACCCGCAGGCGCATCGGGGGCAGATCCGCACCCGGATCACGGTAGGCAACGCGCCGGTCGTCGTCGGCGCTGTAGAGGTCCGGCGAGTAGAACAGCACATATTCCTCGCCATTGGCATCAATGCGCGACCGCTGGATCAACTGACCATAGCGATTGCGCAGGCTGACAATCCGATCGCCGTTTTCCTTGAAGACGGTGATGCGGACACGCTGGTGATCCACCTGCTCATAGACCGGCGGGCGGCCATATTGGGCAAAGCGGCGGTTGTCGTCGCTGCGGATGACGATCTGGCCACCATAATCCATCACCTCGCGGTCATCGTCGAAGCTGCGCTCGACGCGGACATCGTCAGGGTAGGTGAATTGCGGCTGATCGCGCAGACGGCGGCCCTGATATTGATCGATGGATTCGATGCGGATATCCGGGCGCGGACGGTTGCCGTAATAGTCCTGCTGAGCCTGAGCATCGCTTTCGGGGATAGCGTAGCGATCCTGGTCATCGGCCTGCTGACGCAGACGGCGCAACTGATCTTCGGACATGCCACGACGCCAGTTATTGTCCTTGTCGCTGTCAAGCACGGGCGCACCGCGATCCACCGGCAGGATAATGGTTTCATTGGTCTGCGACGGCTTGTCAGCCAAAGCCCGCAGACGCTGCAATTCCTTCGGCGTAAACGGTGCCTGTTCCTGCGGTGGCAATTGCGGACGCAATTGCTGATCACTCACGGCATTATCAGGCGCTCCCGGAGCTCCCTGAGCTCCCGGCCGACCGGGTTGTCCAGGCTGACCCGGCTGTCCATTCTGTCCGGCTTGACCACCCAGACCAGGAGCCCCGCCCTTTCCGCCTTGGCCAGGAAGACCACCTTGCTCACGAGACTGTGTGGCGTTCATTGGCGGCAACAGCGCCGGGCGAGGCTTACCAGCCTCATCATTGCCGGGACCGGGCGGTGGTGGCATGGGAGCATCGGCACGTGGTGCGGCAGGCGCGCCAGGCTGAACGGGCGGTTGCGGCGCCTTCGGTGCGCCCGGCGCCTCGGCAGGCGGCTTCGGCCCACCCGGCAACGACGGTTCGGCAACCGGAGGCGCTGGAGGCTTGCCTGCTGGCGGATTGCCCGAAGGGGGCTCAGCGGGCGCGTTAGGCGCAACCGGCTTTACTTGAGGTTCAGGTGTCGTTTTGGGTTCGGGCTTGGCTTGCGGTTCCGGTTCGGCTGGCCGTGGAGCTTGCGGCTTTTGGCCTTCCTGTGGTTGGCCTACCGGTGCTTGACCTACTGGGGCTTGACCTTCCGCTTGCGGATTTGGACGCTTCTGGCCTTCCGGGGCTTTTCCAGCCGGAACTTGTTCAGCCGGATTTTGAGCAGCAGGGTTCGCAACGGGCTTCTTGCCAGCCGGTCTCTGGTCTTCCGGTTTCACGGGCTGCGCTTCGCCCTTTGGCGTACCGGGCTGCGGCGTACCAGGCTGAGGTACGATGCTGCGATCACCAACGGGCGGCGTAGGTGCGCCTTTCGGCTCAGCGCCAGGAGGCATAGGCGGTTGAGCTTCGTTCTTCTTCGGCTTCACCGGTTTTTCTTGCGGTTCAGCTGGAGGCTCAGCCATTTTCGGCGGCTCCATTTTCGGCGGCGGGGGAGCCTTTTGTGGCTCTATCGCTGGCTCCATCGGCTTTTCATGTTTTTTCTGCGGTGGCGGCTCAGCGGAAGGAGCTTCCATTGCTGCCGGAGGCTTTGGCCTGGTCTGTTGAGCAGGCGCTTCTTCTCGGGCAGGCGGCGGGGCTTCGTTGCGAGCGGGTGGCGCTTCAGGGCGTTTCTCTTCCTTCGGCGGTTTTGCGGCCTCAGGTGGGCGCTCCTCACCCGGCTTGCCTTCTTCCGGCGGCCCCTTTTTTTTCTGCTTCGGCAGCTCTTCCGGCGGCGGCTCGGCCTGGGCCATCAGCACGATCCCGTGACCGTCAAGTGTTGTGCCAGCCGACATAGCCCGCGTCCGGCCGGCAATATCCTGGCCTTGTGCGAGAGTGTCGGAAGTATAAGAGGCGGCAAAGGATGGTGCGGCAACGAGATTTGCAAGTGCAATCAGCACCGATGCCGTTATCCTGGATTGTACTGCCATGGGTTTTCCTCGCAGTTGAGGCATTTTGCCTCGTTGTTCTTGAATTCGATTCTTTAACGACGTGCTTTTACGCGCCGGATTCTAGGCAGGAAGATGGCTGGATTGGAATGAACGAAGGGTGAATAGCATGTTCACGATATGAGGCGGGGAGTGGCTAGCATTAGCAGTTGCAATTTCCGCAAAAACGGAAAAACTGGCGAAACGTTCCGGCGAAAATTCAAAGAAATGGCCGGCACCTGCGCCAGCGGGACATTCCCATCCCACATGGCAACCAACAGAGAGGATCTCATGCGTATCTCGACCCGTTTTCTGGCCGCCGCCTCCCTTACTGCCCTGTCATTGTTTGCCGGTGGCGCCATGGCTGAAGAAAAGCTCGTTATCGGTACGGAAGGTGCCTATCCGCCCTTCAACAGCCTTGAAGCCGACGGTTCGCTGACCGGTTTCGACATCGATATCGCCAAGGCGCTTTGCGAAGAAATGAAGGTGACATGCACCTTCAAGACCAATGATTGGGATGGCATCATCCCCGCCTTGCAGGCGAAGAAATTCGACGCCATCGTCGCGTCGATGTCGATCACCCCCGAGCGTCTGGAAAAGGTGGATTTCTCCAAGAAATACTACAATACTCCTCCAGCCATCGCCGTGCCGAAGGATTCGCCTGCCAAGAGCGTCGAAGACCTGAAGGGCAAGACCATCGGCGCGCAAACCTCCACATCCCATGCCAATTATGCCGAAAAGCATATGCCTGATTCGCAGTTGAAGCTTTACCCGACAGCCGACGAATACAAGCTGGACATCACCAATGGCCGTATCGATGCTGTCATCGACGATGTCGTGGTGCTGACGCAATGGATCAAAAGCGATGCGGGCACCTGCTGCAAGATCCTGACGCCACTGCCAATCGATCCTGTGATCAACGGCGAGGGTGCTGGCATTGCCGTTCGCAAGGGCGAAACCGCTCTGGCTGACCGCTTCACCAAGGCCATCGCCGTTATTCGCGCCAATGGCACCTACCAGAAGATCAATGCCAAATATTTCGATTTTGACGTTTACGGCGACAAATAAATCGGTTTAAGACGGCGTGATCCGGGCCTACCCGGATCACGCACAACAGACAAAACAAAAACATGCGGCAAAGACCGCAAGGGGAATTGGCTAAATGGGCGGACTTGCTTCCGCGCTCGACGCCTTCTGGGCGCTCGTTTCGCAGATTTTCGATCCCTTTTGCGGCAGCGCCGGGATCTTCACCTGGTTTGCATCCGGGACACTTCTGGCCTGCGGCGACGCGGGCTGGGGCGACGAAATCGGTTTCGGCTTCAAGGTAACAGTCACGCTGGCCGCAGCCACGCTGCCTTTCGGCCTGCTGATCGGCTTCCTGATGGCCCTTGCCACCCAAAGCAGCGAGCGCATGCTGCGCCAGGCCGCAGCAATCTACACGACGATCTTTCGCGGCCTGCCCGAACTCCTGACGCTGTTCATCGTCTATTACGGCTCACAGATCCTGATCCAAGCCGTCCTCGCCTCCATGGGCTTTGAGGAGCGGATTGAAATCAACGCCTTTTTCGCGGGCATGATCGCGCTGGCCCTGGTGTTTTCCTCCTATTGCGCCGAGGTGCTGCAATCGGCCTTCCGGGCCATTCCCTCCGGTCAATATGAGGCGGGCTTTGCCATCGGCCTGTCGCGCACCAAAACCATGTTGCTGGTGATCGTGCCTCAATTGATACGCATCGCCCTGCCCGGCATTGTCAATCTTTGGATGAACCTTTTGAAGGATACCGCGCTGGTCTCGGTCATCGGCCTTTCCGATATTATCCGCCAGACCGGTATTGCCGCCCGTGTCACCAAGGAAGCCTTCCTGTTTTATACGATTGCCTGTGCGCTTTATCTGGTGCTGGCAATCCTCTCCTCCATCGCCGTCGGCTATATCGAAAACTGGACGAAACAGTCGGGGGCGAACCGATGAGCCACAGCCTCGAACTGATCCCGCCGCGCCCTGCCCCGCCAAGACATGAGCATCGCGTTACCCCTGGCAGGGTGTTGGGCGGTTCCTTGCTGCTGGTCTGGGGATTGCTTGGCCTTGGCCTGCTGGCGATGATGATCGGCAATTGGGACCAGGAGAAATTCGTCAAATACGGCCCGCGTTTTCTCTCTGGCCTTGGGACGACGCTCAGCATCGTCGCCATCTCGATTGCCGCCGGTGCAGTCCTCTCTATCCCGATCGCCTTTGGGCGGATGTCGAAAAACCGTCTGGCCAATGCCGCGACCTATGCCTATGTCTATGTCTTTCGCGGTACACCGCTGCTGGCGCAGGTGTTTCTGGTCTATTACGGCTTGGGCGGGTTCCGGGCGGAATTCGAGGCTGTCGGCCTCTGGTGGTTCTTCCGCGATGCCTGGTATTGCGGCTTGCTGGCATTGTCGCTGAACACGGCAGCCTATCAGGCAGAGATCCTGCGCGGCGCGATCCGCAGCGTTGGACGCGGCCAGCATGAAGGTGCCGCTTCGCTGGGCCTGCCGCGCACCGTCACGTTCTGGAAAATCATTCTGCCGCAGGCGCTGATCGTGGCGCTCCGGCCCTATGGCAATGAAATCATCCTGATGGTCAAGGGCTCGGCCATCCTGTCGATCATCACCGTTCTCGACATGATGGGCGAGACCCGCTACGCCTTCTCGCGCACCTTCGACTACCAGACCTATCTCTGGGCGGCGATCTTCTATCTCGCCATTGTCGAGATCCTGCGCCATGGTTGGGCCGCTATTGAGACACGGCTGACGCGCCATCTCAAACGATGACACATGTTGGCAGCACTCAGGACAATACGCTGCTAACCATATGATTTTTATTTCAAAACGTCATTTATGACAGTTTTGTTAAGCCTCGATTAAGCCTCGCATGGAACCATTCTTGTATCGGACGAACCGATGCGCGACGAGCAGGTTGAACCTGTCCGCCGGGATCAGAATGGGAACGAAACGAGGTTGCCATGAACACTGACATCAGGAATGACGACACATCTAAATCTGGCATGACTTCCGATATGGAAATGATGCTGAAAGGCTATGGCATGACCACAGCGCAAATTCTCTACCGCATGCCTGATCACCAAAACCTGCTGCAAACCTTCATCTGGCAGAATTACGATCTGGCCCCGGATTTTCCGGAAATGCGCGGCTTTCTGAAATTCTGGCAGGAAAAGCTGGATGGACCGCTGCATTCGGTACGCTATGTCCATCGCAAGCTGATTGCCGCCAATGAATGGCGCGCTTTGAAAGGCGAATTCATCCTGCATTGACAGCCGATCACGGCGCGCAAGCTGGCAATATTGCCAAACGCGCCATGAGCCGGTAGACCCTCACGCCAAACGCCTGTTCATAAGCCTTGCCATTGACTTTCAATGCCGGGCCGAGATCATGCGGCTGGATGGAAATTTACGCCAGAGCCTGATGCGCCGGTCCGGTGCGCGGCGGCGTGATGTGAGGGTAACGCAATGGCGAAAATCGATGAAGAGAAGCTGTCCGAGGCTTATAACCGGGCCTTGGCGCTTGAAAAGGCGGGCGATATCGACGCAGCGGTGAAGGCCTATCACGAGGTTCTGGAAATAGACCCGGAAGACCATGGCGGTGCCGCCGTTCGCCTTGCCTCGCTTGGCCGCGGTGAAACGCCGCCGCGTGCCTCCGATGCCTATGTGGAAACGCTGTTCGACCAGCATGCCGAAGATTTCGAGGATATTCTCGTTGAGCAGCTTGGCTACGCCGTGCCGGTCATCGTGCGCCAGCGCTTGCAGGAACTGAAGCTTGGCCCATTCAAGCGCCTGTTGGATCTCGGCTGCGGCACCGGCCTAACCGGCGGCACCCTGCGCGATATGGTAGACGATATCACCGGCATCGATCTTTCGGAAAACATGGTCGAGATCGCCCATGAGAAAGACCTTTACGACACGCTTTACGTGGCCGAAGTCGAGGATTTTCTGGAGGATAATGATGAGGACCTGTTCGACCTGATCACCGCCACCGATGTTCTGCCCTATCTCGGCGCGCTTGAGCCGCTATTTTTCGGCGTATCCGAAAATCTGATGCTGGGCGGCTATTTCATCTTCTCCTCCGAAACCATGGGCGAGGATGTCCCCTACAAGGTCGGCCCGCATCAGCGCTTCGTCCATGCGCAGACCTATATCCGCGAACGGTTGGCCGCCACTGGCTTCGAGGTCATCGAAGTCACCGATATCAATGTGCGGATGCAAGATGGTGAGCCTTCGCCCGGCCATCTGGTGATAGCGCAACTGCGAACCCTGAACTGATCGAAACCAAGCGAGGGCGCGATGACCGGACCAGATCTTCATCCGCCCTTGCCACCTTACCGAACCGGCCATCTGCCGGTCACCGACGGCCACCAGATCTATTTCGAATGCAGCGGCAACCGTAAGGGCATCCCGGCCCTTATTCTGCATGGCGGCCCAGGCTCCGGGCTCTCTGAAACAACACGCCGGTTCTTCGACCCCGCGCACTATCACATCATCCAGTTCGACCAGCGCCACTGCGGCCGCAGTCTTCCCTTTGCTGGCGATCCGGTGGTCGATCTCAGCACCAACACACTGCCGCATCTGCTTGAGGATATCGAAGCCTTACGCCTCCATCTCGGCATTGAGCGCTGGTTGGTGATGGGCGGATCATGGGGATCAACGCTAGCGCTCGCCTATGCCCAAGCGCATCGGACACGGGTTCTCGGCCTGCTGCTGACCATGGTCGTCACGACAAGTGCTGCCGAAATCGAATGGATCACGCGCGGCGTCGGACAGTTTTTTCCGGCAGAACATGCACGCTTTCTCGACCATCTTCCAAGGGATCAGCAAGACGGCGATCTCACTACCGCCTATCACCGGCTGCTGATCAATCCTGACAAAGAGATTCATGAAAAGGCCGCAAGTGCCTGGTGTGCATGGGAATCTGCCACTCTCTCCATAAAGCCGGGCTATGTCCCACATGTCAGGTGGTCGGACGCCCGATTTCGGCTGTGCTTTTCCCGGCTCGTCACCCATTACTGGTCGCATCGTGCCTGGCTAGCCGATGGCGAAATCCTTCGGCGTATCAAACTATTAGAGGGTCTTCCTGCGATATTGATTCATGGCCGACTCGATTTCGGCAGCCCACTCAAGACCGCCTATGACCTGCACCTTGCATGGGCTGGCAGTCGGTTGATTATCGTCGAGGATGGCGAACACAATATCAGTGCGCCAGGTATGGCGGCCAACGTCATCAGGTCGCTTCAACAGCTTGCCCACGAATTGAAACCTTGAGCCGGCCCCATCTCCATCAAGGCAGCTTGACCCAAAAATGACTTTTCCTGCGCTGCGGGCTGCGATACCTCTGGCGGCACGCAATAAGCAAAGGAGACTTAAGACATGGCCAAGGTGGCATTCATCGGATTGGGCGTCATGGGCTATCCCATGGCCGGACACCTGAAGGCGAAGGGCGGCCATGATGTGACGGTCTATAACCGCACCACGGCCAAGGCCGAAAGCTGGGTAGCCCAGCACGGCGGGTCGCTTGGCCTGACACCGGCAGCAGCTGCGATGGGTGCTGATTTCGTGTTCACCTGCGTCGGCAATGACGATGACCTGCGTGCCGTCACCATTGGCGCCGATGGCGTGTTTGCCAGCATGAAACCCGGTGCGATATTGATCGACAACACCACGGCCTCAGCGGACGTGGCCCGCGAACTCTATCAGGCTGCAAAGGCCAAAGGCTTTGACTTCATCGATGCGCCGGTGTCCGGCGGCCAGGCTGGAGCGGAAAATGGTGTGTTGACCGTGATGTGCGGTGGCGACGAACCGTTATTCGAACAGGCCCGCCCGGTGATCGACGCCTATGCACGGATGATCGGCCTGATGGGGCCAGCGGGTTCTGGCCAGTTGACCAAGATGATCAACCAGATCTGCATTGCCGGCATCGTGCAGGGGTTGGCTGAGGGCGTGCATTTCGGCAAGCGGGCCGGTCTCGACATCGAAAAGGTTATCGAGGTGATTTCCAAGGGGGCTGCCGGTTCCTGGCAGATGGAAAACCGCCACAAGACCATGGCCGTCGGTAAATATGATTTCGGCTTTGCCGTCGATTGGATGCGCAAGGATCTGGGCATCGTGCTGAACGAAGCCAAAACCAATGGCGCCACCCTGCCTCTCACCGCCCTGGTGGACCAGTTCTACGGCGACGTTCAGAAGCTTGGTGGCAATCGCTGGGATACATCGTCGCTGCTGGCCCGGCTGGAAAAATAATGAATTTGGGGGAGCCTCTCTCAGGCTCCCCCAATCATCATTCTTCGCCAGACTTGTTATTATCGAGCATCATGTAATCGAGCGGCAATTCGGTCGTGTATTTGATCTGCTCCATGGCGAAGGCAGAGGATACGTCGCGGATCTCGATTTTGGCGATCAGCCGCTTGTAGAAGGCATCATAGGCACCGATGTCAGGCACCACGACCCGCAGCAGGTAATCCACATCGCCGCTCATGCGATAGAATTCGACCACTTCGGGAAATTCCGCCACCACTTCGGAAAACCGCTTCAACCATTCAATCGAATGGGTATTGGTGCGCACCGAAACGAACACCGTCACCTTTGTATTGACCTTGACCGGATCAAGCAGCGCTACACGGCGCTTGATCACGCCATCTTCTTCCATCTTTTGGATACGCCGCCAGCAGGGCGTGGTGGAAAGACCGACCTTCTTGGCGAGGTCAGCAACGGCAAGAGTGGAATCCTCCTGCAAAATACGCAGAATTTTACGGTCCAGACGATCCATGAGCGACACCATTGAAATTTTTTTCCGGTATAGCGCAATTTGGAGCAAACGAAAGCAAAATGCTTTCACCGCAGACAGTGATCCACTTGCTTTTTCAAGACAGGTAGCAATTCTGCCTCAAACCACGGATTGCGGCGCAGCCAACCGCTGTTTCGCCAACTGGGATGCGGCAGCGGCAAAATCTTCGGACCTGGCCGGTTGGTAAAAAACGATTCTCGCCAGCTTTCCACCGTGGCATGCAAGGTTGGCTTTCGCAGGTCGCACATATGCCAGCGTTGCGCATATTGGCCGATGGCAAGCACCAGTTCCACTTGAGGCATGACCTCCATGGCCGCTTCCCGCCAATGGGGCGCGCATTCGCGCCGGGGCGGCAGGTCGTGGCCGCTGGCGTCGTATCCCGGAAAGCAGAAGCCCATCGGCAGGATGGCAAAGTTGCGGCTATCGTAAAACGCCTCTCGATCCACGCCCAGCCATTGCCGCAGCCGATCGCCGGAGGCATCATTGAAAGGCAGTCCGGTTTCATGCACCCGCTTGCCCGGTGCCTGCCCGGCAATCAGAATGCGAGCTGTCGACGACAGGACAACAACGGGCCTGGGCTCATGCGGCAGGGCCGTTACCTGCGTCGGACAATCTCGACAGATCCGGCAGGCGTGAATGGCGGCGCGCAATCCTTTGAGATCCCTCGGCAAGCTCACGGTCAATTTTCGTCCTGCCTGCGGATAATATCATTGCGAGGATGCAGCCTTCGCCATTCTTCCGGCCGGTCGAACGCGCCTGCCCAAAGCCCCACTTTGTCGGCCTGGGCCTGCTTTTCCTCATTCTCATAGCCGCCCGCATTCAAAACAAGACCGGAGCGAACCATCTCTGCGCCGACATCGCGGCCCATGACATTACAGCTCACAAGAATACGGTCGTTGTCGATGCGGTCCGACCCCTGGCAGAGGACGCCAGCCTGAGCCATACGCTGGGCCAGACCGAATCGGGCCTGCGCACCGCAAAGCTGGACCACGCCATCCTCGCCCCGGCACCGCTGACCAATTTCGGGTGAATCCAGGCCTTTTAGTTGCAGGCGTTGACCATTTGTCACCAATGTTTCACCATCGGCAATCACGAAAGGGCCATCGAAAGACGGCACCTTGCGGGGCCAGAAGGCGGCGGCAATCATCGTGCCGATGACCAGGCAGACGAAGGCGGCAGCAATGATCCGATGCATGCGTGACACAATCTGGCCCTTTTCAATAACAGCCGGTATCCGAGAATGGCAAATAAAACCTTTCCAGAAAGTAACTCTTAAGACTTCATGGCTAGTCTGAGACGGACCGCGGAAAAAATGCAACCACATCATGGGTAACGGCGTTTCAAACTCTACTGACAAGAATATTGTCGACCTATCGCATAGCCACCGCAACAAGGCGACGGCAAAAGCCTTACGCGTGACCAGAGAACGCCTGCATTCCACCCATGGCGGCACACCGGCTTTCGAAAAAGACCTGCTGTCTATGCATACCCAGGCCAGCCTGCAGGGCGCGGCCATCACACCCTTCGTCACGATCCTGACCGCCGGCCTCACGGCCTACCTGTCGGGAAGCCCGATCTATATCCTCTGGGCGCTGCTGACGCTGAGCATTCACGCCCTGAACATTCTGCTCATCCGCAAGGCTGCCAAGCGCATTCCGGTCACCCATCGCCAGGAACATTGGCGCCATGTGCTGTTGGCCGGGCATCTGGCCATGGGATGCTGCTGGGCCGCCTTTACCTTCCAGACCTGCGATGCGTGCGGCCCGACAAGCGACCTGCTGCTTAAAGGTTCCGTGCTGCTGGTGGTGCTCTGCACCACGGCCATGACCAATATTTTGCTGCGTCAGGCCGTACTCTATGCGTTTACCCCACCGATCATCGCGCTATCCGCCCAGGCGTTTTTCTCGCAGCGTGTCGACGACGCAACGCTGGCTTTGGCCTTTACCGTTTCCGTGCTGTTCTTCATCTATATCACCGGCAGGCTCTATGTCTCGAACCTCAAGCTGATCTCCTTCCAGAGCGAGAAGGACGACCTGATCGCCGAGCTGGAAGTGGCCAAATCCATGTCGGATGAGGCCCGCCGCCGGGCGGAAGAAGCAAATATGGCAAAATCGCGTTTTCTCGCATCGATGTCGCATGAGTTGCGCACACCATTGAATGCCATTCTCGGCTTTTCCGAGGTCATGGCCCAGGAAGTGCTGGGGCCGCTCAATAATCCGCTCTACCGGGAATATTCCGGCGATATTCACAGGTCCGGCCAGCACCTGCTTAATCTGATCAACGAAATCCTCGATCTGTCCCGAATCGAGGCTGGAAAATACGATCTTTCGGAAGAATCGATCTCGTTGCTTGAAGTCGCCGAGGACTGCGTCGGCATGGTGCAATTGCGCGCCAAGGCCAAGGACATCAAGATATCCCAGCAATATGAGATCAACCTGCCCGCCCTTTGGGCCGATGAAAAAGCCCTTCGGCAAGTGGTGCTGAACCTCTTGTCAAATGCGGTGAAATTCACGCCGCCGGGCGGAGAAATTCTCGTCAAGGTCGGCTGGACCGTCGGCGGCGGGCAATATGTCTCCATCAAAGACAATGGTCCCGGCATCGCCGAAGAGGAAATCCCCGTGGTGCTCTCGGCCTTCGGCCAAGGCTCCATCGCCATCAAGAGCGCCGAACAGGGGACGGGCCTCGGCCTTCCCATCGTCCAGGCAATCCTTGCCAAACATGGCGGCGAATTCAAGCTGAAGTCAAAACTGCGCGAAGGGACGGAAGTGATTGCCATCCTGCCCGCCAAGCGCGTCCTGCAAACGATTCCCGCCGTACAGGGCACCCAGGCCGTGGAACCGAAGCGGCGTTATTTCGCCTGAACAAACGAGTTCTGACCCCTCACCGCTGCATATGGGGCCGACGTTTGCGCCCCAGTTTCCAACCATTTTTTTGCGCCCTGGCAAATTTCAGCCCGGCCCTTCGGCGAAACCGCCGAACTGGCGCAACATCGTGGGACAGGACCAAGACACCAAGCGGCACCATCCAGAAGCCAAGCACGGGCAGAAAGCCAAGACAGCCGCCAACCACCAGAAGACTGCCAACCGTGATCCGCCCGCCGCGAGACTGCGGGATAGGCAGGTTGAAACGCCCCAGATGAAGGCGTCCATTTTCGGTATCCATATGATAGGTCTTGGTTTTACTGGTCGTCACGATCGTCCTTCATGGCCGTGCGAGGCCGGTTTTCCACTCACCATCAGATGGGAAAGAGGGGAAAACAAAACAAGAGGCACTTTTTTTTCAAAAAGGGACTTGGCAAACCATCAAAGCCTGAGTAGAAGCCCACTCACACCAACGGACGCGGTTCACACCGCTTCAAACGGTACATTCCCTGGTAGCTCAGCGGTAGAGCATTCGACTGTTAATCGACAGGTCGCCGGTTCGAATCCGGCCCGGGGAGCCATATTCCAGCTGAATAGCTGACATTATAAAGCCGGATCATTTCTGATCCGGCTTTTTTTCTATCCGAGTTCAAGCTGATTGGCTTAACGGCAAACCGTGGTGGTCTTGTAGACCCAACGACCGTGATGACGGAACTTGACCTTCTTGGTCCGGCAGTTGTCGCGGTAGGCGTGGTGACGCCGCTCGAAATTGCGATGATGCGGACGACGGTCGTCTCGGCTGTAGAAGCGATCAGGATTATGACCGCGATCATACACCATAACCCTGACATCATCGGCCAGAGACGGCGCCGCCGTTGCTGTGATGCTTCCCAGACCGATCAGACATGCGACCAAAAATTTCTTCATCTTCTATCTCCTGATGCGTTTCACTGGAAACGATGGCTGGAGATTAAGCGAACCAAGATGAACGCAATCTGATCCTGTTGTTCATGTTGAGGACGGGTCTTTTCAGCGGTCACATGCCCACGATTACTCAGTGGCCAGGCATTCAAAAAATTGAAAAGGCCGACCTTTGTATTCGCGCTGCTCCGTCTCCGTAAGGCCGATCTTGCGCAGCACGGCCAGCGAGGCGGCGTTGTCGATATGGGCGAAGGCGATGAAGGCGGTCCCGATTCCTTGCTCAAAGAACCAGTGCTTCAAACCGTCAGCGATTTCCGTTGCAAAGCCCTTGCCCCATTCACTCTGGCAGATGGAATAGCCCAATTCGTACTGCCCGCTTTCCTTCGACCATGAGAAACCGGCACGTCCTATGAAGCGGCCATCGTCGCGTGCAATCAGCTTGAGCTTGCCGATGCCGCCTGCCTCATAGTCATCCATCCAGCCACCGATGCGCTCAGCCGCATAGGACAGGCTCCATGGCTCTCCCGTGCTGACAAAGCGGCTGGTTTCCGGGGTGGAATGCAGGTCGGACAGCAATGTCTCGTCACCCGCCCGCCATGGGGTCAGCAAAAGCCGCTCCGTCTCGCAGACCAGCGGCATCTGATGGACACCGCCCGATACGACCTGACGCACGCCGGTCGTGCCGGGAAAGGTCAGTGGCAGACCTTTCAATGATCGTACCGCCAGATAGGCCCAGGCCTCCGCCTCCATGGCATCACCATCAAGCGCCAGATCATCGGCATTGACGATGACCGCCCCCTCCCGCGTCGCCATGTCGCTCAAATCCGCCATGATAACCGCATTCAACCGACCACCGCCGCAAATCACATAGGTCTTCGGCTTTTGCGGCAAATGCCGCGCGGAGGCGAAAATCGATGCCGCCGCCACATGCGCCAGCGTGCGCGCGCCATCTTCAAGGCTGATATCGCCGGGCTTGGGCGGGGTGAAGTCATTGCGGTCCAGAGAGCGGCGCAGATTGGAGGTGAAAAAGCCGTGGCTGAGATATCGATCCGCCAACGCCTTCACCACCCTGCCCTTGGCAGCAATCCCGCCCCCGGCGTCGAAAGCAAGGCCGGTATGGGTCTCGACCCATTGGTCAATCAAGGTATTGCCGGGACCACTGTCAAAGGCAGCGATTTCGCCATCAGCACCGATATAGGTCAGGTTGGAAATGCCGCCGATATTGACGAAACAGGCCGGAAGGCGTTCCGCCCCCAATCCGCCAGCCAGCGCGGCATGATAGGCAGGCACCAGCGGAGCACCCTGCCCGCCATGCACCATATCACTGGCCCGCATATCATAGACAACATCAATACCGGTTTCGCGGGCCAGCAACGCGCCATCGCCAAGCTGCACTGTCAAAGCCTGATCCGGCCTGTGCAGCACCGTTTGGCCATGAAAGCCGATGACATCGATATCGCGGGCGCGAAGCCCGTTTGCGGCGAGAAAGCTTTTGACCGCCTCCGCATGACGCAGCGTCAACTCCCTCTCCAGCGCGGCCAGGCTTTCTGGGCGTTGACGGCGATCGGTGATCGCCTTGGCCTCCTCCAGCCCCTGCTTCAGCCGCTGGCGAAACGCATCGTCATAGGTGACCGCCAGAAACGGCCCCCGCTCTACCACCGTCTCGCCATCCGTGGTGACAAGGGCAACATCGATACCGTCCATGGAAGTGCCACTCATCAGGCCGATTGCTTGCAGCGTTTTGGTCACGACTCGATGTTCCTTTTGCGGGCGATCAGAAAGAGCGTCATTGATGGCTGAAATTGATGCACTTTTCAAAAAACAATGATAAAGCCGCCTCGAATTCCAAATTCACAAGACCAAAGTCCGATACCAGAAGGCGTGACGATCATGTCCAAGTTCAAGTCCGATTTCCTCCGTACAATGCATGAGCGCGGTTTTATTCATCAGATTTCCGATGAAACCGGCCTCGATGATCTGTTGTCCAAGGAAACCGTGACCGCCTATATCGGCTATGATCCCACGGCATCGTCTCTGCATGCGGGTTCGCTCATTCAGATCATGATGTTGCACTGGTTTCAGGCAACGGGCCATCAGCCGATTTCCCTGATGGGTGGCGGCACTGGCATGGTGGGCGATCCATCCTTCAAGGAAGAAGCCCGTCAATTGATGACCGTGGACAAAATCGAGGACAATATTGCCTCGATCAAGCGCTGCTTCGCGCATTACCTCGATTACGACAACGGCCCCAAGGGCGGCGCGTTGATGCTGAACAATGCCGAATGGCTGCGTGGGCTGAATTACCTTGAATTCCTGCGCGATGTGGGCCGCCATTTCTCGGTCAACCGCATGCTGTCGTTTGATAGCGTCAAGACCCGCCTGGACCGCGAACAGTCCTTGTCCTTCCTGGAATTCAACTACATGATTCTCCAGGCCTACGATTATGTCGAGCTGAACAAGCGTTACGGCTGCCGCCTGCAAATGGGTGGCTCTGACCAATGGGGCAATATCATCAACGGTATTGACCTTGGCCACCGCATGGGCACACCACAGCTCTACGCGCTGACCTCGCCGCTGTTGACAACATCCTCCGGTGCCAAGATGGGCAAATCGGCCACGGGCGCTGTGTGGCTGAATGCCGACCTGCTTTCGGCCTATGATTTCTGGCAATATTGGCGCAACACGGAAGATGCTGACGTCAGCCGCTTCCTGAAACTCTACACAACGCTGCCAATGGATGAGATTGCCAAGCTGTCTGCGCTGGGCGGTGCGGAAATCAACGAGGTCAAGAAAATCCTCGCCACCGAAATCACCGCCATCCTGCATGGCCGTGCAGCCGCCGAAGAAGCAGCTGAAACCGCCCGCAAAACCTTTGAAGAAGGCGCACTGGCCGACAACCTGCCATCCATCGAGGTTGCTAGCGCCGAGCTTGAATCCGGCATCGGCCTTCTGGCCCTGATCGTCAAAGCCGGCCTCGCCGCCTCCAACGGCGAAGCCCGCCGCCATGTGCAAGGCGGAGCCGTGAAGATCAATGATCAGAGCGTGTCAGATGAGCGCATGAGCATTGGGGCGGGTGAAGTGACGGCGGATGGGGTTATCAAGCTGTCACTGGGCAAGAAGAAGCATATTCTGGTGCGGCCTGTTTGATGTGAGAGGCCCTCTTGTGCCTTATTGGTCCAGAGGGCTTCCATTGTTCTGCAATGTGATGGAATTTCGGAGAAAATACTATCAAAGCAGTCGTTGCTGATCATTCACCGTTGCGCCGCGCTCCAACATCAAAAGCCACTTTTTGGTATCAAGACCGCCAACAAATCCGGTCAGACTTCCGTTTGAACCAATAACCCTATGACATGGAATGACAATTGGGAGTGGATTGGCTCCATTTGCAGCCCCGACTGCGCGACTCGCCGATAAGCGGCCTATGCGGCGTGCCAACTCGCCATAACTGATTGTTACGCCGAACGGAATCCTTGCCAGTTCCTGCCACACTTCCAGTTGAAAATTGGTACCTTTCAGATCAAGCCGCAGATCAAACTCCTGCCTTGTCCCGTTAAGATACGCCTGCAACTGATCTTTCGCGTCATGGAATGCTGCATCATCAAACACCCATTCCGGTTTGGGCTTAATGGTACCCTTCCCGCTTGGAAAACCAATACGAGATAGTCGGTAACCATCACCAGCCAGGAGAAGGCTTCCTATCGGACTATCCATAAAAGTATAGCGAACATCCTTCATTGGCCCTTTACCCCATACCCTTTGCCCCGCAATCGAAACAAACGACCGTCTATTGATAGCAGGCCCAGAAAAATCAAAGCCATGCCTGTGAAATGGTTGATCAGCAATATTTCTCCCAGAAACATTTTTCCCAAAACTATGGCACTCACCGGAATGAGCAAAGTCACCAGCGAACTGTTAATCGCGCCGCCCACGGCGAGAATATGAAAAAAGATAATATACGCCAGCGCGGTGGACAGCAGCCCCAAGCCCAGAAGCGCTGCGATGACGCCGCCGCTCGGCGCTGCCAAGTGCCAAGGCGCGTCCACAAAGGCAACGATTGGTATCATCATAAGGGTCGTCGCCGTCGTCTGGCCAAAGGCACTTGTCGTTGGCGTAATTCCCATGCGCCGAAACCGGCGGCCAAAAACACCTGCAAACCCGTAGGATAGAGCAGCCCCAAGGCAGGCAAACAGGGCCAGCAACGAAAGCTCGTGTGATGACAGGCCATTGCCCGACATCAGCACCAGAACACCCATGAAGCCAAAGAGGATGCCTGCGACCTTATTGTGTGCCAGCCGTTCTTCTTTAGTCAGGAAATGCGCCACAACAATCGAAAAGATTGGCGTCGTTGCATTCAGGATCGAAGCAAGGCCGCTGGCAATCTGCGTTTGCCCCCAAAAGAGAAGGCTGAACGGAATCAAATTGTTCAACAGCCCCATACCGAAGAAAGCCAACCAGATTTTCGTGGCTGTTGGAATGGCCTGTCGCGTTACCCGCAGATAGACATACAAAGCCAAGGCCGCAATTGCCACACGCGCAAAAACGACAGTAAACGGCGGCAGTTCAGAAAGGGCAATCTTTGAAAAGAAGAAAGAACCGCCCCACAGAACGGATAGAAACAAAAGGAGAGCCCAGTCTGAAAGGCCCATGGATTCGGTTTTCTGCATGTAAAGATCCTGTCGTGATGCAACAGGGTAAATCTATCCGATCTCACGACCCTTACTCGCCGGAATCGGACTCCGTCCTTTTATGGGTATCCAGACTACTATAATATCCAGCCATGAGTTTGGATATTTCCATATGCGAGCAAGCGTGGCTGGCACGTAACCCTGATTTCGACGGACGATTTTTCATCGGCGTTCGAACCACAGGGGTGTATTGCCGTTGCGTGTGCCCCGTGCGCCTTCCCTATCGCTGCAACGTCGAATTCCTGCCAAGTGCAACCGCGGCTGAACTGGCGGGCTATAGGCCCTGTTTGCGCTGTCGGCCGGAAACCGCGCCATTTTGTCCTGCCTGGAAAGGAAGTGCGACGATTGTGGAAAGGGCCGCCAGACTTATAAGAGACGAAGGAGCCCTAGATGCACGAGAAGCAACAGTAGAAATGCTTGCCGAGTGCGTCGGAGTCGGCGCACGACATCTTACCCGCCTGTTCCAGAAACATCTTGGAGCAAGCCCTATTCAGGTGGCTAAAACAGCCCGCGTGCAACGCGCAAAACGCCTCATCACCGAAACGGACCTGCCGATCACTGACATCGCTCTACAATCCGGCTTCACAAGCCTCAGACGCTTTAATGCAGTTTTTCAGGAGGTCTATAAGCGCCCGCCAACAGCCATCAAACGAGCATCTCGGGTGCAAAATTCATAGAGGTTTTGCGCTCATTCAAACTTTCTTGGGGCGTTCATCACTACATCCTCATCGCATTCGATATTACAAAATGCCCGTCATCCGGCACCTTGCCACCCCTCATCAAACACCAAATCTTCGAGAGCCAGCCGCTTGCGCCAGCCTTTTACCTGCAATTCCGGCTCATCATAAAGCTCGGCCACCTTGCCCAAGCACAGCCACCCCACAATCTCAATCCGCTCTGGAATATTGAGAATAGCCCGCAAATCGGCATCGTGGAAAATGCTGACCCAGCCGACGCCGATGCCTTCTGCGCGGGCAGCGAGCCAGAGGTTTTGGATGGCGCAGACGGTGGAATAGCTGTCCATACGGGGGTTGTGGGTTCGGCCTAGCACCACGGGGCCTGCGCGGTCGGGATCGCAGGTGACGCAGATGCCAAGGGGGGCTTTTAAGATGCCCTCAAGCTTCAGATTGCGGTAGAGCGTGGCTTTTTCGCCTTTAAACAGGTGTGCTGCCTCGTCATTGGCCTTGGAGAAGGCTTGCCAGACGGCTTGTCGCCGTGCTGCGTCGCGCACCAGCACGAAGTTCCAGGGCTGCATGAAGCCAACGGAGGGGGCGTGGTGGGCGGCGGTGAGGATGCGCCAGAGCGTGTCATTGTCGATTGGGTCGGGCAGAAATTCATCGCGCACGTCGCGGCGGGTCATGATGGCCCGGTAGACGGCGGCGCGTTCTTCGGCAGAAAAAGCTCCGGCAGACACCAGAGCATCGTTCACTAAGTCTTGCATCGTTTGGTCCCCAACAATGCGCCCTACGCGATCCCTTGCGAATCGCGCTCAAGCAAAACGCACCTGCCGTCCGCGCAGATGGCGTCTATCATGTCAGGCCGGTCTTCTGACTGGGTTTCATTTGGTTGCCGCACCTTCCCGGTTTTCACCAGTGGCAAAAGCAACAACCATCCACCTCACAGCGTTGGGCACGTTGCGGAATTTCACCGCATTCCCGATTCTCCCGCAAACATGGGGGCACCTGACAGAGGGCTGGTAATGATAGACTGCGGCGATGCTTAGGCGGTCGCCGGAAAATATCGCACATAGGCGAATTCCTGACCGTCCGGCGACCAGCTTGGCACATTGATCGTCCCCTGCCCGCCAAATAGTTCGAACAGGGTTTCAACATTGCCGCCGTCCATGTCCATCAGGCGCATGCGCACATGGAGATCGCGTGGGTGGTCGAACACATCGGCGTCATAGGAAATGAACACCAACTTGCGGTTATTGGGGCATGGATGCGGAAACCAGTCGCCCTGCCCGTCATCGGTCAGGCGCTGCACATCCCTGCCATCCGGGCGAATACGCCAGATCTGCATCGTGCCGCTGCGGCTGGAGTTAAAATAAATCCATTCCCCATCCGCCGACCAGTCCGGCCCATCATTGCGGCCTTCGCCATGGGTAAGGCGCTGCTCGTCGCTGCCATCAACCGAGATCGTATAGATGTCGAAGACCTGGTCACGGATACCGCAATAGCAGACCCGTTGGCCATCCGGCGACCAGCCATGCCAGTAGGAGGGCAGGTTTTCGGTGATCTGGATCGGCGTGCCGCCTTTGGCTGGCAGGATGTAGAGGCAGGTTTTGCCGTGCTCCACCTTGTCGCAGATCGCCAGCCATTGGCCATCCGGCGAAAGCCCGTGGTCATTGTTGCATTGGGTGGCAAAGCCGGTGTCGATCTTTTCCGGCACCGACTGCCCGACCAGAGGCAGGCGATACATCAACCCGTCATCATTGAAGATCAGGAACTGGCCATCTCGCGACCAGTTCGGCGCCTCCACCAGCCGTTCCGTTTGCCAGACAATACGGCTCTGCCGGGTCTCGATGTTGTAGATCTCCACAGAGCTTCGCATCAGCACTCTACCTATCTCGGAACCGATTGGTGATCGGATAGCGCCGGTCGCGGCCAAAGTTCTTCTTGGTAATCTTCACGCCCGGAGCTGACTGGCGGCGCTTGTATTCGGCCAGATAAAGCAGATGTTCAACACGATGCACAGTGGCGATATCATGGCCACGGCCCAAAATCTCGTCCACCGACATTTCCTTTTCCACCAGGCATTCCAAGATGTCATCCAGCACCGGATAGGGCGGCAGACTGTCCTGGTCCTTCTGGTCGGGGCGCAGTTCTGCGGATGGCGCCTTGGCGATGATGTTGGCCGGAATGACCTCCCCCGCAGGTCCCAACGCACCCACTGGCACATGCGCATTGCGCCAGGCAGACAGCGCATAGACCTGCATCTTGTAGAGGTCCTTGATGGGATTGAAGCCGCCGTTCATGTCGCCATAGAGCGTCGCATAGCCCACCGACATTTCCGACTTATTGCCCGTCGTCACCACCATCGAGCCGAACTTGTTCGATACCGCCATCAGGATGGTGCCACGGGTGCGGCTTTGCAGGTTTTCCTCGGTAATGCCGCTTTCCGTGCCTTCAAACATATCGGCGAGGCTGGCAAGGAAGCCCTCCACCGGCTCTGAAATCGGCACGATGTCATAATGGCAGCCAAGCGCCTTGGCGCAATCGGCAGCATCCTTGAAGCTTTCCTCGGATGTGTAGCGATAGGGCAGCATGATGGTGCGCACCCGCTCATGCCCCAGGGCATCCACAGCCATTGCCGCACAAATCGCCGAATCGATGCCACCGGACAGGCCGAGAACCACGCTCTTGAAGCCGTTTTTGTTCACGTAATCGCGAAAGCCCAACATGCAGGCCCGGTAATCCGCCTCTTCGCCTTCGGGGATAGCTGAGACCTCGCCGGGCGCACAGCGCCAGCCATCGGCTTCCCGCGTCCAGGTGGTCAGCACGATGCTTTCCTCGAACTGCGGCATCTGGAAAGCCAGCGTCTTGTCGGCATTGAAGCAGAAGCTGGCACCATCAAACACCAGTTCGTCCTGGCCGCCAACCTGATTGGCGAAGACCAGCGGCAAGCCGCTTTCGATCACCTGGCGCAGAACGACCTGATACCGAACCTCAAGCTTGCCGTGATAATAGGGCGACCCATTGGGAACCAGCAGAATTTCCGCACCGCTTTCGGCCAGCGTCTCGCAAACGCCGAGATCGTTCCAGATTTCCTCGCAGATCGGAACGCCCAGCCGGACACCCCGGAAGTTCACCGGTCCCGGCATATCGCCTTCGACAAACACCCGCTTCTCATCAAATTCGCCGTAATTGGGCAGGTCGATCTTGTCGCGCAGACCGAGGATTTTGCCGCCGTCGATGATCGCCACCGAATTGTGTCGGCCTTTATCGCCCTGGCGGGGAAAGCCGATGATGACGCCCGGCCCGCCATCGGCGGTATCGGCGGCCAGTTCCTCCACAGCCGCCTTGCAGGCCTGAAGAAAGGCGGGTTTCAGCACCAAATCTTCCGGCGGATAGCCGGAAATGAACAGCTCGGACAGCAACAGAAGATCAGCCCCCAGCGAGGCCGCCTTGGCGCGGGCGGTGCGGGCAAGGCTGAGATTGCCAACCACATCGCCCACGGTCGGATTGAACTGAGCCACGGCAATGCGCAGCGTTTCGGGTCTTTGGACTATGTCGCTCATGGCTCAAGGTTTAACCCGGCCGTCGGTGGACTGCAACGGCCCAAAACACCCTGCTGAAACGAAAAATTGTGCGTTCCTGTTTCCTCAAAAGAGCATGGAGGGCGCGGCTCTATTGCCGGAAACAAACCGAGAAGATGGATTTTCGCCGCACGTCCCACCTGATATAATTGACAGCAAGGGTCATCTTGCTCGCGTGAATGCCAATCAAATATGCTTGAAACTATTTCGAAATATTCAAGTTCTCGAGGGGCTGCACCGTCCCTGATATCGGCAGGAGAATACCAAAGACAGTTTGTTAAACAGGAATTTTTATTCCCATATATTTTATGGGACAAAGCACGTATGTTTTGAGCATGCTCGTTGCATCGGCATCGCAATGAAAATACAAGGTAGCATGATGATCTTGGATGAAGATTAACCGGAAGTTTCCTGGCTTACCGCTATTCTTGTTACCATAGAGCGTTCACTAACAGTCTGTTCAAGAATTGCTGCTGGCCTGGCAAAAATGGTGATTTCGAGAACCGGAACGGAGCGTACTTAATTTACGTGAGTACCGGAAGCGCAGAAAGTGCCATTTGCAGACGGCCAGCGGCAATTCTTGGATAGACTGTAAGACAGCCGTCAAAAAACACCTATTGCTCTTTCGTCATTGTCGGGTTCAACACAGATGTTGTCATCTCCGCGTTCACAAATCTCATCCCCATCCCTTCTAAGCCGTGAGGCAATCGCTGCTCATCCGGCTTTTCCGGAAATCGAGCGGGAAATCGCCCGGCACCTGATCGGGATACATCTTAAGACACCGCGCCTTTCACGCCTCAAGGCCTGTCACCGCAAATGGTTGATGTCGCATTCCATGTATGCACTCGCCTTGCAACGTGTGCCAGAAGATCCTCTGTCGGGCCTGACGGCCTCTCGCTTCATGGACGTGGCTATGCAATTGGGCGCGGCAAGCCGCAATACCGCAGCGTCATTTCTGGCCGAACTGTCCGCCTATAAATTTATCGAGGAAATAGAAAACCCAGCCGATCGGCGAATGCGCATCCTGGTCCCAACGGCAGCAACCGAGGCAGCAATGATCTCCTGGTTTCTGGGCCATCTGGATTGCCTTGACCGGCTGGACGATGGAGGCCGCCGCGCGCTGGCCGATGCCAATCCGCTTATTTTCAGGATTGCCCAGCCGATGATCGCCCAGGCTTTGGTGGTGGACCCCGATTGGCGCATACCGCGCGAGACGATTGCTCCGTTTCTCAACTCGGACATGGGTGGCATGGTGCTGCACGGCATGATCAGCCAGATCCCGGATCATGCCGATGCCGATGGGCTCTATCGGCTGGGACCCATCAGCCTCGCCGCGCTTGGAGAGACCTATCTGATCTCGATCACCAACCTGAAGCGGATGTTCAAGAAGCCGCAGGAAGAAGAACTGCTGGGCTGGGAATTGCCCCGCCGCCGCGGCAATGTCTGGCTGTCACAGCGTTTTGTCGATGATTACTTCCATTGGCAATCGACAAAGTTCGAAGCCATCAACACTGCCTTTTGGAACGCTGCCGCACAGGTCAACGTTTTGACGCCGCATCAAACCGAACAAACGAGAGCTGACTTGTCCCAAGCCGAAAAGGCCAGAGCGGACTTCAAAGTGTTTTCTTGATATTCCAGCGGTCGTGATACCAGAGCCACTGCTCCGGATATTCGCGTACCCAGCTCTCGACCTTGTCGTTCAGCATTTGCGCGGTCGCCTGGACATCGACCCGGCCTTGACCATCCTTGGGTATGTCCACCTTAGGCTCGATTTCCAGCCGGTAGCGATTGCCGGGCAGACGAATGCAGCGGGCCGGATAGATATCGCAGCCGAACTGTCGCACCAGCTTAGCCAGTAGCGGATTGGTGCGCACTTCGCTGCCAAAAAACGTCGTGGGCTGGCCCTTTTTGAACTTCTGGTCGACCAGCACCCCAACCCCCTTGCCTGCCTCCAACTGGCGCGCCAGATGAAAGGACGAACCGGCATGGGAGGGCACGAGATTGCCCATCCGCGCCCGGCGGAAATCGAACACCATCTCGGCAATGTATGGATTGTTGGGCGGGCGAAACAGCACCGTTACATAAAGGCCGAAGGCAGCGCCCGCCACCGGCAGCATTTCGAAATTGCCGGTATGGCCGGTAAAAACGATGAACGGGCGCGGATTTTCCAACAGGTCCATAAAGATCGGAATGCCGGAAACCTCGACGCGGCCCTTTCCCAGCTTGTCCGGGTCGAAATCGAACAACTCGTCCAGAAACACATATTCGGCGATCTGCCGGCCCATATTGCCCCAGGCAGCCAGCGCGACGGTCTCGATTTCCGCCTCGGATTTTTCCGGAAAGGCATTGCGCAGATTGGTCAGCATCAACCGATGGCGCTTCAGCTTCGGCCCGATAAAACGCACCAGCCGATCGGCACCATTCAAGGCTTTATCGGCAGGAAACAGTTTCAGCAGCGTCAGCAGCACCAGGATGAGCTTGGCCACCAGCCATTGCGGAAATCTCCGCAGGCCCAGCACGACCTTTGTCAGAACCCGACGAAGCATGATCAATCCATTTTCAGGATGATTTTGCCAAAGATCTGGCGGCTTTCCATCCGGGTCAGCGCCACATCGATGTCCTCGAATGTCACCTGCGTATCGATAACAGGATGAACGAGGCCGCGAGCCATTTTCTGCATGGCATTGGCCATGTTTTCCATCCGGCAGCCAAACGAGCCGAGCAGTTTCAATTGTTGCTGGAACAACATCATCAGGTTCAGGTCGGTCGAAACGCCGGAGGTCGAGCCACAGGTCACAAGGCGCCCGCCGCGCTTCATGCACAGCATGGAGCCAGCCCAGGTATCCTTGCCGACATGTTCGAACACCACGTCAACGCCCTTCTTCTTGGTCAGCTTGCGTACCACGCCTTCAAACCGGTCCGTGCGGTAATTGATGACATGATCGGCGCCAAGCGCCCGCGCCCGTTCAATCTTGTCGTCCGAGCCGACGGTGGTGATCACGGTGCAGCCGATCTTCTTGGCCAGCTGTATAGCCGCAGTACCGATGCCGGAGCCGCCAGCATGGACGAGAATGGTTTCACCCGGCTCGAGCTTGGCATTGTCGAATAGCATGTGTTCAACGGTGCCGAAGGTGACTGGCGCAAGCGCTGCGGCGATGGCATCGACGCCCGGAGGTGCCGGCACCAGCAGACGGGCCGGAATATTGATCTTTTCCTGAGCAAAGCCGTCGAGGTGGAAGCCATGCACACCGCCAACATGTTCGCAGAGATTGTCGCGGCCATCACGGCAGGGCTTGCAGAGACCGCAGGTGCGCGCGCCATAGACCGCCGCCAGCTGGCCGGGCAGAATATTGCCGACGCCGGGGCCGATAGCCTCGACCACGCCGGAGGCTTCCGCACCGATCACCAGCGGCATCTTGCGCTTGGCAAAGGCCATGCCACGCCAGCCCCATACATCGATATGGTTCAGCGCCACTGCCTTGACGCGTAGCGTCACTTCACCCGGACCGGGCGCATCCGGCTCCGGCAGGTCGGTGATTTCAAGCTTACGGTCTTCGATCAATTGCAATGCGCGCATGGCTATCTTCCTTCGCCCGAGGGCTTATCTTCTTGTCTTTCCTGTCCCGGTGAAGACCGGGCCGGGTGAAGCCTTATCAGGCAGGTTCAAGGGTCATGACAAGGCTGGCATTCTGCCCGCCGAAACCGAAACTATTGGACAGCACAGCCGAAACCTGTGCGTCGCGCTTGACGTTCGGCACCACATCCAGCTCCACAGTCGGATCGGGATTGGTATAGTTGATGGTCGGCGGCAGGGTGCCGGTTAGCATGGTCTGGATCGAGAACACCGCCTCAACCGCGCCGGCTGCCGTCAGCGTGTGGCCAATCATCGACTTGTTGGACGAGACCGGAATCTGGTCCTTCAACCGCTCACCGAACACCGACAGCATGGCACCATATTCCATCTTGTCATTTTCCGGCGTCGAGGTGCCATGGGCATTGATATAGCCGATACCGTCATCGGAAAGACCTGCATCTTCAAGTGCTGCGCGAATGGTGGCAATGGCCGGGCCGCCATCCGGTGAGGAACGAGTGCGGTGGAAATGGTCGGCCTTTTCGCCACAGCCCTTCATGATGCCGAGCACCTTCGCGCCACGGGCAATGGCGGCTTCCAGCGATTCCAGCACCAGCGTTGCGGCACCTTCGGCGATCACAAAACCATCGCGGTCCTTGCTGAAGGGCTTCGATGCCTTTTCCGGCGGATCGTTCTGGGTGGACAGCGCCGAGAGCAGCGCGAAACGGATCAGCGCCTCGGCACCGACGGAACCATCGGTCGCCACCGTCAGCGCCCGGTCCGTGCGGCCCTGGCGAATGGCCTCGACGCCAAGTTGGATGGCCGTCGCGCCCGAAGCACAGGCCGTAGACAGCGTCACAGGCAGACCGCGTGTGCCGAACCGGTCGGCGAGACGCTCGGAAATCGAGCCGAACTGCACGGCCTCCAGAAACACTGGATCAGCCTCGGCGCGCATGGCAGCCAGCAGCCGCTGATAGGCATGGCCCTCGGCGGTTTCCGCAGGCGCGCGTTCGGCGAGCGCAAAGCGGTCGTCCCATTCCGGCTCGACCGGTGGGGCAGCCAGAAACAGCGGACCTTCGAAATCGCCGGACAGGCCAGCCTGGGCCAGCGCCTCGATGGTGGTTTCCCGTGCCATGGCATAGGAGCGCTCTACGGCATTTATGGCCGGAATATCGATGAAGTCCACAGTGCCGCTGATGCGGGTATTGAGGCCCTCAGTCGGGAACCGGGTGATCTTGTGGATGCCGGATACGCCACCGGTCAGCTTTGCCCAATTGTCGGCAAGCCCTTGACCGAGCGAGGTGATGACGCCCATGCCGGTGACGGCGATGATCGGACGACCGAGATGATCCTTGAAACGGGACTCGAAACCGGATTGTGTCATATCTCTCTCCTCACGCCTCAGCCGACAAATGGGCCATGCCTTCGCCACGGACGTAACCCACCGTGGTGACAATGGCCTGGCGTGCCGGTTTGGTCATCGCCGCTTCGCCGGTAGGATCGAAAGCCGGGACAATGGTTTCTCCATCAAGCGCCAGCGCCGCCAGCGCCAACCCCAGCGGAAACTGCGCTTCCAGCCCGTGGCCTGTTATGCCAGCGAAACCGCGAATGGCCGCACCTGGAAAGGCTTTTTCAAGCGCGGTCTTTTCCCGGGCAGAAATCTCATGCATGCCGCTCGCACCCGACAGGACCAGCGCATCTGCGCCAATATCCTTGCCGACAGAACCTGCCATGCGGCTCAAACGCTTTTCCAACCCGTCATTGGCGCGCTGGCCACGGTCGCCCTCGATGGCGTCAAGCACGGCGTAGATATGGGCGCCTCGTGCCTCGGCATAGGCGCGCTGTTCCAGAACCAGAAAAGCGCCGACTGTGCCGAGAATCATGCCGCCGCCTTCGCCGGACTGGCGCTGCCAAAGTGGCTTCCAGGGGCCGGTCGTATGGGCCTGAATGCCCTCCACCAGCAGAAAAATATCATCACGATCAGCCACGAACGCGCCACCCACCAGAGAATGGGTGGATTGACCGGCGCGAATGCGCGCAAACGCGGTCTCGATGGCAGAAATTCCGGCCGCCTCTTCGCCCATAAAGGTGCGCGAGGACCCGGTAACCTTGTGGACAATGGAAATATTACCGGCCATCAGGTTGGAGAGCTGGGCCAGAAACAGGGTCGGGCGCAGCTCAGTCGTCAGCTTTTCATTCACCAACTGGGCGCGGTCATTGCGCTTCAAGCCTTCATTGACGATCAGCGTATCGACATTGATGTCACGCTCGCCGCCACCGGCTGCCACGATCATGTCCATCGTGGCGCAGGCCTGCACATCATCCTTCAGCCCGGCATCGTCGAGCGCCAGACCGGCGGCATAGACGCCCAGCCGCTGCCAGTTTTCCATCTGCCGCTGGTCGCCGCGCTTGGCGATCTGGGTCGACCAGTCGATCTGCGGCATCGGATGAATGGGGTAAGGCGCAAATTTTTCCACCTCGACCGGAGGCACAGCTGCCGTTCCCGCAGACAGAAGCGCAAGATGCGGCTCCTTGCCGGTTCCGTGGCAGCTGACAATGCCAATGCCGGTGATCACCACATCGTTGGGCGTCTTATGCATGTCTATAACCTCTTCAGCAATGCCGGGCGATCAGCGCCAGCACTGCGACATACCGTCCATTCCCAGGTCCGAGCCGGAAAGCTCCAAGGCCTGCAAGGGCCGCCATGCCCTACTCCGACAGACGGCTTTACGCAATAAGGCCGCGCACAAAAGCCGCGGCCTTATTGACGAAACTTTAAAGATCTCACTTAGAACCCGCCAGGTTCTTGTTGAACCAGACAGATTCCAACTCTCTTTAGTTTGAGTTTGTCTTTTCAGGAAAATCGGAGTCCAAATTTCCCTGATAAACTCTATCCCGCAGCAGCAATCGCCGCCATCAGGCCGATCTGTTCGGCGCGGCTGCGAACGATATCGCCCAGCGGCACTTCGTCAAAAGACATGGTGCGCAGCTTCAGCTGGCAATCCGCCACTTTCTTGCCGGCAGAGGTGATCTTCGCCTTGGTGACGGCAAAGCCGGACCCTTCGTGCTCCAGATGCGCCTCGATATCGAGAACTGCATTCGGTTCGACAAAGCTGCGCATCTTGGCACCGTCTACCGACATGAGGAATGGCATCGAGGCAAACTTCGTCACCGCCAGCACCAGCAGGCCCGACGCCTGCGCCATGGTTTCGATCAACAGAACGCCGGGCACCAAAGGCATGCCCGGAAAATGGCCCTCGAAGACGGGGCTATTTTCCGGCACCACCGATTGGGCCTTCAAGGTCAGGGCAGACAGATCCACCGTCTCGACCTTGTCGATCATCTGGAAATATTCCAGCAGCATTCACAGATCTCCCGGCAATGGCAGTGGCAATCCTGAGCAAATCAAGCCTGGCCTGAGCAAATCAAGCCTTGGCCCGAACGGATCAAGCCTTGGCGGCCCTAAGTTCGTCGATCTTGGAGCAGAGGTTCTTAAGCACGAAATATTCTTCCGTGGAAACTTTGCCCTCATTGACGTCCTGGGTCCACTGTTCGAGCGGAATCTTGATGCCGAATTCCTTGTCGATCGCGAAAACGATGTCGAGGAAATCGAGGCTGTCGATTCCCAGGTCATCAATCGTATGGCTCTCAGGAGTGATGGTTTCCCGATCGATCTCGCTGGTCTCAGCAATAATGTCGGCAACTTTGTCAAATGTAGCGGTCACGCCAATTATCCTTCAGAATTTCAAATTCAGCGTCCCACATAGGCAAAACTCGGGCAAAAGCCAATGGCCTGTTTTACGCGCCCGCAGCAAAAATGCAGACCTATTCCTCAAACAGCAATGGAATGACGGGCCTTACCGCTGGAAAAGTAGCAATCGAACGTGGCCGCAATGCTGCGGGCAAAGAGCCGCCCGGTGGGAGTCAGAGTAAAACACTCCCGGTCGATCCGGCAGAGATCGTCACCGTTGGAAGCCGTGAATATCTTGGCTTCTGCGATCACATCCTCGGCGACATCAGGAAAAGCCTGACGGATATCGGCAAAGGAAAAGCCGAACTCGCACATGATCTGCTCGATGACAGCGGCACGCACTCGGTCATCGCCGCTCAGAGCAATGCCTCGTGTCGCGGCAAGCCCGTTTTCGCTGACAAGACGCTGATATTCTCCAGTCGCGGGCATGTTCTGTACATAGCCTTGCGGCAGTTGGCTGATCGAAGAGGCGCCAAGTCCAATCAACGCATCGGCGCCGTCAGTCGTATAACCCTGAAAATTACGCCGCAGCCGTTTCTGCCGTGCCGCGACAGCCAGACTATCCTCGGGCAATGCAAAATGGTCGATGCCAATGGCATCATAGCCAGCCTCCACCAGCATGGCAGAGGCCCGCACCATCTGTTCATAGCGCATGACGATATCAGGCAAGGCGCTCTCGGGAATCAGCGTTTGATGCTTTTTCATCCAGGGGACATGAGCATAGCCGAATAACGCAATCCGATCCGGCTTCAACGATACGATATCGAGGACAGTTTTCTCCAGACTTTCGAGGGTCTGATAAGGAAGACCATAGAGAATATCGCAATTGACCGAGGTGGCGCCGCGCAGACGCACCTGTTCAACCACTGATTTAGTCTGTTCGAAGGTTTGGAGACGGTTGATCGCCTTCTGAACCACCGGGTCGAAATCCTGAACACCTAGGCTTGCCCGCGTCAAACCAATGGATGCAAGCGCATCATATCGAGCTTCGTCGAGATCGTTCGGGTCCATCTCCACGCTGATTTCCGCATCATCGGCAAATGTAAAATTTGCCCGAAGCCGGTCAATCAGCGCCACCATGTCCTGCGGGCGCAGCATGGTGGGAGAGCCACCGCCAAGATGCACAGCAGTCACCACTGCTTCGCGACCGACGAACCTGGCGGTATTTTCGACCTCTCTGAAAAGCGCAGTAAGATAAGCGGTTATCGGCTCATACTTTAGTGTATGTTTGGTATGGCAGGCGCAAAACCAGCAAAGCCTGTCGCAGTAGGGGATATGAATATAAAGAGAGATCGTCTGCCCCTGCCCCAACAGCGATAACCACTGCGCATAATTGCCACAGTCAACACCGGTATGAAAATGCGGCGCCGTCGGATAACTCGTGTAGCGCGGAACGGCGGCGGCATATTTTGAGAGAAGCGCTTTGGCTGGCATGAACTGAGGCCTTGTCGAGTGGCGGTTGGACTGAACAAATAATCGGTTTCAACGGAACGGACTTTGACTTCGATCAATTTCTTGATAGTCTCGTTCAGGTAGAAACTCCTCATGGGAGCGCGACGGAAAATTCGGCGGCTTTAGATGCGTGTCTGCTGCATCACCGTTTCTGCGTGGCCTGTGTCGTTTTTGAACTTTTGTCGGCGCCCTACGGCGCGCAATTGCACAATGACGAACTGTTCGACCGAACCTAGGCGTCACAAGCACGTGCGACGCTACGTGTACGCGCGACTTCACATGTATGGGGCAGACAATGGACATGCATAGTCTTAAAAGCAGCATCAGCGGCGCGGAAACGCCTGCTGTTTGCAGTGAATGCGAAGCCAGGCATGGCGGAGTATGCGCCTCCCTTTCGATTCTTCAATTGATCGAGCTCAACCGTATCTCGACAAAGCGCCATATCGAAGCGGGCGGCGAAGTGATCGGCCAGGGAGAGCAGATCTCCAGCTATAGCAATATCGTCAAGGGCGTGGTCAAGCTGTCGAAAATGATGGCGGATGGCCGCCAACAGATCGTTGGCCTGCAATTTGCCCCCGATTTCATGGGGCGCCCGTTCCTGAAGGAAAGCAGTTTGACAGCTGAGGCCGCGACCGACGCGGAAATCTGCGCCTTTCCCCGTGCTGTCATCGACCGGCTGGTGGCCGATGCTCCTGACTTCGAGCGCAAGCTGCACGAACAGTCCCTGAAGGAGTTGGATGAAGCGCGCGAATGGATGCTGACGCTGGGCCGCAAAACGGCGCAGGAAAAAGTGGCAAGCTTTCTCCATCTGATCGCCACCCATATCGACCCGATGCAGCCGTTCAGCAAGAGCTTCGACCTGCCGCTGTCACGCGCTGATATTGCCGATTTCCTCGGCCTGACCATTGAAACCGTCAGCCGGCAGATGACCAAACTGCGCAAGGAGGGCATTATCGTCATCGAAAACAACCGCCATGTTATCGTGCCCGACCGTCGCAAGCTGCGCGAGGCGGCTGGCTCCGATTGAGCCGCCTATCGTTCTGTCATGGCCCTGAAAATCCTGCGCTACCCTCATCCGCTTCTAGCGAAACCTTGCCAGACCGTGACGGCGTTTGACGACAGGCTGATCAGTTTTGCCGATGCATTATACAATGCAATGCGCGCCGCACCCGGCGTCGGCATTACCGCTGCGCATGTGGGCGAGCTGATGCGCCTGGTCATCCTCGATCTGCCCGAATTGGGTGGACGGCGTGATTACGTCAATCCTGAAATCCTCTCCTTTTCTCAAAACACTCTGGATCATGATGAAGGGAGTGTCTGCATGCCGGGCATGACCGAGACCGTGACGCGGCCGCGCCAGATTACCCTTCGCTACCAGTCGCTGGACGGTACGGTTCGCGAGGAGGAGCTTCAGGACTTTGCCGCCATCTGCATGCAGCATGAAATCGACCAGCTCGACGGCCTGTTCTGGATCCAGCGGCTTTCCCGCCTGAAACGCGATCGGTTGCTGAAAAAATGGCAAAAGGCCGCATTGTCCCAACCATGATCGTCACATGCGGCGTCTGACACCCGGATGGCCTGGAATCCCCGGACTACCGGGGATGATATGAACCAAATCAATCCTGAAACGTTTATCCAAAAGAAAAAACCAGGAGAACGTGTGATGATTTATGCCAAGCATGGAAACGCTGCATCCACCGAAGACGAATTGCGGGACCTGGAAGAGCGCGATATCAACGACGGCTGGCCTTATTCCGATACACCGGCAGCAGCCTCGGACGCGCCGGAAAATCGTGCTTACGGAGAGACCGCTGGTAATTTCGACCGTGATACCAATGGCGGCTACCGAATCGATACGGTCGAGGCCGATGGTGAAGAAAAGCCATTGAAGGACGGTTTGAGCCCCGCCACCATCGGTCGTGAAGACAGCGATGACATTGAAAGCCGCATTGCCGAGCGGTTCGAGGCAGTCGATGACATGGTGCTCGACAACATCGAAATCAGCGTCGATGGCCATACGGCAACTTTGAGCGGCATGGTTGATACCAATGAAGAACTGCGGATGGCGTCGCGTTTGGCACTCAGCGTTCCCGGTGTTCGTCATGTCATCAACGAGATCGAAGCCATGGGGGTCGATGCCCATCAGCCCGACGAGGACTGATGGTGCTTGTTATGCCGAGGGTTGGAAGCGCTCTTGCATGATTGTAAGAGCGGCTTAGGGCCCTATACGGGGCGACAGGCCCAAGCTGCCGCCGAGGTCGAACGCCAGCGCCACATAAAAGAAGAAGCCGTCCTTCTGTTGTTTTGACGAAAAATCGGTTGGTACGATTGTGTTCGGATTGACGATATATGCGGCACCGGCGTTGATAACACCCCTGTTGAACAGTCCCGTTCTCGCATGCACATCAAACATGAACGTGTCCTTTGACTGCCGCTGATCAAGTCCTGCCATGACCCGGCGGGCATTCGTTTCATATTGCGCGCGTTCCTCGCTGAGAGCGATGTAGTGGATGGACGCGCCAATTGTGGTGAGCGGATTCTCCGGCAGAAAGCCCGAATATTCGAGGCCGGCATAGGCTTCCCACGGATAGGCCTGGCCTTCTCCGAGCGTGTGGAAAACACCGCCATAGAATGCCAGGTTCTTCGGAACCGGACCGCCGTTAGGATCGCTCCAGAGGACTTTTCGGACCTGCCCATACAGACCGTTGGTGCCATTCTTATGGGTGATGACAGTCGGCGAAGCGGAGCTGAATGTCGGGTTGCCTGGCCCGTCGTCGTAAAGTGCATCATTATAGGCGGCTGAGCGGCGATAGGCACCAATCTCGAATTTTAGAGGACGAGGGGTATCTATGAAACTCTCTGCATGAATGATGTTGGCGACCGCAATATACCCATCGGTACTGCCCTTTTCCCAATCCCAACCATCACCGTCCAGCCAGTTGTCAGTATTGTTTTCAACGATACCGAAGCCTGCCGTTGTGTTGGGCGTCATTTTATATGCCGCCCGCGCACCCCAAACGGCAAGCCCCGCCTCAGGCAGATGGAGGGTTGCCCCTTGTGTAGAGTTGACGCAGGCGGGACCGTCGCAGAAACCCCTGGTCATGAAATTTTCAACAAGCCCCATCCGGCCAGCCTCGATCAGGAGACGATCATCGAAAAAATCCGCCTGGAATGTTAATCGGGTGAGATCCGTGTCTGACTTGTCACGAACAGGCCCAACGAAGACATTCGCGTAGCCACCGACATTGTGAGCCGGAAAATTAAACGTTTCCGTGAGCCTTAATCGAAAATCAGGCGACAGATGACCAGTCACGTCGAAGATTAACCCGCCATAAGCCGTCGAGCTGAATCCATATGTCGGGGAACTCTGGTAAATATTGAAATAGTCCAACCGGAGGTCGATTCCGTTATCATGCAGAGATTTTCCAACGGACGCCAAAGGGCCTTCGTAAACGGGATCGGGAAGGTTTCCCAGGGCAGATGAAGGCACATCGGCAACCAAAGCAGGCTGGGCCGCCACTGGGACAGCAATTCCAAACAGCACGATGAACCACAATGCACAGAACAGTTTTGCTGCATAGATACTGTATTCGAGCCCTCTCTGCGTCGCCAGACTGGCGACGGCACACGTCCTCTTTCCCTGCGTCAAGGCATCCTCCTCCTCTGGTAGATGGAGCGCGCGGCCTCCTACCGCGCGCTTTGGCTCAGTCAATTGACCGAGCCGTTCGATCAGGCCTGTCTTCCTCCAAACACCGGCCCGACAAACACTGGTCCCCAAAACATTGGGGAAAGGCGCAAGCCCATCAAATGCCGCCCAAATCTCGATTGCAGACTCGACCCCTGTCGTTCCACGCGGTCCAAAGCCGGGACAGCCCAAGCCTGTAACGAGGCCAGATCAGCGTCGCGACAGGAGGCAGATTGAAGGGCAGTTGTTTGGCCATATCGCTAAAGGTTTTCAGCGCATAACGGAGCGATGCCGAAAAAGATGTGACATAAGCCCGATCTTCCTCCGTAAAAGATTGCTCTTTGCCCGAGATAAAATTGGTAAGGGAGATCGCCGTCATCCCCATGACATGCCAGTCATCGATGATTTCCACCTGATCAGATTGCAACACCATCATGGCTCAACGCCACTTGTTGAATACTGACCGGTACGCTTTTGCGGTGGACTGTAAAAGTCACGGCAGGATACACATGCGATGTAACCATCAACGGCCGACCACAAGCGCAATTTACCCTCAATTTTATTGGAACGCGTGGTGAGTGCATGCCTCAGACAACAGTCTGGAAAAACACCAATAAAAAAGCGCTTCCGGTTTCCCGGAAGCGCTGAAAAATTCAGAAAATAGAAAGAGATAAAGCAGACCGGTTCAATTGCAACCAGGTGGACCCTAGCGCCATTGCTTCGGGTCGGTGGGGTTTTGGCAGCCATAAGGCGGCAGCATGGTGCTAAAATTGGCTTGCAGCTTGGCGCAGCCCCATTTGTTGAACGGATCCGGCAGGCGGCTGTTGATGTCAATACCGACTTCCTGATACGGGGTTTCCGTATTGGTGACATAGGTATACCAGCGCGAGCCGAAGAGCACGATGGCGGCGATTGCCATGATCAATATCAGGCGCAGCAGGCGTTTCATTCATTCATCCTTGTTGTTTCGGTAGAGTGGCTCAGCCAGCGAAAAGCATTACCCAGCCGATATAGAGCCCGTTGGCGACCAACAGGCAGAACACTGCAAACGATCCTAAGTCCTTCGCATTGCGGGCGACGATCGAAAATTCCGGCGAAATCCGGTCAATCACGTCTTCGATTGCGGTATTTAGAGCCTCGACGGAAAAAAGCACCAGCATCAACAACAAAAAGCCGAGATAATAGACGGGTGCTGCGCCCCGTAACGCGAGGAGCAGCAGTCCAACCCCGAACGCCAGCACTTCATGGCGAAACGCGGCCTCGCGCCACAAGCGGCGCGCGCCCTGCATGGAATAACGAGTGGCAGCAAAAAGATGGGCAAACCCGGTCTTTTTCTCAAAGGGGGCGGGTTTATCGTCTTCTAAACTCATGTCTAAGGCCGTCCCAATACCAGGCTTTTCAATAGAAGATGCCTCAATGGGTGCCAGCATTGGTCACGCCGGCCTGTTCGAAGGTCGCCATGCCCGTATGGGAGGCCGCAGCCGCCTTGACGATGCCAGCGGCAAGGGCGGCACCCGTCCCCTCACCCAGCCGCATGCCAAGCGCCAGAAGCGGCGTCTTGCCCAGCTTGTCGATCGCCTTCAAATGCCCCGGCTCCGCCGAGACATGGCCGATCAGGCAATGGTCGAGCGCCGAGGGATTAGCAGCTTTCAGCAGGGCAGCGGCAGCCGTCGCCACATAGCCATCGATCAGCACCGGAATACGCTCCATTCGCGCTGCAAGAATGGCACCTGCCATGGCGGCGATTTCGCGTCCTCCCAGACGGCGCATCACTTCCAGCGGATCGGAAAGGTGATCGCGGTGAAACTCAACCGCCTGCTTGACCACAGCAATCTTGCGCTCCAGCATTTCGCCTTGCGAGCCGGTGCCAGGCCCGACCCAGTCCTCGGCCGAACCGCCGTAAAGCGCCAGGTTGATTGCTGCGGCAATGGTCGTATTGCCAATCCCCATTTCGCCAAGGCACAGCAGATCCGTGCCACCGGCGATCGCTTCCATGCCGAAGGCCATGGTGGCCGCACAATCACGCTCCGACAGAGCCGGCTCGACGGTAATATCGCCAGTCGGATAATCCAGCGCCAGATCGAAAATCTTCAATCCGAGATCATGGGCAACGCAGATCTGGTTGATCGCCGCCCCACCGGCTGCGAAATTCTCCACCATCTGCTGGGTGACGGAAGATGGAAACGGCGTGATACCATGCCTGGCTACGCCGTGATTGCCAGCAAAGATCGCCACCAGTGGACGGTTCACCGCTGGCGCACGGCCACTCCAGGCGGCAAGCCACATGGCGATTTCTTCCAACCGGCCAAGCGAGCCCGGCGGCTTGGTCAATTGACGGTCGCGGTCGCGGGCCGCCACTAGCGCCTGGCTGTCAGGCCCTGGCAAATCGCGCAGCAGCACTCGGAAATCGTCAAACGGCAGGCCGGTTACACTCATCAGGCAGGCTTTCTTGTCTTTTATTCAGGCGGATTTGGCGCCTTTCTTAATGCATAAATTCCCAAATCGGAATCGATTCGCACAAAATTTTATCAATGAGCGAAAAAACCCTGATCTACCTGTTTTCACAAACATGACGAGAAAACGGTTTTGCGGAAAACGCGACCAACAGAACCAACCGTCCAGCCTTCGCGGCGGCTGGCAAATACCAATAGGCAAACTATATATCAAACCATGAAAAGAGCCGGATTCGGCACGGTTTCCCTCCAGGAAACTCGGGCAAATTCTCAGATATAAAAAGTGGACGACGTTGATGACCCTGACTGCATTTGTCGATGATCTCGCCCGTTCGCTCGGCTTCCTCAGTCGTCTGCCGATAGCGTCGCGGTTTTTCCAAAACCATTCCGGCGAAATGAGCCGCACGCCACGCGCCTTTCCGCTGGCCGGTGCGGTCATTACCGCCCCGGCGGGCCTGTTGCTCGCCCTAATGCTGGGCCTCGGCGCCAGCAGTATGGTCGCCGCTTTTGCCGCAATTGGTTTGCAAGTTTTGCTGACCGGCGCCCTGCATGAGGACGGTTTTGCTGACACAGCCGATGGCCTCGGGGGTGCCAACCGCGAAAGAGCGCTGGATATCATGAAGGACAGCCGGGTGGGAACGTTTGGGGTCTTGGCCCTGGTTTTTGGCGTTGGTCTGCGGGTCGCGGCGCTGGCTTCGCTGGTCAACAGTCTGTCTCCCATCAATGTTGCGCTGGTGATGATCGGCATAGCCGCCGTCAGCCGGGCGCTGATGGTTTGGCATTGGCATGCCCTGCCCCCGGCAAAACCCGATGGCGTCGCCGCATCACTTGGCAAGCCGGAGGATAACACCCTGTATACAGCCCTGTTCCTCGGCTTAGCCGTCGCGGTTGTCACCATCGCGCCGGTTACCTCTTTTCATCCGCTGGCGGTCATGCTTGTCGCAAGTGGCGCGGCGGCCTTCGCGTCCAATCGGCTGGTCTCGCACAGGCTAGGCGGCCAGACTGGCGATACCATAGGCGCTACCCAACAGATTTGTGAAATCACCGCGCTGGCCAGCATCGCCATGGCCTTGTAGGACATCAGCATGACAAACGCTCAAGCCTCTTCGCCCTGCGCCACCTCACCTTGCATTGGCATCTGCACTCTGGACGAGACCAACGCCTTCTGCCTGGGTTGCGGGCGCAGCCTGGACGATATCGCCAATTGGTCGCGCTATAGCGAGCGGCAACGGACAGAAATCATGCTGAGCTTGCGAGGGTCTCTGCCGGTAGAACAGGATTAGACCATGAAGCTCGGTGGGTTTGGCATTGTCATCGGCATCCTGCTCGCAGGAACTGCGGTTTTAATCATCAACCGCGATAGCGGCCAGAGCTTCGGCATGGATAATGATGACTTCGCCCGTGTCGTTACCCTTCTGCCCTTTGCGCTCATGCTTTCGGCAGGCATTGTCGCCAGCCGCCACAACCTGGGCCAGAACCTGCGATTTGCCGCCGCCTGGGTGCTCATCGCGCTGATCCTCGTCACCGGCTATATCTACCGTAACGATGCGGCTTCCGTCGCAGACCGGGTGCTGGCGGGACTGGTACCGGGCCGTGCCGTCGTCACCACGACCGGCGATGGCCAGAGCCAACTCGTGTTGCAAAGAGGCTCCTCCGGACATTTTTCGGCAACTGTCAGCATTAACGGTGTCGATATCCCGATGATGATCGATACCGGAGCCAGCGCCGTGGTGCTGCGGGCCGAAGATGCCGCCAGCATCGGCATCAATGTTGATGACTTGAACTATAGCGTCACCGTCAGCACCGCCAATGGCGAGGCCCTGGCCTCCCCCTTGCGCCTACGGCAGGTGGCCATTGGCCCCGTAATCCGGGAAAATGTCCGCGCCCTGATCACCCAGCCGGGCCGAATGGATGGCAGCCTGCTCGGTATGAGTTTTCTCTCGACGCTAGACAGCATCCAGATCCACGGCGACGAACTGCGCCTCACTGACTAATATGAAGAACCATTGAAGCTGCCAGCTCGTCTTCCGTTTTCGAATATCTCACGCTTTTGATGCATGAGAGTTTGTACAAGAAGAGTGGAAACCGGGTTTTCCCGAAGGACAAACAAAACATGAGAAATGAGTGCCTGTTTGGTTCAATCTGAACCTGGATAATTCTCGCCGAACAGTCACACGAAGTAGGATGCCCCGCTGCGAAATCACGGCCATTCAGAAGCCAAAAACAGCACGATCTAAAGCCATCCATCGAATGCTGAAAACTGGTGTTTGGAGCGCTAAAATCTTTTGATGACCACGCTCCGAAACGGCATTATGTAGCAAGTGCCACAAAACGTGGAGGGCATCGCTACAGCTTATTCGATGAGCGCTATCCTCCCAAATTGACGTTGACGATAGGGTGCTATGATCTTGTCAGGACTATAGGGGCCTTGAAGTTCTGGTTGGCCCCTTTGATGAAAAAATTGATCAGACTGACTGTGTTAAGTGCCGCCTGAAGTTGAGCGTTCTTAGTTGGCCTCGATAATTCCGACCACTTTTGCGACGATTTCATCCACTGTGTCACTGTCGAGCGTGTCAATGTGTCGAGCCGTTTTTTGCTTGACCCGCGATAAGATATCGAAGCTCCTGACGTGATTGCAAAGAGCGACGCCGTTGGTCTCGTGGCCAGTAATATTTACGGCTAAACCCGCTCTTCGCGCAAACTGACCGCCTGTCGTAACGACAACCGTCAAACACATTCCGAGGACATTGACCTCACGAGGCGAGATCACAACGCAGCGATGAGTATCTCGCATCTCATTTCCAACGACAGGATTAAGATCAATGAGATACAGTTCACCACGCTTCGGAGTATTACTTCGCACCGTCAAAGAAGCTCATTCCCTACGGGTGCACCCGAGTCCCATCCAGCCGCCTGTTTGCTAAGAGCCACCATCTCGTCCGATCCCTCAAGCAACTCGGCAAGGGTGTATTTCCTCTTTGGTTTCAACGGCGTTGCCACGAGTGCGCCGTTGTTAACCACTAGGGTGAGTTCAGTACCGAAATCAGCTCCGAGCATTTTCAGGAGAGCGGGGGGAATACTGAAAACTGCGGCACCGCCTTGGCGACGGATTTTAGCTGTGTTGGACATATCATTGCCTCCTATTTGTGCTACATATATAGCATTCTTAGTGAGGTCGCAAGATCATCACTGAAATTTACTGGCAGGAATCGGTGGCAAGGTGGATTGACAGCATAATCCCATCTTCTTCTGGTGAGCGGAGGATGGGATTATGTTAGAAACTATCCAAGACTCGACTCGCGTAAACGACCCTGGTATGGGTTCTCTATGTTCAGATCGATATGAATAGAGCACTGACCTTTCTTATCCGTCCCAAGTGACGGAACGTCTGCTTATGTGATGCGTATCGAACGGAAATCTGAACATGCTCCAGAAGCGCATTCCCAGCGTGAAGCCGAACTCCTACGACCCCTTCTCCGCAGGAGACCGGAGGTTCGAAATACGACCGCTGCGCATGGCCTGATCCCAGCGAAGGGTTTGGACAACATCCATTGCTGAACCCGAAGGCCCGCAACCTTGATCCGGAGGCGATCTGGGCGTTAACCGAGGATGAGGCCTACGCGCTGTTCGTCGACTTCAGATGGGCCGACAACGGCGGAAAACCGAACTGCCCGCGTTGCGGATGTTTGGAGCCTTACAGCATTCGCCGACGCCGATTTCGTTGCTCGGAGGCGGAATGCCGCGCCGAGTTTTCGGCAACATCAGGAACGGTATTCGCCAACCGGAAGCTATCTTTCAAGAAGATCATCATGGCGATCTGGGAGGAGATTACGGCTGCCAAGGGCATGGCGGCTCTTCACCTTACCAGGAAGCTCAACACACAGTACAAGACGGCCTATGTTCTGCTGCAGAAGCTTCGTGAGGCTGTCGGCCTGCGTCGCACCACGGTCATGCTTCAGGGCCTGGTGCAGATCGACGGCAAGTACGTCGGCGGCGTTCTCCGCAAGGCGAACAAGAAAGAAGATCGCAAGGACGGACGCAAGAGGGAGAACCAGAACGGCAAGCGCATGTGCGTCCTGGCGCTGAGAGAGGCGAACAAGCACGCCCCGAACCGCACGCTGACACGGGTGATCATGGATGAGAACGGCAAGGATGCCTGGGCGGCTGTCGCCAAACATGTCGATCCGAAGGCGCTCCTGATCGCCGACGAGCACAAGGCATACGACGATCTGGTCGGCCTTGTCTCCATGCACCGCGTAAACCACAGCCTCCAATATCAAGAGGACGACGGCACGAACTCGAACGTGATCGAGAGCTTCTTCAGCCGCGTCGAGAAAGCCTATAAAGGCATCAATCATCGCTTCTCAATGAAGTACCTTGACTGGTACATGGCAATGCTGGCGTGGAAGGAGGATACGCGCTACATGGGCTTGCGCTGGCAGTTCGCCGATGTCCTCCGTACAGTCATGTCAAAGCCGACGTCGAGGAACCTGTGTGGCTACTGGCAAGAGGCGGCCTCGAATATTCAAGATCAGGTTTGGGTGCGCGGCGTCCCACCCGACTGACGGTTGACCTCCCATAGATGCCGTCTTCCGTCGACAGTTCCGGCATGACGAACAAGCCCCTGCTTCAACAGGCCATCCAGGGTGGCAGAGAACCTGCTGGCGAGAGCCGTCTGGAGCCGATCTGTTTCCGCACCCAACTCATCCTTCAATTCAACGACATCTGCCGCCATACGCACCACTCCTGAACCTCTTCAGGAAATAGCACCTGACCTCGTCGGAATCTTGTGGCACTTGCTACATAATGCCGCTCCGAAACCAGACACGTCAAAAAATTAGGCTGTTGAACAAAAAAGAAAAACCCGGCCTAAAGCCGGGTTCTTGGTGCGGTCGAGACGAATATAACCTTGAGGGAAGAGACTGAAAATTAGGGCCCCCTGTGTCCCACATGAGGCCATTGCATATCTCAAAAAAACAAACGGTTAGCTATAAGGTGTCCCACGTAAAAACGAACAACCACGACAAACGACGCAGTATCATCCAAAAAGAAGTACCGGATCAAAATGCTGCCAGAATCCTGGAGTGAGCCGATACAAAGGCGGACGTGCTTGATTATACTCAACGCCACTACAACCCAAACCGTTCCCATTCGACACTCGACTATCTCAACGCCATGGAATTTGAAAACAAGGTGGGACTAGCCCAAGTCAGTGTCCGATAAACCAGCAGCGGGCCAGCCGGTTCAAAGGCCATGGGGATAAGGAAGCCAAATTAATCTAGCAGTTTGTTGTTAAAAAAAATTAGGAAGTTCTTTATAGGAGTCTTTGTGGGAATATGAGGGGAAATGCCATGTCTGATGTTGTTATGGTACTGGGTATGCATCGGACCGGCACAAGCTCGGTTGCCGGTACCTTGGTTAAGCTGGGAGGGGGCGCCCCTCAGCACTTGATGCCAAATAGCGCATTTAATGAGCGCGGTTATTTTGAATCCAATGTCATTGCCCAGCTAAACGATGAAATTCTAGCGTCTGCTGGGACCCGGTGGGATGATTGGCGCGAATTCAATCCAGATTGGTATAACAGCACCGTCGCACGGAGTTTTCAAGCGAGAGCAAGAGAAGCTTTTGCTGAAGAGTTCGACACGGCCTTGCTTCCAGTTATTAAAGACCCACGCATCTGTCGGTTCTTTCCGTTTTGGCGGCAGGTTCTTGAGGGAATGGGGAAAACAGTTCATGTCGTTATGCCCTTGCGGTCTCCATGGGATACGGCAAAATCGTTGAACTACCGCAACAAGATGCACATGACGCATGTCATAATGCTCTGGCTGCGGCATGTTCTGGATGCCGAGGCCGAAACCAGAGATCTTCCACGCGCCATTTTCACCTGGCAAGACTTCCTCGGCAACTGGCGTGGCACATGCGATACTATTTCAGCCGAAACTGGTCTCACTTGGCCGCGCCTTTCGGATAGGTCCATTGCTGAAGTGGAAAATTTCCTCTCGCGAGACTTACAACACCATGCGTCTGAAGAAAAAACCTTTGCCCAACTGCGGCAGGTCAATCATTGGGCTATGGAAACCTATGAAGCCTTAAAGGAACTCTCTAAATCGCCACAGTCAAAGGCAGCGCGGACAGCGCTGACTGATGTAAGAGAGGCATTCAACAATTCAGGTGCAATTTTCGGTCGCCTGCTCATCGAATATGAAATCAGCATAGAGGAAACAAACCGCTCTTTGGAAGCGGCTGTCCGAGACCGCGACGCCTTGCAAAATGCGCAAAATGACAGTGACGCTCATCATACAAACAAGCTCAATGAGCTAGAAGGCACACTTGAACACGTAAGGAATGAGAGGCAGCATCTTGAAACTGAATTGGAAGCCGCACGCCAGACTTCTGAGACACTGATTCTTGAGCGCGATGCTATAGAGCAAAACTCAAATCACTCTCTCGCTCGTATCGCGGAGCTTCAGGAAACGCTAGAGCATGCCAATAAGGACCGGCAACGCCTCGAAGAGGAACTAACTAGCGCTCAGACAGAATGTCAACAGCTGATGTCTCGGGTCGACGTTCTCGCGGACGAGCTACAAACAGCGATGGAGGCCTGCGTTAACCTACAAGCAGATCGAGATCAGCGCGATCATGATCTGACGAAACTAGAGGCCCAAGTCAACGTATTGCAGCACGACCTTGTAAACCGGGAGTCGGAGGTTACCGTGTTGCGAGAGGAACTAGCAGGCCGAGACGCACAGACCAAAGAACTGCGGGAAGAACTGGCAGGCCGAGACGCACAGACCAAAGCACTGCAGGAAGAACTGGTAGGCCGAGACGCACAGACCAAAGCACTGCAGGAAGAACTGGCAGGCCAAGACGGGCAAAATACTCGACTGAAAGAGGACTTGATAAATGTTCAATCTGCGCTGGCGGCATCAAAAAAGCGGCTCGAGCAATCATTTTTTGGTAAGCTTGATCCCGGAGCCGACAAGCGCCTAGCTCGCAAATTGCTGGCAAGCGATTTATTTGACTTTGATTTCTATTGCAGTCAGCTCAAGAACGCTCTTATCACGCCGCCTTCTGCACCAATAGATGCTGCTTTGCACTTCGTTAAGGCGGGCTTCTCGCAAGGCCTTTGGCCGAACGCATTTTTTGATACCCATTGGTATCTGTCCCAATACGACGATATCCGCAATTCCGGAATCAATCCGCTATGGCACTACCACATCAACGGCTGGAAGGAACGGAGAGACCCTTCAAGGAAATTTTCCACTGCATTTTATCTTGCAGCCTATCCAGATATTCAGGTTGCGAACATCAACCCGCTTCAGCATTTTTTGCGTCACGGCCAGCATGAGGGACGTTCGATCTTTCACATCTGATAAGGTCCGCCAATGAACGAAATTTTTCTTAGCTGTGCCCAAACTGTGGAGGCGAGAACTGTTTCCATAATGTAACCACACATCTATGTCGTCCTATTGCAGGGCCAAAATTTAGACCAGCAATCGAAATGCGAGTGTGAAAGCCTATCGGGCAAATTGGCGCTAAAAATCTCACCAAGGGTTTACAGCTTAGGGCCCTTGACATAGAAAGCCGATCGCACGCTAACCAAATTGATGGAACTAGATCTCCCAAATGGGAGTGGTTCAACAACTGCTTCACCCGCCTTCAGCGTAGCTTCGCATCACCTAAACAATCCCGAGGTCCAGCACTAATATGAAAAAAATCGGTTTTATCGAAAAAATTGATGGTGGCACGGTGTGGGGATGGTCTCTCGGTGTAAAGGGCGCAAGATCTTCGAGTATTAAAGTCTACATAGACGGATCCTATGCTAATGAAATCGTTTGTGATATTATGCGTGAGGATGTTAACTCTTATCACAACATAAATATTCCTACAGGATTTTCTTACTCCGTCCCCAATTCGTATCGCGACGGGCAACCACATAAAATTGAGATCAAATCAGATACTGGCGTCTCACTTAACAGCCTGATTCCCAATCAATCAGGCAGCCAAATTGTTTTCAATGCTCCATCTCGTTTTTCCGGTCATGTCGACAAAGTCAGTGCCGGAACTGTTTCAGGTTGGGTTCTAGAAAATATCGACGGTCGCCCCTTGAAAAAAGGCGGGGTAACTCTGGCCATCTACTGCAATTCGTCGCTTGTTGGGCAAGTAATAGCGAATCAACGCAGGCCTGATGTCGCACATATTTTGAACGGCGATACTGAGTGTGGGTTTTCGTATCCATTGCCTCCTTTCTTTTTACAGCAGGACGTCCGCATAGAAGTCAAAACTGTATCTGATGGATGGCCGCTGACTAATTCGCCCATTACATATACTAGCCTTAGTAACGATGATGGCGCTTTGATCGGTTTGATCCATAAAGCACTAGATAAAAACATAGCAGATCTGTGGCAGCTAAATTTGAAAATTGCGGAACATACGGAAAATTCATATATTTCTTTAGATAGCTACAATGACTGGGCTGTAGAGTATTTTGACGATTTGAACCGTCGAGTTCCAGAACTTAAGTCAGAAAACACTCCTTTAGTAAGCGTCATTTGCCCGGTATATCGTCCGCGATATCGCGACTTCAAGATGGCTGTTGAGTCAGTTCTATGTCAGACATATAAAAATATAGAACTTGTATTGGTCGACGACGCCAGCAATGATCCAGAACTTGATATTATACTGGACGAGTTCGCACGTCGCGATGCTCGCGTAAAATTAATTAAATCAACGAAAAATTTAAACATTAGTGAGGCTACCAATGTAGCCATTGCGAATTCTTCAGGGGATTTGATCGCGTTTTTCGACCATGATGACCTGCTAGAATTCTGCGCGATACAATTTATGGTCGACGCTCTCGCCGCCAATGATGCATTGCTGGTATATAGCGATGAAGATAAAATCGATGATGCGGGATATTTTTCAGAGCCGAACCTTAAGTCGGACTGGAACCTGCGGCTTTTGATGGCGCAGAACTATGTGTGCCACTTTTTGATTGTCAGTGCTGAAATGGTCCGCAAGGCCGGAAAACTTCATACAAAATATAACGGTGCGCAGGACCATGATTTTGTGCTGAGGCTTTCTGAAATAATTCCAGAAAACCGGATTTATCATATCCCCGAGATTCTTTATCATTGGAGAAAGACGCCCAACAGCACTGCAAGCACAATTGACAATAAAGAGTACGCGATCAAAGCGGGGATCGCGGCTGTTCAAGCGTATGTCGACAGAAATTCCATCGCCGCATCGGTTACCTCTCGCGGTAACATGACGAATTACGTTGTAAATTACAAAGAAAAAAGTGAAAAAGTTTCGATAATTATTCCGTTTAAAGATCAAATAGATATGACACGCAAATGCGTATATTCTATCTTGCAAAATACGGATTATAAGAATTTCGACATAATACTCGTTAACAATTTTTCATTGTCTATTGAGGCTGACGGTTTCAGAGACGAGATAGAAAAATTAGATAACGTCAGGATGATGGATGCTAATTTCGCGTTTAACTATTCCAGGATAAACAATTTAGCCGCTCAGAATTTGAAGGCAGATGCGTTTCTTTTTATGAATAATGACGTGATTGTCAGTGATCCTACGTGGCTGACGGAACTTGTCGGCGAATTATTACGTAGCAGTGACATTGGTGCTGTTGGGTGCAAACTTCTTTACGAAAATGGCACCGTCCAGCACGCAGGTATTATTCTTGGCGTAAACGGTGGCATCGCTGATCACCCTTACAAAGGACATGAAGCACATGATCCTGGCTTCATGGGGAGAGGCCTTTGCAGTCAAGAGCTTTCTGCTGTTACCGGCGCATGTTTACTTTGCTCATCGGACGTGTTCCAGGCCGTATCAGGTTTTGATGAATTAAACTTTGGGGTGGCTTTTAATGACGTTGACCTGTGCCTTAAAATAAGAAATCTGGGTAAGAAAGTCATTTGGCGTGCGGAGACCGTACTGGAGCACAGAGAAAGCTTGAGCCGTTCATCTGATCTTGAGCCTCAAAAGATTGCACGCTTTGCTAAAGAACACGTGGCTTTCAAAGAAAAATGGCAGGTGGTGCTAGACAATGCCCCCTACTACAATCCGAAGTTCTCTAGAAGGACCGGTATATTCAAGGCCTTAAAGCGAGTGTAGTTGTCTTATGAATTTCATAAGATTTATTATATTTCAATTAAATAGAGTTCGCCACATTTTCAATGTGGCGAACTCTATTTTTTCATTGAAGACAGTTGGCAAATACGGGAAACAGAAAGAAAGCACTTTAATTTTTTTTGACCGTGATTTTTACTTAAATACATACATTGACGTTCATGCCTCTGGAATTGACCCGATCTACCACTACGTCGCTAATGGCTGGAAGGAAGGTCGCTCTCCTTTCCAATATTTTAATGTTCAGGCTTTTTCGAAAGCCCATCCTCGCCTAGAGGCGTTAAACGTTGACCTCGCCCAGGCCTGTATTCGGCTCTATGGCTCCTATGCTTGGCAAAGTCACATCGAGTGTTTCGGAATTGCGACTGATCTGTGTTTACCCGTTTCATTCACTTCGACCGAGCGACGTAGATTACGTAAAAAATGGACGCGATATCGTGATTTTTTCGATGCTGAATTCTATTTAAAAGAATACCCGGATACCGCAATGACACCTGCTGGAGCCTTTATGCATTATATGCATTGGGGCTTTTCGGAGGATCGCCAGCCTCGGGCGGATTTTGACGGGTATTACTATCGTAAGGCTAATGGCCTTAGCCGCGGGCAAAACCCTTTCCAGCATTGCATTGAGAGCATGGATGGGGGCCAGAAATTTCCGGCTAACGTGGAGAGCCGACCAGGAGTACAGTTATTTTCGAAACCACCGTTCGCCGAGGACATAACCATAGATTCTTCGAATACGGTGGCTTTGCAATTGAGCCTCTGTATTCATGTCCATTGTTTTTATGTTGAATTGTTCAATGAGATCGCTGATCGGCTTCAGTGTTTGACGCTGCCGTTCTACCTCGTGGTAACTGTTTGCAATGAGAGTGATGCAAAGGTAGTGGAGAATCTTCTGGTCGACTTCAATCAGCGGCAAAATACCCACATTCTCGTGGTCGAGAACAGAGGCCGCGACATTGCGCCTTTTCTTATTGATGCCAGCCCGATATGGCGAAAGTCAGATTTGGTTTTGCATCTTCACACGAAGAAAAGCCCGCATATTACATGGGGTGACAACTGGCGTCGGTATCTCTTCGATCAAACAATTGGATACGAGCCTTTGCTGAAAGGTATAATCGATCAATTCCAAGATCGGGACGATATGGGCATGATGTACCCAGAAAATTTCTGCATGATTAAGCACTTTACGGAAGAAGAAAAAAATAAAGACGCCATCCGTTACATCGCACAAAAACTTCGTTTGGAATGTAGTTTTGAGGCACTAGGTGCATATGCGGCCGGTTCCATGGCTTTTTACAGGGTAAAGGCACTCGCCAGTGTTCTCGAATATGATGCACTAGAAAATCTTTTCGGGCCTGAACAAGGGCAGCTTGACGGAACAGCGGCGCATGTTCTCGAGAGGTTACTTCCAGAGATGGTACGGTTAAATGGTTTTGAAACGCAGCCTTATTTTTTGATCGAGGCTGAAGCAGTCGGCCTGCGCAGGCAAAAGTGCGGCAACGATGCCAAATCGTGCCAAGCCGAACAGTAAGCTAATCTAGGCCCACCGTAGTAGCCGTGAGGCCGCAGCTACCCGTTGCCAAGTGACATAAAAAGCCGGAAGAGCGATCTTCCGGCCTTCTGGATTCAGCGTTGCTTTTGCGCGGCCTCGATTCGCTGCAAGATTTCCCGCATTACCCGCAAATCCCCGCTTTGCCCGCTGGCCGTAATTTGCAGTTCCTTGATGGCCTGTGAGATCGATGTGGCGGATTGCTCGGCAACGGTGACGCGGTAGGACAGGTTATCAAGCTTGCGCAGCTCTACCTCGTTGACCTTGAAGCGCTCTTCTATCTTGCCATCGGCATTGCCGAGCCGACCTTCTACGGCAACCCGCCAGCGTTTCAGCTCGTCAATGTCACTATTGGTTTGCGCCCAGGCATAGCCGCCGCCAGCGATGATGCTGACCAGCGTCGTGAGATTGATCCAGGTGTTGATATTGTATTTCGGTGGCGTTGCCACTTTTCCGTCTGTCACGTTCCGCCCCCTTGAAGCGCATTGATGGCGTCTGCCTTCGCGGCATTTGTGGCGCGGCAATCGGCCAGCGCCTTTCGGTCCTGTCCCCACAGCCGATATTCAGCCGTTCGATCTGTGCCATCAGGAATAAACACAGGCGCATTGCAATCGGCCATGATGCTGGCCGAGACGCTGGCCTTGCGGTCAGCGGTCGGTTGCGCCGATGGCGTTGAGAGCGTTTCGCACCCCGTCAGGCATAGCATCGCCGGCAGCAGGGCAAGCATCCCCAGAAGCAGCACTCGGTTTCGCATTGGTCTTTTTCCTTTCATCTTCCAGTGCAGCTTCCAGTCCGGCGACTTGCCCGACATGGGCAGCCATATTGGCGACCAAAGCCGCATCGGCAGCATTGATCTGTTTCTGTTGGGCTTCGATCTTGGCGAGCTGAAGTAAGTCGGCCTTACGTTGAGCCTCTGCCCATTGCTGGCGGATCTCAGTCCGGCCAGCTTCTTTCAGCGACGATGCCCAGCGGTGCAGGCCTAGCCCGGCGATAAGGACGGCAGCAATCAAGGCGATGCCGCGCCAGTCGAGCTTTTCGCGGAGCGCCTTGAGAGCACTCCAGGCAGTCAGGGCGATAGCTATCATCGGCAATCACCTTCGCGGGCGCGGTCATCAGCCGGTTGCCAGCCAACCGGTGGCTGAGGCTTCATCATCCCCGCAGGCCCATCGCGCCAGGTGTTGATCAGGATCTTGGCAAGGCCGAGCAGCCCAACGATCTTCAAGGAAACCGCTTCGCTGAAGAACGGCGTCCAGTCGAACAGCGCCAGTGCTGGGATCGCAGCAATGAGCGTATTGATGATGTTATGGATGAGGTTGGTGTTCATGCCGCCCCCACCAGCGCCACATGGAAGGCCTTGCCATAGCCAGCAACAACGCTGGCGCTTTCCGTGCTGTTGATAATGCGGCGGGCATTCACCCAATCAGTCTTGGTGCCATGGAAAAAATCAGCCAGCTTGACGCCGGTGAACAGGCCGTCGCTCATGCCGATAAACATCACCTTCAGGGCGATGTCTTCGCGCATCGCCAAAACCGGATTGGCCACCAAATCAACGCCAATAGCATTACCCAACGTGTTGTAGTTGCCCTTGTGCGTGAGCTGGACATATCCACGTCCAAGCCAGCTCTTGCCATCGGCTCCAATCCGCCAATAAGGTGACTTTACCCAGGGCATCGTGCCTTTCGCCCAAGAGCGGTCCAGAATGGCGATAGCCTGTTTATCCGTTGCCGCTCGCGTTTCGCGAACCGGCTGCATGGTCTGTGCTGTTTCGTGAAACGCCGTGGCCAGCATATAAGCCAGCCACCGCAGATCGGTCATTGTGCTGGCCTGCCAGGCGTCGAGAATGGCCGTGATACCATTCACCTGATTTTGCGTGAGCGCACCGCCGAACAGCGACGAGCGTACCGCCGCGAAGAATTTCGCGCGATCCATAATGATCATCCTTTTCTTGGATTTTTTGGCTGCAATCCTCTCGCAGCTCGTTGCAAATTAGTTCGCTATTTGCTATCTTCATTTCATGAAAAAGATCGCATACAGCAAATCATCATTGAAGGTTCTTCGCCGCCTGCCAACCAATGAGGCAAAGCGGATTGCCCAGAAGATCGAGCAATATGCGAGCGATCCGCAGTCCATGGCGAACAACGTAAAGGCACTGACCGGCTCGCCTTACATCCGGTTGCGGGTCGGTGATTGGCGGGTGATCATGGACGATCAAGGCAGCGTCCTTGAAATCCTCAAGATCGGCCCGCGTGGTAGCGTCTACGAATAGGAGATGACAATGCAGACCATCATTACCCCGAACGGCGAAACGCTGGTCGTGCTGCCCCTGGCAGAATACGAAAGCCTGATCGACCACAGCGACATTGCAGCAGCCGATAAGGTCAAGGCGGATATCGCCGCAGGTGACGACGAGCTTGTTCCCGCCGAAGTCGTCAACCAGCTTCTTGCCGGTGAACACCCGGTCAAGGTCTGGCGCATGTTTCGCAAGATGACGGCGCGGGAATTGGCCGAACAGGCCGGTATCAGCGCGCCCTATGTTTCCGAGATCGAGAGCGGCAAGAAGGACGGAAGCTTTGCGACGATGAAGAAGATCGCAGAGGCTCTTCGTGTCGATCTGGACGATCTGGCGTAGCTCTCTATTCTTCGTGAACCGTAAGAGGCATCACAGATGCGCCATGGTCCTCGACAGTCGGAGTTGGTGCATCTGGCACCAAGTCCGGCGCTTCACCCCTGACATAATCAGGATCGTGCGGAGCCAGCCGCCGCAGCGCCTCGGCCAGCCGATTCGACAGATTGTCGACCGCGTTGGCATATTGATCAGCCTGCTGCTCCAACATCTTGTTGCGCTCCCGCAGCGCCGTTTCGAGAATGCTCATGGCTCAAGCCTCCACGCTTTTGACTTCGGGCCAAGTAAAGGCCGGAAGCTCCGTCAAGAATTCGGCGACCGTCGGGATCGGCCGCTGTTTGGCGATCACCTTCTCCAGCTCTGCCAGCGAATAGACCCAGACATCAGACCGCCAGTCTTTAAGCGCTGCGGCCTCAGCCGCGAAGGTCGCGTGCTTGTCGCCAACATAGGTGACGGCGGTGGTCAGGCTGTCATAGCCATGCTCACGCGCCTTGGCGTTCATGAACTGCTGGATGGCCAGTTGATAGCGGGCCTTTAGCGTCTCGTCGGAGATCGGCACATTGACCCAGCCGTCCACCGTGCTGGCAACGAAGTCTGGGATGGCCGGCAGTTCGGTGACGGCAGAGAGATAGGCCCGCTCGTCGCTCAGCAGTTGGTCCTGGATGGCCTGTTGTTCTTCAGAGGTCAGGCCATTGGTCATGTGAGCCGCGACCCCATACCAAAACGTGCGGGCATTGAGGATCTGCTGGCGACCCAGCCACCACGCTGCCATGGCCGTCCATCGGCTGGAGCGATTGGCAGTCACTTCCACGATGACGCCATCAACCATGGCCTCATACATGCTGCTGATATTGTACATATTAAACTTATCTCCTTAGGGGATTGCCACGCCGAAGACGTGGTAGCGAAGGCCAATGATGACGGCGGGATCGTTGACGGTCTCGGTGCGTACCCCGCCGCCGCTTTGATTGTAGTAAGCGACGTAAAGCGGGTTGCCCCGGAAGGTGTAGAAGGTCGCGCCCGTGTCCGTGTACTGGACATAGCTGGTGTCGCCGGTGAAGGTCGGAGATCCCCAGCTGTCGTTATAGGTGCGGTATTTGCCGAGCCTTGGCGTGCGCACGAACTTGGTGGTGTTGATCGACAGCGAGCCGCCCTCAACCTTTCCGCTGCCGTGGACGGTACACCACTTGATAAAGGTGAACATGCCGCTGGCATCGTAGCTGATCGTATTGGCCTGATTGCCTGTGGTGATTGACAGATAGCCTTCCTTTACGATTTGCAGGGCTGGCCACCGGCTATCGATGACGATATCGCCAAAGCCCGGCGATGCCCCTGCCCCAGGCCGCAGGAATTGCACGACCTGCTGACCGTTCTGATCGAATTGCCGCAGCACATTGTTGGCACCGCTGGTGGCGCTGGCCGGCGCCTCGGCAAAGACGATCACCCGCGCCCGGCAGGCCCCGTTCGGATTGGAGAACTCGACGGTATTGCCATTGGCCCGAAACGTTGCACCGAACGGTCCATCGTTGGGATGGCACGGAAAATAGATCGGCTGGCCGGAGGCATAGAAATGGCATTCGATGATCGTGTCGGTGGGCAACGCCATGCCGCAGTCAAAATAACTCGTTCCTTTTGGAACAGCGACATCGGCGGCGGCAATCACCTTGGCCGGGATCTGCGTTGAGCTGAATGCCAGCTGGCTGCCAGTCGCCGTATTCACATCGAAGCCCGGCTTGCTGACCCTGAGATCACTGGAACTGATGATGATTTGTGGCTGGCCTGACACCGCCGATTGCGGCGTGCCGTTCTGGATGGCGGTCTCATCGCCCGGTAATTGCCAGACAACCAGCTTGTCGGTGCCTGATAGCCAGATCGAGCTTTCCGTGGGTTTGATGGTCGCCGCGAAGTACCCGGAAAAGCTATAGGTGGCGTTAGCGGCAGCCCAGCCCATCAGATAGGTTCCCTCGTCGCCGAGCTTCCAGACCTGTGTGCGGTCATTGGTGCCGAAAAACATCTCCAGCATCCGCATATGGGTATAAAACCCATTGGCATCGACCCGCTTGCGATCATAGAGCGGCAGGTCATAGATCAGGCCGGGGAAATAGGACTTTTTATATATGTCCTGATACCCGCCATCCCCATTGCCGGAACTCCACCAGGTCCAGGACGAGGCGGACGGATAGTAGCCGCGGGGCGTCGTTCCGGTCGCCCCGGTTTGGATGGCGTTGACCTTGCAGTCTGCCGCCCATTTGGACGAATAGTAAAACTTCGATATCTCGGCATCCGAGGTGGTTGCCGGATCGAAGCTTCCCTTGGTAATCTTGACGCAGGCCGTGCCGGTATAGTCGAGGCCAATAAGGGTTTTGGTCATGACGAAATCACAATCGTGCCTGCGTTAAGGGAAATCACCATCTTGCCGTTCGAGCTGCGGATCTCGCCTGCCGTCACCGTGCCCAGGTTGGCGGTGATAGCGCTGAGGCTGTTAACGGCAAGCTTGTCGGCGGTGATCGTGCCGTCGATGATCAGCTCGGCGGCGTTGCGCTTGTTGACCACAAAGCCACCCACATAAACATCACCTGTGGTCGCAGTGCGCCACACGTAAGCGGCCATCACAGCCTGAACTGCGCCAGCGGGCGCAGTCAGGTTGATGGTTGTCGTGACGACGCCCGATGACCTGTCGCCTGCCACAAAGTCGTTATAGCTTATGGTCCCACCAGAACTGTTCAACCATTTGATCCGCAGCAAAGGGGAGTAATTGCCGGAAGGGCAAAGCGCCGTCCCTGTGACGCGATATTGCGCCCCCGGCGTCACTGAGAATGTTTTACCCAACAGCTCTTCGCTGTAGCCTGTGCGCCCGGCAACATATGGGTATCGAGCTTGGGAGCGAGATGCCATGCCGCCGACGTAAGGGTCGGTCCACGACTGCCAATTGGCCCCAACCCAAGAGTTTCCGAAGTCTTGCATCTGATTGTCAGGGACAAGATTGGTAAAATCCGTCAGCACCAACTGCTTGGCGGTGACGGAATTGGCCGCAAGCTTATCTGTACCGATGGTTTCGGCGGCGATGTTGGCACCGGTAATCGTCGAGGCCGCAATACTGGTACCAACAACCGAACCAGCCGCAAGAGCAGGTGTGGTGATCGCACCAGCGGAGATCTTGGAAGCAACGACGGAATTTGCCGCTAGGCTGTCTGTCGTCACCGATCCCGCAACGATATTGCCGTTCTGGATCAGCGTGACGCCGGCCGCAGACCACGGCGTCGGTTCCGTCTGGTTGGCGGTCGCCTCACCAAAGAACGGTTTATGAATCCACAGATAGCTATCTGCCTGCCCGTTGATCGTGCCTTTATGCCGAAAAAACACATAGGCATACGCTGCACCGGCAGGAGCTTGCGCTTTAAACCAGCCCCGCTGATAGTTAGAGAGCTGCTTGCCCGGATCTGTGTTGTGGTTTGCGGGCCAGATTCCAGGCGTGCCGTGAGAGATGACCGCACCAGCCGCGTTCGCAAATGCGATATACACTTGCAGGCCGTTGCAACGGTGGCCAAAATAATAGGTCGATAGCTCATACCATTTGCCAGCCTCCACAGACATGAGGTCGATGTTTGTGCCATCTTTTTTATAGGTAGCGCCAATCTCAAGCCCTTGCGTCCCATTGACCTGACGAATTTCCAGGGCGCCGGGTACAGGAGCAAAGGTGTCGTTGCGCAGGCTGATCGTCCAATTGCCGAGATCGGCATTGGCATATTCCACCCCCCAGCCGGTGATCCCGGCAGAGAAGTCGGAATTCTTGATGAAGTTCGCGCCCTGCCCGACCGCGAGCAGATTGGTGGTGATGGCCCCTGCTGCCACCTTTGCCGTCGTCACTGCACCGGCAACGAGTTGATCCGTGTTGACGGCACCAGCGGCAATCTTACCGGCAATAACAGAATTGGCCGCGAGCTTATCCGTCGTTACAGAACCGGCCGACAGCATGTTGGCAAGGATCGTGCCGTCAATGATCAGCTCGGCCGCATTGCGTTTCTGGACAACAAAGCCACCGACATAGACATCAGCGTTGGTGTTGGTGCGCATCACGTAAGCGGCCATCACCGCCTGCGTGGCTCCGGCCGGGGCTGTCAGATTGACCGTCGCCGTGACCGGCCCGGCCCCGCGATCCCCGACAAGGAAATCGACGTAGTTGATCAGAGCGCCGGTCCGGTCCAACCACTTGATCCGTAACTGCGGCCATTGATTGCCGTTCGAATAGGCTGATCCCGTTACCCGGTACTGCGCGCCGGCCTGGACCGGAAACGCCTTGCCGAGCAGCTCGTCGCCATAGCCGGTCGTTCCCGCCACATAGGCGAACTTCATCTGCGACCGCGAGGCCATGCCGCCAAGATAGGGATCCGTCCAGGATGACCACCCCGCTCCAGACCAGGAACTGCCAAAATCCTGCATCTGGTTATCAGGGACAAGGTTCGTGAAATCCGTCAGCACCAATTGCTTGGCCGTGACGGAGTTAGCAGCCAGGTTATTTGCACCGATGGTGTCAGCGGCAAGCTTGGTCCCGGTGATAATGCCGTCGGCGATCTTGGAAGCGACAATCGCAAGGTCTGCGATCTGCGAGCCGATCAACTGCCCGGTCAATTCAGCCGTGGACACCGTCTTCACATAAGCCGCACCGTTCCAGCGATAGGCCTCGCCATTGAAGGTGACATAGGCAGACACGCGGCTGGTCGGCAGTTGGGTGACAACGCGCACTGGCTCAATGCTGGCCGCAAACTTGGTCGCATCGACCGCCTGGGCCGCGAGCTTTGCCCCGGTGACCGCCGCATCAGCAAGCTTCGTGGCAATGACAGAGTTGTTTGCCAGAACCTCCTGCGTCACAGCAGCAACCTGAAGCTTGGCCGTGCTGACAGCCGCATCCGCCAGCTTCAGATTGGTGACCGCCTCATCCATGATCTTGGACGCCGTCACCGCAGCGTCGGCAAGCTTGGCCGTGGTGATGGAGTTGTCGAGAACGTCAGTTGATTCCGACAGGTTCAGCGTGGTGACGGAAAGCCAGTCGGATGCGACTGTTTCCCGGCTGGACACCGGCACCAACTTGCCCTGCAGCTCATATTCCGTCAGCGCCAGGCACCAGGCACCAGACAGCGTCCAGGTCGCAGCGCCAGCATAAGGATGGGCATCGCTGTCATAAACAACAACGCCCGTGGCTTTGACGCGCACCTTGACCCAAATCCGCGCCACATCATCCAGATCGGCGGTGCAAGAAACAACAATGGCGGGCCTGCGATCCTGGCTGTCGCTATCGGTGACAGATCCCGCGACAACGCTCCAGCCCGTCGTGGACTGCGCAGCAGGCACGCCGCTGGACACACTGCCGGTGACCGGTGGTTTATAATCGCTCCCCTGATTCCAATCATAGTCAGCCGGATCGACTTCCGTGATATCGAGGACAACATCAAGGTTAGGCTGATCGAGAACACCATCGACCCGAAACCGCTTCTCGACATAGCCATTACGGTTGCTGGACGTGGCGACAATGTCCCCCGGCTCCAATGCCCCAAACATTGGCGGCATGGAAATGGTGTGACGACGGGCGCGGCGGGCTTCCTTCAGGGCCGATTGCATGAGCCGTTGCACCTGTCCAGCGTAAGGCACAAAATCGAGACTGACATCCGACAACAGACGCCGGTTGCCGTCTTCCACCTCATAATCGCCGTTATAGAGCGGCGGCGCTTCCGTCATGTTCCAGCTATCATCCGGCGATGGATAAGACGCGGAAATCCCGTTGACCGTATCGGACAGGCCGAAGAACGGCGTAAAGCTCTGCTCTTCCGTGGATAGAATATCCGCATCGGCAAAGGTCATGACCGGTTCGTCCGACACGCCGATAAACGGCTTATAGGTGCCGCCGATCTCAGCAAGCCGCCCGTTGCAGGCGGTTAGCATCGCTTGTGCCGCATCCTGCAAGGCAGCACTGACCTGCACCTCAGCACCAGAGCGATAGGTGGCCTCCATGCCATCGGCACCTTCAATCAGGGTGCGGCATTTTCCGATCTGGGCAATCCAGTGGCTGGCAGGCAAGCGCCGTTCGGTGACGGTCTGGAGGCCATAGAGCCATTGACCGTTCCAGCGGATACCGCGCATCAGGGCATAGAGCTGGACAACAGGCAGGCGGTCGCCATCGCCGCCCCAGGTCGAGGCGTCGCTCCAGCGCTGTGCACCATTGCCGCCAACCGAGCTATCCTTGGATGGATCGTAAAGCCGCATACCATCCAGCACAAACTTGAAGGACGGAAAGCCGGAAAACAGCTCCTGGTTCACGCGCGAGGTGGCGATCACATAGGCAACGCCATGGCCGACGCGGGTATTCTCGTAAGGGCGGGCCGTGGACGAGACCCGGTTGACCAGAAAGCTATCCGCTTCAGTCTGCGTGCCATCGTAAAATTTGAGCCAGAGGTAATCAGTATTGCCCTTGCGGTAATCGACAACCGGCCAACCGTATTCGGCATGCGGATGATCGAAATCGATCTCGCAGGCCACGCCATTGACCACTGCCACCAGCAGCGACTTGATCGGCGCATCGGCCAGCGCAATGACCTGCGTGACATAGGCATTCGGTGTCTTGCCCGCATTGCCCCAGGTATTGGCATAGACAAGAGATCCAGCCGTGGCCGTCATCCCAAAAATGATCGAGCGCGGCACGGTGCCACCGGACTGCAATTGCCCATTGACGGCAAAGCTTGCCGTGGAAGCCTTGCTCTTGCCCGCCACAGCCGAGGCCAGATAGTTCAAACCAACGCCGACGGCGGCCTTCAACAGCGTCGAGCCGATAACGCCCATACCGCCGATAAAGGTCGAGACCGCGCCAAGCGCCGACGCCACACCGCTGACAAAGGCGGCGATGCCAGAAAAGATTGCCATGGATGGGATACCCTTAGATGGGTTTGATAAAATGCGTCTCAGCGGGCGTATAACCGCGCCGCGCGTAGAGGCTCGACACATCGTTGGTGGCAAGCGCCGCCATGCCGATGGAGACGCAGCCAATGGATTTGGCCCATGCCTCATAGGCATTGAGCATGATAAGGCCGGAGCGACCCCGCGCCTGCGGTGCGATGAACCACACCGTTTCCTTGGCCATCAGACCCGCCCCGAAGGGATGGTCAAAGGCCGAGGCCAGCAGCAGGCCGCACACGCTGCCATCGCGTTCCAGCAGCAGCGCGCAGGCCATGGGATTGTCGAGGTGCAGGCGATACAGCGCATCGGCCCGCGCCGCTTCGAACCGGAAGGCATAGCCAGCCGCTGCATGGCTGTCCCGCAGCAGGGCGATGACGGCAAACCGGTCGGAACTCGTGCCAGGCCTAACCATTTTTAGCCAACGCCTTGGCCAGGAAATCCGCCATGCTGTTTGCCTTTGACGTGGTAATCTTACCCTGCGTCTGCCCCCAGAACAGTTCCCAATCGCCAACCACCGCCGCATCCTGATAGAAATTATCGGTGGAGCTGCGCAGCTTCTGGCTGGCATCCGACCGGGTGTCGGGATTGGACCGGGTAATCTCCTGCATGTGCGAGGCGCAGGTCAGTGTTACCGCGCCGGTATCGCCTTCGGCTGGGGTCTTGATCTCTATCGTGTCGATAAAGCCCAGGAACCGCAGCTCTGCCGGAGACACCAGCTTGCGTGTCTGCGGAGAAAACAGACCGCGATAGATTTCCACGCGGGCCTGTTTGCAATCGTAGAGCCGCACGGCCTGCGCCACCATATCGTCAATCTGGGACATGGTGATGGTAACGTTCTGCGCCTCTAGCGTCGAGACCAACGGGATTTCTGTGACGCTGATCAATGTGCCGGAGCCGTAAAAGCTCCTGACATCAGCGTTGCCGGTGTCAGGATGCACGACCTCGGCAGAGACATTGCCGACATCTGACCAGAAGCCGACCGCAGCCGGGTTTCCAGTGGTCCGGTCGCGCGCAATGATCCAGAGAAAATCACGCGCCACCAATTGCCGCGCCGCCAGCGCGTTGGTGATTGCAGCAGGATATAAGCGCATCAGCGCACCTCGATACCTTGGAAAGACACAGAGCCGCGCCCGGTGGACGCATCGGCTTCAGAGGAAATCGACCCCGGCACGATCATCATCGTGCAGGAGGGCCGCAGCAGCGTGACCGCAGACCCCGCAGCGGTCCCCGGCCACAGATGCGGGCGAAGCTCGAACGGCCCGGCAACACCCGACCCATTGGCAACCGCACCCTCGACAATGCGGTAAAGCCCGCTGCCTGCGATCTGGATCATGTCGCCAACCGAGACCACATAACCGGCACCCAACCCTGAGAGTGTCACGCTCTTATTGTCACCGCCGATGGCCGACAGCACCACGCCATTGTCCGGCACGGGCCTACCGGTCGGAGAGGCAATGGGCCGGGATCGTGACAGCGAATACCCCCGGAAGTATTGCAGCCCGCCTTCCAGCGCCTCGATCCGCGCCCGCCAGGCGTCCAGGTCGTTCGGCTTCAACTGCTTTGTCTGATAGGCCGCCGACCACAGCGGCGACCCGAGATCCTTGATGTAAGTCACCCCGCCAGCGGTGCGCGATTGCTCCTGGCGATACAGTGGTTCGAACTTGGTGGTCCAACCGGGAAAGTCGGCGAGCAGATCAATGGGATAGAGGATAGTCATACCTTCACACCCCTCGCCCTGGCATCGCGCACCGCCGTGATGATTTGGGCTGGCAAGGTCTTTTGCAGCTTATTCATCGCCTGCTCTTGACGCGCCACCGCTTCAACAGAAGCCCCGCGATTGTCGATCACCGGATTAATACTGATCTGCACCGAGCTGGCTTTGCTGGCAGCAGCCCTGGACAGATCCGGCATGCGTGGCGCACTTGGCCCAACATAGCCGCCGCTGGAATAGCCCTTCAGCCGCTTGCGCATGGCGTCCAGGCCAGCCGGTCCACCAGCCTTTCGAACGGCATCCGCGTCAAAGACATATTCGCCCTTATGCACGACGCCCGCAGGCTCATATTTGCCCCCTGCCCCGGTATAGCCGCCATCAGCAAAGCCAATCGCCTTGGCAAAGCCGGTCAACCAGCCACCACTGCTGGTCGCGGACGATCCGCCGAACAGGCCGTCAAACGCGCTATTCAACGCCAGTTCGCCCAGCTTCTTGAGAACGCCGGACAGGGCATCGCTAAAGCTTTCGGCCCCCATGATCACATCGGAAAAGGCTGACTTGGCGGTATCGTAGAACTCTTGTGCTGCCTGTTGCGACCGCTGCTGGGCGTCCTCGACCTTGCGCAGGATATCGGCCTGCTCGGCATAAGCGTCCGAGGCGGCATTGATCTTGGCGATCTGTTCAGGTGCCAGCTTGGCATTCTGCCAGTCAGCATCGCCCTTGCGCCGCGCCTCTTCACGGACATCCTGGAGCGCCTGCTGTTCGAGATCGAGCGCCATGCGGCGCTTTTCCTGTTGACGGTAGGATTGCCCGACGACTGCCTGCTCTTCGACGAGGGCCGCCGTCCGATCCCGGATCGACTGGATATCCATGTCGAGCCGGTCATCTGCCGTCGCTCTCGGCGCGGCGGTCGTTTTGCCGGTATCGGAGCGCCGCTCATCCGCTTTGACCTCCGCAATTGCCAAGGATGTGATTTTATCATCAGGCAAAACCCCGCCCGTTTTAGCGAGATCCGCCTTGATTTTAGCCCTCTTGCCTTCAATAGCCAGCTGCTCTTTCGACAGCGTGTTCTGGCGTTGCGCCTCATCAGCGTAGGCCTTGCCGATCCGCAGCATCTCCTCGCCCTGTTTGCGCGATTGCGCATATTGCTTGTATCCGGCAACCTGTTCTGGAGACATGACCTTTGCAGATTGGACGGCGGCGAGATCGCTTGCTGTTTGTTGTGCAGCGACGCTGATCGTCGTCAGTTTCTTGAGGATTGGGTCTATCGCGTCTGCGATCTGCTGAAAATTGTAGTCCGCAGTCGCCATCTTAGCCAGAGATTGCCGCGCATCGTCAGCCGAAACAGAGCCGGTCTTAATGCCGTCACGCAACCGCTCAAGTTCGGTCGCTTGCTCAGGCGTGATCAGGTTGGATTCACGCATTTTAGCAAAATACGATAGGAGGTTGATCGTCTCGTCACTGGTGCTTTTAAGAGACGAGGCCGCTACTTTGGCTTCCTGCGCCAACTGGTTTTCCTTAACGGCATTGTAGCTTTGGCGCGCCTTATCAACCTTTTCGGCCGATTCTTCGGCCGCCTCTCCGACACGCTTCAAACGCTCGGAAAACCGGTCAGCAGCTTGGCCTGCCTCACCCGATCCACTCGCAAACAGTGCAAGCGCACCGACGACCGTTCCGCCGATGATGAGGCCGAGCGGACCGGCAGCAGCACCGATGCCGCTGATGGCGGTCGCAATGCCAGCCATGGACGATGCAGCCCGCAGCGCCGCGACCAGCCGGACAACTGCCGCTGTGGCGAGGCCGAGATTGGCAATCATCAGAGCGATGGACCGGCCAACCAGAGCGGCAGCAATGACAGAGGCGAGCTTCAGGACGACATCGGCCGTCTGTTCAAAATTATCCGCCAGAGCATTCAATCCAGCCACCAGGCGCTGGGATGCGCCGAGGCTTTCATCCGTCTGGCCGATATAACGGGTGAAAGCATTGTTCACCTTGGTCACGCCCTGTTCAATCGTCTGGGTGGCATTGGCCGCCATCCCCTGGATGGTCGGCAAGCCCTTCAGGAACGACTGAAAGAATTCCTGGTTGGACACTTTGCCATCATTGACCAATTGTTTGAGCTTACTGACAGAACCGCCCGCAGCGCTGAGACCATTGGCAACGGCGATCAGGATCGGTCGCGCCCCTTCATTGACCGAATTGAATTCTTCGGCCTGGACGCGGGTCGAGCCGAGGAGCTGGCCGAGCTGCGTCAGCGCGCCTTGCGCTTCGGTGGCAGACTTGCCCTCGATCTTCAGTGCCGTGCCGACGCCATCGGTGAATTTCAGCAGATCGGCCTGAGACGCACCAAGCGAATCACCGGATTGCGCCGCCTTGCCGAACAAATCGGCCATGGCACCAATCGGGGCGGCATTGCGCTGGGCAGAGTTGTAAATCTGGTCGAGGACGGAAACTTGATTTGTTCCGACGACGCCAGCGACGGCCAGGCTGTTCTTGGCGCTGGTCCAGGCGTCGGCATAATGGATGACGGAATCCACTGTCAGCGCCGCCGAGATCCCCGCAATCGGCGTGATCAGCCCGCGCGCCATGGACGTGCCAAGCGCCGAGAACTGGCCGTCCATTTTCTTCAGGCGGTTCTCAATGGCGCGGGCTTGGGCGTTGGTGACGCCAGCCGCCTTCTGCATCTCGCGCTGATAGCCTTTGATGTCGGCCGAAAGCTGCACGACGAGTTTTTCTAGGTCGGTTGCCATGGGTGCCTCGGATTTTGAAAGGATTCAGTGGGCTGGCGGCCTCCGACCGGATAGGTCGTAGATCGGTTGCCGCATGTCACGCTGGGGCCTGGTTCGGTCAGCTTTGCCGACCTTCTGAAGGCAGACCCAGCGCGCCGGGTGAAAACTGTCAATCTCGTGGATGCCAGCGAGGAAGATCCGGTTCCGCCGCTTGATTGCTCGTCGGCTTTCGTGCCGTTTTCGAGCTTTTTGGAGGGGCCCCCGTTTTGAACGGATGGTGTCGCAAAGAGACACAATTAGCAAATGCTTGCCTGAAATGGTGGCAGCCAGTCGCGCGGACTGTCGGAATAACGTCATAATCTTCCGTTTAAGACAGTGCGCGCCGAGCATTTTGCTTGCCTCGTGAGATCGAGGTGGTTAATTGCGCGAGGGGCTTAATTCAAAGGGATAAGAATGCAGTTTGAAGAAACGAAGCTGTCGGGCGTTTTTCTAATCACTCCAAAGCGGTTTGGGGATGCGCGGGGCTATTTCATGGAAACCTTCCGCGCCAGCCTGTTTGAAAGCGAAGTGGGACCTTTCACCTTCGTTCAGGACAACAAGTCGTTTTCGGCCGAGGTTGGTACGGTTCGCGGCCTGCATTTCCAGTTGAACCCGAGGGCGCAGGGCAAGCTCGTTTCTTGTGCGGCTGGCGCTTTGCTGGACGTCGCTGTCGATATTCGCCAGGGCTCGCCGACCTATGGCCAGATGGTGAAAGCCGAACTGACTGCCGAAAACGGCTGCCAGCTTTGGGTGCCGCCGGGTTTTGCGCATGGCTTCTGCACATTGCAGCCCAATACCGTGATCAGCTACAAGGTGACGGATTATTACAGCCCGGATCATGACCGGGGCCTGTTGTGGAACGATCCGGCGCTGGCAATCGATTGGCCGGTGACGGAAGACAACGCCATCCTGTCTGACAAGGACAAGAAGCAGCCGAAACTGAGCGAGCTTGAGACGAATTTCGTCTATCAGCCTTAAGCGCCTCTGCTTGGTGCCAGTCTGCTCTATGAACGCTAGGGGATATCGAAAATCATGCGCGTACTTGTAACCGGCGGTGCCGGCTTTATCGGATCGGCCGTTGTTCGCCATTTGGTGCTTGAAAAAGGCTATGACGTCCTGAATGTCGACAAGCTCACCTATGCGGGTACCTTGACCTCGCTGAAATCGGTTGAGGCAAATCCGCTTTACCGGTTCCTTCAGGCCGATATCTGCGACGGCCAGGCAATCGCCTCGGCTTTTGCAAGCTTCAAGCCCGACCGCGTCATGCATCTGGCCGCCGAAAGCCATGTCGACCGCTCAATTACTGGCGCCAAGGATTTCGTCGAGACCAATGTGCTCGGCACGTTCACCATGTTGGAATGCGCCCGCGCCTATTGGCAGGGGCTGGAAGGTGCGAGCAAGGACGGTTTCCGCTTCCTGCATGTCTCGACCGACGAAGTTTATGGTTCGCTGGGCGATGAGGGTCTGTTTACCGAAACCACCCCTTATGATCCAAGCTCCCCCTATTCCGCCTCGAAAGCCGCTTCCGACCATCTCGCCAAGGCCTGGGCGCGCACCTATGGCCTGCCGGTGGTGGTGTCGAATTGCTCCAACAATTACGGCCCCTTCCATTTTCCGGAAAAGCTCATTCCGCTGATGATCATCAACGCGATGGAAGGCAAGCCTCTGCCGGTCTACGGCAATGGCGCCAATATCCGCGATTGGCTTTACGTCGAAGACCATGCCAGGGCGCTTGATATCATCGCGGAGCGTGGACAGATTGGCGAAACCTATAATGTCGGTGGCCGCAATGAGCGACGCAATATTGAGGTCGTCACCCGCGTCTGCGCGCTGATGGATGGCCTGCATCCGTCGGATACGCCGCATGAGAAGCTGATCCAATACGTGACCGACCGTCCCGGCCACGACGCCCGTTATGCCATCGACGCGACGCGGCTGGAAACCGAACTCGGCTGGAAGGCTCAGGAAAATTTCGAGACCGGCATCGAGAAAACCGTGAAATGGTATCTTGAAAACCGCTGGTGGTGGGAACCGTTGCGCCAGGGCTATGATGGTAGCCGTCTTGGCCTGCTGAAAGCCGCGAGCAAATGAGCGGCGTGAAGCGCTATCTGGTGACGGGCCTGGCCGGACAGGTCGTGCAGTCGCTGCTTGAGAAAGCCAGCGATCGCAAGGATATCGACCTGGTCGCCCTGGGTCGGCCACAGCTTGATCTGGCCGATGCCGCGACGATTGAAGCGGCTGTGCGGGCAGCGAAACCCGACCTGATTATTTCGGCTGCCGCTTATACCGCGGTCGACCAGGCCGAAACCGACGAGGCCGCGGCCTTTGCGGTCAATGGCGAAGGGCCGGGGGAATTGGCGCGGGTTGCCAAGGCGCTGGATATCCCGATCATCCATATCTCGACCGATTATGTCTTCGATGGCAGCAAGGCTTCGCCCTATAACGAGGCCGATCCGGTTGCGCCGCTTGGCGTCTATGGCCGCAGCAAGCTGGAAGGCGAGCGCCGGGTGGCGGCTGAAACCGATAACCACGCGATCCTGCGCACGGCCTGGGTCTATAGCCCGTTCGGCAAGAACTTTCTGCTGACCATGTTGCGGCTGGCTGAAACCCGCGATGAACTGGGCGTGGTCGCCGACCAGATCGGCAATCCGACCTCGGCGCTCGATATTGCCGATGCGGTGTTGAAGGTGGCTGATAACCTGCTGTCGTCCAAGGCCGCCGATCTGCGCGGCACGTTCCATATGACGGGAACGGGAGAGGCGAGCTGGGCGGAGTTTGCAACGGAGATCTTCAGGCTGTCGGCTGAGCAAAACGGCCCTTCGGCCAAAGTCAATCCAATCCCGGCCAGCGCCTACCCGACGCCCGCCAAACGGCCTGCGAACTCCCGGCTGGATTGCGCCAAACTGGCCAGAGTTCATGCTATCGATATCCCCGATTGGCGCGTATCGACGCAACTGGTCATCGACCGGTTACGCCGACCAGCCGCAGTTTAGAGTTTGTCTAGGGAAAACTGGTCGCCAGCTTTCCTCAAAAGACAACGAACACAAATGACGTGTCAGGAGTTTTATAAATGAAGGGTATCATTCTAGCCGGTGGCAGCGGCACCCGCCTGCATCCCATGACGCTAGTCACCTCCAAGCAGCTCATGCCTGTCTATGACAAGCCGATGATCTATTATCCGCTCTCGACGCTGATGCTGGCCGGGATTCGCGACATCCTGATCATCTCGACGCCAAAGGATCTGCCGAACTTTCAAAGCCTGCTGGGCGATGGGTCGAAATGGGGGATTTCGTTGACCTATGCCGAGCAGCCGTCACCGGATGGCCTGGCGCAGGCCTATATTATCGGCGCGGATTTCGTCGGCTCTAATCCGTCTTGTTTGATCCTCGGCGACAATATTTTCTATGGCCATGGTGTCAACGACCTGTTCAGAAGTGCTGTGGCACGCAATGACGGGGCAACCGTATTTGCCTATCACGTCAATGATCCCGAGCGGTACGGCGTCGTGGAATTCGACAAGGACATGAAGGCGATTTCGATCGAGGAAAAGCCGCCAACGCCGCGGTCGAGCTGGGCCGTGACCGGGCTATATTTCTACGACAAGGATGTCGTTGATATCGCTGCAAACCTGAAGCCATCGGCGCGTGGCGAGCTGGAGATCACCGACGTCAACCGCGTGTATCTAGAACGCGGTCGGCTGAACGTGGTGAAGATGGGCCGCGGCTATGCGTGGCTGGATACCGGCACGCCCGACAGTCTATTGGATGCCTCGGAATTCGTCGCCACGCTGGAACGCCGTCAGGGCTTCAAGATTTCCTGCCCGGAAGAGATCGCCTATCGGCTCGGTTTCATCGACGCCCAGCAGTTGGAAGCGCTCGGCCTGCAATATGGCAAGAGCGCTTATGGGCAATATCTGCTGAAAAAAGTGCTCTAACGCTTTTAATTCACATGCGCATCTGCGTTACAGCGACTTGCATGAAAGCGTGCGGGGCGCTGTAGCGGCTTATATATGCAACGTAATTCGATGTCGGACCGAAATAGCGGACAAAAATGCTTCATCCTCATTGCGCTGTAATATTCGATCTTTGCTCGACAACAGACCACCCCAACATCAGCGGCTAATAAACTCCCAAAGATCATCCCTTTCCCTCTCTGACAGCGCGTTTTCCTCTTCCGGCACATTGGCCGTCATCCAGCCGTCGACCGCCGCGAAGAACTGGAACATGGACATGGCGCGGACTGATTGGGGGGGAAACCCCATGGTCGCGCCATTGCCGTAAATCGCGGCAAATCTCAACTTTCCGTTGGGAAGGTCGTCGAGGGCATTGCCCCCTTTTGATTTGCCGCGTCTGGCTCCCCCGGTTTTTCATCCGGTGCGCCGACGATGCCGGCTGTCAGGATCGCCTGGGCAAACAGCAGATTTTCAGCGGGCGGGCGGGCCTCAACCCATTTGCGCACCAGGGTGAGCGCCTCAACCGGCGACTTGCCGCCGCCGATCAGCCCGAACCGGATCACATGGGCGATGTCCCCCACCCGCCAAGTGCTGGTCTGGAGCCGGTCGAGGATCACATACGGCCCGGCATCGCAGGCCTCCTGCAATCCCTCCAGCTCACCCCAGCCGAGGCGGAAGGTGTAATCACCATCCGCCCAAGGCATTGTCAGTTCCGCGTTCCTCATTTCGGGGTGACCACGCGGGTCATCTTACCGTCGCTCTGCATCGAGATGCTGGCCGTGGCGCGCTTGCCGTTGTCGCCAGCACCTTCGAACTTCTCGACATGCATGCGGCCTGTCCAGGTTATGGTCTTGGCCGGGAACTCCCATTCAACCTTAACCGGAATGCTGTCGATGTCTTCCCAGGCATCGAGCCAGGTCTCAACGCTTTCCTGCGCCAGAACACCCTCGCCTGAGATCGACATAGAGAGCGACGAGGCATCACGGCCAATCCAATCTACGGTATCGGGATCATCGCAATCAGGGATAGAGCTTTCCTCCAGGCCCTTATCGAGAGACACCGACCGCTGGGTAAAGCCGCAAGGCGCGGAATAGACGATAGGGGTGGCGGAATTTCCGAGCAGAACACGGATCTTCCCGCCACGCATGGTGGTTGCTTGTGCCATGATGGCCTCCTGATTTTGGAAAAGTGTCAGTGATTTTCGATACCGGCCCGGAAGGTCAGCGCAATATGCGTGGTCAGTCCGTCCGGGTCGCGCAGATCGCGTCGGCTATCCAGTTCGAGATAGACAAGCGCATTGTCATTGAGGGAAAGCGTATCACCGGACAGCGCCGCAACGACCGCCTTGGCAATCCGCCGCCCCTCGGCAAAGCCAGGATCGTCCGACCAGACGCTCAACTGAATGAACAGGTCGGACAGATCCAGGCCATCGGCATCTTCGGGCAGTTCCTGGGTTGGGCCGAAGGACACATAAGGCAGGCTGACACCTTGCGGCACCCGGTCATAGACGCGACCGGCGATTAAAGCCGTCACATCAGCATCGGCTTTCAGGCAGGTGACAATCGCCACCTGCAATTCATGGGCCGCATCTTCGCTCATGAGGTGGCTACCTTTCGCGCTGCGGTTCGGACAGCTTTGCGCACCGCTCGCTTGGCTGACTTTTTGCTGGCCCGCCAGGACACATAGAAGAACGGCCGCGCCCTGGTGCCGGGGTTTTCTGAGCCGGCATACATGCCGCCATTCTTGTGAGGTGCCGTGCCATATTCCACCCAGCGGGCATAATAGGCCTCGGTGCTGCCGGCATAGATGGTGATGGAGAGATCATTGCCCATCTGCGATTTGACCGCGGCCACAATCCCAGACCCTTTCGGCACCTTGCCCCAGGTCCAGCCGATGCTATCGCGAAGCGTGCCGTCTTCGACCGCGACCAGGTTCTTCATCATGGCAACGACGCCATCGGCCGCCGCTTCAATGCCGGCCTTGATTTCGGCATTGGCCAAGTCTGGCAGGCGCTTGATTTTCCGGTCCAGTTTGGCGAGATTGAGGATCTTGCTCATCCAGCCACCCCGCCGCTCTGGCAGAGGAAGTCGATCCAGCGTCGGTCGCTGTCGGTCCATTCGCCGGCAGTCACGTCTCGGATATTAAAGAGGCGCTCTGTATCGAGGTCACGAATGCGCCAATCGGTTTCGACCTCCCGCGCCTCGCTGCAATCGCGCACAAAAATCACCTGCGAATGCTCGCCTTGCAGCCGATCCGCCATCACAGTCTCGCCACCACGAAGATGGACAAAACCCGCTCGGCAACGATAGCGCTCAACCCATGATGCGACGGTGACGCCGTCGCCTCGGTCGATCTCTTCGCGCTGCTCGAAGACAATCAAGTGCTTCAGGTCACCCGTCGATCTCTTCCGCGCCATCGGACCCTCCTGCACTTTCGCGCGGCGGCTTGGGCATCTCGACCGCCTTTCCGGCCGCCACGGCCCGTTCGCCGCAGCGTTTCAGCACCGTCACTTCCATGCCGGCGCGGTAAGCAATCGTGGTGGCGCGGATCGGTTTGAAGTCAAAGTCTTCCAGGAACCGCACCCGCATCACGCACCCCGCCGCCAATTGACCAGCAGCCGGTCGAAGTCGGTCACCACATCCGCCGCGCTGCTTTCCGGCTTGCCGTAAATCTCAGCCACGCGCATGATGATGCCGAGGCGAAGATCAAAGGGCAGCTCAACAAAGCCGACCTCATAGGTGACGGTCACAGGTGCTCCGCGATGCGCCTGCGGCCAGGATCGGATAGGAACCAGGCCGAGCGTCAGCCCATCGGATTTGAGCCGATACAGCGCGGGATCGAGGACAACTTCCCCACCATCCGGTGATGTATAGGTGATGATGGGCTTACTTCCCGGTTTCATCGGTCCATCCGGCAGACGCTCCAGATCGGCCCAGCTGTCACATTGCGCCACCAGGGTTTTCGGGGAGACCGACAGATTGCAGGTCTGCTCGACAACCGCGATGACTTCCTCGATGATCATTTGCAGGATGGCGTCATCATGGGCGGTATCGATGCCACAGCGCTCTTTGACGGTCGCGACCGTGACCGGCAGATCGGTCGCTTTCGCCGTGACTGTCGCGGCATACCAGCTCATGTGCCACCGCCTTGCACCGGCTTAGTCGCCGCAGCCAGCGCTGCAACGGTTGCCGCATGCTTGGTGCGCAGGGTGTCCAGTTCGCTTTTCTGGGCGCGCAGCACCATGTTTTCGGCGCGAAGCTTGGCAAGTTCTCCGTCCTGCTCATCCGCGACGGCAACGGCAAGGCCTGCTTCGATCAACCGACGCGCTTGCGAGATCTCGTAGCGATCCGTCACCTCACCTCGGTTCAAAACAAAGTCCGTCCCGGCAACGCCGGTCAGCATTTTGATTTTCATGGCTGTTCTCCAATCAGGAAACCGGTCGGCGCTGATTGCGCCGACCGTGACCAGGCGCGATCAGGCCGCCGTCTTCATGGCCTTGATGGCGTTGGCATCGCCCAGCTCGCCGTCGAAGCGGATCAGGCCGGCAATGCCGACCTTCGGCCAGAAGCGTTCGCGCAGCACGCCGATGACGGGCGACCCGACCTTGCGGACGTAGTATTTGGAGAAGTCGCCAAACAGCGCGATCCGCTTGTCGGCCGTCACTTCATCCATGTGCTGATTGATCGAATAGGCGCGACCGTTGAAGCTGGCCGGTGTTCCCTTCTGCACATCCCCCTGCTGCCAAAGGTAATTGCCGTTGCCATCCTTCAGTTTGCGGGTGGCCAGCAGGAACTTGTCATGGAACATGTACCGGCATTTGGGCGAGCCACGATAAGCAGGATCAATGGAATGCTCCAGTTCGAGGATGTTGTCGAAGGTGAAGGCATCCTTGGCCGCCGTGGTCACGCCGAGGCCCGCCGCATTCACCACGCCGTTCGGCTGGTTTTGGCCGGTTCCCGATGTCAGCTTGCGGTTCCCGATCCGACCGAGGCGCTCACCGATCATGCCGCCGAGCAGCGATTCCATGTTGAACAGCGAATCCGCATCCAGCTCGAAGGACCACTTGATGAACGGCGTGGCATAGACATAGGCGTTCAGCACCTTTTGCCCGAACTCGACATCGCCGCTGCCATCTTCCAGGAGATCGGCCGCCTCGGCCAGGGGATCGGCCTCGTTGTCGGTATCGTCAACGGTCGGCACCAGCATTTCGTTGCCCTTCGACGTGGTGATCACTGTGCAGATGTTTTCGTCATAAAGCGGCCCCCAGGCTTTCATCGCCTGGATGATCGTGGCTTCCAGCTCGACCGGCACGGTATAGCCACCCGCAACGGCACTGGTTGTCACCTGATCGCGGCTCTCAAACGAGGCAGCGCCACGCTGCAGCACCGCGCGCTCTTCCTTGGTCAGATCGGACGGACTGACACCGCAGACCACCTTGGCAAACACGCTGCGATATTCGACCTTGCCACCCTGGGGTAGATCGTCGCCACGCATTTCCGGGGTATCGCGCAACGGGCGCTGTTTGGCGCGGCGCTCTTCATCGCGCTTTTCCAGCTCGATCAGTTTTTCTTCCCGGTCGAGGATACCTTGCAGCCGATCATATTCGGCCATCGCCGTATCATGAGCGCTTTCCAGTTCCTTGGACCGAACCTCATCGGTGTCAGGCGTAATCGCCTCCAGCCGTTCGCGGGCCTCGGTAACAAGGCGCGCCTGCTTTTCGCGCAATTCTTTCAGTCTTTGCGACATAGTCATGCTCCTGATTGTGGGGGAAAGTTGGGACGCGGGTCTTACGAGCGCCGCGTCAGGTCGAGGCCGATTTTCAGGCGCAGGCGCGTGGCCAGTCCATGAGAACGGATTTCGGTTCCACGGGCGTGTTCAAGCGACCGCAGGGCAATGGAGGTGCCGGCATAGGCCGGGATAGAGACGATGGAGACTTCGAACAGGTTGAGGTCGGTCAGCGTTCGGCGCGGCATGGATCTGGAAAAATCCCATTCCTCGCCAATCGCCTCGAAGCCGAACGACATGCCGGAGATATCGCCCCTTGCGATCAGGGTGCGGACATCGCGCCCGACCGTGGTATCGGGAAGATCGATCTCGACAGCCAGGCCCTTGGCATCCTCTGACATCCGTAGCGTGCCCGCCCGGTTGCGACCCAGCACATGGGCCGTGTCATGGTCATAGAAGGCGCGGATATCATCAGACCGCAGCGACCGGGCAAAAGCGCCTGGTGCAATCGTCTCTTCGAACACCCCGGCGATGGTGGTGACGTCACCAAAATTGGCGGCGTAGCCTGCCACCGTCATTCGCTCGCCATCGCCCCGGGCTTCCACCGGCAGCACCAACGAGCGGCGCTCACGCTCACCCGGTTTCGGTTTCGGTGTCATCGGTCACCTGCCTTTCTGTGTCTGCTGCGGGATCATTGAGCGGCGGGTCGCTATTCTCGCCCATCGCATTTGTGCCGGGGGCACTTGTGTCGATGACACTGGTGCCGATGGCGACGGTTGCGCCCTGGATGTAGAGTTGGTCGGCAGCCGGGTTCGGATCACGTGGACGGCCTTCAATCTCTCGGCCCTCGTTCGGGGTCAGCAGCGCCGAATTGACGCCGGTTGCTAAGGCTTCCAACCGGCTCTTGAAGTCACCGCGCATCAGGCCGTCGAGGTTGTGGCGGACATAACGGCGGGTATTCATCCGCCCAAAAATCTTCAGGTTCATTTCCCCTTCCATCGCCGTCGCCCATTGGCTGACCAGATGCTTGACCAGATAGAGGTCGTTCTGCTCGACATTGGAGAAGGTTGCTCGGCTCAAGTCCTGAAGGAAGTTCGGCGGGATCTGATAGGCGCGGGCAATCTCTTGCACCTGGTAAAGCCGCGCCTCGGTCATCTGCCCCTTGGCCGGGTCGTAACCCACTTGGGTGAGTTTGTAGCCGACCGGCAACTGGATCAGCGGAAGCTGATCGTCTCGCGCCGCCTTCACCGCCCGCTTGATATCTTCACGCGCCCGCTGCATGGCCTTGTCATTGGCAGGCATCGGCCCTTCCAGCGCCAAGGGCGGAACGCCGCCGCCTGCAAAGAAGTTCGAGGCATAGTCGTTCATGGCCAGCGCCAGTTGGATGGCCTTTTCCGCCATGGCAATCGGGCCGCGATGCTGGACCAGATTACGCTTCAGCATATAGGGGATGTCGATCACGTCGGTGGCTGGATATTCCCTGCCCTCGAAACTGTAGAACAGCCGCCCGCCACGCCGCCTGATCGAACAGCTGCCGGGATCAATCGGCCAAAGCGCCTCGATGCCAGCACCCTTGCGCTCGATCCAGGCCAGCCCCCGCCCGCCGGTAAACACCTGTTCCCAGAAGAAGCGCCGGAACTTTGAGGTGTCCATTTCGTCATTCGGGTTTTCCTCCAGAACGACAGCCAGCTTTCCGCCGAGCCGCACCGGTCCGCGTTCGCCCGTCCGGTAGACATGCAGCGGAAGTGTTGCGAGGGTCCGCGACAGAAACGATACCGCCGCCTGCACAGCCGGGACTTTCAGGGCCGTTTCGATATTGACCGTGGGCAGTGCGCCGCCGCCAAGCCCGAAGAACTCCATAAAATTGGTGGCGCTGACCGGCACGGTTTCGCTTTCGAGCGACGTTGAACGCCGCTCGGCCTTGCCTTTCTTGGATGCCATCAGGCCACCCCTTTATTGATGTATGGAGTAATCCGGGTCATCCCATGGGGATGCCTGGGAGGCACGAACACGGCACATCGCCATGCCCATCGACATGGCCAAAGACACCATGCCGTCGATGCGGCCAAAGGCATGTTCCTTGTCGAACATCCGATGGCCGGTGCGGTTTTCTGCAAAGACGGTGCTGGCCGCACAACTGTCCAGCATCGGGTTCGGGTCGATCTCGATGCGCGTCTCATAGAGCGCGTTCTCGAGCTTGTTGATGCTGTGCGGCATCCAGAGATAGATATCCTGCTCACCATCCGGTGCGTCAGGATCGCGCTCCAGCACCCGGCGCTGGAAGCCCTGCGGGTGGATGGTCAGCGGTAGGGAAACACCCTGGTCTTCCAGATGCTCGGACAATTGCTCCAACCCGTACTGGTCGGCGCCGATCTCAGTCGGTTCGAACTTTGCGCAGATCTCGGCCAAGGCTCCAGCGAGCCACGGATATTTGAGCCGCTGGCCGGGCACCGCCTCGATAAAACCCTGGTCACGCCAGAGGTCATAGGGGGCCTGGTCGGTATTGGCCCGATCCTCCAGCGTATCGGCAGGTGTCCAGAACCATGTCTTTGACGCAAACCGCTCAGCATCCTTGGTACTGTCAAGCACCCAGATCAGGGTCAGCGCGGTAAAGTCACGGGTGCGCGACAGGTCGAGGCCGCCATAGCAGGGAAAACCTTGCTCTATCAGCCAGTCAAGATCGAGATCCTTCTGGCAGGCCATCCAGGCCTCACGCTTGATCGCCGCATTGACTGATTGCGTCCATTCGCAAAAGTGCAGCCGGGCAATGCCGTTTCGTTTGCCGGGCATCATCCGCGCCTGGTCAACGACCCCATGCAGATAATCCGTGGTGATCGTCACATCCAGCAGCGGGTTTGCCTTCACCCAGCAGGACGGATCGTTTTCCCAATCATCGCCCTCATCGAGCGAGCAGACAAAGGCGAATGTCGTGTCGTCCTGGACGATGCCCGCCGCGACACTGACCGCATGCTGATGCTCTTCCCAGCAAATCGATTTGCGGTCGGAGCCGGAATTGGTCGCCATCACCAACAACGGCTGTTTGCGGAATTTAAAGCCGCGCTCCAGCATTTCGATGACATCGCGGTTTGGATGTTCATGCACCTCATCGCACAGCGCACAGGACGGACGCGGACCCGATTGCGCCTTATCCGCCGAGATCGGTTTGAAGAACCGCTTGTCGCCGCCCTTGCTGATGTACGTGAGCTGCCAGACCGGGTTTTCCCCCGAGGTGGTAATCCGCCTCATCAGTTCCGGCGACTGGTCGCGCATGGCAACCGCATCACGAAACAGCACCTGCGCCTGGTCTTTCTTGGCCGCCGCCGCATAGATCTCGGCACGGGGTTCGCCATCGGCCACCATCATGCAGATGCCAATGCCGGCCAGCAATGGCGACTTGCCGTTGCCCTTGCCTTCTTCGTCATAGAAGCGCCGGAACCGCCGCAAGCCGGTATCGGCCCATTTCCAGCCGAACAGCGAACCGACCCGAAAGGCCTGGCTCGGATGCAGCCGAAACCGCCGTCCCTCGAATTGCCCGCCATTCAGACGCAGCTTGGAGCCGAACCACTTGATCCGCTTGTTCGAGGTCTCCAGATCCCAGACCAGTCCCCGGGCCGGGCCGTCGATGAGATCGCGCAGGTGACGACGGCAGGCATTGCGAACATGGGGACCGGCAACGATATCGCCGCGCACCACATCCGTCGCCCAGGCGGTCACCGGATCATCGTCATAGCTGACATCCGGGATCTCGACATCAATCGAATCCATCATCGGTCGGGAACTCAAATCCTAGCTGGCCGGTCGCCTGCAAGCCACGCTCGGCAGACGGCGTCATGCCAAAATCACTCGCCAGCGCCCGGATCTGCCGCCACGTCTCATTCAACTGGCTGACTTCCGGGCGGCTCTTCAACTGGGTGCCGTTGCGGGTTTGGCTCTCATAGGTTTCCCCGCCTTCCCGCACATCGAGCCGCAACCGCTCATGGCGGGCTATCGTCCAGCAGAGCTGTTCGAACATGTAAACGTTGACTTCATTCAACCGGTTTTTGCGGGGATCACACAGCGGCGGTGCGATCCGATCCCATATGGCGCGCACATCGAACGGCAGGTCATCCGGCCGCAGCTCCCGCGCCTTGGCCGCCGCCCGCGCCTCGAAGTTCGCGCCCTGGCCGTCCTCGGTCTTCAGCGGGACGACGTTTTCGGAGGAGGGCTTGCGTCCCTTCATTGGGCAACCTCATCAAGAGTGGCTTTTTGTCTCCAATTTCCACTCACTACACAGAAATGACCAACGCCGGTGCGGGAGGAGGATCGGGTTCAAGGCTGACCCACCCCCTGCCCTCGACCATCAGCCGAGGGGTCAGGTCCGGTTCGCCGGGTGTCTGGGATCGGTAGGCCAGCCATTCGCTCCCATGGCAGTCGAGAAGCCACGATGCTCTTCCCGTTGCTTGGTCGCGTCGTGATGCTTCTTGCACAGGGTTTGGAAAGGTCCGTTCCAGAACTTCTCGGCGTTGCCGCTATGGCGCTCGATGTGATCGCAGATGAAGCCCTTCCTGAGCTTGCCTTGCTGCCGACACATACGGCAATAGGGTTCCCGCTTCAGCTGGAGCGACCGGATGGCTCGCCACCTCGTGGTGTAATACCAAGAGCGCCAGCCCTTGGCCTCATCTGATCTCTGATCTGTCGCCATATCCTTGAACGCAAAAAGGCGACCATCTGGCCGCCTCGTCATCATTCATCTGGTCATAGCTTACGCACTGGCCCTGAATCGCATCGCCTATTGGCTTGGATCAGAGCGAGGCCGGGGGAGAACATCAATCCCTTGGGAGCATCAGACGCCCCGGTCATCTCGATGGGAAAGGCGCTGCTCGCCTCTCCACGTTTCAAGCGATAATCTCAGTCAGAAATGAAGTCAATCCCCATCGTGATTTCGCTCATACCGCCAAACATCGGCACATCAACGACCACCTGGCCACGCTTCGACAGCACCTTGCGCACCGTCACCACGAAGTCGGCAAACGGGCCGGAACGGATCGTCACCTGCTTGCCCAGCACATCCGGCATTGGTGGCACGTCGCCCACATCCATATGTTTTCTTTCCGCTTTCTTGGCCGAGAGCATCAGTTGGCGCATCAATGGTTCGGGCATCAGGTGCGGTTTGCCATCCTTGCCCATCAGCCCGCGAAGCTTGGATGCAAGCATCAATCCGACGAAGGCTTCATTGTCGGGAATGACCTTCACGAACAGGTAGCCCCGAAACAGCGCCCGCTGGATTTCCACAGCTTGCTTACCCCGCCGAGGCGGCCACTTGTGACGTTCGCATGGGCACCAGCACTCGATTCCCTGCTGGTCGAGCGAATCCCGGATCACCTGTTCCATACCGCTCTTGCAGCTGGCTACCACCCAGCGCGCCAAACGGTCGAACTCGGGACGGTCACGCCTTGCCATCGCCACTTGGCGTTGCCGCTTGGCCTCCATGGCGTTGACGTAAGCCAAGCGTGAAAGACCCTCGTCCGAGACGCCATCCAGAAGTTTCCCGTTATGCTGCATCATGGGTGCGTCCCTCGCTCAGGCTGGTTTGGAAATGGTCGAGTGCCGCCTCGACCGCCGCGTCGAGATCGGGCTGATCCGGGTCAACGGGCGGGAAATAATTCCAGTCGCGCAGGCCCTCGACGAACATCCAGCCACGGCGTTCGTGCAGGCGCTTCCAGGCCGCAAACAGCGCACTGCTGCTTTCGACCCGCTCGAAGCTGGCAACCAGCGGCAGCAGGTCCACCGAGGTGACGAACGGCTCATTGCGACGGGCAAGGTCGCGCATCCGGCTCACCAGCGGCCAGCCGTGTTCCCGGCGCTTTTCCCAAACCAGGGCTTCCCGGCTGATCGCGCCAGAAGCCAGCCGCCGATTATCGAACGCCGTGAACACGAACTGGCCTGTCGGCTCGCAAAGCAGCGCTTCCAAGCGCCTGCCCATCCAGAGCTTGCCGCACACCTTCGCAGTGGCATGGGTTTGGACCGCCTGGGCAACCTCAGGCATCTTTTCCCAAGCCCGGTCTCGCAGGAACACAGCGGCGAAGGTGAACGTGCCTTTGCCGATCCACTGGATGTAGGCCGGAGTTTTCTCGATGCAGGCCGCCCGCTGATCTGCCGTCAGGGCAAACCACGCCTTCCTCGCAGCCGTGTCGCTGCTCTTGTCGTAATTCGGCCACGTCGGATACCAGCGCTTGAAGGCGAGATCGATCTTTCGCAATTCCTCTCTCGAAAATTCCCCCCGCCCCGCGCCTGCGGTGGGAGAGTTGTTTGGAGAGTTAGCTGGAAGAATCTTATCTTGGTGGAGCTGCTCCACCACCTTTGTGGAACCATTTCCACCACCTTCGGGCGCCATTTCCACCACCTTTTCCGCGCAAGGCGGTGGAGCTGCTCCACCACCTTCCGGCAAAATCTCACCCTCAAAAGGTGGTGTATCTCCTCCACCAGCTTGCGAATTTGCGACAGAACTCGCAGCAGCATGACCGGCCAGATCGCGGCCCGGCCAGCGCGCGATATACTCATTGCGCTTCCATTTTTGACCGCGAAAGCCGTGCTGGGTGACTTCGATCCAGCCCGCCTGTTCTGCCAGATCCAGATGCTTCAGGATTGTTTTCTTATCGAGGCCGGATAGCTCGACCAGTTCTGAGACGGGCGGATAGCAGGAGCCACCCGTTGCATCCATCTTCAGGCCGAGCGTATGCAGCACCAGCCGCGTGATCGGCGGCAGGCCGGATTTGGCAACGGCATGACGCCAGGACCATGCCCGCGATGTTGCGCCGTGATCAGGCTCCATCATGCCGCACCGCCTTTGCGCGCCACGTCCAGCATCGCCGCTCTGGCCGCACCAATGGTCAGCAACACGCTATCGCGCCAGCAGCCCTGCCTGCTCCGCGTGGAATTGATCGCCGCAAACTCGGCATCGATATAATCGACACCGGCCAAAAACCCGGCCGTCCGCAACACCATGCAGATCGAGGCATGGTCGCGGTAAATGACACCCTGCGGTACCCGCAGCAGCCAGTCGGCTCGCTCCGCGTCCGTCTGGCAATCGCAAAGCTGCTCTACGATTGGAAGTAGCCCGGTCATCCTTCACCCCCGCCGCGCAGCCACGCCTCGTACTCGCCAAACAGCGAGAGCCAGGCCGCTCTGACACGGTCATCTTCATTGATCTGTTTTTTGCTGGTGATGCCGAGACGGTCCTTGAGGGCCGCGTCGGCAGTGTCTTTGTCGTCAACCACGCGCCCACCGCCGGTCTCGCTCAGAAACCGGTGAAAGGCTGCGTGGGACAGCAGAATGGAGGCTTGCGCCGCGTGGTTCGGCTTGTGCGATCGGGCCGCTGGCTGGCTATTGTGCTGCGCCTCCAGTTCACCCCGCAGATCGCGCACCGCAACCGCTGCCCGATCCACAAGACGAAGAAACAGGCGCAAATGATCGAGCGCCCCACAGATCAGGTCCCGTTCGTCATGCAAGGCGGCCGGGTGAATGGTGGCAATATGCACTTGCTCGCCCATCAGCCGATGCACCACCAGGCGCAACCCGCCCCGATCCGCTTCCAGCGTCCAAACATCATCATTCAGACGCTCAGCCGACCCCTTGAGCCGGTTCACCGTCGAGACCTCACGTTGGCGGTTCACATCGTGCATGATGCCGCCACCTTGTTTACTGCGAGAATAAGGGAAAGCCCGGCAGAACCGGGCTTGGGAAACTTGACTGACGTATAACCGGCCATCAGTTCGCCCTCATCAGACGATCAAGATAAGCCTGCCCGAGACCAGTCAGCAGCACCGTCTTCTGATCCTCGCGGATCAGCACATAACCGCAGGCACGGCAATCATTCGCCAACAGCCGGTCAGGGCCATCAGGCACGATCAGTCGACCACCATGGATTTTGAGCTTGCGCAGGAAGCCCCGAGCCCGCGCACTCAAGGGCCGCGCGAACAGCGGGGTCAAGGTTGCGTCGATCATGGCTGATCTCCCACAACCCGAAGGCCGAATTTTTCCCCGCCCCTCGCTTTCACACCGGCAAGCGCCTTGCGAAACACACCAATCTTCGCTTCGAGCGCAGCCGCATCCCGGTCCATCTTGGTGGCTTCCGCCGGGGTCGCAACGAGATCGGAAAACGCAATGGCCGCACCGGAGAAAAGATCACCTGCCTGCTGCATCATATCAGCATAGGCAAGGATGGCGCTTTGCTCGACAGCACGGTCGCCTTCCGGGTCCGTCAACCGCCGACCGCTCAATTCCGCCATAGCCGAGGTGACAAGAGGCAGGCCGCATTCGCTCTCCAGGGCATAGACAACCGAAATCGGCATCAAATCCGTATCACGCGGGTTGTTCATCCGGCCGATATGGCTGGGGGAGACAGACGAGATCTCCGACGCCCGCTCGATACCGCCAACCAGCCTAATCAGATCGCGTTGCGCCGCTTTGATGCGATGAAACCAAGCGCTTGTGTGCATAAAACAAAACCTTTCCCGCGCCGGGAAATCTCCGGCGTTTTTCCCGTGGTGGGAATTGATCAAAAATGTGAGGAATGGGCCGTCAGATACTCAGGGAGGACCGCATGCAAACCGAAACTTGCCCGCACCAGATCGGACGCTAAACAACCTGGTGCGGGCTGCGCGTGGCTGGGAGGAGAGCCAGCGCGAAGGGTATGGAGAGAAGGGCTGCGCCATCATTGGGCGACCTCCAAGGATTTCGGCTCAGGGCGATAAACCCCATCAGGCCATTCAACACCCTCTGGCCAATTGTTAGCAAACCAGCCAAGCGCGGAATTGAAGCGGTTTACACCGATGTCGGAACCCGCTCGTAGCGCCGCCAATTTTTTACTGTCGCCAAAAACACGGTAGCTGACAGTCTTCTCCGATACGCTACTGGCGTAGGAGTAGATATCGCTCAATCTCAAAAGGTGCCCGATGTCTAACATAGAAGCGATAAGCGGTTATTTTACCGCTCATGTCAACGGTTTTATTACCGCTATCATGAGACATTTGCTACGGTTAGATTACCGCATATGCTAATGGATATTCTCAACAGAATTCAGGAACGGCTCGACACGGTTGGTTTGAGCGCGAATGCGGCGTCTGTAAAGGCTGGCATAAGCAAGGACGCTATCCGCAATATTCAACGCGCCTGCAAAAGCGGTCGCGACGGAATATCCATAACAACTCTCATTAAACTTGCACCCGTATTGCAGACTACGCCATCATGGCTGCTGGAAGGGAGCAGCAATGCGAATCAGTTCAGGGTGCCCAAAATTTCGTGGGTAAGCGCTGGAGCTTTTGACACTGCCGACACGGTACACAGCTTTGATGAGTTCCCAACAATCGAAACCTCGGGCCTGCCGGATGGTGACTGGGTGGCTTTGGAAGTACAGGGCGATTCAATGGATCGCATATCTCCGCCCGGCTCTGTGATCTTCGTGAACCGAGCAGACCGCAAGTTAAGCCATAATGCGTGCTATATCATTCAGGACGTTGATGGCAGCGCAACCTACAAAAGGTATCGCCAAAGCCCAATGAGATTTGAGCCGGTATCGACAAATCCGGAACACGAGACAATATATCCAAATGACAACAGTACACCCAATGTGTTTGGGCGGGTGTCTCGGTCTGTTATCGAAATGTAATTAATGGCGGTCTCAGTTCTGAAACTCACCAAACTGATTTACGATTTCGATTTTACTGGCTAGGAGCGGCGTTCGAAAACCGTGCGTCTGGCGTGGGTGATTGTTGACCCACAATGATATCCTTTAAGCGGATGTCTGATGCATTTCAAATCAGAGCAGGCCTGATGTTTTCGAAAATATCAACACAAGCTAAAAAACCAAAAATCTGTCGTTTTCAGGCTGAAATTGACTGTTTATAACTGCAGTTTCATGAAAAAATGGCATAGCGCTTTTCATTTTCACATCCCACAAGATATAGGGTATTTGAGATGATAGATATTTCAAGATTCGGAGTTTCTTGAGTATTTTTGACCACGGAATTAGGGGGAAGAGTTTCTGGGATGTCTATAGAGTCGAGTTATAGAATAGGAGATATGTTTGTCCAAGCGAGGATCGATACGACACAAGATGCTTTGGTCTGGCCGGTTGTGGAATTTCAGGGGTGGGTAGCGTTTTTCGGTCAGCGTGACAGTTTCGATGTCTATCTGAATGGCGATAGGGTTGATAATGTTCACACAGTTGCTCGACCGGATGTCGAAGAGGTTCTTGGGGCAGGCTGGGCTTCGATTGGCTGGCATGTGGTCTGCGATATAGGACAAAGCGCCAGAGACAATGGCCATGCTATCATTTTTGATGTCCGGGTCAGGACGCAAACGGTTGCTCAAGGTTGCTTCCGATATAAAGATCGACTGGAAACGACAACTCAGCCGCTGAAAATCATATTGCATATGCCTAAAACTGGCGGCACCAGTCTTCGTCTGGCGCTCGAAGAGCACCGAAAGAACCTGTTTTTGTTGCCGCTTTATCACCGTGATTTTTCAGCTATCAAGAGCTTGTCTTCGCTCTCAGTGGATAGGCTTGATGTCGCTTATGGCCATGTTCTTTACGGAATTCATGAGCAGATTGCACGTCCTGTTACCTATATGACGGTCCTCCGCAACCCCTATGATTTTGTAACTTCATTGTATTTTTTCGCCAAATACGTCCAGCGTGACCATAGTATATTGGCGGCAGAAAACATTGTTGATGCTGTAAATACTGTTAATAGGCCGGAATTCGACAACTATTATACCAGGACAATCGCAGGCATCCAACCTGAAGAACCTGTGACGGAAGAAGATCTGCAAAGGGCTATTAAAAATATCGACACGCATTTTTCCTTCATTGGGTTAGCAGAACGCTCGCGTCAAAGTTTTCGAATATTTAGTGAAGTTTTCGGACTTCCACTGAGATATCTTAAAGAAAATGTCACTCCAGATTTGGTTGAACGTGAATTCATGAATTTCAGAAGCGTAAACGAAGAAATTAAAAAATGCATCAATCTTGATTTGATATTATACAAATATGCCATCAAGAAATTTTGGTATATGGATATTGAATAACGTAAATAGGATAATAATTGAACTGACGTTTTTAGTATATCGAATATAGTTACTGATATTTCAGTCTTTGCATAAGACTCCACTTGCCGGACAGGAACTCCGGCATTTTTTTCAGCAAAGCGTCTCCTACGCGGACGCTGGCGGTGGTCTGGTCTTCTTTGTATAAGCATCGGAAAGCCTTCGATTTCACGAAACGCGCGATTTATCTGTCTGAAATTTCCGGCAACGATATCTCGCGATCATCGGTAACGCATTTAACCAAACTATCGCCCCACACCATATCGTTTAAGAAAAATGCTATGTCGCCTGCGCGACTCAAATAAGCGGTAAAATTACCGTATCTATATTGACAGCGGTTATATTACCGCCTTATGCTCATCCAGCGGCCCAACCTAGCCGATTTCCACCCCGTCCGGTGGAGATGCAGAGACGCCGCCGGAAGGCCTCCACCCCCACAAGCCCTACCCATCCGGCGGCGTCACATAAAACGAGAAGAGGATCGGCGCATCCTCAAGCCAAGGATGGAAAATCATGCAGCAGTGTCAGCACTGTGGATCTGATAATGGCCGAGGGCTTCCTGCCGCCGGCACGACGTTAGCACAGCCGCAAGACTAAGCCTCCATCTTCCCAGCCACACCACCGCCGAGACCACTCCGCACTTCAAATACGCACCAAGGACGGCATCTTGATTACCGAGCCTCGCATTATCGCGCATTTGGAAATGATAGCACAGGAGCAAAAATGTCGCAGAGCAATGGATTTCAATAACGCACATCCACAGACGCAGGAGAAACAGAATGCGAAAGGCTGATCAGACTTTGGCGACGCCACCCGCCAGAAAACGCGCCAGCGAGCACGCCATGGCTGCCGCCTTGAAGGCCGCCCGACGCGCAGGCCTCATGGTAGACCGCCTGCTTATCCAAGACGGCATGGTTGAGATACGATTTTCTGGCAGTGTTGAAAGCGATGCCGAACCAGCCTCTCTTGACCTCAAAGAATGGTAACACGTCATGAAAGTCAGCTATCCAGGCCTTATCAAGGAGGATCTGCCTTCGGGCAATGTACGTTATCGCGTCCGGGTGATTGGCAACCCGAAACAGCGGATTCGCATTTTTTGCCTGCCAGGCGATGAAGATTTCAGCCGCCAATATACGCTTGCCCGCTATGGAGAACAGCCGGTACCTTTGAAGAAGGCATCCGAGGTGGTCAAGCCCAGGTCCATAGGCTGGCTGGTGCACAGTTATTTTGAATACATGGAGCAAAGGGTAAAGGCCCGCCTCTCCAGCGCAAAAACGCTGAAGAAGAAACGAAACCTGCTGGCGCGGCTGATTGAGGACCCAGACCGGATCATGATCATCCCTCAACCAAAGCTGATCGAAATGCAGGATAAAATGGCCAGTACGCCCGCCCAAGCGGACGCGTTCATCGAATCTATCAGCGTCATGTATGAGTGGGCAATCAAGCGAGGCCACCTCAAAACCAATCCAGCTAAGGGAATTGACCGGATCTATAAAAAAGGCGACGGGGCAACGCCCTGGAAATCAGCCGATGTGAAACGCTTCTTTGCCTACCACAAGCCTGGTTCCAAGCCTTTCATTGCAATGTCCATTCTCCTTTGGACGGGTTGCCGCATCGAAGACCTGACATTCCTTGGCCCAAGGCATGAGTGCATTCTGGACGGGCTGGAAGCGCTGCGATGGGTGCCCGCAAAGAAGGGCTCATCGGAAGTGACCATTCCCCTGCTCAAGCCCTTAAAAGCCGCCATCCATAGCCAGGCCGTCATTGCAGAGACCTACATCGTTGCACGCGGCAACAAACCCTTCGCCAGCGGTGATTCCATGTCGGCCATGTTCAAGCGCTGGTGCATTGACGCCGGCCTGAACCACCTTTCCGCTCACGGTGTGCGCAAAGGCCTGGCCGAGTTGCTGGCAGAACAAGGATGCAGCCAATATGAAATAATGGCCATTCTCGGCCACTCAGAAGCTAAAACAAGTGAGGTTTACACCCGCCGCGTGGAGCGCTGGAAGCTGGCACAGCAAGCGATGGACCGGCTAGATGTCTCAGATGCTTGGCTGTGACCATTGCCATATTTTCCTTGGAAATCAGTTCTCAAGTGCGTATCTCCGCAGCAACCGCTCAAGAACCAGTCCGAAGCAAACACTGCCAATTGAGAATCCAATGAGATACTGCTTGTCAATAAATTCGGTAGGATAGCCCAGATAGTATGCTGATCGTACCCATTCGACTGCATGAAATACTGGATTCCAGGAAACGGCACGCAAAGCCACTTCTGGAAACGAATTAAGATAGATTGGCGCACCTGAGGTTAGATATACTACCACCATTGAAAATCCATAAATCATCGGAAAAATGGGAAGAATGGCTGAGATTACGCTGGCGCTTATTCCGAATCCAATTGACAAAATCACTGTAAAAAAGAATGCCGTCAAAGCTTCCGAAGGATGAATAGGAACTGGATTACTGCCAGTAGATATAAGATATATATATATTAATATAAATGAAATAACAATTCCGATAAATTCCAAAAAAGCCCTTGCCAGTACTATATCCAGCAACCGCACCACTGGAAATGACATCATAGATTTGTTTGCAATCAAGGATATGGACATAAATCGAGATACATACATAAAAGTCATAACAGGCAGCAGCCCAGTAGCAAAAAACAACTGAAGATCATCACCAAATTCAGATTTTTTTCCTACCACGTTATATACAGTTAAAAGCAAAAGAATATGTGCAACAGGAAAAAGCGGCACGATCAAGAAGCCTAGGCCGTGGTTAAAGTAGCGGCTGCGTATGTCGCGCATGATCACAGCATGCATCACGTTTAGCTTTTGCTGCAGCGCATCTTTTACCGAAATCTTTGGCTCGACCTCAGCCCTCTTTATCGTTTGCGCGTTAATTTCTGTCACGATGTTTTCCCGATCTTTGACCACTTTCAAGGTAAAGCGAAAATCCGGCTTTTCCGGGTCCGGAGTACCGACCATTCCACATTTAGCACGGCCAATCAGAAGCGAAAACAAGCGACGTCTATGGCGAACGGTGAAGCGCTGAAAACTAGCCAGTAAGCGCTGTACCGGCTTGATGTGTCCCACACATAGTTTTGACGTGGGACACATCAAAACTTAACCCGTTGAACAAAAAAGAAAAACCCGGCCTAAAGCCGGGTTCTTGGTGCGGTCGAGAAGACTCGAACTTCCACGGGTTGCCCCACAGCGACCTCAACGCTGCGCGTCTACCAATTCCGCCACGACCGCATCGTGGTAGAGTACCGACTTGCGTCGACGGGCTGCATCTAGCAAATGCATCGGGGGTACACAAGGGCGGCTTGCAACATTTTTATGAAATCGCTCCACAGCATTGAATTGTCTGTTGAAAACTCGCTCCAGCCGCGCCAAATGCAGGGTGAAATGCGGCGCGCTGCTGGAATGAACCTTATAAGCAGAATGAACCACATAAGATTGAGTCACTGGAGATCACCGCTCATGTTCTCCTTTCCGGTATAATCAAGGCGAGAAGGCGCGCACATCTTCTCCTTAACCTTGTCTGGTTCGTGCAAAGGTCGAACGTCAGCATGTGCGCCCGTTTAACGTCGTTGCCGTTTCACCATTGCATAGCTCTTTCAGCCGAAATCGGCGTAAGAAAATTATGCAACAAACTTAAAGCGTTATACTGCCGCCCCACATAGGAGGTGCGGCGCTATAAACCAACCACACGATGGCGACCGCCAATTGTGACCTTAAGGATAGTGTCTCATGCTTCGTTCCGATCTCGATAAGTCCATGCTTGCCAGCCCTGGCAATGCGCCGATCCGGTGGCGGGTCAGCGACGGACTTGTTGGCTATGAGGATGCGTTGCGCGTGATGGAGGAGGAAGTGGCAGCTATTGCCGATGGCACCACCGACGAGCTGATCTGGCTGCTGGAACATCCGCCGATCTACACGGCAGGCACCAGTGCCGATCCGAAGGATTTGATCGACACGCAGCGCTTTCCGGTTTTTGCCACCGGACGTGGTGGTGAATATACCTATCACGGACCGGGCCAGCGTGTCGTCTATGTCATGCTGGATTTGAAGCGGCGCCGCCAGGACGTACGAGCCTATGTCGCCGCCCTGGAAGACGTTATTATCAAAACACTGGATATGATGAATATTCGCGGCGAGCAGCGAGAAGATCGGGTCGGGGTCTGGGTTCGCCGGCCAGATAAGGCACCTCTACCGGACGGTAGCGTTACTGAAGACAAGATCGCCGCGCTTGGCATTCGTCTGCGCCGCTGGGTCAGTTTTCACGGCCTGTCTTTAAATGTCGAGCCAGACCTGTCTCATTTCAGCGGCATCGTACCCTGTGGCATCTCTGCCTATGGCGTCACCAGCCTTGTCGATCTCGGTCTGCCTGTGACGATGAACGATGTGGATATTCATCTCAAAGAGGCATTTGAAACGGTGTTCGGCCCGACAGTGGCCGACCAGCATATAAAGCCACGGTAATTGGCGCCTGAAAGGCACCCATTATCGGCTGGACCGCTGCTCCAAATCGCCAATCCTGCGGTGCAGGATTTCGATCATGCTGCCGGTTTCCTGATACATATGGGTCAAACGATCAAGCTCGCGGCGCATGACCAAAAGCATGTCGTCCTCGGCCTCGCCGCCATTGTCCTCTTCGTCTGGACCGCGCCCGTTGCCTGTCATCAGCCATTGGCGGCAAACGCCAAGACTATCGGCAACCAATCCAAGACTTCTGGCATCGGCTTCACTGCGATCCGCCTCCCATGAGCGCAATTTCGCAACCGGCACGCCCGCAATCGAGGCCAAATCGGCGAGATCCATGCCTGCACAATCCCGCGCAGTTGCAAGTCGCCCGCCCAAGGTATCGTCATTCACATTCAGTAGCCGGTTAATATCGTAAAGCCCCATAATACGATCTCCGTGAAAAAAACGCCGATGATTCCCAGCCACCCGACATTCCCTTGACCGCCTCTCGCCAAAGGCCCACGCCTTCAACAAATTTTTTACCCGCATGATTGCCAGCTTAAAATAGATCCAGATCGAAATCCGTCTGCCGCGCATCCGGGTTAAAAATACGCGCCCATCGGATTGCCACGCCGTTGAACCGTTTAAAACCGCAACAGAAATGTTCGCCATCTCAATTGGTTCCACGCCGCAGAAAAAATTATCCTGACGTCGCAAATTACGAAAATTGAAACTGTGCCGCAATGGCGCCTCACGACAAAATTCGTTTTCACGACCGTCATATTTAAATACCAGCCAGCAGACTCTCGGCCAAAAGCTCGGTAATTCGAAATTAATCCTTGAAAAAGACAATATTTTTCAACGGGAAAGCGATGAATTGAAGTCCATTGAATAAGCTAATCGGACCCGACGTATCCTTATCGGCTTCTGTCGACAGGACTTAAGGGCGCGTTAACGAACCAAATAAGCTACGCTCCAAAATGATCCATTTTTATTCCAATGGAAATTGAATGTCTTTTTTTGAGGCAGCCAAGCCAGGGCGAATCGACACGAACCAACAGACAACCGCAACGCTTTTCTGTTTGGATTATTTTTTTGAATGATGGTGCGCGCGATAAGCCGCTTCACACTTTTAGGGCCGATGGCTTCTTCCAAGCATCGGCTTATCCGAAAACCGCTCCACACTTTTCGGGCCGATGGCTTCTTCCAAGCATCGGCTTATCCGAAAACCGCTCCACACTTTTCGGGCCGATGCTATTCGGCCGCCTTCGGCAGATCCGGAACAGGATCGGACAGCGTCTCCACCAGTGGTTCCAGCTCGTAGGAATAGCCCTCTAGCATCGAATAGGCGCGCTCGATGGCGTCGATCTGGGTTTCGGCATTCTTGATCGCTTCGGCAATCGACTGGGTGCGGGCGCGCAACATCGAGCCGAGCACATCGGTTTCAGGTCGCCGGCCAATACGATCCACATGCTTGCGGATACGGGTGCGGTGACGCTCCAGTTCCAGAATATGAAACCGGGCTTTGAGGATATCGTCCGTCAACTTGCGGCGCAGGCCCGCGACCGGATCGAAACTGCCGGGCTCGCGCTCGTCAAGAATCATGTCGTTAATCAGCGATTCCAGCACCATCAAGCCCTTCAGGTCGGCAACATCGGCCAATTGCGGATCATAGCCGGTATCATCATAGACCTTACGGCGAACCGGATCCTTCAAGAGATCATAGGACGTAGTGATCCTGCCAAATTCATCCGGGTCGCCGCCGGCATCTGGATGGGCGCTCTTGGCCTTCTTGCGATACGCCGCCTTGACCGCCGCCTCATCGGCATCGCGCTCCAAACCCAGCATGACATAAGGATCGATCACAAAGGCACCTGTCTAGAATTCCAACCGGCCCGGCAAAGCGGGCAGACGTTTCGCATGGCTGTAACACAGGCTCATCTGCCTCGCTTACATCGCGCATAAGTTTACCGCAGGCCGGGGCGAAAATGTGAAAAGAAATGGTCTATCCCCAAACAGATTGTCTGAGATGCCATAAACCGCGCTTTCACCAGCCCTGGAATTTGCGCAGATCCGGCCACGGATAAGCCATCGACACGCAAACCTTGGAAAGGCCGCATTTTACCCGCAGCAGCCACATTTTCCAGTCGCGCGAATGAATTGCCTGTTATAAAAGGGCGGCAAAATTCTCACTCCCAGTGCAAGAGAGAGCCATGACGATCCCGAATTCCATCCCGATCACCCCGGAACTGGTAGCCTCCCATGGCCTGAAGCCGGAGGAATATGACCGGATTCTGCAATTGATCGGACGGGAGCCGACATTTACCGAGCTTGGTATTTTCTCGGCCATGTGGAACGAGCATTGTTCCTACAAATCTTCCAAGCGCTGGCTGCGCACCCTGCCCACCACGGGCGCTCGCGTCATTCAAGGCCCCGGCGAAAATGCAGGCGTGGTCGATATCGATGACGGCGATTGCGTGGTCTTCAAGATGGAAAGCCACAACCATCCTTCTTATATCGAACCTTATCAAGGTGCTGCGACCGGCGTCGGCGGCATTCTGCGCGACGTTTTCACCATGGGCGCGCGTCCGATTGCCGCCATGAACGCGCTGCGCTTCGGCGCACCGGATCATCCGAAGACACGGCATCTCGTCTCCGGCGTCGTGGCTGGCGTTGGCGGCTATGGCAATGCCTTTGGCGTTCCCACCGTGGGCGGCGAAGTGGAATTCGACGAGCGCTATAACGGCAATATCCTGGTCAACGCCTTTGCCGCCGGCCTTGCAAAGTCGGATGCGATCTTCCTGTCCGAGGCCAAGGGCGTTGGCCTGCCGGTCGTCTATCTCGGAGCCAAGACTGGCCGCGATGGCGTCGGTGGCGCGACCATGGCATCAGCGGAATTCGACGAATCCATCGAGGAAAAACGCCCGACCGTACAGGTCGGCGACCCCTTCACCGAAAAATGCCTGCTGGAAGCCTGCCTTGAACTGATGAAGACCGGTGCGGTCATCGCCATTCAGGACATGGGTGCCGCAGGTCTCACCTGTTCGGCGGTGGAAATGGGTGCCAAGGGCGATCTCGGCATCGAGCTTGACCTCGACACCGTGCCGGTGCGCGAAGAAAATATGACCGCCTATGAAATGATGCTCTCGGAAAGCCAGGAGCGCATGCTGATGGTGCTGGAGCCATCCAAGGAAGAGGTCGCCAAGGCGATCTTCGTCAAATGGGGCCTAGACTTTGCCATTGTCGGCAAAACCACCGATGACCTGCGCTTCCGCATCCTGCATCAAGGCGAGGAAGTCGCCAATCTGCCAATCAAGGATCTCGGCGATCAGGCACCCGAATATGACCGCCCATGGCGCGAGTCAGACAAGCGCGGCCCCCTGCCCGCCAATCTGGTGGACGAGCCAGCCGATTACCGCGCCGCTATTCTGTCGCTGGTCGGTTCGGCCAACCAGTCCAGCCGCCGCTGGGTCTATGAACAATATGACACGCTGATCCAGGGAAATTCGCTTCAGCTTCCCGGCGGTGACGCGGGCGTAGTGCGGGTAGAAAATCATCCGACCAAGGCACTGGCCTTCTCCTCGGATGTCACGCCGCGTTATGTCGAAGCCGATCCGTTTGAAGGCGGTAAGCAGGCCGTGGCCGAATGCTGGCGCAACATTACAGCGACCGGGGCCGAGCCGCTCGCCGCCACCGACAACCTCAATTTCGGCAATCCGGAAAAGCCGGAGATCATGGGCCAGTTGGTGGAAGCCATCAAGGGCATCGGCGAAGCCTGCCGGGCACTGGATTTCCCGATCGTCTCGGGCAATGTCTCGCTGTATAACGAAACCAATGGCGTCGCGATCCTGCCGACCCCGACCATTGCTGGTGTTGGCCTGCTGCCCGATTGGAGCCGGATGGCGAAAATTGGTGGCGCCCAGGACGGCGATCATGTCCTGCTGATCGGCACCGATGGCACGCATCTCGGCAGCTCGATCTATCTGCGTGACCTTCTTGGCCGCACCGATGGCCCAGCGCCCGAAGTGGACCTGCATGCCGAGCGCCGCAATGGCGATTTCATCCGCTCGGCGATCCGCAATGGTCAGGTAACCGCCTGCCATGACATTTCCTCCGGTGGCCTCGGGATTGCTCTGGCCGAGATGGCGATGGCCTCGGCCAAGGGCCTTACCATCGACTTGTCGGAAAGCCGCGGTCCAGCCCATGCCCTGCTGTTTGGCGAAGACCAGGCTCGCTATGTCGTGACGGTTCCAGCTGACCTCGCCAATTTCATCTGCGCCAATGCCGAAGGCGCTGGCGTACCGTTCCGCCGTCTTGGCAAGGTGGGCGGCGATGCACTTGTCATCGACGGTGTGTGTACAATCGCTGTAGAGGAATTGCGCAACACGCATGAATCGTGGTTCCCTAATTTCATGGATGGCAAGGCTGAAACCCTGGCCGCCGCGCAGTAAAACCAGGCGCGCAAAAAGATCAGAATGGGAGCAGAACCATGGCTATGAAGCCCGGCGATATCGAAGACATGATCAAAGCGGGTATTCCCGGCGCCAAGGTCGTCATCCGCGATCTGGCGGGCGATGGCGATCACTATGCCGCTGAAGTCGTTGCCGAAGCCTTTCGCGGCAAGTCGCGCGTACAGCAGCACCAGATGGTCTACGATGCCCTGAAAGGCAATATGGGCGGGGTGCTGCATGCGCTCGCCCTGCAAACCTCCATCCCCGAAGCCTGACGGTATCACATCATCATGAGCAACCCGATTACCTCGTTTTTCTCCTCACTGATCAAATCGGTGAAAGCTGAAATGTCCGACCGAAAGAAATACAAACAGGCCAAGCTGCAACGCTTGAATGCGCCTGCTGCCGACAAGAAGGTCGAGCCGACGCGGGCAAATAACCGCAACAAGGCTGCCCGTCAGGCCCGGCGCGTGACCCGCAACCGGGGCTGATGACTGTCTGTTTCCGTTTTGACTTTTGAAATTTCGGCAAAATGCGCCTATATAGGCAATGGAATACTGCGGCCTTGACCCGCATGTGAAAGGATAAATCCATGAGCGGTGTAAACGAATTCATTGATAATGCTGTAAAAAGCAATGATGTCGTGCTTTTCATGAAGGGCACGCCCCAGTTTCCGCAATGCGGATTTTCGGGCCAGGTCGTACAGATGCTCGATTATCTCGGCATCGACTACAAGGGCATCAATGTGCTCGCCGACCAGGAAATTCGCGAAGGCATCAAGACCTATTCCAACTGGCCGACCATTCCGCAGCTTTATGTGAAGGGCGAATTCATCGGCGGATGCGATATCGTCCGGGAAATGTTCCAGGCCGGTGAGTTGCAGTCTCACCTCGAGGAAAAGGGCATTGCCGTTCGCGGCGCCGCCTGACGCGAACTGGATAAAGCCCGGTGGTATTCCGGGCTTGTCCCCATCGACCCCTTTGCGCATATTGCGGTGCGGCAAATTTGACGCACACAGCGGTCAGCTACAAGCCTATCGACAGCACGGCTCTCATAATCGATTCCGATTGAGGGATTAATGCAGTATCTGATAAGGGCGTCGCGCCTTGCGACGCCTTTTGATTTTCCAGGACATGTTTTCCCATGACAGCTCCCATTCGTTCCGCTCCAGCTGCCTTGCAAGGCATGAGCAAGCTGGAATTCGTCTTTCTCTGCGCCGCATTGATGGCAATGAACGCGCTGGCGATCGACATCATGCTTCCTGCCTTGCAGCAGATCGGCGAAGCCCTCAATGTCGTCAATGAAAATCACCGGCAATATGTCGTGACGTCATACCTGATCGGGTTTGGCTGCGCGCAATTGATCTATGGCCCGCTGTCGGATCGTTTCGGGCGGCGCACGCCGATGTTGATCGGTCTCATCGTCTATGTTCTGGCAGCACTGGCCATCACCATTGTGCCAAGCTTCGCCGGATTGCTGATCCTGCGCTTCATCCAGGGTGCCGGCTCCGCTGGAACCCGGGTGATCACCATTTCCATCGTGCGCGATGTCTACGGCGGACGCCAGATGGCGGAGGTGATGTCGCTGATCATGATGGTTTTCATGATTATCCCGGTCGTCGCCCCCGGAACCGGTCAGATCATCATGTTCTTCGGCAACTGGCACCTGATCTTCCTGTTCATTGCTGTTGGCGGCATTCTCACCAGCATCTGGATGCAGATGCGGCTACCGGAAACACTCGATCCCGAAAATCGACGGGAATTCACCCCGAAAGTTATCCTCCAGGGCTTCAAGATCGTCCTGACCAACCGCATTGCCCTGTTCTACACACTGGCAAGCACCTTCATCTTCGGGGCGCTGTTCGGCTTCATTAACTCTGCTCAACAGATCTACATGGGCATTTATGGTCTGGGCGTCTGGTTTCCATTCGCCTTTGCTGCCGTGGCGATTTTCATGGCGCTGTCGTCCTATGTCAATTCGAAGCTGGTGGGCCGGATTGGCATGCGGCGCCTGTCTCATGGCTCGCTTCTCGGATTCATCGCCATCAATGCCCTTTGGCTGCTGGCCGAAACCTTCGGGCCAACACCATTGCCCTTCGTGGTGTTCATGACGTTCTTTGCCGTCTCAATGTTCCAGTTTGGGTGGATCGGCGGCAATTTCCAGACGCTTGCCATCGAACCGCTCGGCCATGTCGCCGGAACGGCCTCCTCGGTCCTCGGCTTCATTTCCACCGTCGGCGGCTCGGTTCTTGGCGCCATAGTCGGTCAGGCCTTCGATGGAACATCCCGCCCGCTGGTCGCAGGCTACTTCTTCCTGGGTGTGATAGGGTTGGTCTTCGTGCTGATTGCCGAAAAAGGCAAGCTGTTTCAGCCGCATAATCCAAAGGTCTGACAATTGGATATCCGAACAAAAAAGCCACGGCAGGTCACCTGCCGTGGCTTTTTTTATGGGGTAAACGGAGATTTTAAACGTTGAAAATCTTTTCCCGCAATTCGGTCCAGCTTTCTTTGTCTGGGGCAATCAGCAGGCCGCCGTTGGTGTGGTGCGGCAGGTAGGCAGAGCCATCGAACCTCGCGGCATAGGCGCCTGCCTCCTGGGCCATCAGCGTGCCGGCCAGGTGATCCCAGGGCATTAGCTTGTTATACATGGCAAAATGCATATGGCCCTGGCAGAGAATGCGGTATTCGTGGGCGGCACAGCGATAGCTGGTGAACAGCCGCACCTCAGCCAGATTGACCAGCAGCTTGCGGCGCGCCTCCAGTTCGAAGAAGCCGACATTGGCAATGCCGATCATCTGGGCAAGATCGGGTGCCGGGCGCACCTCCATCTTTTCCTGGTTGCCATCGGGTTTGCAGAGCCAGGCGCCACTGCCTTTTTCAACGATTGCCCAGTCGTTGCCCATCGGGTCGTAAATCAGGCCAGCAACGGTTTCGCCCTGACGTACGACGCTGAGCATAACCCCGAACAGCGGCAGGCCGGCCGCAAAATTAAAGGTACCGTCGATGGGATCGACTACCACGGCCAACTCCGCATCCGCCAGCTTGTTCAGCAGGGCCGGATCAGCGGCAACCGCTTCCTCACCAATGAAGACAGCATCCGGCATCAACTCCTTGATACAGCTGTGGATCAACCGCTCCGCTGCTTCATCGGCCTCGGTGACCAGATCGATGGCCTCGGTTTTCATCCGCACATCGCCCTCGCCCAGATTGCGAAAACGCGGCAGGATTTCCGTGACTGCCGCTTCCTGCAGAAGATTGGCAAGGGCTGCAATGTCGATATCGGCCATGTCTGTTCCTTTTAGAGTTTGTCAGTCTTATCGCGCCTGGATCACTTCGCGTAGAATCATCTCCCAGCTGTCGCGATCCGGTGCCGTCAGGATGCCACCGGTGGTGTCACCGGGAAGATAGGGGCTGCCATCGAACCGGGCAGTCACCCCGCCCGCTTCCTGATGGATCAGCACACCGGCCAGATGGTCCCAGGGCATCAATTTGTAATGGCCGATGAAATGGACCTTACCGGTGGCAACCAGCCAATATTCATAGGCAGAGCAATTGAAGGCAAACGCCATCTTTGTCTTGGTGAGATTACCGGCAATGCGGCGCTTTTCCTCACCCTTCAATTCATTGATGGAAATCGTTCCCACCATGGCCGAGAGATCGCATGGGGCAGCCACCTTGACCGGAACGCGCTCGCCATCGGCACGCAAAAACTGCGCACCGGCACCGCGGGAGGCCACCAGCGTATCGCCAAGTACCGATTCGTGGATAATCCCCGCCACAGTCTCACCGCGCACCACAACGGCGAGATTGGTGGCATGCAAAGGCAGGCCAGCCTGAAAATTGAACGTTCCGTCGACCGGATCGATGACGAATGCCAGCTCCGCATCCCTCAACGCGTCGATCACGCCTGGATTGGTTTCGCATGCCTCCTCACCGACGATCAAGGCACCGGGCCAGCGGGCCAGAAAAGCGTCCGTCATCTGCTTTTCCGACAGAAGATCGGCCTCTGTGACGAGATCGATAGAGGATTTCTTTTCGGAAATATCGGAAACACCGAGACGGCGAAAACGAGGCACGATCTGGCTGGCGGCGGCGTCCTTGACGATTTGCAGGACGGCGTCGATATCACGATCTTGAAACACGGGAGGCACTTTCTTGAGGCTGGTGAAATGTCAAAAACTCGATGCGCCCGCCTTATGACGGCTTCGTGACAACCAGCCCGGAAAAGTCAAAAAGTGCCGGATCAAGCAGATGCGAGGGGTTCACATGCGACAATGCCCTCAGCATCGCATCCTTGCGGCCTGGCATCTTGGCTTCGATTCCAGCCAGCATGTCCTTCATGGCATTGCGCTGTAAACCATCTTGCGATCCGCAGAGATCGCAGGGAATGATTGGAAATTGCATGGCGGCAGCGAATTTGGCGAGGTCGTCTTCCGCCGCATAGGCCAATGGCCGCAGCACGAACAGATCGCCCTCATCGTTCAACAGCTTGGCCGGCATAGCCGCCAACCGGCCACCATGGAAAAAATTCATGAAGAAGGTTTCAAGAATATCTTCGCGGTGATGGCCGAGCACCAGCGCATCACAGCCTTCTTCGCGGGCGATGCGGTAGAGATTACCGCGCCGCAGCCGCGAGCAGAGCGAACAATAGGTGCCGCCCGCCGGGACCTTTTCCTTGACGATGGAATAAGTATCTCGATATTCGATGCGATGCGGCATGCCGATGGATTTCAGGTAATCCGGCAGGACATGTTTGGGAAAATTCGGTTGCCCCTGATCGAGATTGCAGGCGATCAGCTCGACGGGCAGCAGGCCGCGCCATTTCAAATCCATCAGCAACGCCAGCAGACCATAGCTGTCCTTGCCACCGGAAAGCCCAATCAGCCAGCGCTTCTGGCCGTTGAGCATGCCGAAATCGTCCATTGCCTGGCGCACTTGGCGCAGCAACCGCTTGCGTAGCTTGTTGAAGGATACCGATTGTGGTGCGGCCCTAAACAGGGGATGACGAACATTCTCCTGCGCGTCTTCGGCCTCATCGGCCTCGGTGCGTTCCGTCGCGCTTCCCGCAAATGCAAGGTTCATGTTCGGATGCGCCCCTGTCCGCTAATTTGGCTAATACCGTCGATCCGTGAATTGCCGCCAATGCCTATCGGACGGATTTTCTCTTACGATCTTCCCTTACTGGCGCATCAGCTCGGCAAATTCAACCTCGCGGGCCATCATCAGCCGGTCACGCGCCCGCAGGATCGCATCCGAATGGCCAGGATGACACATGACAACGGCGTCACGCGGCGCATGGCTGCGAAAATAGCGAAGCGCATCGGCAAAACCGTTCGGCTTGCCGCGCTCGTAAAAACCGGTCAACGGTCCCTTGATCGTATAGCCCGCCGCCTGCATTTCCGTGTTGAAACCGCGTGCCATGCGCTGCACCAGGCTGATCTTGGCGCGCTGGGCAAGGCTTGTCGCCAGTCGCGCATCCGGCTCACCGCGCAGCCAGGGACTGTTGCCGCGCGGGCTGATCAGCAGATCACGCCGCGCCACCAGCCATTCTCGCACCACGGGTAGGAAATGAATATGTTGATGGCCGTCGATATAATCAGGCACGCGGCCAATCACATCGATAAAAGCGTTGAGCTGCGCATCAAGCTCGCGTTGCAGCTTGCCCTTGTCGACACCGCCCATGAAGGACTGGGTCAGACGGCGTCGGAAAGAACACATGGGCTGCACGCCGCTCAAAGGCAGGAAATTGGTCAGCGTCAGGTGCAGGCCGATGGCGCCGCCACATCTGTCGATCACGGGCAGCAACAGAGAAGCCTCGTCGCGCCAATCGGCAAACACGGTCATGCAGCCGGTGCCACGCACCTTGCCCTCGCTAAGCAGCGTCCTGATTGCCTGATTAACGCCAGGCGACAGGCCGTAGCCATCGGCAACGATGCATAGCGGCGCCGCATTGATTTTCATATCCGAGATCACGTTCAAGACTTGTCCCACTCCTGCAGGCCTTTTGCCCGCTATATCATAGTCACGGCATGAATGCGCGCCGAACTTTATGCCTATCGACCCTGCATTCTCCAGGCATTGCTTTTCACCGAGAAGCAAAAACCGTTCTCACATCAATTTCCAAAAACCGACCAGCCGGTCCGGGTTGCCAGCAGTTCGAGCGCTTCCGATCCAAGCGCCGAATTGCCAACTTTGTTCAATCCCGGAGACCACACTGCAATAGAGGCCTTGCCCGGCGCTATCGCCAGGATGCCGCCGCCCACACCGCTCTTGCCGGGCAGGCCGACATGATAGGCAAAATCCCCCGAGCCATCATAATGGCCGCAGGTCAGCATCAAGGCGTTGATGCGCCGCGCCCGCTTCGGCGAGACCACGGAAAAGCCACTAAGCGGATTTGTACCCCGGTTGGCAAGATACAGACCCGCATGGGAGAGTTGCACACAGCTCATCGCCAGCGCGCATTGATGGAAATAAACACCCAGCACCATTTCCACGGCATGGTGCAGATTACCAAAACCGCTCATGAAATTGGCCAGCGCGAAATTACGGTAGCCAGTCGTCTGCTCAGACTGCGCCACCTTTCGGTCAATGGTGATACTGTCGTCATCGGCCAGGAACTGCATAAAGCGCAGGAACTCACCGATGGCCTCGCGCGGCTTGTGTCCAGCCAGCACCATATCCGTCACAACGATTGCGCCCGCATTGATGAAGGGGTTGCGCGGAATGCCATGCTCATGCTCCAGCTGAACGATGGAGTTGAAGGACGAGCCGGAGGGCTCGCGCCCGACCCGCTTCCACACGCCCTCCCCCGTTTTGCCAAGCGCCAGCGTCAGCATGAACACCTTGGAAATGCTCTGGATCGAAAATGGAATTGCCGCATCGCCCGCAGTGAAGGTCTGGCCGTCGACGGTGGTGATGGCGATGCCGAATTGCTTTGGATCAATCGTCGCAAGCTCGGGAATATAGTCCGCGACCTTGCCTTCCCCGAGCCGGGGCTGCATCTCACCGACAATGTCGTCAACAATTGCCTGCAAATCCATCTGGTTTCCCCATGCCGAGCTGTTGCTCATCCCGGCAGATGCATGACAGTCACGTTTTTCGTGCAGAAGCCGACAGGCATCATTATCGAATTTTGCTGCGCTGCAAACAGAAAAAGCCGCCCGTAAAGGCGGCTTTTTCCAATTTCAGATCGAAATCAACGCGAGTAGAATTCGACGACCAGCTGCGGTTCCATGATAACAGCGTAAGGAACGTCCGACAGAGTTGGTACACGAACGAAGGTCGCAACCATCTTGTTGTGATCAACTTCGATGTAATCGGGAACGTCACGTTCGGCAAGCTGCGTAGCTTCCAGAACGATGGCCAGCTGCTTGGACTTCTGACGCACTTCAATAACGTCGCCAGCCTTGCAGCGGTATGAACCGATGTTGACCTTGACGCCATTGACCGAAACGTGGCCGTGGTTGACGAACTGACGGGCAGCAAACACAGTCGGCACGAACTTGGCGCGGTAGACGATGGCGTCCAGACGCGATTCCAGCAGGCCGATCAGGTTTTCGGAGGTATCGCCCTTGCGACGGTTGGCTTCGTCGTAGGTGGCGCGGAACTGCTTTTCACGCAGGTCGCCGTAGTAGCCCTTCAGCTTCTGCTTGGCGCGCAGCTGCACACCGAAGTCGGAAAGCTTGCCCTTGCGGCGCTGACCGTGCTGGCCGGGGCCGTATTCGCGACGGTTAACCGGGGACTTCGGGCGGCCCCAGATATTTTCGCCCATACGGCGGTCAATTTTGTACTTGGAAGATGCGCGCTTGCTCATCGTATTTCCTCTTGTTGTTATTGGGCCTTTTAGAACCCATTTTGGGAAACACGCCCTCCTCTGGATCGCCTTTCGGCTTTCCTGACAGGCGACTCACACCTAAAAAAGCGGAGCCTCCACGGGACATGTCGTAAAAACACCGGGCGTTTCCACCCGGCGTTGGAGGGGTCTCTACGCAGAGCCATTATAAATGTCAAGCACTCGGCCTTGAAACGGCGCGAAGCCCGCCACATTTACGCAATAATCAGCAGTTCCGGGCCCCTCTGACGCGAGTGCCGGATACCCGTGATGTCGGAACTGCAACAAAAACCCTCCGGCAAAGGAATCCCTTTATGGATTTTCTTTGGGTTGATTTTATGGGCAAGCCAACATGGATGTGGCTTTTCTTCCTTGCAGTCGTTCTTTTCCTCCTCGTTCTCGATCTTGGTGTTCTGCATAAGAACAGCAAAGAGATCGGCATGGCCGAAAGCTTTGCTTTCTCGGCCTTCTATATCACTCTGGGCGTGCTGTTTGGCGGCTGGATATGGTGGCAATCAGGTCCGCAGGCCGGGCTTGAATACCTGACGGGCTTTGTCATCGAAAAAAGCCTGGCGATGGACAATATCTTCGTCATCGCGATGATCTTTGGCTATTTCGCCATCCCTCGCGCCTATCAGCACCGGGTGCTGCTCTACGGTATCCTCGGCGTGATCATCCTGCGCGGCATCATGATCGCGGCAGGCGCGGCCATTGTCGAAAGCTACCACTGGGTTCTGTATTTCTTCGCCGCCTTCCTGGTGTTTACCGGCGTCAAAATGCTGCTATCGGCAGATAGCGAATATGATGTCGCCAACAACCCGGCTTTGAAGCTGGCGCGGCGCTACCTGCCTGTCACCGACAAGCTGGAAGGCGACCGTTTCGTGGTGCGTAAGCAAGACGAAACGACTGGTAAGCTTAAAACCTATATCACGCCGCTGCTTCTCGCGCTGATCATGGTGGAATTCGTTGACCTGGTGTTTGCGGTTGATTCGATCCCGGCGATTTTTGCGATCACCACGGATCCCTATATCGTCTACACCTCGAACATCTTCGCCATCCTCGGCTTGCGCGCCCTGTATTTCGCGCTGTCCGCCCTTATCCACCGCTTCGCTTACCTGAAATATGCGTTGTCGGTCGTTCTGATCTTCATCGGCTCGAAGATCTTTCTTGCCGACATGCTGGGCATCACCAAGATCCCGCCGCTGCTGTCGCTAACCATCACGCTCGCCATCCTGGCGGCTGGTATCGTCGGATCGCTGTGGGCGACCCGCAAGGACGCGAAAAAGGATGTTATCGAAGGGTAACCTTCTCTCCAGCCAACATAAAAGAAGGGGCGGCTTTATGGGCCGCCCCTTTTCTGTGTCTGGATCTGTCGTGTCGTTTCCTTATGCAGGCTTGACGCAGAGCCGATCCACCATGGAAGCAACTTTCGGGGCAAGCTGACTGGAGGCGCTCACCTCAAGCGGCCGCCCTGCCCGTCTTTCGCGTGTCACCCATTCTGTCAGGGTTTCGGCATAGGTGTGATCAACATAATGCAGCCCTGCGGGCGTAATCAGCACCTTCTTTCCGTCTGGAAGCGATTCCAGTGTTGCCAGCAATGCTGGGACGTCCCGGCAGGTCCCGACGCCGTTCAGCTTCAACTGGATCGACTCATCATTCTCATGGTGGTCGATATGCAGTTTGCGGCGAAGTACCGGAATGATTTCCATAATCGAGAGAAACAGGCCGACCGCAACGCCCACCAGAAGATCCTGGACGACGACAAGACTGACCGTCGTGGCCCAGACCGCGACCGGCACCCAGCCGTGATGATCGAACAGGTGGCGCACATGCTGCAAGCTCACCAGTCGCCAGCCTGTCACCAAAAGCACCGCAGCCAGGGCGGTCAAAGGCACGACGCCCAGCAATTGCGGTAGAAGCGCCACCAGGGCCAGGATCCAGACTCCATGGAGAATAGTGGAACGACGTGTTGCAGCGCCTGCCTGGATATTGGCAGACGAGCGAACGATGACGCCGGTTACCGGCAGAGCGCCCAGCAGGCCGCACAGGCTGTTGCCGACGCCCTGCGCCACCAGTTCCTTGTTGAAACGGGTGCGCTCACCGTCATGCATCCTATCGACGGCAGCAGCCGATAGCAGGGTTTCGGCGCTGGCAATCACCGCGATGATCAACACGGTGGCGATCACTCCCGGTTGGGCAAGCCCGGCAAAGCTTTCCATCGTTGGTAAGCGAATGCCTTCCAGCAGGGTGGCCGGAACCTGGACACGGGCAATCGGCAGGTCGAGGCCGACCGCCAGCAAGGTCCCGGCAGCGACGCCGATCAATGCCCCCGGCACCAGCCGCAGCCGGGCTGGCCGCAATTTTTCCCAGCCAACCATGGCCAACAAAGAGATCAGGCCGATCATCAGCGCCATACTGTGATTGCTGAGGCCGCCGCTGAACACCTTACCGATGGTCTCATCCATGGCCGCGACATTTTCAACCCCACCGGCAGCGGGCTTGGCATCCATCAACACATGGACCTGGCCGAGAACGATCAGGATACCGATTCCCGCCAGCATGCCATGCACGACGGCAGGCGAAATGGCGCGAAACCAGGAACCGAGCTTAAGATAACCGGCGAGGACTTGCAAAAACCCGGCGACGATCAGAACAGGCCCCAGAAGAACAAGTCCATATTCCTCAACGAAGCCGAAAACGATCACCGCAAGGCCTGCCGCCGGGCCGGAGACCTGCAAGGGTGAACCGGCGATGACGCCGATAACGATGCCGCCGACAATGCCGGAGACGAGGCCCATCGCCACCGGCACACCGGAAGCGATAGCAATGCCGAGGCAAAGCGGGATGGCGACGAGAAAGACAACGATGGACGAGGCAATGTCCCGTGTCAGAGCAGAACTGGTTTTTTCCATCACCTCACTCCGCCGCCACCGCTACAAGAGGATCGGCCATGATATGCGGCGTGGCACGCCCGGAAACCGCCACTGGCAGCGCCTTTTCACCCTCGATCACCAGGAAGCGCTTCTCCGCGCCATCATAAACCTGCACCTCACCGGTCTCGATGTCGAAGAACCAGCCATGCAGGTTAATGTCATTGGTGGCGAGTTTGGCGGCGACCGAGGGGTGGGTCTTCAGGTGATCGATTTGAATGACCACATTTTCCATTGCCACAGCCCGCACCTTGTCCTTGTGCGGCAAATCATCAGGATAGGCCTCGCAGACGATGGAATAAGCGGCGTGGCTATGGCGCAACCAGGCGGCCACATTGGGCATCGGCGCCAGGAGTTCGTGATTGCACAGACCCTTCATGGCGCCGCAATCGGAATGGCCGCACACGACGATGTCACGCACGCCAAGCGCCACCACCGCATATTCGATGGCCGAGGAAACGCCGCCATTCATGGTCGAGAACGGCGGGACGATGTTGCCCGCATTGCGGCATACGAACAGTTCACCAGGGCCGGACTGGGTAATCACTTCCGGCATGACCCGGCTGTCTGCGCAGGAAATCATCAAGGCCTGGGGCTGCTGCCCTTCCCGGGCCAGTTTACGATAGAGTCCCGAATGGGTCGGAAATACGTCTTCACGAAAACTCGAAACGCGCTTCAAAAAATCACTCATTGCAAAAATCCTCCTGATAAATAGCTGGCTAGATATTGATGCCGGGATGCATTGCATCCGTGTTGTGAGCTACGCGGATATGGAACAGCAATCCGGCTGGTTATCGTGCAAGGCTGGATCAAACGGATCCCTTTAACCATTCCTTGCCTACACAACCGAGAGTAATTTATTTGGAGGACGAAATTGTGATTTCTGTTGCCATGCAGCAAAAACATGGATCACTTTTCTGTTATTATTTCAAAAGTCTGTTTATCGAACGGTAAAAATTCAGGATTTTTTATATATGAATTACAACGATTTGAATGCTAGACTTGATAAAAATCATAGAAATTTAAAATATTGAAATTTTCAAATTTCGTTCAATTCCGCAAGTCCTTATTAAAGGAAAGCTATTTTTCCGCGTCGCAATATTAAATCGAAATACTCTCTTAGGATGCATAGAGAAAAATAAATATTATGGCATTCTCTTAGTCTTGGCGAACAATAACGCGGCGGATGTCATGTCAAGGAACCGCGAGTCGATAGGGTCATTTCCGACAGTGTTTGCTTGAGTATTGTCCGCTGCCAATGGTGAAAGATAAAAATGCGGATGCATTACAAATGGGTTGAGCAAACCTGCGTCTTGTGAAACGCTTACATTTACAGGGTCTCTTTTGCGTCAACAATGTCGCAAAATGAATACTGAAGAATTGCAGGTGCCGCAGGTCGGCATCGCATATCCCGCGGATGGGCAAAGCCCGACCCCGCCCCAAACCGTGGCCAGCAACCATAGCCACAAACCGTGATGGACCGCCCGCATGCCCGATACAATTCTCGACCGTTTCCTGCGCTATGTCGTCATCGACACACAATCAGACCCCGAATCAACCAGCCAGCCCTCCACGGAAAAACAGAAGAACCTCGGCCATGTGCTGGTGAGTGAATTGCTGGCCATGGGCCTTTCAGATGCGCATCTGGATGAGCACGGCAATGTCTATGCCACCATTCCGGCCAATGTGGACAAGCCGGTTCCGGTGATCTGCTTCTGCTCGCATATGGATACGGCACCGGATTTCACCGGCACGAATGTGAAGCCCCAACTGCTGAAAAACTATCAGGGTGGGGATATCGTTCTGTCCGGCGATACCAATCAAATCATCCGCGTCAGCGAAAATCCGCAGCTCAACACGCAAATCGGCCATGACATTGTCACCACCGATGGCACCACGCTGCTGGGTGCAGACGACAAGGCCGGTATTGCCGAAATCATGACGGCGGCGCAGTTTATCATCGACAATCCGCACATCCGGCATGGCGCCATTAAAATCCTTTTCACCACCGATGAGGAAATCGGGCGCGGGGCAGACAAGGTCGACCTGAAAAAGCTGGGCGCAGCTTTTGGCTACACCATGGATGGCAGCACTGTCGGCGAGATCGAGAACGAGACATTTTCGGCGGATGGCGTGGATATCACCATTACCGGTGTTGCGATCCATCCCGGCACGGCCAAGGACCGGATGGAAAACGCTATCAAGATCGCCAGCGCCATCATTGCCCGGCTGCCAAAGGACCAGACCCCGGAAACCACTGAGGGCCGCCAGGGCTTCATTCACCCTACCGACATCAGCGGCTCCATGGATGAAGCTCATCTGAAATTCATCATCCGCGATTTCATCGATGCGGGACTCACGCAGAAGGAAGCGCTGCTGGAAGAGATTACCCGCGATGTGATGCGCGACTATCCAGGATCGACCTACACATTCGAGGTCAAGCAGCAGTATCGCAATATGAAAGTGGTGCTCGACCAATATCCGATGGTGATGGATAATCTCGAGGAAGCGGTGCGCCGCGTCGGTCTTACCCCCGTGCTGCACAGCATTCGCGGCGGCACAGATGGCTCGCGTCTGTCCTTCATGGGGCTGCCCTGCCCCAACATCTATACTGGTGGTCATGCCTATCACTCGCCACTGGAATGGATAAGCGTTCAGGACATGGAAGTCGCCGTGAAAACCATTGTGGAACTGGCAAAGGTCTGGGAAGAACGGGCAAACTGACGCGCTATAGCATCGTACCGAAAACCGGTTTCGGTACGATGCTGGATCAAATCAGATTGTGGTCCCGCATCCATGCCTCAAGCGCCGGTGTCCAGAGCACCGGCGGCCTGGGCGTTTTCCCCATGCTCCCTTCGCCCATGGCAAAGCCGTGACCGCCCTGCTCAAGTTCGACCAGATCGGCGGAAACACCGGCCTTGCGGCAAGCCGCCTGCATCATCCGGGAATGCTCGATATTGGCAACCGGATCGTCCTTGGCATGGGCCATAAAGACAGGCGGGCAAGTGGAACTGACATGGGTTTCGACCGACCAGGCCGCTACATCGGCATCGCTGGGATGTTTGCCGACCATCTCAACCCGGGTCCAGGTATGATTATAGGGAGCCTTCAGGGTAATCACCGGATAGGCCAGCAGGGTGAAATCCGGCCTTGCCGACAGTGTATCGGCACTGTCGACCGGCGAATAGACCGGCTCAGCAAAGCGTGTCGATAGCATGCCCATCAAATGCCCACCGGCGGAAAATCCCATACTGCCAATTTTCTGAGGGTCGAGGCCAAGTGCATCACCCTGCGCCCGGATCAGCCGCAAGGCCCGCTGGGCATCCTGCAAGGGCGCGCGGGGACCGACAAACCAACCTTCGCCCGGAAGACGGTAGGTGAGAATGAAAGCGGTGACGCCACGGGCGGCGAGCCATTGCGCGGCGGCCTCGCCCTCCTTGCGTTCCTCAACGAAATGATAACCGCCGCCGGGTGCAATCAGCACGGCTGTCCCATTTGAGGTTTGCGGACGGACCATCCGCAGCGTTGGCGTGGCGATACGCAGCAATGCCGCCTTGTGAATGGTGCGTCGGCCAAGCCGAGGGCCACCACCGCCCGGCGCCCGGCCCGGCCAGAGGGGCACCTCACCGGCTGCCAGAGATGCGGCTTGCCCTGATGTCACGAGACTCAGGAAACTGAAAGAAGCAAGGCTCAGGACATGCCTCCGTCGGAGCGCTAGGGAAAACTTGGTCATTGGCCAAGCATGGGCAGCCATTGCGGCACAACTTGGCCCGTCAACAAGGCTCCATGTTCAAAACCGTGGCATAAGCTCTATTCCGCAGCACTGCGGCTATCCGGCATATCGGCTGCGTTCGGATCACCGGGCTTGGTTTCGGCTTCCAGATCAGGGAAGGCCACGATGCGTTTTCCGGAAAAATCCGTATGCACCACGACCATGCCCTGCTCTTCGAAATAGCCAAGCAGCCGGCGGGCGCGGCGGGCGGAATGGGTGCCATAGGCTCGGGCGATCCGCAAATCGGAAGGGCAAGGCTCGGACCGGATGGCCGCCTTGGCGATCAGCAGAAAAACGCCCTGCAAGTCATCCGAAACCCGCGTTGATAAAGACAGCGCCTCCTGCCAGCGGTCAGAGGACGCGGTTTCGTCATCGACGTCGGCCCGCGCCACGGCGACGCGGCGACGAAATTCACCCATCGCCATTGGTGGACCGCCGACCCGGCGCATGCGGGCTCGAACCAGGAATTCTTGATAGAGAACAGAATCGGTGCGATAGGCCGCCTGCGGATCATCGAGAATTTCTGCCAGCACCGCCGCCATCCGCTCCTCGCGTTCCTCGGCGGTGATTTCCGGCTGTGACGATCTCTGTGGGGCGACATCCTCGACGCTCACCGGCGTTGCACGGGCCAATTCAGCCAGAATATCGGTGGTCGGGCGCGGAGCTGGCGGCGCACGGCGAACGAGCGGGCGGGTAAACTCTTCAGGATCCGGCGTGAAGATCAGATCTTCCACGTCCTGCGGCGCATCGGGCAAGGGCATCAGTTTCGGACTGGAGGAGCGCGCTGAGGTCTCCACATCGCCAATCACAATGGGCAACGGACGGCGCGAAAGCGCCGGGCCGAGTGCGACGAAATTGCCGCGCTTCAGGTCGCGGAACATTTCCGCCTGGCGGCGATCCATACCGAGAAGGTCGGCTGCACGCGCCATATCGATATCGAGAAAGGTGCGACCCATCAGGAAGTTGGAGGCTTCAGCCGCGACATTCTTGGCAAGCTTTGCCAAACGCTGCGTAGCGATCACACCCGCCAGGCCACGCTTTCGGCCACGGCACATCAGATTGGTCATCGCGCCAAGCGACAGTTTGCGGGCGTCTTCGGAGACATCACCGCCGACCGAGGGGGCAAACATCTGCGCCTCGTCGACCACGACCAGAACCGGATACCAATACTCACGCTCCGCATCGAACAGGCCGTTGAGGAACACACCGGCTGCGCGCATTTGCTGCTCAATATCCAACCCTTCCAGCGTCAGCACGCAGGAAACGCGGTGCTGGCGGATGCGGTTGGCAATCCCGATCAATTCGGCATCGCTGCGCTCCCCGTCTACGACCAGATGGCCGTATTTATCCGAGAGCGTGACAAAATCCCCTTCGGGATCGATGATGACCTGCTGCACCCATTGGGCAGATTGCTCCAATAGACGCCGCAGAAGATGCGATTTTCCGGAACCGGAATTGCCCTGAACAAGAAGACGGGTCGCCAATAGCTCCTCGATATCGAGCCTGGCAGGTTGGCCACCCGCCACTGTTCCCATATCGATCCCGACCTGCACCTTGTATATTCCCTCACGATTGAATGATGACGCGTTCCTGCACCGCGATGCGGCAACGCCGTTCAATCCGCTTTTCCTAACAGAAAGTAAAAGAAGATGCCTGTGTCTTCTCGCCGAAACCCACAGGCAATCGCGGCTTAAATCAATCCGGATCGTCTGCCAGAACTGGCGACACCAGCAGCTTGTCTATGCGCCGGCCATCCAGATCGACGACTTCGAATTTCCAGCCATTCTTGACGAAGCTTTCGCCTAGCGCCGGAATGCGTTTCAACTCATCCAGCACGTAGCCTGCGACCGTGGTAAAATCCGGGTCGTCATCCACAGGCACACGGATATGCTCGATGAATTCGTCAATCGGCGTCCAGCCGGCGACCAGATAGGAACCGTCCTCACGCATCAGCAGAGCCGGCTCTTCCTCGCCCTCTTCCTGGTAGGCACCGGTAATCGCCTCCAGAATATCGCCTGACGTGATAATGCCTTCGAAATGGCCGTATTCGTCATAGACCAGCACCATGTGCAGAACCGTCTTGCGGATCGACTGGATGATATCGATGGCACCCGCCAGATCCGATACGATCGGCACATCGCTGATAATCGAGCGGATGTCGACCGTGCCGCCATTGGCCAAGGCATCGTAGAAATTTTTCACCAGCATGACCCCGACGATTTCATCGGAATTGCCATTGCGCACCGGCAGACGGGAATGCTGGCTTTCACGCAGCGCCTGGCGGATTTCCTCAATCGTGTCATCGACGCTGATCAGTTCGACATCACGGCGCGGCGTCATAAGACCCCGTGCAGTGCGGTCCGCCAGGCGCATGACGCCGGAAATCATCTGTGATTCTTCCGATTCGATGACACCAGCACTTTGTGCTTCGGCCAAGACCGTCTTGATTTCCTCATCCGTCACCGTGCCTGACGATGCGCCCTTCTGGCCGAGCAGCGACAGGACCGCCCGCCCCGAGCCGTCCAGCAGCCAGACCAGCGGCAGCGAAACCTTGGACAGGATCAGCATGGCACCCGCCATGCGCGAGGCGACCATTTCAGGGTTTCGCAGCGCAATCTGCTTGGGCACGAGCTCACCGACGATCAGCGACAGATAGGTGATGCCAACCACGACGCAGCCGACGCCGAGCGTATTGGCCAGAGCCTCTGACATGCCTTGCAGCAAAAGCCACTGCGTCAATCGAGCACCGAGAGTGGCTCCCGAAAATGCGCCGGACAAAACGCCGACAAGGGTAATACCGATCTGCACGGTTGACAGAAAACGACCGGGATTTTCAGCCAACCGGATGGCAACGGCAGAACCGCGATGACCGGCTTCGGCCAGAACTCGCAGACGCGCCGGACGGGCGGAGACGACCGCCAGTTCGGACATTGCCAATACGCCGTTCAAGATGGTGAGCAGGACAACAATGACGATTTCGGCAAACAAGCTGTTTCAAATCTCTTAGGAGCCGCATGAATGGCGGCGGGATAAAATCTGTAGCACAAGTCACCGCCGCATTCCAAATGACTCGCGACAATTTCAATGGATGGTGCTTGGCCATAAAAATACGGTCGCCCGCTTTGCCGAAAAAGACAAATCGCACGGGAAGACAAAGCATATCGGTGCCCCAAAATCTCGATGCATCAGGGACTTAAAGTTTTTGCACCCTCTTGAGGGTGAGAATGCGCGAGCGTGTGGAGCATCGATATAAAGCGGCAATTGAACCGGACAAAAATTCAAGACGCCACCAAAAGCCAACATCAGAAGACATTCATACAATATTTGCCGCGAATAACTGACATTTATCAAGAAAAACAACCCTAGGATGAGCCCTACAAAGACCAGGTTGCCTGCCTTCGCTTGAAAACGATGAAGCATTTTTGGTGTTTTTCCGATAATGACATCGCGCTTTCTGTGTCATTGTAGCACTCTAGATTTTCCAGATATTGGTGTTCTTCAAGCAGGTCCGATTTGATAAAAATCGCAATAACACGTTGAATGCTCAATAGTTTTTATCTGGATAATTAAAGCCCACTTCTAAATAATTCAACGTTAGCGACTTAGCCTCGGCATCGCATTTCGCGTGAGACGAAATAACAAAAAAAAATAGTTTGAAATCTTTAGATAGTTGACCCTCGCATGGCGTCCTATAAAGATCGCCGCAACACCGGACGGGTGCTGTTTAAAGTGTATCCACTTCCAAAACGATGAAACAACCTTGAATATCTACTGTTTTTAAGAACACCTATAGCCCTATGGGCGCGAAAGGTCTCGGAATGGCATTTTCCATTCGCGTTGATAAACTCATCCAGGCTCCGATCAGTCGCGTCTATAAAGCGTTTCTTGACGAGCAGGCTGTTGTACAATGGATGCAGAGGAAGGACTTTACCTGCCAACCGCTTCATTTCGATGGACGCGAAGGTGGCGGTTACAGGATTCGTTTTAGCAGCACCACGTCAGATTTAAGTTACGTGATGATTGGCGAATTCGATGAATTGGTCCTCAATGAGCGCATTCGCTACACAGAAAGAATGGATGACCCGTTCTGGACTGCGCGGGTTGAGACCGTCATCCAGCTGAAACCGACAGCAAGAGGAACGGACCTGTCAATCGTTCAATCCGGTATTCCGGATACGGTATCGCAAGAGGGAGTCCGACTGGCCTGGGACGAATGTCTGCGACAGCTTGCCTGCCTGGTCGAACAATTGACTGAGAGCCTACACGCGCGAACGCGATAATTTAGCTTCTGGCTATTTCCGTAACAAACGTCAGCCTGCTGCCACGCGCAGGCCAAAACCCTGCATCAGCCGATGGGTGGAAAATACCGGCTGGCCCGACGTGAAAACCGCGAAATCATAGTCGTCCGAATGCGCGCCCTCGTCCACAACAGGCACCAGACGCCGCGCCTGGCGGGCGATGGCTTCCGCAGGGTCAAGCCAATCCACCGGCCAGGGAGCCAGTTTGCGGAAGACGTTGGCAAGAAACGGATAATGGGTACAGGCGAGCACGACGATATCGGTCTTCGCGCCTTGTTTTTCGATGAAACACGGCGCGATCTCCGCCTTCAGCACTGCCTCTTCCACCGACTCACCGCGAATATAGGCCTCAGCAAGCCGGGCCAGATGTTGAGAGCCGACAAGGTTGACCTCGCACTGGCTGGCAAAGGACTGGATCAGATCGCGGGTATAGGCGCGCTTGACGGTGCCAGGGGTTGCCAGCACGGAAATCAGGCCGGACCGGCTACGCTCTGCGGCAGGCTTGATGGCGGGGACGGTGCCGATGAAGCGCATACCGGGAAAGGCTTCCCGTAGCGCGGCACCGGCCAGCGTGAAGGCCGTACTACAGGCAACGATCACCGCCTCAGGATCATATTGCGCCAGAAGAGAGGCAAACAAGGAGACGATCCGCGCTTTAAGCGGCTCCTCCTCCCAATTGCCATAGGGAAAACCAGCGTCGTCGGCGATATAGATAAAGCCACGCTCCGGCATCAGAACCCGGGCTTCACGCAGGACAGTCAAGCCGCCAATACCGGAATCAAACACCAGAATCGGCTTTAGTTTAGTCCTGATCTCGTTCATGCCCGCTACCATCAGCTTCGTCCCTCTCAATGCCGTCCACTGCGTCGCCCTCCAAAGGCGCTCCAGCGCCGCGCGGATTGCGGCGGGAGAACCGGTCGAGTGACGAGACCACGCCACGCATGACATTGATTTCCGGTGAAGTGAAACCACGTCGCGTCAGCACAGCGCGCAGATTGTCGATCATTCGTGCTTTTTTATGGATCGGCCGGAAATATCCCCTTGCATCAAGTGCATCCTCCATATGCTCGAACAGGCCGATAACTTCCTCCTTGCTGGCAGGCAATTGGTCGACGCCCTGAAACGGCGTCTGGGTGACATCTTCCATGGTGGATTTCATCCACTCATAAGACATCAGCAGCACAGCCTGAGCGATATTCAGCGACGCAAAAGCAGGATTGACCGGAAAGGTGACAATTTCATCGGCCAGAGCCACATCCTCATTCTTCAGGCCGGATTTTTCCCGCCCGAACAGAATTCCGGTTTTTTCACCAGCCAGAAACCGGGTTCGCAAAGTTGAGGCCGCCGTCACCGGCGAGGCAACAGGCTTGAAATTGTCCCGTTGGCGAGCCGTGGTCGCGTAGACGAAATTCAGATCGGCCAGTGCTTCTTCCAGCGTATCGTAAAGCTTGGCACCATCGATGACATGATCGGCCTTGGATGCGGCGGACCGGGCTTTTTCCGAGGGCCAGCCGTCACGCGGATTGACCAGACGCAGCTCCGCCAGCCCGAAATTCGCCATGGCGCGGGCCACCATGCCGATATTCTCGCCCAATTGCGGTTCCACCAGAATAATCGCCGGTCCCTCGGCGATAAGCTCGCGCTCGCTGTTTGTGCCTGCCATGGCGCCTTTCCTGCAATTATTCACTTAACCCTGCAAATTTACGTCTGCATGGGCATAAACAGCCCAAAATGCAAGAGGCGGAAGGCAAAGCGCGCTCAAGCTAAAATGAAGTCCACACGCGGCTTCCTGTTTGCCTTGGCTTGCGAGAATGCTATAGGCAACTCCGGTCATATGGACAGAGACGCGGTCGAATTAAAGCCGCCCTATCGATGAGGAAGACTTATGCAAAAGATCAAGGTTGCCAACCCGGTCGTCGATCTCGACGGCGATGAAATGACCCGTATCATCTGGCAGTTCATCAAGGAAAAGCTGATCCTTCCCTATCTCGATCTCGAGATTGAATACTACGACCTCTCGGTAGAAAACCGCGATGCAACCAATGACCAGGTGACGATCGATTCCGCCCACGCCATCAAAAAGCACGGCGTCGGCATCAAATGCGCCACCATCACGCCAGACGAAGCCCGCGTGAAGGAATTCAACCTGAAGGAAATGTGGAAAAGCCCGAACGGCACGATCCGCAACATCCTCGGCGGCGTTATTTTCCGCGAGCCGATCATCTGCAAAAACGTTCCCCGCCTCGTCCCCGGCTGGACCCAGCCAATCGTCGTCGGCCGCCATGCCTTCGGCGACCAGTATAAGGCAACCGACTTCAAATTCCCCGGCAAGGGCAAGCTGACCATCAAGTTCGTCGGCGAAGACGGCCAGGTGATCGAGAAGGACGTGTTCGACGCACCGTCCGCAGGTGTGGCCATGGCCATGTACAACCTGGATGATTCGATTCGCGACTTCGCCCGTGCTTCGATGAACTACGGTTTGATGCGCAAATGGCCGGTCTATCTGTCGACCAAGAACACCATTTTGAAGGCCTATGACGGTCGCTTCAAGGATATTTTCGAGGAAGTCTACCAGGCCGAATTCAAGGCTCAGTTCGACGCCGCCGGCATTACCTATGAGCATCGCCTGATCGACGACATGGTTGCCTCTGCACTGAAATGGTCCGGCGGCTATATCTGGGCCTGCAAGAACTATGACGGCGACGTCCAGTCGGACACGGTTGCGCAGGGCTTCGGCTCGCTCGGCCTGATGACCTCGGTTCTGCTGTCGCCGGATGGCCGCACGGTCGAAGCCGAAGCCGCGCACGGCACCGTGACCCGTCACTACCGCCAGCACCAGAAGGGCCAGGAAACCTCGACCAATTCCATCGCCTCGATCTTTGCCTGGACCCGTGGCCTCGCGCACCGCGCCAAGCTGGACGACAATGCCGAGCTGGCCAAGTTCGCCCTCACCCTTGAAAAGGTCTGCGTTGACACTGTCGAAGCTGGCTACATGACCAAGGATCTGGCGCTGCTGATCGGTCCCGACCAGCCGTGGCTGTCGACCACTGCTTTCCTCGACAAGGTCGATGAAAACCTCCGGGCTGCAATGGCTGCCTGAGCCGTCACACGTTTTGCAAAACCCGGCCATCGCGCCGGGTTTTCGCGTTATAGGGAGAGCCATTGAAAATGACTTTCCGTATTTTATTGTCGAATATCTTAAGCCTTTCACACATTTGGGATATTCGAAATTCTTGTCAGGCGAAGATCCGTGAGCGTCTTTGCGCCTTCGTATTCTATGATTTTATGGGGAAGAGAGTACCATGACCGAGCAAGTCGTTTTATACACCAATCCCATGTCCAGAGGACGCATCGTTCGCTGGATGCTGGAGGAGATCGGCCAACCCTATCAGACCGAACTGGTCGCCTATGGTCCCGCGATGAAGGCGGCTGACTACACCACCATCAACCCGCTGGGGAAAGTCCCGGCTATCCGCCACGGCAAAACGGTGGTGACGGAAACGCCAGCCATTCTTGCCTATCTGGCCGATGCTTTTCCTGAGGCAGGCCTTGCCCCTGATCTTGGCAACCGCGGCAACTATTATCGCTGGCTATTCTTCACTGCAGGTCCGGTGGAAGCCGCCGTCATTGGCCAGGCCTGTGGCTTTGCCGTCCCCGATGAACGCCGCGGTATGGTTGGCTATGGCAGTATCGATACCATGATGGATGTGGTTGCTTCGGCAATTGCCGCGGGCCCGTATATCGCTGGCGAAAGCTTTAGCGCTGCCGATCTTTATCTTGCATCGCATCTGTCCTTCTCGTTGAGGGTCAACAGCGTGCCAGCACGTCCGGTCTTTACCGATTACATTGCCCGGATGACCGATCGCGATGCCTACCGCCGTGCGAGCGAAATCGACGCCGAAGCCCAGGCAGCAGCCACCGCATGACCGTGAGTTTCAGATCCGATTGAACACATCGGACCTCTGATGAAAAAGAATTTGCCAAGCGCCCTCAAAGATGGCGCTTGGCATTCCCCTTACCAGCAATTTTCAACACATCACGATAGTTCAGGTACCGCCGCTGGTTTTGCACCGGTAAGCGCGATGACGGCCGCCATCCCCTCCTCCGGTTTCTGCGCCACGGCTTCCTCCGCAGCGCTCAAAATACAACGATCCCGTCCCTGATCCTTAGCCTGGTAAAGCGCTGCATCCGCCCGAAGAGACACCGCATCCAGATCCGCGCCAGCTTTGACCACCTCATGCATGCCGATACTGATGGTCATGGTGATTGTCGCGTCACGCCAGGGTGTGGTGAGCCGGGCAACGGATTGCCGCAACCCATCGCAAAAGGACAGCGCTTCACCACCTGTCATTTGCGGCATGAACAAAGCAAACTCTTCCCCGCCAAGCCGGCCAAACACCATGTTCGCATCGAGTTGCTCGATCATCGTTTTCCCGAAGGCACACAAGGCTGCGTCCCCTCCGGCATGTCCATGCGCATCGTTGATGTATTTGAAATGATCGAGATCGATCAACGCCAGAACACCGGCATTCTTGTGCATTTGTGACTGGGCACGCTCATAGAAAGCGCGGCGATTGAGAACACCGGTCAGCATGTCGATCTCGGAGGCATGCTTATACTGCATGAGGCTTCGGTGGCTGCTGAGCGCAAAAATGCCAATCCCCAGCCCAAGGCTGTTGACGTATAAAATAAAGGTAACAACCGGAACCCATGGCGTTTGGGCAACGCCACCAATCTCGGTCACCGGCCAGATCATCACCAGCGGAATGCGCATCAACATGACGAAGCCGTAGGACAGCAGCATGAAGATAATGACGAGGCGAACTGGAAAATGGTCACGCTTCCACCCGGACCAAATCGAAGCGACCAAAGCGCTGAGCTGCGCAACAGTCAAAATTGTGTAGAGGACGATTCTGTAATCCGGATTGGCGGAAAAAATCTTCACTCCAAAATAGCATAGGAGCCAAATCGCAGTTATTGCGACCACAAACCATCGGGAACGGGAAAATCCATCGAAGATCCGAAACCCAACCCACACCAGTCCGGACCCCAAAAGCACCAGTGCTCCACCAACCCCGATACCAAGAGATTCAGGAACGATACCGCGCAAAGCCTGCAAGCATGTACCGATTGAAACACACCAAAAACCGATACTCCACATACCCAACTGGTTGGATTTACGGTCGAAAAACCAACTGATGCTCATCAGGACAGAATTCAAGGTCCATCCGACCAAGAGGCAGATCATCAGCGTTGGAATATTGAAGAGTAAAACCAAGAGATGTTAACCCAAAATACGGTTGCCTTGTCACGCCCCACCCCTGCGGAGAAGAAATATTTCTGCACCCAGTGACCTTAAATAATATTTACAATTATCGCCCGTCGCTCACTAAAAATCCACTGGCCACTGATATTCGATCCAATTTCTCTCATACGGAGAGAATTCGACTTAAAAATCGGCAATACAGCTGGAAAATAAACTAAATTATGGATCAGTAATTCTATCTATTGGTTTATTTTAAAATTAATCGCCCAATGATTGCTTTTGCCTGCTCAACAGAAGACATAAATCAATATTAAGAAAAACTACCAATACGTGCAACGTCAGTCACGTAGAATCTCGACCTAAACGGACGACTGAATGATTTATAAAATCATGAAGGCATCGCGCATGTGAAAATGCGCGATGCCTTCATAACAAAGCCGCTATCGGCCTGGAAAGGGGAAAGCTAGCTCCCGGTCCGATGTTTTCATTTATCTTAACGGCATTTGAAGTGGACAGCATCCGAGCCAGCGGCGGCTTGATCGTAATGAGTAACCAGGGGATAGGGGCAGTAAAGATAGCGCCCTGGCGTCAGTGCTGACGCCTCCTTGTTGTCCTTGGTGATCCCTGCTGATACCGGACCGGGTGCCGCGCCCTTCTCCACCCAGGCGACAAGCGGTGTGAAGAAATCGAAATCGTCGTATGAGGGGCCACCCGCCCCGTGTGGCATGCCGGGAATACGGTAGAATTTGACGAAATCACCCGCCTTGCGACCGTTATTACTGTCGAGTTTGCGATACCATTTGACCGTATCGAGCACTGAAAATACCGGATCGGCATTGCCATGAAAAACAATCATCTTGTGGCCCGCCGCTTTAAATGCCTTCAAATGCGGATTGGCGCTACCGGGCGGTATCATGAAATCTGCAGCGGATTCCGTGAACGGGCCTGATTTTGCAAAAATCTTCGGCGCATCCCGGTCGAAATCAAAGTCGAGCAAAAACTTTTGCAGATCCTCCGGCGTTCCATTAACCGGCACGGGCGGCGTGGTGAAGATCTGAGCCAGCGAACCCGCCCCCATCACAGCAATGATCGGTTTGCCGCCCCAAGCGGCAACAGGACTCTGCAATTTCCAAAGACGCCAATTGGCAGACCCCATGCCCGGGTCCCAATCCCAATTGCTGTACAGCGCATGGCCCTTGCTGTTTTTCGGGCCTGCATGGCTGGCACGAAGCGCGGCGATCTGGTTCTGGCTAAGACAATCCGGCTGTTTTTCAGCCTTGCAGGCTAGGGAGGCGAGATTGAAACGGCTCTGGCAGGCATCCGCATTGCCGACAACCCCATCGACCCGACCATCCAAGGCATCGCAGGCGGAAAGAATGCCCTTAGCAAGAAGCGCCATGTCGGCGGGAGAAAAGGCTTTGGCGATATCCTGATCGACCTTGGCCCAGGACTGCACGTCCCAGGCATGCTGAAGAGCAGCCTTGGGCAAATTGAAACCAGGATAGCCGACCAGCAGACCATCAAATTGCTCCGGCAGCCTTGTGGCGGCCATCAGCGCATGGCGGCCACCATTCGAGCCACCGATGCCGTAGCGAAAGGCAATCTTTTGTCCATAATACTGTTCCACCAGTTGCATGGCCAAAGGATTGAGCTTGGCGACGGCACTGTAGCCATAATCCTGGCGGGCGACCGGGTCGAAGCCAAAGGCAGCTGAACCGGCGAGCCCTTTATCGGAAAAAGCCGCCTCGTCATGACCGGCATCGCTGGAGACCACCGCATAGCCACGGCTGAGCGCATTGTCCGCCTTGTTGCCGCCAAGCAACGGGCCGGTGGCGGCCAAAACCTTGCCGTCATTGCCTCCGTTGAACTGATGGACGAAACGGCCATTCCAATCGTCCGGAAGCCGCATTTCGAAGTGGATGGCATAGGCTCTGCCGTCAATACCCTGGTGAGCCGCCAGCTCCCCCTGGATCAGGCAATGGCTGCGCGGCATCTCGGCATTGCCAGAAACGGATTTTGCCTCAGTTATGGTCAATTCGGGCGGATGCCCGCCGCTATTGCTGATATCGCCGCATGTGACGGCGGCATAGGCGCCCGATGCATACATAAATAATGGAAAAATCAGAGCCGTAAACACGGCACTCCGCACAGCAAATATTGACATGAATTCCTCCCAGAATATGCCGGGCAAGGTAATCCCGTCCGTGGGCCCCCGTCAATATTGGTAGGCAAGACAAACCATTTTCTTTTGTCCTTGACGCGCTCATACTCTTGACGCAAGGCGCTACGGATCGCAGATAAGCGGCATGAAGGCATCGCAAGCAGAAATTTTGATCGTTCCCGGCTATACCAATTCCGGGCCGGACCATTGGCAAAGCCGTTGGGAGGGCAAATTGTCCACCGCGCGCCGCGTTGAGCAGGCCGAATGGGCAAAGCCTGTCCGGGAAGATTGGGTGAAGCGGCTGGTGGAAGAGGTCAACCGTGCCGAAAAACCTGTCGTGCTGGTGGGCCACTCGCTGGGTGTGCCAACGATCGTGCATGCCGTGCCGCATTTCCAACGCAAGGTGGCCGGTGCCTTTCTCGTGGCGCCGCCGGACGTGGCCAATTCGGCAATCCGGCCCCGCCACCTGATGACGTTCGGTCCCTATCCCCGTACGCCCCTGCCTTTTCCAACACTGATCGTCGCCAGCCGCAACGATCCGTTTGGCACCTATGACCATGCCGAGGATATTGCAAAGGCTTGGGGAGGACTTGTCGTCGATGCAGGCGAGGCAGGCCATCTCAATGCCGAGTCCGGTCATGGTCCCTGGCCGGAAGGCACCATGGTGTTTGCTCAGTTTCTCAGCAAGCTTTCCGCCGAGGACTGACTTATCCATGGCTTTCTACGGCCATGGATTTCGTGGTTCGGCACCGCTGTGCTAAAGATAATATCCTGGGCTGCTGTGACGGATCGCGATTCTCCCTGGCCGATAATATCTGCATTGGGGATTGTTCGGGAGGAAGCAGGCAGTCAGTAGGGACGCACCCGAACAAGGGCGCGACCAGAAAAACAAGGAAGGGGCAAGAGCCGGATTGTGAAAAGCCGCGTTTTCCTTTATGGACCGCCTCAACCAGTGACACAGAGCGTCCCTTGTGCGACGCCAACAATAGAGACAAACCGTCATGAACCGTCGCCGCCGTATTTACGAAGGCAAGGCCAAGATCCTGTACGAGGGTCCTGAGCCGGGCACGCTGATCCAGTTTTTCAAGGATGATGCAACAGCCTTCAACAAGAAAAAGCATGATGTTATCGACGGCAAAGGCGTGTTGAACAATCGCATCTGCGAATATGTCTACACGCATCTGAACAAGATCGGCATTCCCACCCACTTCATCCGTCGCCTCAACATGCGTGAGCAGCTGATCAAGGAAGTGGAAATCATCCCGCTGGAAATCGTTGTGCGCAATGTCGCCGCCGGTTCCCTGTCCAAGCGTCTCGGCATCGAGGAAGGCGTGGTTCTGCCGCGCTCCATCATCGAATTCTATTACAAGTCCGATGCGCTGGAAGATCCGATCGTCTCGGAAGAGCATATCACCGCGTTTGGCTGGGCCAATCCGGCTGAGCTGGACGATATCATGGCACTGGCCATCCGCGTCAATGACTTCCTTTCCGGGCTTTTCCTCGGTATTGGCATTCAGCTGGTCGATTTCAAGATCGAATGCGGCCGCCTCTACGAAGGTGACATGATGCGCATCGTGTTGGCCGACGAGATTTCGCCCGACAGCTGCCGCCTTTGGGACGTCGAAACCCACGAAAAACTGGACAAGGACCGGTTCCGCCACGATATGGGCGGGCTGCTGGAAGCCTATCAGGAAGTGGCACGCCGTCTCGGCATCATCAATGAAAACGAACCCGTTCGCGGCACCGGCCCGGTTCTGGTCAAGTAGTTCTGGAGACACATTCGTGATTAAGGCTCGCGTCACCGTTACGTTGAAAAACGGCGTTCTGGACCCGCAAGGCAAGGCTATCGAAGGAGCGCTCGGCGCGCTCGGCTTCGGTGGCGTCAACCATGTCCGCCAGGGCAAGGTTTTCGACCTGTCGCTCGATACCGCCGACAAGGCCGCAGCAGAAGCGGAATTGAAAGCCATGTGCGAAAAGCTGCTGGCCAATACCGTGATCGAAAATTACGCGATCTCGATCGATTGAACGGACTGTTCCCGGTGACGGGGACGGCAATGCGGCAATGCGCTTAATAAGACGCATGATGCTTTGGGATTTACCTTGGGAAGAACGCAAGCCGATCTTTCCAAGGCAAATGACATCACAAGAGATCCAGAGGTCGTCTGGTTGAAACATCAACCCAGAAGTGTCTGGAGCAGACAGTCAATTGGGAGCCGACGCCATGAAATCCGCCGTTGTTCAACTGCCCGGCCTGAACCGTGACCGCGATATGATCGCGGCTCTGACCAAGATTTCCGGCACCCCACCCGTCACCATCTGGCAGACGGAAACCGAAATTCCGGATGTCGACCTCATCGTCATTCCCGGCGGCTTTTCCTATGGCGACTACCTGCGTTGCGGCGCCATTGCCGCGCGCATGCCGGTCATGCAGGCCATCAAGGCCAAAGCCGATCAAGGCGTCAAGGTTCTCGGTGTCTGCAACGGTTTCCAAATCCTGCTGGAAGCCGGCATGCTGCCAGGCGCGCTGATGCGCAATGCGTCGTTGAAATTTGTCTGCCGCGAAGTGAAGCTGGAAGTCGTCAATGACGATACAGATTTCTCCCGCGCTTATGCTGCAGGCCAGATCATCCGCTGCCCGGTCGCCCATCACGACGGCAATTATTTTGCTGACCCCGACACACTGCAATCCATCGAAGGCAATGGCCAGGTGGTGTTTCGCTACGCCGAAGGCACCAATCCAAATGGCTCTCTCAACAATATTGCTGGCGTGATCAACGCCAATGGCAATGTGCTGGGCATGATGCCGCATCCGGAAAACCTGATCGAAGCCGCCCATGGCGGCAATGACGGTCGGGGCCTGTTTGCGTCCGCTCTCGACGTCGTCGCCGCAGCCTGAGACCGGTTGTTGATTTGAATTTAAAACCGGACTCGGATTCACCCATGCGCAAGCCACTTCTTATGATCGCCCTTGCGGGTCTCGCCATGCTGGGTGCTTGCAAGCCGACGCCGCCTGCCGCCGTAAAACCGCAAAGCGCCCTTGACGTGATGGAGCGGGTTATGGTCAGCGCCTCATCCTGCTGGTTCAAGTCCGGAGATCCGGCCTTCAAATCCTATCGCATGGATGCCGAACTGACCTCCTATTCAGGCCAGCCGCGCATTCTTCTGGTGCGCAAGGGCAGTGGCGACATCCGTCCCCTGCTGGTGGTCATGGCGCAAGGCACGCCCGCTAGGCTTCAGGCCTTTGGACCCGTGATGAACGAGCCTCTGTCAGGCCGTATTTCCGCCGACGTCAGGCGTTGGGCAAACGGATCGTCAGCCTGCCATTAATGTTTCGATGAAACATTGAAGCGCGCTACATCGCCTTGCCCGCTGCGATAAATGTCCAGCGTGGCGATTTTGACACTGCGTTTGCTTGGAAAAATTGGCAAATTAAACCTCGGCGAATCATCGGGATTCGAACGAGGAATTTGAATAATAATGATTGCGCTGTCTTCGATAAAAGCACCGGCCTTGACCGGCCTTTTACTGTTTACGATCACCACCCAATCCGCATTTGCTGGCGACACTGTTTTTGACGAGTTGCGTTTCGGGGCCGTCACCTCGATCCAGGGCCATGAACATGGCGGGGCCGGTGAAGTCACCATGTTGTTCGACCCATTCTCCCGCGATTCCGCCTCCGGTTTCCTTGACAGCCTCGCACGGCCAAGGGTTCATGTCGGCGGAGAAATCGGTGGCGACAGCCTCAACAATCAGATCTATGCCGGCTTCAGCTGGACGACGGACATCTTCTCCTCCAAAACCTTTATCGAAGCAGGCTTTGGCGGCGTCATTCATGATGGCGCCATTGATGAGCAACACCGCAACGGCCCGGATCTTGGCTGCCGCGTGCTGTTTCGCGAATATGCGGCGCTCGGCTACCGCATCAACAAGACCTGGAGCATCATGGGGCAGATCGAGCACGCTTCAAACGCCGATCTCTGCGATCCAAATGATGGGATGACCCGGGCGGGCGTGATGGTCGGTTATAAATTCTGACGATCATGCTCAATGATCGGCTGGACTACAGCATGGGGAACTTGATCGGCGCATGATGATGCGGTGGCAAAAGTTCAGCCCTCCAGTGAAGATAAATAGACTTACGCATTTCCAGGCGGGCTTCGTCACGCGATATGCCGATATCGTGCAACAGATGCGTATCCAGATCCGTAAGGTCCTTTCGGGTCCGGCGCGTAACCTGCCACCGCTTCAGACGTCCCCTCACCGTCCCGATATTTTCCAAGAGCCGCCATACAGGACCACGCAAACCACTGCCGTGATGATTACTTGACTGGGCATTGCCAGCAACATCCGTGCCCCGCAAGATAATTGTATCTATTGTCACCATCACCATGATCCTGAAATCTCGTAATCTTCGATTGCGTCACTTGTTATCCGTGCATTTATAGATACAATCGCACTATTGAAGGTGACAATAAGGATAATTGTCATGGTAACACATTGGCTCCCCGACCTTTCGACAGCAGAGGGTCCGCTTTATATCAGGATTGCGGATCGGGCAGAGGCGGATATCAAGACCGGCAGGTTGTCGTCCGGCGCAAAGCTGCCGCCGCAGCGGGATCTTGCCTTTGATTTGAAGGTAACAATCGGGACAATTACCCGTGCCTATGCGCTATTGCGGGAACGTGGGCTGGTGACCGGTGAAGTCGGGCGCGGCACTTACGTCCAGTCAAGCCTGGCCGAGAGCGAAACCGATATTCATCGCGACCCGGTTACCCTCACCTATGGCGGCACGCGAACGCTGTCGCCGCCGCCGGGCAAGCTGCGTTTTGACACCACCGCTGCCATCGATGTCGGCCAGGCGGACATTATCGGCCGTTTGATGACAGATATTGCCCGCGATCAACCGGACGAGATCGCCAGCTACACCCGGACCCTGCTACCGGACTGGCTGGAAGCGGGCCGCCGCTGGCTATCGAATGGCGACTGGAGCCCAGAGGCTGCCAATATCGTTCCACAGATGGGTGTACATGCCGGAGTGAATGCGGTGATCGCCGCGATCAGCGGCACCGGTGACCGGATCGTTTGCGAACACCTGACCTATTCACAGATTGCCCGTAGCGCCTCGCTGATGGGTCGCCAGATTGCGTTGGTGGATTCAGACCATGACGGCATCATGCCGGAGGACTTTGAACGGGTCTGCGCACGCGAGCACCCAAAGGCAGCCTTCATCATGTCATCGGGCCAAAATCCGACGCTATCCTGCCTGCCCCTGTCACGGCGGCTGGAGATCATCGACATCGCCCGCCGTTATAATGTCTGGCTGATCGAGGATTACATTTATGGAGCGCTGGTCGACGATGGCATTCCCTTGCTGGCCCAACTGGCGCCAGACAGGACATTTCTGCTCAACAGCCTGTCTAAATCCGTGGCGGCCGGGGTGCGCGGCGGCTGGGTCGCCTGCCCTGACCATATGAGCCAGCGCGTCCGCGTCACCCAGAAAATGGTCTGCGGCGGCCTGCCCTTCTTGCTGGCGGAACTATCGGCGCGCCTGGTTCTGTCGGGGGCTGCCGACGATATTCGCGGGCGGGTGCTGGAAGAGCTTTCGGCTCGGGAACAGATTGTCCGGCAGTTGTTCGAAGGTTACGAATTCCGCTCGCATCCACGCCTGCCGTATTTCTGGCTGAAACTGCCGGAGCCATGGCTCTCTGGCACATTCAAGCAGGCCGCACTGGACCAGGGCGTGTTGATCGACGATGAGGATGAGTTCAAACCGGCCCGTTCATCGCGGGTCTTCCACCATATCCGCGCTGGCTTCAGCGAAGGGCGGGATCGAAGCATCGCCGAAGGTGGCCTGATCACGCTCAGACGGATTCTCGACCAGATCCCGGTCGGCAGCAACGCCGTCATGTAACGGCGTTGCCTCAAAGGATCAGATCGTCGTCAGCGTCCAGTTGACGATATCGCCGCTAACCTTGGCGAAAGCCTGCGACAGAGCGTTGACAAGCGCCTGATTATCGCCGCCACGGGCGGGAACGCTGGCGGAAAACACCTTCTGGGAAATCACACTGCCATTGCGGTCATTGAGCAGCTTGACGGAAATCTCGACATTGGCCCGGCGAATACCGCCAGCCTCGACCTCGAAGGTCCTGATATCGGAAAGCAATTGATAATCGATTGCCAGGCCCTGCCCCGGCTTGCCTACGCCGCCGAGCTTACCGGTATTTTCGAAAGCCTCGACCAGTTTTGACTGCACCATACGTGGCAGCTTGTCGCTCCATTGCGACTTGGCCAGATATTGCATTTCCGTACCGGACACCCGCACCACGATCATGTCGCTGTCGAGCACTTTCAGCGCGGTCGGATCGGCAACCAGAACCTGCCGTTTCTGAGCAGATTGGGTCGTGGTGGCGGCACGGATACTGGCCAGATCATATGTGTCATTCGGCGACGTGCCGCAGCCCGCCAGCATCACGCCGAGAATGGACAGGGCACAAGCGGCGCGCAACACCGCCATTGGACGCAGAACCGCTAAAGAATACCCCATCATCTGTCCCTTTTTCACGGAAAAACCTGTCACCGTCTTGTCCGCCCATCATATTGCTTGACGTTGTCGCCACCGAAGATCAGCCGTTGCGGATCGCGGTCAAAATTGCTGATCGTGTCATCCAGGTTCTTCACGGTGCTGCGCGTATCGTTGACCAGCGTCTGAATGTCCTTCAGGCCCGAAGACGAGAATTTCGACAGGTTGTCGGCAATCGGGCCGATCTTCTGGTTGAGATTGTCAGCCACGGCGCGAATGGACTGAAGCGTGCGCTTGGCCTCAGCCGAAAGAGAATTGGTGTCGTCGGAGCCCAGCAGCGCGTCGACCTTGGCCAGAATACCATCAACCCTGGTCGAGGCGTTGTTCAACCGGTTGGAAAGCTGGGTAAAGTCGCTGATGGCCTGGTCGATATCCGGTTTACGATCCTTGAAGGTCTCGGTCACCGATTGGACATTGGCAGCAGCACTGCGGGCGTCGGTAACGGCCACCGAAACATCATCCACGACGCGCGAGACCTTCTGCGTATCGATCGCGGCAATCAGCGCGTTGACCTGTCCTAGCGTTCCTTCAGCCTTCACACCGAAATCGTTGAAGGTCTTTGCCGTCGCCGAAAAATTGTCGACGGCGACGCCGACTTTGTCGGAGGCATCGGCAATCTTGCCGGTAAAGGTTTCGGCATTGGTCAGGATCTGGTTGACCTTGTTGCGGTCCACTGCCTTCAGCAGGTCTTCGGCTGCGGCAAGTGTCGAATCAAGCCGCCCGGAGAGACCTGTAATCGTATCGGAAAGCGCGCTGACGCTCTTCAGGAAGGTGTCGATACCATCGGCATTGTCAGCCAGAGCCTTGGAAAAAGTTTCAGCATTGCGCATCGTATTCGTCAACGGCCCGCGCGCATCGGCGACGAAGCCCTGAACATTGGCAATAGCATCATCGGCGCGCTTCATGATCTTGTCAGCCGTCGCCAGAAGATTGGTCAGGCTGGACTGATCGGCCACCAGGACCGCTGTCTTGCCGGTCTCCTGGGCTTTCTTCAGCAAATCGTCGCCACCAACGCCCCCCGACATTTCGACATAGGCAGCACCGGTCAGGCCCTGAACCTCAAGCGCCGCCTTGGTATTGGAGCGAATAGGCGCATCCTGCTGCACCTGTGTCTCAGCGATGGAAAAGGCCGGATCATCACGGTCGATGCTCAAGGAAACGACCGAGCCGATCTGGATGCCGTTGAAACGCACCGGAGAGCCGACGCTCAGACCATTGGCGGAGCCAGGGATGCGGATGGTCAGTGGTGACATTGGACCACCACGGCCATATTCGGCCATCCAGTAGACAAAACCAAATGCCGCAAGGATCACAAGAAGCGTGAACAAGCCGACGATGGTGTAATTTGCTTTGGTTTCCATAGGATCTCAATCAATCGTGCCGGCAATCGCGCGGGTGCCGCGCATTTCCTGATGTTTGGGAATGGAGCGCGCCCGTTTGCCCCGGAAATAGGATTTGACCCAGTCATCGTCGCAGGCGAGCATATCCGTTAACGGTCCTTCAACCAAGACTCGTTTCTGTCCGAGCACAGCGATGCGATCGCAGACCGAAAACAGGCTGTCGAGGTCATGGGTCACCATATAGACGGTCAGCCCCAGCGTATCGCGCAGACGGGCAATCAAATCATCGAACTCGGCAGCGCCAATTGGGTCGAGGCCGGAGGTCGGTTCATCGAGAAACACCAGGTCCGGGTCAAGCGCCAGCGCACGCGCCAAAGCCGCCCGCTTGATCATGCCGCCGGACAATTCCGAGGGGTATTTGTCCCCGGCATCCGCAGAAAGGCCAACCATCTGGATTTTCAGATAGGCCAGTTCATCCATCAGCACTTGCGGAAGCTTCAGATATTCCCGCATCGGCAATTGGATGTTTTCCTTGACCGTCAGGGCGGAAAACAAGGCGCCATGCTGGAACAGCACACCAAGACGTGTATCGAGATTGGAACGCTCGGCAGCGCTGACAGCATCGTAGTCTGCGCCCAGAATATGGATCTGACCGGCCTGGCGCGGCAAAAGCCTCAACACCGTGCGCATCAGCACCGATTTCCCCGCACCCGAAGCCCCGACAAAACCGAGAATTTCGCCGCGATAGACATCGAGATCGAGATTGTCCAGCACCAGTTTTTCACCGAAACCAACAGTCAGACCACGCACGGACAGCACCGCTTCGCGCCCTTCCTTGAGCGGCGGCACTTCCTGTGTCGGGTGATTGTCTCTGTCTTGATTGTTCAGGTCTTGCTGTTCCACGGCGGCCCCTTAAAAATTGATCGCTGCGTAGAATACGGCAAACAGCCCATCCATGAGGATGACGACGAAGATCGACTTCACCACCGAGGCGGTGACGTGCTGGCCGAGCGACTCGGCGCTACCGCCAACCTTCATACCCTCCACCGCCGCGACGATGCCGATCACCACAGCCATGAACGGCGCCTTGATCAGGCCGGCAGCGAAGGTGGCATAATCCACGGCGTCATGCAGACGGGTAACAAAGACCTGAAAGGTAATGCCGGAATAGGCAAAGGAAACGACCGCGGCACCGTAAAGCGCCGCAAAATTGGCGATAACCGTCAGAAGCGGCAGTGCAATGACCAGAGCGACGATACGCGGCAACACCAGAACGCCGATTGGGTTGAGGCCGATAACCTTCAGCGCATCCACTTCCTCGCGCATCTTCATCGAGCCGATTTCAGCGGTGATGGCGCTGCCCGAACGGCCAGCGATCATGATGGCGGTCAACAGAACGCCGATCTCGCGCAATTGCAGAATGCCGACCAGGTCGACCACGAAGACTTCGGCGCCGAAATAGCGAAGCTGGAAGGCGCCCTGCTGGGCGATGATCGCCCCGATCAGGAAGGACATCAGCAGGATGATCGGTACCGCCCGAAGACCCATATGGTCCAACTGATTGACGATGGAAGCAATGGACGCCCGCCCGCCGCGTCTTTCCTTGGATTGCGTGCCACGCACCGCCGAGCCGAGCACATAGCTCATGGCCAACACGTCTTCAAACAGGCTGACGCTCATCTTGCCAACCGGCTCTAACACCCGCTGGAAGAAGGGGCGGCGATCCACGACCTTTTCTGGCAAAGGCGGCTGTTCGGGCAGCGCGGAAATCAGCTCCCGCATCGCGTCGCTGCCACCGACAATCTGCACATCGCCCTGCTTGGAAGCGGCCAGCTCGATGCGGCGGATGATCCAAGCGCCGGATGTATCAAGACTTGAAATGCCGGTGATGTCGATCTCGACATGGCCGTTCAACGTTTCGCGCAGTTCCAGCAGTTTTGGAATCACGGTATCAACCGTGGTATTGCGCCACGAACCACTCAGGCGAAGCCGCTGCCCGGCCTCCCCTTCCAGCTGTTCGGCATCGACCGTGGCATTGTCCATCTGACCGGAACTCAAAACGTATACACTTTCAAAGCCATCACTCAGAGAGTGGGCAAGCCGCCATCGGCTTGATGCTGACGACTATATATCGTTCCCGCGCGACAATTCCACTGATCTTTGCGGGAAAAGTGTCGATCAACCTATGGGCAACACTTCGGTCCACAGGCTTTTGTCACCTATAACCATTTTAGGCGTTGCAGCGTGCCGCCTGCGTTTCTGTTCCAGCGGGGTTTTCCACCGGAAAAATGCGAATCGGCTCCGGCGGACCCAGCAGGCGCGGTTGATCAGCGGCATTATAGCGCGTACCCCATTCGATCAATTCGAAATGACCGTCATGATGTTCGGCCACCGCAGTGCAGCTTTCCACCCAATCACCGGTATTGATGTAATGGATACCGCCGACATCCTCCATGACAGCATGATGGATATGGCCACAGATCACCCCATGCACGTCGTTGCGGCGCGCTTCGTCGGCAACGACTTTCTGGAATTCTCCGATAAAATTGACCGCATGCTTGACCTGTAGCTTGGCCCAGGCAGAAAATGACCAATAGGGCATGCCCATCCGGCGGCGGACAGCCGCCAGAACCACGTTGATGGCAATCGCCATGTCATAAGCCCAGTCACCCATATAGGCGAGCAGGCGCGCATTGCGCACCACCACATCGAACTGGTCGCCATGCAGAACCAGATAGCGCTTGTTATCCGCCGTCTCGTGAATCATCTGGTCCAGCACTTCGATTCCTCCAAAATGGGTTCCGGGAAAACCCCGGAGGAATTCGTCGTGATTTCCGGGGATATAGACAATTCTTGTCCCCTTGCGCGCCTTGCGCAGCAATTTCTGCACCACATCATTACAGCCCTGAGGCCAATACCAGCTGCGTTTCAACCGCCAGCCGTCGACGATATCGCCAACCAGAACGATGGTGTCGGCATCGTAAACACGCAGAAAATCCAGCAAAAAATCAGTTTTTGCGGCCTTAGAGCCGAGATGCACATCCGAAATGAAGAGGGTTCTCACATGTCGCGTTTCGGTTTCGTCGCTCACGGGAATGGTCCTTTACGATCAGCTTTGGCATGCTCTCAAAATCAGACTCGTGTTTCAGGATGATGACACGGGCAACACACCGATGGGCTGCAATTGCCATGCCCACCAGAAATATGTTCTGGTCCGTGGAACGATTTGTTGTAAGAGATGGGAAGAGTTGAACGATGAAGCGGCAAGAAGCATGACCGACGACAAAACCAAGACGAATTCGCCCGCCTCTGGCGATCTGGACGAACAGGCTCTGTTCTACCATTTGCATCCCCGCCCCGGCAAATTAGAGATCCAGGCAACCAAGCCGCTGGGCAACCAGCGCGATCTGGCGCTTGCCTATTCCCCGGGTGTTGCGGCTCCCTGCCTTGCGATTCGCGATAATCCACAAGCCGCTGACGATTACACGGCCCGCGCCAATCTGGTCGCGGTGATTTCCAACGGCACCGCTGTCCTCGGCCTCGGCAATATCGGCCCGCTGGCCTCAAAGCCGGTCATGGAAGGCAAAGCCGTCCTGTTCAAGAAATTCGCCGGTATCGATGTGTTTGACATCGAGGTCGACGCCATGACTGTCGATGCCATGGTCTCCACCGTCGCCTCGCTGGAGCCGACCTTCGGCGGTATCAACCTTGAAGATATCAAGGCGCCGGAATGCTTCGAAATCGAGCAGCAATTGCGCGACCGGATGAATATTCCGGTGTTTCACGATGACCAGCACGGCACCGCGATCATCGTCGCCGCAGCCATTCTGAACGGCCTTGAACTGGCCGGTAAAACCATCGGCGACGTCAAGATCGTCGCGTCAGGCGCGGGTGCCGCGGCTCTTGCCTGCCTCAACCTTCTGGTTGCACTTGGCGCGAAACGTGAAAACATCTGGGTTCATGACATTGAGGGCCTGGTCTACAAGGGCCGTAACGAGCTGATGGACCCCTGGAAAGAGGTCTATGCCCAGGAAAGCGACAAGCGGGTGCTTGCTGAAAGCATCGGCGGTGCAGATGTATTCCTCGGCCTGTCCGCTGCGGGAGTCCTGAAGCCGGAACTGCTGGAACAGATGGCGCCAAGCCCGCTAATCATGGCTCTGGCCAATCCAAAGCCCGAAATCATGCCGGAACTGGCGCGCACTGCCCGTCCCGACGCGATGATCTGCACCGGCCGGTCGGACTATCCCAACCAGGTCAATAACGTTCTCTGCTTCCCTTATATCTTCCGGGGCGCTCTGGATTGCGGCGCGACCACGATCAACGAAGAGATGAAGATGGCCGCTGTCAAGGCCATCGCAGCACTCGCCCGCGAAGAAGTCTCAGAGGTGGCAGCCAGGGCCTATACCGGCGACTCGCCGACTTTCGGACCTGAATATCTGATCCCCTCGCCTTTCGATCCACGCCTCATCCTGCGCATTGCGCCCGCCGTGGCAAAAGCCGCCGAAGAGAGTGGCGTCGCCCGCAGGCCGATTGCCGATTATGACAGCTATCTCGATACTCTGAGCCGTTTCGTGTTCCGCTCCGGCTTCATCATGAAGCCGATCTTTGCCAATGCAAAAGCGGCTGTGAAAAAGCGGGTGATCTTTGCCGAAGGCGAGGATGAACGGGTGTTGCGCGCTGCCCAGGTGCTGCTGGAAGACGGAATTGGTGAACCGATCCTGATCGGTCGTCCGCAGATTATCGAAACGCGCCTGAAACGCTTTGGCCTGCGCATCCGGCCCGGCATCGATTTTGCCATCGTCAATCCGGAAGACGATCCACGCTACCGAGACTATGTGGACGATTATGTAGCGCTGGTTGGACGGTCCGGTATCAATCCCGAAGCCGCAAGAACCATCGTGCGCACCAATACCACCGTGATCGGCGCGCTATCGTTGAAGCGCGGCGAAGCAGATGCGCTGATCTGTGGCGTTGAAGGCCGGTTTGACAGGCATGTTCACGATGTCGGTCAAATTCTCGGCAAAAAGCCGAATGTCCGGGACTTTTCCGGTCTCAGCCTGCTGATTTCCCAGCGTGGTGCGGTTTTCATGACCGATACATTCGTGACCGAAAATCCAACGGCGGAAGAAGTGGCGGAAATGACCATTCTGGCCGCCCAGGCCATTCGCCAGTTCGGCATCACGCCGAAAGCCGCACTTCTGTCTCATTCCAATTTCGGCTCGCGCAATTGCGAAAGCGCCCGCAAGATGCGCGCAGCGCTTGAGATCCTGCGCAAGGAAGCGCCTGAGCTGGAAGTCGATGGTGAAATGCAGGGCGGTTCGGCCCTGTCTGAGACTTTGCGTCGACGCGCCATTCCCAACAGCACGCTGTCGGGCGATGCAAACCTGCTGGTGTTCCCCAACCTCGATTCCGCCAATATTTCGCTGGGTCTCGTTCGCACCTTTACCGATGCTTTGCATGTCGGCCCAATCCTTCTGGGAGCCGCCCAGCCAGCGCATGTTCTGTCGACGTCCGTCACCTCACGTGGCGTTGTCAATATGGCCGCTCTTGCCGTGGTGGAAGCCAACCAGCAGGTCTGACCCCCACTTTGGGTCTTTCGTATTCTGTAATCACCCAGGTTCATTCCGAACCTGGGTGATTTTTTTTGCCTGCTTACGCTTCCTTTCAGGAAGACCGGGGCCCATTTTTCCTGGCAAACGTCATGCCGAGCCGGGCGAAGATGATATTCTTCGGACACCATCTGTTTATCATCCTCTTATGCTCTGTTTCCCTTGCTCTGTTTCCTTGGGAAACGGAGTTGTCGGTGTTCGAACCGGACACAGTTGTCTTCGCAAGACATAAAATCGCAGACCTGAAACCTTATTCAACACGTGGACATTTGCCCTCAAAGGTAGAAAATAAACCCTTAAAAATTGCGGGGCTTTCATGTTTGACGATGACATTTATTTTAATTTGCTCGATTGGCTGGAGACCGCCACCAGCGCGAAATGGACCGATTTCCTGAACCGCCTGCAAATCAGCTACAACCTGTCCGGCTGTCTTTACATGGACGCTTCCATCACCTCGGCTGGCGCTCTGGTATATCGATACGGGCATACATTCGATAAGCAGGCAAAAGACCCTATCCTCATGCTCGATGCGCCTGTTTTGCGTAACGTCTTGTCACAACTCAGCCGGGCCATGGAACCGGTGGATATGCATGACCTCGCGCAATTGAGCGAAGAGGGCCTTCTGTTGCGCAGCAAGCTGCGCGATCTGCCCTTGCCGAGGCAAGCCGTCAGTTATCCGCTGCTTTCGGTCGATGGACGCGGCGCAATTCTCGCTATTGCAAGCAATGCATGTGAGGAGGAGTGGCGACGCTTTCGCCGCTGCCATGACCGCGACATCCATCTTCTGGCGGGAAAATTCCACGCAGGCCTAGTGAAACGCTGCGATGGTACCCGCCTCGGAGGTGTGCCCACCCTCACCCGACGGGAACAGGAAACCCTGCGATGGACGGCTGCGGGCAAAAGCTATTGGGAAACCGCCGTGATCCTTGGAATCTCTGAACGGACCGTGCGGTATTTTATGGCCAATGCCCGCACCAAACTCGACGCCGTCTCCAACACTCAAGCGGTGGCAAAGGCCCTGCAACGCGGCCTGATCCCACCGGAAGCACCATTATAACAGGCCACCGCCCTCCATATCTTATGTTAGCCAGACCTCTCGGCAGCTGAGTGATCCGAACTATCATGAATAGGTGGCGGCCCATATTGCCTATGCAAAAATTTCATGCCGCATGTCTGTTTTAGATATTTTCAATGCCTTCAAGACGGGGAGTGGTCCACATCTTCGATGCCTTGGTATGAGATGGTGAATCGGAGCAGTTTAACGGTCAATTCTTGTCAGTTAAACTGTCGCTACCGTCAGTTTTATTGGGATTTTTTTACACTCATATTGTGTCACCTTCCAATTAAGGAGACACGCATGCTCAAAATTCTGAACAGCCGACATAAGCAGACGCAACAGGCGGCATTGGCAGACATGTTTCGCCTGCGAAAAAAAGTATTTCATGATCTTTTGAAATGGGATGTCGTTGTACAGGGCGATTTCGAGATGGATCACTATGATGATGCCAATCCGATTTACGTTTTATCTTATGACGACAGGACAGGCCGGTTGCGCGGCTCGCTCCGCCTGCTGCCGACGCTTGGCCCGAATATGCTGGATGATACCTTTCCCATTCTATTGGACGGAAAGCCGGCCATTCGTGACATTGCCATGTGGGAATCGAGCCGGTTCTGCATCGACCCGGAAATTTCCCTGGACCGATCTTCCAACCAGGTCAGCATTGCCGCAGCCGAGCTGATGTGTGGTGTTGGTGAACTGGCCCTTGCATCGGGGCTTACGCATATCGTCACCGTGACAGATGTGTTTTTGGAGCGGATGTTTCGCCGCATGGGCTGCCCCGGCGAACGAATTGGCGCGCCGCATAAGATCGGCTCGGTTCATGCCGTGGCAATTGCCTGGGAGATCGATACCGGCATGCTCGATGCCATGAAAAACATTGCTGCCATCACCGGACGCCTGCTCGACACACCCATGTCGCTGGAACAGGCACGCGCCGCCTGACGTGGCGTCTCATATACGAAGAGCCGCCGACAATGGCTGTTCGTATGGTCGGCCTCTTGGCCCTGCCAGACGGGATTGCTAAAACAGGATTACGGGTTGGCGTTTCCAACGCCCTGCCCTATGTTCCTTTTCACTTGGCTTGATTAGTGTCCCGTCAACCGGCCCAATAGCATGGCCCAATATGGATCCGCATGCGCGCTATCGCTCTCATCGTTGTCGCGTCCTGTTGTTTCATTACCCTCGGGCCAGCCGGTCCGGTGCGGGCCGCCCCAAGCTGCGAGGCTATTCGGGCCGAGCTTGCCCAGACACCTGTCGTAATTAGCAATTCTCAGGACGTGCGCGCCTATTCGGGAGCTGTGACCCGGCAGGATTTCGAGATCCGTAAATTGCAACGCACCCTGCAACAGGCCGGATGCTCCTCCAGTATCGCCATTCTCGACGGACATGGACAGGATCTCTGCGCGCCAATGCAGGAGAGCCTTGCCGTCATGCAGGAAAACAAGCGTCAGCTTCTGATCGAACGCAATGCGGCGGGCATGAAGGGCGGCGTCAATCCCCGCCACGAGGAACTGACGGCTGCTTTGCAATCGAATGGCTGTGATATCACCGAACCGGCCCCGGCACTCCAGGACACGGATGACAGCGAGGAGACGGCCAGGCCCTTTGAGGCCCCGGTCTATCCGGATTACCCATTGCGCAACGAGGCGCCGATTTCATCATCCAGCAACGGCCTTATGCTGCCTTCGGGACAGGGCGGATACAGAACGCTCTGCGTCCGAACCTGCGATGGCGGCTTTTTCCCGATCTCGCCCAGCACACCCGCCCGCGATTTTGGTCGCGATGCCGAAACATGCAACCGGCTTTGTCCAGGTACCGAAGCCGAACTCTATTATTCCCGCCTCACCGACGAGGCCAAGGATATGGTTTCAACCGTGACCGGCCAGCCTTATCGCGATATGCCCCATGCTTTTGCCTATCTCAGCCGGGTACCCGGGCAGCCGGGACAATGCAGTTGCAACAGGAGCAACTCTGACGGCTTGCAGACCAATGCTCCAAAGCCTGGTTTAGGGACTGATTCTGGCGGGTCCTCAGTCATTTCCATCACATCCAATGGATCCGCCGCCAGCACCAGACAGATGGATGCCCCGCCTGGTGCGCAGGTCAAAACGTCGACCGACCAAAAGGCGACGACTGGCATGGAAGCCACGAATAAGCCAGTTCCTGAACCTGAGGCAGTGAGCCGACCCTATGATCCAGGACGCCAATCGGTACGCCGCGTTGGCCCAACGTTCCTGCCGTCCAACACCAGCCAGATTGACCTCGTTCATCCAGCGCTTCCAGGCGCACAACCGGTTCAGGAATAGGCTTCTTCAGCATCGTACCGATTCCGGTTTTTATCCGATCTATGGGGCGGATAAACCGGGCTATTGGAATTCGAAGATCTGGCGGAACATGCCGGGGGCGATAATCGATAGCGGGTTCACCACCAGATGCGGGGCATCGACCGGGCCTTTTAGCTTGAAGGTAATGCCCAAAAGGCCACGGTCCCGGCCATTGCCAAGGATGGCACCGATAATCGGCACTTCCGCAAACAGCCGATTGAGACCATAGGCGGGCATGAATGTCCCGGTCATTTCCATCTGGCCCCTGGTATCCTTGATGGTGCCCTGGAACGATGCGCCGACCTGTTCGCCCCGGACAATGCCGTTATCGGTCCTGAGCACGCCGTCCTGATAGATCAGCCGGGCGAAGGCCCGCTGGAATTTTTCCGAGCTGACATCCAGGTCACGTTTGACCGCCGTATTCAGGCTACGCCCATCATCGGTTGCCGGGGTCGTGACGATTTTCTGTAACCGATCCTCATTCTCGACCCGGAAATTGCGCAGATCAACATTGCCCATCCAGTTCTTGTTCAGATCGCCACGGATTTTCACATCCAGCATGCCGCCGCGCATATGGCTATAGAGATCGACGAACCGCACCAACGTGCCTGCATCGCTGGAAATCAGCGATATCTCATTGCCATTTCCAGCCTTGGCCGACTGGACAACGACCGCTTGGCCGGTGTCGGTCACGGCACTCATTTTCAGCGCCGTTACTGCCCCCGATCGGGAACCATAGACCAGCCTGACGCCGGAAAGGGCTTCGTCATTGAAGCCAATCAGCTTATCGACATCGACACTTATATCGACATCGGTCGAATTGCTTGACGATCGACCGTCGCCAGTCGCACCATTGGAAGAGCTGCCGGATTTCAGCTTCTTCAGCAAAACACGGCCATCAACACTGCTACCACTGACCTTTGCGTTGATGACACCCTTGTTGACCTGAACCGAAAGGCCGAAATCATCGGCGGAGGCCAGTTTGACATGGTCGAGATCCGCCCCAACCAGCCCATTGGTTTTGGATACCACAAGCTTGCCAGTCGCCCCGAACCCGTCGCCGTCGAGATTGAACTTGTCGAGCATGAACAGGCCGGACTTGTCCTGCAATTCCATCGACACCTTGGCGGGAATGCCGGAACCCTTGGTCCAGCCAATAACCGGGACGTTCAAAGTCGCGCGCGACAGGTCGCTTTTCACCAGTTGGCGATTGTCATCGAGGCGCGACACTTCCAGATCGATGGTGCCACCAACAATGTCGCCAAGGCCCGGCACGAGCTTGGCGCGCTGGCTGTCGTTCAGCTGTCCTTTCACCGTCCAGCTAGGCGCTCTATTGGAACCGCGGTCGACCGGCTGGGAGAAGTCGATCTCCACCGGCACGCCATCGATCTGGGCGTCCCCTTGCAGTACAGCATTTTGCGGATCCACGACCAGCGTGCCATCGAAGCCGGTGATCTTCTTGTCCATATAGGGCCGCTTGAGATCGACCCCCTTCATATCCAGAGAGGCCTTCCACACTTCCGGTGGAGGTTTCTGATCGGCGATGATGCCGCCATAGAGCTGAACATCGGCCTTGATCTCGCCTGCAAAATCCTCCGGCACGAATTCCGTGCGTTGCAAGGCTTGCATGGGCTTGAAGGTTGCAAGTTCCGCCATGGCGTCAGCCGGGCCGCTGACGGAAACGGCGATATTGGCCATCAACGGCTTCTTGTAGGTATTGGCGATCGCAAATGTGCCTTTGTCCAACTTGACCTTGCGTCCCGAAGGGAAATAGGACGTGCCGCCATCGATGCGCACTTCCAGATCCGGCCCTGTGAGGTCAAAATGTCCGGCAAGATCACGAATCGGCGGCAGATCGCCAGTGACGTTCATTCGCGCACCGCTGATATCGAAAGCGATTTTCAGCTCGTCAGGCCCCAGATCCAGAGGTTGGGGTATAGGTTTCATCCGCCCGGCAGGAATGAGCACATCAATCGAGGCATTGCTGATCGTGCCGCCGAACAGATTGGCCTGGACCCAGGTGCGTGGCTTCATGGCCATCCAATAGGGCCAGAGCTGCTTGACCATGGCGGTGCGCATCTCGAACAGTTTGCCGTTGAAACGGATTTCCGGCGAGGCGTTGCCAAACTGAACATTGAGCGTGGCTTGCATGCTGCCATGTGGCGTCGACACCGCCAACTCGCTGAATGTCAAATGACGCTGGCTGGGAATGAATTGTCCAAAGGCCTTGAGAGAAAACGGAAACGGCTGCTCTCCCGACGATTCCACCGAAGCCGTGCCCTGATCGACCAGCAGGTCGATGCCGATACCCCGGGCATCGCCCGGCACTGACTGCAACCGATCAAGATCGATGAACCCGCCGGAGAACGGGACATGGGTCGGGCCGAAATCCACCTCAGAGGGCCGGATTTCCGCCGTCAGCTTGTCAAAATCATAGGCGAGATTGATGTCGGCCCGCGTCAGGTCCTGCTTGTCGCCATCAACGTAGAGGATGCCGTTTTCCGTCCGCAATCGCGCCGAGAGAGCCGGTTTCTGGCTTTGTGATTGCCGCAAGGCATAGAAATCGATATTGATGCTGGTATCGGCCCCGTCCCGCCAGACCCCTGTGGGCGTGCGCTTGATCAGGAAGGGCGTGGCGATCAGATCCGTCACCGTTGCAGTCAACGACGTGGTGCGGGCTCCGTCAGTCATCGCCTCGGCGGAGATCATGCTGACCTTGCCGTTGATAGACGTCTCACCCTGGATGGCAAGCGAATCGTCCTTCCTGCGTGTCAATGTCAGATCGTTGACCTGCACATCAACCGGCTGACCAATTCCATTTTTGGCAGGCAAGGTAATACCCCCAAGGCGCAGCCGATCCAGACCTCCCCGGACAATGAAGCCATGTACATCGTCGAGATTGCCGAACATCGTCTCCATGAACGCCGGAAACTTGTCGATCCGCAGCGTGGCAAGATCCAGATCGCCGCCCTGCAACAGCCGTGAACTATCGAAATCGATGCCAGTCACGTCGATTTCGGTCACGGAAACCCGCCCCATCAGCAGCGAGATCGGATCGATGACCAGTTTGACGTCGCCGGCTTTGGAGACCACCTGCTGGGTCTTCGGATCGGTCAGGGTGACATTCTGCGCGGCGACCGCCAGATGCAAATTCTTGGAAAGACGGATGGAGGTCTGGTCGATATCGGCTTTCAGGTCGTCGCCAATCGCAGATTGAAAAGCAGCGCGCGCACCGGTCGACAGGGCCTGGTCCAGCGTACCGGTTTCAATCGCAATGGCCGCCGCCCCCAGCATGGCCATCAGCGACAGCACGATATAGGCCCCAAACCGCATCAATCTGGTCAGAGGGCCACGTCGGCGCGGGCAGTGCACAATCAAGGGATCATCGACCTGCGAGGACGGCAAGGTCTCGAGGGCAACAATGTCGCCTTTGCGAAAACGGATTTTCTCGCCCCGGATTTCTCCCATGCCTTGGCCTGTATCTCCGATATTTCCTGAAGTTCGACGGGCTGTTAGCGCACCGGCAACCTTATGATTCCAATGAATGACCGAATTCGACATCTGTCTTGACTGCACGCAGCAAACAGAATTCTGATGGCAAATTCATTACACTGGACGCGCGTCATCTGCGCTATATATCCGTCCCGGCCTTATATTTCCACAAACCGGGCAAAAGAAAGGTATCAGCATGGCGGAATTGTCGATTGGGGACATGGCTCCGGATTTCACGCTACCGCGCGATGGCGGCGGCACGGTGAGCCTCTCTTCCTTCAAGGGCAAGCAGGTGGTTGTCTATTTTTATCCCAAGGACGATACCAGCGGCTGCACCGTAGAAGCCACGTCCTTCACATCCCTGACACCGGAATTCGAGAGTTCCGGTGCTGTTATCATCGGCATTTCCCCTGATACGGTGAAAAGCCACGATAAATTCGTCGCCAAACACGGACTTGCCGTCATGCTCGGCTCGGACGAGGAGAAGACCACGCTGGAAGCCTACGGCGTGTGGAAGGAAAAAAGCATGTATGGCAAGACCTATATGGGGGTCGAGCGCAGCACCTTCCTGATCGATGCCGATGGCCGGATCGCAGGCGTCTGGCGCAAGGTGAAAGTCCCTGGTCATGCTGAGGCGGTGCTGCAAGCCGTAAAAGACAAAGCAGCATAGCTGGAATATTTCGCCCGAAATCGATAGAGATTTCAGAAATTATGCAATAAATGCCAAGCATGTCTCATAGCATGATAAAATCCCTGAGAGCGGGTGCGACGATGGCAATCGCCGCAACCGACCTTGATGAAAAAACTGGTCTTGCGCAGGAAACCGCCCGCCGCTGGCATGGCCGGACTCTATCGCTGCGCTCGCCGCTCGATCCGCCGCTGCCGGATCGTCCGGGGCGTCCCGCCAATCCAGTTCTGGTGCCGCCGAAAGCCACGGAAAAACGGTCGCTGCACACGCTGAAGGGCCGGATCGCTATGCTGCATTCACTGGCCCATATCGAATTGAATGCCGTTGATCTCGCGCTCGATATCGTTGCCCGCTTTGCCAGCGAACCGGTGCCACATTCGTTTTTCGACGGCTGGATGCAGGTGGCCTTTGAAGAAGCCAAGCATTTCGGTCTGGTGCGCGACCGGCTCCGGGCGCTCGGGGCCGATTATGGCGATATGCCAGCCCATGATGGACTTTGGCAGGCCGCCCATAGCACCCGCACCGACCTGACAGCCCGGCTAGCCGTGGTGCCGCTGATTCTTGAGGCGCGCGGACTGGATGTGACACCTTCCCTTCAGGAAAAAATGCGCGAGACCGGCGATATCGAGAGCGCGGACGTCTTGAAGGTGATTTATGACGATGAGAAAGGCCATGTCGCCGTCGGCGCCAAATGGTTTCGCTTTCTCTGCGCCCGCGAAAAACGCGATCCTGCCAAAACCTTCCAGCAATTGGTGCGCACCAATTTCCGGGGGGCGCTGAAAGCACCGTTCAACGACATTGCCCGGGCTGAAGCCGGGCTGACACCCTCCTTTTATCGGGTGCTTTCCTCCATCAGCCACGCTTGAAACATCTCGGCCATAAGCAACATTTTGTTAACCTTAACAGGATGTAATCACCTCGACAGAATCGGGTCTGCAATCTGGATCAGAAGTTACAGTCTGGCCATGCGCCACGCGCAGCGGCTGTAACGATGCACGAGGTCGGCATGATGAAGACACGCAGCCGCAAGGGCTTCAGCAAGCGTCAGCGCCAACAGCATGTCCTTATCCTCGCATCCGGGGAAACCATTCGCCATATGACCCTGCGTCCGTGGATGGCAGGTGCAGGTCTTTGCCTGGCGGTTGCCGGCGTGGTCGGCTATCTCGGCGCGACCTCCTATCTCATCATGCGCGATAATCTGATCGGTGCCTCCATGGCCCGCCAGGCGCATTTGCAGCACGATTACGAAGACCGGATTTCCGCCTTGCGCGCCCAGGTCGACCGGGTCACGTCCCGGCAATTGCTGGACCAGCAGGTGGTGGAGGAAAAGCTTCAAACCCTGCTCGAAAAGCAGATGGCGCTTTCTGCCCGTTCCGGCAAGCTTGGATCGCTTCTGGACCGTGCAGAGGAATCCGGCCTGACGCCGAATGAGCCTTCAGCGCCTGTGATGCCGGATAAATCCGCGTCCGTCGCACCTGTGGGTAAGGGCAATGCACTGGCCGCCCTGAATCGGATGCTCCATACCGGCCCCGCAGACACACAGGAAAGCGATGGCCCGGCATTGGGCTTTATGCCTGCCCATGAAAGCGGCGCCGACCGGGCCGACCGGGTTTTCCGCAACGTGACCCTGTCGCTGAAATCCATCGAACAACAACAGAAATCAAGCATCCATGCACTGACCGCCGAGGCGAGCGACAAGGCCAACACCATCGAGCAGGTCTTGACCGACAATGGCATCCGGATCGACACGCCTGATGCTGGCAAGGACGGAATGGGTGGCCCCCTGGTCGATGCCGACCCGAAACTCGGAATCGATACCAGTCTCGACGGATTGGATAGCGCCCTCAATCGCCTGGATGCCGCCCGCGAAACGGCAAAGGACATGCCTTTTTCAAACCCTGCCGCCACACGTGAAATCACCAGCCCGTTCGGCAACCGCCCTGACCCGCTGCTTGGACGGCTGGCCATGCATACCGGCATAGATTTCCGCGCAACAAATGGTTCTCCCGTCAAAAGTGCCGGTGCTGGAACCGTCATTACGGCCGGACCGACGGGCGGCTATGGGAATATGGTGGAAATCGATCATGGTCAGGGACTGTCCACCCGTTACGGCCATATGTCGAAAATCCTCGTTCGTCCGGGCGAAAAAATCGAGGTTGGCCAGTTGATTGGCCTTTCCGGATCGACCGGGCGCTCCACCGGGCCACACCTGCATTATGAAATTCGCAAGAACGGCAACCCGATCAATCCGATGAGCTTTCTGGCTTCCGGAATGACACTGAAGCCATTTATTGAGTAAGCCCTCACATCAGGAGGACTCTCGTAACGGGCTATGAGATTGGCAGGACTTACCAAGGCAACCCGTTATTCATAAATGTCTGTTACTGCATATCTGCAGATACAAGGATTAGTCAGGGGACCGAGTTGCAAACAAAGCAGCTCAATAGACAAAGCGGAACGGTACTATGTGGCTTGAACTGCATGACGGCGACGGGTTTCCCTTCTTCGTCAATATGGACAATGTCGTTGATTTTCGCTGGTATGAACGAGAAAAATATACCAGCTTGCTGACCACGGCGCCTGTGGCGGAAAAACTCCATATGCTTTACGTGCGCGAAAGCGCGACCCAGATCATGCAGATGATCCGCCAGGAGCAAAACCGGCAGGCCGGCAGAGCGGGTGGCGCCTAAAGCATCGGCGGCGAAAGGCGAACCGGTTTTCTGAACGATGCTCTAAACACAGCAAAGATTGATCCAACACCTTTCGCCCAGCGTAATGGTATAGGTTACTCCTGCCTTAGCGAGCTGCCATGCCAAATGCCCACCCTAGTCCAACCATCCTGTGGTTCCGCAAGGACCTGCGTCTCGATGACAACAGGGCGCTTCTGGCGGCATTGCAGGCCGCAGGCCCGGTCATCCCTCTCTACATTCGCGAGCCTGAGGAAATGGGTACCGGCCCGCTCGGTCCGGCACAGGCATGGTGGCTGCATCACTCACTCGTCAGCCTCGACCAGTCACTTCAATCCTACGGCAGCCGATTGGTTCTTCGCCGCGGCCCACCGGGCCAGGTCCTGCGCCATCTGATTGAGGAAACCGGCTCCAAAGCCGTCCACTGGAATCGCCGTTACGATCCGTCCGGCATGGCCATCGATGCGGAGCTGAAAGCCGCTCTGCGCAGCGACGGGCTTGAAGCCACTAGCCATGCCGGCTTCCTGCTGCATGAACCGTCGAAGGTGAAAACCGGGAGCGGCGGGCCTTTCCGTGTCTACACACCCTTCTGGCGAGCTCTTGAAAAGCAAGGCGATCCACCGCCGCCCGTCGAGAGACCCAAGACCTTGCACAACCCTGCCCATTGGCCGGATAGCGACCGGTTGGAAGACTGGCAACTGCTGCCGACCAAGCCAGATTGGGCAAAGGAGTTTTCGGAAATCTGGACTCCGGGAGAGCCCGGCGCTCAGGACAAACTGAGCCAGTTTATCGATCATGGCCTCAAGGGTTACCGCACGCAGCGGGATTTCCCCGCCCTGCCCCATACATCCGGCCTGTCGCCGCATCTGGCGCTCGGGGAGATTTCTCCGGCGCGTATCTGGCATGCAACCATCGGCCTTGGCGATGATGTGTCCACCGACGACTATGTGCATTTTCGAAAAGAGCTGGTCTGGCGCGAATTTTCCTACCATCTGCTGTTTCACTTTGCCGATCTGGCCAGCCAAAACTGGAACGACCGCTTCAATGACTTTCCCTGGAAGAAGAACGCGGAATTTCTATCCGCCTGGCAGCGGGGCCAGACTGGCTATCCGATTGTCGACGCAGGCATGCGCCAGCTTTGGCGACATGGTGTCATGCACAATCGTGTGCGCATGATTGTCGCTTCCTTTCTGATCAAGGACCTGATGATCGACTGGCGCGAAGGCGAAGCCTGGTTTCGTTACACATTGGTCGATGCCGATCCAGCGTCCAATGCCGCCAGCTGGCAATGGGTGGCTGGCTCCGGCGCCGATGCCTCACCGTTTTTCCGGATTTTCAACCCGATTACCCAGAGCGAGAAATTCGATCCGGACGGCGACTATATCCGCCAATTCGTGCCAGAGCTGGCAAAACTGCCAAACAACCTGATCCATCGCCCATTCGAAGCCCCCGCCCCCCTGTTGGAAAAGGCGGGGATTACGCTTGGCAAAACCTATCCAGCGCCACTGGTAGATCACAAAAGAGCCAGAGCCGTGGCCCTTGAGGCTTATAAATCAACCGGCTCGCCGGACTGAATAACAGGTGCACGGACGCTTTACCCACATACTGAGGCAAGGTTTTCCGGGTTGATGCCACAGCAAGAAATTGCATTTCTTGTCATGCAGGGCTTGTAGACCGAAAACACACTTTCTATTGTTCGGGAAACAGAAAGTGCGCTCATGGCATTCCACCCCTCCGTTCTAGACGCCATCGGCAACACGCCGCTGATCCGGCTGAAAGCCGCTTCGCAGGCAACCGGCTGCACGATTTTGGGCAAGGCCGAGTTTCTCAATCCCGGCCAGTCCGTCAAGGACCGTGCCGCGCTCTACATCATCCGCGATGCCGAACGGCGCGGATTGCTGCGACCCGGCGGGGTGATCGTCGAGGGCACGGCCGGTAATACCGGTATCGGCCTGACGCTGGTCGCCAAGGCGCTTGGCTACCGCACCGTGATTGTCATTCCTGAAACCCAGAGCCAGGAAAAGAAGGACGCGCTGCGGCTGCTTGGTGCGGAACTGGTCGAGGTTCCCGCTGTTCCCTACAAGAACCCGAATAATTACGTGAAGCTTTCCGGACGCCTTGCGGCCCAGCTGGCCAAAACCGAACCGAACGGCGCGATCTGGGCCAATCAGTTTGACAATACCGCCAATCGGGACGCTCATATCGAGACAACAGCCCGGGAGATATTTGAGGATACCGGCGGTGCTGTTGATGGTTTCATCTGCGCGGTCGGCTCCGGTGGCACGCTGGCAGGCACGGGGATCGGACTGCGAAATCTGAAGCCCGGCGTCAAAATCGGCCTTGCCGATCCCGAAGGAGCCGCGCTCTATGAATTCTACCGGAATGGCGAATTGAAATCCTCTGGTTCCTCAATCAGCGAAGGCATCGGCCAGGGCCGGATTACCGCCAATCTGGAAGGATTTACGCCTGATTTCTCTTACCTCATCCCCGACAGCGAAGCCCTGCCGATCATTTTCGATCTGGTCGAACAGGAAGGCCTCTGCCTTGGCGGCTCTTCCGGCATCAATATTGCCGGTGCCATCCGGCTGGCGCGCGATCTTGGGCCGGGTCATACCATCGTGACCATCCTGTGCGATTATGGCAATCGCTACCAGTCGAAGCTCTATAATCCGGCCTTCCTCAAGGAAAAGGGCCTGCCGCAACCGACATGGCTAGGCGGCAAAACTGACATTTCCATTCCCTTCGAACCTGTCTGAGCCCCATGCCAACATTGCCTCTGTTTCGTGACGACTTTTACCTTTCGACGGCAGAGGCAGTGGTGACAGCCGTGCATGACGACGGCTCAATCGAGCTTGACCAGACCTGCTTTTACGCCACATCCGGCGGCCAGCCAGGCGATACCGGTTTTCTCGAACGCGCCGATGGCTCGACCATCCAGCTTGGCCTGACGCGCCACGGCCCGGACAAGAGCATCATTCTACACCTGCCCCTGGAGGGCCAGCCAAGTCCTGACCTAGGTGAAAAACTGGTCCTGCATGTGGATTGGCCACGCCGCTACAAGCTGATGCGGATGCATACCGCCTGCCATCTGCTGTCGGTGGTCTGCCCGTTTCCCATTACCGGTGCTGCGGTCGGCGAGGATGAAAGCCGGGTGGATTTCGACATGAGCGACGCCATCGACCGCGAAACGGTGACGGCGGATCTGATGCGGTTGGTGGAGGAAAACCATCCGGTTTACCTGGAATGGATCACCGACGCGCAACTGGCAGCCAATCCGGATATTGTCAAATCCAAGAATGTGCGCCCACCGATGGGTTTGGGTCGCGTTAGCCTTGTTTGCATCGGAGAGAATTCATCCGTTGACAGCCAGCCCTGCGGCGGCACACATGTTTCCGAGACCCAGGAGGTCGGTGCGATTCACATCGCCAAGATCGAGAAAAAGGGCAAGGAGAACCGGCGCTTCCGTATTCGCTTCGGTACGCTGGAACCCTCTGCCTGACAAGCATGGAGAGAAGCATGTCTGCGGAGAAAAGCCGTTTCGTCGTATCGGCCGAGTGGGTACAGAAGCAATTGGGCGCACCTCAATTCAAGGTCGTCGATGCATCGGTGTATTTGCCGGTTCACAACCGTAATGCGGCAGATGAATATGCCAGTGGTCACATTCCTGGCGCTGTGTTTTTCGATCAAGACCAAATCGCAGATCATTCCTCCTCCTTGCCCCACACCTTGCCATCGCCAGAGAGATTTTCCGAGGCCGTTGGCAAGCTCGGCATTGCCGACACGGATACTATTGTTGTCTATGACGGCCCCGGAGTTTATTCCGCACCGCGCGTCTGGTGGATGCTGCGTGTGATGGGTGCGCGCGATGTGTTTGTTCTCGATGGTGGTCTGGATGGCTGGAAGCAGCAGGGCCTGCCTTTGGAAACCGACTTACCCGAGCCTGCACCCGCAACATTCAATGCAACATTCAACGAAGCCCAGGTAACATCCTTCGCCGAGATGCGCACCATTGTCGATGATAGCTTGAAGCAGGTGGCAGACGCTCGCCCCGCAGGACGCTTCACCGGTCAGGATGCCGAACCAAGGGCCGGCATGCGCTCTGGCCATATGCCGGGGGCACGGTCTGTGCCTGCCTCGATTTTGAGCGAGAATGGGCGGTTAAAAGATCTCTCCGCGCTACGGGCGATTTTTACCGAGGCGGGCATTGACCTGACACGCCCGATCGTCACCAGCTGCGGCTCCGGGGTTACGGCTGCAGCAGTGACGCTGGCGCTACAATCGCTCGGCCATCATGACAATACGCTCTATGACGGCTCCTGGTCAGAATGGGGATCTCGCAAGGACACTCCGGTGGTAACCGGACCAGCAGATACGATTGAAGGCGAGTTACCCACGCTTCTAACCGCCCATGTCACCAAACTGGAAATGACCGCGCCCCCGAAGTCCAGCTTGCCAGTGCCGATCAATATCCAGACGGCAATCATCCGCGCCACTGAAATGCCCCTACCCTATTACCGCTTCCTCTATCGGCAGGTCGGCTCCCGCTGGCACTGGTACAAGCGCCTGCAGATGAGCGATGCCGAGCTGAAGGCAACCATCCATAGCCCGGATGTGTCAATCTGTGTGCTTTACGTCAATGGCGCCCCAGCGGGCTTCTTTGAGCTGACCCAGCAACAGGACAATACGGTCGAGCTGTCCTATTTCGGCCTGTTCGAACATGCACTGGGACTTGGAATCGGCAAATGGTTCCTGCTTCAGGCCCTCTATGCCGCCTGGTCGACCGCACCAACCAAAATCTCGGTGATGACAAATACACTCGACCATCCCCGCGCCCTGCAACTCTACCAGCAATTCGGCTTTTCACCGGTTGAAACGTGGAACGAGTTGGTGGAGCCACCCTCGGAATCCAGTTTGCTGGACATTTTAAAGCGGGATTACAACATTCAGTGATCAGCTGTGACGCCGGTCAATTCGTCTTCAAGCCTGTCAGGTTTAGATTGAACCCGACAGGCTCGAATCCATTCAGTTCAGCAATGGGATAATCGACGGGCAACACCATCAACCTTTCGGACACTCACTTCTTAGGTGAGAATGCAAGCCGGTCCAGCACGCTAGCGATGACAATGCCCAAACAATAAGCCACGATGTTCCACGGTGAAAAAATTCGGCCGAGCAGCAAGGCACCCGCCATAGTCAAACGAAAAGCATCCAGCTCCGGCGTATGGATCAACCTGGACAATTCGACAGCAATTGCAACTGCCAAAGAAGCGACCAAAGACCGGCGGAATGCAACCAAAACCATAGCGGTCAACCCATAGACCATAGCTCCCCACAAGATCGACCCGCCATACTTGACGAAAAAGAACGGCAAACCAAACTGATAGCCTTTAACCCGCAACAGAAGACCCGCAATAATCACGCCTAGCGACGCTACCAATAAAATAAGCTTTCTTTGCAATGGGCTATAATCTCCGGTCCTGACGATAGAAAAGTTGGATCCTCTTCAAAAACCGTCCCTCTCCAACATCGCACATTTTTGATGCATACAAGTTCCAGTGAATTATGTAGCAGGCAAGATCGTATGACAGATCCCCGCACACGCCAAGCGTTCTCACTTCATCGCCTTGATGACATTCTTGAGCAGAGTCGGCCATTCAACAGTCTCTCAGGTCTGCGCCGATTTATCGTCGAGTTTCTCTATTTTGGAATAAAGGAGGCCCGCGCCTGTCTTTTCGTCGGACTGTTTTTTCTGGCGGTTTTCCTCGTGCCGCGCGGTGGCATTCTTGGTGTTGCCCGCTACGATATACTGTTGTTTATCGCTCTTGCCATCCAAGCGATCATGCTGATCGGCAAACTGGAGACTTGGGACGAAGCCAAGGCAATCGCGCTCTTCCATGCACTTGGTTTTGCTCTTGAAGTCTTCAAGACCTCCGGCGCACTTCCATCTTGGTCTTATCCTGATCCCGGATTGAGCAAATTTTCGGTGTTCCTCTATTTTCCGGCTTCATGTACGCGGGTGTCGGCTCCTACATCATACAAGCTTGGAGGTTATTCGACCTGCGTGTTCGCCATCACCCACCGTATTGGATGACGGCGCTAGTCGCAGTGGCAATATATGCAAACTTTTTCACCCATCACTATATCGGCGACTACCGCTGGTATATTGCCGCTTGCGCGCTGGGCCTCTACGCCCGAACCACTGTGATTTTCCGTCCTTATGACAAAGACCGATGGATGCCTCTGTTTGTGGCATTTATCCTCATAGGATTTTTTATATGGCTTGCCGAAAACATCAGCACATTTTTTGGTATCTGGCGCTATCCGAACCAGATGAACTATTGGTCCATGGTTCATCTTGGTAAATGGAGTTCGTGGTCCTTGTTGGTGATCATGTCATTTGTGATCGTCACGCAATTGAAGCATATCAAAACAAGGATACACATACCTCAATAGTAAGCGCATCGACTTTATGGCGAACCCGGCTGTCAGGACATGAAGGCGCGAAAACACACCGCGTCCTCAATGCCTTGATTTTTATTGTGGAGCTCAAAAGCGAATAAGGCGCTCAAGATACACATAATATGGTTTATTTTCCGCCATCGCGCTCCTTCCACGTTTTCCAGTCCGCGATAACGGCATCGGCGAACCGACTCCCCACCCTATAAGCATTTGTGACTGATGGCATGAAGCCGCCGGACTTCGACGTAAGCGATTCGATCGCGGTGCGGCCAAACGGCTCACGATCAAAATTGGAAGCCGTGCGCAACACCAGAATACGGTTGAAATCGAGGCGCCTGGCCTCCGACGCCCGCTTCAAAGCTGTCAGCGTCGCATTATCCTCCATTTGGGTGGTGCAGTAATGGGCTTTCCCATCGGTGACCAATGCCGCAAACCGTTCTGTGGCTTCAGCATCCTTTACCCCATGCCAATAGGTATCGCCTGAGACCGTGTCGCAAATCTTCACAGACGGGGCAGCCTTGGCTGCCGGCGAGGCATAGGCGGCGCGATAAGTCTTGGCGGCATCGCTGTCCAACAATTCGACGGAACCGGTCAGCGCCATGGCCTTCTGGACCAGCGCCTCGTTCAGCGCGTAGACTTCTGTCCCCGCCGCCCAGGTCGGCTTGCCGGTCGGATTTGCCGCACCCAGTGGCACCTGCCCGTCCGGCCAATCCTTGTCGATCTGGCGGGCATCGATATCATGCCGCAATCCGCCATCCACCACATATCTGGCCCAGAGCGCAGATCCCAGAGTTCCTTCCTTCGGATTGACGCCCGCAATGCCTGCAATCAACACATAGGTGTTGCGAAGGTCAAACCGACGATCGAACGCGACCGCCATGGTCGAACTCGCCGCATTGGCATAGCCCATTGCCGTGGTCATCACGCAGAGGCCCTGACGATCGCAAGCGACCTCAGGATACTCTTTCGACATACCAGGCACCTTAACCTTAGTCGTCAGCTTGCGTCCCGCCAGCCAAGGCTTGGTCTCCTCGCCAAACATCGTGATGACAAGAACTTTCGGAGCGATTGTTTTCACTCCCCGGCTGGAAGCCGACGACGCGGCTTGACTGACAATGGCGCTGGACGCCACCGTCAAGGCCGTGACAATCATCGCAGTGGCGAATGCAGGCAATCTTGGCATCATAGGATAGATCTCTTTATCGAAGGGCAATGGCACCATTGCAGGGAGGAGATCTCCTTCTTAGCCCGGACAGAATTTCAGGTCAAAACCATAGGACTAAGGCATAATCAATCCTGCAGATTAACTGACAATCGAGTGACGCATGAACATGACTCCCTCGAAAAATTTTCCGGCTGCAAGCCAAAAAACAGAAAAAGGCCGGATGGTTTCCCATCCGGCCCTGAAACAAACGACTTAACGTCGCTTATGGCTTATGCTGCTTCAGCGGTTTCTGCTTCAGCCGCAACGCGAGCCTTGTCAGCTGCACCCTTGGCATCGACATCGCGCTCAACGAACTCGATAACGGCCAGAGGAGCATTGTCGCCCTGACGGAAACCAGCCTTCATGATACGCAGGTAGCCGCCGTTACGGCTAGCGTAACGAGTAGCAATCGCATCGAACAGCTTGCGAACAGCATCCTGATCGCGGATCTGCGAAATGGCCTGACGACGAGCGTGCAGGTCGCCGCGCTTGCCGAGCGTGACAAGCCGTTCTACGATCGGGCGAATTTCCTTCGCCTTTGGCAGGGTCGTGACAATTTGCTCATGGGTGATGAGCGAAGCCGCCATATTGGCAAACATTGCCTTACGGTGGCTGGCGGTACGGTTCAGCTTGCGGCCGGCTTTCTGATGGCGCATGGCTATTCTCCTTCAATGCAGGTTCCCGCGCTTGTTGCGGCCCTGCCGTTTCCTGACACATACGGATCAAGATCCGCAGTTTGACTGGAAAGGCAGAGTTCAACCTGCCTTATCTAAGATTAATATTGGTCTTCGTAACGCTTGGCGAGATCTTCAATGTTTTCCGGCGGCCAGGCAGGAACTTCCATACCCAGATGCAGGCCCATGGAAGCCAGAACTTCCTTGATCTCGTTCAGCGACTTGCGACCAAAGTTCGGCGTGCGCAACATTTCGGCTTCGGTCTTCTGGATCAGATCGCCAATATACACGATATTGTCGTTCTTCAGGCAGTTGGCCGAACGGACCGAAAGTTCGAGTTCGTCGACCTTCTTCAACAGCGCCGGGTTGAAAGCCAGTTCGGTAACGGCTTCTTCTTCAGCTTCACGCTGCGGCTCATCGAAGTTGACGAAGACAGACAGCTGGTCCTGGAGAATACGAGCAGCGAAAGCCACCGCATCTTCACCCGAAACAGACCCGTCGGTCTCGATCGTCATGGTCAGCTTGTCGTAGTCAAGAACTTGGCCTTCGCGGGTGTTTTCCACCTTGTAGGACACTTTCTTGACCGGCGAATAAAGGCTATCGACCGGGATAAGCCCAATCGGAGCATCTTCTGCCCGGTTACGATCAGCCGGGACATAGCCCTTGCCGTTGTTGACCGTGAATTCCATCCGGATTTCCGCGCCTTCATCCAGCGTGCAGATGACGTGGTGCGGATTGAGGATCTCGATATCGCCAACCGTCTGGATATCTCCAGCGGTCACGACGCCTGGACCCTGCTTGCGGACAACCATGCGCTTGGCATCGTCGCCGTCCATCTTGATGGCAATTTCCTTGATGTTCAAAACGATGTCGGTGACATCTTCGCGAACACCCGGGATCGACGAGAATTCATGCAGAACACCGTCGATCTGGACAGCCGTCACGGCAGCACCGCGCAGCGACGACAGCAAAACGCGACGAAGCGCGTTGCCGAGCGTCAGACCGAAGCCCCGCTCAAGCGGTTCGGCAACCAGGGTTGCCTTGGTGCGACCGCTGGAGGAGAACTCAACCTTGTTCGGCTTGATCAGTTCCTGCCAATTCTTCTGAATCATATGTTTACCTTCCGTTCGTCGCCACTATTCAATCGTGACGACCGAGCATGAGAAGAACCGGGACCGCATGTACGCATATCCCGGCCGGACGAAGAATGATCAGACGCGGCGCTTCTTGCGAGGACGGCAGCCATTGTGCGGGATCGGGGTCACATCGCGGATCGAGGTGATCATGAAGCCCGCAGCCTGCAAAGCGCGCAGAGCCGACTCACGGCCAGAACCCGGACCGCAAACTTCGACTTCCAGCGACTTCATGCCGTGTTCCTGAGCCTTCTTGGCGCAATCTTCAGCAGCGATCTGAGCGGCAAACGGGGTCGACTTACGCGAACCCTTGAAGCCCTTTGCACCAGCAGACGACCAGGCAATTGCATTGCCCTGCGCGTCGGTGATGGTGATCATCGTATTGTTGAATGTCGAGTTGACGTGCGCAACACCCGACGAAATATTTTTGCGCTCTCTACGGCGAACGCGTGTGGCTTCCTTGGCCATTCAATTCCCTTTCATTGATCTCGACACCGCCGTAACACCAGCGGCTCCACCGGAAAGGACAACGTGCCCTTTCCAAAACTGCAACAAGGCCGGCACTGACGTGCCAGCCTCAAGCTCGCCATACAGCGAAACTTACTTCTTCTTACCAGCGATAGCCTTTGCCGGACCCTTGCGAGTACGAGCATTGGTATGTGTACGCTGACCGCGAACAGGCAGACCGCGACGATGACGAAGACCGCGGTAGCAGCCCAGATCCATCAAACGCTTGATGTTCATTGCGGTGTCGCGACGCAGGTCGCCTTCGACCTGGTAATCGCGGTCGATGGTTTCACGGATAGCCAGAACTTCAGCATCTGTCAGCTGATGAACGCGGCGGTCGGCGGAAAGGCCAACCTTTTCCATGATTTCCTGTGCGAACTTCGGACCAATCCCATGAATATAGGTCAGCGCGATAACTACGCGCTTTGCCGTTGGGATGTTGACGCCAGCGATACGTGCCACGCCTATTCTCCTTGCGTTCCAGTTGCCGTCCGGCAAGTGGTGTGTCGTTTGACAGCCGTGACAAGGCCGCCGATTGATTTTTGGGTTCTCAACAAGTCAAAACGACCGAACCCGCCTTCCTCCGTAGGAAGAACGCGCCGACCGTTGATCTTTAGCGAGTTGGCGCGCTATCTAGCGGAATCAGTGACGAAAAGCAACCGTTCCGCTAAAGAATTTCATGGATATCCGATCAGAGACCGGACAAGACCGTCTCGATTTCCGCCGTAACCTGGTCGATTTCGGCCATACCGTCGACAGAATGGAGCTTTCCCTTGGCGTAGTAATAGCCAATCAGAGGAGAAGTCTCCTTATAATAGGCCTGCAGACGGGTCTTTACCGTATCGCGATTGTCATCGGGACGGCGTTTGAAGTGAGTCGATCCGCATTTATCGCAAACCCCCTCCACCTTCGGCTTGAGATTTTCATCATGATAACCCGTCCCGCAATTGGCACAGGTATAACGGCCAGCGATCCGATCCGCCAGGATTTCATCTTCGACCCTGATTTCAACCACAGCCGAAAGCTCAAGGCCTTTAACCGCGAGCATCTTTTCCGTAGCATCCGCCTGGATCAAGGTCCGCGGAAACCCATCGAGAATGAAGCCATTGCTGCAATCATCCTGATCGATCCGCTCGGAAACAATCGCAATGACGATATCGTCCGACACAAGCTTTCCGGCATCCATCACCGCCTTGGCGCGCTTACCGACCTCAGTCTGCGCCGACACAGCCGCCCGCAGCATATCCCCCGTCGATAGTTGCGGAATACCGTACTTGTCGACAATCCTCTGGGCCTGCGTGCCTTTACCCGCACCCGGAGGCCCCAATAGAATTAACCTCATCGTCCCCTCTTTCCTCCACGCAACTTCGATTTCTTGATCAGCCCCTCATATTGCTGAGCAATCAGGTGACCCTGTACCTGTGCTACCGTATCCAGGGTAACGCTGACAACAATCAAAAGCGACGTACCACCAAGGGATAAGGGCACCCCGGTCTGAGAAACCAAAATTTCGGGAAGGATACAGACGAAGACAAGGTAAATGGCGCCAACAACGGTAATTCGCGTCAGCACATAATCGATATATTCAGCCGTGCGCTCGCCGGGACGAATCCCCGGAATGAAGCCGCCATGCTTTTTCAGATTATCGGCCGTGTCCTTCGGATTGAAAACAATGGCCGTATAGAAGAATGCAAAGAAGCCGATCAGCAGCGCATAGAGCACCATATAGGCAGGCTGGCCATGGCCAAGCGCGCTGATGATGGTGGTCGCCCAGGCCGGCAGCGTTGAGCCACCGGTGAAGCCAGCAGCAGTCGCCGGCAGCAGCAACAGCGAAGATGCGAAGATCGCGGGAATCACGCCCGAGGTGTTCAGCTTCAGTGGCAGATGCGAGGTGTCACCCTGGAACATCCGATTGCCGACCTGACGCTTCGGATACTGGATCAACAAGCGGCGCTGGGCGCGCTCGAAGAACACGATCAGCGCAATCACGCCAATCGCCACCAGAATCACCGTCAGGATCAAAGCTGTGGACAAAGCGCCGGTGCGGCCAAGCTCCAATGTACCAGCAAGAGCAGTCGGCAGACCAGCGGCAATACCCGCGAAGATAATCAGCGAAATACCGTTACCAATACCACGCGACGTGATCTGCTCGCCGAGCCACATCAGGAACATCGTACCGCCCAGCAGCGTTACGACGGTAGACAGCCGGAAGAACAAGCCAGGATCGGTCACCAAGCCATTCCCATGCTCCAGGCCAACCGCAATTCCATAGGCTTGCAGCGTGCCGAGCAGAACAGTGCCGTAGCGGGTATATTGATTGATGATCTTGCGCCCCTGCTCACCTTCCTTCTTGAGGTTTTCAAGAGAAGGAACAACTGATGTCATCAGCTGGACGATAATCGAGGCGGAAATATAGGGCATGATCCCCAGGGCGAAAATCGCCATGCGCTGCACCGCGCCACCGGAAAACATGTTGAACAGTCCCAGAATACCACCGGACTGGCCTTTAAAGGCAGCCGCGTAGGCCTCTGGGTTGAGGCCAGGCAGCGGAATGTGGGTACCTAGACGATAGACAAGAAGGGCGGCCAGCGTGAACCAGATGCGCTTTTTCAAATCCTCTGCCTTCGCAAAGGTTGAAAAGTTCAGGTTCGAGGCCAATTGTTCCGCTGCAGAAGCCATAAAATTCTCCGCGTCACCATATACGGCGGCTTGACGATGGACAGCCTGCCGAAGGTAAAGTTCGTTCTCTCTCGCAGAAAACCGGGGGCGGAGCGATTGCAGTGCAACCAGATGCCTCTCCCTCTGTTTCCGAAATTCCCGGAAGACGGAACATAAAGCGCTGTGCATTTTTTCAAACACACGAAAGCTGCTTTATCACTCAAAAAGTGCTGTGTCGCTTTCTCCCCAAACCAGGATGATTTGGGGAGAAAGCGACACAGGAGCCGCCAATGGGTCGCGAGGCACACATATGGTAGAAAAATCGCCCGGTGTGAAGCACCCCGGGCGATAATATTAATCGATTATTCCGACTTTTCCGCAGCAGCTGACAGCTGCTTGATCGTGCCGCCCGCCTTTTCGATCTTTTCGACCGCTGGCTTGGAAGCGCCGGCAACTTCAATCGTTACCTTCGTCGTCAACTCACCGTCACCGAGGACGCGAACGCCGTCCTTGAGGCGGCGAATCACACCAGCAGCCTTGAGAGCTGCTGCATCGATGGTGGCTGAAGCGTCGAGCTTGCCTGCATCGATCGCTGTCTGAATCCGACCTAGCGAAACGGTCGTGAATTCGGAAGCGAAGATGTTGTTGAAGCCACGCTTCGGCAGGCGGCGATAGATCGGCATCTGGCCGCCTTCGAAGCCATTGACGGCAACGCCCGAACGCGCCTTCTGACCCTTGACGCCACGGCCACCGGTCTTGCCCTTGCCAGAACCGATACCGCGACCTACGCGGATACGGTCCTTGCTGGAGCCTTCGTTGTCTTTGATTTCATTCAGTTTCATGACAGTTTCCTCCGTCTCACTTCTCGTCGACGACGCGAACGAGATGCTGGACAGCACGGATCATGCCACGAACCGAAGGCGTATCTTCCAACGTGCGGACCCGATGCATCTTGTTGAGACCCAGGCCGATAAGCGTCTGGCGCTGTACAGCCGGGCGGCGAATAGGCGAACCGATCTGCTCGACCGTGATCGTCTTCTGGGCTTCAGTGTTCTTGGCCATTGTCCAGCTCCTTATTCTTCAGAACCGTTGCCGGACGCGGCACGACGAGCCTGCAAGGTCGCATACTTCAGGCCACGCTGTGCAGCGACGTCCTTCGGATGAACCTGGTGCTTCAGCGCATCGAACGTTGCACGAACCATGTTGTAAGGGTTCGACGAACCGGTCGACTTCGCAACAACGTCATGCATGCCGAGCGTTTCGAAAACGGCGCGCATCGGACCACCGGCGATGATACCGGTACCAGCCTTAGCAGACCGCAGCAGCACTTTGCCGGCGCCGTGACGGCCATGAACGTCATGATGCAGCGTACGGCCATCACGCAGCGGTACGAAAATCAAGTCGCGCTTGGCGGACTCGGTTGCCTTGCGAATGGCTTCCGGCACTTCACGTGCCTTGCCATGACCGAAGCCAACACGACCCTTCTGGTCGCCGACGACGACGAGAGCAGCGAAACCAAAACGACGGCCGCCCTTGACGACCTTGGCGACGCGATTGATGGCGACCAGCTTGTCGACAAATTCGCTATCGCGCTCTTCACGGTTCTGACGGTCGTCCCGCGAACCACGCTTTTCTTGTGCCATTGTCCTTTTCCTTTTTTCTTTTCCGGGTGCAATCGGCAGATTACAATCTTGAATAAGACCCTCCCCTAACGGGTCAGGCTCTTTCCGGTCTATGCGGCAAAGCCGCGAAACCGCCCGGATACAAGAGCATCCGGGCGGCTATTCCTTAGAACGACAGACCACCTTCGCGGGCGGCTTCTGCCAGTGCCTTGATGCGGCCATGATAGATGAAGGCGCCGCGATCGAACACGACTTCCTTCACACCAGCGGCAACAGCACGCTCGGCGACCAGCTTGCCAACAGCAGCGGCTGCTGCCGTGTCGGCGCCGGTCTTCAGCGAAGAGCGCAGGCTGCCGTCCAGCGTCGATGCGGCAGCCAACGTACGGCCGGCCACGTCGTCGATAACCTGGACGTAGATGTTCTTCGAAGAGCGATGTACCGACAGACGCGGACGGCCATTGGCCACCGCCTTGATCTGACGCCGTACGCGGTTGGCACGACGTACAAGTGCTTCTTTTCTGCTTGCCATTTCGCGCGTTCCTTACTTCTTCTTGCCTTCTTTGCGGACGATCCGCTCTTCGGCATACTTGACGCCCTTGCCCTTATAGGGCTCGGGGCCGCGATATTCGCGGATCTCGGCAGCGACCTGACCGACCTGCTGCTTGTTGATCCCGGAAACCACGATTTCCGTCGGCTTCGGAACGGCGATAGTGATGCCCTGCGGCGGCTCATACACAACGTCGTGGCTAAAACCGAGCGCCAGCTGCAGGTTCTTGCCCTGCAAAGATGCGCGGTAACCAACGCCATTGATTTCGAGCTTGCGCTCGTAGCCGTCCTTGACACCCTTCAGGATGTTTTCGATCATCGTGCGGGACATGCCCCACTTTGAACGCGCATCCTTGGAGTCGTTGACTGGCTTGACGACAATTGCATTGTCCTCAAGCGCAACCGAGATTTCGTCATTTGCGACGAAGAAGAGTTCGCCCTTCGGGCCCTTGGCAGTTACTTTCTGGCCATCAACCGAGGCCGTGATCCCTGCAGGAACCTGAACGGGCTTTTTACCGATACGAGACATGTGATTATCCTGTCTGTTCGCTAGGGAGATCTCTGCGCTGTCTTAGAAGACAGAGCAGAGAACCTCGCCACCAACATTCTGTTCGCGAGCCTGGTGATCGGCCATTACGCCCTTCGGAGTCGAAAGGATGGTAATGCCGAGGCCGTTCGCGACCTGCGGAATGGACTTAACCGAGACATAGACTCGGCGGCCCGGCTTGGACACGCGGCCGATCTCACGGATCACCGACGCGCCTTCATAATATTTCAGTTCGATCGTGATCTCGGCCTTGCCGTTACCATGGTCGATTTCAGAATAGCCACGAATGTAGCCTTCAGCCTGAAGAACATCCAGAACGCGCGCACGCAGCTTGGAAGCCGGAGTAACCACCGAAGCCTTACGGCGGGCAGCACCATTCCGGATACGGGTGAGCATATCGCCCAACGGATCAGTCATCGTCATTTGCCCGTCTCCTTACCAGCTCGACTTTACAATACCCGGCACCTTGCCGGAATTGCCAAGCTCACGAAGTGCGATACGCGACATCTTGAGCTTGCGATAAAATGCACGCGGACGACCGGTGACTTCGCAACGGTTACGGATGCGGGTCTTGGAGCCATCACGCGGCATTTCGGCCAGCTTCAGGGTTGCCTTGAAACGGTCCTCGATCGACAGGGACTGGTTCATGATGATTGCCTTCAGCTCAGCGCGCTTGGCGGATTGCTGGGCAACTGTCTTGCGGCGGCGCTTGTTCTTTTCAACTGCGCTTGTCTTCGCCATATTGAAGTTCCTCTTCTACGCTCGTCGTTACGGTTATTGACGGAAGGGGAAGTTGAACTCTTTTAGAAGAGCCCGTGCTTCGTCATCCGTTGGAGCCGTCGTGCAAACGATGATGTCCATGCCCCACATCTGATCAACCTTATCGTAGTTGATCTCTGGGAACACAATGTGTTCCTTGATGCCCATGGCGAAGTTGCCACGGCCGTCAAAGCTCTTCGGGTTCAGACCACGAAAGTCGCGAACGCGCGGAAGCGCGATGTTGATCAGACGGTCCATGAACTCATACATGCGAGCGCCGCGCAGGGTGACCTTTGCGCCAATCGGCATGTCTTCGCGGACCTTGAAGCCAGCGATAGAGTTACGAGCCCGGGTGATGACCGGCTTCTGACCAGCAATCGCGGCCAGATCCGCAGCAGCAACCGTGGGCTTCTTGGAATCGGCAGTTGCCTCGCCCACGCCCATGTTGATGACGATCTTGTCAAGCTTCGGGATCTGCATTTCGTTGGCGTAGGAAAACTGTTCCCGAAGCGCCTGACGAATGCGGCTTACATATTCTGCCTTGAGCCGTGGCTCATACTTGGTCTCAGCCATCGATCACTTCCCCCGAACGCTTGGCAACGCGAACCTTCTTGCCATCGACAACGGAGAAACCAACGCGAGTCGGCTTGCCGTCCTTGTCTGCAATAGCAAGGTTGGAAAGGTGCACAGAGGCTTCCTTGTTGATGATACCGGCTTCCTGGGTCTGCGTCTGGCGCTGGTGGCGCTTTACGACGTTGATCCCCTGAACGACCGCACGGTCTTCCTTCGGCATCACTTGAATGACTTCACCAGAACGACCCTTGTCCTTGCCGGTGAGTACGACGACCTTGTCGCCCTTACGAATCTTTTGCATCGTCAATCGCTCCCCTTAAAGAACTTCAGGAGCCAGCGAGATGATCTTCATGTGGTTCTTAGCGCGAAGTTCGCGCGGAACCGGTCCGAAGATACGGCTGCCGATTGGCTCTTTCTTGTTGTCGATAAGAACGGCTGCGTTGTTATCGAAGCGGATGACGCTGCCGTCGGCGCGACGGATGTCCTTGGCGGTGCGAACCACCACGGCCTTCATCACATCACCCTTTTTCACGCGGCCGCGCGGAATAGCTTCCTTGATCGAAACGACGATAATGTCGCCGACCGAAGCGTATTTGCGCTTAGAACCGCCCAGCACTTTGATGCACATGACACGACGCGCGCCGGAATTATCGGCAACGTCGAGGTTAGTCTGCATCTGAATCATGTCAGGTCGCCTTCTCGTTATACCGGAACGGTTGGGCGATGCCCCCTATTCCGGCTTATGGATCTTTATGTCTTTTCGAGCGGAGGAGGATCTTGCCAAGGTGGTTTCCTTAAAAAGGACCTTCCCTGCGCTCAAAGCAAAAGAACGCTCTCGATGGAGCGTTCTTGCGCCGTTGCGGTGCTTCTACAGATTTTTGGGAAAGGCGCAAGTGGCCTCCCCCATTTCTCTGCAAATTAAGCCTGGGCGGAAACGACCGTCCAGCACTTATCCTTGGAAATCGGTGCGCATTCCTCAATGGAAACCACGTCACCAATCTTATACTGATTGCTCTCGTCGTGAGCCTTGTATTTCTTCGAGCGACGAACGGTCTTCTGAAGCAGCGGGTGAGCGAATCGACGCTCAACCCGGACTACAACGGTCTTCTCGTTCTTGTCGCTGACCACGACGCCCTGCAGAATGCGTTTCGGCATTGTTCTTCTGGTCCTTTAGGCCTTGGCTTCTGCCGCCTTCTGGCGGGCAATGGTTTTCACGCGGGCGATGTCCTTGCGGACTTCGTTGATGCGCGAGGACTTTTCAAGCTGGCCAGTTGCCTTCTGGAAGCGCAGGTTAAACTGCTCTTTCTTCAGGTTGCCCAACTCATCCTTCAACTGATCAGCGCTCATGGCGCGTGCATCTGCGGCTTTCATGGCTTGATCCTTACTCTGCAATGCGCTGTACGAAGCGCGTTTTCACCGAGAGCTTGGCCGAGCCGAGACGCAGCGCCTCGCGGGCGATTTCCTCGGACACACCGTCGATCTCGAACATCATACGGCCGGGCTTGACCTTGCATGCCCAGTATTCAACAGAGCCCTTACCCTTACCCATACGGACTTCGGTAGGCTTTGCCGTAACCGGCACATCAGGGAATACCCGGATCCACACACGACCTGCGCGCTTCATGTAGCGCGTGATCGCGCGGCGAGCCGCTTCGATCTCGCGTGCATTGACGCGGTTGGGCTCAAGAGCCTTCAGGCCGAATTCACCGAACGCCAGGTCGAAACCGCCCTTGGCAACGCCCTTGATGCGTCCCTTGAACTGCTTGCGGTACTTGGTACGCTTTGGCTGCAACATTTATCTATTCTCCGAACTTTTCTCCGGGCGCGCCTAATCAGGCGTTCTCGCGACGACGGTTGTTGTTGTTGCCGCCTTGGGCGTCGCTTTCCAGCGCCCGGCGCTCGGAGGCCATTGGATCATGCTCAAGGATTTCGCCCTTGAAGATCCAGACCTTGATGCCGCAAATACCATAAGCGGTTGTAGCTTCCGCTACACCGTAATCGATATCGGCACGCAGCGTATGAAGCGGCACGCGACCTTCGCGGTACCATTCCGTACGAGCGATTTCGGCACCACCGAGACGGCCAGCGCAGGTGATCTTGATGCCTTCGGCACCCAGACGCATGGCGGACTGTACGGCGCGCTTCATCGCACGACGGAACGCGATACGGCGCTCGAGCTGCTGGGCGATCGATTGAGCGACCAGCGTTGCATCGACTTCCGGCTTGCGCACTTCAACAATGTTGAGGTGCGTTTCGGAATTGGTCATCTCGGAAAGCTTCTTGCGAAGCTTTTCGATGTCTGCACCCTTCTTGCCGATGATCAGGCCCGGACGCGCCGAGTGGATCGTGACGCGGCACTTCTTGTGCGGACGCTCGATAACCACCTTGGCGATACCGGCCTGCTTCAGCTCATCCATCAAATAGGCGCGGATCTTCAGGTCTTCATGAAGAAGCTTGCCATATTCAGCGTTGTCGGCGAACCAACGGCTATCCCAGGTCCTGTTAATGCCCAGACGGAAACCGATTGGATTGATTTTCTGACCCATTATGCGGCCTCCCCTTTGGCTTCGACTTCGCGCACGACAATCGTCAGATGCGAGAATGGCTTTTCAATGCGCGATGCGCGGCCACGGCCACGAGCGTGGAAACGCTTCATGGTGATCGATTTACCAACATAGGCTTCGGCGACGATCAACTGATCGACGTCGAGGTCGTGATTGTTCTCAGCGTTTGCAATAGCTGATTCCAGTGTCTTCTTCACTGTATCTGCAATGCGCTTGCGCGAGAATGTCAGGTCGGCCAGAGCGCGGTCGACCTTCTTGCCACGGATCAAAGCTGCAACCAGGTTGAGCTTCTGAGGGCTGACGCGGAGCGTGCGCGCAACGGCCTGCGCCTCGTTATCCTTCAGCCGGCGTTCGGCTTTTGCCTTGCCCATCGTTACTTCCTCTTCGCTTTCTTGTCCGCACCGTGACCGTAATAGGTCCGGGTCGGAGCGAATTCACCGAATTTATGGCCAACCATGTCTTCGTTGACGCTGACCGGGATATGCTTGCTGCCGTTATAGACGCCGAACGTCAAACCGACAAACTGGGGCAAGATCGTCGACCGACGGGTCCACATCTTGATCACTTCACTACGACCGCTCTCGCGAACTTTTTCCGCCTTCTTAAGAAGGTAGCCGTCAACGAAGGGGCCTTTCCATACTGAACGAGCCATCTCTGACTACCTCTCTTACTTCTTCTTCTGGTGGCGGGAACGCATGATGAACTTGTCCGTGGACTTGTTCGACCGCGTACGCTTGCCCTTGGTCGGCTTACCCCAAGGGGAAACCGGATGACGGCCACCGGAGGTGCGGCCTTCACCACCGCCGTGCGGGTGGTCGACTGGGTTCATGACGACACCGCGAACGTGCGGGCGCTTACCGCGCCAACGCGAACGACCAGCCTTGCCGTCATTGATGTTGCCGTGATCGGAGTTCGACACGGCGCCGACCGTTGCAAGGCAAGTGCCGTGCACCAAGCGCTGTTCACCCGAGCTAAGGCGCAGGATAGCCATGCCGGCATCGCGACCGACCAGCTGAACGTAGGCACCAGCGGAACGGGCAACCTGACCGCCCTTGCCGGGCTTCAGCTCGACATTGTGAACGATGGAGCCGACCGGGACGTATTGCAGCGGCATAGCGTTGCCGGGCTTGACGTCGACAGCCTTGTCCGATGCGATAACCTTGTCACCGGCTGCCAAACGCTGCGGAGCCAGGATATAGGCCTGCTCGCCATCGGCATAGGTGATCAGCGCAATAAACGCCGTACGGTTGGGGTCGTATTCCAGACGCTCGACAGTGCCCTCTACGTCGAACTTACGACGCTTGAAGTCCACCAGACGATAGGTGCGCTTGTGACCACCGCCCTGAAAGCGAACGGTGATGCGACCGAGATTGTTGCGACCGCCCTTCGAAGACAGACCCTCGGTCAGCGACTTGACAGGCTTGCCCTTGTAAAGGCCCGACCGGTCAACGATGACCAGCTGACGCTGGCTCGGGGTTGTCGGATTGAAATTTTTCAATGCCATTTTTCTGTTCCTCAGAGACCGGTGGAGACGTCGATGGACTGACCCTCGGCGAGCGTAACGATCGCCTTCTTCACATCCTTCTGCTTACCGGCGAAGCCGCGGAAACGCTTAGTCTTGCCCTTGCGGAGCAGCGTATTCACAGCTGTGACCTTGACACCGAACAGTGCTTCGACGGCAGCCTTGATTTCAGGCTTGGAAGCAGTCCGGGCGACGTTGAAGACCACCTGGTTAAAATCGGAAACCAGCGTGGACTTTTCAGTGATCGATGGAGATACGATCACGTCGTAGTGGCGAAGATCAGTCATTTGAACCGCTCCTCCAGAGCTTCAACCGCAGCCTTGGAAAGCACGAGCTTACCGCGACGCAGAATGTCATAAACGTTGATGCCCTGAACCGGCAGAACATCGATATTTGGGATGTTCGCGGCAGCGAGCTTGAAATTGACGTCGAGTTCGACGCCACCGATCACCAGCGCATTCTTCAGCCCCAGAGCTTCGAACACGCCAACGGCGGCCTTGGTCTTGGCATCGGCAGCAACAAGCTGATCGACGATGATCAGTTCGTCAGCCTTGAACTTGGCAGACAGAGCGTGACGCAGAGCGAGCGCGCGAACCTTCTTGGGAAGATCATGCTCGTGGCTGCGAACGACTGGGCCGTGGGCCTTGCCGCCGCCGCGGAACTGAGGAGCGCGAGCCGAATGGTGACGAGCGCGGCCCGTACCCTTCTGCTTGTACATCTTGGCACCGGTGCGCGATACTTCGGCACGGGTCTTGGTCTTGTGTGTGCCCTGCTGTTTCTTGGCAAGCTGCCAACGAACCATGCGAGCAATGATATCTTGACGGGGTTCGAGGCCGAAAATGGCGTCGGACAGGGAAACCGTACCGGCATCCGTCCCCTCGAGGGTTTTGACGTTGAGTTCCATGGTTTGGCTCCCTTACTTCGCTGCCGACTTGACGGCGTCGCGCACGATGATCCAGGAACCCTTGGAACCGGGCACAGCGCCCTTCACCAGGATAAGGCCACGATCTTCATCGGTCGAAACGACTTCCAGATTCTGGGTGGTGACGCGGGTCTGACCCATGTGACCGGCCATACGCTTGCCCTTCCAGACCTTACCCGGATCCTGGTTGGAACCGGTCGAGCCGTGTGAACGGTGCGAGACGGACACGCCGTGGGTTGCACGAAGACCACCGAAATTGTGGCGCTTCATGGCACCGGCAAAACCCTTACCGATCGTGGTGCCGGTCACGTCAACCAACTGACCGGCTTCAAAATGACCAGCCTTCAGCTCGGAGCCGACATCCATGAGGTTGTCTTCGGAAACGCGAAATTCGACGAGCTTAGCCTTGGGCTCGACGTTTGCAGCGGCAAAATTGCCGCGCATTGCCTTGGATGTATTCTTGACCTTGGCCTGACCGGCGCCGAGCTGAACGGCAGTGTAGCCGTGTTTATCGACAGTCCGCTGAGCCAGGACCTGGCAGTTATCCAAGCGTAGTACTGTTACCGGGACATGCTCGCCGGCGTCATTATAGACCCGGGTCATTCCCACTTTCTGTGCAATCACACCTGAACGCATCGGTTCATTCCTCTTGAGAGTAAAACAAGGGCCCTATGGCCCTTGCCCGCCTCTTTGTTTAAGGATTCCATTCCAGTCCTTCCAGACTTTCAGGTTTCCCGTTTCGAGAAGTCGTTGGCAGGTCTTGCCACGTACCTTCCTTGTTATTTCGGCTCTCGCCGGAATTGGTTTTTAAAGCTTGATTTCGACGTCTACGCCAGCAGCCAGGTCGAGCTTCATCAAAGCATCGACGGTCTGCGGAGTCGGATCAACGATGTCCAGCAGACGCTTATGCGTGCGCATTTCAAACTGTTCGCGGCTCTTCTTGTCGACGTGAGGCGAACGGTTGACGGTGAATTTTTCAATACGGGTCGGAAGCGGAACCGGGCCGCGGACGCTTGCACCGGTGCGCTTGGCGGTAGAAACGATCTCCCGCGTAGAGGCATCGAGAACCCGGTGATCAAACGCCTTCAGGCGGATACGGATATTCTGGCCGTTCATTCGACGTGTCCTTATTCGTTTTTCTTAAACGTCCCCGCTCACGCAAAGACAGTGAATTACCAATTTCTGGCCGGCCCCGTATTGTCAAAAATCACAAGGACGGTTCGACGTCCATGTCACCTTACTGCATCAGGGGCCCTACCAGTGCAACCCAAGACCGGGTCGCGAAACTTAGCAGAGCCAGAGGAAAGAGGAGCGATACGCTGCTCTTCCTTGTTCGTGGCGGGGGCATACAACGTCCCCGTCAATTCGTCAACTGATTCCCGGAAATAAAGAAGCGCGGCATTGAATGCCGCGCTTATTCGTCTGTATGAAGACGTCTTATTCGATGATCGAAGCGACGATGCCGGCGCCGACGGTACGGCCACCTTCGCGGATCGCGAAGCGCAGCTTTTCTTCCATGGCGATCGGAACGATCAGTTCAACCTGAACCGTGACGTTGTCACCAGGCATAACCATTTCCGTGCCTTCCGGCAGAGAAACAATACCGGTAACGTCCGTCGTACGGAAGTAGAACTGCGGACGGTAGTTGGTGAAGAACGGTGTATGACGGCCGCCTTCTTCCTTCGTCAGGATGTAGGCTTCTGCCATGAACTTCTTGTGCGGCTTAACCGAACCGGGCTTGCACAGGATCTGGCCACGCTCAACGCCATCGCGCTGTACGCCGCGAACCAGGGCACCGATGTTGTCGCCAGCCTGGCCCTGATCGAGCAGCTTGCGGAACATTTCAACGCCGGTAACGGTCGTCTTCGAGGTGGCGCGGATGCCGACGATTTCGACTTCTTCGCCAACCTTGACGATACCACGCTCAACGCGACCCGTCACAACCGTACCACGGCCAGAGATCGAGAACACGTCTTCGATTGGCATCAGGAACGGCTGGTCAATCGGGCGCTCAGGCGTCGGAATGTAGGAGTCAACTGCCGCCATCAGTTCGCGGATCGCGTCTTCGCCGATCTTCTTGTTGCTGTCTTCCAGAGCAGCAAGAGCCGAACCCTTGACAATCGGAATATCGTCGCCCGGGAAGTCGTAGGACGACAGAAGTTCGCGCACTTCCAGTTCGACCAGCTCCAGAAGCTCTTCGTCGTCAACCTGGTCAACCTTGTTCAGGAACACGACGATCGCGGGAACGCCAACCTGGCGCGCCAGAAGAATGTGCTCGCGGGTCTGCGGCATCGGGCCGTCAGCTGCCGAGCAAACCAGGATCGCGCCGTCCATCTGCGCTGCACCGGTGATCATGTTCTTGACGTAGTCGGCGTGGCCGGGGCAGTCAACGTGAGCGTAGTGACGGGCAGGCGTTTCATATTCGACGTGCGCCGTCGAAATGGTGATGCCGCGGGCCTTTTCTTCCGGAGCAGCGTCGATCTGGTCGTACGCCTTGTATTCACCGAAATACTTCGTAATTGCTGCCGTCAGCGACGTCTTGCCGTGGTCAACGTGGCCGATCGTGCCGATGTTAACGTGCGGCTTGTTGCGCTCAAACTTACTCTTTGCCATTTTCGGCTCTCCATTATCTCATCCCCATGAAGGGGGAAATTCCTGTTATCAGTTCCGGCGGGTTACCCCGATCATTTCTGACCGGAGTACTTTGCCTGAATTTCGGCAGCGACATTGCTCGGAACGGGCGAATAGTGATCGAACACCATCGAGTACTGAGCGCGACCCTGGCTCATGGAGCGCAGGTTGTCGACGTATTTGAACATGTTGGCCAGCGGCACATGCGCGTTGATGACAACGGCGATACCACGGCTTTCCTGGCCCTGGATCTGACCACGGCGGGAGTTCAGGTCGCCGATCACGTCACCGACGTAATCTTCGGGGGTCACAACTTCAACCTTCATCATCGGCTCAAGCAGCTGTGCACCAGCCTTCTTTGCTGCTTCACGGAAGCAAGCGCGAGACGCGATTTCGAACGCCAGAACCGACGAGTCAACATCGTGGTAAGCACCGTCGATGAGCGTCGCCTTGACGCCGAGCATCGGGAAGCCAGCCAGCGGACCGGAAGACAGAACGCTTTCGATACCCTTCTGAACGCCAGGGATGTATTCCTTGGGAACAGAGCCACCGACGATCTTCGAATCGAACTTGAACTCATCACCTTCAGGATTGGGTTCGAAGATGATCTTGACGCGGGCGAACTGACCCGTACCACCAGACTGCTTCTTGTGAGTGTAGTCTTCTTCGTGCTGACGCGTAATGGTTTCGCGATAGGCAACCTGCGGCGCGCCGACAGTTGCTTCTACCTTGAACTCACGACGCATACGGTCGACGATGATGTCGAGGTGAAGTTCACCCATGCCGGCGATGATCGTCTGGCCAGATTCCTGGTCGGTCTTGACGCGGAACGACGGATCCTCAGCAGCAAGACGGTTGAGCGCGAGGCCCATCTTTTCCTGGTCGCCCTTGGTCTTCGGCTCGATGGCGATCTGAATGACCGGCTCGGGGAATTCCATGCGCTCCAGGATAACCTGGTTCAGGGGATCGCAGAGCGTATCGCCCGTGGTGCTTTCCTTCAGGCCAGCCAGGGCAACGATGTCGCCTGCAAAGGCTTCTTCGATGTCTTCACGGCTGTTGGAATGCATCTGGAGCATACGGCCAACGCGTTCGCGCTTTTCCTTGACCGTGTTCATGACCGATGCGCCCTTTTCGAGCTTGCCGGAGTAGATACGGCAGAATGTCAGCGAACCGACGAAGGGGTCGTTCATGATCTTGAACGCCAGCATCGACAAAGGCTCGGCGTCATCAGGATGACGTTCGATTTCACCGTCGGTCTTAACATCGATACCCTTGATAGCAGGGATATCGAGCGGAGAAGGAAGATACTCACAAACAGCGTCGAGCAAAGGCTGAACGCCCTTGTTCTTGAAGGCAGTACCGCAGAACATCGGATGGAACTTGACTTCAATCGTGCCCTGACGAACGAGAGCGCGGATCTTGTCATTATCAGGCATGATGCCGTTCAGGTAGTCTTCCATCGCCTGTTCGTCGATCTCGACAACGGTCTCGATCAGCTTTTCGCGATATTCAACGGCCTTTTCCTTCAGGTCATCAGGGATTTCCGTAACGTCCCAAGCCGCGCCCAGAGATTCATCGCGCCAAACGAGAGCGTTCATCTCGATCAGGTCAACAACGCCCTTGAACTCTGTTTCAGCGCCGATTGGCAGCTGCATAACAACAGCGGTGGCACCGAGACGGGTCTTGATCATTTCTACCGAACGGTAAAAGTCAGCGCCGGTCTTGTCCATCTTGTTGCAGAAGATCATCCGCGGAACGTTGTACTTTTCAGCCTGACGCCAAACAGTTTCCGTCTGCGGCTCAACGCCTGCGTTGGCATCGAGGAGCGCGATAGCGCCATCGAGAACCCGAAGCGAACGTTCTACTTCAATCGTGAAGTCAACGTGGCCGGGGGTGTCGATGATGTTAAAGCGGCGCATCTTGCCATCGCGACCCTTCCAGTAGGTCGTGGTCGCAGCAGAGGTGATGGTGATACCACGCTCCTGCTCCTGCTCCATCCAGTCCATCGTGGCTGCGCCATCATGAACTTCGCCGATCTTGTGCGACTTGCCGGTGTAGTAGAGAATCCGCTCAGTCGTCGTGGTCTTGCCGGCGTCGATATGCGCCATGATCCCGAAATTGCGGTAGTCTTCGATTTTATATTCGCGAGCCATAGTGGACTGCCTTTCGATATTCGATCGTCTAAGATTACCAGCGGTAATGCGAGAAGGCGCGGTTGGCGTCGGCCATCTTGTGCGTGTCTTCACGCTTCTTGACAGCGCTGCCGCGATTGTTGGACGCATCAAGCAATTCGCCTGACAAACGATCGACCATGGTGGTCTCGTTGCGCTTGCGGGCGGCGATGATCAGCCAGCGAATGGCGAGCGCCTGACGGCGCTCCGGACGGACGTCGACGGGGACCTGGTATGTTGCACCACCAACGCGGCGCGAGCGAACTTCAACATGCGGGGCAACATTTTCAAGCGCCTGATGGAAGATTGCGATCGGCTCTGCCTTGGACTTGGCTTCAACGACATCGAAGGCACCGTAGACGATGCTTTCAGCAACGGACTTCTTGCCGTGCAACATGATGGCGTTCATGAACTTGGTGACGACCAGATCACCGAACTTTGGGTCCGGGTTGATCTCACGCTTTTCTGCTTTATGGCGACGGGACATTTTACTTCGTCTCTCAACGGTTAGAACGCTTTATCACGCGGAGAACCTCGCGCAGCGCTGAATTTCAAAGAAGGCTTCCGACTTACTTCGGACGCTTTGCACCATACTTGGAACGGCGCTGCTTACGGTTCTTGACACCCTGGGTATCGAGAACACCACGGATGATGTGGTAACGAACGCCAGGCAAGTCCTTCACGCGGCCGCCACGGATCATGACCACAGAGTGTTCCTGCAGGTTATGGCCTTCACCCGGAATGTAGCCGATGACTTCGAAGCCATTGGTCAAACGGATCTTGGCAACCTTACGCAGAGCCGAGTTCGGCTTCTTCGGGGTCGTGGTATAAACGCGGGTGCAAACGCCGCGCTTCTGTGGATTTTCCTGCAAGGCAGGAACCTTGTTGCGCTTTACCTGCGCCTGACGCGGCTTGCGGATCAGCTGATTTACGGTAGGCATAGAACCATCCCTTATAATTCTTGTCACTTGAGCCTTTTCAGGCCCGTTTGTGCCGTTTCCGGCGGCGCTCGCACAATTTTCGCCATGCGCGAATGTGGCCCGATCCGGACTTCCGGATGGACCACAAAAAGCAGAGGACGCATGCGACTGCGTCATGCGTGCAGCATTCATGTCTTCAAAGTGCGTTTGGATCCTAAGCCTGGGGCAAACTTCAGAACAATATGTCCTGAAAATCATAACCGTGCATTGGCTCCGATGCGGGGCGTACTACTGTTTTCACCCCGTTCCGTCAAGCCATGGCGCGAAATTAATAGCTCTCCAAAGCCCTGTGGCCGCTTTGGTCCCGGCCTATTTGCGGTTATGACGGGTTTCGGTCGATTATGCAATTGTCATCGGCCAATTCCGGGCTTGAGGATGCCGATTTTCAGCCTGCGATAGAAGAATCGTTTTCATGCCTGCCAAACGGCGGATTTTGCACATGAAGCTGGGTGTTTTGGGATTTGCATCCAGCCTTCAGCTTGACGACGGCGGATGGCTCTATAACGATGAAATTATCGATTAGGTTATTGTGCCGAAACGATTCCCGGCTACAAGACTTTCTAACCGTTGCTATCGCGGTCACCTGGCGGCTCGCCTGTCTCGAGCCAGAAGAAAGGCGACCCGTCATAAGGACCGACTGATGATTTCGACCCCTGACAATGACAATAATTCGGACGGACCGATGGTCTTCATCATCATTGCCAAGGCCTATGAAGAAACGGGCACCGAAGGGATCGACCTGCATATTCTGCTGAGCGCCCCCGATGACGATTCCGCCGTGCGCGAGGCTTTGAATGCACTGGCCGAGGAAGGCTTTCTGGAAGCCGACCTGGACCAGATCGGCATGGTGACCGAGCCTCCGTCAGACGAGCCGCATGCCTCGGCCTATCAGGGCGCACTCGAAGGCGAAGTGGCAATCATCCGCTTCAACTGAGTGAGCATGAATGACAGGACATGTCATTGAAAAGGTCCTTGTCTATGCAGCCGACCGCGACCGGCTCTTGGTTTTCGTTGAGCCGGATTTTCCGCATATTCTACCGCAGGTGCCTGGTGGTACCATTGAACATGGGGAAAGCCCCAGCGCTGCAGTTTGTCGTGAATTCGAAGAGGAGACGGGCTTTGCCTGTCCCTCGCCTCCCCGCTTTCTGACTTCTGTCTGTTATCGGAATGTTCGAGATGGAGTTTCCATCCACCACAGGCGCCACTTTTTTCACCTGCCTTTGCTTCACACACTCTATCCGCAGAGCTGGATTCACAGCGAAACAACGCCCCACGGCGGTGGTGCTCCAGTGCGGTTTTGCTTCTTCTGGTTAACCCAAGATGAGGCAAGCCAGCGGCTAGGCTATGAGCATGACGCCGCCCTGCCCCTGCTTCTTTAGATCTGTATGGTTCTCATTGAGCCAAGCACCGGATTACGTTTCCCACTGATAAGCCCGAACAAACTCCGACCTTCGCTAGGCAACATCATAAAACGGAAAAGCCGCCCGGATCGCTCCGGGCGGCTTTTTTATTTCGATTGCTGCACCGATTACTCGGCGGCAGGAGCACCCTCGCCTGCCATATCGCGCAGCATCGGGGTTGCGAGATCCGCACCGGTTCCCTTGCGACGTTCCTCGAGAATGAGGTCATCACGCGAGGTGGCGATACGACGGATCTGGGTCATGGTACCACCGGTACCGGCCGGGATCAGACGACCGACGATGACGTTTTCCTTCAGGCCTTGCAGTGTATCGGTCTTGCCGGCAATTGCCGCTTCCGTGAGAACCTTGGTGGTTTCCTGGAAGGACGCAGCCGAGATGAAGGACGGCGTCTGCAGCGAGGCCTTGGTGATACCGAGCAATACCGGATCGCCAAAGGCCGGCTTCTTGCCTTCTTCAACCAGACGTTCGTTGGCTTCGTCCAGCTCGATACGGTCGACATTGTCGCCAACGATATACTGGCTGTCGCCGCTGTCGGTGATTTCGACCTTCTGCAGCATCTGGCGAACAATCACCTCGATGTGCTTGTCGTTGATCACAACGCCCTGCAAGCGATAGACTTCCTGGATTTCGTTGACCAGGTAGCTTGCCAGCGCCTCGACACCCTTGATCGCCAGAATATCGTGCGGAGCCGGATTACCGTCGAGGATATAGTCACCCTTTTCGATATAGTCGCCTTCCTGAAGATGGAAGGGCTTGCCCTTCGGGATCAGGTATTCGACAGGCTCGACACCGTCTTCCGCCGGCTCGATGATAACGCGACGCTTGTTCTTGTAGTCGCGGCCCAACCGGATCGTACCATCGATTTCAGCGATGATGGCGTGATCCTTCGGACGACGGGCTTCGAACAATTCGGCAACACGCGGCAGACCACCGGTGATGTCCTTGGTCTTGGCGCTCTCCATTGGCGAACGAGCAAGAACGTCACCCTGGGAGACGCGCTGGCCGGGTTCAACCGACAGGATTGCATCGACCGACAGCTGGAACCGGGCTTCACCACCACGCGGAACCTTGAGCACATTGCCCTGAGTGTCCTTGATGACAATTGCCGGCTTCAAATCGGCGCCACGTGGCGTCGAACGCCAGTCGATAACCTGACGCTTGGTGATACCAGTGGATTCGTCGGTGGCTTCCAGAACGGAGATACCGTCGACCAGATCCTCAAAATGAACGACACCTTCCACTTCGGTCATCATCGGGCGTGTGTATGGGTCCCACTCAGCCAGACGCTGACCGCGCTTGACCTTGTCGCCATCGTCGACAAACAACTTGGAACCATAGGCAACACGCTGCGAGGAGCGCTCAACACCGCGTTCGTCCAGGATCGTCACCGCGATGCTACGGCCCATGGCGACATAAATGCCGTCAGAGTTGCGCAGCATGTTGCGGTTCTTGATCTGGATAGTCCCCTCATAGGAGGCTTCCAGGAACGATTGGTCAACCACGTTGGCCGTACCGCCCAAGTGGAACGTACGCATGGTCAGCTGGGTACCTGGCTCACCGATGGACTGCGCGGCGATAACACCCACAGCTTCACCCATGTTCACAGGTGTACCACGGGCAAGGTCGCGACCGTAGCAGATCGAGCATACGCCGGTCTGAACTTCGCAGGTCAGAGCCGAACGAATACGGATCGACTGAATACCAGCCTTCTCGATTTCAATGACATCGGCTTCAAGGATCATGCGACCAGCGTCAACGATCCGCTCACCCGTGACCGGATGATCGATATCGTCCAGCGCCGTACGACCGAGAACACGCACACCAATGGAAGCCACAACCTGACCGGCGTCAACAATCGCCGTCATGGTCAGGCCCTTGTCGGTACCGCAATCGACCAGATTAACGATGCAATCTTGCGCTACGTCAACCAGACGACGGGTCAGGTAACCCGAGTTCGCGGTCTTCAAGGCCGTGTCTGCAAGACCCTTACGGGCACCGTGGGTCGAGTTGAAGTACTCGTTAACGGTCAGACCTTCCTTAAAGTTCGAAATGATCGGTGTTTCAATGATTTCGCCCGATGGCTTGGCCATGAGACCACGCATACCACCCAGCTGACGCATCTGGTTCGGAGAACCACGCGCACCGGAGTGAGACATCATGTAAATCGCGTTCATCGGCTTTTGGCGGCCAGTTTCCGGATCGAACTCAACAGCCTTAATGCGGGCCATCATGTCTTCCGCAACCTTTTCAGTCGCCTTACCCCAGGCGTCAACGACCTTGTTGTACTTCTCACCCTGGGTGATCAGACCGTCGTTATACTGCTGTTCGTATTCCTTCACCAAGGATTCGGTGTCGCCAACGATCTTCACCTTGGAGTCAGGAATGACCATGTCATCCTTACCGAAGGAAATGCCAGCCTTACATGCATGGCGGAAGCCAAGCTGCATGATCCGGTCGCAGAAAATCACCGTGTCCTTCTGGCCGCAATGACGGTAGACCGTGTCGATCATCTTGGAGATGTTCTTCTTGGTCATTTCCTGATTGCAGGTGTCAAACGGCACATTGACGTTCTTCGGCAGAAGTTCGCCAATCAGCATACGGCCCGGTGTTGTTTCGAAAATCTTCGAAACAGGCTTGCCGTCCGCATCCACGGTCTTGAAACGACCACGGATCTTGGAGTGCAGCGTCACCACCTTGTTTTCAAGGGCGTGATGCAATTCACCGATGTCGGAGAAGACCATGCCTTCGCCCGGCTCATTCTGGTTCATGATCGACAAATAGTAGAGACCGAGAACCATGTCCTGCGAAGGAACGATGATCGGCGCACCGTTTGCCGGATGCAGAATGTTGTTGGTGGACATCATCAGCACGCGGGCTTCAAGCTGGGCTTCCAGCGAAAGCGGCACGTGAACAGCCATCTGGTCGCCGTCGAAGTCGGCGTTAAAGGCCGTGCAGACGAGCGGATGCAGCTGAATGGCCTTGCCTTCAACCAGAATTGGTTCGAAGGCCTGGATACCCAGACGGTGCAGTGTCGGTGCGCGGTTCAGCAGAACGGGATGTTCGCGGATAACCTCGTCGAGAATATCCCAAACTTCCGGCTTTTCCTTTTCAACCAGCTTCTTGGCCTGCTTGACGGTCGAGGAATAACCCTTGGCGTCGAGACGGGCGTAGATGAAAGGCTTGAACAGTTCGAGTGCCATTTTCTTTGGCAGACCGCACTGGTGCAGCTTCAGTTCTGGACCAGTCACGATAACCGAACGACCAGAATAGTCGACGCGCTTACCGAGAAGGTTCTGACGGAAGCGGCCCTGCTTGCCCTTGAGCATATCGGACAGCGACTTCAACGGACGCTTGTTGGCACCGGTGATGACGCGGCCACGGCGGCCGTTGTCGAACAGCGCGTCTACAGATTCCTGCAACATGCGCTTTTCGTTACGGATGATGATGCCCGGAGCGCGCAGCTCGATCAAACGCTTCAAACGGTTGTTACGGTTGATGACGCGACGATAGAGATCGTTCAGGTCGGAGGTCGCAAAACGGCCACCATCCAGCGGAACCAACGGACGAAGGTCCGGCGGAATCACGGGAACAACCTTCATGATCATCCATTCAGGACGATTGCCCGATTCCATGAAGTTCTCAACGATCTTGAGACGCTTCATCAGCTTCTTCTGCTTCAGGTCCGACGTGGTGTCGGCAAGGTCCTGACGCAATTCGCCAGCGATGCGCTCGAGATTCATCGAGGCCAGCATTTCAAAGATGGCTTCAGCACCAATCATGGCGGTGAACTGGTCTTCACCATATTCGTCCACAGCCATCATATACTCTTCTTCAGAGAGCAATTGATTCTGCTTCAGAGCGGTGAGGCCCGGTTCAGTCACGATGTAGTTTTCGAAGTAGAGAACGCGCTCCACATCCTTCAACGTCATGTCGAGCAGGGTCGAAATGCGCGAAGGCAGCGACTTCAGGAACCAGATATGGGCAACCGGAGCGGCCAGCTCAATATGGCCCATGCGCTCACGGCGAACCCGCGACAGGGTGACTTCCACGCCGCACTTTTCGCAGATGATGCCCTTGTACTTCATGCGCTTGTACTTGCCGCACAGGCACTCGTAATCCTTGATCGGACCAAAGATACGGGCGCAGAACAGACCGTCGCGCTCCGGCTTGAAAGTGCGGTAGTTGATGGTCTCAGGCTTTTTGATTTCGCCATACGACCAGGACAGGATCTTCTCCGGCGAGGCAATCGAAATCCGGATGGAATCGAAATGCTGCGCAGGGACCTGCGGGTTGAAAAGGTTCATGACCTCTTGGTTCATGCCTATCTCCTTGTGGGGCCAGGGGCCCTCAGCTTGGCGACGGATGTGGCCCTTCCCGGGAAGCCACACCGCGCCTTAAAACGACAATAACCGCTGAATGCGGCAAAAGTCCCCACGCCGGTTGATGTTTACAACTGGCGGAGGACGGCGCGCGCATCGAAACGCGCGCGCCCCACTGTCACTGTTATTCCGCAGCGTCCGGCAACGGGTTGACGGTATCGGCCGTCTCGAGTTTAGAATTCTCCAACTCGACCGACAGACCAAGCGACCGCATTTCCTTGACGAGAACGTTGAAGCTCTCTGGAATACCGGCTTCGAACGTGTCGTCGCCCCGCACGATGGCTTCGTAGACTTTAGTACGTCCGGCCACGTCGTCCGACTTCACCGTCAGCATTTCCTGTAGGGTGTAGGCAGCGCCGTAAGCTTCCAGAGCCCATACTTCCATTTCCCCGAAACGCTGACCGCCGAACTGTGCCTTGCCGCCCAAAGGCTGCTGGGTGACGAGCGAGTAAGGGCCGATGGAGCGTGCATGGATCTTGTCGTCAACCAAGTGATTGAGCTTGATCATGTACATGTAACCAACGGTGACCTTACGGTCGAAGGTTTCACCCGTCCGTCCATCATAGAGAACCGACTGGCCCGACGTGTGCAAACCGGCGCGGGTCAACATTTCCGAAACGTCGCTTTCATGCGCACCGTCGAAAACCGGCGTGGCGATGGAAAGTCCACTCTTGGCCTGATCAGCCAATCGCAGGAGCGATTCGTCGTCGAATCTGGCGACTTCGTCATGCGACTCACTGGCGTAGAGATCGACCAGTTCGGTCCTGAGCTCGGTGATGTCGAGATGCTTCTGGTAATCCTCAAGCATCTGTCCAATCTTGCGACCCATGCCGGCGCAAGCCCAGGCAAGGTGGGTTTCAAGAATCTGGCCGACATTCATACGCGACGGCACGCCCAGCGGGTTCAGAACGATATCAACATGCGTACCGTCTTCGAGGAACGGCATGTCCTCGACCGGAACGATGCGCGACACGACGCCCTTGTTGCCGTGACGGCCGGCCATCTTGTCGCCTGGCTGGATCTTGCGCTTCACAGCAACAAAGACCTTGACCATCTTCATGACGCCCGGAGGCATTTCATCGCCGCGCTGGACCTTTTCGACCTTGTCCATGAAGCGCTGCTCAAGGCGCGACTTGGATTCGTCGTACTGACCACGAAGCGCTTCCAGCTCGCTTTGAACCTTCTCGTCTTCAACGGCAAACATCCACCATTGCGAACGGGGATATTCAGAAATGACGGCGTTGTTGAGTTCGACGCCCTTCTTGAAACCCTTCGGACCGGCAATCGAAACCTGACCGCGCAGCGTGTCGAGCAAACGACCATAGACGTTGCGGTCCAGGATTGCCTGTTCGTCATCACGGTCCTTGGCGAGACGTTCGATTTCTTCGCGCTCGATGGCCATGGCGCGTTCGTCCTTTTCAACGCCGTGGCGGTTGAAAACACGAACTTCGACAATGGTCCCGAACGTGCCCGGAGGCATACGCATCGAGGTATCGCGAACGTCAGAGGCCTTTTCACCGAAGATGGCGCGCAGAAGCTTTTCTTCCGGCGTCATCGGGCTCTCGCCCTTCGGAGTGATCTTGCCGACCAGGATATCGCCCGGCTGCACTTCCGCACCGATGTAGACGATACCGGCTTCATCGAGGTTGCGAAGCGCTTCTTCCGAGACGTTCGGAATATCGCGGGTGATTTCTTCCGGCCCAAGCTTGGTATCGCGGGCCATGACTTCAAATTCCTCGATATGGATCGAGGTGAAGACATCTTCCGAAACGATACGCTCCGACATGAGGATCGAGTCCTCATAGTTGTAGCCGTTCCAAGGCATGAACGCGACAAGCGCGTTACGGCCAAGCGCGAGGTCGCCGAGGTCGGTCGACGGACCGTCCGCGATGATATCGCCCTTGTTCAGAATATCGCCGACGGCGACCAGTGGACGCTGGTTGACGCAGGTATTCTGGTTGGAACGCTGGAACTTCTGCAGGCGGTAGATATCAACACCGGACTTGCCGGCATCGAGATCTTCCGTTGCGCGGATAACGATACGCGTCGCATCCACCTGGTCGACCACGCCGCCACGACGGGCGCCGATAGCCGCACCGGAGTCACGCGCCACGATCGGCTCCATGCCAGTGCCGACAAACGGGGCTTCCGCGCGCAGCAGAGGCACAGCCTGACGCTGCATGTTTGAGCCCATCAGCGCGCGGTTGGCGTCGTCGTTTTCCAGGAACGGAATAAGAGCGGCGGCAACAGACACGAGCTGCTTCGGCGAAACGTCCATCAGGTTGATGGTGTCGCGCGGCGACAGCATCACTTCCCCAGCATGACGGCAAACGACGAATTCCTCGACGAATTTGCCTTCAGCGTTCAGCTCGGCATTGGCCTGGGCAACGTAATACTTGGCCTCTTCCATGGCGGAGAGGTAGATCACGTCCTTGGTCACCACGCCGTCGATGATCTTACGATACGGGCTTTCGATGAAGCCGTATTTGTTGACACGGGCGAACGTGGCAAGCGAGTTGATCAGACCAATATTCGGGCCTTCAGGCGTCTCAATCGGGCAGATACGGCCGTAATGGGTCGGATGCACGTCGCGCACTTCAAAGCCGGCGCGCTCGCGGGTCAGACCACCCGGTCCAAGAGCCGAAAGACGGCGCTTGTGGGTGATTTCCGACAGCGGGTTGACCTGGTCCATGAACTGGCTGAGCTGGGACGAGCCGAAAAACTCGCGCACAGCAGCAGCGGCAGGCTTGGCGTTGATCAGATCCTGCGGCATGACAGTATCGATTTCGATCGACGACATGCGTTCCTTGATGGCGCGCTCCATGCGCAGAAGACCCAGGCGATACTGGTTCTCCATCAATTCACCAACGGAACGAACACGGCGGTTGCCAAGGTTGTCGATATCGTCGATTTCGCCCTTGCCGTCGCGCAACTCGACAAGCATCTTGACCACAGCCAGGATGTCTTCCTTGCGCAGAACGCGCACGGTGTCGGCCACTTCGAGATCGAGACGCATGTTCATCTTGACGCGGCCAACAGCCGAAAGGTCATAGCGCTCGCTATCGAAGAACAGCGAGTTGAACATGGCTTCTGCCGAATCCATGGTTGGCGGCTCACCCGGACGCATGACGCGGTAGATGTCGAACAGCGCATCCTGGCGGTTTTCATTCTTATCGGCAGCCAGCGTGTTGCGGATATAGGCGCCGACATTGATATGATCGATGCCCAGAACCGGGATCTCTTCAAAGCCCGCATCAAGAATGATTGGCAGGGTCTTTTCGTCAATTTCGTCACCGGCTTCGAGATAGATCTCCCCGGTTGCGAAATTGACGATATCTTCTGCCAGATAATTTCCGTAGAGGTCCTCGTCAGTCGCCTTCAGCGCTTTCAGACCCTTGTCCTGCAACTGGCGCAGAAGACGCGGGGTGAGCTTCTTGCCGGCTTCGACAACGACTTCGCCGCTATCGGCATCGACCATATCGACGAGCGTCTTGGAGCCCTTCAGCGTTTCCGCCTGGAACGGCACGCGCCAGCCCTTGCCATCCCGCTTGTAGTCGGACTTGGAGTAGAAGGTCGAAAGGATCTCTTCGCCGTCCATACCCAGCGCCATCAGCAGCGAGGTCACGGGGATCTTGCGGCGGCGGTCGATACGAGCGTGGACAATGTCCTTGGCGTCGAATTCAATATCGAGCCAGGAACCGCGGTAAGGAATGACGCGAGCGGCAAACAGCAGCTTGCCGGAGGAATGGCTCTTACCCTTGTCGTGGTCGAAGAACACGCCCGGCGAACGGTGCATCTGCGACACGATAACGCGCTCGGTGCCGTTGACGATAAACGTGCCGTTATTGGTCATCAAAGGCATGTCGCCCATGTAGACCGACTGTTCCTTGATGTCCTTGATCGAGCGGGCGCCCGTATCTTCATCAATATCGAACACGATCAGGCGCAGCGTCACCTTGAGCGGTGCCGCATAGGTCAGGTCGCGCTGGCGGCATTCATCGACGTCGAACTTCGGCGGCTCGAATTCGTAGGACACGAATTCCAACATCGAGGCACCGGAAAAATCGGTGATCGGGAAGACGGACTTGAAAACGGTTTGAAGTCCCTCGTCGGGACGACCACCTTCGGGCTCGTCAACCATGAGGAACTGATCGTAGGATGCCTTCTGAACCTCGATGAGGTTCGGCATTTCTGCGACTTCTGGAATTTTTCCGAAAAACTTGCGTACGCGCCTGCGACCGTTAAAGGAAAGGGTCTGAGCCATCGTCGCTCCTTGTCAGTTTGCACCCGGGCCTGCAACAGACGAACACCGCTGGCCAGGCGGCTCCGTCAATCATGGATCATCAATCTCGTTCCAGTTCAGGCGGAAAGGCCGGTTTGCCTTGAGCGCCTGATCGGAACCATCCTCTTGAGAACCCATTACCCAAAAGCCGTTTTACCGGCTTTTGGGTAATAATTTCCGTCAGGAGAACGGCTCCGGAGAGAGTTTGCACCCTCGCCGGAGCCGAAAGTATGAATTACTTGACGTCAACCTTGGCGCCAGCGTCTTCAAGCTTCTTCTTCAGGTCTGCAGCTTCAGCCTTGGAAACGGCTTCCTTGACAGCCTTCGGAGCGCCTTCAACGAGGTCCTTGGCTTCCTTCAGGCCGAGGCCTGTGATCGCGCGAACTTCCTTGATGACGTTGATCTTGTTTGCGCCGGCATCCGTCAGGATAACGTCGAATTCAGTCTTTTCTTCTTCAACAACGGCGGCAGCACCACCGCCGGCAGCAGCAACAGCCACAGGAGCAGCTGCAGATACGCCCCACTTTTCTTCGAGCAGCTTGGAAAGCTCAGCAGCTTCCAGAACGGTCAAAGAGGAGAGGTCTTCTACGATCTTAGCGAGATCAGCCATTTTACTAGTCCTTTATCAGTGTTCGGTTCGAAACGAACTGGTTTGGGTATGAACAGCGAAAAACCGCCTTACGCGGCTTCGTCCTTCTTGGCATAAGCCGCAAACACGCGAGCAAGCTGAGCTGCCGGTGCTTGAACAACGCCTGCGATGCGAGTAGCCGGGGTCTGAATCATGCCGACCAGCTTTGCACGCAGCTCGTCCAGCGAAGGCAGGGTCGCAAGCGACTTGACTGCATCCACGGAGAGCGTGGTTGTTCCCATGGAACCACCGAGAACAACGAGCTTGTCGTTGGTCTTGGCAAAATCCATGACGACTTTCGGAGCCGTGATCGGGTCGACGCTGTAAGCAATCAGCGTCTGGCCCTTGAAGAGATCTGTCATCCCTTCCGACTCCGTGCCCTGAAGAGCGATCTTGGCCAGACGGTTCTTCGCGACTTTGACGGTGCCGCCAGCAGCGCGCATTTTTGAACGGAAGTCGTTCATCTGCGCAACCGTGACACCAGCATAGTGGGCCACAACAACCGAACCAGAAGCCTTGAAGACTTCGTTCAGTTCTGTGACGAATTCGCGTTTTTCCGCTCTTTCCACTGTCTGTCTCCAGTAGACGGGACCGCAATCCTGCAGGCCCCATCGGGTTTGCCTTTGCCTCAAGGGATCTAAACTCGTCAGATCCCAAGCGACGCTTGAGGATCCTGTCCCCCCGCACTGTCACCCGAAGGCGTCAGGCACAAGGCACACAAGGCTCGAACCGACACTTCCGTAACGCCTTGGCGTCCGTGAAGAATTTCGGGTCTTACCCGTCTCATGCAGGCAGATATTAAGGCCGCAAGGCCGCCCACAATCTCGGACAGGAAATCCGGTTATAAAACCGGACATTCCCGGCCCCGAAGGACCGGGAATTCTTGAATACGGGGTGGAACACCCCGAAAAATTAAGCTGTGACCGACGAAGGGTCGATCTTGACGCCAGGACCCATGGTCGAGGAGATCGCTACGCGCTTGACGTAGTTACCCTTGGCGCCAGCAGGCTTTGCCTTGATGACGGCGTCAGCGAAAGCCTTGATGTTTTCTTCAAGAGCCTTGGCTTCGAACGAGGCCTTGCCGATACCGGCATGGATGATACCAGCCTTTTCAACGCGGAACTCGACAGCGCCGCCCTTGGATGCCTTAACAGCGCCAGCAACGTCCATGGTCACCGTACCAACCTTCGGGTTCGGCATCATGCCACGCGGGCCGAGAACCTTGCCGAGACGGCCGACCAGCGGCATCATGTCAGGCGTTGCGATGCAACGGTCGAAGTCGATCTTGCCACCCTGGACGATTTCGACCAGGTCTTCGGCGCCAACAACTTCAGCGCCAGCTGCACGGGCTTCATCAGCCTTGGCGCCACGCGCGAAGACGGCAACGCGAACGTCGCGACCAGTGCCGTTCGGCAGGTTGACAACGCCACGGACCATCTGGTCGGCGTGACGTGGGTCAACGCCCAGGTTCATGGCGATTTCGATGGTTTCATCGAACTTAGCAACGGCACGTTCCTTGACCATCGAAATGGCGTCGGACAGAGCAACCAGCTTGGTGGGATCAACGCCTTCGCGGATCTTCTGAATACGCTTTGCAAGCTTTGCCATGATCAACCTACCACTTCCAGGCCCATGGAGCGGGCAGAACCCTCAACCATTGCCATAGCGCCGTCAACGTCGGCAGCATTCAGGTCCTTCATCTTGGCTTCAGCGATCGTGCGAACCTGAGCCTTAGTGATAGTACCAGCTTTTCCACCCTTACCCGGAGTCTTAGAACCGGACTGGATCTTAGCTTCCTTCTTCAACCAGTAAGTCACTGGCGGCTGCTTCATGATGAAGGTGAAGGACTTGTCCTGGTAATAGGTAATGACGACCGGGATCGGCATGCCCTTTTCCATTTCCTGCGTAGCGGCATTGAACGCCTTGCAGAATTCCATGATATTTACGCCACGCTGACCAAGCGCAGGACCGATTGGCGGGGACGGGTTAGCCGATCCTGCCTTGACCTGAAGCTTGAGCTGGCCTGCAACTTTCTTAGCCATTTCTCTCTGCCTTTCTATCAGACCGGTTGCCCGGCCCACTCATGCCGGACATGCCGGCGGCTGCGGTTGCGTGGTGCGTATGAACGGTCCGGCTTAAGAGACCGCCGCACTCCCACGCGAAACGGGAGGTTACCCTCCCGCAGCAATCAGACCTTTTCGACCTGACTGTATTCAAGCTCGACCGGTGTAGCGCGGCCGAAGATCGACACTTCGACCTTAAGGCGCGACCGCTCTTCATCGACATCCTGAACAACACCGTTGAAGGATGCAAAAGGACCGTCGGAAACGCGAACCTGCTCGCCGATCTCGAAGGAAAGCGAGGACTTGGGACGCTCGACACCCTCCTGAACCTGACCGAGAATCCGATCAGCCTCATAGTCAGGAATCGGAACCGGCTTATTGTCGGAACCCAGGAAGCCCGTGACCTTCGGGGTATTCTTGATCAGGTGGTAGACCTCATCGGTCAAATTCGCCCGCACCAGCACATAGCCGGGGAAGAATTTGCGCTCACTGTCCACCTTGCGGCCCCGACGAACCTCGACCACCTTTTCGGTCGGAACGAGAATCTTTTCAAAGAGATGTCCAAGACCCTTCTGACGAGCCTTCTCTTCGATCGATTCCGCAACCTTCTTTTCAAAATTCGAATATGCGTGGACGATATACCAACGTGCAGCCATGTTCGTTCCCGTCCTGTTAATTGCCGAGATTCAGGACAAGGCTCAAAACCCAGCCGATAACCTGATCCGCCGCAAAGAAAAACAGCGAGGCAAAAATCACCATGGCCAACACCATCAGCGTCGAGATCACAGTCTCGCGGCGCGACGGCCAAGTGACTTTGGACGTTTCGGAGCGAACCTGCTGCAAAAACGCAAATGGATTAGTCTTCGATGCCATCTAATGCCCACGCATTTACGGCACGTAAAGCTGAAAAGATCAGCCCCACGCACCGCGTGTCTGTTTGAGTGTTACATAAACGCCGATTCTCACTTTAACAAGGGCAAAACCGACATTTAAACAAATTCTACAACGCCAAAACCCACCAGCCGAAAAAATCAATTCCAACACTGTGTGAAAAATGGCAGGGGCAGTAAGGCTCGAACTTACGACCTGCGGTTTTGGAGACCGCCGCTCTACCAACTGAGCTATACCCCTATCTGCACGTCCGAGTGATGCGCCGATGGCGATCCCGTCCGTTGCTTGGCGCTCCGTTTAAGACGGTCGGTGACGATTGGCAAGAGGGTTTTTTGCACATTCAGGACAAAATACCATTTTCCTACCAGTGACGACTATAGCTCGCCCGGAAGGTCGTCGAAGGTGCATCGAGCAGATTGGTCATCGCGGCGGAAAGACCAACATCGCCGAAAACCTTTTTCTCAATACCGACAGACCCCGTCGTCGTCGCATCCAGTTGATCGATACCCGCTTCGCTATAAAGCGACGCCGACCAATCCGGCATGGACAAATCCAGCCGCTGGCTTGCCGACAGCCCCGCCCCATCACCACTGACCCGGCGCACCTCGATAATGCGCGTCGAGCCAAGCGTGAAATCAGGCGTCAGTGTCCAGTTCCAGGCGCGTTCCATCGACAGGCTGGAAGCACCCGTTGCGGGCGTGAAACTGGTATTGAGGTAGGTCGCAGGCCCATTCGTTTTGTCGTTCCCTTCCAGCCGCACCCGCCCCCAAAGCCGTAACGGCAGTGTGGATTGATCCACCTGCCCGCTCTTGGTGGCGATAACAGAGGTATCGACACCTATTTTCGGTTCAAAGGCATTACGCAACTGAACGCCGGTTTGAATGGCAACGCCGCTCGTGCCGTTGCGTGAGACGTTCCAGATCAGCGGTCGGCCAAAGTCGGCAGCCTGGCCAACCCAGGCAAATGGTAGAATCAAAAAAGGCGCAATCGCAACCGCGCACATCAGACGAATCATAGACGCATCTTTATGTGTTCAGGGTGGGCTCGGCCCCAAGCAAAGCGGGACGGTGTAGATAGTTATATCACTATGTTACAGGGCAGCTGTCGCAGCCGCAAATCACGTTTTTGCGTTGCAGCATGACAAGGCTTTGATCAGCTCTTCGCCTTTTTGGCGTTCAATCGCTGTTTTCTGGTTTTCGGCTTCAGCTTTTTGGAGAGCTGATAAAACCATCGCAGGATCTTGGTGACGGAAATCAGCTTATCGATTTCCTTGTTTGACCCTTCAAGGCGGCTGGCCAGCACGTCGGCAGCAGACAGCGCAACCGCCCCCTCGCTCAAGTCCGGAAATCGTTGCAGCAGCGCAGCATAAGCATTTTTCTCGGCTGCCCCTGGCGCGACCAGTTTGCCGGAATGGATGAACAATCGCAGCACGACCTGTTCGAATGTCCAGTCATGCAGATGAAAGACTTTCCACTTCTCACTGCGCCGCGCTGAAAATCCATCCAACAGAATGGTCTTTTCGGGCAGGTGCTCGCTCAGCCACAAGGCCAAGGCAAAACCGCTGGTCGGAATATGATCTTCAGGGTAAAAACTGGAAAAATGGCTGGAGAGATCCAGATGGCCGACCGCAGCCCCCTCGAATTTTGTCGCATCACTGAACAATTCGCCAGGATGGGCCCTGACATTCATCACGCCCAGAAATTCATCGCCCGGAAAATAGCCAAGCACATTCTTGACTTCCTTGCGGTAAACGATGTTGGCGCCGACGGAACCACTGCGCGCCACCAGCAGAGACGGGCGATCGAACGGCTTGTCGAGAATCTTGTAGACCTTATTGAAAAAAACGAACAAGGCGGTTTGCGGCAGTTCGCGCCGCAGCCTGTCCACATTGGCCTCCTCGCTGTTGGCGACGAGGACAATGTGAGTGAAACGGCCGAGCAACGCCTGCCAGTCCGTAAAGGCCTGGATGCTGGCGGTCGTGGGGCGCGCGCTGCCGTTCTGGACTATCATGGTCACAGGCTCTGTGTGACGTGCAGCATGCGTTCGCGGGCAGCAAACCACTCTTCTGCGTAATCGTCATTCTTGTATTGTTCGAAATAAGGGCCGCCATCGGTGAAATGGACGATCTTGGCCGCCGGGTCATGGTCATATTCGTTGACCAGATAATTCCAATGCAGCGGCAGCCCACCGATCAGGTCATCATTTTCAAGCCATTTGAACTGGTGAAGTTGCAGACCGGTGGCGGTATTGACGTAATCCTTGGTCAACGCCGTGCATTTGGCGTTGTTGAACAGCATGACGCTCGACCAGTTCTTCTTTTCGTATTTGGTCTGAGTCTGACCGAGAAACTTGGTTTCCACCTTTGGCTGGTAGTCATGCTTGACGCACATCACGGCGTAGCGGTCGTCGCGCAGCGCCCAGAGTTCGGCCAGATCGGCGCGCGCCAGCATGTCGCAATCCATGAACATGCTCCAGCCCTGGTAATCGCTGAGATAAGGCACGAGAAACCGGGAGAAGGAAAACTCCGTCGATTGCAGTGGATTGCGTTCGCGCGTGAAGATACCGGCCAGATTGTCGAGAACGATGGGTGTGAAGGCGACGGGAATGGACGAATGTTCAAGAATGCTCTGCGCGAGCACATGATAGGCCACGACTTCCTTTGTATCGAAGCCAATGAAAATCTGAAGCTTGTTGTCCAACACCGCAACTCCTGAAATTGTACGTCTGTTTCTTTTAAAGGATAGGGACCGCTGCGGACAAGAGAACCAAGCGCTTAACTGCATTAGCCACCAAGAATTTGCAGTACGGCTTGCCGTTTTGCAGATTTTCTCATGGTCTCCATCGCAATAGCGTCCAATTTGAGGAACGCGGCTCCTTAGAAACGTAATCAGTTCAACCGTAACGTCCTAAACGCAAAAACCCCGCTGTTGCCAGCGGGGTTCCATTTCATCCCCTAAGGGAAGAAATCATTATTCGATGATCGAAGCGACGATGCCGGCGCCGACGGTACGGCCACCTTCGCGGATCGCGAAGCGCAGCTTTTCTTCCATGGCGATCGGAACGATCAGTTCAACCTGAACCGTGACGTTGTCACCAGGCATAACCATTTCCGTGCCTTCCGGCAGGGAAACAATACCGGTAACGTCCGTCGTGCGGAAGTAGAACTGCGGACGGTAGTTGGTGAAGAACGGTGTATGACGGCCGCCTTCTTCCTTCGTCAGGATGTAGGCTTCTGCCATGAACTTCTTGTGCGGCTTAACCGAACCGGGCTTGCACAGGATCTGGCCACGCTCAACGCCATCGCGCTGTACGCCGCGAACCAGGGCACCAATGTTGTCGCCAGCCTGGCCCTGATCGAGCAGCTTGCGGAACATTTCAACGCCGGTAACGGTCGTCTTCGAGGTGGCGCGGATGCCGACGATTTCGACTTCTTCGCCAACCTTGACGATACCACGCTCAACGCGACCCGTCACAACCGTACCACGGCCAGAGATCGAGAACACGTCTTCGATTGGCATCAGGAACGGCTGGTCAATCGGGCGCTCAGGCGTCGGAATGTAGGAGTCAACTGCCGCCATCAGTTCGCGGATCGCGTCTTCGCCGATCTTCTTGTTGCTGTCTTCCAGAGCAGCAAGAGCCGAACCCTTGACAATCGGAATATCGTCGCCCGGGAAGTCGTAGGACGACAGAAGTTCGCGCACTTCCAGTTCGACCAGCTCCAGAAGCTCTTCGTCGTCAACCTGGTCAACCTTGTTCAGGAACACGACGATCGCGGGAACGCCAACCTGGCGCGCCAGAAGAATGTGCTCGCGGGTCTGCGGCATCGGGCCGTCAGCTGCCGAGCAAACCAGGATCGCGCCGTCCATCTGCGCTGCACCGGTGATCATGTTCTTGACGTAGTCGGCGTGGCCGGGGCAGTCAACGTGAGCGTAGTGACGGGCAGGCGTTTCATATTCGACGTGCGCCGTCGAAATGGTGATGCCGCGGGCCTTTTCTTCCGGAGCGGCGTCGATCTGGTCATACGCCTTGTATTCACCGAAATACTTCGTAATTGCTGCCGTCAGCGACGTCTTGCCGTGGTCAACGTGGCCGATCGTGCCGATGTTAACGTGCGGCTTGTTGCGCTCAAACTTACTCTTTGCCATTTGAATGCTTCCTGTGAACGTAAAAGGTTGACGCGGCGAACCGGTTTAGTGCCGCCGTTTAAGGCTTTCGGTCCGATTGCGCAAGCCATAAATGCGCATGGCCCAAAGCGGGTGCTTTGCGAGAGTGTCCAGCAGCGCAATTCCTGCAAATGCGCGTGATAAAGGCACAGATCGCATATGGCGAAACAGCTGAGAGAGACTATTGAAAGCTGGAGCGGGTAGCGGGAATCGAACCCGCGTATTCAGCTTGGAAGGCTGCTGCTCTACCATTGAGCTATACCCGCGGCGGTTTTAGATCCAGGTGTCGAAATGGTGGAGGGAGTTGGATTTGAACCAACGTAGGCTGAGCCAACGGATTTACAGTCCGTCCCCTTTAACCACTCGGGCATCCCTCCAGTATTTCGACCGGATCAAGCAACCAAGCTTACTATCCCGGAGCGTCGAACTTCGCTTTCAAGCTTGGCTCACCGCGTTCCGTGGCGGCTATATGACGGCCCGAAACGGAGATGTCAACACGCCTTAGACGGAAAATTTTCATGTTTTTTCCTCGTTCAGGCATCCCGGCAAACCCGGGGTCTCTATCCCCTGGCACGCAAGCCCGCTATAAGGCGCCATGAGCAAAGATAACCCAAACGACACGTCCGACCGCGACAGCCACTATGCAACTTTGCGCCGTCAGGTGCGGGATGCAAAGCGTGAGCGCGGCGAGATTCCCACCCCGCAACCGCAAAAACGGCGCAAGTCCAACGCCGATTGGACACCGCCACCGATCGCCCCCGACCAGGTATTTTTATATGGCCTGCACACGGTGCGCGCCGCCCTCAACAATCCCGAACGCAAGCCGATCAAGCTGTCACTGACCCAGAATGCGCTGGTACGGCTGGAGATAGGCCCGGTCGATGCCCTGCCCTTTCCTGTGGAAATCGTCACGCCGCAGGATCTCGACAAGCATCTGGGGCCGGAAGCCATTCATCAGGGCGTCATGCTGGAGACCCGGCCACTGCCGCCTCGCCGTCTTGAAGCGCTGAAGGAAAGCCCGCTGTTGCTGGTGCTCGACCAGGTGACCGATCCGCATAATGTCGGGGCAATCATGCGCACCGCCGTCGCCTTCGGTGCTGGCGCGGTGATCACCACCATGCGCCACAGCCCAACCGAATCGGGTGTACTCGCAAAATCAGCCTCCGGTGCGCTGGAATTGATCCCTTATATCCAGATCACCAATCTCGCCGAGGCGCTGGGCGAATTGCACAAGCTCGGTTTCGTGTCCATCGGGCTCGATTCGGAAGGGCCACGCCCGCTGGAAGAGACATTCAGTGGTGACAAGCTGGCGTTGGTGCTTGGTTCCGAAGGCAAGGGCCTGCGCCAAAAGACCCGTGACACGGTCAACGCACTGGCGCGGCTCGACATGCCCGGTGAAATCAAATCGCTGAACGTGTCAAATGCGGCGGCTATCGCCCTCTATGCCTCGCGCCAATTCCTGCTGCGCCAAAGCTAACATCAGAGCGTCGGTTCCCCTGTCCTCGACCTCGGAACCGACGATATCCCAAGTCTTTTCAGGAATGCATCCCAGAGAATAGTGCCTCCGAGGCATCGCCTATCATTCCCGCCCGGTCGTTTGCCAATACTGCTTGCTGATCACAGCCCGGTAGGTTCGACATTTGGCGAGTCATCAAAATCTTGGGAACCAATGCCCAGCCCTACGGTTGTCCTTATGAACATAAGAAGGAGGATAACCATGCCAACCACAATTCCCGAAAGACCAGATGGCGCACCACGCGGCCCGCAGGGCACGCCCGGTATTCCAGACCGTAAGCAGGATGGTGCGGTAAAACCGCCAATCCAGGATCAGGGCGACACCAAAAATCCGAATGATCCGGTGCCGAGCCCGCCTTTGCTGCCAATTGGTGATCCTGCCGGAATGGCCTGACAAATATCTTTGAATAATCCCCGGCGCATTGTGAAGCGGCGGGAATTCTTTGTATCCGTGGCCAGGCGATGCCATCCCGTTCATGGACGTCACCGACTGTCACATCCACCGATTCCCGGTCCGCTGATTTTCTGGTCCATCGTAACCATGCCGCAAGCTTTGCGTGAAATAAATGCCGCCGATCATGCATGGCTGAATCATAGCCCATGAGAGGAGGCACCCATGAGCGACAATGTCATAAAATTCAGAAAACCCGTACCGCCGAAGCAACCGCGCCCGGGACTGCGCAAACTGGTTGTCGCTCTCTGTGTTGTCGCAGCTTTTGCGCTCGCCTGGGCTTATTTCGCGTTTATCGCACCCGGCGGGCTTTGAAGAAAGCCGCAGCCGCGCCGATCCTAGGATCGGCAGCTCAAACGATGGAATTGATGTGAAAGAATGGTGCCCCCGGCAGGATTCGAACCCGCGACCCCCTGATTACAAATCAGGTGCTCTACCAACTGAGCTACAAGGGCAGTGGCGTCTGACTACCAGATTTTTCCGCGCTGTAAAGAGGCTACGATGAAAAAGCGTGATGCAGGATGGCTCAAGCCAGATCTGGCTGGGTCTGGTTTTGAACTGCCGCGTCTCCTCAAGGCCATCCATCGCGTTCCCCGTCCGCAACCCGGATTTCCAGGGTTTTAACAACGCGAAAAAACTTGGCGCAGGGTGAGTTTATCATGTACGAAGAAGGCCCTTTCCAACAGGTTTTTTCGCATGGCGCGTTCCTTCCGGTCGCTTTCTTTCGTCGCAACGAACACCCCGGAGGCGCTTGCATCCCGCGAAGAGCTGATTCGCACCTACGGATACACGCCACCCGAAGAGGCTGATGTGCTGGTCGTGCTGGGCGGCGATGGCTTCATGCTGCAAAACCTGCATGACACGATGAATTCTGGGCGGCTGATCTATGGCATGAACAGGGGCAGCGTCGGCTTCCTGATGAATGATTACCGGGTGGAAGACCTGCCGGAGCGAATCGCCATCGCTACCGAGAATGATTTTCATCCCCTGAAAATGACCGCACTCAGCGAAGACGGCACGCAAACCGTCGCGCTTGCCATCAACGAGGTGTCGTTGCTGCGGCAGTCCTATCAGGCGGCGAAACTGAGGGTACTGATCGACGGCCAGGAGCGCCTTGATGAGCTGATCTGCGATGGGTTGATGGTGGCGACGCCGGTCGGCTCCACCGCCTATAATCTTTCCGCCCATGGCCCGATTCTGCCGCTCGATGCGCCTCTCCTGGCACTTACCCCAGTCTGCCCGTTTCGGCCCCGGCGCTGGCGTGGCGCCTTGCTTCCCGACCGGGTCACGGTGATGATCGAGGTTTTGGAGGAGCGAAAGCGACCGGTGAATGCTGTCGCCGACAATATCGAGGTCAAGTCGGTGCTCACCGTGCAGATCGAACAGGCCAAGGATATTACCGCGCGGATATTGTCAGATCCCGATCATTCCTGGTCGGAGCGAATCCTCGCCGAGCAATTTGCCAATTAAAACATAGTGTGCAGCACAAAGGGCGTAAGCCGGAGTGAACCAATGCAGATGAAGGGACGCCTGAATTTTTCAGCATCCGCCACCGCTTTTGCCGTGGCACTGATGGTCTGCACCGTCCCCTTTTCGTTCACGAACACCGCCGCCTTGGCACAGGAAGCCGAAACGGTGCCGCCAGCCGTGACATTCCTGATCAGCGGTGGCTATTGGGAGGATCCCGGCACGGCAAACAGCACCGGCATCGTCAAAAGCCCTGGCGTCATCGACGCAAGTAAGGATGGGACACGGCGCGGCTATTACCGGCTCTACGCCCTGCGCCAGCCAGATCGCACCGCCAAGGTTTTCCTCAGCCAGATTTCCGTTACCGATCAAGGGCCACAGATTATCGACACCGTTGAATTGCAGGAAATCACCGATCTGCATCCCTATGTCACCGATATTCGCAGCGAAGACCCCTCCGGGGTCAATCGTGGCTTCGGCCTTTCGGCAATGGTCTATCTGAAGCAAGACGCCCGCTCGAACGATCCGGAGAGCTGGACAGTTGTTGTCGATGAATTCGGCGAAATCCAGGTCGAGCGTGAAAGCCACTGAGCGCAATCAGACCGCTCTGCTCCTTGGCCGGCTGTAATCATAGGCAATGGACTGCTTGAAACTGTCCAGCCTGCCGAGGATCAACTCGGCATACGCGCCCAGGGAAAGGCTTCTGTCTTCAACCCTCGTCAGGCCACGAGACACGGGTATCAGCAAGTCACCGGGTACGGTTCCACGCAAGGAGTGGATGGCCAGCGGATCGGCGCCTTGCGCACCCAATCCCGGTGCAAGAATGATCGAACGGGGCATAAATTGTCTAAGGCGACGTCCTTCCGCAGGAACCGTCGCACCGATAACCGCCCCAATGGCACTGAGATCACCGTCCTCAATCGTGTCAGGTATAAAACCACCGATCAGCCCAGCCAGCCGGTCCGAAATAAGCTGGTTGCCCGTCATCTTGTCCTGTAGCCAGCCTGCGCCCGGATTGGACGTGCGGCAGAGGACAAACAGGCCTTTGCCATACGCCTGCGCGGCCTCGACAAAGGGGGCAAGCGTGTCGGGTCCCATCAGCGGATTGACGGTCAGGCAATCCGCCTCGAAGTCACCGCTTCCCCCTTCAGCGCCGGGAACCAGATAAGCCCTCGCATAGGCTGACGCCGTTGCACCGATATCGCCACGCTTTGCATCGAGGATAACGCCAATGCCCGACGCCCGCGCTCGTGCCATGCCCATCGACAGAGCCTTCAAGCCTTTGATGCCGCAAGCCTCGAAATAAGCCGACTGGAACTTGACGAAGCCAACATGCCCCTCGATCGTGTCGAGAAGAAAGTCCACATAGTCTTCGATCCAGCATCCATCGCCATTCTCGAAGACGGCGGGAACATCGCCCGGCGCTGGATCAATTCCAGCGACCAGATCACCATAGCGCTCGACATTGGCTTTGACGATTTCAGTCCATGTCGGCATGAGGTGCTTTCCTTTTGCTCACGATCCGACAATCATTATACAAAAAAACCGCCTGAACAGAAGCTCAGACGGTTTGCATTTCACTGCGTACAAGAGGCCCGGCATAAGAATCGCCGAACATGGCCCGACATCAGTCGATATCGGAAACAGCATCCGCGCTACCGCTGATGCGATGGGCGAGAGCGGCCTCCATGAAGGGGCTGATGTCGCCGTTCAGGACGTCGTCGGGCGCCGTGCTTTCGACACCAGTGCGCAGATCCTTGACCAACTGATAGGGCTGCAACACGTAGGAGCGAATCTGGTGGCCCCAACCGATATCAGTCTTGGAGGCAGCCTCGGCATTGGCCGCTTCCTCGCGCTTCTTCAGCTCGACTTCGTAGAGACGGGCGCGCAACATGTCCCAGGCCTTGGCCTTGTTCTTATGCTGCGACCGTTCCTGTTGGCACGAGACCGCGATCCCGCTTGGGATATGGGTGATGCGCACTGCCGAGTCGGTGGTGTTGACGTGCTGGCCGCCCGCACCGGAGGAGCGGTAGGTATCGATACGGCAGTCGCTTTCGTTGATGTCGATCTGGATCGAATCATCCACCACCGGATAGACCCAGATGGAGGAGAACGAGGTATGACGCCGCGCATTGCTGTCGTAAGGCGAAATGCGCACCAGGCGATGCACGCCCGATTCAGTCTTCATCCAGCCATAGGCATTATGGCCCTTGACCAGGATGGTGGCCGACTTGATGCCAGCTTCTTCGCCGTCATGCACTTCCAGCAATTCCACCTTGAAGCCACTGCGCTCGGCCCAGCGGGTATACATGCGCAACAGCATGTTGGCCCAGTCCTGGCTTTCCGTGCCGCCAGCCCCCGAATGCACTTCGACATAGGTGTCATTGCCATCAGCTTCACCCGACAGCATGGCTTCGACCTGCAATTTACCGGATTCGGCCTTGAGGGCTTTCAGGCCGTCCTCGGCCTCCTTGACGATGCTCTCGTCGCCCTCTTCCTCACCCATCTCGATCAGCTCGATATTATCCTTCATCTGCTGTTCAAGACGGCGCACGCCGGCAATGCTGTCTTCCAACTGCTGGCGCTCGCGCATCAGCTTTTGGGCCTCGGCCGCGTCGTTCCAGAGGTTGGGGTCCTCTGCCTTGTTGTTCAACCAGTCCAGTCGTCTTACCGCCTGATCCCAGTCAAAGATGCCTCCTCAGCAGGCTTATGGCCTGCTTGATTTCGTCGACGACATTTTCGATTTCGTTACGCATGGGTCCTTTTCTCGGAATCTTGTTTTTCGATATCGTGCCCGGTCCATAATTGCCGATGCCCCGGAAGTAAAGTCCGGGGCATGGCGACAAGCTTGATCGTTCTGTTAAAACAGGCCGGGCGTCCCGGACTGAACGGCCTGGTTGACCTGCGGCGAGCTTTTCATGATCTCATCCGGCTGCATATTGCTGTCCATGCCGATCACCGAGAGGCTGTCGGCCGGGCCGGTTCCGGGCTTGAAAGCCTCGACAATCGTATCTGGATCGCCCACGACCGCCGCCATGCCGGTCTTGCGGTTGACGGCAATCATCTGCATACCGTCAGGCACCTTGAACTTGCTGGGCGGTGTGCCCTTCACTGCGGTCTGCATGAATTCATTAAATACAGGTGCTGACATCGAGCCCCCCGTCGCGCCCCGGCCCATCGGGGTCGGATTGTCGTAACCGATATAAACACCGGCGACGATATTCGGGGTGAAGCCGACGAACCAGGTATCCTTCGCGTCGTTGGTGGTGCCGGTCTTGCCCGCCACGTCGCGGTCCAGCTTGATCTTGCCATAGGCCGTGCCGCGCTGAATAACACCCTGCATCATTGAGGTGATCTGATAGGAGGTCATCGGATCAAGCACCTGCAACCGGTTATCGGCCAGAACAGGCTCATCCTGATTATGCCATTCGTCGGCATTGCAGCCTTCGCAAATCCGCTCTTCATGCTTGAAGATCGTCTTGCCGTAGCGATCCTGGATCCGGTCGATCAGCGTCGGCTTGATCTGCTTGCCGCCATTGGCGATCACCGCATAGGCCGAGACCATGCGCATGACGGTGGTTTCCCCTGCCCCGAGCGACATCGACAACACGGGCTGCATATGGTCGTAAATGCCGAAGCGCTCGGCATATTCGGCCACGAGATTCATGCCCATGTCATTGGCCAGACGCACCGTCATCAGGTTGCGTGAATGCTCGATGGCAAACCGCAGCGTTGCCGGGCCGATGGAGCCGCCGCCATCGTTCTGTGGCCGCCAGACCTCGCCGCCGGAGACAAATTCCACCGGCGCATCCAGCACCACGGAAGCAGGCGTATAGCCGCTATCCAGCGCCGCCGCATAGACGAAGGGTTTGAAGGACGAACCCGGCTGACGCATGGCCTGTGTCGCACGGTTGAATTCCGATTGGGCGTAGGAGAAGCCGCCAACCAGCGCCAAAACGCGACCTGTATGCGGGTCCATGGCAACGAAACCGCCCTGGACTTTCGGCGGCTGCCGAAGGCGATAATTGGTGGAGGTATCGGCGCCGATCTTTTCAGCATAGACCACGTCACCGGGCTGCAAGACACCGTCAGGCGATTTGGCGGTTTTGCGGTCGCCACGTCCCGACCGATAGGCCCAGTCCATGGCATCGGCCTTGATGGTGCCTGTCAGACGCTCCGGCACGACTTTGCCCGCGCCGTCACGATCCGGTTTCAGACCGATCTGCACCTCGGTCTTGGAAGTAGAGAGCACGACCGCGACTTCCCATTCCGGCACGTCGGCAAGGCTAGCCACATCGGCCAGCGGCACGCCCCAGTCGGACCCCATGTCTATATGGGTGATCGGACCGCGATAGCCACGCCGTTCGTCATAGCTCAGCAAACCATCCTGAAGCGCCTTGCGGGCGGCGACTTGTAGCTCTGGATCGAGCGAGGTGCGCACAGAAAGCCCGCCTTCATAAAGGGACTTGGTGCCGTATTTATCGATAATCTGACGGCGCACTTCTTCGGAGAAATAATCCGAGGCAAAGACATTGCCACCACCGCGCCGCAGGTTGACGCCCAGGTCTTCCTTTTTAGCAGTGTCGCCATCGGCCTGGCTGACGAAGCCGTTCTCCACCAGCCGGTCGATAACCCAATTGCGGCGCTCGATAGCAGCCTGGGTATGACGGTAGGGATGGTAGTTGGCCGGGCCTTTAGGCAGAGAAGCAAGATAAGCGGTTTCGGCAATGGTCAGTTCGGTGACCGGCTTGTCGAAATAGGTGAGTGCCGCCGCAGCGATACCATAGGAATTCAGGCCAAAGAAAATCTCGTTCAGATAAAGCTCAAGGATCTTGTCCTTGGAATAGGCCTGCTCGATGCGGAAGGAGAGAATGGCTTCCTTGATCTTGCGGTCCATGGTCTGGTCGGACGACAGAAGAAAGTTCTTGGCGACCTGCTGGGTGATGGTCGAAGCGCCGACGGGACGGCGACCGGAGCCGAAATTCTGCAAGTTCACCAGGATGGCGCGGCCAAGGCCCCAGATATCAACACCGGGATGGGTGTAGAAATTCTTGTCTTCCGCCGACAAGAAAGCCGCCTTCACACGATCTGGAATGGCCTGGATCGGCATGAACAGCCGCCGTTCATGGGCATATTCGGCAATCAGCGCGCCGTTACCGGCATGGACGCGGGTCATCACCGGCGGCGCATACCGGCTCAATACCTCGTAATCAGGTAGATCCTTGGTAATGGTCGTCAGATAGATGGCAGCAGCGGCTGCCGCGGCAAGCGCGGCAACGGAAGCCAATCCGAAGAGATATCCAATCAGTCTTATCATCGTGAAGCTACCGGCAATCGCTTTCGGTTCGCATACGCCTGTATGTCAAGCATCGCTTATATCGTGGCGTTTTGCATACGACGCCACCAATTACAAGTCGGGAGGCGTATTGAACACCACCGCCCGGGTGTTTCCTGGTGTTGTTGTGACAATGTGCGTAAAATAGGGCCTCGCCCCTGTTACACACAGCCATCGCGATCAACTTTCATGTTTCCGCATTATTCTTCGATAGATCGGCACACGCAGAGGCATTCACAGTAAACACCGAGGCTTTGCCTTTAGAGCATTTCCAGCCAAAATGTATCGCGGTTTGGCATCCCGAGCGTCAACCACCTTTGGCAACAAGCGGCTGACGATATTTCTTCACCGCCTCGGCGATCAGTTTCACCACTTTGCCGCGCCAGGCCGGATCGAGCAAGAGCTTCTCGTCCTCCTTGTTGGACAGAAACCCAAGTTCGAGCAGCACCGACGGCACATCCTGGGCCTGCAACACTCGGAATCCGGCAAAGCGATGCGGATTGTTGATCAGGTTGATCTGCCCGTCGAACGACGTCACCACCGATTTGGCCATGGCGATGGAAAAGGCCTGAGTCTCCCGCCGGGTAAGGTCCGCCAGGATATCGGAGACTTCCTGCGGTTCGGCGCTCGCATCGACACCACCAACCTCGTCCGATTGGTTTTCACGCGCCGCTGCGGCCTCGGCAAGATGGTCGGATGCCTTGTCGGAAATGGTATAAACGGTCGCGCCGCGAATATTGGCCTGGCCCAGCATATCGGCATGCAGCGAAATAAACAGGTTTGCGCCTTTCTGCCGGGCCAGCGTCACGCGCTGCGACAGGGACAGGAACGTATCGCCATCGCGGGTCAGGAAGGCCTTGACGCCCTTTTGCCTGTTAAGCTCGACAGCCAGCGCCCTGGCAAAGCCCAGCGTCACGGTTTTTTCCGGCGTATTGGTGGCCTTGCCTGTGGCCCCGGTATCGATACCGCCATGGCCGGCATCGACGGCAATCAGAAACTCGCCATCCGTCGCGGGCGCCGCCTGTTCTATGCGCGGGCTCTTGCCATTGCTGTAGGCATCGGCCTCCCAGGCCTGGGAGGCGACCAGCTTGGAAAATGTGTCATTATCGGTCATCTCCGCATCGAGAATCAGTCGAAATCCCTGCCCCTCGTCATTTTTACGAATGTCGGTGAGGACGAGTTTGGCAGGCCGCGCCGTGGTCAGCACGATACGCGAATGGGTAGCGTCGATGGAGCCGAAACGGATCTCCCGAAACAGGCCGCGGGCGACAAGTGCCTCGGCTGGAAAGGCAAAGACGGTGGCTGGCAGATCGACGACGATGCGATCCGGATTGCCGATATAGCGCACGGTCGTTTCCGGCTTCTGGTCGAAATCCATGACGATACGGGTGCGGGCATCGTCACCGGCGATACGGGCTGCAAACACGGCGAGACGTTCCGCCGAAAAGGCTTTTGCAGGCGCCAAGCCCGCGATAATACAGGCCAATAGCCACAGGATCGCCACGCCAGGCCGCTTGCCTTGCCTCATGCTTACCATCGTTGAACGCACCATCCGTCCATGCCGCGATACCATATCGCTCACGCTTTGAAAGTCCCGATCATTCACACCCATCCTTCAAACCTGCCCAAACGACCGAACCGATTGGCAACTGGAAATTACAACCACCGGCGGCACAGGATGCGATCCTAACCATAAACCGGAGCGCGCATACCGGCTATCCATCATTCCTCATCGCAGCGCGCAAGTGCAATAATTCTAATCTATTGGTCTTATCAATATTATGGCAGGGCAGGCTTTGCCGCTTGCCAATGTGACACAGACGACATACAACAGAAATAAGGGTTAAAATTGTCGACGGGATAGAGTCATCCGACGGCTGCCAACCAAAACGGACCTGGCGCCATTTGTCTGATTTTTCATCCGCCGCCAAGGCATTTTTGTCCCGAAACTGAATCGTCCAGCTGGAATCTCCGGCAAAATAACAGGGCGGGAGACCGCCAAACGCTCTTTTGAGCATTCATTGGGCCTTATTAAGAGGCCTTTGTCATTGTCGCTTTTGTTTTGGTATTTGATGTCGTTGCAGCAGCCTTTGTCCGATGTTGTCCGCCTTGGGGCCTTTGATGCCCTGAACGCTGACGGACTGCTGCCAGGAAAGATACCGCAGACGAGAGCACCGATATCCGGCGCATCGCTCACGAGATCAGCCCCGCTTGGCACCAGGCCTGCGGCATTGCTCGCCACCGGTCGCGCCGAGGAGCAGAGCTTACATGGCAGACAAAATGCTAATCGATGCGTCTCACGAAGAAGAGACGCGCGTCGTTGTCGTTCGCGGTAACAGGATCGAAGAATTCGATTTTGAATCCCAGCATAAGAAACAGATCCGCGGCAACATCTATCTGGCCAAAGTCACACGGGTCGAGCCTTCCTTGCAGGCCGCCTTCGTCGATTACGGCGGCAATCGTCACGGCTTCCTGGCTTTTGCAGAAATCCATCCCGATTATTATCAGATCCCGCTTGCCGACCGTCAGGCCTTGCTGAAGGCTGAAGCCGAAGAGCATGGCCGTCACGACGACGGCGATTTCGAGCCGGTGCGCAGCAGAGATCCCGGCGAACGCGACCAGCCGGTGATTGCCGATCCGGCCGAATTCGCCAATGAAGCCGAAGAAGTCGCTGGTCTCGCCGTCAATCAGGCGGATGACGATCACGCGCAAACCACAGCCGAGCAGCCCGCAGATGCGCCGCAAGCCGAGGCGTCACAGACTGACGCAGTGCAGGCCGACGCAGTACCGGCTGAGCCGCAAGCAGACGAGGCAGCCCCCGAGGCTGCAGCAAAGCCCAAGGCACGCCGTCCGCGCAAGCCCCGCAAGAAGGCAGGCGAGGTTGAAGCCAGCGCCGATGAAGCCGTCGCAGAACCTGTGGCCGTCGAAAGTGACGAGACACCAGATGACGGATCGAGCAATGGCAGCATGGCCGCCATGGTCGACACGGACTCGATCTCCGAAGAAACCGATAGCCGCCATCGTCATGACGATGATGACGACGACGATGATGATGACGGCGAGAAGGAAGAAATCGAATCTGTTGGCGCCGAAGACGCCATGGAAGAGGTTCCCGACCGGGTGCGCCGCACGCCGCGCAAGCAATATCGCATCCAGGAAGTTATCAAGCGCCGCCAGATTCTTCTGGTGCAGGTCGCCAAGGAAGAACGTGGCAACAAGGGTGCTGCGCTGACCACCTACCTGTCTCTGGCAGGCCGCTATTCTGTTCTGATGCCGAATACGGCACGCGGCGGCGGCATTTCGCGCAAAATCACCAACCCCGCCGACCGCAAGCGGTTGAAGGAAGTGGCCCGCGATCTGGAAGTGCCGCTGGGCATGGGCGTTATCTTGCGCACCGCAGGTGCCAATCGCACCAAGGTCGAGGTCAAGCGCGATTTCGAATATCTGATGCGTCTCTGGGAAAACGTTCGCACCCTGACGCTGAATTCCACCGCACCTTGCCTCGTCTACGAGGAAGGCTCACTGATCAAGCGCTCGATCCGCGACCTGTATAACAAGGATATCAGCGAGATCGTGGTGTCAGGCGAAGAAGGCTATCGTGAAGCGAAAGACTTCATGAAAATGCTGATGCCGAGCCACGCCAAGGTGGTTCAGCCCTACCGCGACATTCACCCGATCTTCTCGCGCTCCGGCATTGAGGCCCAGCTGGACCGGATGTTGCAGCCGCAGGTGACGCTGAAGTCTGGTGGTTATATCATCATCAACCAGACCGAAGCGCTGGTGTCCATCGACGTGAACTCGGGTCGTTCGACCCGCGAATATTCCATCGAAGACACCGCCCTGCAAACCAATCTGGAAGCCGCGGAAGAAGTGGCCCGCCAGTTGCGCCTGCGCGACCTTGCAGGTCTGATCGTCATCGACTTCATCGACATGGAAGAGAAGCGCAACAACCGCTCCGTCGAGAAGAAGCTGAAGGATTGCCTGAAAAACGATCGCGCCCGTATTCAGGTCGGACGTATTTCGCATTTCGGTCTGCTGGAAATGTCGCGTCAGCGCATTCGCGCCAGCGTGTTGGAATCGACCACCCAGGTCTGCCAGCATTGCTCCGGCACAGGCCTGATCCGTTCGCAGTCCTCCGTTGCCCTGCATGTACTGCGCGGCGTCGAAGAATATCTGCTGAAAAGCACCACGCACGATATTACCGTGCGTACCCTGCCGGAAACGGCGCTTTACCTGCTCAACCACAAGCGCGGCTCGATTGTCGATTATGAAAACCGCTTCGGCGTGTCGATCATCATCGACTCGGATGCCAGCGTCGGTCACCAGCATTTCGCCATCGACAAGGGCGAGCCGGTTGCCAATCCGGTCCGCATCGAAACCTTGCTGCCGCTGATCAGTGAGCCGGAAGAGGACGACCCGATCATTGAGATCGAGGAAGAGGATGACGAGGACGTCGTTGAGGCTCCTGTTCAGGCACAGCCCGCATCAAGTGGCAATGCTGCAGCAAACGCCGCCGAAGACGGCAACCGCAAGCGCAAGCGCCGCCGCCGCCGCCGTGGCAAGAATGGCAATGGCCATGCCGATGGACAGCAGAACGCTGCCGGCGGTGACGAAGGCGACGATGACAGCGAAGGCGAAGACGACGCCGAAGATACGGCAGAAGATCGCGATGATAGCGTCGAGGCCTCTGACGCGTCTGAAGACGGCAACAGCGAAAGCCAGCGCCGCAACAAGCGCCGCCGTCGTGGCAAGCGTGGTGGGCGTCGCGGTCGCGATGAAAATGGTGTGAGCGCCGATGCCGAAGGTAATGACACTGCTGAAGATGACGATTCTGCTGAAGAGTCAGTGCAAGCCGATGCCGATCAGGCTGTCGCCGTCGCTGAGGTTCCGTCCGATGCCGTCGCCGACAGTGTTGTGGTGGCTGCCGAGGTCAGTGTCCCAGCAACAGAGGCCGTGAAAGCCGATGAGCCAGTGGCTGCCAAGCCACGCCGGGCTCGCAAGCCGAAAGCGTCAGCCAAAACCGAAGCCGCCGACAGCGTCGAAACGGTAACGGAACCTGCTGCTGTGCCTGAGGCTGTGGTTGTCGAAGCACCGGCTGCTGCCGAGCCTGTCGCCGCCTCCCCCGTCTCGGAAGAGACGTCAGTACCGGCACCTGCTCAGGACGTCTCTGCACCAGAGCCTGCGGTCGAAGCGCCTGCTCCTGAAGTTGCGAGCGAGCCAGAGGCCGTAAGTGATGCCAGTGCCGAAAAGCCGGTGCGCGCCAATCGGTCGTCCAATGTCAGCACATCCGAACCGGTCGTTACCTCGGTGACCAACGGCGAGGAAGCTCCGAAGCCCAAGAAGGGCGGATGGTGGCAGAAGCGCGGTTTCCTCTAGGAGGGACTTGCGTCTTAAACATTCAAAAACGGCCACGCTCCAGCGTGGCCGTTTTCGTTTAATGGTAAGCGTTCATGAGTCGTACGCTCTGTGAAACGGCGTGATCAACCGAAATCTGTCGCCGCCACCGATGATGGCCTCATGCGGTTCATGACCAGCGTCGGTCTGCCCATATAGGTCACCTCACCCTTACGAATATAACCGCTTTTCTCCGCAACCCGGATCGACGCCTGGTGCTGTGGGTCGAAAAGGCAGACTGTTTCTCCTTGGGCAAAATGCCGGTCGCCCCAGCCAAGCGCGGCGGTGACGGCTTCGGTGGCAATGCCCCGGCCATGGGCATCGGCAATCAGCACCCAGCCAATTTCCGGCACCTCGTCCAAGGGTGGGGTGATATCGCGCTTGTAATTGGCAAAGCCGACTTCGCCGAGAAAGGCGCCGCTGATCCGGTCTTCGACAACCCAATAGCCGAAGGATAGCGCCTGCCAATGGCCGATATAGCGCAGCAGCCGCGACCAGCTGTCGGATCGGTTCGATGGCTTCCCGCTGATATAGCGCACCACTCTCTCATCCGCCCACATCCGGGCAGATGCCTCGAAATCCTCGAGGTGATGACCGCGTAACCGCAGCCTTTCGGTTTCAAGAACAGGCACGCGCGACACCATTGGCTCATCCTGCATTTGGCATCCCCTGCTGCGTCTTGAACGATCCTGACAAACAGAATCAACCCTTTCACAGATTGATTCAAGAGCTTGCCACATTGAGTCTGAAATCGATCTCAAACCATTGATATCTCATAAAACTCACGCAAGCCAGTTGGCGATTCTGTCGGTGGCGTCGGTCAGGTCGGTCAATGTTCCCGCATAGGAGATCCGCAAGGCCCGGTGGCCTTCCAGCGGATCGAAATCGAGGCCAGGCGTTGCCGCCACATGGGTTTGCGCCAGCAATCTTCGGGCAAACTCCATGCTGTCATTGGTGAAGCGGCTGACATCGACATAGGCATAGAAAGCGCCATCCATGGGAGACAGCAGCGGCATGCCCAGCGCGGGCAGCCGAGCCTGGAGAAAATCACGATTGGCGCGGCAACCGGCTCGGTATTCTTCCAGCTCATCGCCTGCTTCCAGCGCGGCCATGGCGGCAATCTGCGATAATTCGGGCGCCGAAATATAGAGGCTCTGGGCCACGCATTCCACGCCACGCACCAATGCTGGAGGCAGGACCATCCAGCCGATCCGCCAGCCAGTCATCCGATAATATTTGGAGAAGGAATTAATGACGACGGCATCAGGCGCAAATTCCACCGCGCTCGCTTCCTCCACGCCATAGGTCAGGCCATGATAGATCTCGTCGGAGATGAAGCTGACACCATTGTCGTCGCACCACAGTGCCAGACGCTGCAACGCAGCCCGGCCGGTGACGGTGCCAGTGGGATTGGCGGGGCTGGCCAGAAGCACGCCTTTCAGCCGTACACCCGCTGCCCTTGCCGCACGCTCCAGACTGTCGGGAGTCAGCGTGAAATCAGTCTCGGGACCGACTGGCACTTCAATCACCACCAATCCCAGCGCCTTCAGGATGTTGCGATAGGCGGGATAGCCGGGCCGGGCGATGGCCACCGCGTCGCCTGCCTCAAACAGCGTCAGAAATGCCAGGTTGAAGCCCGCCGACGAGCCCGTCGTCACCATGATCCGCTCCGCCGCGACCTCCGTGCCGTGGCGACGACGATAATAATCGGCAAGCCCCTGACGCAGATCGGCACGGCCGAGGGCGTCGGTATAGCCGATCTGGCCCGCCCGCAACGCCACTTCCGCCGCTCGGATCGCCCGCTCGGGCGCTGGTGCCCCAGGCTGGCCCACGGCAAGCGAAATCACCGGATGGCCAGCGGCCTTCAAGCGGTTGGCCTCGGCCAGAATATCCATGGCGTGAAACGGTTCGACAGCACTGCGGGTGGAAAGCATAACCAAGATGGATCTCTTTCTATTCTATTAGGAGGCTGAAACAGAAATGCGCCTGACATTTGCCGCATTGCGCACCCTATCACAATGGTAAGAGCCATGCCGGAATGCGTTTTCCCGCTTTTCCCGGTCAGGGAATGAGCTACGGTCACACGTCCATTTCGAGGTGGATTGACCACGAAAATAACCGGACAGACTAGACCGCCAGCGCTGCGGCTGGCACAAAGCCCCAAGACCGGCGAGGCGGACATGCATGCCGCCGAAAACGCAGGCCAAAAATGATGGCCGAAGACAATGGCCAGAGACGAGGATTGACATGAAGATACGATTTTTTCGCACTGCCGTTTTGGCAACGCTCATTGCCTCGACCGGCCTCGGCGCGCCAGCCTACGCGCTGGATGACAAGCAGAAGCAAGAAATCGGCGCCTTCATCAAGGAATATCTGATCGCCCATCCGGAAATCATGCTCGACGTGCAGGACGCCTTGCAAAAGAAGCAGGAAGCGGCCCGCGCCAGCCAGGCCTCCAGCGGCATTGAACTCAACAAGGCTGAGATCTTCAATTCGAAGGATGATATCGTCCTTGGCAATCCGAAGGGTGACGTGACCATCGTTGAGTTCTTCGACTATAATTGCGGCTATTGCCGCCATGCGCTGGCCGACATGGATACCATCCTGAAGACCGATAAGAATGTGCGGTTCGTCCTGAAGGAATTCCCGATTCTTGGGCCGGATTCGGTCGCCGCGCACCGCGTTGCGGACGCATTCCGCAAGCTGGCACCGGAAAAATACAGCGACTTCCACCATGCCCTGCTTGGCAGTGAAGGTCGCGCCACGCAGGAAAGCGCCATAGATGCGGGTGTGATGCTGGGGGTTTCGGAAGCAGCCCTTCGTAAGGAAATGACTGACAGCCCCAATGACACGTCCGTCAAAAAGGTCTATCAACTGGCCCAGGACCTAGGCATCAACGGCACACCCGCCTATGTGATCGGCAATGAACTAGTTTCCGGTGCCATCGGCGCAGATGCTCTCCAGGAGAAGCTGACGAATGTTCGCACCTGCGGCAAATCAACCTGCTGAATCCACCAGATAGTCGCGATATCCAGCTGATTTTACAGTGAAGCCATAGGGAGAAAAGCGCAAAGGGCTTTTCCTTCAACGGATGCCGGTTTATAGGAGGCGGTCGAAAACGCGACGGAACAGCAATGAGCAGAACAATTTTCGTGCTGAACGGCCCCAATCTGAATGCGCTTGGCAAGCGGGAGCCCGGGATTTACGGCGGCAAGACACTAGCCGACATCGAAGCGGATTGCGTTCGATTGGGTGAGCAACTCGGCATTGACGTCGACTGCCGCCAGAGCAATCATGAGGGCGATCTGGTCGATTGGCTACATGAAGCAGGCGATAAAGCTGTCGGTGTCGCGCTCAATGCCGGTGCCTATACGCATACATCAATCGCACTGCATGACGCCATGCGGGCGATTGCTGTTCCGGTCGTTGAAGTTCATATTTCGAATGTCCACGCGCGGGAAGAATTCCGCCACACCTCGATGATAGCGCCCGCCGCCAAGGGAGTTATTTGCGGCTTCGGACCGCATTCCTACCTCCTGGCGCTGCAAGCGCTTGATAACCTCACACGATAGAACAAGAAATTCAGGAACAACCTCCATGGCAGAGAAGAAAACCGGCATCGATCAGGCGCTTATCCGCGAGCTGGCGAATATCTTGAACGAGACCGATCTGAGCGAGATCGAAGTGGAACAGGATGCGCTGAGAATTCGCGTTTCCCGCGCCGCGCCGCAAATGGTGGCTCCGCAGATGATGGCAATGCCGCAGATGCAATATGGCGCGCCTTATGGTGCCCCGGCACCTGCCGCAGCACCTGCTCCGGTCGCGGTAGCGGCTCCTGCTGCCCGCGATCTGTCCAAAGCCGTAACGGCTCCCATGGTCGGCACGGTCTATATGTCCCCCGCCCCCGGTTCAAAGCCCTTCATCGAAGTCGGCTCGACGGTCAAGGAAGGCCAGACGCTGCTGATCATCGAAGCCATGAAGACAATGAACCAGATCCCTTCGCCTCGTTCCGGCAAGGTCGTCGAAATCCTCATCGACGATGCAAGCCCGGTCGAATATGGCGAAGCCATGGTCATCATCGAGTAAGCCGATGCCAGTCATCTCAAAAATACTCATCGCCAATCGCGGCGAAATCGCCCTTCGCGTGCTGCGCGCCTGCAAGGAGCTTGGCATTGCCTCCGTTGCCGTGCATTCCACAGCGGATGCCGACGCCATGCATGTACGCCTTGCCGACGAAAGCGTCTGCATCGGCCCACCGCCCTCGCGTGACAGCTATCTGAACATTCACCAGATCGTTGCCGCCTGCGAAATCACCGGGGCGGACGCCGTCCATCCCGGCTACGGCTTCCTCTCGGAAAATTCCAAGTTCGCCGATATTCTCGACGCCCATGGCATTACCTTCATCGGACCGACCGCCGATCATATCCGGCTAATGGGCGACAAGATTACCGCCAAGGAAACCGCAAAATCCCTCGGCATTCCCGTAGTTCCGGGTTCTGCTGGCGAAGTGAAGCCGGAAACAGCGCTGGAGATCGCCCGTGAAATCGGCTTTCCGGTGCTGATCAAGGCAACGGCAGGCGGCGGTGGACGCGGGATGAAAGTCGCGAACACCGAAGCAGAACTGGAAGAAGCCGTTTCCACAGCCCGTTCGGAAGCCGCTGCTGCTTTCGGTAACGACGCCGTTTATATGGAAAAATATCTCGGTACGCCCCGGCATATCGAAATCCAGGTATTCGGCGATGGTGAAGGCAATGCCATTCATCTGGGCGAACGCGATTGCTCGCTTCAGCGCCGTCACCAGAAGGTCTGGGAAGAGGCCAATTCCCCTGCCCTGACCCAGGAACAGCGGATGAAGATCGGCCAGATCTGCGCCGACGCCATGAAAAAGCTGAAATATCGTGGCGCTGGCACGATCGAGTTCCTCTATGAAAACGGCGAGTTCTATTTCATTGAAATGAACACCCGTTTGCAGGTGGAGCATCCGGTCACAGAAGCCATCACCGGCATCGACCTGGTCTATGAACAGATCCGCGTTGCATCGGGCGCTGGACTTTCCGTGACACAGGAAGAAGTGGAATTCCGAGGCCATGCCATCGAATGCCGCATCAATGCCGAAGACCCGCGCACCTTCACGCCGTCTCCGGGCACGATCACCCATTTCCACGCTCCAGGTGGGCTTGGGGTGCGGGTGGATTCCGGCGCCTATGCCGGCTACAAGATCCCGCCTTACTATGACAGCCTGATCGGCAAGCTGATCGTGCATGGTCGCACCCGCGAAGAATGCATGATGCGCCTGCGCCGGGTTCTCGATGAATTTGTCATTGACGGGATCAAGACGACCCTGCCATTGTTCCAGGATCTGATCAACAATCCGGATATTGCCAAGGGCGATTACGACATCCATTGGCTGGAGCACTATCTGGCCAAGACGTCCACGAAATAAGGACAAAGAATGGGGCGGCGCAGCAGCAAGGATAGAAGTATAACGCCCGATATCCTGTTGCGCGCCTATTCCATCGGCCTGTTTCCCATGGCCGAATCCAGCGACGACCCGGAACTGTTCTGGGTCGAGCCGGACCTGCGGGGCATCATTCCCCTCGACAGCTTTCACTATTCCAAAAGCCTCGCCAAGATTATCCGGCAAAAGCCGTTTGATATCCGCTTCGATACGGCTTTTGCAGCGGTTCTGGACAAATGCGCCGAGCCCGCACCGGACCGGCCCAGCACCTGGATCAACCAGACAATCCGCGATCTATACACAGCCCTGTTTCAGATGGGCCACGCCCATAGCGTCGAAGCCTTTGAAGGTGATGAGCTGGTCGGCGGCCTTTACGGCGTGTCCCTGGGGGCGGCCTTCTTCGGCGAAAGCATGTTTTCCCGCCGTTCCAACGCATCGAAAATCTGTCTTGTGCATCTGGTCGAAAGGCTACGGGCGCAGGGTTTCGTGCTTCTCGACACCCAGTTTACCACCGAGCATCTGAAAACCTTCGGGGCGATAGATGTGGCGAAAGACGAGTACAGCAAGATGCTGGAAGAGGCCGTAACTATGGCCAATGTGCCGTTTTTATTGCCGGAAGAAATAAGTCCGTAACAAACAGCTTTCCAACATACAGCTCTGGGCTTATTTCGCCGGTTTCGGCACGTCGGAGGTCTGCTTGCAATCCTTCAGCCAGACATCGTAGATCGGGTGCTCAATGGCGTTCAGCGCCGGGCTATCGGCAAACATCCAGCCTGAAAAGATCTGGCGAATGCGACGGTCCAGGGTGATTTCGTCGACCTGCACGAAGGCGTCGACATGCTGCGCCTCGGTTTCATCGCGGGAGTAACAGGCCTTGGGCGTCACCTGCAAGGCGCCGAACTGGACTGTCTCATTGAGATAGACGTCGAACTCGGTAATCCGCCCGGTTATCTTGTCCAAACCCGAAAAGACCGCGACGGCGTTGGAAATGCGGGCGGCATCGGCTGGAACAGTGGCCGTTATCGAGAACGCTACGGTGAGGCTGGTTGCTGCCAGAACCGCTCTCAACACCCTTTTCGTCTGTTTCACAGATCGTATTCCTGTCGTTTCCGGCCGTCGTCGCTCAGATGGGCCAATTTTCAAATGCGCCAGCAGTCGGACCGGAGGTCCGAATTGCAGACACGTCCACCCTATGCGCAAAAACAAATATCAGCAGGAAAACGCTGACAAACCCATGTACCGGAAATTTGTGGCCAAAACCGGAAGAGCGCATAACGCGTTAACACCGTCATGCGCTCACAAAATCTCTGTTAGTTGCCGGGCGTCCAGGCGTCGTAGTCACCGGTGACGCGCGGACGAGCACCGGTTGCAGCAATCGAGCCCTGCGGACGATAGGCTTTGGCGGTGCCGGTCAGGTTCGCCTCATGCGGCTTTTCCCATTCCCTCGGCACGTAATTGTCCTTGGTGGGCGGCACGTCGGTGCGGTGATGCATCCAGCCATGCCAGCCGGGCGGAATGGCGGAGGCGTCAGCGTAGCCGTTATAAATCACCCAGCGACGTTGCAGGCCGAAGCTGCTCATGCCGCCTTCATAGTAGACATTGCCTGCCTCGTCTTCGCCAACGCGCTTACCTTCACGCCAGGTGAAGAAACGGGTTCCGACGGTCTGGCCACTCCACCAGGTGAAAATCTGCAACAAAAGCTGCTTCATGTCTTTTCCTCGGCTCCGCCACGGTCCGGCGGCTTTCAATGATGATTTGCTTATGACGCCTTGACGGGCGCTTGTCCAGAGAGTCGGGTCAAAGCCCTGTTCATTTCAACTTGAACTTGAAGCCAAAATGGCTCTTGCTAAAGCCCAATCGCTCGTAAAATCGATGCGCGTCAAGCCTCACTGCGTTCGAAGACAACTGCACCAGGCGTAGACCTTCAGCCCTTGCCCGTTCCAGGCAGAATTCGATCATTTGCGCACCAATCCCCTGCCCCCGGCAATCCGCCCGTGTCTGCACGGCCTCGACGATCATCGAAGACGAACCGCGCCCGGTCAATGTCGTGGTGATCATGGTCTGGAAAGTGCCAACCACCGCGCCATCACGCTCCGCAACATACAGAATTTCGTTGCTCGACGCGGCGATGCGCCGAAAGGCAGCAAGATAGTCCGGCAGGGCATCGGGGTCTGTGGTATCTCCGTGGCCACCAAGATCGTCAGCGGCAAATAGCGCAACAATGGCGACAATATCATTTTCTTGCGCCGGACGAATAATCAAGGGGAGCATGATGATCCTGAAGGTTTCGGGCTGACAGCTATAAATGCCCTAGAATGGCCCGGATAAAACATTGACCAGCGGCTTTTCCATGACCAGGCCTTCAATGCCGCTACCCGCCACCCCGCAGTTCTGGGTGCGATCGACCTCCATAAAGCCGTGAGTGGTGTAAAAAGCCACCGCACCTGTATTCTTCGGCTCCACGTCCAGCCGCAGGATCTCGGCGTCGGGAAAACAGGTTTCCAGTTCGGCCAGAATGTCAGTGCCAATGCCCTGACGATGAAAGCTGGGATGGACGTACAGCTGATGCAGAATGGCGGTCTTGGCCATATTGTCTGCCATAGCGGCAAAACCCATGCCGCCGAGGCGCTTGCCATCGTCAGCCACCAGAAATTCGCCGCCCTTTTTCGCCAGCCGCGCCTTCAAGGCAGTAGCCGAATGCCAGGTATCGATGATCTTCTGCACCTTGGCCACGCCATAGATGCTGTCATAGGTGGCATGCCAGGTTTCCGACAGCAGCACCCGCACCTTTTCCAGATCTCGGTCATTGGCGGTGCGGATGAAGAACATCGGACTTTACTCCTCCAGGCCGAGCTTGGCCTTGACCAGCGCCTGCACCGCCTGCGGATTGGCCTTGCCACCGGTCGCCTTCATCACCTGACCGACAAACCAGCCAGCCAGCGTCGGCTTGGCCAGCACCTTGGCGACCTGATCCGGATTGGCGGCGATGATTTCATCCACAGCCTTTTCGATGGCGCCGGTGTCGGTCACCTGTTTCATGCCACGGCTCTCAACGATATCGGCGGGATCACCGCCTTCGTTGAATACGATTTCAAACAGGTCCTTGGCGATCTTGCCGGAAATGGTCTCGGCCTTGATCAGATCGATAATGCCGCCGAGCTGGGCAGGTGAAACCGGAGTCTCTTCAATGCCTTTGCCGGCTTTGTTCAAGGCACCCAGCAGGTCGTTGATAACCCAGTTGGCGGCAATCTTGCCGTCGCGGCCCGCAGCCACGGCTTCGTAATAATCGGCAATCGCCTTTTCAGACACCAGCACCGAAGCATCATAGACGGAAAGGCCCAGGGAGGCGACAAAACGCGCCTTCTTGTCGTCGGGCAATTCCGGCAGATCCTTCTTCAAGGCCTGCACGAAGGCATCGTCGAATTCCAGCGGCAACAAGTCGGGATCGGGGAAATATCGATAATCATGCGCGTCCTCCTTGGAGCGCATCGAGCGGGTCTCGCCCTTGCCCGGATCAAACAGCCGGGTTTCCTGATCAATCGAGCCGCCGTCTTCCAAAATGGCGATCTGGCGACGAGCTTCATATTCAATGGCCTGACCGATGAACCGGATGGAGTTGACGTTCTTGATTTCGCAGCGCGTGCCGAATTCGCCGCCCGGCTTGCGCACCGAAACGTTAACGTCGGCGCGCATCGAGCCTTCGTCCATATTACCGTCGCAGGTGCCGAGATAGCGCACGATCGAGCGCAGCTTGGTCATATAGGCCTTGGCTTCGTCAGATGAGCGCATGTCCGGCTTGGAAACGATTTCCATCAGCGCCACGCCGGAACGGTTCAGATCGACATAGGACATGGTCGGATGCTGGTCATGCATCGACTTGCCGGCATCCTGTTCCAGATGCAGCCGCTCGATGCCGATTTCGATATCCTCGAAATTCCCCTGACGATCGGGTCCGAGCGAAATGATGATCTTGCCTTCCCCGACAATCGGGTCCTTGAACTGCGAGATCTGGTAGCCCTGCGGCAGGTCGGGATAGAAATAGTTCTTGCGGTCAAAAATTGAACGCTTGTTGATTTTCGCCTTCAGGCCGAGACCGGTGCGCACCGCCTGGCGAACGCATTCCTCGTTGATAACAGGCAACATGCCGGGCATCGCCGCATCAACCAGCGACACATTGTCGTTCGGTGCATTGCCAAAGGTGGTCGAGGCCCCGGAAAACAGCTTGGACTGGCTCAACACCTGGGCATGAACTTCCATGCCGATAACGATTTCCCAATCGCCGGTGGCGCCGGGAATCAGGCGTTTCGGGTCGGGGGTGCGCGTATCGACAAGGGTCATGACATGCTCTTTTCAGACCAATTCCGGCAAAACACGAGAGGTTTCGCCAAAGGAATTGCACAAACAGAAAGAAGCCGGAGCGGTCGGCAATCGGGAAAAAACAGCAATGCTCCGACAGGTGATTTTCATCTTCCCGGTTAGAACAAATGCGCGGAACGCGCAAGACGAAGCAGCATTGCCACCGCGCTTTGGGCAGCTTGGCACCGTTGAAAACCGGGCATGACCGGGCAAAATTGGGTCGGTCCTTTAAAATGCAGGGAAAAGCACCGACAACAGGCGCTCAAGGCGGATGACGCGCCCTTGAAAACAGGCTATGGGGGCGGCATAGAAAGCCGTTGGAACAGAGATGACCGACCAGCCCCACCCCCATTTTGCCTCACCTCGTTTTGCCGTTGTCGTGCCCATGAAGAATGAGGCCGACAATATCGACCTGTTGATAGGGGAAATCGAGACGGCCTGTCAGGGTGAAGATTTCGAAGCGATCTTCGTGAACGACGGCTCAACTGATGCCACCCTTGCCCGGCTGAAGCAGGCGGCGAGCGTCAAGCCATGGGTACGGGTGCTGCACCATCCCGTGTCCGGCGGTCAATCGGCGGCGATCCACTCGGGCGTCAACGCGGCGCGGGCACCGATCATCTGCACCATGGATGGCGACGGCCAAAACCCACCCTCGGAAATTCCCCGTCTTGTCGCGCCGCTTCTCACGACAAGTGTCGATAGCGACCTTGGCCTGGTCGCTGGGCAACGCGCCAGACGGCAGGATACGCTGTCGAAGAAGGTTGCCTCGCGTCTGGCCAATGGCATCCGCCAAAGCATCTTGCAGGACAAGACCCGCGACACGGGCTGCGGGCTAAAAGCCTTTCGGCGCGATGCGTTTCTGGACCTGCCGTTTTTCAATCACATGCATCGCTATCTGCCGGCGCTGTTTTCCGCCTATGGCTGGCGGGTGGCGCATGTGGATGTCGGTCATCGGCACCGCCATGCCGGAACCTCCAATTATAACAATCTTCAGCGCGCCCTGGTCGGCATTCATGACCTGATCGGCGTCAGCTGGCTGATCAAACGCCGCAAGACCGTGCGCCCGCAGGATATCGGACCATCACCCCATGAATGATCTTCTCGCCTATTTCAAAATCCACGATACCGCCGACCTGATCTGGCTAGGGTTGGGCGTGCTGGCCCAGCTGATGTTTTCGCTGCGCTTCATCATCCAGTGGCTTGTCTCGGAAAAACAGAAACGCTCGGTCATTCCCGCCGCCTTCTGGTGGTTTTCGGTGATCGGTGGCATCATGCTGCTGGCCTATGGCATCCACCGCGGCGAACCGATCATCATGCTCGGCCAGGGGCTTGGCATTATCGTCTATATCCGCAACCTGATGCTGCTGCATCAGGGCCGCAAGACCGATCTGCCCTCCGAATCCAAATCCTGAACCCGGCGGTCCCAGATGCGCATCACCCTTCGCACCAGCGTCTTCCTCATCCTCGCGATTACGCTTTACCGCATCGTGATGCTGCATTTCGACGGTACAGACCTGTTTGTGGACGAGGCGCAATATTGGCTGTGGTCCACCCATCTCGACTTCGGCTATTATTCCAAGCCACCGATGATCGCCTGGGTGATCCATCTGTTCACGCTGATCGGCGGCAGCCAGGATATTTTCTGGATCCGTGTGGCAAGCCCGCTGTTCCATATGGCAACGGCGCTGCTGCTGATCCCGGCAACGGCCCGGCTGACGGGCTCTGAAAAGGCCGGGCTGTGGACGGGACTGAGCTATGCGACCCTGCCGGGCGTGGCGCTGTCATCGGTTTTCATGTCCACCGACACGATCCTGTTTCCCTTCCTGGCGCTGACGCTACTGTGTTATTCGCATCTGATCGAGCGACGCGCGGCTGGCTATGCGGTTCTGATGGGCATCGCAATCGGCTTCGGAACTCTCTCGAAATATGCGATGCTGTATTTCGCCGCGACTGCGATCATTGCCGCCATCGCCCTGCCCAAGGCACGCATCGCGCTCAGAGACACCGTGCTTGCCATCTTCGCGGCAGTCGCGGTTATCGCTCCAAATATCTGGTGGAACAGCACCCATGGCGGCGCCACGCTGAAACACACTTCGGAAAATGCCGATTGGCATGGGCTGAACTTCAAGATCGGCAAGGCGGCAGAGTTTCTCGGCAGTCAGTTCGGCGTGGTCGGACCGGTGCTGTTTGCCGCCCTGCTGATTGTGTTTTACCGGCTGCTGCGGGGCCGCGCCTCCACGACCGAAAAACATCTGTTCATCCTCTCTTGGCCGATCATTCTCGCCATCGTTTTCCAGGCCTTGATGTCGCGCGCCTATGCCAATTGGGCAGCAACCGCTTACGCAGCCGGCACCATGTTGGCGGTCTGGTATCTGCTCCAGTCCTCGCCTCGGGCGCTGAAAATCTCACTGGCGATCAATGGCATCATCGCCGTCGCCTTTCCGCTGCTGACGGCTTTTCCTCAGGACGTCACGACACCAAAAGGCCAATCGGTGCTGGCGCGTTATCTGGGACGAACCGATCTGAGCTGGGCGATTGCTACGACGGCCGCGAGGACCGGCACCGCGACCATCGTCGCTGATAACCGCGATATTCTTGCCGATCTCTTCCACACGCTGCGCGACGAACCCTTCGCCATCAAGGCCCGGACCGCCGGTGGTTTTCCGCGCAATTATTATGAACAGGAATTTCCGCTGACCTCGGCGCTCGGCACGGAAACCGTGCTGTATGTGACCGGAGCCAATGTCACCTGCCACGGCGCAGTGGTCGATCCTGTGGCAGACCTGACGCCAAAGTACGGATATCTCATGGGACGCAAGCTGAAAGCCTACGCCATTTCCGCCAGTTGCCTGACCAACCAGCTGACATAAACGCATTGCGCCCTATTCGAACCCACCGCCGGGGCCATAGGTAAAGCTGCGTTTTTCAACGAGACGCTTCGACATGCCCACCGTTTCAACATCCCGGTCCAACTTCGGATTATAGACCACCGACAGCCAGTGGACACTATAGCCGTGGTGTTCAAAAAAACCGACGGCCTGACGGTTGCGGGCATGGGTTTCGAGATGTGCTTCCTCAAAGCCCAAGTGAACGATATCCTCCTCGATGGAGGCAAGCAGCGCCTTGCTATAGCCGCGCCGCTGGTAATCGGGATCGATCCAGAAATCGGAGATCTTGTCATCGAGATTTTCGCGCGCCGCCCAGCCGACGGGGTGACCTGCATGTTCGACCACGGACATGGTGATCAGATTCGAGCGGGCGAAATTGGTAAATGCGCTGCGGGCAGTATCGACCATCGTCCGCGTTTCACCGACGGGAATCATCGCCTGTTCCCAGGCGCGAAAGCCGATATCGGCCAAAACCCCTGCTTCGTCGGAATGCGCGCTGCGAATCGTCGACATCGGCTCCTCACATGGATGATCGGTCGAGTAGATCACCGGGAATGCAACAGCGCCAGTGGCGTTAAGGTTTTATGAACACTTTGATGAGGAGGTGCTTCAGTAAAGCCGCCGCCGTAGCCGGACCTTGGGAATTTCCAGCTCCATGACGGCGTCGCGCTCCATACCCTGCCAGACTGTCTCGAAACCGCAGCTTTTATAAAGGGCCTGGGCAGCAAAATTGTTCTGGTGGGTGGAAATTCGGGCCTGTTTTACCCCTTCGCACCGCATTGTCTCGCAAAAGTGCAGCACCAGCGACCGGCCAATGCCACGCCGCTGATGGTCAGGCGAGATCCAGATATCGGAAATCACATCCCGCTCCGCCTCACGCGCGCCCCAACCGGCAATCGTCCCTTCGACCTCGGCGACAATGACATCCAGCGCAGGCTCAAAAGGGAAGCGCAAAAACGCCTCCTTGACCTTTTGCGCTACAGCCGGATCGGTCATGGTACGGTCGAGCGGTCCGGTGGAGCGCCAGCTGTCCCAGCCGATGTGACCGACTATCTGCCGGTCAACCTCCATCATCGGCCGCAGGATCAACGGCTTACCACCACTGAGCGGGCGTGAACTTTCCGGCGGCCTGTTCGATGACATGGGCGGTTTTGAAAAGGGTTTCTTCCTCGAAGGGCTTGCCGATCAGTTGCAGGCCAAGCGGCAGACCCTTGGCGTCGAGACCAGCAGGAACCGAGAGGCCCGGCAGGCCCGCCATGTTCAGCGTTACCGAGAAGATGTCGTTGAGATACATTTTCACCGGATCGGCGGCCAGATCCTTATCGCCAATGGCGAAGGCCGAGGACGGAGTGATCGGCGTCAGGATCGCATCGACGCCAGCAGCAAACACCTGTTCGAAATCGCGCTTGATCAGCGTGCGGACTTTCTGGGCACGCAGGTAATAGGCGTCGTAGTAGCCAGCCGAAAGCACATATGTGCCCATCAGGATGCGGCGCTGCACTTCTTTGCCGAAGCCCGCCGCGCGGCTCTTTTCATACATGTCGGCAATATCCTTGCCATCAACACGCAAGCCATAGCGCACACCGTCATAGCGGGCGAGGTTGGATGACGCTTCGGCTGAGGCGACAATGTAATAGGCTGGCAAGGCGTATTTGGTATGCGGCAGGGAAATATCGACAATCTCGGCACCGGCCTCCTTCAGCCAGGCCATGCCCTTCTGCCAGAGGGCCTCGATTTCCTCAGGCATGCCATCGACGCGGTACTCCCGGGGAATGCCGATCTTCATGCCCTTGACGGACTGGCCGATGGCCGCCTCATAGTTTGGAGCGAGCAGATCGACCGAGGTCGTGTCCTTCTCGTCTATGCTGGCCATGGATTTGAGCAGGATGGCGGCATCGCGCACGTCGCGGGCAATTGGACCGGCCTGATCGAGCGACGAGGCATAAGCAACAATACCCCAACGCGAGCAGCGGCCATAGGTGGGCTTGATGCCAACAGTCCCGGTGAAAGCTGCCGGCTGGCGGATGGAGCCGCCGGTATCGGAAGCAGTGGCACCCGCGCAAAGCCGTGCAGCCACAGCCGCCGCCGAACCGCCGGATGAGCCGCCCGGCACCAGCTTTTCCTCAGATCCCGTGGCACGCCATGGATTGACCACCGGACCATAGAAGGAGTTTTCGTTGGACGAACCCATGGCGAATTCGTCCATGTTCAGCTTGCCCAACATCACCGCGCCCTCGTTCCAGAGGTTCTGGGTAACGGTCGATTCGTATTTCGGCTTGAAGCCGTCGAGAATGTTCGAGCAGGCCTGGGTATGGACGTCGCGGGTGGCGAACAGGTCCTTGACGCCAAGCGGAATGCCCTCCAGCGCGCCAGCCTTGCCGGTGGCCAGCCGCGCATCCGAGGCCTTGGCCATATCGCGGGCAATCTCCGGCGTCACCGTCACATAGGCATTGATGGCGCCATTGGCAGCCTCGATGGCGCCCAGATAGGCATCGGTCAGTTCGACGGCGGTGATATCCTTGGAAACCAGCTTTTCGCGGGCTTCGGCAATGGTGAGGCTGGTGAGTTCGCTCATGAATACGGTCACTTTATAGTTGGCGCGGCGGCGTCGAGGGCGTCGATGGAACGGTGGATAACCGGACCAGCTTATTCGACAACCTTGGGCACCAGGAAGAAATGGCGGTCGGTTTCCGGCGCATTGGCAACGATGTCATCGGCCTTACCACCATCGGTGACGGCGTCCTTGCGCTTGCGCATAGCCATTGGCATGACCGACGTCATCGGTTCGACGCCATCGACATTCACTTCCGACAATTGTTCGACAAAGCCAAGAATGCCATTCAACTCCCCCATGACCCGCTCGGCCTCGTCTTCGGGCAGAGCAATACGGGCAAGCTTGGCAACACGCTTGACGGTGGCGAGATCAACGGACATCGGCATTCTCCAGATCGATTATCAGACCCGCTATAATCGCCGAACCGCGCCCGCGCAACGGGCAGGCTTTTACCACCCTCGAATTTTCACCCCTGGCCTCGCATTTTCGCCCCTAGAGAGAATGACCCAGGGGCGAAAACAACGATTTCAGCAAGGCATCATTTCACAGCGACAGCGTTTCGCCCGGCTTGGGTGCCTTGACCTCGGTTTTCGAGCCTTCCATGCCGCCCACGAATTTTTCCGGGGTCTGGTCGATGATCGGGAAGGTGCCGTAATGGGCGGGGATAGCGGTCTTGAAGTTGAAGAATCGTTGGCAGGCAAGTGCTGCAACCGCACCGCCCATGGTGAAACGGTCACCAATCGGCACGATACCAATATCGGGCTGATGCAATTCGTTGATCAGCGCCATATCCGAGAAAATATCGGTATCGCCCATATGCAGCAGGGATGCCTCATCCTGGAAATGCAGCATCAACCCATTGGCATTGCCGAGCGCATGCGACACGCCATCCTCGGTGATCTGTGCGGAGGAATGCAGCGCATTGGTAAAGGTCGCAGTAAAGCCGCCCAGATCGATCGTGCCGCCTGTATTGCCCATCTCGATTTTGGACACACCCTTGGCACCAAGCCAGGCGGCGAGATCGGCATTGGCCAGCACGGTTGCACCGGTATCCTTGGCAATCGCCACCGTATCGCCGACATGGTCGCCATGACCGTGGGTCAGCAGAATATGCGTGACGCCCTTGGTCATATCCTTCCTATCCAGCCCGGAAAAGCTGGCATTGTGGGTCAGGAACGGGTCGATCAGAATGGTGGCCTTGGCGGTTTCGAGACGAAAAGCCGAATGGCCGAGCCAGGTGAGTTTCATGGAATATCCTCTATGGATGAATGAAAATGGTTTGCCCGCCAAGACATATGGCATAAGCAGCGCAAGAAAAGACCAAACGGCGAGGATACCCCCGTATCCACACAGTTTGGCATGAACACACTATTCACATTTTGAGAAACAGTTATGGCGACCCTGGAAATCGAAGAACTGGCGCAAAGCCTGCAACCGGGTCAGGCCGTGGCGGGGCTTGATCTCGGCACCAAGACCATCGGTCTTGCCATGTCGGATCTCGGACGCCGGTTCGCTTCGCCGCGCACGGTGATCAAGCGGACGAAATTTACCAAAGACGCCGAGGTTTTGCTGGCCTTTGCCGCCAAGGAAAAAGTCGCCGCCTTCGTCATTGGCCTGCCGATCAACATGGATGGCTCTTCCGGGCCGCGTGTTCAGGCCACCCGCGCCTTTGTGCGCGCCATGGCCGAAAAAACCGACATTCCCTTCGTCTACTGGGATGAGCGGCTATCGACGGTTGCGGCAACGCGCGCGCTGCTGGAAATGGACGTATCGCGAGCCAAGCGCGCCGAACGGATTGATTCGGCAGCCGCCAGCTTCATTCTTCAAGGGGCGCTGGACAGGCTGTCTGGCCTTGCATCCACGCTCTGAAGCTGCCTTGCTTTCCACCAGGCAGCAATTTGCTTGCGGCGGCGAAAGGCCACCAGGCTGAATAGCACAGTGCTATCGATAACGATGGCACGCATGACCAGCGGCGGAATGCTTTCCGGCGCGATGCCTAGAACATTGCCATAGATGGTAAAGACCAGATCATGGGTCTGGCGGGTCAGCATGAAAAAGCCGAAGCTCATGTCGTTGAGCGAAAGATAATACCAGCTTCCCAAAAGCAGGATTGGCCCGGCCCAGAAGATCAGCAGATATTTCATGCCAGCCTCCCCTTGGCGGATAGAGATTGACGCGGCAGGAGATGGGCAAAAAGATCATCCGGTGCCTTCAGCACCAGCCAATTGATCGCCGCCATGGTGCACAGCACCAATGCTGGCACCGCAATATCCAATGCCAAAACGGCAAAAAACGCCATCATGACGCCCAGTGCCACATATTTCCGAAGGCCAGTCATCATTACCCGCCCCTATTGGTTGCATTCACCAGCAGAGTTAACGGTTAATGAATGCCGCACAACGTAAACCTTTTATTAAGGTTAATTTTGGGGGGATGGGGCTGTGGATAGATTTATTGCGGACGGAAATCCAATCTCAAAAGCGCTTTTTCAGAAAATATTGTCCATGGGCTTTTTCGCCTGCCTCAAGCTCGCCGAACAGCTGAAATCCTAGCTTTTCATAAAACGGACGGGCCTGAAAATCGAAGGTCTCCAGCCAGATCCCTTCACTTTCGTGTCGGCGGGCAATCGCCTCTGCTTCCTCCATCAGGCGTCGGCCAAGACCCAATCCCCGATAGGCTTCAGGCACAACAAGAAGCTTTACAAAACTCCATCCATGATCCGTCAGACCATATAAACCGCCGATAACATTACCACTCTCCGGGTCCCGCAAAAGAATCGCGAATTCGACATAGAAAGCGTGCTGAGCCATCGCATTATTGTAGGTCAGCAAAGCATCGAGAATTGACGCCTTCTGCTGCGAAGTCACGTTATCCTCGACGATTTCAATACGGGGCACCCGCATGATGACGCCACCTCCTTGCGCGTATCAAGCTTTCTAAAAACTGCGTTCCGGAACCGCGTCTCAATCCACCGCCGGATACAGCAAATCAATCAGATACCGACTGTCGAATCGGGCATCCAGCACGCCGTAGGTATTTCGCCAGCCGCCTGTCAGGCGTGTCTCAAGAAAGGCATCGGCGATCTTGCCCGCCCCCATGCGGTAAAGCTCGGCGGCGGCGGCGGCCAGTGCCATTTGCTCGACCAGCAGGCGGGCCGCACCCTCGTCGCGTTCGCAGAGCGCCATGGCGGCGCGCAGCACTTCGACGGTCTTGCGGCCTGACGGGCCGAGATCGCGTTCCAGCTCGGCAAACACCATTTCGAACAGATCCTTGCCACGGGCCAGCACGCGCAGCACGTCCAGCGCCATGACATTGCCGGAGCCTTCCCAGATGGCGTTAACAGGGGCCTCGCGGTAATGGCGGGCAATGGCGCGTTCTTCCACATAGCCGCTGCCGCCGATGCATTCCATCGCTTCATAGATCAGCGGCGGCGCCATTTTGCAGACCCAGTATTTCACCACCGGCGTCATCACCCGTGCGTAAGCCGCATCGGCGGGATTGTCACGAGCACGGTCGAAAGCCTCGGCCAGCCGGAAGGACAGCGCCGTGGCCGCCGCCACATCCAGCGCCATATCGGCCAGAACGCGGGTCATGATCGGCTGGTCCACCAACTTCTTGCCGAACACCGAGCGGCCCCGCACATGGTGGACAGCCTCGGCCATCGAAGCGCGCATGATGCCAGCGGACGCAAGTGCGCAATCGAGCCGGGTCAGGGTTACCATTTCCAGGATGGTGCGGATGCCGCCGCCCTGCTCGCCCAGCAAAAAGCCGAAGGCATCGGTAAATTCGACCTCGGAGGAGGCATTGGAGCGATTGCCGATCTTGTCCTTCAGCCGCTGGAACTGCAAACCATTGGCCGAACCGTCTTCCAACAGGCGCGGCACCAGGAAACAACCAACACCCTCCGGCATCTGCGCCAGCATAACGAACCCATCGCTCATCGGTGCCGACATGAACCATTTGTGGCCGGAGAGCCGGTAGATCCCCTCGCCTACCCGTGTGGCGGTGGAGATATTGGCGCGCACATCGGTGCCGCCCTGTTTCTCCGTCATGCCCATGCCAATGGTAATGGCCGATTTCTGCATGGCGGGGCGGTTGGAACTGTCATATTTGCGCGAGAGAATCTTCGGCGCCCATTCCTTCTGCACTCGGGGCGAGCCCATCAGGGCGGCGACCGAGGCGCTGGTCATGGTCAGCGGGCAGAGATGGCCGCATTCAAGCTGGGCGGTGAGATAGAATCGCACGGCGCGGGCCTTGTGGTCCTGGCCGCGTGCATCCGCTAAATTTTCCCAGACGGAGGAATGCAGGCCGGTTGCCATGGAACGGCGCATCAGCGCGTGCCAGGCCGGATGAAACTCCACCACATCCAGCCGCTCGCCGCGTGGCCCGTGAGTGCGCAGTTCCGGCGGATTGTGGTTGGCCATGCGGGCCAGTTCCTGCGCCTCATGCGAGGTCACATAGCGGCCCAGCGTATCATATTCATCGCGCAGGTTGCGGCTGAGGCCGTTGGTAATATCAACCACCAGCGGATCGGTGCGAAAGGCGTTCACGCCGGACCAGGGCCTTGGCTGATTGAGTTCCAGCAATTTGTCTTCCGTACGGCTCATCCGCGTTCCAATTTTTATCTTTGTCTTACAGCAATGCCGCAAATCGATCTTTGTCGATGGTCTTTAACACGTTTGCGCGCATTTGCGACAGCATGGGTCGGGGCAAGCGACCAAAACGGGGGACAAAGGCTTGCACGTCTCAAGCAGGCTTGCTCCTGATCATCGCAGTCTTTATAGACCGCGCGACCCCTTCGGAGTCTCATGCTTTCACTACGAAGCGGAGAGACTCCAAAGCCTTTCGTTGTCGTTTGTCCTGTCGGAAAATCGGGCTCCATTTTTCCCTGACGAACTCTAGGAGAACATGCGCATGGTCTTCTTTCCCCATCGCCATCTGATTGGCATCAAGGGCCTTACCGAAACCGATATTACCTATCTGCTCGATAAAGCTGACGAAGCGGTAAAAATCAGCCGCCAGCGTGAAAAAAAGACCTCCACCCTGCGCGGTCTGACCCAGATCAACCTTTTTTTCGAGGCGTCCACCCGCACCCAGTCATCCTTCGAGCTGGCGGGCAAGCGGCTCGGTGCCGATGTGATGAACATGTCGGTCGGTAATTCGTCGGTCAAGAAAGGCGAGACGCTGATCGATACGGCGATGACGCTGAACGCCATGCACCCGGACGTGCTGGTGGTGCGCCATGCCTCGGCCGGTGCCGCAGCGCTTCTGTCGCAAAAGGTTGCCTGCGCGGTGATCAATGCCGGCGACGGCCAGCATGAACATCCAACCCAGGCGCTGCTCGACGCGCTGACAATCCGGCGCGCCAAGGGCAAGCTGTCGCGGATCATCGTTGCAATCTGCGGCGACGTGCTGCATTCGCGCGTCGCCCGCTCCAATATTCTCCTGCTCAACGCCATGGGTGCGCGGGTCAGGGTCGTGGCCCCCGCCACGCTGCTGCCCTCTGGCATTGCCGATATGAGTGTCGAAGTCTTCCACGATATGAAGGAAGGTCTCAAGGATGCTGATGTCGTGATGATGTTGCGCTTGCAGCGCGAGCGCATGGCAGGGTCGTTTGTCCCGTCGATCCGCGAATATTTCCACTTCTATGGGCTTGATGCCGAAAAGCTGAAAGCCGCCAAGGAAGACGCCCTGGTCATGCATCCCGGCCCGATGAACCGGGGGGTGGAAATCGCCTCCGATGTGGCCGATGGGCCGCAAAGCGTCATCGAAAGCCAGGTCGAGATGGGTGTCGCCGTGCGCATGGCCGTGATGGAATCGCTACTGATCTCTGACAATAACGGCCCGCGTAGCGAAGGAGTTGGCGCATGAACAAACCGCTTGTCTTCACCAATGCCCGCATTATCGACCCGTCGCGTTCGCTGGATGAGGTTGGCAGCATTATCGTCGGTGCCGATGGCCGCATTCTGGCCTCCGGTGCCGATGCCCGCAATCAGGGCGCGCCAGAGGGCGCCGAAATCAGGGACTGCAAAGGTCTGGTCGCGGCACCGGGTCTGGTGGATGCGCAGGTATTTGTCGGCGAACCCGGTGGTGAGCACCGCGAAACACTGGCCTCCGCCGGCAAGGCCGCAGCGGCTGGCGGCGTGACCTCCTTCGTGATGATGCCGGATACCGATCCTGTCATCGATGACATCGCCCTGGTGGAATTCATCAAGAATGCGGCGCGGGAAAAATCGCCGGTCAATATCTACCCGGCAGCGGCCCTGACCCGTCGGCTGCGCGGCGAGGAAATGACCGAATTCGGCCTGTTGCAACAGGCGGGCGCCGTCTGCTTCACCAATGGCCGCCATGGACTGGATGATACGCTGGTGCTGCGCCGGGCGATGACCTATGCGCGTGAATTCGGCGCGGTGATTTCGCTGGAACTGCACGAAAAATATCTCGGCAATGGCGTGATGAACGAAGGCCTGTTTGCCAGTTGGCTGGGCTTGTCCGGCGTGCCGAAGGAAGCCGAAATCATTCCGCTGGAACGCGACCTGCGTATCGCCGGGCTAACGCGGGCAAAATATCATGCCGCCAAGATTTCGGTGCCCGGCTCGGTGGAGGCCATCAAACTTGCCCGCGCACGCGGCGCCAACGTCACCTGCGGCATTTCCATCAACAATCTGTCGCTGAACGAAAACGATATCGGTGAATACCGGACGTTCTTCAAACTGGCCCCGCCGCTGCGGGCCGAGGATGATCGGGTGGCGATGGTCGAGGCCTTGGCAAGCGGCGATATCGACATCATCGTTTCAGCCCATGATCCGCAGGATGTCGATACCAAGCGCCTGCCGTTCGGCGATGCTGCCGATGGCGCGGTTGGTCTGGAAACCTTGCTGGCAGCGGCTCTCAGGCTGCATCATGCCGGTCAGGTGCCGCTGATGCGGCTGATCGATGCGATGTCCACCCGGCCCGCTGCAATTTTCGGGCTGGATGCCGGCACATTGAAGCCGGGTGCAAAGGCCGATATCGTACTCATCGATCTGGACGAGCCATGGTTGGTTGCCAAGGAGACGCTGTTGTCGCGCTCCAAGAATACACCCTTTGAAGACGCCCGCTTCTCCGGCCGCGCTGTCGCCACCTATGTGGCGGGCCGTCCGGTGTTTTCTCTGTCTTGAACGTATAGGAGCCGGCCATGCCCAGCCTCGATTACAGCCAGGTGACGATCACTGCCCTTATCGCTTCGCTGGCGATTGGCTATCTGCTCGGCTCCATCCCCTTCGGACTGCTCCTGACCCGGATGGCGGGCCTGGGCGACGTGCGCAATATTGGTTCCGGCAATATTGGCGCCACCAATGTGCTGCGCACCGGCAATAAGAAGCTGGCCGCAGCCACACTGCTGCTGGATGCCTTGAAGGCAACGGCGGCGGCGCTGATCGCCCAGAAACTGTTCGGCTCCGATACGGTCCATCTGCCGGGCCTGCTTGGGGGCTTTGCTGCCTTTATCGGCCACCTGTTCCCGGTCTGGCTGGGTTTTAAGGGCGGCAAGGGCGTGGCCACCTATATCGGCACATTGCTCGGCATTTTTCCGTTGATGGTGCTGGTCTTTGCCATCGTCTGGCTGTCGATTGCCTTTCTCAGCCGCTATTCCTCGCTATCAGCACTGGTTGCAACCCTTGTTATTCCGGTTGCATTGTGGATACTTGGTCAGCCGGAAGCTGCCATGATCACCTCGGCGATGACCGTGATCACCTGGGGCAAGCACAAGGCGAATATTGAACGATTGATTTCAGGCACCGAGAGCAAGATCGGTAAAAAAGGATAGCACACCATGTCGGCAGGCGGTTCGGGACGCTCAGGTATCGCCCTGACGGAAAAACAACGAACCGCCTGGCTAAGGCTGATCCGCTCCGACAATGTCGGCCCGGCCACTTTTCGCGACCTGATCAACAATTTCGGCACCGCCGAACGTGCCTTGGACATGCTGCCCGAACTGTCGCAGCGCGGCGGCGCCACCCGTTCCATCCGCATTGCGACAGTGGCTGAGGCCGAACGCGAGCTGGAATTTGCCCGCAAATTCGGCGCGCGATTCGTCGGTATCGGCGAGCCGGACTATCCCCCGGCGCTGCGCCAGATCGACGCGGCGCCGCCGATTCTGGCGATGAAAGGCTTGGGCAGTACCGCCATCCGCCCCTCCATCGGCATTGTCGGATCGCGCAATGCCTCAATCAGCGGCGTGAAAATGGCAGCACTGCTGGCACGCGATTGCGGCACAACCGGCTACACCATCACATCAGGTCTGGCGCGCGGTATCGATGCGGGCGCGCATCGGGCAAGCCTGGACACTGGCACGATGGCCGCCCTGGCCGGTGGGCTCGACCGGCCCTACCCGCCTGAGAATGTCGATCTGCTGAAAGACATCTGGGATGGCAAGGGTGTGGCGATCAGCGAAATGCCATTTGGCTGGGAGCCTCGCGCCCGCGATTTTCCAAGACGCAACCGCTTGATTGCAGGAACCTCACTTGGGGTTGTGGTGATAGAAGCCGCCAGTCGTTCCGGCTCACTGATTACGGCGCGGCTGGCTGCCGATTTCGGACGGCTGGTGTTTGCCGTGCCGGGCTCGCCGCTCGATCCGCGCTGTCATGGTACCAATGGACTGTTGAAAAACGGTGCGACGATCACCACCGAGGCCCGGGATATTCTCGAGGCGCTATCCCCGCTCAGCAGTATTGACTTGTTTTCCCAGCCACAGGTGGAGGAGCCGGTCTATGAAGAAAGCGAGACCTTCAACCAGCCACCCGGCGAACAGGATCGCAGCCGGATCATCGATGCGTTGGGCATAACGCCGGTCGAGGTCGATGATATCATTCGCCACACGCAACTGCCGCCATCCGCCGTCTATCTGGTGATGCTGGAACTGGATATCGCCGGGCGCCTGCACCGCCATCCCGGTGGCCTGGTTTCCATTGCACCGCTGGATTAAAGTTGGACTTCGCTCATCAGCGCCTTGAACGATTTTCAAAGCGTTCTTTTGGCGTTTGAGATCATTCTTGGCGCTTTGTGGCGGCGTTGAAGGTCGCCGGCCTCTTCAAAAGCCATCTCGATCAGGTAGCACAGCATTTGCGCGCCCTCCTTCTCGGCAACCAGCCGCAATTCACCCAGCATCTGGCGCACATAGGCTATGCTTTCCCGGCTATGAAGTTCCGATGCGCCACTGCCCGTCATTACGTGTTCCCGTCGTGGAAATACAACCTGAATATGTATAATTGCTACCTATGCAACATATGATACAGAATTGATTTATGATTGCAATACCATTTTCATAAACTTTTGGTTGTGCAAACGTGTGATGGATAAAATGCATGAGGGGACTTGACCCCGGCGCAATCCCTGTCCATGTCGAACCATCGATGCTTGAACCCTCGCCAGAATCGACGCCATATGCAACAAACGGGGCCATGTTCAGAGAAACAGAATGAATGTAGTCGTTGTCGAATCCCCTGCCAAAGCCAAGACGATCAACAAGTATCTCGGACCGGGATATAAGGTGCTCGCCTCCTTCGGCCATGTCCGCGACCTGCCTGCCAAGGACGGTTCGGTCCTGCCGGATCAGGATTTCGAGATGCTATGGGAAGTGGACACCGCCTCCGCCAAACGCATGAAGGACATTGCCGATGCGATGAAGGGGGCCGACGCCTTGTTTCTCGCAACCGACCCGGATCGTGAGGGTGAAGCGATTTCCTGGCATGTGCTGGATCTCTTGAAGAAGAAGAAGGTGATCGGCGACAAGCCGGTGAAGCGCGTGGTTTTCAACGCCATCACCAAGAAAGCCGTGCTCGACGCCATGGCTGCCCCGCGTGATATCGATGGCGATCTGGTCGATGCCTATCTGGCGCGCCGTGCGATGGACTATCTGGTTGGCTTCAACCTGTCGCCGGTTCTGTGGCGCAAGCTGCCCGGTGCCCGTTCGGCAGGCCGCGTCCAATCGGTGGCCCTGCGGCTGGTTTGCGACCGGGAAAACGAGATCGAACGATTCGTCTCGGAAGAATACTGGAACCTGTCGGCGCTTCTGAAGACTCCACGCGGCGATGAATTCCTGGCTCGTCTGGTGTCCGCGGATGGCAAGCGCTTGCAAGCGCGCAGCGTTGGCAATGGCGACATGGCCAACCGGCTGAAAGACCTGCTCGACGGCGCCAACTATGTGGTGGAATCGATTGAGGCTAAGCCCGTCAAGCGCAACCCGTCGCCACCCTTTACAACCTCTACGCTACAACAGGCCGCCTCCTCCAAGCTCGGCTTTTCCGCCTCACGCACCATGCAGGTGGCGCAGAAGCTTTATGAAGGCGTTGATATTGGCGGCGAGACCGTCGGTCTGATCACCTATATGCGTACCGATGGCGTCCAGATGGCCCCGGAAGCCATTGAGGCCGCCCGCTCCGCAATTACCCAGCAATTCGGCCCGCGCTACATGCCGGAAAAGCCGCGCTTCTATTCCACCAAGGCGAAAAACGCCCAGGAAGCGCATGAAGCCATCCGCCCGACCGATTTCAACCGGACGCCGGATCAGGTGCGCCGCTATCTCGATGCCGACCAGTTGCGCCTCTACGATCTGGTCTGGAAGCGCGGCATTGCCAGTCAGATGGCGTCTGCCGAAATCGAGCGGACCACCGCTGAAATCCTCGCCGACAAGGCCGGTGAAAAAGCCGGTCTGCGCGCCGTTGGTTCCGTCATCCGCTTCGACGGATTTATCGCCGCCTATACCGACCACCGTGAGGAAGGCGAAAAGAGCGACGACGATGATGAAGATGGCCGTCTGCCGGAGATCAACGCCCGCGAGGCGCTGGCCAAGCAAAAGGTCAACGCCACCCAGCATTTCACCGAGCCGCCACCGCGCTATTCGGAAGCGACCCTGATCAAAAAGATGGAAGAGCTTGGCATTGGCCGGCCCTCCACCTATGCCGCAACGCTGAAGACGCTCAGCGACCGTGAATATGTTGTTATCGACAAGCGCAAGCTGATCCCCGAAGCCAAGGGCCGATTGGTGACGGCGTTCTTGGAAAGCTTCTTCACCCGCTATGTCGAATATGATTTCACCGCCGATCTTGAAGAAAAGCTCGACAAGATTTCTGCCGGTGAGCTGAACTGGAAGGACGTGCTGCGCGAATTCTGGCAGAATTTCTTTGCCCAGATCGAAGGCACCAAGGAATTGCGCGTCACCAACGTGCTCGACGCCCTGAACGAGGCCTTGGCCCCGCTGGTGTTCCCGAAGCGCGAAGATGGCTCGGACCCGCGCATTTGCCAGGTTTGTGGCACCGGCAATCTGTCGCTGAAGCTCGGTAAGTACGGCGCTTTTGTCGGCTGCTCCAATTATCCGGAATGCAACTTCACCCGCCAATTGTCCGCCGATGGCGGCACGGAAGCGGAAGCCGTCGGCAATGAACCGAAAGCACTGGGTGAAGATCCGACAACCGGTGAACAGATCACACTTCGCAGCGGCCGTTTCGGCCCTTACGTCCAGCGTGGCGATGGCAAGGAAGCCAAGCGCTCGTCCCTGCCCAAGGGTTGGTCGCCGACCGATGTGGATTTTGACAAGGCGCTGTCACTGCTGTCGCTGCCGCGCGAAGTCGGCCTTCACCCGGAAACCGGTAAGATGATGACTGCGGGGCTTGGCCGCTACGGACCTTTCGTGCTGCACGATGGCACCTATGCCAATCTCGATGGTATCGAGGATGTGTTGACCATCGGCCTCAACCGAGCCGTCACGGTTCTGGCTGAAAAGCAGGCCAACCCCGGTGGCCGTGGCCGCGCCGCACCTGCCGCCCTGAAAGAGATCGGCGATCATCCCGATGGCGGTGCGATTACCGTGCGCGATGGCCGCTATGGTCCCTACGTGAATTGGGGTAAGATCAATGCGACCATTCCCAAAGGCATGGACCCGCAAGCCGTGACCATGGAAGAGGCGATTGCCCTGATCGTCGAGCGCGCAGCCAAGGAAGGCAGCGGCAAGACCAAGGCGAAACCTGCGGCCAAATCCGCCAGCGCAAAGAAGGCGCCTGCGAAAAAACCGGCTGCGAAAGCCACCAAGGCCGATGCGGATGACGCCGCCGACGCCAAACCAAAGAAAGCAGCTGCCAAGCCGAAGGCAACAAAGCCCAAGGCAAAGCCCGCCGCAAAAACAGAGAAAGCCTGACCTTGAGCAAATCCCCGCGACCCGACACCCGCAGCCTCACCAACAGAACGCGGAAGGCGGAGCTTGCGGCGAAAAAGGCAGCGGACAAGAATGAAACGGTGATCATTCACGGGGCGGTGCCGCCCCGTGAAATCCTGATGCAGTTCATCACCGACAACCCCGACCGGGCATCCAAGCGCGAAATCGCCAAGGCTTTTGGCCTGAAGGGCGAAGCCCGTATTGAATTGAAGGAAGCCCTGCGGGCTTTGGAAGAAGACGGGCTGGTCAACAAGAACCGCAAGTCGCTGAGCCGACCTGGGGCATTGCCGCCCGTGACCGTTCTCGACATCACCACCCGTGACAAGGATGGCGACCTGATCGGGCGTCCCGCCGAATGGCCGGATGAACTGGGCGCTGCCCCTGCCGTTTCCATCCGCCAGTCCAGCGCGGACCGCGCCAAGGGCAAGACGCCGGTTGGCGGACTAGGCGACCGGGTTTTGGCAAAGATTTTCCCCTCCAAGGACCATATCGGTCCCGCCTATACCGCCCGGATCATCAAAGTGATCGACAAGCGGCGCGGCGCGCTTTTGGGCGTCTACCGTGAAATGGCCGGTGATACCGGCGGCAGGCTGATGCCGATCGAGCGGCGCGGCGAGGAAATGGTCATCGAGGCCGCCGATGTCGGCGACGCCCGCGACGGCGATCTGGTCGAGGTGGAAGTCGGGCGGCTCTCCAGCCGTCTGGGTCTTGCCCGCGCCAAGGTTCTGTCGGTGATTGGCTCGGTGGCATCAGAAAAAGCCATCTCGATGATCGCCATCCATGCCCATGGCATTCCACATATCTTCCCGCAATCGGTGCTAGACGAGGCCGATGCCGCCAAACCGGCCAGCATGGCGCATCGGGAGGACTGGCGCAGCTTGCCGCTGGTCACGATCGACCCGCATGACGCCAAGGACCATGACGACGCTGTTCATGCCGAGCCGGACCCCTCGCCCGATAATCCGGGCGGCGTGATCGTCACCGTGGCGATTGCCGACGTCTCCTATTATATCCGCAGTAAGTCGGCGCTGGACCGCGAGGCGCTGAAGCGCGGCAATTCGGTCTATTTCCCCGACCGGGTCGTGCCGATGCTGCCGGAGCGGATTTCCAACGATCTCTGCTCGCTGCGCGAGGGCGTTGACCGGCCGGCGCTGGCCGTGCGCATGGTGTTTTCCCATGAAGGCCGTAAGGCCAGCCATACCTTTCATCGCATCATGATGAAGAGTGCGGCCAAACTGTCCTACCAACAGGCACAGGCCGCTATTGACGGCAACCCGGATGACAAGGCTGGGCCGCTGCTGGAGCCGATCCTGAAGCCGCTTTGGGCCGCCTATGCGATCCTGAAGCGTGGCCGCGACCGCCGTCAGCCACTGGAACTGGACATGCCGGAGCGCAAAATCATCCTTAAAGCCGATGGCACAGTGGATCGGGTCTTTGTACCAGAACGGCTGGACGCCCATAAGCTGATCGAGGAAATGATGATCCAGGCCAATGTGGCCGCCGCCGAGACGCTGGAGAAGAAAAAACAGCCGCTGGTCTACCGCATCCACGATACGCCAACATTGGCCAAGCAGGAAGTGCTGCGCGAGTTCCTGGCCACCATCGGCTTTTCACTGGCCAAGGGCGGCAATCTGCGCTCCAATTCGTTCAATGGTATCCTCGCCAAGGCGCAGGACACGCCGCATCAGACCATCGTCAACGAAATGGTGCTGCGCTCGCAGAGTCAGGCGGTCTATAGCCCCGAGAATATCGGCCATTTCGGCTTGAACCTTTTGAAATACGCGCATTTCACCTCCCCCATCCGCCGCTACGCCGACCTGATCGTGCATCGGGCGCTGGTTGGCACGCTAGGGCTTGGCGAAGGCGGCATTACATCCGATGAAGAAGCGGCGCTGGCCGATGTCGCCGCCGAAATTTCCACCTTCGAGCGCCGCGCCATGGCAGCCGAGCGCGACACGATCAACCGGCTGATCGCTCACCATCTGGCAACACGGATCGGCGACGAATTCGACGGGCAGGTCTCAGGCGTCACCAAATCCGGCCTGTTCATCTCCCTGCCGCAATATGGCGCTGATGGCTTCATTCCGGTCTCAACGCTTGGCCGCGACTATTTCATCTACGATGAGGCACATCAGGCACTGACCGGCGAAAAGACCGGGCTTGGCTATCAATTGGGGGATAGCGTCAGCGTCAAGCTGGTGGAAGCCGTGCCGCTGGCCGGTGCCTTGCGGTTTGAAATCCTCAGCGAAGGCAAGAAAATGCCGACCGGCATCCGTTCCTTCCACAAGGCGACGCGGCGCGGACGGCCTGGTCCCGGCAAGACACCGGGAACAAGACCACCGCGTGGAAGGCGTTGAAACTACGCGCCGAGTTCGTATATCTGGGCTTCGTAAATGAAGCCAGTCGAAGCGCTTGTGCGCAAATGCCGCGATGAAATATCAACTTTCATGCCCCATCTTTGATCAAAGCCTATAGGATTTGATAGAAGTTCAGGAGGAACCGCATGTCTGTCAGCCAGTCTCCCCCCGTTATCCGCTTCGGCGGCGGCAAGGATGCGGTTCGCCCCCTTGGACGCTCCATCCTGCGCGGTCTGATGTGTACCTGTCCGGCCTGCGGCTCCGGTCGCCTGTTCAAGGCCTTCCTGAAGCCGGTCGATACCTGCGCAGCCTGCGGCGAGGATCTTTCCCATCAGAGGGCCGACGACCTGCCGCCCTATATCGTCATCATGATCGTCGGCCATGTGCTGCTGGGCGGCTATATGATGACCGATCTGGTCTTCGTGCTGTCAACCTGGGCGCATCTGGCGATCTGGACACCGATTGCCGTCATCGTCTCTCTGTTGATCATCCAGCCCATCAAGGGCGGCGTGGTCGGGCTGCAATGGGCGCTGCGCATGCATGGTTTCGGGGACGAGTCTGAGGTGATCGAGGACTACGACGAGCGCTATCCGCCAAAGTGACGGTTTCAACGAGCCATATCGGATGGACCAGCCAGGCCAAACCAACCCAGGTCGGGCGACGTATTAAGACAATCAAATAAGTAGTTTTCTGCATAGTGGCTTAAACCGGTTTCGATTTTTGCCATTATGGAGTAAAGCCCCGGAGGATCGCTGGCATATTATGAGATGTAATCGGCCTTTGTTGCCCTGGCATGACGCCTTGCGCTGTTATCCTTCACCGCGCATTGCGTGCATTTTCTTCTAAGGACCTTCCATGTCTGACACCAGAGACCCTGTTACCGGACATCGTGAAGAGATCCATTGGCCATCGCTGATTGCCGCAGTCTCATCGATTTCCGCTGTGGGCATTGCCATCGGGCTTGGATTGCCGCTGCTCAGCATCATTCTGGAAAAACGCGGCATTCCCTCCACCCTGATCGGGCTGAATTCAGCCATGGCAGGCGTTGCGGCGATGATTGCCGCGCCAATCACCACCAGGCTCGCGCACCGTGTCGGGGTGGCGCAGACCATGATCTGGGCGGTGCTGCTGGCAGCGCTCAGTTCGCTCGGCTTCTATTACGCCGAAGCCTTCTGGATGTGGTTTCCCCTGCGACTGGTGTTTCACGGCGCCACGACGACATTGTTCATCCTGTCGGAATTCTGGATCAATGCGGCCGCCCCCCCGTCGCGGCGCGGGCTGGTGCTCGGCATTTATGCCACGGTCCTATCGGTCGGTTTTGCAGCAGGCCCCTTGCTGTTTTCGATTGTCGGCAGTGAAGGCGTATTGCCCTTTGCCATCGGTGCGGTTGCCATCCTCATGGCAGCGGTGCCGATCTTCGTTGCCCGCAACGAAAGCCCGGCGCTGGATGAAAAGCCAGAGATGCATTTCTTCCGCTATATCTTCCTGGTGCCAACCGCCACAGCCGCCGTCTTCGTGTTCGGCGCGGTGGAAGTCGGTGGACTGTCACTGATGCCCGTCTATGCCACCCGTATCGGCTTCACAGAGGCCCAGTCAGCCCTGCTGCTCACTGTGATGGGGGTTGGCAATATGGTGTTCCAGATCCCGCTTGGCATGCTCTCCGACAAGCTTAGGGATCGCCGCTTGCTGCTCGGCGCCCTGGCGACGGTCGGTCTGATCGGATCGCTGCTGCTGCCGCTGATCTCCCATAGCTGGATGGCGATGGCCGTCATCCTGCTATTCTGGGGCGGCTGCGTGTCGGGCCTCTACACAATCGGCCTCAGTCATCTCGGCTCCCGACTCACAGGCTCAGACCTTGCCGCCGCCAATGCCGCCTTCGTTTTCTGCTACGCCGTTGGCACGGTGGCCGGACCACAAGTGGTGGGTGCAGCGATTGACATGGGCGGAAATGCCGGTTTTGCCTGGTCGATTGCCGGCTTCTTTGCGTTATATGTGGTTCTTTCCGTCGCACGATTGTTTTTCAAGGGTGTGCGGGGTTGACTTTTCGGTGGCGATTTGTAGTTTCCGCCCAGATTTGCCGTGGGCCCTGAAGGTCGTCACGGCTTTGTGTTATTCATGTAAGGCAGGACGACCATGGCCAAGGCTACAACCATCAAGATCAAGCTGCTGTCGACAGCCGATACGGGTTTCTTCTACGTCACCACCAAGAACAGCCGTACGATGACGGACAAGATGACGAAGACCAAATACGACCCGATCGCTCGCAAGCATGTCGAGTTTAAGGAAACCAAGATCAAGTGATCCTGGTTCTTCGTAAGAAGATTGAAAGGCGCGCTCCATCCGGCGCGCTTTTTTTATGCCGTTTTGAGGATGGGCCAGCACGCCACGCAGACCGACTTTAAAAGCCGAGCCCGATCCTGCCTGGGGCAATAGGCGTAAGGACGCTGTCGGCGCGAGGACAGTGACCCCACGCATAGAGAGGGGCGCAGGTTAGAATGCATCGGAAACCATCTCGACCGCGAAACGCAAAACGCCGCCTCCGGACAAGGAAGCGGCGTTGGGAAGCGGCGTTGGAATGGGGGTCGGCGGGCATGCAATAACGGCACGAGGAACCGCTTGATAATCGCACACCTGCCGACCAACCCCACGACCCAGGAGATGCGGCGGACCTGAGCACCATGGGGTATTGGTTAAACCTGTTATTCGTCAGTTTTTACTGCTTAATTTCTCAGATCCACAGGGATCGATGGATATCTCTAAGCAGCTTATAAAAACGGCATTTATTAAGAACCACAGCATACGTTAAAGCACAGCTTGCTATGGATGCATCGTAGTTGTCCCAACTATGCGCATATGAAATAAAAAATCAACATTTTCTTAACCGTTGCATCTTTTCGATGTCGGCATGGTTAAATTCTGCTCATTTCCGCTTCGTAAAAACAAATAGAATTAACACTCCAGAGAGGCAAGTATTTTCTCTAAAAAACTCTCGATATCGACGAAAAATCGTCGTTATCAACAATTCGAAAAACATAACTTTCTATTACACCTCCATTTCTATCCAAAACAGAGTACAAAAATAAAACTATACCCTTATTTATTTATGGTATATTTTTTATTTTTTTAAAAAAAAATAGACATGTATCGAGCACATCTACAAGCTCTCGGAAAAGTCCGGGCAAACATGGCTTTCCATGTCAGGAGCAAATTTTTGCCAAACCGGATCCTTGAACACGCGCATGGATGTAACGGAAAATCACGGCAGATGAATTTTTGATGATGCGGGAGAGCGGGCTCCACGTGACCCCAAACACAAAGGTACACCTGTGCTGAAATTACTTTAAGCCGCCGCCGACACGACCCTGTTACGGCCCTCGGTTTTGGCCTGATAGAGCGCGCGGTCAGCCTGTCTTAACAATTGTTCCGGACTTGCGACCTCATCTCCCGCCGTAGCGATGCCAAGCGATGCCGTAACATTCAGTTCGCCGCCAGATTGCAACCGAAATGGCTTTTTCTCTACCATCTCGCGCAGGCGCTCGGCCACCGTACCGGCCATCTCTTGCGACGTATCCGGCATCACGACCACGAATTCCTCACCGCCATAGCGGCAGGCAAGATCGGCTCCGCGCACCGTAGCGCGAATACGAGCAGCAAACTCCCGCAGAACGTCATCGCCCGCCTCATGGCCATAGGTGTCATTGACCAGCTTGAACCGATCGATATCCACCAGACACACCGAAAGCGGCTGCTTGCGCAGACTGGAGCGCTCGAACAACACTTTGATGTGGGTATCGAGATAGCGCCGATTGTGAAGTCCGGTAAGATCGTCGGTCACCGCCAGTTCAATGGTTTGCTGCACGCTGCTGCGCAGCCTGTCATTATACCGTTTGCGGCGTAGCTGGGTCAGCGTGCGCGCCAGAAGCTCATTGGTGTCGACCGGCCGGACAATGTAATCGTTGACGCCCAGATCCAACGCCCGCACGATCAAGTATTCCTCGCCTTGGTCGGCAATCAGCAAAATCGGAATGAAGCGGGTGCGGTCCAGCGACCGCAGCTGCGAACACAGGCGCAGCGGATCGTAATCCTCCAGCGTGCCATTGACGATAACCAGGTCGAAATTGCTTTCCGCCGCCTCAAACAGCGCGGCCTGGGCGTCGGACATCGCAACAACATCGGCCACAGGCTTCAACGCCTTGATGATGCGCTCCTGCGAACTGGCGCGGCTATCGACCAGCAGAACCTGGCCGACCTCGTCCATACGACCGTCGCCGAGATGAATGTTGCTGTCTATGCCCATTTTCTGCGCCGTCTCGGCGCGGATGCGCAATTCATCGGAAAGGGTTTTCAGACGCACCAGACTTTTAACCCGGGAGATCAGTTGCAGATCGTTGACCGGCTTGGTCAGAAAATCGTCAGCGCCAGCCTTCAATCCCCTCACCCGGTCCGAAGGCTGGTCCAGTGCCGTGACCATCACCACGGGAATATGGGCCGTGCGCGGGCTGGATTTCAGCCGCTCGCACACTTCAAAGCCGTCAATGCCTGGCATCATGACATCAAGAAGGACGACGTCCACCTGGGTGCGGTCGCAGATATCCAGCGCCTTCAACCCGTCTTCCGCCGTCAATACCTCGAAATATTCCGCCAGCAGCCGCGCTTCCAACAGCTTCACATTGGCAGGAACATCATCAACAACCAGAATACGGGCTGTCATCAGCCATCACCCCTTGAAGCATGCCTGGCGCACTCGCGCGACCGGCTCTGCATGAACATTGCGCCACCCCGACAGACTGGCACTTCAGATAGAATTCATAACTTCCAGAGCGCCGCGGTCCATCAGGCATTTGACCAGATCTCACGGCGATCGCCTATGGGTTTGAGAACCCCGCGCTGCCTGCGCCTCAGGCGTCGCCCAGATAGGTCTTGATCGTTTCCAGGAATTTTGGCACGGAAATCGGCTTCGACACATAGGCCTCGCACCCACCCTGGCGAATACGTTCCTCATCGCCCTTCATGGCAAAGGCAGTCACCGCGATCACGGGAATAACGTGCAGCTCGCTATCCTGCTTCAGCCATTTGGTCACTTCCAGGCCGGAAACTTCCGGTAGCTGTATGTCCATCAGGATCAGATCGGGATGATGTTTGCGGGCCAATTCCAGCGCTTCCATGCCGTTACGGGTCTGGATGGTCGCATAGCCCGACGCTTCGATCAGATCACGAAACAGTTTCATGTTCAGCTCGTTATCTTCAACGATCATCACCTTTTTCGGCATTTTCAATCCTTGCTTTCCCGCCCTCCATGGTGGATGACAGGCGTAACAGACATAAAGATTCATTCTTTTGTGAAATAGAATTTAGCGCGATTTGGTTGAGAAATAGGTAATTCCCCGGCACATTGCGACACAAGTCAGTCAAGACAATTTAACCGTGATAAACCGAAAATAACAACCGGTTTAAGCGAGTTGGCCGGATAGAACGAACTGCCGGACGAAACAAACTGAAATGGGCATAGACTGTGCGAGACAAAGTGACGATCAAGACGGTTTCAGCAGAGCACGCCGAACAAACGGCGATTGCCGTACTGGGTTGGCTAGCGAGTGAGCCGGACATGCTGGGACGGTTTCTGTCCCTGACCGGCCTGGAGCCTCAGCAATTGCGCCTGGCCGTCAATGACCCGGAATTTCTGGCCGGACTTCTGGAGTTTCTCATGCAGCATGAACCGACCTTGCTGGAATTCTGCTCCGCCACCCAGACCCGCCCGGAAGATGTGATTGCAGCCTATCACGTCTATGTTCGGCCTGCACTTGATTCCGGTGAAATCTGATGGGCGAGATTGTCGACTTCAACCACGTTCAATTGGCGGACCGGCCATTGCTGATCAGTGACGTCGACGACGTCGTGCTGGAATTCCTGGTACCCTTCGAGGCCTATCTCGACAGCCTGGGCCATCGTCTCTTGCCGAAATCCTTTCGACTGCATGGCAATATCGTGTCAGCCAAGGATCAGCTTGCGCTGGAAGATCAGATTGTCACGGATCTCCTGCTGACGTTTTTCGAAAAGCAGGAAGAATGGCAGACGCCGTTTGGCGATGCCGTGGCCGTGCTGCAACGGATCGGCAAGATTGCCGATATTGTGTTTCTGACCGCCATGCCCCCCGCCTTTACCGCCCAGCGGCGCCGTCTGCTGGACCGGCTGGGGCTGGATTTCCCCCTCCTGGCCACGGAAAGCCCAAAGGGACCAGTTGTGAAAGCCCTGCATGGTGACAGGCCCCTGCCCTTCGCCTTCATGGATGACATGGCCCATAATCTCCATTCCGTGGGAGAGCATGCACCGGACTGTCTACTGGTGCAGATCGGGCCTCAGTCTGAAATTCATCGCCACGCGCCGCCGCCCGGCCCCCATGTATTGCGTGCCGACGATTGGCACGATGCCAGCGAGCGAGTTCTCCGCCATTTCCAGGCGCGGGTCTGATCCGCTTCCGTCTTTTACTTTTTCAGGCCATGGAGATTAGCAAGGGTTCCCCTTGCAGGCACTGAAAACCCGGCTTATGGTGGCGATGTTCAACATATGTTCTCGCCCATGTCTGCTGCGCCGCCCCTCCATTCCGGCTTTTGTCGTGATTGCCTTTCCCTACAGGCGGAAGGCAAGCGGAGATGCACGGCTTGCGGCAGCCCTCGCCTCGTCTATCACCCGGAACTGTTTAAGCTGACATTGGCCCATATCGATTGCGACGCCTTTTATGCCTCTGTTGAAAAGCGCGACAATCCAGACCTGATCGACAAGCCATTGATCATTGGCGGTGGTAAGCGCGGTGTGGTTTCCACCGCCTGTTACGTGGCCCGCATCCATGGTGTGCGCTCGGCCATGCCGATGTTCAAGGCGTTGGAAGCTTGCCCTGACGCCGTAGTCATTCCACCGAATATGGAAAAATATTCCCGCGTCGGTCGGCAGGTCCGGGCAATGATGGAGGAGTTGACCCCTCTGGTGCAACCCCTGTCCATTGATGAGGCCTTTCTGGAATTGAAAGGGACTGAGGCCCTGCATCACGCGCCACCCGCGCTTGTGCTGGCACGGCTTGCCCGGCGTATTGAAAGCGAGATCGGCATCACCGTTTCTGTTGGTCTATCCTATTGTAAATTTCTGGCGAAAGTGGCGTCCGACCTGCAAAAACCGCGGGGATTTTCGGTCGTCGGCGAGGCCGAAGCGCTGGACTTTCTGGCGCCCCGCCCTGTCACCACGATCTGGGGCGTCGGCAAGGCCTTCGCCAGCACCTTGGAAAAAGACGGCATCCGCACCATCGGACAATTGCAAACCATGGAGGAAAGCGACCTGATCCGCCGCTATGGCAGCATGGGCCAACGACTGGCACGGCTATCGAAAGGCATAGACGACCGGGACGTCCATACCAATGACCCGGCCAAAAGCGTCTCCGCCGAAACCACGTTCTTTGACGATATTTCCCGCCGGGAAGACCTTGTCCCCCATCTGCGCAAGCTCTCGGAGAAAGTCGCCTGGCGCTTGAAAAAGCAGGAACTGGCTGGACACACCGTTATCTTGAAGCTGAAGAGCGCCGATTTCAAATTACGCACCCGCAACCGGCGCTTGGACGATCCCACTCAACTTGCCGACCGGATCTTTCGCACGGGCCTGCAAATGCTGGAAAAGGAAGCCGATGGCACGAAATTTCGGCTAATCGGTATCGGCATCAGCGATTTTGCCGACCCAAGCCTGGCCGACCCCCCGGATCTGGTCGATCCGGATGCCGCCCGCCGCGCCAAGGCGGAAGCCGCCATGGACCAATTGCGGATGAAATTCGGCAAGGGCATGGTCGAAACCGGCTTCACCTTCGACAGCAATAAAAAATAGCCACTATCAAAGCGCCGTTGTCAAAGCATTGCCCGTCAACTTTGTGTGAGCGGCCATGCCGGGTAAGCAATCGTTAAAGATCGACGTTTATTTTAGGATTCAGCCTGCACGCGGCTGCATCCTTTGTGCATTTTATAAAACGCACGGCGGTATAGGCGTTTAACAACTGATTTCTCGGCACATCGTTGCTCACATGATCAGGCGACCTTTTGAAGGCCCAGTTTTCCCGGTTTACAGATGAGGGCACCATGACGGTCCGCACCATGTTTCGTTCGATGTTCCTGTCCGCTTCCCTGCTCGCGTTGAGCGCAGGCCTGTCGCAGGCCTCCGCCAGAGACGGCAGCGCATTGCAAATCATCGTGTCGAAACAGACGCAATCTCTCACGGTCTATGATGGAGACCGGATCATCGCCTCTTCGAAGGTTTCTACTGGTAAGGAAGGTCATACGACGCCGTCTGGAATCTTCTCGATCATCCAAAAGACGAAATATCACGAATCCAACCTTTATTCGAATGCGCCCATGCCCTGGATGCAACGAATCACTTGGTCTGGCGTTGCCTTGCATGAATCGAACAGCGTACCAAACCGGCCAGCCTCGCATGGCTGCGTGCGCCTGCCCGGCCAATTTGCGCGTGAGCTCTACGGCATGACCCGGCTGGGTGCGCATGTGCTGATCAGCGATGCTCCGGTCGCACCGGCTCCCATTGAACACCCGTTCCTGTTCACCCCGACGCAACAACAGCAAGGCCCGCAAATCCTGTCCGACGCCCGCCTGCGCGGTACGGACGGCACCAGCGGTACAGAACCGGTGGAAGTGGCGATGGCCGATCTGCCCCGCCCCAAACCCCCGTCCGTAATTGCCGGACAACCACCTTTGAGCCTGTTGATCACGTTTCGGGGTGAAACCGAAACCATCCATGACGCCCAACTTCTGTTGCAGGACATGGGGTTTGAGACGGGCGGCCATGACGGTCATGCCGGCCCCCTGACCCGCACGGCCATCCAGGGCTTCAAACGGTGGAAAGGTCTGCCCCTGAAGGGTCCGCTGATTACGCCGACGTTCCTGAGCGCTCTCTATAAAACTGCTGGCAAGCCGATACCACCCGTTGGCCAAATCTATGCACGCCAGGCATTCAAGCCGGTCTTCGATGCGCCTATTGTCATCGACCAGCCGGAAAAACCACTCGGCACCCATTTTTTCGCAGCGAACCTGGAGAGTGCCGGTGGGAAGGCTCATTGGCAGGTGACCAGCCTTGAGCAAACTTCCACGGTCTCAAATTCGTCGATTGTCACCATTGGCAAGATGCAGCCAAACGTCCCCAATGGGTTGGATACGGTTTTCAATCGGATTCACGTCCCCGCCGACATCCGCGAGCGTATTGAAATGACCATGACGACAGGAACCGTGATGACGATTACCGACCACGGACTAAGCCCGGATACGGTTGACGGCACGGACTTCATCACCAACCTGCCGGGATAACGGCAATACCGAAATAATCCATGTGGCCTGCGCCCGTGCAGCAGTTTTGCGACAGCGACGCCACAAAGAGTGCCTATACCAATTCAACATCCACCACACCCGGCGCGGACCGCATGGCCGCGGCGATTTCCGGGGTGATACGGAACCGTTGATTGAGTTCGACTTCAATTTCGCGGCGTCCATCCTCCTTGATCACCACGAACGAGACCAGTCCATCACCCTTGGTATTGAGATGGGCGGCGAGCGCCCGCAAGGGACTGGAATCGCGCAGATAGACACGCAACGTCTTTTGCATCTGCAAGGATTTTTCTTCCAAAGACTGCGCCGTCTGGATACGAAGACCAATGCCTTCCGGCCGTTCTTCTGCGGCAACCGTGATCACCAGTGACTTGCCCGATTCGAGCAGGTCGCGATACTGGTTCAAGCCTTCCGAAAACAGCACAGCCTCGAACTGGCCAGTGGCATCCGAAAAGGTCACGATGCCCATTTTGTTTCCGGTTCGCGTCTTGCGCTCCTGCTTTGAAATCACCGTCCCGGCCAGCCGACCCGCCGTCGCGCCTTGACGCACCGCGCCGGAAAAATCGACGAAATTCTGCACGCGCATCTTTTCCAGCAGCGGTTTATAGGTGTCGAGCGGATGGGCCGAGAGATAAAAGCCCAGAACCTGAAACTCCCGCATCAACTTTTCGGATGGCAGCCAGGGTGTATAGGTCGGAAAGGAAATCCGCTCCGGCCCTGTGGCGCCGCCAGAGCCGAACATGTCCGACTGGCCGCTGACGGCATTTTCCTGGGCGCGTTGCGCATAGCCGATAATCCGGTCCATGCCAGCCAGCAATTCAGGACGGTCGCGGCCAAAACAATCGAAGGCACCGGCAAAAATCAGGCTTTCAAATACCCGGCGATTGATCTGCTTCGGGTCGATCCGTAGACAAAAATCCTCGAGATCGGCAAAGGGCGTATCGCCGCGGACCGTTACGATATGCTCGACGGCTGCATCGCCGACGCCCTTCAAGGCAGCCAGCGAATAGTAAATCCTGTTCGGCCCCGTCTGGAAGTGCCGGAAAGAAGTCTGAACCGACGGTGGCACGACCTCAATACCGAGACGCCCGGCATCCTGGCGGAAATCCACCAGTTTTTCGGTATTGGCCATATCGAGTGTCATCGACGCTGCCAGAAACTCCACCGGATAATGGGCCTTCATATAGGCGGTCTGGTAGGAGACAATAGCGTAGGCTGCGGCGTGGGATTTGTTGAAGCCGTAATTGGCAAATTTCGCCAGCAGGTCGAAAATGTTGTCGGCCTGGGGCTTTGAGACACCATTCTTCACCGCACCATCGACGAAACGGGCGCGCTGCTTGTCCATTTCCTCCTTGATCTTCTTACCCATGGCACGGCGCAGAAGATCCGCTTCACCGAGCGAATAGCCCGACAGAACCTGGGCCACCTGCATGACCTGCTCCTGATAGACGATAACCCCCTGGGTTTCCTTCAGAAGGTAATCGATGGTCGGATGGATCGATTCGATCTCCTCCTCACCATGCTTACGGGCATTGTAGACCGGAATATTCTCCATCGGCCCCGGACGATAGAGCGCCACCAGCGCGATAATATCCTCGATACAGTCGGGTCGCATACCGATCAGTGCCTTGCGCATGCCGGCACTTTCCACCTGGAACACACCGACGGTCTCACCGCGTGACAGCATTTGATAGGTTTTTTCGTCGTCCAGCGGAATTGTCGCCAGGTCAATCTCGATATCGCGCAACCGGCAGAAATCCACGGCGGTTTTCAGCACTGTCAGCGTCTTCAATCCGAGAAAGTCGAACTTGACCAGCCCGGCCTGCTCCACCCACTTCATGTTAAACTGGGTGACCGGCATATCCGAGCGCGGATCGCGATACATCGGTACCAGCTTGGACAGCGGTCGGTCACCGATAACGATACCGGCGGCATGGGTCGAGGCGTGGCGATAAAGCCCCTCGATCTTCTGGGCGATATCCAGAAGACGGGCAACGACAGGCTCCTTCTCCGCCTCCTCCTGAAACTTTGGCTCTTCTTCGATGGCCTTGGACAAGGGGGTCGGATTGGCCGGATTGTTCGGCACCAGCTTACAGATCCTGTCGACCTGCCCATAGGGCATTTCCAGCACGCGGCCAACGTCGCGCAAGGCTGCACGGGCCTGGAGCGACCCGAAGGTGATGATCTGCGCCACTTGCTCGCGCCCATATTTGCGCTGCACATAACGGATCACCTCTTCACGGCGATCCTGGCAGAAGTCGATGTCGAAGTCGGGCATCGAGACGCGCTCAGGATTGAGAAAGCGTTCGAACAGCAAGGAGAACCGCAGCGGATCGACATCGGTAATGGTCAAGGCATAGGCGACCAGCGAACCCGCACCCGAACCACGGCCAGGGCCAACGGGAATGTCCTGGCTCTTGGCCCATTTGATGAAGTCGGCAACGATCAGGAAGTAGCCGGGAAATTTCATCCGCTCGATGACGCCGAGCTCGAAATCCAGCCGGTCCCGATATTCCTTCTCATCATAGCCTGGTGCCATGCCAAGCTTTGCCAGCCGGTCATCCAATCCCTCGATGGCCTGGCGGCGCAATTCCCCAGCCTCGGCGCGCTCAGCCTCTTCAGGATCGTCGCTACCGCCGGTAAAGCGCGGCAGTATAGGGTTGCGGGTGTCGAGAACGAAAGAACAGCGGCTGGCTATCTCCACCGTGTTTTCAAGCGCTTCCGGCAGATCCCTAAACAAGGTCTGCATTTCCTTGCGGCTTTTCAGATAGTGATCCGGGGTCAGACGAAACCGCCGGTCGTCGGACACGATGGCATTATGGGCAACGGCCATCAGCGCGTCATGGGCATCATAATCGTCACGGCTCGGAAAGAAGGCCTCATTGGTGGCAACCAATGGAATATCATGATCATAAGCGAGCGCGATCATCCGGCTTTCATGCACACGGTCATAACCTTGGTGGCGCTGCAATTCGATATAAAGCCGATCCCCGAACAGGGATTTGAGCGTCTGAAGCCGCGACAGCGCCTGGGCGTGATGACCGTCCTTCACCGGCAGATCGACCGGACCGCCTGTTGCACCCGTCAGGGCGATCAGGCCATCCGTACCGATCTCTTCTAACCAGGAGGCGGTGATATGCACAGACTGCGTATTATCGCCCTGGAGATAGGCACGGCTGACCAAGTCTACCAGCCGCTCATAACCCGCCGGATCGGCGGCGAGAAGCACAATGGCCGGATATTTGGCAAGAGAGCTATTGCCCCGCTTTTCCTCATTGGCGTCTTCCATATCGATGGACAATTGACAGCCAATGATCGGCTGCAAGCCATCGCTGAGCGCCTTCTGGGAAAACTCGAGCGCTATGAACAGGTTATTGGTATCGGTAATGGCAATGGCCGGTTGCTGGTCAGAGGCAACCTTGCTCAGGATCTTCTTCAGCGGCAGCGCACCTTCCAGCAGCGAATAGGCCGAATGCACTCTTAAATGGACGAAACCTGGACCCGCATTCACTACAGCTTGTCCGCTTGCGCCCATATCACTCATTGCATCCATCCTGCTTGCTTGTCGCCGCTGTGCACTGAAGATCGCCACCATAAAACTTCCTCGTCAAACTGAAATCAGCCCACGAAAAAAGGAATGCAGCAGATGTAAAGTGTTACCGCGTCCAATGTGCATTTAACAAAACGCACAGCGCTGTATGGAGGTTATTGTCCTAGGTTTGGCCCGCCATGTCCAGAAGACATAAAGCCTAACCGCGACCTATCCCCTTAAAGCGTCAGGCGCCTTTGGCAGACCCATCTAGATCAGGTCGCGCCAAGACGATGCCTGGCATTTCAAAAAGCCATCGCCAGAACAGACAAGCTGGCGATAAAAACAGCCAGCGATGCGAATGCGGCGATGTCATGCAGAATGTCACTCATAGCTCACTCCTGTCTTGTTATGTATCCATTTTGTTCTCCTTTTGTTTGTTCGTCAACAGATATTTTTTCCCGGAGTTTGTCTACCAAAACCGGTTTCCATTTTTCTCTGACAAACACTAAGCGCCATACGAAAAACCCGCCGATCAGATGATCGACGGGTTTTGATATCGCTGATGGAAAGGTTCTTTTCAGACCCGTGGGCGATTACAAATCGAAATCGACGATTCTGCCGTCCTGGAGAGTGACGCAGCGGTCCATCCGCCGGGCCAGTTCGTGATTATGGGTCGCAATCAACGCCGCAAGACCGGACTGGCGCACCAGCGCTTCCAACGCGGAAAACACATAAGCTGCAGTTTCCGGATCGAGATTGCCGGTCGGCTCGTCCGCCAACAGCAACAGCGGCGCATTGGCAACCGCACGGGCAATGGCCACGCGCTGCTGTTCGCCGCCAGAAAGTTCGGCGGGACGGTGATCACCGCGATGGCCGATGCGCATGTAATCAAGCAAAGCCTTGGCACGCTTGCTGGCTTCCGGAATGCTCAAGCCCGCAATCATCTGCGGCATCATGATGTTTTCAAGCGCCGAAAACTCCGGCAACAGGTGATGGAACTGATAGACGAAGCCAATGCTGGTGCGGCGCATGGCCGTGCGGCCTTCCTCGGACAACTCATTGCAACGGGTGCCGCCAATCAGCACGTCGCCATCCGTCGGATGTTCCAGCAGCCCGGCAATATGCAGCAGGGTGGACTTGCCCGTGCCCGACGGAGCAACGAGAGCGACGGTTTCGCCTTCGTATAATTTTAGGCCGGCGCCTTTCAGAATGGAAAGCTTGGTTTCGCCTTCCCCATAGGTGCGCGAAACCTCCGAAATTTCAAGAACAGGGTTGTTCGCCATGGATCCGCTGTTCCTTATTCGTAACGCAGGGCTTGCACGGGGTCGAGCCGGGCCGCCCGCCATGCCGGAAAGATGGTGGCGATAAAGGATAGGGTGAGCGACATGATAATCACCGAAACCGTTTCACCAAAGCTCATATCCGCCGGCAATTTGCTGAGGAAGTAGAGTTGCGGATCAAACAACACCGTACCGGAGACCCAGGAGAAGAAATTCCGGATCGATTCGATGTTCAGACAGACCAGCACGCCCAGTCCAACGCCAGCGAACGTGCCGGCGATGCCGATGGCCGCACCCGTCATGAAGAAGATCCGAAGGATCGAACTTGAACTGGCGCCCATGGTCTTCAGAATGGCGATATCGCTGCTCTTGTCCTTCACCAGCATGATCAGGCCGGAAATGATGTTCAGCGCCGCGACAATAACGATCAATGTCAGGATCATGAACATCACATTGCGCTCCACCTGCAAGGCGGAGAAGAAGGTCTGGTTACGCTGACGCCAATCGCTGATGAATACCTGCCGGCCCGCTGCCGCCTCGACTTTGGGGCGCAGTTCATCGATGTCGTCAGGATTGGTGACGAACAATTCGATGGATTGCACCACGCCTTCCGCGTTGAAATAGAGCTGCGATTCTTCAAGCGGCATGTAAATGATCGAGGAATCATATTCCGACATGCCGATCTCGAACGTACCGGAAATCTTGTAGGATTTGACCCGCGGGTTGACTCCCATCGGAGTCACGTCCCCCTCTGGCGAGACTAGAGTAATGGAATCGCCCGCCTGCAAACCGAGATCGTTGGCCATGCGCGAACCGATCAGCACGCCCTGGCCGGATGTGAAGCCCACCATGTCGCCGGTCTTGATATTCGCAGCCACTTCCTTGAGCTTCAACAGGTCGTCGGGGCGGATGCCGCGCACCAACGCACCCGTCCCAGCCCCACCCTTGCCAGAGGCCAGCGTCTGGCCCTCGACCAGCGGCAGCGCCATGGTGACACCGGGCACTGCGGAGAATTTCTTGGCAAGATCGGCAAAGTCGGTAAAGGGACTGTCGACCGGCTGAACGATCATATGCCCGTTTATGCCGAGGATACGAGAAATCAACTCGGTCCGAAAACCGTTCATGACAGCCATGACGATGATCAGGGTCGCAACCCCCAGCATGATGCCGACAAAGGAAAAGCCGGCAATGACCGAAATCACCGCCTCTTTGCGCCGAGCGCGCAGGTAGCGCCAGGCCACCATGCGCTCAAATGCGGAAAACGGCTTTGCGGATGACGGCACTGCGGTATCGCCTGCCGCAGAGCTTCCGGTTTCACTGCTCAATCTTGCCTCCTGGCGTCGCTCAACCGGCAAGACGGTTGATGGCGGCCTCGATGGTCATGGTTTCACGCTCGCCGGTTTTACGGTTCTTCAGCTCGACTTCGCCATTGGCGACCGACCTCGGACCGACGATCACCTGATAGGGAACGCCGATCAAATCGGCGAGTGCGAATTTCGCACCGGCGCGATCATCGGTATCGTCGAGAAGAACATCCTTGCCGGCCTTGGTCAGCGCCCCGTACACGGTGTCGCAAGCGCCATCGCAACCGGCATCCCCAGCCTTCATGTTGATGATGATGGCATCGAAAGGCGCGACGGAAGCCGGCCAGATAATGCCATTTTCATCATGGGAAGCTTCGATAATGGCCGGAACAAGGCGGGTCGGCCCAATACCATAGGATCCCATGTGAACAAGATGTTCCTTACCATCAGGTCCCTGCACCTTGGCGCCCATCGGTTCGGAATATTTGGTGCCGAAATAGAAGATATGACCGACCTCGATACCACGAGCGGAAATCTTCGCGTCATCCGGCATGGCACCGTAAGCCGCCTCATCATGCATTTCAGAGGTAGCGGCATAGTGCGACGTCCAGTCGTCAAAAATCGCCTGAAGGCCAGCAACATCGTCAAAATCGGTATCGGCAGACGGAATGGCGCGATCCAGGAAGCTCTTGTGACAAAAGACTTCCGATTCACCGGTATCGGCGAGAATGATGAATTCATGGCTGTGATTGCCACCAATCGGGCCGGTATCGGCGCGCATTGGAATGGCGCGCAGACCAAGCCGGTCAAACGTCCGAAGATAGGCGGCAAACATCTTGTTATAGGAGTGAATGGCGCTTTCCTTCGTCAAATCGAAGGAATAAGCGTCTTTCATCAAAAACTCGCGCGACCGCATCGTGCCGAAGCGCGGCCTGATCTCATCACGGAATTTCAATTGTATGTGATAGAGGTTCAGCGGCAGGCTCTTGTAGGACTTTACATAGGACCGGAAGATGTCCGTGATCATTTCTTCATTGGTGGGACCGTACAGCATGGGCCGGTCCTGCCGATCCTTGATCCGCAGCATTTCCTTGCCATAGTCGTCGTAACGACCGCTTTCCTGCCAAAGCTCCGCCGATTGCAGCGTCGGCATCAGCAATTCCACTGCCCCTGCCCGGTTCTGCTCCTGACGAATGATCGCATTGACCTTGTCCAGCACGCGCTTGCCCAGCGGCAGCCAGGAATAGATACCTTGTGACTGCTGCCGGATCATGCCGGTGCGCAGCATCAGCCGATGAGAAACGATTTCCGCTTCCTTGGGATTTTCCTTCAGGATAGGCAAAAAATAACGGGAGAGACGCATACCGACTTCCATTGGTGAGGCGAGCCGCATTTCGTGCGGAATCAGCCGTATATCTGGTTTTTCTTGAAGCCTTCTAACCGTTTCGCACACGGAAGAAAACCCGCCCCGTCCTTTTGTGCACGGCGGCGAAGGATAACAAGGCCCTGCGGCCCAATCTGCCTCATGCAGAGACATCTTAACGATCGGCTTGTTTTGGCTGGCTCATGACTGAACACCTGGCAAAAATACTGAGATTCAGATCCAAAACCGGGGCAAATCACTTAACGCCTGAGCATTCGCTCGCGGCTCAACCATGTCAAAATATTGACAAATCAGCAAAAATTTCCAGCTCAATTTCTTTTTTTAGAAAGCTGTAACAAAAATGCAAAAAGTTGATGACAAGTCTGCCTTGTTGAGCTAGTTTACGCTCACAAAACAGGCAGAAAGCTTAAATTTCTGCCGATTTCGCGGTTAAAGTCTTGGGAGGATCAGATCTTAGGCGCGGTCATTCGCAGCCCCTTAATTGGTGAAAGGTCACGCGACATTTCAATAACAAGGTCTTCGGGCCTTGTTTTTTTTTGCCCATACGGGTGCTGTCCGCTTACGGGACAAACCCAGCGCTCCGAGAATATCAGGCCCTCAGCGAATATCAGGCATGACGTGCGGCAGGTCAGCAAAGCTGAAGCCGAAATAGCCGGACACGAAATTCCAGCCAAAAAAGATGACGGCAGCGACAATCGTCGTGGTACCCATCACCCGCCAGAAGCGGAAGCCTGCTGGGGCGCTGGCCACGGTGCCTGGAACGATGGCGCTTTCTTCGTCCTGAGTCCGCACTCCAAAGGGCAGGACGGCAAACAGCGTAACCCACCAGAGAATGAAATAGATCGCTCCACCGGTAACCCACGACATCACTCTTCCTCCCCGAAATGCACCCGAACGCAGTCACAAGAGCGCAATCTACAGCATCGGACCGAAAAGTGGAAACCGGTTCTGGGGAAAACCCGAGGTTATCGGCAGCACCTTTCACACCGTAATTCTACAATCCGGCAGCTTTGGAAAGCCAATCAACGCGGATTGCAAAGCAGGCCTTCAGCCATGGCGCAGAAAGCCTCGACCGCCTTTGGCAAGACATTTTCCGGATCGTCGCTGGCCGCAATCCAAAGTGCCGCATCAAGGGCGGCCCCGCTCAGAAGCCGTGCGGCGGCTTCCGCATCAACCCGCTTTAGGACCTCCTGAGCAATAAGGCTCTCCAAAGCCCGCCGGGTTATCTGAAGACAAGTGTTCTGGCTTGGCCATTTGGAGGGGTCACCCAACACTGCGGGGCCGTCAAGCAACACGATACGCTGCACCTCCGGCTCCATTGCCATTTCGATATAAGCCACGCCCTCAGCCAGCAGGCGATGCCAGTCTGTCGCAGCATGAGAACCGATTTCCTGGGCACGGGCGGCCATTTCCGAATCGATCTGGTCGACAACCGCCGCCAGCAGACCCCGCTTGTCGCCAAAGTTATGATAAAGCGCACCGCGCGTCAGCCCCGCAGCAGCGGTCAACTCGTCCATGGACGCCGCCGCATATCCCTTTTCAGCAAAGGCTTTTCGGCCTGCCGCAATCAATTTGATGCGGTTTTCCTCCATGGTTTCTCGTCGGGACTTTGCCATTAAGACCTCATTTCACATACGGCATGCATGTGAATTTGACATACGGTTCGTATACGGTTACTTTGGATACGAACCGTATACGAAATAACGGCTGCGTTGTGAAGCGTCGCGCAGACCCACTCGCATCGTCATCCGATAACCCAGAAAAGAGAGAAAAATGACTGAGCGCGAAGCAATCTTTCCTGCCAATCGACATGCTCTTTACGAAGAACACGGTTATTCCGCCGCCATTCGCTCCGGTGACCTGTTGTTTGTCTCAGGTCAGGTCGGCAGCCTTGACGATGGAACACCTGAGCCTGATTTCAAGCGTCAAGTCCAACTGGCTTTCGAAAATCTCAAGGCCGTCTTGGGTGCTGCGGGATGCGGCTTGGAGGATATCGTCGATGTAACGACGTTTCACACGGACCCCGAACAGCAGTTTCCAATCATAATGCCTGTCAAGCAGGAGATCTTTCACAGCGCACCCTATCCGAACTGGACGGCCGTTGGGGTCACCTGGCTAGCTGGCTTCGATTTTGAAATAAAGGTCATTGCCCGTATTCCGAAAATTCATTGAAACCGAACCGCCATAAGGATCCAGCATGAGCTAAAGTTGCTCGAGTTCGATCAATGTCCCATTAAAATCCTTGGGATGCAGAAAAACCACCGGCTTGCCATGCGCGCCGATTTTCGGCTCACCATCTCCCAAAACGCGGGCACCTTTGGAGATCAGGCGGTCCCGCGCAGCGTAAATATCATCCACCTCGTAGCAAATGTGGTGCATGCCACCATTGGGCGATTTCTCGAGAAAGGCCTTGATCGGAGAATGATCGCCCAGCGGCGCCAGCAGTTCGACCTTGGTATTTGGGAGTTCGACAAAAACCACCGTCACACCATGCTCCGGCAAGGCTTGAGCTTCGGAAACCGTCGCGCCAAGCGTGTCAGCGTAAGTCTCAACGGCAGAGCTAAGATCTGGCACGGCGATGGCGATATGATTGACCCGACCCAGCAAACGCTTCTCCCATATCTGCGCCCATAGAGCGCCACCATCACAAGATGACTGGCGCTCTATGCCTTGTTGATAGCTGAGGTATTCCAGCTCCAGAAATATCCCTTGCCAGTGACCCCGGCAATCAGACCTTGGTCACAAAAACCGTAACGACCGGCTTCTTGCCCCAGCACTCGTTGGCCGTAGAGCGCACAGCACGACGGATACTTTCACGCAAAGCGCCAAGATCCTTGCGCCGAGTGCGCGGAATGCTCTCGACGGCGCTCAGCACGGCGTCATAGAGAATGTCCTCCATGTCATCACCTTCCAGATCTTCCGCTGGCAGGCCATGGGCAACCACTTCCGGATCGTCGCGGAACTCAAAGCGTTCGTCCAGGAGAACGCTGACAGACACATGGCCTGCAAAAGACAGCTTACGCCGCTCACCAATGCCCATCTGCTCGAAATCGCCCAGCAGCTTGCCGTCCTTGAAGACTCTGCCATACGGCGCTTCACCGATGACTTCGGCAGGACCAGGCGCCAACCGCAGGATGTCGCCATTGCGGACTTTCGGCACCTGCGCAATCCCCGCCTCCAGAGCCAGTTTCTGCTGCGCCGTTAGATGGGCCGCCTCGCCATGAACAGGGACAAGAATTTGCGGGCGCGTCCATTGGTACATCTGCAAAAGTTCGTTGCGGCGTGGGTGACCGGAGACATGCACCAGCGCGTCGCTATCGGTAACGATGGTGACGCCCTGCTCGATCAGGCCATTCTTGATATCGTTGATTGGCTTTTCATTGCCGGGAATAGCGCGAGACGAAAAAACAACTGTGTCGCCTTTGGTCAGCGCCACGTTGCGCATTTCATCGCGCGATAGCTTGGCAAGCGCCGCGCGCGACTCACCTTGGCTACCTGTCAGGATCACCACGACCTTATCGCGGGGAATGTACCCATATTCGTCCTCGGCGATAAAGGGCTGCACGCCTTCCATCAGCCCGACATCGCGCGCCACACCGACGACCCGCTTCAGGGAGCTGCCCAACAGCAGGACTTCGCGGCCTGCTGCCTCGGCTGCCTTGGCAATCGAGCGGATACGTCCGACATTGGAGGAAAACGTGGTGATCGCCACGCGCCCCTCTGCTGTTTGGATGATCTTGCGCAATCCTTCCGAGACTTCCTGCTCGGAGGGCGAAACGCCCTCCCGCATCGCGTTGGTGCTATCGCACATCACCGCCAGAACGCCCTCGTCACCAAGAGCGCGGAACCGCGCCTCATCGGTCAGCGGGCCAAGCGACGGCGCATGGTCAATCTTCCAGTCTCCAGTATGGATGACATTGCCAAGCGGTGTGCGAATAATCAGCGACATCGGCTCGGGAATGGAATGGTTGACGTCCGAAGCCTCGACAACAAAGGGGCCGACATGGACCTTGTCGCCTGGCTTGAAGGGCGTTACCGGAATTTCAGCCCGGGTTCCCTCATAATTCCGCTTGGCTTCCAACATGCCAGCGGTAAAACCCGAGGCATAGACCGGCACATTCAGGCCCGGCCAGATATCGTTTAGCCCACCATAATGATCTTCATGCGCGTGGGTGATGAAGATCGCCTTGAGCCTGTTTTTCTGCGAGAGAACGAAGCGGATGTCCGGCAGCACCAGATCCACACCAGGCAGATCGGGACCAGGGAAGGTCACACCGCAATCCACCATGATCCATTCCCGGTTCTTCGGCGGGCCAAAGCCGTAAAGCGCCAGGTTCATGCCGATTTCACCTACGCCGCCCAGCGGCAGAAATACCAGTTCGTCTGTCTTTGTCATTCTTTCCTTGGCCCATTCGGCTCGAAAAACACATCTCCCGCCGCAACTGGCGTGATGCCTAGCGAGCCCCGGTCGAGCAATAATATCCCTTTATCATCGATTCCTGAAAACACACCGGAAATCGACCGATCCGGGAGATTGACGGTGATTTTCTCATCGATCCCACAAGCCACCTGCCGCCAGCGCTGCATCACGGCCTTGACGCCACGGCCCCGATCCCAGAGCGCCAGTGCATCGGCCATGGCGGCGAAAAGATGCGTGAAAAGCTCATCGGGCGTAACGGCAGCGCCGTGCTCGGCGAGCGAGGCCGTGGGATACGGCGTTTCAGTGGGTTTGAAACGAAGATTGATGCCAATACCGATGACCAGGGCGTTGCGGCCATCCGGTGTCCGCTCCGCTTCCAGCAAAATGCCGGAGGTCTTGGCACGACCAATCAGCACATCATTCGGCCATTTGATTTCCAAAGGCGGTGCACCCGACGGCAAAACGATGCCAATCGCATCATGCACGGCCACGGCCACGGCCAGAGGAAGTGAAGGCAAATCGGCCAAAGGCGCCGGATCGATCAATAAAAGAGAGCTGTAGAGATTGCCGGGCTCCGAGGCCCAAGGCCTGCCACGACGCCCTCGCCCGCCTGTCTGGCGGTTGGCTGTGATCCAGAGATCTCCCGGATCACCGTCACGGGCCCTGATCAGGCATTGCTGGTTGGTGGAATCCACCTCGTCCAGCGCAATATGTCGGAAGGCGTCGAGCGCCTTCCGACGATGGGTGGAATAGTCGCTCAACGGAACAGGGTCGCTGCCGCTGCCGACGCCGCACTGCCGATCGGTCCACCGATCAACACATAGCCAATGACGAACAGACCGGACAGGCCAAAGACCACCCGCAACGTGCCAGACGTCGCGGCAAACTCGATCTTGGCATCGTCGAACCACATGACCTTGACGAGCCGCAGGTAGTAATAGGCGCCGATAACCGAGGCCAGAACACCGATGATCGCCAGGGCATACAGATGTGCCTCGATAGCCGCCAGGAAGACGAAATACTTCCCGAAGAAGCCAGCGAGCGGCGGAATACCAGCCAGCGAGAACATCAGTGCCGTCAGAACAAACGCCATGAACGGACGGGTCTGCGACAGGCCAGCCAGATCATCCACTGTTTCAAGCGCTTCCCCCTCCTTGGTCCGCATCGCCATGATGCAGGCAAAGGTACCGAGGTTCATGATCAGGTAGATCAGCATATAGAGCAGAACGCCCTCGATGCCCTGCTTGGAGCCAGCGGCCAGGCCGACCAGAGCGTAACCCATATGACCAATGGAGGAATAGGCCATCAGGCGCTTGATATTGCGCTGGCCGATGGCGGCTACCGAACCCAGAACCATGGAGGCGATCGCGATGAACACGACGATCTGCTGCCATTCAGCGGTAATCGGCTGGAAGGCGTCGATGACGATACGCACCAGGATAGCCATAGCGCCAACCTTTGGGGCTGCGGCGAGAAAGGCCGTGACGGGGGTCGGCGCGCCTTCATAAACGTCCGGCGTCCACATATGAAACGGAACGGCGGAAATCTTGAACGCAAGACCGGCAAGCACGAAAACCAGACCGAAAATAAGTCCGAGATTGGTGTGACCAGCGGCCAACACGGCAGCGATCTTGTCGAACTCGACATTGCCGGTGAAGCCGTAGACCAGCGACATGCCGTAGAGCAACATGCCCGACGACAGGGCACCAAGCACGAAATATTTCAGGCCAGCTTCCGACGACCGCGCGCTGTCGCGGTTCATGGCAGCGATGACGTAGAGCGCCAGAGACTGGAGTTCCAGCGACATATAAAGAGAGATCAGGCTGTTGGCCGAGATCATCAACAGAATGCCGAGGGTCGCCAGCACCAGCAAGACCGGAAACTCGAATTTGTCGAGATCGTTGGCGCGTGCCTGACCGAACGCCATCACCATGGTGGTGATCGAACCGATCAGGGCCAGGACCTTCATGAAACGGGCATAGCCGTCGGAGATATAGGCACCGCCGAAGGCGACACCGTCGGCGGGCATCAACAGGATCCACGCACAGGCGGCGGCGAGAAGCGCAACCGCCAGGCCTGTCACCAACGAGGTCTTGTTGGTGAACACGCCGATCATCAGCAATACCAGCGCGCCAACCGCAAGCAGAAGCTCCGGCGTGACGAGATGCAGGCTTGCAAGGAGAGTTTCAGCATTCATGTCCAATGATCCTGTCGTCAGTTCACCAGGAGCGCAACATTTTGCGCAGCCTGCAGAGCAGCGGTGTAGTTATTCAAAAGCGCATCCACCGAAGCCGTCGTCACGTCGAAGATCGGGGCCGGATAGACACCGAACAGGATGGTGAGCGCGATCAACGGATAAAGCGTGACCTTTTCGCGGAACGACAGATCGAGAAGCGCTTTCAGGCTCTCCTTGTCCAGCGCTCCGAAAACGACCCGGCGATAGAGCCAGAGCGCGTAGGCAGCCGACAGGATCACGCCGGTGGCAGCAAACAATGCCACCCAGCTATTGGCCCGGAACGCACCGATCAGCGTCAGGAATTCGCCGATAAAGCCCGAAGTACCAGGCAGCCCAACATTGGCCATGGTGAAAATCATGAAGGCCAGCGCGTATTTCGGCATATTGTTGGCGAGACCGCCATAGGCGACGATTTCGCGAGTATGCATGCGATCATAGATCACGCCGACGCAGAGAAACAGCGCGCCTGAGACGAAACCGTGGCTGATCATCTGGAAAACCGCACCCTGCAAGCCTTGAGTATTGGCCGCAAAGATACCCATCGTCACATAGCCCATATGGGCAATGGAGGAATAGGCAATCAGCTTCTTCATATCCTCCTGCATCAGCGCCACAAGCGAGGTGTAGATGATGGCGATAACGGAAAGCGCAAAGACCGCCGGTGCGAAATAGTCGGAGGCAAGCGGGAACATCGCCAGCGAAAAGCGGATGAACCCATAACCACCGAGCTTCAGCATGATCCCCGCCAGAATGACCGAACCAGCGGTCGGCGCCTGGACGTGGGCATCGGGAAGCCAAGTATGGACAGGCCACATCGGCATCTTCACCGCAAACGAGGCGAAGAACGCCAGCCACAACACCGTCTGCAAGTGCGGCGGGAATTTATGAGCCAGAAGCGCTGCGATGTCGGTCGTGCCGGCATCCCAGTACATTGCCATAATCGCCAGCATCATCAGCACCGAGCCGAGCAGCGTATAGAGGAAGAACTTGTAGGAGGCGTAGACGCGATCCTTGCCACCCCAGACACCGATGATAATGAACATCGGGATCAGGCCAGCTTCGAAGAACACGTAGAACAGTACGATATCGAGCGACACGAATACGCCGATCATCATCACTTCAAGGATGAGGAAGGCGATCATGTATTCCTTGATCCGCTTCTGGACCGACGTCCAGCTGGCGAGCACGCAGAACGGCATGAGGAAGGCCGTCAACACCACGAACAGCATGGAAATGCCATCGACGCCGAGGTGATAAGCGATGCCTGTACCAAGCCAGGGATGATTTTCCACCATCTGGAAGCCTGGATTGGCGTTATCGAAGCCGATCCAGATGAAGAGAGAGACAATAAAGGTCGCAACCGTCGTCAACAGCGAAATATTGAGAACGTTCCGGCGTCCGGATGGGGTGTCGCCATTCATCAGCAGCAGCAGGGCAACCCCGACCAGCGGCAGAAAGGTGACCGTTGAAAGAATTGGCCAATCGGTCATCAGATCGAACTCCCGAGCATCATCCAGGTAATAAGCGCTGCAATCCCGAGCAGCATCGCGAACGCATAGTGGTAGAGATAGCCGGATTGCAGCCGGACAACCCGCTGCGTCAGACCTGCGACCCCGGCAGCAACGCCATTCGGGCCATAGGCATCGATCGTGGCAACATCGCCCTTCTTCCACAGGAACCGGCCAAGCGCCTTGGCGGACCGTACGAAAAGGAAGTCATAAAGCTCGTCGAAATACCACTTGTTGAGCAGGAATTGGTAGAGAAGCCACTGGCTTTGTGCCAGTTTCTTCGGCGTTTCCGGCGACTTGATGTACATGTACCACGCGGTGACCAAGCCGAGGAGCATGGCAACAAACGGGCTGAGCTTCACCCAGGTCGGAACGTGATGGACCTCTTGGAGCACTTCATTATGCGCACCGGTAAACAGCGCGCCCTTCCAGAACTCGGCATAGGCTTCGCCGAAGAAATAGTCATGGAAGATGAAGCCAGCAAACAAGGCACCCGCCGTCAACAGGTAAAGCGGAACGAGCATGACTTGAGGCGATTCATGCACATGATGCATGACTTCATGCGAGGCGCGCGGCTTGCCGAAGAAGGTCATGAACGCCAGGCGCCAGGAATAGAAGCTGGTGAACAGGGCCGCAATAACCAAAAGCACGAAGGCAAAGGTTGAAACGCCTGTACCGGCGGCAAACGAGGATTCGATAATCGCATCCTTGGAGAAGAAGCCCGCCGTACCGATCATCGTTCCCGGAATACCAACACCTGTCAGCGCCAGATTACCGATGGTCATCGCCCAGAAGGTCACGGGGATATGCTTGCGCAGCCCACCCATGTGACGCATGTCCTGTTCGCCATCCACCGCATGAATGACCGAACCGGCACCAAGGAACAACAAGGCCTTGAAGAACGCATGCGTGAACAGGTGGAAAATGGCAGCGCCATAGGCGCCGACGCCGAGCGCCACGAACATGTAGCCGAGCTGCGAGCAGGTCGAATAGGCAATCACCCGCTTGATGTCGTTCTGCACGAGACCAACGGTGGCCGCGAAGAAGGCCGTGATCGCACCGACGATGGTGACGACCGTTAGGGCGTCCGGCGACAGTTCAAAGACCGGAGACATGCGGGCAACGAGGAAGACCCCGGCGGTAACCATGGTTGCCGCGTGGATCAGTGCCGAAACCGGTGTCGGCCCCTCCATCGCGTCCGGCAGCCAGGTATGCAGCAGGAACTGCGCCGACTTGCCCATGGCCCCCATGAACAGCAGCAGGCAGGCTGCGGTGACCGCATGGCCCTTGTCAAGATGCATACCGAACAGATTGATGACAGCGTCACCGGCAGGTGCGCCTTCGGCTGGCAGATATGTCTGGGCCGAAGCGAAGATCGTCTCGAAATTGATCGATCCGAACAGAACGAACAGCGTAGCGATGCCGAGAATAAAGCCGAAGTCGCCGACACGGTTGACGATGAAGGCTTTCATGGCCGCAGCCGTTGCCGACGGTTTCTTGAACCAGAAGCCGATCAGCAAATAGGATGCCAGACCGACGCCTTCCCAGCCGAAGAACATCTGCAGGAGATTGTCTGACGTGACCAGCATCAACATTGCGAAGGTAAACAGCGACAGATAGCTGAAGAAGCGCGGGCGATGCGGATCGTGATGCATGTAGCCGATGGAATAGAGATGCACCAGCGTCGAGACGCTGTTGACGACGACCAGCATGACCGCTGTAAGCGTGTCGATCCTCAGCGCCCATTCAACGTCGATGCCGCCGACCTGAATCCAGCGTAAAACTGGAACCTTGATCAGCTCAGAATGACCGAAGCCCACCGAGATAAACACGTACCAAGACAGGGCCGCAGTCAGCACCATGAACCCTGTCGTGATGAATTCCGATGCCTTGGCGCCGATCTGGCGACCGAACAGGCCGGCGATGAGCGCGCCAAGCAGCGGAAGAAAGACGATTGTCTTATACAATAGCATAGCCGTATCAGCCCTTCATCATGTTGACGTCTTCAACGGCGATCGATCCGCGGTTGCGGTAGAAGACAACGAGGATAGCAAGGCCGATCGCGGCTTCCGCAGCCGCGACGGTCAGGATAAACAGCGCGAAAACCTGGCCGACGATATCATTGAGGAATGATGAGAAGGCCACCATGTTGACGTTTACCGCCAGAAGAATGAGCTCCACCGACATCAGAATAACGATGATGTTCTTTCGGTTGAGGAAGATACCGAAGACGCCCAGCATGAACAGGATCGCGCTGACGGTGAGATAATGGGAAAGTCCGATTTCCATTGTTCGTTTCCTTGAGATCCCTTGCCTTCAGCTCAGATGCCCTGGCCGGGCTTGACCTTGACCACCTTGATGGCAGTCGCCGGTCCACGTGCAACCTGGTGTGCAATATTCTGCCGCTTGATGTGCTGGCGGTGACGCAGCGTCAGCACGATAGCGCCGATCATGGCCACCAGCAGCACGAGGCCGGCGATTTGGAAGAAGAAGACATAATTGGTATAGAGCACATCACCGAGCGCGGCCGTGTTCTGACGGTCCGCCAGTGCCGGAATCGGCATGGTGATCGCCTGCTTTGCAGCTGGGGAAATCGCCGAGCCGCCGATGACGAAGATCAGTTCAGCTGCAACGATGGCGCCGATCAAGGCCGCCAAGGGACCATATTTCGAAGCCCCTGCCCTCAATTCCGTGAAGTCGATGTCCAGCATCATCACCACGAACAGGAAGAGCACTGCAACCGCGCCGACATAGACGACCAGCAGGATCATCGCCAGGAACTCGGCACCCGTCAGCATGAACAGACCAGCCGCGTTGACGAAGGTGAGGATGAGGAACAAAACCGAATGAACCGGATTGCGTGACGAAATAACCATGAACGCCGACGCAACCGCGACAAAGGCGAAAAGGTAGAAAAAGATTGCCTGAAGACCCATGATGGTGCCTTTTCATCTTCCTCAGGAGCGCGGCGCGGCCGTGTCCCATGAAATGCCAGTGGTCCGGGCCGGACCAGCCATGCATTTCGTTTCAATTTCAAACCGGGACGGACAGATCTTGCCCAACCGCCATCGGTTTCCTCAAAAAGACGATCTCAGCGGTAAGGGGCATCCTGCGCAAGATTGCGCGCGATTTCCCGCTCCCACCGATCTCCATTGGCCAGAAGCTTGGCCTTGTCGAAATAGAGTTCTTCGCGTGATTCCGTCGAGAATTCGAAATTCGGACCTTCGACGATCGCATCGACCGGGCAGGCTTCCTGGCAGAAGCCGCAATAGATGCATTTTACCATGTCGATATCGTAACGAACCGTGCGGCGCGTGCCATCGTTGCGGCGCGGGCCAGCTTCGATGGTGATCGCCTGGGCCGGACAGATCGCCTCGCATAATTTGCAGGCAATGCAACGTTCCTCGCCATTGGGATAGCGACGCAACGCATGCTCGCCGCGAAAGCGCGGGCTGACAGGGCCTTTCTCAAACGGATAGTTCACAGTCGCCTTCTGCTTGAAAAAGTAACGCATCGACAGGAAAAATGCGTTGACGAACTCTTTCAGAAACAGCGAGCGGACAGCCTGGGAAACACTTGCCATCTTCAAACTCCAATTCTGCCGAAATCTGCGGGGTGAAGGCTCATGCCCAGCCCCCAAGCTTCAGCACGAATGCAACAATAACCACCATGGCCAGCGACAGCGGCAGGAACACTTTCCAACCCAGGCGCATCAACTGGTCATAACGGTAGCGCGGAACGATCGCCTTGGTGATGCCGAACATGAAGAACACCAGCGTCGCCTTGAGGATGAACCAGATAATACCCGGCACCCAGTTGAGTACTGCAATGTCCAACGGCGGCAGCCAGCCACCCAGAAACAGAATGGTGGTCAACGCGCACATCAGCACGATGGCTGCATACTCACCCAGCATGAACATCATGTAAGGGGTCGAGCCGTATTCGACCATGAAGCCGGCGACCAGTTCGGATTCAGCCTCAGGCAGGTCGAAGGGAGGACGATTGGTTTCCGCCAGCGCCGAGATGAAGAAGATCACAAACATCGGAAACAGCGACAGCCAATGCCAGTCCAGCAGCGAGGCCGGCATTCCCATCATCGTGCCGAGACCATGGTTCTGGGAATTGACGATGTCGGTGAGGTTCAGAGATCCCGCACACAGCAGCACCGTGACGATGACGAAGCCGATCGACACTTCGTAGGAGACCATCTGAGCCGCAGAGCGCAGGGCACCGAGGAATGGGTATTTCGAGTTGGACGCCCAGCCTCCCATGATGATGCCGTAGACTTCCAGCGAGGAAATCGCAAACACATAGAGAATGCCGACATTGATATTGGCAATCACCCAGCCCTGGTTGAGCGGAATAACCGCCCATGTCGCCAGAGCAAGCGTCACGGCCACCAGCGGCGCCAGCAGGAAAACGGCCTTATTGGCGCCAGCCGGAATGATCGGTTCCTTGAACACGAATTTCAAAAGGTCGGCGAAGGACTGGAAAAGCCCCCATGGACCCACCACATTCGGACCACGGCGCAATTGCACCGCCGCCCAGATCTTGCGGTCTGCCAACAGGATATAGGCAATGAACACCAGCAGGCAGACCAGCAGCAGCAGGGACTGGCCGATCATGATGGCCGCCGGCCACACATAGGTAGAAACGAAACTGTCCATGGTCCCTTGCCCTTACTCTGCCGCAGCCTTGAAATTATTGCGGGCCAATGCCGAACACTCGGCCATCACCGCAGACGCGCGTGCAATCGGGTTTGTCAAATAGAAGTCTTTGATCGGAGACGCAAACCCGGATTGGGTCATGTTCCCGCCTTTTTTCGCCAAGGCGTCGATTTCCGCCGGATTGCCTATGGCAATCTCGTCAAGCGCGGCAAAATGCGGATGGGCCTGATAGAGCTTCTGTCGCAGTTGGCCAAGCGAATCGAACGGCAGCTTCTTGCCGAGCACGTCCGAAAGCGCGCGCAGTACAGCCCAGTCTTCGCGAGCCTCACCCGGCGCGAAACCAGCGCGATTGCCAAGCTGGACGCGACCTTCCGTATTCACCCAAGTGCCCGACTTTTCCGTATAGGCGGCAGCCGGCAAGATAACATCGGCATTCTGGGCGCCGTTGTCGCCGTGCGAACCAATATAGACAGTCAGCTTTGCGGTCTTGGCCGACAGATCCAGTTCATCGGCGCCGAGCAGGAAGAGGACATCCATTGCACCAGGCATTTCTGCTGCCGTCTTGCCCCCCTGCCCCGGCACGAAACCGAGATCGAGGCCACCGACGCGCGACGCTGCGGTATGCAGAACACCGAAGCCATTCCAGCTCTCGCCGACCGCACCGACGGCAACAGCAAGCGCAGCGACCTGAGCCAGCACGGCAGCGCCGTCACCACGGGTCAAGGCGCCCTGGCCAATGATGATCAAGGGCTTGGCAGCCGCCTTCAATGCGTCAAAGAAGCTGTTCTTGCCAGCAACCAAATCGGAAAGCGTATCAGTACCCGCACCCAGATAGCTATAATCATAACGCAGATCGGCGTTTTCGCCGATTACGCCGATCGGGAAGCCACCACGACGCCACCGCTTGCGGATACGCGCATTCATGACCGCCGCTTCAAGGCGCGGATTGCAACCGATCAACAACAGCGCGTCGGCATCCTCGATACCCTCGATGGTGGAGTTGAGGATATAGGACGAACGGCCGAGAACAGGATCGAGCGCCGTGCCGTCCTGGCGACAATCGTAGCTGGTGGAACCAAGCGAAGTCAGCAGTTCCTTCAGTGCATACATTTCCTCGACGGATGCCAGATCACCAGCAATCGCGCCGATCTTCGAGCCGTTGGTAGCCGAGACGGCAGTCTTGATCTCGGCAAAGGCTTCCGGCCAGGTTGCTGGCTGGAGACGTCCATTGCGCCGCACATAAGGCCGGTCCAGACGCTGGGTCTTCAATCCGTCCCAAATGAAGCGGCTCTTGTCGGAAATCCACTCTTCATTGATGCTGTCATTGACGCGCGGCATGACACGCATCACTTCACGACCGCGCGTATCGACGCGGATCGCCGAACCCAGCGCATCCATCACATCGACCGATTCGGTCTTGCCCAATTCCCACGGACGGGCCGTGAAGGCGAAGGGCTTGGAGGTCAGCGCACCGACCGGGCAGAGATCAACGACATTGCCCTGCAATTCCGAGGTCATTGCCTGTTCGAGATAGGTGGTGATTTCGGCATCCTCGCCACGACCGATCAGGCCGAGTTCGGCAATGCCGGCCACTTCGGTGGTGAAGCGGACGCAGCGCGTGCAGTGAATGCAACGGTTCATCACCGTCTTGACCAGCGGCCCGATATATTTGTCCTCGACGGCGCGCTTGTCCTCGCCATAGCGGGAACTGTCGATACCGAAGGCCATGGCCTGGTCCTGCAAGTCGCATTCGCCGCCCTGGTCACAGATTGGACAATCGAGCGGGTGGTTGATCAGGAGGAACTCCATCACCCCTTCACGCGCCTTCTTGACCATTGGCGTATTGGTATAGACTTCAGGCAACTCACCATTCGGGCCACCGCGGATATCGCGCACGCCCATGGCGCAGGAGGCTGCCGGCTTTGGCGGGCCGCCCTTCACCTCGACAAGGCACATACGGCAATTGCCAGCGACCGAAAGCCGCTCGTGGAAACAAAAACGCGGAACTTCGGCACCCGCTTCCTCGCACGCCTGAAGCAGCGTGAAATGATCGGGAACCTCGATCTCCTTACCGTCGACTTTCAGCTTTGCCATATTCGCCTTCCTGTCTCACGTCCATCGCAGCCGCCGCTTTTTCAGTCCGGCCAGGAAAATCGCACAGGATTTTCCGCTACGCATGTCTCAGTTCTCGACCGCTCGCCTGCTTCGCATCCCATCAGTCAAGGTGGGATGCATGGCGGCAGAGCGCCCTCAATTCATCCAATAGGCCTTCGCCCATCTTTTCCGTGCAGTGCTTCATACATGAGACACAAAACACGTCGTAACACATTCTATCTCAACCACAATTCCTAAACCGATGCCGTCACACCCGCCTAATCAAGCACCGGTCAGCTTGCGGGCCTGTCCGATCCAGTCATCACGCAGGATGCGACCGTCGAGACCAAGCTCCGCATCAATCCGTGCCGCATCTTCGGGGGTCCAGGTGGCGATATCATCAAGGCCATGAACACCCAGTTTACTGAGCATTTCCTGAACCTTCGGCCCGACACCGCCGATTGCCTTAAGATCAACCTTCTTGCCGCGCCGCCGGGCGGGCTTGACGGCAACAGGCGCTGCCTTCACTTCGGGCTCCTCTACCGGCGTCACAGGCGCGACTGTCGGTTTTTTGGCCGAACGCACTGCCGGGCTTTTTATCGGCTTGGCAGCCTGCGGCTTGCTCTTGGTTTTTGCGACTGGACGGCGTGCGGGTGATACTTTGGGCGGAACCACTGCATCCGAAACCGGAGCATCGACTGGCTGCAGCTGCGTTTCAGGCTTCAAATTGACCTCTGAAACGGATGCGGCAGCAACCTGATGATCAGCTTTATCTTCCGGCACATCGTCCTTCGTCCGACGGGTAGGCTTGTCCATCATTGTTTGCATGGAACCGAGCATCACACCGGTCATCTGGGTGGCAAAACCGAAACCAAGCACCGTGGCAGCCGCAAAGGCAGCCATCGGGTTGGCCATAAGAGCATGCAGCGACGATCCGGCCATCTCAGCGCCGCGGCTAGCGTCAGCCGGCTTTGCCGATGCATCCGTTCCCGTCCGTTTCGAAGCCTCAACCATCGCATCACCTTTGCTACTCGGCACCACTGTAACCGGAGCCTTCGTTACTCAGCCGCTTCCATGACCGCGCCATGGTCCATGGCCTTGCGGGTATAGTCATCAATCCTGGCCTCGATCTCAGGCCGGAAATTACGGATCAGACCCTGGATCGGCCAAGCAGCCGCATCGCCAAGCGCGCAGATCGTATGACCTTCGATCTGCTTGGTGACCTGGAACAGCATGTCGATTTCGCGCTTCTGGGCATTGCCCTTCACCATGCGTTCCATCACCCGCCACATCCAGCCGGTCCCTTCACGGCACGGCGTGCATTGGCCGCAGCTCTCATGCTTGAAGAACTGCGACAGCCGGGCAATCGCCTTGATGATATCGGTGGACTTATCCATGACGATAATCGCTGCGGTACCGAACGAGGATTTCACATCACGCAGCCCATCGAAATCCATGGGGACGTCAATAATATCTTCCGCCTTGACCACCGGACAGGACGCACCGCCGGGAATGACAGCCAGAAGATTGTCCCAACCGCCGCGAATGCCGCCGGCATGCCGCTCGATCAGTTCGCGGAACGTGATCCCCATGGTCTCTTCAACCGTGCAGGGCTTGTTGACATGACCGGAGATCATGAACAGCTTGGTGCCAACATTGTTCGGGCGGCCAAAGGACGAGAACCAGCCAGCGCCACGACGCAGGATGGTCGGCGCAACCGCGATCGATTCGACATTGTTGACCGTCGTCGGGCAGCCATAGAGACCCATATTGGCCGGGAATGGCGGCTTCAGGCGTGGCTGGCCCTTCTTGCCTTCAAGGCTTTCGAGCAAAGCCGTTTCCTCGCCGCAGATATAGGCCCCTGCGCCGTGGTGAACGTAAATGTCATAATCCCAACCGAGCTTGTTGTTTTTGCCCAGCAATCCGTATTCGTAACACTCGTCGATCGCAGCCTGAAGCGCTTCGCGTTCGCGCATGTATTCACCGCGCACATAAATATAGGCGGCGTGGGCGCCCATGGCGAAACCGGCGATGACACAGCCTTCCAGCAGCGTATGCGGATCATGGCGCATGATTTCCCGGTCTTTGCAGGTGCCGGGTTCGGACTCATCGGCATTCACGACCAGATAATGCGGGCGACCGTCGCTTTCCTTCGGCATGAAGGACCACTTCAGACCAGTTGGAAAGCCTGCACCGCCACGACCGCGAAGACCGGAGGCCTTCATTTCATTAATGATCCAGTCGCGCCCCTTTTCCAGGATCTGCTTGGTCCCATCCCAATGGCCGCGGCTCATCGCGCCTTTCAGGGACTTATCCTTGAGGCCGTAGATATTGGTGAAAATGCGGTCCTTATCCTGTAACATCTCTCACCCCTTGGCCTTGTCGGCAGTGTCGCCGGAGACTTTCGCATTCTCGCTCGCTGCCGGTTTGTCGGTAGCAGGCGTCTTCAGCTTCGGATCGGTAACCGGCGTATCGGTGACCGGGCGGGCCGCGTTGGATGGAGGAACCGCTGCCTCATCCTGCCCTGATTGCCCCTCGCCCCAACGGACCGGGGTGATCTCTTCCGTCAGGCTGGTCAGCCCGCCTTCAGGCGCAGAAAACACCCGCTCAATCTGCGGGCCTGTCTTGACCTCTACACCCTTGCCGGCTTCGAAGGCGTCGATGATTTCTTCGAGACGCTCAGGTGTCAGATCCTCATAAGCGTCCTTGAAAATGATCACCATCGGCGCGTTGACGCAGGCACCCTGACACTCGACTTCTTCCCAGGACAGAGTCCCGGTTGAATTACGCTCCAGAGGCTCTGGATGGATCTTTTTCTTACAGATTTTCATCAGCTCTTCCGAGCCGCGCAGCATACAGGGCGTGGTACCGCAGACCTGGATATGGGCTTTGGTGCCGACCGGCTTCAACTGGAACTGAGTATAGAAGGTCGCCACTTCGAGCACGCGGATATAGGGCATGTCGAGCTTGTCCGCGACGAATTCGATCGTCGCCTTGGTAACCCAGCCATCCTGCTCCTGCGCCCGCATCAACAGCGGGATGACAGCGGATTGCTGACGACCCTCCGGATATTTGCGGATGGTGGCTTCGGCCCAAACGGCATTTTCCTCGCTAAAAGCGAAGGATGCGGGCTGGAATTGATCTTCGGCTAAACGACGAACGGACATACTTCCTCACGCCTTATCTCAGTTTTTGAACAGAAGACCTTGATGCGTCGCCATGACAGCATCCCGGCCTGCGTTCAGATTGTCCTTCTCGCGGACGCTGACGAGCAATGCGGCAGAAAGCCCGATTGCCGCCTGCAGAGCAGACGGCCTGGCGGGACAGTGCCGGTCGGTCCCAACGGATTGCAATGCGTAGCGCCAACCTGCAACCGACGTTGCAAGACGAGCACCACACTGCCGATCCGAAAGGATAAGCTGCATCAACGATCCACCTCACCAAACACGATGTCGAGAGACCCCAGCACCGCCGTTACGTCAGCAAGCTGATGGCCGCGCGACATGAAGTCCATGGCTTGCAGATGCACGAACCCAGGAGCGCGGATCTTGCAGCGATACGGCTTGTTTGTGCCGTCCGCTACCAGATAGACCCCGAATTCACCCTTCGGCGCCTCGACGGCCGCATAAACTTCGCCAGCCGGTACGTGGAAACCTTCAGTGTAAAGCTTGAAGTGATGGATGAGCGCTTCCATCGACCGCTTCATCTCACCCCGTTTCGGCGGTACAACCTTGCCATCCACAGAAGAAACCGGGCCAATGCGCGCATCGCCGAGCAGGCGATTGACGCATTGCTTCATGATCTTCACCGATTCGCGCATTTCCATCATGCGGATCAGATAGCGGTCGTAGCAGTCGCCATTCTTACCGACCGGAATATCGAATTCCATATCGGAATAGCATTCGTAAGGCTGCGAGCGGCGCAAATCCCAGGCCGCACCCGAACCGCGAACCATCACACCTGAGAAGCCCCATTTCCAGGCATCTTCCAGGCTGACGACGCCGATATCGACATTGCGCTGCTTGAAAATCCGGTTCTCGGTCAACAGTCCCTCGATATCATCGAGAACTTTCAGGAAAGGATCGCACCAGGCACCGATATCCTCGACCAGCTGGGCCGGAATATCCTGGTGAATGCCACCGGGACGGAAATAGGCGGCATGCATGCGCGCGCCAGAAGCCCGCTCATAGAACACCATCAGTTTTTCGCGCTCTTCGAAGCCCCAGACCGGTGGCGTCATGGCACCGACGTCCATCGCCTGCGTGGTGACGTTCATGATATGCGACAGGATACGGCCAATTTCGGAATAGAGAACCCGGATCAGCTGGCCGCGGATCGGAATTTCCAGGCCGAGGAGCTTTTCCACCGCCAAGCAATAGGCATGTTCCTGGTTCATCGGCGCGACATAGTCCAGCCGGTCGAAATAGGGCAATGCCTGCAAGTAGGTCTTGGCTTCAATCAGCTTTTCGGTACCACGGTGCAAGAGGCCGATATGGGGATCGACACGCTCGACGATTTCACCGTCCAGCTCCAGCACAAGACGCAAAACGCCGTGTGCGGAAGGATGTTCGGGGCCGAAATTGATCGTGAAGTTACGGACGGAATGTTCAGTCATGGTCTCGCCTTCCGTTCCCTTACTTCGCGGCTTTTTCATCGCCGGGCAGCACGTAATCCGTGCCTTCCCAAGGCGAGAGAAAGTCGAAACTACGGAATTCCTGCTTCAACTCAACCGGTTCATAAACCACCCGCTTGACCGTGTCATCATAGCGGACTTCAACAAAGCCTGTCAGCGGAAAATCCTTGCGCAGCGGATGGCCTTCAAAACCGTAATCAGTCAGCAGACGACGCAGATCCGGATGACCGGTAAACATCACGCCATAGAGATCCCAGGCCTCGCGCTCAAACCAGTCGGCACCCGGAAACAGCGGACAGATCGACGGAACCGGCTTGTCTTCGCTGGTGGACAGCTTGACGCGGATGCGCTGGTTCTGCTTCGGCGCCAGGAAGTGATAGACAACCTCGAAACGCTCGACACGCTCGGGATAATCCACACCGCAGATGTCGATAATATTGATGAAGCCGCAACGGGCGTCGTCACGCAGGAAAGTCACCAGCGCATAGATATTTTCGACGGTCGTGGTGACCGTCAGTTCACCAAAGGCAACGGTGCTCGACAAAGCAAGACCACCGCTGTTTTCGGTGATGTGGGATGCCAGCACTTGCAGGGCTTCACTCATCTTGTCGGTCCCTCGCCTTAGCGCTCGATCGTGCCGGTGCGGCGGATTTTCTTCTGAAGCAGCAGGACGCCATAGAGCAGCGCCTCTGCCGTGGGGGGACAGCCCGGCACATAAATGTCGACAGGCACGACCCGGTCACAACCCCGGACCACGGAATAGGAATAGTGATAGTAGCCGCCGCCATTGGCACAGGAACCCATGGAGATCACATAGCGCGGCTCCGGCATCTGGTCATAGACCTTGCGCAAGGCGGGCGCCATCTTGTTGGTCAGGGTTCCCGCAACAATCATCACGTCCGACTGGCGCGGAGATGCACGCGGTGCAACGCCGAAGCGCTCCATGTCGTAACGCGGGCCGGACGCCTGCATCAGGCCTTCGACGGCGCAGCAGGCCAAACCAAACTGCATCCACATCAATGACCCGGTACGCGCCCAGGTGATCAGAGCCTGGGTTGAGGTGACCAGAAACCCCTTGTCAGCCAGTTCATCATTGATCTCGCCGAAAAAAGTGCTGTCATTGCCAACCGGCTTGCCGGTGGCAGGGTCCAGAATACCCTTGGGCTGTGGTGCAACCAGGGTCTGGTGATCGCTTTGGCTCACTCCCATTCCAGGGCTCCCTTCTTCCATTCATATATAAATCCGACGGTCAGCACGCCGAGAAACACCATCATCGACCAGAAACCGAACCAGCCGATCGCACCAAAGGAGACCGCCCAAGGAAACAGGAAGGCAACTTCAAGATCGAAGATGATGAAGAGAATCGACACGAGGTAGAATCGGATATCGAACTTGATGCGGGCATCGTCAAAGGCGTTGAAGCCGCATTCATAGGCCGAAAGCTTTTCCGAGTCGGGCGCCTTGAATGCCACGGCAAACGGCGTCACCAAAAGGGCAATGCCGATAACCATCGCAATTCCGACGAAAACCACGATCGGAAGGTAGGAACTGAGGAGTTCAGTCATCGTATCCATCCTTGCTTGTCAAAACGCCGGGCGACGTTCACGGCAGAATACCGACAAGCCAAAAAGACTGTTGCAACGAGCCGTTGGTTAGCGCAGCCAGCGCCCGTGCGCAAGTGCGCTTCCCGCATTTCGCACATGCACACAAAGACTTTAACACCAAGAGCGAAGGCCGGTATAGAGGACTTCGCAATTCACACAAAATAACAGCTTGGAAAGATAAAGAAATGGCGCGAGTGACGGGGCTCGAACCCGCGACCTCCGGCGTGACAGGCCGGCACTCTAACCGACTGAGCTACACCCGCGCATTGACAATGCCGTGTCAAGGGCATCTGAATGGAAAGCCATTCACTTTTTAGTACCAGGATGGCGCGAGTGACGGGGCTCGAACCCGCGACCTCCGGCGTGACAGGCCGGCACTCTAACCAACTGAGCTACACCCGCAATTTCCTGGTGGGAAGCTTGCTTCCCCGCTTACCGATCGTCATGTGCCGTTCGATGAGCGGCTAACTAAGTGGTTCCTTGGTGGGTGTCAAGCAGCATTGAAAACAAAAACGTGACAGAATGATTTTTCGCTGTTGATGGATAAAAAACACCGGCGATTGTGCAGCGGCACACTGATCGAAGCAGACAGGAAGAAACCGCAGATCAAACCGCACTGTCCTTCTCCATCACCTGCTTTAGCCCTGCGGCGCGCAGACCGTCCTGGGCTTAACATTCTTTCTCAGCCGCCAGTCCAGACATGAGGCGAAACACTAAGGCACCGCAGAAGCCCCTAGCCTGTTGACAACAGAAGACCCCTTAAGCCCGGAATTGCGGGATTTTTTACCCAACCGTCATCTTGCCGTCGCAAAAAAACAAAAAAAAGCAAAAAACCCTCTTGCGGTTTTTTCAGCGACCGAATAGATCACAGCCACCGACGCGGCGGGCACGACCCGATGACGCGAAGGGCGATTAGCTCAGTTGGTAGAGCGCCTCGTTTACACCGAGGATGTCGGGAGTTCGAGTCTCTCATCGCCCACCATTTTTCCCCATTGAAATCATTAGAATGACATTGCGCTAAGGTGTTTGTCACAAATCGCGTCACAAAATGGGTTTTCTAATGGCTGGCAAGCCTCAGCACTGGAAAGAACGTAACGGCAGGTATTCGGCCCGAGTCGTCATCCCTCCCCAACTTCGACCATATCTCGACAATCGAGCAGAACTCGAAATTCAGCTTGGCGGTGATCGGCGGACAGCCATTCGCAATCAGGCCGCAGCGGTCGCTTCCATCCAGCTGCAAATCGGCATCGCTCGCCAGAAGCATGAGGCAGCAACTGGTCAACAACCGCAGGAAGCGCCCTACCCGCTAACCATTCAGTAAATCGTTGTTCGCGGCTACCAGAGCCAAACCGACTTTGATGTTGAAATAATGCGGCAAAACCCGGCTTACGCGCGATTGAGCGTTAATCTTGATCAAGCAGAACGTTTGCGGGGCGCACGAAGCCGCAGGTGCGGGCCAAGTTTGCAAGGTGGAATATGAGTGCGCTCTAGGCGCGGCCCCGACACTCTCGGCGGGTTTTTTCTTGTCTATACCTACAGACGCATGCACAATCGCGCGTAGGCAGGGGAAACTATCAATGCAATTCGATTATCGCGCCCTAGCGCGCTTCACGGCTCGACAGTTCGTCCGGCTGGCTGGCGCGTGGATTTTGTCCTTACTTAGCATCGTCCCGGCCTCGGCTCAGGTTAATGAGAAAGAGCTTCTGGAAGTCATGATGTCGAAGATAGCCGGAACACAGCGCGTCTTCGCACAGCCCTACATGACGGGCGGCAAGCTAGCAGGCTGCAACCTCGTGTTCGAGGCAAGGATCCGCGACTACACCTATCGCCAAGGGCAGTTTATCAAGGTGGACGGCAGCATTGGCATCATGGGTATTGGGGACAAGCTTGGAGCGGTGCTCAAAGTAGTCGTCAACGAGATCACCCCGCCCAGCCTTAGTTTTAATCCATCCCCGCCATCGCGGGCCTACCTCATCGGTTCGAAGTTTGAGACGAACGTAGATAGCCTTGTCAGCGCCGACGAGTCCGACACTCCAGGCAGTCTGTTTAGCGTGTTCCAATCATCTCCAACCGCTGAGATTGTTCTCGCCGCCCTAGAGTCAAAGAAGATCACGGTCGCCTTCAACAAAAAGGGCGGCCCGAGCGATATTCAGTTGCCCCTTGAGCTTGACGTGGCGCAAACCGATGAAACGGGCAAAAGGACACGCAACGACGAAGCAGTAGAGGGCTTCGCTCAATGCGCGACGGTGCTTCTCGAACAGATGAAGTAACTGCCTTGACCAAAGGACAGACACAGAAGCCTAGAAAGCCAATGCGGCGAAAGAAGCCTGTTGTACTTAAAACCAGTGAGGCCCTTGATCGACTGATTAAGATGATGCCGTTGATCCGGGCGAACATAGAACAGGCGTTGCGCATAGAGGCCACGTTAGAGGCCGGAAACAAGATCGTCGGCGAGATGCAGGACCGGGAGTTTCCCGGCGCGCGAGCCTATAACGTTATCAAAGCGAGCCTCGGCTTTGACCTAGCCCTACACCTTGCTCGCCTATTTGATGCCCGCCCTGTGCGCTATTGCAATCGAAAGTCCGGGAAGCTTGAATACGTAGGCAGGCACCCAAACGCGCGAGATGAAGCCTCGATACCGCTCATGATCCGACTGCTGCGGCAGAAACGATGCCGGGACGCCCTGATAGAGAGAGCCCGCAGTTGGCATCCGACGCACGATGAATGTAGCAAACGGCTGTATGCTGCCGACTGTGAGAAAGCGATAGGGCTAGCAGTCGAAGGCTATGGGAATCTGTATCGTGGAAGGTTTGGGCGGTCAGGTCTCGGCGAACTCAAGAAGATGAGAGACACCGCCATAGCTCATTCCTCCATCAAGCCTGCAGAGTGGAAGGTGATCTATAACCACCTGTTCCGGTTGGTCGATGATGCCTGCAAGATTGTGGAGGTTGCCAACGTCGCTATTGCTGGCTACAGCCCGGACTTGCAGCGATTGGAGGAAGAATTTGAGGACGAAGCAAACGAATTTTGGGAAAGGGCATTGCTTGGCACCCAACGGGAGGCCGAGATAACAGATCAACTTTACGACCAGAGCGCCCCTTTGAGCTAATCGAAGTGGCATTGTCCTCACATTTGTTTCATCGCCGCACGCTTCTGCCAAAACATCACGACAAAAAGAACAACAATAACAGCACCAATTGCGGCAAATCCCCACCACGGAGCACCAACATACCAGAGAATCGCGAGAGCAAAAACCAGTAGACCGAGAAACACTTGCCACGTCTTCATAAAGACCTCCTATTTCCTGGCAAAGAATGCCCGCTCATTAACTGATGTGGATCAGCGCTTCGTTTTTAAATTAGGAAGAATTTTAACAAATCTGGTAGTGACACGAACTTCTGCGACGGACCCTGGTCACAAATTTTCGATCGTCACATGGTCACAATTTATATTATACTAATTTAATTTTATTTTTTTATTCAATTACTTGACGGCGTAAATTTCGAGATATCCGAGTTTTCGAGTCTCTCATCGCCCACCATTTTTCCCTGTACATTCGATATTTGTGTGATTTAGGTGGCCAGCCAACGCAGCTTTGTGTCTCGTTTTTTGGACGAGTTTCGCCGAGCTCGGCAAAAAAAGACCCGCAGGTGATTCCGCGGGTCTTTCATTCCTATGAATTATCGATGCTTTCGGAAGCTTATTTCCGTTTGTAAGCGCCAAGGCCGGGGCGATAGGTCTTGTCATCCAGGAACTGTTTCAGGCCCTCGTCACGGCCCCGGGTCTTGTCCAGCAGCAGCATTTGCTCCAGCTTGGCATAGATATAGTCGTCGGCCAGCTCCCAGGGCATGTTGCGGACGCGCTTGAACGTGTCCTTGGCGGCTTTCATTGTCACAGGATTTTTCTCGAGCAGGCTGGCGCAGAGTTTGCGAACGCGGGTTTCCAGCTCTTCCAGCGGCACCGATTCGTTGACCAGGCCCATATCCCGGGCCTTTTCGCCACCAAAGGGCTCACCAGTCATGATGTAATACAGCGAATCACGGTGATTCATCACCTCGGCAACAGCCCGGGTCACATTGCCACCCGGCAGAATGCCCCAGTTGATTTCCGATAGTCCAAAAGTAGCCTCATTAGCGGCAATCGCCAGATCGCAGGCCACCAGCGGATTGAAGGCTCCGCCGAAGCACCAGCCATTGACCATAGCGATGGTCGGCTTTTCGAAATAGGTCAGGCGCTGCCACCACCCGCCCGATTGGCGGCGGCTTTTCAATGTCGCATGGCGGGGCTTGTCGTCATTGTCACGGAAATATTGCTGAAGATCCATGCCGGCAGACCATGAGGTTCCTGCACCACGCAGGACAAGCACACCGCAACGGTCGTCGGCTTCCAGTTCCTCAAGGACTTCCGCCATGCGGATATTCAGCGCCGGGTTCATCGCATTGCGTTTTTCAGGCCGATTGAAGGTCACGAAGGCGATTCGGTCTTCGATGTCGACCAACACGGTGTCTGCGTCGGATTTTTCTGCAACTGTCATGGTATGTCTCCTTATGCGCCGGGCTGTCCGGACGCCGGTGTCGAACTGGATGAAAGGTGAGTATAGGATTGGCGCAAAATGTGCTTCTGCACCTTGCCAGAAGCCGAACGGGGAATGGCATCCACAAACACCACGTGTTTGGGCCGTTTGAAGCTGGCAAGCCGATCAGCGCAATGGCGTAGGATATCGTGATCACGTAGGCCGTCGTTGCCAGCGACGACCAGTGCCAGGCCGACCTCGCCCCATTCGGCATGGGCAAGGCCCATGACTGCGACATCGGCAACGCCGGGATGGGCGGCAATAGCCGCTTCAACCTCAGCCGGATAGACGTTTTCACCGCCGCTGATATACATGTCCTTCAGGCGATCAGCGAGATAGACGACACCGTCCTGGACCCGCGCCATATCGCCGCTGCGAAACCAACCATCGGTGAAGGCAGCCTCGGTAAGGTCCGGACGGTTCCAATAGCCCTCTGTGACGCTTGGTCCTCGTAGCCAGATTTCACCGATCCCGCCATCGGTGACATCGGCACCATCGAAATCAACAACCCGCGTTTCAAGCAAGGGGGCCGCAAAACCGATACTACCCGGATGACGGGCGATGAGTTGGCGGTCGAGCGGCATATGATAGGCCGTGCCGGTTTCGCTCATCCCATAGCCATTGACCAGCGCAATGCCGTCATCGAGAAAACGCTCAATCAGCACCGGTGGCAAAGGCGCGCCACCCAGAAAGATCGCCTTCAAACCCTGCAAAGCAGCCGGGTTCCAATTCGGCGAGTTCCGCAACGTACTGGCCATTTGCGGCACACCACAATAATGGCTGACGCCGATTTGGGTGTCCGCCATGGTGGCAATCGTGCGTTCAGCAATGAAGCGGTCAGAAATGACCAGTCGGGCGCCCATCACCATTGCGGTGCGCGCCAGGGCCACCAACCCGATCGTATGGAAAAACGGCAAGTCGCAAAGCACGACCGAATCCGGCGTCACCTCACCGACGAAAGCAAAATTCAAGGCGGAGAAAAACAGATTGCGGGCGTTAAGCAGCACGCCCTTTGGCACGCCTGTCGTCCCGGATGTGTAGAGAATCACGCATGTACGGTCGGCAGATGAATAGCGAGGTGCGATTGGCTCCAAAACCGAGGCCTTATCCAGAAAGCCTCCCTTACCGGTCACATCAAGGCTTTCGACCTCGAAGCTACTACCGGCTTCGGCAAATTCCGCATCGTACAGCAATAGCGTCGGTTCGCAGTCGGCAAGAATCAGCGAAATTTCTCGGGCGCTCAAGCGCCAGTTCAATGGCACGAAGATCGCACCGATCCGCTGGCAGGCAAAACAAACCGCGAATTGGGCAATGGAATTGCGCCCGAGATAGGCAATACGGGCTGGGCTGTCCTGCCCCGTCCCTGCCCTTGCGATCACATCGTCAAGAGCGGCGGCGCATCGCCCGATCAGCGTATCGAATTCAGAAAATGTCAATGATTGCCCGGTTGCCAGTTCCATGACGGCTGGCCGATCTGGACCGCTATTGGCGCGGAACCGGACCGGATCCTCCGCGACCATGCCAGCAAACGCCGAAGTTTCGCGCAAACCTGCGCCACCATAGTACGACATATATCCTCCCTGGCCAGTTCTCCCGACGGCCATTTAGTATGTATTACATATTATATTATCTTTCTCGAGGCACAAGTGAAATCTGCGGGATGCACAGGTCAAATATGGCGCTTTGCCTTTTGGGCTTATGGGTTTATCACCGGATAGAGCCGTATCTTATCAGGCTGGAGATGCTACACATCCTCAACCTGAAGGCATTATCGAACATGGATTGAGCGCATGGACGGACCGGAACAGCCGACTGACGATTTCGAAACCCCGGAATTTTCCGGAACTGTGGCCTTCGGCGACCTGGAAAAAGTTCTTGGCTTTCATTTGCGGTTGGCCAATGTGGCGGTGTTCCAGGATTTTCAGGCGACCATGTCGGGGCTGGCTTTAACCCCGAAGCAATTTGCCGTGCTGGAATTGATCGACAACAATGCTGGAGCCAGCCAGATCGATTTTGCCCAAAGCCTGCGCATGGACAAGGCGACCATGATGGCGCTGATCAACAAGCTTGAAGGCCGGGGCGCCATCGAGCGCCGGCCCTCCCAGGTGGATCGCCGGCGCCAGGAACTCTTCGTAACCGAGGAAGGCCAGCGCGTTCTGGCAGCGGCGAAAGAGCTTCGCCATGGCCATGAAGCCCGTTTTACCGAGCGATTTTCGAAAGACGAGCTTGCCCAGCTGCTGTCTTTTCTGCGGCGCATCTATCAGGATGGTCGCGCCCTGCCCAAGCCATCCATGACGCCACAGACCTGATCATGATGGGTTTGATATTTCCCTCTGGCGCTGCTCGATTTTCTGTCGAGTGGCGTGCTGGTGCGTGCTGTCGATGGAAAACCGCCACATAAGAGCGATGGCGAAAAGCTTGAACAGGATCGGCAAGAAAGCATAAAGCGCCGACAAGACCGAAAGCGCCTGCCCGCTTTGGGCGCCGCCTTCCGGCTGGAAGCCTGCCAAAGCCAGTAGCGGAAAGACAATGCCGGAAGAGAGCGCCAATGCCAGCTTGGTGACGAAACTCCAGGCGGCGAAATAAAGCCCGGATCGCTGTTCTCCCGACGCCAGTGTGTCCTGATCGATCACATCGGCCTGAATGGCTGGCGGTAGCGCCAGATCAAAGCCGAGCAAGACGCCCGTCACCACGCAGATGCCGAGGAACAGCCAGGCGTCTCCCGGCCCCAGCAGGCCGGCCAAGGCAAAGATCGCGCAGCTGAGCAGCATGGCCCAGCACCAGGCCCTGTGCTTGCCCAGCCGCCGCGCCACGAAAACCGCAAGTGGCACGCCGGCGACCGCCGATAAGAAATAAGCAAACAGCAAAGGCCCTTGAAGCTCACGCGCCTCCAACCGCGCCGCGACGAAATAAAGAAACAGCGAAGCGGGGATGGCATTGGCCAGAGAATTCATCAAGAAGGCCATCGCCAGCCGCAGAAAGGCGCTATTGGCCAGCAGAAAGCCCGCTCCTGCCTTCAGAGAAAGCCGGGTTTTCGAAAAATCCACCGGTTCCGCCACGCGCCATACCGCAATGGCACCAAAGATTGGCAAGAGCACCGCCACCATAACAGCAATCGCATTCAGGTCCGGCTGGGCGCCTGCCGTGGATGCCTGCCCCAGGAAAGGCAGCGAGATGGCGAGCAGCGTGCCGAGTAGCGTCGTACCCTCACGCCAAGCCGAAAGCCTGACCCGGCCATCGTAGGAGGTCTCGAGTTCGGCACCCCAGGCGGTATAAGGCAGGCTTGTCCAGGTACTGCCGATCGACAGAAGACAGCCCCAAACCACCAGATGCGCAAGCCCTGCCCCTTCCGGTGGGTTGAACAGCATGAAAGCGGAGACCGCCGTCAGCGGCAAAGACAATAGAAAGAACAGACGGCGACGACCATACCGACCGGGAATCCGGTCCGCGAGCCAACCTATCAGCGGATCGGTTATCGCATCCAGACAGCGAATGGCCAGCAAAGCGGCCCCAATGGCCGACAGAGCAATACCGAACCGCCCGGCATAAACGGACGGAACGATGATATAGAGCGGCAAAGCAATGGCCGCCAAAGGCAGGGCCGGAAGCGCGTAAAATAGCAAAGTCAGGTTCGACAGCGGCTTCATGAAGTGTGCGATACTCTCGAACGGGCCATCTCCAATTTTCGGAACGATGCCCTGCGGTTACGGCAGCGCTCAGAACAGAACCGAACTTCCTCCCAGCAGCGCGCCCACTTTTTACGCCACGCGAAAGGCCTGTGACAGGCCACGCAGAGCTTGGTCGGGAGATCGGCTTTCTTCGTGACCACGGGCGCCTCTCTGATGGACCATTGGCAGCTCGTTTGCGGCAGCCATTTTGTATTGAACTCAATGCTATTTCGAAGCAGCGATCATCTTGGATCAGTGAAACGGCAACGAGATGCCTCCTTCCTGCAAAAAGACAAAAAACCCGGCTTGAGAGCCGGGTTTTCGGTAGAACTGGTATGTTTGCCGTTGGCAGGATCAGCTGTTAACAGCGTCCTTCAGGCCCTTGCCGGCCGTGAACTTCGGAACGTTACGGGCCGGAATATCAACTTCCGCGCCAGTCGAAGGATTGCGGCCCTTCGAGGCTTCGCGATGGGAAACCGTGAAGGCGCCAAAACCGGCGAGGCGAATGTCGCCACCATTCTTCAATTCCGCCTGGACGGTGTCAAAGACGGCGTCCACGGCGGAAGCTGCGTCGGCCTTGCTGAGACCGGCCTTATCGGCAACTGCGTTTACGAGTTCGGACTTGTTCATGTTTCCACCCTTTCTGTATGACATGAATATCAAAGCGGCGAAGATGCTAACGCATCCCCGCATCGAGGAACCGCGACCACCGCAAAGCGCCAAGCGCCCGAGAGGATCACAAAGCAATACCGACCGCCATTTTCGATGGCCTCCGGCATGACTCAAAAATTCCAAGTCGGGCGGACAATACTCATGCCCATGCCCGTCGCAAGCCAAAAGCACCGCAATCGCCTGAAAAACAAGGCTTCTGGTGATGTTTGCACAAAAAAGGCTGGCCCGAAGGCCAGCCTTTTCGAAGTTTTCCCGCCAATTGGGCAGGATCGTGGCAAAGACGGCTCAGTGCGCCACGGTTGCGCCTGAATCATCGACACCTTCAACAGTGCCGACGGCAGGCGTTTCCACCGTGCCATCCCACTCGATCGGCTCAGGTATGCGCACCAGCGCATGAGCAATCACCTCACCCATCCGGGCGACCGGGACGATCTCAAGATTGTTCTTCACATTGTCTGGAATATCCGCCAGATCCTTGGCGTTTTCTTCCGGGATCAGAACCTTCTTGATGCCACCGCGAAGAGCGGCCAGCAGCTTTTCCTTCAAGCCACCAATCGGCAAGACGCGACCGCGCAGGGTGATCTCACCTGTCATCGCTACGTCCTTGTTGACCGGAATGCCCGTCATGATCGAAACAATGGCGGTTGCCATTGCCACGCCAGCCGACGGACCGTCCTTAGGCGTCGCACCTTCCGGCACGTGGACGTGAATGTCCGACTTGTCGAAGCGCGGAGGCTCAATTCCGAAATCGACGGCGCGCGAGCGGACATAGGATGCCGCCGCCGAAATCGATTCCTTCATCACTTCCTTCAGATTGCCGGTCACCGTCATGCGGCCCTTACCCGGCATCATCACACCTTCAATGGTCAGCAATTCGCCGCCCACTTCCGTCCAGGCAAGACCGGTGACGATCCCAACCTGATCCTCGCCTTCGGCCTCACCATGACGATAGCGCGGCACACCGAGATAATCGTTGATGCTGGCCGCCGTGACGGCCACAGAGGTCGACTTGCCCTTGATGATCTCGGTCACAGCCTTGCGGGCGACCTTCATCAATTCACGCTCGAGACTGCGCACACCTGCCTCGCGGGTATATTGCTGGATGATCGAGACAATCGCATCATCCGCCAGCGAGAACTCTTCCGGGCGCAGCGCATGTTCCTTGATCGCCTTTGGCAGAAGATGCCGCTTGGCAATCTGGAGCTTTTCGTCCTCGGTGTAACCGGCAATACGGATGATTTCCATGCGGTCCATCAGCGGGCCGGGAATATTCAGCGTATTGGCTGTCGTGATGAACATCACGTTGGACAGATCGTATTCGACCTCCAGGTAATGGTCCATGAAGGTCGCGTTCTGTTCCGGATCCAGCACCTCAAGCAGAGCCGATGACGGATCGCCACGGAAATCCTGGCCCATCTTGTCGATTTCGTCGAGCAGGAATAGCGGGTTGGACCGTTTGGCCTTCTTCATCGACTGCACGACCTTGCCGGGCATGGAGCCAATGTAGGTCCGGCGGTGACCGCGGATCTCGGCCTCATCACGCACGCCGCCCAGCGCCATGCGGACATATTCACGTCCTGTGGCCTTGGCAATCGAGCGGGCGAGCGAGGTCTTGCCGACGCCCGGAGGACCGACGAGGCACAGGATTGGCCCCTTGAGCTTGGTGGCACGGGCCTGCACAGCCAGATATTCGACGATCCGTTCCTTGACCTTATCGAGACCGAAATGATCCTCGTCGAGGATTTTTTCAGCCGCGTTGAGGTCGATCCGCACCTTGGACTTCTTGTTCCAGGGCAGGCCGAGCAGCCAGTCGAGGTAGTTACGCACGACTGTGGCTTCCGCCGACATCGGGCTCATATGCTTGAGCTTTTTCAGCTCCGCATCAGCCTTGTCCTTGGCTTCCTTGGACAGCTTGGTCTTGGCAATGCGCTCTTCCAGTTCGGCCATCTCGTCGCGGCCTTCCTCGCCGTCGCCGAGTTCCTTCTGAATCGCCTTCATCTGCTCGTTCAGGTAATATTCGCGCTGGGTCTTTTCCATCTGGCGCTTGACGCGCGAGCGAATACGCTTCTCCACCTGGAGAACGGAAATTTCGCCCTCCATGAAGCCGAGCGCTTTTTCAAGCCGGGTCTTGATGCTCACCGTTTCCAGCATTTCCTGCTTTTCGGTGATCTTGATCGACAGATGTGAGGCAACCGTATCGGCCAGCTTCGAATAGTCTTCGATCTGACTGGCAGCCCCCACCACTTCCGGCGAGATCTTCTTGTTGAGCTTGACGTAATTTTCAAACTCCGACACCACCGACCGGCTCAGAGCCTCGACTTCCACCGGATCTTCGGCGGGTTCGGGCAACAGATCGGCATGGGCCTCGTAGAAGTCCTCACGTCCGGTATAGCCAGAGATCCGGGCGCGCGCCTTGCCCTCGATCAGCACCTTGACGGTGCCGTCAGGCAATTTCAAAAGCTGCAATACATTGGCGACAGTGCCAACCTCATAGATGGCATCTGCCGATGGATCGTCATCGCTTGCATTGATCTGGGTGGCCAGCATGATCTGCTTGTCAGAGCCCATGACTTCTTCGAGGGCACGAATAGACTTCTCGCGCCCTACGAAGAGCGGCACGATCATGTGCGGGAACACCACGATGTCACGCAGCGGCAATACCGGATAGGTATTGGTTTCGCCGGTGACAGAGGTCACTTTAGTCATTCCAGTTCCTTTCATCGTCCCGTTGCCGGGACCCAAATCCGCGCTCAAAAGCCGCGGGGGACATGGTCCTGTCTCACCGGTTAAAGTGGAGACCCAAGAGCTAAAATTCAAGCCTTTGTGCCCTGTGCCACCACCGTGGCGCAACAGCTTGAGGCCTGTTGCATGATTCCGGCTCAGACCCATCAGGGTCGAGCCCATCATGCTGAAACACAATACAAACGGTTGATTGACGCGACAGCAAGCAACAACAAAACGCACCGGCGCTGCCCGACCACGGCGACCGAAGCCGCCCTACCCTGATGCGCACGCCAGGCATTCCAGCATCCGAAGAGATCAAACACTCGCCTGGGGCAAACCTGCCTTCGACCGAATCTGTCACATCGCGCGAAGCACCTTGTAATAGTCATAAACTATTCAAAAACGCCCTGCAAACGACTTAGAGTTTGGCATGGAAAAGTGGGACCCGGTTTTCCCGAAAAGACAACCGATGAGAAACGTAGATCAAAGCACCTAAACGCCCCCCACCCCGAAGAAACGCCGAAGCCCGCACGCGGCGGGCTTCAAAGCTGTTCAGAGATTGCGGAGGTTCACGCCGAAGCGTTGGCCTTTTCTTCCTGGCGATCCGCATAGATGTAGAGCGGACGGGCGGCACCGCGCACCACTTCATCGGAAATCACCACTTCGCGCACGCCTTCAAGCTCAGGCAGTTCGAACATCGTGTCGAGCAGGATCTTTTCCATGATCGAGCGCAGGCCGCGAGCGCCGGTCTTGCGGGTAATCGCCTTGCGGGCGATTTCGCGTAGCGCGTCCTCGTGGAAGGACAATTCAACGTCCTCCATTTCGAACAGGCGCTGATACTGCTTGACCAGGGCATTCTTTGGCTCGGACAGGATCTGGATCAGCGCGTCCTCGTCCAGGTCTTCCAGCGTCGCCAGAACCGGCAGACGACCGATGAATTCCGGGATCAGGCCGAACTTGACCAGATCTTCCGGTTCCAGTTCGCGCAGCACTTCGCCGACGCGACGATCTTCCGGCGACACAACCGTCGCACCGAAGCCGATCGAGGTCTTTTCGCCACGAGCCGAGATGATCTTGTCCAGACCGGCAAAAGCACCACCGCAGATGAACAGGATATTGGTCGTATCCACCTGCAGGAATTCCTGCTGCGGATGCTTGCGACCGCCCTGGGGAGGAACCGAAGCCACAGTGCCTTCCATGATCTTCAGCAGCGCCTGCTGTACGCCTTCGCCAGACACGTCGCGGGTAATCGACGGGTTGTCGGACTTGCGGCTGATCTTGTCGACTTCGTCGATATAGACGATGCCGCGCTGGGCGCGCTCGACATTGTAATCGGCCGATTGCAGCAGCTTCAGGATGATGTTTTCAACGTCTTCACCGACATAGCCGGCTTCTGTCAGCGTTGTCGCATCCGCCATGGTGAAGGGCACATCGATGATGCGCGCCAGAGTCTGGGCAAGATAGGTCTTGCCGCAACCGGTTGGCCCGACCAGCAGGATGTTTGACTTCGCCAACTCCACATCGCCACCCTTGGAGGCATGCGAGAGGCGCTTGTAATGATTGTGGACAGCAACGGACAGGATCTTCTTGGCCTGTCTCTGGCCGATCACATATTCGTCGAGGATCTTGATGATGTCCTGCGGTGTCGGCACGCCATCGCGCGACTTGACCATCGAACTCTTGTTTTCCTCGCGGATGATATCCATGCAGAGTTCGACGCATTCATCGCAGATGAAAACCGTCGGGCCGGCAATCAGTTTCCGGACCTCGTGCTGGCTCTTGCCGCAGAACGAACAATACAGGGTATTCTTCGAGTCACCGCCGTTGCTTCCGCTGACCTTGCTCATAACTTTTTCCTTCCAGCACGCCGCACCGCCATTTACCGGCTCGCGGTCTAGTCATGTCGCCCGATACCGCACGCCCGGCCATCCGGGCGAAATTCGGTTCAGAGGTACTATTCAGCTCTCAAAAGTCACATTCATGAGCTGACGGCAACGAGAACCTCTGAGAATATTCAGGCTATGTCATAAAAGCTCAACATAGCCTTAATAACTATTAGCGCTTTCGGCGGCAGTTTAAACCCCCTGGATGGATCCGGCCTTGCGTTTCCATCGAAAGCCCACCGCCAAAAGACATCAAGAAGGCGTTACCCCTTCGATTTCGGAGCGCGTCGTCAGGATCTTGTCGATCAGACCCCAATCCTTGGCTTCCGTGGATTCCATGAAGTGGTCGCGGTCAAGCGTGTGCTCGACTTCTTCCAGCGTGCGGCCAGTGTGCTTGACATAAACCTCGTTCAAGCGACGCTTCATCTTGATGATGTCGCGGGCATGACGTTCGATGTCGGAGGCCTGACCCTGGAAACCGCCGGACGGCTGATGCACCATGATGCGGGCGTTGGGGGTCGCAAAGCGCATGCCCTTTTCGCCGGCCGCCAGAAGCAGCGACCCCATCGAGGCGGCCTGGCCGACGCACAGCGTCGAGACGGCCGGACGGATGAACTGCATCGTATCGTAGATCGCCATGCCAGCAGTCACGACACCGCCGGGAGAATTGATGTAGATCGCGATTTCCTTCTTCGGATTTTCCGCTTCCAGAAACAGCAACTGGGCGCAGACAAGCGACGCCATATGATCCTCGACCGGTCCGGTCAGGAAAATGATACGCTCCTTCAACAGACGCGAGTAGATGTCGTAGGACCGTTCGCCGCGATTGGTCTGCTCCACAACCATAGGCACCAGAGCCATGGCGGTATCAACTGGATTTCTCATGTCCGTCCTTTTCAACCCATTCCCGAAGCCTGTCAGGCCCGATGCCGATCCGGGCTGAGGGAATCAATTCAAATGCTGTCAATCCCTACATAGAGTGTTCGCCCCCAACACTTCAAGACGCGAGCACACGATATCCTTAATCGCTTGCATGGATTGGTTCTCGCATTCTCGCTGTTTTACCGAAAGCGACCCGTGGGCGGCGGCTTGCCCAGCCAAGCCATACACAGAAAATCGGCAACATGGTGAATAGGGCGTGATAGGTCCAATCGGAATTTGCAACCAAAAGAAAAAATCGATTATGATCGCCGAGAGACCATCCCGGCTTTCGTTCGGAAGCATAAAACCAGAATGTGACGAGGGCCGACCGCCTTGCTCGACATCAAGACAGCTTTTTTGATGTGGGGGACCCAGGCAATCACGCTGGCGGTCCTGCTGATCACCATATGGCTGCGCGCGCCACGGCATCGCTATTATGGTTACATGGCCATCGGGTTTGCCTGTCACGGCATTGGCGCAATGCTGATCGCGCTTCGCAACGACCTGCCGCCGCCTGTGGCAATTTACGGCGGCAATGCCATTGTGCTGTGCGGCTTCTGTTTCTGGATCTGCGCGTTGCGGCTGTTTGACGGGCGCAAACCCGGCTGGTGGATCGCGGCACCGCTGCTGCTCTGGGGCCTCGTCCTGATCCATCCGATCATACGGGACACCTACGCCTATCGTCTGGCGACCCATCAATTTGCCAGCATGCTTTGTTTCGTGATGCTCGCGGTCACGGCCATGACGTCACGCATGACAGCACGGAAATATCGTCGGATGCTCGCGGCCTTGTGGAGCCTGCAAGCGCTGTCATGTGCGGTGATCGGTTCCGCCAGCCTGATCGGCATGCCGGAAGGCCAGCACGAGGTTGCCCTCAGCGATTATATCGGCCTGTTCGTCATTGTCTGCCTGGTGTCGGCCATGGTGCTTCTGGCCCGAATCGTCATGGACCGGAACGAACGGGAACTGAAGCAATTGTCGCGCACCGATCCCCTCACCGGCGCGCTGAACCGGCGTGGTCTGATCGAAACCGTAGGCGAGCTGAAACACACGGTCGCCAGAGACCGGCTTCTGGCACTTCTGGTGTTCGATCTCGATTATTTCAAACATATCAATGATACATTCGGCCATCAGGCGGGCGATACTGTCTTGTCCAGCTTTGCGCAGATGACAGGTGGCGCGCTTGGCAATGACGCGATTTTCGCCCGCTCCGGCGGCGAGGAATTCTGCGCCGTCATGGCTGTTGCGGACCTGCGCCAAGCTGCCGGTGTTGCCGAGCGGATCCGCTACATGATTGCCTCAACACCGATCACCACAGAACAGGGCGTTGTCAGGCTGACCACCAGCATTGGCCTCTCAGCGGCCACTGTCGAGGCCTTCGACTTCGATACAGCCATGCGTCAGGCCGATCATGGCCTCTATACGGCCAAGGCAGATGGCCGTAACAGAACTGCCGTGGCACGCGGGGAAACCGTTTTTTGCCTGACGCCCAACGAGGAACGCGGCACACCGGCGGCAATCGACAATGAAGCAGACCGTCAGGTCGCAGCCCTGCGCCGTCTCAGCCAGCGTTCGACACAGCAACATCTCGAGTGAGGAGGCTGTTTCAGCCTCGTCAAGAAAGCATCCACGAACCGATCATGCCGCACTCCTCGTTTTTCTCCGTCGATCCCCACCAGAGATCGGTCAGTCTCGACACGGGTCATCCCGGTTTTTTCGAAGCTCCGAATGCGGTCTATGCCATGCTGCATGCCCAGGCGCCGACATTTTTCTGGCGTGAACAGCAGCAATGGTTTTTCACCGGTTACGATCTGGTCAATGGTTTGTTGCGCGACAAGCGGTTCGGTCGGCAGATCCTTCAGATCGCCAGCCGTGAAGAGCTGGGCTGGCCGGAGCCTGCCGCCCATACGAGAGCCTTCGATGCTGCCGAGGCCTGGTCACTGCTGGAACTGGAGCCCCCGGAACATACGCGGCTGCGCACGCTGGTTAACCGCGCGTTCGTGTCCCGCCATGTCGAGAAAATGACGCCGGATATTCTCGCGCTCGCCAACAGCTTGATCGATGATTTCGAAGCGCAAGGCAAAACGGAATTGCTGTCTTCCTTCGCCGAAATCATTCCGGTGACAATGATTGCCAGGATGATCGGCATTCCCGACGAGATGGGGCCGCAATTGCTGGCCTGGAGCCATGATTATGTCGGCATGTATGTGTTCAACCGCACCCGCGCCCATGAGGATGCCGCCGAGCGCGCGGCCCGGGAGTTTTCCGATTATCTGCGCGGTGTCATTGCCGAGCGCCGCAGCGAGCCGCGTGACGACCTGCTCAGCCACATGATCCATACCGAGCATAAGGGCCAGTATCTCACCGATGACGAGCTGATCTCAACGACCGTGGTCCTGCTCAATGCGGGACATGAAGCGACCGTCCACCAGATCGGCAATGCAGTGCGGATCATTCTCGAAAGCGGCTTGGACCCAACAGGGTTGTTTGGCGATACAGCCGCCACCGAGCGGACGGTCGAGGAATGTCTGCGGATCTGCGCGCCGGTGCATATTTTTCAGCGCTATTGCCTGGAGCCTTGCGAGATCGATGGCGTCTCCTTCAGCCAAGGCGATAAGATCGGCCTGATCTTGGCCGCCGCCAATCTCGACCCACGCAAATTTCCAGATCCACTGGCCTTCAAGCCGCAGCGCAATGACGGTGCCAATCTTTCTTTCGGCGCCGGCATTCATTTCTGCATCGGTGCGCCACTCGCCCGGCTGGAACTGTCACTGGTGCTGCCGCTGCTGTTCCAGCGCCTGCCAGGTCTGGCGCTGGCAGGCACCCCAAAAGTCAAGGATCTCTATCATTTCCACGGGTTGGAAAAGCTCGATCTCGTCTGGTAACGGCAGCCGCCTCAAAACCGAACGACGTAATCCTTCGTCGTGGTTTCCACCACTTCCCAAAGTCCCGTGAAGCCGGGCCGCAGAATCATCCTGTCACCCTTGCGCAGATGCATCGGCTCACCACCGTCTTCCGTGACGATAGAATAGCCTTCCAAAACGGAAAAATATTCCCATTCGTCGTAGACGATCCGCCACGTGCCAGGTGTGGATTGCCAGACACCGGCATAGAGCCCTTGACCGGGCTCATCGATACTCCAGGTCAGGAAGCGCGGATCTCCAGCGACCAGCCTGTCCGGGGCGGGAGCGCCCTCTTCCGGTTGAACGGCGGACAAATCGAAGCGAAGCGATGTGATCATGATCTCTGTCTCGCACATCCATTAAATGGGGTTCATCAATGCCATCAATTGTCGGCAATGCTGATTTGATTGCAGAATAGACTTGGCTGCGCCAAATGTCTCCACCAAGACAGCGATTTCCGTATCTGTACGGCAGCAAGCTGCATGATTTCCGTCTACAGCCATAACCCGTTTAAAGACTCATGCAGCAGCAGAGATCCAGATTGGTGTTTTCACCGTTGTAGTCGATACGCTCTTGTCTAACGGACTGGTGCGAACAACATTCAAGGCCTTGACCAAATCAAGTCGCTACATGCTGCGACATCCGATCGTGACAGTTAAGAAGCCGGAAACAACAGCACGGAACAGGTCGCGTTGCCCGTCTACACCCCGAAAGAATAGAATTGATGTTTCATCTGATTTTTGGACTTCCCTGGCTGGTCGTCGCCATCCGCTTCATCCAGCCCTTGCCCTGGATCTGGTCGGCGAAGGTGGCGCTGGCAGTTCTCCTGTTGATCGCCTCGCAATATCATTTCTTCAGCCGCCTCTCGTCCGGTTCGGTGTTTTCGCCCGAGTTCCCGCGCCCGCTGATCATCGCGTTCAATCTCCTGTTTGGCGCGATCATCCTGCTCGCCGTGTTCCAGATCGTGCTGGACGTTATTTCCCTTGTGATCATGCTGTTCAAGGGCAATTTCCCGTCGATTCCGGCCAGTCTGCGATATGCCCTTGGAGGCGTAGCGCTGTGCCTTTCCGCATACGCGGTCAGCCAGGCAATCCGGGTGCCGCCGTTAAAGGACATCGAAATTCCAATTGCAGGACTACCACCGGCATTTGACGGCTACCGCATCGTGCAACTGACCGATCTCCACATCAGCCGCCTGTTCCCCGCCCGCTGGACCGAGGAGGTCGTATCGAAAACCAACGGGCTCGATGCCGACCTCATCGTCATCACCGGAGACTTTATCGACGGTGACGTTGCCAGCCGGCAGGATGATGTCGCACCGCTTGCAAACTTGCGGGCGCGCGACGGCGTCTACGCCATTCCTGGCAACCACGAATACTTCTTCAATTTCCAGGGCTGGATGGCCCATCTCGCGACCTTGAAGATGAACATGCTCTCGAACGCCCATGCTGTGATCACAAAAGGCGATGCAAAACTCGCCTTGGCAGGCGTCACGGATCGCTCCGCCGCCGCGCACGGCGCACCAGCCCCGGACCTCGCAGCGGCGCTCCAGGGGACGCCTGCAGATGCGCCGATCATTCTCCTCGACCATCAGCCGATGTCGGCAGCCAAGGCGGCCGCGTCAGGGATAGCTCTTCAACTGTCGGGTCATACGCATGGCGGCATGGTTCTGGGCCTTGACCGGCTGGTCGCCCGTGCCAATAACGGCTTTGTTTCAGGCCGCTACGGCATCGGTGGCATGACGCTCTATGTGAACAATGGGACAGCGCTCTGGCCCGGCTTTGCACTCCGGCTCGGCGTGCCGTCAGAACTGACGAGGATTACCCTGAAAGCGAAGGCGCCTGGCGGGATTTAGAGCATTTCAGCTTTTCCACGGAAACGCTGAAATGCTCTGAAAGCACCCATCGTCAGCAAGCCCCATCAGAGTTTTGACAAGGCCTGATGAAGATCGGCGATGATATCGTCGGGGTCCTCGATGCCGATGGACAGGCGCACGACCTCCGGCCCGGCACCGGCCGCCACCTGCTGCTCCGGGGTTAATTGGGCGTGGGTGGTCGAGGCAGGATGAATGACCAGCGAGCGGGTATCGCCGATATTGGCAAGATGGGAAAACAGCTGCAATCCTTCCACCAGCGTCTTGCCCGCCTCATAGCCGCCTTTCAGCCCGAAGGTGAAAACGGCGCCAGCGCCTCTCGGCGCGTAGCGCTGTTGCAGCGCATGGTTCGGATCGTCAGGCAGGCCCGCATAATGCACCCAGGAGACTTTGGCATGGGCCTTCAGCCAGTGGGCGACCTTGAGGGCGTTGTCGCAGTGGCGCTGCATGCGCAGCGGCAAGGTTTCGATGCCTGTCAGGATGAGGAAGGCATTCATCGGCGCAATCGCCGGTCCCAGGTCACGCAGACCGAGCACCCGGCAGGCAATGGCAAATGCCATATTGCCGAAGGCGTCATGCAGAACCACATCGCCATATTCGCTGCGCGGCTGCGACAGGCTCGGAAACTTGTCCGATTGCGACCAGTCGAACGTGCCGCCATCGACGATCACGCCGCCCATGGAATTGCCATGGCCGCCGAGAAATTTGGTGGCGGAATGCACGACGATATCGGCACCGTATTCCAGAGGCCGGACCAGATAAGGGCTGGCCATGGTATTATCGACGATCAGCGGTAGGCCGTGGCGTCGTGCAACATCGGCAATCGCGGCAATATCGACGAATGTACCACCGGGATTGGCAAGGCTTTCGATGAAGATCGCCTTGGTTCGCTCGTCGATCTGCGCCTCAAAGCTTGCCGGATTGTCGGTATCGGCCCAGCGCACCTGCCAGCCGAAATTCTGGAAGGCGTGACCGAACTGGTTGATCGATCCGCCATAGAGCTTTTTGGCGGCAACAAAATTATCCCCCGGCTGCATCAGAGTATGGAAGACTAGCATCTGCGCGGCATGTCCCGATGCCACCGCCAATGCCGCCGTGCCACCTTCCAGAGCAGCCACCCGCTCTTCCAGCACGCCCTGGGTCGGGTTCATGATCCTTGTATAGATATTGCCGAATTGCTTGAGGCCGAACAGGGCGGCGGCGTGATCGGTATTTTCAAACACAAAGGCCGTCGTCTGGTAGATCGGCGTCGTACGTGCGCCGGTCGCCGGGTCCGGCTGCGCACCGGCATGTACGGCCAGCGTCGCAAAGCCCGGATTGTTGTTTGCCATGGTTATCCTCCCTGAAATATTGCGGCAGAGCATTACACCGATGCCGATGAAACGCTACCTCATGCCCTGTTTGAACGTCCTGGCTTTTTTGGACAATTGCACAATCGTTTGATGCCTATAGATCTCTTATCCGATCAGCCTAATGCCTGTCCGGCTCCAGTGTCCCTTGAAAAATTCTCGGATATTCGATGGCCGGGCAGCGGTTCATCACCACCTTGATCCCGGCTGCTTCGGCGCGGGCGGCGGCTTGGTCGTCGCGCACGCCAAGCTGAGCCCAGATCACCTTCGGCAAATGCTTGAGTCCCAAGGCTTCATCCACCACTGCGGGCAGATATTCGGAGGCGCGGAACACATCGATCATATCGACGGGCTCGGGAATGTCCCCAAGCGACGCAAAAACAGTCTGCCTCAGAATGTCCTTTCCCGCCTGCCCCGGATTGACCGGAATAACGCGGTAGCCATGGTTCAGCAGAAAATGCATGACCCCATGGCTTGGCCGCGCCGGATTGGGCGAAGCCCCGGTCAGAGCAATGATCTTGACCGTTTCCAGAATGGTCCTGAGATAATCGCTCTCATAAACGTCATGCTGCATGTCATTCTCCCCAAGACGCTACTGCATGAGTAGCTCCTGTGATCCTTTGGAACTGCGCCCTGTCTTGATCGTAAGCGAAAGCGCCCCAGTTAAGAAGAGGATATACAGCACGTCACCCGAAAGTGTGCGGCGGTTTTGAGAAAAAGACATGCGAAAACAAAAACCTATAACATGTCGGGTGAATCCGGAATCACGCGACATGCTATAGGCATTGGCAAATGCTTTTTGATGGAGATATTCCAATGAACCCAATGATACGACTAGGTTTTTGCGTTGCTATTTCTTTATGGGGTAGCAGTGCACTGGCGATAGAGCGCTACAACTCGACCACGCTTGCCTGCGAAAATGTCCGGCAAATCCTGCGAGACCAGGGGGCTGCCGTTCTACGCTATCCCTCGAAGCGGGTGCCGGGCATGGCGCTTTATGATCGCTACGTTCGCAACACCAATTCCTGTTCGCCAGGCGAGTATGCCGAACGCGCCACAGTACCGACACGCGACAACCCTGCCTGCCCGGTGCTGAACTGCAAACCGGTGGACAACCTGCAGGACGGCTTTATCCGCTTCGTTCCGCATTACTCCCTCTGAGCGACAAGCAGCCCGTGGATAAGCCCGCAAGACGGCGATAATCGCGCAAGGCAGCGCGATTATCGTTGGTGCAGCTTGGTATCAGGCGGCGGTGGGGGAGCGATGGGCAATATGACTGGCGTGGTAGACCAGCGGATATTCCGCGACCAGCGCTCGGTTCATCACGACAGCGATGCCTGCCGCCTCGGCTTTTGCCGCCGCGTCATCATCGCGGACACCCAATTGACCCCAAATCGCTTTTGGTCGTCTCTCCAGCGCCAGGGCTTCATCCACCACCTCACTGAGGGATTCCGAGCGGCGAAACACATCGATGAGATCGATCGGCACCCCTATATCGGCAAGGCGTGCATGCACAGGGCGACCAAGAATCGTGGTGCCAGCAAGCGCCGGATTCACGGGGAAGACCTGATAGCCCTTGCCGAGCAAAAAACCGAGCACCCAATGGCTGGGCCGGTCATCGCGTGCGGACGCTCCAACCAGCGCGACGGTGTGGGTGCGCGCCAGAATCTTGCAGAGATAGTCATCGGAATAATGGTCGTGGTTCATGGCTTATCCTTCCCGGCTTGACAGCCGTTTCTCCAGACAATCCGTCCCTAAAACCTGTCGCTTAAAAGTGGGCAGCGGTTTTGCGATGACGACATGCAGCAAAACAAAAATTCAAAGCATGAAAAGCTACCCTGAAGATATGCTTTGCTCTCGTGCTGTCGTTTGTCTTTTCAGGAAAACCGGGCTCCACTCTTCCTAAGGCAAACTCTAGGTCCCGGTCGCAGGATAGCAAATTTGGCTTAACTGTTTGCAAAGACGTAAAGTCCCGCAATGACACATTACGCGCTCCCATTCGCGCCATCATTTCCCGATTAAGTAACCTTTCTTTGCACAACCATCCCTCTGCCGACCCAGAATCGGAAACGCCGAATACAACCCTTGAGATAAAGACGCACCAATACCCCTCCACCTCCAGAGGAGACAGTGAAGCGGTCGTCATGTTATCGCTATCATTAGTATGCTCTTTTTAAGGGAATTTTCAAGCTTGATGTGATAACCATCACATCAATGAAGTCTAATGCCTTTATGTTCACTTAATATTCTTTTTTTGTTCACTTGCATTTTAGCACTCTCAAACATTGAATTCCCTAATGATTACAAGTAGTTTTAGGCAAAAATTATTTTACTTATAATGCCGCTAGACGCACTAGAATTTAAATCGATTTGATTGTCGATCAACCCACTTGCGTAAGCCTGCGTTAACGCAATAGCCTCGGGTTACGTATGTCAGAGTTAAGTTTATACTACTCTTGATTGAAAATTAATTATCTAGAAACAAGGCGAAATAACAGAGTGGCTTGTCTCAAAACGAAGCAACCACCTCATGTCTTCTCCAGGAGGAAGCAGGCATCAAACACGGAGCTCCCCGCCCTCGTCCGAGAGGAAAAAGACAAGCGCGCCTCATAGCGTCATAGAGCAGTTGGCGAGTTCAGCATGACCGCCCAGCCGATTGCACCACGGAAAAGGCCGAAATCCAGACAAGACGGCAAAGTATTTTGCGGTAAAATAATACCACACATCTAATCCTCTGTTTTCTATGGATTTTTCGAACTCCGCCATCAAGCAACCATCCTTGACCGAACCCGGCACCGCGACTATAAAGCCGGCAGCTTGCGGCCCTATGGACCGCATTCTTTTTGTGCGTGTGAAAGCGCACAAGACAAGCAACAAGAAACGCCCGACCGGCCGTTAACGGCTGAAAGGGTCCAAAAGAAAGTTGAACCTCATGTCTACCTTCGTTCAGAAGCCTGCAGAGGTGGAGAAGAAGTGGGTCATCATCGACGCCGAAGGGCTCGTTGTTGGTCGCCTCGCCACCGTGATCGCCACCTATCTGCGTGGCAAGCACAAGGTCACGTACACTCCCCACGTCGATGATGGCGACAATGTCATCGTCATCAATGCCGAAAAGGTTGTCCTGACCGGCAAGAAATACACCGACAAGACCTATTACTGGCACACCGGCTATCCGGGTGGCATCAAGGAACGCACGGCGCGCCAGATCATCGAAGGCCGCTTCCCGGAGCGCGTTCTTGAAAAGGCTGTCGAGCGCATGATTCCCCGCGGTCCGCTTGGCCGTCGCCAGATGAAGAACCTGCGCGTTTACGCCGGGTCCGCCCACCCCCACGAAGCCCAGCAGCCTGTCGCTCTCGACGTGGCCAAGCTGAACAGCAAGAACGTAAGGAGCGCCTAAGTATGGCTGACCTCTCTTCCCTGAAGGATCTCGGCACTGCGCAGGAAGCTTCGGCTCCCGTTCACGTCCGTAAGGTCGACGCTCAAGGCCGCGCTTACGCGACTGGCAAGCGCAAGAACGCAATTGCCCGCGTCTGGGTCAAGCCCGGCACTGGCAAGATCACGGTCAATGGCCGCGATTTCCCGGTTTACTTCGCCCGTCCGGTTCTGCAGATGATTCTGCAGCAGCCTGTCGTTGCTGCTGCTCGCACCGGTCAGTTCGACGTTATCGCCACCGTGACCGGTGGTGGTCTGTCCGGCCAGGCTGGCGCTGTGCGTCACGGCATTTCCAAGGCACTCACCTACTTCGAACCGGGCCTGCGCTCGGTTCTGAAGAAGGGTGGCTTCCTGACCCGCGATAGCCGCGTTGTTGAACGTAAGAAGTACGGCAAGGCAAAAGCTCGCCGGTCCTTCCAGTTCTCCAAGCGCTAATCGCGCTTCTGGAATTTTACATTGGAAAAGCGGGGCTTCGGCTCCGCTTTTTTTATGATCGATCATCAATTTGAATTTGTCTATTTCGGCTGAAGGAGCAAATTGACAACACGCCATGCCTCAACCCAACAGAGAGTCGCCCGTGATGTCCGGTTTTGCCAAACTGCCTTCTCCCCCTTACTACGTCGTCTGTTTTTCCTCGGTCAGAACCGAAGTCAGCAATGGCTACGATGACATGGCAGAGGCCATGGTGACGCTTGCCAGCCAGCAGCCAGGCTTTCTCGGTGTGGAATCCGCCCGCGATGCGACCGGGTTCGGCATAACCAATTCCTACTGGAGCGATGAAGACTCGATCCGGGCCTGGAAAAAGGTCGTGGATCATCTGGCAGCGCAAAACCAGGGCCGTGCGGAATGGTATAGCCGCTATGAGGTGCGCGTGGCAAAAGTGGAGCGGTCCTACAGCTTTGCGAAAGCCTGACACAGCAAGGATTACCGATTGCCACTGGCTTCAGTTTGACCGGTGACGCAGGCGGAACCTTGGAATTGAAGATGATAAAACGGCCTTACAATATTTGCATCGTGGAGCCGAAAGGCTTCGGACACTCGAAAGCCTTCGAGGAAGTCGCCGAGGCCCTCGACTATTCCTTGAAAGAATTGGGGTATCCGACGGCCCTTTCAGTCAACAGAGTGACCGACGACACCGTCAACATCATCTTTGGGGCGCATCTCCTCCCCTTGCAGGACCTTCACAGCCTTCATCCGAGCACGATCATCGTCAATGCCGAACCGCTATCTGCAACTTCAGAACGGACACGTGAGCGGGTTCTCATCTGCCTCAATGCCGGTTTGGAAATCTGGGATTACAGTCCCGCAAATATCGAGATCCTCAACCGAATCGGTGGGCGGCCCGTCAAATATCTGCAATTGGGCTTTCAGAAAGAACTGGACCGTATAGCGCCTGCACCGGTGCGGGATATCGACGTGCTTTTTTATGGCTCCATGAATGAACGTCGCGCAGAGATTCTCTACGGCTTGCAAGCCCGAGGGCTTGTCATCGAGCATCTGTTCGATGTGTATGGACGCGAGCGCGATGCCTGGATCGCCAGGTCCAAAGTGGTTTTGAACATGCATCTGCTGGAATCGCAGATTTTCGAAGTCGTGCGGGTGTTCTATCTGCTCATCAATGGCGTGGCCGTCGTCGGCGAAGTGAATGGACCGGAAACGCTGATTGATGAGCGGTTTGCGCAGGGCATCGTCGCCGCACCCTATGGTGATCTGATCGACGTTACGGAACAGCTGGTGCGTGATGCTGCCAGGCTCGAGAAACAACGCATCCTGGCCCGCGACGCCATCAAGCGTCATCCGCAAGTGACCTTCACCCAACAGCTTCTTTGATGTCTGATGGTAGAAATGGACGGCCTACAGGTTTACGAAAGCCAGCTGCGCCATGGTCACAGCCCTTACCGTCATGCACCGAGCGTGCATCACGGCCTCGTAACAGCTGGTCGGTGACATGAGTTCTGAAAAATACAATATCTGCATCGTGAGGCCTGACGGCTTCATACACTCCATGGCTTTCGTGGAAGTCGCTGAGGCACTGGGCTATTCGCTGCGAGCGCTGGGGCATCAGTCGATGGTGAATTTTAACGCCTTCGCGCATGACGCAATCAACATCATTTTCGGCGCCCATCTGCTGACGCCCCAAGATATAGCCGATCTCAAGCCAAACACGATCATCGTCAATGCCGAACCGCTCTCGGCGATTGATGCGCCGGTACGTGAGCGCATTCTCACCTGGCTTGAGACCGGATTGGAAATCTGGGATTATAGCCGGGCCAATATCGAAATCCTGAGCCAGATCGGCGGACGGCCAGCCAAATATCTGCAATTGGGCTTCCAGAAGGAACTGGATCGCATTACGCCCGCGCCGCGCCAGGATATCGACGTGCTGTTCTATGGCTCGATGAACGACCGGCGTGCCGCCATCATCGATGGTTTGCGCGACAGGGGCCTTGCCGTCAAGCGCATGTTCAACGCCTATGGGCGCGACCGTGACATTTGGATCGCCCGTTCCAAAACCGTATTGAACATGCATTTTTTCGACGCACAGATTTTCGAGGTCGTGCGGGTCTTTTATCTCCTCAGCAACGGCGTGCCTGTTGTCGGTGAGGTCAACGGACAGGCGACACACATCGAGGAGCGATTTGCGCAGGGCATCGTTGCCGCAACCTATGACAATCTCATCGATGTCACGGAAAAGCTGGTGCGCGACCCGGAAAGGCTCGCACGGCAGCGCATCATCGCCCGCGACGCCATCACGCCCTATCCACAGACGGCGTTCACGCAAATGCTGCTTTGACTGAGGCCGAGGCCTCTATAGGATTGCCGCATCGAACAGCTGACGCGGATCAAATACCTTGGCAGATAAATCCATAGACCACGCCTTCACGGCAACCGATCTCACATCGGCAGCCACCGACCCGACCTATGCCGGGGTGCTCTCCTTCATGCGCAGGCGCTATACCAAACTGCTGGATGGGGTGGACACCGCGGTCTGGGGCATTCCCTTCGATGCCGCCACCTCCAACCGGCCAGGCGCCCGATTCGGGCCACAGGCGATTCGACGTGCCTCAGCCATTTTCGACAATGACCCGCAATATCCGTTCGAGCGCGACCTGTTCGCGGCCATGCCCACCGTGGATTACGGCGATTGCCGTCTGGACTATGGCAACCATTGGGAAACACCAGCGACCATTGAAAAGGAAGCGGCCGATATTCTCTCAAAGGCGAATTTCCTGCTGACGCTTGGCGGCGACCATTTCATCACCTGGCCTCTGCTGAAGGCCCATGTCGCCAAACATGGCCCTCTGGCGCTGGTGCAATTCGATGCCCATCAGGACACCTGGTTCGATGACGGAAACCGGATCGACCATGGTTCCTTCGTCGGGCGGGCGGTGCGCGAGGGCCTGATCGTCCCGTCCCGTTCGATCCAGATTGGCATCCGCACCCATGCGCCTGACGATTGCGGCATCCGCATGCTCTACGGTCATCAGGTGGAGGAGATGCGCGCTGCCGAGATCGCAGCGCTGATCCTCGAACATACGGCGGGCCAACCCGCTTATCTCACCTTCGACATCGATTGCCTCGACCCTGCTTTTGCCCCCGGCACCGGCACGCCGGTCGCAGGTGGACCATCCAGCGCAAAAATCCTCTCAGTTCTGCAAAACCTTCATCCGCTCGACATAAGAGGAGCCGATATAGTCGAGGTGGCACCCGCCTATGACCATGCTGATATCACTGCCATTGCGGGGGCAACGGTGGCGATGTATATGCTGGGTCTGCGCGCTGAACGACTGGCGCGATCTGGTTGATAAACTGATTCAAGCAATTCAGGATTTGAATCCGCAAAAGCGGGCAATTCCCTGAAAAGAGAGGGTAAAATGACAGCGAAAATCTTCATTGACGGCGAACACGGCACCACCGGCCTGCAAATCCGCAGCCGCATGGCCGACCGCCGCGATGTGGAGTTGCTGTCGATTCCGCAAGAGCAACGCCGCAATGCCGCCCTGCGCGAGGATCTGCTCAACAGTGCCGATATCGCCATTCTGTGCCTGCCCGACGATGCCTCGAAAGAGGCCGTGTCGATGCTGGCTGGCAACAACAATGTGCGGATCATCGATACGTCCACCGCTTTCCGCGTTGCCCAGGACTGGACCTATGGTTTTGCCGAAATGGACAAAGCCCAGGGCGACAAGATCCGCTCGGCCCGCTGCGTTGCCAATCCCGGTTGCTACCCGACGGGCGCTATCGCGCTGATCCGGCCGCTTCGGGCTGCTGGCATCTTGCCGGACGGCTATCCGGTCTCGGTCAATGCCGTGTCCGGCTATAGCGGCGGCGGCAAGCAGCTGATCGCGCAGATGGAGGACGAGAGCCATCCCGAGCATCTGACCGTCAACAACTATGTCTATGGCTTGAACCTCAAGCACAAGCATGTGCCAGAAATGAAGGCCCATGGCCTGCTAGATCGCGCCCCGCTGTTTTCGCCATCTGTCGGGCGCTTCCCGCAGGGCATGATCGTGCAGGTTCCGTTGTTCCTGGAGGATCTGGCCGATGGCGCGACCGTAGAAAGCATCCATGCGGCGCTTTCCGCCCATTACGCCGGGCAGGACATCGTCAAGGTCGTCGCCCTGGAAGACAGCGCCAAGCTCGGTCGCGTCGACGCCGAGGAACTGGTGGGCCAGGACACGATGAAGCTCTTCGCGTTCGGCAATCCGGGCACCGGCCATGTCAATCTCGTCGCCGTTCTGGACAATCTCGGCAAGGGTGCGTCCGGTGCAGCGGTTCAAAACATGGACCTGATGCTGTCGGCGTGATCGTTTGAACAACCTTTTGAAAGCCCCCGTCTTTCCTCCATCTCTGATGGAGACATGGGGGCTTTCGCATATCAGGCTAATCGCCGACACCCATAGCAGTCTCGTTTTCCGCGCCATGCAAGGTGAACGCCCGGTGGTTGCCAAAGCGCTGAAGCCAGAAGGCAGTGGTGAGCGGCCCGGCCTGGATTTTCTGCGCTGGCGGGACGGCAGTGGTGCCATCAAGCTCATTGCTCAGGCTGGCGACATCGCCCTGCTGGACGATGCGGGCGACCTGTTGCTGCGCCATCATCTTGGCAAGGTCGGAGACCCGGCAGCAACAGAGATCATCGTCAAGGTGCTGGTGCGCCTGCATGCGCCCTCGCACGCCCCTGTTCCCGATGCGCTGACGCCTCTACAGGCCCATTTCAACGCGCTGTTTGCGCTCGAAAAAACCATTTCGGACCCTGCTATCGCCGAGATCATCCATTGGACGGCAGCACTTGCCCGCAGCCTGCTTGCGGAGCAACAGGATATCAAACCGCTGCATGGCGACCTGCATCACGATAATGTCATCGGCGATGACGGTGGCAATTGGCTGGCCATCGATCCACAGGGCCTGCTGGGCGATCCGGCCTATGACGTCGCCAATGTGTTCGGCAATCCGCTGCACGCCCCAGATCTCGTTCTCGATCCCCGGCGCGCGATGGACCTCAGCCAGCGGTTTTCGGTGGCGCTGGGCTGTTCGCCGCGCAAAATCCTCAGCTATGCCGCAGCTCATTCGGGTCTCTCCTGCGCCTGGACACTGAGCCGTCCACTGACCGCATCCGGCAATGCCAATCTTGCCGAGCGACTTGGCTTTGCCCGGCTTGCCCGGTCCATACTTGCTGAACAGTTTGTCGACTGATCCGCCTCTCGTGCTGGTTGCCGCCACGGCGTATATTCCGGCCATATGTTCAGGAGCAAGCCATGACCGATAGCCGTCTTCCCGTTTATTTCATCCCTCATGGCGGCGGGCCATGGCCCTTCATGGATTTCCCGAAAGACGACCAGGGCAAAGGCCCCTGGGACGATCTCGCGGCCTTTCTGCAAGGCCTGCCTGCCGATCTCGGCGTCACGCCGAAAGCCATTCTCATCGTCTCCGGCCATTGGGAAAAGGAACCGCAGGTCACCGTCAGCACAGCAGCAGCCCCCGGCATGCTTTATGATTACTACGGCTTTCCCGCCCATACCTATGAGATAACCTATCCCGCCAAGGGCGATCCGGCACTGGCCACCCATGTCCGCGACCTGCTGCAACAGGCAGGCATTGCCTCGGCTGAAGACGATACGCGCGGCTTCGATCACGGTGTCTTCATTCCGTTGATGGTCGCCTATCCAGATGCGGATGTGCCTGTCGTGATGTTGTCGCTGAAGAATACGCTGGATGCGGAAAGCCATCTGGAGATCGGCAAGGCCTTGCAATCGTTGCGCGATGACAATGTACTGATCATTGCATCCGGCATGAGCTACCATAATATGCAGATGTTTCGCCGCCGCGATGCCGACCACGAAGCCGTTGCCAAACGGTTCGATGACTGGCTGACGGCAGCGGTCGAACTGCCCGACCCGGATGCCCGTGCAGCCAAGCTCAGCCTCTGGGATCAAAACCCGGACGCGCTTGCCTGCCATGTGCCTGACCATGACCATCTTGTGCCGTTGTTTGTGGCCGCGGGGGCTGCGGGCACCGACAAGGGCGTGCGGACGTTCAACGGTCTGGCGCTGGGCAAGGCCTATTCAGGCTACAGGTTTGGGTAGCGGATAGGCACCATAGAAGCCGCGCAGATGCGCGACCGTAAAGCCGAGCAGGATCAGCGCACCGCCCTGATGGGCGAGCGCTGCATCCAGTGGCACCTGCAACAGCAGTGCAGAAATTCCCAGCACTGCCTGACAGCAGACGATGGCAAACAGCACGACGCTGCGGCGCGCATGGGTCGTTCCCGGTGCGGCCCGCAGCGACGAGACCATGTGATAGAGCGCCACCAGCAACACGGTATAGGCACCGATGCGGTGCACGAACTGCACCGTCTTCGGGTTTTCGAAGAAATTCAGCCAGACCGGCTGCTGAACCAGAAGATCGCCGGGGATCAGCGCCCCATCCATCAGCGGCCAGGTATTGTAGGACATGCCAGCATCCAGCCCTGCCACCAGCGCGCCAAGATAGATCTGGAACAGCACAAGGCAAAGAAGCGCAATCGCCCAATGCCTCGAATGCGCGGTCGGGGCCGGATCGGCGCTATGGCGGGCAAGGCCACGCATCACCCAGACACAGGCCGAAAAGATCAGACAGGCTGTAACCAAATGAGTTGCCAAGCGGTATTGGCTGACCTCGGTGCGTTCCGATAGCCCTGATGACACCATCCACCAGCCAATAAAACCCTGAAAGCCACCGAGCGCCAGGATGCCAACCAGAGGCCAGCGCAAACGTTTCTCGATCCGTCCTGTGGCCCAGAAAAACACCAGCGGCAGGGCAAAGATCACGCCGATGCTGCGGGCCAGGAAGCGATGCGCCCATTCCCACCAGAAAATCGTCTTGAACGCCTCGACCGTCATGCCCTTGTTGACCAGTTCATATTGCGGAATCTGCTGGTAGAGCTTGAACTCTTCCTCCCATTCCGCCGCGTTCAACGGGGGAATGACACCGTGGATCGGCTTCCACTGGGTAATCGACAAGCCCGAATTGGTTAGTCGGGTCGCGCCCCCGACCAGAACCAGGGCAAACAGCGCCAGAATCACCAGCCCAAGCCAGAGGCGAAGGGCGCGGCGGTTGCGGCTCTGACGGTCGAGGCCGGCTGCCGCCGGGACGGGTGAAGCGGTGCTGGCGATGGTCATCGGTCCAATCTCTCCATTCTACGGCATAATCCCGGTCCGAACGCTGTCTTGCGGGCGGAACGGGTGCATTCCAGTTGATTTGCATCAGCACCCGGTGCAAAACAAGGGCAGAAGGTTTGCGACATCGCGTCGCGTCCTGCAATCAGGGTCATAGCATGCCGGTCAGACTGCGCAAATTCATCGGGACGATTCTGATCGTCGTGCTTGTCATGCTTTACGCGGTGCTGGCCACCACCATTGCCACACTGACATTGGCACAGTCGCCCTGGTGGGTACATCTCACCTATTTCCTGCTGTCGGGCGTGGTCTGGATTCTGCCAGCCATGGCGATCATCAAATGGATGGCGGGTCCGGTTCGCAAATAATCCGCGCATTGCATAATCCTTAAATACAAACCGGATAAACTGGTGCTGCTTCGACAGGACCGGAGAATGCAGCGTGGCGATGATCGATCCGAAACGGCTGACTGAAACGGCCAGCGGTCAAACTTTTGTGGCAGATATCGTCGTGGACGTTCTGCCCGTGATGGAGCCGCTGGAGGCCGACTGGCGCTGTCTGGAGCGCAACAACCATCTGTCGCTGCATCAAGGTTACGACTGGTGCCGCGCCTGGGTGAAAACCCATGGCAATCCGCTGGCCATTCTGCATGGCAACAGCAACGGACGCAGCCTGTTCATCCTACCGCTGGAAATCACCCGTCACGCCATGGTCCGCAAGGCCAGTTTCATCGCCACCCGCTTCACCAATATCAATACCGGCCTGTTCGACCCGGCTTTTCTCCAGCAAATCGAGTCGGACACAGCCAAACAGTTGGGAAGGCAGATTGTCCAGGCAATGACCGGGCATGCCGATCTCGTTCATCTCGGCAATAGTCCGCTCTCCTGGCGTGGATTTACTCATCCGCTGGTCGGCCTACCGGCTGTCGAACATCAGAACCATGCCTTCCAACTGCCGCTTCTAGGCGACTTCGAACAGACGCTCTCCCAGATCAACGCCAAGCGGCGGCGCAAGAAATACCGCAATCAGGTCCGCAAGCTGGAAGCAAGCGGCGGCTTTGAGCATATTATTGCGTGCGGTGAGGAGCAGAAAGCCTGGCTGCTGGATCTGTTCTTCCGGCAAAAAGCCGTCCGCTTCGAAACCCTCGGTCTGCCGGACGTGTTTCAGGAGCCGGAGACACAGGCATTCTTCCAGTTGCTGCTGCAAAGCGAGGCAGGTGGATTGAACGTGCCACTGGAACTGCATGCACTGCGGTTGTCGGGCAGCCATCATAACGGCAAGATTGCCGCCATCGCCGGTCTTTCACGCAAGGGCGATCACGTTATCTGCCAGTTCGGCTCGATAGATGAAAGCATCGCCCCGGAGACCAGCCCCGGCGAATTGCTGTTCTGGCTGATGATTGAACAATGCTGCGCCGAGGGGGCCGCCCTGTTCGACTTCGGCCTCGGCGACCAGATCTACAAGCGAAGCTGGTGCCCTATGGAAACCGTGCAACACGATATTTTGCTGCCCGTGACCCCTCTGGGGCACCTCGCAGCCACAGCCGAGCGTAGCCTGACCCGCTCCAAGGCGTTCATCAAGGGGCATCCCCAACTCTATAGCGCGCTGCAAAAACTCCGCGCTCGTAGCGATGCGCAAGCACATGATCAGGGTAAGGAATGAAACCTGGAACCTGTCAGGGAAACCCGGGTTCCACCTTTCCTAAGGCAAAGTCTAAGCCACCCGCCGGTCCCCATCATCCGGTGGCACCGGGCTGTCGTCGCTCATCAGCACCAGATCACTATAGCCCACAGCTTCGAAGGAGGACATGATCTGTGCCAATTGCTTGCGGTCCGGATTGGGCGCGGAGAGAATGACTTCATGGTCCTGGGCCTTGCACAGGCCAACGACATTATCGGCGCTGGCCGGGCCGCATTCGATCAGGACCAGATCATAGACATCAGCAAGCGCTTCGACCACCATGGACAGGCGCTCGATGCCGCGCAGCGCCTGACGGATATCGCTATTGCCCTTCGGCACGATATGGGCGTTTGACAATCTGTCGGAATGGATGGTTTCGCCAAAGGTAACGTCGCCGCAGAGCAGATCGGTCACGCCGGGCAGATCGTTTCGCTCGGCCATCAGCGCTGTCGGATAGCCGGAGCCAGTCATGTCGATCAGGATCACCGTGCGTTCGGCTTTGGCCACAGCGCGTGCCAAAAGCACCGTTGCCGCTGAACCGTCATCGCCGGAAGGCGAGATGACCACTGCTTTGGAAATACCATGCCGCGTCAGATAACGCGCCACCGACGCGATTGAAAACTCATGATCGGCATCGGTAAAGGCCGCCCGATGCTGATCGCTTTCACTTTCAGTATCTGCCGGTGCGATGGGCGGGGTTTCCTTTTCGATCCGTTCGGCGGCTGCCGTCGCTGCGACAGCGGCAGCCGCCGTATCCAGTCTTGGCTTCTGCCTTGCAGGCGCGGCTACCGGTTCGTCAAAGGCAGGTTCACCGGTCCGGCGGCGAGGATATTCCTCCGCAAACCGCCCGCTGCGGTCTGGATCAACAGGGCCGACAGGCTTCAGCGCCCGGCCGCTGAACAGCTCCGCCAGCATGATGACGATCACGCTCAAAACCAGAGCCGCCATGGCGGCCACCACTGTTATTGGAAGAACCTTGGGGAAATTCGGCTCACTCGGCTCAGACGCACGGGAAATCACCCGGGCATCGGCAGGGCTGGCATTGCTGTCTAGCCGGCTGGTGGCTTCGCGGTAGCGGGCAAGATAGGTTTCCAGCAATTGCCGCTGGGCGCTCGCTTCCCGCTCCAATGCCGCAAGCCCAACCTGGCTGTCCCCGGCCTTGGCACTTTGTGCCTTAAGGGTGGTCAGCTGTCGGTCAAGCTCCGCTTCACGCATCCGAGCGACATTGGCCTCGGTTTCCAGACTGGAAACGACTTTTCTGGTCTCTTCGGCCAGTTGCTGGCGCAGATTTGCCAATTGTGCCCGCAGCGCCTTGATGCGCGGATGGCCATCCAGAAGACTGGTGGAGAGGTCGGAAATCTGTGCCTGTACCGCGGCTTCCGCCTGTTTCAATTGTTGCACGGCAGGAGAGGCCATGACGATATCGAGATTGTCGGTCGATCGCCCGGCCTTCAGCGACGCCTTGGCGTTTTCGGCCCGCGCCTGCGCACTGGCCCGGTCGGTGCGCACCCGCGCCAATTCCGTCGATATATCATTGAGCTGCTTGGAGGCGAATGTACCGCCCTCGCCGGTCGACAGCAGATCGGCGCTGCGGCGATAATCCGCGACTTTCTTTTCGGCGTCGGAAACCTTCTGACGCAGATTGGAAATTTCAGGTTCCAGCCAGCGGGCCGCATCCTCATTGCTATCAAGCTTGGCACCGCTCTGAATTGCCAGATAGACCTTGACCATTTCATTGGGAATGGCTGCGGCGAGCCGTGCATCCTTGGAGGAAAACTCGATGCCGATAACCCGCGACTTCTCCACCTGATAGACCTGAAGCTTTTCCAGGAAAGTACGGATCACCCGGTCTTCAGGCGCCAGATCGAGCGGGTTCTTTTTCAGATGCAGCATCACCATCAGATCCGACAGGGCTGAGGGATGCAGATCGGGATCGAATTCGGTTAATTCATAGAGCTTGAGATCCTTCACCACCTGCCGGATCAGATCCACCGAGCGGAACAATTGCACCTGACTGGCAATATTCAGCTCGTCCAGCACCGGTTCCGAGGCCGCCGATTTGGCGTTTTCCGCATCGTAATTGGGCGCACGCGGTTCAATCAGCACCGTGGTTTCGGCGCGGTAGGTTGGACGGATCATGCTGGCCCCGGCGAAGGCGACGCCTGCGGCCAGACAGGTGACAAGCAATACCCTGCCCTTTCGCTGCCAGACGGCGCGAAACAGCTGCAAGAGATCGATATCCACGTCCTGATGGGCGGCGACCGGCTGACCCGACATTCCATCCCTCCTTCAAATCTGTCCGGAGCGTAAACGAACATAGTAACTCAAGCGTTAACCGAGTGTGGTCATCGCGGTGATTGCAAGATAAGCTAGCGGGACTTGCGCTCTGATCTTTACACTCCCTTAACCATACTGGCCGATAAGAACATGATTATCTTCTATGGGAGCGTGCGCATGGTCACCGCCAAACAGATCTTGCTGGCTGTTGCCGTCACCCTGCTGGCGGTGCTTTCCAGCTGCGCCACCTATAAGCCAGCTTCGAAAGTCTTCCAGGAAGCGACGATCCAGCCCTACCGGCTGGATAGCGGCGACCGGTTGCGCATCACCGTGTTCGACCAGGCCAATCTGAGCAATACCTATACCGTAGACCAGGCCGGCTATATCGCCTTTCCGCTGATCGGTCAGGTCGCGGCGCGCGGCACCACCATGCCTCAGTTGGAAGGCACCATTGCCCAGCGGCTGCGCAAGGGCTATCTGCGCGATCCCGACGTCAGCATCGAGATCGACCGCTACCGCTCGATCTTCGTCATGGGCGAAGTCGGCCAACCGGGGCAATATTCCTATGTACCGGGCATGACGGTGCAGAATGCCATCGCGGTAGCTGGCGGGTTCACCAGCCGCGCCAACGAGCGCGACGTGGATGTCACCCGCAAGGTGAACGGCACCATCGCCACGGGCCGAGTGCCGATCACCGACCCGATCATCGCCGGTGACACGGTTTATGTGCGCGAACGGCTGTTCTGATGCCGGATGAAAATGGGCTGCGGATCATTCATTGTTTCCGCTCGCCAATTGGCGGCATTTTCCGGCATGTGCGCGATCTGGTCGAGCATCATGACGCGCTTGGCCATTCCGTCGGCATCATCTGCGACAGCAGCACGGGTGGCGCCCATGAGGACGCCCTGTTCGCAGAATTGCAGCCCCGCCTGAAACTCGGCCTTATTCGCCAGCCGATCCGGCGTGCCATTGGATTTGACGATATCAGCGCGGTGCGCTCCTGCTACCGGCATATAAAGAGCCTGAAACCCGATATACTGCATGGTCACGGCGCCAAAGGCGGCGCGCTCGCCCGCATCATTGGCACGGCCCTTCGCATGCAGGGATCAAAGGTTGTCCGCCTCTATTCACCGCATGGCGGTAGCCTGCATTATCGCCGCAACAGGCCAGTTGGCAGACTGATCTTTGCACTGGAAAAGCTGCTGGAACGCCAGACCGAAGCCATCGCCTTTGTCTGCGGCTTCGAGCAATGGTCCTACGGGCAAAAGGTGGGAAAGCCGAGTTGCGACTCCCGATTGATTTTGAACGGGATCAGCGAAAGCGAGTTTCGACCTGTGCCAATCCGTGACGCAGCCGTGGATTTCGTTTTCATCGGCATGTTGCGGGATCTGAAAGGCCCTGACGTCTTCATCAACGCCGTGCTGGAGGCTGAACGGCTGCTGGGTCGCCCGCTGACCGCCGCAGTCATCGGCGACGGCCCGGACCGTGACAGATACGAGCAGCAGATTCACCAGCGCGGCCTTGGGCTTCGCATGCAATTGCTGCCTGCCATGCGGGTCTCGGAGGCCTTTACCTTCAGCAATATTGTCGTCGTCCCCTCCAGGGCCGAATCCATGCCCTATATCGTGCTGGAGGCGATCGCCGCCGGAAAATCGGTGATTGCCAGCGCCGTTGGCGGCATTCCGGAGGCGCTCGGCAAAACCAGCGCCGCACTTGTTGCGCCCGACAATGTCGAGGAACTGGCCGCGACCATGGTGCAGGCCCTGACCCAGCCGGACTGGAAACAGGTTGTCATGCCGGACCCAACGCTCTTCCATGCGCGATTTTCAGCCTCTGCCATGGCCGCGCAAATGCTGGCGCTCTACCGCGATCATTCGGTTTGACAGCCGCCACGACCTGCATCATCGTGGGACGGGTCCTGCCAAAGCTAAAGGTTTTTTAGCACATTTGCGGTAATCCAACGTTGCAAAATGAATTGCCGCGATGAGGACGCTAGAGACTTTGGATGTAGCAAAGCTCCGTCAAAAACTGAAGGAAGAGGCTGAACAGACCCGCGCAAGCGGCTCTTCATCGTCTCCAACGGTCGAATTGTCGCCACTCGCCAGCCGGGTGGCGGAGCAATTACGCCGTGCCAATCGCTCGCCAAGCATCATGCTCGGGCAGTTCGGTCTGCTGGAATTTTCCTGGCTGATCGCCACCAGCCTGATTTCCGGCTGGCTGACGATGGACGGACCGATTGACACTCTCCTGCACATTGGTGCCTTTGGCGCCCTTGGTGCGGTGGTTTTTATCCTGTTCACGCAATTTGCCGATGGCTACCAGATATACACACTCCGCCGTCCGTTCCGCTCGGTGAAGCGGGCCCTGACCAGCTGGTGTTTGGTTGTCGCCTTGATGGTCGGCATCCACTTCGCCTGGAATGCCCAGCTGTTTAGCGCCAGCTGGCTGGCGACCTGGGCGGCAACCTCTGCCCTGTTTCTCCTGCTGGAACGCTATGGCATGGCATTGGCCATTCGCAGCTGGACCCGCAACGGCATCATCGAGCGACGCGCCGTGGTGGTCGGCGGAGGGGAGCCTGCCAAACAATTGATCCGCACGCTGGAAAGCCAGCAGGATAACGATATCCGTATCTGCGGTATTTTTGATGATCGTCAAGGCGACCGGTCCCCTAACATCGTCGCGGGCTATCCCAAGCTCGGCACCGTTGCCGAACTGGTGGCTTTTGCGCGCGAAACACGGATCGACATGCTGATCATCGCCCTGCCGATCAGCGCAGAAGCGCGTATTCTGGAATTGCTGAAACTACTTTGGGTCCTGCCGGTGGATATCCGGCTGGCAGCCCATTCCAACAGCCTCAGATTCAGACCCCGCGCCTATTCCCATGTCGGCGACCTGCCGATGCTGGATCTGGTCGACAAGCCGATCCGTGACTGGGACCAGGTTGCCAAACGTGCCTTTGACATCATTTTCAGTCTGGCGGCACTCGCCGTCTTCTGGCCGGTCATGGTTCTGGCTGCCATCGCCATCAAATCCACGTCGAAAGGGCCGGTGCTCTTCGTGCAGAAGCGCCATGGCTTCAACAATGAGGTCATCAAAGTCCTGAAATTCCGCTCGATGTATACGGAAATGAGCGACCCGACCGCCAAACTGGCCGTCACCAAGAACGACCCGCGCGTCACGCCCGTCGGCCGCTGGCTGCGCAAATCCTCGATGGATGAATTGCCGCAACTGTTCAATGTATTGCGTGGCGATCTTTCGCTGGTCGGGCCGCGCCCGCATGCGGTCATGGCGCAAACCCGCAACCGCCATTACAGCGAAATCGTCGAAAGCTATTTCGCCCGCCACCGGGTCAAGCCCGGTGTCACCGGTTGGGCGCAGATCAAGGGCTGGCGTGGCGAGATCGATACCGACGACAAGATCAAGGGCAGAACCGCCCATGACCTCTATTATATCGAAAACTGGTCGCTGCTGTTTGACCTGAAAATCCTGTTGATGACGCCGATCAGCCTGTTCAACACGGAAAACGCTTATTGAGCGCGGTCAGCCACCATCGCAGCCCGCCTTTCCGGCCAGGCTTTGCGGCCATAACGCTGACGGGATCGGCGCTGGTCGGTTTTGGCGTCTTTCTGCTCGGCTTCGTGTTCATGGAGCCAGCCCCTTACGAATTGTTCATGGCGGCGCAGATTCCCCTGTGGTTCCTGCTGGGTCTGAAGATTTCCCGCAGCGTCGCACCGCTTCTGGCGCTGATGCTCACCTTCAATGTCGGCGGCATGATCTCGCTGACGACAATGACGGACCTCGATCAAGGCCCCCTCTATGTTGCCGTCTCGACCTTCCTGGCCGTGACCTCAGTGTTTTATGCGGCCATCGTCGAGGAGCGGCATCAACGGCTGCGGTTGATTTTCAATGCCTGGGTTCTTGCCGCAGTCGCCACGTCCCTTCTGGGTATTCTGGGCTATTTTCACGCCTTTCCGGGCGCTGAAATGTTTACGCGTTATGACCGGGCCATGGGGGCTTTTCAGGACCCCAATGTGTTTGGGCCGTTTCTGATCGCTCCATCGCTCTATCTCATCCATGGGCTTTTGACTGGCCGGCTGTTGGACGCACCGTGGAAGATCCTTTGCCTGCTGATCCTCGCACTTGGGGTGTTCCTGTCGTTTTCACGGGCGGCCTGGGCGCTTTTCCTGTTTAGCGCCATTGCCATGGTGCTGATCCTGCTGATCAAGGAGCGCAGCAGTGCCTTCCGCCTGAAGATTGTGCTGCTGGCGCTGACGGCTGCCATCGCTCTCGTTGTGGCGCTGACCGTCGCTCTGCAATTCCAGCAGGTGCGCGACCTGTTTTCCAGCCGCACCCAGCTTGTGCAGGACTATGATGGCGGCCATCTCGGTCGCTTCGAGCGTCACAAAATCGGCTTTCTGATGTCGATGGAAAAGCCACTCGGGATCGGCCCCATGGTGTTCAGCAAGATCTTTCCAGAGGATGAGCACAATATCTGGCTGAAAACCCTGACATCCTATGGGTGGCTCGGCTTTGTCTGTTTTATCACCATGCTGATCTGGAGCATTTGCTTCGGCTTCAAATGTCTGCTCTATGACCGCCCTTGGCAACCCTATCTGATGATTGCGTGGATCGTGCTGATCGGCCACGCCCTGATCGGCAATGTCATCGATATCGATCACTGGCGACATGTGTACCTGCTGTTCGGAATCCTTTGGGGATGCAGAGCACTGGAAATCAATTGGCAAAGACACAGATGAACATCGGGGGAAGCGTTTGGTGGAGGAAAACGTGACGGATGGCCAGGAAATTGCCGGTGGGCAGCGTCTGCGAATCTTGCAGGTGCTGGAACCGAGCGGCGGTGGCTCCGGCCGTCATTTCATCGATCTTTGTGCAGGCCTCGCTGCCTGCGGCCAGACGGTGACCGCCGTCTATTCTCCGTTGAGAGCCGAGAGCCGGTTCGTTGCCGAATTGCTGGCGCTGCCGCTACACGAGATCATCGCGCTAGACATGCATCGTGCGGTCGGCCCCTGGGATCTCGCCTCCTATCGGGCGCTGCGGCGGCTGATCCGCGACAAAGGCCCATTCGACATCGTGCATGGCCACAGTTCCAAAGCAGGCGCGCTGACCCGGCTGGCAACCCTGCCCGGGCGCAATCCACCGGTGCTTTACACGCCCCACGCCTTCCGCACCATGGACCCGACGCTCGGCTCCAAAGGCCGCCTGGTCTATGGCGGCGTAGAACGGCTGCTTGGACGATTTTTCAGCGACCGGGTGATTTGCGTTTCGCCGGACGAATATCATCATGCCGTGGCGCTGGGTATTCCAGCCCGAACCCTCCGCATTGTCGCCAATGGCGTCAAATATCCGCCCGGCGACGGGCGCTCGGAAACACGCACACGCTTCGGTATTGCCCATGAGCAACTGGTTTTCGGTTTCATCGGCAGGCTTGTGGCCCAGAAAGCCCCGGAGCGGTTAATCCGCGCCTTTGCCAGCATTGCAGACCTGATGCCCCAGGCCCGGCTGGTGATGATCGGCAGCGGCGAGCGGGAAGCGGAACTGCGCGCCATGATCCAGACCCTTGGCCTTGACGGCAAGGCCCAGATCCGTAGCGATATAAGTGGACATGACGCCATCCAGGCCTTTGACATCCTGGTTGCTCCGAGCCGATACGAGGCCATGTCCTATGCGATGCTGGAAGCCGCAGCCGGTGGCCTTCCCCTCGTTTTGACATCCGTGGGCGGAACGAGCGTCGTGCTGGAAAATGGTGTCAACGGCTTTGCCGTTCCCAATAGCGATGAGATCAAGCCGCTTGCAGACGCCATGGCCGCTTTTCGCGATCCCCTGACGCGGGCACAGCTTACGGCTGGCGCCTTGAGCCGCCGTAACAATTATCGGCTTGAAAAAATGGTGGCCGAAACATTGGCGATCTACCGGGACCTACTGCCGCAAACCACGCCATGCCCGATGATCAAACACGAAACTGACAGCAGACTTCGAACGACCGGGGATCACACGACCTTGCGGCTCGCCAATCAGATTGGCGAATGATCCAGGGAGACTGGCAGGTATTTTTTCACACGCATGGAACAATTTCTCTTCTGTCGCATTAAGCAGCGCGTTCAGCCGAAACAGTTGGCGGACGGACAGAAGAGGGACAGCATGAACCGCACAAACGGTCTTTACTTGATCATCGGCGCACTGGTCGTCATCGTGGTTGGCCTCGGGGCCTATGCCTATCACGAGGAAACCAAGCCCAAGGGCGTTGAACTCAGCATTGGCAAAGACGGCGTCGCCGTCGAACAGAAATAATCTCCAGCCCGCGCGTTTGCCTTACAGAGCTGTGCGTTTTAAAACGCACAGCTCTGTAAGGCTTTATAATTCATGCGTAATTTTCAAGTGCAGGCAAATCACGCGACCTTGCGTTTGCCTTCTGTCCCGTCAAGACCCCAGCTTTCCACCAGTAGGGATGGCAAATGCAGGTCGCCAGGTAGCATATAGGGCATTGCCTGCCCCTCACCCGCCTTGATCGGCAGACCATGTCCCAGGCCATCCATTACGGCATATTCCACCTTGATCGCACCGTCTTCGTCATGCCAGACATAGCCGTCGTTCCGGCCATAGGCCACGGGCTTTGCCTTGCCGTCCAGCAAGCCATGCACGGCAAGCCATTGGATGACCAGCGCATCGGCATTCTTCTGATGGACGACATTGTCATCCCTACCCTGCCAGATCGAAATCCTTGGCCAGTCCCGACCTTCGGGCGCGGCCTGATAGACCAGTTGCGCCCATTCATCCGGGGCTTTGGCCACACCGTTATGCATGATGTTCAAGGCATTCATTGCATCGCGCGCACCACCAACCGGCAACCCGGCAACCACCGCACCCGCCTTGAAGATATCGGGATAGGCGGCAAGAGCCGCGGCAGCCAGCGCCCCACCGGCCGACAGGCCCATGATGAAAACATTGTCGGTGCTGAGGCCATGAGCCTCGACCATGGTGTCAATCATCTGGCGGATCGAGCCAGTCTCGCCGCGATCACGGGCAACAGCACTCGGGCGAAACCAGTTAAAACACCCATTCGGATTGTTGGAGTTGCGCTGTTCGGGGTAAAGCAGCGCGAAACCATGCTGACGCGCCAGACGGCTCCAGCCGCTGCCGTCATCGAAATCCTTGGCCGTCTGCCCACAGCCGTGCAGCACGACCACCAGCGGCGCGCGCGGCGGCAAGCCGGGAGGCACATAGGTCATCATCCGCAAATGTCCGGGATTACTACCGAAGCTGGTGTTTTCAACAAGGCGCGGCTGGGCGGGCTTTCTTGGTTTCGGCGCGACCTTTTCGCGCGGCGTGGCACTCTCAACCAGATCCACAAATGCCTTTTGTAATTTTTTTTGGCGGCGAACCATGGCGGCCACCGATTTTGGAACATTCAATCGCATCGCATCTGCCTTCCTGACGGCTGCATTCTCTCGTCTGCTTCACAAGCCGCCAATACTTCTGGCCCTCAGAAACTCATGGTGAATATCGTCTCATGCTAATCTCGAAGGTTATGAGGACCAACGACAAGGCATATTGCTGCACTGCACCCAATATAAGGCAGAGACCGGACTTTATCGATACCAGTGCAGCACCATTTGGCGCTTTTGCAGCCTGTTCAATCTCTTCAAAGCCCAGAAAATCTGAGAATAGCCCTTAGAATATAGATGGTTACAGAAAAATCTGCCTATTATGTGCACCGCAAAAAAAGCATTATACATTATAAACATAAAACTCTTGAGATTAGCTTACGCCCTGAATGGAATACGCGAGCACAAAGCCGCAGCCTCTCCCCAAAATAAAAGGGCTTCAGCAAACCTGAGTGCAAGGCGCTGTAACGCTGAAAATAGGCATATGGTTTGAAGAGAGGCAATCACCCAAAATTGGGGGAGTGATTGAAATAAATGGTCGGGACGGCAGGATTTGAACCTGCGACCCCTTGACCCCCAGTCAAGTGCGCTACCGGGCTGCGCTACGCCCCGACCCGCTCCTAAGAGCAAGATGCCTATAGGTTTTCTGCCTTTGGCGCGCAAGCGAAAAATGCGGCTGAAATAATAAAAATCAGAACAAAAAGACATCAAATGCAAACAGCGGGACAAAAAGTCCCACGGATGTTCTGCTTTTGTGCACGCTTCGACAAGACAATCCAGCCCTTTCTTGACTTCAAAATAAAACGGAACGTAATGAGAACATCGACACCAACATTTACGCCCTTACCCGCCTGATAATGGAAAAAATACACCATGAACCAGGAATGCGAGAGCACATACGCTCGACACGAGGCCGCGAAAGCCGACCCGATAGCTCACCTTATTCAGTGCTAAGACCTCATACCGCTGATCAACGTTCATTTTAGTCCCTATGGCCGATTCGATCTCGACACTCGGATAGATTTCGGCAAAATCGCTGCACAGGCAGTGGGACTTTTGCGAAAGCCGGATCAGCGCATTTGATGACTGAGATAAGCAGCCAGAAGGAAGGAGGCTTCATGTTCCTAATTATTCCTCCTGCTCCCGATCTCGCTGCGCTTATTAAAGCCTATTGGTTCGTTGAAGATCTGTCAGGAGAACATGCAGGACGTCTAATCCGAACTAGCCCCATCCCTCTGGCGGTACTATCCGTCAATATGGGCCGTCCCAATGCGACGGAGGATGGCGAACTGGTGCCGAGCGTGTCCTTTCTCGGCTTACAGTCTCGAAGCCGGGCATGGCATTCATGTTTAAACACCTATTTCGTCATGGTGATGCTAACGATTCCGGGACTTGTCCGGCTGTTTCCCCATACAGGATCATGCAGTGCCAACATGCTTCTTGATCTTGCTGAGCTTATCGGTGATGCTTCCGCCCAATCTCTAAAAAATGGTGTTGGCCTGGAACAGGAGCCTCGACGGATCGCGGCTTTCCTGGATCAGTGGCTGCTTTCCAGAATGATGCGCACGCGGCCTGTTTCGGAAGGTCGGCAGATCGCTATGGCCCATTCAATCCTGCGCCGTGGCGGGACCGTCGACACGGCCGCGGAGGCTGCCCAGATTAATCGCCGTCAACTGCACCGTCTTTTTCACCGACATCTCGGCGTGGGGCCAAAGGAACTCGCAGATCTGGAGCGATTGCATTTCAGCCTGAAGGGCGTTCAGTCCGGTCGAGGCGAGCCAATGCAGGGGTTCAGCGACCAGGCCCATCAGATCAGAAGCTGGCAGCGGCGATTGGGCGTAACACCAGGTGCTTATGCCCGTGCGGCGCGCGCACCATTGGCCGATCAGTTCGATGCGCAGGGCGCCGTGCCCGGGATCGCCTATTATTTGTGACGCCGCCTGTCCCATTCTTTCAAGACACCAGCCGCTCTCTGTGAATAGTCGGATTGTGTCGAAGGGAGATCAAAACAAACCATGCGCCTTTATCTGCTCCACCTGGGCCTCATGCAGCCCGGCGATATGCCCGTTCCGGGTTACCTCATCCAGACACCAGATGGCATCAACATCCTGATTGATACAGGCTGGCCGCGATCCTTCGTCGAAGATCCGCGAAACCCGCCAGGACTCTCAGTCGAAATGAGGCCGGAGGATACGGTCGTTGCTCGCCTTGCGGCCATAGGTTTTCAGCCTTCCGACATTGACTATCTCATATGCACCCATCTCGATGATGACCATTCCGGCAACCACGATCTGTTCACCAGCGCCGAATGCGTAATCCAGAGACAACACTACGAGCTGGCGAAAGGCGGGCATCCCCGGTTTGCGGCCAACCGGGCTGCATGGAATCATACGTCGCTTCTCTATCGTCTCATCGAAGGGGACATCGAACTGGTGCCGGATGTGGAATTGCTGGAAACCAGCGGACATGTTCCCGGCCATCAGTCTGTGATGGTTCGTCTTCCGCAGACAGGAACCGTGCTGCTTGCCGCTGACGCCGTTATGCACCACTCAATGGCTGACGCTGCAACGCGGCAAATGTTTATCACCGATATGGATGATGAAACGGCCATTCGACGAAGCACGCAGAAGATCTCCGACATCGCGGAACGCGAATGCGCGGCATGTGTCGTGTACGGACATGATGCCGAGCAATGGGCATCCTTACGTCACTCCCCAGCGTTCTACGAATGATCTACATGCCAATCTCCCGCGAGCCTGCATTGCAGCCGTGCTGACGTGAAAATCGTGACTCTTTACGCCACCTGCAATCAAAGCCCGAGCAGGATATGCCGGTCGCACTGATCAGTGCATGCGAAAATTCAACGGGAGCTCAAGACTTCGCCAAGAAATATCCAGCTAACGCGGGGTGAGGGAAAAATCGCTATCGTTGCTTATCCCCGGTGTGAAACAAACGCCTGAGCGCTTTGTGTTCACATCCGTTAAAATCACGCCGCCTTGCTTGGCGCGGATCATTCAAACGTTATCCATGCCACACCTTGCGTCAGCTTTCCGCCGTGATTGCAAGGATCGCCAATTCGAGCGATCTTCCGACCGTTGATATTGGCGACAGAGGAACCGCCAGCAACGCCGTCTGAGGTCGGTACGCCTGTGCAAATGCAGGTATCGCCGACAGTGGCGATCGGAACACCATCGACCGTTACGAAAGTTTGCTGCGTCGACACGACTGGTCCGCCGATATGAGCTTTCGGATCGGCCATCGGGCAGCTGTGCATGTGGCCTTTCAAGGTTACCATTCTCCCGGACATGGGTTCACCTGCCTTTTGCAATTCAGAGGGTTAGTAGCTTATAAAGCGACAAATCCGTGCCGCCATGGCTGGGCGTGGCTCGCAATGTCACACTCCGCTCCGCAATATCTCCGTCAACAGGAGCTTCGGAGCCGCCCTGTGAACTGCTTTCGCGAAGAAATTGGAAGAAAAACCAAACTACCTGGAAAGACCACCTCTCCGCCACATGGGGTCGTCCATCTCGATCTCCGGTGCGGCCAAATTTGCCGAGTATAGAAAGAATTATATGCCTACCCCGAAGCCAAATTCTCGGAAACCCATTTCCGAAGCTCTGGCTTATCCTCGCTGACGCCGGACAGGAGCTCCGCAACCTCCTCCTTTGAGGGATCATAACCGAATTCCTGCAACAGCTTAAGTGCTTCAATCGACACCTGCTGTGGGTCCAGCTCACTCCTGCTCGTGCAAATAACAGCCTGTCGCGGAATAGTCAGTCGTCTGTTCCCATATCGGGCCACTGTCGCAAAGGTACGAATTGAAGCGCCATTTTCCAGAAGAATGCGCGCTTCTTCTAACTCTCCAAATTTGATTTTCACGGAAAGCGCCGTGAACCCTTCTTCGTCATGAAGGTCAATGGCATCCCTTTTTGCAAACTCTCCTGCCAGCCACCGATATGTTTCGATGTCAAATCCACTTCGGGCCTCCATTAAAAGTGTCGAGCCATCCTCACTCCTTTGGAGAATATTCACGCCGTTTTCCGCCAGAAATCGTAATCCTTCGGTTGAGTATGCTGCTCGAAACAGCAACGGAATGCCATTCACAGACGGCTCGGATTTCAACTGGGATATAACCCACGAATCATCGGAATGATCGCCCCTCAGAAATTTTTCTTCCCATCTCTCCAAACGGTCTAAGTTTACGCTCATGTCTTTTGCCTTTTCAAAGAGGTATGACGTCCATGCCCGGCGGCGGCTTAACGTCCTCAGACCTTATCTGCTCGGCCTGTTTCCGAATGGATTTATCTCCATCGGTAGGATTTCTATCGTAGCACTTGTTCCGATTGTACGCTTCGAGATCGTTCTTCAGTCCTCTTTGAAGATCACGGATTTCTATATAATGGCCGCCGGGTTTCGTCGTTTTTAATACACCCCCTGCCATAAAAGTGTGGCCACCAATTGCATCAGCGTCGGGATCGTATTTCCGCATTTCTTTAATAAATGCGTCCCTTTTGTTCCGCATCTTTTCGATCAGATTTCGGCATTCGGGCGGGACGCATGTAGAGCATGCATCTGTAGCAGAAGTTTGATCAAGATCTGTGCTGGCAGCCTCATCAGCCTGTTCGCTCATTTGCACTGCTGAAGGTTTACTAAGTGCATCGACTAGCTGGTCTTTTGTGCCGCCCGGTCGGTAATATAGCCACCCTGCTGCACCCAGCGCCGTGCCACCAAGAAGCCATTCAACTAATGGTATGCCCAAAAGTAGCGGCATCACGCGCTCTCCCGCAACATGCGGAGGCGCAGATCAAACAGGATTTTGATGCGTTCATCCGGTGTTTCAGGAAGCGATGGATTGGTCATCGCCGTCCGCACATTTTTGTCATGGCTCAAATCGGTTTTGCTGGTAATTTGCATAAAAGCCCAGCGACCTATCATGTCTTCACGGCGGACCCCAAACGCTTTAACTTTTTGCTCTTCTTCGTAAACAAATTTGTTGAGTTCATCCTCACTCATGCCGGTCGTTTGTTCAGGTGCAACTTTTCTCAGATAGGTGGCAATTTTTCGCCTAGAGCGAGATTCTCGTTTTTCTCGATCTCTGCCAACTCGTCTACTGTGAGCTTAAGTGGCCCGGCTGCCGGTGTCGGCATGTCGTCTGCGCGGGTCACCCGCATGGGCTTCTCGCTCCAATCGGGATCGGCGGAATAGAGAATCTGTTGGGCAGGGCCAAGCACGCGCGCCAAATGAGCGTATGTCAGACTTGGAAGCACCTGCGCCATGACATTGGAATCGGCATGGCGGAACAGCACCATTTCGTGGTCACCGTCCACCGCCTGTCCGGACGGTGTGGCAAGCGGATCTCGTTCATAGCTCTTGCCGCGATCCATAGCCACAGAGGTTGGCAGCAGGATCATGTTGATGGTTCTCAGATGGCGAAACAGCACGTCGCCACCGGCGTCGCTTAACCAGAACACAGCCGCGTGGCGCTCACTCACAAGATCGAGCAAACGATCCAGCATGGTTTCGCTGGTGGGGCGCGGCTGGCCGGTGTTGTCCTTGTCCGCGTCGTGCCAGCCCCGGTCCAGCCAAACGAGTTGCGGAGCCGTTCTCAATTGATCCGCTGTTCCGTTTCCCCGATCCACATAAAGCGGATTATGCGCGAAATCGCCGTCGAATAAACTCTTGGGAAGATCATCAAACTGTGCCCCGTCTAGAACAGCAAAGACCGCCCGTTCAGCCTGGAGAATAATCTGCTTCAAACCGGCATTATCGGCCATGGCTTACCCCCTCACGAAAGGCGTTGAGGATTGGGACATGTTCCTGAGACATGACGCACCTTCTCCAGGCCCGCCCTTCTTGAAGTTGATCTGGTTGCCCTCGATGTCGATCTTCAGGCCGTGAATACGGATGCCGCTGTTATTCAGCTCGATGTAGCCACCCTTAGTGGAAAGCAGGATGGTATCGTTCGCATAGATCTCCCAGACCTTGGCTTCCCCGTGATATTTTTCGCCGGAAACGACGTTGTAGAGCTTTCCAACCTCAACATTGATCGTCTTGCCGACAGTGGTGCGCTGCTCCTTGCCGACATTTGTCACATAGGTCTGCCCGACATTCGTCACCTTACTGACACCGATCTGCTCGGCTCTAGCAATCCCGACGCTGTCGGATTTGAAGCTGCTGACGATGGTATTCATAATGCCGGGCATCGGGAACAGGCCTGAGGCGTCCGTGCCGACACCCGTGCCGGAACCAGCCAGCGCCGTGCCTGCGTCGGCCCTTGGGCTGGAACCAGCGACAACGCCTTCGCGAGCCATCATTCCGCCAGCACCAAGGAATCCGAGTGCTGAGGATGCAAGGGTGGTGGCAAAGTTGGCAAGACCCGGTCCGCCACCACCCGCTATCTGACCCGCTTGCGACAGCAACCCCGCCGTCTGGCCGGACAGTGCCTGAACGCCTGCCATGGCCAGCATCGCCATCGGCCCCGTGCCGCCGACCACCGTGTTTACCGAGCCGCCGATCTCGTGCTTCTGATTGCCCGAAACTTCCACCGCCCGGTTGCCGCCAATGGAGGCCACCTCATGGCGGTCGATGCGCTTGGTGCGGTCGTTCAGCACTCGCGTTGTCTGATCCTTCTGGGCGTGGAAGAACATATTCTCCTTGCCACTCTCATCCTCGAAGGTCATTTCGTTGAAGCCGCTGCCCTTGTGGGTATTTGACCGAAGCACCATGCGGGTCTTGTTGGCGGGCAGTTCATAAGGCACCGGGTTTTTCGGGTTCGGCACCACGCCAATAACCAGTGGCCGGTCCGGATCGCCATCCACGAAGGACACCATCACTTCCATGCCGATGCGCGGAATGACCTGAGCGCCCCAGGTGCCACCACCCCAGGCCTGGGCGACGCGCACCCAGCAGGTATCACTGCCGTCCTTCTGTGCTTTTCTATCCCAGGGGAACCATAATTTTAATCGCCCGTATTGATCCGTGTGGATCTCCTCGCCCGATGGTCCGGCGACAATCGCCACCTGTGTCCCCTCGATGCGCGGGCGCTTGGTCTCGCGGTGCGGCGTCAGCGGAACTCGCGACGGGATTGCCTCGAATGCATTGCGATATTCCGGCTCATTCTCAGTTGTCTCATAGGAGCGGTCAACGACCCAATGGGTAATCCGGGTAATCACATGCTCTTCGTATTTATGCTCTGGATGCGGTTCCTCATATGGTGTGAACCGCCGTCCGGCTTCCAGGAAGCGCACATTGGACTGGCCCGTCACCCGCTCATGATCGGCCTCCACGGCCTGCATACGGAACGTCTCGGCCACCTCGGCCTCTTTGACATCAGAGATGCGGGTCGGATATTCGTACAGCTCGCGCTGTTTGGCCCCTGGCATCTGGATCAGCGACGGCGTGACATTCAGCGGCACAGTGCTGGGCGTCTCGAAATTCCAATCCGCACCGGCGCGCTGGCCGGGGATGTAGGAAAACTGCCGCATCCATTCGTTGATGTGGTTGCGATCCGAGGAGCCTTGCGCAAGACGCACATTCTGCTCGCCTTCTGCCGATGCAGATGGTGAGCCCCAGGCCACCTTGCTGTCGCTGACCTTCAGGCGATGAACGCCGGTCTCATGTTCGAACCAGAAGAACAATCCTTCTTGCTCGAAACGGCGCAGCAGATAGTCAAGATCGGTCTCGTTCCATTGTGTTGAATATTCCCGCGACGGCGGTGTCTTGTGCAGAGGGGCATATGCGGGTGCCGGAATACCATGCTCGGAAAACAGCGTTTCCATCACCTGGATTGCCGTCATGTTCTGCCAGATCCGGCAATCGGAGCGGCGTGACAACAGCCACAGTTGGGGGCGGATGGTCAGGGTATAGGACCGCAATCCGCGCGTCACCGGCGGTCCCTCGGACAGATTGGTCACCAGTCCATTAAACGGCCGGCGCACACCATCCCCATCCAGTTCGCCCTGGCGGATTTCCAGGGACACATCGACCAGCTTGCCGATCAGCTCTTCGGGCTTGACCGCCTCGCGCTTGGCGCGCACTGAAAGCGTGATCTCGAACAGGCGATTGACGCCCTCGTCCACCATCATCCGCTCTGGAAGCAACTGATCCTCGCCCAACGGCGACGATAGTTTCAGCACACGGCTAGCCTGGATGAAATCGGTCGGCGACAGAACGTCGTCCATGGATTGCCCCCACATCGCGTCATCGAAAATCAACAAAACAATTCGAGGGCGAATTAAGCCTGTCTCAATCACGCCATCGCAATGACGAAATTAGACGGGTATTCCAAAAGGTCAAGGTAGTGGTTGTGTTTTCGAAGACCGGCGCGCCAGAGGCGTTAGAAATGATGCGTTTGCACCGCTAACGCACATAGGCCGCGCGACCGAATCGACGGCGTCGCCGTCAGGCTGTTTTGAGGCCGAGAGCTGACGGTCAAGTTTTGCGCACAACGTGTTTGAAGCCGACATTCAAGAGGAGACACGACGTGGAACGGCAGGAACCCGAGGGCGCGGAAGTGAGTGACAGATGCAGCGATATCGCCGTGGGTATTATCACTCTTGAAACCGCTCCTGCCAGTCCTTGGGCCCGACGCCTAACCTGCGCAGAAACACCCGCCGCATGGTCTCCGGGGAGCCGAAACCGCATTTGCGAGCGGCGGCTTCAACGGAAAATCCGGTCTCCAGTAGCCCTTGCGCCCGTTCCAGCCGGATGATCTCAACCGCGTCGGCGGGTGTACGGCCCGTCCGTTGCCGGTAATGGCGGGCGAAAGATCGAAGGCTCATTCCCGCCCGATCCGCCAGCGTATGTAGCGTCAGCGAATGGGTCAGATTGGCCGAGATCCAAGCGTGAAGATCGGCGAACCTGTCGTCCGAGGTCTGGAGTCTCAGCGGCGCGCTGAATTGCGACTGGCCACCAGGCCGCTTGAGAAAAACCACCAATTCGCGGGCGACGGCGAGCGCAAGTGCGCGGCCGTGATCCTCTTCAACCATCGCCAAAGCGAGGTCTATCCCGGCCGTCACGCCCGCCGAGGTCCAGATCTTACCATCTCGCAAAAAGATCGGGTCGCGTTCGAGGCGAACCTGCGGAAACCGCCCAGCGAATTCGTCATAGCGATGCCAATGTGTTACGGCGCGGCGACCATCCAGCAAGCCGGCCTCCGCCAGTAGAAACGCACCGCTGCAAACCGACGCCATACGCCGGGCATGGATCGCGCGGTCACGAACCCAGTCGATCAAGACCGGACGGCTGCATGCGACATTAACCCCGCTGCCGCCGACAGCGATGGCGGTATCAGGTGCCGGTCGGTCTTCCGAAAGGAGAGCACACCGCAGCGCAATCCCGGAATTGCAGGTCACCTCCGCCATTTCCGCGACCAAGGCGATATCGTAGAGGGGTCCCTTTTCGGAGTGGGCGCTTCTGCGCGCCATCTCATTGGCCGACGCGAAGACCTGTGCGGGACCTGTCACGTCGAGCACCTGGGCATCCGGAAAGACAAGGATTTCAATCCGACGCAAAATAGTGGTTGGCATCAGCATGGCGTTTGGCATGAAACGAGGGGTAATTGGCAATCACGCCAAATCATTTCCTGTCATAGTCCCGGGGTCAAGACAGGAGAAAAAATAGTGTCCATCCGCTTCGGTATTCTTTGCTTTCCCAATGTTCAGCAACTCGATCTGACTGGCCCCTACGAGGTTTTCGGCTCTGCACGCGATGCGCGGGTCGATCTGGTCTGGAAAAACACGGCGCCTGTTCGGGCTTCGACGGGCTTGTGGCTCAGGCCCGACCTGGCCTTTGAAGAGGCGCCTGCGTTCGATGTCATCTGCGTGCCGGGCGGCGGCGGCGTGAACGCGCTTCTGACAGACGAAGAAACGCTCGACTTCGTGCGGGCGCAAGCGAAGACGGCGCGCTTCGTCACCTCTGTCTGCACCGGAGCGTTGGTCCTGGGCCAAGCCGGCTTGCTCGCTGGAAAGCGCGCGGCGACGCATTGGAACGCAATGGATTTTCTCCCACGGTTCGGGGCGACCGCAGTCGAGGCGCGCGTGGTTCGCGACGGCAATCTGATCACCGCCGGTGGCGTCACATCCGGGATCGATTTCGGCCTGTCGGTCATCGCGGAGTTAATGGGACAGGACGAGGCGGAGACGATCCAGCTCTCGCTGGAATACGCCCCTGCTCCGCCCTTTGATGCCGGATTGCCGGCGCGGGCGCGCCCGGAAATTCTTGCGGCGGCCCGCCAACGCATGGTTCGGTCCAGGCAAGAGCGAGAGGCGCTGATTTCGCCTTGATCCAAGGCAAACTAAAAGTAGCTAGGACAAACTTTTCCTTCGCCATGGCGCCCGAGACAAACACGCATCGGAATTTCTTTGGCCCCTCCCCGAATAAGACGCCGCAGAGCGAACGATTCGAGCGCCTAGATTGGAGTTGTCGTTTGGCGCTTGGATACCCGCTTGAGATATCCGTTAGTGTGAAACGCTTAACGCAACGCGCATGAGTGACTGGAAGGCGCGTTACCCTCCGGCTGTTATGGGGCCGGAAGCGGAATGGCAGGTTCTAGGAGTCATCGGCGGCATAGCGGTCGCATACCGGTCGTAAAGCGGGGCCGCTGTGACGGCATCTAGGCAAGAGCGCGGCGAAGGTAAGGCTACCATCATTGCCGGGGCTTAGCACCTAGTTGTCGAGCGGGACTGTCGGACGACAACATGGCCCAGCGTGGCAGTGGTATTAACATTGGCTTATTCACACGAAATGTCCACGAATGCCATTATTTCCCGTTATGATGGGATGATTGTAAAGCCGATGTGGTTAAGGGAGTTGAGAAACCGACTTGCCCATTGTAGGATATTGGCATAAGGGGCAATCATGTCGCGATCAGGATCAAAACCATCTGCGGGGTCGGAAAAGGCTTCTACCTTAAAGCCGCTTTTGGGCTCCAAATCTCGTATCGCCGGCGGCGATACTCTCCCTAGACAGGCGTTTTCTCCGACAGGAAATCTTTCTGGACGTGCCGCTGAGTTCATGGAATTCGTTGAGCCGCAACGCGACGTTAGGGAACTGGTGCTCTCGACCGAGGTTTCGCGGACGCTGTACGATATTGCAGATGAATATCGTCACAGCGAGGCCATTCGAAGCCATGGCCTGCCGCTGCGGTCGCGGCTACTGTTTTGCGGCCCGCCCGGCTGCGGTAAATCGCTCACCGCCGAGGTGCTCGCCAAGGAGCTCGGGCTCCCATTCATGGTAGCCAAGCTCGATGCATTGATTGGCTCCATGCTTGGGGAGACAGCATCGAATCTACGCCGCCTGTTTGATGCCGCTGAACGTCAGACTTCCATTCTGTTCATCGACGAATTTGACGCCTTGGCCAGGACCAGATCCGATCCAACCGAGCATAATGAAATGCGCAGGGTCGTGAATAATCTCTTGCTGATGATAGAACGATTTAAAGGTCGTGGTTTTATCGTTGCGGCAACCAACCTTGAGTCTACGGTTGACCCTGCGATTATACGACGATTTGATGAAGTCGTTCTATTCGGGCGTCCGAACGCGTCAGACATCCGTCGGCTGATCAAGTTCAAGACACGAAATTTTGGCCTTGAATTCGATATTGCTGTCGATGCAAAGCAATTTGTCGGAAGAAGTCACGCTGACGTTGAACGCATCTGTTATACCGCAATGCGACACGCCATCATGCAGAGTCGCAAGAAGATATCTCGACTAGACTTCGATTACGCGATAAATTCAGATCGACGTCGCAAAGATATTCAGAGTAAGGTGAGCTCCTCTATTTGACAGGGGATTTTCGTGGCACGCCGACCTCACCTGACACTTCGCCGCCTTGAAGGCCAACTCGAACGACGCAAGAAACCTGGCTTCGGTAACGCGCCACCAAGAAATCATGTCTTGCATGGTGGCGAACTGCGTCTTCAGCTCGCACGGATCGTTGAGCGGAACGCAGAGCGCGATGCTCAACGCGTCGATGAACATGTTGCCGATCCCACGGTCATTCTGAAAATCAATACGGATGGATATATCAGCGAAGATGCCCTGACCGGTGTCGGGCTGCAAATCCTCGAACAGCGCTCGGATGACGTTACCGTGGCCCTATCAAAAGATCCAAACCTAACTGTTCTGCGGGAAAGATCACAGCAATATGCAGGGCCCATTCCCGTAACCCAGGTCGGAGCTAGACATGCTGGCCTCTTCGGAGCCATAGACAGCTTTGCCGAGCTGTCTGCTAACGACAAAATTGGCAGTGCCTTGGCTAGGCATGGTTTTGCAACGGTAGAGATGATTCCGGAAGGCGATGTCTTTCTGATCGATGTCGAGCTCTGGGACGTCAACGAAGATTTGCTACGTGACCTTTATGTTGATCGTGTCGCCCGAAAGGCCGATGAGTTCGGCGGCGAGCTCCTCAGCCGTTATCGCGGTGCAGGGCTCTTTATCGCGCGGGTGCGAGTTCCGGGAGCCGGGTTGAAAGAACTGCTGGCAATGACTGAAGTTGCCTGGATCGACCTGCCTCCAGTGCCTGACTTTGCCCCCGACCCGGGAGCGAATCTGACGACGACCGAACTTCCACCAATAAGCCCGCCATCACCGAATGCTGTTTGTATTGGGATTATCGATTCCGGAATTACAGCGGCTCATCCAATGCTCGACGGCGTCATCGCTGGCGCATTCGGTGTACCTAATCGGCTCGGGAGTGATGACGAAATACGCCATGGCACATCTGTAGCAGCTCTTGCGAGCTACGGATCAATTGCCGGACAGATTTCCCAGAACATTTTGGCACCTCGATTCCGTATTGCCAGCGCCAAGGTTGTCAATGCGAATGGCCGTTTTGACGAAGAACGCACAGTCGCCGATCTTGTTGAGGAAGCAATCCGGCGGCTTAATGCAGAATATAGTTGCCGGGTGATCAACATATCACTCGCCGATATCGAACACATCGTTGGAAGCCGCCCATCGAACTGGGCGATGACACTCGATAATCTGGTACGCGAGCTTGGCATCGTCATTACCGTTTCAGCAGGCAATATCCTGAGCATAAGCCATCGCATCGCGGAGGAAGGTGTTGGCATTTATCCTGAGTATTTGCTTGAAGAAGAGCACAGACTCTATGAGCCGGCCAGCTCAATGAACTCGCTTGTCATTGGATCCTTAGCTCACTCCAATGGCCTCATGCCGGGAGAAGAGTTTGATGCAGACATTGTGGCTTTGACCGCCACACATCATCCATCACCCTTCAGCCGAGGCGGTCCCGGCTTTGCCAAGAGCATCAAGCCAGATTTGGTCGAATATGGTGGCACTGCCGTATGGCAGGGATTTTCATCCACCTTGTCGGCTGATCGCGACAGCTGTGGCATTCTCACGCTCAACCCGAATTATTTACAAAGCCTGATGGTTTATCGTCACGGAACTTCCTTTGCTGCTCCCATTGCAGCCTATAAAGCGGCTGCGTGTTGGTTTCCACGCAGAACTGAGCCGGTTAGGCGGATAATTTCCATTGAGAATTGAGCCATGTGAACCTTCCCCCAACGCGGTGAGCGACGGGGGCAACGGAGTGATCCACATGGGACTTTTAAACATCATCCGTCGGATGGCGCTGCGTGAGAAGCAGTCGATCCGCGAGATCAGCCGGCGTACTGGGCTGTCACGTAACACGATCGCAAAGTATTTGAACGCTGGCACGATCGAGCCGACGTTTACGGTACCGGAGCGACCGAGCAAGCTTGATCCTTTCGCCGACAAACTTTCTGGCTGGCTGAAGACCGAGGCAGGGCGGTCGCGCAAGCAGCGCCGAACGCTGAAGCAGCTTCATGCCGATCTTGTGGCTCTCGGCTTTACCGGCTCTTATGGCCGGGTCGCCGCGTTCGCCCGTGAGTGGCAGGCTGAGCAGCAGACGGCGGGCCGCGGCATATTCGTACCGTTATCATTCCGCCCAGGTGAAGCATTCCAATTCGATTGGAGTGAAGATTATGCCGTGATCGCTGGCGAGCGTGTGAAGCTTCAGGTCGCACATATCAAGCTATCGCACAGTCGGGCCTTTCTGGTCAGGGCTTACCTGCTGCAAACGCACGAGATGCTCTTCGATGCTCACTGGCACGGCTTCCGGGTCTTCGGCGGTGTGCCTGCGCGAGGGATTTATGACAATATGCGCACAGCCGTTGATCGGGTCGGCCGTGGCAAGGAGCGGCAGGTCAATATCCGTTTCCTGGCGATGACGAACCACTACGTCTTTGCGCCCGAATTCTGCAATCCAGCGGCCGGTTGGGAAAAGGGTCAGGTCGAGAAGAACGTCCAGGATGCCCGACCACGCTTGTGGCAACAGATGCCAGACTTTCCAAATCTGATGGCGTTGAATGACTGGCTGGAGCAACATTGCCAGGAGCTGTGGCGGGAGACGCTGCATGGCACCTTGTCAGGCACGATCGCGGATGTTTGGGCCGATGAGCGGGCAGCATTGATGGCGCTCCCTGCCATGTTTGACGGCTTCGTCGAGCAGAGCAAGCGCGTCTCACCAACATGCCTGATCACCTTCGAGCGTAATCGTTACAGCGTGCCAGCATCATTTGCGAACCGGCCCGTCAGCCTGCGGATATACCCAGACCGACTGGTTGTTGCGGCCGAGGGAAACATTCTGTGTGAACACGCGCGGATTATTGAGCGCAGCCACAAGCTACCGCGAACGATCTACGACTGGCGGCATTACCTTGCCGTCATCCAACGCAAGCCCGGAGCCCTACGCAATGGCGCACCGTTTTTAGAATTACCGTCTGCCTTTCGACAACTACAGGAGCAGATGCTTCGTCGTCCTGGCGGTGATCGTGAGATGGCCGATATCCTTGCCCTTGTCCTTCATCACGACGAACAGGCCGTACTCCGTGCTGTGGAGTTGGCTCTGGATGCGGGCGTGGCGACCAAGACGCATGTAATGAACCTGCTGCATCGGTTGATTGACGGCAAGACCACCGATGGTCCCGATATCGACACGCCACAGGCGCTAACCTTGTTGCGTGAACCCAAGGCCAATGTCGAACGCTATGACGGTTTACGTGTCCGCATCGTGGGAGGTCGCCATGCGTCATGATCCTGCCAGTGCTGCCGTCGTCATCATGCTGCGTAGTCTGAAGATGTATGGCATGGCCCAGGCCGTCACGGACCTGATCGAGCAAGGTGCTCCGGCTTTCGACGCTGCCGTGCCGATCCTGTCCCAGTTACTGAAAGCCGAGGTGGCCGAGCGTGAGATCCGCTCCATCGCCTATCATATGAAGGTCGCCCGCTTTCCTGCCTACAAGGACCTCTCCGGCTTCGACTTCGCCACCAGCGAAATCGTTGAGGCGACGGTGCGCCAACTGCACCGATGCGACTTCATGGACGGAGCACAGAACATTGTCCTCGTTGGCGGGCCGGGCACAGGCAAAACACACGTCGCGACCGCGCTTGGTGTCCAGGCCATCGAACATCACCGCCGAAAGGTCCGCTTCTTCTCGACCATCGAACTGGTCAATGCGCTTGAGCAGGAGAAAGCAAAGGGCAAGGCAGGTCAGATCGCCGAGACCTTGGTTCGCCTCGATCTGCTGATCCTCGATGAACTCGGATACCTTCCGTTCAGCGCCTCAGGTGGAGCGCTGCTGTTCCACCTGTTGAGCAAGCTTTATGAGCGCACCAGCGTCATCATCACCACCAACCTCAGCTTCAGCGAATGGGCGACCGTCTTCGGCGACGCCAAAATGACGACCGCGTTGCTCGACCGCCTGACCCACCGTTGCCATATCCTGGAAACAGGAAACGACAGCTTCCGCTTCAAGGCCAGTTCGGCCGCAGCAGCACAGAAGAGAGGAGAAAAGACCAGCACCTTGACTAAAGCCTGAGCAGAAAACCATACTCAGAGGTGGCTCACTTCTCGGTGGAAAAACCGGCTCAGTTCCGCGTGGAAACCAACAGTGGCCGTTGGCGAGATCGACTTTGGCAAACACATGCTGAAGGAACCGCAAGAGCGCGTGTGCGAGGCATCGGCAGCAGAAGAATCGGCCATACTATCGGAGCTGCAACGCGGCTATGACGCTGCTGTAAAATTTGCGTTCATGACAGGATGCCGCCGCATGGAGATCTTGGGGCTGGAGTGGCCGCATGTCGATTTCTTTTCCCGCCGCTTTGTCGTGACCGGCAAGGGCGACAAATCCCGCACCATCCCAATGTCCGACGCGATCTATGATTTGCTGTGGTCGCTCAAAGACCACCACCCTACAAAGGTGTTCACCTATCAGGCCCTCAAAGCCCGCAAGGATCTGTGCCTGGAGCGCGGCAAACGATACCCGATGACCGAGGCCGGTTTAAAAACCGCCATGCGCCGGGCGGTGCCAAATGCGGGCGTGGAAAACTTCCGTTTCCACGACACGCGCTACACAGCGGCGACCCGTGTGCTGCGCGCGTCAAACCTCCGCGTTGCCCAAAAGCTACTTGGACATCAGGACATTGCGACGACCACAAAGTACGCCCACGCCATGGACGACGACATCAGAGCCGCCCTCAATTCCGCGACGGCAAAGCCCAAGGCGACAGCCACATCAGATGATAACGATCTGAAAAATTTGCAGATTATTGACTGAGGCGCTATTTCCCCCAGTCAAGGGCGCTACCGGGCTGCGCTACGCCCCGACCCGCTCTAAGAGCAAGGTTCACTTAGAGTTTTTGACTTTCTTTCGGGCGCAAGCGGAATTTTGCCCGAACAGATCAAAAACGGGCAAAACACACCTCAAAGCTCATTCCGCCAAGATCGACGGTGGAAGCCTGACGGTATACGTCGTGCCACTGGAGCTTGTCGCGCTGGCCAGGGAACCGCCGAGTTGCTTGACGAAAGCTTTGACGAACTGGGTGCCAAGTCCTGATCCCTCCGATTTGCCACTGAGGCCGATCCCGTTATCGCTGACGGTCAGTGCAACCTCACCCTCCCGGCGCTGAAAGCCGAGAACAACCTCGCCCTGCCCCGATGGAAAGGCATATTTTACGGCATTGGTGGCAAGTTCATTGACGATCAAGCCGATCGATACGGCATGATCAGGGAGAATGCTTAACGGCTCGGTCTTCGTGCTGATCGTGATGTTTGAATTCGGGCTTAGAAGGCTCTTGCGGATCGTGTTGTTGATGCCTCTCAGATAGGTTTCCATATTGACTGGACCAAACGCGCTGGATTGAGCAATGACGTCATACAGTTCGGCGACGGCCCTGATCCGCGCCTGCATCGCCTTATATCCTTCGGCACAAGGCTCTGCGGCGCGGCGAATCTCATGGGACACAAAAGAGGAGATGATTTGCAGGCTGTTCTTGATACGATGGGCCAGTTCCGCTGCCAATATATCCCTGTGCCTGTCGAGCAGCACGGCCTCCGTTGCGTCCTCGAACACGACGAGCATCCGAGTGACATGATTGCCGGGCCGAAATATTTTCCTGGCATTGATCTTGAACACACGCCGGCCCAGACCGGGAAAGTCGTCCTCCAGCAGCAAGCCATCGACATGCTCGTCGCGTGGCAGAACGCGTTCCAGAAGATCGTTGAGCGCCGCCACATTCCACTGGCCGTCCCCCAGCGTTTTCAACTGCTGGCCGACAACCTCCGTGGATTGAACGCCGAAAAGTTTCAGGAAAGAACGGCTGGCAAACACAACGCTCATGTCGTGCTCCAGCACCAGCTGTGGATCACGGACCGTATCGACAATATTCTGCGCAAGAATCCAGCTCCGCTCAGCCTCCGCGCTGGCAAGACGCGCTTCGGTGACGTCATCAATTGACATCAAAAAAAGGCTCGCTGAATCACGCGCGCTTTGAACCCGACGCACATTGACCAGCATGATTCGATGGCCCAGATCCGGGAAAACCACGTCAACTTCATGAGCATTGACGACGGTGTCCTGCGGAACGAGCTGCTCCAAAAGCAATCGAAGCCCGGGAATATTCCAATGGCCACCCTTCAGATCGTAGAGTTGCCGCCCCAGTGTCTGTTCCGAAGCAATCTGGAAGTTCGCGTAAAAGGCTTGATTGGCGGCAAGCACAGTTAGATCGTGGCTCAGAATCAGCACTGCGTCACGGGAGGTATCGATGATGTCCTGAGGCAGGATTGCGTTGAGCGGAAGATTGGTCAAGGGGTGTCGCTTTTCTAAGATGAGATAGGCTGTTTCCAGGTGCGGCTAGGCCGCGCGTGAAATAGGTGAGCTATGCCACGGTCCAAGGATACCAATGCATCAGTGGCTTGAGCTATAGACAAGTGGAATAACAAACATCGTTTTTAATAAATGTTCGTGTTGGCCGATTGAATCGGTATGCATGGCAACCCGTGCCTTATGGTAAGCCATCAGGGCAATCTTGGCTGGCCGCTTATTTGGTGGCGCTGTCTCTCGATGTTTTCGTGGGTTGATCATGCCCGGGACCTGCAATCAGACTCTCGAAAATTGCATCGTTTGTCTTGCGCCATGTCTCATCGGTCAACCATTGATAATCCTGGTCCGGCATCAAAGGAACAGCCTTTACCTGCGCATTTGAAATCCGCAGAAAGAAGCTCTTCCTTTCCCGATCGACAAGCAGGTAGCGAAGCGGAACAACGAGACTATCCTTGCCCGGGACGAAAAACCCGCCAGCCGCAACAATGGCGTAGTCCTGCCGGTCCCTGGTGCCGATGACCACATTGCGAACTTCGCCAACAATTTTGTCATCGGCAGTCCGAACTTCGGCCCCGACAATTTCATTGACCAGCAAGCCAGGATCGAGATCGTTGATGCTGATCAAAGCCGCCTCATTGGCAGTGCCACGGCTTCCCTTGACCTGGCCCAGCCTATGCCATTGCGGCTCGCCAGCGGCCAATTGCTGGTCGGTCGCGTCTTCGTCATTGGTACCCAACCGCGCCATAAAAGGGGATGCGATCAATTCACGAATATTGCCCAGCAACCGCTCGCAATCTTTTTCCAGCCCGTAATTCCAAAGAAGAAAGGCCGCATCGCGCAATTTACGCAGGTCATGGACGAGATAGCGGTTTTGAGGATCCCGAAATTCAGGCTTTTCCAGAATGGCTTCTTCAAGCCTTGCATCGGAAATATTGCAGGCGGCGAGCGCTGGCGTGCCACAAAACGCAAGCAGAAGCGCTCCAGCCGCGGCTGATTTCATAAACGTCATTCCTAGTCCGATCGGCGGGTTTTGCTATGACTTCGTGTTGCCCAGCACACTGATCGGAAGGAGGCGCACCGCATGACGCTATTCTTCACCAATCATAACGCACGCCATCCTGATTTGTTCCAAATTTAAGAAAATATTCCTTTTTGCTATTCTTTTCTTATTGCCGAAACACACGCCAGACACGTCTTACCGTCGATTCCACAGCCCACGATATACGGCCAAAATTTATTATTCACATCGGATTTTTTCTGCGGAACCAATGGTTAACCGTGGCGTTATGAGCCGCGGAGAACATGACATGACATTAGACAGAGACTTTCAGCGGCCGGTCGCCTTGGTCATTGCGGGAACCACCCACATGGTCAGATCAATTCGTGAAGCAGCATGGCTGCTCGCCGATCAATGGCCGGATTTTTCCTGCGAATATTTTCGCAAGGCCTTGTCGGCCTGCGCAGCCGCCCTGGAAGGACGGCGTTCCGCCACCTATGCGCGGCGCGCGCTGATCATTGCCGCGCATCGCGCCAATGTGGCGATTGCGCCTGAGCAAACTCAGGCGGCGTGAGGGTGGTGTTTTAGCGCATCGGACCGAAAAGTGGGAACCGGTTTTCGGATAAATCCGATGCGCAAACAAAAACTTAGAGCATCGTTCTGGTTCCGATTTTCTGTACGATGCTCTAGCGGACCTGATCCAATAGCCGCTTACATTCCAACAGATCAAACAGGGTTTCCTGAAGCAGCGCCCGATCTTCTTTGCCGACGGAACCGCGACCAGCGGAAATGTCGAGAGCGCTGTCGTCGCCACCGCCGAAGTTAAAGAATCGGCTGCTGGTGCGCGACTTTGCATGACCGACGACCTGATCGTCGTCGCTGCCAAGTTTGGGATCGTCATTGCTGGATTGACCAGCGGCAACCAGGGCTTCCATGGTCGCCAGATCGCCGGAAGCGACAGCCATGACGAATTTATTGCCATTGGTTTTCAGAAGCTTCTGCACGCCTTTGATCGTATAGCCATGATCATAGAGCAGATGGCGAATGCCCTTCAGCAATTCGATATCGTCAGGACGGTAGTAGCGCCGTCCGCCGCCGCGCTTCAACGGCTTGATCTGCGGAAACCTGGTCTCCCAGAATCGCAGCACATGCTGCGGTAAATCGAGATCGTCCGCCACTTCGCTGATCGTACGGAAGGCATCAGGGCTCTTATCCAAGACGGGCTCCATCATGTCACTCTCAACGACAGCATGTCTCTCATCGGAAACGGAAGCTGTATCATCTTGTCTTTCGGCCAGTGCTCTGAAGACTCGGCAGTGAGCCATCCATCCAGATGGCCACTCGAAAACGTCGCTCGCAAACAATAAATACCGACACAAACAACTGCATTACCTTGCCGGAAGCGCAACCTTGGTCGCAAGGCTGTTAAGCAGCCGGATTGGCCGGTTTCTGCTTGGCTTTGCGGGCCAGATGCGAGCGCAGGATACGCTGTTTCAACACGTTGGAGGCTTTGAACGTCATCACCTTGCGGGGCGAAATCGGCACTTCTTCGCCGGTCTTCGGGTTGCGGCCGATCCGCTCATTCTTGGCGCGCACCTGAAAGGTGGCGAAAGAGGAAAGCTTGACCATTTCGCCACGCACGATGGCATTGCAAATCTCATCGATAACAGTTTCGACAAGCTCGGCGGATTCTGTCCGGGAGAGACCAACCTTGCGGAAGACCGACTCAGCCAAATCCGCGCGTGTTACCGTTTTGCCAGCCATAGCACCCCGTCCATCATCAGTTCTGATCGTTATACTCAGAGACTATTGATATGAACGCAATCGGTCAAGCGCCGTTAACAACTTGTTTTTGCGGCAACTACCAGCGTAGCAGCAGCGCGCCCCAGGTAAATCCGCCGCCCATGGCTTCCAACAGCACCAGGTCGCCTTGCTTGATCCGGCCATCGGCGACCGCAACCGAAATCGCCAACGGAATCGAGGCGGCAGATGTATTGCCGTGCTGATCGACGGTGATCACAACTTTTTCCAGGGGAATATCCAGTTTTTTCGCCGCACCGTCGATAATGCGGCGATTGGCCTGATGCGGCACAAGCCAATCAACATCCTCGGCTGTCAGGCCCGACGCCGCGAAGGACTGCTCGATCACATCGGCGATCATGCCGACGGCATGTTTGAAGACTTCACGGCCTTCCATGCGCAAATGGCCGACTGTGCCTGTCGTGGAAGGGCCGCCATCCACATAAAGCTTGTCCTTGTGCGAGCCGTCCGAGCGCAGATGCGCCGTCAGCACACCGCGATCGGCAATCGTTCCCTGCCCTTCGACCGCTTCCAGCACCAGGGCGCCAGCGCCGTCGCCGAACAGCACACAGGTGGTACGGTCCTGCCAGTCGAGAATACGCGAAAAGGTCTCGGCACCGATCACCAGCACCCGCTTTGCCAGTCCGCCACGAATATAAGCATCCGCCGTCGTCATCGCATAGACGAACCCGGTGCAGACGGCCTGAACGTCAAAGGCAAACCCATGGGTCATGCCAAGCCGGTTCTGGATATTCACAGCAGCCGACGGAAAAGTGTTGTCGGGCGTCGATGTGGCGCAGATGATCATGTCGATATCGGCGGGCGCGAGGCCAGCTGCCTCAAGCGCCTTCAAGGCAGCCTCAGCGCCAAGCGAAGCGGTGGTCTCCCCCTCGCCGGCAATATAGCGCTGCTTGATGCCGGTGCGTTGAACGATCCAGTCGTCCGACGTGTCGACAAGCGTTTCCATTTCGCGGTTACTCAATAGCCGCTTGGGCAAAGCCGAGCCAACACCGCGAACAACTGAACGAATCATTTTATATTTATCCTGTCCTTCACGCTGCTTCCGGCCCGGCGCTGGAGGAACCAGCCCTGGACGTCGATGGAAAGCGAGTGTGATAAAGTTTCAAATCATTTTCAATTTTCTGGGTCAAACCATTGCGCGCCATGTCATAGCCAACCTCGATGGCTGAACCGAAACCTTCCGCGTCCGTACCGCCATGGCTCTTGATGACAATGCCGTTCAGACCGAGAAAGACGCCGCCATTCACCTTGCGCGGGTCCATCTTGTCCTTGAGCGCATCAAAGGCCCCCTTGGCGAAGAAATAGCCGATCTTCGACATCAGGCTGCGCGACATCGCCGCCCTCAGATAGGTGGCAATCTGGCGCGCCGTGCCCTCGGCAGCCTTCAAGGCGATATTGCCAGTGAAGCCTTCCGTGACGACGACATCGACGGTGCCCTTGCCGAGATCGTCTCCCTCGACGAAACCGGCATAGTTTAGGGTGTCCAGACCTGCCTCACGCAACATGCGGCCCGCTTCGCGCACTTCTTCCTGACCCTTGATTTCCTCGACGCCGACATTCAACAAGCCAATCGAAGGACGATCAATCTGGAATAAAGCCCGGGCCATAGCGCCGCCCATGACGGCGAAATCCAGCAATTGTTGCGCATCGGCACCAATGGTGGCGCCGATATCAAGCACAATGCTTTCCCCCTTCAGGGTCGGCCAGATCCCGGCAATCGCCGGGCGCTCCACATTGGCCATGGTGCGCAGGCAGAACTTGGACATCGCCATCAGTGCGCCGGTATTACCGGCAGACACGACGACATCCGCCTCGCCTGTTTTGACGGCCTCAATCGAGCGCCACATGCTGGAGACATAGCGACCACGCCGCAGCGCCTGGCTTGGCTTTTCGTCCATGGCGATTGCCACTTCGCAATCGTGGAAGACGGATTTTGCTTTCAATTTTGGATATTTGGCAAGAAAAGGCTCGCACTTTTCCCGCTGGCCAAACAGGATGAATGTAATCTCCGGATGGCGCTCCAGCGCCCGGGCGGCGCCCGGAATAACGACTTCGGGACCGAAATCGCCCCCCATGACGTCGAGAGAAATTTTGACCACGCGTCTTAATCCCTTCTTTTTCACCCCCAGGTGAAATTTTCGGCCAAAATACCGGTTTTGGTCTGGCGTACAACTTATTTGTGGTTCATCGTCAAGGCCCGACTGTCAATCTAGTCCTTTTTCCAGTCTTTAAGGGCGGCAAAGGGCGATGGGCGAATAATCTGCGCGCCTGTATCCTCGTTATGGCCTGAAAATTCAACGCCCGGCTTGCGCGGATAGGGATCGATTGCCATAGCGGCAAACTCTGCAACCAGCGCGCCCGCATCGATCGTGTCACCGACAAAGGGTTCCGGCGCGTCCGGTCCGTCCGGGTCCAACACCATTTCGCCCTGCCCGTCCAGCACGATGCGGGCAAGCTTGGAACCCTCAGGCACGAAAACCTGCTCCACCTGTTCGCTAATCTGCGTCAGCACCGGCTCCAGCGTCACGACGCAGGCCTGCTCGATCTCGCCTTCCACCACGCCCTTGATGCGCACACCGTCGCGCTTCCAACGGCTGATCTGAAGTTCAGCCTTCAGAGAACGGACAGCCAGCACTTTCCACAATTGCGCCAGGCCTTGACGCTCGGCGTCATCGGCCTCAAGGCGCACCCGCACGGCATTGGCGGAGACATGTCCGACCTTGACGTGATAGGAAAAAGGCGTGTTTGCCGGGGTCTGGCCTTGCGATTTCATCGATGAACCTGCTGCTCTGGAAGAGGAAATGCCAGCGATCCGGTGATCACGGCCTCTTCCATCGTTTGTAAAAGATATGTTTCTGCTGTGATGGCCCAATGGGCCAGGTCCGTCATGGCCGGACGAGCGGCTTCCGGCACGTCTGGATGGATATTGCGCCGAAAGCCGGCGGCAAGCGCACTTTCATCCTTCAAATCGAGTGCCTTGCCGTAGGTTTCAAGGCGGCCATAGAACATTCCCGCCAATTTTTTCATCCGTTTGGGTACGGTCTGGTCGCCAACCCCCAATTCCCGGATGGAATGATCGACATCCTGAAAAAACGCGTCGATGATTTCCTGCGCCACTTCCTGGCCGCTGCGCTCAGATTTCGCCGTGCGGCGCAGATAGAGAATCAGCACCAGCGACAGCATTTCAAAGCGGCCCATCACGGTATCCGGCACATCGAGCGCCTCGTAAAACAGCGGTATACGGGCGGCTTCCATCAGCACGGCATATTGGCGGTCGATAATCTGGCGGTTGTTCCGGCGGGTCTTGAACAGGGTAAAAATCATCGCAGCGCCTATTTTACGTGTTGCCGGCTATTCGTCCGATCCCTGGAGAAAGAGGCGCGACGGCCCGACCGATGTTGCATGATGGCTAAAGCTGGTTTACCGAAGCAGTCATGAATTGCAATGCCGTTTTACCGGACCGGCCCTGCCGATGGCAATCGCGTCGGGCAAAGCGGGTTGGAGCTTGAAACATATCGTTGCTCCGTCTTTTCGGTTTCCCCGGAAAGGCCACAATGATATGGGCAAGACGCAAGCGGATAAGCACAAGAAGCGACTGGCGCAAGAAATGGCTGGCGCAAGAACGAACCTGGCCTGCAGGCGGGCAGAAGAGAGCATGATGGGAGATGCATCATTGAAGAGACGGTATTTCCGGCCCGACGCCAGGGCTATCGGCCTGGCCGCGATGACTTTGCTGATCGCAACCGGCGGCTTGACCGGCTGCACGACCGGCGAAGTGTTCCATAACGGCTATATTGTGGACCCGAAAGCGCTCGATCTGGTGCCGGTCGGTGCCAGCCGCGAACAGGTCCTGCTATCGCTCGGCACGCCATCGACCACGGCGACCTTCGATGGCGAGGTATTCTATTATATCTCCCAGACCCGCAAGCGCCCCGTGGCCTTCATGAAGCAGCAACTGGTCGATCAGCAGGTCTTGGCGATTTACTTCGACAAGAACGGCACAGTCGTACAGCGCGCCAACTACAGCATGAAGGACGGCAAGGTCTTCGATATGGTCTCGCGCACCACGCCAACCGGCGGCAAGGACCTCAGCTTCCTGCAACAGATTCTGTCGGGCGGCAACGGCGCTGCTAACAGCGTCAAGAACATGCTCGGCTTCCAATAAGCAGAGCCTCGATATCAAACAAAAACCCGCGGCCTCACGGTCGCGGGTTTTTCTATGTCTATGTTGGATCAGACACCCTCAACCGGCAAGAATAGCCAGCAGCAACAGGGCGACGATATTGGTGATCTTGATGGCCGGATTGACGGCCGGGCCTGCCGTATCCTTGTAGGGATCACCAACCGTATCGCCTGTGACGGACGCCTTATGGGCGTCTGACCCTTTCAGATGCGTTGTCCCATCCTTGTCAACAAAACCGTCCTCAAAGCTCTTCTTGGCATTATCCCAGGCGCCACCGCCCGATGTCATGGAAATTGCCACGAACAATCCGTTGACGATCACGCCCAGCAAGGATGCACCCAGGGCTGCAAAGGCCGAGGCCTTGGAACCGGAGACCAGCAGCACGCCGAAATAGACGACAATGGGCGCCAGCACCGGCAATAACGACGGCACGATCATCTCCCGGATTGCCGCCTTGGTGAGAATATCCACGGCGCGGCCATAATCCGGTTTCTCGGTGCCCTGCATGATGCCGGGCTTGTCACGGAACTGGCGACGCACTTCCTCAACGATGGAGCCAGCGGCCCGGCCCACCGCCGTCATGGCGATACCGCCAAAAAGATAGGGAATGAGACCGCCGAAGATCAGCCCGGCCACCACATAAGGATTGGAGAGGCTGAAGGAAATGTCGCCGATCCCGGCAAAATAGGGATATTGATCACCATTGGCCGCGAAATATTGCAGGTCGTTGGAATAGGCGGCAAACAGCACCAGCGCGCCCAGCCCGGCTGAGCCGATGGCATAGCCCTTGGTGACGGCCTTGGTCGTATTGCCGACTGCATCCAGCGCGTCGGTAACCTTGCGCACCTCCGGCGGCAGATGGGCCATTTCGGCGATGCCACCGGCATTGTCGGTGACGGGACCAAAAGCATCGAGCGCGACGATCATCCCCGCCAGCCCCAACATGGTGGTGACAGCGATGGCGGTGCCGAACAGACCGGCCAGCTGATAGGTGGAGATGATGCCGCCGATGATCACCAGCGCTGGCAGCGCGGTTGACTCAAGGGAAACCGCCAGACCCTGGATGACATTGGTGCCGTGACCAGTCACCGACGCCTGGGCGATGGAATTGACCGGGCGTTTGTTGGTTCCGGTATAGTATTCGGTGATGACAACGATCAGCGCGGTCACGACCAGGCCGAGAATGCCGCAGATGAACAGGTTGACGCCGGTAATCGCTTGGCCCGCAACGCTGCCAATCGCACCCCAACCGATGGTGATCTGGGTGGCCACGGCGAGACCGATGATGGAGAGTAGGCCGGTAACGATCAGGCCTTTGTAGAGCGCGCCCATGATCGAGCCATTGACGCCGAGCTTGACGAAAAACGTACCGGCAATCGAGGTCAGGATGCAAGTGCCGCAAATCGCCAGCGGATAGATCATGGCGCTTTCCAGTATCGCGCTGCCTGCGAAGAAAATCGCCGCCAGCACCATGGTGGCAACCACGGAGACCGCATAGGTCTCAAACAGGTCGGCGGCCATGCCTGCGCAATCGCCGACATTATCACCGACATTGTCGGCAATGGTGGCCGGGTTGCGCGGATCATCTTCTGGAATACCCGCCTCGACCTTACCGACGAGATCGCCGCCGACATCGGCACCCTTGGTGAAGATGCCACCGCCAAGCCGTGCAAAAATTGAAATCAACGAAGCGCCGAAGCCAAGTGCCACCAGCGCATCGATCACATCGCGCGAGCCGCTGGCATGGCCGAGGCCATAGGTCAGAACGCAATAATAAACGGAGACGCCGAGAAGGGCGAGACCTGCCACCAACATGCCGGTAATAGCTCCGGATTTGAAGGCAATGTCGAGACCGGCGGCCAAGCTCTGGGCCGAGGCCTGCGCGGTGCGGACATTGGCGCGCACCGACACATGCATGCCGATAAAGCCTGCGGCCCCTGAGAGAACCGCGCCGATCAGGAAGCCAATGGCAGCCTCTCCCGACAGCAAGTACCAAACGCCTGCAAACACCACGGCACCGACGATAGCGATGGTCAGATATTGCCGAGCCAGATAGGCCTGCGCCCCTTCGCGGATATAGCCCGCGATTTCCTGCATACGCGGCGTGCCCTGGTCAGCAGCCAACACCGCCTGCGTTGCCCAGACCGCATAGGCCACGGAAATCAAGCCACATAGAATTACGCCTAACAGAACTGCCATTCCAACGCCTCCCTGTTGGACACCGCCCTCTCCTCCAAGGACGTTGCCTGTTTCTAACAGTCTATCCAATAATCGCCGCTGGCCGGCTGCAAATGGCAATTTCTGCGCTTCCGGTACTCACGTACGTTAAGTACGCTCCGTTCCGGTTCTCAAAATCACCATTTTCGCCAGGCCAGCAGCAATTCTTGAACAAACTGTAAGGCAGAGTGCGCTTCTCCCGATCCAAAGGTCAAGAGTATGCAACCGGATTTCAAAGCGCCCTGCCATGCTTGAACGCAATCAACAACCGTCGGGAAATGTTCCGCCGTGAAGGGCCTGTTTGAGGGTATCAGGAGCCGTCAGGCTTTGGCGCGATGCTCGGCAAGCAATTGCAGCGCAATCAGCACGAGGCAAAGCACGGTGACTGGCCAGATCACCAGGTTCATCACCGACCAGCCATAGGCGGTAAACACCTTGCCGGAAGAAAACGACGAGAGGGCAACCGTACTGAAAAGTATGATGTCGTGGAAACCCTGGACCTTATCGGCTTCCTGCGGCCGATAGGAGGAGGCAACAATGGCTGTCGCGCCGATGAAACCGAAATTCCAGCCAATGCCGAGCAACACCAGCGCGCCCCAGAAATTCCACAGCTCGACGCCCATATGCGCGACGACGGCGCAGCCCATCAGGATCAGCAGACCGGCGGCAACGATCTTTTCAGCTCCGAACCTGCGGATCAGCCGTCCGGTGAAAAAGCTTGGCGCAAACATGGCGATGACATGCCATTGAATGCCGAGTGTTGCCTGATCGGAGGTAAAGCCGCAGCCGATCACCATGGCGAGCGGCGCGCCGGTCATCATGAAGGTCATCAGCGCATAGGTACAGATGCCGCAAATCATCCCGGTGATGAACCGTTGCGTCAGTACGATCTCGCGCAGCGGACGTGCGGGCTTGGCGCTGTCATCGTGGTGGCCGAGCGGCTGTACCAGATGAACGAAGCTGAGAATTCCGATCGCCAGCAGCATCAGCGGTGCCAACGCCAGGAAGGCACCGGCAAACAACACCGGCTCGAACAGATCTTTCAGCCAGATTGCCAATTGTGGACCAAGGATCGCCGAAACAATGCCACCGGCCAGAATCCAGGAAATGGCCTCGCCCTTGAAATAGCTGGGCGAACTATCGGCGGCGGCAAAACGGATCTTCTGGGTAAAGCCGCTGGAAAGTCCAATCAGCAGCAGGCCGAAGGCAAACAGCCAGAAATCGATCCTGAACAGCGCGAGCGTGGCGACCAATCCGCCAATCGCCGCCGAGCCTGCCCCAATGATGAATGCGGCCTTGCGGCCAAACAGGCGCGACGCAATGGCAATGGCCACAGCGCCAAGGGCCACGCCAATGTTGAAGCCGGTGAGTGGCGCTGTCGCCAGCGATTTATCGGCACCGAGCATTTGGTAACCGGCAAGCCCGCCCAGGGAAAAGGACAGCGGGGCAACAGAGCCCAGAACCGCCTGGGCGGCGGTCAGAATAGCAACGGTGCGCTTGGCACCTCGCAACTGATGCTCAAGGCCAGTGCTGCTTTCCACTGCCATGTCCCTGCCCCTCCCCCGAAGGGCTGTTACTTGACTGCGGGAACCCTGACCTGCTTGGCAATCCGGTCCAGCACCGCATTGACCAGCTTGGGCTCGTCTTCCTGGAAAAAGGCGTGGGCAATCTCGACATATTCCGTGACGATCACCGCAATGGGTACGTCCTTGCGCTCCAGCAATTCGAACGTGCCAGCGCGTAGAATGGCCCGCACCGTGCTGTCCACCCGGGCCAGCGACCAATCGTCCTGCAAGGCCTGACGGATCAGCGGATCGATCTTGGTCTGGTCGCGGACCACACCGGCCACGATGGAGCGGAACCAGGAGGCATCGGCCTTCAGATAGGTTTCGCCGTCGATTTCCTGACCGAGACGATGGGTCTCGTATTCAGCAACGACTTCGAGAACGCCAGTGCCGCCGATATCCATCTGATAGAGGGCCTGCACGGCGGCAAGCCTCGCGGCACCGCGCTGGTTGGCGGTCTTGACCGGCGGTTTGTTATTTTCGGTCGTCATCGGTTCAGCCACCAAATTTCTGCTTCAAGGCAATCATCGTCAGGGCGGCGCGAGCGGCAAAGCCACCCTTGTCCTTGTCCGTCCGCTTGACGCGGGCCCAGGCCTGTTCATCATTCTCTACCGTCAGGATGCCGTTGCCGATGGCAAGCGATTCGGACACGGAAAGATCCATAAGGGCGCGGGAGGATTCGTTGGCGACGATATCGAAGTGATAGGTCTCACCCCTGATAACCATGCCGAGAGCCACATAGCCGTCATAGACCACGCCGCCATTGTCGGCGCCGTCGAGCGCCATCGAAATGGCCGCGGGGACTTCGAGCGCGCCCATGACGGTAACGATGTCATAGCTGGCGCCTGCCTCATCCAGCACCGCCTTGGCGCCGTCCAGCAGCGCATCGGCCATGTCGTCGTAGAATCGGGCCTCGACAATAAGAAGGTGCGGTGCGGAATATTGGTCAGACATAAGCGGTCACCCCGGAACGGATGGAGAAAATGGCAATGATTGGATGCGGGGTCAAACCATGCCCTACCCCGAATGGCAAGTGTTTTTCCGCAAAACCCGCCGAAATGCCGCTAAAGCCTGGCAACACCGCTCCCTTGGCCCGCCACCGCCCGCGATATCGCACATTATTGTGATCAAGCCCGCAAAGTATCGGTTTTGCGCTGATAGGAGAGATTTTACTGACTCTTCGGTCATTGGATGGCACACCAATTATATAGCTTTAACAAACGACGCCCTTCGTTAGCCCTCTGATAAATATCAGTAAATTTGCGAAAAACCCGACCAGAAAACCGGTAGCCGCAAGTGGTGGACGGCGACACTTTCGCCCGCGCTAAACATGGCGATTTGATGAAAATCAAGATGACGGATTTGTAACCCATCAAGGCAGTTTGCGGGCTGGAAATCGCCTTTGTTGCGACGCACATCATTCATCACCGGCGAGCGTTTAAGACGAGATAAGCCGGGGGATAATTTGGATCAGGAGATTACCGATGAACCGTATCGGACATGTATTCAGTGCTTCCACCGTTGCCGCCATCTCTTTCGGTGGTGTATCCCAGGCCGCCGTTGAGATGGCCTCTGAAGATGGTCGGCCCCAATCCGTACAAGCCCCCCAATCCGTACAACCCGTTGTCGGCAAGCGACTGACAGTCGTGCCGCTGCGTGGCCTTCAAACATCCGACCCGATGCGCCAGGCGCTGGATGCCCAGGACCCACATTCCGCCCAGGCGCGCAAGTTGCAGGCCGCCATTATTGCCAATCCGAAACTGATGCGTCAGCTCGATGGCCAGGGCGTCGATGTCACCACCATTGTCGGCATGGTCACGGTCGATGACGGCAGCATCTCGGTGTTTACCGCCTCGGCTTGATGGATATGTGCGGAAGGAGCTGCCCGGCCCTTCCGCCTTTTCTTACAAAGCGCATAAGTTTTTACGCCTTAGGAAATTCCGCGAGCCTTGCCGCATAGCGTGCCATGGTATCGACTTCGAAATTGACGAAATCGCCGACCTGCCGGTCGCCCCAGGTGGTCACTTCCAGCGTGTGGCGGATCAGCAGGATGTCGAAGTCGCAACCCTCGACACCATTGACGGTCAGCGAGGTTCCATCCAGCGCAACCGAGCCCTTCGGGGCGACGAAACGGGCCAGGTTCTCAGGCACCCGCAGAGTGAAGCGGGTCGCATCGCCTTCGGCTTTGATCGCCAGGATCTCGGCCTTGCCATCGACATGGCCCGAGACGATATGCCCGCCCAGCTCATCGCCGATTTTCAACGAGCGCTCCAGGTTGATGCGCGTGCCTTTTTGCCAGCTACCGATGGTGGTCAACCGCAGGGCTTCTTCCCAGGCTTCCACTTCAAACCACCGCGCATTGCTGCCCGCCTCTGGCAGACCGGTGACTGTCAGGCAGGTCCCGGAATGCGCGATGGAAGCGCCCATGTCGATTGTATGAGGATCATAGGCTGTGACGATGCGAAGCTTTACGCCTTCCTTCAGAGGCACGATGTCTTCCACGGTGCCGATATCGGTGACAATGCCAGTAAACATCAGAAATCCTGCTCATATTCATCGAAACGATCCGCGCCGAAGTTTACACTGCGCAGATGACGAAAATTCTCCGGTATATTGGCAGGCGTGAGCGGCGATGCAAGTCCACTACCGCCGATTTCATCTGGTCCCTGGTAAAGATGGATGCGATCCACCAAGCCCGCGTTCAGGAAGGCCTTTGCCGCAGCGGCCCCCCCTTCCACCAGCAGGGAAGACATGCCCTGCACAGCCAGTTGGCGCAGCAGATCGTCAAGATCGGCCACCGGCCAGACATCAACGCCCGCAGCCTGCAATGCCGTGCGGCTCGCCTCGAAACTTTCCGTGCAGGTAAAGGTGGAAGGCTCACCACACGCGCAAACCGTCGGCACGTGCCCCGCCGTTTGCACCAGTTTCGAACCAATGGGCAGTTCCAGCCGCCGGTCGAGCACGATGCGCAGCGGCGAAAGATGGGTTTGTCCAGCCAGCCGCACCGTCAGATCTGGATCATCAGCCTTTGCCGTGCCGATCCCGACCAGAATGGCATCGCTTTCGGCCCGCAACAATTGCACCTGGGTACGAGCCAGCGGCCCGGTAATCGCCACCTGCCCCTCGCCCGCCCGGCCAATCATACCATCCCGCGACAGAGCCAGTTTCAGGGTCACATGCGGACGCTGTTTCGTCTGGCGGGTCAGATAGGCAGCGAGCCCATAGCGCGCTTCACGCTCCAGCACGCCGGTTACCACCTCGATCCCCGCATCCGTCAGGATGGACAGGCCACGGCCTGAAACCCGCGGGTCCGGGTCGGTGACGGCAACCACAACCCGCGCCACGCCAGCCTCAACCAGCGCGTCAGCACAAGGCGGGGTCTTGCCATGATGGGAACAGGGTTCAAGCGTCACATAGGCCGTAGCGCCGCGGGCCTTTTCGCCGGCCACGGCAATGGCCTGACGCTCGGCATGCGGGCGTCCGCCAATCGCTGTGACAGCGGAGCCGACAATGGTTCCGTCGGCAACGATCACGCAACCGACCGACGGGTTGGTCAGGGTTTGCCCCAGATGACTGCGACCGAGCCTAATCGCCGCTGCCATGAACCGCTGATCATCAGGCTGTTCGCACACCATGTTTACCCCGGTTCGTGATCCTGGGAAATCTTGGCGGTAATTTCAGAAATGACCTGCTCGAAATCCTCGGCATGGGAAAAATCGCGATAGACCGAGGCGTAACGCACGAAAGCCACGTCATCGAGGCTTTTCAGCGCTTCCAGCACCTGCAAGCCGATCTGTTCGGAGGAAATTTCCGTCTCGCCGGAGCTTTCCAGCCGCCGCACGATGCCGGAGACCGCCCGCTCAATCCGGTCCCGGTCGACGGGACGTTTGCGAAGGGCGATCTCGAAAGACCGCACCAGCTTGTTACGATCAAAAGGTGCCTTGCGGCCTGTCTTTTTCAACACGGTCAGCTCGCGCAGTTGCACGCGCTCGAACGTGGTGAAGCGTCCGCCGCAATCCGGGCAGATCCGACGCCGGCGGATGGCGCTATTGTCCTCCGCCGGGCGTGAATCCTTGACCTGGGTATCGTCCGAACCGCAAAACGGGCAACGCATCTGGCCGCCTTACAGGTAAGGATACATCGGGAAACGGCCCGTCAGGCCAATGACCTTGTCGCGCACGCTTGCCTCGACGGCGCTATTGCCCTCGTCGGAATTGGCAACCTTCAGACCGTCGAGAACCTCAACGATCAGATTGCCGATTTCGATGAATTCAGCCTCCTTGAAGCCACGGGTCGTGCCAGCTGGCGTGCCAAGGCGAACACCAGAAGTAACGAAGGGCTTTTCAGGATCGAACGGAATGCCGTTCTTGTTGCAGGTGACATAGGCGCGGCCAAGGGCTGCCTCGGCGCGCTTGCCGGTGGCGTTCTTCTTGCGCAGGTCGACCAGCATCAAATGATTGTCGGTACCGCCGGAGACGATATCGAGGCCACCCTTGACCAGGGTTTCGGACAGGGCCTTGGCGTTTTTCACCACCTGAGCGGCATAATCCTGGAATTCCGGCTGCAAGGCCTCACCGAAGGCAACCGCCTTGGCGGCAATCACATGCATCAGCGGGCCGCCCTGGAGGCCTGGGAAGACAGCCGAATTGAATTTCTTGGCCAGATCCTCGTCATTGGTGAGGATCATGCCGCCACGCGGGCCACGCAGCGACTTGTGGGTCGTGGTGGTGGCGACGTGGCAATGCGGGAACGGCGACGGATGCTGGTTACCGGCAACCAGACCGGCGATATGGGCCATGTCAACCATCAGATAGGCGCCGACTTCGTCGGCGATCTCGCGGAAGCGCTTCCAGTCCCAGATCCGCGAATAGGCTGTGCCACCGGCGATGATCAGCTTGGGCTTGTGTTTACGAGCCGATTCAGCCACCGCATCCATGTCCAGAAGATTATCGTCCTGACGCACGCCATAGGAGACGACGTTGAACCACTTGCCGGACATGTTGACCGGCGAACCGTGGGTCAGATGGCCCCCGGAATTCAGGTCGAGACCCATGAAGGTATCGCCCGGCTGCAACAGTGCCAGGAACACGGCCTGGTTCATCTGCGAACCGGAATTGGGCTGAACATTGGCAAAATTGACGCCAAACAGCTTCTTGGCGCGCTCAATCGCCAATTCCTCGGCAATATCCACGAACTGACAGCCACCGTAATAGCGCTTGCCCGGATAGCCCTCGGCATATTTGTTGGTCATGATCGAGCCTTGCGCTTCCAGCACGGCGCGCGAGACGATGTTTTCAGACGCAATCAGCTCGATTTCATGGCGTTGACGACCGAGCTCCTTTTCAATCGCACCAAAAATATCCGGGTCGGTTTCGGCAAGCGGACGGGAAAAGAAAGCATCGGTATTGGCCATGATCGCAGTCTCCTGAAAGCGTTGATGCGTGCGCGTCTTAACGTCCTCGCGCCCCAAGAGCAAGACAACAGAGCGACATTTGCGCGCCAATGCGCGGAAGAAGATGCTTGTTCTTGTATCACACGGACTGCTGCCCGCGTAAAAACACAAAAGGCCGCGCAACTTGAGCGCGGCCCTTGATAAAAATGCCTTGTGCCAAGACTTACTGCGGCAAATTGTCGTCCTCAATCCGGCCCGGATTTTGCTCCACGCCAATGTTGGTTTGCAGCGCCAACTGGGCATCGCCATCACGCTTGTAGATATCGTCACGGAACTGCACGACATTATCCTTGGCCGACCACGCCGTGATGTAAACGATATAGACGGGGACTTCCTGCGAAAGCTTGATCACATTGTTCTGGCGCGTGGAGATGACCCGCTCGATTTCCTGACGGTTCCAGCCGGGCGTATCCCTCAGCAACCATGTGATCAGATCGCGCACGTTCTGGACGCGCATGCAGCCGGAGGATTCAAAGCGCATCAGTTTGTTGAACAGGCCCTGCTGCGGCGTATCGTGCAGATATTCATTGTTCGGATTGTGAAAGTTGATCTTCGTCGAGGCCATGGCGTTGATCTTGCCAGGGTCCTGACGGAACATCAGGTTCGGTGCCTTTGGCGCGTTCCAATCCACAGTCTCCGGGGCCACTTCCTGGCCTTTGCCATCGAAGAGACGGATATTGTTGCGCGTCAGATAAGTGGGGTCCTTGCGCATCAGCGGCACGATGTCCTTTTCGACGATCGAGCGCGGCGCAGTCCAGTAGGGATTCAGGATGACTTCATAGATTTTGGAATTGATGGAATGGGTCGGGCGGTCGATACGTCCAACAACGGCATTGGTGCGCAATGCGACGCGATCATTTTCGACAGCCTCGATAGACATCGAGGGAATGTTGACCATGACATACCGGTTGCCCAGATCACCGGACATTGCCTGCAGGCGCACCAGATTGGTATTGAGCTGGTTGAGACGCACATCGGCAGAAATATTCATCGCTTTCAGCGTATATTCGCCAAGCGCACCATCTGTGGGTAGACCGTGACGAGCCTGAAAACGCTTCACGGCACCGTCAACATAGGTATCGAAAGAATTGGACATGCCCGCTTCTTGGCCAAGATCGCCTGAGATCATCAGGCGCTGGCGCAGTTGCTGAACAACCGGATCAATAGAGCCGAGTTTCAACTTCACCGAGGGATTGACCTGCGGCCAACCACCTTGGGCGACGATCTGCTGATAGGCGGAAATGGCCAATTGCAGGTTCGGCAGGTTGGTGGCGCTCAACATCGGCGAATTTGACGTCACCGATGCGACCGCACGTGACGTTTGGGCATCGAACTGGTCGTCCCAATTGCCCCGCGAGCGAGCATTGATCAGCTCGTCGACGGCAGATTGCGCCATGGCGGTCCCGGCCAGCGTGGATGCTCCCACCAATGCCGCGCCTCTCAGCAACGCTCTGCGAGAGACCGAAACCAGTTTAATCTTGTCCGCCATAGTCTTCTATTTCCCTACCGATCCACCGATCCCGAAACGCTTTAGCCCATGGGAGATGATCATGTCCCATGAAGGCATTGTGCTTAATAAAGCCGGAGGCGTTCCGCAATCATTGTTTTCATCGCGGGAAACGTTTGCCGCTATCGCTTGTTCCAAAAGCCCTCTGCCCTAAAGAGTTTCTTTTGAACCCGGGCGAAGGCGAAGCTTCAGCGCGGGTCGAACAACCAGCTTATTCCACAGTCTGGCGGTCCCATATCAATATGGCCAAAGCTTGTCAGGCCCGACGCGCTCACAACACTGTGTTGAATAAGCATGGGCGCATCAAAACAAAGCGAGGCGATATCGACCTGCCGGGATTGAATGACCGTTACCGGTCCATCAAGGCAGCAAAGCCAAACATCGCAGCCGGTTGGCCTACATGCGATAGGCGATCGTGTCGTTCCAGAAGCGATCGAGACGCTGCAACAACCTGTTCATCTGGTTGAATTCGTCCGGACCGATGCCGCCGACTTTCTGGATGGAGCCGACGTGACGCTCATAGAGCTTGGCGACGGTTTCGGCGATGTCCTGGCCTTCCGGTGTCAGGGAAATACGGACCGAACGACGGTCGACACGCGAGCGGGAATGATTGATGAAACCAAGGTCGACCAGCTTCTTGACGTTATAGGAAACGTTGGAGCCGAGGTAGTAGCCGCGAGACCGCAATTCACCGGCCGTCAGCTCGGAATTGCCGATGTTAAACAGCAGCAAAGCCTGAACAGCATTGACGTCGTTGCGGCCCTGGCGGTCGAATTCGTCCTTGATGACGTCGAGCAGGCGGCGGTGCAAGCGCTCCACCAGATGCAGGGAATCAAGATAGAGAGAACGGATGGTCTGCTCTTCGTGATCGATAGCGGACACCTGCGGTTTGATCTTTGTCGTGGTCATATCGTCTGCCTCACTGTTTGGGTGGCGGCCTTGTTGGTTTCCAACCGCCTTGTGAGTGACAATATCGAATGCAGATAAAATTCTATTTAAAACGCAGGCTTAACAGAGGCTTACCATTCAGCCTGCTTGTATCAGGGTAAACCATTCCTTATGCCGTGGCGCGCCGACGCTTTTGCAGCAGGATCGCCAGGCGGAAAGCGAGATAAACGACGGCGACAATCAGATGGAATGCGACGATCAACGGATCGCGCCCGAAAATGCCCGGCCATACGGCATGCATCAGGATCTGGCCACTGGCGGCAATGACCCAAATGACAGGCCCCCAGGAGACCGTCATCCACAACCCAACCCCTGCCACCGGCAGCATCACGGCAAGCCCGCAACTGGCAATGCGCCAAGGCACATTCATCAGGTCGAACCGCCCAAGGCCGTCACCCGCAAAGCCCACCAGCAGCCCCCAGAATTGCAAGCCCAGCCAAAGGCAGGCAAGCGCAACAACGCGCAGGAAGAGCACAAACAACAGGTCTACCAGGCTGGGCTTTGGCGTATGGACGACATCATCAATCATGGTGCGACGATATCGCATAATTGATCGGACCGGTATCGGCGACAGGTGAAATTTATGGGGAGACAAACAATCCGCAGACAGTTTTATTCGAGCATCGCTATGCCCGGAGGTGGGGCCGGTCAGGTTGCCGCAGTGGGCAAACATCCCAGTGCATGATAAACGGCATCATAAGAGAGCAGGCCTGAAGACTGGAGACCGCGATGACCAACAAGACCCACCTCGTCGACGATATTACCGGCCACCGGCGCATGCGCCGCAACCGCAAGGCGGACTGGACGCGCAGGCTGGTACAGGAAAGCCGGTTGACGGTGGACGACCTTATCTGGCCGATCTTCCTCGTACCCGGTAGCGGCATCGTCGAGCCGATCGCCGCCATGCCGGGAGTCAACAGGATGAGTGTCGACAAGGCGGTCGAGGCGGTGAAGGAAGCCGCCGATCTTGGCATTCCGGCCATTGCCACCTTTCCGAATATCGAGATGAACCTGCGTGACCAGACGGGTTCCCATATCCTGGAAGCCAATAACCTGCTCAACCAGGCGACAGCGGCCATCAAGAAAGCCGTCGCCAACATCGGCGTGATTACCGACGTGGCGCTAGACCCTTTTACCAGCCATGGGCATGACGGTATTTTGCGCGGCGACGATATCGTCAATGACGAAACGGTCGATCAGGTGGTCAAGGCAGCCATCCTGCAAGCCGATGCTGGCTCCGACATTATCGCGCCGTCCGAAATGATGGACGGGCGAATCGGCGCGATCCGCCGCGGGCTCGACGCCGCTGGTCATCAGTCGGTTGGCATCATGTCCTATGCAACGAAATTCTCCTCCGGCTATTACGGACCCTACCGCGAGGCGATTTCCACCGCAGGCCTGCTGAAGGGCGACAAGAACAGCTATTACATCAGCCCGGCCAATGGCACAGAAGCAGTGCGGGACGCCGCCATGGATGTTGAGGAAGGGGCGGATATGCTGATGGTCAAGCCCGGCCTGCCCTATCTGGATATCTGCTGGCGTCTCAAGGAAGCCTTCAGCCTGCCGGTCTTTTCCTATCAGGTGTCAGGCGAATATGCGCAGATCAAGGCTGCGGGTCTGAATGGCTGGATTGATGAAGAGCGGGTAATGATGGAAACACTGCTCTGCTTCAAACGGGCCGGATGTGATGGCATTCTCAGTTATTTCGCCGTGGACGCGGCAAAGCGGCTCGCCAGAAGCTGAGTTTTCGGCACTGCCATTTGCAGCACGCCAGCAGCGATTCCTGGCTAGACTGTAAAGATGTCAGGCAATTGTATTTCGGAGCGGGACTTCCCATATCATCGTCATCGACCAAGGAGACGATCATGAGCTTCGATCCGAATATGACCACCGTGGCTCCGACCGACTGGCGCGCCTATAGCGGCGTGCTGTCGCGCCGGGTCCTTGCCTTCATTATCGACTATGTCCTGGTCGGGCTCCTGTGGGTTCCCGCCGCCGTTGTGGTGTTCTTCCTCGGCGTCATCACACTTGGCCTCGGCTGGCTCCTTTATCCCATTCTGTTTTTCATCGTCGCGGGCCTTTATTTCGGTCTGTCGCTGGCCGGTCGCACTCAGGCGACGCCTGGCATGCGAGCCATGGGAATTGCCATGATTCGCCTGGATGGCACCAAGATTGATTTCGTCACGGCCATTGCCCATCTGGCACTGTTCTGGATCCTCAATTCCGTGTTAACGCCACTGATCCTGCTGGCGGGACTGTTTACTGATCGTTCGCGATTGGTCCATGACTTGCTGCTCGGTACGGCTGCGCTTCGCGCTGGCTGAGTGAAGTCGACATCCGCTAAAAATTATTAGTCGCGTTAGAAATGACTACAATTTCACGTTGAGCAACCAAATCGTGAAATGAAAGAGTTGACCTTTTGAAATCTTGAGCCATGCTAGACATGAACTTGAAGGTCATGGGCAATACCGGGAATCATTGAAAGTGACTTCTGGCATTGCACTTTCGAATATCTCAAGCACTTGATGCATTTGAGATATTCGAAATTCCTGCAAGGTGAGGATGCGTTAGCACCTTCGATGTCTTGGTGTAATGTGCATTCCCGGCCAATGAAGCAAGCGCGCTTTTCCGGGTGCCTGAGAGGACGCATAGACAAAGCATGAACACGCAGGCTGCTACGTCTCCGCAGTTTTATCTGACAGCACCCGCGCCCTGCCCTTACTTGGCGGGGGAAATGGAGCGGAAGGTCTTCACGCACCTTGTTGGACCACGCGCGCCGGAAATGAACGATCTTCTGACACAGGGCGGCTTTCGCCGATCGCAGAATATCGCCTACCGTCCGGCCTGCGAAACCTGCCGCGCCTGCATATCCGTGCGGATCGTCGCCCGGGAATTCCAGCCGAACCGGACCATGCGGCGTGTGGCGGGCGTCAATGCAGATCTCACCAGCAGCGTCTTTGCCGCCCAACCTTCGACCGAACAATTCTCACTGTTTCGCACCTATCTCGATCATCGCCACCAGCAGGGCGGCATGTCGGACATGTCGGCGCTCGACTTTGCGATCATGGTGGAAGACAGCCATGTCAAAACCAAGGTGATCGAATATCGCCTGCCGAAAGTGGACGAGGACAGCGACCGCCCCGGCGAACTGGTGGCCGTGGCGCTATCCGATATCCTCAGCGACGGATTGTCGATGGTCTATTCCTTCTTCAATCCGGCCATGGAAAAACGGTCTCTCGGCACATTCATGGTTCTCGACCATATCCGCCGTGCCAACGAAATGGGCCTACCCCATGTCTATCTGGGCTATTGGGTGAACGGCTCCCGTAAAATGGGATATAAAATCCGCTTCCTGCCGCAAGAACATCTGCTCAGTCAGGGCTGGACCCGTTATGAGCCAGAGAGCGGCGTCGAAGAGTAATAAAGATTACTCTTCGTATGCCTTTGGCAGCCTCCTCAAAAGGAGGATACCTCAGCATTTTTTTTGAGATTTGGTAGAGTGGATCAGGCGACCTGAGCCGCCTGATCAGCAGCCCCATGCCGATGGCGCAGCCATTCCGGCAGGACTTCCGCCGCCATGGGACGCGACAGCCAGAAGCCCTGAATCTCATCGCAACCCATCGCTTGCAGGAGATCAGCAGCTTCCAGCGTTTCGACGCCTTCCGCCACCACTTCATAGCCTAGACTGTGCGAAAGGTTGATCATCGATCGCACCAAGACGCGCTCGCGATTGCCTTTTGCCATATCCGCGACGAAAGAACGGTCGATTTTCACAACATCAGCAGGCAATTTCTGCATATAGGCCAGGCTGCTATAGCCAGTGCCGAAGTCGTCGATCGCCAGCCGGATACCATGGGCGCTCAGCGCGTGAAGAAGGTCGAGTGACTTTTCGGTCTCCCTCATCATCGCCGTTTCCGTCAGTTCAAATTCAATCTGACCCGGCAGAACATCGTATTTCGCCAGCTTTTCCTTCAGCAGTTCCAGAAATTCCGGCTCATTCAGATTGAGAGCCGAAATATTGATCGACAATCGCATATCGATGCCTTGACCTCGCAGAACGGCCAGATGCGACAGCGCCTTGTCGATCACCCAGGCGCTCATGGCGCGCACCAGATCGGAGGCTTCGATAACTGGCACGAATTCGGCTGGTGAAATCGACCCCAGTTCAGGGTGGTTCCAGCGCAGCAACGCTTCGGCGCATTCCGCCTGACCGGTCTTCAAAGACAGCCTCGGCTGGAAAACCAGATGCAATTGATCCTGCGACGCCAGAGCGACAGGAAAATCCTGCAACAGGCGGAAGTTACGGCGATGCAGCAGGTCATGATCGTCGGAGAAAAAGGCAATGCCGGTTTCGCTGTCACGCGCGTCTTGAACCGCACTTTGCAGCGACCGCAGCACGTTTTCCGGCTCCATTGCGCCCGGATTGAACCAGGTCACCCCAAGCGAGGGTGTCATCGTCAAACGAAGATTGGCCACCTCACCGACATCGGACAGCAAGCTTTTCAGCATAGGAAGCAGGCTTTCGGATGTGACGTCCTCCGGCGGGATCAAGGCAAACTGCATCGCGCCAATGTGATAGGAGGCGGTATGATCACCTACCGCCCTCTGCAGGAACTGCGCCACGGAGCGGATGACACCATCCAGATGCGATGGACCCATGACACGCGACAACCGGTCGAACTGCATGGTGCGCGCAAGATCGAGAACGCCGATCAACCGTTCCTTGCCCCCGCCGTGCTTGCCAATATCGGCAAGGTCGCTCAACAATTGGAAGCGATTGGGCAGACCGCTGGCGGCCTCAATACGGCCAACGGCATGCTGCATTTCTATCTGCGCCATGACCATGGCCGCCATATCGGAGAGTACGGCCATTTCCCTGTCGCCGACCGTGTGAGGTTCATTATCAAGAACGCAGAGCGCGCCCAGGGAATAGCCATCCGTCGTCATCAGCGGCACACCGGCGTAGAACCGCACGCCAGCCTGACCGAGGGGACTATCGACATAAAAGGCATCATTGTGAAAATCGTTGACGATCAGCGGCCGACAAGTCTCCGCGACTTCAGCACAGGGCGCCTTGAATCGTGGAATCTGGTTATGCTCGATTCCCACTTTCGACTTGAACCACTGGCGATCGACATCTGTCAGCGACACGGCCGCGACTGGCAGTCCGAAAAATTCCGATACGATTCGAGTAATCCGGTCGAAGCTTTCACTCGGTAGGGTATCAAGTATTTTCAGGTTGCGTAGGCTGGTCAGTCTTGCCAGTTCGCGCTCTTGGTCCACGGTCATCGCCTTCTTAGTAGGGCTCGAAGCATCTGATTATCATGCCGAAAGCCGACCACGCAGAAACGCGGTTCCGAAAGGCGCAGCCAGGCAAAAAACTCTTCCGGCTTGCGTATTGAGCACGGTTTGAAATCAAAAACGCTCGCGCACGGCCTTTGTTCCATATGGCGCAGAAGTGATTAAAACCAAGTGACGATATTAACTGCAAAAAGCTGGAATTTATCTATGGTTATAGCATCATGAATCATTGTTTTCATGCAAAACAAAGCCCAGAATTCAGAAGAATTCTGGGCTTGGGGAACCACAACCAGTCATTTGGGAGATATGCTGGCTGCAAAATAAATGAAATCGATTTTCTTTAACGAGCCACGCACCTGAAATGCAACGCGCAGGCTCGTGAAATGTCTCATAGATTCTGCATAAAGCCGCAAATATAATATATTCACGGACTTATACAGTAAACCCATAGTTAAGCCTAGCCGATCTTGCGGATAAAGCCGTAGACAATATTGCGATTGGCACCGAAACGGACCTGAGCATCGATATCGCCTTCTGGTGTGCTTGCATGAATAACGCGCCACATGTCCTGCTCGCTCCGCAGCAGCAGCGCCCAGTTCATGAAGGTTTCCATATAGCCGTCGGTGTCAAAATCGTCCGAGAAATTGGCAAACATGAAAACGCCATTCGGCTTCAGCATGGATAGGCATTTCTTCGTCAGCTTTACCGCCACCTTGTCGTTGAGGTAATCGTAAAGGCCGGAAGCATAGATGAAATCGAATGTACCAAGCTGATGAGAATTGGTCAGCAGGCTGCGAACCGAACCATCGACAGCTTCAACACATGTCCCCTCGAAATCCTGCCGGATCGAGCCAATGCTAAGCGGATCCTGATCCAGGGCAACCCAGCGTTTGATCCTGCCTTCCTTAAGGGCAACGGAACGGGCGCCTTCCCGCAGATGGCCCGCAGCAACGGTCATGATTTCCGCATCCGGACCGCGTGACGAGGCAATTTCATCCACATGGCGGGCGACGATATCGCGCCGCTCACGCACCGCTACCGGAGCCCCGGACTCCCTGGTGTGACTGTAAAGCATGCGGCCAAGTTCGGACGCGCCAGCAACTTCTTCCGCTACACTTTCATGTCCATAGATGAAATCGAGAAGATGTGCATCGCCGGAATATCCACGTGGTTTGACGAATGACCAATGGGTAAAGGGGTCTTCGTGAAAAAATTTACTAACGGGATGATTCTGCGCAAGTGGAATAAGGCTTCTCCAGATCTCCGGCGTATATTTCGAACGAATCTTATGGAGATTAGAAATAACGAGCGCTAAAACTTCCTCTACCGGCGCCTTTTTTTGTACTTTCTGCTGGGCAATATTCAAAAAAATCGCAAGTTCTGCCTCAGCGGTCTTGAGATCGCTGTTTCTTCCATCGTTAATTTTCGAAGAAAAAACCGCAGTTGCAATGGTCTCCGGCGTAACCAAACTCTCTCCATCGAGCGTAATTTCAATTTGCTGCATGGGGCTACCCTTAAGATTGAAACAAGAGTGTTAATGACTTTGTAACTATAAAGCCTGATTGTTGATTCCGCGACTGGATGCCGGGGTCTTCTTGAATTAAGGTTAACGACTAAAATCCCCTATTGTATCAGGCCGGTAAAGCATGCACTGCATCGACGCAGGTAAAAAAGCGAGTGTTAATACTCTATAAATGCTGTAAATTAGGGCTCTGACTTTACCGAAAAGATGGCATGACAACGGGCGCTCCAATGAAACATTGGAAGGTAGGGCTTGGATTCCCTCTGAGGACGATCTATCGATGGAATTCAGCATGAAGAATACCCTGCCCGATCCGAATACCGTGACTAGGAGCGGGGTTTCCGATAGAAGGCGAACCGCAGAAATGGCGAAGCTCTACCGGGAAGAGACTGAGCAGGATAGGATCCATAAAGCCAGATTTGGACTTTGGGCAGCCAGCATTGTCTATATCCTATTCTCCATAACCGATTTCCTACTCGTTCCGGATGTTGCCGTAACGGAAATGAAAATCCGGCTGCTCATCGGCGTGCTCGCCATTGTCTCTCTGGAAACGCAGATTTGGCTGAAGGTCAGGGCCGCGTGGATAGACCTGACATGCTCCATTGCCCTCATTATCGGCTATGGAGTCTGGCTGTATGTGGCCTCAATGACTGAATTGTCTGAGAACCTGCGTTACTACATGGTTTTTGGGACTATTTTCATGATGAGCGCCAACCTTTTCTTTGGCCTGGACTTTCTGCTATCCATCGCGACATCGGCTGTGGTTCTCCTGCTGTTTTTCTGGAGCCTTACAACCAATTTCGCGGAAGAAACCTCCTATGTTATTGCTTTTGGGACGTTTTTTGTCTCCTGTTTCATTTTCACCAGCTACGTCAATCTACGGCTGAACAGGGAGCGACATAATGTTTTCCTCAACGCGCTGGAGGCACGCAAGCAGCATCGGGAAGCGATCGAACGCGGCAAAGCGCTGCTGCGCCTTTCCAACACAGACTATCTGACCGGCGTTGAAAACCGGCGTGCCATCGATCAGCGATTGCGGGACAATTGGGCTGAATGGCAAAGTTCAGGAACCGGCTTTGCCGCAATTTTGGTCGACGTCGATTTTTTCAAGAAATACAACGACTATTACGGCCATCAGGCTGGCGACCACTGTCTGGTCCTGGTCGCCAATGCTCTGAAGACAGCCCTCCTGCCCTTCAATGCCTCCATTGGCCGTTATGGCGGCGAGGAATTTATCGTTCTGGCTCCAGCCGCTAGCCGTGACGATGTTGGGCTGCTGGCTGAGATGATTCGCAATACCGTGGAAAAAATGTCGCTGGTCCATGATCAGCGCAAGGATGGCATCAACGTCGTTACGGTCAGCGTCGGCGCGGCCTTCACACGCCCTCATTTCGGTCCACGGCTGGAAAAGATCATTACCGAGGCGGACCGGGCGCTCTATTCGGCAAAGGCCAATGGTCGTAATTGCGTGCGGCTGTTTGACCCGAACGATCCGCAAAGCAGCGACGATAGCGAACACATTGCCGCTTTGTTGCGGGTGGCTGTGGCCAATAACCTTGTTTCCCTCGTCTATCAGCCGATCCTCAACCTCACGACCGGCAAGATCGACGCTGCTGAAGCCCTGATGCGGCTGAAACTGCTGGATGGGACGCCTGTCACACCCTCGGTGTTCATTCCGATTGCCGAGCGAACGGGGTCCATCCTTGATCTCGGCCTGTGGACGCTACGCCAGGCCTGCACCGAAATCCTCGTTCCCGGCCACGCGCCGGTCGTTAGTATCAATGTCTCTCCTATTCAGTTGAAAACCCGCGGCTTTGCCGCCGCCGTGGCTGAAATCCTGATCGATACCGGCGTTGATGGGCAGCATGTCGCCTTCGAGATTACCGAAGGCATCAATATGGATCGTCAATCCGACATACTGCGCTGCATCAAGGACCTTGAAAATATGGGCATCCGCATCTGGCTGGATGATTTCGGCACCGGTTTCGCCGGACTGTCCTGGCTACGGCTCTTCAATTTCGACACCGTGAAGATCGACAGGTCCTTCCTTCATGACAGCGATACGCCGAAGGGACGCTCCATGCTGCGCGACATCATCGCGCTGGTCCGCAATCGTGGCCACCGCATTCTTGTCGAGGGCATCGAGACCGAGGAACAGCTGGAGTTGATGCGGCAGTTCGACATTGATCATGTACAGGGATTCTACATCGGCCGCCCGGCCACCCTGGATGTCTTCAAGTCCAAACCCCTGAACCATTTTAGCCAAACTGAGGCGGAAAGCACAGACGCGCCGCTGATTACCCATTTTATCAGCTAGGGCATCGGACCGAAAAGTGGGAACCGGTTTTCGGATGAATCCGATGCCTAAACAAGAACCTAGAGCATCGTTCCGATTCCTATTTTCGGTCCGATGCTCTAGTGCATTCAACGTTTCTCGGAAATGCAGAAATACGCTACAGCCTGAGCAATTGGCAAAACGGAACCGGCGGTCCTGCGCACTACATGGTGCGCAGGACGAAACGGGCAATCAGCCGCTGAATTTGCCGCTGCGCGGGAAGCCCTTGGGAACCGTGCGTCCAGGCCCGGCCCGATCGCCCAGCCATTCCAACAGTTCGTCCTTGCTGCGGGTGAAGCTCCGGCCCGCACTGTCTTCCCAGGAAAGCCCGTCTGCAAGGGTAAAGCACTTGATGTCGGAGACACCGCCGTCCTTATAGCGTTGCAGGCGCACGCCCTTGCCGCGGCTCATTTCCGGGACCTGTGCCAGCGGGAATACCACCATTTTGCGATTTTCGCCGACCACAGCCACATGGTCGCCGGAAATCGGCACGACCAGCTTGGTTTCATCCGGCATGCCGACATTCATCACCTGTTTGCCCTTGCGGGTATTGGCGGTGATGTCGCTTTCCGCGACGATGAAGCCATTGCCACCCGTCGAGGCGATCAGCAGCTTGCGGGCTGGATCGTGGACGAAAGCCGTCAGCACATCCTGATCGTTTTCCATATCGACCATGATTCGGATCGGCTCGCCATGGCCGCGCCCGCCGGGCAGCTTGTCGCCGCCAAGCGTATAGACCTTGCCACCGGTGGTCACCAGCAGGATCTTATCTGTGGTCTGGGCGGGGAAGGCCACGCGCAGACCATCGCCTTCCTTGAAGGTCAGGCTGACCTTGTCATAGCTGTGGCCCTTAAGCGCCCGTATCCAGCCCTTTTCGGAGATGACGACGGTGATCGGCTCTTTCTCGATCATCGCCTGCTGAATGGCATCGACATCGGCATCCGGCGCATTGGCAAACAGCGTGCGGCGGCGGCCAATGTCGGTCGCCTTGGCATATTTCTTCTTCACCTCACCGATTTCCGAGGCAATCGTTCCCCATTGCAAGTCGTCAGAGGCCAGCAATGTCTCGATCTCTGCCTTTTCCTTGGACAGAGCATCATGTTCCTTGCGGATCTCGAATTCCTCGAGTTTGCGCAAATTGCGCAACCGCATGTTCAAGATGGCTTCGGCCTGGTTGTCCGTCAGCTCGAAGCGGGCAATCAGTGCGTCCTTGGCCTCGTCTTCCTCGCGGATGATGCGGATCACCTCGTCGAGATTGAGATAGGCGATCAGCAAGCCGCCGAGAATTTCCAGCCGCCGGTCGATGGCCGCCAGACGGAAGCGCGACCGGCGCACCAACACGTCCTTGCGGTGATCCAGCCATTCCAGCAGCACCTCGTTCAGCGCCATCACCTTCGGTACTTTACCTTGGGAGAGGACGTTCATGTTCAAGGGAATGCGGCTTTCCAGCTCAGACAGCTTGAATAGCGATTCCATCAGGATGGTCGGATCGACGGTACGACTCTTCGGCACCAGCACAACGCGAACGTCTTCGGCTGACTCATCGCGAATGTCTTCCAGCAACGGCAGGCGCTTGGCGATCAGCAATTCGGCGATCTTTTCGATCAACCGTGATTTCTGCACCTGGAACGGGATCTGGGTAATGACGATCTGATAGCCGCCGCGCCCGAGGTCTTCCGTCTCCCATTTGGCCCGCACTCGGAAACCGCCGCGTCCGGTGCGGTAGGTTTCCAGCATGCTTTCGCGGCTTTCGATGACAATGCCACCGGTCGGGAAATCCGGTCCCTCGATGCCGCCGCGCTGCGGATGAGCCGGATCGGCAAACAGCTCTTCGACAGAAGCGCTACGGTTCTTGATCAGATAAAGCGCCGCATCACACAGCTCATGGGCATTGTGCGGCGGGATCGAGGTTGCCATGCCGACCGCGATGCCGGAGGCGCCATTGGCGAGCAGATTGGGGAAAGCGCCGGGCAACACGACCGGCTCGTCGTCTTCCTCGTTATAGGTCGGGCGAAAATCCACCGCATCCTGCTCGATACCCTCGAGCAGAAGCCCAGCAACGTCGGTCATCCGTGCTTCGGTATATCGGTAGGCAGCCGCCGAATCGCCGTCGATATTGCCGAAATTGCCCTGACCATCGACAACGGGATAGCGCTGCGAAAAATCCTGGGCGAGCCGCACCAGCGCGTCATAGACCGACTGGTCGCCATGCGGGTGAAATTTACCGATGACATCGCCGACGATACGGGCGCATTTCTTGAAGGCGGAATTGGGCCTGATCCCCATTTCGCTCATCGCATGGATGATGCGCCGATGCACCGGCTTCAGCCCATCGCGCACGTCAGGCAGCGCCCGGTGCATGATGGTCGACAGCGCATAGGCCAGGTAGCGCTCTTCCAGCGCATATTTCAGATCGATCGGTGTGACGTTATCGCCACCGTCGCCAGGCGGTATAAGACTTTTTCCCATGCCCCTTGCGTAGCCGAGAACCCCTTGCACGGCAAGGATTCCGGGGGATGCACCTGTGGATTATCCGATCAGGGCGTTTGGGGTCTATGAGACAAAATCAAACGAGTACGACAAAAAGCATGGCGGATTTCCGCACTGTCTTATAAAGGATCATGACCGCGCAATCGCGCATATCCTTTTGTTCTTAGAGGGAATTGTTATGACGACGCATAAATCCGCCGGGCCTGCCCTGCGCCGTATCCTCTCGGTCAGTGCCGCCATTCTCGTGCTTCCCTCAGCAGCTTTTGCGCTGGATGGCCAGGATTTGCTCGCCAAGATCAATAAATCCTATACCGGGGGCAATGCGGCCATTACCGCCAGTTCTATCGATATCAACGGCGATGTCGTAACGCTGCGGGGTACCAAGCTGAAGCCAGCCAAAGCGTCGGATACCGGCCCGGATGCCGCGCCAGTCTCCATCGGCGACGTGAAAATGAGCGGCGTCATCGAAAACCAGGACGGCTCCTATGAAATCGACCGGGTCGATTTCCAGCCGCTCAATCTGGTTGAAAACAACTCAACCGTCACCGCCTCCGATCTCTACCTGTCCGGCGTCACCGTTCCGGCCAAGACCGATGGCGGCGACCTCGCCTCCATGCTGTTTTACGAAAAGGCCCATAGCGGCCCGATCAGCGTCAAGGCGGATGGCAAGGAAGTGTTGTCCATGGCCGAGGCCGAAGCGACAACGGCAATCGAGGACGATGGCGCCAGCCTCGCTTTCGAAGGGACTGTCAAAGGCTTCAAGCTCGATCTGTCCACCGTCGATGATCCAAAGAGCCGCGATGCAATCGAAAAGCTCGGAATCAGCATGCTGGATGGCGGCATGACCATGAAAGGCAGCTGGGAACTGCAATCGGGAACGATTGACGTTCAAAACTACACGCTTGATTTCAAGAATGTTGGTAAGCTGACGGTGGCGCTTGGCCTGTCCGGTTATACGCTGGACCTGGTCAAGCAACTTCAGGAAACCGCCCGGGCCATGGAAACCAATGCCAAGGACCCGCAGGCGCAGCAGGCCTCCGGCATCGCCATTCTCGGCCTGATGCAGCAAATGTCCTTCCTGGGCGCCGATATCCGCTTCGACGATGCCGGCATTACCGAACGGGCACTGGCCTATAGCGGCAGCCAACAGGGCGTCTCGGGCAAGGATATGGGCCAGATGGTCAAGGCCATGATGCCTTTGATGCTGGCCCAGGCCAAGCTTGGCGATTTCCAGAATGTCGTCACGTCAGCCGTCAATGCCTATATCGACAATCCGAAGAGCCTGACGATCTCCGCGGAACCGCAAAACCCGGTCCCCTTCCCGATGATCGTCGGCGCGGCCATGGGCGCACCGGAAACGCTGCCCAAGGTTCTGGGCGCAAAGGTAACGTCTAACGACTAAGGGTCATCGAACTCGAACATAGACGATAAAAGCCGCCAGACTGGCGGCTTTTTTTGTGGAATGCGTTATTGAAGATTGCGCTATTTTTCCTGCGGCCCCTGCCCTGCATCGTTGCTGGGCGTGATAGCCGTGTCATGCAGTGTCGTCGCATTGCGAAACAGGATGAGCGCGAAGACAAGTCCGGTGGAGACGCCGATGATGACATCGAGAAAGCGCACCAGCCCACCGGTCGCAGGGCCAAGCAGGATGACCAGAAGTGCTGAGGCGCCAGCCTGGATAGGCGTGACGGGTGCCAGATTGGCCAGCGCGCCCAGAAACATCGCGGCGAATATGGCGAGCGAAATCTGCACGCCGAGCACACTTATCGGCAGGAGAAAGATCAGCTCGCCGACCGCGATGCCGATGGTCACGCCAATGACAACATTGATGCCTTGGCGCAGGTGATTGGGAATGCCCGGAGCCAGACAGATGATCGCGGCTATGGCGGCAAAAATCGGCTGCTGGTGGCCGAACAGCCAGTGGGCACCATAAAAAGCGACCGCCGCAGCTAAAGCTGCGGCGGTCGCGTGGCTGAAGGCATCCCGGATATGGCTCGCAAACCGGGACCACATCGGTTCAGTCTTTCTTCGGCGTTGGCACCACCCGCAGCGCCAATTCGCGCAGCTGGGTTGGGGTTGCCGGAGCCGGTGCCCCCATCAACAGATCCTGCGCCTGCTGGTTCATCGGGAACAGCGAGATTTCGCGCAGGTTCTTGGCGCCCACCAGCAGCATGACCACGCGGTCGATACCGAATGCGCAGCCGCCATGCGGCGGTGCGCCGTATTGGAAGGCGCGGTAGAGGCCGCCGAAGCGTTCTTCCACGTCCGTCTGGCTGAGACCAACCTTCTCGAACGCCTTGACCATCAGTTCTGGCGACTGGTTACGGATCGAGCCGGAAGCGATTTCAAAGCCGTTGCAGACGGCGTCATATTGGTAAGCCTTGAGTGTCAGCGGGTCTTGGCTGTCGAAGGCTTCCAACCCGCCCTGCGGCATGGAGAACGGGTTGTGGGCGAAGTCGATCTTCTTTTCTTCCTCGCTCCATTCGTAGAACGGGAAGTCCACAATCCAGCACATTTCAAACCGGTCGCGGTCAATAAGGTTCAGCTCTTCACCTGCACGGGTGCGGGCTTCGCCAGCGAACTTATAGAACTTGGCCGGATCACCGGCGACGAAGAAGCAGGCATCGCCAGCGCCAAGGCCGAGCTGGGCGGCAATGGCGGCGGTGCGCTCTTCGCCAATGTTCTTGGCCAAGGGGCCGGAACCGGCAACCTTGCCGTCTTCTTCCTTCCAGAAGATATAGCCAAGGCCCGGCTGGCCGGTGGACTGCGCCCAGGCATTCATGCGGTCGCAAACGGCGCGGCCAATCGCGCCGGTTGCTTCCGTGTGCTTGACCGGGATCGCCCAGACCTCAACCTTCGGGTTGGCGGCAATCATGCTTGCGAAAATCTTGAAGCCTGAATCAGCGAAATGCTCGGTCACGGCCTGCATAACAATCGGGTTACGCAGATCGGGCTTATCGGAGCCGTATTTGCGGATCGCTTCATCATAGGGAATGCGTGGCCATTGCTTCGTCACAGGCTTGCCTTCGGCAAACTGCTCGAACACCTTGGTCATCATCGGTTCCATCGTGGTCCAGACATCTTCCTGGGTCACGAAGCTCATTTCCACGTCGAGCTGGTAGAACTCGCCGGGCAGACGGTCAGCGCGCGGGTCTTCATCGCGGAAGCAGGGCGCAATCTGGAAGTAGCGGTCGAAACCAGCCACCATCAACAGCTGCTTATACTGCTGCGGAGCCTGCGGCAGGGCGAAGAACTGGCCTTCGTGGATACGGCTTGGCACCAAAAAGTCGCGCGCACCTTCGGGCGAAGAGGCGGTCAGGATGGGCGTGGTGTATTCGGCAAAGCCAAGCTCACTCATGCCGTTGCGCATGGATGAAATAATCTGGGTGCGCTTGACGATGTTCTTGTGCAGAGTCTCGCGGCGAAGGTCGATGAAGCGATACTTCAGGCGCACATCTTCCGGATAGTCCGGCTCGCCAAACACTGGCAGCGGCAATTCCTTGGCCACGGCGAGAATTTCGATTTCCTGCGCATACAGCTCGATTTCGCCGGTCTGCATGGCCTTGTTGACGGTCTCATCGGCGCGGGCCTTGACCACGCCATCGATGCGGATCACCCATTCGCCGCGCACGGTCTCGGCCAGCTTGAAAGCCGGGCTATCGGGATCGGCCACCACCTGCGTGATACCATAATGGTCACGAAGGTCGATGAAGAGAACGCCGCCGTGGTCGCGGACGCGGTGGACCCAGCCGGAAAGGCGCACGGTGGCACCAACATCGGACTTGCGGAGAGCGGCACAGGTGTGGCTGCGATAACGATGCATTTCGAACGATCCTGGACATGTGTAAAAGGTCAGCACGGACGCAAGGAATGCGCGCTTGGCTGGCATGGAAAATCGGGCGGAAAAGCGCATGGCCGGCCCGATTTGTCAAGGCTACAGGCTTTTACGCTTTGGATTTACGCTATATCGGCATCTCCTGCCGGGGTAAACGTCGCATGCTGTTATAGCCCGACTCACCTGCATTTGAAAATCCGGCCCATCATGAACGATATACGTCCGCTTTTGCCCCTGCTCGTCACCGCCGGTATTCTGATCGGCGGCAATGGCTTGCAGGGCACGTTCATTTCGCTGCGTGCCCTTGAAGAAGGGTTCTCGACGACGATGATCGGCGTGGTCGGCACCGGCTATAATATCGGCTTTGCCATCGGCTGCATCTATGTGACGAGGCTGATCCGGGACATCGGCCATATCCGCGCCTTTGCCGGGCTGGCGGCGATTGCCTCTGCCGCCTCCATCGCCATGCTGATCTTCATTCACCCTGCCGCATGGTTTTCGATGCGGCTGATACAGGGCGTCTGTTTTGCCGGTCTGTTCGCCGTGGTGGAAAGCTGGCTCAATGCCCGCGTCACCAACGAGACACGGGCGCGCACCTTGTCGATCTATCGCTTCGTCGATCTGGGATCGGTCACTGTGGCGCAATATATCATTCCGGCGGTCGGCATTTCTGGTGTCGATCTGTTTGCGCTGATCGCCATGGCGCTATCTCTGTCTCTGGTACCGATTTCCTTTGCCGACCGCACCAGCCCTGCCCCACCGCGGCATGTGGAGTTTAACATCAAGGCCCTGTGGGGCATTTCGCCGCTGGCGACCATCGGCTGTATTGTGGTGGGGCTTACCAATTCCAGTTTCCGGTCGCTCGGACCGATCTATGCCGAAGGCATCGGCATGTCGGTCACGGCCATCGTCACCTTCATGAGCATCGGGATTTTTGCCGGTGTCGTGCTACAATATCCGCTCGGCCATTACTCCGACAAGCTGGATCGGCGCACCATCATTCTGGTGGCCGCAGGCGGTGCCATGCTGGCTGGTCTGTTCCTGACCTTCGTGGCGGGAACAAGCGAAATCCTCAATTTTATCGGGATTTTCCTGTTCGGCGCCTTTGCCATGCCGCTTTATTCGCTGTGCTCAGCCCATGCCAATGACCATGCCGCCCCCGGCCAGCATGCGCTGGTCTCGGCAGGAACCCTGTTCTTCTGGTCCTGCGGGGCCGTGGTCGGGCCGATGTTTGCCTCCGTCCTGCTCGACCATTTCGGACCAAGGGCGCTGTTTTCCTATATGGTCGTCGTGCTGGCGCTGTTCATCCTCTACACCCTGCTGCGGATGCGGGCGCGCGAAGCGGTCCCGACGGAGGAGCGGCGCTATCCCTTCCGGGCGCTGCTACGCACCTCCGCCTTTTTCAGCAAGCTCGCTGCACCTGTGCGAACGAAGCGGAAATAGGCTCGGCGGCATAGGCCTGGGATATTGCTGATTTCCACAATCAACTTTAAAAGACCAACGTCCCGTCCGACGCTGGAACCGCCCATCATGCCCATTCTCTCCCGCCGCACCCTGTTGAAAGCCTCCGCTGTTGCCACTGCCTATGGCGCGGGCCTCGGCATTGCCAGCCGCTTCCAGGGCGCACGCATGGCCTTTGCCGCCCCCAAGCCGTTGGAAATCGAGGCACGGTTTACCTCAGTCACCCTCGACGGCAGCCATGAGACGAAAAAGCTGATGAGCTTTGCTCTGCCGGGCCAGACGGCGGCAATGCCACCCACCATCCGCATGCGCCGGGGCGAGCCTTTCGCCGCAAAACTGATAAACCATATCGATGATGCCACCACCATTCACTGGCATGGCTTGCGGATTCCAAACGCCATGGACGGCGTGCCCTTCCTGACCCAGCCCTATGTCTATCAGGGCGACAGCTTCGATTATGCCTTCACGCCGCCGGATGCCGGCACGTTCTGGTATCACCCACATTGCAACACGCTGACCCAGATGGCGACCGGCATGACCGGAATGATCGTGGTAGAAGACCCCGACGACCCGGCCTTCGACGCGGAAATCGATCTCAATCTGCGCGACTGGCGGCTGGGCGAAGATGGCCAGTTCATCGCGCTATTCAAGCCGCGCGACACGGCCCGGGCCGGAACCTTCGGCACCGTGCGCACTGCCAATTGGCAGGTGGAGCCGCGCTACGATGCGCCCAGCGGCGGCTTTACTCGGGTTCGGATCGTCAATACTGACGTAACGCGGATCTATACGCTGAAACTGGAAGGCGCAGAAGCGGTCATTGTCGCGCTGGATGGCCAGCCGGTGCCAGCGATCCTGCCGATGCAGCTTGCTATCGTCGCCCCCGGCCAGCGCATGGACATCATCCTGAAAATGCCCGACAGCGAAGGCAGCGAGGCACGGCTGACCGATATTCGCCCCAGCACGCCAAAAACCGTCGTCAGCTTCCGTGCCACCGGCGCGTCCTTGAAACGCGATCTGAAGGACGTGCCGCCGCTGCGGCCCAATCCCTTCGACAAGCCAGATCTCGCATCCGCCCAGCATATTCCGCTGGTGCTCTCCGCCACGGCGGAAAACGGCGCGAAAGAGTCAATCTGCGGCACGCTCGGCTATTCCTTCTGGGCGATCAACAAGGTGACATGGCCGGGCGACACACCCGACCCGACCGCGCCGCTGGCTGAATTGAAGCTGGGCAAGAGCTACATCTTCGACCTCGTCAACGACACGCCTCACGCCCACCCAATCCATCTGCACGGCATGAATTTCCAGGTGATCGCCTCCAACAACCGCCCTGCGGTACCGCTGATCTCCGACACCTACCTGGTCATGCCCGATGAAAAGGTGCAACTCGCTTTGGTGGCCGACAATCCCGGCGACTGGGTTTTGCATTGCCACATCATCGAGCACCAGAAGACCGGCATGACCAGCTATGTCAGGGTCACATGACCGGAGGCATCCTCATTCGGCATTCGTGCTTCATGCCCAGGTAGAAAACCGACCCGAACCCGCTGCTGCCGGGGCCTTGGACAGGCACCGTGTCCTCTCGGTCACATTGGCGTCACGATCCGTTAAAAACCGGGGAGTTTTGGCCATAGACGGCCTCAAACCTTGTCATCAACTTGACAATAAGGACGCAAGGGGGAAGGAAAGAAATGAATTCGAAGAGATATGCCGGGGCCCAATGATTTCTACAACTCAAGATTTAGAAGCCGCTTGCGAAAAACTGGCCAAATCTGAATTTATCACCATTGATACGGAATTCCTGCGTGAAACCACTTTCTGGCCGGAGCTGTGCCTGATCCAGATGGCCAGTCCCGATCTAGAGGTCATTGTCGATCCGCTGGCCGAGGGGCTCGATCTTGCACCCTTTTTCAAGTTGATGGCCAATGGCGATGTGATCAAGGTGTTTCACGCCGCGCGCCAGGATATTGAAATCATTTTTCACCTGGGCAATCTCATTCCCCATCCAATCTTCGACACCCAGGTGGCGGCCATGGTCTGCGGCTTTGGCGACAGCGTGTCCTATGACCAGCTGGTCCAGAAGATCAAGAATATCCATATCGATAAAAGCTCGCGCTTTACCGACTGGAGCCGCCGTCCGCTTTCGGAAAAGCAGCTGGATTACGCGCTCGCCGATGTCACCCATCTGCGCGATGTCTACCTGACTCTGAACGCAGAACTGGAGCGTGAAGGCCGCGCCAGCTGGCTGAGCGAGGAAATGGCCATCCTCGAATCCCGCGACACCTATGATCTACACCCGGACGATGCCTGGCAACGGCTGAAGATGCGGCTGAGAAAACCGCAGGAGCTGATGGTGATGAAGGCCGTGACCGCCTGGCGCGAGCGTGAGGCCCGCGCCCGCAACGTCCCCCGCTCACGGGTGATCAAGGACGACGCTATTTTCGAAATCGCCCAGCAGCAGCCCAGGGATGTCGAGGCGCTCGGACGGCTCCGGACCATTCCGAAGGGCTGGGAGCGCTCGGCACCGGGCGGCGCGATCATCGACGCGGTCAATGCCGCCCTGGCAATTCCCAAGGCCGAATGGCCGCAGGTCCAACGCCAGAACCATGTGCCGGAAGGCACGGCACCGGCTGTGGAACTGCTCAAGGTACTGCTGCGCCTGACCTGCGAACAGCATGGCGTCGCCGCCAAGATGATCGCCAATACCGACGACCTGGAAAAGATTGCCGTCGAGGGCGAACAGGCCGATGTGCAGGCCATGCGCGGCTGGCGGCGTGATCTGTTCGGCGAATCGGCGCTGAAGCTGATCAATGGCGGGGTTGCCCTCCGCTTCGTCGGCAAGAAGATCGAAGCCGTCGAATTTATCGAACCTTGATGGTGTCGCTGCGCGCGGCCACAGAAGGCGATATCGGGTTCATGATGTCAGCGGAGCGCCAGCCCGGTTACGACCTGCTGGTCGGCCGGTTCAGCGCGGCGGAACACCTTGCCAATCTCAATGATCCGGCGAAGGCCTATCGGATCGCCGTGTCGCCGGATGGCGAGCCGCTCGGCTTCGTGTTGTTCCGCGACATCAATGATCCGCAGGATAATCTCTATATCAAGCGCGTCGTGGTTGCCGCTCCCGAAAAGGGAACCGGCACGGCGATGATGCGGCTTGCGCTGGATTGGGCATTCACCACCACCTCCGCCTATCGGATCTGGCTAACCCACATACCGAATAACCGGCGCGCCCACGCGCTTTACAGCAAGCTCGGCTTTCAACAGGAAGGCGTGCTGCGCGGGGCCTATGGTCATCGTCAGGACCAACGCGGTGACCTCGTGCAGATGTCACTGCTGAAACCGGAATGGGACAGCGTAACGTCCGGCTGATAAGATCGCCCTCGCAGCACTGTTTCCCAATTCTTCAACCCGCCGGACCGTTACCTTGGAACTCCCCTCACCCCTGAAAAGCGCCGTTGAGCGCCTGCTGGAACATCAACCGCTTGCGCCCTTGATGAAAGCCGCCGAACGCCTGTCCCAGCGTTACCGCAAGGAAGTACGCGACGGGCAGTTGCATATCAGCGACGATCTGGCCGCACGCGCTTATCTCGCCGCTCGCCTGCCCGCCACTTTCGCCGCCGTCAGGGCGGCGATGGACATGGTGGCCGAGGTGCAGGCGGATTTTGCACCCAGAACCTTGAGCGATTTCGGCTCCGGCCCCGGCACCGCGCTTTGGGCCGCCGCCGATTGCTGGCCGCAGTTACAACAGGCGACGCTGATCGAGGCCAGCCCTGCCATTCGCGCCATCGGTAAAAGCCTCTCGCAAGCCCTGCCCTTTGCCTGCGACTGGCAGGCGGGCGATCTCACCAAAACCCTGCCACCGCTTGAGCCTGCCGATCTGGTGACGCTTGCTTATGTGCTCGATGAGTTACCGATCGATGCGGTGGCAAGCATGACGGCAAAGCTCTGGGCCTTGACCGCCGGCACGATCATCATTGTCGAGCCCGGCACGCCGGCAGGCTGGCAGCGGATCGTCACGGCACGGCAGGCGCTTCTCAATGCGGGCGCCCATCTGCTTGCACCCTGCCCTCACCAGCAGCTCTGTCCCATCGTCAGCCCGGACTGGTGTCACTTTTCAAGGCGCGTTGCCCGTTCCCGCCTGCATCGGCAGGTGAAACAAGGCGAAGTGCCGTGGGAAGACGAGAAATACATTTTCATCGCCGCCTCGCGCCAGCCTGTGACCTTATCCGGTGCGCGGGTCCTGTTGCCGCCCCGGCTGGCCAGCGGCATGGTGAAGCTGAAACTGTGCCAAGGCAATGGAACGGCAGAGGAGACCACTCTCAGCCGCCGTGATGGCGCACTCTTCAAGGCGGCGCGCCGAGCCGATTGGGGTGACTTGCTGATCGCCGAGGAGGAAGATTGATGGCCATGCCACAGAGGATACTGGATATCGCGACGGCACATGGCTTTGCCGAAATTGCCCTTGGCCACGTTACCAGGGAATATCCCAATCACATCATGCATGTGTTCGATGGTGCTGAGACTGAAGTGACGCCCTCGGCCCTGCATCCGGTGTTCTACGGCAGTTTCGACTGGCATTCCTGCGTGCATGGCTATTGGATGCTGGCGCGGCTGCTCAGGCTTTTTCCTAGCATGCCATCGGCACCGGCCATCCGCGACCTGTTCGATACCATGCTGGTAGCGGAAAACATCGCCGGAGAATGCCGCTATTTCGACAGGCCGTCATCCCGTGGCTATGAAAGGCCTTATGGCTGGGGCTGGCTTCTGGCGCTTGCAGCCGAATTTGAGGGGCATGAAAAGCCGGATTGGGCGCGGGCCTTGCTGCCGCTCACCCAACGGATCGTCGCGCGCTTTGAGGCATTTTTGCCGCTGGCGACCTATCCGGTTCGGGTCGGCACCCATTACAATACCGCTTTTGCCCTGCGGCTGGCCGCAGACTATGGGCACGTATCCGGCAATTCCGCATTCCTGACACTTCTTGAGCAAACGGCACGGCGCTGGTATGGCGACGACCACACTTGCACGGCCTGGGGAGAACCCTCCGGCGACGAATTCCTGTCCTCGTCGCTGATCGAGGCCGAATGCATGCGCCGGCTTCTGCCACGTGGGGAATTTTCCGGCTGGCTGTCACGCTTCCTGCCGGATCTCGCCCGGGGCGAGCCTGCGCATCTGATGCAGCCGGCCAATGTTTCCGACCGCAGCGATGGCAAGATCGCCCATCTGGACGGGCTGAACCTCAGCCGGGCCTGGTGCTTTTATGCGCTGGCAGCGGCGCTGAAGGATCAGGATGCCGCCAGCCTGGCGCTCACCCAAGCCGCTGAACGGCATCTGGATGCTGCACTCGCCCATGTCGCGGGCGAATACATGGGCGAGCACTGGCTGGCAAGTTTTGCCGTGCTGGCGCTTACACAGCCCCGCTGAAGACGTCCCAGAGCAGTTTGAGATTGAGCGCGATGATGATCGCGGCGATCACCCAGGCCAGGGCAGCCGTCCAGCGGGAAATGACGAACGAGCCCATCTTGCGCTTATCGCTGACGAATTGCACCAACGGCACGACGGCAAAGGGCAATTGCATCGACAAGATGACCTGGCTCAGCACCAGCAGTTCCGCCGTTCCCTTGTTGCCGTAAAGCCAGGTGACGATCACGACCGGAATGATCGCCAGACAGCGGGTCAGCAGGCGGCGCGCCCAATTGGGGATGGTCAGCCGCAGGAACCCTTCCATGACGATCTGTCCGGCCAGCGTTGCCGTGACGGTGGAATTGATGCCGGAGGCCAGCAGCGCCACGGCAAACAGGGTGGAGGCAAGGCCGAAGCCCAGAAGCGGCGACAGCAATTGATGCGCCTGCTCGATTTCCGCCACATCGGTGCGGCCATTGGCATGAAACACCACGGCGGCGATAATCAGGATCGAGGCATTGACGAACAGCGCCAGCATCAGGGCAATCGTGCTGTCCAGTGTCGCCCATTTGATCGCATCCTTGCGGCCACGGTCATTGCGCTCATAGGCGCGGGTCTGGACGATGGAAGAATGCAGGTAGAGATTATGCGGCATGACCGTCGCGCCGATAATGCCGATGGCGACATAGAGCATTTCGCGATTGGTGATCACTTCGGCGGAGGGAATGAAGCCCGATAGAATCTCGGCGACCGGCGGTTGGGCGGCGATGATCTGCGCCAGGAAACACAGGGCGATAATGGTCAGCATCGAGACCACGAAGGCTTCCAGGAAACGAAAACCCTTGTTCATCAACAGCAGCAGCAGGAAGGTATCGAGCGCAGTGATCAGCGCGCCGCCGATCAGCGGAATGCCGAACAGCAATTGCAGCGCGATGGCCGTGCCGATCACTTCGGCCAGATCGCAGGCGATAATCGCCACTTCGCAGGCCAGCCACAGACAGATGCGCACCGGCGGCGAATAATGATCGCGGCAGGCCTGGGCGAGATCTCGCCCGGTAGCAATGCCAAGCCGGGCTGACAGCGCCTGCAACAAGATCGCCATCAGGTTGGAAATCATGATGACCGACAAAAGCGTATAGCCAAATTGCGATCCGCCAGCGATATCCGTCGCCCAGTTACCTGGGTCCATATAGCCGACCGAGATCATATAGCCCGGTCCGGCAAAGGCCATCAGCTTGCGCATCCAGGAGCCGATCTTCGGCACATGAACCGAGGCATGCACTTCCGGCAGACTGGCGCGGTCGTCTCCCGGCCGCGCAAAACCCCAGGCCCCTTTCGGGGCGGGACTGGTTTCCAATTTCGACATAAGTGCCCGTAGCCTGGTTTTTATTGCGATTAATTCGCAACAATCTGCGCCGGTTTTTTTAATTATGCAATAGGCTATATTCTATTGCATTGGCTTTATTCGAAGGTTCTGCCTATGGGCCGCATCCCGCAATCCCGCTGTTTTTCGAAAGCCGCCGGAGGCTGGTCATCAAGGCCAAGACTTGCTACTGCATTGTTTCGCCTGGACCAGGCCACAGCGCACGGTTGCGTCAAAAATGGTGCAAGGCGAGTACCCCACTGAATACGAGGACCAGCATTTGGCGCGCACGTCACCTTCAAAGCCCCGGACCGTTTCCCTGCCGGATGCCGACGCCCATTCTGAAGGCTTCCGGCAGGCGCGCGAGGCGCAACGCAGCGCGCTGGTGGAGGATTATGTCGAACTGATCGCAGATCTGATCGCCGAAGGTCAGGAGGCCCGTCAGGTCGATATCGCCCAACGGCTCGGCGTCGCCCAACCGACCGTGGCCAAGATGCTGGCCCGACTGACCGAGGGCGGTCTGATTTCCCGCAAGCCCTATCGCGGAGTCTTCCTGACCCAGGCCGGAGAAAAACTGGCTCGGGAAAGCCGGGAGCGGCACGAGACTGTTGAGGATTTTCTGAAAATGCTCGGCGTCTGCGAAAAGACCGCGCGGATCGACGCCGAAGGAATCGAGCACTATGTCAGCGCCGAAACGCTCGCGGCCTTTCGTAAAGCGCTGACTGAGGGACTCGCCGGATCACGGGCAGACGAGATCAACGATCACCAATAACAACAACAGCAGCAATCAGCTCACTCAAACCGAAAGGCCAGCCGCTTGCCTGTCAGTTTCGACAGTTGCTGCAAACGCCCATCCAGGCGCTCCCCGGCAAAATCGTGATATTCCTTCGGTATCACGAATTCGAGGTCGAGATCCGACCGCTTCGAGCGCTCGAAGGTCAGGTGATCTACCACGCCCGGCATCGAGGCCGAAAACAGGTAGACCACGCGCAGAAGTCCACCCAAGAGCTTTGCCCGGTCCAGCAATCTCTGCGTGGCAATGGTGGCGAGCGGCCCGGTCTGCCCATCGTCATGCAGGCCTTCGAACCGGTAGTAATTGCTGAGCGCGATAAAAGCCCGGCCCGGATGGCTGATGCCGACAAAGGAGGAGTGGGCAATCAGGTTCAGCGCCTGCAAGCCGCGATAATCGGGATGGGCGCGCCAGCTCAGATCGGCCAGAAGGCAGGCGGCCTGCCGATAGCGAGCCTCCTCCTCCGTCTCCACGACATCGAAAAACGGCATCATCGCGCCGGACCACTCTGCAAGCTCACGCGCATGTTCCGGCGAGCGGGCGCGCAGGATTGCCAATTCGTCGGCCGCTTCCAGCAATGGGTCCAGCGCGCGGATCTCGTCCGACAGCTTCGAATAAAGATAGCCCTCACGCACGCCTTGCGCGGAAAAGCAGACCCGGGCAGGCTGCATGGCCTCCAGCACTTCGCGAAGCGCAACCGCGCCAAAAGGAATCAATGTGCGGCGGCTCTTGGAAACAGTCTGCCAAGCCGGTGCGCGGGCGCTAACACCAGTCAGGATTTCGTCGAGAAACTGCATCATCTCGGCAGTGGACACTTCATAGCCCTGCATCATATGCAGGGGATAATTGCGGATTTCCATATGCAGCTTGGCAATATTGCGCCATGTGCCACCGACCGCATAAAACGTCCGCCCCTGCCCATTTTTCAACAGGCTGGCCGAGCGTACCTGCTTGCGGGCAAAACTGGCCGCCTTTTCAAGTGAGCCTTCTGACAGTTCCGATAGCCGCAGGCCGCCGAGTGGCAGGGTAATTCCCTTGCCAATCGCCTGCCCCTTGACATCGACCAGCTCGAGAGAGCCACCGCCCAGATCCCCGGCAATGCCGTCGGGGTCGTGAAAGCCGCTGATGATGCCATAGGCGGAATAAAGCGCCTCTTCCTCGCCGGACAGAACCTCGATTTTATGGTCGAGGATTGCTTCGGCCTCGGCGATGAACGCGGGGCCGTTCTGCGCCTCTCGCGCAGCCGCCGTTGCCAGAACATGCATGGAGACCGCACGGGCCTGCTGCGACAAGGCGTGAAAACGCTTCAGCGCCAAAAGCGCGCGCCTGACACCCTCTTCATCCATCCTGCCGGTCTTGGCGAGCCCCTTGCCCAGACCGCACAGCACTTTCTCATTAAAGAGAATGGCAGGCGCCCGAGACAGGCCCTCGTAGATGACGAGGCGAATGGAATTCGAGCCGATATCGACGACGGAAACAGGGGAAATTCCGGGGAGACGCCCCTGCGCTTCGGATTGGGTCATGCGTATCCAGTTTGGCGTTCACTTGCTTTGCAGGTTCGCTCCGAAAGCCGGTCACCGCCTTTCGGAAATCCTGCTTAGAGTCTGTCAGTTTCATATTGAACCAGACAGACTCTCGCTACTCTTGTTTTCGTTTGTCTTTTCGGGAAAACCGGGTTCCACTTTTCCTAAGGCAAACTCTAGCTTTTTCGACCGGAAACAACCCCGGCGATCAGCTTCGGCGCGCTCGATTTCAAAGCTTCTCCCCGCCCGGACAGGCTGGGATTGGTCATGAAATACTGTTGCGCGTTAAAAGGTTCCTCGCCTGCACGCACATCGATGCGCCTCGACGTTCCATCGGGCAATATCTCGTAGCTCTGCTGGTTGTCAATCAGATTGCCCAGCATGATCTGCGAGAGAACCTGTTCATGCACGGTTGGGTTGACCAAAGGCACCAAGGTTTCAACGCGCCGGTCGAGATTGCGCGGCATCATATCGGCCGAACCGATATAGACCAGCGCCTTTTCGGAGGGCAGACGATGGCCGTTGCCGAAGCAGAAAATCCGGCTGTGCTCAAGGAACCGCCCGATGATCGATTTGACTCGGATATTTTCAGAGAGACCCGCCACCTGCGGCCGCAGGCAGCAAATGCCGCGAATGACCAGATCCACTTCGACGCCTGCGCGGCTGGCGCGGTAAAGCGCATCGATGATCTCGGGATCGACCAGCGAGTTCATCTTCATCCAGATGCCGGACGGTTTACCATCCTTGGCATTGCTGGTTTCTTCCTCGATATGGCGCAGAATGCGCGAACGCATCGTGTAGGGAGACACCGCCAGCTTCATGTTTTCCTCCGGCTCTCCATAGCCGGTGATGAAGTTGAAGACATTGGCCATGTCATGCGCAATCTTCGGATTGCAGGTGAAGAACGACAAGTCCGTATAGATCTTCGCGGTAATCGGGTGATAGTTACCGGTGCCAAGGTGGCAATAGGTCCTGAGCTTGCCGTCCTCGCGGCGCACCACCATCGACATCTTGGCATGGGTCTTCAGCTCGATAAAGCCGAACACCACCTGCACGCCAGCCCGCTCCAGGTCGCGCGCCCAGCGGATATTGGCCTCTTCATCAAACCGGGCCTTCAACTCCACCAGCGCCGTCACCGATTTTCCGGCATCGGCGGCATCGATCAGGGCGCGGACAATCGGGCTATCGTTGGAAGTACGGTAAAGCGTCTGCTTGATGGCCAGCACGTCGGGATCGCGGGCGGCCTGCAGCAGGAACTGCACCACGACATCGAAGCTTTCGTAAGGGTGGTGAACCACCATGTCCTTCTCGCGGATTGCCGCCAGGCAATCGCCCATATGCTCACGAACCCGCTCCGGGAAACGGGCATTGTAAGGCTCAAACCGCAAATCTTCACGCGGTGCCTTGGTGATTTCGGATATGGTATTCAGCGCCAACAGGCCCGGCAGAACCGCAACGCGGTTATCGGGCACATTCAGCTCCTGCACCACGAACTGGCGCAGCGCCGCTGGCATTTCCGAATCGGTCTCGATGCGGATCACCTTGCCGCGGCGACGTCGTTTCAGAGCAGTTTCGAAAAACCGGACCAGATCCTCGGCCTCTTCCTCGACCTCGATATCGCTGTCGCGGATGATGCGGAACGTGCCGTAACCCTTGACGTCATAACCGGGATAGAGCCGGTGGATGAACATGCCGACCACATCTTCGAGCGTGATGTAGCGGATGGTGTTCTTGTCGTCGGGCAGGCGAATGAACCGGTCCAGCGCGGTCGGCAGGCGCAGCAATGCCGTCATCGGCTCCTTGCCGTGCAGGCTTTCCAGTTGCAGGCCCATGGAAAAACCGAGATTGGGAATGAAGGGGAACGGATGGGCCGGATCGATGGACAGTGGCGTCAGGACAGGAAAGATCGACTGCTCGAATTCAGTGCCAAGCCAGGTTCGGTCTTCCTCGGAAAGAGCGGAGGGCCGGACGATCAGAATGTCTTCCTTGGCGAGATATTGCTGCAAGACGGCCAGCGACGCCTGCTGTTCCATTTGCAGATTGTCGATTTCCTTGAGGATATCTTCCAGCTGCTCAACCGGCGTGCGTCCATCAGGGCTCTTGATAACAATACCCTGGCGCACCTGGCCTTCCAGCCCGGCGACGCGCACCATGAAAAACTCATCCAGGTTGGCGGCGGAAATCGACAGGAAGCGCACACGCTCCAGCAACGGATGGGCGGTGTTCAGGGTTTCCTCAAGCACTCGCCGATTGAATTGCAGCCAGGAAAATTCGCGATTGATGAAGCGATGCGGGCTGGAGAGCAATTCCTCGCGCGCGACCTCTTCTCCCGCCAGGATAACCGTTTCCTGAGATACCGCCGATTCCGTTACCGATTCCATTGTTCCCGCCTTCGTTTTCAATGCCTTCCGGCATATAAAGGTTGGCGCATCATCCATGATGCACCAGCCCCTTCCACCCGATAAACTACACTCCACCCTGAAACGGTTTCCGAGTCAGAGACTTGCCCAACTATACCAGCAACACGACGTTCCTGTGACAGGCTTTAGCGATCGTGCGCCACGACCGCGTCCAGAACCTCTGCCGCCAGCGCACGCGAAATTTTTGCCCGCCGTGCCAGTGCCAACCGGTCCAATTGCTCAACCACGGCCTGGGCGGCAGCCAGCGACCGTTCCATACGCTGAACGATATAATCAACGACCCGCTCGTCAATCGCCAATTGGCGGTCGGCAAACAGCTTGACGATCACCTGCGACAGCAAGGCCTCGTCCGGCTCGCCGATTTCAACCAGTGTCGCGGCCTTCAGCCGGGAACGCAGGTCCGCAAGCTTAACCGGCCAGGACAAAGGCCAGGTGCGCGAAGTGATCAGCAGGCTCGTCCCATGCTGCTTGACGCTATTGATAACATGAAACAACTCGACCTCGTCGAAATCCGCCCGGTCAGCGTCCTCAAACAGCACCGCCCCCCTGGATGCGGTCATGGAGGCATCCGCTCCCGAAAGAGGCAGAATATCAACAGCCCCACTTTGCGTCCGCCAGATTTCCGCCAGATGCGATTTACCGGAGCCTTGCGGCCCCGACAATATCACCACCGGCGACGGCCAGTTGGGCCAGGCATCGACAACAGACACGGCAGCCGCCAGCCGGCCAGAGACAAGCAGGTCGTCACGGCCCGATGCCGGCCTGTGGCCCAAGGCGAGCGGCAATTGTTCGCCCGTTTTGCCGTCATATGCTTGGCGTCGGGCCGCTGTCTTGTCGATGTCACGCATTTACGTCTCTGAAATGACGGGAGGGCGGACGTCCTTGATCACGGTCGCCTCCTCACCATAGTATAGATCGCTGTCAAGATACCGCCGCACGGCAAAGCGAACAAGCACGCCAACTGCCGCCGCGCAGGGAACGGCAACCAGAACCCCGAGAAAACCGAAGAGCGAGCCGAAGGCGAACATCGCAAACATCAGCCAGACGGGATGCAGACCGACGCTGGAGCCGACCAGCTTGGGCTGAAGGACATTGCCTTCCAGAAACTGGCCAGTGAAGAAGAATACGCCCGTTATGACCACCCAGAGATAGTCCGGCCAGAACTGCACCGCCGCCATGCCCAGCGCCAGAACCAGCCCAACGGATGAGCCGACATAGGGAATGAAGCTGATCATGCCGGTGAAAAAGCCGATCAGCAGGCCAAAATTCAAACCGATCAGCGACAGGCCGACCGCGTAGTAAATGCCGAGGATGAGGCAGAGCGAGCCCTGGCCACGCACGAAACCGGCAATGGTCCGGTTCATTTCACGGGCGATTTCCCGCACGGCGCCAACCTGATTGCGCGGAATGAGGCTGTCCAACTTGGCCATCATCCGGTCCCAGTCGAGCAGAAGATAGAAGGCGACGACCGGGGTCACCACCAACAGGGAGATGATATCAAGCAGCGCCTTGCCGGAATTCCACAATTGCGACAGAAGCGTGCCGATAAAGCCTGCCCCTTCCGCCAGATAGCGGGAAAAATTGCCCTTGATCGCCGCCATCTGGGTGCTCACCTGGCCATTCAGCCATTTCGGTACCCAGGAGGCGTTGGATTTGGCAATCAGCGCCTGCAACTGGCTGACATAATCAGGGATATTGGTGATGAAGTCGTTGAGCTGGGTAACGAGGACCGGAATGATGATCACCAGCGACAAGACGAAAATCACCACGAAGGACACCAGGATCAACACTGTCGCCATCATCCGCGACAGGCCCAGCCGCTCCAGCCGGTCGGCGACCGGATCGAGAAAATAGGCGAGCGCCATGCCAGCCACAAACGGCAGCAGAATGGAGCTGAAGGTCAGCAAAAAGGCGATGACCACCGCCAGCGTGCCGATGCCGAAAAGAACCTGCCGCCAGAAAACGGGGCCGCTGACGCGCTTGATCATGATTTATGTCCTTCCCGGCGGATTGCCTTTTGCAAACTGGATAGGGCGGGCCACAACAGGCCATCCTAGCATCGTGCCGATGAACATGAGATAGGATGGTGTTTCGTCAAGGGTCAAGGTGGCGCGACCGCAATTCGCATATGCAGCCACCACAGACCTTGGAAAACGACGAAAAAGCGGGAGTTTCCGGCCCTTGCGCTTGCATCGCGGCCCCACCCATGCCATGGCGGGCGAAACGTGCCAACCCTGCCAACCAGCGGAGACGAACGGATGAGCAAGTCGGGGAAAAACGGTCTGACCTATAGCGATGCAGGCGTCGATATCGATGCGGGCAATCTTCTGGTCGAAAAGATCAAGCCTGCGGTTCGCTCCACCCGCCGCCCCGGCGCCGATGGCGAGATTGGCGGCTTCGGCGGATTGTTCGACCTGAAAGCGGCAGGCTTTACCGATCCGATTTTGGTGGCGGCCAATGACGGCGTCGGCACCAAGCTGAAGATTGCCATTGATGCAGGCCTGCATGACACTGTCGGCATCGACCTCGTCGCCATGTGCGTCAACGATCTCGTGGTGCAGGGTGCCGAACCCCTGCTGTTTCTCGATTATTACGCCACCGGCAAGCTCGATCCCAACCAGGGTGCGGCCATTGTTGGCGGCATTGCGGCGGGCTGCCGCGAGGCAGGCTGCGCGCTGATCGGCGGCGAGACCGCTGAAATGCCCGGCATGTATTCCGGCGGCGATTACGATCTGGCCGGTTTTGCGGTCGGTGCCGCCGAGCGCGGACAGCTTCTGCCCGCTGGCGATATTGCCGAGGGCGATGTCATTCTGGGTCTTGCCTCATCCGGCGTCCATTCCAACGGCTTTTCGCTGGTGCGCAAGATCGTCGAGCTTGCCGGCCTTGGCTGGGACGCACCGGCACCGTTTGCAGAAGGTGCTACGCTTGGCGCGGCTCTGCTGACCCCGACCCGGATCTATGTGAAGCCGCTGTTGAAGGCGATCCGCGAGACCAAGGCCTTGAAGGCGCTGGCCCATATTACCGGCGGTGGTTTTCCGGAAAATATTCCGCGCGTATTGCCAAAGCATCTGGCCGCCGAAATCGACCTCGCGTCGATCACGGTTCCCACCGTGTTTTCGTGGCTGTCGAAAACCGGTGGCGTGGCGCAGAATGAAATGCTGCGCACTTTCAATTGCGGCGTCGGCATGATTGTCGTGGTCGCTGCCGAAAACGCCGATGCGGTTGCTGCGGCTCTGGAAGCCGAAGGCGAAACCGTCGCCCGTCTCGGCCGGATGATTTCCCGTGAGGAAGGCGCGCCCGGTACCGTCTACAAGGGAACGCTCGGCCTATGAGTTCGGCACCTTCATCGGCGGTCGAAAGGCCATCTCACGCCAAAAAGCGTGTCGCCGTGCTGGTTTCCGGCAGCGGCTCCAATATGGTGGCGCTGGCCAAGGCCTGCGAAGAGGCGGATTACCCGGCGGAAATCGTTGCGGTATTCTCCGACAAGCCGGAGGCTGGCGGTCTGGTCAAGGCCCGCGATCTCGGCATTTTCGCTGCCGCCTTTCCCCGTAAGGACCATGCCAGCAAGGCTGACCACGAAGCCGCCATTCTGGCGGCGCTGGATCAGGTACAGCCCGACCTGATCTGTCTTGCCGGTTATATGCGGCTGCTGTCGGGCGATTTCATTCGCCGCTACCAGGGCCGTATTCTTAATATTCACCCGTCACTTCTGCCGCTGTTTCCGGGTCTTCACACCCACCAGCGGGCGCTGGATGCCGGGATGAAGATTGCCGGCTGCACCGTGCATTTCGTCACCGAAGGTATGGATGAAGGTCCAATTGTCGCGCAGGCCGCCGTACCCGTGTTGCCAACCGATACCGCTGATGCGCTGGCGACCCGCACCCTGACCGTGGAGCATCGCATCTATCCGGTCGCCTTGCAGCTGGTGGCAGGCGGCACCGTCACCATGCTGGAAGACGGTCGCATTGAGCGCGCCGGCTTTGTCGCGGATGCTGAGGCGCGGCTGCTCAGCGCGTAATGATCGCGCCGGAGCTCTTGTAGATCACATAGAAGGCGACCAGAAAAACCATCGCCGCAAACATCCGGTTGAGGGTGTTTTTATGCGCGCCGAGCCGGGTTGCCGCCAGAGTGCCGACAATACCGCCCAGCAGACCACCCAGAATGAACTCCGCCGCCAAAGCCCAGTCCACCAGACCTGACAGTGCGTAATTCACAGCCGTCGCCAGCCCGAAGGCCGTCACCGCCATAAGCGATGTGCCGACTGCATTGATCATTGGCATGCCCGTCGCAAGGATCAGCCCCGGAACGATCAGAAAGCCGCCGCCAATCCCGAAAAAGCCGGAGGCGGCACCCGATACCAGCGCCACAAGCGCCGTCGTCAGGCACATGCGCAGATCCACCGGCCTCGGAGCAGCAGCCACCGCTTTTCTTGGCCGCAGCATCCACACCCCGACGGCCACCATGACAATACCGAACAACAGCAGAAGCCTCGTGCCATCCATCGCCTTGCCAAGCGAGGACCCGGCCAATGCGCCGATGACGCCCAAAGCCGCAAACACCGCGCCGCATCGCCAGCGGACATTGCCTTTCAGGGCATGGCTGGCAAAATTGATAAGGGCATTGGCCGAGACCGCCAGGGCGCCGGTGCCGATGGCCACATGCGGTTGCGATACGCCAACCACATAGAGCAGCAGCGGCGTCGCCAGGATAGAGCCGCCTCCCCCCAGTAATCCGAGGGTAAAACCCACCAGACCACCGGAACCGACGGCCGCGAAAAGCGTGTTCATCGGCTGCGTCCCGCAAAGAACCGATCATGCACGACCATACCGATCACCATGGCAGCGACGAAGATCAGGCTTTCACCATAGCCTAGCGGCAAAGCCGCCAGCGCCGGACCGGGGCAAAAACCGCCCAGGCCCCAACCGATCCCGAAAATCGCCGAGCCAGCCACCAGCGGCAAATCGATGTGGGTCGCGGTCGGCATGGCGAAACGATCCGCCAGCACGGGACGGGCCATACGGCGCACCAGCACCATGCCGGCGAATGCCGTCACCACGGCCCCGCCCAGCACGAAGATCAGGCTCAGGTCCCAGGCGCCGAAAATATCAAGAAAGCCCTGGACACGGGCGGGGTCCAGCATGCCGGACAAGGACAGGCCGAAACCGAAGAGAAGACCGGATAGGAGCGCGGCAGCAGCCTGCAAGGGGGCGGTTTTCATAGGCTGCCCCTCATGATTGTCACAGTGACAATGCCGGTGAAGAGAAAGGTGACGACCGCAACGAAGGAGCGCGGCGACAGTCTCGCCAGGCCCAGAACGCCATGGCCGCTGGTGCAGCCGGACCCCATGCGTGAACCGAAACCGACCAGCAGGCCAGCAACAACCGCCAGCGGCAGGCTGGCCGTCATCGTCACCTTTGGCCATGCTCCAAACAGGGCGAGGAAAAGGATGGGGCCAAGCATCAACCCAACGACAAATGCGCCATTGATAGCGGTGCTGGCCCCCTGGGCCAGACGTCCGACAATGCCGCTGATACCGGCGATGCGGCCTGTCATCACCAGAAACAGAATGGCGGAAGCGCCAATCATCACGCCGCCGACGAGCGAGGGAAGATAGGTCTGAATCATGCCTCATCCTCCGCACAGAAAATCGTGAACAGGGCGGCAATCAACCGCTGGGTCTTCGCCTCCGTCAGGCGGTAGAAGATCTGCTTGCCCTCACGCCGGGTCTCGACGATCCCGGCCTCGCGGAGCACGGTAAGCTGCTGCGACAGGGTCGGCTGGTGAATATCCAGCTTTTCCTCCAGCTCCCCCACCGACCATTCGCCCTCAACCAGCGTGCAGACCAGCATGAGGCGTACCGGGTGGGCGAGTGTTTTCAAGTGTCCCGCCACTTCATCGGCCCGTTCTTCCATCGCCTTCGGCGTCATGCCGGCGCGGCGCTTGATCTCAGCAAACGGATCTACCATGCGGCCCCCTCCAGAACATCAAGCGGAATTTTCAGGTAGCGGCGGCCATTGTCTTCCGGTTCCGGCAAGCGTCCGCCACGCACATTGACCTGCAAGGCATGCAGAATCAGCTTCGGCATCGCCAAGGTGCGGTCGCGAGCCTGACGCAGGGCGACGAACCCGGCCTCATCCGTAGCGGCCAGATGCGGATTGGCGGCCTTCTGCGCTGCAACAGTGCTTTCCCAACGCGGATTGCGCCCGCCCGGCTGATAGTCATGGCCGGTGAAAATCCTGGTGTCGTCAGGCAGCGCCAGAATATCCTGCATGGATTGCCACAGCATATGGGCATCGCCACCGGGAAAATCGGCCCGCGCCGTTCCGCTATCAGGCATGAACATCGTGTCATGCACAAAGGCCGCATCGCCGATGACATAAGTGACGGAGGCCAGCGTATGCCCCGGCGAAAACATCACCGTCGCCTCGATAGATCCGAGCTTGAAGCTCTCACCATGGCTGAATAGCCGGTCCCACTGCGACCCATCGGTTTTCAGTTCCGGCCAATTGTAGATGCCCTTCCACAGCCTCTGTACATCGGTCACATGCGCGCCAATCGCCGTCGGCGCGCCGGTCTTGCCCTTCAGATAGTCGGCAGCAGAAAAATGATCGGCATGGGGATGGGTGTCGAGAATCCAGGCGACCGTCAGCCCCTCGTCCTCGATATGGCGAAGGATGCGGTCGGCATTGCCGGTCGAGGTCTGGCCGGATTTCTCATCGTAATCCAGTACCGGATCGATGATGGCGCAAACCTTCGTTGCGGGGTCGGACACCACATATTGCGCACTCCAGGTGCGCGGATCAAAGAAACCCTTGACCTGCGGACGGCGCGCGGCCCGGCGGTGGAGCCAGGCGACGGCGGCGCTCAAATCCATGCCATGGGCTGCACCGAAAGCCGCGACGTCATCTACGCTCATCTCACCATTCAACACCGCGCCCAGCACATGCAGGGTCAGTGCCCGCAAGCCGCTGCGGCAATGGGCAAAGACCTTCGCTCCGCCCCGGCTGGCAGCCCGGAAAGCCTCCACATCAGCCTCGGTGAAATCTGCCATCGTGACCGGGATGAAATGATAGTCCAGCCCAGCCTTTTGCGCCGCCTCGCGCTCTACCTTCGTGCCGGGAGCCCCCTCCTCGGCATCAGGGCGTAGATTGACGAGCGTGGTAAACCCGTCGGCCGCCAGTGCGGCAATCTCGTCCATGGATGGTTGGCTGGAAATGGTAAACGTATCGGAGATGTGGTTCGGCATGGTGGTTTGCCCTCTATCAATATACAATATCATATAATGTATATTGATAGAGGCGCAAGAGCCAGAATGACGCAGGTCTTGCGTCCTCCCGGCCCCTCAAAACGATGAGTGAATTGCCTTGGTCGGAACAGATCCCCGACCGCTCCCCTCAGGCCAGATTGAGCGCCGCCCATTGCAGCAGCATGATGGTCTTGCCATCGACGATGTCGCCCCGCTCGATCATCGAAATCGCATCCTTAAGCGGCACTTCCACCAGTTCCAGATCTTCGTGTTCGGCTTCCAGCCCGCCGCCGAGCGACAGTTTTTGCGCCTCGTCGATGGGCGAGTAAAAGAAGTGGATCTTTTCCGTTACCGCTCCCGGCGACATATAGGCGGTGAACAGGAAACGTGGCGCGGCAATGTGATAGCCCGTCTCCTCCTCGACCTCGCGGGTCACGGCCTTTTCGGCGTCCTCGCCATCGGTCATGCCCGCTGGCACTTCCAGCAGAAAGGGCTTGTCACCCATCATATAGGCGGGAATGCGAAACTGCCGCACCAGCAACAAGGTCTTCTTGGAGGGGTCATGCAGCAGGATTGCCACCGCATGGCCGCGATCAAAGACTTCCCAGCTGAGGCGCTGGGTGGTGCCATCCGGTTTTGCATAATCGAACACCATCTTGCGCAGATGGCTCCAGCCCTTCCACAGCGTCTTGTCCTCGACAATGGTAATGCTGGTCGCGTCAAACTTGCTCATGATACCCGCACCCAAACCTTGTTATCGTGAAACGCAGCACCGCCATGCGGGGCCGGAGCGTCGGCACCGGTCAGCACGTTGATGCCCTCGCCGTCCAGATGTGCCTTGTTGGGCCAAAGACCTTCTGCCACCAGCACGCCGGGCTTGACCGCATCGGTGATGTTGACATGGATACGCAAGGCGCCGCGCCGGTTGCCGATCCGCACCACATCACCATGGCCGATACCTAGCTCTGCCGCGTCAGCCGGATTGACCATCACCTCCGGCCTGCCTTCCTTATCGCGTGAGGTCTTGGTCTCGGCGAATGTCGAGTTGAGAAAATTGCGGGCGGGTGACGTTGCCAGCCGGAACGGATGCTCGCTATCGGCTGTCTCGATCACATCCATCTGATCGGGGAAAACCGGAAGCGCGGCCACCGGCCCCAGAGACCCCAGCGCTCGTGGCGGTTTGTTGGGCGCGGGCGTGCCTTCCCAATCCGGCCTGAAGCGGAATTTCCCATCGGGATGGGCAAAGCCTTTTAGATAATGAGCGTCTTCGAACGGCGGCTGGCAATCCAGCCACTTATCCTGCTCGAAACTGGCAAAATCCGGCTTGCCGCTGGCGGCGAGGATATGGTCGATATGCTCGCGCTCGCTAAGGCCGAACCCCGGAAGATCCGACACGCCGAGCCGTTTGGCCAGTTCCTCAATGACGAAGAGATTGGTGCGCACCGTTTCCGGCGGCTCGACCAGTTTAGGGCCAATCAGCATATGGCTCTGGCCACCGCCGCGATAGAGATCGTCATGCTCAACAAACATCGTCGCTGGCAGCACGATATCTGCAAGCTCCGCCGTCTCGGTCATGAAATGCTCATGCACGGCAACAAACAGATCGTCGCGCAGAAAACCCTGCTTTACCAGCCGCTGTTCCGGCGCAACATTGACCGGGTTGGTGTTCTGGATCAGCATCGCCGTCACCGGACCACGATGGCGCAGCGATTCTGCGTCGCCGGTCAGCACCCGGCCAACCTGCGACTGGTCCAACATGCGAATGTCAGGATCGACAAACGCCGTCCCCATCAACTCGGCTTTGTTGAGCTTGAAAATATCGCTGTTGGAATGAAACGCGCCCCCACCCTCATATTTCCAGCTGCCCAGCACGGTCGAAAGCGACAGGGCGGCATGCATGGAAACCGCACCGTTACGGCTGCGGGTAAAACCATAGCCGAGGCGGAAGAATGTCTTTTTGGTCTCACCGACCAATTTGGCGAAGCCTTCGATCTCTTCAATTGAAAGACCGGTGACGCTGGCGGCCCATTCCGGGGTCTTGTCCTTCAGATGCGCTTCCAGCCCGGCGGGATCATCGGCAAAGTCAGCCATATACTCCCGGTCGGCATAACCATCACGAAAGGCGATATGCATGGCGGCACAGGCTAGCGCCGCATCGGTGCCAGGACGCAGAATGAGGCCCATATCGGCCTGTTTCATGGTCGGATTATCATAGATATCGACAACGACGATTTTCGCGCCGCGATTTTTGCGGGCCGCCACCGCATGGGTCATGACATTGACCTGCGTCGCCACCGCATTGGTGCCCCAGATCACCACGCAATCGGCAACCGCCATTTCGCGCGGGTCCGGGCCGCGCAGCGTGCCGGTGCCCATCACATAGCCAGTCCAGGCCAGATTGGTGCAGATCGAGCCGAAAAAGCCGGAATATTTCTTGGCGTGGCGCAGCCGCTCTATCGAATCGCGCTGCACCTGCCCCATCGTTCCGGCATAGAAATAGGGCCAGACGGCCTCGCTGCCATGCACCTGCTCTGCTTTGACGAACGCATCGGCGATCTCGTCCAGCGCCGCATCCCAGGATATTTCCTGCCAGCTGCCCGCCCCTTTTGCGCCTTTCCGGCGCTGCGGCACAAGCAAGCGGTCGGGGTGATAGAGCCGCTCTGTATAGCGCGCCACCTTGGCGCAGATCACGCCTGCGGTATAGCTATTGTCGCGCGCGCCGCGCATCCGTCCGATCCTGCCGTCCGGGGTCAGATCAACCTCAAGCGCGCAGGTGGATGGACAGTCATGCGGACAGGCCGTATGACCAATGGAAGTTTTCAAGACGGGGCTGATGATGTTCATGGCAAAGTTATAGGCCAAGCCCGCAAAGCCCAAAAGCCCCATTCCAAAAAATCACTGGACCCATCGGAAAAGCGCATGAATTACCGCCACATCTACCACGCAGGCAATTTCGCGGACGTGCTGAAGCATGCCGTGCTGGCGCGGCTGGTCATTTATCTCCAGCAGAAGGACAAGGCATTCCGGGTGCTGGATACCCATGCTGGCATCGGTCTTTACGACCTATCCTCCGACGAATCGCAAAAAACCGGCGAATGGCTAGGCGGAATTGGCAAATTGCTGGACGCCGAACTGACACCGGCAGCGACCGATGTGCTGAAGCCCTATCTCGATGTCGTGCGGGCACTGAACCCGCAGGGCGGCCTGACCCGCTATCCCGGCTCGCCGAAGCTGGCGCGCGACCTGTTTCGCCCGCAGGACCGTTTGTCGGCGATGGAGCTGCATCCGGACGATTGCCGCACACTTTCCCGGCTGTTCGAAGGCGATTACCAGGCGCGGATCACCGAACTGGATGGCTGGCTGGCGCTGGGCGCTCATCTGCCACCCAAGGAAAAACGCGGCATCGTGCTGGTTGATCCGCCCTTCGAGCTGGACGGTGAATATGAGCGGCTGGTCGATGGATTGGCGCGGGCCTATCGCCGGTTTTCTGCCGGGGTCTATTGTCTCTGGTATCCCATCAAGAAGGGCGCGCCGATTGCCGCTTTTCACGAGGCCTTGAAAGAGACGGGCATCCCCAAGATGCTCTGCGCGGAACTGTCGGTGAAAAGCGACCGCGATTTGACCGGCCTGTCTGGTTCAGGCCTGATCATCGTCAATCCGCCCTTCACCCTCAAGGATGAACTGCATGCGCTGCTGCCCGAATTGAAGCGGGTGCTGGCGCAAGACCGCTACGCTTCGCAGCGCTGCTTCTGGCTGCGCGGCGAAGAGTAAACTCCACCTGACACGCGAACAGGACCAAACCGATGAAGCTGCTTTATGCTCCCGCCTCGCCCTATTCCTCCAAGGTCCGGATGGCCGCCCGCGCCACCGGCATTACCCTTGAGGAAATCAAGGTCGATACCAATGCCAACCCGCCTGAATTGATTGACAACAATCCGCTGGGCAAGATCCCGACCCTGATTACCGATGAAGGCCAGTCGATTTACGATAGCCGCGCCATCATGCAGTACCTGAACCGTATCTCTGACGGTGGCCTCTATCCGAAAAAGGACGAAAAGCGCACCGAGGCCGAGGTGCTGGAAGCGCTCTGCGATGGCATCACCGATTGCCTTCTGGCGATCGTCTATGAGAAGCGCCTGCATCCGCCGGAAAAGATCCACCAGCCCTATATCGACCGGCAATGGGAAAAGGTCACACGCGGCCTGGACTATCTCGAAACCCATATGCCGAAGATGGGCAAGAAGCTGAACGGCGGCCATTTTTCCATGGCGGGCCTGCTCGGCTACCTGATGCTGCGCTTTCCCGGCGAATGGGAAAATGGTCATGTGGCGCTGACCGAATGGCCGGTGCTGTTTGCCAAGAAATTCGATGGGTATCAGTTGCTGCGACCGCAGGCCTGAAAGTGTTGCCAGGCTTTAAAAGCCTTCCCAGAATCAAGAAGCCCGGCGCTAAGGCCGGGCTTCTTTCAGATCACAATAATCGGCTGATCAGAACTTCATGCCGATACCAACCTTGACGCTCTGGTCGTCAAAGCCGCGCGATACCTTGGAACCACCGATGTTGTAGTCCTTGTTCTGGTAATCGGTGTAGCGGTATTCCACACGAGTGGTGATGTTGTTGGTCACCATGGCTTCAACGCCTGCACCGACCGTGTAGCCGAGAGCGGCCTTGCTGTCAGAACCGCCAGCACCGGAAATCTTGGTGTCAGCCGCAGCCACACCGGCTGTGCCGTAAACCATGAATGGGTTGAGGTCGTAGCCGACGCGGCCACGAATAGAGCCGTTTACGCCCTGCTTGCCATTCAGGCCAGCGCCGGAGCGGCTACCATTGCCGTCATAACCGATGTCAGCTTCACCACCGTAAACGATCTTGTCGTTCTGCATGTTGTAGCCGCCATAGACCTGGCCGCCGAAGGCACGGGCGCTAAACTTGCTGCCGTGCGAACGACCCATTGTATAGGTGCCTGCACCGCCGACATAAGCACCGGCCCAGTTGCTGACCGGAGCCGGCATATCGACGGCTGCGGGTGCTTCCGGCACCGACATGACGGCATCGGCAGCGTGAGCGCCGGTGACGAGGGAAAGACCAGCAGACGATGCCAGCAAAATCATAACGAGAGTACGCATACCAAATTCTCCTATTTATAAAACGAACCGATGGCGATCATGTCGTCTCTTGCGGTTCGAATACTTGCACGGATGTCCCTGCCCGCTTCAGTGTTGAAAATGGCCCTCAATTGCGGAATTGGAAGAGCCGAATTGTGAAATATTTTAGGCAAACACTAGGCAAAATTTAGACGTTGCTTTCGTGCAACAGGTGATTTGTTAACCCTAATAAATCGTCAACAAGATATTACTTTGCGCTCACGGCATTTTACTTTCGCAAATGCGGAGTGATACAGAGATTCAAGGTGAAGAAAACGAAGATCGCTGACCTTCAATAAGTCGCGCCATGACATATATCTGGAGCGACAATAATGGTGCGCCTTGAGCGTCCGGCCTATCCATACAAAGCCGATTATAACAAAAGGTGAAGAGCATGCCCGCCCCTCGTCCGAAAGCTGCCCCAAAAGCAGCACTTGTCACCGCTTCCGCCAAACGGATTGGCCAGGCCATCGCGCAGGATCTGGCAGACAATGGCTTTGCCGTCGCCATCCATACCCATGCGTCTCTTGACGAAGCTGAAACTCTGGCGCAGCAGATAAGTTCCAAGGGCGGCAAGGCGGTGGCCTTGAAAGCGGACCTTCGTGACATTGGCGAGACACAAGCGCTGATTTCAAAGGCGACGCAGGCGCTTGGTCCTCTCGGTCTGCTGGTCAACAATGCCTCGGTGTTTCTGGACGACAAGGCAGACCAGTTCGATGCGGAGCATTTCGCCGCGCATTTCGATATTCATGTCCGTGCGCCTGCCATTCTGTCCGCTGAATTTCATCGGCAGGTGCCAGAGAATGGCTCGGGCCTGATCGTCAACATCATCGATCAGCGGGTGCTGGCCCTCAAACCAACGTTCTTTTCCTATACATTGTCAAAATCCACCCTGTGGACGGCGACGAGAACCATGGCGCAGGCCTTTGCCCCACAGATCCGGGTCAATGCCATCGGCCCCGGCCCGACGCTGAAAAGCGAGCGGCAGGAGCAGAAGGATTTTCAGGCGCAGATCGACAGCCTGCCGCTGAAGCAGGGCGCGGGCCTTGAAGAATTCGGCCGCACCATCCGCTTTCTTTTTGACACGCCATCGATCACCGGCCAAATGTTTGCCCTCGATGGCGGGCAACATTTGATTTGGCCCGGCGCAAACGGTACGGAGATTGCGGAATGACCCCAGGGAAGCAGCCGGAAGGCGGCATTCTCTATGACGGCACAGAAGATGACGAGGATGACATTGCGACAGACGGCGCAATCGACCCCGCGGTCGCTGCCGTTCTGCCGCCGATCGACTGGAACGAAGGCGCCCTGCATGGCAGCGGCCTGACCGGTGCCGACCTGATTGCGGAATTCGTCAAGAAACTGCCCAACAATCCCGGCGTCTACCGGATGATGAATGGCGACGGCGACGTGCTCTATGTCGGCAAGGCCCGCAGCCTGAAGAAGCGCGTCAGCAATTACGCGCAAGGCCGCCTGCATTCCAACCGCCTGACCCGCATGGTGCGCGAAACCGCCCATATGGAATTCGTCACGACCCGCACCGAGGTCGAGGCGCTGCTGCTCGAAGCCAACCTCATCAAGCGTTTGCGGCCGCGCTATAACGTGCTGTTGCGCGACGACAAGAGCTTTCCCTATATCCTGATTACCGGCGATGGCCGCGCACCCGCCATTTACAAACATCGCGGTGCGCGCGCCCGCAAGGGCGATTACTTCGGCCCCTTCGCCTCGGCGGGCGCTGTCGGGCGCACCATCAATTCGCTACAACGGGCCTTTCTTTTGCGTACCTGCACCGACAGCGTGTTCGAGAGCCGCACGCGGCCCTGTCTTCTTTACCAGATCAAGCGCTGCTCCGGCCCCTGCACCCATGAAATCAGCGACGCCGATTACGGCGTGCTGGTGAAGGAAGCCAAGGATTTCCTGTCCGGCAAGAGCCAGAACGTCAAGGAAGCCATGGCGCGGACGATGAACGAGGCGGCGGAAACCCTGGATTTCGAACGCGCCGCCGTGTTCCGCGACCGGCTTGCTGGCCTCTCTCATGTGCAGAGCCACCAGGGCATCAACCCGGCGGGCGTTGAGGAAGCCGATATTTTCGCCATCCATCACGAGGGCGGGCTGACCTGTATCCAGGTGTTCTTTTTCAGGACCGGACAGAACTGGGGCAACCGCGCCTACTTCCCGAAGGCCGATCCGCAGATGACCGGCGCGGAAGTGTTGAGCGCCTTTCTGGCACAGTTTTACGACGACAAGCCCTGTCCCCGGCAAGTGCTGCTGTCGGAGGGGATTGACGAACAAGATTTGTTGAGTCTCGCGCTCTCCGAAAAGGCGGGATACAAGGTGACGATCCTGGTGCCGCAGCGCGGCGAGAAGAAGGATCTGGTCGAGCATGTGCATGGCAATGCCCGCGAAGCGCATGGCCGCAAGCTGGCGGAAACAGCCTCGCAAGAACGGCTGTTGAAAGGCTTTGCCGAGACATTCGCACTCGCCTACGTGCCGCGCCGCATCGAGATCTACGACAATTCCCATATCATGGGCACCAATGCGGTGGGCGGCATGGTGGTGGCCGGGCCGGAAGGCTTCGTGCGCAACCAGTACCGCAAGTTCAACATCAAATCGACCGACATCACCCCCGGCGACGATTTCGGCATGATGCGCGAAGTGATGACACGGCGCTTTTCGCGTCTGCTGAAGGAAGAAGGCAAGCCGGACCGCAACCCAAATCGCAGCACCGGTACCGAAGAAGGTGCGGATGCAGTTTTCCCGGCCTGGCCCGACGTGATCCTGATCGATGGTGGCCAGGGCCAGATGACCGCCGTCAGGGCAATCCTGAAAGAGCTGGACATTACCGATTGCGTCACCGCCATCGGCGTCGCCAAGGGCGTAGACCGCGATGCAGGCCGCGAGCGTTTCTTTGCGCAGGGCAAGCCGGACTTCACCTTGCCGCCGCGCGATCCGGTGCTGTATTTCATCCAGCGGCTGCGCGACGAAGCACATCGATTCGCCATCGGCTCGCACCGGGCGCGGCGCAAGAAGGAAATGGTCAAGAACCCATTGGATGAGATCGGCGGCATCGGACCAACCCGCAAACGGGCGCTGCTACAGCATTTCGGCACGGCCAAGGCGGTCTCGCGGGCGGCGATGAACGATCTGATGGCTGTGGACGGCATTTCGGAAGCCGTTGCACGACAAATTTACAATCATTTTCATGAAAACTCTGGTCATTCTCACGAAAACAGCCGGGAATAGCTACATTGGGCATAAAATGGCCGTTTCGCCCCCGGAAAAACCTTAGCACCGGCTTGACGATCGATCTTCCCAAGCGCCATCTTCCAGCGCTTCACAACAAAGACAGGGCATCATGGCTTCGCGTACCTACAGCATCCCCAACCTGTTGACATATGGCCGTATTCTGGCCGTGCCTTTGATTGTTCTGTGCTTCTATCTGGAAGGCAAGCTGCAAAGCACCGACTTTGCCCGCTGGGCGGCGCTGGCGATTTTCGTTGTCGCCTCGATTACCGATTTCTTCGATGGCTATCTGGCCCGGATCTGGAACCAGACCTCCAATATCGGCCGGATGCTGGACCCGATTGCCGACAAGCTGCTGGTCGCCACCTGCCTGTTGCTGATGGCCGCCGATACAGAAAAAACCATTGCCGGCTGGTCGCTCTGGGCCGCCATCATCATCCTCTGCCGCGAAATTCTGGTCTCCGGCCTGCGGGAATATCTGGCCGAGTTGAAGGTCAGCGTGCCTGTGACGCGAATCGCCAAGTGGAAAACCACGGTGCAGATGGTGGCGCTGGCCTTTCTGCTGGCCGGCCCGGCAGGCGACAAGGTTCTGCCCTACACCACCCAGATCGGCATCGGCCTGCTGTGGATCGCCGCCGCCCTGACCATGTATACCGGCTATGACTATTTCAAAGCCGGTGTGAAACATATGGTGGACGAATGACCGTCAAGCTCGTTTATTTCGCCTGGGTGCGTGAAAAGATCGGCCTCGACGAGGAAGAGCTTGCGCTGCCCGAGCAGGTAAAGACCGGTGCCGACCTGATCGCCTATCTGACCGAGCGCGGCGAGAATTACGCCGAGGCCCTGCAATTTCCAAACGCCATTCGTATTGCTGTCAACCAGGAACATGTCGAGCATGACGAGCTTTTGGCCGGTGCGCGCGAAATCGGCCTGTTTCCGCCAATGACCGGTGGTTGAGGCCATGGTGTCGCCTGTCATCCGGGTCCAGCGGGATAATTTCGATGCTGCGGTAGAGACGGCATTCATAACGGATGGCCGCGCGGATATCGGCGCGCTGGTGTCCTTCGTCGGGCTTTGCCGTGATGAACAGGGCAGGCTCGATGCGCTGGAGCTGGAACATTACCCCGGCATGGCAGAGGCCGAGATGAACCGGATTGCCACGCTTGCTATCGATCGGTTCGACCTGATGGCGCTGACCGTGCTGCATCGCTATGGCAAGATCGCCGCTGGCGAACAGATCGTGCTGGTCATTGCCGCCTCCAGCCACCGGCAGGCAGCCTTCGACGGCGCCAATTTTGTGATGGATTTCCTGAAAACCGCCGCCCCCTTCTGGAAGAAGGAACATGGCAAAGACGGCACGTCAGGCACCTGGGTCGCCGCCCGCGACGCCGACGACGCGGCCCGCGACAGGTGGACATAAAAAAACCGGAGCCTCTCAGCCCCGGTTTTTGATAGTTGCTCTTCAAAGTAAAAGCCTCGAAGAGGCCTAGAGCCTGTCAGGTTCAGATTGAACCAGACAGACTCTAGATTCTCTTGTTTTCGTTTGTCTTTTCGGGAAAACCGGGTTCCACTTTTCCCTGACAAACTTTAGCCGACGATTTCGGTGGCTGCGAACCAGTAGGCGATTTCTTCAGCGGCAGTTTCCGGGGCGTCGGAGCCGTGAACGGAATTTTCGCCGATGGAGAGGGCGAACTGCTTGCGGATCGTACCTTCGGCAGCCTGGGCAGGGTTGGTTGCACCCATGATTTCGCGGTTCTTGAGGATGGCGCCTTCGCCTTCCAGAACCTGAACCACGGTTGGGCCGGACGTCATGCCTTCAACCAGTTCGCCGAAGAAAGGGCGTTCTTTGTGAACGGCGTAGAAGCCTTCAGCTTCGCGCGTGCTCATCCAGACGCGCTTCGAAGCAACAACGCGCAGGCCGTTGTCTTCAAAAACCTTGGTGATCGCGCCCGTCAGGTTACGCTTGGTTGCATCCGGCTTGATCATCGAAAAGGTGCGTTCAATCGCCATCGTCTCGTCCTTTGTTTGTAGGGAAAGTGGGCGGTTTCTACCTGCCCCGATTCGCGAAAACAAGGGGGAGACGCGAATTTCACGCCACCGTCACATGACAAGGCCTTTATGCCGCGTCAGCCTGCACCAAGCCAAGGGCCGCGCAGCGCTCGAACCATTGCGCTGCCGGATCGTCTTCGGGCAAGAAGATCGAGCCTGTGACGATCTTCAACCACTGGAATGCGCCAAACACGATGTAATCGGCAAACAACGGCTTTTCCCCGCCGATAAAGGGCTGCGACCGCAGCATATGTCGCAAGGGCTGGAGTTTCGCCGGAAACGCCGCAATTGCACCGTCGCGATCCGGGAAAATCTCTTCCAGCACCTTGCCGAACAGCGCTTCGCGGGTTTTGCGAAAATGCGCCTGATCGGCGGGAGAGATCATGTTGTAGATATCCATAAGGGCGATGGAACTGATGGCCGGATGGATGGTGGATTGCGAATAGCCTTCCACAAACCGTGCCAGAGCCTTGCCGCCCTCGCCGCGAAACAGGCTGGGACGGTCCGGATAGGCCTCTTCCAGATAAAGCGCGATCTGGAAACTGTCCGCGACCACGGTATCGCCATCGCGCAGGATCGGCACCAGTTTCGATATCCCCTCCTCCACTGTTGGAATTTCGGTAAAGGCCAGCGGCTTTTCCTCAAAGCTCAACCCCTTGTGGCGCAGCGCCAGGATGATCTTCCAGCAATGCGGTGAAAACGGACGAGTGAGGTCTGTTCCTGCAAGTGAGTAGAGAAGTCGGGTCATCGGTGGTGGCCTCCGGTCGAAACGATCCGGCTATCGGATGTCAATTGCCCCAACTATTCAAATCAAAAATGCTTATATCAGCCATCAACCTCAAGACAGACGTCCTTCCCCACTCCCGCCCCCTTGCCTTCCCGGCCATCATCGGCCAAAACGCCAGCCATGATTACCATCAATGACGTCTCCGCCCGTATTGCAGGCCGCCTGCTGATTGACCACGCCAGCATTTCGCTGCCCACGGGTACGAAAGCGGGCCTTGTCGGCCGTAATGGTGCGGGAAAATCCACCCTGTTCAGGGTGATCACCGGCGACCTGGGAGCCGAAAGCGGCTCGGTCTCCATTCCCAAGAATGCCAAGATCGGTCAGGTGGCGCAGGAAGCCCCCGGCACCGAGGACAGCCTGATCGAGATCGTCCTGGCTGCCGACAAGGAGCGCACAGCGCTGATGGCGGAGGCCGAAACGGCCACTGACCCGAACCGGATCGCCGACATCCAGATGCGGCTGGTGGATATCGATGCCCATTCGGCGGAAGCGCGCGCCTCCAGCATTCTTGCCGGTCTCGGATTTAACCAGGAAGCACAGTTGCGCCCAGCCTCGGCCTTTTCAGGTGGCTGGCGGATGCGCGTGGCGCTGGCCTCGGTGCTGTTTGCCGAACCGGATCTGCTGCTGCTGGACGAACCGACCAACTATCTCGACCTTGAAGGTACGCTCTGGCTGGAGGATTATATCCGCCGCTACCCGCACACCGTCATCATCATCAGCCATGACCGCGACCTTCTCAACAATGCGGTCAATGCCATCGTCCATCTCGACCAGAAAAAGCTGACCTTCTATCGCGGCGGCTATGACCAGTTTGAGCGCCAGAAGGCCGAGAACGACGAATTGCAGATGAAGTCGAAGGCCAAGAGTGATGCGGCGCGCAAGCATCTTCAAGCCTTCATCGACCGGTTCAAGGCCAAGGCCTCCAAGGCAAAGCAAGCTCAGAGCCGTGTGAAAGCGCTGGAGCGCATGGGCACGGTCTCCGCGGTTATTGAAGATCACGTCCAGCCCATCACCTTCCCAGAGCCGGAAAAGCAGCCAGCGTCGCCGATCATCGCCATCAATGGCGGTTCCGTGGGTTACGAACCCGGCAAGCCGATCCTGAAAAACCTTAACCTGCGCATCGATGCGGATGACCGCATCGCGCTGCTGGGATCGAACGGCAACGGTAAGTCCACCTTCGCCAAATTCATTTCCGGTCGTCTTCCGCCCGAAAGCGGCGATCTGCGGCTGGCGCCGAGCCTGAAGATCGGCTTCTTCGCCCAGCATCAGTTGGACGATCTGGTGCCGGAAGACACGCCAGTGGAACACGTGCGCCGGTTGATGCCGCAGGCACCGGAAGCCAAAGTGCGCGCCCGCGTCGCCCAGATGGGTCTGGCCACCGAAAAGATGGCGACCGCCGCCAAGGATTTGTCCGGTGGTGAAAAGGCCCGGTTGCTGATGGGCCTTGCTGCCTTTCACGCCCCCAACCTGCTGATCCTCGACGAGCCGACCAACCATCTCGACATCGACAGCCGCCGTGCGCTGATCGAAGCGCTGAATGATTATGACGGTGCGGTTATCCTGATCTCCCATGATCGCCACCTGATCGAGGCAACGGTGGACCGGCTCTGGCTGGTCAATAACGGCACCGTCACCACATTCGAAGGGGACATGGAAGAATACCGCGACCTGATTGTCTCCTCAGGTAAAAAAAAAGAAGAAAAAATTGACGTAACCGTCGAAGCCGGGAAAAAAGCTGACCAGCGCAAGGCCAATGCCGAAAAGCGGGCCGCGCTGGCACCACTGAAGAAAAAGATCAACGAAATCGAATCATTGACCAAGAAACTGGAGACAGTGATTCAAGGTCTTGATGCAGAACTTTCAGATCCGGTTCTCTACGAAAAGCATCCCGCCAAGGCGGCGGAAAAGGTTAAGCAGCGTGGTGAGGCCGCCGCCAAGTTGAGCGCTGCCGAGGAGCAATGGCTGGAGCTTTCAGCCGAATATGAAGAGGCGATGGCGGGCTAGACAGTCTTTGCAATTGTAATCTATCAGAATGCTTGGAAGTCACCGATTCTATAGTTGTGATGGAAATCGCAATTAGATGCACAAAACAAAAAAAACAACTTTAAATTTTAAATACTGACTATATTGAGCAATGCATAATTCCGACACTTAAAGATTGCGTCGGACTTAAATGCCGGAAGTCCTCTTTTCCGTTATTATTTTTGCATCGCAAACAAAAGCCATTCGACTGAATGCAGCGAAGCAATTCTCTAAACCCCTGAATCTTTTAGGATAAGCCAGCAAACCCCTAAAATAGCAGGGTTAATTATCTATTAGAGATATTTTAAATATTAAGCAACATCATCCTCGCCAAGGACAGGCCAGCAAGAAACGTGCCGGTTTCCATGTCCCTCCGTCGGCTGTCAGCGCTCGCCCCCAAGCGTGACTGTCGCGTCATATCTGTCAGCAGGTTCAGCCGCTCTCCGGCTTTTATATATCCATTCCTCCACGGTGCTCTTCCAGCACGTGTCACATGATGAAACTCCAGGCCTCCGCGCAATGAAGTGTGCGGAATGGTGCAAGCACGCTGTCGGACAAAGATGATATTTGCCGTCGGCTCGATTGGAACAGATCAATGCATCTGAATTTCTCGCTCAAGACATCGCTGGCCAGCGCGTTTAGCGGCCTGATGTTGCTTCTTCTCCTCCAGGGTTGTTTTGCCCTGTCGTCCATGTCCGGCGTGTTTGACAATGTCGAGGGATTGGCGAAAGACGCGGTTCCCTCGGTGGATATTACCAACCGCCTCAACATTTCACTCGCCAATGTGCGCGGCCTCGAAATGCGCCATATCCTCAGCAAAACGCCACAGGCCATTCAGGAAGCGGACGATGCCCTGAAAACGGAAATGCAGAAGCTGGACAAGCGGATGAAAACCTATGAAACGCTGATCTCGCTGCCTGAAGAGCGCAAGGCCTATGACGCCTTCAAGCTGGCCATGGTTTCTTATGTGACGCTGCACAACCAGATGGTGGCCTATTCGTCCAGAGGTGAAAAGGACAAGGCTGCGGCCTTGCTGACCGGAGACATGGTCAGTGCCTATAACGCCATGGACGAACAAGCCGATATCTTCCGGGATGCCAATGTCGATGCGGCTGGCCGCATGTATGAAAATGCAGCATCAGCCTTTCAGCTGTCGCTGCTGCTGAATGGCCTGGTTCTGGCGCTGGGTGCCATTGCCGGTATCGGGGCGATGATCTTTGTGTTCAAGGGCGTTTCCAACCCCATTGAGCGGTTGACCCGCGCAATGCGGCGTCTCGCCGATGGCGACCTGAACACCCAAGTGCTCTATCTGGAACGCGGCAACGAAATCGGCGACATGGCACGGGCGCTCGAAGTGTTCAAACAGAACGGCCTGCGGGTGCAGACGATGAATGCTCAGGAACTGCATATGCGGCAAAAATCCGATGAACTGCGCGACAGTATCGGTGAAGTGGTCGCCGCTGCCGTGGTCGGCGATTTCAGCCAGCGGATCACCCGGGATTTCGATTTCGAAGATCTGAACGCCTTTGCCTCATCCATGAACAAATTGGTGCAGTCCATCGATACCGGCCTTGGCGAGACCCGCCGCATCGTCGCCGCCCTCTCGGATGGTGATCTGACCGATACGATGCGCGGCCAGTTCCACGGCGCGTTTGCCGAGTTGCAGCAGAATGTCAACGGGACGATGTCCGCACTGCGAGGCATTGTCGGCGAAGTGCGCTCTTCCATCGACATGATCAATTCCGGCTCCGGCGAATTGCGGTTTGCCTCGGACGATCTGGCCAAGCGCACCGAGCAACAGGCCGCCACCCTTGAGGAAACCTCCTCCGCATTGGAAGAAATCACCACGGCGGTGCATTCCTCCAATGATCGTGCCCAGCAGACCAGCCGCATGGTGGATGAGGCCCGCCGCAGTACCGAACAATCCGCCTCGGTCGTCCATGACGCCGTCTCGGCCATGGGCCGGATTGAGCAAGCCTCCGGTGAAATCGGCAAGATCATCAATGTCATCGACGAGATCGCCTTCCAGACCAACCTGCTGGCCCTGAATGCAGGTGTCGAGGCGGCACGAGCAGGTGAAGCCGGCAAGGGTTTTGCCGTCGTTGCTCAGGAAGTGCGCGAATTGGCGCAACGCTCCGCAGGTGCTGCCAAGGACATCAAGTCGCTGATCACCAAATCGGGAGAGGAAGTCAATGCAGGCGTGCGGCTCGTTACCGCCACCGGCGATGCACTCTCCAAGATCCGCGATCATGTCGTGGATATCAACGCGCAGGTGCATCAGATCGCCAATGCCGCCAAGGAACAATCCTTCAAGCTGCAAGAGGTCAATTCTGCCGTCAGCCAGATGGACCAGGTCACCCAACGCAATGCCGCCATGGTGGAAGAAACCACGGCGAGCACCAACCAGTTGGCCGATGACGCCCAGAACCTCGCCCGGCTGATCTCGCATTTCAAGCTGGAAGCTGGCGGCGCTCAACAAAGACAGAAACGTCAGGCGGCCTGAGCCGGAAACGCCTGCGTCCCACCAATCATATTGACGCGGGAAACCGCGTCAATATCTCGTTTCAAGCGGTCAACAAGACATTCGAGAACCTCTTATTCTCGTTTATCTTATCGGGAAAACCGGGGCCCACTTTTATCTGGCAAACTCAAGCCTTCTTTTCCCATCGGCCTTGGTTGTTCTGTTGCCAATAGGTGAGCGCGTGGCCCTCACCCTTCAGCCGCTTCCATTCACCTCTCGCCGTTTCCAGCTCGCCCTGATCATGGCCGTCGAAGACGAAGACGATCCGGTCATAGACAAGCGGCAGGTCCGGCACAGCACCGTCGATATAAAAGCGCACCGTCGCCCCATTGGGATTGTCAGACGACAGGCAGAGAAGGATCGGTTGCGCCTCCGCCTGCTCGCCGATGCTGATGCCATGCGCCAGAAAACTGTCGTCGCGAAAGGTCCATAAATGCTGATCCAGCCGGTCACACCGCTCCGGATCGCGCATTTCTACGCCAACCTTCCAGCCGCGCTCGACGCTTTTTTCCAAAAGCGCCGGAAGCGCATCCTCCAACCGGGTCTCGGTCAGGTGATAGAACAATACCTCGGTCAAGGCCGGGCTATCCCTTACGCTTCATAGGCATCGCGCACCAGCTGGTCGAGCAGGCGCACACCAAAGCCCGACGCCCAGGACTGGTTGATCTCGTCCTTCGGAGAAGCCATCGCCGTACCGGCAATGTCGAGATGCGCCCAGGGCGTGTCGCCGACAAAGCGCTTCAGGAACTGCGCCGCCGTGATCGAACCACCATACCGGCCACCAGTATTTTTCATATCGGCGAATTTGCTATCGATCAGCTTGTCGTAATCCTTGCCGAGCGGCATGCGCCACAGGCGCTCATTGGTGGAGAGGCCAGCCTTCAGCAGGTTTTCGGCCAGCGTGTCATCATTCGAAAACAGCCCGGCATGCAGATTGGCAAGCGCCACCAGGATGGCGCCAGTCAGCGTCGCCAGATTGATCATAAAGGCAGGCTTGAAACGGTCGTTGCAATACCAGAGCGCGTCGCACAGCACGAGACGCCCTTCGGCATCGGTATTGATCACTTCGATGGTCTGGCCGGACATCGAGGTGACGATATCGCCGGGGCGCTGGGCATTACCATCAGGCATGTTTTCGACAAGGCCGAGAATGCCGATAGCATTGACCTTGGCCTTGCGGGCCGCCAGCGTATGCATCAAGCCGATGACGGCAGCAGCACCGCCCATATCGCCCTTCATGTCTTCCATGCCGCCAGCAGGCTTGATGGAAATGCCGCCGGTATCGAACACCACGCCCTTGCCGATGAAGGCAATCGGCTGTCCTTCAGGCGCGCCGCCCTTCCACTGCATGACCGCAAGGCGTGGCGGGCGGACCGAGCCCTGGGCCACACCCAGAAGCGCGCCCATGCCGAGGCTGGCCATTTCGGTTTCGGTGAGGATTTCCACCTCGACGCCTAGCGCTTCCAGCGCCTTGGCACGGTCGGCAAATTCCACCGGACCCAAAACATTGGCTGGCAGGTTGACGAGGTTGCGCGCCAGAAGAACACCATCAACAACAGCCCTGCCCTCAGCGGCAAACAACCGTTCCGCAGCGTCGGCCACAGCGGTTACCAGGGTGATCTGGACTGCGGACGGTGCCTTATCGTCATCGTCTTTCTTCTTCGTCTTGTAATCATCGAAGGAATAGGCGCGCAGCAGCATGCCGATGGCAAAATCCCGCACGCCCTCAGCCGTTATCGTCAACCCGTCAGCATCGAGAAAGACCGTCACGGCCTCCGAGCCTTTCAGGTTTGCCGCCGCCACACCGCCCAGCCGCAGCCAGTCATGATCGACAAGATCAGCGGCTTTGCCAGCCCCGATGACAATCAGCCGATCTGCCTGCGAACCGGTGGGCGCGAGAATGTCGAGAACCGACATGGCCTTGGCCTTGAACTTCGCCGTTGCTGCGGCCTTCGCGAAAATTCCGGACGGATCGACCGTGGCCGCCCCGGCTGGCAACGTCGCTTCAGCCTCCTTCAGGCTGAGGACCAGGCCCGCCTCGATTAAGGCGGATGGGGCAAAGGAAATTTCCAGCTTCATGGACATGGCTTACTCCGGCACTGTATGTTTGATCGCGATTGTCACGATTTGCTCTGGGCGCCGATCATGTCGGTTTTGCGCATGATTGCAACAGGGCTCGCCTCCTTGTCCTCATGCCTTCTCCTCACTCCGGATCAAAGACGCGCTTTGCCAACGCCGCCCCTGTCGCCATCGATCACAAACCCACATCCCCCAACAGACCCTAATTTGGCCGTTCCCGACCCGTGAATACAGTAAAGATTTGTAATGCGTGGCCTGCCTGCAACTGGTCTTTGTCTTATAACATCTATAAGCATTCGCTATGATGCAAATCAGCACCGGGGCGAACGAAGACCGGGGCAAGCCCGAGTTGTGACGAGCCTCAAGAGTTTGACGATGAAGACCAGTGCCCGCAAACCCCAGCTGACCGTCACGGATATATTTGGACGGCACTGTCGTATTCCCGATCTCACCCGGTCCTCCTTTACGACCGCCGCCTTGCTATCCACCGTCTGGGTAATGCTGCTGGTGGTGTTCTATTCAGCGCCCGGCTTCGATATCGCGGTGTCTGAAGTGTTCTTTCGCGCCGGCAATTGCACAGCGCATGAGGCAAACACGATCTGCGGCGGCTTTCCCATTTCGCGCGAGCCAGTCCTGAAGGCGATCAGGCAAATCCTGTTCTACATGCCGCATGTGGTGGGCGTCGGCGTGCTGGTGGCGCTGATCGTCAAGCTGTGTCAGCCGCGCGCCGCCTGGCAGCAGGAACAAATCGTCAAGCTGGTTCTGTCGCTGCTGGCAACGGCCATTGGACCCTATCTGCTGGTCAATGTGTTTCTGAAGGACATGTCCGGCCGGCCACGCCCCAATCAGACCGTGTTCTTCGGCGGACCCTATGGGTTTGAACCGGCGGGCAATTTTGCCGGTGCCTGCGATCAGAACTGTTCCTTCATTTCCGGCGAAGCCGCAGGTGCGGGCTGGATCATCTGCATCGTTCCCCTGCTGCCAGCCACCTGGCGTCGGCGCGTCGGCTGGCCGCTGGTCTTCGCATCGCTTGCCTCGCCCCTGCTGCGGCTGGCCTTTGGGGCACATTACCTGTCCGACGTGGTTCTGGGCTGGCTGTCTTCGCCGGTGATCTTCGCCATTGTCTTTGCCGTGGCAAACGGCTGCGGGCTTTTGCGGGCCAGAAACCAGCCCAATCTTTAAATCAGGCACATAAATCTGCCTGTTGCCGAGAAGCATCATTAAAAAGTCCTGCACAGATGATTGAAGCATCGGCTCTTGTGTTTTGCCCTGACGATGGGCAAATAGGCGCTATTGGCAGGATCCGGCATGAAGCTTCTTGAGTCCTATATATTGCGGCGTGTCGCGCAGATGTTCCTGACGGCACTTCTGCCCGTGCTGGCGATCATCTGGACAACACAGGTCCTGGCACGCATCAATCTCGTGACCGATACCGGACAGTCGATCGGCTCTTTTGCCACGCTCGCCACCCTCATCCTGCCCACCATCATTCCCATCGTCATGCCGTTTGCGCTGGTTATTGGCATTACGCAGAGCCTGACGGCGATGAACAACGATTCCGAGCTGGCCGTCATCGACGCCGCCGGTGCGTCTCGTGCGGTTATTCTCCGGCCAATCCTGCTGTTTGCGCTGGCCATCAGCGTGATAACGCTTGTTATCACCAACGAAGTGCAGCCAAAAGTGAAAGTGGCGGCGCGTCAGATGATTGCCAATGCCTATGCCGACCTTCTCTCGACGGTGATCGAGGAAAAAACCTTCCGCAAGGTGGAAGACGGCCTTTATGTGCAGATTTCCCAGCGATTGGCGGGACGCGTGCTGAAAGGCCTGTTCGTCGCCGATTACCGCGACCCGGCCTATTCGCTGATCTATTATGCCCGCGAAGGCGCGGTGGATGAGACCGGGACCGCGCTGATCATGCATGACGGTGAGGTCCAGCGCAAAGCACCGGGTGGCACGGTTTCGATCGTGCGGTTCGATTCCTATGCCTTCGACCTGTCCGACCTGACGGAAACCCGTGGCAAGGCAAAGATGCGGCCGAGTGACCGCAGCCTGAGCTTCCTGCTCAATCCGGATACAAATGACGACGATTACAAGGATCACCCAGGCGAATATCGGGCGGAACTGCATAAGCGCATGACAGAATGGCTCCTGCCCTTTGCTTTCGCGCTGATTTCACTGGCCATCGCCGGCGATGCGCGCTCCCACCGAGAGGCACGGCTGCATCCTATGGTCTCGGCATTGACCCTTGCGCTTGTTCTGCGCTGGCTGACATTCTATGCCGCCAACAAGTCCGAATCGAATGCCGCCTTCATCGTGTTAATGTATGCGACACCGCTCGCCAGCGCGGCGATTGCCACCCTGATGCTGATGCGGCAGAAGAAATCGCAATTGCCAGCACCCTTGCGTCGTATGATCGACACGACACGGTTGGCCTTTCAGCGGCGTTTTAGCTCCAATAGCGCCAATGGCCAGGACAATGGAGGCAGCGCATGATGCTCAACACGCTCAGCCGCTATTTTCTCAAGCGCTATGCAATCACCGTATTCTGGTTCGTGATTGGCGTCGCAGCGATCATTTTCCTGATCGACTTCAGCGAGGTCAGTGGCCGGTTCTCCGACAACGAACAATCCTCGCTGTTTGGCGTCTTCCTGCTGACGCTGATGCGCCTGCCGCTGCTGCTCCAGCAAACCGTACCCTTCATCGCACTGTTTTCCGGGATGGTGACCCTGATCACCCTGAACAGGCGCTCCGAATTGGTGATTGCGCGTGCCGCAGGCATTTCCGTCTGGCAGTTCATGTTCCCCTTCCTGCTGGGCGCTTTCATGCTCGGCTGCGCCACATCCCTGCTGATCAATCCGCTTGCCGCTCTCGGACAGAAACAGGCTGCGACACTGGAGGCCGAATACAGCGACCCCGGCAAGGCCAGCAACAATAAGAACTCCGTGCCTTGGATGCGCCAGATCACTGGCAAGGAAGACACGATCATCGGCGCGACCTCGGTTCTGGAAGACGGTACGTTGCTGATGCAGGCGGTGTTTATCCACTTCGACGGCCAGGGTCGAATCACCTCCCGTCAGGATGCACGCACAGCGAAGTTGCAAGATGGTTACTGGTTGCTTAAGGATGTCGTAGAGACCAAGCCTGGCGAAACACCCAAGCGGGAGACATCGGCACAAGTTAGCACCAATTTGAAACAGGAATTTGTACAGGAGCGTCTCGCACAGCCGGATACTGTTGCTTTTTATGAACTTTCTCAGAAAATCGCAGTTGCCAAATCCTATGGCGTCTCAACGAAGAATTTGGAAACGCAGTTTCACACGCTGCTCTCCACTCCCTTCCTTTTCGTTGCGATGACTCTGATTGCTGCAACTGTTTCTCTCAAATTCAGCCGGTTCAACCAGTCACGTTCCGTGATTCTGGGTGGAATCATTTCGGGCTTCGTGCTTTATGTGGCGACAGTGCTCGTGAAGGCGTTCGGAAGCAGTGGCGTTGTGCCTCCGTTCGTTGCGACCTGGGTTCCTGTCATTGTTGCGACAGCGCTCGGGGCGACGATCCTGCTTCATCAGGAGGATGGTTAGTGGCGGCAATTGACCGCGGAAATATAAAACGGCTTTTCACAGCCCTGCTGGCAGGCGTCGCCTTTAGTGCGACCCTCGTTCCTGTGCCTTTTGCCTATGCGCAGACGGCCTCCAGCAATGGTTTGGTGTCACCGAAAATTCCCGCCGATGCGAAGCTCATGCTCGCAGCGAATGAAATGACATATGATAAGGACGCCCAGAAGGTGACTGCGGTCGGCGGCGTCCAGATCAATTACGCCGGCTACCAGATGGTATCCAAGCGCGTCGAATACGACCAGAAGACCGGTCGGATGATGGCCTATGGCAATATCGAACTGATAGAGCCTGATGGTAACCGCATCTATGCCGACAAGATGGACGTCACCGACGACTTCGCCAATGGCTTCGTCAACAGCCTGCGGGTGGAGACGACGGATAATACCCGCATCGCCGCCCAGAAGGGCGAACGCGTCAACGGCGACCAGATGATCCTCTACAAAGGTGTCTACACCGCCTGTCTGCCTTGCGCGGAACAGGGCCGTGCGCCCTTCTGGCAGATCAAGGCCGAACGAGTCATCCAAAATGGCAAGACCCACACGATCCGCCTGGAAAACGCGCGCTTCCAGCTGTTCGGCAAGTCGATTGCGCTGATCCCGTCAATCGAGGTTCCCGACAATACCGTCAAGCGTAAATCGGGCTTCCTGTTTCCCGAATTCAGCACGACTCAGAAACTCGGGTTTGGGGTTATTGTTCCCTATTACTGGGCCATTTCCCCGCAGACCGACGCCACGATCAAACTGGGTGGGTTTACCAGCCAGGGTGTGTTGCTCGATACAGAAGTGCGCCATCAGTTCGAGGATGGATTGGCGACGCTGCGCTTTGCTGGCATCGACCAGTTAAACCCAGGCAAGTTCGACAGCGGCACCACGGATGCCGAGAAGGACTTCCGCGGCATGGTCGGCTCGACCGGCAAATTCGATATCAATCCCCGCTGGAGCTTCGGCTGGGACGTGATGCTGGAGAGCGACAACAACTTCGCACGCACCTACGATCTGGAAGGTTTCAACCAGAAAACCCATACCAATCAGGTCTATCTGACCGGTCTTGGGGATCGTAATTCCTTCGACATGCGCGCCTATTACTTCGACATCCAGGATGCCGACAGCAAGGATGTCGCCGAGCGCAAGCAGCCGATTGTCACCCCAACCATCGACTATAGCTATTATGCGCCGGAACCGTTCATGGGCGGAGAATTGTCGGCAACCGTCAACTTCACGGCCCTGACGCGTTATAACAGCGATATTCTCAACCTGAACAATGGCAACGAACGCTTCAGCGGATTGAAGGGCAATACGACCCGCCTGACCGGTGAAGTGGAATGGAAGCGCACCTTCGATACACCGCAGGGCGTGTTGCTGACACCTATCCTTGCCGCGCGTGGCGATGCCTTTGGCAATAACATGGACGCACCAGGGTCCAGCTATTCCGGCAATTACAACGACACCACAGGCGTGACCCGATCGATGGTGACGGCTGGGCTTGAGGTTCGCTATCCATGGCTGCTCAGCGCGCCAGGCAGCACGCATGTGATAGAGCCAATTGGCCAGATCTTTGTCCGACCCGACGAGCAACAGGCCGGCCGACTTACGAATGAGGATGCGCAAAGCTTCGTCTTCGATGCCAGCAACCTGTTTGAGCGCGACAAGTTCTCCGGCTATGACCGGGTTGAAGGCGGCACGCGTGCCAATGTCGGCCTGCGCTATACCGGCTCGTTCGACAGCGGTTATACATTGCGCAGTATCTTCGGGCAGTCCTACCAACTGGCCGGCAAAAACTCCTTTGCCTCCTCGGATCTGGTCTATGCCGGCAACGAATCGGGCCTGGAAACAGCAGTGTCCGATTATGTCGGCATGGTCGGGCTGGATACGCCTTACGGCATATCCACCTCAGTCAATGCGCGGTTCGATGAAAAGACCTTTGAGGTCGCGCGGACGGATTCGGCCATCGGTTATCACAACGACCAACTGCAAACGAATTTCATCTACACCCAGATCGCGGCGCAGCCTAATTACGGCTATGATTACGACCGCGAAGAGATACAGAACGCCAGCTCGGTCAAGATTGGCGATTTCTGGTCGGTCTTCGGTTCGATTACTTGGGATGTGAAGAAGGACAATATCAACCGCTATGGCATCGGCGTGTCCTATGCCGACGATTGCACGATCTTCTCCATCGTTTACAAGAACAAGGACGATGACGAATCCGCCAATGACTGGTCCATCGGCGCCCGACTGACATTCCGCACCTTGGGCGATGTCAAAGTAGGCGATACCGACGTCACCGGGTTCAATTGATCTGTCTCGCCTTTAGACGCCCGCTGTTTTCCCTGGAAAGCGGCGGGCCACGTTCCTATTGATCCAAAATATCAATAGCACCGGGCGGAGACTGGATTCGGCACGATGCTATTGGTTTTTATTTTCACATCGGATTTTTCAAGATCCAGTTCCCGGCTTTTCGGTCTGATGCCTTAGAACAGATGTGTTTTTATAAGAAACGCTGCCACACCGTTGGTTGAAGCGCCGTTTCTTATGGAAAAGCCATTGTTTCGCCGCAGGGTTTGTGCAATCGATCCTGCAATAAAGCATTTTCAGCAAAAGTGCGGTGCGGCTTTGTGGTGTAAATGCCTGAAAGTAAAAAGGGAGCATTCTGCGGTTCACTTTGAAGCGGGAATTCTCCAATATGCTGTGCCTGCTGCATAATTCTTTGAATCATTGCCGATTTAAGAAATTATGCAGCAGAGTTTACCGGGAAAAAACGTGCGTGTTTTGAACGGTAGACCCTGAACACGATCATTCAGAGGGTGCCGCGCGCCATTGGATCGCTGCGGCATGGGAAAAGGACAGGTGATGACCTTGAGCAATAAAACTTTGCGCGCCGCTGTTGTTGCAACGGTGGCTTTGGTTTGCGTGACAGGCTTTGCGCCAGCAACGGTCACTCCAGCTCTGGCCGATACCGGCGTGGCTGTCGTCGTCAATAAAACCGCGATTACCAATACCGATTTGGCACGGCGGATTGCCTTCCTGAAACTTCGCCACGAGACAGGTGACGTCGCTAAAAAGGCCCGTCAGGAATTGATCGACGAGCAACTGAAACGCCAGGAAATCGCCCGGGTCGGAATGTCCGTCAGCACCATGGATGTCGACCAGGCTTTTGGGCGGTTCGCCGCTTCCAATAAGCTGTCGACGCAGCAGATGGGCCAGATCCTTGACAAGGCCGGTGTCGGCGTCGAGCACTTCAAAGCCTATATTGCCGTGCAGATGAGCTGGCCACGACTGGTAAACGCACGCTATGCGTCCCGCTCGAAGATGAGCAATCAGGACATGGTTACCCGTCTGCTTGAAAACAAACAGAAGCCAGTGACGACAGAATACACCCTGAAACAGGTTATTTTCGTTGTACCCGTCGCCAAACGCGCCACCTTGACCGCCAAGCGCAAGGCAGAGGCCGAAGCGTCCCGCGCCAAGTTTCCCGGCTGCGACCAGGCCATGGATTTTGCCAAAAACTACCTTGACGTCTCGATCCGCGACCTCGGTCGGGTGATGAAGCCTGAATTGCCTGACGACTGGAAGCCTTTGATTGAGGGCGCGAACGGCACCACCACAGGCACGCGCGTCACCGAACGCGGAATTGAATATCTGGCGATCTGCAATCAGAAGCAAGTCTCCGACGATCTGGCCGCCGAAGCGGTTTTCAAGGCCGAAGATATCGGCAAGGAAGACAAGTCCAAGGGCGATCCGAATTCCGAAAAATACCTGACCGAACTGCGCTCCAAGGCCCAGATCATCAATCGTTGAGCATCATCATGTCGGATACCAGCCAGCGTCTTCCCCTCGCCTTGACCCAAGGCGATCCAGCGGGGATCGGCCCGGATATCGCCTTGGTGGCATGGACGAAGCGCAAGGCGCTCGACCTGCCGCCATTCCTGTTTCTGGGCGATCCAGCCGTGCTGAAAAGCCGTGCCAGACTGCTGGGGCTGGACATTCCCTTCAAGGAAACCGGGGCAGAGGATGCGGCAGAGGTTTTCGAAACCGCGTTTCCGGTTCTGCCGATCCCTGTTGGTATCGATGTCGTGGCTGGCGAGCCGCATGTTGCAACCGCGCGCTCGACGATAACAGCCATTGAAATGGCGGTTGATTTTTGCCTGAAAGGTCAGGCTGGCTCGGTCGTGACCAATCCCGTCGCCAAATCCGTGCTCTATGAGGGCGGATTTGGTTTTCCAGGTCATACCGAGTTTTTGGCCGCTCTTGCCGAAAAGGCCACAGGCCACCCGGTCATGCCTGTGATGATGCTGGCCGGAGCGCAATTGCGGGCAATTCCGGTCACAATCCACATGCCGCTAAGCGCGGTGGCGCCAGCGCTGAGCGAAGAGCTGATCATTCGCACCTGTCGCATCACCCATGCCGACCTGCGCGACAAATTCGGCATTGCCGAGCCTCGGCTCGCCGTTGCCGGGCTCAATCCCCATGCTGGCGAAGGCGGCGCGATGGGCCGCGAAGACGAAGAGATCATCGCACCGGCTCTCAAGATCCTGCGCGCAGAGGGAATCGATGCTTTCGGGCCGCTGCCTGCCGACACCATGTTTCATGAGGAAGCGCGCCGCCGCTACGATGTCGCTGTCTGCATGTATCACGATCAGGCGCTGATACCGGTCAAGACCCTGGATTTCGACGGTTCGGTCAACGTCACGCTCGGCCTGCCCTTCGTGCGCACCTCGCCCGACCATGGCACCGCGTTCGGCCTCGCCGGCCAGGGTATTGCCCGTGAAAACAGCCTGGTCGCGGCGCTACGCCTGGCGGTGGATATCAGCCGCAAGGCCGCCCTCACCCACGCATTGGCCGTCTGATGGCCGCTCTGGACGGATTGCCGCCGCTGCGCGACGTTATCCAGCGCCATGGGCTGGATGCAAAGAAAGCACTCGGCCAGAATTTTCTGCTGGACCTCAATATCACCCAGAAAGTCGCCCGCACCGCCGGTGACCTGACGAATGCGACGGTGTTCGAGGTCGGCCCAGGCCCAGGCGGCCTGACGCGGGCCTTGCTGGCGCTGGGTGCCAAGAAGGTTATCGCCATAGAGCGCGACAGCCGCTGCCTGCCGGCGCTGGCCGAGATTTCCGACCATTATCCCGGCCGCCTCGAGGTGATCGAGGGCGATGCCCTGAAGACTGACTTTGAGGCCATGGCCCCGGATGGTCCGGTGAAAATCGTTGCCAACCTGCCCTATAATGTCGGCACGCAATTGCTGATCAACTGGCTGATGCCACGCCAATGGCCACCCTTCTGGGATTCGTTGACGCTGATGTTCCAGAAGGAAGTCGGCCAGCGGATTGTGGCAGAAGCTGACGACGACCATTATGGCCGTCTCGGTGTACTCTGCGGCTGGCGGACTGAGGCCCATATGGCGTTCGACCTGTCGCCACAGGCCTTTACACCACCGCCGAAAGTGACATCCACAGTGGTGCATCTCACGCCGCGCCCTGCCCCCATTCCGTGCGAGATCGCCAAGCTGGAAAAACTGACCCAGGCCGCTTTTGGCCAGCGGCGCAAGATGCTGCGTGCAAGCCTGAAGCCCCTGGGTGGTGAAGCGCTTCTGAACCGCGCCGAAATCGATCCATCGCGCCGGGCAGAAACCCTGTCGGTCGAGGAATTCTGCCGGATTGCCAATCTGCTGTAGCCACTACTCAATCAAACAAACGCGCCGATCATGCCTTCGGGACGCGCAGGGTAAACAGGGCGACCCGGCCATTTCGGCGCACGTCCACATCCTGAAAATGCGCACTGAGCGTCTCCGTAAGGCCCTCCTGCGTGTCGTGGCGATTGCCGAAAACACCCTTCGCATTGTAGACCGCCATCAGTCGTCGGCCATAGTGGTTATGGCCAGCGCTCTCGCCGAGGATTGTCGCCCCGTATATCACCCCGCCGGGTTCCAGATAGGGCGACAGATGGGCGATGGAAGCTGACTTTTCCGCCATGCTGCCCGGCAGGCAGTGATAGAGATAAAACAGCGAAATTGACGAAAAACGGCAATCCGACGGCAGCGGCTGCGGTCGCATCACGTCACCGACATAGGTGCTACACGCTCGGCCCAAAGACCGGGCCAAGCGCGCCTGCGCCGCCTTCAGGCTGTTCGGGTTGAGGTCGAGCAGGCTGACCTTCTGATGCGGGCCGATCCCCGCCTCCGCAAGGTAATAGCCCGTGCCAACGCCGACATCGAGATGATTGTCACTGAGATGCGCCTTGAAGAACGGGAGTAGCACCTTGCGGGTCGGGCATGTCCAAGCGAAGCGGTTGGAAAAACCGAGCACGACGAGATCATAAAGCTTCAGGGTCAGCGGCGAATAGATCGCCGCACCCGAGCTGCTATCGAGACCATTCTCCGCCATTGGCATCTCTCTCCTCATGCCACCAGGAATAGGCTATTTGGTTCGGACCCTCCAGTCCTGACCCTATATTAAAGCTTTGGCTCTTCCGTAATCAGGTTATTGACGAAATCGAACAGGCCCGGGCGGCGGTCGCGGCGCAGGCGCTCGGCCTTGACGATTGACTGCACAGCATCGAAGGCCGAATTCAGATCGTCATTGACGATGACATAGTCATATTCACGCCAATGCTCGATCTCGGAGCGGGAATTGGCCAGCCGCGTCTGGATCACCTCTTCGGAATCCTCGGCGCGGCGGTGCAGGCGCGATTGCAGCTCGGTCATGGTCGGCGGCAGGATGAAGACCGAGACGACATCGGCGGCCATCTTCTCTTGCAATTGCTGGGCGCCCTGCCAGTCGATGTCGAACAGCATGTCGCGTCCCTCTGACATCGCCACCTCAACCGGCTCGCGTGGTGTACCATAGAAATTGCCATGCACTTCCGCCCATTCCAGCAGCGCATCCGAGGCCTTGAGCCGCTCGAACTCACGCTGCGAAATGAAGTGGTAATGCACGCCCTCGATTTCGCTCGGACGGCGCTGGCGCGTGGTGACGCTGACCGACATGCCGATCTGCTTGTCGATATCCATCAGCGTGCGTGAAATGGTCGATTTACCCGCCCCTGAGGGTGAGGAAATCACCAGCATCAGGCCGCGCCTGGGAATGGTGGCGTTTTTGGACGCTGCGATGGACATGTTTCACTCCAGATTTTGGACCTGCTCGCGGAACTGGTCGATGACGACCTTCAATTCGATCCCGGCCGCCGTAACCGCGGCGGAATTGGATTTGGAGCAGATGGTATTCGATTCGCGATTAAATTCCTGCGCCAGAAAATCAAGCTTGCGCCCGACCGGACCGCCAGCGCGCAGCAGGGACCGAGCTGCAGCCACATGCGCCTTCAACCGGTCGATCTCCTCGCGCAGATCGGCCTTGGTTGCCATCAAGGCAGCCTCGGCGTAAAGCCTGTCCTTGTCCAAAACAGGCGCGGACGCCAGCAACGCGCTGATCTGCGTGGCCAGCCGTCGTGCGATCTCGTCCGGGCTGCGGGATGGATCAGCCTCGATGACCAAGGCCAGTCGCTCGATTTCATCGATATGTGCGAGCAGGACCGCCTGCAAGGCAAGGCCCTCGTGCGACCGCATCTCAGCAAGTGCGGCGACGGCGGTTTGCAGCTCGCCCAGCAGCATTTGCCGCCGTGCAGCCAGTTGTGTGCCGTCCTCCTGCGCCTCGCGCAGATCGACAAGGCCACGGATGGACAAAAGCGTGTCGAGCGACAATGGTTCGGCAGAGACGATGCCCGGCCCCAATTGAGCACGCAACTCCAGAACGGCATCCAGCGCATCGCGGTTGACCACCGCTTCCATGCGGTTGTCGCTGGCCGTCAGGCTCAGGCCAACCTGCACATTGCCGCGAGACAGCAGCAAGGCGACCGCCGCCTTGACGTCGGTTTCCATGTCTTCCAGGCCCGGCGGCAGACGAAGCCGCACATCCAGCCCCTTGCCATTGACCGAACGCAGCTCCCAGGCAAAACGATAGCGGCCGATCTGACCTTCATTGCGGGCGAACCCGGTCATGGATTGCAATGTCATCGTGTGTCTTCCATCGCAGCTACGTTTGACCGGTCATCCGGCCAGCCGCGTCACGTTATTTTTTCTTCGCCGGCTTTGGAGCCTGATCAGGATCCGCTTCGGGCTGGCCATCGACAGCTTGACCCGGATCTGCACCCCGATCCGCCTCCAGCTTGCGCCAACGTCTGACATTGGCATTATGCTCATCGAGGGTCGATGCAAAGACGTGACCGCCAGTGCCATCTGCGACGAAATACAGATCGGAGGTGCGCCAGGGATTGGCAACCGCCTCCAGCGCCGCGCGGCCTGGATTGGCAATCGGTCCCGGCGGCAGGCCCTTGATCACATAGGTATTATAGGGCGTCTGCTTCTGCAGGTCCGACTGGTAGATCGGCCGGTCAGCAGGTTTGCCGTCACCGCCGAACAACCCGTAAACGATGGTCGGGTCCGATTGCAGCCGCATGCCCTTCTGCAGCCGGTTGAGGAACACCGAGGCCACATGGGCCCGCTCATCATCCTTGCCGGTTTCCTTTTCGACAATGGAAGCCAGAACCACGAATTGCTCCTTGGTCTTCAAGGACAGGTCGGGGGAACGATTGGCCCAGATCTGATCGACAAGACGTTTCTGTCCGTCGAGCATCTGATCGACGACCTCCTGCCGCTTGGTGCCCCGGGTGAATTTATAGGTATCCGGGCGCAGGCTTCCCTCAGGCGGCAGCGCCTTGGGCAGATCGCCTTCGAGCGTCTCATCCTTGGCCAGCCGGTCGAACATCTGCTTGACCGTCAGACCCTCCGGCAGCGTCACCGAATAGAGAATGGATTTGCCCGACCGCAGCAGCTCGAGAATATCCTTCATCGAGGCGCCGGCCTTGATCTCGTATTCGCCAGCCTTCAACGTATCGCCGTCATGCAGATAGGTCGATGTCATGTAACGGAAAATCCGCGCATCGGAAATCATGCCATTGCGCTCAAGGCTGGTGGAGATCTCGGAGACGCCCGCGCCGTTGCGAACCAGAAAATTGGCGTTGGTCGGGAGCGGACCGGGGTCCTGAAACGCAGAGACCACGTAATAGAAGGCAGCAACTGCGGCAATGCAGGCAAAGACCAGCAAGGTCATCACGAAATTCAGGAACACCACCAACTGGCTGCGCGCGCGCCGCGAACGACGCGGCGGTTGCGGCACCCGCTCCGGCCTCAGGGCTTCCGAGGGCGATTTGGGGATGAAAGGCCCTTTTGCCGCCTGGTTTTGATTTTGGGGCTGCTGTTCGCCACCATTGCTGGAACGGTTGGCTTCCTGGTCGACGCGATCGCTCACCGGCACTCCTCTTCTGTTCGGTCATGGTGCTTTTGGGCAAGCATTACGGCAAAAGCGGGTTCCGGAGACATGTCTTCCGGCGTTGTAGCGACGGCAGGGGTTGAAACCAGACCTTCAAGCCCATCCTCTGCCCTTACCACGAAACAGCATCGGCCCGGCAGAGCTTCATACTCTACCCCTGCCTTTCAGAAAAGGCAGGGGATCTATTTTTCCGACTGGTCGGGATTGAGAGCATGACCAAGGCCTGAATCACAGAAGCACAAGCGTTTGGCCCGTCGCTCTCGAAGCTGCCGTTAGTCTTTTCGGGAAAACCGGTCTCCGCTTTTCCTCAGGCAAACTCTAGCCTTCGAAGCGGCGCAGCACCAGCGATGCATTGGTGCCACCGAACCCGAAGGAATTCGACAGGGCCACCCGCACATCGCGCTTTCGGGCCTGATGCGGCACGAGGTCAATGGCACTGTCCACATCCGGCGTATCGAGGTTCAGCGTCGGTGGAACGATGCCGTCCCGAATGGCAAGCGCCGAGAAGATCGCTTCGACCGCACCGGCTGCCCCCAGAAGATGCCCGATCGCCGATTTGGTCGACGACATCGAAATCTTCGAGGCGGACGCACCGACCAGCCGCTCAACAGCGCCAAGCTCAATCGTATCGGCCATGGTCGATGTGCCATGGGCATTGATATAGTCGATATCGGCAGCCGTCATCCCAGCGCGCTTCAGCGCCATGGTCATGCACCGGAATGCGCCATCGCCGTCTTCCGCAGGTGCCGTGATATGGAATGCATCGCCGGACAGGCCATAGCCCACCACTTCGGCATAGATCTTCGCACCACGCGCCTTGGCATGTTCCAACTCCTCAAGCACCACGATCCCGGCGCCCTCGCCCATCACGAAACCGTCGCGGTCTCTGTCATAGGGGCGCGAAGCCTTTTGCGGATCGTCGTTATGCTGGGTGGACAGGGCCTTGCAGGCGGCAAAACCGGCCAGCGAAATCCGGCTGATCGGCGATTCAGCACCACCGGCCACCATCACGTCGGCATCGCCGAAAGCGATGAACCGGCTGGCATCGCCGATAGCATGGGCGCCCGTCGAACAGGCGGTGACCACGGAGTGGTTCGGACCGCGCAGCTTGTGGCGGATGGAAACATGACCGGAGGCCAAGTTGATCAGACGGCCAGGAATGAAGAAGGGGGAAATACGGCGCGGACCTTTGTCGCGCAGCGTATAGCCGGCTTCGACAATGCCTTCGATGCCACCAATACCCGAACCGATCAGCACGCCGGTAGCAATCTGGTCCTCGTCGGTCTGAGGCTTCCAGTCAGCATCGGCCAATGCCATTTCAGCGGCGGCCATCGCATAAACGATAAAAGGATCGACCTTGCGCTGTTCCTTCGGCTCCATCCAGTCATCGGCATTGAATGTGCCGTCTGTACCGTCGCCAAAGGGAAGGCGGCACGCGATCTTGGCCGGAAGATCCTCGACCTCGAATTCGGTTACCTTGCGGGCAGCGTTCTGGCCGGCAAGAAGCCGCGTCCAGGTGACGTCCGTACCGCAGCCAAGAGGAGATACCATGCCGGTACCGGTGATAACGACACGTCTCATTCGCCCGTTCACCCCACTCAAACAATCAAATGCTAACGCATGCCCCCTCAATCCGCCTCGATTGAAGGTGAAAACATGCAACGGATTAGAGATTTCCAGCCCGATTGACCGTCATCCAGGATGAGGTACGACTGTGAAACCTGAAAACAACGTCAAAACAAACAGGACCGCAGGTGCATGATTTGCTTGCAGGTCCTTTGAAGGGGGCGGACAGGCGCCCGCCCCTCTCAGGAAGATCAAGGATCAAGCCTGAGCCTTTTCGATGAACTTGACAGCGTCGCCAACCGTGAGGATGGAGTCAGCTGCATCGTCGGGGATCTCGACGCCGAATTCTTCTTCGAACGCCATGACCAGTTCGACCGTGTCGAGCGAGTCTGCACCGAGATCGTCGATGAAGCTTGCGCCTTCAACGACCTTGTCGGCTTCAACGCCCAGATGGTCAATAACAATTTTCTTTACGCGTTCTGCGATATCGCTCATGTCGGTTTCCTCGACCTCTAATATAAAAGGGAATGCCGTGATGACGTTCCCACCCTGTTTTGCGCCCGCGGGTCCGAAGACGTCGCCGGCATTTGCGTTGAACCCGCTCTGCACACGTTCGTTCCGTGCTCACGGTCAGGCGCAAGACCTTCCATTTCGTGGCCATTTTCTGGCCATTTCCGGGACGACTGCTCACAGTCCCCGCCCGATTAACATGGTTTAAGTCTGCCGGAAAGCCCGAAAATCGATGCCCTCTGGTTGTTCCCAGACCAATTAACCGGGTTTTGGCTTGTCTTCAGATCATTGCCATGCCGCCATTCACATGCAGTGTCTGGCCGGTGACATAGCTCGCTTCCGAAGAGGCCAGGTAGAGAACGGCAGACGCAATCTCGGCTCCCGTTCCCATGCGTTTCATGGGGATTGCCCCCATAATGGTGTCTTTCTGCTTATCGTTCAGCTTGCCGGTCATGGCGCTTTCGATAAAGCCCGGTGCAATACAGTTGACCGTGACGTTGCGCGCGGCAATTTCCTGGGCCAGCGACTTGGAAAAGCCGATCATGCCAGCCTTGGAGGCACAGTAATTGGCCTGGCCGGGATTGCCAGTCACGCCGACAATCGACGTGATGTTGATGATCCGGCCATAGCGGCGGCGCATCATCGGATGGGTCAGTTCCCGCGTCAGGCGGAATGTCGAGGTCAGGTTGACCTCCAGCACGCTGTCCCAATCGGCATCCGACATGCGCACGAACAGGCCGTCCTTGGTGATGCCGGCATTGTTGACGAGAATGTCGACGCCTTCCAGTTCTGCTTCAGCCTTTTCGCCCAGTGCCTTCACTTCATCGCGGTCGGCGAGATTGGCGGGAAAAATCTTTACACGCTCGCCGAGATCGGCGGCCAGCGCCTCCAGCTTTTCGACGCGGGTGCCATGCAGACCGACGATTGCGCCTTGCGCATGCAGCATGCGGGCGATTTCTTCGCCGATGCCGCCGGTTGCACCGGTTACCAGGGCCTTGCGGCCGGTCAAATCGAACATGTTCAATCCTCGTTGCTTGAAACCCGGTTCCGCCCTGCGAAACGCCAGCCTCATGTTAGAAACTTCTGCATTGTGCATTCATAAGCGACCGGCATAAGCTACCAGCCCCGGCAGGCCGCAAACCAGATGGCTTAAGACATCAACGCGGTCAGGGCCGCTTCGATATCAGCTGGCGAACCGACCGCCGTGCCGGTGATATTCTTGTCGATGCGCCGCACCAGGCCGCTCAGCACTTTGCCTGCGCCAATCTCATAGAGAACCGAGACGGCATTGTGGCTGAACCATTCTACCGTTTCACGCCAGCGCACCTGCCCCGTCACCTGCTCCACCAACAGGCGGCGGATCTCGTTCGGGTCGCTTACCGGAACGGCGACGACATTGGCGATCAACGGCACGACAGGCGCCTTCATCTCGACCGTCGCCAAAGCCTGAGCCATGGCATCGGCTGCCGGACCCATCAGCGTCGAATGGAATGGCGCCGAGACTGGCAGCATGATGGCGCGCTTGGCGCCTTTTTCCATCGCAAGCACTGATGCCTTTTCCACGGCAGCCTTCGCGCCGGAAATCACCAGCTGGCCGCCGCCATTGTCATTGGCGATCTGCACCGGGCCGTCGCTGCTGGCCGCCTTGCAGACCTTTTCGACGTCGCCATGCTCAAGACCCAGGATTGCCGCCATGGCCCCGGCACCGACCGGAACGGCGGCCTGCATGGCATTGCCACGAATGCGCAACAGGCGAGCGGTGTCGGCAAGGCTGAACGTACCAGCGGCACAGAGCGCCGAATATTCACCGAGCGAGTGGCCCGCGACATAGGACACTTTGCGCGCCAGCGAAAAACCACGCGCTTCCATGACCCGCAGCACCGCGATGGACACAGCCATCAGCGCCGGCTGGGCATTGGCCGTCAGGGTCAGATCCTCAACGGACCCGTTCCACATCACGTCCGACAATTTCTCGCCGAGTGCATCGTCCACTTCTTCAAAAACCGTGCGGGCTTCCGGAAAAGCCTCAGCCAGATCCTTGCCCATTCCGACGACCTGGCTGCCCTGGCCCGGAAATGTAAATGCGACACCCATGCGGTACTCCCTGCTAATTTCCTTCTCCAATTCACAAACTATCCTGGAGAGTCAACCCTTCGAGGCCGTATCGACGCCTCAACCCCGGTGAAGTCACAGGCTTTAGAGGTGCATTGGCGGGTCTTGCGGATCAGGAAATTCCCTCTACATTCCGCCTCGATCCCTCCCTGCTCGCAAAGAGCTTTTCAAAACCTGGACCATAGACCATGAAATATAACAGGCTTGGCCGCACGGATATCTCCGTCTCCTCAATCTGCCTCGGCACCATGACCTGGGGAAGCCAGAACACCAAGGAAGACGCCTTCGCACAAATGGACTATGCCCTTGATAAGGGTGTCAATTTCTTCGATACCGCAGAGCTTTATCCCACCACGCCGCTCTCGGCCGAAACCTATACGGATACCGAAAAACTGATCGGCCTGTGGTTTGAAAAAACCGGAAAGCGTAAGGATGTGGTGCTGGCAACCAAGGTTGCAGGCGCGGGTCGACCCTATATCCGCGGTGGTGCACCGATCACTGCCGACACGATCCGCGAGGCGGTCGATGCCAGCCTGATGCGGCTGAAAACCGATTATATCGACCTCTATCAAATTCATTGGCCCAATCGCGGTCATTATCATTTCCGTGGTGTCTGGGGCTATGATCCATCCAATCAGAACCGCGCCCAGGTGCTGGCCGAAATCACCGAAAAGCTCGAAGCCTTGCAGGATTGCGTGACCGCCGGAAAGATCCGCGCCATCGGCCTGTCGAACGAAACCACCTGGGGGACGCAGAAATTTCTATCGATTGCCGAAGAAAAAGGCCTTCCTCGCGTTGCCAGCGTGCAGAACGAATATAACCTGCTTTACCGTCCGCACGATCTCGACATGGCAGAACTGTCCCACCACGAACAGGTCGGGCTTCTCTCCTATTCGCCGCTGGCTGGCGGCATCCTGAGCGGCAAATATCTTGATGGCGCCAAGCCCGCCGGATCGCGCGGCTCAATCAACGGCGATATCGGTGGCCGTCTGACAGCCCATCAGGAACCCGCCACCCGCGCCTATCTGGAACTGGCGAAACAGCATGGCCTCGACCCGTCGCAAATGGCGCTGGCCTTCTGCCTGACCCGTCCATTCATGGCCTCGGTCATTATTGGCGCGACCAGCATGGAGCAGCTGAAAACCAATATCGGTGCTGCCGACGTCACCCTGTCCGACGAGGTGATGAAGGGCATTGCCGCGATCTATCGGCAATATCCCATGCCGATCTGACCGTTTTTTGGCGAGCAAAGCCAAGAATACACATAGGGGTGGGAGATATCCTGCCCCTTTTTTCGTTAACCGTTTGCTCACCGCATTTGCAGGCAGGAGTGGCTTTACGTATCTTTATATATAAGTGTGCTCTTATCTTGTGGCTCGCACCGGGCACGGAGAGCGCAAATGAGCACGATCAACAGTTTCTATCGCGACCCCAATGCCGTGGCCTATGCAAGCCAGCTGTTTTCCGGCAGCAGCCCGGCCAAACCCACAGCAACGACAAATACCGGCCATAACCAATCTGATCGCGGCACAGTCTCCGACAGCGCCGGGCAAAGGGCATTGGCCCGCATCATTGAAATTCTCAGCATTGGCGATGGCGGCATCGCGGACCAGGCCGATGTCAGCGAAAGCCTTGGCTATATTACCAGCGTCACCGGCACGGAAGGCAATGACAGTCTGACTTTTACCGGTCGTGGCGTCTATCAGGTCGAGACCGGCAATGGCGATGACAGCCTGGTGGCCAAAAGTGCCGCCATGGCAGGAATTGCGCTTGGCGACGGCAAGGACAGTTTGAAGGCCAGCGCCGCCCTGCTCTCGGAGATCGACGGCGGAGCCGGTGATGACGACATCCAGTTAACCGGATCGCTGATCATGGCGGTAACGGGCGGCGACGGGAACGACACGATCAAAGCCTCCGGCGACACGCTTGCCAATATCGATGGCGGGGCTGGCGACGATACGATGTATCTCGAAGGCAGTCGCATTTTCGCCTCCGGCGGCACCGGCAATGATACGGTGACCATCCACCAAAAACCCGGCAGCAATAGCGTGGCCGAATATGCCTTTGCCGCTGGCGACGGTCAGGACACCATCACCACGGATGGGCCACTCTCTCTTCAACTGGGTGGATTTCAGCAGGGCGATATCACTGTCACCACTGGCACCAATAGCCTGATCCTGACCTTTGCAGGGTCGTCCGACAAGATGACCGTGACCTTTGATGGCGCGGCGGCCAAAGGCTCAACCCCAAGCTTTGCATTTGCCAATCAGGATGGCCACCTGACCCTCCAGATCAAATCAGCCTGATCGCTTCTCCCAAAACCGCATGATGTTCTTGGCTCGTATGCAACTTTGTCTGCGAGGCATGGAACCTGCTGGTGCCTTGATCGTTTTCACGAATAAATTTTAACGACACTTTATACTCCCCTCGGTGGAAATCTGATCAATCATGGAGGTTGCCATGTGCCGCTATTGCCAAATCATTCCCGAAAAAGTGCTGATTGCCCTATCCCGTGACCAGGATTTTCCAGCCGCCGTGCGCGAGCGGTTACAGGAAACCATGCATCACGACCATCAACTGCGCCAGTTTCGCGACAGCGCCCGCCAGCTGACCATCGCCAAACGGCCTTTCCGGGCGTTTTCCGTGACCGTGGCCCAGGCACCTGATATCCCGGTCTATACCTGCAATAACGGCATGACCCTTCCCGGCGTACAGATCGCCAATCCCGGCTCTTCAACGGATGCCCAGGTGAAGACCACATTCGATACAACGACCGGGGTGGAGCAATTCTACAGCAGCGTCTTCAAGCGTAACTCCATCGACGGCAATGGCATGACGATCCTGTCGTCTGTGCATTACGGCAGGGATTACAACAACGCCTTCTGGAACGGCTCGCAAATGGCCTATGGCGATGGCGACGGGGAGATTTTCACCCCGTTTTGTGAGAGCGCCGATGTGGTCGGCCATGAACTGACCCATGGCATCACCCAATATACCCTGGGCCTCGACTATGAAAACCAGCCGGGTGGGCTGAATGAAAGTCTCTCGGATGTGTTCGGCAGCATGTTCAAGCAATGGACGAAAGATCAGAATGCCGATGAGGCCGACTGGCTGATCGGCAATGACATTCTCGGCCCGACGGCCCGGCAGAAATATACCTGCCTGCGCGACATGGCCAATCCTGAAGCATCCCATTGCATGGCCGAGCAGATCAGCCATTTCAGCGATTACCGCGATGGCATGGACCCACATGAGAGCAGCGGCATCGCCAACCGCGCCTTTTATCTAGCCGCCACCCGCATCGGCGGCAAAAGCTGGGACAAGGCCGGACAGATATGGTATGATGCACTCACAAAGAATGGCAGCAACCCGGACATGACCATGGCGGAATTTGCCGATGCGACCCGGGCCGGAGCTGCCAGGCTTTATCCAGGAGATGGATCGCTCGCAGAGGTGCTCGACACCGCCTGGAGCGAAGTGGGTCTGCAAAGTGCTTCGGTCTGATGCGTTTGCCAGGATCACGGCGGCATCGATCAGGGCCGTAAAGGTCAAGAACGTATGGATGAACTCATTCTTGAAAAAATGGGCGGCTTTGCTGGCTTCGGCGGAGCAATATCGGCACTGCGCAGCGATGGAGTCTGCGCCGTCGAAAAACTGAGCGCGGCCGAAAAACAGCTGATCGAAGAGTTTTTCCGGCATTCGGTGCCTCAAACAGCAGCCGTGGCGGATGGATTTCGCTATCGAATCGTCTGGCCGTCACGTTTCGGCGACCAATCCGTGGAAGTGCCTGAAAGCCTGGTGCCGGATGAAATCAAGGCCGCCGTCAAGGATCGGCTGCGTTAAGGTCTCCCACATAAGAATGCCTCGGCGCACAACCGGTACGTTTCCCCAGCTTTTTGCTTGCTTTCCGGCTGAAACCAGCTATAAGCCCGCTGTTCGCAACACCCGGTCTTTTGGCTGGTGGCTGAACGGAGGGCCGGCAGACTTGTTTTGCCGTCAGAAACGAAAAGCGTTTCGGCCTCCCGTGTCTCCGCTCTCGACCGTCTCGTACAACGCTTTTCTTGCCCCGGGCCTTGCCCGATCAGGAGCAGTCGTTGAGGCTTAGCGCCAATCCGGGTGATGATCACAGCAAGAAAGGCAAAGCTATCATGGCTCTTTATGAACATGTATTCCTTGCCCGGCAGGATATGTCCGCACAGCAGGTTGATGCCCTCGTAGAACAGTACAAGGGTGTTATCGAAGCAAATGGCGGCAAAGTCGGGCGCGTAGAAAACTGGGGCCTGAAGTCCCTGACCTACCGCATCAACAAGAACCGCAAGGCTCACTACGCTCTGATGGACATCGATGCTCCGGCTGCTGCCGTGCACGAAGTCGAGCGTCAGATGCGCATCAACGAAGACGTTCTTCGTTACATGACCATCGCCGTTGAAGCCCACGAAGAAGGCCCGTCTGCCATGATGCAGAAGCGCGACCGCGACGACCGTCCGCGCCGCGATGGCGACCGTCCGGATCGTGGCGACCGCGGTGATCGTGGTGATCGTGGTCCCCGTGAAGGTGGCCGTGAAAGCTTTGGTGATCGTCCGCGCCGTCCGCGCGAAGATCGCGCATAAGGAGATTTGACTATGGCTGAAGTTTCCTCTTCCACGGTTCGTCGTCCGTTCCATCGCCGTCGCAAGACCTGCCCCTTCTCCGGCGCCAACGCTCCGAAGATCGACTACAAGGACGTGCGTCTGCTGCAGCGCTACATTTCCGAGCGCGGCAAGATCGTTCCTTCGCGGATCACGGCTGTTTCGCAGAAGAAGCAGCGCGAGCTGGCCAAGGCCATCAAGCGCGCCCGCTTCCTCGGCCTGCTGCCTTACGTTGTTGCTTAATCTAAGCTGACGTGACTTTGCGGCTCCCGTTTTCGGGAGCCGTCTCCCTTCCGCGATGGGCGTGGATCGGAACGGATAAATCCCATGTTGAGGTGCAGGCCGCTTGACGGTATCGCCCTCTAACTGCCAGGCGCAGGACAGCGACGTGAAACAATTGGACGGAAAATTGCTGCTGACCGGCTTTCTCGCCGGCGTGACCGCCATCTTTCTGGTGCTGGCGGCCAATGCACAACCGTCTTTTTCGTCTGTTTTCTATGCGGCATCCGCCCTGCCCGTGATGATTGTCGGCCTGCGCTGGGGCAATGTCCCTGCCATCGTCGCCATCGTCACCGCCGCCTTTGCTGGCGCGCTGGCCGTCTCGCCACTGTTTGCCTGCGCCATGGCGGTGTTTACCCTGCTGCCTGCCGGCTGGATCAGCCACCTTGCCAATCTCGCCCGCCCGGCGTCTGAAATCGGCGGCCCGGACAAGCTGCTCGCCTGGTATCCCTTGTCGGATATCCTCATGCATCTCTGCGGGTTGGTCTGCATCGGCGTCATCTTCCTCGGCGTGATGATCGGCTATGATGCTGAACTGGTCAGCAACATGATCGATGCGCTGATGGAATCATTGGCTGCACGCGATCCGACCGTTGCCGCCACCATGGGCAGCACCGCCGGAATCAAGTCCACCATGCTGCTGACCTTGCCGATCGTGCAGGGCGGCATGTGGGTCATCATGCTGTTTGCCGCTTACTATCTGGCAAGCCGGATTGTGGCGGCATCAGGCAATGCGTTGCGTCCGCGCGAGGATATTCCCTCGGCGCTGCGCATGAACCGCAATGCGCCGTTCATCTTCCTGGCTGGCATCGTCGCCTGCTTTATCGGCGGCGTACCGGCCCTGATCGGCGCAACGGTCTGCGGCACGTTTGGGGCAGGCTTTCTGCTCGGCGGCTTCGCATCGCTGCATCAACGCACCCGTGGCAAGGAATGGCGCATCCCGGCGCTGATCCTCACCTATATGGCGTCTCTCCTCGCCTTTCCGGCCTTCTTCATCGTCATTCTCGGCCTTATCGACACACGGCGGACCGTTGCCCTCACCCCACCGAGGGTAGACGGCAAGTCCGGTACGGACAGCAAGTCCGATGACGATAACAAACCCGAAACATGAGCTTACAAACTTGAATTGTCCAACTTGAATTGCCCAACTTGAATTGAAAGGAAAATAGCATGCAAGTCATTCTTCTCGAGCGCATCGCCAAGCTTGGCCAGATGGGCGAAGTGGTCAAGGTTCGTGACGGCTTTGCCCGTAACTACCTGCTGCCAACCGGCAAGGCGCTGCGCGCCAATGCCGCCAACAAGGCCCGTTTCGACGCCGAGCGTTCCACGCTCGAAGCCCGCAACCTGGAGCGCAAGTCCGAAGCCCAGACCGTTGCTGACGTTCTGAACGGCAAGTCGTTCATCGTCGTCCGTTCGGCTGGCGAAACCGGCCAGCTCTACGGTTCGGTTGCGGCTCGCGACATCATCGAAGCTCTGGCTGCCGAAGGCTTTACCGTTTCGCGCAATCAGGTCGAGCTGAACAACCCGATCAAGACCATCGGCCTGCATAACGTTACCATGCACCTGCATGCCGAAGTTGAAATCGCTATCGAAATCAACGTTGCCCGTTCCGCTGAAGAAGCCGAGCGTCAGGCAAAGGGCGAAAGCCTCACCTCCGCCGACGCCATCTACGGCGTGGACGAAGACGCGCTGCGTCCGGAAGACTTCTTCGATCCGGATGCCGACCGCGACGGCGACGACGAATAAGATATTCGTCATTATCGATTGAAGAGACGCCCGGATTTTCCGGGCGTTTTTTTGTGCGGATCGGGTTAAAATAGGCACCTAAAGAACTGAGTCGCGCCATGCCACAGTCAATGGAAAAAGCGGGGTCAGCGTGTTTTTTTCTGCCCTGGCGCATCAGGCCTGTGAACTACTGTGTTTATCGCAATCCGCCCTTTAACCGCCCCACAGGATCGATAGGAATGCAGCTTCCAGCGAGAGAGAACGGATAAAGCCCATGAACGATGTTGCGCGCAGGTTAAATCCTGCCCAGCCGGCAGAGCCCCATTACCGGGAAGCCCCGAACAATATCGAGGCCGAACAGGCTTTGCTTGGCGCCATTCTGGTCAATAACGATGCCTATTATCGTGTCTCGGATTTTCTCAAACCCCCGCATTTTCATGAGGGCCTGCACCGGAAGATCTACGAGGTCGCCTCCGACATTATCCGCATGGGCAAGACCGCCAATCCGGTGACGATCAAGACCTTCCTCCCCTCAGACCAGAAGATCGGCGATTTCACTATTGCCCAATATCTGGCGCGGCTGGCGTCGGAAGCCGTGTCGATCATCAATGCCGAAGACTATGGCCGGGCGATCTACGATCTGGCCCTACGGCGCGCGCTGATCACCATCGGCGAAGACATGGTCAATATCGCCTTCGACGCACCGCTCGACATGCCGCCGCAGGCGCAGATCGAAGATACCGAGCGCCGTCTGTTCGATCTGGCCGAAAACGGTCGCTATGACGGCGGTTTCCAGTCCTTCAACGATGCAGTGGCCCAGGCCGTCGATATGGCCGGTGCCGCGTTTGAGCGCGATGGTCATTTGTCCGGCATTTCCACCGGCATCCATTCGCTTGACAGCAAAATGGGCGGTTTGCAGCGCTCTGACTTGATCGTGCTGGCCGGACGTCCCGGCATGGGTAAGACCTCGCTTGCCACCAATATCGCCTGGAACATCGCCGCATCCTATGAGCCGGAAGTGCAGCCGGACGGTTCGTTCAAAGCCAAGAATGGCGGCGTGGTCGGCTTCTATTCGCTCGAAATGTCGTCCGAGCAGCTCGCCACCCGTATCATGTCGGAGCAGACCGAAGTGTCGTCTTCGAAAATCCGCCGTGGTGATATTACCGAGCAGGATTTTGAGAAGCTGGTTGGCTTTTCCCAAACCATGCAGAAAGTACCGCTGTTCATCGACCAGACCGGTGGTATTTCCATCGCCCAGCTTTCCGCTCGGGCCCGCCGCCTGAAGCGCCAGCGTGGCCTCGATTGTCTTGTCGTGGACTATATTCAGCTGATGACTGGCTCGGGCAAGTCAGGGGAAAACCGCGTCCAGGAAATCACCCAGATCACCACGGGTTTGAAAGCACTTGGCAAGGAGTTGAACGTGCCAATCGTCGCGCTGTCGCAGCTGTCGCGTCAGGTGGAAAGCCGCGACGACAAGCGTCCTCAGCTCTCCGACCTTCGTGAATCAGGTTCGATCGAGCAGGACGCCGACGTGGTGATGTTCGTGTTCCGTGAGGAATATTATGTGCAGAACCTCGAACCCCGCGATATGGCCGACCCAAAATATCCCGAATGGGAAGCCCAGATGGAGAAGGTGCGCGGCACGGCGGACGTGATCATCGCCAAGCAGCGTCACGGACCAACCGGCACCGTCAAACTGGCCTTCCAGGCGCAGTTTACCCGCTTTGCCGATCTGGCCGATCCGAGCTTCACGCCGTACGAGGAGACCTGACCATGCTTTGCGCGTAGCTTGCTTAAACTTTGCGCAAATGCACACCGTCAATCCAGACAGAACCAAGGGCCGCCTTTTCCAGGCGGCTTTTTGCATAGTGGCATAGCAATTGCTTCAAGTTGTGCATCATATCAATCCGGAGCATCCTATGCATCGTCGTACCCTGCTTGCCCTTGGCCTTTCCCTTGCCACCTTTGCCGCCGTCCTGCCGGCCCATGCCGATGCGCTGGGCGACATTACCAAGCGGGGTACGCTGAAAGTGGCGGTGCCGCAGGACTTTCCGCCATTCGGCAGCGTCGGCACCGACATGCAGCCCGTCGGATATGACATCGATACCGCAGCGCTGATTGCCAAGAAATTGGGCGTCAAGCTGGAACTGGTGCCGGTCACCAGCGCCAACCGCATTCCCTATTTGCAGACCAACAAGGTTGATCTGGTCATTTCAAGCCTCGGCAAGAATCCAGACCGTGAAAAGGTCGTGGACTTCTCCACCGCCTATGCGCCTTTCTATAATGGCGTGTTTGCGCCCGCAGATACCGCCATCAAGTCCGCCGCCGATCTGTCGGGCAAGTCGGTCGGCGTTACCCGTGGCGCGGTCGAGGATCTGGAACTGACCAAGGTTGCGCCGTCCGACGCTGTCATCAAGCGCTACGAGGACAATAACGGCACGATTTCCGCCTTCCTCTCCGGTCAGGTCGATGCGGTTGCCACCGGCAATGTCGTCGCTGCTGCGATCCTCGCCAAAAACCCGCCGAAGCGTCCGGAGCCAAAGTTCCTGATCAAGAACTCGCCCTGCTTCATCGGCTTCAACAAGAACGAACCGGCGCTGGCGGAAAAGATCAATGCGATTATCGCCGAGGCCAAGGCCGATGGCTCGCTGAGCAAGATTTCCGAAAAATGGCTGGGCGCACCGCTTCCTGCCGATCTGTAATCTTTGATCGGACGGTATAACCATTTCAGCACAATCACCGCAGCCGTGTGGCTGAGGTGATTGTGCAGGCCAGATACGGCAGCAAAGCCGCATAAGTTCGCTTTGCCAGCAGGTTTCATCATGCATTATATTTTCGATTTCAGCTGGTTTGGCGAATATTACCCGATCATCCTCAAAGGGGTCGGGGTGACGGTCGAACTGACACTGGTCGGTGGCGTGGTCGGCATTGCCTTCGGCATCGCCTGCGCCTGGGCGCGGGCCTTGGGACCGAAATGGATCAAGCCACCAGTTGCCGCCTATGTGGAACTGATCCGCAATACGCCCTTCCTGATCCAGCTGTTCTTCATCTTTTTCGGCCTGCCCTCCACCGGGCTGAAGCTCTCCGAGATGGAAGCCGCCAATCTGGCGATGATCATCAATCTCGGCGCCTATAGCTGCGAGATCATCCGAGCCGGGATCGAGGCAACCCCAAAAGGCCAGTTCGAGGCCGGGACTGCGCTGGCGCTTCGCCCGCTGCAAACCTTCCGGCTGATCATTCTGGTTCCGGCTCTGCAACGAATCTGGCCGGCGCTATCGTCTCAATTGGTCATCGTCATGCTCGGTTCCGCCGTGGTGTCGCAGATTGCCACTGAGGACCTGACCTTTGCCGCCAATTTCATCCAGTCGCGCACCTTCCGCGCATTTGAAGCCTACATGATCTCCACTGCTCTCTATCTGTTGCTGGCCATCGGCCTTCGACAATTGCTGGCGCTGCTCGGTAGGCAGATCTTCCCGAAAGGGGCGACACGATGATTGAGTTCACCCTCTGGGATATCGCTCGCAATCTGCTGCTGGCAGTCCGCTGGACCCTGGTTCTTTCCCTGGTTTCCTTCATCTGTGGCGGAGCGCTTGGATTGGCGCTGCTGATGCTGCGGATTGCCAAACAGCGCATGTCCCGGATCTTCGCGCGCGGCTTCATCGAGTTTTTCCAAGGCACGCCGCTGTTGATGCAGTTGTTCATCGCGTTTTTCGGTCTCGGCCTGTTCGGCATCGACGTTCCCGCCTGGCTCGCTGCCGGTGTGGCACTGACTTGCTGGACCGCCGCTTTCCTGACTGAAATCTGGCGCGGCTGCGTCGAAGCCGTGCCAAAAGGCCAGTGGGAAGCCGGCACCAGCCTGGCCCTCACCTATCGCCAGCAGATGCGGCTGATCATCCTGCCGCAGGCCATGCGGATCGCCATTGCCCCGACCGCCGGTTTTTCGGTTCAGGTGGTCAAAGGCACGGCCCTGACCTCGATCATCGGCTTTGTCGAGTTGTCGAAGGCCGGAACCATCGTCACCAACGCAACCTTCCAACCCTTCACCGTTTATGGATTGGTCGCGCTGTTCTATTTCGCCATCTGCTACCCACTGTCGCGCTACTCCAAATATCTGGAACGCCGGTTCGGCGCGGCACCGGTCGGGCATTGATCCCCTCAGCCTATCCCCGGCGAAATTGCGCCGGGGTCATGCCCATCCGCGCCTTGAAATTGCGGGTAAAATGCGCCTGATCGGCAAAGCCGCAGGCAAAGGCGACGTCGGCAGGCGCAGCGTCCTTGGCCAGCATGGACTCCGCTTCTCGAATACGCCGAAGTGTCAGATAGGCGTGGGGCGTAATATGATAGGTGGCGCGAAAGCTGCGGATCAAATGCGCACGGCTGAATCCGACCAGCCCCGCCAGATGGTCAAGGCCGATATCCTCAGCAAAATTCGCATGGAGATAGTCTCGCACCCTCGCCATCGCCGTGTCGGGGCGAGCGGCAGAGGAGGCAGGCGCAACAGCGCCATGGCGGGTGAAAAGAGCGGTGAGCATGTCCAGCATCCCCTCTTCGGCACCGAGCATTCCATCTGCCTGCTCTATTTGCCTGTGCATCCGGTTAAAGGCCTGCGCCAAGGCCGGATCCGTGACGATCTGCTGGCGAAAGGACGGCGTTTCCCACGACGGTCTCTTGCTGGTCTCTTGCAGAACGTCGCACACCATGGCGACCGACGGATAGATCATCCGATATCGATAGACCCCACCCGCAGGACTGCCATCGTGGATCTCCTCCGGATTGATCAGGTATAGATCGCCCGGTCCGCAGACTTGTCTGCATCCCCTGATCGTGGCGATTTTCTGCCCCGTCTCCATGGCACCGATGCCAAAATGCTCATGGGCATGCGGGGAAAACCGATGGGTGATAAAGGTCGCACTCATACATTTCATGCCGCCAAACCGAGCATCTCGCCAGAAGCGGGTCTGCTCACGAATGAGAGGTTGAGATGAAATAGCAGGACGAGATGAAAGCATGTGCATGGCCCGACAATACCATCGCCGCATCATTCCAGTCTTGAAGAAAAGTGATAGGGTCCGGTCATCGTTCCTTTGCGAAAAGCTGTTTCATGTCTGCTTCTTCCTTTTCCATTCCCCCCTCCGATGAGTTCCTGACCGCACCGCTGCGCGTCACCATCGACCTGCAAGCGCTGGCCGACAATTGGCGCGATATGGCGAAGCGATCCGGCAAGGCGCGGGCGGGTGCCGTGGTAAAAGCCGATGGCTACGGCATCGGCATCGAGGATTCAGGCCAGACGCTTTACAATGCCGGTGCGCGGGATTTTTTCGTGGCGCTGCCATCGGAAGGCGCGACCTTGCGCACCTATGCGCCGGACGCCCGGATTTTCGTGCTGTCAGGCATCTGGGAAGGAATGGAACCGCTGTTTTTCGAGCATGATCTGGTGCCGGTGATTGCCAGTGAGGAACAGCTGGCGTTCTGGATGCGGACCGTGGCTGACCAAGGCGATCATCCATGCGCCCTGCATGTCGATACCGGCTTCAACCGGCTGGGCCTCAGCATGGACGATGCCTTGTTCCTGGCGACGGACGTTTCGCGCCCGGCCAGCTTTTCGCCGGTGTTGATTTTGAGCCATCTCGCCTGCGCAGATGATCCATCCTCGCCGATGAACCAGAAGCAATTGCAGGCTTTTCATCAGGTTAGCGCGGCTTTCGAGGGCATTGAATCAAGCCTTTCAGCCTCTGCTGGAACTTTACTCGGCCCTGATTACCATTTCGACCTCACCCGCCCCGGCATCGCGCTTTACGGTGGCGAGGCGGTCACGGGCCTGCCCAACCCGATGCGCCCAGTGGTCAAGGCCGAGGCCCGCATTCTCCAGATCCGCCAAGCCAGGAACGGAGAAACCGTCAGCTACGGTGCCACCTGCCAGTTGACGAGAGAAAGCCGTCTGGCCGTTGCCTCCGTCGGCTATGCCGATGGCTACCTACGCAATCTCTCAGGCCACGGCACGGCATTGCGCGATACGGGATCGCCGGGCGCCTATGGCTCTATCGCCGGATACCAGGTGCCGGTTGTTGGCCGCATCACCATGGACATGACGATCTTCGACGTCAGTGACGTGCCGGAAAAAGCAATTGCCGCTGGCGATTATATCGAGCTGTTCGGACCGAACATGCCTATCGATGACGTCGCCCGGGCGGCGGGTACGATCGGCTATGAAATGCTGACCGGCCTCGGCCTGCGCTATGAACGGCATTATCTGGAGGCTGAATAAGTCGTTAGCCCTCTTGCATAGGCCCGGCATTTCTCTTAGTTGATAGCACGTATTCACTCTTTGTTCTTATTTCTCCATCCATATTGTGGTGGGTGGGATGGTACGATGCTCGCATGAAAGGCAATGCATGGCCAAGGCCAAAACCCAATTCATCTGCCAGAACTGCGGCACGGTTCACAGCCGCTGGGCTGGCAAATGCGATGGTTGCGCACAGTGGAACACCATTGTCGAGGAAGATCCGATGGGTGGCATCGGCTCTGGTCCCGGCAAGGTGCCGAAGAAAGGCCGGGCGGTAACGCTGACCTCGCTGTCGGGCGAAATCGAGGAAGCACCACGCATTCCCACGGGCCTGTCGGAACTGGACCGGGCGACCGGCGGCGGTTTCGTGCGCGGCTCCGCCGTGCTGATCGGCGGCGATCCGGGCATCGGTAAATCCACCCTGCTAATGCAGGCCGCCGCCGCCTTGTCGCGGCAGGGCCATCGGGTCGTCTATGTCTCGGGCGAAGAAGCAGTGGCTCAGGTGCGGCTGCGCGCCCAGCGGCTGAACGCCGCCGATACCGATGTGCTGCTGGCAGCAGAAACCAATGTCGAGGACATTCTGGCGACAATTTCCGAAGGCAAACGGCCCGATCTTGTCATCATCGATTCGATCCAGACTCTCTGGAGTGATACCGCCGATTCGGCCCCCGGCACGGTCACGCAGGTGCGCACCGGCGTGCAGGCGATGATTCGTTTCGCCAAGCAGACTGGCGCCACCATGGTGCTGGTCGGCCACGTCACCAAGGAAGGCCAGATCGCCGGTCCCCGCGTCGTCGAGCACATGGTCGATGCCGTGCTGTATTTCGAAGGCGACCGGGGCCACCATTACCGCATCCTGCGCACCGTCAAGAACCGTTTCGGACCCACCGACGAAATCGGCGTGTTCGAAATGTCGGACCGGGGGCTGCGCGAAGTCGCCAATCCATCGGAACTGTTTCTGGGCGAGCGCAATGAAAAAGCGCCGGGCGCTGCGGTGTTTGCTGGCATGGAAGGCACGCGGCCCGTGCTGGTCGAAGTACAGGCTCTCGTGGCCGCGACAGCACTTGGCACGCCGCGCAGGGCCGTGGTCGGCTGGGATTCCAGCCGCCTGGCGATGATTCTGGCCGTACTGGAGGCCCATTGCGGCGTCAGGCTTGGCCAGCACGATGTCTATCTGAATGTGGCAGGCGGCTACCGAATCACAGAACCCGCCGCGGACATGGCAATTGCCTCAGCGCTGGTCTCATCGCTGGCTGGCGTCGCCCTGCCTGCCGATTGCGTTTATTTTGGCGAAATCAGCCTTTCGGGTGCAGTGCGACCGGTATCGCATACGGCGCAGCGGTTGAAGGAGGCCGAAAAGCTTGGCTTTTCCTCCGCCGTTTTGCCCGCCTCCTCCGTCGATCTGCCGAAGCGCACCGGCAAATGGGGCGAAATTGAAAGCCTGCCGGATCTGGTGGCGCGCATTGCCGGATCGAAACTGAAATCACGCCAGCAGGGCAATGAGGATTGACAGAACGGGCGCAAAGGCATCGGCAACGGGCAGGTTGCGACCCTTGTCGCTCATAACGGTTGATTGCTTGTAGCCTGGAATTGACAGGGCCGGACCCCTTCCCCTACATGAACGGCAACGGACTGCAAGAGGACGCTATGGGAAAGACACGGACGGCATTGGTGACCGGCGGCGCTGGATTTCTCGGTTCCCACGTCTGCGCACGATTGCTTAACGAAGGCTGCGATGTGGTCTGCCTGGACAATCTTCAGACCGGGCGGCGCAAAAATATCGAACCTCTGCTGGCCAATCCCAAACTGTCCTTCATTAAAGCCGATGTCCGCGATCCCTTGCCGCAAGGCGTCTACGACGAGATCTGGAATCTCGCCTGCCCCGCCTCGCCGCCGCAATATCAGATCGATCCTGTTGGCACGATGCTGATCAATGTGCTTGGCATGAAAAACGTGCTGGACCTGGCTGTCGCCTGCGGCGCACGGGTGTTTCAGGCGTCGACCAGCGAGATCTACGGCGATCCGCAGGTTCATCCGCAGACGGAAAGCTACCGTGGCGCGGTCAATACGATAGGGCCGCGGGCCTGCTATGACGAAGGCAAGCGCGCCGCCGAAACCCTGTGTTTCGATTATCACCGCCAGCATGGCGTTGAAATCAAGGTGGTGCGGATCTTCAATACCTATGGTCCAAACATGGACCCGCAGGACGGACGGGTGGTCTCCAACTTCATCGTTCGCGCCCTGGAAGAGGCGCCGCTTGAGCTTTATGGCGGCGGCACGCAGACCCGGTCCTTCTGCTATGTCGATGACCTGATTGAGGGATTTTTCCGGCTGATGCGCTCTGATGCCTCGATCACTGGTCCGGTCAATATTGGCGATCCCGGCGAATTTACCGTGCGTGAACTGGCTGACATCATTTTGGAAATGACCGGAAGCCGGTCGGTAATCGTCGACAGGCCGTTGCCGAAGGACGATCCGCTGCTGCGGCGCCCCGACATCACCCTTGCCGGGCAATTGCTGGGCTGGGAGCCGAAAGTGCGGCTACGCGAAGGACTGAAGCGGTCGATCCCGTATTTCGCAGCGGAAACGGGACGCACCATTAACACCAGTGCTGCCAACATCAATCTGGATACCATGTCATGAAGAATATCCTTGTCGTCGGCGGCGCCGGCTATATCGGAAGCCACGCCTGCAAGGCCTTGTCCAAGGCGGGTTACACACCTGTGGTCTATGACAACCTGGTTCACGGCCACGCGGATTCGGTCAAATGGGGACCGTTCGAACAAGGTGACATTGCCGATGGCGCACGGCTCGATGCCGTTCTCAGCCAATACCAGCCGGAATGCGTGATGCATTTCGCAGCCTTCGCCGCTGTTGGTGAATCGGTGACGGACCCGGCAAAGTATTACAATAACAACATCCATGGGTCCGTCTGCCTGTTGGATGCCATGCGCCGCAATGGCGTTGACACCATTGTGTTTTCCTCGACCTGCGCCACCTATGGCGAGGTGAAAAGCCTGCCAATCGTTGAGGAAGCTCCGCAGAGCCCGGTCAATCCCTATGGATTTTCCAAGCTGGTGATCGAGCAGGCGCTGAAGGATTACGGCCATGCCTATGGGTTGAAATGGGTGGCCATGCGCTATTTCAACGCCGCCGGTCTCGATCCGGAAGGCGATCTTGGCGAACGTCACGATCCGGAAACCCATGCCATTCCGTTGGCGGTTCTGGCGGCCATGCGCCAGACCGAGTTCAACGTGTTCGGCACCGATTACGATACGCCTGATGGCACTGCCGTCCGCGACTATATCCATGTCTGCGATCTTGCCGATGCCCATGTCCTGGCTATCGATTACCTGCAAAAGGGCGGCGAAAGCGGTGCCTTCAATCTTGCGACCGGCAAGGGTACATCGGTCAAGGACTTGCTGGAAGCAGTGTCTGAGGCCGTCGGCGCGCAGGTGCCGATCAAATATGCGCCAAGGCGGGCTGGCGATGCGCCAGCTCTTTACGCCTCCGGCGACAAGGCCCGCAGCCTTTTGGGCTGGACGCCGCGCTATACCGATATCAACCTGATCGTGAAAACCGCGGCGGACTGGTTCAAGGCCCACCGCAACTAAGGCCGATATAACCAGAGATCGTCGATATGGTTTGACAGGAACCACAGGGCAATCCGGCCCATCGCACACCCCCGCCCATCCCACACCCTTTGACAGGAAAGCGGCAGAATTCATGAACGTTCGCATTACCATGGTAGGCACCGGCTATGTGGGCCTGGTCAGCGGTGCATGCTTTGCCGAGCTGGGCCATGACGTCATCTGCGTCGATAAGGACCCGCGCAAGATCGAAATGCTGCATCAAGGCAAGATGCCGATCTATGAGCCGGGTTTGGATGAACTGGTTCAGCGCAATGTGGCAGCCGGGCGCATCACCTTCACCACCGACCTTGCCGCAAGCGTCAAGGACCGCGATGCCGTGTTCATCGCCGTCGGCACACCAACCGAGGCGGGCTCGGACCGGGCCGATCTGAAATATGTGTTTGCCGCCGCTGCCGAAATTGCCAAGGCCGTCACCGGCTTTACGGTCATCGTCACCAAATCGACAGTGCCGGTTGGCACCAACCGTCAGGTGTTTGACATCGCCAAGGCCAATGCCGCCCCGGATGTGCGGATCGCGGTTGCGTCCAATCCCGAATTTCTGCGCGAAGGCGCCGCCATCAAGGATTTTCTGGAGCCGGACCGGATCGTCGTCGGCGTCGATACCCCTCAGTCTGGCGAGGTGATGGAACGGATTTATGCGCCGCTGCTGCTAAACGGTAATGTTCCTTTCTTCAGCACCGGGATTGAGACGGCTGAACTGATCAAATATGCCGCCAATGCCTTTCTCGCGGTCAAGATCAGCTTTATCAATGAAATGGCCAATCTATGCGAGGCCGTCGGCGCCACAGTTGAGGATGTGGCGCATGGCATCGGTCTCGACAAGCGGATCGGCCGGGCCTTTCTCAATACCGGCCCTGGCTGGGGCGGCTCCTGCTTTCCCAAGGATACCCGCGCGTTGCTGGCAACCGCTGCCGATGCCGGGATCGACTCGCTCGTCGTGTCTTCGGCGGTCAATGCCAACAACCAGCGCAAGGCCGATATGGTCACCAAGGTGATTGAGGCCGCGGGCGGTGATGTCGAGGGCAAGAAAATCGCCGTATTGGGCGTGACCTTCAAAGGCCAGACCGACGATATGCGCGAAAGCACCAGCCTGGTGATGCTGCCTGCCTTGCAGGCGAAAGGCGCAAAGGTTGCTGCTTTCGATCCGTCAAGCCCACATGACGCGGCAAGTCAGTTGCCGGGTGTTGAAATGACCAAGACAGCCAAGGAAGCCGCGACCGGCGCCGATGTTCTGGTCATCCTGACCGACTGGATGGTCTTCAAGACCTATAATTTCAAGGAAATCGCCAGTGTCATGGCGTCTCCTGTGCTGGTCGATCTTCGCAATATGTTCAATGCCAATGAAGCGCAGAAGAATGGATTTTCTCACTATGTCTCGCTGGGACGGTGAGGTAGCTCCCAGGAACAGGCCGTTCGGAAGGATTTTTGGCGTAAAGTCACATTTGTGTAACAAACTCGGCAAGGATTGATCCTTCCACTGCGTGACATCGTGGTGTAAGGAGAGGCCGCCGGAACAGCCGGACCGGAAAGATCAAGAAACCTGGCGACCCCTTCGCGGCCTAGTCCTGGAGTTGAACGGAATGCCCATTACGATTTTCGACGGTATTGTCATCGGTGTCGTGCTGTTTTCAGCCGTGCTGGCGATGATCCGCGGCTTTTCACGCGAGATCCTGTCGATTGCCAGTTGGGTGGGCGCCATTGCGGCGGCCTATTATCTTTATCCTTTCATTCTTCCCTATGTGAAGAATTATACCAACGACCAGCGGATCGCCGTTGCCGCCTCTGCAGGCGGGGTATTCCTGCTGGCCCTGATCCTGATCTCGTTTATCACCTCGCGCATTGCCGACTTCATCATCGACAGCCGGATCGGCGCATTGGACCGTACCCTCGGCTTTCTGTTCGGAGCGGCGCGCGGCATCCTGCTGCTGGTTGTGGCCGTCGCCTTCTGGAACTGGCTGATCGATGCCAAGCAGCGGCCGGACTGGGTCAACAACGCCAAGTCGAAACCGTTCCTCGATGCGCTGGTAGTCAAGCTGGAAGCGGTGCTGCCCGACGATATCGAACCGCAACTGCGCGCCCGCATCCTCGGCAAACAACAGACAGCACCTGCTGAAGGCCAGGCGCCTGCAGACGATGCGCCAGCCCAGACACCAGGTCAGACACCCGCGCCAGCCAATTGATATCGTCCGCCTTCTGGACGTTGATAGCAGGCGCGCTTATATAGAGCTGGCCTGTCCGAATTGCTCAAGATCATCAGACCCTGCCAGGGATTGAGCCCAGGGATTGAGCAGAGACAAAGAATGAGCGCCACCCGTGATGGAAATCGGCGCTCCTTACTGCATTTCGTCACCCGTGCCCCGTATCGGCGCGCATGTATCGAGCAAAGGCTTGCTGCAATGAAACAGTCTATTTCCTCGACTTTCCTTGAAGACCTCGATGGCGACACGCTGCATGAAGAATGCGGCGTGTTCGGCATTCTGGGCCATCAGGATGCCGCAACCCTGACCGCTCTCGGACTGCATGCGCTTCAGCATCGTGGCCAGGAGGCAGCCGGACTGGTTTCCTTTGACGGCAAGCAGTTTCACACCGAAAAGCATATGGGCCTTGTCGGCGACCACTATACCAATCCAGTGACGCTGGCAAAATTGCCGGGTTCCGCCGCCATCGGCCATACCCGCTATTCCACCACTGGCGAAGTGGCGTTGCGCAATGTGCAGCCACTGTTTGCCGAATTGGAGGAAGGCGGCATCGCCATTGCCCATAACGGCAATTTCACCAATGGCCTGACGCTGCGCCGCCAGATCATTGCCACCGGGGCCATCTGTCAATCGACCTCGGATACCGAAGTCGTGCTGCATCTGATCGCCCGCTCCCGTCACAGCTCCACCGCCGACCGCTTCATCGATGCCATCAGGCAGATGGAAGGTGGTTATTCGATGCTGGCGATGACCCGCACCAAACTGATCGCCGCCCGCGACCCGATCGGCATCCGGCCTCTGGTGATGGGCGATCTCGACGGCAAGCCGATTTTTTGTTCGGAAACCTGCGCACTCGACATTATCGGCGCGAAATTCGTCCGTGATGTTGAAAATGGCGAAGTGATCATCTGCGAGATCCAGCCGGATGGCTCGATCACCATCGACAGCCGCCGTCCAGCACGCCCGCAGGCCGAGCGTCCCTGCCTGTTCGAATATGTCTATTTCGCCCGCCCCGATTCGGTCGTCAGCGGTCGCAACGTCTATCAGACCCGCAAGGCCATGGGCATGAACCTGGCGAAGGAAGCCCCTTGCGATGGCGATGTCGTGGTGCCTGTTCCAGATGGCGGCACGCCGGCTGCACTGGGCTATGCCCAGGCCAGCGGCATTCCGTTCGAATACGGCATCATCCGCAATCACTATGTCGGACGCACCTTTATCGAGCCGACGCAGCAGATCCGCGCCTTCGGCGTCAAGCTGAAGCATTCGGCCAACCGGGCGATGATCGAGGGTAAGCGAGTTGTCCTGGTGGACGATTCCATCGTGCGCGGCACGACATCGCTGAAGATCGTCCAGATGATCCGCGATGCCGGAGCCAAGGAAGTGCATATCCGTGTTGCCAGCCCGATGATCTACCATCCGGATTTCTACGGCATCGACACGCCGGATGCCGAAAAGCTGCTCGCCAATCAATATGCGGGCGCCGAAGCCATGGCGAAATTTATCGGCGCCGATTCGCTTGCCTTCCTGTCCATCGATGGGCTGTACATGGCCGTAGGCGGCGAGGCCCGCAATGCCGCCAATCCGCAATTTACCGATCACTATTTCACCGGCGACTACCCGACCCGTCTCCTGGACAAGGAAGGCGAGAAAATGGGCGGCCGCAAGGTGTCGGTTATGTCTATCAACGGCTGAGGCCGGTTCTTGGCGTTGCATGAGATTATGAGGGGGAAGCGGACATGACGGTTGATCTCAAGGGACGGATCGCGCTGGTCACCGGAGCGTCACGCGGCATCGGCTATTTCACCGCCCTTGAACTGGCAAAGGCAGGCGCGCATGTGATTGCCTGCGCCCGCACCGTCGGGGGTCTGGAAGACCTTGATGACGCCATTACCTCGGCAGGTGGTAGCGCGACCCTGGTGCCGTTCGATCTCGCCGACATGGGCGCCATCGATGCGCTGGGCGGATCGATTTTCGAGCGCTGGGGCAAGCTGGATATTCTGGTTGCCAATGCTGGCGTGCTCGGGACGATTTCGCCCGTTGCCCATGTCGAGGCCAAGGTATTCGAAAAGGTGATGACCATCAATGTCACCGCCACCTGGCGGCTGATCCGCTCGATCGATCCGCTGATCACCAAATCCGACCAGGGCCGTGCCCTGATCCTGTCCTCCGCCGCACCGCATAAATGCAAGCCTTTCTGGGGCCCCTATTCCGCATCCAAGGCTGCGGTTGAAGCCTTAGCCCGCACCTGGGCTGCCGAAAACCAGCGCCTACCGCTCCGCGTCCTTTCCATTGACCCTGGTGCCACCCGCACGGCGATGCGCGCCCAGGCCATGCCGGGCGAAGACCCTGATACATTGCCGCATCCCTCAGAAGTCGCCAAAGCCCTGTTGCCACTGGTCGGGCCGCAACAGACGGAAACAGGCAAGCTGTTTATCGTCCGGGAACAGAAGATCGTCGATTATCCGCCCTACAGCTGACCGCGATTGCGGACAGCCTGGACGGCTGCGATCTTCAAAAATATTGAAATAGATTTTTACGGTAATAGCGGCTCGAAAGTCGTGCCCATCAGGGCCACTTTGTTACGAATCCGCTCGGCTCCCTCGGCTCTTTCCGCGGGATTATCGATCAAGCGGATGATTTCTGCGATCCAGGCAGCCTGATCATAGGGCAATCGAGGTTGTGCATCATCAGCCTCGGCGCCATAGGCCAGGCCTTCTGAGAACAGCCCTGCCGCACCGAGCCGGGCGGCATCGATGAATTTGGTGCAGGCCCGGCTGTCATTGGCCTCAGACGGCGCCAAAGGCACCAGCATGATATCGACCTGCGCCCTTCCCGCGTAAACCAGATATTGTGGCCAGGACACTGGCGCCTTCACCGTTACGCGGTTCATGTCTTTCCATATCGCGCGGGCCTTCTTGCCCGCAAACACTTCGAACACCGCCTGGGGGCGCTGTTCCAGCACGGTCCGGATGACCGGCTTCAGGAAGTGATGTTCCGCCACATGCACCCCCGTGGCGTGATAGGCAACCACCACCTTGTCCTGGTTGGCGGCGCTATCCGCCCTCCCATCGGCAGGTAACCGGCGCTCCCAAAGGCTGATGGGAGGAGCTGGCGGCAGGATACGGGCCTTCGGTTCGCCAATCGCCTGGAACAATTGCGGTGTGGACAGCCAGAGAATGTCGAGATGGCGGTTCAGGCGTCGCAGCGGATAAAGCGCCCTAAACCACAGGAACAGGCTATAGGCGATATCGGCGTCACGGCTGGATATGACGGCATTGATGTCGTCATCCAGCAGCAGACCGACACCGGCGAGCTTGTCAGCATGGGTTTCGATCCAGCGCAGCAAGGGCCGTGACGCATAGCGACAGATCACCACAAATGCGCCGTCGGGGTCGAGTGCGCCCCCGTCAAGCTTTCTGATATCGTGAACCTGATAGGGAGGCATGCCCTCTGCACTCAACCGGACGGGCAGATAATAGTCGAACGTGGGGTTTGGAACGCGACCGAAGACCAGAACCGACTTGACTGGGCGGCGCGGCTTTCCATCCGCTTGGTCCCGCAGCCGGGGTCGCGGCAAAACCTGCTCCAGAACCGGCCAGTACCACCGTTTTTTCATCGGATACGGCCACTCCTTGCCGACAGGTCACGCGGGGCCGCTTCCAGCACGAAATCACCAGCGCTCAGCGAGCAGTTCGGATTGTAGCAGGGATCGTTGTCGATCACGTCGGACCAGCGTTCGAACATTACCTTCTCCTCCCCGGCAAAGCGCAGCCGCTTTTCGACGGTATCGTCCCGCCCACGCGATACGGATTCACGATGAACAAGGCGTGCATGAGGCGTCCAGACGATATCGAGACCAGCGCGGCGCAGCTTCAGGCAGTAATCGACATCGTTGAAGGCGACCGGTAAATTCGCTTCGTCCATGCCACCCACCTGTAACCAATGGCTTTTGCGGGTCAAGAGGCAGGCCGCCGTGACGGCGGAAACATGGCGGCGCTGCGCAAGCAGGCCATGATCCTCGCCACCGTCAGGATCATGAAAATGGAAACTGTGGCGGGCAATGGACCCCGCCCCCAGCGTGACACCGGCATGCTGGACAAAACCATCGGGATAGAGCAACAGGGCACCGACAGCCCCGACTTGGGGATCATCCAACTCGGCATTCATCTCGCCCAGCCAGTCGCGCTCCAGCGGTTCGACATCGTTGTTGAGCAGCAGAATCCGGTCATGCCGGGCCTGATCGACGCCGAGATTGCAGGCTCTGGAAAAATTGAAGGTGCCGGGCATCGGCAAGCGCCGCACATGGCCTTCCGCCTCGATCCTGTCGAGAAGTATGCGCGTCGCATCCTCCTTGCTGTCATTGTCGATGACGATAATATCCAATTCGCCATGATCGGTGCGACCCAGCAGGCCATCAAGACAGGCTGAAAGAAGATCCGCCCGGTCCCGGGTTGGAATGATCACGGTGACAGGCGGGCGAGAGCTGCCCGGTCGCAGCAAGGGCCGCGATAGCGTGAGAGCCGGTCGCGGAGAGGATCGGTGAGCCAGAACGCGGGGCAGATGAAGAATGTCCCCCGCTGCTGCTGCCTGGATGACGAGTTGGTTCGCATCGAAACTGGTGACATCGACAGGTTGCGGTAGGCAGGCAGGACGCAAGAGAACGCAGTCCATCGGCAGCCAGCCGGTTTGCACCAAGGGCAGGTTCCAGGCTGGTTTGAACAACGGCACAGCTGGCTCACCCTTGCGGGTAGTCTGGTCCTCGTCGCAATAAACCCCCGCCGCCTGCGGGTGACAGATCAGGCAATCCGCCATCCATTGCAGCGCCAATGGCGACAAGGTGACGCCGGCCGGCACCAGCAGCCAGAACAGATCCTTCTCTGTCGCGCGGCTTGCCAGGTCACCGGCCAGGTCTTCCAGATCGACAAATTCAACTTGCCGATAAGTCTGCCGATCAAGGCTTTTGCGCGTGACGGACCGCCGCTCACCCGCTCCCATAACACTGACCAAAACGAGAGGCGCCGAGCTGCTAGAAATGGCTGGTGGCCTGTCCACCTCATCGCGCAGCCGAAGCCAATCCTGATAGCGGGGTGACGATAAGGCCTCGAAATGCCGGAGGAACCGGAACGTCGCACCCTTGACGTTTCGCGCCGCCAGCAAGCGGAGCAAGGTGCGTGCGGTATGGGGCCAGCGGATCAGCACCCGCAGGACAGCTTCGGCGATGGACAGCGTGCGGATCGTGACGGTCGGTTGCCGAACTGCGTTGACCCGGTCCTTTGCCGGTGTCGCGACGACGGCAATCGAGTCCAGATCGTCGGGCATCCATCCCAGGAAGCGGCCAGAGTTTTTCACGATAAGCGAACGCTTGAGAATGGCTGGAACCCGACCGGGACGATGAAGCAAGAGACGCGGCGAAGGCCCAAGGCAGCCATCGGGATCATGGACTGAAATCATCACCGGCTTATCGGCCAGACGGCGGGCAGCCGGACCCTGTGCGGCGCATACCTGCGCCAGCTCGGTCGAATCCTGTCCATCACGCACACTGGTCTTCAACGCATCACACCACCGATAAGACCATTGGATGCGCTCCACAGCCGATACAATATTTCACCGGGCCTCACTTTTGAAACGCCAACACCGACCGCAACGAGACCTCTGCCCGCGTTTTACCGCATAAACCTTAAATCAAAGTCGATTTGAGGAAAAAATTATGCAGCATATATAAACTGTTACAGCGCCACACCCTCTCAGGTGCGTGGCGCTGTATTGCAGATACGCGTCCGGTTTAAAAGCGTTAGAGCACTTTTTTCAGCAGATATTGCCCATAAGCGCTCTTGCCATATTGCAGGCCGAGCGCCTCCAACTGCTGAGCGTCGATGAAACCGAGCCGATAGGCGATCTCTTCCGGGCAGGAAATCTTGAAGCCCTGACGGCGTTCCAGCGTGGCAACGAATTCCGAGGCATCCAGCAGACTGTCGGGGGTGCCGGTATCCAGCCACGCATAGCCACGGCCCATTTTCTCGACATTAAGCCGGCCGCGTTCCAGATAGACCCGGTTGACGTCGGTGATTTCCAGCTCGCCACGCGCCGATGGCTTGAGGTTTGCGGCGATATCCACGACATCCTTGTCGTAGAAGTAAAGCCCGGTCACGGCCCAGCTCGACCGCGGCGTTGGCGGCTTTTCCTCGATCGAAATCGCCTTCATGTCCTTGTCGAATTCCACAACGCCATAGCGTTCTGGATCATTGACGTGATAGGCAAATACGGTTGCCCCGTCATTGCGTGCCACAGCACTTCTGAACAGGTCGTTGACACCATGGCCATAGAAAATATTGTCGCCGAGGATCAAACAAGACGGATTAGAGCCGACGAAATCCGCGCCGATAATATAGGCCTGCGCCAGGCCATCCGGTGACGGCTGCTCGGCATAGGTCAACGAAATCCCCCATTTCGACCCATCGCCCAGCAGGCTTTGAAAATTCGGCAGATCCTTCGGTGTCGAAATGATCAGGATATCGCGAATCCCGGCCAGCATCAGCGTCGAGAGCGGATAATAGATCATCGGCTTGTCATAGACAGGCATGAGCTGCTTGGAGGTGACTAGCGTCATGGGATGCAGGCGGGTGCCGCTGCCACCGGCTAGAATGATACCCTTCATTTATAAAACTCCTGACACGTCATTTGTGTTCGTTGTCTTTTGAGGAAAGCCGGCGACCAGTTTTCCCTAGACAAACTCTAAACTGCGGCTGGTCGGCGTAACCGGTCGATGACCAGTTGCGTCGATACGCGCCAATCGGGGATATCGATAGCATGAACTCTGGCCAGTTTGGCGCAATCCAGCCGGGAATTCGCAGGCCGTTTGGCGGGCGTCGGGTAGGCGCTGGCCGGGATTGGATTGACTTTGGCCGAAGGGTCGTTTTGCTCAGCCGACAGCCTGAAGATCTCCCTTGCAAACTCCGCCCAGCTCGCCTCTCCCGTTCCCGTCATATGGAACGTGCCGCGCAGATCGGCGGCCTTGGACGACAGCAGGTTATCAGCCACCTTCAACACCGCATCGGCAATATCGAGCGCCGAGGTCGGATTGCCGATCTGGTCGGCCACCACGCCCAGTTCATCGCGGGTTTCAGCCAGCCGCAACATGGTCAGCAGAAAATTCTTGCCGAACGGGCTATAGACCCAGGCCGTGCGCAGGATCGCGTGGTTATCGGTTTCAGCCGCCACCCGGCGCTCGCCTTCCAGCTTGCTGCGGCCATAGACGCCAAGCGGCGCAACCGGATCGGCCTCGTTATAGGGCGAAGCCTTGCTGCCATCGAAGACATAATCGGTCGAGATATGGATGATCGGGATATCCAGCGCCTTGGCAACCCGCGCCAATTCCCCCGGCCCTTCGCCATTGACCGTAAAGGCCGTGGCCTCGTCGGTTTCGGCCTGGTCGACCGCGGTATAAGCGGCAGCCGAAATAATCAGGTCGGGTTTCGCGGCCAACACAGCCGCTTCAATCGTCGCGGGATCGGCCAGATCAAGCTGTGGCCGACCCAGGGCGACAAGGTCGATATCCTTGCGATCACTGGCTTTCTCAAGCAGCGACTGCACGACCTGTCCGGCTAGGCCCGTCACCAGATAGCGCTTCACGCCGCTCATTTGCTCGCGGCTTTCAGCAGGCCAAGACGGCTACCGTCATAGCCCTGGCGCAACGGCTCCCACCACCAGCGGTTTTCGAGATACCATTTCACGGTTTTCTCGATGCCGGTCTCGAAATTTTCCTGAGCCTTCCAGCCGAGTTCGGTTTCCAGCCGCGTCGCGTCGATGGCATAACGGGCGTCGTGGCCGGGGCGGTCGGTCACATATTGGATCAGCTTCTCATGCGGTGTACCCGACGGATGCAATTCATCCATCAGCGCGCAGACGCGGGTGACGACGTCGATATTGCGTCGCTCATTGCGTCCGCCGACATTATAGGTTTCGCCAATCTGTCCACGCTCGGCGATGATATCAAGCGCCCTGGCATGGTCTTCGACGTAAAGCCAATCACGGATATTGGCGCCATTACCGTAAACCGGCAGAGGCTTGCCTTCCATCGCGTTGATGATCATCAGCGGAATGAGCTTTTCCGGGAAATGGAAGGGGCCGTAATTGTTGGAGCAATTCGACACCACCACCGGCAGGCCGTAGGTGCGCGCCCAGGCCTTGGCGAGATGGTCGGAAGCCGCTTTCGAGGCCGAATAAGGAGAGCTTGGATCATAAGGGGTGGTTTCGGTAAACAGACCTTCATCGCCCAGCGAACCATAGACTTCGTCGGTCGAGACATGCAGGAAGCGGAAACCGTCCTTGCTCGCACCTTCCAGCCCCTGCCAATAGGCCCGGGCGCATTCCAGCATGGTGAACGTGCCGAGCACATTGGTCTCGACGAAATCCTTGGCACCGGTAATCGAGCGATCCACATGGCTTTCGGCGGCCAGATGCATGACACGATCAGGCTTGAAGCTTGCAAAAGCCGAGGCAATCGCCTGGCCGTCGCAGATATCGGCCTGAAGGAACCGGTAAAGCGGATTTGCCTCAACCGATTTCAGCGAGGTCAAGGTACCCGCATAGGTCAGCTTATCGACATTCAGGACGTCATAGCCTTTTTCAAGCACCAGATGGCGAACAACGGCCGATCCGATAAAGCCGGCACCGCCGGTTACAAGTACGCGCATGATTTTCGATATCCCCTAGCGTTCATAGAGCTGACAGGTAAAAAGCAGAGATGCTTAAGGCCGATAGACGAAATTCGTCTCAAGCTCGCTCAGTTTCGGCTGCTTCTTGTCCTTCTCAGACAGAATGGCATTGTCCTCCGTCACCGGCCAGTCGATCGCCAGAGCCGGATCGTTCCACAACAGGCCCCGGTCATGATCCGGGCTGTAATAATCCGTCACCTTGTAGCTGATCACGGTATTGGGCTGCAATGTGCAGAAGCCATGGGCAAAACCCGGCGGCACCCAAAGCTGGCAGCCGTTTTCGGCAGTCAGTTCGGCTTTGACCATCTGGCCGTAGGTCGGCGAGCCCTGGCGAATATCGACAGCGACATCCAGCAAAGCGCCAGCCGCACAAGACACGAGCTTGCCCTGCGCCCTCGGGTTCAACTGGAAATGCAGGCCGCGCACCGTGCCGACCTCGGCCGAAAACGACTTGTTGTCCTGAACGAAGGTGAAAGATCCCACTTCGCTTTCAAACAGGCTGGCACGGAAGGTTTCCATGAAATAGCCCCGCGCGTCCCCAAACCGCTTTGGAGTGATCAGGAAAACACCCGACAGCTTCGTTTCTTCAAACTGCATTCTTATCCCTTTGAATTAAGCCCCTCGCGCAGTTAACAATCTCGGTCCATCAGAGCAAGTAAAATGCTAGGTGCCCACCGTCTTAACCGGAAGATTATGACGTTATTCGGACAGTCCCTGTGACCAGCTGCCACCATTGCAGGCAAGCGTTTGCCATTTATGTCTCTTTACGACACCATCCGCTCAAAACGGCGACCCATCCAAAAAGCTCGAGAACGGTACGAAGGCCGACGAGCAATCGAGCGGCGGAACCGGATCTTCTTCACTGGCATCCACGAGATTGACAGTTTTCACCCGGCGCGCTGGATCTGCCTTCAGAAGGTCGGCAAAGCTGACCGGACCAGGCCCCAGCGTGACATGCGCATTGAGCGGCGGATCTTTTGCGGCCGGATCGGCTGAGCCGACCAGGAGCGGCTGGGGCCCATCGAACTGAATGGTATCAAGGAAAAGGCCGAGCGGCTGGTAATGCGCATCATCCTTGATGCCACGCAGAACCACATGGCCGCCGCTGCCGGTCGTACTGCCTATGTAGCGCAGGTTGCGCACCGTGATGCCGGAAAAATCCGGGATACGATCGCCGGCTTTGTCCGAGTAGCGGGTATCGAACACCAAGGGAAAGGCGACATTGCGCATGCAGACATCTTCATACAGCACATTGGTGACCTTGCCGCCGCGCGAGGTGTCCGACTTTATCCGCAGGCCATTGCCGTTGGGACTATCATGGCCATCCATCACCAGATCATAGACATGGATACCGTCCACGCCAGCATCGGTCTCGGAGCCAATCGACATCCCATGGCCGTAATAGAACCGGTTATGGGCAAAAGTCATGCGCGTCGATGGTTTGTCGCCGCCCGCCTTGATCGCCACATGATCGTCGCCGGTGCTGATCGCGCTGTAGGCGAGCACGACTTTCGAGGACTGACCCGGGTCGAAACCATCGGTATTTTTGACCGTATCAGGCGTGAAACAGGTGGCGGGCGTCAGTTTGTCAGGCGTGGTCTCCGGCGGGCAAGCGTAATTTGGGCGGGTATAGACGGCACTGGGGCTGAGGATCTTGATCCCCCAGGCGGTCAGGCCCGTCACACCATTGCTCACCACATGAAAATTCGGGCTGTTCAACAGCGTAATCCGGTGCAGGGTGAAATTCTCGCCGCCATCAATTTCTACCAGCCGGAACACATGCTGGATCAACCCCTGCTTGGATTGCCAGGCCACATCCCACCAGGATCGCTTACCGGCATTGTCGCCGGACAACAGCAGCGAACCGCCGCGTCCATCGATGCGCCCCTCACCGACGATGCCAGCGCCGTTGGTGTCCTTGGCCGCAATCAGCGGCTTGCAGGTCTTGGCGGATGAGGTGTTGGCCGTACCGCAATCACCAGCACCGCTGTCGTAATCCTTGGGATCGCGGGAGGCAAACAGCGTCACGCCCTTGTCGATCCACAGCATGACGCCGCTCTTCAAGTTCAGCGGTCCGCTCAAAAACGCATCCTGCCCCTCAGCCCCCGGGACGAGCTTGACGGCACCGCCCGCGCAGCCGTCAATGGCAGCCTGCAAGCGCATCTGGTCTGGATGGGGAGCCTTGCCATCGGCATCGGCATGGTCGAGGGAGCCGTCCTTGGCCGTCAGGCCAGCCGTCAATGTCGCGCAGAGATTTGAGGGAACCTCCGGCGCGGTCATCGACCCCCATTGGGTGGCAACAGCCGGCTCCGCCGCCCAGACAGTAACCGGCGACAGGGTGCAAATGGCGACCGCGCCAAGCATCCGACCTAAAGCAGACCGTTGAAACAGGCGGGCAAAAACAGGTCCGGGCATAGGCTTATCCTTCAGCGGCGGCATGTAAAACAACAGTTCGCGCCCATCTTCAAACGGGTGAATGGCCCGAAATCAAGGCCGCAGCGTGCGCTTGTCGATGGGATAAAGCAAAAAATTTTCACCACTGCGTAAAAACCGGCAGAGACCGACCAGAAGGCGCAAAAATCCGTTGACCAAAAACCGGGGCCGGGTCATAAAGCCAGCCATGAAAACGAGCACCTGCATTATCTGCTGGATCATTATTCGCTAGCGCATTCGCTGGCCCGGCCGTTTTCGTCTCTTGTAAAAGTCCTAGATGACAAACGCTTCGGTCCAGCCGGGTTTATACACGTCTGGGAGACTGACATGGCCGAGGGCCTCAAGCTTTACAACACACTGACGCGCAGCAAGGTTGATTTCACCCCAATCGACCCCAAAAACGTGCGCATGTATGTCTGCGGCCCAACGGTTTATGATTTTGCCCATATCGGCAACGCCCGGCCCGTGATTGTGTTTGATGTGCTCTACCGGCTGCTGCGTCACATCTATGGCGAAAACCACGTCACCTATGCCCGCAACATCACCGATGTCGATGACAAGATCAATGCGCGGGCGCTCCGGGACTTTCCCGATCTGCCGCTGAATGAGGCGATTGCCAAGGTGACGCAAAAGACGGCGGATCAGTTCCACGCCGATGTGGCCGCACTGGGTAACTTGCCGCCGACCATCGAGCCGCGCGCCACCGACAATATCCAGCAGATGATTGACATCATCAAGACGCTGATTGCCAAGGGCCATGCCTATGTGGCCGAGGGCGAAGTGCTGTTTGACACGCGGTCCATGGCCGCTTACGGCCAGCTTTCCAAGCGCAATCTGGATGAGCAACAGGCAGGCGCACGCATCGCTGTCGAGGCCCATAAAAAGCACCCCGGCGACTTTGTGCTATGGAAGCTCTCAAGCCATAACGAACCCGGCTGGGAAAGCCCCTGGGGCCGAGGCCGTCCGGGCTGGCATATCGAATGCTCGGCAATGTCGAAGCGCTATCTGGGCGAGGTTTTCGACATTCACGGCGGCGGACTGGACCTGATTTTCCCCCACCACGAAAACGAAATTGCCCAATCCTGCTGCGCCAACGACACCAGCGTGATGGCCAATGTGTGGATGCACAATGGCTTCGTGCAGGTGGAAGGCCGCAAGATGTCCAAGTCGGACGGCAATTTTCTTACAATAGATCAACTGCTTCGTTCAGATAGCTTCGGTGGCCGACCATGGCACGGTGGTGTTTTTCGTTTTGCCATGCTCAAGACGCATTACCGGCAGCCGATAGACTGGACACTCGACAAATTGCAGCAATCCAGAAATGAGATTTTTTCTTTTATTGCAAGTTGCAATGCTGGTTTGATCATAAGCCAAATCAACGCCAAAAGATCTTTAGGTAAGGCTACAGAACAAGACGCCGATTTCATTAAAGCCCTCTGCGACGACCTTAATACACCGCTTGCGCTTTCAATTTTATTTGGGCTGAGAGAGAACGCAAAAAGCGATAGCAACGCAGCAGAAAAGATGTTCTTGGCCTTGGAATTCCTTGGTATTTTGGACCTCTCAAAATGGGCCCTCTACGATAGCGTGTATCTGCATGACACGAACATAAAAGGCCAATTGCTAGGACATGATGACCTTGATCGCGTTGAACGGCTTCGCGTTGCCCTTACAAATGGTGACGAAAAGCAAGCGAAAAAAATCAAAGGGGAAATCGAGTCTTGGGGTGTGCAGGTCAACGCTAAAAGAAACGGTGAAATTAGCCTAGAGCTAAAAAATGGCGAGACCAATGATCTATCTGCCGCTATCGACGCCCTTGTCGAGATGCGCCTTGAAATGCTGAAGACCAAGAACTTTGCCGAGGCCGACAAGATCCGCGACGATCTTTTGGCAAAGGGCATTCAGCTCAAGGACGGCAAGGATAAGGACACCGGCGAGCGCGTGACCACGTGGGAGGTCAAGCGGTAGAAGGCTTGCGGCTCTCGCTCTCTTCTCCCCTGCGGGGAGAAGGTGGCGGCAGCCGGATGAGGGGGGCGAAGCCAAAACGCCACAAAAACGGTTTTGGCATGTCTTTGCGACGGTATGGGAGCGACATCAATGATCGATCACATGAATATCAAGGTTGCCGATTTTGAACGTGCAAAGGCTTTCTATGACGCGGCCTTTGCTCCGCTTGGCGCGTCGCTGCTCTACACGGTGGCGCCGGAATATTCCAATGGCGTGAAAATGGGCGGCTATGGACGCGACAGACCCGTCTATTGGCTGCACGAAGGCACGCCGCCCGCTGGCTATCATCAGCACATTGCGTTTACGGCCAATAGCCGGGCGGAAGTGGATGCGTTTTACAGCGCCGCAATTGCCGCCGGCGGAAAAGACAACGGCCCGCCCGGCCTGCGCCCGCATTACCATCCAGACTATTATGGGGCCTTTGTGTTTGATCTGGATGGCAACAATATCGAGGCCGTTTGTCACGCGAGCCAAGATTGATGACCATGTGAGAGGTCAAGCGTTGACTTGCATAGGACACCCGCTTGGCATATGCTAAAGCCTATGCCAGCGATGGAGGCAAATATGAGTATGGAGCAGGAAAGACATGTGCGGGTGTTCAAGAACGGTCGCAATCGCGCCGTCCGCATCCCCGTGGAATTCGAGTTTCCGGGCGATGAAGTGATCATGCGCAAGGAAGGCGACCGGATCATTATTGAGCCTGTCAACGACAAGAAGCAAAATCTGATCGAGTGGCTGCGCAGTCAGCCGCCTATCGAGGAGGATTTTCCCGATTTTGATCTGATTGAACCACCGCCGAGACCAGTCGATCTATGATAACCGCGCGCTACATGCTCGACACCAATATTATCTCTGATGTGGTGCGAAATCCTATGGGCAGGGCGGCAGACGTTATGCATGGCCTCAACCGTGACGATATTTGCCTGAGTTCAATTGTTCTGTCGGAAATCCTGTTTGGCATACAGCGCAAAGGCTCCGAGCGGCTTACTCGTCTGGTTGAAGGGGTCTTGGAAAGGATCGCTGTCATTGCCTATGATGATTTGGCGGGCCGTCATTATGCTGAGATTCGCACCGCCTTGGAAAAACAGGGAACACCTATCGGCGCAACCGACCTGTTCATCGCCGCCCACGCGCTGTCGCTGGATATGGTTCTGGTCACCAACAATACCCGTGAATTTGCCCGCGTACCCGGGCTGAAACTGGAAAACTGGCTCGAAACCGCACATGAGGGACAATAGGCCATGGCAGAGACAATCCACACCGGCGGTTGCCAATGCGGAGCCATCCGGTTTCGCGTCAGAGGCGTTCTGAAAGACTCATCCATCTGCCATTGCCGCATGTGCCAGAAGGCGTTCGGAGCCTATTATGCGCCGCTGGTTTCGGTGCGCGGGGTCGATTTTCAGTGGACACGGGGCGCGCGCAAGATGTTCCGCTCCAGCAATGTCGTGTCGCGCGGCTTTTGTGGCGATTGTGGCACGCCGCTGACCTATGAGGCCCCGGATGGCATGGCGGTTGCGGCAGGCGCTTTCGATGATCCATCCATCCTGCCCCCGGTGCAGCAGTTCGGGACAGAAGGGAAAATAGGCTTCGTCGATCACCTGCATGAATTGCCAGGCAATCCGACAGAAGAAGACCTTGATGAGTTTCCGTTCCTAGACGGCCTCGTCTCCTACCAGCACCCCGACCACGACACCGAAACCTGGCCAACCGAAAGCGGAGCAAAGCCATGAGCGAGATTTTTTCCGGCGGCTGCCAATGTGGTGCTGTGCGGTTTCAGGCGGCCAAGCTGGGGCGGCCTTCCATCTGTCATTGCCGCATGTGCCAAAAGCAATTCGGTGGGTTTTTTGGCGCTTTTGTCTCCGCTGATCAGGCGCATCTGACATGGACACGTGGCCAGCCGAAATTGTTTCGCTCTTCGAGCAAGGTCAAGCGTGGCTTTTGCGAAAAATGCGGCACACCGCTGACCTACCAACACCCCACCGGAGTTGAGATTGCCATCGGTGCGTTTGACAATCCCGCCGCCTTTGAGCCTGCCATTCAGGTCAATCACCACAAGCGCCTGCCATGGATCGACACGCTGTTTGAAACGCCGATCTATACCAGCCCGGAATACGAAGCCTTCTTCGACTCCATCGAATCCTGGCAGCACCCGGATTTCGACACCCAAGTCTGGCCGGTGGAGGATGAGGCATGAAAGGTCAAACCTTGCATGGCGGCTGCCAATGTGGCGCGGTGCGCTACACGGCAAAATCGCCGATTGGCAATCCGCATATCTGTCATTGTCGCATGTGCCAGAAAGCGTCGGGCAATTATTTCCTGCCGCTCGGCTCGGTCAATCGTGACCTGTTTCAGCTGACACGCGGCACCCCGCAGTGGTTTCAGTCCTCTGATCTGGTAAGGCGCGGCTTTTGCGCCGCCTGCGGCACACCGCTGTTTTTCGATATTCCCGAGGCGGATTTCATCAACATAACGCTCGGATCGCTGGATGATCCGGCCAGCGTCAAGCCCGTTGAACAGGCCAATCTGGACAGCAAAATGCCGTGGTTTGCAGCCCTCGACACCTTACCGGTCGAGGCCAGCGAAGCCAATGCCGACTGGCTGGCGAAGGTGGCAGGCGCCACCCACCAACACCCGGACCATGACACGAGCGAGTGGCCAACCCATATGGGATCGCCCCATGACTGAGTTGCGCACCCTCTACCCTGAGATCGAACCTTTCGAGACCGGCTTTCTCGATGTCGGCGATGGCCACGTCATCCATTGGGAGCGGGTCGGCACCAGGGGTGCCAAGCCTGCGGTGTTTCTGCACGGCGGACCGGGTGGCGGCATCAATCCCAACCAGAGGCGGGTGTTCGACCCCGCTCTTTATGATGTAGTCCTGTTCGATCAACGCGGCTGTGGAAAATCCACGCCGCATGCCCATCTGGACGCCAACACCACCTGGCATCTGGTCGCCGATATCGAGCGCTTGCGTGACATGATCGGCGTCGAAAAATGGCTGGTATTTGGCGGCTCCTGGGGTTCGACGCTGGCGCTGGCCTATGCGCAGACCTATCCCGAGCGGGTCAGCGAACTGGTGCTGCGCGGCATCTACACGCTGACCAAGGCGGAGCTGGACTGGTATTATCAGTTCGGAGTCTCCGAGATGTATCCTGATCGTTGGGAGCATTTCATCGCGCCCATTCCGCTTGAAGAGCGCCATGACATGATTTCCGCCTATCATCGCCGTCTGACCGGAGAGGACAAGGAAGTGCAGCTCGCCTGCGCCCGCGCCTGGAGCCAGTGGGAAGGCGCGACGATTTCGTTGATCCCCAATTTGCAACAGATCGAAAATTTCGGCGAGGACCATTACGCCATCGCCTTTGCCCGTCTGGAAAACCATTTTTTCATGAACCGGATCTGGATGGAAGACGGTCAATTGCTGCGCGATGCCCATAAGCTCAAAGGCATTCCGGGCGTGATCGTGCATGGGCGCTATGACATGCCCTGCCCGCTGCGCTATGCATGGGAATTGTCCAAGCTCTGGCCGGATGCCGATTTGCACATTGTCGAGGCTGCGGGCCATGCCATGAGCGAACCGGGTATTCTCGACCAATTGATCCGTGCCACTGACCGTTTTGCCGGAAAAATCCAAAACACATAAGAATTTGCCTTTGGGAGGCACTCATGAGCCGCGAAAAAATCACCCTGTTCGACACCACCCTGCGCGATGGTCAGCAGACGCCCGGCATCGATTTTTCCGTGGAAGACAAGATTGCCATTGCCGCCATGCTGGATAATTTCGGGCTGGATTATGTCGAAGGCGGCTATCCCGGTGCCAATCCGACCGACACGGCATTTTTCTCAAAAAAACGCACCAGCCGCGCCCGCTTCACGGCGTTTGGCATGACCAAACGCGCCGGAATTTCCGCCTCCAACGATCCGGGCCTGAGCCAGCTTTTGCAATCGAAAAGCGATGCCATCTGTCTTGTGGCGAAAAGCTGGGATTACCATGTGACAGTGGCGCTTGGCTGCACCAATGAGGAAAACCTCGACTCCATCCGCGACAGTGTCAAGGCCGTGGTGGCTGCGGGCAAGGAAGCGCTGGTGGATTGCGAGCATTTCTTTGATGGCTACAAGGCCAATCCCGACTATGCCGTGGCCTGCGCCAAAACCGCCTATGAGGCCGGTGCGCGCTGGGTGGTGCTGTGCGACACCAATGGCGGCACCCAGCCGCCGGAAATCCGCACGATCATTGCCAGCCTGATCGCGGCAGGCGTTCCCGGCACGTCGCTTGGCATCCATGCTCATAACGATACCGGCCAGGCCGTTGCCAATTCGCTGGCCGCCGTGGAAGCCGGTGTGCGCCAGATTCAAGGCACCCTGAACGGCATTGGCGAGCGCTGCGGCAATGCCGATCTGACCACCATCATCCCGACGCTCTGTCTGAAGAAGACCTATGCCGACCGGTTCGAGACTGCCATTGATCTCGAAAAGCTGGTGGAATTGACCCGCCTCTCCCATGCCTTCGATGAGCTGTTGAACCGCTCTCCCAACCATCAGGCTCCCTATGTCGGGGCGTCTGCCTTTGCCACCAAGGCTGGTATCCATGCCTCGGCGCTGTTGAAGGACCCGAAAACCTATGAGCATGTAGAGCCGGGCCTTGTGGGCAATTTTCGCAAGGTCATGGTCTCCGATCAGGGCGGCAAGGCCAATTTCATCAACGAGTTGAAACGCCGCGGCATCACGGTTGCCAAGGACGATCCGAAGCTGGACCGGCTGATCGAGATCGTCAAGCAGCGTGAAGCGACAGGCTATGCCTATGAAGGCGCCGATGGCAGTTTCGAGCTCTTGGCGCATCGCACCCTCGGCACCGTGCCGGAATTTTTCGCCGTCGAAAGCTTCCGGGTGATGATCGAACGCCGCTTCGACAGCAATGGCAACTTGAAAACCGTGTCAGAAGCGGTGGTGAAAATGGTGATCGACGGGCAGACGGTGATGTCGGTCGCCGAAGGTGACGGCCCGGTCAACGCGCTTGACATTGCCCTTCGCAAGGATCTCGGCAAATTCCAAAGCGAAATAAAGGATCTGGAACTGGCTGATTTCAAGGTCCGTATCCTCAACGGTGGCACCGAGGCCATCACCCGCGTGCTGATAGAATCGACTGATGCCAGCGGCGCCCGCTGGTGGACGGTGGGTGTCTCCGAAAACATCATCGATGCCTCGTTCCAGGCGCTGATGGACGCTATCGTCTACAAGCTGATGAAAAACCGCGAACTGGCTGGACGGATCGCTGCGGAATAAGCCAAAATCACCGGATGTGCTTTCAAGTTTTCGAACATTGACATGGTCACATTCACCAAACTCACCGATCCTTCAATGGAATGAATTTGCCGTTTGCGCCCTGAAGGCGTATCGGCAGGAAAAACAGCAATGGGATCGGAAACATCATGACCGAGGTTGCAGCGCCAGTGACTGAGAACCGCGACAGCCTGCGCGGCTTTCTTTTTGCGCTTTCGGCCTATCTGCTCTGGGGATTTCTGCCCCTTTACATGAAGGCCGTCGCGCATATTCCGCCCATGGAAGTGATCGCCCATCGGGTGCTGTGGTCCATTCCGGTGGCCGGTCTCGTTCTTCTGGTGCTGCGGCGCACCGATGACCTGAAGCGAGCACTGCACAATCCGAAAATGATTGGCATGGCGGCAATCACGGCCTGCCTGATCAGCGTCAATTGGGGCATTTATGTCTGGGCCATCGGTGCCGGCCACGCGCTGGATACCGCGCTTGGCTATTTCATCAATCCGCTGTTTTCCATTCTACTTGGTGCCGTGCTGCTCAAGGAAAAACTGAAGCCGGCGCAAATGGCCGCGCTGGCGCTGGTGGTGGTCGCCGTCGTCATCCTGACGGTCGATGCCGGACGCCTGCCGCTGATCGCCCTCAGCCTTACTTTTTCCTGGGGCTTCTATGCGTTTTTCCGCAAGACGCTGCCGATTGGCCCCAATCAGGGATTTCTGCTGGAAGTGCTGTTACTTGCACCGTTTGCCCTGGCCTACCTGATCTATCTCGGCGTGACCGGACAGTCGCATTTCCTGGGGGCGGCGGATGCCAGCATGTTCAACAATACCACGCTGCTGGCCTCAAGCGGGTTGGTCACAGCCGTGCCGCTGATCCTTTACGCCAATGGCGCCAAACTTCTGCGTCTCTCCACCATCGGCATCATGCAATATATCGCCCCGACGATGATTTTCCTGATCGCCGTCTTCCTGTTTCGCGAGGAATTCAGCACCGCCAAGGCCATTGCCTTCCCGCTGATTTGGGTGGCACTGGTCATCTATACCTTACCGATGCTGAAACGGCGCCGATCAGAGCTTTGACAACACCTCGGCATCCCCGGAGATGCGACCGAGTTCTTCCCAGCGATCGACGATTTTCGGCACGATGGCCTCGATCTCGTCAATCACCAGCGGCTGCACCTTATGGCCGGTATGGACGAAGCCCTCCTGGCGCATATGGGTGATCAGCTCCAGCATCGGGTCCCAGAAACCGTTGACATTGGCAAAGACCATCGGCTTTTCATGGCGGCCAAGCTGGCCCCAGGTCATGATCTCGACGATTTCCTCTAGCGTACCGATACCGCCCGGCAAGGTGACGAAGGCATCGGCGCGCTCGAACATCTTGTGCTTGCGCTGATGCATGTCCTGCGTGATGAGCAATTCGTTCAGCTGGCCGAGAGAATGACGTGTAGCTTCCATATCGACCAGGAATTCCGGTATGATGCCCGTCACCTGGCCACCCGCGTCCAACACGCCGCTGGCAACGGCACCCATGATGCCCTTGGTGCCGCCGCCATAGACGAGGCGCAGGCCATGAGCGGCAATCGAGTGGCCAAGTGTGCGGCCCGCAGCCATGTAATCGGGATCACGCCCGGGCCGTGAGCCACAATAAACGCAGATGGATCGAATCGAAGAATGGTTTTCTGTCATACGTTTAGAATGGCCATCGCGGCCCGCTGACGTCAATAAAATTAACGAAAACTCCAGGAAGCCTATGAACAAACCGGGTTCATCGCTTGTGCGGCGATTAAGGAAACGTTACTGCATAAACTCTTAAATCCTTATGGATGTAAGAGATCGGACCAAAATGCGGGACGCGATTTTTGGAAAATCCGATGGAAATGCCAAGTCCGTAGTACCGCAGCGGTCTGCGGTTTTGAGCTGGGTCATGCAGTGGGGACAAAACTTTTGGGCGTCCTTCATGGGGTATTCATACGCCATGGCGCTCTATCAGTTTCAAGGGATATGGCGGAATAATCCGCCCGGAGACGTTGGACTATGAAAAACCGTGCCGGTTGGCTGGCTCTCGGCGTGCTTGCCATTGCGACAGTATTGATGGTGTTTTTCGTGCTTCCGCAAATTGGCGGCACAAAGAAGACGGCAGAAACACCTGCTGCCCCGGCTGAACAGGCGGCAGCGCCCGAAGCGTCCGGGCCTTCCTCACCCACGCCTGCCCCCGATGGCCAGGCCGCCGCCAAGATGCAGCGTCTGACCAAGGCCGCAGAGCAATCGGTGGCCGCTTTGGAAAATCTGTTTGCCGATCAGAAAACCCCGGCACCCGAACTTTACGCCACAGCCCGTATTGCTGCATTGACAGCCCTGAAAGCCCTATCGGATGCCGATCTTCCCGCCGGGATCGAAGCAGGCCTTGTAGACAGCCTCACCAAGGCAAAGGCCTCGGCTGCCCATGCCTTGCAGTTGATCGCCAAACTGCCCGCCTCCCCGCAGGATGCCGCCGCCATGATCGCCAATATCGGTCGGGCCATGCGCGGTGAACCGGAAGTGGCTATCGATCCAGACATGCCGCGTTTTGATGTGCTGCGCGTTGAAAAAGACGGCTCGACTGTGATCGCCGGCAGCGCGGCACCGGGTGCCAAGGTCGAGGTCCATGACGGCTCCAGCAATATTGCCAGCGCCACCGCCTCTCCAAACGGTGATTTCGCCATCGTACTCGACAAGCCTCTGTCGCCCGGCGATCATTCTCTGGATTTGAAAGCCACGACCAAGGAAGGCAAGACCATCGGGTCTGAGGAGCAAGCCACGGTTTCCGTCCCGGCCGATCCATCCGGTGACGTGCTGGCCATGGTGACCAAGCCCGGCGAAGCCAGCCGGCTGATCAGTGGCCCGCAACAGGATCAAGTCTCGCCAAAGGATCAGAGCCAGCCACAGGCTCCTGAACAGATCAATGGCGTCGACAAGCAGGGCCGCGTCGCCGCAGCCACGCCTTCTACACCGATGACATCCCCCGGGTCTGCGTCCAGCCCATCCCTGTCCGCTGCCGATTTGCAGATTACCGCGGTCGAGCTTGAAGGCGACAAGATTTTCGTGGCAGGCAACGCCCAGAAGGGCCGCACCGTGACCGCCTATGCCGATGGCAAGCAGATCGGCTCGGCGGATGTCGACCAGAAGGGGCATTTCGTGGTCGAAGGCCAGATGCCGCTTTCCATCGGCCAGCATATCATCAGCGTCGATCTGAAGGATGCCAATGGCAGGGTCACACTGCGCGCGTCGGTGCCGTTCAACCGGCCGGAAGGCGATCAGGTTGCGGTTGTCGCACCGGAAGCCCAGCCCGGCGGCGCCGGCAGCACCGTCAGCCCGGCCACCGTCGATAGCAACCTGTTTGATCGGCAGCGCGATACACTGGCCAAGTCCTTCACGCTGCTTAGCAACCTGTTTGCCGATGGCAAGACACCGACGCTGGAAAGCCTGGCGGCATCGCGTTCGGCGCTGGAATTTGCCCTGAAAGCAGTTGCGGATTTCCGCCCGACCCCCAGCACGGACCAGACCGCCAGCGCCTTCATGGCGCGCATGGCAGACCAGGCTGACAAGGCACTCGTGGTCCTCAAGCAAGTGCCGACGGCGTCGGTCACGGCGATGGCCAATGCCTTGCCGACCCTCAAGTCGCTTGTCGATGCGGCGCTGGAACCCATGCCGGCCAAAATTGCCGCTGCGCAAGCCGCAGCGACGCAAAACCCGGCACCGACCTTGGCGCCAGCCGATGGTACATCGCCGCCGGTGCTGAGCCAGGCGCCGCTGACCGAAAGCAAGAATGCGGTGATCATCCGCCGGGGCGATACGCTCTGGCAGATTTCCCGGCGAGTCTATGGCCAGGGCGTGCGTTACACGACGATCTATGTCGCCAATGCCGAACAGATCAGCAATCCCGACCTGATCGAGCCGGGCCAGACCTTCACCGTGCCCGATCAATCCATGCCGGATGACGAAGCCGAAAAAATCCATCGTAAATGGATGCTGGAGCACAAGCGATAGGCTGAAATGCCGGCAAGGGCAGACGAATGTTTCCAAGTCCTTGCCTCTTTCGTCAGCATTGCCTATATCAGCACATAACAAAGGCGGCCTCAGGGCCGCCTCTTTTTTGCCGCCTCTTCCGGGCGCCTCCTTCGGGAACGGACCGCGCTTCCACCAGCCCGCGCGCAGGACATAAAGCATGCATCAGAAAGTCAAAACGGTTTCGGCCGAGAGCAGTAATCCGTGGCGCACCATCGTCAATCTCTGGCCCTATATGTGGCCAGCCGAGCGCCTCGATCTGAAAATGCGGGTGGTCTGGGCAAGCCTGTTTCTGGTGATCGCCAAGCTCGTGCTGATGCTGGTGCCCTATTATTTCAAATGGGCCACCGACGCGCTGAATGGCAAGATGGATGCGACCGGCCTGCTGCCTGCCTTCATGCTGTCAGCGGTCATGCTGGTTATTGCCTATAATCTCGCCCGCATCGTGCAGATGGGCATCAACCAGTTTCGCGACGCGCTGTTTGCCAGCGTCGGCCAATATGCCGTGCGGCGGCTGGCCCATATAACCTTTCTGCACATGCATCAATTGTCGCTACGCTTCCATCTGGAGCGCAAGACCGGCGGGCTGTCGCGGATCATCGAGCGCGGCACCAAGGGCATCGAGACCATCGTCCGTTTCACCATTCTCAACTCCATCCCGACGCTGATCGAATTTGCCCTGACAGCGGTGATTTTCTGGTGGGGCTACGGGTTTTCCTATCTGGCGATCACCGCCGTCACCGTCGCCGTCTATGTCTGGTTCACGGTCAAGGCTTCGGACTGGCGCATCGCCATTCGCCGCGCCATGAATGACAGCGACACGGATGCCAATGTCAAAGCCATCGACTCGCTGTTGAATTTCGAGACGGTCAAATATTTCGGCAATGAAGACATGGAGGCCCGCCGCTTCGATGCATCCATGGCCCGTTACGAGAAGGCTGCCACCCAGGTCTGGACCTCTCTCGGCTGGCTGAACTTCGGCCAGGGGCTGATCTTCGGTGTGGGCATGACGGTGATGCTGGTGTTTTCGGCACTGGCCGTACAGCGCGGCGAGCAGACCATCGGCGATTTCGTCTTCGTCAACGCGCTGCTGTTGCAGCTTTCCGTCCCGCTAAATTTTATTGGCATGCTCTACCGTGAAATCCGCCAGGGCCTGACCGATATCGAACAGATGTTCGACCTTCTGGCGGTAGAGCCGGAAGTACGTGACGCGCCCGATGCCAAACCGCTTGCCATCGCCAAGGGCGCCATCACCTTCGAAAACGTGCATTTCGCCTATGACCCGGCAAGGCCGATCCTGAAGGGGATTTCCTTCACCGTGCCGGAGGGCAAGACGGTTGCCGTCGTCGGCCCATCCGGCGCCGGCAAGTCGACGATTTCGCGGCTGCTCTACAGGTTTTACGATGTGCAGCAGGGCGCGATCCGCATCGACGGGCAGGATGTGCGTGACATCACGCAGACCTCGCTGCGCGCTGCCATCGGCATGGTGCCGCAGGATACGGTGCTGTTTAACGATACCATCGCCTATAATATCCGTTATGGCAGGCCTGAGGCCAGCGACGCCGAGATGGAAGCCGCCGCCGACATTGCCCAGATCAGCCGCTCGATCCGTGAACTGCCGCAGGGCTACAAAACCATGGTCGGTGAGCGGGGCCTGAAACTGTCGGGCGGCGAAAAACAGCGTGTCGCCATCGCCCGCACCGTACTCAAATCACCGCCAATCCTCATTCTCGACGAGGCAACCTCGGCGCTCGACACCACGACCGAGCAGGATATCCAGGCGGCCCTCGACATTGTATCGCAAAATCGCACCACTTTGGTTATTGCCCACCGGCTATCGACCGTGATCGGTGCCGACGAAATCATCGTTTTGAAAGCAGGCGAAATCGCCGAGCGTGGCACCCATGCGGAACTTCTCGCCCAAAACGGCCTTTACGCCTCGATGTGGAACCGGCAGCGGGAGGCGACCCAGGCAGAAGAGCATCTGCGCCAGGTGCGCGAAAGCGACGATCTCGGTGTGGTCACGCGCCTGCCGCCTGCTGTGTGATCGGCATGTATAAAAGTGCGGCGGCTTTCCCGTGAGGGGCCTCAATCAGGCCCGGCATTGCCCCTGAACACGTTTCGCGGTAGTCACGTCATCAATAGAGTTTTCAGGAGAAGTCCTACCGATGTCCTTGTTCGATACGATCCGCAATACCCTCGTCCCCGTGCATAAGGAAGGCTATATTTTTGTCGGCGCTTTCTTCGTCGGGTCGCTGGTGCTCGGATGGATCTGGGAGCCGCTGTTCTGGGTCGGCCTGCTGCTGACACTATGGTGCGCCTATTTCTTCCGCGACCCAGAGCGCCTCACCCCGCAGGATGACGATCTGGTGGTCAGCCCTGCCGATGGCCGCGTGTCGATGATCCAGATGGTCATCCCGCCGGAAGAATTGCAGCTGTCGAGCGACCCGATGTTGCGCATCTCGATCTTCATGAATGTCTTCGATGTCCATATCAATCGCGCCCCGGTACGCGGCGCAATCCGCCAGGTTGTCTACCGCGAAGGCAGTTTCCTGAATGCCGAACTGGACAAGGCCAGCACCGACAATGAGCGCAATTCGCTGGTCATCGACGGCCCGCGCGGCGCTATCGGCGTGGTGCAGATCGCAGGCCTCGTAGCCCGCCGCATCCTGTGCTGGTCGGTGCCGGGCCAGGCACTCGGCGTGGGCGAGCGTTTCGGTCTGATCCGCTTCGGTTCGCGACTGGATGTCTACCTCCCAGCCGGCGCCGAGCCCCGCGTCGCGGTTGGCCAGCGTTCGATTGGCGGTGAAACCGTGATCGCGGAATATGGTTCGGCAAAGGGCCCGGTCATCAGCCGCCGCAGCTGAGACGATTTTTGCAAGCCATAACGGAGACAGGCCAGCCATGACCAGCGACACGCCGCAGCATCAGGCACACCCTTCGCAAGAGCATGAGGGACCGAAAACTCAGGCGGATGAGAATCAGCCGGGCCAGCAGGAGGTCAACGAGGCTTCACGCGGGCCTCGGCTGCGGGAAATCCCCCTGCGGTTGATGATTCCGAACCTGATTACCGTTTTGGCCATATGCGCCGGTCTGACCGGCGTCCGCCTGGCCTTCGAAGGACGTTTCGAGCTTGCGGTCGGCATGGTGCTGGTCGCCGCTTTTCTCGATGGCATCGACGGACGCATCGCCCGCCTGATGAAAGCCACATCGAAATTCGGCGCACAGATGGACTCGCTTGCCGATATCGTCAATTTCGGCGTGGCGCCCGGTCTGGTTCTGTATGTCTATATTCTCGACCAGGCCCGGTCCTTCGGCTGGATCGCTGCGCTGATCTTTGCGATATCAGCAGGCCTGCGGCTTGCCCGCTTCAACGTGATGGACGAGCGCGCCATCAAGGCCCCTTGGCAAAACGCCTATTTCGTCGGCGTTCCGGCACCGGCTGGTGCGCTTCTGGTCATGCTGCCGATCTATCTCGGCTTTCTGGGTGTGGAAGCCACGCCCGGATTTGCCTTTGCGTCCTCAGCCTATACGATGCTGATCGCCTTCCTGCTGATCAGCCGCTTGCCGGTCTGGTCCGGCAAATCTGAAAAGAAAGTCCGCCGCGATCTGGTTCTGCCCCTGACGATCGCCGTGGTGCTCTATGTCGCCCTGCTGATGAGCTTCACCTGGGAAGTGCTGTCGGTGACGGTTATTGTCTATCTCCTCTCCCTGCCCTTCGGCGCCCGTGCCTGGAAGCGGAAATACGGCACCTTGACCGTCATGGAAGACCACGACGACCATCACGGCGCCGGAATGGACCGAGGCCTTTGAAACAGGCCTTTAAAACTGGAAATTGTAAAACAGACTCACGAAAAGTAGCAGTCTTTGATTTAAATTAATTTGCATTGTTCACGAAAGTGTCATGATCTCTCAACCTGAGCAGTCAGGAAAACGACTGTTCGGGAGTTTGTCACGGGAAAAACGCAATCCGATTTTCTCGATAAGGACAGACTGAAACAAGGGAAATGCGTGTCCCTCAGGTTGCAAGCAAACCTGACAGGCCGCAATGGAAACACTTTGGAGAACATCATGCCCGCCCCCCTGCAAGCCCCCGCCTTCCTGCAAGCAAAAGAAGCGCCGCAACCGGCCAAGCCGGAATTGAGCGACAATTACCGCCCGATCGGTCTGAAAGCGGTGATTGCCGCCGCTCTGATGTTGAAGCGAGCGCCGATCAAGAAAGTCGCTTGAGGACGTCCTTTTTCCAATACCGTTCAAAACAGCGATAGCTGTTCCGAAGGCGATTGTGTCTCGGCTTTCGGCATCGGGTTTTCGACGCGGACCTGCACATCCGGGCCGGTATTGGCGACCTTGTTGACCTTGTCGGAAACCGGAATGGCTTCGAACATGTCCTCGCCTGCCGGTTTCAACAGATCAGCGACATGGCGTGGCTCCTGGCGCTTGCAATCCAGCCAACGCTCGAAATCCTCCGGGCCGATCACGACAGGCATGCGGTCATGGATCGCTCGAATGGAGCGATTGGCACTGGTGGTCAGGATGGCGCCGGTATCGATTTCAGATCCATCAGCGGCGGCAAAGGTTTCGACCAGACCACCGAACGCGACAATACCGCCCTGGGTGGGGCGGATCCAGTAAGCCTTCGGTTTTTCACCGCTTTCCTTTGCTGGCCGATACCATTCGTAAAAGCCGGAGGCCGGGATCAAAACACGGCGATGGCGCATGGCACCGCGAAACGACGCCTTCGTTTGCGCCGTTTCAGAGCGCGCATTGATCAGCAGTGGAAAATCACTCGGGTCTTTCACCCAGCCGGGCAGAAAACCCCAGCGCACCAGCAGCGCCCGCCTGCTCGGCAAGTTGCTACCCACCATCGGCACCTCCCCATTGCCAACCGTCAGAATCGGCTGGGTCGGAGCAATATTGAACCGGGGCGGAAAGGCTTCAAGTTCGTGCAGACCAAAGGCCTCCACGATCTCGTCCGGTGTCACGGTCAGGGCAAAACGTCCACACATGGTCTTGTCTTCGCAGTCACAGAGCCTATCGTCAAGCGACCTTACAACGACGGCCTGAGGCATCGGGTCAGCAAACAGAACGAGCACCGCATGACCGAGCAACCCGTCCCGGTTTTTTTCGCCCCCGCCTCCTCCGCCATCGTGATCCGGCAGGGCAAGCTGCTGCTGGTCAAGCGGTCGAAACCACCCGCCGCCGATCTCTACGCTTTTCCTGGCGGGCGTGGCGAACCCGGCGAAACACCGGAAGAGACCGCCTTGCGCGAACTGAAAGAGGAGACCGGGCTATCGGCCCATGCACCCAGTCTGTTTGCCAGCTACGACCTCTACCCGGACCCGGGCGGCCCCAGTCACCATCACTTCCGGCTTTCCGTTTTCCTCGTCACCCTGGACGATCCGGCGGCGGCAGCGGTCGCCCAAAGCGACGCCGCTGCGCTGGGCTGGTATAGCCTGGCAGAAATCCTGGATCTGCCCGCGCCACCCAGCGTGCGTGACTGCGTGGAAAAGCTGGTGGCTTGCGGTAAAGCAGCGTAAACGAAGGCGGGAATCGTGATAACGTTGACGTTAATCCCGGCGACCCCGCCACATATGCCACGGATATGCATGACCCGACCAATCCTGCTTTTTCCTGCCCTCTGTACCGTGTCCGTCCTTATGGCGGGACTTGCGGCAGCGGCAAATGTCGCACCTCCAGCAAAGCTGCCCGGCGAGGCTGCAACGCCTGCGCAACAGGCAACGCCCTATGACGGACAGTTGAACCGGCTCTCGGAAATCCTGGGAACCGTGACCTATCTGCGCAATCTCTGCGCGGGCCAGCCGGAGCAGCAATGGCGGGCTGTCGCCGAAAAGCTCATCGCACTCGATGCAGGCACTGAACCGGTCCGCAAGCAGATGCTGACAGCGGCCTATAACCGTGGTTATCGGGCCTTTGCCGCAGTCCATCCCTCTTGCACTTCCGCCGCTCGGGTGGCAGAAAGCCAGTATCGTGCTGAAGGCGCAACACTTGTTCGGGAAATGACGGCGCGCTTTGGAAATTAACCAATAATTCATCCGATTTAGCATTCGCCCGTGTCGTTTTGATAAAACACTGATAGAGTCGTTAACAACTGAGTAAGTACCGCTTCGAGGACATGCAGAATGGAACCACGCCGCAACGAGATTGACGACATGATCGTTCATGAAAAGATGCAGGCTGCCCTCGAATATCAGAACGAGGCATGGGCCGATGGCATGGCTGACGGTATCGAACCGGAAATCATTGCCGATGCGGCCATTGCACTGGCCATGCGCGAAACCATCCGCATTCATGGTGAAGATGGTGCGGAAGCCATGTTGGAGTCTTTGCGTGCCCGCATGCTGGCCGGTGAGTTTTCTCCCAAGCGAAGTGTTCAGTAAGTTTCAGAGGCAATAAGATGCGCAAGGCATGCCAGACCGGAGCAAAGGCGACCGGTCTCAAGAACAATGTAAAAACAATGTTGGTCTGCGGCTGGATGGCAAGCATTGCCGTTATCGCTCTGCCGGGCAGCAGTTTCGCTCTGTCGGAATTGCAGGGCGGCGCCAAGGATGCGGCGCAGCAGGGGCAGCAACCGCAAACCGGCCAGCAGCCGGGCCTGCCAACCGACAGCACCTCCGATCCGAAGAGCGCGCCCAGCGCCGAACCACAGCAGGCAACACCCGCCGACAAGGCGAAGGGTGCGGCTGCCGAAGCGGCCCCGCACACACCTGTTGAGGTGATCTACGATATCAGCAAAGCGCCTGAACCGGTGCGCAAACTGCGCGAAAAGCTGGTGGAAGCCGCAGCCTCCGGCGATCCGGAACGGTTGCGCGCGCTTCTGGCGGGCGGCAACGATCCGACGGCGCTGGCACTTGGCAATGACAATGGCGACCCGATCCAGACGATCAAGAGCGTTTCAGGCGACCCCGACGGGCTTGAAGTCTTGGCCATCATGCTGGACGTGCTGTCGACCGGCTTCGTCCATGTCAATGCCGGCACCCCGGAGGAAGCCTATGTCTGGCCCTATTTCGCCGAAAAGCCGCTGACAACGCTGACCCCACCGGAAAAGGTGGAATTGCTGCGGCTGGTGACAGCGGGCGATTTTGAAAACATGCTGGAAGTTGGCAATTACAATTTCTTCCGCATCGGCATTGCACCCGACGGCAAATGGAAATTCTTCACGGCAGGCGATTGATGGCCGAATGTTTGCCTTAAAGTTGTCAGGGAAAAGCCCAACCCGCTTTTCCCGACAAGGCAAACGGCGTCAAGGTATCTCACCTCGCGGCAATCGATTTTGCTGACGAGAAAAATGTGCAATCCACGGCTTCGCCCAATGCCGCCGTGGTTTCGTAAGATGTGATTGGATCGTCTCATGCCAGCCGTTTTTCTTGAAAACCGGGCTTTTCTAAAGGTCGCTGGAGCAGAGGCCGCGCATTTTCTCAACAATTTGCTGACAGCGGATCTCGGCCTTATCGAACCTGGGCAAGCCGCCCCATCAGCATTGCTGACCCCCCAGGGCAAGATCCTGTTTGACATGCTGGTCTATCCGCTGGCCGATGGTTATCTGCTGGAGGTGGCATCTGACGAGCAGGAGGCCCTGCTGCGCCGCCTGACGCTCTACAAGCTGCGCGCCGCCGTGACCCTAACCCCCGCTGAATTTTCCGGAGTCACGGTGATCTGGGACAACGTGCCGACCGGAGCTTTTCAGGATCGTCGTTTCGCTGCTGCCGGTGAAACGGTCTGGCGCGTGCCGGGTCGCGTCAACTCGGCTGGGGATGATATCAGGCTTTATACAGCGCTGCGAATCAAGGCCGGGGTGGCCGAAGCGGGGCTCGACTATCCGCTTCAGGATGCCTATCCGCACGACGTGCTGCTTGATCTCAATGGCGGCGTTTCGTTTAAGAAGGGCTGCTATGTAGGCCAGGAAGTGGTGTCACGTATGCATCACCGCAAGATGGCCCGCCGCCGGATCGCCATCGTTTCTGCTGACACAGCCCTGCCCGCAACCGGCACCGAGCTTCGTGCCGATGGTAAGCCGCTTGGCACACTCGGCACGGTTTTGGACACCATCGGATTGGCGATCCTGCGCATTGACCGCACTGGCGATGCGATGGCAAACGGCACACCTATTCTGGCCGGTGATCAAGCCGTGCGTCTGCACCTGCCCGCCTGGACCGGCCTGGATTTTCCTGCCGCGTCAGACGAGGACTGACATGCCCGCCGCCCCTCCTCCGATATCGGCGCGGGCTTGGCAGCGGATGCTGTCGGGCCGTCGCCTCGATCTTCTCGATCCATCACCGCTTGATGTCGAGCTTTCCGATATTGCCCATGGCCTGGCCCGCGTCGCCCGCTGGAATGGCCAGACGGTTGGCGACCATGCCTTTTCCGTGGCCCAGCACAGCCTTGTGGTTGAAGAGATTTTTCGCCGCTGCAATAGCAAATACAATGCCAACGACCTGCAAATGGCCTTGCTGCACGATGCCCCGGAATATGTGATCGGCGACATGATCTCGCCCTTCAAGGCGGTGGTGGGCGGCGGCTATAAGCTGGTCGAAAAGCGGCTGGAGGCGGCCATCCATCTGCGGTTTGGGTTGCCCTCGCATCCCACGGCCAGCCTGAAAAGCCTGATCAAGAAAGCCGATAGCATCGCCGCCTATTTCGAGGCCACCGAGCTTGCCGGATTTACCAGCGCGGAAGCCGTGCGGATCTTCGGCCAGCCGCGCCATATAACCGCCGACATGCTGCCGCTCAGCCCTATGCCAGCCATTGAAGCGCAGCGGCAATTCGCGGATCGTTTTGACGCCATCGAGCGGCTGCGTGAGGCGGAAAATCACAAAAAATCCGGTACGGGTGCGCCATGAGCTATTTCGTCGTCAGCCCGCTGGCCCGCCTTGCTGAGATGGCGGTGCGCCACAAGGCGAAAGAGATGATCAGCCTGCTGGCCAAGGGGCAGGATTTTCATCGCCCCGCAGTGATTTCACCGGACCGCCACCTGACGCTTGCGCTGAACGATATTACCTTTGCCGGTAAAGGCGATCTCATCGCCCCGCAAGATGTGCATGTGGAACAGATCATTCATTTTGTGAAGGATTGGGACCGGACTGCGCCGCTGCTGATCCATTGCTGGATGGGGGTATCACGCTCTCCAGCTGCGGCCTTGATTGCCAGTCTCGCGTTGCATCCCGAACAGGACGAGGAAGTCCTGGCGCTAGGCTTGCGGGCCGCGTCGCCTTTTGCGACGCCCAATATCCGGATGGTGGAGATTGCCGATACCTTGCTTTCACGCGGGGGGCGCTTCGTTGCGGCGATGAAAAAACTAGGCCGTGGCCAGGACGCCGATGGCAATGCGCCGTTTGTGCTGCCGGTTCTCGCAGCCGATCCGAGAGATCTATAAATCAGCGTTGCGGGGAATAAAGAAGGGATAGATTGATAAAGCCCGAATGGGTTCAATCGGCATAGGCATCATGTCTCCATGCCGTTTGTTTGCAAGTAGCGGCCCTTCAGGGCAGCATTCAGCCTCATGGCTGATATAATGTTCTCCCAGTCTCAGTACTAGAACGATGAGCTCCAAAGTCCTGCACCGGGATGGCCGGGTGCCGTAGCAGCCCGTCAGGCAGCGGCGGTTTGTCCGGTCGTATCGGTTTCGTCGGCAGTGCCGCCAGCGGAACGATAGGCATTGATAACCGAGCTCATCTGGCTGAACACATCATCCATGGACATGCTGTCTTCACTGCCACTGCTGTCACCGGACATCATACTGCTAAGGCTCTGCATGTCGCCCATACCACCCATACCGCCCATCATCATCGGAGGAGGCATTTTAGTCTCGGACTGCAGCTGGTCTTCGGTCACATAGCCAGCATCATCCGAGTCGATGGCCTCGAACATCTTGGTCGAATCTTCTTCCGACGCACCCTCTGGACGTGCGTTGACAAATTCTTCCTTGGTTACTTTTCCATCGCTATCAGTGTCGATGGACTTGGTTGAATTCTGGTCGGTAGAAGAGCTGTCGCCACGGGCCAGAACCATGGCCATCATATCACTGGAAAGCTGCGAGGATGTGCTGTTGGCGGCACTATCGCTCAAAACGGTTGGATCCTGGGTCCGGGTAGATCCCGCGGATTGTTCTTCCGCAGAAACGACACCATCACTATTGGTGTCCAGGCTTGATGTCGAGCCGACGTTGTAAGACGACACCGACGAAAGAGACGCTGAAGAAACGCTCGTCATTGAAAACCCCTGTCTAGGTTGTTTCTATTTTTATAGCGCCATTTAAACGCGAGACAGGACGGCGCTGCGCGATGACTATCGTGATTTGGGGATCTTAGTCAAAAGGCAATTGTTATAGGTGATAATTTGTATGGGCCGAATAATTACCCTGAAAATCTTGGGTTTTCTAGAGGTTGAGTTAAAAAGAGCTCAGATACGGTGACACAGAATCACGAAAAATTGCTTATTTTTGTACGACTTTGCCCACCGCTAACACCATCGCAAAATCATGCGATTTGAGGGTGGATTTATCCTTCAATCTCAATGGATTTGGGCAATGATACAGCAGAACCGAGTGATTCCCTCCGAGAAGATGCCCCGATGATCACCACAGCCTTCGCCCCTCATGACGATCTTGCCAAATGGCTCCTGCCGCATGCCACTGAGGGCAATGACGGCTCGCATGACGCTGCCCATATTTTGCGCGTGTTCAAAAACGCCATGCGCATTCACGCGATCGAAGGCGGCGACAGTCAGGTTCTTGCCGCTGCCGTGCTGCTGCATGATTGCGTCTCCATGGAAAAGAACGCACCCAACCGTGCGGATGCGTCCCGCCTTGCCGCAAAGAAAGCTGAAGCAATCCTGGCTGACGACAGACAATGGCCAGCGAGCAGCATCCAAGCAGTCTCCCACGCAATCCTCACCCATAGTTTTTCGGCCAATCTTGCCCCCGAAACGCTGGAAGCAAAAATTCTGCAAGACGCCGACCGGCTGGATGCCATCGGGGTGGTCGGGGCGGCGCGCTGTTTCTACATTGCCGGGCGGCTCGGCTCCGGCCTTTACGATCCAGCCGATCCGAAGGCCTTACAACGCCCGCTGGACGACAAGCGCTTTGCCATCGACCATTTTCAGACCAAGCTTTTCAAGCTGGCGGATGGCTTCCAGACCCCGACCGGGCAACAGATGGCGCATGAGCGCCATGCCCGCCTCCAGGCAATTTTCAGCGATTTTCTTGAGGAGATCTGATTCGATGTTTCTCTCAGACCTTTGCATCTATCCTTTAAAAAGCGCGCGGGGCATCGCCCTGGGCCAAGCCGACATTCGTCCCGAGGGGCTTAGCCGCGACCGCCAATTGATGCTGGTGGAGCCCTCAGGGCATTTCGTCACCCAACGAGAGCTGCCGAAACTGGCGCAGTTGGACGTTCAGCTGGATGACACATTTTTACACCTGCGACTCGATGATAGCAGCAACATCAGCATGCCCCTGGAAAATTTTAGCACCCGCAAGCCGGTCACGGTCTGGCGGTCATTGGTTGATTCGGCCTTGGCTGATCCCACCGTCAACGACACCTTGTCGCAATGGTTCGGCAGGCCGCTCGAACTAGTTCTGTTCGATGAACGGGCCTCGCGCCTGGCCAATGCAGACTGGGCCGGACCAGACACGCCCGTCACCTTTGCCGATGGCTATCAGGTGTTGATCACCACGATAGCCTCGCTCGACGCGCTGAATGCCGATATGGAATCCCATGGGGAAGGCATGGTTGCCATGGACCGCTTCCGGCCCAATATCGTCATCGACGGCGCACTGCCCTGGGAGGAAGACCAATGGGCCAGCATCGCCATCGGCGGATTACGCTTCGATCTCGTCAAGCCCTGCGCCCGCTGTATCATGACAACACAAGATCAAAAGACTGGGTCGCGCTCCGGCCCCTCGCCGCTTGCTGCCATGGGACGGCTTCGAATGTCAGGCGATAAGCGCGTTCCCGGTCCGCTGTTCGGCTGGAACGCTGTTCCCCGCGCCATCGGCACACTGCGCCTTGGCGATACTGTCGAGGTGCTGGAAAGGCGACCGGAAGGCATCGAACTTAGGAAACGCCGGTAAACGGTTCTCTTAACCGACAGATATTTTGCATAAAAATCCAATATTTCAATTTTAGCGGGAATTTTTTCTGACTTTTTGCGACTGCGCAGATTTTGCCGCAATGCGAACGCTATTTTCCGAAATGGGGCATGTGGGATTCATTTTGCCATGAAACCTTCATATTCAATCGATCACAAAAATATATTTTGTTTTTGATTGGAGCGCCATTGACGGATCGACCCATTGATCTTACCTTCAACGCTGTCGGCAAGGTGGTGATACACGCTACCAGGATCTGTCAATCGGACAGGACATCCATCGACACGTGTTCAATCTAGAGCCGGTTCCATAACCGGCTCCCTGGCAAGGAGGTAAAGCATATGCGCAGACTATCGCACCATGCGGCGCGCTCCTCGCATCTATGCCCGCTTGGCGTGAGAGGCGTTATGATGATGTCTTTCATTTGCTGTCGAATGTGACGCGTTCTTAAAACAAGACACCACAATTGATCGACTATTGGCCTGCGTATCAAAGCGGGCGGGGATATGACTATGGAAAAACAAGTTATCGAATATGCCGGTGTGCCGGTTGGAATCAGCGTCCCGGAAGGCAACCGGGTCAAATTTATCGCCGTGAAATTTCCAGTCATTGATCTGGATGGAGGCGTTTATAGCAATGTCACCGAACTGCAACGCGCCATCCGCACGCATATGAAAAAGTCTGACGAGAATGCCTATGGCACCCTCACCGGTTTCGGGGCAGCTCCACCGAGCGCAATCTCATCCGGCGTCTCCAAGGCTTTCAGCGCCGCCTGACAGAAACCATCGCGCGCGGCTCCAGCCGTGAGCCCGCGCGGTTCATACACATGTCTTTGTAGAAAATAACCGGTCAGCCGGAAGGCCTGTTGCAGGGCCTGCGCATCCGCCTGTTTGTCTTTACCGACTAATGGCTCCGGTTGCAGGAAAACCGGAAGAGTAAGAAGGCGATCCGCATAGGGCAGACCGGCGGCGTGGGAAACCGCTCTTCCCGTTTTCGGCGAGACGAAAACCAGATCTTGACGCCCACCGGTGGCTGCGCAGGCTGTCAAGTCCAAGCCGAAACCAAGATCGTTCAGGATTGCCAGTTCAAAGCGGATGAACAATTCGCCTGCCGACGCGGGTTCATGCAGGTGATCGAGAATAATATTCATCGCCTCATACAGATGCCCATGCGGCTCGCGCTCCGGCAGCAGCCGCAGCAGAGACGCAAGCGCCTGCACGCCATAGACCGCCGTGGCCGAACTCATCAGATGACCGGCTCGCAACTGCAATGGCTCGACGCGGAAATCGCCCAGATGTTCTTCCAGCCGCGCCCGCCAGGTGACTTCCACGACATTGCCCGGCTGCAACACCGGCTGCATGGTGCGTGATCGCCCGCCCCGCACCAGACCGAGATGGCGGCCCCGCGCCAATGTCATCATTTCGGCAATGACGCTGGTTTCGCCATGCCTGCGCGCACCCAACACAATTGCCTGATCGGTCCATTCCATAGATTGTTTTTATACCAGAGCGATGATGTTCGCCCGTAAAAAATCGGGATATTCCCCTTGATCTGGTTCCAAGCCCGCTATTCTTATGGCCGATGGAAGCATGGCAGCCATGCGATAGTCTTCGTGCCAGAATTTAACATGGCGTTGAGAAGAAGATCGCCCTATACAAAACCCGCCCTTTTTAACCTGCGGCATGCTTCACTTCAGCGCCGTATCCCTGGTTCAGATCCCGCAAGACGGCATGACATGACCCCAATGGACACGAAAAACACCGAACCCGCCTTGGGCGATGGTCGGCTGACAGCGCTTCCATCCGCGCTCAAATGGATACTGCTACTGCTCTTGTCGCTGCTGGTCGCCGGGGCTTTGGAATATGTCCGTTTCCCGGCAGCGCTTCTGCTTGGGCCGATGATCGCCGCTATCGTGTTTGCCACCAATGGCGCAAGACTTTCCCTGCCGCGCCCACCCTATATCGCCGCCCAGGCGCTGGTGGGCTGCATGATCGCCGAATCGCTGAATGGCGATATCCTGCGGCGGTTCTTGCAGGATTGGCCGCTGTTTATCGGCGCGACCCTGTCGGTGATCGCCCTCAGTTCGCTGCTCGGCTACATCATGGCGAAGCGCCAGGTTCTGCCGGGGACCACAGCGGTTTGGGGCAGTTCCGCCGGAGCGGCCTCAGCTATGGTGCTGATGGCGGAGGCTTACGGCGCCGACCCAAGGCTGGTTGCCTTCATGCAATATCTGCGGGTGGTCTGCGTGGCCTCGGCGGCTGCGGCCATGGCCGCCTTCGTCTTCAATATCGCCGGAGCGGAGCCGCCGCCCCTGGTGTTTTTTCCTGAAACTGATTGGCAAGCGCTGGCCTTGACGCTGGCGATTACCGCTGCGGCCACTGCCGCTGGTCACTATCTGAAAATCCCCGCAGGCACGATGCTGGTGCCCATGCTGGTCATGGCCGTGCTGAATTCTTTCGGACTGGTGAAGATCGAACTGCCGCTCTGGCTGCTCGCCGTGGCCTATGCCATGGTCGGATGGCGCATCGGGTTGGCCTTCAGCCGCCGACTTTTGCTGCATGCCGCTAAGGCTGCACCACAGGTTGCCCTATCGATCCTGATCCTGATTTCCTTTGGCGGCTGTCTGGCTTTTCTGCTGTGGTATCTTCTCGGTGTCGATCCGCTGACCGCCTATCTCGCCACCAGCCCGGGCGGGCTGGATTCGGTGGCGATCATTGCCGCCACCACCCATGTGGACCTGCCCTTCGTGCTGGCCCTGCAAACGGCACGCTTCCTGATGATCCTGGCGCTCGGCCCGTCGATTTCAAAGTTCATCGCCAACCGGATCAAGCAATAACCCGAAAAGCGGTTAGTCCCTCGGAAATTCCAGGCCCATTTCGCGGAATCGTTCGGGATCGTTGCCCCAGTTTTCACGGACTTTCACGAATAGGAACAGGTGAACCGTCTGTTCGAGAATTTCCGACATTTCCTTGCGCGAACTGGTGGAGATCGACTTGATGGCATCGCCATTCTTGCCAAGCACGATCTTCTTCTGGCTGTCGCGCTCGACATAGATCACCTGCTCGATCCTGACCGAGCCATCCTTGCGTTCTTCCCATTTCTCGGTTTCGACATGAGAAGAATAGGGCAATTCCTGATGCAGGCGCAGGAAGAGTTTTTCGCGGGTGATTTCCGCCGCCAGTTGACGCATCGGCAGGTCGGAAATCTGATCCTCAGGATAATACCAGGGGCCTTCGGGCAGGTAATCGGCCAGATAATCCATCACGTCCTGGCAGCCGGAACCGTTGGTGGCGGAGATCATGAAGGTGCGCTCGAACTTCACTGCCTCGTTGGCCGTCGAGGCCAGTTTCAGCAGATCCTCGTGACGCACCTGGTCGATTTTGTTCAGCACGAGGATTTTCGGCTGATGCACATCTTTCAATGCTTCCAGAATGGCTTCGCCATCGCCGCGCAATCCGCGTTCACTGTCGATCAGCAACAGGATCACGTCAGCATCCTTGGCCCCGCCCCAGGCGGATGTCACCATGGCGCGGTCCAGCTTGCGGCGTGGCTTGAAAATGCCGGGCGTGTCCATGAAGACGATCTGTGCATTGTTATGGATCGCAATGCCGCGCATGACGGCGCGCGTCGTCTGCACTTTGTGGCTGACGATCGACACCTTGGCACCAACAAACCGGTTCACCAGGGTCGACTTGCCGGCATTGGTGGGACCGATCAAGGCAACGAAGCCAGAATGGGTCGGCCGAACCACAGCCGCATCTTCAGCCACGGTGCCAGCGACGGTGTCTGCGATCTGGCCATCGCCAGTCGGTTGGTTTTCATGCTCGGTCATTGTCATCCAATCAATCTGAGGCGGTGGATCTCGTCCACACGCCTTCTCTTTCCAGCAACCGGGTCGCCGCCGCCTGTTCTGCGGCGCGCTTCGACCGGTCAATTCCGGTTTCCGGCTCCAGCTTGCCGATTTCAACCGTGACCGTGAAGCTGGGATCATGATCCGGTCCAGAGCGGTCCGCAACCCGATAGACAGGTGTCACGGCAAATTTCGCGTGTGCCCATTCCTGTAGCTCGGTCTTTGCGTCACGCCGACCGGCATCCTGCCGGGAGGCACGCTCAGCCCAGAACTTCAACACGAAGGCACGCGCCGCTTCCAGCCCGGCATCAAGATAAATGGCGGCAATCAGGCTTTCCACCACATCGGCCCGCACATTCAGCATATTCTTGTCTGTCAGCTTTTTGACGTCGGCACCGGTGCGGATATAGCGATGCAGCTGAATTTCATCGGCCACCGCCGCACAGGTCTCCGCGCTGACCAATTGGTTCAGCCGCACCGACAACTCACCTTCGGTGGCAGCGCGAAACACCTTGAACAAATGCTCGGCCACGCAAAGGCCAAGCACCCGGTCGCCCAGGAATTCCAGGCGCTCATAATCGCTACCCTTGGCGGGCCTCGCACTGGAATGGGTCAGCGCCTTATCCAGCCGTTCCTTGCCAATAAAGTGGTAGCCGATCACGGCCTCCACTTTTTCGCGTTCTTCAGCAGTCAGGGCCTTGGGAGCCTTCATTGAACAACCTTGAACAAACGGTCCCACCGCATATTGGACGGCCATTTCCAAATTTCACGGAAGGACGTATTGTTGCCAAGCGAGAAGAAGATCACCGAGGCACGGCCGACCAGGTTTTCAGCTGGAACCATGCCCACGTCGAAGCGACTATCAGCGGAATTGTCGCGGTTGTCGCCCATCATGAAGTAATGACCGGCGGGAACGGTGAATTCACGCGTATTATCGCCAGCCGAATTCTGGATTTCATCCAGCGTGTCGTAATTGACGCCATTATCCAGCGTTTCGCGGAAGACCGGCACGTCGCGCCCGGCATCCATCCGGTAATCGGAGGTGAAGGTTCCGTCCGGCACTTTCGGTATCGGCTTGCCGTTTACCAGCAACACGCCATCGGTCACCTGGATACGGTCGCCCGGCAGGCCGACAAGGCGCTTGATATAATCGATGTCAGGATTGGGCGGAAAGCGGAAGACAACGACATCGCCGCGCTTGGGCTCACTCGCCAGAATACGGCCGGAGAACAGATCGAGGGAAAAAGGCAGCGAATATTTCGAATAGCCGTAGGAGAACTTGTTGACGAAGATATAATCACCCACCAGCAACGTCGGCATCATCGAGCCGGACGGAATGGTGAAAGGCTGGAACAGCACGGTGCGGATCACCATGGCAAGCACCAGCGCCTGAATGATGACCTTGATGTTCTCCCAAAGGGCATTCTGCTTCTTTTCGACTTTATCCGTCACGCCGGTCTCTTTCATAATTCGTCAGTCTGACGTTTCTCTAGTCGTTTCAGGCCGAACCGGCAACGGCAAAACCGTTGCATCACGCGCTTGCGTCCCGATAACACGACAGGAGCGCACACGGATCAGACAATTATCATTGAGAAACGAGGCTTACGAGAAAAAGGCGGCATAGGTCGGGGTCGTCGGTCTTCATCACAGTGCTGCCGATGCGCAGCCGATAAACCAAGCAATCCAAGTTAAACACCTGGCCAAGATATATAACGGTTACGGAGGCGAGCTTATTCCCGGAAAAACATCAGGAATAAAAATTTGATATGAGCTGATTTGATATCAAGCAGCACCCGAACGCATCTCGTTCGTCGGCGAGACCACCCAAAGATGATGGTCCCGTATCAGGAAACTCGACGTGGCTGGATTTGCCTCGTCTTTCATTCACAAGCCCCGGCAAGACCGCGACCATCTTTTTCATCATCCAATTCCGCTTCACCCGGCATAGCTGATTTCACAGGTCAGCCATGCGCCCGGCGTATAGCGATTAACGGATGCGACGGAACAGGCCACCATCGATTTCGCGCTGGCGATATTCCAGGTCGAGGCGGTCATGGGCAGCGTTCAGGTAAGCCATTTCACGTTCCTGGGCAGTCGGGACGCGCAGGGCGCGGGCAAATTTGCGAATAGGACCAAACATCGTCTTATCTCTCTGTGTTTGTTTCGATGACCTCAATATACGAGTGCACTGCACAAAGAACCAGAGACAAGGCGCGTTGCCAGCCATGCGCATAATGCATGGCATCGTTAAAAACCGCGGAATTTAGCCAGAATCTGCACGAAATTTGATCAGAAACAAGGCTCCGATGTCAAAACATTGGCAGCACCGACGAAGCGGACAGTGAGCATTTACAGCGCCGTGCGTGTTATAAAACGCAGCGATGACGCTGTACCGCTTTGTATCGGCAGCATAATTTCAATCGAAGTTGGCAATCCAAGCCTCAGTCATAGACCCGCTTGGCGGTTGCCACGCAATCCAGCTCCTTCAGCTGCGACAAAAGCTGGTTGAGCTGTCGCAGATCCCAGACATCCAGATCGAAGGCCATTTCGGTGAAATCGGCAGCGACGCGCATCATGGACAGAAGCCGGATATTGATGTCCAGCCCGGCAATCAGTTGCGCCACCTTGGCCAGCGTACCCGGCTCGTTGATGGCATTGATAAGGATGCGGGAATGGAAGCGCGATTTGTTGGCCTCATCCAGATCCCAGCGGACGTCGATCCAGCGTTCCGGCTCATCATCGTATTTCTGCAAGGCAGACGCCTGGATCGGATAGATGATGATCCCCTTGCCGTCTTCCATGATGCCGACAATCCGGTCGCCGGGAACGGCACCGGCTGCGGAGAAATGCACTTCGAGATTACCAGCGAGCCCTCGGATCGGCAGTGGATCCAACTCCTCCGCAAGACTGCCATCGGCAGGCTTTGCGGCGTCAGTTGCCTTCTTGCCTTGCGGCAGCTTGAACATCATGCCGCTGGCCGAGCGCATATTGAACCAGCCATCGTCCATGGCAGGCTTTACCGTAACACGCTCGTCCTGGTAATCAGGGAATACGGCGCGCAGCACATCAAGCGAAGACACTTCGCCGCGACCGACTGCCGCGATGGCGTCCTCGACATCCTTATGGCCCAGTCGGTGCAGAACGGGTTTCAGGATCTCGCGGGAAAAGGTCTTAGCGGCACGCTCGAACGTGCGCTCGAGGATTCGGTAGCCGAGGCCGGAATATTGCTTGCGGATCGCCATGCGGGTGGCCCGGCGGATGGCGGCGCGGGCCTTGCCCGTGACGACGATCTCTTCCCAGGCCGCCGGCGGCACCTGCACGCCGGAGCGAATGATCTCCACCTCGTCGCCATTGGCCAGACGGGTGACCAGCGGCATGATCCGGCCATTGATCTTGGCGCCGACGGTGGTATCGCCGATATTGGTATGAACGGCATAGGCAAAGTCGATCGGCGTGGCGCCGCGCGGCAGGGCGATCAACTTGCCCTTCGGAGTGAAACAGAAGACCTGGTCCTGGAACAGTTCCAGCTTGGTGTGCTCAAGAAACTCTTCCGGATTGTTGGCTTCCGCCAGAGCCTCGATGGTATGACGCAGCCAGGAATAAGCATTGCTTTCGCGCGACAGCAGCTCGCCTTCGCCCCCCCCCTCGCCATCCTTGTAGAGCGCGTGGGCGGCGATGCCGTACTCGGCGATTTCATGCATGCGGTGGGTGCGGATCTGCAACTCGATACGCTGGCGCGACGGGCCGACGATGGTGGTGTGCAGCGACCGGTAATCATTCTGCTTCGGCGTCGAGATATAGTCCTTGAACCGGCCAGGCACCACCCGCCAGCGGGTATGGACAATGCCGAGCGCCCGATAGCAGGCCGCAACGCCATCGACCAGAATGCGAAAGCCGTAGACATCCGAAAGCTGCTCGAAGGACAGCGATTTGGACTGCATCTTGCGAAACACCGAATAGGGTTTCTTCTGGCGCCCCTTCACCGAGGCCTGGAGCAGGCCATTGGCGACCAACAGTTCGCTCAATTCGTCTTCGATCTTCTTGATCAGCCCTTCGTTGCGCCGGGAAAGCTCTTCCAGCCGCTTTGTAACAGTCTCGTAAGCTTCGGGATTGATATAGCGGAAGGACAGATCCTCCAGCTCGTCGCGCATGTCCTGCATGCCCATGCGACCGGCCAGCGGCGCATAGATTTCCATGGTTTCCTCGGAAATCCGGGCGCGCTTGTCGGGGCGCATATGCTCCAATGTGCGCATATTGTGCAGGCGGTCAGCCAGCTTGACCAGCAGAACCCGCACATCGTCGGAAATCGCCAGCAGCAGCTTGCGCAGGTTTTCGGCCTGCTTGGCTTTCTTGGTAACGAGGTCGAGTTTCTTGAGCTTGGTCAGGCCTTCGACGAGCCGGCCGATATCCTCGCCGAACAATTCGTCGATTTCGGCCCTGGTCGCCGTGGTATCCTCGATCGTGTCATGCAGGAGGGCAACCGCGATAGTCGACTCGTCCAGATGCATTTCGGTGAGGATGGCGGCCACTTCCAGCGGATGGGAAATATAGGGATCGCCGCTGGCTCGCTTCTGCTGGCCATGTTTCTGCATGGCGTAGACATAGGCCTTGTTGAGCAATGCTTCGTTGGCATCGGGCTTGTACTTCTGTACCCGCTCCACGAGCTCATACTGCCGCATCATGCCAAGGCTACTCCATCAATCGAAAATCAGGCCACAACAACGCTGGTCGAAGACGCACTCTCAAAAGAAAAAGCGCGCCAACCTTCCGATTGACGCACAGAGAGTTTGAAAGATCGGACCACCTCAAGACCGGTACGCCGATCTTGAGACTTCGGCAATCAGTAATCGTCGCTCTTTTCCGGCGGGACAAGGCCCTCGATGCCGGCCAGCAGCTCTTCTTCCGACATCTGGTCGAAGGCTACGGTTTCCGGCATTTCGTCCTCGTCTTGCGAGCCGCTGGTCAGCTGGCCTTCGGCAATGGAGGCAGCATCTTGTTCCGGCTCGTCCACTTCGACATGCTTTTGCAGAGAATGGATCAGATCTTCTTTCAGATCATCAGGCGACAGGGTCTCGTCAGCAATTTCGCGCAGGGCAACGACAGGATTCTTGTCATTGTCGCGGTCGATGGTGATCTGAGCGCCCTGGGAGATCTGACGGGCGCGATGGCTTGCCAGCAGAACCAGTTCGAAACGGTTATCGACCTTGTCGATGCAATCTTCCACGGTGACGCGTGCCATGGTCTGTCCTTCTTTTTACTATTTAGTCCTGGGGCTTTTAATATTTATTCCTGAGGGATTGACAGACCGGATACATGTATTATCGCCGGAGTTCAAGTTTTTCCTGAGCGTCGTTTCAGCCAGACTCAACCTAGAAATTGTAAAAAAAATTGGAAACTCATAAAGATTCAATCAACAGGCGGTTGGAATATGCTCTATCGCTGGATACATAATTCATATATGATTAAATCATAATACATTGAGTCGGGTTGGAACCCGAGGCTGGCCATACATGATGCCGCGCTAATGTATATAACAAAGGATGTTGAAGGATGTTTGATCCGAGAGAAAAAATAGCGCTTTTCATAGATGGCGCAAATTTATATGCGGCTTCCAAAAGCCTTGGTTTCGATATCGATTACCGCAAGCTGCTCAAAGCATTTCAGAAGCGTGGCTATCTGCTGCGCGCTTACTATTACACCGCGTTGATCGAAGACCAGGAATATTCGTCGATCCGTCCGCTGATCGATTGGCTGGACTATAACGGCTACAAGGTCATTACCAAGCCGGCCAAGGAATTCACCGATTCCATGGGCCGCCGCAAGGTCAAGGGCAACATGGATATCGAACTGGCCATTGATGCGATGGAACAGTCCGAAACTGTGGATCATCTGGTGATCTTCTCCGGCGACGGCGATTTTACCACGCTGGTCGAAGCCCTTCAGCGCAAGGGCCGCAAGGTTTCCGTGGTTTCGACTATGTCGACCCAGCCGCCGATGATTGCCGACGACCTTCGCCGCCAGGCAGATCATTTCATCGATCTCGTATCGTTGAAGGCTGAAATCGGTCGCGATCCAAGCGAACGGCCGATGCGCCAGGTCGAACCCATGCTAGCAGAGCCGCAGATCTGATCGCCGATAGCGCCGTGCCAAATATGGCGCACTCAGCTTCGCTGTAGCGCTTTTATTTGTTGCACAATGAGACGACCCTGGGTCAGCCAGGGTCCCCTCAACCACGGTCGGTCACCTGTCTTTTCCTGCATTATTCAGGGACATGAACTGATGGTTGCCACGCAACCGCCCTGCCGTTTGCTTTCTTGATAAAAATATTCCGGCTCAAATAAGACGCGACACACGCATAGCGGATCGCGACACGACTGTATCTATTGGATATTCGGCAACGTAAGCTCTGCGTATTTTAAGGGTTTTTGCGATAATATCTTGGTTTACCCGCTCCTGCGGATAGACCCTGGCGACCGCCTTATTATCCTATTGTTAAATTTCTGGGCGTTAACATTTCCATGCGAGGTGAGATCCCAACAGATCCACACCCGGAAGAATGATGACCGACAACACAACCATAGCGCGTCTCTAGGCTGAGTATTTTTCCTCGGATAGCGACAGAAGGCTCGAGGTGCCACCTCTTGCATCCTGTCTTCAACACCATGGATAAAATGGGATGTAGCGAAGACCTCGCGTTATGGCAAAGCGCAGTGCCGATCTCCGTGTTGAATGGCTGATGATCGTGCATTTTTAAAACAGGATAAGTGGACCAGGGTGTTTCATGACTAATGCAACCGATGACAATGGCGAACTTCACAAGCGAATGGCTTTCCTCAAGCTGACGGCAAGCGATCTGCAGGTCGTCGCCGGCTTGCAGCCGATCATTGCCCATTCCATCGGTCCGACGCTGGACGTATTCTATCAAACCGCCAAACAGCATCCGGAAGCGGCGAAGTTCTTTTCCAGCGACAGCCATATCGAACATGCCAAACAGAAACAGATCAAGCATTGGAGCCATCTGCTTTCCGGCCATCTGGATGGCGCTTATGTTGCCTCGGCAACCACGATTGGCCGCACCCATGCAAAGCTGGGCCTTGACCCGCGCTGGTATATCGACGGCTATGGCCTGATTCTCTCAGGCCTGGTCACCGGCGTGCTGGAAGCAGAGATGCGCGGAACCCTGTTCGGCAGCCGATTGAAAGGCGCCATTCCGAAGATCTCCGCGCTGATCCGCGCCACGATGCTGGATATGGATTTCGCCATTTCCACCTATGGTGAAGCATTGAGCGAGGAGCGCAGCAAAATTGCCGCGGAGCGCGCCAGAATCGAAGAAGAACAGCAACAGGCTCTGAGCGCCCTGGACAATGCATTGGCAGCGCTCAGCAACGGCAATTTGACAGCACAGATCACCACGCCGCTTGCGCCACAATACGAGGCCTTGCGCGGCAATTTCAACAAGGCCGTCGCCACCCTGGCGGGCGCTTTCGACGAAATCAGCCACGAGGCAGGCCAGGTCAATGCCAATACCCGGGAACTGACCCGGGCAACCGACGACATGGCAAAGCGCACCGAACAGCAGGCCGCCGCCCTTGAAGAGACGGCTGCGGCGCTGGAGGAAATCAGCGTGATTGCCAAGCAATCGGCGCAGCGCAGCCGGGAAGCCCAGACGGTGGCCAGCCATGCCGCAGAGGCCGCCGGCAAATCCGGCGAGATCATCGGCAATGCGGTCGCGGCCATGAGCGCTATCGAGGACAGCTCGACGAAGATTTCCTCGATTATCAGCGTCATCGACGAAATTTCCTTCCAGACCAACCTGCTGGCGCTGAATGCCGGGGTGGAAGCCGCGCGGGCGGGCGAGGCAGGCAAGGGTTTCGCAGTCGTGGCCCAGGAAGTGCGTGAACTGGCACAGCGCTCCGCCAATGCCGCCAAGGAAATCAAGACGCTGATCGACCGCTCGTCGAAAGACGTCGCCAATGGCGTGGCCCTGGTCAACCAGACCGGCGACGTCTTGCGCACCATCAGCGATCAGGTTCGTGAAGTGGACGGACATATTGCCGCCATAGCCCAGGCCGCCCAGGAACAGGCATCCGGCATGAATGAAATCAATGCTGCTATCTCGAGCATGGATCAGTTGACCCAGCAGAATGCCTCGATGGTGGAGGAAACCAACGCCTCAACCCATACGCTGCAAGGCGTATCCGACCATCTGGCATCACTGCTGGCCCGTTTCCAGACGCAAGGGACGAAGGCGCATACGCCGCGGTCCGGGGCCTATCACCAGCGCTACGCGGCCTGATGAACGGATAAAAATGAACCGAGTTATTCAGCCAGAACATTTTTGAAAACGGGCATATCCATGCCCGTTTTTCGGCGGCGGAGTCCGGTGGAATGACGTAAAACCTGCTCATGCTGTTCAAACAACCTTCCGACGATACCCTCTACGCCGCACTGGTCGCCAAAGATGCGTCCTATGACGGCTTCGCCTATGTCTGCGTCACCTCGACACGGATTTTCTGCCGTTTCACCTGTACGGCGCGCAAACCCAAACCGGAAAATTGCCGGTTCACAGAGACCATCGCCGCCTGCCTTGAAGGCGGCTTTCGCCCTTGCAAGCGCTGCCGCCCGCTTCTTGCCTATGGCCACGCCGATCCACTGGTGAAAACCCTGCTAGATCTTCTGGACGCCGATCCCGGTCGTCGCTGGCAAGAAGCCGACGTCGTTGCACTCGGTCATGATCCATCCACGGTCCGGCGCGCGTTCAAGCGTCGGTTTGGGATCAGCTTTATCGAAATGGCGCGATTGCGCCGGATCAGTCTTGGCACCGAAGTCCTCGCCGCTGGCGAGACTGTGATCGAAGCGCGGATGGAGGCTGGATATGAATCTGGCAGCGGCTTTCGTGCCGCCATCACCCAATTGCTCGGCAATGCTCCGGCAAGGATGAAGGACCTCAACCTGCTCAAGGCTGACTGGATCGACACACCGATCGGGCCGATGCTGGCGATCGCTGACGATCATGCGCTGCATCTGCTCGAATTTGCCGACCGGCCCGCCCTGCCCACGGAACTGAACCGTCTGAAGGAACGTCAAGGCTGCGGAGTAACAATTGGGCGAACCGCCGTGACTGAACAGATTGCGGCAGAACTGGCACGCTATTTCAGCGGCGATCCCAGTGGATTCGAAAGCCGGGGATTCCAAACCCGGCTTGCCGGACATGGAACGCCATTCGAGCGCGATGTGTGGCAAGCGCTGCGGCACATTCCGGTGGGGGAGACCTGTAGCTATTCAAAGCTGGCGACATCCCTTGGTCGTCCAAGCGCCGTGCGGGCTGTGGCGCGGGCAAATGGAGCAAACCAGATCGCTATCGTCATACCATGCCACCGCGTCATTGGCGCGGATGGCAGCCTCACCGGCTATGGCGGAGGGCTGTGGCGCAAACAGTGGTTGCTCAATCACGAACGGCGCATAAAACACAACCCATAAGCGTTGCTGATCGTTGTCATTCAAAACATTCGCTGGACGATTTGACGCATCTCGGTCATTTTTCGCGCGTCCACTGGCAGCCAGAGTATTTCCAGGAAAAGGGAAAACCTCCCTATTTCCATGATGGATAACAAGGTTCTCGGCCTGCCACCTTTTCACCCCTCACCCATCGCTTGTCTGCGTCGTCGAGACGTAGGCTCCTGTCCTCGTGCCTGCTTGAAAGGAAAAGATCATGCGCACGACAGAACCGACGAAAAACAGTGTTGTCCTGGCCCCCAGAGGCGGTTTCACCCGTCGCTTTGCGATGGCCTATCGCTGGATCGCTTCGGGACTGGCGCGCCGTGCCTTACGCCGGGGCAATGGAAAGCCGAGCAACCACATAAGTGAGTTGAATGCGCATCAATTGCGCGATATCGGCCTCGACGAAAGGGACATCTCGTCCCGGCAGGAACAGGAGCGGCACGCCCGGCTGGCGGCCTATGCCTTCCTGATCGGGATGCACGGGCGGTAAAACTTATGCCATGCCTGCCAAAACGCCGTACGAGAGTCTGTCAGGTTCAAATTGAACCAGACAGACTCTCGATGCTCTTGTTTTCGTTTGTCTTTTCGGGAAAATCGGGTTCCACTTTTCCCTGGCAAACTCTATGCGGCGCTTTGACAACTTACACGCATCTCAGCCCGTCTTCAGCAACCGGCTTTTCTGCCGGTTCCAGTCGCGTTCCTTCTCGGTCTCGCGCTTGTCATGCAATTTCTTGCCCTTGGCCAAGGCCAGTTCCAGCTTGGCGCGGCCTTTTTCGTTGAAATAGATTTTCAACGGCACCAGCGTCATGCCTTCGCGATTGATGGCAACGCGCAGCCGGTTGATCTCGCGCTTGTTGAGCAGCAATTTGCGGCGACGGCGCGGTTCATGGTTGAAACGGTTGGCCTGAAGATATTCCGGCAGATGCGAATTGATCAGCCAGATTTCCTCACCCTCGTCCGAAGCATAGGATTCGGCAATATTGGCCTTGCCTTCACGCAGAGACTTGACCTCCGTGCCGGTCAGCATGATGCCAGCCTCGTAGGTATCGATGATCTCATAGTTAAACCGCGCCTTGCGGTTTTCCGCGACGATCTTGTTTACGGTGCGCTGGCTGCCTCTGGGTGCCATGAACTCTGTCCAATCCGACCTATGCTTTTTGCTTTTTCTTACCGCCGGCGGGTTACTGCTCCGGACTGTCAGGCCTTATGTAATACAGCAGTACCCGTAATGGAAGAAGCCGGAGCCAATGTGTACTCCGGCCCAGCCCTCAATTGATGATCTCAGTTCATAAGTCCCGCATGCTGAAGGGCCGCGTCGATTGCGGCTTCGGTAGAGGCTTCCAGTGTCGACAGCAGCGGCAGCCGGGCGGTCCGGCCCATCCGGCCGAGCTGAGACAGGGCATATTTCGCCCCGCAAAGACCTGGCTCCAGGAAAATTGCCTTATGCAGCGGCATCAGCCGGTCCTGGTAATCAAGCGCCTTGGCGAAATCCCCGGCCAGCGTCGCTGCCTGGAACTCGGCGCACAGGCGCGGCGCGACATTGGCCGTCACCGAAATGCAGCCAACCCCACCATGGGCGTTGAAACCCAGCGCGGTCGCATCCTCGCCGGACAGCTGGATGAAATCGCGCCCGCAGGTGATCCGCTGTTCGGAAACCCGCTCCAGCTTGCCGGTGGCGTCCTTGACGCCGACAATGGTTTTATGGGCCTGGGCCAGCTTGCCCATGGTTTCCGGGCTCATGTCGATCACCGAGCGCGGCGGAATATTGTAGATGATGATCGGCAGGGAGACCGCCTGCGCAATCGCCGAGAAATGTGCGATCAGCCCCTTTTGAGTCGGCTTGTTATAATAGGGCGTCACGACAAGCACGGCATCCGCCCCGGCCTTTTCAGCATGCTGGGCGAGATCGATGGCTTCCATCGTATTATTGGAGCCAGCGCCGGCAATCACCGGAACCCGCTTGGCGGCCACTTCGATGCACAGCTCCACCACCCGTTTGTGCTCGGCATGGGTCAGGGTTGGCGATTCGCCTGTGGTGCCGACCGGCACCAGGCCGGAACTGCCTTCGGCGATCTGCCATTCGACATGAGCGGCAAAGGCTTTCTCGTCAATCGCCCCGGTTTCGGTGAACGGCGTGACAAGCGCGGGCATGGAACCCTGGAACATGCATAGAACTCCCAACAGCCGCCAATCCCTGGTCAGCCGTAAATGTGCAATCAAACGGGGGCACATTACTGCTAGGCCCGCACCGGTACAAGCACGGTTCGGCCGGTTTTATGACAGTTTTTCAATGCGGAATTTTCGTCGCATTGACGCCATTTCATTAAGCATTCATTAATCGGGGTCAGAGTTAATGGGAGCTATGCGCATTTTCCGGACGAGTTTGCCGATGAAACGGACCATTTTGCTCAAGCTTGCCCTGTCCATAGGTGTGACGGCGCTGGCCCCTGCCGGTGTGTCATGGTCCCAGCCGATCCTGGGTGGCGGGGATGTACCAGCACCCGCCAACCGCCCGGCAGCGCTTTCGGCCTCTTCGGCCTCTTCCGCATCCTCTGTTTCTGGCGACATTACCGGCTCTATACCGGTTGTCGCGCCCATGCCGGTAGAACGGTCGCCACTGAAATCCGGCCTCGACGCGCTGTCGGACCGCAACGGAGCGCTGGCGCTGTCGATTCGCGATGCCATGCCTCAAGGGCTGGACCGGCATATGCTGACATGGTCGATTGCCATGTCGGGCCTTGCCGGTATTCCTTCCTCGGAAATTGCCAATGCCCAACGTGAGCTGAAAGGATGGCCGGGGCTTTCCGCGTTCCGCGCCAATTCGGAAAAAGCGCTGTTGCGCGAAAACCCACCAGCCCCGGATGTATTGGCAGCCTTCGGAGAGACCAAACCGGAAACGGCAGAAGGCGCGATCATCCTGACCCGAGCCCTGGTGGCAAGCGGCAATCGCAGCCGCGCCGTTTTCATCCTGAAAGACCTGTGGCGCAGCCAGCCGCTGGAGATCGCCACCGAAGACCGCATCCTGAGCGAATTCGGCGGTTTGTTGACCCGCGCCGATCACAAGCTGCGGATGGATTATCTGATGTATCGCGGCCGCACCGCCCAGGCCAAGCGATTCGCGTCGCTTGGCGATGCTCAGTCTCTTTATGCCGCATGGATGGCGGTCAACAGCCGTTCGCCCAAGGCCGTGGCATTGATCCAGGCCGCCAGCGCGCGTTTTGGCAATGACTCCGCATTGCTTTTCGTCAAGATCGAGTATCAGCGCCGCCAGGACAATTACCAGGACGCGGCAAAGCTTTTGGCACTTGTTCCCAGAGATGCGTCGCGATTGGTCGATCCAGGCGAATGGTGGAAAGAACGGCGCATCGTGGCGCGCGGCCTTGCCGATGACGGCAAATACCGGCTGGCCTATCAGGTTGCCGCTGGCTATACCGCCACCGACCCGGTCGATATCGTCGATGCCGAGTTTCATGCGGGCTGGTATGCCCTGCGCGGCCTCAATGATCCAAAGACCGCAGCCCAGCATTTTCGCCGGATTGTCGAGGCGTCGAACCGGCCTTTGTCGGCCTCGCGCGCCTATTATTGGCTGGGGCGTGCCGATGAAGCGCAGGGCAATCCGACCGCAGCGAGGCAGGATTTCGTCCGGGCAGCCGATTATCCCGGCACATTCTATGGACAATTGGCAGGCGCCCGCCTGAAGCAGACACGGCTCGACATTCGCTATCCGACACCAACGGAGGAAGACCGCCGTCGCTTCGCCAACCGGGAAGCCATTATCGCTATCGATCGCTACAAGGCCGCCGGTCACGAATGGCGCGGCGCAAGCCTTTACCGGGCCTTGGCCGAACAATTGCAAAGCCCTGGAGAACTGGCGCTTCTCGCCTCTAAAGCCGAACGCGCCGGCAATCACCAATTGTCGTTGCAAGTGGGCAAGACCGCCTATGGCCGCGGCATAAACGTGCCTGCCCTGGCCTTTCCCATCGGCGTCATTCCGGCTTCCGCCAATATCGCCGGCTCCGGCAAGGCCCTGGCCTATGCCATTGCGCGCCAGGAAAGCGCATTCAACCCGGCAGCCGTGTCCGCCGCCAATGCCAAGGGCCTGCTGCAACTGATGCCCGCCACGGCAAAGGCCGTCGCCAAGCGTCATGACATGGCATTTTCACCGGACCGGTTGACCCAGGACGCCGCTTATAACGCCACGCTCGGCGCCCATTATCTGGGCGAGCAGATCGATGCTTTCGGCGGCTCCTATATATTGACGTTCATTGCCTATAATGCCGGACCGAAGCGGGTGCCGGAATGGATCAACCGCTATGGCGATCCCCGTGGCATGCCAATTGATGACGTGGTCGACTGGATCGAGCGCATCCCCTTCCCAGAAACGCGCGGCTATGTGCAGCGCGTCATGGAAAACTACCAGATCTACAAGACCCGGCTGGGGCAGACCGCAGATATCGAGCACGATCTTCGCTATGGCCGCTGACGGCTGATAGTGGATAAGGTGACGACAACAGGAGTTCACGGCATGCAACACCTGGAGAATGGGACCTTTCAAGACCGGACGGTTACAGCCGCCGACGGTATCCAACTGTTCGTGCGCGATTACCAAGCCAGCAGCGATACTCATCTGGCCTCCCTGCCCCCGGTCGTCTGCCTGCCCGGCCTGACCCGCAATCACCGTGATTTCACGCCCCTGGCGCAACGGCTTGCTGCGGGCGGAAGACGGGTGATCTGCATCGATTCGCGCGGCCGTGGCGGCTCTGGGCGAGATCCGGACCCGAAGAACTACAATCTTTTGACGGAAATGGCCGATGTGGTCGCAGCGCTGGATGAGCTGGCCATCGCTCAGGCGGATTTTATCGGCACATCCAGAGGCGGGCTTCTGCTGCACTTCCTGGCCGTCATGCATTCAAGCCGTACTCGCCGCGTGATTCTCAACGATGTGGGACCGGTTCTCGAAAAAGAGGGCCTGATCGCCATCCGTGATTACTTGGGCAGTGGTGGCGGACCAAGGACCTGGGCCGATTGCCCCGCCTATCTCAAATCCGTGCATGGCTTGACGTTTCCGGTGCTGGAACAGCAGGACTGGGAAGACATGGCGCAAGCACTCTACCGGGACGAAAACGGCATTCCCGTCGCCGACTACGATCCCGCGATTGCCGCGCAAATCTCCAGCATCGATTTCAGCAAGCCCATCCCGGATCTATGGGTGCAATACGAGGCGCTGGCCCCCTTCCCCCTGCTGATCATTCGCGGTGAGCATTCGCAACTGCTATCGAAGCAGGCAAGCGAATCAATGATCGCTCGCCATCCATCGGCCAGCCTGGTCATCGCCAAGGGCCAGGGCCACGCGCCCTTGCTGCACCTCATGCCGCTTGCAGACGAGATCGAGCGGTTCCTGAGCGGCAGGTAAAACGATCACGCGTTCAACGACAACAGCGCGCCGTTGCGATTGTTATGACATGACTGAATGGAAGTTTGTTTGATGGCGGAGAGGATGGGATTCGAACCCACGATACCATCTCTGGTATACTCCCTTAGCAGGGGAGCGCCTTCGACCACTCGGCCACCTCTCCGGTGCGGTCTGATTATGTCGTCGTAGATTCGATTGCAAGCGCTTTTCGCCAACTTCCACGATAAAGGCGCCATTTCCTCATGACAAACAAAGCAAACCGCGCACCACTGTGCCTGCCTGGACAATTCCGGCATGCTCGTCTCGTGCGGCCACGCTGCTCTGTCTCGTTTTGATCGCCTTTAATTGCCCTTATAAGAAGACGGGCATACTCTCCCTGTAAGAAGTGGACTCATGCGCGAACCTCGTCAGGTAAAGAGCGACACCGCGATTGGTTGAGAGAATCGCTAGGCTCTAAAATAGAATCGCTACCGATTCTGGCTGTCCTCAGTCCGATTTTGCTACACTGCCTGCCGGAGAGGCTGTTGAAAACATCGCCTCACCTTGAAGCGACTCTGCTGCAGATCGGCTTGAAATAGCACCCGTAGGCATCGAATCGCCCGAATTTGCCGCATTTCGGATGAGGTCGGAATTCAAGCCAGTTTTCAGGCGGTTGGCGTTAGCCTTTGTTTTTCAAAGCGTTTCTTAACAAAGAGTAAACAAATGCCCCGGTTCAGCCATAGCTTTGTGTCCTTTCAGCAACATCAAACGGGGAAGGCTATGGCGAAACCGCCCCGTTTGCCGTTTGTCGATTGCAAGCGCGGCAGCGTTTTGTATTTTCAAATCCAGAAGCGAGGCGGTGGATCGTCCGTTTCATACGTTAACGGGAATGGGGGCAGGAAATGCTGTCCTTCAGCCAAACAAGCCCAGACCCTAATGAAACTTGACTGGAGGTCATTATGAACATCAAGAGCCTTCTTCTCGGCTCCGCTGCGGCTCTCGCAGCAGTATCCGGCGCCCAGGCAGCAGACGCTATCGTTGCTGCTGCTCCGGAACCAGCTGAATACGTCCGCGTTTGCGACGCCTTCGGCACTGGCTACTTCTACATCCCCGGCACCGAAACCTGCCTTCGCGTTAAGGGCTATGTCCGTTTCGAAGTTCAGGGCAACAGCAACGACGGCGACTCGTCCTGGTCGGGTAACCGCGACTGGAACGCTCGTACTCGTGGCCTCGTCACTTTCGACGCCAAGAACGACTCTGAAATCGGCACGATCGGTTCCACCATCACTGTCCGCACCTGGGCTGATGAAAACGGCGGCAGCCTCGAGCTGGACGAAGCCTTCATCACTGTTGCTGGCTTCCAGATCGGTGAATTCTACAACTACTTCGATACGGGTCTCTCCGGCGAAACCGACGACCTCGGCTCGAACCGTCTGAACTCGATCGCTTACAACTACAAGTCCGACACCTTCTTCGCTGGCATCGCTGTCGACGAACTGACCGGCTACTACAGCCGTTCGCGTGACCTCAGCCAGGCTGATGCTTACGGCCAGAACAAGCGCGTTGGCATTGAAGGCCAGGTTGGCGGTTCTTTCGGTCCAGTAACAGCAACCCTGCTGGGTGGCTGGGACGCAGTTGCTAACGACGGCGCTGTTCGTCTGCTCGCAACCGCAAACCTCGGTCCTGGCGTCCTCGGCGTCGCTGGCCTGTACTCGACCGGCGTTTCCGCTTACTACGACAAGGCTGAGTGGACTGTTGCTGCCGAATACGCAGCAAAGATCACCGACAAGCTGACCCTGACTCCTGGCGTTCAGTACTTCGCTAACACCCAGGTTGACGGCAGCGGCGATTACACCGGCCGTGACATCTGGAAGGGTGGCTTGACGCTGGACTATAAGCTGGCTGAAGGCTTGACAACCAAGGTTTCCGCTCAGTACCAGGATCATGCCTGGAGCAACAGCGACGACGTATGGTCTGGCTTCGTTCGCTTGCAGCGTTCGTTCTAATTATCTCTTAGGAGATAAGACTAAGACTAGGCCCCGTTGGAATTCGGGGCCTAGTCAGTATGCCGGGGGGCAAACAACAAGAGCGGTTCATAGAGAGCATATCTCTATTTCCTAAACGACAAACTGGAGATCAAAAATGAATATTAAGGGCCTTCTTCTCGGCTCCGCTGCGGCTCTCGCAGCAGTATCTGGCGCACAGGCTGCTGACGCCATTGTTGCCGCTGCCCCTGAACCTGCTGAATACGTCCGCGTTTGCGATGCTTTCGGCACTGGCTACTTCTACATCCCCGGCACTGAAACCTGCTTGAAGATGAGCGGCTACGTTCGTTTTGAAGTTCAGGGCGCAAGCAACAACAGCCTGGGCGATGATCGTAACTGGAACGCTCGTACGCGTGGCCTCGTTACTTTTGATGCCAAGAACGATTCCGAACTCGGCACAATCGGCTCCACCATCACGGTCCGCACCTGGGCTGATGAAAACGGCGGCAGCCTCGAACTCGACGAAGCCTTCATCACTGTTGCTGGCTTCCAGGTTGGTTCCTTCTACAATCCTTGGGATAGCGATCTGTCCGGCGAAACCGACGATATCGGTTCGAACCGTCTGAACTCGATTGCTTACAAGTACAAGGCTGACAATTTCTTCGTATACGGTTCGGTTGACGAACTGACGGGTTACTACAGCCGTACTCCGGCTGCTGGCTCGGATCCGTACAGCAAGAACAACCGCGTTGGTCTTGAAGCTCAGATCGGCACGACCTACGGTCCGGTTACCGCAAACCTGCTCGGTTCTTGGGACTTCGCAACCAGCAATGGTGCAGTCCGCGGCTTGGCAACAGCTGAAGTTGGTCCTGGCGAATTCGGTATCGCTGCGATCTACTCGACCGGCGCAAGCACCTATTACGACCTCAGCAAGTGGACTGTTGCTGCTCAGTACGCTGCAAAGATCACTGACAAGTTGAGCCTGACTCCTGGCGTTCAGTACTGGGGCGAAACTCAGGTTGACACCGATGGCGATTACTTCGGTCGCGACATCTGGAGAGCTGGTCTGACGGTTGACTACAAGCTGGCTGAAGGCCTGACCACTAAGGTTTCGGCTCAGTACCAGGACCACGATTGGGATGGCAACGACGACGTTTGGACGGGCTTTGTTCGTCTGGAACGCAAGTTCTGATCTGATTGTTGATCTTCAGTTGACAATTGCCTCCGGGTTTACGCCCGGAGGTTTTTTATTGCCTTGATGCGAGGCGCAATCTCGCAAGAAGTGTTGGATATAAAGCTCGATTGCGCTTATTGCCCATAATCCTCTCTTATAGGACTGGGTTCGAAGGATTGGGTTCTAGAATTGTCTGGGGTCTTTCGGCTGAACCATACAAACTCTCCCGTCTTGTGTTGTCGTTTGTCTTTTCGGGAAAACCGGTTTCACTCTTCCTGAGAGAATTTGGCTGGCCTTATATCAAGGCGCGAATACTCACGCATTGTCGCTTTGAACGAGATGCAGATGCTTCCACGCCTCAAGGGCCTGAGGTGCTTTAAAATGGCCCCGAGAGCTATTTCGTCAGCGCTGGATCAGGCCAGCAACTGCTTTAAATCTTCCTGCGGATTACCAATGATTGCCTTATCGGCGGACCCGCCGGCTTCCAGAAGCTTTTTGGCCGTGACATAGGCCTTGGCATCATTGATGGCATCGACCGCAAGGAAACGGTCCTGGCGATAATACCAGACGGACAGGCTACCCTCGCGCATGCCCGGTCTTATAATCGTCTCGTCATAGCCCAAGTTAAGCCCGGCGATTTGCAGTTTCAGATCGTATTGATCCGACCAGAACCATGGTTTTGGCGTGTAGGGCGTTGTCCCACCTGCGAGTACCATGGCGATGGCTTCCCCTTGATCGACGGCATTCTGAACTGATTCCAGCCGGACAGCCCCCTCACCCCAAGGAAGCAGCGCGCAATCGCCTGCGGCGAATATGTTAGGATCGGATGTCCGGGCATAGCTGTCGACAATAATGCCATTCTGTACATTCAGTCCGGCGTTGCGTGCCAATCCGTCATTGGCGGTAGCGCCGATACCGACGATCACCAGATCGACATCAAGCCTGCTGCCATCTGAAAGCTCGGCTGCGGTCACGATATCATTCTTACCCAGCAGGCGTTTCAAGCCCATGTTTTCGCGAATCATCACGCCATGGCCCTGGTGAACGGCACGTATGAAATCGGCAGTCTCCTTTGCAGCAACACGCGCAAGAATGCGGTCGGCCATTTCGATCACAGTGACCTCAAGGCCGAGATGGCGCGCCACGGCAGCAGCCTCCAGGCCAATATAGCCGCCCCCTATGATCAACAGCCGCCGCCCTGGTTTCATCACCTCAGCCAGGCGGTCAGCATCGGCCTTGTTGCGGATCGTGTAGACACCAGCCAGATTGCCGCCAATTTCCTGCGGCAATCCGCGCGGCGTCGAACCGGTGGCAAGCACGAGCGTGTCATAGGAAAGTGATGAACCGTCCTGAAGCCGAAGCAGCTTTTTCGGTCGATCAATTTCCTCCACCCAACTGGAAAGGCGCATTGTGATCGCGTTTTCATCGTACCATTGGGCGGGCCGCAACAGCAGTCGATCAAAACTCATTTCACCGATCAGATATTTTTTTGAAAGCGGTGGGCGCTGATAGGGTAATTCCGGCGCAAGGCAAATCATGGTAATCGGTCGTTGGTCGTTCAGTGCCCGTAGTTTTGACGCAACAGAAAAACCGGCCTGCCCTGCGCCGACAATCACCAATGAATTTTCCACGCCATCCCTCCAGAAAAATCGCGAATTCTTTGCCGGAAAATGCGGCGGTCAGCGCGATAACCATTCTCATCAACGGGTAAATACCGGATGCCAACCCGTCAAGTTCGGTTGCCACGCCTGGATGTAATAATGCCGGATTCAGAAGTTCGGCCATATCCTCACCTTAGACGGATCAGAAGAGAGTTCGCAGTTCGTCAGGCTCGACAATTTTACCGATAAGATGAGGCAAACAATTAGGAAAACTGCGTTAAACTGGGATATCAAGAAGGAGAAGAAGGACCGGTGTCATGCCCCTGCAGAACATTCTCGATGCAAAAAAGGACATTCCGCGGGACCTTGTCTATAAGAAGTTCGGCATTGACCGACCTGGCAAAATCATCTTTGTGGGCCATCATCTCAGCACCAAAACCACGGTACGCTGCCTGATCCGCAAAATCTCTCTGCAAGGTGCGGAACTCGAAGTCAGCCGCATGCTACCCGTGCCGAAAAACTTCTTTCTCGAAATTCTAGGCATTCGCGACGAGATCGGCTGTACCTTGATGCGCCGCGAACAAGAGACGGCAGTGGTGAGCTTCAACATGCTGATCGATCCCGAATTCCTTCATCATGTCGTAAAGCTCTCATTCGAATTTGGGCCGTAATGGCACAGACTAACACAGGTTGGACTTGAGATTGAGTTGCGTTTCTTTAAAAACTCTCGTTTTGGTTTTAAAATTAGTCCAATCGCTCAAATTTGATGGAATAGATTCAACGCTCTGAAATGCCATTGCGGCAAACTTCTCCTGACAACGAGCACAACCGAGGAGAGATCATGCTGCAAGGAACCCATCTAGCGTCCGTCACTTCAGAAATGTATGAGCGGCGCTGGGACCGTTACCAGGTTCGTCGGCCGGCTCGTATCATGGCGGTCCGTGCAGGTTTGAGCGGCGTGACCATGCGCAGCGCCACGGTGCTGGATATTTCTCGCGGTGGCGCCGGTCTCGAATTGGATACGGGTATCGGCCTTGGCAGCCATTACTATCTGGAGGTGCTAGGGATTGCTACGCGCATTGGCTGTGCCGAAGCTTTTCGCAACGGCACAAGGGCTGGTGTCAAATTCCTGATGCCGATTTCAGAAGTCTTGTTGCAACGGATTATCCGTACCGACTTCGTCATGAGCGCCGACCGCACCAAGGACAATGCGGGAAAGACCGTTGAGCCAGGAACAGGCAGACTTGCCAGGTGAGCAGGTGCTCAAACCTCGTTGCGCACCATTTATTTTCAATCAACTGCCGTCGGCTGCAATAAAGATGGCTAGCCGCTGTTGTTTGATCTAATGCCCCTTGGCGGCTCCTTGCAGCCTTTCTATTCTGAGCGACACCGATTCGCCAGGAATAGCGTTCATGTCATCCTTTTCGCGGTTTACACCGCTTATCTCCCGCCTGCCCGCGACCGTTCCCTTTGTCGGCCCCGAGGCTATCGAGCGCCAGCGTAATCTGCCGGTCAAGGCCAGGATCGGTGCCAATGAAAGCGGCTTCGGCCCCTCGCCCAAAGTTCACTTGGCGTTGCAGGCTGCCTCATCCGACATTTGGAAATATGCCGATCCTGAAAATTTCGATCTGAAGGCCGCCTTGGCCGCACATTATGGCCTTGCCGCCGATAATTTTGCGGTTGGCGAAGGCGTCGATGATCTTCTAGGCCTGACCGTGCGGCTGGTGATCGAACAGGGTTTGCCGGTCGTCACTTCGCTTGGCGGTTATCCGACCTTCAATTTTCACGTCAATGGCTTTGGCGGGCAACTGGTGACGGTGCCCTATCGGCAGGACCGCGAGGATCTCGACGGTTTGCTGGAGGCGGTGCGCCGCGAAAATGCGCCGCTGGCCTACCTCGCCAATCCCGACAATCCGATGGGAAGCTGGCATGAAAGCCACGACGTCGTCGCCTTTGCCCGCGCCTTGCCGGAGACATGTCTGCTCATTTTGGACGAAGCCTACAGCGAAACTGCCCCGGCAGGCAGCATCCCTGCTGTCGATGCGCTGATCGATCTACCGAATGTGCTGCGGATGCGGACATTTTCCAAGGCTTACGGCCTGGCCGGGGCACGGATCGGCTATGCGATCGGCACGCCTGGAACGGTGTCTGCCTTCGACAAGATCCGCAATCATTTCGGCATGGTGCGAACATCCGTCGCCGCAGCTCTGGCCGCCCTCGCCGACCAGGATTATCTGACCGCAACCGTCGCGCGGATCATCGCGGCGCGGGAGAGAATTTCGTCGATTGCCCGCCAGAATGGCCTGCAACCATTGGCCTCAGCGACCAATTTCGTGGCGGTGGATTGCGGCCGCGACCCGGCTTATGCCCGCTCTATTGTCGATGGATTGATGCAGCATGGCGTGTTTATCCGCATGCCGGGCGTGGCGCCGCTCAATCGCTGTATCCGCATCAGCGCTGGCTTGCCGGAGGATCTCGATTTGCTGGAACAGGCGCTGCCAATCGTGCTGCGCGATATCGGCTAACACGGCGACAATACCGTTTGAAAACAAAAACCGCGCCAGCCTTGTTCCTGCTGGTCGCGGTTGAATAGTTTGGTATTACCCTGTTTCGTTGATGCCCTGTTTGGATGGCGGTGGATCAGTGGGAGGTCATCCATTCACGGGCGTCACGCAACGCTTCGGCCAGCTGGCTTTTGGTCATGGTCGAGGCCAGATCGGAGCGGAGGCCGACGGAGCGGTCACAGCCTTTGATCGCGGCGATATTCAGCCATTTATGGGCAGACACCAGATCCTGCTCGCAGCCACGACCGGTGGCATACATCAGGCCCATGATCCGAAAGATATCAGCCTGTGGCTGACCACCAATCGTGGCCATATCGTCTGCCTGCATATCGAAACGTGCCATGGTCTAGTTCCTGTCCAATTTGGCTTCGGTTGGTCTTTTTTCAGTGTCATGGCGGGTTCCGGCTTATCATTGCGCCGGAATACCCCACCAGGCTAAGTCCCTGTTTTCATGTCTGAACCGTCAACATCTTGGCGATCTTGCGTCGCTTTTCGGTGCTTGCGGTGCGGCAGGTTTTCCCTGCTCGTTTGATGGGTTCATTATGTCGGACGGGTTTCAAAATGCGCTTAAAATGCTTGCTTAACGTGTGGCAAACGGGCTCGAAACCCTTTGTCAACTTGTCTTTCCGTTAAGCATTACAGGGGCTGGTTTACCGGCAAATAGAGGTTAATTTTACCGATCTTTTACAGTTGTGATTTTACTCTTTGTTCACCATGATCAAGAGAGGCGCAGAAATGTTTCGAAATGTCAGCCTCGTCATGGCGCCCTTCACATCGCATCCGAGCCCTATTTACGTTTACGTGCGCGTCATTTAATTTGATGGTCTTGCTACCCGAAACCATATCGGGGGCGGAGGATCGTGGAGGAACGGATGAAAACTATTCTACTCGCAGCCGGACTACTGGCCTTGAGCCTGACAAGCGTCAGCGCGGCAGAGCCGATCGAAGGCAAATGGAAGACGGCGAGCGGTGAAACTGCCGAGATCGCCAGCTGTGGCACAGCCTTTTGCATCACCCTGAAGACGGGCAAGCATGCAGGCAAGCAAATCGGCAAGCTGAGTGGCGCAAGTGCCAGCTATACCGGCGAAGTCACCGATCCGGATAATGACAAGACCTATTCCGGCTCGGCAAATGTCCAGGGCAAATCCCTCAATTTGAAGGGCTGCGTGCTGGCCGTACTGTGCAAGAGCCAGACCTGGACCAGACTGTAATATTTCGCCGCGCCGGATCATACCGGCGCGGTATTGACCATTTTTGAAGACGCCCGCTTATCGCGCCTTTTGGCCAAACAGGACTTTCTTGGCTTCCTCATCGGTGGCGACATTGCTGCGCCGCTCGGCGCCAACAGCAATACCGGCCTTGACCGCCGGGCGTTCCATCATCGCCTCAAACCAGCGCTTCAGATGAGGGAAATCGTTGAGGTCCTGTCCCTGATTGGCATGGGGTACGACCCAGCCGATGCAGGCCATGTCGGCAATGGAATAATCGCCCGCCAGAAATTCCCGATCCGCCAGCCGCTTGTTCATCACGCCATAGAGCCGATTGACTTCATTGGTATAGCGGTTGATGCCGTATTCGATCTTTTCCGGCGCATATTGGCGGAAATGATGCGCTTGTCCGGCCATCGGGCCAAGGCCGCCCATCTGCCAGAACAGCCACTGATCCACCTCGACTCGGGCGCGCTCGTCCATCGGGTAAAATTTGCCGGTCTTGCGCCCGAGATATTGCAGAATGGCGCCAGATTCGAACACGGATATCGGCGCTCCGCCCGGACCGTCCGGATCGATGATCGCTGGCATACGGTTATTGGGGGAAATTTTCAGGAAATCCGGCGCGAATTGCTCGCCCTTGCCGATATTGATGTAGGTCACCTCATAGGGCAGGCCGAGTTCTTCCAAGAGAATGGAAATCTTCCAGCCGTTCGGCGTGGGCCAGTAATAAAGCTCGATAGGCGCTGTCATGGGCTCTCTCCTTTGAAGCATCACGCAATGTCTGCCTGCCCCTGAGGTAAAGATCATGGCGCCAAGTTCAAGGGACAAACGCAAAAGCGTCAGCCAGAATTCCAGCCTCGCGATAGCTTGATCGTTTCATATCAAAACCATCAAGCTATCGGGGGATATCATGAGAGACATTACACTACGGCTGACGGCAGTGACGGTTATCATGGCGGTGTTCGCGGCACTGTTTTCCATACTGGTCATCAATTCTACCCGGATACCGCAAAACCTGCGCACGGGCCTGACGGGAGAGCGGCTCTATTCGCTGCAAAACGGGTCGGCGCCGACCATCCAAAGCATCGCGGCGCGCAGGGGATAAATTCAGCGGAAATGCATGGCTGTCGTTTGCTTGTTATTCAGACCGATATATAACGTCTCATGAGCAATAGAATCGTCAATTCCATCCCTGGGCCTATCCCTGTCACCATCATCAGCCCACCCGCTTACGAGGCAAGGCTGTTTGCCGACGCCCGCGAGGCCGTTGATGCGATTACAGAGATTTATGAGCGCAATACGGCGTTTCTCATCGATGCGTTTACAGCCCTTGCCAATGGCGCACCGATAGAGGGCCGTTATCGGGCCTTCTATCCGCAGGTCAGTATCGAGACCAATAGTTTCGGCCATCTGGATACCCGACTTTCCTATGGCCATGTCACCTCGCCGGGCATCTATACGACGACGCTGACCAATCCGAAATTGTTTCGCCATTACCTGAAGGAACAGCTGTCCCTGCTGATGCGCAATCATCAGGTTCCGGTCAAGGTCAGTGAATCGACAACGCCGATCCCGTTGCATTTTGCCTTCGGCGAAGGCGCCCATGTCGAGGCCTCGGCTACCGGCTTTTCCGATATCCAGTTGCGCGATATTTTCGACACGCCTGATCTGTCGACCACAGACGATGAAATCGCCAATGGCGAATATGAGCCGCCAGCCGGTGAACCGTTTCCACTGGCGCCTTTCACGGCGCAGCGGATCGATTATTCGCTGGCGCGGCTGTCGCATTATACCGCGACCAGCGCCAAGCATTTTCAGAACTTCGTGCTGTTCACCAACTACCAGTTTTACGTCGATGAATTCTGCGCCTATGCCCGCACCCTGATGGCCAATGGCGGCGAAGGCTATACGGCCTTTGTCGAGCCGGGCAATATCACTACTCTGGCCGGTGAAAATGCGCCCTCCTCCGGCGCGCCGCTTGGCCGCCTGCCACAAATGCCAGCCTATCACCTGAAAATGAAGGGTCATGCTGGCATTACCATGGTCAATATCGGCGTTGGCCCGTCCAACGCCAAGACAATCACCGACCACGTGGCCGTGCTGCGCCCACATGCCTGGCTGATGCTTGGCCACTGCGCCGGTCTGCGCAACAGCCAGCGGCTGGGTGATTATGTGTTGGCCCATGCCTATATGCGCGAAGACCACGTGCTGGACGACGACCTTCCGGTCTGGGTACCGATCCCGGCGCTGGCCGAAGTGCAGCTGGCACTGGAAGATGCGGTAGAGGAAATCACCGGTTATGAGGGCTTCGAGCTGAAGCGGATTATGCGCACTGGCACGGTAGCCACCATTGATAATCGCAATTGGGAACTGCGCGACCAGCGCGGCCCGGTGAAGCGCCTGTCACAATCGCGCGCCATTGCGCTCGACATGGAATCGGCAACGATTGCCGCCAATGGCTTCCGCTTCCGCGTTCCCTATGGCACTTTGCTCTGCGTGTCCGACAAGCCGCTGCATGGCGAATTGAAACTGCCGGGCATGGCGACGGCTTTCTACAAGACCCAGGTCAGCCAGCATTTGCAGATCGGCATCCGTGCATTGCAGAAGCTCGGTGCGATGCCGACAGAAAAGCTGCATTCACGCAAGCTGAGAAGCTTTTTCGAGACGGCCTTCCAGTAAGGCATCTTTGATGCCTTGTCGTTTCAGGGCTTTCGCACAGGCGACGGGAAAACCGCGTGCAGCGCCAGCGAGAGCGCTGCACTGAGCAAAGCCGAGACAATGACGATCAGATGTAGATTGACGGCGGACTTGGCCAATCCGTCCATGTCCTGCACAGCCGCTCCCAGAGCGGCTGCACCGGCGACGATGCCAGCCGGGTAGGTACCGACACCAGCGGGCGCATGAAAGGGCAGGACGGAGGAAAGCTCTCCGCCCAGTGCTCCGCCAAAAGCCGCCGATAGCGGCGTTACCTGCATCAGGCTCAACACCCAGGCAAACACCAGAACCTTGGTCCCCCAAGTGACGATGGTCATGGCCCAGGCCCGGAAAAACGCCCCTTTATGCGCAGGCAGTCCTGCCTCCACGCCTTCGACCATCTTCAGCAACCTGCCGGAAAATCGCGTCTTGGCAAACAGGATTGCCGGGCGTTTCAAGGCAAAACCGATCAGCGGCAGGACCAGAAACAGCAGCCAAGCCATTCCCCACACTTGCGGCTGCGGCCTTCCCAGCACCAGTCCGAGACCGGCGGCAGCCAGAAGCGCATGCAGATCCAAGAGCCGCATGACCAGCAGCGCCGAAGTGCCTGACAATAGCGGCACGGAAAACTCCGAGCGCATCAGCAGCGGAAAGCTGGTCTCACCACTTCGAAACGGCAAAAGAATATTGAGGAGATTATGGACCTGTGCCAGATGAAACAGCGCGGTGAATCGGCCCGAGGTTTGGCGTGGGAAATAATCGTAGATCCGCCATGCCCGCACCAGAGAGGTGGACACCAACAGGCCCAGCGCCAGTAGCACTGTTGAAAGGCCCAGTGCCTGCCACTCTTGCAGCACCATGGACCAGCCCCAGACGGCTTCGACAAAAACCACATAAGCGGCAATGGCGATAAAGGCGATGAGTGAAACACCATGGCGCTTTATCCACGATTTGCGGTGACTTTGATCGATTGAGGTCATTGCCCTGACAGTTCCGAATTGCGTGGCCGCGCCGGTTCCTATAACACCCGGACTTATAAAGGCCAGCAATTTTCGGAGTTCCTCCCTTGCCGACAGACCGTTTCGCCGCCGTGACCGGCCCTGCTTCCTCTGATAATGCCGCATCCGCGATTGAACTGTCGGTCGTCGTGCCATTCATGAACGAAGAAGACAATATTGGTCGCATGATCGAGCGGGTGATGGAAGCGCTGAAGGATTTCGGCAAGCCCTGGGAACTGATCGTCATCGATGACGGCTCCACCGACCGGACATTGAGCCGGGCGCAGGCCTATATCGGTCGGGAGGGCCTGGACCTGAAAATCATCGAATTTCAGCGCAATTTCGGCCAGGCAGCGGGCCTTCAGGCCGGTTTCGACGCCGCACGCGGACGGCTGATCGCGTCGCTGGACGGCGACCTGCAAAACGACCCGCACGATATCCCCGGCATGATCGTAGAGTTGGAAAGCCGCGATCTGGACCTGCTCTGCGGCTGGCGCAAGGCCAGGCAGGATGCGCTTGTGCTGCGCAAGATCCCCTCCTGGTGCGCCAACCGGCTGATCGGCAAGGTCACCGGCGTGCGCATCCATGATTATGGCTGCGGGCTGAAGCTGTACCGCGCCCATATCATCAAACAGATCAGCATCATGGGCGGCATGCACCGCTTCATCCCGGCCTGGGTCGCCAGCGTCATTCCATCGTCGCGGATCGGCGAAACTGTGGTCAATCACCATGCCCGCCAGTTCGGCACCTCGAAATACGGTATTTCCCGCACCGCCCGCGTCGTGCTCGATCTGCTGGCCGTGCTGTTCTTCATGCGGTTTCGGCAGAGGCCCGGCCATTTCTTCGGGATGATCGGATTTTTCATCGGCACGATCAGCGCGCTGATCCTGTTCTATCTGTTCGTCATCAAGCTGATGGGCGAGGATATCGGCACGCGGCCGCTGCTGCTGGTTGGCGTCATGCTGTTCCTGGCATCGATCCAGATGATCACCACTGGTATTGTCGCGGAAATGCTGACCCGTTCCTACGATACACCGCGTGCCTATGTGATCCGCAAAACCTACGACCAGGCACCGGATACCAAGGATATCTGAGATGATTTCGACGCTCCGGCAGAAGCCCGCTTCGCTCTTCCTTCTCCTGGGCGTTTATTTCATCGTTCAGGTGCTGGTGCGTCTGGCCTTACCCGCGTCGCTGGAACTGGACGAAGGCCAGCAGCTCTATTATGCGCAATGGCTGTCAATCGGCTACGACAGCCAGCCGCCGTTCTACAACTGGATCCAGTATGGCGTGGTGGAGCTACTCGGCCCCAACCGGTTGGCGCTGGCGCTATTGAAAAACCTGATACTGTTTGCCAGCTACGCACTGATTGCGCTGGCCGCAGCGCAGGTGCTGAAAAGCCGGGATCTCGTCATCATCGCCTGCCTTAGCCTGTTGACCATGCCGCAGATCAGCTTTGAGGCACAGCGAGACCTGACCCATACCGTCGCGCTGATTTTCTGTACCGCGCTGCTGCTGTTCGGGATTTTGCGGACCCTGAAATCTCCCAGTCTCTGGAGCTATGCCCTGACCGGGGCTGCCATCGGCTGCGGGTTTATTTCCAAATACAACTTCGTCCTACTGGTCAGCGCCGCCTTCCTCGCCATCCTGGCGGAGCCGAAGTTTCGCCGGCGTGTGCTGGATTGGCGCATCCTGCTGACGGCTGCCGTGGCGCTGGCCATCGTGCTACCGCATGCCCTGTGGTTTTTCCAGCATATGCAGGAAGCGACGCGCAATACGCTGGGTAAAATGACCGATGACAATATTACCAGCCTGCCACAGCAGATCTTCAAGGGTCTGACATCGCTCAGCACCGCCGTTCTGGCCAGTGCCGCGCCCACCATGGCGCTGCTATTGATACCCTTCGCTCGGACCTTGCCCTTCCCGCATCTGCCGCGTCCAGCCGCTTCCGTTTTGTCCGCCAGCAATGAATGGACCCGGTTGCTGGGTCGGATGATGCTGCTGGTGGTCACGGTTCTGGCGTTGATGGTGATCTTCGGCGGGGTCAGCGCCATCAAAGACCGCTGGCTTGCGCCCTGTTTTCTGATGCTGCCGCTCTATCTCTGCCTGAAAGTCGAAGCGGCTGGCCTGGGCGAAGATGGCCAGTTGCGCCGCTTTCTGGTGGTAGCGCTGACCATCATGGTGCTGGTGCCTGTCATCCTCTATGGCCGCGTGGTTGGTGCCGGCATTATCGGCCATTATCAGAAGCAGAATGTACCCTATGGCCAGGCCGTTGCCACGGCGCTGGCCTCTGCGCCAAGCCGCCCGGTTCTGGTGCTGACCAGCGATCAGCAGATGGCTGGCAACATTCGCCTGCATGCACCCGATATTGCTGTCACCGTTCCCCCGACCAGCGGCGTACCTGTACCAGCACGTTTCGATGCGCAGCATCCGCTGCTGGTGATTTGGCGCAATTTCGGCAGGCCCAATCCGGAAATGCCGAAGGCAATGAAGGACTGGATCGCCACCTATCCCGGCCTTCAGGCGCAATCGGTCGGCGAAATCGCCCTGCCCTTCCTGCATGGACGGCCGCATTCGCTCTATTCCTTCGGCTACGCCCTCTATTATTCCACCACACCCTGACATTTCGATTTGGCAAAAAAAATCGCAATGCCTCTTGATAGATTTTATCTAAGATATATCTTAGACCTATAAAAACTTATCGGAGACACACAATGCGGTTTTCTCATTCACACGAATACCAAGGGGAACATGGTGGCAGACATGGCGGTCGAGGGGGCCATCCACTTGCCGACCTGATGCACGCGATGCGCGGTGGTCCCTTTGGACACAAGGGACCAGGCGGCAAGCACGGACGCGATGGCGAACGCCGCCGGATGTTTGAGACCGGCGAATTGCGGCTGGTGCTGCTGAAGCTGATTTCGGACCTGCCGCGCCATGGCTATGACCTGATCCGCGAAATCGAGCGGCTCTCAGGCGGTGCCTATGCACCAAGCCCCGGCGTGATCTATCCGACCATGACCCTGTTGCTGGATATGGGCCTGGCCGAGGAACAACAGACCGAGGGCGCCCGCAAATTGCTGGGTATTACCGAGGCTGGAAAAATCCACCTCGACGACAATGCCGAAGCGGTAGAGATTGCCATCGCCCGGCTGACCGCCCTTGCCAAATTGACCGAACGCACCGATGCCGGGCCAGTGCGCCGGGCAATCCATAATCTGCGGGCCGTGATCCATGATCGGCTCGCCCAGGACGACGTATCGCGCGAGACACAATTGGACGTCGCGCGCATTCTCGATGAAGCAGCCAGCAAGATTGAAAGGCTTTGATCATGACCAAAACCATTGCCACCGTCCCAACCGAACACGGTTGGAAATATGTCCAGCAGCTCTGCAAGCACTGGAGCCATAAACTTGAGGTCGATCTCGGCGACCAAAAAGGTACCGTCAAATTCGACAATGCCATCGCCGTGATGACTTGCGACGAAGCAGGACTGACCGTCACCATCGAAGCCGAAAGCGAGGACCTGCTGGAGCGCTTCAAAGGTGTGGTCTCCAGCCATCTCGACCGTTTCGCCTTCCGCGAAGCGCCGCTGCCCTTTGATTGGAAGCCTGCCTGAACCGGACTTATTCGCGATAAGTGTCGCGCAGCCAGTCCAGCGCCTTGCCCAAAACCTCCACCGCCTGATCGACCTCGGCGCGGGAAATAATAAACGGCGGCGAAAACAGCATGCGGTCGCCGGTGGCGCGGACAATCACGCCACCCGCAACGCATTGATTACGCACCTGCGCGCCAACATCATCGGGCTTGGCGAAACGACGGCGTGACGCCTTGTCCGCCGTCAACTGCACCGCGCCGATCAGGCCAAGGCTGACCACTTCGCCCACGCACGGATGATCGGCAAGCGACGCCAGCGCCGTGGCGAAATAGGGGCCGATATCGTCGCGCACCCGCTCCACCAGTTTTTCCTCTTCGAGGATACGGATATTTTCCAATGCCGCCGCCGCACAGACCGGATGGCCGGAATAGGTATAGCCGTGATTGAAATCGCCGACCTCGTTGATCAGCACCTCGACCACCCGATCCGAGACCAGCACGCCACCGACCGGCAGATAGCCGGAGGACAAGCCCTTGGCAATCGGGGCCAGATCCGGCTCGAACCCGAAATGCTGATAGCCGAACCAGCTGCCCAACCGGCCAAATCCGCAGATCACTTCGTCCGAGACCAGCAGAACGTCATAGTGCTTGCAGATCCGGACGATCTCCGGCCAATAGCTATCCGGCGGAATAATTACGCCGCCCGCCCCTTGCACGGGTTCAGCCACGAAAGCCGCAACGTTTTCCGCACCCAATTCCAGAATTTTCGCTTCCAGCTCCTGCGCGGCCTTCAAGCCAAACTCGTCAGGTGACAGGGTGCCGCCCTCGCCATACCAATAGGGCTGATTGATGTGGTGAATACCCTCAATCGGCAGATTGCCCTGTTCATGCATGTATTTCATGCCGCCCAGCGAAGCGCCCGCAACGGTCGAGCCATGATAGCCGTTCTTGCGAGCAATCACCTGGGTCTTGGTGGGGTGCCCGAGTGCCTTCCAATAGACCCGCGCCAGGCGAAACCATGTATCGGTGGCCTCGGAACCCGAATTGGTGAAGAACACATGGTTCATCTGCGGCCCGGCCAGGCTGGTAACCTTCTGGGCCAAGAGTGTCGCTGGTGGCGTGGTGGAGCCGAAAAACGTGTTGTAGTAGGGTAGTTCCTGCATTTGCGCATAGGCCGCATCGGCAATCGACTTGCGACCATAGCCGACATTGACGCACCATAGCCCGCCAAACGCATCCAGGTATTTCTTGCCCGTCGCATCCCAGATATGGACGCCTTCGGCCCGCTCAATAATGCGGACACCTGCCTCATTCAGCTTTTTGGTGTCATTGAACGGGTGCAGATGATGGGCGGCATCGATGGTGGCAAGATTGGAAAGGGCGGCAGGTTTCTCGTTCATGGTAGGCATCCTCAGGCGGCGGTGTCGCATTGAAAGGCGGCAATTTATCCGCTACGACCATGACGATATGCACCAGCTTTGGCAAGAACCGCCAAGGACTGGCAGACCTCTTTCGAAAGCCCGCCATGACCCAGATCGACGCCTCCACCAGCACCGCTCCCGACCCGCAGGCCCGGATCGAAATCCTGCTGGTCGGCATGAATGGCGATCTGCGCGGCAAGATGATCCCGCTTAGTGCCGAGGACAAGGTCTGGAAAAACAGCGTCCGCCTGCCCGCCTCCACCCAGTCGCTGGATATCTGGGGTGATGACAATGACGACCTGACCGGCATTTCGCTGACCTTGGGCGATCCAGATGGCCTGTGCATTCCCGACAAGCGTTCGCTTAGCTCCATGCCCTGGGCACCATCAGGCTCGAAGCAGGTGCTTGCCACTATGCATACACTTGAGGGCCAGCCGCATTTCGTTTGCCCGCGCGCCATTTTGGCCCGGGTGCTGGAGCGGTTTTCGGCCTTGGGTCTGACACCTGTCGTGGCAACCGAGCTAGAATTTTACGTGATGGAGGATGATTGGCGCGAAACTGGTCGCCCCATGCCGCCCAAGGCGCTGACCTATCGCGGCGAGCCGAACGGCTTTCAGCTGTATGACATGCGGGCAACCGGAGCAATGGAGGATTACCTCGCCACCGTGCGCGCCTATGCCGATGCCATGGGCCTGCCCGCCGATGCGACGACGGCGGAATTCGGCCCCGGCCAGTTCGAGGTCAATCTTCTGCACCGGCCCGACGCTATGGCAGCGGCGGATGACTGCATCTACCTGAAGCGCGTCGCAGAATTTGCCGCCCGCCGCCACGGGCTGAAATCCACCTGCATGGCCAAGCCCTATGGCGACCAGGCAGGCTCCGGCCTGCATGTGCATGTCAGCATTATCGATGCTGAGGGCCGCAATATTCTCGATGCCAAGGGCGGTGAACCGGTCAAGCTGAAATCGGTAACGGCGGGCCTGTTACAGACCATGCGGGAAGCGCAGCTGATTTTTGCGCCCTTTGCCAATTCCTATCGCCGTTTCCAGCCCGGCTCCTTTGCACCCGACCGGATCGACTGGGGTTTCGGCCATCGCGGCACCGCTATTCGTATTCCAGACAAGGACGGCCCGGCAGCACGGATCGAGCACCGGGTGGCGGGTGCCGACGCCAATCCGCATCTGCTGCTCGCCGCCATTCTCGGCGGCATGTTGAAGGGGCTGGAGGCCGATCTCGATCCCGGCCCGGTGACGACGCCTGATGCGCCAGCCACCAGCCCGGACTTGCTAACCCATGACTTCCTGACCGCCGTCGATGCCTTCCGCACGTCTGATTTCATCGCCGATGTTTTCGGAAAACAATATCGCCAACTCTACGGTGATACCAAGCGCAAGGAAGCGATCACCTATCTGCGCACCGTGTCGGATTTCGATTATCGGACCTATCTGCCGCGCTTGTAAACGCGCCTGCCATGTCCAGAAATGCCGGACCATGAAAACCGTTCAGCGGAATGTGATCCCATGCCGATCGCAATCTGAACAATAAAATACTAAAATAGCGCCACCAAACAGAATGGAGCACCAACTTCCCCTGAAATCATGGGGAGGCCGGGCCAGACTGTGGAAAACATTTTGCCTTTTGAGCACAAAGTGCCTCTGGTCAGAAACCGACAATGTTTTTTTGAAGGCAGGGCTTGTTTTTTGGGCAATTTTACCATTTGGTCAACAACCGAACGAATTCCCCACGGGCGCGGAGACAACAAGAATGACCCAGATGAAAATCAGATTGGCAACGGCAGTGCTGGCAGGTTCCCTGCTGTTTGGTGCAAGCAGTGCATTGGCGGAAGCGGTGTTGAACCGCGGCAATGCAGGCGAACCGAAATCGCTCGATCCGGCGCATATCTCGATCGACATCGAAGGCTTTGTCATTCACGACATGTTCGAAGGCCTGACGACGCATGACGCAAATGGTAAGATCGTGCCTGGCGCCGCCGAAAGCTGGAAAGTCTCCGACGATGGCACTGTCTACACCTTTAAGATCCGCGATAATGCCAAATGGTCGGATGGTTCGCCGGTAACCGCGGAAGACTTCCAGTTCGCCATGCGCCGCCTGGAAGACCCAAAGACCGCCGCCGAATATGCCAACCTGCTCTATCCGATCAAGAATGCGGAAGCCGTAAACACAGGCAAGGCGCCCGTCGATCAGCTCGGCATCAAGATCGTCGACGCCAAGACGCTGGAAATCACCCTGGAGCGCTCAACGCCCTATTTTCTGCAACTGATGGCCCATTATACGTCCTTGCCAATCAGCAAGGCCAATTACGAAAAATTCGGCGACCAGTTCGTCAAGCCCGGCAATATGGTCAATAACGGCGCCTTCAAGCTGGAATCGCATGTGCCGAACGACAAGCTGGTTGTCGCCAAGAACGACCAATATTGGGATGCCAAGAATGTCAAACTCGACAAGGTGATATTCTACCCAATTGAAGATGACGCCGCCGCCGTTCGCCGTTACGAAGCTGGTGAACTTGATGTCGTCTACAATTTCTCCGCCGACCAGTTGAAGCGGTTGCGCGCTGCCTATAACAGCCAGGTCCATGTCGATCCGGGTCTGGCAACCTATTATTACACATTTGACATGCGCCAGGAGCCTATGAGCGACGTGCGCGTTCGCAAAGCTCTGTCTATGGCCGTAGACCGAGATTTCCTGTCGAGCGAAATCTATTCCGGTGCGCAATTGCCGCTCTATTCCATGGTGCCTCCGGGCATGGAAGGCTATGAAAAGCCGGCCGCGCCCGATTTTGCCTCGCTGTCGCAAATCGACCGCGAAGACAAGGCCGTGGAATTGATGAAGGAGGCCGGTTACGGCCAAGGCGGCAAGCCGCTCAACCTCGAAATCCGCTACAACACCAATACCAACCACGAGCGCGTGGCGACCGCCATTGCCGATATGTGGAAGACCACCTTCGGTGCCAAAGTATCGCTCGTCAATCTAGACGTGGCCTCGCACTATTCTTACCTCAAGGAAGGCGGCAAATACAGCGTCGCCCGTGCTGGCTGGGGGGCAGATTATGCCGACCCGGAAAACTTCCTGGCGCTGACGATCAGCACCAACACGACCTTCAACTACAGCCACTGGAACAATCCGGAATTCGACGCGCTGATGAAGAAGTCCTATGACGAAAAGGACCAGAAGGTGCGGATGGACCTGATGCATAAGGCTGAACAGATCCTGGTGGATCAGCAGCCAGTGGCTCCGCTGATGAACACGGCCAATCTTTGGCTGGTGTCCAGCAAGGTTTCCGGTTGGGGCGACAATGCCGTCAACGAGCATTATTCCAAGTATCTCAGCGTATCCAAGTAACGTCGAACAGGAGAATGACGCGCGATGGGCCAATCCGGTCCGTCGCGCGTCGGCTATTTGACCATGATCAATTTCGTCCTGCGCCGACTGATGAGCGCCGTGCCAACGGTGTTCGTCGTCATCACCATATCCTTCTTCCTGATGCGCTTTGCGCCGGGCGGGCCGTTCGACCTCGAGCGCCCGTTGCCGCCTGATATCATGGCCAACCTGATGAAGACCTATCAGTTGGACCAGCCGATCTGGCAGCAATATATCACCTATCTCGGCAATGCCCTGCGCGGTGATTTCGGTCCAAGTTTCATCTACAAAGACAATACCGTTGCCCAGTTGATTGCCCAGGCCCTGCCCTATTCGGTTCAGCTTGGTGCTACCGCCCTGCTGATCGCGCTGATCGGCGGCGTCATCCTCGGGACTATCGCCGCGTTGCGTCAGAATGGCCTGATCGATTTCGTCGTGATGACCTTCGCGACAGTGGGCGTCACAATTCCGAATTTCGTCATGGGACCAGTGCTGACGCTGATTTTTGCCCTGATGCTATCCCTTCTACCTGCGGGCGGATGGGGTGACGGCTCGCCCTATTATCTCGCCCTGCCGATCACCGTTCTGGCCCTGCCGCAAATCGCCATCATCGCGCGGCTGACGCGCGGCTCGATGATCGAGGCACTGCATACAGACCATATCCGCACGGCCCGCGCCTATGGCCTGCCGTCGCGCACCATCGTCATCACCCATGCCTTGCGTGGCGCCATGCTGCCGGTCGTGTCCTATCTAGCGCCCGCAGCAGCCGCCCTCCTGACCGGCTCGGCTGTGGTCGAAAGCATTTTCACCATTCCGGGCGTCGGCCGCTTCTTCGTCATCGGTGCGCTGAACCGGGACTATCCCTTGGTCATGGCCACCGTGGTTCTCGTTGCGGTATTCGTGATCGTTTTCAACCTGATCGTCGACATCGCCTACGGCCTGCTCGACCCGAGGGTTCGCCATGACTGATATTTCCATTACCTCTCCGGCGGTCGAAGGCCGCAGCCTTGGCCAGCTGGCCCTCCTGCGCTTTCGCCGGAACAGAGCGGCCATGGGCGGCTGCTTCGTTTTGCTGCTCATCACCCTCTTTGCTTTCGCAGGCCCGCTTTTCGTGCCGCATAACTACGATCAGGTATTTCCATCCTATGTTTCGGTACCGCCGAGCCTCAAGCCCTTCCCGGATCCGGCCTCACTTCAACAGGTTGCCGAGGGCGCGGCCAATCGAGCGCGGCTGAAGATCAGCGCATTCGCTGTGGAAAACGGCAGCTTCACTGCCACGATCACGTCAGACAAACCGATCGACCCACGCACCGTGCGCTATTTCGACCGGGTCAATGAGTTCAAGGAAACGCGGGTCGCCCAGACCACCCCAGACCAGCTCAGCATGGTATTGACCGGTCGCGTTTCTCAGGAATATTTTCCGTTCGGAACCGATAGCAATGGCCGCGATCTTCTGGTGCGTGTCATGCTGGGCGGTCAGATTTCGATTGCGGTCGGCCTTGCCGCCAGTCTCGTATCACTCGGAATCGGCGTGATCTACGGGGCCACCTCCGGCTATCTGGGCGGGCGGGTTGACAATGTGATGATGCGCATCGTCGAAATCCTCTATTCGCTGCCCTTCGTGTTTCTAGTCGTCGTCATGGTGGTATTTTTCGGCCGCTCCATCTGGCTGATCTTCATCGTCATCGGCGCTGTGCAATGGCTAGAAATGGCCCGGATCGTCCGCGGTCAGACCTTGTCCCTGAAGCGCCGTGAATTCGTCGGTGCGGCGGAAGCACTGGGGCTGAACGACTGGCAGATCATCCGCCGTCATATCATTCCCAACACCATCGGCCCGGTCATCGTCTTCGTCACCGTCGTGGTGCCGCAGGTCATCCTCACCGAAAGCTTCCTCTCCTTCCTCGGCCTTGGCGTTCAGGCTCCGCTGGCCAGTTGGGGAACTCTGATTTCCGAAGGTGCGAAAAACATGCAGAACGCTCCGTGGCTGCTGATCTTCCCCGCCTTTTTCTTCGTGCTGACCCTGTTTTCGCTCAATTTCGTGGGCGACGGGCTGCGCGATGCGCTTGATCCCAAGGACCGATAAGCATGGACAAGACCGAAAACCAGACGGTGCTGACCGTCAAGGACCTGAAGGTCACATTCACCACGCCCGATGGCGAGGTGAATGCCGTCAAGGGCATTTCCTTCGATGTCAAGAAAGGTGAAACGCTGGCCATCGTCGGTGAATCCGGCTCCGGCAAAAGCCAGACGATGATGGGCATTATGGGGCTTCTGGCCTCGAATGGACAGGTGGCAGGCTCGGCTCGCTACGGCGAAACCGAACTGGCAGGTGCCAGTATCTCGACGCTGAACGACGTGCGCGGCTCGAAGATCACCATGATCTTTCAAGAGCCAATGACCTCACTCGATCCGCTCTACACGGTCGGCAAGCAGATTTCCGAGCCGTTGATTTTTCATCGCCGCATGAGCCGGTCGAAGGCGCGCGCCCGCGTGCTGGAATTGCTCAAGCTGGTCGGCATCCCGGAACCGGAGCGTCGGATCGACAGCTACCCCCATGAATTGTCCGGCGGCCAGCGCCAGCGCGTGATGATCGCCATGGCGCTCGCCAATGAGCCGGACCTGCTGATTGCCGACGAGCCGACCACGGCGCTGGACGTAACGATCCAGGCGCAGATCCTCGATCTTCTCGCCGATTTGCAAAAGCGCTTCGGCATGGCCATCGTGTTGATCACCCACGACCTCGGTGTGGTCAAGCATGTTGCCGACCGAGTGGCGGTCATGCGGCGCGGCGAAATTGTCGAACAGGGCAGCCGGGACGATATTTTCGACCGCCCGCAGGCCGATTACACCAAGATGCTGCTGGCCGCCGAACCATCAGGCTCCAAGGCCGCACCGCCCTCCGATGCGCCGGTCATTCTCGAAGGCCGCAATGTCGTGGTGGATTTCAACATCAGCTCCGGCATCCTGTTCAAGGGCAATCGAAAATTCCGGGCCGTCGATCATGTCAATCTGAAGCTTCGCCAGGGCCAAACCATTGGCATTGTCGGCGAATCCGGTTCGGGCAAATCCACGCTGGGACGGGCGCTGCTAAAGTTGCTCTCCGCCGATGGCCGGTTCAGCTTCGAGACCACGGATATTTCCGGCCTTGACCGCGCCGGGATGCGTCCCTTCCGTCGTCAATTGCAGCTGGTGTTTCAGGATCCCTACGGCTCGCTCTCGCCCCGCCAGACGGTCGGCGAGATCATCACCGAAGGGCTTTACGTGCATGAGCCTGATCTTAGCAAGGCGGAACGCGACAAGCGTGCCATTGCCGCCTTGAAGGAAGTCGGCCTCGATCCCGCCTCGCGCAATCGCTATCCGCATGAGTTTTCCGGCGGCCAGCGTCAGCGTATCGCCATCGCCCGCTCGATGATCCTCAAGCCGAAAGTGGTAATCCTTGATGAACCGACCTCGGCCCTGGACCGTTCGGTGCAGCGGCAGGTGATCGAGTTGCTACGCGACCTGCAACAGAAACACGACCTGTCCTACGTGTTCATCAGCCACGATCTGTCGGTGATCAAGGCGATTTCCGACCATGTGATCGTGATGAAGAACGGAAAGATCGTTGAAGAAGGGCCGACGGAAGACATTTTCGAAAGCCCCGCCGAGGACTATACCAAGGCCCTGATTGCGGCTGCGTTTACGCATTGAAGCTGTTCGGAAAAATGTCACAGTTTAAACGCCCGGCTCGTCCGGGCGTTTTCATGACATGCTCTATGCCGAAAGGGCGGGCGCCAAGACTTTTAATTCGCCTGGATGGATTTTGATCTCTACATCGCGGGGCATCCGCAGCAGTTCTCCATCAATCACGCAGGCAACACCGTGGCGATGTTTTGGGAAATGCAGTTTAACGATTTGTGAGGTGGCCGACGTGACGGCCTGGTTTTCCGTGAGCTTGCCGCGCAGAATATCAATCGCCAACCCCACCAATCCGACAGAATCGAGTGGAGCTGCAAGATAGATCCCGAGTTGGCCGGTGGTAATATCATCGGCATAAAACAACGGGTTGGTTCCAACCGGGTTGTTGCAGACCGAAACGGCTGACACTTCCTTGCTATCCTGCCGTCCATCGGCGTCGATATCGAAAACGACGTCAAAGCGGGGCGGATTGAACATCACGCTGATCGCAGCGCTGGTGCTGGCCCGCATCTTGCCGAAGCGCGACGCATAGTCCATCCGGTTGCGCAGGCGGACCATGCGGGCGTGCAGACCAGCGGAGAACTGGTGGACATAAGGCTGCCCATTGGCGGTGGCGATGTCGACGGACTGGACCTCCGCCGATGCCAGCACCTCCAGAACCTGCCAGATATCGAGCGGCAGTTTCAGTGAGCGTGCAAACAGGTTCATTGTTCCGGCGGGCACAACGCCGAGCGGCAGACCGGCTTTCCAGGCAATGCCGGCGGCTGTCGATATGGTCCCGTCGCCACCACCGGCGATCAGCGCGTCATATCCTTGCTTTGCAGCGCCCTCGAGTGTCTTGACGATATCACGGCCATCAACAGCCATAGTTTCGATCTCATGGCCAGCATCGTGGAAGATTTGCTCGGCACGCGCGCAATAGGCATCCATGTCGGTGGTGCGAAAGGTCCCGCCCTCTCGGTTGAAAACGGCCATGATTTTCATTCCCGCGCTGCTCCTTTTGACCGCCGCCCAGCTCCAGGCTGGTGTGCCTTACGTTGAAACCGCACGACAACGCATTTTAACGATCCACCACCGATTATGTTGCATGCGTCTGCTGCAAATCGGGTTTGCAGCCGAAAAGATCAAGATCATCATTATCATTCTACCGCAACGCACACATGCATGCTAAGGGTAACGGCATCACGTTTGACCATCCCCGTCCGCAGGTTTGCGACTTTGACTGTCTTGCCTTGCGCATGACAGCACAAGGTTAGCGGCGGCATTGTGGATGCGCCAAATGGGTTATTTCGCGATTCAGCTGCGTCGAGCAGTTTTCCCTGCTGCATTTTCTATTGAACAGCACCAGCCTTGCTCCGGTGCCGGGATGATTTTATGAACGATACGATCCGCTTCGCACCCTCGCCCGTCAGACCCAGTTCAGACAGGACCGAAGCCGCCCTGTCGCCGCGCACCGTCCTGTTGATTGAATTTGCGCTGGCCGTCGGTGGGTTTGGTATCGGCACCGGAGAATTCGCCATCATGGGCCTGTTGCCGGAGGTGGCGCAGACCTATTCCGTCAGCGTACCCGAAGCGGGCCGGGTTATCAGCGCCTATGCTTTGGGCGTGGTCGTCGGAGCACCGATCATTGCCGCGCTTGCGGCAAAGCTGCCACGAAAAACATTGCTGCTGATGCTGATGGGTCTGTTTGCTCTTGGCAACATCACCAGTGCCATGGCCCCAGGCTTTCTGAGTTTCACCGTCCTGCGTTTCATCACCGGTCTGCCACATGGCGCCTATTTCGGGGTCGCCGCCTTGGTGGCCGCATCGATGGTCGAGCCGCACAAGCGGGCGCGCGCCGTTGGCCGCGTCATGCTGGGTCTGACCATTGCCACGCTGATCGGCACGCCATTTGCCACCTTCCTTGGCCAGATGATGAGCTGGCGGGCCGCTTTCATGCTGGTCGGGGCAATTGCAGCGCTGACGGCAGTGCTGATCGCGTTCAACCTGCGTAAGGACACGGTAGCAGAAGGTGCCAGCATTCGCCGCGAACTCGGCGCTTTCGGCCGGTTACAAGTGTGGTTGGCGCTTGCCGTGGCAGCGGTTGGCTTTGGCGGCATGTTCTCAATCTTCAGCTATATCGCCAAGACCACCACCGACACCGCCGGGCTTCCCGCTTCGATGATTGCCGTGGTGCTGGCGCTGTTCGGCATCGGCATGAATGTCGGCAATGTCGTTGGCTCACGCATGGCCGATTACTCGCTGAACGGCACCATCGGCGGCATGCTGGCCTTCAACGTTGTGCTGATGACGATCTTTTCGCTGACTGCCGCCAATCCGGTCATGCTGTGCATCTGCGTCTTTCTGACCGGCTGCGGTTTCGCCGCCTGTCCCGCCGTGCAGACGAGACTGATGGATGTCGCAGCCGACGCCCAGACGCTGGCTGCCGCTTCCAATCATTCAGCCTTCAACATTGCCAATGCGCTCGGTGCCTGGCTGGGCGGCATGGTGATTTCCGCCGGCTATGGCTATGGCGCAACGGGCTATGTCGGCGCGGTTCTTTCCCTGCTTGGCCTTATCGTTTTCTTGATTTCGGTAGCGCTTCAGCGCCGATCAGCATCATGACCGGCCCCTTGAGCAAGCGCGCGACCGACCCGCGCCAGCATTAAGCGTTGAGTGTGTTTTGTATGCATGGTTAACCGACCGTGAGTGCTGCGCCCGCCGTTTTGCCACCTTTCCGACCGAGAAAGCGGCTGTGGAGTTTATTGAGCAAGTCCTTGCATACTCTCGGAAATTTCTGCGCGCGCCGGACAACGGGATAGCAAAATAACCATCGAGATGACGCCTATATCCATACAGAGCCGGCAATCACCGATTTGTGTAGTGCGCCGCACGCTTTCGCCCTGGTTTGAGCCACCATCCCCCTCTTGACTTTGCGCAGGCAGAGGCGCAGCTAATATGAACGGGCGGGAGATTTCCGCACGGATATCAACGGAGTCATCGATAAGATGCCAAGCGACAGTAGCAGTCGATTGTCCATGCCGTACGCGGTCGCCCTGCTCTGACGGTTCTGTCAGCTTGCCGGTCGGTTGCGCTACGGCGGATCGACGGAAAGGCAAGCACAATGAACATCCAACGCCTTCCTCTGCGGGCCGGTCATGCTGCCCGCCACCTTCTCAACGACAGCCTCAATGTCGTTACCGTTACGGACCGGATCGAACAGCTAAATGCGCTGGACACCTCCGAGGCCGCCGCCATGCTGGCAAGCCTGCCGCAGCCAAAGGCGCTGCGCGTCATTGCCCGCCCCGAACTGGTGCATGCTGCCGACATCATCGCGGCTCTTCCGGTCGATACAGCCGTGCGCCTGCTGAAAGCCACCGCCCATGATCGGGTCGCCGACATTTTTCAGGCGATGGACGACCGCTGCCGGATGGTGATTTTTTCGCGGCTCGATGCGGCCACGGCCCATGCCGTCGAACACCTGATGGCCTATCCGCAGCGCACCGCCGGATCGATCATGACGACAGAATTCGTCAGCGTTCCCGATGATTTCACCGTGGCCGAAACACTGGCCCATGTGCGGATGGTGGAAAACGCCAGCGAGACCGTCTATGCGATTTATGTGCTGGACCGTATCACCCGGACGCTTATTGCCGTGGTCACGCTGCGGCGGCTGATCACCGTAGAGCCGGAGGCGTCCATCCTGTCAGTCGCCCAATGTCATGGCGTCGTGCATGCAAGCCCGTTGATGACACAGGAAGAAGTGGCTCGTCTGATCCGCCGCAACAATCTGCTCGCCCTGCCCGTCACCAACGATACCGGTCAGATGCTAGGCATTGTCACGGTCGATGACGTGATCGACACAATGATTGCCGACACGACTGAAGACGCCCAGAAATTCGGCGGCATGGAAGCGTTGGGCAAGCCCTATATGCAGATCGGCTTTGCCGGCATGATCAAGAAGCGGGCCGGCTGGCTCGCCGCCCTGTTCCTCGGCGAAATGCTGACCGCTAGCGCCATGCAATATTTTGAAGGCGAGCTGGAAAAGGCCGTGGTGCTGACCCTGTTCATCCCGCTGATCATGAGCTCGGGCGGCAATTCCGGCTCGCAGGCAACCTCGCTGATCATCCGGGCGCTGGCAGTCGGCGAATTAAAGCTTTCCGACTGGTGGCGGGTAGCCATCCGTGAATTGCCCACGGGCATGACGCTGGGGGCCATTCTCGGCTTGGTTGGTTTCGTTCGCATTGCGCTGTGGCAGCATATGGGTCTCTACAATTACGGCGATCACTGGCTGCTGGTCGGCTTCACCGTGTTTTCAGCCCTGATCGGCATCGTCACCTTCGGCTCGATGGCGGGCTCGATGCTGCCCTTCCTGCTGCAACGCTTGCGGCTCGACCCCGCCAGCGCCTCGGCTCCTGCCGTGGCGACGCTGGTGGATGTGTCAGGGCTGGTGATCTATTTTACGGTTGCGCTGGTGATTTTGAGCGGGACGCTGTTGTAAACTTGGCATCGAGTGAGTGGCGGCTTGAATGGCGCACTCGTCGCTTACACTGCTATGTCTTATGCGAAGAGTCATTTTCAATGACTCTTCGCATTCCGTTTTCGAATATCTCAAGCCCTTCATGCATTTGAGATATTCGAAATCTCTTTAAAGTGAGGATGTTTCAGCATCTTCGAGCTTTGGTATTACAGTGGACATGGCTCTGTTGCGATTGAACGGAACATGAGTTCCATGTTTCAGCATAGGGTCTCCGGCAACCTTCTGGTTTATCCCTTGCGAGGGTTGTAAAATTCCACGAAAAATGAAACCTTCCCAAAGCCGGAACGTTTGGGAGATTATCCATGCCAACAGAAAATGAAAGCAATGCTCCGATAGACGGGGGATTGGTTATCGCAGTATCTGCCGTTCAGTTGGCGGCGGTCCTTGAAGGGGAAACGGTCGAACAAGGCGGAACGCTGGGCAACAGGGTCATAGGTGGATTACGCTTGCTCGGCTGCGCTGCGGAAGGCCTGACGGCCGGAGCACTTCTTGCCACACCAGAACCGACAATGTTGACCAAGGTCGGTGGAGGAGCTTTGGCGCTTCATGCCGCAGACCAATGCACCACGGGCGGACGACAATTATGGACCGGGCAAAACGAACGCTCCTGGACGGAGAAAGGTACGTCGTCCCTCGCGAAATCTCTTGGCGCATCGCCCCAGGCGGCAGACAACATCGGCATGGCGATGGACTTTGTGGTGCCAATCGGCGGGGCTGCAATGGCTGGCGCAGTTCGCGCAGCCGCCATCAGATCCGGCCGTATCTCTTTGATGCAACATGAAGCGCAGGCAGGAAGCCGGCTTGGCGGCCATACGATAGAGAGGCATATTGCCAAGGATGAGGCATTCCTACGCCAACGGATCGCACAAACAGCAACCAATCGCGCGCCCCCTCCCGTTATCTCGTCCTTCAGCAGTCTGCGCATCGCTGAAGATCAAATTTCCAGAGCATTGAGGTTGAACCAGGCACGGATCATGCAATGGTCACAGAATGCCGCCATTGGCTCCAAGCTGGAACCACCCATTGTGTTCGATGCAGGACGGGTGATCGGACAAGGTGTGGTCCGAGCATCAGGGCAGGTTCAACAAATGACGAGGCTCCGAATTATTTTAAAGAAAGAGACTTATAATGGCATGACCCATTATATTCTCACCTCCTATCCCGTTCCGTAAGAGTAACGATTGACCATGCAATCAATGACTGACGATTTCGACGCACTTTCAGGCCTGATTGGCAGCTATCTTCATCAGGATATGGATCTGGAATATCAAAGCGTACCTGAGGCGATTGCTGGCTATGCCCGATTGACCGAGGACATCAGAAAGCAACAATTAGTGCAGGAAATGCACGAGTTCTTGCACCGTTACCACAATGATGTCGAAGGCGAATTTTCCAAACGGTACTGGTTTGATTTTTCACCCCAGACACTGGGCCAGACAGTTCCCGAATTCTTTGATATGGTGCGCGACATCGTCACCGACCCCGATAGCTATCACCGATTTTTGCCGACAAACTGATCACCGTGCGCCTTATACGGCGGCGGCCTGCTTTTCGTGATCCGTCAGAATATAATCCCGCGTCAGCGGCAGAACATTGTTTTTCTTGGTTATCTGGATCTGGAAGACCACGAGATCCTCGTGATAGAAGGCGGCTTCGGCGGTTGAAAGATAATAGTCCCACATCCGGCAAAAGCGCTCGTCATAGAGGGCAGCCGCCTCTGCCCAGCGGGCGGTGAAGCGATCACGCCAGTGGCGCAAGGTCTTGGCATAGTGGATGCGTAGCACCTCGACATCCGTGATCGTCAGGCCAGCCTTCTCGATTTCAGGAACGATTTCCGAGAGCGCCGGAATATAGCCGCCAGGGAAGATATATTTGTCGAGCCATGGCGTGGTGAAGCCCGGCGTTGCGGAACAGCCGATCGTGTGCAGCACCATCACGCCATCATCGGCCAGCAGCGTGCTGCATTTGTTGAAAAACGTCCTATAAGCTGCAAGACCGACATGCTCGAACATGCCGACCGAGACGATGCGGTCGAATTTGCCGTCCAGACTGCGATAATCCATCAACCGGAAATCGACATTGGCCGCCTCAGTCGCAGGCTTGCGGGGCCGCTTGAGCGCGTAGGCTAGCTGCTCTTCAGACAAGGTGACGCCAACCACCTCTCCGCCGACAGCCCTATTGGCCAGATGAAGGGCGAGACCGCCCCAGCCGCAGCCAATATCCAGCACACGGTTTCCCGACTTGAGGCGCAGCTTGGCGGCAAGATGGTCTTTCTTGGCGCGCTGTGCGTCATCCAGACTCTGATCATCGTGCTCGAAATAAGCGCAGGAATACTGTCGGTCTTCATCCAGAAACAGTTCGTAAAGCCGTGCATCCAGATCGTAATGGTGCGCGACGTTCTGTTTGGATCTGGCGGGAAGATTGCGATGGCGAAAGATCCTGAACCGGGTCCTCACATCGTCGATGATCCGGGCGATCAGTGGATGGGTGGCGTTTTGCGCCTCCCGCAGGACCATGGACACAAAATCGAACATGGTTCCCTGATCGACAAAGAACCGTTCATCCATATAAAGTTCGCCCAGCCGCATATCGGCATCGATCAGAAAAGCCCATTGCGCGCGCGTATCGGCGAAGCGAACCGTGACAGGGGCACCCGTGCGGTCACCAAATGACAGCGTCTTGCCGCTGGCAGTGACAATGTCCAGACACCCGATGGTGACGATGCGCGACAACGCCGAGGCCAAGGCCCAATCCGAAATGGCGTTCAAAATGAATCTTGGTGGTTGTTTCAAGCGGTCTGCATTTCCGGGACGCACTGCCATGATCTTCAACAGCCCTTACAGTCTGTCGGGGAAAAGTTAATGCGATTTTCCCGAAAGACGAACGAGAACAAAGGAAGTGTGAGTTTGCTTGGCTTGCAAGGGAAACCTGCATACCTAACCAGGTGATATGTAAGAACAAATTATGCGCAAAATGTGAAAATTCTCAGACAACCGTAGAATGCGTAGTTTTTTATATTACACGTCAGGCAGTAAATCACGCCGAGACATAGAAAAGAAAATCATATTTACTATTGAGAATATAATTAAAAAGGCCGGGATCACTACCGGCCTTTTGTATCAGACGCCTTCGATCCGGCGGACCCAGCCATGCGGGTCATTGCTCTTGCCGCGCTGGATATTGACCAGTTGCTCGCGGATTTTCAGGGTGGCTGGCCCGGTTTCGCCATTGCCGATCACAAAGCCACCATCGGTGAATTTGACCTCGCCGATGCCAGCCACCACAGCGGCCGTGCCGCAGGCGAAGGCTTCTTTCAGCTTGCCGCTTTTGGCATCCGCCTGCCATTCCTCGAAAGAATACGGGCGTTCATGCACTTTCATGCCTTGGTCTTTGATGAGCGAGATCAACGAATTACGGGTAATGCCCGGCAGGATGGTGCCGCCTAGAGGCGGCGTCACCAGCGAACCATCGTCCATGACGAAAAACACGTTCATGCCGCCCAGCTCTTCCAGCCATTTATGCTCGGCGGCATCCAGGAAGGCCACCTGATCGCAGCCATGCTCAACCGCTTCCTGCTGGGCAATCAGGCTTGCCGCATAATTGCCGCCGCATTTGGCGGCACCCGTGCCGCCGGGGGCTGCGCGGGTGTAGTTTTCCGAAACCCAGATCTTCACCGCCTTGGCGCCGCCCTTGAAATAGGGGCCGACCGGCGAGGCGATGACGCAGAAAATATAATCGCGCGCCGGGCGCACACCCAGAAAAGCTTCGCTGGCAAACATGAAAGGCCGCAGGTAGAGGCTGCCCTCACCGTCTGGAATCCACTTCGCATCGGCCTTGACCAATTTATCGATGGCTTCGAGAAACAGCTCCTCAGGAATTTCCGGCATCGCCATGCGCCGTGCAGACTCGTTGAAACGGCGGGCATTTTCGTCCGGGCGAAACAGCACGACACGACCTTCCGCCGTCCGATACGCCTTCATGCCCTCAAAAATTTCCTGGGCGTAATGCAGCACCGCGGCTGCCGGATCGATGGCAAATGGCCCGCGCGCGGTAATCTCCGCCGAATGCCAGCCCTTCACCACATTCCACTGAATCACCGCCATATGGTCGCTGAACAGCGTACCAAAGCCCAGGCTCTGGAACGCCTCAAGGCGCTCTGCTTCCGGCATAGGGTTTGCGTTCGGCTTGACGATGAATTCCGGCTTTGCAGTTGCGGCAGACATGACAGGTGATCTCCTCAAATCAGTCAATAGGTCAATATTGCTGACCTATTGATGTTTCGTATAGACGATCACCAGCTTTCGCAAGGCATTTCAAGTGCAAACCGGTACGGTTGACAAAAATATCCAACCAACGGCCTTATGCAGGCAGTAAGGACGTGCGAACCACCTCACCCGAACATTCCATGTTCGGATAAACCGGCCCTTCGCCGCTCCCCTTGACGGAGGTCCGTGCGGACCGCCCTACCCGAACATTACATGTTCGGATAAACCGGCCCTTCGCCGCTCCCCTTGACGGAGGTCCGTGCGGACCGCCCTACCCGAACATTACATGTTCGGATAAACCGGTCCTTCGCCGCTCCCCTTGACGGAGGTCCGTGCGGACCGCCTTACCCGAACATTACATGTTCGGATAAACCGGTCCTTCGCCGCTCCCCTTGACGGAGGTCCGTGCGGACCGCCCTACCCGAACATTACATGTTCGGGTAAACCGGTCCTTCGCCTCCTTGTGGCGGCACCCAGGTGATGTTCTGGTTCGGGTCCTTGATGTCGCAGGTCTTGCAGTGGACGCAGTTCTGGGCGTTGATGACGAAACTCGGCTCGCCCTCCTTCTCCACCCATTCATAAACCCCGGCGGGACAGTAGCGGCTGGACGGACCGGCATAGACGCCAAGCTCGGAGGACTTTTGCAGCGCCATGTCCTTGACCTTCAGATGCACCGGCTGGTCTTCCTCGTGATTGGTGTTGGACAGAAACACCGAGGACAGGCGGTCGAAGGTCAGCACGCCATCCGGCTTGGGATAGTCGATCTTCTTATGCTTTGCAGCAGGTTCAAGGCTCTCAGCATCGGTCTTGCCATGTTTCAGCGTGCCGAAGACAGAAAAGCCGAGAAGCTGGTTGGTCCACATATCCAGCCCACCCAGCGCCACGCCCAGCACCGTGCCGAGTTTCGACCACAGCGGCTTGACGTTTCGCACCCGCCGCAAATCCGTGCCGATTTCAATGCCGCGCCAGCTGTTTTCGATCTCGACCGGCTCATCATTGGCGCGACCCGCCGCAATTGCCTCGGCAATCTTTTCCGCCGCCATCATCCCCGACAAAACGGCATTATGGCTGCCCTTGATGCGCGGCACGTTGACCATGCCCGCCGAACAGCCCAGCAGCGCCCCACCGGGGAAGGACAATTTCGGCACCGACTGATAGCCGCCTTCGGTAATCGCCCGCGCTCCATAGGAAATCCGTTTAGCACCCTCAAAGGTTTCACGGATCGCCGGATGGGTCTTGAAGCGCTGGAACTCCTCGAAGGGATAGAGATAGGGGTTCTTGTAGTTCAGATGCACGACAAAGCCGACCGCGACCTGATTATCCTCGAGATGATAGAGGAAGGAGCCGCCACCGGTTTTCATGTCCAGTGGCCAGCCGAATGAGTGCTGGACCAGGCCGGGCTTATGGTGCTCAGGCTTGACCTGCCACAGTTCCTTGATGCCGAGGCCGAATTTCTGCACATCGCTCTCGCGTGACAGATCGAATTTGGCGATTAACTGCTTGGCAAGCGAGCCACGCACGCCTTCGCCGATCAGCACATATTTGCCCAACAATTCCATGCCGCGCGTGTAACTGGAACCGGGTTCGCCGTTCTTCTCGATGCCCATATCACCGGTGGCAACACCAATCACCGCGCCAGCCTGATTATAAAGCAGTTCAGTGGCGGCAAAGCCCGGGTAGATCTCGACGCCCAGCGCCTCGGCATGGCCCGCCAGCCACCGACAGACATTGCCGAGCGAGACGATGTAATTGCCGTGATTGTTCATCAGCGGCGGCATCAGGGCGTTGGGCAGGCGAATGGAGCCTGCGGGACCGAGAAACAGGAAATGGTCGGCGGTGACTTCGGTCTTGAACGGATGATCGGCTTCCTTGCGCCAATCCGGGAGAAGCTTATCGACGCCAACCGGATCGACCACAGCCCCGGAGAGGATATGGGCGCCGACTTCCGCACCCTTTTCCAGCACGACAACCGTCAGATCGGGATTGACCTGCTTGAGGCGAATGGCAGCCGATAGGCCCGCAGGCCCTGCCCCAACAATCACCACGTCAAATTCCATGCTCTCGCGCTCGGGCAGCTCTTGTTCGCTCATCGTTGTTCTCCGCTCGGCTTTTTCCCCAGATGGACCTCTTCCTTGTCAAATCAAACCGGGCTTGTCGAGCCAGGTTGCGACAGGGCAAGGCGTGAAATCCCTGCTGGGTGCTATGAGGCGCAAGAATATCTTCCGTTTACGTGCACGTCAATTACTGGGAGAGCAGGAAATGTGTGACATCCTTGATCACCGAAGCTTATCGCTTTCTACGCCTTTGATTTTGCATCCCCGCTTGTTAGGTTCGCGTGAAAATCGCATCGTCATTCACAAAAAGGAAGTCACAATGGATCTTGGCATTTCCGGCAAGCGGGCGGTTGTTCTCGCCGCATCCCGCGGACTTGGGCAAGGCATCGCCAATGCACTGGCCGCCGAAGGCGCGCATGTGCTGATCTGCGGACGCACAAAAGACAAGCTCGAGGCCAATTGCGCTGACATCGTCAAGGCTGGCGGCAAGGCGGATTATGTAGTGGCGGATCTCTCGGATACTAACTTTGTCGCCACGCTCGTTGAAGCCATCGCCACAAAACTTGGCGGCATCGATATCCTCGTCAACAATACCGGCGGGCCGACACCCGGCACCGTGGAAGACATGGACGATGAAAAGCTCCACACCTTTTTTCAGTCCATGGTGGTGCGGATCATTACGCTGACCAACGCGCTGGTTCCCCAGATGAAGGCGCAGGGCTTCGGACGGATTCTCACCGTTGCTTCGTCTGGCGTGATTGAGCCAATCGCCAATCTGGCACTCTCCAACACGTTGCGCGGCGCGTTGGTCGGCTGGAACAAGACGCTGTCTTCCGAAATAGCCTCCTTCGGCATCACCGCCAATCTTCTCCTGCCCGGAAGGATCCATACCGACCGGATTGATGAACTGGACGGCGCCAATGCCAAACGCCAAGGTAAAACGCTGGAAGAGGTTCGCGAAAGCTCGATCAAAACCATCCCGATAGGACGGCTTGGCAAGGTGGAAGAATTTGCCGCCGCAGGTGCTTTTCTCTGCTCGGTCCCTGCCGCATACATCACCGGCACAATGCTGCGGGTCGATGGCGGCGCCGCCAAATCTCTTTGAACACAGTAGCCCAACCGCCGTATTTAGTGACGAACGAATGTTACTGTCACTAAATACAAGTTTATTACAAGAATTTAAGGATAACTCACCGCGAGTTGATCGATAGTGTGCTTCACTGTTATTTTCGCGGTGCATTAATTCAATAATGATAGGATGAACGACCAGCTCAAGCTTTATCAGGCCCTGACACATGAAAAAATTCTGGACCGCCTCCAGCATCATCGCAATCCTTGCCGTCGGCGGGTGGATATATCGCGACCAAATTCCTTATCTCGACAAGGTTCCGTTTCTGAGCCAAGCCAGCCAGACGGCGGGCCACAAACCGGGTACCGAACAGGCAACGGCCCAAGCCAATGGGCAGCCAGCAGGACAGGAAGCCGGCAAACCGGCTGGCCAGGGAAGTGGCCAAGGGAGCGGCCAGGGGAACGGAAAGAGTGGTGGCCGGCGCAATGGCGGGCCAGCATCGGTCAAGACCGTTGCGGTCAGCATGGGCAATCTGCCAATGGATGCCACGGCGACTGGCTGGGCCGAAGCCGAGGATACCACGACACTGGCGGCCCTCAAGAGCGGTCTGCTTCAGGACGTGATCGCCAAGGACGGACAGGAAGTAAAGGCCGGAGATCTGATTGCCCGGCTGGATGACCGGATCGCAAAGGCGACAGTGGACAAGGACCAGGCCAATATCGTTTCCGACCAGGCCAGCCTGGCCGAATACGAGGCTGCCTTGACGCGTGCGGAAAGCTTGCTCAAGCAAAATGCGCAATCACAGCAGGCCTACGAACAGGCAAAGGCGTCGCGAGATTCGGCAGCCGCCAAGGTTGATGCCGATAAGGCCACGCTGGCCTCCGATATGGTCGACCTGGAGCATATGAAAATCCGGGCACCCTTCGATGGCCGGCTCGGAAGTATCCAGCTCAGCATCGGCGCCTATGTCAGCGCCGGAACCGCTATCGTCAGCATCACCCGTTACAACCCGATCTATGTGAAGTTCCAGATGGCGGAACGCTACCTGCCGCAATTGCATCAGGCGTTTGCCGGCAAGGATGTTGTGGTCGATGTCGATCCAGCCTCGACCGGCGGCGTGCCGGTTCAAGGCAAGCTGTCCTTCTTCGACAATAGCGTGGACACCTCCTCGGGGACTATTCTCGTCAAGGCAGAGTTTCAAAACGACAAGGGCATTCTTTGGCCCGGACAGAGCGCCAATGTTACTGTTCGCTTCCAGACCGAAGACCGTAACATCCTCGTGCCAACTGTCGCGGTTCGCCCCGGCGCTGAAGGCTTCTTTGTCTATACGGTCAATGGCGATAGCAAGGTCAAGGCGACCAAGGTTTCCGTCCTGCGTGCCAATGGCGACATGACGGCGATTGCCTCGGGTCTCAAGGAAGGCGATCACGTCGTGGTCGAAGGCCAGGTGCAGCTTGCCGACGGCCAGACTGTTCTGGAACAGTTTGCCGGCCAGAAAGTGGCTGAAAACGAGCCGAAGGATATCACCCGATGATCCCTGCTTTTTGCATCAATCGGCCTGTTGCCACCATTCTGCTTGCCATCGGCCTGGTCCTGGCTGGATTGGCCGGTTATCGGCTTTTGCCGGTGGCCGCTCTGCCCAAGGTGGACTTTCCCACCATCAACGTGACGGCGACCCTGTCAGGCGCCTCGCCGGAAACCATGGCGACGTCGGTTTCCACCCCGCTGATCAAGCAGTTCGAGACCATCCCTGGGATCAGCGAAATCAGCGCGACCAACTCGCTGGGCAATTCCTCCGTCGTTCTCCAGTTCGACCTGAACCGTGATATCGATGCCGCCGCCGCTGACGTTCAGGCGGCAATTTCCCGCGCCAGCCGTCAGTTGCCCAGCAACATGACGTCGGATCCGAGCTATCGCAAGACCAATCCAGCCGACTCGCCGGTGCTGCTCCTGGCCATCAACAGCGATGAGATGCCGCGCAGTCAGGTGGATTCGATTGCGGAAAATATCATTTCCCCGCTGCTGTCGACACTGAACGGCGTGGCGCAGGTCAGTATCTATGGTTCGCAGACCTACGCGGTGCGGATCGGTGTCGATCCCGCCAAGCTGCAAGCGCGCGGGCTTGGCGTCGACACGCTGACCTCGGCGATTGCCGATGCCAATAGCCAGGTGCCAATCGGCACCTTGCAGATGGCAAATCAGTCGCTGACCATCAATGCCAATACTCAGCGCACCAATGCCGAGGAATTCAAGTCACTGGTGATCTCCACCAGCAATGGCGCCCCAATCCACCTTTCCGATGTCGCCAATGTGCGCGACAGTGTCGACAATCTCGACGCGGGCAGTTGGTTCGATGGCAAACAGGCGATCATCCTCGCCATTCAGCGACAGCCGGACGCCAATACCGTCGAAGTGGTCGACGAGATCATGGCAAAGCTGCCTGCCCTGCAAAAGCAGCTGCCGCCTTCGTTGAAGATCAATGTGATGAACGATTCGTCAAACTCGATCCGCGAGGCGATCCATGACGTTCAGTTCACGTTGTTCCTCACCATCGCCCTTGTCATCCTGGTCATCTATCTGTTCACCGGCCATCTGACCGCGACCCTTATTCCCGGTCTTGCCGTGCCGCTTTCGCTGATTGCAACCTTTGGCGGCATGTACGTGCTTGGCTACAGTATTGACAATATCTCACTGCTCGGCCTGACGCTGGCGGTGGGTCTGGTGGTGGATGACGCCATCGTCATGCTGGAAAATATCCTGCGCCATGTCGAAGAAGGCATGCCGCCGCTTCAGGCCGCCCTTAAAGGCGCCGGCGAGGTCAGCTACACGATTATTTCCATGTCGATCTCACTGGTGGCGGTATTCATTCCTATCCTGTTGATGGGTGGTGTTGTCGGACGCTTGTTCAATGAGTTCGGCATGGTCGTCACCATGGCCATTCTGTCTTCCGCCCTGGTGTCCCTGACGGTCACGCCAATGCTGGCAGCCCGCATTTCCTCCCACAGCAGCCGCCCACCGCTGATCGTGCGCTGGTTCGACGCCGGTTTTGCCAAGACGCAGAGCGGCTATGACAAGTCTGTCCGCTGGTGTCTCAACCACCGTTTTGTGGTGATGATGGTCTTTGTGGCCTCCATCGCAGGCTCCGGCTGGCTGTTCCACACGCTGCCATCCAGCTTCTTCCCACAGGAAGATATTGGCCGGCTGACGGTCAGCACCCAGGCCCGTGAGGATATTTCCTATGCGGCCATGCGCGATCTTCAGCAAAAGGTCGCCGACGAATTAAAGACCAATCCGGCTGTCGATCATGTCACCTCCATCGTCGGTGGCTCAAGCCGCAGCCCGCTCAACAACGGTACGATCTTCGTCCAGCTGAAACCGAAGGACGACCGTCCGCCTCTCGCTCAAACCCTCAACGAGATGCGACAGAAGCTGTCCAAGATCGCCGGTATCCGTAGCTATATCACACCACAGCAGAATCTGCGTTTCGGTGGCCGCAGCACCGCCAGCCAGTATCAGCTCGTCGTCCAGGCACTGAGCACGACAGCAACCGATGAATGGTCATCGAAGATCCAGGCCGCTATGCGCCAGGATCCGTTGTTTACCGATGTGACCAGCGATGCGCAGAACAATGCCATTGCTGCCGATATCAACATCGACAATGGCAAGGCCGCTGCTTTCGGCATTACCAACGACCAGCTTCGCAAGACCCTGGAAATGGCGTTCAGCGGTTATAATGCTGCCCAGATTCAGTCGACCGGCGACAGCTACGATGTCATCGTCGAGTTCGACAGGAACAAGCCATGGGACGACGAGTTCCTGCGCGATATCCTGGTGCGGTCTTCTTCCACGGGAACGCTGGTGCCGCTGTCAAACTTCGCCACCGTCAAGCGTCATAACGCGCCTGTCACTGTCAACCAGACCGGCCAGCTGGTCTCGACCACAGTGTCGTTTAACCTGCCCGACGGCATATCGCTGAGCGACGCTACCGCCCGGATCGATCAGATCAAGACCGAGATTGGCGTGCCCAATGACGTCTTCACCTCCTATGGCGGTACGGCGGCGATTTTCCAGCAGTCGCAAAGCAATACCGGCCTGCTGATCCTGGCTGCCGTGCTGACGATCTATGTGGTGCTGGGCGTGTTGTATGAGAGCTTCATCCATCCGCTCACCATTCTCTCCGGCCTGCCAGCGGCGGCTTTCGGGGCGCTTCTGGCCTTGAAACTGCTGAATTTCGACATGTCGGTCATCGCACTGATCGGCCTGCTGATGCTGATCGGCATCGTCAAGAAAAATGCGATCATGATGATCGACGTGGCGGTGGAATTGATCCGCGAGCATGGCGAGACACCGGCAAAGGCCATTCACGAGGCCTGTGTGCGGCGTTTCCGGCCGATCATGATGACCACCTTCTGCGCGCTTCTCGGAGCACTGCCCATTGCGCTTGGCCATGGCGCCAGTTCCGAACTCCGCCAGCCGCTCGGGATCGCCGTTGTCGGCGGCCTGATCGTCTCACAATTGCTCACACTGTTCATCACACCTGTCATCTTCGTGGAAATGGACCGGTTCGGCAAATTCCTGACCCGGCTCGTTCGCCGCGACAAGGGTCACCACGCGGCAAACAGCGAAGATGGGCCATCCAAACCAGCCATGGCGGCTGAATAGCGGGAGCAAGTCAAATGATTGTCGTGCGTTGGGCTTTAACAATTGTCGGCTTGCTGGCCATCGCCATGGGCATTCTGTGGATGGCGCAGGGTGCCGGGATTTTCCCCTACCCACAATCCAGCTTCATGATCAACCAAAGCCCCTGGATCATCTGGGGGGGCTTGCTGGCCCTGTTCGGCCTTGTCCTGACCTGGGGGTCGGGCCGGATTTTGCGATAACCTCACGCAGTTCATAATTGCCGCTTCAAAGCGCCGCGTTTGACCGAACGCGGCGCTTTCATCTGTCAAGTCGTAGGCGCGCTGACAGCGGCTCTTTCTGGAAATCGATCCTTGCATCCTGCCCCAGCCTGTGTCATCAGGCCCGCTCGTTAAGCAAAGCCCCTCTCAGGCAGAGGCGCGCCCGCAACCGTCCAATCATTCACGCCAATAGACAGGCATCAGGGAGCAGCAGCCATGGCAAACGCGCTTGGGCTTGATTTCGGCACGACCAACACGGTCCTGGCACAGAGCATCGACGAGACCACCACCCATTCGGTGCAATTCACCTCCATGGCCGGAACCACCGACAGCATGCGCACGGCGCTGTCCTTCATGAAGGATGCCCAGCTTGGCGCGCGTGCCCTGAAGGTGGAGGCCGGGCAAGCCGCCATTCGCCAGTTCATCGACAATCCCGGCGATTGCCGTTTCCTGCAATCGATCAAGACCTTTGCCGCCTCGGCACTGTTTCAGGGTACGCTGGTCCATGCACGGCGGTTTCAGTTCGAAGACCTGATGGAAGTGTTCCTGAAACGGCTGGAAACCTATGCTGGCGATGGTTGGCCTGCGACTGCCAGCCGCATCGTCGCGGGCCGGCCCGTGCATTTCGCTGGCGCCTCCCCCGATCCCGAGCTTGCCATGCGCCGCTATAACGAAGCACTCACCCGGCTCGGCTTTCCGGAAATCCATTATGTCTATGAGCCGGTGGCCGCGGCCTTCTATTTCGCCCAGCACCTGACGACAGATGCCACCGTGCTGGTCGCCGACTTCGGCGGCGGCACCACCGACTATTCGCTGATCCGGTTCGAGCGCAAGGCAGGCGTGCTGTCGGCAGTACCAGTCGGCTATTCCGGCGTCGGATTGGCCGGTGACCAGTTTGATGCGCGGATCATCGAGCATCTGGTGGCACCTGAAATTGGCAAGGGCAGCCAGTTCAAGAGTTTCGACAAGATCCTGGATATTCCAAGCAATTATTACACCAGCTTTTCGCGCTGGAACCAGCTGTCGGTGTTCAAGTCCTCAAAGGAATTCGCCGATCTGAAACAATTGGTACGCCAAAGCCTCGCCCCCGACAAACTGGAGCTGTTTATCGACCTGGTCGAGCATGACGAAGGCTATCCGCTCTACCAGGCGGTATCCTCCACCAAAATGGCGCTGTCTGCGGCGGATGAAGCGGAATTCAACTTCTCGCCACTTGGCGCGGCTGGCCGCAAGACCGTCAAGCGCCAGGATTTCGAGAGCTGGATTGCCGACGATCTCACACGCATCGAATCGGCACTCGATGATGTTCTCACCCGGACAAACACCGAGGCAGGCGCCGTGGATAAGGTGTTTCTGACCGGCGGCACATCCTTCGTTCCGGCAGTTCGACGGATCTTCACCGAGCGCTTCAGCCAGGACCGAATCGAGAGCGGCGGCGAAATGGTATCGATTGCCCATGGACTGGCGCTGATTGGCGACCGCGACGATATTGCTCTTTGGACCGCATAACCGGGAGAAAATACGGTTTTCTGTTCCTTTCTGCCAATTGCTTGTCTAGAACAGACCAATGATTGCTGCTCAGGACATGACTGCCGCCGAACTTGCCGCCCTTCTGGCTTTTCACGCCGAAGCCGGGGTGGATTGGCTTGTGGAAGATGCGCCTGTTGACCGGATCGCACAATTTGCAACAGAACGGGAGGCACGGACCAGGGCTGCGCCACAACAGGCCCCAGTTCAGGCCCCAGTTCAGGCCCGGGACCAACGGACCTCAGATCAGCGGATGGCGACCGCCCCTGTCGGTTCGCAGAATGGCCCTGCCCTCAACCGCGACCGCCCGGCGCCTCGGCCTGCTGCATCGACACCGCTTGCCATTCCCGATGAAACGGCAATCAACGACGCCCGGTTTGCCGCCGAGAGCGCTCGTTCGCTGGCTGAGTTGAAAGCGGCTTTGGAAGGATTTTCCAGCTGCAATCTGAAGACCAGTGCCCGCTCCACCATCTTTGCAGAAGGCCCCGCTGAGGCAGGCATCATGGTGATCGGCCCCATTCCGTCAGCCGATGACGATCGCGAAGGTCTGGCCTTTTCCGGCCGGACTGGCGCGCTTCTCGACCGGATGCTTGCTGCCATTGGCCTTCGTCGCGACGCGCTGCTATTGACCACCGCCATTCCCTGGCGCGGCCCTGGTGACCGCATGCCAACCCCGGCTGAAGCCGCCATCTGCCGACCCTTCATAGAGAGACAAATCGCACTGGCTGAACCGAAGGCCGTTCTCCTGCTCGGCAATTTCACCGCCCGATTCTTCTTCGGTGGAACGGCGACAATCCATTCAATGCGCGGCGAGTGGCGTGACGTGGCCGCAGGCGGTCACGGCGTTGCGGCCATGGCAACCTTTCATCCGCAGGAATTGCTGCAAGCCCCGGCCACCAAGGCACTAGCCTGGCGAGATCTTCTCGCCTTCCGGCAGCGATTGGCTTGACACACAGCTTGCTACGATTGCCGGTTGTTCGCTTTCTCAACGAACCCATGCGCAAACCGCATGGCAGTCATCATTTTAGAGCCATTGAATTTTCGATATTGCAGTGCAATATATCCACTGTTGCAGGTGTTTGTCGGACATGAATGGTCGGCAATCGCCGCACAGTCTTGGGAGGACCCTTTACAGGAACCAGGACGATGAACCGGAAACGCATTACACGGCCAATCCATAGCAAGTTCGAAACAGTGCGCGGGCAAATCCGTTCGCTTAAGGGCCTGCATAGCTATTACCGCATGGGCTATGTCGCCTGCGAACAATTGGCCTCTACGGCCTGGATACGATTGGAAAGAGACATTCGATGACCCACAGTTTCGACGGGACAAAGGCCAGACGCCTCGCAATCCGCCCGATGCGGGCTATTCAACAGATCCACGCGGCGGTCAGCGCATCGCGCGATTTCAGCCGTTCCGCCCGCACCGACGGGGGTGACACCGTGCTGCAGGCAGCCATTCCATTTTAAAGTGATCCCGCTTGAAAGCGGGACGGCGGTTTTCATCTGGAATGGATTTTGACTGAAACATCCTTGGTTGCGGCGTCTCGTTCAGCATCCTCTGCTTGATACCGAACGCGCTGCCGCAATAGGTTCGTTTTGCGGATGTGCTTGTTCCACTCCTGCGGCCAGCATCACCTCTTTTTCAAAGACCGCATCGAGAATAGCTGATTTGCGCGCCAGCCAATCGCGATATTCCTGATAGAAGTCTGCCGCCAGCCAGATGTGGCTGGCCCGGCCCGATCCGTTACGGCGAATGCAACCGTGCTGTTCGGCCTTTCTCAAGGCTCTTTGCAGATGGGTGCGTGACATCACGAAACGTTCTGCCATGGCCGGGATGTCAATTGTCCCCAAATCGTAGAAATCATCCTCAAGGATTGCATTGGGTGTGAGGGATATGAACCTATCCATCACCAGAGCACCACTTTCCGTCCAAAGAAACAGGCCGATACGCTCACCTGGCTCACGCCATTGCCGATCATCAAGGCACAGGCGTGCAAATTCCGGCTGAACCAGGAAAAGCAATTCTGGACGCTGCCGAAAGTGCTGCAATCGCTCACCACCATCGACATGATCGAGCACGGCGAGATTAACGCCAAGCCATCGCTGCATGGCGTCAATGCTGGCCTCGCTTGCCTCAAAACTGCGCGGGCGCTTGGCGCTGGCGGGGTGAAGGCGGATGAAGCGATAGGATAGCAATTGATCGACATAGGTCAGAACCGTATTGCGGCTGGCAATTTCGGTCTGGCAAATCCAGTCCACCAAGCCGCTGGCCGTCATTCCAGGACCGCTACTGCGTCCCGCCAGGTGATCCGCATAGAGCGCAAAGGCGGCTTGGGTCATCATCCAGCGCTGGTGCGAAACAAGCGCACGCGCCAATCGTGGCGTCTCATCGAACTGATCGCCGAACTGTGCCGCCATGACAGCTATCGCCTCGGCGAAGCGCCAGGAGGATGCAAGCGTTGCAACAGAAAGCGCCATGGACAATCCCAAGTTCAGCAATACATGAATAAGGAAAGCAGCAAAAGCCTACACCCAGCGAGCCATCGCCACCTACATCATTAATTTTTTATTGATCATAACAACAAAACCCGCCCTATTACCAATCAATTCTTGTGAGACCCATCACAATTGCCAGGAATACAAGGAGATGCTTAACCTAAAAATGATTGATACGGTCATGCCATTTGAAATAGTGTCATTTTTACAAAACCAACATTATCCAAGCTACGTCATCCTCATCCAAACGGCGCGTGTCCGTCGTAGAGAGGCGATATTATACCATGTCACAGTCGACTTTGGAGCATCTTTTCACTACAGCGTCCTTTATGGCTCCCTATCGCACGTATCCCAGCGTTCCGAGCAAGGACCTTTCCACGACGCGTAACACGGAAAACCACTGAAAATGGCTCTTCGTATTCCACTTTTGCGTATCTTAAGCCTTCGGTGCGTTTGAGGGATTCAAAATTCATACAAGGCGAGGATGCGTCAGCGTCTTCGATGCCTTGTTCTATAAAACATGCTGTTGCCTGTCATATCTGCGGCATAATCTTCGCCGTAAGTGGGTCCCAGTTAGAGTCGCTTCCCAGTCGCAGCCCCATTCCTGTTCGGACCATGCCATGATTGCCAGTCTCGCCTCCATCGGCGCCCTCATGCTCTCAACCCTGCTGATGATGGCTGGATTCGGGCTGATGAATTATATGCTGCCAATCCGGGCGATTGCCGAGGGGTGGTCGACATTCACCATTTCAATCATCGCTACCGGTTATACATTTGGCTTTACCACATCCTGCGTCGTCACGCCTCGCCTGGTGCAGAAGGTGGGACATGTCCGGGTTTTTTCCGCCTTAATCACTCTCCTGACCATGTCTGTCCTACTCTGCGCCATCGTTGTCGACTGGCGGGCCTGGACCTTGTTCCGAGGCATTGCTGGCTTTGCCATTGCCGGCAGCTACCTGATCATCGAAAGCTGGCTGAATGAGCGCAGCAACAATGAAAACCGTGGCGGATTGTTTTCCATCTATATGATTTCCTGCCTGGTTGGCTCGATTGGTGGCCAGTATATCGTGCCGCTTGGCGATCCAAGCCAGGTGACACTGTTCGTCGTCTGCGGGCTGATTTTTTCCGCAGCCCTGTTTCCCACCGCTCTCTCCACCGCCCAATCGCCCGCACCTCTGGCCCAGGCACGGTTCGACCTGAAGAAGCTCTATATCCGCTCGCCCATTGCCTTTGTCGGTTCACTGCTGTCAGGCGCTCTATCGGGAACCTGGAGCAGTCTCGGCGCGGTTTACAGCCAACGGGTCGGTCTTTCGACGGCGGAAGGCGCGACATTCCTGGCAGCCGTGCTGGCCGGAGGCGCCATCGCGCAGATGCCGCTCGGGCGGCTGTCCGATCGCATGGACCGCCGCCGCGTTATGGTTGGCGCTGGCTTGTTCGGGGTGTTTTGCTGCGCGGTGATGATCGTGCTGGGCGGAATTTCGCCATTGGCACTCTATATCTGCGGCTTCTTTGTCGGCACCGTGCTTTATCCGGTCTATTCACTCAATGTCGCTCATGCCAATGATATGGCCGACCCCGATGAATATGTGACGATTTCCAGTGCCATCATGATTCTCTACGGCTTCGGCACCGTCACCGGTCCGCTGGTGACAGGCGCAATCATGCAGGGCGTCGGTCCCAACGGACTGCTATTCAGCCTCGCCATCAGCTTTCTTCTCTACGCAGGCTATGCAGCATGGCGGATGCGACAGCGCAGCGCCGTCCCTGACCAGCCCGGCAAGACCGAGTTTCAGGCCTCCTCCATCCCGCTCCAGGGCACGGAAGCCGTCTCCAGCAAGATCACCGATCTCTAACCCAATGCGACTCAGACACCAGGGGTGGATGCCTTGCGCGCCGCACGGCGCTCCAGCCCCAATTGATGCTCGCGCAGGATGATGAAAATTCCCGCACCCGCCACGATCAGCGTGCCGACCAGGGTGTGAATGCTCGGAAGGTCGTCAAACAGCAGATAGCCAATCAACGAGCCAAACAGGATGGAGCTGTATTCGAACGGCGCAATTGTCGAAATATCGGCATGGCGGTAGCTTTCCGTCAGCAAAATCTGGGCGAGGCCGCCGCAGATCCCCGCAAAGGCCAGGAGACCTAGCTGGCGGGCAGAAAGATCGTTCCAGCCGAATGGCAGACTGACAAGCGATATCAGCGCCGCAATGATCGAGAAATACAACACGATCGTGGCCGTTTTTTCTTCACGAACGAGTTGGCGGACCTGCAACATCGCTGCGGCTCCAAGCGTAGCGGAGGCGAGCACGGCAAGCGTCCCCATGCCAACCTCGGAACCATAAAACCCGTCCTGCAACAGGGTCAGCTTCGGCCAGGAAATAATCACCACACCGACAAGGCCGATGGCAACCGCCGACCAGCGATAGAGCCTGACGGTCTCGCCCAGGAAAACCGCAGCAAACACCACGGCGATCAGCGGCATGGCATAACCGATGGCAATAGCATCCGGCATCGGCAGATGCACGAGGCCGTAAAAGCCGCAGGCCATGGCGGCGATGCCAATCAGCCCGCGCTTCACATGCCCGAACACATTAGCCGTCCTCAAGCCGGTCCTGATCTGTCCCAGGTAGGCAAGATAGGCCAGGATGGGGATGAGCGCGAAGGCGGAGCGATAGAAAGTGATCTGTCCTGCGGGCACGTCATCACCTGCCAGTTTAATCGCTGTCTGCATGGCAACAAAGACCGTAACAGAAGCGACCTTGAACACAATGCCTCTGATCGGGCCTCTGATCGGACCCGCCGATACTTCACTGTTCATGACGCTGGACTCACAAGGCCGGCTGATATGCGGGCCATGACATCAGGGAGACGACCGGCCATGGGGTATCAGCCAGCACGTCAGATAACTCGACCATTGCCGATTCGGACCAACCGCGCAAGAACAAGGTCAGCATTCACGAACATTACCGCCTCGCAAACATGCGAAGCGCACTGTTGTTGGACAACCAAGAATACTGTCGCAACCATGAATAAAAAATTACAAAATTATGTTTTATAAATCATACACTTAACTCAAATCGACAAAAATCATTAATCTATCCTCGACAACAAATCGCACCCAAAAACAATAGATTTTAATTTATTCTTACTTAACCAAGTCATGCGTTACTTTGTTGCAAAGCAATATATTATTTTTCTTCCCACTTTGGGTCATCGCGCCCCTGGCTTCAGGATTTATCGCCATGTCAAATTCGCCAGCACCCCTCCGCCAGAACCGGGTCGTGAACGCAACGCCTCGCTCCATGCGGCTGATCACCGAAAGCATTGGCGGTGATCTCGAAACATTCAGCATGAACAATACATTGGTGGTCAAGCAGATCCGCCTGCTGGCGATCAATGCCCTGATTGAAGCCGCGCGCGCCGGTGACACGGGCAAAGGCTTCGCGGTCGTGGCCAATGAAGTTCAGCGCCTGGCTCAAAGTGCAGCCGACATCGCCAAACAGTTCGAGGACAATGTCCTGAGCCGCATAAAGCTTGGCAGGGCCATGGCCGATGGTTTGGTTCAAGAAATGGAAGGTGTGCGGCTGACCGATCTCTGCCTGACGCTGGTGCAGTTCATCGTCCGCAATCTGTTCGAACGCACCGCCGATGTCCGTTGGTGGGCGACAGACACCGCCCTGTGGTCGGCGTTGCAAAATCCAAACATCGAAAACTTCAACCATGCCTCGGAAAGGCTGGGCGTCATCAATCGGTTCTACACGGTCTATCTCGACCTCGTGATGACGGATGCCAGTGGCCGTGTCGTCGCCTCTGCCAATCCGCGCTACCGAAACAATCTTCAAAACAAGAATTTTGCCCAGGAAACATGGGTCAAGGCAGCCGGTCAAACGAAAAGCGGCGACGACTATATCGTTGACGAGGTCAAAAAAAGCCCTCTGCATGACAACCGAGACACGCTGGTCTATGCAACCGGCATTCGGGCGGGAGGCCGTTCGGACGGCGAACTGCTGGGAATGCTTGGCGTCTATTTCGACTGGCAGGCCCAGGGTCAAGCCATTGTCGAAAAAGAAGCCAATCTGCCGCCGCATCTCGTCGACAAGACCCAGGTCATGCTGCTCGATGGTTCGATGAGGGTGATTGCCAGCTCCCATCCGAGCCGGATCTACACCCATTTCCCGCTGCACAATAGCCAAGCAAACCAAAAAGGCAGTTACTATGATGACAGCGGAAACATCATCGCCTTTGCCAAAACTCTTGGTTATGAAGACTATGACGGTCTTGGTTGGTACGGCGTGATTATTCAACAAACCGAGGCGGATAAGGATATTCGCGCAAAGCTTGATATCGGTCTGTGACCCAGGGCAATACCCCGGTGGTTCCAGCTGAGACCTGCCGGCACACCCAAAGCCAGACCTCGGCCCAGGATATTTCTCGAGCATTTCCAACAAAAGTACAATGCGGCTTTGGCAAACGGAAATCTTTGAAAACAATGAGATAGCTCATTTTTCTGTTTTCGTGAGACAAGGAAATGATCTGGTGCCATCAAGAATAGACAATAATAGATCGGATTTTAGCAATCGTTCAGAAATTGATGTCATCATACCCATGAATTGCGCTGGCCCGTTCCATCGAAACGCTTGCGTATAGTCGATTTGCAATAGGACGATCAGGATATATTGATGCGTACAGAAACGGGCCAGGTTGTCAGCCTGGCGGATTATCGCCCGACCGAGTTTGTCCTGGAGCGAGTGGACCTGACTTTCGAGCTTGATCCAACAGACACAAAGGTCGAGGCCCGCCTGATCTTCCATCGTCGTGAAGGTGCCGATGTCGCCGCACCGCTGGTGCTGGACGGCGACGATCTGGTTCTCTCCAGCGTGCTGTTCGACCAGATCGAACTGGAGCCGGAGCGCTACAGCGCCACCGCGCGCTCATTGACGATCCGCGACCTTCCTGCTGCCGAACCCTTTGAGATCACCATTACCACGCTGATCAATCCTGAGGCCAATACCCAGTTGATGGGGCTTTACCGCTCGAACGGCATCTATTGCACCCAGTGCGAGGCCGAGGGCTTCCGCCGCATCACCTATTTCCCGGATCGACCGGACGTGCTGTCGGTCTATACCGTCAATATCATCGCTGACAAGCAAGCCAATCCGCTGCTGTTGTCGAACGGCAATTTCCTGGGTGGCGCGGGCTATGGCGAGGGCAAGCATTTTGCCGCATGGTTTGATCCCCATCCCAAGCCCAGCTACCTGTTTGCACTGGTGGCAGGCGATCTCGGCCTGATCGAGGACACGTTCACCACGGTGTCGGGCCGCGAGGTCGCGTTGAAAATCTATGTGGAGCACGGCAAGGAACCACGCGCCGCCTACGCCATGGATGCGCTGAAGCGCTCGATGAAATGGGATGAGGATGTATTCGGGCGCGAATACGATCTGGATATTTTCATGATCGTCGCCGTGTCGGATTTCAACATGGGGGCCATGGAAAACAAGGGCCTGAATGTCTTCAACGACAAATATGTGCTGGCCGACCCGCAAACCGCCACCGATGCCGACTATGCCAATATCGAAGCGATCATTGCCCACGAATATTTCCATAACTGGACCGGCAACCGCATCACTTGCCGCGACTGGTTCCAACTCTGCCTGAAGGAAGGGCTGACAGTCTATCGCGATCACCAGTTTTCCGCCGATCAGCGCTCACGCGCCGTCAAGCGCATCGCCGAAGTCCGGCATTTGCGCGCCGAACAGTTTGTGGAGGATTCCGGACCGCTCGCGCATCCGGTACGCCCGAATACCTACAAGGAAATCAATAACTTCTACACAACCACCGTCTATGAAAAAGGCTCTGAAGTCACCGGGATGATCGCCACCATCCTCGGGCCGGACCTGTTCAAGGCTGGGATGGATCTCTACTTCGAGCGTCATGACGGCGATGCGGCAACGGTCGAGGATTTCGTTGCCTGTTTTGCGGAGGTCTCCGGGCGCGACCTTACCCAGTTCTCTCTCTGGTATAATCAGGCCGGTACGCCGAATGTGACGGTATCCTGCGACTACGATGCTGGCACGAGCCTGTTTACTGTCGAGTTGGAACAAGTGATCCCGCCGACACCCGGCCAACCCAACAAGCAGCCGATGCATATTCCGCTGCGCTTTGGGCTTCTGGCGGCAGATGGCACACCACTCGATACAGCAACCGTGGACGGTGGTGAAATCAGCGGCGACGTGCTGCATCTGACCGAACGTCGGCAGGTATTCCAATTTTCAGGCGTGAAGGAACGTCCGGTCCTGTCGCTCAACCGGGGCTTTTCGGCACCCGTCATCCTGCATTTCAGCCAGGCAAGTGCGGATCTGGCGCTGATCGCCCGCCACGATAGCGACCTGTTCTCCCGCTGGCAGGCGCTGACCGACCTCGCCTTGCCGGTTCTATGCGACAACGCGCGCCAACTCTCCACCAAGAGCGGCACAGCCAAGAGCGCAACCGATAAAGCATCCATCGCGGCAAGCGATGCCCTGAAACAAAGCCTGCTTGCCATCATTGCCGACGATGCGCTTGAGCCTGCCTTCCGTGCCCAGGCGCTGGCGCTACCGAGCGAAGCCGATATCGCCCGCGAACTGGGCAGTGACATCGACCCGGACGCCATCCATCAGGCACGCCAGGCGGTGCTGGCTGATATCGCCATTGAGGGCGCGGATCTATTTGCCCGCCTTTACGATAACATGGCGACTGAGACCCCCTACAGTCCGGATGCTACTGCCGCAGGCAAAAGAGCGCTGAAAAATGCCGCGCTTGGCTATCTCGTTCAGGCTAAAGGCGAGCCGGCCAAGGCCGCCGAGGCCTATGGCAAAGCCGACAATATGACCGACCTGTCGCATGCGCTCGGCGTTCTCGCCTATCACTTCGGCGATACGGAAGAGGCGCAGGCTGCACTGGCCAATTTCCAGACACGGTTTGCCCAGAACGCATTGGTACTGGACAAGTGGTTTTCCATCCAGGCCACCATTCCGGGACACGGTGCGCTGGAACGGATTGAAGCACTCATGCAAAATCCGCTGTTCAACGCCAGCAATCCGAACCGCGTTCGCGCGCTGATCGGCAGCTTTGCCTTTTCCAACCCGACCGGCTTCCACCGCGCCGATGGCAAGGCCTATAACTTTCTTGCCGAGGAAATTCTGGCCATCGACAAGCGCAATCCGCAGCTTGCCGCCCGGCTGCTGACCTCGATGCGCACCTGGCAAAAGCTTGAGCCCGTTCGTGCAGCCAAGGCCAGGGCGGCCCTTGCCCTTATCGAAAGCTCAAACGGCCTTTCCAACGATGTCCGAGATATTGTTGAGCGGATGCTGAAAGGCTGAATGCCTCCCGTTTTTGGTCTTCCCAAAGGGGCGGTCGCACATGCGTCCGCCCCTTTTTTCTGCGCAAGCCTGGAGTGAATGCTCATGTGCTGGCAGCGCAGGCCTGATTCGAGGCCTGATATGTGCGGCTGCAACAGTCACGCGATCATGAAAAGCTGATTCTTCGCAAGAGGTTAACAAGCGGTTAGTTTTTTCGACTGGACAGGAAGAATCCCTGATGATTCATTAGGTTAGATTTGGAGCGAGCGGCGCGCCGAATCAGGACGAGGGATCAAGGCAGGGACAATGGCAAACGTGCAGCGGGCGACCGCAGCCGATGATCGGTTGCGACCGGAATTTCCCGGATATCTGTCATTTCTGGATGCGGTCAAGAACCACGGAGGCGTTGCATACGTCGTCCGAAGCCTTTCGATTTCCAATACTGATGCGGCTCTTCGCCAAGTCATTCCTATTCTGGTGGTTGCTTTTCTGATCGTCATCGCCATGGCACGCGGCATGGGGCTTGTCTCGGAATATGCGCGAATGGAAAGCGCCATCCGTCATTCCACCGCGATGATGGCCTCTGCGGCGGCGGCCGCCTTATCATCCGGCCCCGAGCTTCCGGCAGAACTTGGCAGGGATAAGGCCGAAGCGCTGATCAAGCGCTTCTTGCCACCCAATCTTCTTGATGACGAAAGCTTCGTTCTCTTGCTCGATCCTGAAGGCAGGGTGGTCGCCAGTTCCGGCAATGGCAGCAGCTTTGTCGGCATGCAGATCATGGCGCTGTTTCCGCAAGTCGCGGTGCTCCGTAATTTCGGAGACCAGACGGGCGCGGTGGAAACCGACATCAACGGCTTCCGCCATATCGCCGTGCTGACACCAACCGGCACGGACGGCGCACTGGTATTGGCCGCCCATTCGCTGAAATCCGCCGCCGATTACTGGCGGGCGGAACTCGCTCTCAACGTCACACTGTTTTCGGCCATCTCGCTGATCCTGATGGGCATTCTCTATGCCTATTTCGCCCAGGCAAAACGGGCGCGGGAAACCTCTGACGTGTTTGTCGATTCCAACCGCCGGGTCGAAACCGCTTTGTCGCGTGGTCGCTGCGGATTGTGGGATTTCGACCTCGCCAGCCGAAAACTGGTCTGGTCGCGCTCGATGTTTGACATTCTCGGCCTACCGCCGTCCAACGAACCGCTCGGCTTTGCCGACGCTGCCCGGCTGATGCACCCCGATGACGGCAATCTTTATGCGCTGGCCCGCACCATTGGCCGGGATGGCGACCGCCATATCGACCAGGTGTTTCGCATGCGTCACGCCAATGGCCATTATGTCTGGCTGCGCGCCCGCGCCCAGGTGATCCGCACCAGTTCCGGCAGCCCGCATGTGATCGGCATCGCGATGGACGTGACGGAGCAGCACCGGCTGGCACAGCGCTATGCCGAGGCCGACCAGCGGCTGGCCGATGCCATCGAATGCACCTCGGAAGCCTTCGTGCTCTGGGACAAAAACGACCGGCTGGTGATGTGCAATGCCCATTTCCAGCATGTCTACGGCCTGCCCGATAGCGTGCTGGTGCCAGGTGTCGAGCGCGCCGTGGTCGATGCGGCGGCTGCCCGACCCATCATTCAACGGCGCATTGCCGATCCCTCGGCCAAGGGAAGCTCGCGGACTACCGAGCTACAACTGGCCGACGAGCGTTGGCTGCAAATCAACGAGCGGCGCACCCGCGATGGTGGCCTGGTCTCTGTCGGTACCGATATTACCCTGCTGAAGCGCCATCAGGAGCGGCTGCGCGAGCAAGAGCGCCGGCTGATGGCGACCATTGGCGACCTGTCTTCGTCGCAGAAAAAGCTGGAACGGCAAAAGGCGGAACTGTCGGAAGCCAACGAGAAATATCTGGCCGAAAAGCAACGCGCCGAAGCGGCCAACAAGGCCAAGTCGGAATTTCTCGCCAATATGTCGCATGAGTTGCGCACGCCGCTCAACGCTATCCTCGGCTTTTCCGAAATCCTCTCCACCGGCATGTTCGGGCCGATCGGCTCGCCGAAATACGGTGAATATGCGCGCGATATCCACGATAGCGGCAAGCACCTTCTCAACGTCATCAACGACATTCTCGACATGTCGAAGATTGAGGCAGGCCATATGCTGCTGAAATGCGAAAATGTCGATTTCGCCTCGCTGATTGATGAGACCCTGCGGCTGACGACGATTTCCGCCAAGGACAAGAATATCGCTATCGAACAACGCATCGCTTCGGGCCTGGCCATGACCGCCGACCGGCGCGCCCTGAAGCAAATCCTGCTCAACATCCTGTCGAACGCAGTGAAATTCACCAATGAAGGCGGACGGATTTCCGTGCGCGCCCACAAGATCGATGGTGCCGTGCGGCTTCTGGTGTCGGATACCGGCATCGGCATCCCCAAACAGGCCATCAGCAAGATCGGCCAGCCCTTCGAGCAGGTGCAGAGCCAATATGCCAAGAGCAAGGGCGGATCGGGCCTGGGTCTGGCGATTTCCCGCTCGCTGATCATGCTGCATGGCGGCAGCCTGCGGATTCGCTCACGCGAGGGCAAGGGGACGGTCGTTTCGATCAACGTGCCGGATAGCCCCTCGCCACTTCCCCCCTGCCGCAAATCCGCCGCTCAGGGCCGGGTGCTGACAACCGTCTGAAAAATCCGCCGAACCGCCTTGGACAGGCGTTTCAACTCGGCCTCCAGCACTTTCAGGTCCGGGCAATCGGCAACCCGCAGGACGACATCGATCAGGCCCGCCGGTGCATCCTGCGGCCTGAATCCTCCCTCGACACAAGCCCTGATTGCCTGCGACAGTTCTGTGTAGAGCGTGAGGGCCGCAAGGCAGAGATCGAGATCACCGGCCTCCATCACCCGCCCCCCGCCCTGTTTCAAACGCTGGACAGTGGTGATATCCGTCTGTGAAAATCCCGGCCCGGCCAGCGCTTTCAATCTATCGTTCGGAGCCACCAGGGCAAGATATTGGGCGAGAAACTCCAGATCCACCAATCCGCCCGGCATGAGCTTCAAGTCCCATCCGTCCTTCGGCGGTTTTTCGCTATCGATCATGCCGCGCATCTCGCTGACGTCGGCAGCAATCGCAGCGCGGTCGCGTTTCAGTGCCAGAACATCGGCAATGATGGTTTCAGCCCTTGCAACCAGTGGGCCATCGCCGGTGATCAGCCGGGCGCGAGTCAGTGCCATATGCTCCCAGGTCCAGGCCTCCTCACGCTGATAGCGCTCGAACGCTCGAAGCCGCGTTGCCACTGGCCCCTTATTGCCGGAAGGACGCAGCCGCATATCCACTTCATAGAGCACACCTTCGGCGGTTGGCGCGGATAACGCGGCAATCAACCGCTGGGTCAGGCGGGTATAATAGCGCACGGGATCGAGTGGCTTTACGCCATCGCCCTCCCTGCCACTGTCTCCTGCATCCTCGTCATACTCATAAAGCACGATCAGATCGACGTCAGAGCCTGCCGTCAGCTCACCCGAGCCGAGCTTGCCCATGCCCACCAGTGCCAGTTGGCCACCTTTGATCCGGCCATGGACCCGTTCCATTTCGCGGCACACTGCGTGAAAGGCCTGCTCGATCACCAGATCGGCGAGATCGGTAAACGCATGACCTGCCACCGTTCCGGAAATTGCCCCGGTCATCAGGCGAATGCCGATCAGGAAACGCTGCTCGGCGGCAAAGATCCGCAGGCGGTCCAGCAATTCCTCGTGGTTCGAAACACCGCCAATAAAAGCATCGAGCCGCATGGCGAGATAATCGCGTGTCGGCAGATCGGCCATCAGACCGGGGTCGAGCATGCCATCAAAAACATGCGGGCGGCTGGCAATGGTGGCGGCAAGCCGGGGCGCGGCGGCCATGATGGTAACGATCAGTTCCAGCAGGGCCGGGTTGTTGCCAAGCAGCGAAAACAGCTGGATGCCGGCGGGAAGGCCCGACAGGAATGCATCGAACCGCAACAGCGCCTCATCGGCGCGACGGCTTTCGCCAAATGCCTTAAGGAGACGCGGGGTCAGTTCCGTCAACCGTTCACGCGCCTCCACCGACTGCGTGGCCCGGTAGCGTCCGTAATGCCAGGTGCGGATCACTCGCGAAATGTCTTCAGGTCGCTGAAAACCGAGCTTTTCCAGGGTCTTCAGCGTATCGGGATCATCCTTCTGACCGGTAAACACCAAATTGCCGCCCACAGAAAGATCATCTTCCTGTTCAAACAACTGACCGTAACGCCGCTCCACCAGCCGCAGCCGTTTTTCCAGGGCTTGCGAAAAGCCTGCCGGTGTGTCGAAACCGCACATCAGCGCGATGCGCTTCAACTCGGCCTCCGTGGTCGGCAGCGTGTGGTTCTGCTCGTCATGCACCATCTGAATGCGATGCTCGACATCACGCAGAAACCAATAGGCCTCCGTTAGCTCATCGCGGGTAGTCGCATCGATCCAGCGGGCCTGTTCCAACGCCGCCAGCGCTGCCTCGGTGCCGCGCACCCGCAGATCCGGCATCCGTCCACCAGCGATCAATTGCTGTGTCTGGGCGAAAAATTCGATCTCGCGAATGCCGCCGCGCCCAAGCTTGATATTGTGGCCCTTGACCGCAATCGCACCGTGGCCCCGGTGGCTATGGATCTGCCGCTTGATCGAGTGAATATCGGCAATCGCCGCATAATCGAGATATTTTCGAAACACGAAAGGTGCCAATTCCTTGAGAAAGGCCTGACCGGCGGCAAGATCCCCTGCCAGCGCCCGGGCCTTGATAAAGGCGGCCCGCTCCCAGTTTTGCCCACGTCCCTCATAATAAATCAGCGCTGCCTCAACCGGCATGGCAAGCGGTGTGGCCCCCGGATCGGGCCTCAGCCTCAAATCGGTGCGGAACACATAGCCATCACCGGTGCGCTCCTGCAGAATGCGGATCAACCGGCGCATCATCCGGCCATAGGTTTCGGTTGCTTCCTCGGGCGCAACCAGGATTGCCGCATCCGGCTCGAAAAACACCACGAGATCGATGTCCGACGAATAGTTCAGCTCAAACGCGCCAAGCTTGCCCATGCCCAGCACGATCAGGCCGCTGTGTTTCGATGGCGCGTCGCGGTCGGCAAGCCGCAACTTGCCCGCCTCATGACCCGCCAGCAGAAGATGGTCGATGGCGCAGGCGATTGCCGCATCCGCCATTCGCGACAGCCATAGCGTCGTCTGGCGGGGATGAAACAATCGGCCCAGATCGGCCAGTGCCAGCAAAAAAGACAGGCCCCGCTTGGCCTGACGCAACCGGCTCATCACCATGGCCTCGGTTGGCGGCACTCTTCCCTGCTCCGGTCGCCAGGCATAGCGCGCATGCTCCACCAACCCGTTCAGGCTCGCCTCCAAAGGGGCATGCAGCGCGCGCACAAGCAAATCAGGACGCAGCGCCGCCGTCTCACGCAGATAAGGCGAAAGCGTCAGGGCGGCGATAATGAAGGATTTGAGCGGCGTCTCATCCGAAAGCAAGGCTGCGATCTCAGGCGTGTCCCTGCCAAGCTCCTTCAGCACAGCAAGGACAGCCTTGGTCTCCACTTTGTTCAGCGGTTTGACGACGTCTTCGGCGACATCGCGCAGAAACACGGTTTCCGGCGAAACGGGCTGGTCCTTGGGCATGCACATCCTCCATCCCGCCTGTTTTCATTCGGTCCTGCCTTTTACAAAGCGGCCATAGCGGGTTGGGAGAAGTTTATGCGGTTACACGCGGAAAGACCATGGTGGCCGTCAGTCCGGGACACTCGGAATTGGTAGAATTGGTGTCGCTCAGTTCCAGTCTGCCGCCATGCAGCGCCATCACCGCCTCGACCAGCGACAGGCCAAGACCGGTGCCCGGTTTGCTGCGGCTTTCATCCAGCCGCACGAAACGCTTGACGACATCTTCCCGGCGCTCCGCCGCGATGCCGGGGCCATGGTCGCAGACGCTGAGTCGGGCCTCGCCGTTCGCCGCCTTCACCAGTTCGACGCGGATTTCGCTGCCGCCTTCACCCGCATATTTGATGGCATTGTCGAGCAGGTTGAAAATCGCCTGGCCGATCAGTTCGCGATTGCCCCGCACAGTGATGCCGGGGACAATAGCGCTTGCCAGCACATAGCCCGCCTCCTCGGCCACCGGCTCGTAAAGCTCGGCGGTATCAGCGGCAATGCCGGAGGCATCAAGATCGGAAAGCTCGGCGGCAATCGAGCCTGCCTCAACGCGAGAAATCATCAACAGCGCGTTGAACGTGCGGATCAACTGATCCGATTCGCCGATAATCCCTTCCAGCGCCTGACGGCGCAGCAGGTCATCATCCTCGGCCAGCGCATCGGCGGCCTTGTTGCGCAGCCGGGTCAGCGGCGTCTTCAGATCATGCGCTATATTGTCGGAGACTTGGCGAAGGCCCTCATTGAGCTTTTCAATCCGCTCCAGCATGTCGTTCAGTGAGCGCGACAGCCGGTCGAATTCATCGCCGGAACCGGAGACCGGCAGACGCTGGCCAAGATCGCCCGCCATGATCTTCTTGCTGGCGGCAGAGACCCGATCGATGCGCTTTAGGGCATTGCGGCCAATGGCAAACCAGATCACCAAAGCCCCTGCCCCCATGATCGCCAGCGCCACCATCAGCGCCTTGCGCACCAGAATGCGGAATTTGGTCGGCTCACCCAGATCCCGCCCGACCAGAATGCGCAGCCCATTGTCCAGCGCCAGCACATTGGCAATCGCCAGATGCGGGCGGGCAGGCCCTGTTTCGGCATAGCGGTTATAAGCGAAGGGAAAATTCGTCCAGCCCTCGCGATCCAGCACGCCCGGCTCGACGGAGCTGACATTGCCCGCCAGAAACTCGCCATTTGGCCCGGCAATGACATAGAGATTGGCACCGGGCTGGCGCATGCGCCGTTCCATCAGCCGCAGCAGATTTTCGACGCCACCTTTTTCATAAGCGCGCTCGATTTCGGTCACTTCCTGTTGCAGGCTCTCTCGCGTCTGCTGATTGAGCAGCCGTTCCGAAAGCGCCGTGACATAGATCACCAGAAGAGCGGCGCAAAGCGCGAAAAGAATGATGTAAAGCGCCGAAAGCCTGACGGCGGTAGACTTGAACAGAAATCCGGCACGCGACATCAGGGTTCGTCAGCTTTCGTCTTTGATCATATAGCCGGCACCGCGCACCGTCTTCAGCAGCGGCCGGTCGAAATCCTTTTCGATCTTGGAGCGCAGCCGCGACACATGCACGTCGATGACATTGGTCTGCGGATCGAAATGATAGTCCCAGACATGTTCCAGTAGCATGGTGCGTGTCACCACCTGCCCGGCATTCTTCATCAGATATTCCAGCAGGCGGAATTCGCGGGGCTGGAGCAGGATTTCCTTGCCCGCCCGGCGCACTTCGTGGGACAGGCGGTCCAGCTCCAGATCACCGACCCGGTAAATCATGTCCTGTTCCGGCGTCCCCTTGCGTCGCCCCAGCACTTCGACCCGGGCCAGAAGCTCGGAAAAAGCATAGGGCTTGGGCAGGTAATCGTCGCCACCAGCGCGAAGGCCGGTCACCCGGTCATCCACCTGGCCAAGCGCCGACAGGATCAGCACCGGCGTATTGATACTGCGCTTGCGCAATTCTGATATCACCGACAAGCCATCGCGGCGCGGCAGCATCCGGTCGATGATCATCACATCATAGGTATTTTCGCAACCCATGAACAGGCCCGCCTCGCCATCGCTGGCGTGGTCGGCCATGATCCCCGCCTCGCGGAAGGCCTTGGTCATGTAAGCGGCGGCTTCAAGATCGTCTTCGATCACAAGTATTTTCATGCGTGCGACATTAGTGCCCGCATTGCCCGATGCACAGCCTGTTTTACCGGTTTCCATGCTTTGTCCCGTCCCGAATGCCATGATCTGCGCCTCTTCGTTCACGAAAACACATCCTGCCGGAAGATTTGGCGGCGACTGAAATGGTCCAGCCGCCGCCAGAGGCCTGATCATCAGCCCTGGTTGATCGGCAGGGCGATGAAGCGGCTGCCATTGTCGGTTTCCACCTGGAAGAGCGCCTTGGTGCGACCGTCCTTCTTGGCCTGATCAAGGATCTTCTTGACCTCGGCGGCGCTGGAGACCTGCTGGTTGTTAACGGACGTGATCTTCTGGCCGGTCTTCAGCCCCTTGTCGGCAGCGTCGGAATCCGGATCGACATTGGTGATCGTCAGGCCTTTGCCGTCATCGGCACGCTGGACAGTGACTCCGAGATTGGCAAGCGCCTGCTCGGTGGCCGGTGCGTTCTGCTCGGGCGCGCCCTGATCCTCATCACTGCTGGCCGTATCCTTTTCAGCAGGCAAGGTGCCGAGATCGACCTTGACGGCAGTCGGCTTGCCATTGCGCCAGATAGAAATATCGACCTTGGTATTGGGCGGGAAGGCAGCAATGCGCTTGGCGAGGTCACGCGGGTCCTTGACCGGATCGCCATTCACGGCGGTAATCACGTCGCCCTGCTTGATACCGGCCTTTTCACCGGGAGAACCGGTTTGCGGCTCAGCCACCAGTGCGCCCTTGGCATCGGCCAGACCGAGCGATTCGGCAATATCCTTGGTGACAGGCTGGATCTGCACGCCAAGCCAGCCGCGCTGCACCGAGCCATGCTTGATCAATTCAGCAACGACATCCTTGGCAGTCGCCGCCGGAATAGCGAAGGCGATGCCGACGCTACCGCCCGATGGCGAGAAGATCGCCGTGTTGATCCCGACCACCTTGCCGCTGAGGTTGAAGTCCGGCCCACCCGAATTGCCCCGGTTTACCGGTGCATCGATCTGGATGTAATCGTCATAAGGGCCGGAGCCGATATCACGGCCAAAAGCCGAAACGATACCCGACGTCACGGTTCCGCCGAGACCGAAAGGATTGCCGACGGCCACGACCCAGTCACCAACGCGGATCTTCTCGTCCTGCGCCCATTCGACATAGGTGAATTTCTTGGTCGGCTGATCGACCTTCAAAACGGCGAGGTCAGTGCGCGGGTCCTTACCGACCAGCTTGGCATCGTATTCGGTGCCGTCATTCATCACCACTGTATAGGCCTGGCCATCGGAAACTACGTGATTGTTGGTCACAACATAGCCGTCCTCGGAGATGAAGAAGCCCGACCCTTGGGCAATCGGACGCAGCTTGCCATGACGCTCGGCATGCGGTCCACCCTTGGGGCCTCCTGGACCACCTGGACCGCCGGGGCCTGGCATGCCCCATTCCTTGAAGAAGCGCTTCAGAGGATCGGGAAGCTGGTCGAAGTCACGACCATTGAAGGAGAAATTGCTGCCATCCTCGGAGGCCTGCTGCACATCCGATTTGACGCGGATGGAGACGACGGCGGGCGAAACGGCACTGACCAGATCGGCAAAGCTTGGCACCTGCGGCGCCTGAACCTCGACGGGCGCGGCCAGCGCAGGCGTTACCGTCACGGCACCCGCCAGCATCAGGGCCGCCAGCCCTGCCGCGGTGCCTGCCCGCAGCCTGGAGGTAACGGAGCGATTATGGAAGGATTTCGACATGGATCTCTACCTTATCTTGTTCTGGTTGGCATCGTATCGTGCGAAGACCGGAACGACCCGGCTTCAGGCGGTGGATGACAAAGATATAGGATGGATCACGTTACAACGAACTGTCCGGAACATGAAAAGTTGGTAATGCGGAAATTTACGCGCCGGAAAGGTTTTTCAATAGGTTCGACGCCGGTCGCTTGATAAAGTTTGGACGACCTTTACGCATCCTGAGCCGATCCGGGGATTTCTATGCATCGTATTCCACTCTGTTTATTCGCGGCAATACTGACCGGCTGCGCAGCCGCCCCGCACAAGGAGATCGGCGCCATTCGTTTGATAACCGACGCCCAAGGACGCCCTGCAAAAATCTATATGGAAAAATCGACCGGTAACGCGATAACCGATCGTCGTGTCATGCTTTTCATGCGCACAACTTTCGCCAAGCGCGTGCCTCACCCGCTTCCCAACCGTGTCTATCGTCAAGGCGTGAGTGGCGTGGCGAGCGATCACCCCACAACGATCGAGATCCCGCTTTTCTGATGGGGACATATCCCCGCGTCCTGCGGCTGAACCCTGCTGGTTTTCGTGGGAGCCGCCCCTACTCCTCCAGGAGCCGCTTCAGCCGAGCCTCTTCATCCGCACTCAACGGCTCCGCCGCAGCCACGCTCCTACGACGGCGGCTGTAGGCGAAGGCTGCGCCCACGCCGACAACAAGCAACAGGCCGGGCGCGCCCCATAGCAGCAAGGTCTCTGACGTCAATCGCGGCTTCAGCAGCACGAATTCACCGTAACGCGACACCAGATAGCGGATGACATCGTCATCGCTATCGCCCATGACGATGCGTTCGCGCACCAGAAGCCGCAGATCGCGGGCGAGTTCGGCATTGCTGTCATCGATGGATTGGTTCTGGCAGACCATGCAGCGGAGTTGCCCCGACAGCTGCCGGGCGCGTGCCTCCAAGGCCGGGTCTTTCAGCATTTCATCGGGATTGACGGCAAAGGCGGGCTGGACCAGCAACAGCCAGAAGCCGAGGAAGATGGCAAAAAGCCCCCTCATTCCGCCGCCTCCAGGCCCTTGACGGCACCATTGGCCGCCACTGCCTTTGCCTTGCGGTTTGGAGCACCGACGCGCAAACGCCGGTCGGAGAGCGAGACGAAGCCGCCGATCATCATCACCAGCGCCCCGCCCCAGATGCAGAGAATCCAAGGCTTCCACCAAATACGCACCACCATGCCGCCGTCGGCCATGGCATCGCCAAGCGAAACATAGAGCTGGCTGAAGCCGAAACTGCGGATACCCGCCTCGGTGGTCGGCATGCGCCTTGCCGTATAAAGCCGCTTCGACGACCACACATCCCCCTCGGAGACCCCGCCGCGCCGGATGGTGAAATGACCACGATCCTCGGTATAATTCGGTCCCTTGGCAGAACGCAGCCCGTCATAGGTCAGGGAAAAGCCCCCGGCCTCCACGGTCTGACCGGGCTTCATCTCCACCACCATTTCACTCTCAAACGTGGTGACAGCAACAATGCCCAGCACAGTAACGCCGAGGCCAAAATGCGCGAGCGCCGTGCCGAAAGCCGAGCGCGGCAGGCCGATCAACCGGCGGAAGGCGACGCTTGCCGTCTGCTTGCCGAAAGCCGAGCGATAAGCAAGATCGGCCAGCGCCCCGAACATCAGGAAAAAGCCTGCGGCCAGCCCCAGCACGGACAGAACCGGGCCGCCATTCTGGAGATAATAGAACACAAGCCCAACCAGAAAGGCCAACACCGCCACCAGATAGAGCCGTTGCAGCGCCCCCAGCAGATCGCCGCGCTTCCAAGCCAGCATCGGCCCGAACGGAACGGCGACGAGGAGCGGGATCATCAACAGGCCGAAGGTCAGGTTAAAGAAGGGTGCGCCAACCGAGATCTTCTCACCGGTCAGGGTTTCCAGCAGCAGCGGATAGAGCGTGCCGATCAGCACCGTCGCGGTCGACACCGTCAGGATCAGGTTATTCAACACGAGTGCGCCTTCGCGCGAAATCGGCTGGAACAGCCCGCCCGCCTTCAAATGCGGCGCGCGCAGCATGAACAAAAACAATGCACCGCCGATGAACAGGATGAGGATGGCGAGAATGAAAATCCCCCGGCTTGGATCGGTGGCAAAGGCATGCACCGAGGTCAGCACGCCGGAGCGCACCAGGAATGTGCCAAGCAGCGACAGCGAGAAAGTGAGGATGGCGAGCAGCACCGTCCAGATTTTCAGGGCATCACGCTTTTCCATCACCAGCGCCGAATGCAACAGCGCAGTACCTGCCAGCCAGGGCATGAAGGAGGCGTTTTCGACCGGGTCCCAGAACCACCAGCCGCCCCAGCCCAGCTCGTAATAGGCCCAGTAGGAGCCCATGGCGATGCCCGCCGTCAGGAAGGTCCAGGCCGCCAGCGTCCAGGGCCGAACCCAGCGCGCCCAAGCGGCATCAATCCGCCCGTCGATCAGGGCGGCAATGGCAAAGGAAAAACAGACGGAAAAGCCGACATAACCGAGATACAGCAGCGGCGGATGAATGGCGAGGCCGGGGTCCTGCAAAACCGGATTGAGATCCTGCCCCTCGGCAGGCGCCGGATTGAGGCGGATGAAGGGATTGGAGGTGATCAGGATGAACAGAATGAAGGCCGTGGAAATCCAGGCCTGAACGCCGAGCACATTGGCTTTCAGCCGGTCGGGCAGATTGCTGCCGAACAGCGCCACCAGCGCCGAAAACAGCGTCAGGATCAACAGCCACAGCATCATCGATCCCTCGTGATTACCCCAGACCGCCGAGAAGCGATAGATGGCGGGCATCAGTGAGTGGGAATTTTGATAGGCATTCAGCAGCGAGAAATCCGAGACCAGATAGGCGTAAGCCAGCACACCAAAGGCAAACAGCACCAGCGCAAACAGCGCATAGGTGCCGGTCACTGCCGTCTGCATCATGGCTGTATCGCCCCTGCGCGCCCCCAGCATCGGCAGGACCGAAAGCAGGAGTGCGGCGGCCAGCGCCAGCACCAGCGCATAATGGCCGATCTCAATGATCATTTCGCCTCTCCCTCACCCTTCCAGACGCCGTCCTTCTTCATCCGGTCGGCAACTTCCTTCGGCATGTAATTCTCGTCGTGCTTGGCCAGAACCGTATCGGCATCAAACAGCGTGCCGCCAGCGCCAAACACACCTTCCGTCACCACGCCCTGCCCTTCACGAAACAGATCCGGCAGAATGCCGGTATAGGTCACCGGCACCGTGGCCGTGCCATCGGTCACGGCAAAACTGACAGTGGAGCCGGTGTCGCGCTTGACCGAGCCTTCAGCCACCAGTCCGCCCAGCCGGATGCGGGTGCCAGGACCAACCGGCGTCTTGGCGAGATCCGATGGCATGTAAAAATAGGCGATAGACTGGCCGAAAGCGAACAGAACCAGCAACACGGCCACCATGATGAAACCGACGCCCCCGGCGATGACGGCCAGACGTTTCTGCTTTCGGGTCATTTCAGCGCCTCCTCGACCGGCAATCCCAATTGCTGCGCCATGGCGATCAGCTGCTTGCCTTGCTCCCCCTCGGCCGGGAAGGTCTTCAATCCGGCTTTCAAGGCTTCGAGCGCCCGCTGGTTGTCCTTCAACACCGTATAGGAGCGCACCAGCCGCACCCAGCCTTCAAAATTATTCGGATCGGCTTTCAGCTTGGCATCCAGGCTTTCAACCATGCCCTTTATCATCGCCTGACGGTCGCCGTCCGGCAAGCCCTGGGCTGCGGCCACGGTGGCAGCATCCGGATTTCCAAGGGGTGCAGGCATTGCAGCAGCATCCGCACCATTACGGGCGATATGGCGGGCGACCAGCGGCAGCCACGGCGCATTGGGCGGTGATTGAGCCGCAATCGCCTTGAAAGCGGCCAGCGCCTCGTCGCGTTTGCCGGATTGCTCCAGCGCCAGCGCCAGATAATAGGCGGCACGCGGATTGTCGCGATTCAGCGCCACGGATTGCGAAAACAGATCACGGGCGGCATCGGTCACCACGCCGTCGCTCTGAGCAATCAGCGCTTCGCCAAGCCCGTTGAGCCGCTCGGGGCTGGCGCCCTTCAACCGGATGGCGTTGCGAAAGGCCAGTTCCGCCTCGCCCATGCGGTTTTGTTGCAGATAGATGGGAGCCAGCACATCCCAGCCTGCACCATCATCAGGCTTTTGCATCAGATGGCGCTCGGCCTGGGCAATCAACAGGCTCATGTCATTGCCGGGATTTTCCAACCGGGCCTGCAAGGGTTGTGATGGCAGGCCGGGACTGCCGAGGGCAAGATAAAGCCCAAGGCCGACTGCTGGTACCAGCAGAACAACGAAGGCCTGCGCCAGACCATTGCGCGAGGTTTTGCGAGGCGCACTTTTGACCGCCTGAGTTTCATCACCCTTATCGGCGGCCAGAAGGCGGCGGGCAATCTCAGCTCGGGCATAATCCACCTGCTCGGCGGAAATCAACCCGCCCGCCCGGTCACGCTCCAGTTCCTGCAATTGATCACGATAGACGGCCATCGCACCATCGCGGGTCTCACGCTCGCCACGCTGCTGCGCCCGTGTCAGCGGCAATAAAAAGGCCGCAGCAACGGCAAAGGTCAGAACAGCAATTTCAACCCAGAACAGCATAAGGCTCCCTAGAGTTTTTCAGCGAAACGCTGAAAAACTCTATCTCTTTTTTGTACGCATTTCCGGACGGAAAACCGTTTTACACTTTTCCTGGAAATGCTCCGAACCCGAAGGGTTCTATGACGTTTTGGAACGCCGTCCATACTATCGTGCAACTGATGACGTTTTAAACAACCGACCTTCCATCAGCCTTGACTTAAGTCAAGGGGAAGCTGCATCGACCCGCGATGATGTGATTCAGGTCAGAGGTGTCCATGTCCCGTCTTCATTGCGGCAGGCGACGCCGCGTGCCTCCACCGTCTTGCCATCGACCGTTACCTTGTGGCGATATTGGCGGCAGTTCTGATTGCCCACCTGATAAGGGGCTGCGGCCACCACTTCGCCGGAAACATCGTCATCGCGCCAGGTCACCGTCTGGCCGCCGGGGGCGACTTCCAGCGCCTGATATTCGGCCGCCAATGCCCGCTGTTTCTGGCTGTTGTCCAGTTCCGCACCGGTCCGCGACACAATGCCGCCCTGCAGCGCGTTGAGATAGAGCGAGCTTGAAGTGGTGGATTTGCCAAGCAAGCCGGTGCTGCCACCGGTCGTCTTGCAGGAGGTCAGTGCCAGGGCGCAGCCCAGCAGGGCAAATGCAAAACCGGTGCTGATCTTCCTCATAGCCTGCAATTCCAAATTCTGTTTTTCATGACATTTTGTGGTCAAACCACACGTTGCTGTAGTCTCTTATGATAAGCCCGACACCGCACGACTTTGCAAGCCGCCATTTCGATCCCTGCCATAGAGTTTGCCAACTTGACATTTGTTAAACTGGAGCGTGTCAGGAAAAATCCCAATTCGGCTTTTCAATCCGACATCCGCTGGCAGACATCATCTGGCGCCAAAGCCACCTCACGCCCCGTCCCGCGACAGGGCCGGTAAAACCAGCCTGGCCAGCAGCCCCCCGTTGACGCCGCGCGATAGGCCAAGCTTGCCCTGGTATTCCGAGGTTATTTCCTTGACAATCGACAGGCCTAGCCCGGTCCCGGGCTTGCTTTCGTCCAGCCGGCGACCGCGCTTCAGCGCCTCGCCGATCTGGTCCGGGTCAAGGCCCGGGCCGTCATCCTCGACGATGATTTCCAGCCAGGCCCTACGACCCGGATCGAGCCCAACCTCGCCGGTCGGCGCGATCCGGGCCGTCACGGTAACAGTGGTTTCTGAGTGCCGGGCAGCATTTTCCAGGAGATTGCCAAGGATTTCCTCGAGATCCTGGCTTTCCATCGCCAGAACCAGGCCTTGCCCCGAGGCTTGGCTCTCCAGGTGAACCTCGAACTGCTTGTCCGGGTTCAGCTTGCGCATCACCCGTACCAGACGCTCCAGAACCGGTTCCACTTCAGCCCGTGATAGCACCGATTCGCGCTGGGCAGCGATGCGGGCGCGGTTGAGATAGGTGCCGACCTGGCTCTGCATGGCAGACGCCTGGGCCTTGATGACCTCGCCATGCGGCGGATCAAGCACCCGCGCCTCGTTGAGCAGCACGGCAATAGGAGTTTTCAACGAATGGGCGAGATTGCCGACCTGCATGCGGGCGCGCTCGACAATGCGGTGGTTGCTATCGATCAAGGCGTTGATCTCATTGGCCAATGGCTCGATTTCGCGGGGGAACTCTCCCTCGATCCGCTCAGCCTCGCCGCCCCTGATGCGCTCCAGCGCCCGACGCGCCCGATCCAGCGGCTTCAGGCCGAAGATAATAGTAACGGCATTGACCAGCAGGCCGCCGACCCCGAACATCGCCAGAACGGCGTAAAGCCGGTGGGAAAATCCGGTAATTTCGTCTTCCACCACTTTCAGATTGCCCGATACCCGGAACCGCGCCGCACGGCCAGATTCATCCAGGATAACCTCGGTCTCGGCGATCCGCAGCCGGTTGCCGAAACTGTCTGTCATGCCGTAAAACCGCTCGTAATTCTGGTCGAAGGGGCTTTCCTCAAAGCTTGGCACCGGCAGATTGGTCAACCCCAATGAGGTGGAGGCCAGCGGCGCGGCATTGAAGGAGCCGAGCGGCTCAACCAGCCAGTACCAGCCGGTTCCGGGTTGCGAAAACCTGAGATCACCGAGCGCCGGACTGCCAGACAGGCTTTCACCATCGCCCACCGTGACGGAATTGACGACATTATAGAGCTGGGCGCGCAACAGATCGTTGAAGGAGCGCTCTGCCCCCTGCCGATAGAGCGCCGAAATCACCACAGCCATGGTGACCAGCGCGATGATATACCAGAGAGTGGCTGACAGCAGGACGCGAAGGGTGAGAGAGTTGACCCGGAACACCTAGCCCTCGACGCTGTCAGGCGCTTTGATCCGGTAGCCTAGACCGCGCACGGTCTCGATCATGTCCAGCCCGATCTTCTTGCGCAGCCGCCCGACAAACACTTCGATCGTGTTGGAATCGCGGTCGAAATCCTGGTCATACATATGCTCGACCAGTTCGGTGCGCGACACGACCTCCCCCATGTGATGCATGAGATAAGACAGCAGCCGGAATTCATGGGAAGTGAGTTTCAGCGCCTTGCCCGAAACGGTGACCTTGGAACTCTTGGTGTCGAGCCGCACCGGCCCGCAGGCGATTTCCGACGAGGCATGGCCGGCGGCGCGGCGAATCAGCGCCCGGATGCGCGCCAGCACCTCTTCGACGTGGAAAGGCTTAGTGACATAGTCGTCGGCACCAGCGTCGATACCGGATACCTTGTCGCTCCAGCGGTCGCGGGCGGTCAGGATCAGCACCGGCATGGCACGTCCGGCAGAGCGCCATTTTTCCAGAACCGTAATGCCGTCCATGGTCGGCAGACCGATATCGAGGATCACGGCGTCATAGGGCTCGGTATCACCGAGATAATGACCTTCCTCGCCATCCATAGCCTGGTCGACCACATAGCCTGCCTCCTGAAGCGCCTCGACCAGCTGGCGGTTCAGGTTGACATCGTCCTCGACGACGAGAATGCGCATTCTTCACTTCTCCGTTTTGCCATGCTGGCGCCAGCCGGGCGATCCCGCGGGCAGGTCCCGAAAACCAGACCGCATGAGAAAAAATAACCAACAGATAGAAAGCCTTACACTACCCCTTGGCTCAAAACCAGCCTCAGCGGGACACCTGGACCGTCATCTTGCGAGGCCGAGCATTGTCGCCGGTGCCCGGCACGAGGATGGTAATCACGCATTGGCCGCCCGACAGCCGCACCGAGAGCAATTGCCCACCCGCCTGCTCAACGGCCCTGAGCGCCGCCGAACGGCAATCGACCCTGCCATTGGATTTGCTGTCGTTACTGTCGGAATTGTCGTTGTTCTGATTCTGGTTCTGCGCCTGGACGATGACAGGTGCAGACGACCCACTGGGGCCAGACAACATCTGCGACATAGGCACGGCATCGGGGACCGGCGTTGTGGTCGCCGGTACCGTCCAGGCAATAAGCCCGGCTGCGATACTGCCTATGATCGATTTGGATGCCATCAACTGCCACTCTGCCGCATTCGGTTATCGTGGTGTCAGTGTTACCGAAGAGCGGCTGAATGGCAAATGAATGCATGGTAATCTTGGCCTGTGGCACGATCTGCATGACAGATCTGCGACAGGCCAAGCATTTCAATTTATGAGATTATTGGCAGATTAGGAGCGATATCCATTGCCGTTCAGGGTTTTTCCGGGGGCGGCCGGTTCGCCTGGGGGACGATGGCGTGGCTTGCCACCAGCCGACCATAGAGCGCCACCAGCCCGCCCACCGATCCGGCCAGCGCCACCAGTCCATCGGTCAACTGACCCTGTTCCAGAACACCAAGCTCGAACCCGCCAAGTTGCAGGCCGGACGCCAGGATAGCGACCAGCGCACCCCAGACAGTCTTGGACAGATACCACGGTTTGCCGTCATTCATGTCAATTTCCCTTGTTTTTCGGTGGAGGTTTTTGGGTTGAAGATCAGAAAGTGAACTGTGCTTCAGCCGCTATGCCGCTGGCATGACGGCCAATCTGGCGGACCCGGATGGCAAGCGTCGAGGGTGCCACGCCAAAGTCTGTGGCCTGCAACTCGGCGCTGTAGGTGTAGGCCGCAGATGTCAGGGTGACGCTGAGCAGCACCGCCTTTCCAGCGTCGAGAATATCGAGTTGGTAGCGTTCGCTTTCCTCATCGAGCGGAATATCGGATGGCGTCCAATTATCCGCATCGGTGCGGCCGCGCCGGACCCAGCTCAGCGCAATATCGCCGCTGGGCGCGCGGCTGGCGCGCAGATGCACCGGGGAAAGCGGGGTCAGCGCCCGCACGCCACCGGAAAAGCTGACCGGTCCCTTGGCCGCAAGGCTGGTGCCTGCGGCCTCGGCGATCCAGTTCAGCGTCAGGCCGATTTCGCTATCGGCAAGGTCAAGCGCAGTCACCGCACTGTTGAGCAGAACCACCTGCGCGCCGGAGACCGCGCCTGCGGCCATGGCGTCCTCCGTGCCATAGAGGCCGCGCAACAGGCCGGACAATTGCCAGACGCCACTTTCCACCTCGTCCGCCGTCTGGAAACCGATCACCTCCCAGATATCGTTGGCCGCCTTGACCACCAGCCGATTGTCGCCGTTCAACACCGACAGCCGCGAGCCGGAGGAAAAACTGCCATAGGACAGGGTGACACTCAGACGATTGGCCCTATCGAACCGGCCCGACACACCCGCAGCCAATGCCGATGACAGGGTGCCGAGTGTCGCAGGCCCTTCCACCACGGCGCGGGTCGCATAGTTCTCGGTCTCGGCGGATGACGACAGCACGATCTTGCGCCAGGGACTGGCATAGGCCGCCGCGCGCGCAAAACTGCCGTCCTCGCCATCATCAAGGCGTGGCAGGTCCATCAGCCGCCACAGCGGCGCAAACCCGTCCGAAGCCCGCCCGCTCTGCACCCGCCCGCTGCTGGCAACCGTAATCGCGCTGGACACCGGCGCTGCCACTTCGGTCAATTCCAACGACAGCGTGCTGCTGTCTTCGATCCGGGTGATCAGGAACCGGCCGGATGGCCCGTCCGGCAAGGTCAGCACGTCACCGGGCTGAAGCGCCAGCTGCGAGGGCGATAGCGACAGGGTCAGGCTGCGCCGCCCGATCCGGTGATCGCGCAATTGCGTTTCAACCACGGCCAAAGCGCTCGCCTCATCCAGCACCGCAGGCAGATCACTGGACAGAAGCTTGGCGGATGTCCCCACCACGCGGCGCGAGCGGACGCTGGCATCCTCGTAATCATTAGCGGGATCGTAAAAATCCAATACGGCCTGACCGGCATAATCGGTGCTATCACCCCGGGTCTCGGTCCAGAACGGTTCGTCTTCGGTATCGACGAAAACCCGGGTCTCGACCGCCTTCAAACTGGCCGCCTGGCGTGAGCGGAACCGCAGCACAGCGCCATCCTCGATCACGTCGATCAGGAAAGCCTCGGTCAGCGGCTCGATCAGGCTGCGGGCCGAGGAGACATCGCCCTGCACATAGCCAGAGAGATCACCGGTCACGGCGGACACATCGTAATCGGTAAAGCCGCAATCTTCCAATATCGCGGCAATCACCTCGGCCAGCGTGCCGCCGCCCAGCCTGCCGTTCAGCCAATGGCCGCTGCGCCAATTGTCGCCATCAGCAAACAGATCGGTATCATAGGGAAAGGCCGGAAAGGGCCGGCTGTCCCAGGTCCAGAGAAAGATGTGGTCGGCATCGACCATGCCAGCGGGTGCCGCCTCTCCCTGCCAATACCCCAGATGCGCTTCAAGAAACCGCCGCTGCATGGCATCCGAGCGCATGCCGGAAGAGAAATAGGGAAGCGCATTTTCCGAGGATTTCGGATCGGGAAACACGTTCGGCTGGTTGGCACCACGCTCCACCGCCGGGCAGCCCAATTCGGTAAACCAGATCGGTTTCTGCTTCGGCATCCAGGCGCTTGGCGCGGAAAGCTCAACACCGCCGACCCTGTTGTAATGGTGGTTTTCCCACCAGGACTGGATGTCCTTATAGCGATAGACCCAGGGCTTGCCCGCCAGCCCGTCGGTAATGGCGGCCCGCTCGCGTTTCTTGCGGGCGGCAAGGCTTGGGTAATACCAGTCATAGCCCTCCCCGGCAGCGATCTGCGCCTGCATGGCGGCACGGTCATCGGCAATGATAAACCCATCCGGATTATCGGCAGTAAAATCCGCGTCGTTCCAGTCCGAAAGCGGCATGTAATTGTCGATGCCGACAGCGTCGATGGCCGCGCAGGCCCAGAGCGGATCGAGATGGAAGAACACATCACCGGACCCGTCATCAGGATGATAGCCGAAATACTCGCTCCAATCGGCCCCGTAGGTCAGCTTGGTTCCGCTCCCCAGAATGGCGCGCACATCCTCAGCCAATTGCATCAAGGCGGTGACGAAGGGAAAGCTGTTATCCGCACCGCGCAGGGTGGTCAGGCCCTTCAGTTCCGAGCCGATCACGAAACTGTCCACCCCGCCTGCGGCTTTAGCCAGCAGCGCAGAATGCAGCACCAGACGCCGATAGCCACTATCACGGCCATTCTTGTTGCCGGTATAAAGGATCGTGGTGCCGAGCAAGAAGAAATCATCGACCGTGGTCTTGCCCATGAAGGCCTCGATGATGGCGTCCACCGCGTCCGTCCCATCAGGCGAGCCGGCAAGATCAGGGGCCGGCGAACAGGTGATGCGACCACGCCAGGGATAGGCCGCCTGTTCTGTCCCGCCATAAGGATCAGTCAGTCCGTTGCCGGAGGGAATATCCATCATCACAAAAGGATAGAGGCAGGTGGCAATGCCCCGGCTGTTCAGATCCTTGATCGCCTCGATGACGCTTTTATCACTGGGCGTGCCGCCATAGGCCGGGCCGCCGCCGCTCTGGCTGACCAGCCGGGCCTGTGAGCGCCCGATGCCCGCAACATTCCAGGCGCGGCTCTCCTCGTCACGCCTCGCCACTTCGACCCCTGGCACGATAGCGCATTGATCGGCCCGCAGATCGGTGCCGAACCAGCTGACAACAAGCGCAGCACGGACGAGATTGGGACACACCGCCTGCAATTCATCCAGAGAGGCTTGCCAGTCAGTGGCGGCCACCAGCGTATTGCGGTTGATGATCCGCTCTTCGCCATCGCCGGTTTCCTCGGTAATGGCTGTCGTGGCATAACCATGCTCGGTGGCACCGGGAATGATGGTGACGGCCCTGACCTGGCTTTCCAGCCTGCCCAGCGGACGGATCACCTCAAATTGCAGCACGGGGAGACGGTTGCCGTAATCGTCGAGCGGCAGGCGCTCGAACACCACATAGGCGACGCCGCGATAGGCGGGCGCATTGCCCTCGCCTTGTTTGGCGGCAATCAGCGGATCGACGCCCTGATCCTCACTGCCCGGATAAAAGCGCATCTCAACCTCGGTCAGATCCACTTCCTCGCCATCGGCCCAGACCCGGCGGATGGCTGCCACCGGTCCTTCGCACAAAGCCAGCGCCAGATTGCCGTAATAATCGTAACTCTTGGTCTTGGTGCCGGTGGATTTACTGCCGGAGGTCTCGGTGGTGGTCTTTTCCTCAAACCGCGTCGCCCAGATCAACGTGCCGCCGATGCGCACCGTGCCATAGGCCCGGTTCAGCGCCGTGCCTTCGCTGGCCCCGCCGATCCGCGCCGACGACAGATGCGAGCCTGTCGTGGTGGAGCTGCCGTTGATCAGCGCCTGATCGACCATATTGCCGGCCAGCGACCCTACGGCGCGGCCCAGCATGGTACCAACAGGCCCGAATATGCTGCCGATGGCCGCACCGGCTGCCTGGAAAACAAGAGTTGCCATCGATCACTTCTCCGGAAAACGATAGACGCCCGCGACACGCCGCCGCCAGGCGGGCACCAGAGCGGAGCGAACCACAGCCGCCTGCTCATAGGCGTGAATAAACTGCTAGTCCGCCGCCAAAAGCCCCAGATGCTTGGCGGCGTAATGGGCGCGAAACCGGAAGACCAGGAGATCACCGGGCAAAGCCTCGCCAAGACTGTTGATCAGGATGAAATGCCGCCGCGCCGCCTCGATCAACCGGTCCTCTCCCGACCGCTCGGCCCAGTCAGGCGCATAGGCAGGCGTGACTTCAGGCTCCTGCCCATAAAGCTCCCGCCAGATGCCCCGGATCAGACCAAGACAATCGCAGCCGACACCCTTGGTGGAGGCCTGATGGCGATAGGGCGTACCAATCCAACCCTCGGCGAGGGTGAGGACTCGGGTGTTGATGGAGGGCATGCAATCCCCCTCACTCAAACAGCACCGACCCGTCATGGGTCGTCTGGCCGCTGACATAGGAATAGGCGAAATCGCTGCCCGGCATATGCGGGAAACCGCGGAAGTTGGCGGCGTTGGCGAAGCTGTCGCGGCAGGTGGCGAAGCGTTTGTCGCAGCCGATGCTGATGCTCAGTGCATCGCCCGGTGACAATGTCACCTCCAAGGGCAGCCACAGTGTCAGCTCCGTGCCGTCTTCTCCAGGGCGGCTGGTTTCAATCTCGGCGGTCAGGCCGGTCTCGGCCCCTGATGTGACGGTGATTCGGCCATAGCGGAAATGGTCTTCACCATAGGCATCCAGCCCCGAAACCGTGAGCCGGTCGGACGCTGCCATCGCCACCAGAACAGCGCTGACGGTGCGGCCCTCAATGCTCAAGTCGATACCGCAGCGGCTATCGCCCAGGCTGGCATCGCAGCGGCGACCAAGCGTGCGGCCCTGATCCTGGGAGAGCTTGGCGGCAAAGCTGCGCAATTCGGCGGTAAACTGCCCCGTCTGGCGCTTGACCTCGCCAACATCCTGCACCTTGAGTAGGACATGCTGGTCCGGCACCTGCCAGTTGACACGATAGACCTCAATGCGCGCACCGTCATAGCGCCCGGCAATCAGATCGGCCTCGGTAATCACCTCGCTGGAAAAACCACCGGCAACTTCGGAGGTCGGCGCCGATAGGCTGTTTTCTGCCTCACCATCGCTGGCGGAAAAGCCGCTGGCGGCATGAAACAGTGTACCGCGCAGGGTCAGGTCCCGATCATGATCGGTAAAGCCCAAAACCAGCCCATCGCTGCGGGTGACGCGCCAGCAGGTGCACAGCGTCGTGGCGTCGCCCGCCAGATGACGCGCCAAAGCGGCATCAATTGTCCTCATGGAATGATCTCCGTCAGCGAAATCGAAGGAATGCTGCCAGCATTGAAGGCTTCGAGATTGATTTCGATCCGGTCGGTATCGAAACGCACCGGCACATCGAATTGAAAGCCCGCCCGGATGACGGCACCGGAGGCAGGAATAAAATCCTGATTGAAGGACACTAGCCCGGTGGTGCTATCGCAGTTGAAACCGTTGACCGGCACGCCATCCACCGAAATCAGCACGGTGCCATCAACTGGCTTGGCAATGCTGCGGCTCCAGCCGCCACCGGCATCGCCATAGGTCTTGACCAGTTGAAAGCTGGCGGTCACGCCATCGCCGGTGCCGATCTTTTGGTCTTCAGCACTCACGGCCCGCCCCGGCCCGGCGGAATTGGAATCCAGCGGATCTCGAAACCGGAACCCGGCCATCTGGCCGCCACGCGCCTCGAAAAACTCCAGCACCGTGTAGAGATCGGCAAGCGATTTCACCCCCGACCCGGCATCATAGCTGCGGCGCGAATTGGCCCAGCGCTGGTTGCGCACTTCGCGGCCATTCGACAGGTTGACAATATCCGTGCGCCGCACCGGCCCGCCGCTGGTCGAGAGCGACACGCGCAGCGGAAAGCGCACCTCGTGAAAGGCGGTTGCCATGGTTTCACCTCACAAATTGCGCTGACCGCGCTTGACGGAACGCGCCAGCAGGCTGGAAATCTGCGACTGGCTCTTGGTGAAGCTCGACGCATCCTGGGTGGTGACGTTGACATTGACCTGCGTGCCGGAGGAGCCGCCGCCCTGGGTGGCAACCCCCAGCGATCCGTCCGAGCCGCGTTTCAGCGGCAGGATCGCCTCGCTGCCTGCCTCGCCCATCAGCCCGGTATTGCCGCCATCCATGCCGAAATAGGTGGGGCTGGACACCACCCCACCAGAGGCAAAAGGCGTGATCGAGCCAGGCACGCCGCCCTTCTCAAAGGCAAACAGCGAGCTGATCCCCGATGACAGGCTGGAGGTGGCACTGGAGGCCAGCGACGACAGACTGCTTTGCAACGGTTGCAGCCCGGACGATAGGGTGATGTTGGACAATTGGCTCGCCAGCGATTTCAGCGTGTCTTCCAGATCGCCGCCACCGCTCGTGGCGCTTTTCAGCGCCGATGTCAGCGCGCTGCCAAAGCTTTTCGAGCGGCTTTCCAGATCGTCGAGGGTCTTGGTCGCCCCGGAAGCATCGAGATCGATCCCGAAGGACAGGGTATCGTCATCGGCCATGGTCTACCTCTTAATATGTTGCGGTCAGGAAGGCACGGTCAGGATAGCGGGCCATCAGCGCCTCCAGGTCGGCACGGGCAAGCTCAGCGCGAGCGGTGGCGACGGGGCGAAACGCCCCGCTCATGGCAGCGAATTCACGCGGGGTCAGCGCCCAGAAGGCCTGCGGGGTCAGCCGCAGCAGGTGAAATCCGGCATGCATCACCGCCTCCCAGGGAAAGGGAGGCGGCTTTGCCGTGTCGGATCGACCCGCTGCGGCACTCAAGGGCGGGCGGGATCGCCCTCCATGGCCGGGGCGTGGCCGGTCGAGGTGTGGCCGGTCGAAGCCGCCTGATCAGCAGTTCCAAACGTAACGAGCAGCAATTCGCGGACAATGGCGACGCAGGCCGCAAGCCCACCCTCGACGCACATGTCGGCGACATCCTCATCGGCGCAACAATTGCCGCCGCCCCGCAAACCGACCGCCAGAATGCGGATCAGGTCGCGGCTGGAAAGCTTGCCACTGGAAAACCGCAGGGCAAGATCCGCCAGACTGTCGGCGGCAAAGGCGGTTTCCAGTTCGGCCAGCGCGCCCAGCGTCAGGCATAAAATCCGCCGCTCGCCATCAATCACCGCTTCCACTTCGCCGCGCCTGCGGTTGGCGCGCACGCCCATACTAACATTCCCCGTCCCCCCGTTCATGACGTCACCTCAAAGGCAATCGCCCCTGCCGATTCCAGCGCGATGTCGAATTTCAACTCGCCGTCATGCTCGCCGGAATAGTCCAGCGCTGTCACCTGAAACAGGCCAGTCACCGTGCCAAAAGCCGGGATCACCACCTGCCAGCTCAACACCGAACCGGCAAAAAACGCCGCCCGGACCAGTTCATCGGAGGACTGGTCCTTGAACAACCCGGCCCCCGATAGCGAGGCGCGTTTGGCACCGGCACCGGCCAAAAGCTCACGCCAGCGCCCGGCGCTGTCGGCATCGGTCACATCGACGGTTTCGGCATTGAAAGCCAGTTTGCGCGAACGCAGTCCTGCAACGGTTATATAATCGCTGCCGCTGATAATCTTCAGCAGCAGGTCCTTACCCCTCTGGGCCACCATAAAAAATCTCCTTGAAAATAACTAGAAATCCGCAAACCGGCCGCCAACCACGCCAGGGCGACATCCACCCCCTCCCCGTTTTCAGGGGTCTCTCCCACGCGCGGACCCAGCCAAACCGGCACGACCGCCCGTCCCTTTTTCAGAGAGAAAACCCAGGACGAAGGTAAGGAGACCAAGAGGCCCGCAGGGGAAGCACCAAAACTGGTGTGACCGCGAAAACTCGCGTAAAAAGACAGTAAAGGTTGTCCGCACCGATGCTGCAAACAGATGTAAATGTCTGGACCAGACACAGCCGTGTCTTGAAACTTACACAGATGCCGCACTATGCTGATCTGCCGATTAGGTTGCTTGCATGTCCGCTCTCCCCGCCGATTCTCCCAGTCCCGTTCCCCAAAATGCCGCATCGCTGGCACGCTTGCGGCTGCTGAGCGTGCTGTCCATCAGCCAGATTGTCGGCTGGGGCACGAGTTTCGACCTGTTCGGCGTTCTCGGCCGCACCATCGCCGCCGATATCGGCATCAGCAACGAGACCGGCTTTCTCGGTGCCACGGTGATGCTGCTGATCATGGGTTTTGCCGGACCGGCCAGCGGCCGCCTGCTGGAAAGGCACGGGGCCGCCAAGGTCATGGCTGCGGGCTCGGTTGTGTTTGCCTTCGGCCTCGCACTGCTCTCGCAAGCCCAAGGCATGGCTTCCTATTTCGCCGCCTGGTTCACCATCGGCATTGCTGGCACCTTGGCGCTCAGCGTGGCCTGCTATACGGCAGTCGTCGAGCGAGAAGGCTCGTCGGCGAAAAGCGTGATCGGCCTGCTGATGATTTTCACCGGCCTTTCTACAGCGATTTTCTGGCCGCTGCTCAGTTGGCTGACTGGCCTGCTGGGCTGGCGCGATACCTTGCTTATTGCAGCGGCCTGCCATCTTCTGGTGCTGGTTCCCCTGCATCGCTTCGCCCTGCCGCCCATCAAAGCCCGGTCGCAAACGGCGCAAGCCGCAGCCGACCGCGAACCGATGCCGCTGACAGCACTCCAACAAAAGCGGGCGATGATCGCGCTTGCCATCATCAGCATCGGCTTCAGCAGCGTCACCTTCGGCGTCTCGTCTTCGTTGATTGAAATGCTGACGCAGGCTGGCGCCACACCGGCGCTAGCGCTGCAACTGGGGTCGCTTCGCTCGGTGCTCGGCATTTCCGCCCGCGCTGCCGATACCCTTGCCGGAAAACGCGCCTCGCCCGTCACATCAGGCCTTGTGGCAACCGGACTGATCGTCATCGGCTTCCTGGCACTCGCATTCGGCCATGGCTCCGTATGGATGCTCGGCCTGTTTATCGGTGCCTATGGCATCGGCTCCGGCCTGTCGGCCATTTCGCGCACCGTGCTGCCGCTCGGCTTCTTTTCCGCCAGCCGCTACGCCGGGATCTCAGCCAAACTGGCGCTGCCCGGTAATATCTCCCAGGCGCTGTCGCCGGTGGTGATCGCTGGTCTGCTGGATCGCGGCGGCCTGCCGCTGCTTCTGACCTTCACCCTCGCCGTCAGCGCTCTGGTGCTGGCAGCACTGGTCTTTCTGGCCATGCTGGCGCGCGGGACCAAAATCATTCGATGACAGCGCGAAATTGCAGCTCGGCCAGGAACAGGCCGGTCTTTGCCTCGCGGCGGCTGACGGTCTTGATATGGCGCAAGGCGATCAGGCGGGCATGGGCCAGCGACAGCGCCGCATCCTGCAACACGGCACGCACCATCGCCGCCAGGCTTTCCGCCTCGCGGCGGCTGAGCGACGACCAGGACTGCAAGCTGACCAGCGCTTCGATCAACCCGTCATCATCGGTGGAGATATCCGTCACCGTCACCTCACCCACCATCAGGTAAGGCTGGGCGGAGCGCAGCAACCGCCGATCCTTGACGCCATCAGCACCGATGATCGCCGCAATGCTGGCATCGGCAAGCGCCGCCGCCGTCATTGCGGTCAGCAGATCATTGACCGGACTGGTCATCAGCCACCTCCCCGATACGCTCACCCTTCGGCTCTTCGCTCGCGCTTTGCCTTTTGGCAGCCGCCCGGCTGGCGGCCTCTTCCAACCTGCGCCGCAGCGCAGCTGTAAAGTCCGTCACGGCGCCCTGCTGCCCATGTGCTGAAAATTGCAGGCTCATCTGACCTCCTCCTCACAATCCAGCAGCAGAAACCGCTTGGTCTCATCCGGGTCGCGCAGCGCCCGGACCGCGAGAATGCGCGTGCCCTTCACCAGCCGATGGCCGCGCGCCACATCGGTGCGAAAGCGGATGGTGACGGCCTGATCTATGGTGGCGATTTCCGCTTCGCCGCGCTCTTCACGGGTGAAGGATTGCGGCTCGATCAGCGCCCAAAGCGTGGCAACCGCCTGCCAACCCTGGCTCACCCCGCCCTGACCGTCAGGCTCATTGACCGGTTGCTCAAGCGTGAGGCGCGCCGTCATCCGGCCCGGATCGGGCATGGTGAAGGCACCCATCAAAGGCCCTTTCGGCAGAAGGGCGCGATCAGCCGTTCATAGCCGACCGGCAGGGCAGCAGGCTGATCGGCCAGCGCCACTACACCCCGAAACGCATACATGGCCGCAACATGCAGGCTCATCGCCCGGCGCAGCGTATCCGGCACATCGGTGGCCGCCGTGCCGAAGCCTGCGGTAAAGTCGATCTCGATGCCGTTGATCGGCCGTCCCGGCAAGGGCCGTTCCCGCAGCCACAGCCGAGCTGGCCGCGCCTGTCCATCCAGCAGATGATCTTTCAGTAAAACATGAAGTTCATCGCCATTTTCATCAAAAACCGTCACGGCATCAATGGTTTGCACCGGGCCTTTGGGAAGCTGAATCACCTCGCTGTCAGGCCAGTCATCCAGATAGAGCCGCAGCGATTGGCGCATCAGGCAAAGCCCGGTCTCGGCCTCCAGATGCAGGCGGGCAGCGGTGATCAGACCGGAGAGAAGATCGTCTTCATCATCGGTATCGATCTTCAATTGCGCCTTCACATCGACAAGGGTCAGCGGCTCCGCCTGCGGCGGAGTGAGGGTGGTGATGGTCATGGATTGGGGGTCTCCGGGAGAATGTTGGAGCAAGGATCTACCCCCTCTGCCTTGCCGGACAGAGGGGGGCATCTCACGGTAAAGCGGGGCTTTACCGAACCAAATTAACTGGCAGCAAACTTGATCAGCTTGAGCGCTTCAAAGTTCTGCATTCCACCACCAACCCGTTTGGTGGTGTAGAACAGCACATAGGGCTTGGCCGAATAGGGATCGCGCAGCACCCGCACACCCATGCGGTCAACCACCAGATACCCGGCCTTGAAATCGCCAAAGGCGATGGAAAAGGCGTTGGCGGCGATATCGGGCATGTCCTCAGCCTCGGCAATCGGAAAGCCCATCAACGAGGCTTCAAGGCCAGGGCCTGCGGGCGGCAGCCAGAGATAATTGCCGTCGGCATCCTTGAACTTGCGGATTTCGCCCTGGGTCTTGCGGTTCATCACAAACGTGCCGTTCTGGCGATGCCCGGCCTTCAGCGCGTAGATGGTGTCGAGCAATACGTCGGATGGCCCGCTTGCGGCAAAGCCACCGGCAGCGCCGGTCGCCTTGAAGCCGATCTTGCCCCAGGCCCAGGCGGTGTCGGCCACCGTCTCATAGGCGAGGAAGCCCTTCGGCTTGTTAACACCATCGCCCGCCACAAAGGCTGCCCCTTCCTGCTCGGCAAAGGCAATATCCACCTCTCCGGCAATCCAGGCTTCGACATCAACAGCAGCATCATCCAGCAGCGACTGGGTGGCGGCGGGCATGGCGTAAATCTCCATGGTCGGAAAGGAAAGTTCCGTCAGCTGCGGCGTATCGGTCTGGGTGCGGGCCGCGGTTTCCGCCACCCAGCCGGAGGCCATGCCGCTTGGGGCAAACGGCTTTTTCAGCACCGCGCCCGACACCTGCCGGACGCTGGCCAATTGCCGGATCGGCGAGATGGAGGCGAGCCTGCGGCCAATCTCACTATCGGTCTCATCCGTCACCAGATATCCGCCATCCGCATCCGAACCAATCGCCATGGATTTGGCATCGAGATCGCGCAGCGCCGTTTCATCGCCGCGCCGGATATAGGCCTCGAAGGCCGCCTTGCGCTCTGTCGCCTCCAGGCTGCCGGAACCGCCACGATTGCCGTTCGATCCCAGCGCCGGGCGCAGCTTTTTCAGCGCCAGCTGGTCCAGCAGCCGGGACTGTTCGTCCATCGCCTTGTTGATCCGCTCCACCTTGTCGCGGGTGACGACATCGGCGGTCAGTTTCTGCTCGATTTCGCCGAGCCGCTGGTCATTGGCCTGCTTGAAGCCTTCGAAGGCTTCCATAAAGTCGTCGAAGGCGGCGGCCATGGTTTCCGGGATCGCCTTGATTTCGGGGGCAGTCATCTGATGATCGCTCATAAATCCATCCTTTATTTGAAATTGCTGTTGGCCATCGTCCGGGCTGCCCGGCGCATCGCCCGGATCAGCTCGGTATCCTTGTCGCGGAAAAACCGCTGATGCTTGACATTGGAAACCCTGGCCGAAGGCGCCATGGGAAAGGTGACGACGGAAATTTCCCAGAGATCGGCCTCCAGAATGCGGCGAATGCCGGTCTTGGCGTCTTGGCGGGATTTGACCGTCTGGAAACCAATCGACAGCCCGTCCAGCGCGCCTGATTTCATCAGGGCGCGCACCTCCTCGGCACGCTTGACGCCGGGGGAAAGCCGTCCCTCGACATAAAGGCCCCGCGCATCCTCCTTGAGCAGCGTCCAGCTGCCAATCGGCTGGTTGGGGTCGTGCTGGTAGAGCATGCGGATGCCGCCTGCGCCGCGCCCCTGCAAGCTGGTGCGAAAGGCCCCCGGCTCGATCACGTCGCGCCCCAGATCCACCTCGCCGAACACGCTGGCATAGCCGCTGAACGTGCCGTCACCGCTGAGATCCGACAGGGTCAGATCGGCAAATTTGCGCACCAGCTTTCCTGGCCCGCGATAAGCGTGCATGAATTTCTCCTTTAATCTGGCCTTTAAACTGGAATGAGATTGACGGCCTCAGCCGTCCTTGCGCCCGTAGCGGCCTGCAAACCGCGCCAAAGCACCCAGCGCCCACCAGGCCGAAAGGCTGGCAAGTGTCGCCCCCGCCAGCATGATTTCGGCACCGGACAGGCTTTGCAGAATATCCAGCTTGCGGGCCAGCCATTGGCCGGTGGCGCCACCGAAGATCAGCCCGATGGCCAGCCCGGTGAAAAACCGGCTGGCCGCCTCGCGTCGCCCCCTCGGCAGAAGATAGACCAGCGAGATGGCGGACCCCGCCAATGCGCCCGCCAGCCGCGCACCCCATAAGGGCGTGTCGGGTGTAAAATCGGTCATTTTGTTAATCTTTTCGTCTTATGATTGTGGATACAGGCGCAAATCCGCCGCAGTTCATCCGGAAATTCTAATCTTTAGAATCGCTTATGCGCGCCTGCTCAGAAGCAGGGTGCAGATGTTCACACTCTGAATCACCCTCCTGCGGAACAGAGTCCGGATCAGACATCAACCTCTTGAAACTTTGAGGCTTTAAGCGTCATATCCAACCGCCTGCCGCTTTTCCTCGTCGGTGAGGAAGCTGGCAAAGCCTACCCGCGACCACAGCGCGTCACGCTCGCTGGACAGGCCCTCGACCTGATCGAGATCAGGCTTCAGGCACAAGACCTCGCCAAACCCATCGGACAGAAAGCCCGACAGGCTGGCGGCGGTGCGGCGGATCAGCGGCAGCACCGTCAGCCGGTAGAAGGCGCGGTTGGCCTCCTGATAATTGGCGTAGGTATTGTCGCCGGGAATGCCTAGCAGCATCGGCGGTACGCCGAGCGACAAGGCAATATCGCGGGCCGCGCCATTGCGGGCATCGGTAAAATCCATGTCGCGGGGGGTCAAGCTCATCGCCTTCCAGTCCAGCCCGCCCTCCAGCAGCATCGGGCGGCCCGCCTGCATTGGCCCGGAATAGCCCTGTTCCAGCTCGTCCTTCAGCCGCTGATATTGTTCCGGTGGCAGGTTACCACCCTCCTTGGGCTGATAGACCAGCGCCCCGGAGGGACGGGCGGAATTGTCGAGCAGCGCCTTGTTCCAGGTGGCGGCGGCATTGTGCAGATCCAGCGCGTTATGGGCCGAAGCGAGCGGCGCATAACCGCTGATATCGTCGAGCGGGTGAAACAGCTTGAAATGCAGGATCGGCTGCGGCTCGCCCTCGGCAGCAACCCGGCGCGTCACCCCGGCGGCACGATAATCATAAGCCACCGGCCAGCCATCGGGACCCTCGACGACGCTGACCCGATCGGGGCGCAGCAGATGCAGTTCCATCAGCCGCCCGCCAAGCCAGAGCGGCTCCAGATAGGCATTGCCCGACAGCAGCAGATGGCCATAGAGCATTTCGAAAAAATCCGCCCCCGTCGCCCGCCCATTGGGCCGGGCCAGAAGCGCCAGCGCCGGATGCTCGCTCAACTCGCCCGCCCCTTCCTGCGGCAGGCCCTGATAAAGCAGAAGCGGCACAGCGGCCGCTGCCTCCGCCACCAGCCGCACCGCCCGATGCGCCACCGGATTGCCGAGAAAGCCAGCGCGTGACAAGGCTGCATAAGACCGCCCCGTGCCGCGCCCGGCACCGGTGGAGAGCAGCATTTCCAATCCTGCACGGGGTCGTATCCCCGCTTTTGTCTGTGTTGGCGTCGCCGACGACACAGCAGCACGATTGGCCCGCCGAAACGGCAGGCGAAAGGAAGACAGCATAATGTTCTCCTGAAGTTGAAAGTGTCCCGTCGGGTATTGGCGCAGATTTGCCGATCAACAGAGAGAAAGGCACGACACATGCGGCTCTTGCCGCTTCTACCCATCCTCTGGGGAAAATTGGCCTCTGGGGAAAATCGGCGGGGAGAAGAAGGAAAGAGCCGCAGCATTTATGGTTTCCTCTCCCCAGCGGGGAGAGGTCCGCTGAGCGTAGCGGAGGCGGGGTGAGGGGGAACCCAGCACGCAAAGCTAAAAGTGACGGGTACTATGTAGCCTTACAAAACCCATGGCGCTTTCATCCACGCTTTCAGCAAACCTTACCCCAACCCCGCAAAGATCACCCGCCCATACCCGGCCACCAATTCCGCCCGGTCCTGCCCGTTGACAATACGCCGCGCACCGGTCCAGTCGCTTGCCGTGGCGGTGAAGACATCGCCAAGCCTAACGCCCGAAAACAACCCGTCGCTCATGCCGACAACCAGAATATCAGCCGCCGTCGCCCTATCCAGGGCGCGGGCCGGCTCGGCGACAAGATCGACGCCCAGCGCCACCGACATCGCCTGATAATTGCGCTTATGGGTGATCTGCACAAAGCCCCGGCCAAACCAGCTCCGTCCCGCCTCGTCCGGCCGCCAGTAAGGCGCGCTTACCTGGGGCAAGCGGCCCGCTGCATAGGCGCGCTCCAACCGGTCAATGGCCTCGGCATCGGTTTTCGCCAGCGTTTCCCGCAGGGGCTGGAAGCGACCCGCCGTTTCATGAAAGGCTGTGGCCAGCAGATAGGCGATATGGCGGTGGTCGGTCAGACCATGGCGCGCGCAGCCCGCCAGAATGGCGTTGATGCCCTGCACCTGAGCCGTGCCGAGCCGCCCGCCACACAATTCACCGCGGATCCGGTTGAAGAGCGATTGCAAAGCTGTGGTGTTCATAAACTGCCAATTCCCCTTAAAATAGCAGGGCTCAGCCGAACGCGGCGAGATTGAACCCAAAAAATGCTGGGATTTAAATCGGTTAAACAAAATTCAATCGGTTCAGGCCATGTCACGAGATATTTACAAAGATTTAAGCTTGTGGAACTTTCCGCTCCACCGCTGGTTATGAGCGGCACAGAGCAACAAGCCCTGCCGCGCCATGACGGGCGCCGGGCGGTTAACACAGGAGACATGTGATGGACGCCAAGAGCAGCAGCCAGATCAGCAAGACGATTGCAGAGGCCAGCCGGACCATTCCTGCCCATATCGTTGAACGCCTTGAATCCGAATGGCGCCAGATGCGTCAACCTTCGGCACCGTCAGCGCCTGCGACCAAATAATTATAGCGTGCGAATGCGCGGCTCGCCCGCGCATTCCAGAAGCAGCGCGGTCAAAGCCCAGACCAGCGCATCAAGCCTATCCGGCGACTGGCCATTCGACAGGCCCTCAGGGCCGAAATCACACATTTGATCTTCCAGATCGGCAAAACGGGCTGCGTGAAAAACGCGGCCCTGTTCATAGAGAGCCGCCACAGGCTCGGCCCGCAAAAACTTGCCACGCGTCGCCCGCACCATGCGCACCGGCAGGTTGGCATCGACGCTTTTCAGCAGCGCGCCAACCATTTCCCCGCCCTGATTGACCTCCGCCACCACCCGGTCCGCTTCAAACCGGCGAAACGCCCGCACCACGGCGGTCGCCCAACTGGCCGGGCTTTCCCCCGTCACCGAACAATCAGCCAGCACCACTGCCCGGCCCAGCCGGTCGAGACCGGCAACAATTATGCCGCAGACCGATTGCGCACCCGCCCCGGAGGGTGGATCGACGCCGACGACAATGCGGTGCAGCGGCTCACTGAGCCTGACCGTCAACTGCTCCAGCCGGTCGCGCCGCCACAGCGCATCCTCCCGGTCCTCTATCAGTTCACCATCCAATTCCTGACGGCCAAGCCGCGTGCCACCGTAACGGGCCTGCAAGGCCTCGATAAAGCCGGGCGCGAGATTGCAAGCATTCCCGAAGGTGGAAAGCCGGGTCAGCCGCGTGCCGGGGTCCGCCAGCAACCGTTTCAGGATCGGCACCGGACGCGGCGTGGTGGTAATCACCTGGCGGGGATCATCCCCCAACCGCAGGGAAAATTGCAGCATATCGAAGGTTTCCTCGGCATGCTTCCACTTGGCAATCTCATCGCACCAGGCATAGTGAAACTGCGGGCCGCGCAGGCTCTCCGGGTCTTCAGCGGAAAACATCTGCGCCATCGCGCCATTCGGCCAGACCAGCCTGCGCCGGGAAATTTCCACTTCCGGGCGTTTGTGGCGGGCTATACGGGCGATGCCCGACAGACCATCCACCATCACCTCGCGGGCATCGCCCAGGGTTTCGCCCACCAGTGCAATCCGCACAGCGGATTTTTCACCAGCCGAGGCGATCTCATGCACCCATTCGGCCCCGGCCCGGGTCTTGCCGGAACCGCGGCCGCCCATCAACAACCAATTGCGCCACGCCCCCTCGGGCGGCGCTTGCAACGGGTGTCGCAGCAAGGCCCAGCTGCGCGCCAGCCGTTGCAAGGCCGCAAGCTCCAGCCCCTGCATCATATCAACGCCGTTATTTCCATCCGCCTGACCAGCCAGAACCGGAGAATTATGGCCCTGCCGCGCGATGATCGTCTGCGCCAGCAGCGATCCCTCATCGCCCAGCGCCGAAACCGTGTCGCGCAGGTGTTGCATCTCCCGGCGCAGGGCGGATAAACCATTGTTTTCGGTCTGCGATGCCGCCAGAAGAGCCGCAACCGATATGCCCGCCGACAGCCGATCCAAACGTCCTGTCACCCGCGACCCTCACGCTGTTGTCTGAATTGGCTGCTCGCTTGTCGCGCCCGGAGGGCCAGTTGCAGCAAGACTTTCCGCTTTCCACCGCTCAAACAGCAGCGCCGCCTTGGCCTCCGCCTGAGTTTCCACCAGCGCCAATAGCCGGGCCTGGGCGACATCCAGCGTCTCGGCCTCACCCGCCCGCTCCTCCTCGGCTTCGCGGTCACGGACCAATTGCCGTTGCAGCGCATCGATTTTTTCCAGCGTGCGGACAATCACCGACATCGCTTCGGTCGCCGCCTTCAGATCAGCACGGGCGAGCTTTGCCGCCGCCTCGTCGCCGCCCTCCATCAGCGCCGCCGCCCCTTCGCGCAACAACCGGAACTGCTCGAATTGCGCCGACATTTCCCGCGTCAGCTCATTGAGCAGCCCGGCATAATGATCGCTCAAGGCAGTAAGATCAGCAGCCTTGATTTCCAGCCCGTCGCTGAGGGTTAACCCATGCCGGTCGCAGGCAAAGGACAGCGCCGGTAAAGGCCAGCAGCCGTAAAGCGATATATCGAAATCATCCATGATGAATATCCTCCCGGCAGGCGAGGCTCCCATCACAATGAAGGGAAACCGCCACAACCAGAGTTAAAACGCTGTAAATGTATGAAAGAGAACGTAAAAATCGAACCGGAAGGACCGAAGCCGCAGATTTCCGACCGTAAACAAAACCTAACAGAACACCGTCACGGCGTCAATGCTTATTTTCCTATTTAGGTTTTTTTTCTTATTTTTAATTGTGACGAAGACATCCGTCTTCCACAATCGGAGGCTCACTTAACGCCCAATAAGCCTACGAGAGAAGAGTGGTGAGACCCCATCCGGTTCAATTTCACAATTGCCGGTTCTAGCGCGGTGCATTTTGTAAAATGCCAAAGGACGCTGTAACTCTTTAGAACTGCTGTGTTTATAGGCTCAGGCTGTTGAATCCGCCCCTCGTGAAGACACCACAAACCGCACAACAGAGACGCACGGGTCTGTCTGGTTCAGCATACAGCCGACTGAGGTCTTGATTGACGGCCGGTCTTGCGACCGGCCGCCCGCCCCATTCCCCCGCCCCCAGGGTTCAGGTGCGTCCGACAACGGGTCTTGTCACCCGTATTTATTCTGCCGCCAGTCAAGCACATTGCGGCAGATATAAAGCAGACAACCACAGCGGATAAGGCTTTCGCCTAACCCGTTATGCCGAGGCTCAGGCCTCTTCCATTTCCACCTTGCGGCTATTGTGCGTGGAAGAACCACCCAGCTTTTCCAGGATCGGGCAATCCGGGCGGTCGCCCTGCTCGCAGTGATCAACCAGGTTTTTCAACGTGTCGACCATGGCCTGCATGGCTTCCATCTTGTCTTCGAGTTCGCGCAGATGGTTCATGGCCACCTGGCGCACATCGTCGTTTTTGCGGCCAGAGTCGCTCCACAGCGCCAGCAACCGCTCCGTTTCCTCCAGGGAAAACCCGAGGGTCCGCGCCCGCCGCACAAAGCGCAGACGGTGGACTTCATTTTCGCCATAGACCCGATAATTGCTTGAGGTGCGCCGCGCCGGCAAAACCAGCCCGATTTCCTCATAGTAGCGGATCATCTTCGCAGAAACGCCGGAGGCTGCGGCGGCTTCTCCGATATTCATGAGCTTGTCCTTCCTGGTTGCAAGCAGAAATAGTAAAATATCCAGCTCGCGACGTTTTCAAAATTGCATTCTAGCCTTTAACTATCAATATCGGCAGAAGTAAATAACCAAAAAAAGTTACATCGAACTCACACATTTTTACGTGAATGACAGCAAGAGCCCGGCGTCTGCGGCTCGAATTGCCAAACACTCCTCATGCCTGCAATTTCACCGAAAGCGTATCGCGGTCCGATACATTCGCGTGCCGGAACGATACAGGAAATAGATCAGCAAATATAAGATGACGATAGTACAGCCCGCAGTCTGCGGAACCGCTATATAACCAATCACAACCTAAGGTGCAATCCTCAACCGAGGCGATGGTGCAAAAATCCAGCGGGCGTGCCGAAGCTGAAGGGCCAGCAGAAGCAAGGCGTCAATCCGGCAATATTTCAGAGAAATCGAAATCATCGCGATAGAGATCGAAACTCGCCCTGATCCGATCCTTGACACGCTGAGGCAATTGGCTGCCCCGACCGCTGACACCCTTGTTGAACCGGGCATGACCCGTCTGGATCGTCTCGGAAAACACCTCGGACAGCTTTGCGGAATCGAGGAATTCCGACCCGACAAAGGCGGCGATCCTCTCGGCCAGACGCTGCTTGTTGCCGAGAAAATCCTCCTCGTAGGAGACCCAGAGCGGCTTGACCAGACCAAGCGCTTCGCAGCGTTTCCAGCTCATGAAGAATTGTAGATACCAGGCACATTGGCGATCCACCAGGATCAGATAGCGCGTCTCGTCGTCCAGCTCACAATAATTGGATGGCAAGCCGTCGCTGAAATAGATCGCATCCTTATCACGGGTCGCCGCCCATTCCTGCTGCTGCTTGCGCATCATGTCATCCAGACTGACCAGACTGTCATAGACATTGCGGTAGGTGACGATCGGGCGGATATTATAAAGCTCAAGCTGCTGGCAAAGATAGGGCGTGCATCGCAAATGATGCTGCGCCACATAGCCAAGGCCATTATTGCCGTATTGGATCAACGCCAACTCGTCCGTTTCCTGCTCACGCAGGGTAATACCCATGGAAAAAGGCGTTTGCGGCGACAAGGCGGACGACATCAGCACCGCCATCGGCACATTCAATACTTTCATCAGGCTCTGACCGATGAAGGTGGAAGCCGATTTTGGCAGACACGCCACCAGAACATTCGGCTGATGCGCCCGCGAGGCCGTCAGCCGTGCCCGCATCAGAGCCTCGCCGAGTTCCGGCACGGAAATCGCCAGACTGTCGGCTGCGGCATCGCTCATCTTTGGCACATAGAAAGGATGCGCCAGCGAGAACACACCCGAAATCGCAAAAGCATCGGCGGGATCGGTCCGCCGGAGGAACTCATCGAATTTCCGCGATACCCATTCCGCGTCGGGCACCGGGGCCGCTTCGCGAACAAAGCTTTTGACAAGGGACCAGTCCAGTCTCGACATAGGCTCTCCAATGCACCGAAACGGTTTCAATCGAGATGAAATTATAGTGTAAAACTTGTACGAGACTTACTCTAAGGATAGATCCTCAGATAACGGTCAAGGCGCATCCCCGGCCACTGTCAAAGGCCAATCGCAGAGATAATCCTCGAAATCCTCGACAGAAACATGCTCTTCGCTGACCGTGCGGCCCCGGGCGGAAATCCCGGCCTGATGGACGGTTTCAGGGTCGCCCGAAACCAGCGGATGCCACCAGTAGAGGTCCGGCCCTCGTGGACGAGGTTATAAGCTCCTGCCTGGCGCAAGCTTTCTCAGTCAGCTTCACACCATAACGTTTTCGCCCCTTGCGAATAACCCTTTGGTACAGACACATCCCGGTGCACCGACGCATTCACTTCAGTCATGCTCTCATGCACCAAGCTTTTGTTTATGCGTCGATATATCCAATTCGGCCAAAGCCTCCGTTTGGATAGACGCAACAGGATAAGGACAGGTTGCAGCATGGAACATGCGGTCGGCATCCGGACGAATGACAAGGCAGGTTCGAACCTGGAAGACACGCTGGGCCAGACGCTAGCAGACATCTCCACCCTGGCGCCGCGCGAAGCACTAAGCCTGGGAATGGATTATCTGTCCTCCGTACCGCCAAACCGGGCTCTGGAAGTCGCCGCGGCCCTTTGCCATGCCAATCCGTTCTTTCTGCCCGCGGTAAGCGATGGCGACGCCCAGGGTCTGAAGCTGTCGACTTCCCAACTTGCCGAATTGACATTTCGGGCGAGATTGACGGCAAGCCGGGCCAGACAGCCGAATGTTCTGGTGGCCTGTGCGCCCAAATCGGCCTCGACTTTCATTTCGATGGCGTTGGTGCAGGCACTGGATATCCCCCTGGCCAACCTGGCACTTCCCAGCTTCACACCCGGCAGCGGCTCTGCACTGGGAGGCAATCTGCGCTCGCAGGAGACCGATGAGCTTGCACTTATGCGGCATGGATTGAACGGCCGTGGCTATGTCGCCCAGCATCACATTCGATGCACGCCCTATCTGGCCCGCCAGATGACGCTTTACAACATCCGCCCTATCGTCACTGTCCGTAATTTCTTCGACACGCTGATCAGCCTCGATGATATGTTCCAATCCTGGCGCGCTTCCAATCGTCCGGTCGACACCATTTTTTTTGATGACGGCCTGCCAAGCAATTACCACCACTTGCCCTTCGAGGAGCGGCTTGAGATGCTGGTTGCGGCTCAAGCGATCTGGTATGCGCAGTTTCTGCTGAGTTGGCAGCGATGCGAAATGCTCAATCTGGTCAAGCCGCTATGGGTTTCCTATGAAACGGATTTCCTCGGTGACAAGGCGGTTCTGGCTGATCGGATCGCCACCTTCACCGGAGCGGACAGCCAGGCGGCTCAGAAAATCACCGAGGCGCTGGCCGACAAGCGTGACGGTGAACGCAAGCGGATCAATCAGGGCATCGCGGGCCGCGGAGCCGAAGTGCCGGAAAATATTCGTCGGCAGGCCATGGCCATTTTCGACCGCTATGCCGTCAATGGCGACCTGACACTTCTGACCGGACCGGTGGCAACCAAGACGGCAGTCTAGTGGAATGAATTTGACATTTGATACCCCCTTGCCGCACCCTCGAGGATCAAATGTCAAATTCTTAAATTCCACTAGAAACAGTGACTTGCTCGTGGTCCTGAAGATTCCGACATTTGCTTTCGAGGGTGCTGCGAACGGTAGCAAATGTCAAAATCATACTAAGAGTGCATCGATCCAAACGAAGGCTTCAGCCGAGTTTGGAAAAAAGTCCGTCTGCTTCTGTCGTCATTTCATGCCCCTATTGGTCGCCAGATTCTTCGGCCTGCAAAAGCACCGTCATAGGCCAGTCACAGAGATAATCCTCGAAATCCTCGACAGAAACATGCTCTTCGCTGACCGTGCGGCCCCGGGCGGAAATCCCGGCCTGATGGACGGTTTCAGGGTCGCCCGAAACCAGCGGATGCCACCAGTAAAGGTCGCGCCCCTCATGCACCAGCCGGTAGCCGCAGCTGGGCGGCAGCCAAGCGATGTCCTCGACCTGATCTGGCGTCAGTTGGATACAATCGGGCACGGTGGCCTGCCGGTTGGGATAGTCCTTGCACCGACAGCTTTCCCCATCCAGCAGACGACAGGCAACGGAGGTGAAGACCACCTCACCGCTTTCCCAGTCCTCCAGCTTGTTGAGACAGCACAGGCCACAGCCGTCGCAGAGGGCTTCCCACTCCACAGTGTTCATCTCATCAAGGCGCTTGGTCTTCCAATAGGGTTCGCTGGTCATCATGCCCTTGGCCATCGGCCGGATGCGAGCACCCAATCCGCGGCAATCTTATAGATTCGTTAAAAGTTAAGTCGCATATGATCCATTGGCTGGGATATATCGCGATCAACGCAGACATGGGCGCAAGCTTGGCGCCTGTCAAGCGTTGCATGTGAAGCGTTGCATATGCCTACAGCATCCCCGGCACTCTACGCCTATGATATTGTAGCAGATCATCTTAAGGCTCGGCCCCGGAACCGCCATGCAGAAGAAAAAGCGGCATATCTTTCTCAAACTCGACGCCTGGCTGGATTCCACCTTATGGAATACCGGCTTCCAGGCCGCCGAATTCTGGGAAGAAACCACGATCTTCTTTCGCCGGTTTCGGATGCGCGGTTGGAAGAAATGGCTGTTCGAGGCCCTGGGCGAAGCGATGACGCTGGGAACCGCCGGTGCTGTCGTCATGCTGGCGCTGGCCATGCCCGCCTTTCAGGAAACGGTCAAGGATTGGCGCAATCGCGGCGATTTCGCCGTCACCTTTCTGGATCGCTACGGCAATGTCATCGGCCATCGCGGCATTATCCATGAAAATTCCGTGCCGTTCGAAGACCTGCCCGACAATCTGATCAAAGCGGTGCTGGCCACCGAAGACCGGCGGTTTTTCGACCATTTCGGCATCGATTTCATCGGCCTTGGCCGGGCGCTCAGCGAAAATGCCAGAGCTGGCGGCGTGGTCCAAGGCGGCTCGACGCTGACCCAGCAGCTCGCCAAGAACCTGTTTCTCACCAATGAGCGCTCCATCGAGCGCAAGATCAAGGAGGCCTTCCTGTCTCTATGGCTGGAGGCAAACCTCACGAAACAGGAAATCCTGTCGCTCTATCTCGACCGCGCCTATATGGGCGGCGGCACATTCGGCGCGGCGGCGGCCTCGCAATTCTACTTCGGCAAGAGCGTGCGCGACGTCAATCTGGCCGAGGCCGCCATGCTGGCGGGCCTGTTCAAGGCACCGGCCAAATATGCCCCGCATGTCAACCTGCCCGCTGCCCGTGGCCGCGCCAATGAAGTGTTGAGCAATCTGGTGCAAAGCGGCTTCATGAGCGAGGGCCAGGTCATCGCCGCCCGGCGCAATCCGGCCACCGTGGTTGATCGGGCCGAGCGCGAGGCTCCGGACTTCTTCCTCGACTGGGCGTTTGACGAAGTTCAGCGCATCGCCTCCCGCTTCCCCGAACATTCGCTGATCGTGCGCACCACCATCGATCCCGGCCTGCAAAAAGTCGCCGAAACCGCTGTCAGCAATACGTTGCGCGAATATGGCGAACAATATAATGTCAAGCAGGCGGCCCTCGTGACGCTGGAAAACGGCGGTGCGGTGCGCGCCATGGTCGGCGGACGCGATTACGGAGAAAGCCAGTTCAACCGCGCCACGCGCGGCCTGCGCCAACCCGGTTCCTCCTTCAAGATCTACACCTATGCGGTGGCGATGGAAGCGGGCCTGACCCCGGAGACCACCATTGTCGATGGTCCGGTCAATTGGGGCAATTGGAGCCCGCATAATTACGGCAACAGCTATGCCGGGCGCATTACCCTGACGACCGCGCTGGCCAAATCGATCAACACCGTACCAGTGAGGCTGGTCAAGGACCGGCTGGGCGTTGATTCCGTCATCCGCATGGCGAAAGCCATGGGCGTGGAAACGCCGATCCGCAAGGATGTCACCATTCCGCTCGGCACCTCGGAAGTCACGGTCATGGACCAGGCGACGGCCTATGCCGTGCTGCCATCCGGGGGCCTGCAATCACGCCGCCATGGCATTGTCGATGTCAGAGACTATCGCGGCCATGTGCTCTACGATTTCGACCGTGACGAACCAGCCCCGCGCCGGGTACTGACCGAGCAGGCCGATAACTACATGAACCAGATGCTGACCAAGGTCCCCTATATCGGCACCGGCCGAAAAGCCGCTCTCGATGGCATTCTCACCGCTGGCAAGAGCGGCACGACGCAAGCCTATCGCGATGCCTGGTTCGTCGGCTATACCGGCAATTTCACAACCGCTGTCTGGTTCGGCAATGACGATTACACCTCCACCAACAACATGACCGGCGGCTCGCTCCCCGCCATGACCTTCAAGACCATCATGGACTACGCCCATCAGGGCGTCGCAGTGCGGCCAATCCCTGGCGTACTGGAACCGGCGACCGTAGCCGTAAAGGCCCCAGCACCGGCCAAGGGCGAACCAAAGGGCACCGCACCCGCCCCCACCCCACCCGAATTCGTCCGCCCCCGGACACTCTCTGTCGAAACCACCGCCCTGCTGCGCCAGATCGGCACGATGCTGACCGAGGCACAGCCGCTGGCGCCAGCGCTGCGGGCGGCGCTGGATTGAACAAAGGGTTTGCCATGGGAGCGAGCGAAGCGCGCGCGGTGCCATTTCCCTGCCCCGAATTGAGTGTTACCGCTTCTCCAACAATCAACAGGGTTCGAATCATCGCGTGCTCAGGGTTCCATTTCTTGTCGCTATTGCGCTTGCCATTGCTTTCGGGCTTGGCATCCAGTCCACGCTGATGGCGCTGAATGCCACGGTGGGCTTTGGCGAGATCGAGATTGATGGCTGGCGGGCGTTTCCGCAGGCGCAGACCGCCGATGCCGATCCTTATGCGCGGTCGCACCGGGCCAAGGCCGGGCGCTTGCTGCTGGGCAGCGCCGAAGGGCTGAGTTTTATTGCCACGACCGATACGAACGGGCGCAAGCTGAATACACGCTGCCGCTACCGGCTGGCGGGCACGGTGCCGATGGCCCGCTACTGGACGCTCTCAGCCAGCCGCCCGGATGGAACGCTCCTGCCCGTCTCACCCGACCTGCCGGGGGCGCTGAATTCGGTTACGACACTGAAAAATCGTGATGCCAGCATGGAGATCACCATCGGTTCGCAAGCAGCGCCCGGCAATTGGCTGGCCATTCCCGCAGGAAGCGAAGACCTGATGCTCAGCCTCACTCTGCTGGACACGCCGGTCGCGGGCAATTCAGGTCTGGTGACACTGGCCATGCCGCATGTCGAACAGATCGGATGCGGCAATGCGTAAGCTGATCTACGCCATTCTTGTCGGCCTGGTCGGGGCTGTGGTTCTGCATATCGTCATCATCCTGGCGCTGCCGCATTTCACCGGCAAGGACGCCTATACCCGCGTGACGATGGAAGGCCCGCTGTTCAAATACTATAGTCTCGACAGCCGGGCGGACCGGGCGGGGCTTGCCAATGGTGATCCCTTCCTCAAACTCGCCGCCTGCGCTTTCGATGTCAGCGAGGCGCCGGTGCATCTGACAGCAGAGGGCAGCGTTCCCTTTTGGTCGGTGGGTATTTTCGACCGCGATTCCAATGAAGTCTACAGTATGAACGACGCTACATCCGTCGAGGGCAAGCTTGACATTATTGTTGCCACCCCGGCCCAACTCGCCCGGCTGCGCGCCACGGCACCCGATGCGCTTGCCCAGACCATACTGGTGGAAATGCCGGAAACCCAGGGCTATGCCGTGTTGCGCACCCTTGTGCCTCAAGCCAGCTTCGCGCCCGATGCGCAGGCTTTTCTTACAAACGCCGGTTGCGATCAGACGGCTATAGATCCATAAAGTATTTTCGCAATCGAACAAAGAGCGACAACATTTTGGCGCGCATGTTTTCTTTATAACATTCAATTAAATCTAAAATTTTCTTCTTTCCAAGCGACAAAAAATTAAAATATTCAATTATTTTGTTTTTCGACTTAAAATCTGATAATGTTATTCAGTAAATTGACTGGCATTGCTTCAGAAAGACATGTTTGCTAAACATAGCAATATTAATATGTGAGATTGCTATGCCGGAAACTATCATAGATTGCATTTACGAAGCGGCCGCTGAACCGGCGGCCTGGGAAAATGCGCTGGACCGCTTGGCGCATCTTGTCGGTGCGGAAGGCGCCCTGCTTGTCAATATCTCCGACGAGCTCATGCCCTTGATCACGACGCCAGGTGTGCGCGAGCTTTATTCTGATTTTTTCAAACAGGGCTGGACTGCCGACAATATTCGCACCAAAGCGCTGCTGAGCTCCAGCAAGTCGAAATTCATCAGCGATGTCGATCAGTTTTCGCATGAGCAGATGCGCGATGAGCCACTTTACCGGGATTTTCTCTGGCCGCGCGGCTTTGGCTTTGCGGCTGGCGTCAGCTTCGATCTTCCGCAGGAGAAAATCATTGCCATCTCGATTGAACGAAAGCGTGATAGCGGTCCCATCGAAGAAAAACATCTTGATCTTCTCAACAGCGTTGGCCGGGACCTGCGTCGCAGCCTGATCCTTGCCTCCCAGCTTGAATTCAAGGCGGTCGACAACAGTCTGCGGGCATTGCAGCTGGCGCGGCTGCCCACCGCCGCACTGACCGCCAAAGGCAAGATTCTGGGGTGCAATACGGTGTTTGAAGCAGGCAATCCAAGATACGCCATTTCGGCCTTCGACCAGTTGCGCTTTCTCCATCCCGCAGCACAGGCAAGTTTTGAAGCCAGTCTTGCCGCGGGTATGGCAGCTGGCGCCAGCCGGGATGAGATGCAGGGCGCTCAATTCGCCTGCCCCGGCCAGCCGGGCCTGCCGCCGGCGGTCGTCTATCTCATTCCCGCCGCCCGGTTGAATGTCGGATTGTTCAGCCCGGTCAGCTTTTTCATCATTCTGGTCCCCCTCAGCCGTAGCAATGGCCTGACCTCGGAGATGATCCAATCCCTGATGAATTTAACGCGCGCCGAGGCGCGTTTGACGAAACTGCTTCTGGATGGAGAGCCTCTGCGCGATGCCGCCCAGGCCCTTGGGATTCAGCTGGAAACCGCCAGAAGCCAGATAAAAACCGTACTGGCCAAAACCGATATGGCCCGGCAAACCGACCTTATTGCCGCTCTGACTTCGCTTCATTCACTGGAAGCGGATTGAGGGTCTTACATCCTCCTTTGTGCGGCTTCGACACTGGAAACCGCTTTAAAAGGACGTCGGCACTTTGTCATTCTGATTCCGCATCACCAATGCCCGGAAAAGCCCCTTCATACCTGCACACCTCACAGGCATAGACCAGGCTCAGGCATTGTCCGCCCTCTCGGCAAGCGTCAGGTCGCGACCTGCACACTGGTCATTTTGTGTACGACCATCACGGGAGGCTTGACTGTTTTGAAGCGTGGCAAGGCGCGCCTTCACCCGACGCATGACAAGGTAGACAATCGCGATGAAATAGACGCTTTGAAGAATAATTGCCGCAACAACCGTCCTGATGATTGTGGCCGCGATGAGCCCTGTCGATTGGTAATTATAGATGGCAAAACCCAGCAAGACGACACCCATTCCTGCGAACACCCGTGGTGCATACATCATGCTGTCACGATCGGGCGTGCCCGCCAAATCCTCGTCGTAGGCTTCCCGTCGATTGTTTCGAGACAATTCTGTCTTCTTCTGGTCCAATTGTTCCGCGTGACTATATCCAAGCGCAGACTCTGTATCTTTATGCATCAAATGCCCCACTTGAAATAATGTTGTTTATTTCCAACAACGTTTATCAACCATTTTTGGGTGCTTTAAACATCCCCCAAATGGGGTAGGCGGAATTATTACTCAAATATCACGATCGTATACAAAACAATCTTTGGTAGAATTACAAAATAAAATACATATTTTAAATTTTTGGGCCATTCTTAAACAAAGCAGACATAGGCATCTCTGGGAAACTATGGTTGTACAACTATTGCGTATTCTCTTAAAGCGCGTCCGTTCCAAAAAACAAACTTACCCAACAGAATTGGCGGTATTAGCGCGTCTTCTGCACAGTGGATAACGTGAAGGATGCCATAGAGCGTTCCGGGAAATGCCTGGAAAAACGGCCCGGATTTCCTGATTGCCCTGAGTGCTTCATAGAAAAGCAACCGGGCTCAGCCAATGACATTCAATCCATGTGATTGCCTCACTGGTCGCAATAGCCAACGGCCAATTGATCTCACTCCACGCAGTGGAAGAGCCGCATCACGGTAACACAGGTCTTATACCAAGCCTCGAAGAGGCTCACGCATCCTAGATTTGAAAATATCTCAAATGCATCAGAGGCTTGAGATATTTTCACAGGGAATACGAAGAGTCATTTCCAGCGAATCCTCGTATTACCCCTCGTAAGGATGCATGTCCTGCACTGGCCGCTTGCCGGTGAGCGAGGCGGCGCCGATCAGCAGAGGTTCGGTGCGGGTATAGCGCACGCCGGTAAACAGCAGGATACGGGCCTGTGTCGGTGCGGGGGTGCGGTTGACGGGCTTCTGATCCAGCCGGTCTTTCAGTCTCACGATGTCAGCCATGCTCGTCTCCATTTGGGGTAGATGAGACGGATGAAGAGATCGATTTCATCCTGCCCCGGCAAAGGGGCCAGCACATCCAGCCTTGCTGTTTTGGGCAGCAAAGACAGGCATTCTGCGCTTTTCTCCAGACATGAGGGGTAAACAGCCATCCTCATGAAAAGTTGCTTTTATACTGAAGAGCTTCCCGTTTTCCGGGAACCCTTGCTAACATTTCCGAGTAAAAGCGATGCCGCTGCAACGCTCACGCAAGGATATGCTGCTTTATCAAAGTTTCCTTATTAAACACTGTCGATGGTTAACAGCTTGCTAACGATTACCGTCTATTTTGACCGAATTGGTATTGCGTTGGGACGGGTAATGTCGTGGATCATCAATTTCGGGCGTTGGAAAATCCGAGGATCGGCCGCAAGAAGGACGTGGTTTTAATGGCCACCGTTTCCAGTTTCGAAAGCCTCGAACATCCCCGCAAGGCCGATCTCCGGCAGTTTGCCCTGCTGTTCCAGCCCTTGTTTCAATACTCCTCCGAAGAGGCGAGGCGCGACGCCGTGGCGGCGCTATCGCAATCGCCCAATGTGCCGGAAGCTGTGGCATTTTTCATCGCCAGTCAGCCGCTCGCCATTGCCGCGCCATTCCTGATCGCATCGCCCTGCCTGTCGGATGAATTGCTCATCACCATCGCCCGCACCCAGGGCATACACCACGCCCGCACCATCGTGCGCCGCGAGGCTTTGTCGCCCGCCGTCATCGATGCACTGGCAGGCCTGCGCTTCATCGACCCCCTGCCCGAGCACGCCCAGCACGTGGACAACGATGATATTGTCCAGGACATGATGGAAGCACCGCCCCGCGCCATTCGCCTGAGGTCCGACGCGGGTGCCGAGCCCGAAAACATGCCCGCTATCGCCCCTGAGAAAGTGCCGGAAGAACAGACGGTGGCGCAGGAGCCAGATCAGCTTTCCGTAGAGAAGCAGGAACAGGATCCGACATACAATCCTACAAGGGCACAACGCGAGGAAGCCTTGCGCCAGACCTTGAAGGCGCTGGATCGTCACCTTCATCGCCAGGACCGTGATCGCCTGGGTCGGCGCACTCTCAGCTCCGTGCAGGCGGCCCTGCTGGTGCGGTTTGCCCGTGAAAACGAAGCAGGCAGTTTTGCCACGGCCTTGGCCGATGCGCTGTCTTCAAGCCGATGGCTGGCCGAACGTATCCTGCTCGACACCTCCGGCCAGCAGCTGGCCACGACGCTGACCGGCCTTGCCATGGCCATTCCCGACATGATTTTCATACTGACCCGCCTCTATCCGCATCTCAGCCAATTGCAGCAGGGCGAACCGCGCGTCGCCAGACTGATCGCGGCGCTCGACGGCAGAGACTGCGAAAAGCGCATCGATGCCTGGCTGAGAGCCGACCGCTATACCTATCAAAGCAGTCAGAGCGACGTCCAACCAGTGGCGGTGTCGGCTTCGCGTTGAGACTATGTCCGTGAAAAATGGAACCCGATTGTCCTGAAAAGACAGAGGGCAGCAATAAGCGTGGCCGCCCTTCAGCTTCCTTCGCCAACCAGCGACAAAAGACCATCCAACTGGTCAATCTCGATTTCCACCAGCCATAGATCCGGGTCAAAACGGCGCTCGCGTTCCATCAGGGATTCGACCTCGCGGGCATCGACCCTGTCCAGGCGGCGCTCGAAACGACGGTCGCCTGACATTTCGGCATCATCGTCTTCAATCAGGCTTTGCGGGGCTGGAGCATAAAGACTTTCCAGGCCATCGCGAAACCGCTGGCGCAGGAAGATGGCGCCGGCTTGGTCCATGCCCTTATGCTCCACAGCGGCAAAGCCGCCGGCGAAAAACACGCGACGTAGGATGGCGGCGACGAAAATATCGGAGCGAAGGCGCATCCCGCTTTTCTATAGACAGGATTGACGGAAAGAAAGGCATTCATCGGGGCAGTCGGGATTATTCGCCCTTGCCGCGCATCAGGGTCTGCATCACCATATCGATATGGGCTTCCATGTAGGCCTTTTGGTCAAGTGGTCTGCGTTGCGCAAACAGAATTGACCAGAGATTGAAGTGGATGACCGGCCCAATCAGAACATCGGGAGCGGAAACGGCCGGGCCTGGCAAAAATTCGCCGGCGGCGACGCCCCCCTCCACCAGCATGCAGACCGTTTTCAACAGAGGCGCAACGAATTCGTCGTAATGCCTGTCTACAATATGGGGAAAGCGGGTCCCCTCGCTCACCGTCAGACGCAGGAGTTCGCTACACTTGCAATCACCAGCGATCATCTCATAGGCCATGCCGATCATCTGCTTCAATCGTTCGGCATAGCTGCCCTCCAATGTTTCAGCAGAAGCACGCAATTGGGACAACGGCAGCGACATCTGCCGGATGCTCTCCTCGAACAACACCTCCTTTGACGGAAAATAAAGATAAACCGTGCCCTTTGTAATGCCGAGCCGCAGAGCTACATCTTCCACACGCGTCGCAGAAAAACCTTTGTCCAGAAACTCTTCAAATGCAGCTTCCAATATTTCCTGCGGGCGCCTCGCTTTCTGCTCGGCCCGGCTGATCGTTTTCAATCGCTTTGCCATGACCATTTTCCTTGAGGTTTGAGCGAGCGGACTTGCGTGAGGCGACGGAGCGAAAGCACCCGCATTACGCTTTCAATTCCTATACCGGTAACTATCGCTCCGGCAACTATATTGACTAACCGTACAGTCATTGATATCTACTCGAAACGACCCGTGAATGCAATGGTGGGGACCTCACAGTGCGGTTACAAACGACTTTATCCGGACTGGCTTGCGTCCTGCTCGCTTTGTGTCTGGCAGGCTGCAATGAAAAGACCGAGAGCCAGTCTTCACCGCGCAGTGTCACGGTGACCAAGGCCCAAACCGCGCAATACCAGCCCTCGGTGGAAATCTCCGGATCGGTGAAAGCGCGGGTGCAGTCCGACCTGTCGTTCCGTACCGCAGGCCGGGTGATCGAGAGGCATGTCGATGTCGGCGACCGGGTCAAGGCGGGCGACGTTCTGGCACTCCTCGACAATACCGAGCAGAAGGCTGATATCGCCGTTGCCCAGGCCGGGCTGGAATCGGCCCAGGCAACGATGCGCCAAAAGAAATTGGCCTTCGACCGCTACAAGGTACTGATCCAGACCAACACCATTGCCCAATCCACCTTCGACCAGGCCCGAGAGGATCTCGCCACGGCTCAAGGCTCGCTGCAAACCGCGCAGGCCAATCTGGCCACCGCCCAGGATGCGATGACCTATACGGAGTTGAAGGCCGATGCCGATGGCATCATTACCTCGCGCAGCATCGAGGTGGGACAGGTGGTTTCGGCGGCGCAGGCGGCCCTGACGCTTGCCCATGACGGACCGCGCGATGCCGTATTCGATATGTTCGAAGCGTTTTTCCTGGAAGGTGCGCCGTCCGATACCGTCGAGGTCTCGCCGATCGGCGGCCGCGCCAATCCCCAGGACGGCAAGATCCGCGAAGTCTCTCCGGCCATCGACACCAGCGCCGGCACCATCCGTATCAAGGTCGCCCTGCCCGCGGACACGCAATGGTCGCTCGGCACGACTGTCGTCGGACGGTTCCGCGCCCAGCCGCAACAGGGCATCGTGCTCCCCTGGAGCGCCATGGCCTCGGCCAATGGCCAGCCCGCCGTCTGGGCGGTCAACACCGCCGACAGCTCCGTCAGGCTGCGCAAAATCGACATTGCCCGCTACCGCGTCGGCGATTTCGTGGTGGCATCCGGCGTCGCGCCCGGGGACATCATCGTCACCGACGGCGGCAAGTTTCTGACGGACGGCCAGGTCGTAGCCTTTAAGGAAAAGTGACATGCGCCTCTACCGTCCAATCATCACCCTTCCCTTTCTGCTTGCCCTGGCGCTTGCCGCCGGTTGCAGCCAGGAGGACGACCAGCAGGCCGCCGGGCCACGTCCTGTCCGCTCGATGACCGTCAAGGCCGAGCGCCTGTCGGGGGTCAGCTTTGCCGGTGTCGTCCAGGCGCGGGTCGAAACCGATCTTGCCTTCCGCACGCTCGGCCGAGTGATCCTGCGCAAGGCCGAAGTCGGCGATCTCGTCCACAAGGGCGACGTGGTTGCCGAAATCGATCCGCTGGCGCTGCAATTTGCCGTCAACAGCGCCGAGGCCGACCTGCGCAATGCCCAGGCGGCCTTTGAGAATGCGCAGATTACCGAAAAGCGCCGGCGCACACTCGCCACCATCAATGCCGGCAGCGTCGCCGATTTCGAAGTGGCCGAACAGGGCCTGAAATCGGCCCAGGCAAGTCTCGACCAGGCAAATGCCAAGCTGGACAAGGCCCGCGAGCAATTGGGGTATGCGCGGCTTCAGGCGGAATTCGACGGCGTCGTCACGTCAGTGTCCGTCGAAGTCGGCCAGACAGTGACCGCCGGGCAGACGGTGATGAAAGTCGCGCGGCTGGACCAGCGTGACGTGATCGTCGATGTCCCGGAAGGACGGATCGGCGCGCTGAAGGAAGGCACGAAGTTCAACGTGGCGCTACAGCTCGATCCCACCAAGCAGGCCATCGGCACGCTGCGCGAAATCGGCCCCGAAGCCGATGCGGAAACCCGCACCCACCGGCTGAAGATCGCCATCAACGACGCCCCCGAGGTCTTTCGTCTCGGCGCCGTGGTGACCGCGACCGCAAGCCGTGATGAAGAGGACGGCGTCATCCTGCTGCCGTTGACCGCCATCCTCAAAAAAGACGGCGCAACCGGTGTCTGGGTGATCGATCGGGCCAATGCCTCGGTCGCCCTGCGCAAGGTTGTCCTTGATGACGCCACCACCGATGGCAACCGGGTGAAGGTCCTGTCCGGCTTGAAGGAAGGCGAGCAGGTTGCCGTCGCCGGCGCCAATCAGCTTGCCGAGGGACAAAAGATCAAGACCGATGAGGAGCCGCGCCCGTGAAGAAATTTAACCTGTCGGACTGGGCGCTCGAACATCGTTCCCTCGTCTGGTATTTCATGATGGTGTTTTCGCTGGCCGGCGTGCTCGCTTATATCGGCCTTGGGCGTGAGGAAGACCCGTCCTTCACCATCAAGACCATGGTGATTCAGGCCCAATGGCCCGGCGCCTCCGCCCAGGAGGTCACCCAGCAGATCACCGACCGGATCGAGAAGAAGCTGCAGGAACTGGAATCGCTCGACTATACTAGGTCGATCACCACGGCGGGCCAGACCATCGTCTTCGTCAACCTGCTGGATACCACCAAGGCCCGCGACGTGCCCGCCACATGGCTGCGCGTGCGCAACATGGTCCAGGATGTCCAGGGGGACTTTCCCTCCGGCGTCGTCGGGCCGTTTTACAACGACCGTTTCGGCGACGTTTACGGCAATATCTACGCCTTCACCAGCGATGGCCTGACCCATCGGCAATTGCGCGACCTGGTCGAGAGCGCCCGCACCAAGCTGCTGACCGTTCCCAATATCGGCAAGGTCGACATTGTCGGCACGCAGGACGAGGCGATCTACCTCGAATTTTCCACCCGCAAGATTGCTGCCCTCGGCATCGACCAATCGGCGATCATCGCCACGCTTCAGGCCCAGAATGCCGTCACCCAGTCAGGCTTCATCGATGCCGGGCCGGAGCGGATCGCGCTTCGCGTCGGCGGGCGCTTTATTTCGGAAGACAGCCTGCGGTCGATCAATCTCAAGGTCAACGACCGGTTCTTTCCGCTGACCGATGTCGCCACCATTAGCCGTGGCTATGCCGATCCACCGACCAGCATGTTCCGGGTCAATGGCAAGCCGGCAATCGGTCTTGCGATCGGCATGAAGGCTGGTGCCAATCTGGTGAATTTCGGCAAGGCGCTGGACAAGACCATGGCCGGCGTCATCCAGGACCTGCCGGTCGGCGTGTCCGTCGATCGGGTCGCCGATCAGCCGGCGGTGGTGGAGGAAGCGGTTTCCAGCTTCACCCATGCGCTGTTCGAGGCAATCGTCATCGTGCTGGCCATCAGCTTCATCAGCCTTGGCCTGCGCGCCGGACTGGTGGTGGCGATCTCGATCCCGCTGGTTTTGGCGATCACCTTCCTGTTCATGCAATATGCCGGCATATCGCTGCAACGCATCTCGCTCGGCGCCTTGATCATCGCGCTCGGGCTTCTGGTCGACGATGCGATGATTGCCGTGGAAATGATGGTGGCACGGCTGGAAGTGGGCGACAGCCTGCGCAAGGCCGCCACCCATGTCTATACCTCGACCGCCTTTCCAATGCTGACGGGAACGCTCGTCACCGTCGCCAGCTTCATCCCGGTCGGGTTGAACAACAGCAATGCGGGCGAATTCACCTTCTCGCTGTTCGTCGTTATCGCCGTGTCACTGGTGGTGTCCTGGGTGGTGGCTGTGCTGTTCACGCCACTTCTGGGCGTCACCATGCTGCCGAAGACCATGAAGAAGCATGCCGACCACAAGGGCTGGTTTGCCCGGCTGTTTGCCAGCATGCTCCACTTTTGCCTGCGCTGGCGCTGGCTGACCATCGTTGCAACGATCGGCGCCTTCGCCCTGTCGCTCTATGGCATGACCCATGTGCAGCAGCAATTCTTCCCCAGCTCCGACCGCCCGGAACTGATCGTCGACTGGAACCTGCCGCAAAACAGCTCCATCGACGAAACCAACCGGCAGATGGCCAAGTTTGAACAGGAGCAATTGGCCAACAACCCTGATATCGACCATTGGTCGACCTATGTCGGTCGCGGTGCACCGCGCTTCATCCTGTCGTTCGATGTGCAGCCTGATGATATCACCTTCGGCCAGATGATCATCGTCACCAAAGGGCTGGACGTGCGCGACAAGCTGCGCCAAGAGTTCCAGGCCTATCTCAGCCAAACCTTCCCCGGCACCGATGCCTATGTGAAGCTGCTGGATATCGGACCTCCGGTCGGCAAGCCGGTGCAATACCGCGTATCCGGTCCCGACATCCAGAAGGTGCGCGATTATGCTGGCAAACTGGCCGCCATTGTCGGCACCCACCCGCTACTCACCAATATCGCCTTCAACTGGTATGAGCCGGCCCGCGTGCTGAAGGTAGATGTGTTGCAGGACAAGGCCCGCCAACTGGGTGTCACCTCCGAAGACATCGCCCAGACCCTCAACAGAGTGGTCGAAGGATCGACGGTCACCAAGGTCAGGGACGACATCTACCTGATTGATGTCGTCAGCCGTGCCGAAAAGAAGGATCGCGGTTCCGTCGAAACCTTGGTCGACCTGCAATTGCCAAGCAGCAACGGTCAGTCTATCCCGCTGTCGTCGGTCGCCACCTTCCATTACGAACTGGAGCAGCCGACCATCTGGCGGCGCGACCGCATGCCTACAATCACCATCGAAGCCGCCGTCAACGGCCCCACCCAGCCCGCGACCATCGTCAACGCGCTGAGCGGCAAGGTCACCGAGTTCGCCAAGACGCTTCCGGCAGGCTATGCCGTCAATATCGGCGGCGCCGTCGAGGAGAGCAGCAAGTCGCAAGGGCCGATCGTCCAGGTCGCACCCCTGATGCTGTTCATCATGGCAACGCTGCTGATGATCCAGTTGCAGAGCTTCCACCGGCTGTTCCTGGTGTTTTCCGTCGCGCCGCTGGCGCTGGTCGGCGTGGTGATCGCGCTTCTCACCAGCAACGCGCCTCTTGGCTTCGTGGCGCTGCTCGGCGTGCTCGCGCTGATCGGCATCCTGATCCGAAACTCTGTCATCCTGGTGGTGCAGATCGAGGATCTGCGAAAATCGGGCGTTGCGGCCTTTGCGGCGGTGGTCGAGGCCACCGAACACCGAATGCGCCCGATCATGCTGACTGCCGCCGCTGCCACGCTGGCGCTGATCCCGATCTCGCGGCAGATCTTCTGGGGACCGATGGCCTTTGCCATGATGGGCGGCATCGTCGTCGGAACGGTGCTGACCCTGCTGTTCCTGCCCGCGCTGTACATCACCTGGTTCCGGATCAAACCGGAGAAAAACCCGACGCACGACAAGCACGTCCCCGATGCCCATGCTCCCGATAACAATGCTATCGGAGCTGAGAAATAGGATGCCGACCCTCGGCTGGCGCAGGAACGGGAAGCGGGAACACGCCCGCTCTCCCTTGAACCGTGGATATGCCCTCGCGCCTTCGCCATCGGCATGCAGGCCGGCAAGGTCCAGTCCTGCTTTTGCCGCCGCGTTCCCCTTACTCATTGTTCTCGTGCTGGGTGGCTGCGCGGGCCGGCCAGAAAGCGTGCTGAAGCCCGTTCCCGTGGCCAGCGATGCCAGCCAGGTCAATATGCTGGTGTTTACCACCCGCCAAGCGGCGGATGATCCCGGTATCCTCTATTCCGGCGATCGCGGCACAGCGATCTCAGTGAATAATGTGGTCGTTTCCATCCCCCCGGAGCGCAATCGCAAGGTGGGTGAAGTGCAGTGGCCTTCCCGTGTGCCCCCCAACCCGGAACATGATTTCGCGGTGCTGAAGGCCGATAAAGTCCCAACGGAATCCGAGGCTTTGCATTGGTTCAACGCGACCCGGAACAAGAAACGCCAGGCCGTGATCTTCGTGCATGGCTTTAACAATACGTATTCGGATGCGGTTTTCCGCTTTGCCCAGATCATCCATGATTCCGGCACGGACGCATCCCCGATCCTGTTCACATGGCCGTCACGCGGCAGTGTGTTCGACTATCTCTACGACAAGGAAAGCACCACCTATTCCCGGCGGGCGCTGGAAGACCTGATCCTGCAAGCCGCGAAGAACCCTAATGTCGGCGATGTGACGATTATTTCCCATTCCATGGGCGCATGGTTGACCATGGAAGCGTTGCGCGGCGTGGCGATGCGCACTGGTGGGGTTCCAACCAAGGTCAACAACGTCATCCTGGCCTCGCCGGATATCGATGTCGATGTGTTTCGTCGCCAGTTAATCGAAATGGGCACGAAGCGGCCGCATTTCACCATCTTCACCTCCAACAAGGACAAGGCGCTGTTCGTGTCGCGGTGGCTGTCGGGCGGCGTCAGCCGGGTCGGCGGCATGAGCCAGGCCGATCTACAACCGCTGGCCGCCGACATGAAAGTGCTCGGCATCACCGCCATCGACACCAGCAGCGTCGATAGCCATGACCCGCTCGGCCACACGGCCTTTGCCGACAGTCCGGAGATCATCCGCAATCTGGGCAAGAACATCGCTGGCCAATCCATGGAAGGCGGCCAAACCACTTTGGGCGATCGGGTCGGGCTGGTGGCGATCGGCACAGCCAATCTGGCCGGTTCGGCGGCCCGTACCGTTGTCACGGCTCCCATGGCGGTGATCAGCAGCGATGCGCGTCAATCGCTCAAGCAAGAATTTTCGTCGGGGCAGAAACCGCTGATCAACGGGAAAATCGCCTATTAGAGCTTACTTTTGGAAAGTGGAAACAGGTTTTGCGTTGGGGCATACGGAAAAGCTGGAGAAAGCCGCTTACAAAGCGCCGATGGATTTCAGCTTTTTCAGCACCGCCATATTCGGCTCACCGGTTTCCGGCAGCCTGTAATGGCGCTCGAAGTGGCGAATGGCAGCCTTGGTCTTGTCGCCAGCCACCCCATCGACGCTGATATCGGTATAAGCGATATTGATAAGGCCGCGCTGGATATCCATGATCAGGCTTGCTTCCCCGCTTGCACCGGTCGCGATGGCATCATCGCCACCGGTCGAGGCAAGGCTGGTGGCGGCAACGGGCGCTTGCGGCACCGGCGCATTTGCCCTTGTGCCGGACTGGGGTTTGCCGGAAGAAACGGCGGCGGTCGACACGGGGGTTGCCGTGGGCAACCGGGCGGGCGCGGGCCGCACAGGCGCGGACTGCGCGGTGGTGACGGTCTTTTCCGCATTGCGAATGGCTGCGGCCACGGGATCGATGGCATCATCCGCTGTCGCCGTGACTTGAACTGGCCGTTCCATAGGGCGCACTAGGGGCGCATTCCCCTTGGGGTCAGCACTCCCTTTGGGGTCAGCACTGGCGGGTGATTTCTGATCGACGCTCATCGCCGCCAGCAGGTCATCGCTGGGCGCGCCGGTAACGGACATGCCGATCCGCCGCTGATAAGCGCTGATTGCCGCATCGGTTCGGGGTCCACGTTTGCCATCGGCGGCGCCATCGTAAAGCCCCAGCCGAATGAGCTGCGCCTGAATGCTGGCAGTCAGGGGATCGGTACCGGTATCCGAGGCCGGCACCACACCTGTTGCTGAACCACCGGTGCCGAGCGCTGGGCTGACAGGGGTGTTTTCCGCCGTCTGGCGCTGGATACGGAACGTGGTGACATCATCAGGGTCGGGTTTCAGGGAATGGTTGCTGTTCAATCCCAGCATGGCGGTGAAATCATGCGGATCGCGGGTGCGCAGGAAGGGAGACGGATGCCGTCCCGGCTGATACCAGAACGCATTGGCCGCAACGAAACCCATGACCACGACAAAGCCGACCGTGCTGGTGAACCGGGCTGGATTGCGCGCACAGAGGCGCATGGACGCTCGAGCGGCCATCATCAGAAAACCCGGCTCCTTGCGGGCCGGTTTTCTTTTATCAGGCGATTTTCGCTTTCGCGTCGTCATTCACATCCTTTTGCTGGCCCATCCTTTGGCCCGGCTGCCCGCTACCCTGCTGCTCATGCGTTTGTCCCGCACCCTCTTCAAAACAGACCTCATCCATCTGGTGCTGCCGCGACGATTGGGCAAGCCCCGCCCTGTCGCTCCCCAAGATCTCGCTTTTTGAGCCATCGAGCCTCTCGCGACCAGGCTGCCTTTCACTGACGGGCAAGCGTGGCGGAAATTCGATCTGACGGCTTTCGCCTGTGGATTGAACCCGGGCAATGCCCGATCCGTCGATTGGCAGGGTGATGGAAACCACCGTCCCCTCCCCCTCACGGCTCGTCAACAGGAATGTGCCACCATGCAGGGCAACCAGCCCCTTGACCAGCGACAGGCCCAGGCCGACGCCGTCGAATTTCCTGTTATAATCACTGTCGACCTGAACGAAAGGCTGGCCAAGCAGAAGGATGCGATCCTGGGCGATACCGATACCCGTATCGCTGACAGAGATCACCAGATCCTTGCCGAAACGTGCCGCATCCACGGTGACAACACCACCCGGCTCGGTGAATTTAATGGCGTTACCAACAAGATTGATCAGGATCTGACGCACGGCGCGCGGATCGGCGGTCAGCTCGCTCACATCGCGGCCAATGCGGCTGGTGAGCTTCACGCCTTTTTCCTGCGCCTGCAAGGCCAGCATGTTTTCACAATCGTGAATGGCCTGCGAAAGCGAGAACGGCTCCACCAGCAATTCGTAGCGCCCGGCCTCGATGCGGCACATATCGAGCATGGTATTGACGACCGACAGAAGATGGCCGCCGGATTGGCGGATCAACCGCACATATTCCCGGTGACGTTCATCTTCCATCCGGCCGAAATAATCGCCCATCAGAATATCGGAAAAACCGAGTATGGCATTCAGCGGCGTGCGCAATTCATGGCTGACGGCAGCGAGAAAGCGAGATTTGGCTTCATTGGCCGTCTGCAAATCGGCATCGAGCTTGACCAGCCGCTGCGCCATCTGCTGTTGCTCGCGGCAATCCAGCATCTGCACGAAAATCCCGGCAATGCCACCGCGCTCGTCGCGGCGCACGGCCATGTCAAGCCCAACCGCCATCAGCGTGCCATCGGCAGCCTCGTCGCTCGTGATTTCGCCATGCAGGTTTTCGCCGTTAGAGCCTTCAGAATGGGCATTGGTGGGGCGGGCAAGCCGCAGCTTCACACGACCGATATCCTCGCCCTGGCGCAGGGCGTCAAAGGCACGCACAAAGGCGATACGGTCGGTAACATGCACCTGATCGATGAAGGGACGGCCGAGCGGATTGCGCAGGAAAGGCAGGAAGTCGCGGGCATCGCGCCCGCCGACGGTTTCTACCCGCGCCTGGGCATCCAGGGTGAAAACCATGCCGGGAAACAGCGACAGATCGATGGAAGCACTCGTGTCGAGGGAATGGCGGATAGCCGGCTGGCGAGAAGACAGGCGCGCCAGCCACAGGGCGGCGACCACGGCGATCAGAAACAGGCCGGCAACAATGGCAACGCCAAGCGGCAGGGCCACGGCGACACCTTGAAAGAAGGACAGGGTGAGCGGCACGAGGACCAGAGCGGGCAAGCAGGCCAGGACCACGCAACGTGCCGCCGCAACTTCGGCGCGAGACGGCGAGGCTTCCGCGCCGATGCGCGTCACCACCAGGGTCACGGCTTCGTCGAGAAGGGTCTTTGCCCGATCAGCGATTTTACTCAATACCAACACGCCAAATTTCCGCGACTTGCGGTCCTCTTTACTGACCAAACAATAGAGGTCGCCGCCTTAAGGAAAAGATAAAGGGAAAGCTGCAAAACCCGCCTAAACCGGTGTTTCCGTCTCGGAAAGGGACAGGGGTCAGAAGCTTTCGAAAACATGGTTAACGTGGCGTAAGCAACGGATTTTGCATGTTTTTCCGCATCACGTTAATATCTGTGGCATCAGGTGGAATGAAAAAGCCCGGGAACAGAAGGGTTCTGCCGCAATTATGCTTAACCTCAGTCGTTAAACTTTGACTAGAATGTGGTTCAAATGCGGAAAGATCGCATTTTATGAAAATACGCAGAAAATCCGATTATGTTTTGCAAAGCGATATTTCCGCGCGAATCATAGTCTGTTTCGCAGCAGCCCGGCCATTCGACCGGCGCAACCGACGCGACAGACGAAAAAATGTCGCAGAACGAGACGGATAAGCGGTCATGTGGTTTCTGATCAAGGGAGCATTCTGGTTTACGCTGGTATTGGTCGCCCTGTCCTATCTGGGCGGCGCGCCGCGTGACGGTTCGGCATCTGCACCGCAATTCGAGCTGGCAAACGCCGTTTCGGCCGCATCCGGCGCCTATGATTACGTTTCCGGCCTCTGCGGCGAAAAGCCCGATGTCTGCATAAAGGGTGGCCAGACACTTCAGGCCATCGGAATCCGGGCGCGTGAAGGCGCGCTGGTCGCTTATCAATTGCTTAACCGTCAGTTCGGCACCGGAGAGGATCATCAGGCCATCAGCGTCGAGGCGGCGCCGGCCCATGGCAGCGTCAAGGAAGCGGCTATCGCCACCCCTGCTGCTGCCAGCGAAGACCATATGGTCACCGGTACGGTCTCTGCTGCTGGCAATGGCGTGCCGCTGACCATCACCGTTCCGAGACCAAGACCGAAACCCGCAGGTTGAGTGATTTTTAACGGCGCAGCCGGTTCATTTCCGCATGGGAAAGGCCTATATCGCCTCAAGCGCTTCCAAAGCCATCAGCGGAGGCCACTCAAAACACCCGAAAAACCGCCTGGATGACCCTCCCATGACGCCCATCGACCAGATTATCGACGACTTCGCCTATCTCGACGATTGGGAAGACCGCTACCGCTACGTGATCGAACTGGGCAAGGCCCTGCCGGACCTGCCGGAAGAACAGCGTATCGCTGAAAACAAGGTCAAGGGCTGCGCCAGCCAGGTCTGGCTGGTGACGAAGGCGGGCGAAGGTTCTGACCCGATCCTGACGTTCGAAGGCGATTCCGATGCCCATATCGTCAAGGGCCTGGTCGCCATCGTGCTATCAGCCTATTCCGGCAAGACCGCCTCAGAAGTCGCAGGCTTTAACGCCCTCGACCTGTTCGGCAAGCTCGGCCTGATCGAACACCTCTCCGCCCAACGCGCCAACGGCCTGCGCTCAATGGTGGAGCGGATCAGGGGCGAGGCTGTGGCGCGACTTGGGGGCTGATGGGCACGTACTCGCTTTGAAGAGACTTCGAGTATCTCAAATCCATCAAGGGCTTGAGATGTTTGAAACTTTCGTCAGGCGAGGATGCGTCAGCATCTTTGAGCCTTTGTATTCGCTGCACGCCACAAGGCCCAGCATGATGTCTAAGTCAAAGTCAGGCGTTGTCACCGGACTGAGCCATTTTCCGTGACTTTTTTCTGCGCGGCGCTCTAGTGCACTGACGCATTCACTTCGTTCATGCTTTCGTGCACTAATTTTTTGTTTATGCATCGATTTTTCCAAACTCGGCTGAAGCCTCCGTTTGGATCGATGCTCTAGGGGCGAACCAATGACGCTTGGTGTCGAGCCGCAAACCAGCAAAATTGATTGATGTCCACGCCAAGGAAGTACACCCAAAAAAGGCCTTTAGATTGTATTGACCGAATTTACAACCTAAAGAATATTCAATCGTTCATCAAATTTGAACGAGAGAGGAATTATTAATGAATATTGAAGTTTCCAGCGTCAAAGCCACTGCGCCCACGACACTGTTTCAGGGATATAACAGTGTCCTCGGGCAAGGCCTTTCCACGGCTGTTCAAGGCAAATCGGCCACAACCGGTGCCAGCAGCGAAGTCATCTGCTCGGTCAGCACCACAATCGAAGAATTGGCAAAATCGCTGTCGATTGATCAGTCACTTTCAGTGGGCTTTGGTCCGGTGGGCGGTGCCGACGAAAAAATGGAGTTCATGGCGTCACTCAAGGTGACCACCTACAGCGTATCGGTCACCGTCTATGCTCGGCACGGAACTGGCGGGACCAGCTTCACCGACGTGTCCTTCGAACAAGGTATCAGCATTCCGACAGACGATGCTTCGGCAAACCAATTTGTCCGCGCGTATGGCGATTCCTTCGTGTCGAGTGTCCAAACCGGCGGTGAATACATGGCGGTTTACACTTTCTACTCTCAAACCCGGGAAGAGCAGGCCTCACTCGTCACCAGCCTGAAGGCAAACGGTATCTTCGATGGCGTTTCGGTTGGCGGCAGCCTGCAAACCGCTATGACCAACTTCCTCAAAGTCACAACGGTTAACTATGCCTTCCGCCAGAAGGTCACTGGGTTGCTCAATCCAGCACTGCCACTGCCCAGCGATTTCGTAGCCTTTGCCGTCAAATTCCCATCCATTCCCATCGATGCGCCGGTGGTGACATCTATTTCCAGTACCGGATATGAAGCCGTGCCCAACGCTGGGAACGCCTTCGATAAGGTGAGCGCCAATCGCAACTACTTTACGGGCGGGAGCATTGATTCAGGCCTGACCGGTAGCCTCACGACGATTACACAAGCTTTGAACCAGATGAACTGGATCTCAAATATTTACAATTTTTACGGCGGCTTTAGCGATCAGACATTGATCACGAATACGAGTACCGCTACCAGCGATATCAATGCCATCAAAACGCAGATGAGCGCTTTCGGGACGGCGGCGGCTGGAAACTTTCCTGCTCTAAACCTCCCCTCACTCAAGAATGGCACACCGACGCTCAAATTCAATGTACAAACCAGCAGTTATTGGGGCGGCGACGGCGGCAGCCCGTTCGATGATATCGACATTAGCACCTATATTTCGCGGAAAACCCGAGTGAGCGCAATCGGCCTGCGCACAGGCAACCGCACGGACCAACTGCGCACGTCCTATATCGACGACACCGGACAATTTTCCACGAAGACCCATGGCGGCGGTGGTGGCAGCGACCGCGGAACCCTTCAGATCCTTGAGGGGCAGTTCATAACGCGGATATCGGGACGATCAGGCAACCGGCTCGACCAAGTTCAGTTCCAGATCAGCGACGGTCGCGGCATTGGCGGCGGCGGCGGCGGCGGCAGCGCATTTGATTGGTCACCCCCGAGCGGCAGCTTTGTCATGGGCTTCTCAGGTCGCTCCGGTAATGAAGTCGACCGCCTTCAGGTTTATTACGGGAAATTCAAACCTGCGAGCTGGATTATCTGAAAAATTGGCTGCAGAGAGCTGTATTATTGCCGCAATACCGCCATAGCGGAATTTCTGCGTAATATCTAACAGCAATAGCGAGGCGAAGCTTCAAAAAGATGCTTCGCCTTTTTGTTATTTCGAATGAATTAAATATATACGATATTTTTCACTCACACCAAGTCTCGACGATGCTGACGCATCCTCGAATTAAAAACATCCCAAATGCATCATAGACCTGATATATTCAATGGGAATACGAAGAGTCATTTTCAATGAATCTCCGTATAAGGCAAATAGCCTGTCAATGCTTTGACAGCGCCGCTACCAGGCCCAGCCTTGACGCATTGCGGGCCGGCATGAAGCCGACGACCAGACCGATCAGGCAGGAGCAACTGAAAGCTGCCACCATAGAGGTGGTGGATCAGGGGCGAGGCTATGGCGCGGGCCTGAGGGGCAAACCGCCAGAAAGAGTATTTAAGCCGCCTGCCACCATTAAAATGATTATGCGACTTTGGTGGCCAATGCCATCGCCTGCTCAAATTCCTCCGTCAGCACGCCGACTGCGGAGCGGATGATCATTGCCAGAATATCCTTCAATGTTTGCTCCCGACGATCTTCTTCCTCTAGAAAAAACGCCATGGCGCCTTGGCCTGCCAGAACGTGCGAAATGGTGATGGAATGGGTGAAAAACAGCAGGGATGCATCCTGCCGGTGGACCAGTCCCAGGTCCATTCCTTCCAAGAGCAGCGGCACCGTCACATCGTGAAAAGGATCGATCAGCGAGGCTTTCACCTGTTCCTGGCGCGGGCCTTCCTGAACCATCTCCTGGAGAATGAACAGGCCATAATCCGGCAGGTCGGCATTGAAGCGGATGAAGGCGGCATAGAAATCCGCCATTCTCTGAGAATAAGCCAAAGGGGCCGCCGAAATGGCCTGCAAAGCGTTGATGCAGGGCGCCGCGCGCAGGTTCATGCGTTCGAGGCATGCCTCCCATAGGGCGGCTTTTGAGCCGAAGTGATAATTTGCCAGCGCAATATTGACTCCGACCTGCCTTGCCAGTTCCCGCAGATTGACCCCGTCAAAGCCCTGGCGGCCAAAAGCATGAATGGCTTTGGAGAGAATTGCCTCGCGGCCAACCTCCGCTCCCAACCGGGGCCTACCGACGCGGGTCGGCTTTATCTTGGCGGGTTGTTCGTCGCTCATGGTCATCTCTGCTTTATCGATGAGGCCGTTGGTTGATCTTTTGCCCCGTGACCGAACAGAGCGTCAATGACGGCAGCCAATAAAAAAATTAAACATACGTTGCATTTTTATGCAAATGGCGTAACGTCGGGGTGTTTCCTGTCGTGAGCAAATGAACACGATGCAGGACATGACATGGCGGTCAGTGGGAGGAGGCCGGACCCTGAATCCATGGCTTTTCATTGCCCGAAAATCGGGCCAGCAATGGGGGCCAGCAGCAGGAAGACCGGCACCATATGGAGGAAAATTATGAATATTATCAAAAATTTAGACGGCATCGACGTTATCTTCAGAAAAGCGGTGGTCGATGAGAACTCCGCCAATTATCGGGTGGATGAGCGCAGCTTCATTCTCAAAAAGGGCAGTACCCACCGCGAAGGCGGCATGCCCCTGCAATCGGATGTGCTGGTGGAGCGGGATGTGGCCGTGACGCTGCGCGACGGCGTGACGATCCGGGCGGATCTATATCGCCCGGTCGAAGAAGGCCAGTATCCGGCCATTATCGGCTGGAGTCCTTATGGCAAACGCGGCGGCGCCCTTAACAACGATCTCTTCGGGCATCCAACACGCATGGATGTGCCCGTTGAATGGGAGGATGGGCTCAACAAGTTCGAAGCCCCGACACCGGCCTATTGGGTGGCGCATGGTTATGTGATCATCGCGCCGGACAGCCGCGGCGCTGGCAATTCCGAGGGCGACATCCATGCCTGGGGCCGCCAGGAGCCGGAGGACGAATACGACCTGATCGAATGGGCTGGGCAGCAAGCCTGGTCCAACGGTAAGATCGGCCTGACAGGCAATTCCATGCTGGCGATGTCGCAATGGTTTGTCGCCGCCCTGCGCCCACCGCATCTGGCCGCCATTGCCCCCTGGGAGGGGGCATCCGATATCTACCGCGATACGGCCTGCCGTGGCGGGATTCCGGAATTCATCTTCTCGGAAGGCATATTCGGACGGCTGTGCGGTCACGGTCTGGTGGAAGACATTCCCGCCATGACGGCCACCCATCCGCTCCTCGACGACTATTGGAAAACCAAGATCTCTGGCCTCGAAAACATTGATGTTCCCGCCTATGTGGTGGCTTCCTGGACCAATCTTCTGCATACGGGCGGCACATTTCGCGGCTGGTCATCCATTTCATCGACGGAAAAATGGTTGCGGGTCAACAATACCCATGAATGGACCGATTATTTCAACCCTGAGAATGTCGATGATCTGCGCCGCTTCTTTGATCGCTACCTGAAAGATATCGATAATGGCTGGGAGGCCACGCCGCGCGTCCGCCTGTCTGTGATGGACCCCGGCAACCGCGATACCGTCAATCGCAGCGAGGTCGCCTTCCCGCTCAAACGTCAGGTCACCAAAGCGCTTCACCTTGGGCTGAAGGACGGCAAACCTGTTTTGACCCACGAAAGCCAGAGGGAGCCCGGCAGCCTTTCCTACGATGTCGCGGACAAGGAAGGCGTGGCCTTCTCCATCACCTTCGACGAACTGACCGAGCTCACCGGTTTCTTCAACCTGAAGCTCTGGGTGGAAGCCGAGGGCCATGACGACATGGACCTGTTTGCCTTCGTCAGAAAGCGCGACAGCAACGGAAAGGTGCAGGGATGCCACGTGGTGACGGACCGCACCCATGTCGGCCCCAATGGCCGCCTGCGCGTCTCGCTGCGGGCCATGGACCCCGAACGTTCGACCGCACTTGAGCCCTTCCTGCCATTTGACAGTCCGGCCAAGCTGAAGGCGGGGGAGATTGTGCCCGTCGAAATCGGCTTCTGGCCTTACGGCATCCGCTGGCAGCCGGGCGAAACACTGGAACTGGTGATGACCGGAACCGATCTGCTGATCAGGCCGGAATTCCCGCAATTACCGCCCATTCCGACCCTCAACAAGGGCCGCCATATCATCCACTTCGGTGGGGAATACGGCTCGAAACTGCTCGTTCCCTACATTCCCGGAGCGTGAGGCCCAGAGCGTAAGGCCGGGAGCGTAAGGAAGAAGAGTAGCAGGACGGCCCGCCAGCCGGTCCGGCAAGAAGGCGGGGCTTCTCTTTTGCCCCGCCTTCTCAATCCTTTGACAGTGCCGCCACCGGATCGAGCCTTGACGCATTGCGGGCGGGCATGAAGCCGAAAACGAGGCCGATCAGGCACGAGCAGCTGAAGGCTGCCACCATGGAGGTGGTGGAATAGACCAGCTGGAAATCCTTGACCAGCAGGCTAAAGAGAAAGCCGATCGACAGCGCAAAACCAAGGCCGAGGCCGCCGCCGATCAGGCAGACCAATACCGCCTCGATCAGGAATTGCTGGAGAATATCCTGGCGGCGCGCCCCGACCGCCATGCGCACGCCGATCTCGCTGACCCGTTCGGACACCGAAACCAGCATGATATTCATCACCCCAATGCCGCCGACGATCAGCGAGATCACTGCAATCGCCGCCACCAGCAACGTCAGGGTCTGAGCAGTGCTGACAATGGTCTTGCGGATGTCGTCGGTGTTGAGGATGAAGAAGTCTTGTTCGCCGTGGCGGCCAGCGAGAAAGGTGGTAACGGCGCTTTCGGCCACGGAACTATCGACGCTGTCGTCCAACCTGACGGTGATGCTGCGCAGCGACAGATCGCCAAGGAATCGGGCCTGGACACTGCTATAGGGCAGATAGGCCTGTAGATTGGAGTTCGAACCGAAGCCGCCTTGCTGGGCCTCGATGACGCCAACGATCCGCACCGGCACGTCGGTCAGGAACACCGTATGGCCAAGCGCCCTGGCCGAATCGTCGCCAAACAGCGCCTTTGCGGCATTCTGGTCGATCACCGCCTCCTGGGTCATGGCAACGACACTTGCATGGTCGAACAGCCGCCCGGCCAGCAGCTTGGAACCCTTGGCGGTGAAATACTGATCGCCGACGCCGTTGACCAGCACATTGGCGACAGTGGCGCCATAGCGCACCGTGCCTGAGGTAGAAACGGTCGGGGTTACGGCAGAAACATAGGAGAGCCGGGCCAGCGCATCGGCATCGCCGACCTTCAGCGTGGTGATCTTTCCTGAACGGGTATCTCCAAATCCTTTGCCGGGGAAAATCTCCAGCGTATTGGTGCCGAGCCCGTTGATGTTGGAGAGCACTTTCTGCTGGGTGCCAGCCCCGAGCGCCACCACTGACACCACCGAGGCGATGCCGATGATAATCCCCAGCATGGTCAGGAAAGTGCGCAGCCGATGCGAGGCAAGCGCCCTGACCGCCATCATGAAGGCTTCGCCCAGCCGGTCGAGACCGGGGAAACGATGCGGCTTGGCCGTGGATGGCAGGGTGTTTTCACGCACCAGCACCGGCTTATCCTGGCGGCGGTCGGCGATGATCTCGCCATCGGCAATCTCGATCACCCGTTCCGCGCGCGCAGCAACGCCCGGATCGTGGGTGACGATGATGATGGTGCGGCCCTCAGCGTGCAATTCGTCGAGAATGCGCAGCACTTCCTCGCCGCTATGCTTGTCGAGCGCGCCGGTCGGTTCATCGGCCAGGATCACCTCGCCGCCATTGATCAGCGCGCGGGCGATGGACACACGCTGCTGCTGACCGCCGGACAATTGCCCCGGCCGGTGACGCAGCCGTTCGCCCATGCCCAGCCTTTGCAGGATTTTGGTCGCCCGGCTGCGGCGGTCCGAAGGCGAAATCCCGGCATAGATCGCTGGCACTTCCACATTGCCAAGCGCCGTCAGATCCGAGAGCAGGTTATAGCGCTGGAAGATGAAGCCGAAATGCTCACGCCGAAGCGCCGACAGCGCGTCGCTGTCCAACTGGTCGGTACGCTTGCCATCGATCTCATACGTGCCGCTACTCGGCCGGTCGAGCAGGCCGAGAATATTCATCAGCGTCGATTTTCCCGACCCTGATGGCCCGATGATCGAGACCATTTCGCCGCGATTGATGCTGAGATTGACACTCTTGAGGACGGCGACATCCTGCTCCCCGGAGCGATAGATACGGGTGAGATTCTTCAGCTCAAGCAGGGCCATGAATCACATCCCCCCGGGCGGCGGCCCAAAGCCCCCAGGTGCCGATCTGGCGGAAGGATCGGCTTGGCCGATAACGATCTTCTCCCCTTCGCTCAAGCCCGATTTCACCTCGGCATTGACCCCGTCATTCAGGCCGATTTCCACCGGTCGAGTGACAATCGTATTATCGGCGCCCACGACCCGCAGACTGGCCTTGCCGGTCTTGACGCCGGAGCCGAGTGCCGAGGCCGGCACCGTCAGCACATTCTTCGCCGCGCCAAGCACGACATGCACTTCCGCCGTCATATAGGTGCGAAACCGCCCATCAGAATTATCGACGTCCAGGATGCCGTTATAATAGATGGCCGAAGATGATGTGCTGGAGGAACTGCTGGACGAGCTGGAACTGGACGAAGTCGAGACGCTGCTATCACTGGTGATCGATTCCGGCGCGGGCTCGATGGATTTCAGCACCGACTCATGGCGGACGGAAGGCTGGCCGAGAATGTTGAAATAGACCGCCTGCCCCGGCCTGACATTGACCACATCGGCCTCGGAGATTTCCGCCCGCACGATCATCTGGTTCAGATCGCCCAGGATAACGATGGTGGGTGCCGATTGCGTGGCATTGACGGTCTGGCCCTGCTGGTTGACCACGGCCAGAACCGTGCCATCCATGGGCGCGGTGATGCGGGTATAGCCGAGATCGGCCTCGGAGGTTTCCACGGCGACTTCAGCCTTGACGATCTGCGCCTGAAGGCTGTCGATCTGCGCCTTGGTCTTGTCGCGGGTGGCAACCGCGCTTTCAAGATCGGCCTGGGTGCCGGAATTGCTGGCCCGCAAATTCTGCTGGCGCACCAATGCCAGTTCGGCGCTGACCAGGGTCGCCTCGGCCTCTTCCTTCTGGGCCTTGATATCGGCCAGCGAGGCTTTCGAGGTACGCAGGTCGTTGACCTGGGTGACCGAGTCGATCTCGGCGACCAGGCTGTCCTTCTTGATCGTGTCGCCAACTTTCACATGCAGGGCCGTGATACGGCCGGACACCTGGGCACCGACAGCAACCAGCCGGGACGGCTTGAAGATGCCCGTGGCAAGCACCGTTTCCTCCACATCTCCCCGTTTGACCGCCGCCAGCAGCAGCCCATCGGTCGGATTGGCCTCGGAACGCTTGAACAGAGTGAAGCCAACGGCGGCAAGCACCAGAACGACGATGACAACGACTGCGAACAGTTTACGCGACACTATGATCCTTCCTTCAGCAGTGTGAACCGCTGGAATTTCTGTCTCCGGCCAAAACGCATCAACCTGATTTTATCCAATTCTTCCAAAACGTTAAAAAATGTAAATCCGGTTCTGGGCGACGGCAAATTTATAAGTGCTCTTAAGTACCGATAATCTGAGGGATCGAAGGGTGTCAATCAGCGCAAGGATTAAACTTCGGCAACAAATGGCGAACTCAAACATGTCGGACAGGGCCCGTATCAAGGGTCGGTCGCGCCAGAGCGACGAAGCCCGGAAGGAAAAGGTCGCTCCTAAGCAAAGCGGAGGCGGGGTGAGAGGGTGCCCAACGCGCGACGCTAGAGTCTGTCAGGTTCATATTGAACCAGACAGACTCTAGCTATTCTTGTTTTCGATTGTATGTCATCGAAAATCGGCTTCCGCTCCTCCTAAGAAAAGCTCTAAATCAGGGCAGATTTTCTCAACGCAGAGATGCGAATGATCAGCTTGGCGCAAGGCAACAGGTTATAAGTTATAGCTATTCACTTGCACGGCATGACGCCGTCATGAATGCGACGGGGCTAACGCCCGCTGCGCTGCATTTTGGAATGCCACCGGTCCAGGATACGGCTTTTTGCAGCAGGCGTTTCCAGTCTTGACTGATCATATCTTCACCGATCATGCGCCCAGCGCCGGCAATTATCTCCGGCCAAAGTGAGGCGGTCGCATTTTCAGTGGTTGCGTAACCGGCCATCGACCAGACCCGGTTTCAGGACAGACGCAGAATGGCACGGTCGCACACGGAGAGAGGTCCATGCAAGTTTCTAGCAGCAATGCATCGCAATCTACCTATACATCGAGTTCATCAAAGCAAAAATCCAGCAGCGGCAGCGGTGGTCTGTTCGATTCTCTGTCGGGCGGCAGCAGCAGCGGCAGCAGTAGCGATGATACACTGCTCAACGCGCTCTTCGGTAGCGATAGCACCGAGGAGACGGATGAGAGCGACACAAGCGGCAGCGTGTCGACCGATCCGTCCGCGTCGTTCGAGGCTTGGCTGTCCCAGCTGACCTCGGCAACAGCTGCCAGCAGCACCAGCTCGGACGAGGAAAAAGACGAAGAGGTCACCGCCGGTTCATCGACATCGACAAGCACTGAGTCGCAATCGACCACAGCCAGCGCATCGGGCACGGATGCCGCCACTGTTGAAGACGATCTCCTGTCGCAGGTGTTCGCAGTGCCGTCCGCCGGCGCTTCGACGGGCGCTAGCTCGACGCAGACCTCCACGTCGTCGACCTCCTCGACAGAGGACACCGATAGCGCCACCGCATCGTCATCCACCGACAGCAGCGATGACAGCGATACCGACATGTCGGATGAAGACCTGCTGGCCCAGTTGAAGAACTATGATGGCAACCTCAGCTACTTCGCTGATCAGTTCATCAATCAACTCGATCTGCCCGGCGGCGGAGCCGCTTAATAAGCCCGGTGGCGGAGCCGCTTGATAAGCCATGGAGATGTTGAGGCATCCTGGCTTTGAACAAATTCCGGCTATCTCAAGTGTTTAAGGCCTTGAGATAGGCGGACGATAATCGCTTTGCCCCCAATGGCGAAGGCCGGACGCTGTCCTTGCCGGTGGTGGTGTATAGTGACGGGCCAGCGCCAGAAGTGCTGTCCGCAACATCAGTTTGGCCGAGCGGGCCGGCCATTGGCGCTCTCGCTCTACGGCTTCAAGACCCTTGGCAAAACAGCAGATATCAAGAGCGACGCCTGACAACTCCGGCCCTAAAGCCGTCAGTGCCTCACCGACCCGCAGCCGTGCGGCAAGCGCGCTGTCGGTCAGATCCGGCCCGGATGGCCGGGCGCCTTTGTGCTTTTGCGCCAGGCGCGGCTCAAAGGATGCGGTGATGCGTGGCTGTAAATGACCGCGCTCGAAATCCGCTGCCAGCCGCTCCCCGGCGGCAACCGCTTCCGGTGGCAGATAGGGCTTGCCAGTCCGGTCCCGCAGCCGGGCCACCGTCGAAAAAGGCTGGTCATCAAGATTGCGCCGGACGGTGGAGCGGCTGCCATCCGACTCCACCAGGGTCTCGGTCGCCCTCTCCCCATGCTGGCCTGCAAAGATCTCGTCTTCACGCTCGGCCATGGCTCGTTTGAGGAAGCTTTCCGCCTCGCCGGTCGCGGCGAGCGCATTGCCTTTGCGCCGAACCAGACCATCCGCCAGCGCCTTGTGCAACAGCGCATCGGGTACGCGGCCCAGCAGTACGCCATCCTGGGGCCGCAGCAGCGCGGTTTCGCCGGGACCGGCTGGCTCCAACAACACACCGCGGCTTGCCAGCCGCAACAGCCGCAGCAGCGGCTTGATGGCGGATGCCGGATTTTGCGGCGAATGAGCTGTGGGCTTACGCATCGCGCCCATCCTTGGCCACCGTCGACAGCACCGCGACGACCCGTTCCAAAACGCCGAGAAACTGGTCGAGGGCGGCATTTTCGCGCCGATCCTCAATGACATGGCAGGCATGGGATACCGTGCTTCGGTCATAGCCGAAAGCGCGGGCGATTTCCTGCTGTGGCAGGCTCAGCACCACATGGCAGAGATACATGGCGATCTGGCGGATATGGCAGCGCTGACGGCGGCGCCCGGCATTTATGAGACCCGGGCTCTGAAAAACCACAAATATTTCCTCCGTAACCCTGGCAACGGAATGGCACAGAACCCGGCTGGAGGCTTTGACCGGGACAGGATGTTCAAGCGGCATTGCTGACATGATAACGTCTCCCTTGATAGGATTTTATTCATATCAACATCTGCAATCACTGTGAACGTTCTTTCACACTCCAAAAATTCGATTGATTGTTTTAATTGGTATTTTTATTGAAACCCACAGGAACATTCAGGATTATTTTCCACGCCACTGTGAGTTTGCCCCAGCTAATTCAGGGGGATTTTATGGAAACAAGTCCAATATGCACACGTGCCGCGCATACTGTTGATACGCGGCACGATCAAACATCGGTATCTTGCATAGGCGCTTTTGCTCGAACGCAATGCGCTTATGCGACATGACATTCATCTCGCAACGAATTGTCTCAGGGCTTTTGCTCGAACACCATGGAATGACCATTGATGCAATAGCGCAGGCCGGTCGGCTTGGGACCATCGGGAAACACATGGCCAAGGTGACCACCGCAAGTGGCGCAGCGGATTTCGGTGCGCACCATGCCATAAGCCGTATCGCGATGTTCGGTGACGGCGTCAGGCTTGACTGGCTCGAAATAGCTCGGCCAGCCGCAACCTGCATCGAATTTGGTATCGGAGTAAAATAGCGGCGTGTCGCACCCGGCGCAGCGGTAAAGGCCCGGCTCGAAATTATCCCAGTAAGGACCGGTAAAGGCCCGCTCCGTGCCGTGTTCGCGCAGGATCCGATATTGGTCCGGCGTCAATTGTTCACGCCACTCGGCCTCGCTGCGCGCTGCTGCGGGCTTTTCACGGCTGTCGATGCTGTCCTCGCTCATGAGACCTCCTCGTTTCGCTATCCTGTTCGGAGTTGACCCTATAGATAGTGTTTTGTCCCGGTGCTGCAAGTCGGACGACCAAGTCAGACAGGCGACGATCAGACAGGCGACAATCAGACAAGGGCGAGCCAAACCACAGTACGTGTCGCCAGCTTTTCCAACGATGGTTCATCCTGTCGTATTTGTGAATATCTCGAGCCTCAATTGAATGGGAACGTTTTGCAAGGTCCTCACGCCATGAATGCGTGAGCACCTTCCAGATCGGGTAGAAGACTGACGACGCCGATTTGGGGTGGTCGTTCCGGTTGAAATCCTTATATTCGCCAGGCAACCGCCAAATCAGGCAGAAACGGGCCAAATCAGGACAGAATCAGCGCCGCACAAACCGGGAGGCTGCTCGTCGGTCGCAGACAACAGGAGACAAGATGATCGCTGATGCCGCCGGTATGACGCTGCTGGCTTTGGTCCTGCCATTTCTGGGTGCCTGTCTGGCGCCCTGGCTGGTACGGCGGCTTGGAAGCCGGGCGGCCTGGGTTCTGGCGCTTCTGCCGCTATTATCCTTCGTGCATTTCCTCGGCTTCCTGCCGGAAATCGCCAATGGCGAGGAAGTGACGGGCGGCTATGCCTGGGTGCCGAGCTACAATGTCAGCTTTTCCTGGTTTCTCGACGGATTGTCCCTCACTTTCGCGCTGCTGATTACCGGCATCGGCACGCTGATCGTGCTCTATGCCGGCGGCTATATGAAGGGTCATCCGCAGCAGGGCCGGTTTCTGTCCTTCCTGCTGTTGTTCATGGGCGCCATGCTGGGCGTGGTGATGTCAGACAGTTTCCTGATGCTGTTCATCTATTGGGAACTGACCTCAATCACCTCCTTCCTGCTGATCGGTTTCAACCATGAACGCCCGGCTGCGCGCCGTGCCGCGCTGCAAGCGCTGGTGATCACCGGCGGCGGCGGCCTTTTGCTGCTGGCCGGTTTGATCCTGCTGTGGAACGTGTCGGGCGTCACGCAATTGTCGATGCTGATGCATAGCAACAATATGGTCACCGCCAGCCCCTTCTACCTGGCGATCCTGCTGCTGGTTCTGGGTGGGGCGTTTACCAAATCGGCGCAATTTCCCTTCCATGTCTGGCTGCCCAACGCCATGGAAGCGCCGACACCCGTCTCGGCCTATCTGCACTCGGCCACCATGGTCAAAGCCGGGGTCTACCTGCTGATGCGCTTGCAGCCGGTGCTGGGCTCCACACCGGCCTGGGAAATATTGCTGCCGTTTTTTGGCGGCGTCACGCTGATCGTCGGTTCCGTCGTCGCCGTGCGCCAGACCGATCTGAAGCTGATGCTGGCCTATACCACAGTCGCCTCGCTCGGGTTGATGGTGATGCTGACCGGCTTCGGCTCACCGCACGCGCTGTCGGCAGCCGTGCTTTATCTGGTCGCCCATTCGCTATTTAAAGGCGCGCTGTTCATGGTGGCCGGTGTTCTCGACCACGAAGCGGGCAGCCGCGACCTGACCAGACTTGGCGGGTTGGCGCGGGCCATGCCTATTACTTTTGCCACAGCGCTGCTGGCCGGGCTGTCCATGGCCGGACTGCCGCCGCTGTTCGGCTTTCTCGCCAAGGAAGAAATCTATGAGGCGCTGGCAGGGGGCAATCTTCGCGCCCTGCTGTTTACCGCCATCGCCGTGATCGGCAATGCGCTGATGATGGTCGTCGGGTTGGCGCTGGCCTTCAAACCGTTTCTGGGGCGCGTGGCGACCAGCCAGAAACCCGCCCATGACGGCCCCGCTTTGCTGTGGCTGGGGCCGTTGGGGCTGGCCTTGACCGGACTGGGGGCTGCGGTGTTTTCCGGACTGTTTCACCAGGCGATTTCATCGCCAATGGTTAGCGCTGTCACCGGCAGAACGGTGACGGTCTCCATCGGCCTTATCCCGCATATCGGCGTGCCGCTTGCCCTGTCGCTTTTGACCATCGCCATCGGCCTGGTGCTGTTCATGCTGCTCGACAGGCTGCGCAATCTGGTGGCGAGCCTGTTGGAGACGCTCGGTCCCGGCCCCGATCAGGGCTTCGACCACCTGATGGCCGGATTGGTGCGGCTCTGCTTCCGCATCACCAATGTGCTGCATGGCGGGCGGCTGGATGTCTATGTCACGGTGACGCTGATCGCCATTGCCGCAGCTTTCCTGGTGCCGATGATGCTGTTTGGCGAGGCGCCGTCCTGGCCGGTGCTGCCGGAGCGGATCGAGTTGCATGAAGCTGCTTTCCTGCTGATCGCGGTGGCCGGTCTTTACGGCGTATTGCGGGCTGCCAACCGGCTGGATGCCATCGTCGCGCTCGGCATCCAGGGCTTTGCGATCTCGGTGATCTTCCTGCTGTTTGGCGCGCCGGACCTGTCCTTTACTCAGTTCATGATCGAGACGCTTTCGGTGGTGATCCTGGCGCTGGTGATGACGCGGCTGAAACTGCATCCCGCCGATCATCGGCCCCTACCCCAGATCCTGCTGGACGGCACGGTGGCGCTTGCCGCCGGGACCGGCCTGACGCTGATGCTGCTGAAGGTGACGCAAATCCCCTTCGACCCGACCCTGACGGAATTCTTCAACAGCTATTCCAAGGTCATCGCCCATGGGGCCAATGTGGTGAACGTTATCATCGTCGACTTCCGCGGCGTCGATACCATGGGCGAAATTGCCGTGGTGATGATCACCGGGCTTGCCATTCTGGCGCTGATCCGGCTGCGCGCGCCCAAGCCAACGGCTTCGCCGTCCGGGGTGGGGCATGAAAGCCATGAGGTGGGAGAGCGCTCATGAACAGCTTGATCTTTCGCACCGTTGCTCCCGTCGTTACTGCGCTGATGCTGCTGTTTTCGGTTTTCGTATTGCTGCGCGGTCATAACGAGCCGGGCGGCGGCTTTATCGGCGGGTTGATTGCCGCCTCCGGCTTTGCCATCTACGCCATGGCCTTCGGCGTGCAGGCCGTGCGCCGCGCCCTTTATGTCCATCCGCTGTCGGTGGCGGGCTTCGGCCTGCTGATGGCCTGCCTGTCCGGCTTTGTCTCGGCCTTTGTCGGTGTGCCGTTCATGACCGGGCTGTGGATCACCCCGCATATCTTCGGCGTCGATGTGCCGGTCGCCACCGTCACCAGCTTCGATATAGGCGTCTATCTGGTGGTGGTCGGGGCGATCACCTCGATTGCGCTGGCGCTGGGCGAAAGGGAGAATGACTGATGGAAGCAATTTTTTCCCTGCTGGTCGGCCTGTTTGCCACGACCGCCTTTTACCTGATCATGTCACGCCATATCGTGCGGGTGCTGCTCGGCATCGTATTGCTCGGCAATGCCGTCAATCTCGGCCTGTTTACCGCCGGACGCCTGACCCGCGAAGTGCCGCCAATCATGATGAAGGGTGAGGAGGTCCTGAGCATGGCCGCCGCCAATCCGCTACCGCAGGCATTGATCCTGACGGCCATCGTGATTTCCTTCTCGTTCTTCGCCTTCCTGCTGGTGCTGTCCTACCGCGCCTACCAGGACCTCGATACCGACGATACCGACGACATGCGGTTGGCCGAACCGACAAATCCGCCCTTGCCGCCGCTTGAGTACTGAGGATTTCCCAGCAACACCAATGCTTTAAACCGAAAGACCAAAACAACCGCATGGCCGTTTCAACCACCAATGCCGAGGCTCTAAATGCCGCCCTGGCCGCCGCTTATGTGCAGGCGCCGACCACGCCTGCGCAGTGGCTGCCGATCCTGCCGGTGGCCCTGTGTCTCGCCGGTGGGGCCGTGGCCTTGATGCTGCGTGATCGCACCCGCCTTCAGCCGATGATTGCCCTTCCCACCCTGGTGCTGCTGGTACTGATCGATCTGGCACTGCTGGTTCAGGTGGTGCAGAATGGCCCGCTGACGGTGATGATGGGCCGCTGGATGCCGCCCTTCGGCATTGCCTTCACTGTCGATATCGTCGGGGCGCTGTTTGCCCTGGCGTCTGCCATCGTCGCCTTGGCCTGCGGCGTCTATGGACTGACGGATGTCAATACCTCCGGTCGCCGCTATGGTTTCTATCCGTTTCTTCTGGTGCTGATGGCCGGGGTGTCCGGCGCCTTTCTGACAGGCGATATCTTCAACCTCTATGTCTGGTTCGAAGTGCTGCTGATCTCGTCTTTCGGCATGCTGATCCTCGGCTCCGAGCGCGAACAGATCGACGGGGCACTGAAATATGCGGTGCTCAACCTGATCGCCACCACGCTGTTTCTGATCACCATCGGTTTTCTCTATGCCAGTTTCGGCACGCTCAACATGGCCGATATCGCCCGCAAGGCCGATGGTTTGCGCGATACCGCCCCGCTGATGACGCTGACCACGCTGTTTGCCCTGGCCTTTGCCATGAAAGCCGCTGCCTTTCCGCTGAATTTCTGGTTGCCTGCCTCCTATCACACGCCACGCATCGTGGTGTCGGCGCTGTTTGCCGCCCTGCTGACCAAGGTCGGCATTTACAGCCTGCTGCGGGTCGTGGTGATGCTGTTTCCGATTGAGCGCGAGGCGCTGAGCCTGGTGCTGGGGGTGATTGCCGCCGCCACCATGATTCTGGGTGCCGTAGGTGCCCTCGGCCAGTCTGACATCCGCCGGCTGATGGGCTTTATCGTCATTTCCGGCATCGGCATCATGCTGGCCGGTATCGCCATTGGCGCCGTACAGGGCATCAGCGCAACGATCTTCTATGCCATGCACTCAATCATGCTGATGGCGGCGTTGTATCTGGTGGTAGGCCAGGCCGGGCGGATGACTGGTAGTTTTGCATTACAAGACATGTCCGGTCTCTATAAAGCAGCACCGGGCTTTTCCTTTCTGGCGCTGGCGCTGTTTTTCGCTGCAAGTGGCCTGCCGCCGTTTTCCGGATTCTGGCCAAAGGTCATGCTGCTGAAGGCGGCACTGGATATCGGCGCCTGGTGGATGGCTGGCGCAATCCTGTTGTCCGGCTTCCTGACCACGATTGCGCTGGCCCGGGTCTTCCTGCTGGCCTTCTGGCGCACCCAGCCAGCCAAGGGCGAATCAGAGGGGAACACCAACCAGGCCGGACCAGAGATCCTTACCGCGCCAACGCTCTCAGCCCTTGCCCCGATCGTGCTGCTGGCCGGTTTCATCGTCTGGTTCGGGCTGTTTCCTGAAAAGCTGATTGCACTCTCGCAGGACGCCGCAGTCGGGCTTGTCGATCCATCGGCCTATATCACCTCGGTCTTTCCCACGGAGGCGCGCCCATGAGGCTGTTGATCCTCAACCTGCTGATGGCCATCATCTGGGTGGCGGTCACCGGCAGCGCCAGCCTGCATAATCTTCTGTTTGGCTTCGTGCTGTCGCTGGCGGTGGTCGGGTTGCTGCGGGAGCAGATCGGTGGCGTCTCCTATCTCAACAGAACGTGGCGCATCCTGTCCCTGCTGCTGCTGTTTCTCAGCGAACTGGCCAAATCCGCCTGGAAGGTAACGATCATGGTGCTTTCGCCAGGGCTCGATATCAAGCCCGGCATTTTTGCCTTTCCGCTCAGCGTCGAGCGCGATTTCGAAATCACCCTGCTGGCCAATCTCATCACGCTGACGCCCGGCACCCTGTCGGTGGATGTATCTGAGGACCGAAAGATCCTCTATGTCCATGCGCTCGATTGCAGCGATCCGGATGCGGCCCGGCGCGACATTGCCGAGGGATTCGAGCGCAAGATCCGCGAGGCGTTCCAATGACACCTTCAGACATGACAGCCGCGCAACTCCTCGTCCACCATGCCTGCAATGGCGGGCTGCTGTTGCTGGCCATCGCCTTTCTCCTGACCGTCTACCGGGTGATGCGTGGCCCGACCCTGCCCGACCGGGTGATCGCGCTGGACATGCTGGTCGGCATCGTCATCGGCTTTATTGCCGTCTTCGCGATCAAGTCGGGCTATGTGCTCTACATGGATATCGCTATTTCACTCGGCCTGGTCGGGTTTCTGACAACCATTGCCTTTGCGCGATTCATCCTTGTGCGGGGCGTGATTGGCGAAACACCGGAAACCGAGCCGGCAATTCGGGCGGCAGCCGAACAATTAGCTGTGGAAAAGTCTCGAATGGAGCGCAGGCGCAAGCGGAGTGGTACAAATAAGCACATGTCCCAAAAGGAAACAGATTAATGGAAATGGCGGCTGCGATTTTAACATCTGTATTGATTCTGGGCGGTTCTTTTTTTGCGGTGATTGCTGCAATCGGTCTTAACCGCTTGCCGGACCTGTTCACCCGCATGCATGCAGCCTCCAAGGCCGGAACGGTGGGATCGGGCCTGCTGTTACTGGCAATTGGCGTCAATTCCGCAGATTTGTCGGTTTTTGCACGGGCCTTTTGCGGGTTTTTCTTCTTTGTACTGACAGCGCCGGTCTCTGCCCATCTGCTGGCAAAAGCTGCGCGGCATGTCGGATACCCTCTGGCCCAGGCGACCGTACTCGATGAAATGAGCAACGGTATTGGCAACGGCAAGAAGGACTTAGTTAACAAATTATGAATGAGACCGTTCTAAAAGTATCATAAGAGCAGAGTGCCATTCATATTTGATCTGATCTACATTCTTTCACGCACAAGAATTAGGATAAATAGGAACTGGACATTTTTCCCGATGTTGATAATTCATTAAAAGGACTATTTGGATCACTGAACCGTTTTCAATTTCGATCTAGTTCAAAAGCAGCATGTATTTAGCCGATACAACCGCCCGGGTTGTAGACCAAAGGCGGACAATGAATTTGGAGACTAGTTTTGGGTTAATGGCGTAAATATCTAATATAACACTGCCATCCTGGCTGGCTGGCAGTGGATTTTATGTGGGGGTATCACGCAAACCAGTCGAACTGGTTTGAATTCAGTGTCGGCGGTGGGTGGCAAACGAACCGTCAGGCAGACATATGACAGGAGAAAAAAATGAGTGAAACGGCATTTGGATCGTCAGGAAACGATCTTCTGGTCGAACTGACGGCAGATATCGTTGCAGCGTATGTCAGCAACCATGTTGTACCAATCGGGGACATCAGCCACCTGATTTCGGATGTGCATACTGCATTGTCCAATACATCCTCACCGGTGCCAGTGGTATCCGTGGTCGAAAAGCAGAAGCCTGCCGTCGCCGTTCGCAAGTCGATTCAGGGCGATCAGATCATCTGCCTGGAATGTGGTGGCTCGTTCAAGTCGCTGAAGCGTCACTTGATGACCCATCACACATTGAGCCCGGAAGAGTATCGCGAAAAGTGGGATCTTCCCGTCGATTACCCGATGGTTGCGCCCGCCTATGCGGAAGCCCGCTCGCGCCTCGCCAAGGAAATGGGCCTGGGGCAGCGCCGCCGCCGCGCCAAGTAATACCAAGTCTCGAAGATGCGTGAGCATCTTCGAATTGGTATTCATGCCATTCGATAGTCAGACCTCAATTCCGTGGGCCTCATAAGGCTTGCGGAATTTTGCTTTGTGATTGCTGATATCAGCCCGATCCCGGCGAATAGCCTTTGGTTGGCTTTGCCTAGAGGCTTTTGTTTTCGTTTGTCTTGTCGAGAAAACCGGTTTCCACTTTTCCCTGACAAACTCTAGCGCGACTATACACACTCTTATGCAATCGTCTCCTGCCGTCGCCAGGCACTGGGACTTTGTCCCGTGACCCGCAGAAACTCTCGATTGAAATTGGACTTGGTCATAAAACCGGCCTCAAAGACGATGCTGGTAATCGGCTCATCGCTCTGTCGCAGCAGTTGGCAGGCCTCTGTTACGCGGTGATTATTGACATACTGCGAAACACTCATGCCATGCACCCGGTTGACGGCATTCGACACGGATCTGGCGGGAAGGCCCAGGCGACGCGCCAGCCGGCCAAGGTTAAGGTCCACATCCTTGTAGAGCTGTTTTTCCACCATCATCGCCGCCAGCGCGCTGGCAATCCGCGCGTCCTCCTCGCTCGCGGGTCTCGGCACCGGCTTGTCGCCAGCCCGCTCCTCTTCGCGCCCATTGTCAACTGAAGGGTCTTCCTCATCTGAAGAAGCGCCACTTTCGGCCAGTGATGCAGCAAAGCCAAGTGCCAGAAGGATCATGGTCATGAAAGCCGAAACAATAGTTGCCGCATGACGGCCACCGCCAAAGGCAAAATCGAGGCTGATGACGACATCGGCAACCGCCGAGGCCAGCAGCGAGGCTGCCATGCATTGCAGGGCACGGTAGGACCGAAGCGCCCCGTCCAGACGCGAGGCCGTCAGCCCATCCGGCCCCAGCCGCGCCAGCCAGAGCAGCGCCAGTCCATAGGCCAGGAAGGTGAGGATGATGATGGCATCGATTGGCCCACCGCCGACGCCGTTCAGCACCAGCACGATGACAGCCGGCAGGGCATGCAGCCAATCAATATGCGAGAAACCACGATCCTGCCGATCCGCACGGCTCGAGGTCAGGCTGCGAAAGGCCAGAAAGCTCAAAGGCGGGATGACCGTTCCGAGAACCGACATGGCCGGCATGACCAGCATCATGCCATAGCCCCAGCGCAAGCCGACCAGAACCGATTGGACCGCCATCACCGCCAGCAGCAGCAGGAAAGGCCTCGCGGAGGCCGGGGCGTCCTCCTGCCGCAGCATACGGATCAACAGGGTCACAAGCAGCAGGGCGACGAAAAAGGAAATCGGCAGGAAGATCATGGGGCGAAGACCATGGAACAAGGATTTTTGAGCGAGTGCGTAATGAGTTTCAGTGGCACTTATACCCCCGATCATGATCGGCGACGACCCGAAACGTGTTTCAGGTCGCAGCACGACCTCCTTTGGCAAAGATTGGCGCATCGCAACCCATTGGAGTGAAGACCCATGAAAAAACGTGTGATCGTACTTGGCATTGCCGCAGGACTTGTTTGCATCGCCGCCATGGATCGGGCCATGGCGCTATGGCGGCACGATGTGCCGATTGGTATGCCACTTGACCTGTCCGCCATCTCCAAACTGCGCGTCGATGGCGCCGCCAGCCTGATTTCCGTAACCACCGATCCAGAAAGGCCGCTGACGGCCACCCTGACAGGCGAGCGTGACGGCTGGGGCTCGCTCTGGCAATCTGGCTGGCATGCCCGCGACTGCTCCGACAGTGGCCGGATGCATATCGACAACGATACACTGGTTGTCGATGTCGCCGACATGTCGCGCTATTTCGATTGGTCGGATTGCACCATAAAGCTCAAGGCCAATCTGCGCCCTCAATCTGCCGTGCTGATCCGCCAGAAGGCCGCCCGCATCGGCCTTGATGGCGATTTTTCCACCGTCAATGTGCGGGCCGATGCTGGGGATTTCACCCTGGACGGCCATGCCAGTACGCTGGATGTTTCAGGCGCGGCGCTGCGGGTGCAGGCGTTCTTCAAGACCATCAGCAAGGACGAAACCATCCTGCTGTCTGGCCGGATGATGGACGCCACCCTGCGCTTCCTCACCCCCACATCGATCAGCTATCTGGTCGAGGCCACCGCCTCCTATATCGACAGCGCCCTGCCCAATACGCCGGGCGCCCACCCCGCCATTACCATTCGCGGTGAGATGGTACGGGCCAGGATCGAGTAGTCAACGCGCAATCATCAGTTCCATCGCCGCCAGATCCAGCCAGCGGCCGAATTTGGTGCCGACCTCGCGGTGTATGCCGACCAGATGGAAGCCGAGCTTTTCGTGCAGGGCAATCGAGGCCGCGTTTCCGGCCTCGATGGCGGCGATCATCACATGCACATTTCCGGCCTTGGCGCGCTCGATCAACGCCAGCATCAGCGCCTTGCCAAGCCCTGCGCCACGATGGTCCTTGTCGATATAGACAGAGTGCTCAACCGTATGGCGATAGCCATCGAAGGACCGCCAATCGCCATAGGACGCATAGCCCGCAACACGACCATCCACCTCAGCGACAAGGACCGGAAAGCCTCTGGCCCGGCGCAGTTCCAGCCAGGCACGGCGATTGTCGACATCAATCAGCGCCTCGTTCCAGATGGCGGTCGTATGCTCGACGGCGTGGTTGTAAATCTCGACAATGGCGGCAAGGTCCGCTTCGGTTGCGTCGCGGATGACGTGCTGTGTGGTCATGAGAAGCCCTGAAACTTACATAGGATACGCACAGTCCTAACGCAGAAAACCATGCACGGAAATAGGATTTGTCGTCTTCAATGACCCCTCGTATGGCGCTCCCGACAAGGGCCTTTCCACAACGGGTCAATACCCCAACTCGAAATGGAAGAACGGATCAAATTCAACCTTTGGCATATGACAGTCATTTGACTGAACCAAAAACAATAGCCCAAGCCTTGATGTAGCTTTTGCGGAGTAAACATCGTCCTTGCGATATGGGCGGACGCTGTTGTAAAGGATCTGAGCTCGGATAAAGGCTGATATCACAGTGAAAGGTCGATCTTGCGTCGAGATTTTCCGCAATGTGGTATCGAATTTTGCAAATTTTCGCTCTTCTTCCGAAAATGTAAAGAAACGTCAAGAAACTACCCGCGTTATTCTCTTTGGAATTGTTTTTTCGGAAATGGTTAGTGTTGGCTTCCACAATGAATCGTTCGATCATGCAGCGCCGTACCAGCGAAAATTATTCTTTAGACGTTCCTAAACAGTGATAAAAATCAGTTCTAATTTTCCTCCTTGCAAGAATGTAACACATGAGCCTTTCTTCGCCCGCTAGCCGACCGCCACTCCAGATCAGAGCAACGCCTGTATGGTCGCCGCAGCGAGATGAGAACGCGGAACATATCGTCCTAAGCCCAGATGAACAGTACGAACTTGGGCGACTGGGAGAAATCATAGAGTATCGCACGGCGAAATTAGAGATATTGTCGCAAAGTGAACCCGCAGATTTCCTCTATTTGCTTATCGAGGGAGTCGTTCAGGCCTGTCACTCGCTGAAGGATGGTCAACGGCAGATAGTGGCGTTTTACTGGCCAGGCGATATCTTTGGTCTGGCGGAAAAGGGACTGTACGTTAACTCGTCAGAGGCGGTAACACCCTGCTCCGTATACCGCTTTCCGTTCCGCAAGCTGGAGAAATTCCTTCTGGAACATCCGAGGATTCAGCAGGGTTTCTTCGTCAAGGCGGTCCACGAAATTCGTACCGCACAACGACACACCATCACAATCGGACAATTGGAGCTGCCACAGCGCTTAGCTGCGTTTCTAGTAGATTGTTCGGAACACGATCGCTATTTCGACAGTGAAAGCTCGACCTTATCGCTTCCGATGTTGCGCTACGATATTGCGGACTATCTTGGGACCTCGGTAGAAGCAGTGTCACGCACTTTTGCGCTGCTGGAAAAAAACGGCCTCGTCCAGCGAAAGGGGCCGAGGAAGCTCGAGATAAGCATGAAGAAACTGATCGACTTTTCAGGTATCGCCTGAGGGACTGGCGCATTGCCGAAGCGCGACGAAAGGGCTGATCTCCGAGAGGCCAACATGATATCGCCAACTCTGACTTTCTCGGCTATACAGCCGCGCCGCCTCAAGACCCGATGGCGGTGACCACGGCGGAATAATGCACGGCAGCCGCCGCCACCACGAAACCGTGCCAGATGGCATTTTGAAACCGCAGTCTCTCCCAGACGTGAAAGATCACCCCTGCGGAATAAAGAATGCCGCCGATGAAGATCAGCACCATGGTGACAGGTGGCAGCCGCTCAGAAATCGGCTCCAGCGCCAGCACACCGCTCCATCCCATGGCCAGATACAGCAGGATGGCCAATCGGTCGTAGCGGCCAGGATAGCGGCATTTCAGGAAGATACCTGTTATCGCCGTCAGCCAGATGCCGATCAACAGACAAAGAATGGCCGGTTCATCGGCGCCGCGTTCCAGAAAGGGTGTATAGGTTGCGGCGATCAGCACGAAAATCGCCGAATGATCCAGCCGCCGCAGATAGGTCTTGAAGGTCGAGCGCGGCCACATATTGTAGGTGAAGGAACAGCCCAGCGCCAATACCAGGCCAAGGCCATAGATCCAGCTGGCGGCAATCTCGCCAAAGCTGGTAAACACCGTGGCATAGAAAATCAGCGCCGTGACACCAACCAGCGCAAACACCACGCCGACACCATGCACAATGCCATCGGCCAGCAATTCGTGAAAATCATAGTGTCGCCCGAAGCGGAACTCTTCCATCGTGATGATCAACCCAAGAAATTAAAATATCTGCCGACAGCATAATCGAGAATGATTGCCAGATAATGTCGCCTGTCTCATCGTCTTCATATAAGCCTGATCAGCCTGACGATCCGGTCAATTTTATGTCTATGACGGCCACACGCCGCAACCTGGAGTGATCATGATGCGTCAACTCTATCGTGTTGGCAAGACCGCCCATTGCCGCTCTTCGATCGACCATTGCAGTTTCGATGCCTGGACTATCTGCGCCGAACACCCAGGCCGGAGCGGTCATCAACCGGGCTTAAACCGTTTGCGGATAAAGCTGTCGGACCGTTCCCGGCTCCGGTCGTGAAACTGCCGTCCTCCCACCCTGACAGGAAGCATCCATGCGCTTTACAGTCCTTGCCACGTTCATGGCGCTGATCGCCTATAACTGGTTCTTCATCAAGGTCGCCCGGGCGCGCCAGCAATTTGGGGTCAAGGCACCGAAGATGACAGGCGATGAGAATTTCGAGCGGATTTACCGGGTTCAACAGAACACCGCCGAGCAATTGGTGTTCTTCCTGCCATCGCTCTGGCTCTTCGGCTTTTACCTTTCCGACCAGTTGGCCGGGTTGCTGGGCCTGTGCTGGACAGGCGCACGGGTGCTCTATGCCGCTGAATATTATGCGGATGCCAAAAAGCGCGGTCCCGGCGCGCTGATTTCCTGGGTCATTGCCTTTCTGCTGCTGATGGGCGGCACGGTGGCAGCACTGCTGCAATAGCCGAGCCGCGCCTGTCTGCACGTCTGTTCAGGCTGGGGCGCAGTCCTGGCAAAAGGGCGTGGCGGGCAAAAGGGCGAGCCGCTCGGGTGCAATTGCCGCATCGCAGGTCACGCAGCGTCCATAGGAACCGGCCTCCATGCGGGCCAATGCCGCCTCGATGCCGCGCAGCTCGTTTTCGCCCGCCTGCCCAAGGCTTTCCAACACTTCGTCATTTTCCGATTCGATAGCACGCTCGGCGCTTTCGGCGCTGCGCTGCTCCGAAAGGTCACCGGAAATTTTTCCTAACCGGCTGGAGAGTTCCAGCCGCCGTCCGAGCAGCGTCTGCCTATATCCATCCATGTCCATGATTTATCTCCTCAAGATGTGAAACGCCTCCCGGATACGATTACCGGTCGACAAGTACCGCGCATCGGGCGTGGCGCACGACGCGGTCGGCAGTCGCCCCGATCAGGTAGTTGGAAAAATCCGGGATATGCGAAGCGATAATGATCAAGTCGGCCTTTTGCTCCGCCGCGACCGCCAGAATCTCATGGGCGGGCGAACCGACCCGCAATTGCGTCGTCACGCCAGGCCCAACCGAAGCCGCCAGCGCGGCGAGTTTCGTGCGCCCCTCCTCCACCGCTCCATCGAGGATGTCATGCGGAATATCGATGGCGAGATAGGATGGCAGGTGCTCGACCACGGTCAACAACACGATCTCGCCGCCAGCATCCAGCAGGCTCTGGGCTTTTCGCAGGATCTTGTCGCCTTTTTCCCATTGCGCGATGTCCACGGGAACAATGATCTTTCTGTACATGACCTCTATCCTCCTATTGCCAGCGTCTTCGGTCTTGAACCGCTTTGCCGACAACAACCTGCGCGCGCTGTGCCCCCCTTGCATTGATTCCGATCAAACTTGGAAATCCGTCAGGATTGAACGATGGCAACGCCACTGTTCAGCATTATCGAACGATCTTTCGCGTATATGCGCTGTACATGAAACGAAAGGCAGGCTCTATCTAGGAAGCAAGACGTTCCCAGCGCCCTCGCGCCAACCTATCGGACCTGCCGTCATGGATGCCCATCATTCCCCAAGCTTTGCCCTGACCCGCCCGATCCATATCGGACGGGCGCATCTGGTGGTTGGCGATCTGGCCATGGTCTCCAGCTTCTACCGACAGATCATTGGCCTCGCCGTGCTGGAGAGCGCAGCCAGCGGCATGGTGTTGGGGGTGGGCACGACGCCGCTGCTGACGCTGACCACCCGGAGCGATGCGGCCATGGCGCCGCCCACGGCAGCCGGGCTGTTCCACACCGCTTTTCTTTTGCCGAGCCGACAGGCGCTGGCGCAATGGCTGCGCCATGCCGCCCATTCCGGCGTTCAGTTGGACGGTGCTTCCGACCATCTGGTCAGTGAGGCGATCTACCTGTCCGACCCGGAAGGCAATGGCATCGAGATCTACCGCGACCGCGACCCGCAGGAATGGACCTATCAATCCGATGGTACGGTCGGCATGGCCACCCTGCCCCTTAACCTGCAAGAGCTTTACGACAGCGCCACGGATGAGGCATGGAACGGCCTGCCCGAAGGCTCCAGCATCGGCCATATGCATTTGCAGGTCGGCAATGTGCCGGAGGCAGACCGGTTTTATGAAGGTGTGCTGGGCTTGAAGAAAATGGCCACCTATCCCGGTGCCAGCTTCTTCGGTTCCGGCCAGTACCACCACCATGTTGCCGCCAATATCTGGAACAGCCGGGGCGCAGGCCCTCGCCTTGCGGCAATGACCGGGCTTGCCGATTACTCCCTAACGTTTAACGATGGAGAAGCGCTGCAAAAGGCCCTGGCGACGCTGGATGTGCTGGAAATTCCGGTGACCCTGGGCACCGAAGGCCACCGACTGACCGATCCCTGGGGAATTGGTCTGACTTTGAATTCGGTGCCGTCCATATCCGGATAAATGTCAGTTGACTGGCGGGCCTTTGACCGTTTCCACAGGGCCTGCCTCGCTCAGATGCACAAACACCACGCCCCTTGCCTTCAGTGCCTTTAAACCGGCAACCACACCTTCACCAGCCGCGTGGGTGGGCTGGTTGATATGGGCGATCAGCACGTCACCGTTTTTGGCGTGGGCAAATTGCTGTTCGGTCTGTTTGGCGCCCAGCAGCGAACCGGAATCGCCATTGATCGAAAAGCCGCCGATCTGGTAGCCCATCGCCTTGATCTCAGCGATGGCGGAGGGGGAATATTTGGCCGTGGCATCCCGGTACCAGCGCGGAGGAGAAAATCCTGCGGCCCGCATGGCGTCCGCGCCGCCGGTCACTTCCTCGGCAACAGCTTCCGGCGATCCGGCGGCAGCGATGCCATAGACGGTGGTCGGATAATCCACCGCCGGGATGTGGTTTTCGCCGTGGTTTTCCACCTCGAACAGGTCCGGTCTGGATTTCAGCACGGCAACGGCCTGCGGATTGGACCGTATCCAACGACCGGTAACGAAAATCGTCGCCTTGATATTGTCATCCAACAGGGTGGAGAGAATACGCATATCGGTCTTGCCCATGCAGGCATCCAGCGTCACCGCCACCTGCACCAACCCTTTCGGGGCGGCATGAATATGCAGTTTCGGCTCGATCAAACCATCCGCAGCGGCAAGAGCAGGCTTTGCTGCCCCATTGAGCAGCATCGACCCCAATAGCAGTGATGACAGGTAAATACCGATCCGGCGGACATCCAAAACAACCATGACACTCTTCTCGCGCCTGCCAGCCAGATGGCCGTGATACCAAGGCCCTCATACCAAGGTCTGGGATGCTGCATCCTGCCTTGAAGAAAGCGTTTCGGGAAAAACGCTTCTATCGTGCTGCCGTCAAGAGAATTTTATCGATGGAGCGGCTCGCTGGCCTTCCTCACGACCTCTGAAGGTTGAAAGCCAGCGCCTGGCTGTTGGGATCGCGCGGCAGAACCGAGGGCTTGGCGCCCGGTGGGACGTAGAGGCTGGAAATCAGCTCATCATAGGACACGTCCTGAATATCGGCCCGGCTGACAGCGACGAGCGCGGCAGCGGCACCTGCCGACTGTCCTGTTTGCATCAGGCTCATTTCCATGCGGATCGCCCCGAAGGCCTCATGGGTCGCGCTGAGCGCGAAGATCGACATCAGATTGGTGCATTCCGCCCGGCGCGGCACGATGGCCGACAGCGGAATGGTGAAGATGCGGTCAGCGCCGCCAGCCTCAGCCTCGAAATTGCCCTCGTTCCAGACACTGAGCGTCGGCGTACCCAGCATGTTGACCGTGGTACGGACGATGCGCTGGGTATGGTGGCTATCACGCTTGTAGGAACCAGTGGAAATCGTGTTGTTGTCGCGCAATTCCTGGTCGTCGGCAGCGGTCACGTCGTGGCCGGTCATCTGATGGTCGGACACCATGCGACGGGCTTCCCGCACATAGAGCTGATAGGGCCAATGCGCCTCGTCGTTTTCATGCGGGTCCTGATAATGCTGGCCGTCCAGTCCATAATCAAGGAACACATCACGCAGAGCGCCCGGCATGCGCGCGTCCTTGTGATGTTGCAGCGCGTAGAACAGGCCCCGCGTCCAGCGCTCATGGGCTTTCCAGATCTTTTCACGCATGCCGTAATCGGCCTGCGGATAGCCCCAGGAGCCGCCGATGTAATCGGTAGAGACCGCACCGCGATTGTTGATGTCGAAAATGCCGTTGCCAAGATCGTTATGCAGAAGAAACTGCATCTTGACGGCGTTTTCCGCGTCCGCGAGCTGGCCGCGTTCGCCAAGCGCCTTGATCCAGCGGAACAGCAATTCGTAACGGGTCGGATCGAAGCCCGGCGGGGGTGTCGAGGGCAGATCCACCCGGCGGGCCGGATCGCGCGTCATGGTCATGCGGAAATTATAGGCCTGCACAGCCCGGTCGCCCGCGCCAACTTCCGGGGAAGGATAATTACGGATGCCTGGCAAAAGCCCGCTGGCGGCCACGCCCTCAGTGACGAAAGGATCGACGCCGACCTGACCGATCACCCGCTCGAAACGGCGATGCAGCTGGAAATTATGATTTTCTCCCCAGGAATCCGTCCGGGTTCCGCGAAACCCGTTCAGCACATTGTCGCCGTCCTGCGGCTCGCGACCAACGGTCCAGGAAACGCCTGACGCGGCCATCAGGTCGCCTTCATAGCTGGCGTCGATGAAGACACGGCCATTAAACACCTGGCGGTCAACCGTTTCCATCGCATCGATCCGGGGTCCGGTCTTGGCGACCCGCAGCACACCACGGCTTTTAAACACCGGAATATCATATTCGCGCAGCAGTTTTTCAAACACGGTCTGGGCAAACCGGGGCTCGAAGGCGAACCGGTCGTCGGCCACCTGGGCCTCTTGATTGATCCTGGAAATCACATGGCGCGCCAGACCGCCGAAGGCGCTGCCGGCCTCGACATCGGTGCCGCCAAGCCCGCCCGACATCATCCCACCGGGATGACGTTCACGCCAGCCGCCAACAATTGCCACGGTTCTTCCCATGACTTTTGCCTGTATGGCAGCGGTAATCCCGCCGCTGGTCATTCCATAGACAATAACATCATAGGTCGCTTGCTGTGCAAAACTTGGTCTCAACGCAAAAAGACTAGCCGCTCCAGCAACAAACACTCGACGACCCATAATGAAACGCATAGTCATCCGCCTTGTACATATTATTTACTCTATCAATGTATTGGAAACCGCGCCAAAAAACACATATTTTCAGTTGCATTTTTTGTTTTTCCAACCCTAATACAAATCTTGGTTTTTACACTTTTCAGACACTTTTATTGGGTGCATCTCTATTTTTTTGGAGCAGTTACCTGCCAGTGTCAGGGGTTTTTTGTTTCGGATAGTTACAAAAACCTCCATATCTCCATGGATGCAGACTCAAAATGCCGATTTTTCGTAGACCCCTGTAATAATAGTGGATTTTACGAAAGGAGGCTGACGCTCACGGCTGCAACCCGTGATTTAGCGCGTATATCGTGCAGAGACCCGACCTGTTCCGATCGCCTGCTCCAAATTGATACAACCCTTGAATCCCGCAATTCGCACCAAAGTGGCGCAAGCAAGGCAAAATCTGGGCGGAACCACTGCCCGTTCTGCGCGTTAATTACGGATTGCTTGTCAAGACGCCCCTCAGCGGCGCTCTCTGGGAGAGCGTCGAGCCATAGCGCCAAATGGCGATGCGAAGGTCGAGCTGTTGGCAATCTGAAAAGATTATGTAGTAAATATAACATGTTGCGGCTTTGCACCTTCTGGTGCCAGCATCGCCGTAGACAATGATGGCACCGATGGGAACGTAAACGGACATGATGGATGACACGGTGAAGCGGCGGATTTTGCAGCCGGCGGAAACGCGGCTGGGCCGGCACCGCAAGACAGCGCTGGAACTGGCGCAGGCCTGGGCGGTGATTGGGCTCTTCCTGATTGTGGCAATTGCCGCGCTGCACTACGCAGGCACCATACTGATGCCCCTGACGCTTGCGGTTGTGGTCGGCCTTATCCTGGGTCTGGCAGCAGACCGGCTGGAGGCACTGGGTGTGCCGCCGATGATGAGCGCCGTACTGCTCACCACGGCGCTTTTCACGCTGGTGACGATCATTGCCAACACGCTGGCAGGACCGCTGATGGAACTGGCGCAGGACATCCCCAGCATTGGCCAGACCATGATGGATCGGTTCACACCCTATTTTCAACGCTTTCACTGGCTGCATCTGGACAGGCTTGCCAGCGGCAACGGCCCTATCAACCTCGACAAGATGCTGGAAAATGGCGGCGGCATTCTCTCGACAGTGGCAAGCCAGGTGACGCCCGCCATCGTCCAGACATTGATTTTCTTTGCCGCATTGGTGCTATTTCTGGCCGGGAGGGTGTCGATCCGCAAAACTCTGATCGTCTCTTTCCGCGACCGCGCTCGCCGGCTCTCGGCCATCCGCAGCATCAATGCGATTGAAACGGCGCTGGGCTTCTACTTTGCCACCGCTTCGGTAATCTACGCGGGCGTCGGCTGCTGCGCCCTGCTGATTGCCTGGGTTGGCGGGCTGACGCTGCCGGTACTCTGGGGCTTTTTCGCCTTTCTCTCCAGCTTCGTGCCTTTTCTCGGCGTCACCGCCATGACCTTTGCGCTGGCCGTGGCCGGAATGCTGACCCATAGCAGCCTGCTATTCGGCTTGCTTCCCGCCATCGCTTTCTTCACTGTCCATGCGCTGGTCGAAAATCTGGTGACGCCAGCCGTGATGGGACGGCGTATGGAGATCAACGCCTTTGGCGTGTTCGTCGCCATCATCTTCTGGACCTGGGTCTGGGGCGCGGCGGGTGCCATGCTGGCCGTGCCTCTGGCATTGATCGGCAAGGCGATCTTCACCGAACTGGCGCCCCATGCGGCACCGAAGCCAAAACTGCCAGGGTGACAGGGTGAAAAGGGTGACAGGCGTCACCCCACGGCTTGTTGCTCGTCAATTATACAAGTAATATTTGCTCCAGCTTTCCTTGGGCACCTCGGCGCCCACCTGATAGCTGAAATTCTTCACGTCCAGGCGTTGGTTGCCGGTCTCGCACTGGTATTTCAGCCGATACCAGTGGCCCTTGCTGCGAAACACCGCGCCCGGCGCCTTCAGCCGGTTGCCATCGGCCTTGGTCTGGGCGAACGTATAGGCGATCACCTTGTCGGGCGAATAGGTTTTGCTATCCTTGCCAATCCGGCTCATCGCCTCCATGTCGCAGCGCTGTTCCAGCCGCTCGGCCGGCGACAGCGACTTGAGCTGGCGGGTGGCAGCGGCGTCAAGCGCAAAGGCCGATTGCGCAAAAACCATCGCCAAACCACCCCCTAAAATCATCAATCGCATATAGAATTTCCTAACAGATACCGATTCGGCGGAATGTATTGCCTGGTTTCTCGCGAAGCCAGCACTCAAAACGTGCATCCCGCATTTGTGATCGGGGCAGCATGTCGCTGCTCCCGGCCATGGCCAATCCATGGATTTATGCTTGATCGGTGCCGGGCTGACGCCTATCTCTCATGCAACACCGGCCTTATGCCAAACCCCGCCTATGCGAAAAAAGCGAGATTGCTCTTGTCTTCACCCTCAAAGTCCCTGTTTGCCAACCTGCCCACCGCCCCCACGGTCCAGAAGAAACCGCTGAGCGACACCCGCCACGGCATCACCCGCATTGACGACTACGCGTGGCTGCGGGCCGATAACTGGCAGCAGATGTTCAAGGACACCTCGATCCTTGATCCGGAGATCCGCGCAGTTCTGGAGGCCGAAAACACCTATATGGACGCGGCCATGGCCGATACCAAGCCACTGCAACAGCAGCTGTTTGCCGAGATGAAAGGCCGGATCAAGGAGGATGACAGCTCCATACCGATGAAGGATGGTCCTTATGCTTACGGTTCGGCTTTCGTGACCGGTGGCGAGCAGCCGCGCTATTTCCGCATTCCACGCGACGGCGACCCAAAAGACGAGAGCCTGCGCGAATTGCTGCTGGATGGCGACAAGGAAGCGGCGGGCAAGGATTATTTCCGCCTGTCCGGCATCGACCATAGCAATGATCATGCCCGTGGCATCTGGGGCTATGATGACAAGGGGTCGGAATATTACACGCTACGCATCCGCGATCTCAAAACCGGCGAAGATCTGGCCGATGTGCTGGACAATACCGCTGGCGGCGGCGTCTGGGCACCCGATGGCAAGAGCTTTTTCTATACGCTTCAGGATGAAAACCACCGCCCGTCCAAAGTCTTCCACCATATTATCGGCGAGCCGCAATCCTCCGACCGGCTGGTCTATGAGGAAAAGGACCCCGGCTTCTTCATGGGGGTCGGCGGGTCGCTGCTCGATGACTTTATCTATATCGACATCCACGATCACGAGACCTCGGAATACCGGCTGCTGTCCACCAAAGATCTGACGGCAGAACCTAAGCTGGTGGCTGAGCGCGAGGAAGGCGTCGAATATTCGATGACCGAGGGCGGCGATGTGTTCTACATCCTGACCAATGCCGACGGTGCCCAGGATTTCAAAATCATGGAAGCGCCGGTTGGCGCGCCGGGCAAGGAGAACTGGAAAGACCTCGTTCCCCATGTGCCGGGCCGTCTTATCCTGTCGCATATGGCCTTTGCCGGACATCTGCTGTGGCTGGAACGCCGCGATGGCCTGCCGCGCATCATGATCCGCGACCGCAAGACCGGCGAAGAACACGCTATCGATTTTGCCGAGGAAGCCTATTCGCTTGGCCTGTCAGGCGCTGCCGAATATGATGCCACCGTCATCCGTTTCTCCTATTCGTCGATGACGACGCCCAGCCAGCTCTATGACTATAACATGGTGACGCGCGAGCGGGTGCTGCTGAAAACCCAGGAAGTGCCATCGGGCCATAAGGCCGAGGATTATGTGACCCGCCGGGTATTCGCCAAGGCGCATGATGGCGTCGATGTGCCGGTCACGCTGCTTTATCGCAAGGACACGGCCCTTGATGGGTCCGCCCCCTGCCTGCTTTACGGCTACGGCGCTTACGGTGTGACCATTCCGGCTGGTTTCAACACCAATTGCCTGTCGCTGGCCGACCGGGGTTTCGTCTATGCCATCGCCCATATCCGCGGCGGCAAGGACAAGGGCTTCCAATGGTACGAAGACGGCAAGATGGAGAATAAGGTCAATACCTTCAAGGACTTCATCTCCGCCGCCGATCATCTGGTGAAAGAAGGCTTCACCGCCTATGACAAGATCATCGCCGAAGGCGGCTCGGCTGGCGGCATGTTGATGGGCGCCGTCGCCAATATGGCACCCGACAAATTTGCCGGCATCATCGCCGCCGTTCCCTTTGTGGACGTGCTCAACACCATGTTGGATGATACCCTGCCGCTGACCCCGCCCGAATGGCCGGAATGGGGCAACCCCATCGAGTCAGAAGAAGAATACCGCTGGATCGCCGCCTATAGCCCCTATGACAACGTAGGCAAAAAATCCTATCCGCCCATTCTCGCCCTATCCGGCCTCACCGACCCCCGCGTCACCTATTGGGAACCCACCAAATGGGTGGCCAAACTGCGCGAAAATGCACCCGATGCCGGGCCATATCTGCTGAAAACCAACATGTCCGCCGGCCACGGCGGCAAATCCGGGCGGTTTCAGCGGTTGGAAGAGGTGGCGTTTGAATATGCCTTTGCGGTGAAGATGGCGGGGAAGATGTGAGGGAGGCTGCCTGGACATCAGCGTAACGTTGCGGCTCTATTTGAACCAGATCCGGATAAGAACCGCCCCCTGCCAAGACAGGGAGCGGCAAATGCAACTTGGCTCGTTAAGCTGCATCAACGATATGGAATTTCTCCCAGGGCCCAACCCCGATCTGGGCATTGACAATGCCGGAACCGGCGCCCTCGAATTTCGTGACCGAGCTTCCGTCAACACGTAGATAAAGACCCGGAAATGCCTTGGACTGGATTGCAGCCGTACCATCGGCTTGCGGCACCAGGAGGAAATGCTCGTAAGGACCCGGGGGGTTCACCTGGCCATTTACAACGCCGCCGCCGTCCGCATTCCCATAGCTCACACCATTGCCGTCAAGGCGCAAATAGACCAACGGAAACTCGTTTGAGCGGATCGTCACGCTGCCGTCCTCAGTTACATCGAACTGGAAGGCTTCATAAGGACCTGCGCCGAATTGGCAATTGACCGTGCCCTCTCCACTAGGCGCTGGCGACACATCTCCTGCTCCATCCAGGCGTAAAAACACATTCTGAAATGCCGCAGAACGAATATTCTTAATTCCCATAATATCCTCCAAAATGGGCCGCGCCAAAACTTGCGCGGCCCATCAATAGCGGAAGCATTCTGTTTTTTCTACCTAAGAGGGATATTAAATATATATACAACCAAAATTAGTCAATCCCCACAATGATTGCCGCGCTTTAAAGCACATGCATCGCGCAGGCATTCACGCCCCGGCTTTTGACAGGGAAATATTCAGGGAGTGAAGAAGCTCATGCCGTCGCGAATTTGCAATTATAGGCAATCACCTCGCCCTTGTGCGCCTTCTCGGGCATGGACAGCGTGGTCATCGTAAAGCTTGCGGTCTCGTCCGGCTTCAGCGAATAGCGAAGGAACTGGTAGATCGGCTCTTTATCCATCGTCGTGATGGTAAAATGCTCGTCCGAAAAGCTGATCGAATTGTCGGGACGAATGAGGAAGGCGGAGATACGGAGGTCACCTCTCATCATACCCGGCTTTTTCTGATCGTCGGTCGAGGTGCATTTGGTGAAATCGAGCACGACATTGACGGTCTCTCCCGATGTCAGTACCGTTAAACCGCACTTGCGGTTGGCAGCGCCATGGCGGCCTGGCCGGCAATCGGCATCATAAACAAACTCAGTCGAATAGCAGGTGCAATGGAGTAGCGCATATCGTATCCACCCGAAATGATATAAAAACCAGCCCAGCCAATAGTGATCTCCAGGCAGGTCGCAATCAACGAACGTCGGCGGGAAACAAAGCGCTAAATCAATTAGAAAGCCCGCAGGCGCACGGCAGCCACCCTGCCTGCCCGCGCGTCAAAATCGCGTGCGCGTGGCCGGACTTAACGGCGGCGGTCAGCAGTTCGCGCAGGTCGGGGTAATCGGCGGGCGGCGGTCTGCCACCCGCTATTTTCAGTCTCGGGGCTTCGGGACAGGGCAAATCTACTCCCATGCCCCGGCACAGCCTTCGATCCCACCCTTGCGGGCAAACCCCTCAATGATGATGGGCGTTTGCCAATCCTCCGGCACCGTCGGGCAAGCCGATGGAGACATTTTGCATCATGCCCTGGTCTTCATGGTCGAGGATGTGGCAATGCAGGACGAATTCGCCGATATAGCGTTCATAACGGGTGCGGATGAAGATGCGGTAGACGCCTTGCGGCTTGGCGGCCTCGGGAGCATCGGGGATCGACTTGCTGCTGAGATCGCCGTTCAGCCAGGCGGCATCAACCGCTGTCAGCGGGTTGTTGACATTGCTTTTGATCCAGAGCGTATCCTTCCACACACCTTTCAGTCCAGCATATTGCGAATCCGAATTCTCCTTTCCGTCTGTGACCGGCCCGCTGACATCGTTGCCAGCAGGATCGAGAATGCGGACGATCTGGAAGGGATTGACATGGATATGAAAGGGATGACTGACGAAATAGGAGCGTAACTCCCATTCCTGCGCTGTCCCCAACACCAGCTTGCGATCAACCACATTCGGATCGTAAGCCTTGGCACCGTCTGGCACATAGACGCCGACATCGTTTTGCACGACATTGAAATTATTGCCGACCTGGAAGCCGTTAGGCCCGTTGCCGCCCGCGCCGAGATTGATGAAGAACACCAGATCCTGCTTTGGTTGGCTGGCAACTTCTTCGTCGGTAACTGTCGGATGGGGAATGAATTTCGTCAGCTTCAGCTCATCGTTCAGATCAGCGACCACCGTCTTGGCGACATCAGGCGTGTAGAAGGCCTTGGCGTTGGCGATCAGCTGGCGTTTAATGTCAGCAATCGGATCACCCGCTGCGGGCGCGCCCTTGCCCCCTTTGACCCGGACGAAGCCGAGAACCGAGCGGGCCTGCTGCGTGCGCGTGACGGAATTGGCAGCGTCGGTTGGCGGGTTGACGATGCAGTAAAGACCGTCTTCCGGGAAATTCACCAGCAGGTCGTTGCGATAGCCGGGTTGCAGGGTAACATCCTTGCGCACCTGACCTTGCTGCATGGTGAGCCCGTCGGAAGCCGCAACGACATACGGCACCGGCTGTCCGGTGCACAGGTCAGTGGCGAACCGGTCTTCCCCATCCGCATCGGTGCTGCGCTCCCGCTTGAAGAAATCCGTGGTGTTCATTTTGCGGAACTGGACCTGGATCGTGTTGCGCACGCCCGCATGCACCAGCCGCCAGCGCTCGGTCTTGCCAGTTTCAGCATTGGCGAACACGGGCCGCACCCGGCCATTAACCGTCGTGAAGCGACCGGAATCATCCCAGCTCGAAGGCGTGAACTGGTCGTAGGAAATCACCTCGCCCACTTCGTCCTTCTTGCAGCTCCAGTCGATGACATATTTTCCCTTCGTCGGGTCTTTGGAATCCGGGACAAATGTCTGTTTCAGCTTGCCATCCTTCAGGCAGGCATAGGGGATCTGCTCGAACACCAGCAGCCGTTCAGGAAACGGTTTGACCAAGGTGTCGAGGTCGCCATTGGTCTTGTCTGTTGGTGGGCGGTCGCCGCGAATGATCAGTGCGCCCGCCATGCCGCTGCCGACCTGCAAGGCGGTGGAGCCATGGCGATGCGGGTGATACCAGAATGTGCCCGCCGGATGATCAGCTGGAATATTGTATTCATATTCAAACTTCATGCCCGGATTGATCGACAGCAGCACATTGTCGCTATTGCCGGTCGGGCTGACCCACAGGCCGTGGCTGTGAAGATTGGTGCCGTTGAAGCAATGGGGTGTATCCACCGATGTATCGCTGGATGTGCAGGACGGGTCGGCCGGCAGCTGGTTGTCCAGCCTTACCCGAATGGTGTCGCCCGGCATGGCCTCGATGGTGGGAGCGACAAAGGGATGGTCACGATCGACATTGGTGCCTTGGTAACTGCGCAAGCGCACGCGATCGAAAGGGTTATCCGGCGGCCCACCCGGTTTGCGGATCGTGCCTTCCGTATAGACGACCTTGAGGTCGAGCACCTGTTCGCGCCCGGCATGGGGCAGCGGCACCGTGGATGGTGGCACCCGGTAAAGCGTACCCTTCGGCGCAACAGTCGATTGCCCCAGCACGGGCGGATTGCCGAATGCTTCTTCTGCGGCAGGGGGGCTTGCACCCTGCGGGGCATCCTGCGCCAGGGCTGGGCCTATCGGGCTAATGAAGGCGGCGGCCAAAAGGCAACGCCATCGAGCACTTTGCATGAAATCTCCTTAAGAAAAACAAGGGAATCGCGAAAAGCTACACTTTCTTTAAGTAGCAAAAAAAGCAAACACAACTTTGATGACAGAACACCAAAGCCATCGATGAACTCTGCAACGACTGATCGTCATCCCATTGTATTTATAAAGACATTTCGCAAGACGCGCCGTCCGTCCGAGACCCGGTTGACCGACCGGCCATTTTTGGGGGCAAGTGCTGCATGCCCTTTGTATTTTCTCCTTGACGTTGCGCAATGCAGCGGTTCTTTTGCCGCGACACCCGATCTGGAGACTGAGAATGACCGTCGATACCACCCCGCGTACCCCCACCTGGACCTATGTCGATGGCGAATGGCTGTCGGGCAACCCGCCACTGATCGGGCCGACATCACATGCCATGTGGCTGGGCTCGACGGTGTTTGACGGGGCGCGCTGGTTCGACGGGATCGCGCCTGACCTCGACCTGCATTGCCAGCGGATCAACCGTTCGGCTTTGGCCATGCATATGCAACCGACCATGAGTGCCGAGGAAATCGAGCGGCTGGCGCGTGAAGGCGTGACCAGGTTCGATGGCAAGACGGCGATCTATATCAAGCCGATGTATTGGGCTGAACATGGCGCGCCGGGCTCGGTCGTGGCACCCGATGCCGCCTCCACCCGCTTTGCGCTCTGCCTGTTCGAAGCGCCGATGCACACCGCCACGCCGCACACGCTGACCGTGTCTCCCTTCCGTCGCCCCTCGCCGGAATGCGCGATGACCGATGCCAAGGCCGGCAGCCTCTATCCCAATTCCGGCCGGATGATTCTTGAGGCGCGCGCCCGTGGTTTTGATAATGCGCTGGCGCTGGACATGAATGGCAATGTGGCGGAAACCGCCTCTTCCAATATCTTCATGGTCAAGGACGGCGTGGTGTTCACCCCGATCCCCAACCGCACCTTTCTGGCGGGCATCACCCGGTCGCGCGTCATCACCCTGCTGCGCCAGGCAGGCTTCGATGTGCAGGAAGTCACGCTCAGCGTCACCGATTTCCTCGGTGCCGATGAAGTATTCACCAGCGGCAATTATTCGAAGATCGCCCCGGTTTCGAGGCTTGACGGCCGCGATTACCAGGAAGGCCCCGTGACCCGCAAGGCACTGGATCTGTATATGGACTGGGCGCGGTCGGGCAGCGATCTTTAACAGACTGCAAGAGACCGGATGGGCTTTAAAGCCGCCGTTCCAGTGTCGGGGGATCGTCAAACCGCAGCGATTGTCCCCGGCCACGGCTTTTGGCACGGTAGAGAGCATTGTCAGCGGCCCGCACCAGGTGTGTTATCTCTGTCCCATGCTCGGGAAACAGCGAGTAGCCAAGGCTGACACCAACATAAAGCGGTTGGCCCTCGAAGGCGATCGGGTTCTGCGTGCACGCAATCAGTCGCTCAGCCAGCTTTGCACCGCTTGTTTCCGGGGCCAGGTCATCGTCGCAGAGGAAAAGAAATTCGTCGCCACCCAGTCGGGCCGCAAAATCGTTACGGCCAAGCACCGAGCGAAAGCGGCTGGCCATTTCCTTAAGCACAGCATCACCGGCGGCATGACCATGGCTGTCATTGATCCCTTTAAACAGATCGAGATCAGCAACCAGCAAGGCAAACCGGCCGCCACGTTCAAGCTTCAGCTTGGCAAGCTGGCCGATCTGCATTTCGGCGGTGGCGCGATTGGCAAGACCGGTCAGCATGTCATGGCTGGCAAGATAGGCAATCTTGCGCGCCGCCAGGATTTCCTCGGTAATGTCCTGTTGCACCGATAGAATGAACCTGTCCTCAATCAGCCGGTCTTCCACCGCGATGATGCGATCACCAATTTCCAGCTGGGTTCGAGAGACACCGTTATTATTGCGCAGACGATCCAGCAAGGTGCCAAAATGTTCGGCTGGATCGGTATTCCAGTGGGACAGGTCCCCGGACGCGACCAGGGCATCGAAATCAGCATTGGCTGAACGGAGCACAGAGTGATCATGCAGAGCCAGGAATGCCCGGTTGAAATAAAGCGGGCTACCATCCAGACGCAGAAGGCTGACACAGATGCCCATGTGATCCATGGCCAGCCCCATGGCCTCAAAACGTTCCCTATCGTCGACCTGCCAGTCAAGCGCATCCTGCATCGTTTCCCCTCGTGATATGCAACTGATGTCTATCGCGCAAACACTAACCTTTGGTTGTTTTAGGAAAGGAAAGAGTGCTGAAAGACTGGATTTATGAGGCCAGTGGCCTCATCTGAGCCCTGTTCGACGGCTCAAGATATGAAACCCCCTACAATCAGGGGCTTCATTTATCAGGGATCGTTGACCACACCCGCAAGGTCAATCATATGACGTTCGGGCTTGCTCGGATCAACCAGCACCCGCAGCTTTCGGCCCTGAAGCTGTGCGGATGGATCAACCCAGATTGGACCGCTCTGGTATCGCCTCAACGTACCGTTGACGGGATCTGGCCCTTGCGCGACGACCCGGAACGGGTTAGCTCCGTTGATCTCAATGCCTTGATCGAGAAACACATGCAGAAAGTCAGCGTCGACCGGCCGACCGAACCGCATCAGCCAGGTGTTGCGACGTTTTTGCAAGAACACGACAACAATGATGGCGCCGCCAATCACGGCGAACAGGGTACCCATGCCTGCAAACATTCCAGGTAAAAAATATCGCCCAAAGGCATCGTCAATCCGCGCATTGGATGGCGATTGTGGATCGTAATACACATCGACCGTGTCGCCGCGTGAAAAACGCGGCGGATTGGAGCTCACGTGATCGGCCATTTCCTGTTGCTGGCCACGGGCATCGGTAAAACGGACAATGGCCGCATAGGTTGTTCCATCATGGTCATTGTCGCTTTTGCGCGCAAGATCAACCACCACTCCTTTCGCTTTTGACCCGCTGGCATAAAACTGGCGGTCAAAATAGGCTATGCCAGCGCCAGTTGCGACAAAGGCAAGTCCGAACACAAAAAGAAAAGCCCCAACAAGTTTAATAATCTTGTTCACGCTGAAATCTCCCCTCGCAAAAAGCACCGGCATTATGGAAACGAGATAGGGCGGCTGGAAATTCAGACCACGAGCCGCACAGAAATTTCTGCGCACCTTCTAGGAACCGTCATGGGTATTTGAGATATTGCGATGCCTTCAAGGCGACTATGGTTCAATATCCTCGAGCCTTGCTATCGTCTGGCAGCGTATCACCAAATTTCAATTTGCCCTCACCCTTTGCATCTGGTTTAAACCAGTGATGCTGGAAACCTCCCCGCCCGAAATTTTCGATTGCCAGACCTGCGGCGCCTGTTGCGCCTATCAGGCGGATTGGCCGCGCTTTTCGCTGGAAAGCGACGAGCAGCTGGCGAAAATCCCCGAGAAATTCGTGGCGGCGGATCTGAGCGGCATGAAATTCGAGGTCGATGCGGCTGGCAAAGGCCGCTGCGCGGCGCTGACCGGCGAACTTGGCAAGCATGTCGGCTGCGGGGTTTACGACGTCCGTCCGCAGGTCTGTCGTGATTGCATGCCCGGCGATCCCGAATGCAAGATTGCCCGCAAAGCGCTCGGCTTCCCCGTCGATGACCTGCCCGAGCCGGACGTCTATGACTGATAACAGGCTTCGCCTGTTTGCTTTATTGTGTTTCGGTAGCGGTTAAAGCTGGTGCCATTACCATCGGTAACGGGCAAGAATCGAGGCTCTCGGGGAAGCTCCAGACAACACTGGAACATTATACCATCCAAGGGATTAACCGAGGAAGGAAACTTCCCTAGGGGGAGCGAATTTACCATTTCGCAGGTTGCCTCTTGTGCCCCGCAATCCTATGGTCCGCTCGCTCACGATTTCCATACTCGATGCCAAGAGGAGATTTTATCATGGCTTTCGAACTTCCCGCACTTCCCTACGCTTACGATGCACTCGGCCCATTCATGTCGGCCGAAACGCTGGAATTCCACCACGACAAGCATCATCAGGCCTATGTCACCAACGGCAATAATCTGCTGAAGGATTCGGGCCTTGAAGGGCTTTCGCTGGAGGAAGTCGTCAAGCAGTCCTATGGCAAGAATGCCGGCCTGTTCAACAATGCCGGCCAGCACTACAACCACGTGCATTTCTGGAACTGGTTGAAGAAAGACGGCGGCGGCACCAAGCTGCCTGGCAAGCTGGAAGCAGCGATTGCTTCCGATCTCGGTGGCTACGACAAGTTCAAGGCCGATTTCATCGCCGCTGGCACCACCCAGTTCGGCTCCGGCTGGGCCTGGCTCTCCGTCAAGGACGGCAAGCTGGAAATTTCCAAGACCCCGAATGGCGAAAACCCGCTGATCCATGGCGCATCGCCCATCCTCGGCGTCGATGTCTGGGAACATTCCTACTATATCGACTACCGCAACGCCCGCCCGAAATATCTGGAAGCCTTCGTGGATAGCCTGATCAACTGGGATTACGTGGCCGAGCTTTACGAAGCCGCCACCAAGTAATCGGCAATAACAGACTACCGACGATAATAAGGCCCGGCAGCTTGATGCGCCGGGCCTTTTTCATGGAGCAGACCCTCAAGCCGTGCAGGAAAAAATGATTGAATTCAAAGGGATGTCCGAGGAGGACTACAGTCGCTACCTCAATTATTTCATTGCGGATTACGCTGCCGAAATCGCCCTCAATTATAACCTCGCCGAGGGCGAGGCGTTAAAACGGGCAGAACACGAGATCGCTCAAAGCCTGCCGCACGGCCCGAAAACACCGGGTCATGCATTGCTTAACATTGTTGACAAGCAGCAGCAGGCGATCGGCTATCTCTGGTATCGCTTCGATGAAACGACGAAATCCGTGTTCATCCTTGATTTCTATGTCTTTCCGACCCATCGCGGCAAAGGCCAGGGCAAACAAGCCCTTGCCGCCCTGGAAACCTTGCTGGCAGAGGAAGGATACCGCGAAATCAAGCTGCGGGTCGCTGCCGACAACGACCGCGCCCGGCATATCTATGAATATGGTGGCTTTCGTGTCACCGGCGTCAACATGGCAAAGCAGATCAGGGCTTCCTGACGCCTTGCTTCTTTGCCGCCTTGTCGAAACTGTCGCGGGCCTTGGCAATACAAGCATAATTGTCGAAGGCCCAGTGGCCAAGCGCCTCGATCGGCTGGCGCAGCGATTGGCCGAGATCGGTCAATTCGTAATCCACCCGGGGCGGAATGGTGGGAAACACGGTGCGCTTCACCAGCCCATCGCGCTCCAGTCCACGCAGGGTCAATGTCAGCATGCGCTGGGAAATGCTGCCGATCCGCCGCTTCAACTCATTGAAACGCTGTGGGCCATTGGCCAGCATCATCACGATCAACACGCTCCATTTGTCGCCGATGCGGGTCAACACGCTGTTGACCGCCTCGCAGCTGCTGCGCTGGTTGACCGCTGCCATGGAAACCTCCGGCGCGGCTGTCGGTTCGGATGTGGTTACATTGATGTGCCCGAGTTCCAAGTCTGTGCCTCCTTGCGCCCGATTGGCAGTTACCATAAGTGTGCCAGTATTGATTTGATACCACAAGGAAAGGTCGATGACCATGAAACTTCTGCATCTCGATTCCAGCGTGCTTGGCCCCTATTCCGTCAGCCGCGACCTGTCGGCGTCGATTGTGAAGACACTCAGCGAAAAGACCGCTGGCCTCGACGTCACCTACCGCGATCTGGCCGCCAATCCGCTTCCGCATCTCTCCGGCCTGACGCTGGCGGCTGCCATGGGCAATTACGATGCCAGCAATGACGAAGCCACCAAGGCCGATCTGGCGCTGGGCGGCGAAGTGCTGGAACAGTTCCTCACCTCCGACGTGGTCGTTATCGGCGTCGGCTTCTACAATTTCGGCATTCCGAGCCAGCTCAAGGCCTGGATCGATCGCATCAGCGTTGCCGGCAAGACCTTCAAATACGGCGCTACCGGTCCTGAAGGCCTGTGCGGCGGCAAGCGGGTGATCGTTGCCATCTCGCGCGGCGGCATCTACAGCCAGGGCCCTGCGGCTCCGCTTGAACATGCCGAAACCTATCTGAAGGGCGTCTTCACCTTCCTCGGCATCACCGATCTGGAATTCGTTGTCGCCGAAGGCGTCAACATGGGCGAAGAAGCCAAGGCCGCTGCCGTCAAGGGCGCCAAGGATTCGATCGCGACCCTGAAGGCCGCTTGATAAAAGCTGCTTTATGATAAATAGGCCAAAGGTACTTTACATATTCCTTTGGCCTTTTTTCTTAAATAGAAAAATACTCAATAAAATCAATGATTTATAAAAATATTATTTTACTCTGCAAAGTTTTATCGCGTCTGAATTAACTTTGTTTTTTAAACAATCATCAAAAATTTCATTTTGATCATCTTTATCTAAAAGTGGCGCCGCGTATTTTCGGCAGTATTTTGAAGCATCCCAAAAAATCGAACACGCAGAAGAATTCTGCATATTAACAGCGCTATCCTGCAGCTCGACCGCATCAGTCCCGGGAAGAGTAATCCGTGAGTTTGCCGAGGTATAGCGCCCTGACTGCACATATACGCCATCCGCTCCCCGAATATATTCATGTCCATTATGCCATCCCCTTGCAGGTGGAACATTGGTGCATTCCGTCAAAAAAAAAGGCATTAAAAATATAAGGATAATAGGACCTGTACGCACATCAGCACCCTTTAACGCGCTAAAAACTCGCAGGTTTCTCTCGTGCTCTCCAGATCATATTTGTCCTGATCTGCGCCTTGTTTGAGACATTTTTTAAGCAAACCTTGGTTCAGCAAGGTCAAGGCGGGCTTTTGCGCCAACAATCCTGGACATGAAGGAAGACCGAAATCGTGCTCAAACTTACACGTTTTCATTTTTTCTAACGTCTCTTTCCAATCATCTGGAAGAAGAATAAATGCAGGTACGCCAAATACCAATATTTTGCAAAAACGCATTAATTTTTTAAACAAGACATGAACCTCACGCTGTACAAATACACGCCGATTACGCATGTAGCCGAAGCGAGCAATTTTAATTATTAACCACCGCATCCAAGTGTTACTCGCACTTGGATAGATTGGTCTCAATGGCACTAAGCCTCCTTGTTGGCCGCTCTTTCCAAATCAACCATAGATATATGCGTCACATTTCATCAATCGCCGAAAGAGATTTCAATTCCGTTACCACCAGACGCCCCCAAAACTCGGTTTCTTCAACCGCTTCGTGACGGAAACACCACCTTGGCCCAGCGCTCATGATCGCGCCATTCCCCGCCGATTTTCAGGTAGCGCCTGGAAAAACCTTCCTTCTCAAAGCCGCAGCGCGCGACAAGTGCAATCGAGCGCAGGTTTTCCGGCTGGATATTGGCCTCGACCCGGTTCAAGCCCACCTCCGTGAAGGCATGGGCAATAACCGCGTTCAGCGCGTCCGTCATCAATCCGCGCCCGGCAAAGGCAGCCATGCCGTAATAGCCGAGATAGCAGCTTCTGAAGTTGCCCAGCACGATCTGACTCAGGGTAAAGACCCCGACCACACCGTGACTGTCTGACTCTCGGGCAATCAAACCAATATTGGCACCGCTGATCGTCAGGCTGAGATAGGCCTCGAAACCATCGAGATCGGTGAAGGGTGCCGCCCAGGGCGCATGGTAATCGCGGCTGGCCAGATTGGCCGCCACCAGATCCGCCCCGTCGGCGCGGCAGATGCGGGAGAGTGTGGTCGATGACATGAGAGCACTCCAATGAAAGTGCGCCGATGTATTCTCCCGTCATCCACAGTGCAAGCCCGCCGCCGTCATGCTGCTGTTATAGCCGGGGCATAATTCGACGATAAATGAAACCGACCGCGATGCGCACTCCCATGCCCAAACTTCGTCTCGGGCTGATCGCCGATCCGCAATATGCCGATCTGCCGCCCAACCTGACCGCCAACCGCTATTATGCCCTGAGCCTCGCCAAGATGCAGGCGGCCATCGACGTGTTCAACGAACAGACGCTGGATGCCGTGCTGCTGCTGGGCGACCTGATCGACCGGGATTTCCGCAATTTTGCCCCGGCCTTGAAAGTACTGGAAGGTCTGCGCCATCCGCTGATCACCCTGCCCGGCAATCACGATTTCGCGGTCTCCGACGCGCAAAAACCGATGGTGCGCGACGCGCTGGGCATGCCCGCCCCTCACTTCGACCGGGTGATCAAAGGTATCAGGCTGATCTTCACCGATGGCTGTGAAATCTCCACCTTCTCGGTGGCGCGCGACGACCCAGCCAGGGAAGTGGCGGTGCGCCAGCTTCTGGCGCTGAAGGCAAAGGGCGCGGCCAATGCCCAGGACTGGAACGCCGCCATCAGCCAGCCGCAACTCGACTGGCTGGAAAGCCGCCTGACGCTAGCGCATGCCGCAGGGGAAAAGGCCATCGTCTTCGGCCATTATCCGCTCCATCCCTTCACCGACCACGCCCTTTGGAATGCGCAGGAGGTGGCCGACGTGATCGCCGCCGCACCCGCTGCCATCGCCTATATCAACGGCCATGACCATCGTGGCGGCTATGGCTTGATCGGCGATACCCATTTCATCACTCTGAAAGGCATGGTGGATGGCGAAGAGGACACCGCCTTTTCAATTCTGACCCTTGCGACAGACGCGCTTGGGCTTCAAGGCTTTGGCCGCGAAGAAGACAGGCTCTTGCCGATCAGGTGACACGGCGATTGAAAGGGTTGCTGATATGATTGTTATATCAGATATTTAACCATCGCAAACATCACTCTCTTGTGACTTTATTTGCATTTTGATTTACCATCAAAATGCGGTGACCGAAATTGAAGAGAATATCACGTGTGAAAAACGCCGCAGGTTCGGCCATCAACAGGAGAATGACGATGATATCAGGGCTTGGCATGAGGAAGCTTGCAACAATGGCCGCCATTGGCCTCTGTCTTGGCGCCGGCCTCAGCAGCGCGGTCAGCGCCGCTGATGAGCCGCAGGTGGTGCGCGCTGGAATGATGAAGAAAGTCGGCGGTGCTATGGGCCAGCTGGCCGCTATCGCCAAGGGCGAAAAGCCCTATGACGCAGCCGTGGTCAAGGCTTCGCTGACCACGATGGAAGAGGTTGCCAAGGCCTTCCCGGAACAGTTCCCCAAGGGCTCCGAGACCGGCCTCAACACGGAAGCCAGCCCGAAGATCTGGGAAGACCCGGCCACCTTCAAGACCAAGGCCAAGGCGCTTGAAACCGCCGCTGCAACGCAGCTCGCCACCCTGCCCGCCGATCAGGCTGGCGTTGGCGCGGCAATGAAGAGCATTGGCGGCACCTGTGGCGATTGCCACCAGACGTTCAGGCTGAAGAAATAATTGCATCCCATGTAGAGACCCGTCCGGGCCACCCGGGCGGGTTTGATATATAAAGAAATTGGGGATGAGCATGGCTGGAACGGCAAAATTCGGCATCGCGGCAGCGCTCGTCGCAGGCGTGGCATTGGTCGGCGCCTATGTGTTTGCCGTGGCACCGCATCGCCAGCCCGCCACCGTCTGGGCCGCGACCACGGCACCCGACCTTACCAATGGCAAACGGATGTTTTTTGCTGGCGGCTGTTCCAGCTGCCATGCGGCACCCGGTGCAACCGGCGATGCGCGCCTGCTGCTGACTGGCGGCGTGGCGCTGAAAACCCAGTTCGGCACCTTTCACGTTCCCAATATTTCGCCGGACCCGAAGGCCGGGATCGGTCAATGGACGCTGGCCGAATTCGGCGATGCCGTCACCCGTGGGATCGGCCCTTCCGGCGAAAATCTTTATCCGGCCTTTCCCTATACATCCTATGCGCGGATGAAGCCGCAGGATGTGGCCGATCTCTATGGCTATCTGAAAACCTTGCCCGTCAGCGGCAATGTCGCGCCCCCGCATGAGCTGGGCTTTCCCTTCAATCAGCGTCTTGCGCTGACCGGCTGGAAACTGCTGTTTCTAAACGATAAACCGCGCGTCACTCTGGCGTCTGCGGATGCGCAGATCCAGCGCGGCCAATATCTGGTCGAAGGCCCCGGCCATTGTGGCGAATGTCATACGCCCCGCAACGTGATCGGCGGGCTGAAGGTAGATCAATGGCTGGCCGGCGGACCGAACCCGGAAGACGAAGGCCGCATCCCCGATATCACCCCCAGCTCCGACAGCATGGGTAAATGGTCAAAAGACGAAATCGCCAGCTATCTGGAAACCGGCTTCACCCCCGATTTCGACAGTGTCGGCGGCTCGATGGTCGAGGTGCAGAAAAATCTGGCCGAACTGCCCGCCGAAGACCGCGCAGCGATTGCCGCCTATCTCAAGGCCATTCCGGCAAAGTAAGAAGCCGTTTTTCCTGATAACCATGACCTCTTTTGCCTCGCTGGGCTATTCTGTCGCGTCAGGATTGGTACCGTGTGTGTTTCGCTGATCGGCTAGGAATTGCCGGGCCCGCCGAAGGGCAACCTCCGGCTCAGACCCACGGTGATAATCCTCCAGGATGATCTGGGTGATCTGTTGCCGGATGTCGCTTCTGCCCAGGTCTGCCCAAGTGGCAACGGAACTCTCTTGCGGATTGAGCAAACGGCGGGCGTCTTCCAGCCGGTGCTGAAGATTGGTGGCAGCATCGAGCAGCATAAGGTCTATCGTGTCGCCGGGTTCGGGCATATCCGCCGGTTCCGGCTGCAAGCGTGATACTGCCGAAAGAGAAGCGCTCCCGGAATGGACTGGAATGTCCGCAGTCTTCTGCCTGTAGCGCAGCAAAAGCGCCAGCACAGTCGCCGCGAAAACCGGTGGCACGACGATAACAAGGGCTTTCACCCAATCGGATGTCGATTGCCATGTATCGAAAAGATCAGCCCAGACATTGTAATCCGCCATTGTCCATTCCTCCCACGCCGGAAAACGAGCGATCACCAGAGTTTGCAAACTCTGGTGATCGGGGAGTAGAAAAGTCGCAAACAGACGACCGCCTCGACCTTTAAGCCGAAGCTCTGGACATACGCCGAGACCTCCCCGACCATAGAGATGGTGGAGAGTGGGATCATATAGACATGACCCACCGCCTCAGCCACAAACCTATGGCTGAGGGGTGTCATTTAACGACCGACACTGGCCGCTGTTTGAGAGGTTTTCTAAGCCCCAAGACCGGTTCGTTACAACCGATCTCACCCTTGTCTTAGCGCATAACGGGTGACGAGGAAAAGAGGGGATTGGTGGTTTTTGCGGGAAGGAAAATTGGCGGCTTTATGGAGCGAGTGCCACAAAAATGGAGATTGAGCATTTACAAAAATATCCGCAAAGAGCGGGCATTAGAATCGAGAAATTTACCGGCATCCTAGAGCATCGGACCGATTTCTATTTTCGGTCAGATGCTCTAGCGAAGGACATCCAGCCCTTTGCGCTCAATCAGATCAAGAATCTTAATAGCCGTGCTGTTTGGCTTTTTGGTCCCCTGCTCCCATGCCGCAACCGTAATTTTCTTCACGTTGATGAAGCTGGCAAATACAGCTTGACTTGCCTTCGTCCCCGCTCTGATCTTCTTGATCTCATCGGGGGAATAATCACGCAAAGGAGGGAGGCAGAGCGCGTCAAACTCTCTCATCGTCACTTCGTCAACGAAACCCGCGCCGTGCAGCCTCTCCGCAGACTTATGAACGTTCTTCAGTATCCGGCTCATTGCATTTAATCTCCAGTATCGTGTTCTTAGAAATCATCTCGACAAGCTTCTTGTCATCAGCGCCCATGTAGATGTCGCATAATTTCCGAAGGGCTTTCTTTTCGCTCTTATTGATGTTGTCAGCCTCGTTCTTAGCGAAACCATGCACAAAAATAAGCCTGTCGGCTTGTCGATAGCCAACGATAGTCCGGTAGCTTCCTGATTTTCCTCGACCAGGAGCAGCAACCCGCTTCTTCAGGAGAAAGCCACCGAGCCGGGCATCAACAAGCCCGTCCTCGATTTCTTTTGCGGCCACGCAAAGCATCGAATCTGTTATGCCGTATTCGATGGCCCAGTTGTGAAATTCCACATCCTTCAAAACTCTCACTAGCAATGAATATATCACTCCGTAATACAGACATCAATCTGGTTATCTCAAAATTCCTTGCTGCCCCAGCGGATAGCTGTCACAGCCTTGAAGAGGGAGTGACTGCGATCATTCTCGATCTCCCTCCCCATGAGGCAAAGTGAGGGTGGAGTGATAAAGGGTCGGCGCTGCAAGCATATCAGGACGCGCCCGACATCGCCTCTGTCAATGCTGCGAAACCGGGTTTCTCGACCATTCCTGCAATGTCGTTCTGATCAGCACCAGCGCCGCATGGCGGGCCTGGTCGCGCTCGGACGGATCGACGATACCGGCAAGCCGCGCCTCAAATGCCCTCACGGTTTCGCGCACCCAGCGATGTAGGGCCGGGTCGGAATACCGATCCAGCAGGCTGCGGATGGCGCTTTCTATCCGCCGGTTTTCCATGGCGAGTGTCTCAGCCCTCGTTTGGTCGGTTTTCTTGAGCATTGCCGAAGTCATGCGATATCGTCACTTTCACCTTCTTCAAGAAGGTCTAATATAGAAGGCCAGGCTTGCCCCAGGCATGCCGTTTCCGGCCTATGAATGTCGGGTAACGGATGTCAGGCCAGCGCCTGAATATAACGCATGCCGGTCACCGGACGGGCGGAGAACTCCATCTGCTCGTAGAAGCGATGGGCGGCGAAATTGCCAGTGGCGGCGGAAACCGAAAGATAATCGCAGCCGGACTGGCGCGCCACGTCACGGGCGCGGGCAATCAGGTGATGGCCGATGCCATTGCCCCGCTGGCCATCACGCACATAGAGATGCAGCATTTCCATGCCGCGCTTTCCCTCATTGGCCCTGTAAAGCGGCATCAGGATGGCGTAGCCTATAAGCTGTTCACCACCATCGGCCACAAGTGCTGTGATCCACGGCATGGGGCCGAACAGGTCGCGTTTCAGCGTTTGCGGGGTCATGTCGGAGGCATCGCCGTGATGGGCGGCCAAGGCCGCGATCATCTCGTTCAACTCCGGCAGGTCGCCGGGCTGGGCATTGCGAATGCTGACCATTGCAGGTCTTGGCAGGGTAATGTCGCTATCTTCAGTCATGGCTGCTTCCCTCTTGAAATACCGCCGTCAGGGAAGCTCGTTCAAACAACAAGGCCGCCTGACGGCGGCCTGTTGACATGGTGATCTGTCAGGCCGCCGGCTACCGGTAGGCCCAAAAATACGTGCAGGAAATGGTTGTGCGCGTGTCGATCATGATTGAATAGATCCCTCCTTATAGAGGAAAAGTCAAGTGGTCATTGTGGCTTGCCATCCGGCACAGCCAGCACGCAGCAGCACCGTTTCACCACATGAAGTCGGCGTTCCGATATAAACCTTATAGTGGTAATTTATAAAGAAAACAACCATTGTGCGCATTCCTTCAAACCATTTGCGTGAAAAATTGGAAGCTGTTTTGCAGCGCACGGTTCTTTTGTTGCTCCGCACAATGATGTGACATGCCCTCAACCTTGGAGTTCAGGTCTCTCAATATAAAGGGCATTGATATGAGCGAAAAGAAAAACGTTTTTCTTACAGGTGCAACTGGTTTCATAGGCGCATACCTTCTTACCGAAATGCTCAAAAGTTCTCATATCGGGAAAATTTATACTTTGTGCCGCAGGTTCGATCCGCAAAATGATAGGGATAGAATTCTACTTTCATTCAAGAAATTCTCCATAGAGATGGATAGGGCTTATTTATTTACCGACCAGATCCAAGTCGTGGAAGGTGACATAACAATGCCCCGTTTTGGACTGTCTGACTCCACCTACGAAATGATATGTCAGGAAGCCGATCTTATCCATCATGTCGCCGCGCGGGTGAATCACATTCAGCCTTATGAATTGCTCAAGAAACCCAATGTAGATAGCATGGCAGATGCCATTATCATGGCTTCCCGTGGGAAGCAGAAAATCGTGAATTTCGTATCAACGTTAGGCTCCGCAGTTACGCGGGATAGCATTGGTAATTATCTAGAGGACTTTCCAGACAACACAGCCCTAGAATCTGATATGGGATATCTGCTTTCAAAATGGGAAGGAGAAAAACTACAAGCAAAATTCATAGCCGAAGGGGGTAAAACAAACCTGTTTCGCCTCGGTTATATATCCGGACACAGTACGTCTGGAGTTTCTTTATTTGAAAACAACCAGTTTATGCTTTTCGTAAAAAGCTGCATTCAACTCGGCCATGCGCCAGAGCTAGATAGAACAATCAACTTCACACCCGTTGATTACACAGTAAAAATTATGAATTCTCCAAAGTATACTATTGAGGGTGGACACGTTTTAAATCTATTCAATTTTACAGGTTTGATCGAGTGGAAAAATGTCGTTCAGTGGCTAAATGCACGAGGATATGAAATATCGATAATTCCTTTCTATGAATGGCAGAAGTTACTTTTGTCTGATGGTGAAAGTAATCCACTTTATCGTCTTCTACCACTTTACGGCAGCGACAACGCTCACGAAAAAATCCTACGTTTTGGACGAGAAATTCACAAATACCGCTACGACAATGTCTGCGCTGCAACGATCGAAAATGATGTCTGGCCCCCCCGACTCAAGTTTGAGTTACTAGATACGTATTTGAGCTACTTGCAGAGTCAGGAATTCTTACCAGCACCAACCATGATGGAATCATGTGCGGCATAGTCGAATTTCCAGTCGGACCAACCCATTGATTACTTTAAGGCCTCTCGCCATGCTTGATTCAAATAGGAATCTCTTTTTTCTGGCAACAATCTGCGCCTTTTGCGTCGCAAATATCTACTACAGTCAGCCTATGTTGGGGCTTATTGCCCAAGAATTTGGCGGAGAGGCAGGCTCAGTAAGTGTCATAGCCACCATCGTCCAACTCTCTTATGCGGCCGGTCTGGTGGTCTTTGTGCCTCTGGGTGATCGGCTCTCGCGGCGCGGTCTGCTTGTGGGGCTTATTACGTTGAACGCACTGGGGTCACTTTGCGCAGCATGTGCGACAAGCCTTTTTGCTTTAGGCGTGTCGAACATCGTGATTGGCATGACCTCTGTTGGTGGGCAGATTATTATTCCCGCCGTTTCTCTCTATGCACGCGAAAACCGGCGTGGCCATGCGATGGGCATTGTCACAAGCGGCTTGCTGGCTGGTGTGCTGATTGCCCGTGCGCTGTCGGGCATCATTGGCGAATATGAAGGTTGGCGCGAAATGTATGTCGTCGCAACCGTGATCAATCTGGCGCTCGTGCCTTTCGCTATGACGATCATTCCGAAAAATGTCCCAGACGTCAAAGAGCCCTATGCTACATTCATGAAATCCCTGTGGCATTTGGCCAAGCAACCGGAGTTGCACCTCCCCGCCCTCAGCGGCGCTTTGATGTTTGGCTCCTTCAGTGCGCTTTGGGGAAGCCTTGCCCTTCTGGCGGGCCAAGCCCCATACCATTTAAACAGCGCCCAGATCGGGGCATTCGGATTTGCTGGGTTGATAGGAACCCTTTCAGCCCCTTTTATCGGCAAATTAGCGGATAAAATTGGCGCACGCCGCGTTGTTTTATCCGGCGCGAGCCTCAATATGCTGGCGTTCATGTTGATTGCTTTCACCACGCATCAACTGTTCTTCCTGATCATCGGAATGATTATTCTTGATCTCGGCGGCAGAGCGGGTCTGGTCGGAAACCAAATCCGCGCACTTTCACTGGACCCGCGCGCGCGCAGCCGCCTGAATACCGTTTTCATGTCAATTTATTTCCTTGGCGGCGCTGTGGGGACCAATTTGGGTGCCAGTGTTGGCGCGCACTATGGCTGGTTCGGCATTGCCGGTTTAGGCTTGTTCGCATCTTTCAGCGTGATCGGACTGAACTTCGTCAGTCGCCCCAAGAGCGCGCTCAGCCCAGCCCAGAGGCAGGATCAGCAATGATCCTGTCCTTATAAAACATGTCACTCTACGCCATACCCAGTTTCAGAAAATTTGCGCAAGTGATCAAGGAGCGCGTCATGAAAAATCTGGAGTCTGGCCGAAGGCTTGGAAGACGCCCGCAACAGAGAGATAGGCTCGTCACCGCGTTTGCTATCGTCGAAAAGCTTCACCAGCCTCCCCGCCGTGATATCTGGCAACGCCACCCAATCCGGCAGATAAGCCAAGCCTAGCCCACCAAGCGCTGCCTGTCGCAACCCATCAAAATCATTGCAGCGAAAGCCTATGGACATGGCCGAATACTGCTGCGGATCAAGCGCTCCATGCCAGCAAATTCCAGCCGGATCATGCAATTTATCAACAATTGCATGCCCAGCAAGCTGGCTCCAGCCTGCTGGTTTTCCAGAGCGGCCAACATAGGCGGGGCTTGCGCACACAAGCCAACGCTGAACGCCAATGGTCTTTGCATAAAGCCCGCTGTCGTTCAAAGGACCAATGCGCAAAACGGCATCAAGCCGTTCAATCGACGGATTGGCAATCCTCTCGGTCAAATCCAGCTCCACCGTCATGCGGGGAAAATTCTCACGCAGTTTTGGCAACCAAGGCAAAATATGCAGCTTGCCAAATGTGGGAAGGCAACTGATACGAAGCGGCCCATCAAGATTGTCCTTGATGGATTTGATCTCGACGCGCATGGCGTTCAGCTCGTTGAGAATAACCTCTGCCCGCGCCACCAGCACTTCGCCAACATCTGTCAGCATCAGCGCCCGTGTGGACCGCACAAAAAGTGCGGCACCAAAATAGTCCTCAAGCATGTCAATCTTACGGGCAATAGAAGAAGGCTTCATGCCTTGACGTCTTGCCACCGCCGAAAATGAACCTGCGCGCACGACATCAACAAAAGTGGAAAGATGGTGTGTGTAATTAACAGTGTCCATTTCTGCAACCTGGAGGCTAAGGCTTGCACCATTGGACGTGATGATACCCTCATGCCCCTGCAGACGACGGGGTGATGCAGATTACAACACGATCTCAACCGAAGGTTATTTAACAAAACAAGGATAAAGACAAGGGTGCAGACGGCCCACTGATCACCGCACCGCGCAAATCGCATACCTGTGCTGGGTTGCCCGCTCTAGCCCCTTCAAAAATCCGAAATTAGCGCGTTGCGCCCGGTTGATGGCGCGCAAGTCTGTATCAACCGTCACGGAGGAAAAACCAGCCTCCTTCAACAGGGCCACAACGGCATCCGCCCTGGCGCCATCAGAAAAATACACCCGTGAGAGAATGCTCCGGTGGGTTTCCACCAGCGACGATGCCGGGCCGTGATGGGCGACGGCTTTGCCGATGCCAAGGCGTGACGCCAGCCTGGCCAGCAGGCCGGTCAGTTTGGCAAGCGGGCTGGGATTGACGAAATCGCCATCGACGATCAGCAGCTTGCCGCCGGGTTTCAGCACGCGGTGCCATTCCTTGAAAGCCGTGAGCGGATCGATCAGCGTCCAGACCAGATGACGATTGGTGATGGCGTCGTAGCTTGCCTCCGCCTCCATGGTGTTTTCCGCGTCGCCGATCAGGAAGCGGATATTGCGGCCACGGGATTTAGCCTTGGCGCGGGCGCGTTCCAGCATCGGTTCGGCCCAGTCCATGCCGGTCACTGAAAACCCGAGATCATCAAGCAGATGCGAGACGACGCCAGTGCCTGACGCCAGATCCAGCACCTTGCGACCCTCGCCAGCGCCGACGTTGCCCACCCCCAAATGTTTGCGGATCAGCGCATGCCAGGCGGCGCGCTCCTCGTCTGAGAAGATCTCATGGCCCGGCTGGCTATCAAAGGTTTCGGCGCGGGCCGACCAATAGGCCTTGATCTCGTCTTTCAGGTGGTAATTCTGTTGCATTGCCGTCTGCGTCATGCCCGCAAAACCCCTCAATATCTCTGGAATTCTTCTAAAAGATATTTCTTGACTGTCAAACTCATAAAATCATAAATCCACGGCGAAACACTGTGTGGGCATTGAAACAGAGATCTGGTGGGGACGCCATTCTGCAATCGTGTCTGCTCAAAGCAAATTATATTTGGAGGCAACCGTGTTCAACGTTCATGGGGTGGCTTGCGCCGCCGCACTTTCGCTCGCGCTGATCTCCGGCGTCGCAAACGCCGGAGATCTGGTGAAGATCAAGGATATTACCGGTCGTGAGGTCGAGGTCAGCGTGCCGGTCGAGCGGGTGATCCTTGGCGAAGGCCGGCAGATCTATTTCACCGCCGCTCTCGATACTGAAACACCGTTCAAGCGCATCGTTGGCTGGCGCGACGATTTTCAGAAGGCCGATCTGGACGGCTACAATGCCTATCTGGAAAAATTCCCGGACATGGCAAAAATCCCGACCTTCGGCGGCATGAAGGACGGCACATTCGATATCGAACAGGCCGTGACGCTGAAGCCTGACGTGATCATCATGAATATCGACGCCAAATCGGCGACCGAGGAAAGCGGTTATATCGAAAAGCTTGCCAAGGTCGGCATTCCCCTCGTTTATGTCGATTTCCGCGAAAAGGCCATGGAAAACACCGATCCGTCGATGCGGCTGATCGGCAAGCTCTATGGCAAGGAAAAGCGCGCCGAAGAGTTCGTTGAGTTCCACGATGCGCAGATCAAGCGCGTCACCGAGACGCTGGCCAACGCCAAAGACCTGAAAAAGCCTGTCGTGTTCATGGAACGCGCCGGTGGCTATAGCGACGATTGCTGCATGTCGTTCGGCAACGAGAATTTCGGGAAGATGGTGCAGCTCGCCGGTGGCGTCAACATGGCCGGAACCATCATTCCCGGCACGTTCGGCACCGTCAATCCAGAGCAGATCATTGCCTCCAACCCCGATCAGGTGATCGTCACAGGTGCCAATTGGGAACTGTATGTCCCCGGCGGCAAATGGGTTGGCGTTGGCCCCGGCGCCGACAAGGCACTGGCCCAAAAGAAGCTGGCTGACCTGATGAAACGCCCCGCCTTTACCGATATCAAGGCGGTGAAGGATGGCAATGTCCACGCCATCTGGCACCAGTTCTACAACAATCCCTACCAGTTCGTCGCCGTGCAGCAGATCGCCAAATGGCTGCATCCAGAGCTGTTTGGAGATCTGGACCCGGAAGCGACTTTCAAGGAATTGCATGAGCGCTTCCTGCCGGTTGCTTACCGTTCCGGCTATTTCGTCTCGCTGAACACGGGTCTCTAGAGTTTGTCAGGGAAAAGTGGAACCCGGTTTTCCCGAAAAGACAAACGAAAACAAAGAAGTTTAGAGACTGTCTGGTTCAATCTGAACCTGACAGACTCTAATACTTTCAAAGGCTTCCGGCGGCTGGCACTTGCCGCCGGAATTTATATCAAGAGGTTTGTTGATGACTTTCAGAATGATCATGCGGGCGCTCGTCGCCGTTTTGCCGTTTATGGCCGCACCTGCTCTCGCCGCCGAGATTACCGATGTCGCTGGCCGCACGGTGACGCTCGACCTGCCTGCAAAGCGGGTTCTGGTCGGCGAGGCCAGGCAGATCCACACCATCGCGGCGCTGGCCGGGGACAAGACCTTCGACACTATTGTCGGCTGGCGTGATGACATGGTGAAAAAGGACCCAGACAGCTACGCCGCCTATGTCGAGCGCTTCCCTGAGATCGCCAAGCTGCCGCAATTCGGCTATCTGCCGCAGGGCGGTTTCAGCCTGGAAGCAGCGATTGCCCTGCATCCCGATGTGATGACGCTTAATCTGGAAGTGTTACAGGCGGCGCGTGAAAGCGGGCTGGAGGAAAAAGCGGCAGCGGCGGGCATTCAGGTCGTCTATGTCGATTTCCGCCTCGATCCTGACAAGAATACCGAGAAATCCATTGAAATCCTCGGCCAGATTTTTGGCGCAGAAGACAAGGCGAAAGAGCTGATCGCCTATCGCCGCCAGCAGATTGCAATTGTCACCGACCGGCTGGCCGCTGTGAAGGACCTGAAACGACCCAACGTCTTCATGGAACGCGCGCCGGGCAATGATGCGGAAGGCGGCTGCTGCCGCACCTTCGGCCCGGCCAATTTCGGCCAGATGATCGATATCGCCGGTGGGCATAATATCGCCTCCGACATCATCTCCACCACCTTTGGCGAAATCAGCATCGAACAGCTGATCGCCTCCGATCCGGCCCAGATCATCGTCACCGGCTCCAACTGGCTGGCGGAATCCAAGACCAACCGTTTCGTGCATGTCGGGCGGGGTGCCGATCCCGAAAAGGCCCGCGCCAAGCTGCAAACCCTGATCGAGCGCACCGGCTTTGACGGACTTGCCGCCGTGCGCAATCGCCAGGTTCATGCCGCGTGGCATCAGTTCTACGGCGTACCCTATGAATTTGTTCCTATCCAGCAATTTGCCAAATGGTTCCACCCGGAGCTGTTCGCCGATCTTGACCCTGACCGGACCTTCCGGGAATTTCACCAGAAATTCCTGCCAGTCGCCTATAAGCCGGGCTATTTCGTCTCAATGAACCCGTCGGACGACGAAAAAGGATCAAACTGATGACTGTTGCCATTGAGAGCGCCGCTGAGGTGCAGGGTGAAGGAAAGGGGCGCAGCCAATATCGCGCGCTGACCGCCCGGCGCGTCACCATTCTCCTGTGCCTGCTGGCGGCTCTGGCCACAAGCGTTGCCGTTGATATGGCGCTCGGACCGGCCCGCTACACGCTGTCCCAGGTGCTGTCGGCCATTTTCATCCCCGATAGCGTCTCCAACCAGATCCGGGTGGTGATCTGGGATATCCGCATGCCGATTGCGCTGATGGCGGTGACCGTCGGCGCCTGTCTGTCGCTGGCGGGAGCGCAGATGCAGACCATTCTGGCCAATCCGCTGGCAAGCCCGTTTACCCTCGGCATTTCGGCGGCCGCCGGTTTTGGCGCAGCGCTGGCGCTGGTGGGCGGCATCGCGGTGTTTCCGGCCGCCATCGAGTTCATGGTGCCGATCAATGCCTTCCTGATGGCCATGCTCGCTTCGCTGTTCATCTACGGCGTCTCGACCATGCGCGGCGTAACGGTGGAAACCATCGTGCTGCTGGGCATTGCGCTGGTCTTCACCTTCAACGCGCTGTTGTCGCTGCTCGAATATCTGGCCTCGGAACAGGCGCTGGCCGCCGTGGTGTTCTGGACCATGGGCAGCCTGACCAAGGCGACCTGGATGAAGGTTGGCGTGACGCTGGCCGTGCTGGTTATCTCGGTGCCGCTGTTTGCGCGCCGCGCCTGGGCGCTGACAGCGCTGCGGCTGGGTGATGACAAGGCGGCGAGCCTTGGCGTCAATGTCCGGGCGCTCCGGCTGGAAACCATGATGCTGGTCAGCCTGCTGGCCGCCATTCCGGTGTCCTTTGTCGGCACCATCGGTTTTGTCGGTCTGGTCGGGCCGCATATCGCCCGCATGCTGGTTGGTGAAGACCAGCGGTTCTTCCTGCCCGGCTCTGTCATCTGCGGGGCCTTGCTGCTGTCCGTCACTTCGGTCGTGTCGAAAATGCTGATCCCCGGCGCCATTCTCCCCATCGGGGTGATCACCGCGCTGGTCGGCGTTCCCTTCTTCTTCTCGCTGATTTTCACCAACAGGAGGCGCGCATGGTAAGCCTGAAGCTCGACCGCGTCGGAGCCCGCTATGGCCGCGCCCAGGTGTTTGAAGACATCAGCACCGATTGGCTGACCGGCGGCGAAATGACCGCGCTGATCGGCCCGAATGCGGCGGGCAAATCCACCCTGTTCAAGCGCATTGCCGGGCTGATTTCCGGCCCCGGCGTGGTTGCCGTGGAAGATGTGCGCGAAGGCTACCGCCCGATCTGTTACATGCCACAGGATACCGGCGCCAATGCGGTGCTGACCGTCTATGAAAGCGTGCTGCTGGCCGCCAAGCAGGGCGGCGGCTGGCGGGTGGCCGATGGTGAACTCAACGATATCGACCGGATTCTGGCCGCACTGCGCATCTCCGATCTCGCCTTCCGCGACCTCGGCGCGCTGTCGGGCGGCCAGCGGCAATTGGTGGCAATTGCCCAGGCGCTGGTGCGCAAACCGGAAGTGCTGCTGATGGACGAGCCGACCTCGGCGCTCGATCTGTTCCGGCAAATCGAAGTGCTGGAATTCATGCGCAAAATCGCCACCCGCGAAGGCATTGCCGTGCTGATCGCGCTGCACGACCTAAACCATGCGCTTCGCTATTGCAGCCGCACTCTCGTCATCGGCGGCGGCAAGCTGATCGCCTCAGGCCCCACCGAAGACGTCATCACCCCTACACTGCTGCGTGACGTCTACCGCGTCGATGCCCGCATCGAGGCATGCAGCCAGGGGCGCTTGCAGGTGATTGTCGATGGGGCTTTGGTGTGACAATTCAACCATCGGGTGGAATTATAGAGCAGATATAAAGCGCGACAGCGAATGAGGGCTGTCACGCGTTCATTCGCTGGTGGTAACCCAGCGCTCGTGCATGCCTGCGACGTCTGTTATCGATCTTTTTGAGTGGCAATATCGAGGCTGAGACTTTGACCGCCCTCCCCCAAGAGCCGAGGTAGGAGCGGAAATGCAGTTTTTCACGTTAGAATGGGCGACAGGCGATCAGGATGACGGCGATCCGGTCGCAGAATACAGCCAGTTTCTGAGCACCCTGGACAAAGACAGCGCCGTTTACACATTCGCGACATCGGTCAGTTTGAATGATGCGATTATTGAACATGCCGTTTTCGAGCAGGCTTCGAAGAGGCTCAAGCTGGTTCTCCTGACCGGAGATCTTCAAATTGGTTATTGGCGGACGGAAATCCAATACACCCATGCGACAATCATGGGACGGGAGATCCTGGTCGAGGCCCTGCATGAGCATCCCACGGAAATATGGTATGATGAGTTCTTCTCCAACAATGACCGGCTGTCGCATGGCTTTTTGCTGGTGCCGCGCCGTTTATCCGATGGCCTCAGCCAGGAATTCAGCGTCCAGTTTACCTCATTCAGTTACACGCAACATGCGGTGGCGAACAGAGAGACCACCCCTCCCGTCACTGGCTTTGAAATTCGGTAAATCCTTTGCGCCGAAAGAGTGTGCCGCACTGTAGGTTCTCTGGAACACAGTCACGTTAAATAAGCCGATGATCGAGTTGCGGCTGGCTGATCGACCGAAGTTCTATCGACTCTCATTGACATTTTGCGCAAATTACGTATTTTACACCTTTATTAAAGGAGACGGGCCATGGCAGATGCAATGCGGGTATCCGCGACCCAATTTTCCCGTCATTTTGCCCAGTATCAGGATGAGGCCCATGCTGCCGGGGTGATCGAGATCACCTCCCATGAACGGGTGATCGGCGGTTATCTCAGCGCCCGTGAGCTGGAACATTATCGGCATTTGAAAAAAATGGAACGGCAGGTCGTCACCTTCAGCGAATTCGACGAGGACATGCTTGCGGAGCTTCGGGACACCGAATGGGGCGTCATCTCTAAGTGACCTATCCGGACCCTATTCCTGGTCTTGTCGTTCGTTACAATTACCTCTGGCGCAAAGACGAGTTGAGCGGATTTACGATTGGTGACAAGGATCGACCTTGCGCTATAATCTTGTCGTCCAAGAAAACTGGCTTGGTGACGGTTATCCCGATCACGCACTCTCCTCCCGAATCGGGAGAAGAACATCTATCCATCGAAATCCCCTCCGATATTTGCAGGCAATGTGGCCTTGACGATAGCGGGAATTACATTCGTCTCGGTGAGACCAATCGATTTTTATGGCCTGGAATCCATCTGCGTAACCTTCCATCCGCCCCGTCCAGAGTGGATTACGGAATGCTACCGAAAGCGTTTTTTGAAGAGGTGCTGGCACGCATCATCGATATGGTTGAAAAGCAAATGGTCAGTGTGACCAAGCGGGGCTGAACCTGCTGGGCATTTGGGAGGCTGCTACGCCTCACCCACCCCCAAACAACCGCTCATCAATCGCCCGCAGCGCATGATCCACATGCCCCTCCTGCACCAGATCGGCCTCGTCGCCAACAAGGCTGATCGGTGGGGCGCCGTCGAGGCGGACTTGCAGGGATTGGGCAAGGCCCTCCTCTAGCCCCTGCGCCAGCAGGTCATAGTAGCGGGTGCCAGGGCCGGTGATGGTGACGGGGAGCGTTTCGTGGAGGCTGAACACCCGTGACAGGCCCTGGCCGAGTGCCAGCCCTGCCTGGCGGAAGGCATATTGGGCCATGCGATTGCCCTGGCGCGCCGAGAGCGCGATTTTGTCCATCTCGGTAATCGGCACAAACTTGGCGGGAATGGTATCGGGCCGCACTTCAAACGCCATGCGCAGAATGCCGTAGAAGCCGGCGGAGGCCTCGATACAGCCGCGTGCGCCGCAGCGGCACAACTTGCTGTCGGCGGTATTGAGCATATGGCCGAAATTCGGGGCGCTGACCGCCACCGTGCCATCCGGCATCGGCCTTGCAATACCGAGACCAATGCTGTGGCCAAGCGACAGCGCGATCAGGCCGCGAAACGTGCCATCCTGGGCATCCATGCGGCGGCTGAGACCGTGAGCCACCAGCAGGGTCTCGTTGCTGAGCAGAGCCATAGCCTTTTCGAAATCACCAAGGGCCGCCTTGAGGTCGAGCGGTTGCTGGCCGAATACCGGTGTCCACAACAGTCTTGCGCCGCCCGCATCGACAATGCCTTTGGAACTGACAGAGAGAACGGCGACCTTTTCCGGCTCCAGTTTCGACCGGCTGGCCAGACGGGCAAGGTTGCGGCCTAGCCCTTCAATAAAGCCTGCCGCAGACACATCAAGCGGGCGCGGTTCCTCGAAACGGTCCATCAGCTTGCCGCGAAAATCCGACAGGGTGTAATTCAGCCGGTCGGAGGAAATCCTGACCGACATCACATAGGCGAAATCCCTGCGGCGCGACAGGGCGACACGCGGTCTGCCCCGTGCGCCAGCAATCTGCTGCTCATGCCGCTCGATCACACCGGCCTGTTCCAGCTCACTGGTAATGGCGGTCACCGTTGCCGAGGCAAGACCGGTCACGGCGGCGATCTGGGTATGGGACATGGCCTGCTCCACCCGCAAGGCGGCGAGAACCAGGGCCGAATTCTGGCGGCGGATCTGTTCGGTGCTGGATTTCATCAGCATCGATGCGCCGACCTGTTCCTGTTTTCTGTCATCTCGGCCTGAACCACATGCCCCTCCCAAAGCATCTGTTTCACTGCAACGCCCATATCCTTCTGGGTCATCCTGAACCAGCAGGGTCTGATTTTTCTATGACCCATTTGTCATTTTGGGAAAAGCGCTGTTCCTTTCCCTCTGGGCAAACTCACAGGTGTTGCAGGTCCCGCCCCATGCACCCGTTTATGCTCACAACAGGCGTATTGACAGGGTGAATTTCTTCTGCCAGTTATTTTCTCGACTGTCGAGAAAAACAATCGTCTGGCTTGAAAGAGCCTGATGATTGGGGAACAGAGGCAGTTTTCTGGCAGCGTGGCGGCGGACGAGGAGGTCTGCCCGCGCTGCCTTCACCTGGGGAGGTTTACAATGAAATCCGTTTTGAAACTGATGGCAGTGGCTGCCGTCATGACGTCCGCCTATGGTCCTGTTCATGCCAAGGATCTGGTGGTTGGCGTGTCCTGGTCCAACTTCCAGGAAGAGCGCTGGAAGACCGATGAGGCCGCCATCAAGGAAGCACTGAAGGCGCATGGTGCAAAGTATATTTCCGCCGACGCCCAGACATCCGCCGCCAAGCAGTTGACCGATATCGAAAGCCTGATCGCGCAGGGTGCCAATGCGCTGATCGTGCTGGCGCAGGATTCGAGCGCCATTGGCCCGGCCATCGAAAAGGCTGCGGCGGAAGGCATTCCTGTCATCGGCTACGACCGCCTGATTGAGAACCCCAACACCTATTACATCACGTTCGACAACAAGGAAGTCGGCCGCTTGCAGGCCAAGGAAGTGATGAAGGTCAAGCCCACAGGCAATTACGTGTTCATCAAGGGTGGCTCGACCGACCCGAACGCCGATTTCGTGTTTTCCGGCCAGATGGAAGTGCTGAAGGATGCCATGGCCAGCGGCAAGATCAAGAATGTTGGCGAAGCCTATACCGATGGCTGGAAGCCGGAAATTGCCCAGAAGAACATGGAGCAGTTTTTGACCGCCAACAACAACAAGGTCGATGCGGTCGTCTCGTCCAATGACGGCATGGCGGGCGGCGTTGTCGCAGCGCTGGAAGCACAGGGGCTTGCCGGTTCCGTGCCCGTTTCCGGCCAGGATGGCGACAAGGCAGCGTTGAACCGCGTCGCACTCGGCACCCAGACCGTCTCCGTCTGGAAAGACAGCCGCTTGCTGGGCAAGAAAGCCGGTGACGTGGCCGTGGCGCTGGCCAGTGGCAAGAAGATGAGCGAAATCCCCGGCACTGCCAAATTCAAGGGCGGCACCAAGGGCGTGGAAATGGAATCGCAATTCCTGATGCCGCAGGCCATCACCAAGGACAATCTCAACGTTGTTCTGGATGCCAAGTGGATCGACAAGAAGACGCTGTGCCAGGGTGTGAAAGCTGGCGCGGTTGAGGTGTGCAAGTAAGTTCTGACGATATGGGCCGTGGCGTGAGAGATTGCGCTGCGGCCTGTAACATTGAGCGATGCGTCTCGTTTATTGGCTTCGCACCCCCTCATCCCCCTGCCGGGGACTTCTCCCCGCTGGGGAGAAGAGACCAAGGCGATAGCCACGAGCCTCTTTCTGACGCCAGGAAAAAGGAGGGAATCTGCCTTCTCCCTCGCCAGATGGCGAGCAAAACGGCGCCACATATCTCTTCTCCCCAGCGGGGAGAAGGTGGCGGCAGCCGGATGAGGGGGCGGCGAAGCCGAGCAATGCGTCCGCTGGCTTGAAACAGATTTCGCAAAAGACAACGAGTCCGCGTCGACAGTGATTTCTAAGTGATCCTTCACCGGAACGCTCTCACCCAATTCCATTCCGCCGCTCCCAGTTGTGCGGCGATACATCTGCCGGAAGACCATAGAGGAGTACCCGATCCATGGTGGATCACACACTTGGCGCAGCATCCAGCAGTGCGCGTCCGTCAACGGTCAGTCCCTGGCGGCGGTTTCTGAACGCTACCGAAATCGACACCCGGTTGATGGGCATGGTGGTCGCGCTGCTGCTCATCTGGTTCGGCTTCCATATTCTGTCGGATGGTCTGTTTCTGACCCCGCGCAATCTGTGGAACCTATCGGTCCAGGCGGCGTCGGTCTCGGTCATGGCCACGGGCATGGTGCTGGTTATCGTCACCCGCAATATCGATCTGTCCGTCGGATCGATCCTGGGCTTTGTCGGCATGATGATGGCCGTCACCCAAACCAAGTTTCTGCCGCAGCTGCTCGGCTACGACCATCCGCTGATGTGGGTGCTGGCGCTCTCGCTCGGCATTGTCATCGGCGCTGCCATCGGGGCGTTTCAGGGCGTGATCATCGCCTTTCTCAACGTGCCGTCCTTCATCGTCACGCTGGGCGGTCTGCTGGTCTGGCGCGGCTGCGCCTGGATGGTCACGAGCGGTGCGACCGTCGCGCCGATGGATACCCGTTTTCGCCTGATGGGCGGCGGTGCGGATGGCTCGATTGGGGCCACCGCCAGCTGGGTGGTCGGGATCATCGCCTGCGTGTTCATCGTGTTGTCGATCCTGCATTCCCGCCGTCAGCGCAAGCGGTTCGGCTTTCCGCTAAAGCCGATCTGGGCTGAATATTTCATGGGACTGATCGGCTGCGGTGCGGTGCTTGGCTCCGTCAGCGTGCTCAACAGCTATTACATGCCCGTCAATCTGGCCCGCAAATATGCCGAGGCCAACAATATCGCCTGGCCGGACAGCGGGCTGGACATTTCGCTGGGTATTGCCATTCCGGTGTTGATCGCGCTTGGCATTGCCATGGTCATGAACTTCATCACCAACCGCACAAGGTTTGGCCGCTATGTGTTTGCCATTGGCGGCAATCCGGAAGCTGCCGTGCTGGCGGGCATCAAGACCCGCTGGGTGACAGTGCGGATCTTTGCGCTGATGGGCGCGCTTTGCGCCATTGCCGCGGCGATTTCCACCGCCCGTCTCAATGCCGCCACCAATGCGCAGGGCACGCTGGACGAGCTTTACACCATTGCCGCAGCCGTGATTGGCGGCACATCGCTGGCCGGTGGGGCCGGCACCATTGCCGGTGCGGTACTGGGTGCCATCGTCATGCAATCGCTGAATTCTGGCATGGTGCTGCTGGGCATGGATACGCCGCTGCAAAGCATTGTCATCGGCATGGTGCTGGTCGTCGCGGTCTGGCTGGATACGGTTTACCGCGCCCGCACCCGATAAAAAGCAGGAGAAACGTTATGACACAACAGAACACGCCTCTTGTGGAAATGAAGAATATTTCCATCTCCTTCGGCGGTATTCATGCCGTCGATGATGCCTCGGTGGATCTTCATGCCGGTGAGGTGGTCGCCCTGCTCGGCCATAACGGTGCGGGCAAATCGACGCTGATCAAGATCCTGTCGGGCGCCTACAAGCGCGATGGTGGCGAAATCCTGATCAATGGCGAACCGGCCGAGATCAACAATCCGCGCGATGCCAAGCGCTACGGCATCGAGACGATCTACCAGACGCTGGCCGTCGCCGACAATGTCGATGCCGCCGCCAATCTCTATCTCGGCCGCGAGCTGCGCACCCCCTGGGGCACGCTGGATGATGTGGCGATGGAGGCGAAGGCCCGCGAGGTGATGGGCCGGCTCAACCCGAATTTCCAGCGCTTCAAGGAGCCGGTGAAAGCCTTGTCAGGCGGCCAGAGGCAATCGGTGGCCATTGCCCGCGCCATCCTGTTTGATGCCCGCATCCTGATCATGGATGAGCCGACCGCAGCGCTCGGTCCTCAGGAAACCGCCCAGGTGGGCGAGCTGATCCTGCAACTGAAAAAGGAAGGCATCGGCATTTTCCTGATCAGCCACGACATTCACGATGTCTTCGATCTCGCCGACCGGGTGTTTGTGATGAAAAACGGCAAGGTGGTCGGCCATGCCCGCACAGGGGATGTTACCAAGGACGAGGTGCTGGGCATGATCATCATGGGCAAAGTGCCGCCGGGTGCCGTGCCTGGCCCCGGCGCGATGCAGGTGGTTTGAAGGCCCCGGATTACGAGGCCCAGGTTTAGGACGCCATGCCGGAGGCGGCCGCCGCCAGCAGGACCACGCCCAGAATGATCCGGTAGATCACGAATGGCCAGGTGGAGAAACGCTCCAGAAAGCGCATCAGACCCCAGATCGCGATGAGCGAGGAGATGCCACCGGCCACCAGGCCGACACCCAGCAGCGCCCAGCCATGGCTGTCCAGCGCCAGCTTGTGCAATTCCCAGACCTCCTTGAGACCAGCCAGAAGAATGGCTGGCAGGCCGAGCAGGAAGGAAAAGCGCGCTGCTTCCTCACGCTTGAAGCCCAGCGCCAGCGCCGCCGTCATCGTCGCGCCGGAACGCGACACACCGGGGATCAGCGCGCCGACCTGGGCGATGCCGACGAGAAGAATATCCAGCGGGCGGATGCTGGGCAGGTCGCGGCGATGTTTGGCCAGAAGCTCGGTGGCGGCCAACAGCCCGCCCATGACCAGACAGGCCAGCCCCACAGCCCAGAGGCTACGCAGCGGCGAACCGCAGCTGTTCAGCGTATGCGACAGCGCCAGCCCGGCGACGATGATCGGCAGCGTGGCGATCAGAATCCACAACACCAGCTGGAAATCGAAATTCTCGAAGTCGCGGCGTTTGACAGCGCTGATCGAACCGCTGGCCAGTCCGTAAATATCGCGCCAGAAATAGCTGATCACCCCGACCAGCGCCGCCATCTGCATGGCGGCTGAAAAGGCAGCGCCCGGATCGGGCCAGCCCAGCAGCGCTGGCACCACCCGCATATGGGCCGAGGACGACACCGGCACCAGTTCCGTCACCCCCTGCACCACGCCTAGAAACGCGGTCTGGACAAAACTCAGATCGACAAAGCCCGTTGCCGAACCCACCACGCATGCATCCGCCATCTCGTACCCCTTGCCTTGCCCGCTCATTGCCCGTTCTGGCATCAAACGTCAGGTGGTTTGAAACCGTGACCATGGCATAAGCAAGACAGTATATCGCGGGATCGTGACAGAATACCGAAAACAGTACTGCAAGTACGCGATTTGCGTTGGCTTTAGCCTCTCAAGACGAGAGCGTATTTTACCCTTCTATTTTTACGGGAAAATCAAAGCGTTGGCTGGGGTTTTTGACATTATTCAACATTATTAATATTTAAACCTATTTGCCATAACAATCGCGGCTGGCAATATCCCAATGGTAACTTTGCAAGAAAGCGGGCCGTGCGGCTCCGGAGATTTAAATAATGCGCATCTCTCTTGGCCAACTTCTCATATCACTGTTCGCAGTCATTCTTCTGGTCGTGGTCGGCCAGGGCATTTATGCGGTGACTTCGCTGAACACCATATCGGTTGGGACCAATCAGATCGTTGATAAGCGGGTTCCGTCCTTCATCCTCATGGGGCAGATCAATGCCGATCTGGGCGATATCCGCGTTGCGCAGAGCAATTATCGCAGCGCCGCCACACCTGAGCAACGAGCCATCTTTCTGGGATCGCTGAACAAGGCCTATGACGCACTCGCACAGTCTAGAAAGCAGTATGAGCCGCTGATCGTCGACAAAGAAGACCAAGAGCTTTACGACACCTTCTCCAAGGATTGGGCCAAGGCCGAGCAATTGTGGCAGAAGGTCAAGACCTTGACGGACAACGGCAGTGCGGATGAGGCAAAACAGATATTTCTGGGAGAGTCACTGGCTGCCTATGGCAAGGCCGGCGACGATATCCAGGCCGCCGTTGATGATCTGGCCGAAAATGCCAAAGACGAAGGTGCAGCCAACGCCGAGCAAATTTCCCTGGCCACGACCGTGACCTATATCGCTCTTGCTCTGGCGTTCAGCATCGGCATCGGCGCGGCGCTGATCAGCAGCCTGCGGGTCGTGCGTCCCTTGAAGCACATGACGGACACTATGCGGACCCTGTCTTCCGGCGATACCAGCGGCAGCGTGCCTTACATGAGCCGCAAGGACGAAATCGGCGCCATGGCCGCAGCCCTTCAGGTGTTTAAAGACGGAATATTGCGCAACCGCGCCCTGGAAGCCGAAGCCGCCAGCGCCCGCGAAAAGGCAGAATCCGAAAAGCTGCGCCTTCAGCAGGAAGCCGAAGCCGCCGCACAGAAGAAATTGCAGGAAGCCACCGCAGGTCTGGCATCCGGCCTGAAACGCTTGGCCGCAGGCGACCTCGGGTTTGAACTGAACGAACCGTTTGCCCCGGAATTTGACGCTCTGCGCCTCGACCTGAATACCGCTGTCGCCCAATTGGGCAGCACGATTTCCACCGTTGCCACCTCTGCTAACGCTATCAGCGACGGCTCACGCGAAGTCAGCCAGAGCGCGGACGACCTTTCCAAACGCACCGAACAGCAGGCCGCATCTCTGGAAGAGACCGCTGCCGCACTCGACCAGATCACCGTCAATGTCAGCAATTCCTCACGGCGTGTCGAAGAAGCACGTGGCGTGGCCAAGGAAGCCAACAGCAGCGCGGTCCGATCCGGCCAGGTGGTGAGTGAAGCCATCAACGCCATGCAGCGTATCGAGCACTCCTCCAACCAGATCTCCAACATCATCACCGTGATCGACGAGATTGCCTTCCAGACCAATCTCCTGGCGCTGAATGCCGGCGTTGAAGCCGCCCGCGCCGGCGAAGCGGGCCGTGGCTTTGCCGTGGTTGCCACCGAAGTGCGCGAACTGGCGCAACGCTCGGCCAAGGCCGCGCGCGAAATCAAGGAACTAATCAACAAATCCACCCAGGAAGTGGAAAACGGCGTGCGTCAGGTGCAGGAAACCGGCGACGTGCTGAAGGCCATCGAACATCACGTCACGACAATCAACGGCCTGATGGACGCAATCGCCACCTCCTCGCGTGAACAATCGGTCGGCCTGTCGGAGGTCAATACCGCCGTCAACCAGATGGACCAAGTCACCCAGCAGAATGCCGCCATGGTAGAAGAAACCAGCGCCGCCAGCGCCAACCTTGCGCAAGAAAGCGTGCGTTTGCAGCAGCTTGTCTCGGACTTCACACTCCCCAATACCACCAGCAATCAGAGACGCCGGGCGGCGTAAGCGTTTTCACTTTCTTGGAGAGGCACTAAACCAAAGCGGCCAGCACCAAAGGTATCGTCACAGCCGCTATTGCCGTCTGGATGCTGATAATGCTGGCCGCGATCCGATAATCTCCTCCGAACAGCCGGGCCATGATATAGGTGGAAGGTGTACACGGAAGTGAATTGAACAAGATGATCGTTGCCAGAGATGTGCCAGTCAAGCCAAGCGACGTGCCGATCCCATAGGTGGCAACCGGCAGCACAGCGAGCTTGATGGCCGAAGACAACCAAATCATGCCACGCGAGGCGCGAACAGCGGCAAAATCTATTCCGGCCCCGACGCTTAACAGTCCAAGTGGCAGGGAAGCGCTTCCCAAAATTTTGAGAATGGCTGTCACGAAATCCGGCATTGGTATGCCGGCAAGATTGACCACGCCACCAAGCACCACGGATAAAATGACGGGATTGGTAACAATGGTTTTCACCATATGCCTTTTACCGACAGGGCCGTTATCCCCATGGATCATCAGAATGAAGATCGATCCGACATTCAGCACCGGAATGGTGATGGCGATGGCCACAGCCGTCACCATTAATCCTGGCTGACCATAAAGGGCGGTCGCGGCGGCAACGGCAACATAGGTGTTGGGGCGTAGAGCCCCTTGCAGAACCGAGGAAAAAACAGGCCCCGGTCTCGGAAACAGCGCTTGCAGCAGAAAGACGATGCTGCCGCCCAGCACAATGCCGCCCAGCAGAGCGATGGTGACAAGGCGCAAAGAAATACCGGCAAGGTCAGCCGTCACGATCTGGCTGAACATCAAGGCTGGAAAGAGATAGAAGTAGTTCAATCGCTCGCACGGCATCCAGAATTCGGACGCCAGAAGAGTGCGGCGATGGAGAATGAACCCCATCAAAATCAAGGTGAAGATGGGGATCAAGGCCGTGAGTATTGTCAGCACGCGAATAAACTCCGGCATCAATTCGGCTGCAAGGCGGGCTGGTTTGCTCCGCCGACACGCAGGGTTTGGAAACTGTTGAAATAGTCGCGGTCATCGCCCTGGTTTGCCCCGACGATCAGCACGACGTCTTCGGGACGCAGCAATGTGCCGTCATTGACCTCTTTCAAATCGTGCAGCGCAGAAGACGGCACCTGCCAGTCAACCTTGGAAAGATGAATGCCGGAGACGCCAGGCACCAGGTTCAGCGTCCTTGCCACCCAAGGGTCGTCATGGACGGCAATGACCTGCTGCTGAACGGACGCCGACGCGACCAGCCCCACAGCGTAGCCGCTGCGCGAGACGACAACGATCTTGTCCACCGGCAGGGTGGAGATGAGGGCCTTCACAGCGCGTGCGATCTCGTGTTTCGGACCACTCTGCGGTGCGGATGTGGAGAGATAGGTTTGGGAAATGGCAGCGATATTCTTCAACCGCCCGACGGCCTCGACCGGATAGCGCCCGACTGCCGTTTCGCCTGATAGCATCAACAGGCTGGCACCATCGATGACGGCGTTGGTGATATCTCCGATTTCCGCCTTTGTCGGATAGGGGTTATCAATCATCGAATGCAGCAATTCCGTCGCGACAATCACAGGCTTGCCATGCGCATTCGCGGTTGTGATAATCCGCTTCTGAAACACGGAAACGCTATCGACATTGGTTTCGACGGAAAGGTCGCCACGGTCGATCATGATAACGTCAGCAGCGCCGACAATGGCCTCCAAGTTATCAAGACCACCCTGATTCTCGACCTTTGCAACGATGCGAGGCGCCCGACCGCCGATCAGCCCACGGATGGCATCGACATGTTCGGCGCTTTCGACAAAGCTGATACCGAGATAATCGACCCTATTGTCTCTGGCGAAATCGACCATCGTGCGGTCGTTCGATGTAACCAGTTCCCGTCCGAGAGAGACGTCAGGCACGTTAATGCCCTTCCGGCTCCGCAATGTACCATCGCCACCGGCACGCACATGAATGTCTCTCCCGTCAATTCTCTCAACCTGGAAGGACAATGTTCCGTCGTCAGCATAGAGCCGTATGCCGGGAGCCAATTGCTCATGCAGGCCATCGAAATTCACCGGTACTTTTTCAGTGCCGTCATGGCTGATATCTGTCGTCAGGATCAAGGTTTCGCCTTCCTTGAAGCTTGGCTCGTGGGCGAGCTGGATCGTTCTGATCTTGCGCCCCGGAATGTCGAGCAAGACCGGAACACCGGGAACGGCTTCACGGATCAGGCGAATGGTTTGCCTGTGCCAATCGAGATTGCCATGAGAGCCATTCAACCGTGCCACGGTCATTCCGGCCTCTCTCAGCGCTTGCAGAGTGGTGAAATTGGCCGAAACCGGACCAATGGTTGCGATAATACCTATAGACGCCATGAGAGGTCTCCGAATGAAGCGGTTATGTGAAGTTCAAAGGGTTCCTTCCAGCGCGGCATCGCCAACGGTGGAGGTCTTTGCGTGGTCAGTCCGGTAGCGGAGAACAAGCTCTGTCACAGGGGCCGTGAGGATAGACGCGACAACGAATGCCGAGAAGGCGTTTACATTGATGAGGTTCATCGAATAGGCGACGGTGGCGAGCACGAGACCCGGACCGCCCCGCGTGTTGAACACGACCCCATTGAGGAAGGACTGCCGGGCATTTTTCGACATCAGGACGTGGGCGATGGTCACCGATGCTATCTTCAGTGCGGATGACCAGAGCAGGAAGACGGCAATATCGTAGATCGATATGGCATTATCAAAAACCAGGCCTCGCCCAACAAGGATGAAATACGCTGGAATGAAAACCCATTGCGCCAGCTTGGCGAGGAACGGCATACTGCGCTCGGCGATAGACTTTGCTCTCCCCAGACACAATCCTGCAATCAGCATCCCCAGCAAGAGACCTGCACCCAAGGAGGCAGACGTCAGAGCGGCGGCCAGGGAGACAGCGATGATGAAAGCAATGCCGATTTGCCCGCTCTCATGCTGTTGCGCCCATCTGTCATAGAGTTTGACTAGGGAGAAGGTTACCAGAAACAGGGCGCCAGCCGCAGTCAACGTCATGACCAAGCTTGTCAAAACCGGCAGAAGGTCGAATTGTGATTGCGTTCGCAGCACGTCGGAGATGGGAAACACCGCCCAAATCAGAATATCCAGCAAACAGGCCGACACGAGAACCGTCGATGAAAAGGTGGTCCCGATCATTTTGAGATCGATGAAGATTTTCGTCAAAAAGGGTACAGACGTAACGATGACCGCCAGAGCAAGCACAAGGATCGTTGCTCTTTCCTCACCGACCGTTTGAGACGGAAACGTCAATCCCGGCGCAATGCGCAAAACAATGTGGGACGTCGAGAGTGCCAGAAGAAGGGCCGCGAACGTACCCGTCATGTAAGAGGCCAACGATTTTAGATCGACTTGCTTTTCCGCACTCCGGATATTCGAGAAGGACGTAACAATCAAAAAACCGAGAGCGACGTTACTGAGGGCATAAACCTCACCAATCCGCCCACCCACCCGATGAAGCTCAAACCAACCTTCAATATTGAGGGAATACGGCCCAAGAAAAATACCGAATATAATATATAATATAATTTTTGGTATTTTTGTATTAAATAATTTTTTATTGAATAATATAAACGAAAAAAATGACAGAATCAAAATCAAAGAACAATATATAATTGATTCAAAGTTCGAAATATACATTGATATTCCTATATTAAATAAAAAGAACCCCTTATATATGAATCTACGCGGGCCATTTTATTTTCATGGCCTATCTTTTCGCAGTCAATTATCTTGATGGATCTTCAATTGTGACAGTTTCATGACAAAATATATCGATATTGGTCATTAAAAATGAAGCTGTTTCATGCTAAAATTTCCACCCGAAACAGGCAATAATTCCACCAAATAGCGATTGATTAACTTAATTTTCTACAATAGATTGCATTAGATAATGTTCATAAATATACGCCCCCGGTTAGAGACCGGTGGCTTATTCATCGGGCGATGAAAATCCTGTCATTTGGAGCGAAACCAACGACATCGATCGTTCAGGACAAACTCTGTCTTTTTGTGACTGCATAATTTTCTGCAGCGAACCTCTGTGCGCCATATCTGGCGAACGGCGCTGTCGTGTATCGCCGATTGCCGAAACCGGTTCCGTTTTCCTGGGAAGCCGTCCCTGCCAGCCAGCCCCCCCCCTGACACCCAATGACACCCAATGACACCCCCCTTTGGCGAGCATATCCTACCGTTTCAAACTCCCAAGAATCCCCCGGACCAGCGCCCGGCCGAGCTGGTTGGCGACCTGGCTGGCCAGGGAGCGGGCGGCGCTTTTCATTGCGGCTTCGATCACCGTTTGGCGTTGGCGGCCGGGGGGTGCAGTGCGGTCAGGCGCTTGGCGGGTGGTGGTGGTTTTTTGCTCTGGTGCTTCATCGCCAAAGCCCGGCAATTTCCAGCGACTGGCGGCGCTGGTGCCTTCGGCACCGTCATCGGTCCTACCGTCGGCCCCGCTGCGCCCAGTGGCTTTTTCGGCCCGTTCCGCGAGGATTTCGAAGGCCGAGTGCCGGTCGATGGTTCGATCGTAGAGGTTCGCCATCGGGCTGGCGCCGATGATTGCCGTCCGCTCGTTGTCGGTCAGCGGGCCAATGCGGGCGGAGGGCGGGCGGATCAGGGTGCGTTCGACCATGGAGGGCACACCCTTGCCCTGAAGGGTCGAGACCAGGGCCTCACCGGTGCCAAGTGCCGTAATCGCCTCTTCGCAGGAAAAGGCCGGATTGGGCCGGAAGGTTTCAGCGGCAGTCTTCACCGCCTTCTGTTCGCGGGGCGTATAGGCGCGCAGTGCGTGCTGCACCCGGTTGCCCAATTGCGCCAGAATGGTTTCGGGCACATCCAGCGGATTTTGCGTGACGAAATAGACCCCGACGCCCTTGGATCGGATCAGCCGCACCACCTGCTCCACCCGCTCGACAAGAACTTTCGGCGCATCGCGAAACAAGAGATGCGCCTCATCAAAGAAAAATACCAGTTTGGGCTGAGCCATATCGCCAACTTCAGGCAGTTCCTCGAACAGTTCCGACAACAGCCAGAGCAGGAACGTGGCATAAAGCCGTGGGTTCATCATCAGTCGGTCGGCGGCCAGCACCGAAATCGTCCCTCGCCCATCCGGCGCAACCCGCATGATATCCTGGATGGACAGCGCCGGTTCACCGAAAAACTGGTCGGCACCCTGGCTTTCCAGTAGCAGCAGCGCCCGTTGCAGCGAGCCAACCGAGGATTTGGAGATCAGCCCGAACCGACCCGATAATTCACTGGAATTTTCCGCCATATAGCTCAGCAGCGCCTGCAGATCCTTGAGGTCCAGCAGCGCCAGTCCACCCTCATCGGCGATTTTGAAGGCAATGTTCAGCACACCTTCCTGGGCTTCCGAGGCCTCCATCAGCCGGGCCAGCAGAAGCGGTCCCATTTCGGCGATGGTTGTGCGGACCCTATGGCCCTTTTCGCCGTAGAGATCCCAGAAGGTGACCGGAAATTCCTCGAAGGGATAGGGCGAAAGCCCGATCTCCTCAGCGCGCTTGATCAGGAAATCCTTGGCCTCCCCCGGCGCGGCGATGCCCGACAGATCGCCCTTGATGTCGGCGCAGAACACCGGAACACCCGCACTGGCGAACCCTTCGGCCAGGATTTGCAGCGTCACGGTCTTGCCGGTGCCGGTGGCGCCGGTGATGAGGCCGTGGCGGTTGGCAAGTTTCAGATCCAGATATTCCGGTGCGTTGAACGCATCATCCGGCTTGCGGCTGGCACCGAGAAACAATTTTCCATCTTCAAGCATCGCGTCACATCCCCTCGACACGCTTCCACAAAGCCAGCACGGCGCGTCTTATCAAACACATAAGCGCTGCATGGTCTTCTCCTTCAACCGGTTTCGACTGAAGGACGTGTACAATCGCCGAATGCCCCTTCGGTCCTGCACTTGTTGTTCTTAGCAGAATATGGAACATCCTCAACTCCGTCAGCGGTTTCACACGGCTTTGAGCAGATTGAAGGCGCTTGCCGCTTGAGTTTGCGGCCTGAGTAAATTACGTTGACGTGAACGTCAAAAAACCTTTGAGGAGCATCCCATGAGCGAATTGGTCACCCGCATTTCCGACAATGTCGGCATCGCCCCGGACACGGCGGAAAAGGCGCTTGGCATGATGCTGGGCTTTTTGCAGCGCGAAGCCGATGACGGCGCGGTTGCCCGGATGATCGAAGCCATGCCCGGCGCGCCTGAACTGGTGGCCATGCACAATGGCGAAGGCAAGAGCGGCGGCCTGCTGGGTGGCCTGATGAGCGCCATCGGCGGTGGCGGCATCATGGGTCTCGGCCAGCAATTGATGAGCCTCGGGCTTGGCATGGGAGAAATTTCGGCACTTGCCAAGGAAACCATGGCCATTGCCCGCGAACATGCCGGTGACGAAGTCGTGGACAAGGTCGTGGCATCCGTCCCGGGCCTTAGCCAGTTCGTCTAAAACGGACCTGTCATGCTCTCCTTGCAAATATCTCAAGCACCCGATGCGTTTGAGATATTTGCAAATCCTTCAAAGCTGGGCGCAGGTGCATCCTTGCCATCCGTGACGCTATTTCGGCAGGCTATTTGGATTTGAACACCGAATATTAGCATTTATTTAGAAAATCACAGATACGGTTCCGTAGGCCTTGAAACCAATCGGAGTCTTTTGATGAAAATGCCAGTGCAATCGGTTTCAGCAAAGCTTCTGCTGGCGGCAGGGGTCGTGATAACGATCTCTCTGGGCGGCTTCTCAATTGTCGGCATATTTGCTACCAAAACCCAACTGAGTGACAATATCGTCGCTGTGGCAACGCAAAAGGCCGAGCTTGCCTCCAGGCAGGTAACCGCAGATATTACCAATGTGGTTTCCTCAGCGACCAGCGTCGCGGCAAGCCTGTCGGGATTGATTGAAAACGGCGCAGGCAGCCGCGCCGATGTCATCGCCTCGCTGAAAAACATTCCGCCCCAATATCCAAGCATGTTCGGCGCTTGGATGACCGAATTGCCTGATGTCCCGGCGGACCTCAAACTGCAAGGCGCTGAGGGCACCAACAAACAGGGTCGGTTCACAGCCTATTGGACCAAGGACGACAGCGGCAAGCTGGGATTTTCCACCTGGGAGATCAAAACCACCGATCAATGGTATGCCGAACCTCTGGCAACCGGCAAGAGCTTGATCACCCAGCCTTATATCTCGACCACCGGTCAGTTGCTGACATCGGTATCCTTGCCGGTAAGGGTGAATGGCAAGATTGTCGGCCTGGCGGGCGTCGACGTGAAGCTGGACGATCTTGCCGCGACAATCAGCGCTTTGCGGCCCTTCGAAGATGGCCGCATCATGCTGCTGGCCGATAACGGCAAATGGCTTGTGAATGCCGACAAGTCCCTGATGATGAAGGACTATGCCGATACCGGGGCTGCCGAGGTCAAGGCGGCGCTTGCCGATGGCAAGACGCGCGTCATCCATGGTCTGCCGGATGGCGCGACACGCATTGTCTTTCCCTTTACCAGCCCCGGCATGAACAAGACCTGGGCCACGGTGCTGGACATTCCGGAAAAGACCTTCACAGGCCCGATCAAGGAACAGATCATCGCCATATCCTCCAGTTGCCTGATCATGCTGACGATCGGTCTTTGCCTGATTTATTTTGTCTCGACGTTGATTGTACGCCGCCCATTGGCAAATGTGGTGGCAGGTGTGCGTGTGATGGCCGGTGGCGATTACAATAAACCGATTGCCGGAACGGAGCGTCACGACGAATTTGGCACCTTGGCGACAGCACTCGACCAGTTCCGCCGAGAACTCTCCAATGGCCTGCGCGTGCAGCAGGAGCAGGATTCCCTGCGCAAAAGCGTGGAACAGGACCGGGAACGCCAGAGCGCGCTGGAAAAGGCCAAGGCTGCGGATTTGCTGCAATTTGTCCAGCAGGTCCAGGCTGGCTTCAATGCCCTGGCAGCAGGCGATCTGACCGTGCGCATGCAGGACAATGTCGCACCGGAATTCGAATCCATCCGCCAGAATTTCAACACCTCGGTGGCAAGCCTTGAAGAAGCGATCGGCGCCGTTGTTCACGCAATTGGCACGATCCGGTCCGGTCTTGGCGAAATCTCGGCCGCCTCCAACGATCTGGCGCGGCGCACCGAACAGCAGGCCGCATCGCTGGAAGAAACCATTGCAGCACTCGGCGATGTGTCACGCGCCATCGACGGCACAGCCGACGGGGCTGGCCGGGCGCAGACGGTCGTCACCGCCACTCGCGACAATGCCGCCAAGGGCGGAGATATTGTCTCCCGCGCCATCGAGGCGATGACCGCCATCCAGGGCTCATCCGAAAAGATCGGCAATATCATCGGCGTCATCGACGAAATTGCCTTCCAGACCAATCTTCTGGCCCTGAATGCAGGGGTGGAAGCGGCCCGCGCCGGGGAATCCGGCAAGGGTTTTGCCGTGGTGGCGCAGGAAGTGCGCGAACTCGCCCAGCGCTCCGCCAATGCGGCCCGCGAAATCAAGACGCTGATCTCCACCTCCAGCGCCCAGGTTGAAACCGGGGTCCATCTCGTCAGCGCCTCGGGGACCTCGTTGCAACAGATTGTCGACCAGGTCGCCAATATGAGTTCGACAATCACAGACATTGCCAATTCAGCCCGCGAACAGGCTACATCGCTGCGCGAAGTGACGAATGCGGGCGATGTCATGGACAAGGTCACCCAGCAGAATGCCGCCATGGTGGAAGAAACCACCGCCGCAGCCCAGAACCTTGCCCAGGAAACCGAAAATCTTGCTCATATGGTCCGGCGTTTCCGGACCAATTCCGCCAATTCCAGCCAGCCCCAGCGCTACGCCAAGGCGTCGTGAGATTGGCATCAGGTATTCGTCCCTAAGGTAAGCAAATAGATGCCGCCGGATGACTCGGCGGCATTTCGCTTTCGCGGTTTCGCGAGTGGAATAATTTTTTCACAAAAAAGGTGGGTGCGGTGCAGCAATGCAGGTCCGGCCTTAGACTTTCGTTAGAATCTCTATGCAACCTTAGCCTAAATTCGGCAAACCGAGGGGGTTGGTTGCGATGAGTATGCAGGTAAGGACTGTTTCAGGAAAACTTATGCTGGCGGCAGGTGCCGCGATGGCGGCGCTGATTGCGTCCTATACGGCATTTAGCGGCTGGGAAACCAGCAAGCGCGTCAATGACCAGGTGGTGGCACTTGCCTCCGAAAAGGCGGCATCGGTCGCCAATCAGGTGGCCGTGCAGATCACCGATGTCGTCTCCGCCGGAACCAGTGTGGCCGGCAGCCTGTCCGGTCTGATCGAAAATGGCTCACGCAACCGCACCGACGTGATTGCGCTGTTGAAAGGCGTACCGACCCATTACAAAACCATGTTCGGCGCCTGGATGACCGAAGTGCCGGAAGCCCCGCAGGAACTGAAACTGCAAGGCACCGAGGGCAGCAACAAGGTCGGGATTTTCGCCGCTTACTGGACCAAGGATGATAGCGGTAACCTGGAATTTTCCACCTGGGTCACGACCACCACCGATCAGTGGTATGCTGAGCCTCTGACCACAGGCAAAGGGCTTATTACCCAGCCCTATATCTCCACCACCGGCAAGCTTTTAACCTCGGTTTCAACCCCCGTCGTCGTCAAGGGCAAGATCATCGGTCTTGCTGGCGTTGACGTCCAACTGGGCGATCTTTCTGCCTCGATCAGCGCCATGACACCATTTGACGGCGGCCGGGTGATGCTGGTGGCCGATAATGGCAATTGGCTGGTGCATCCCGACAAGGACACGCTGATGAAGCCCTATGGCGATACGGGTGCCTCCGATGTCAAGGCCGCCCTTGCCGATGGCAGGATGCGCATCATTCACGGCCTGCCTGACGGTGCGACGCGGCTGGTCTTTCCTTTCACGGCGCCGGGCATGAACAAGACCTGGGCCGCTGTTCTCGATGTTCCCGCCAAAACCTTTTCCGAACCGGTCGTTGCGCAGGTGACCTCCACGGCCATCAGCGGGTTGATCCTGCTGGTCATTGCTCTGGTGATGATCTACGGCGTTTCCATCCTGATCGTGCGCCGCCCGCTGGGCGACGTGGTGGCCGCCGTGCGCCGCATGGGCGGTGGCGATTACCAGACGGAAGTGACCGGCAAGACCCGCAGCGACGAATTCGGCATGCTGGCCTCGGCCCTCGACAGCTTCCGTCTTGATCTCGCCAATGGCCGGTCCGTGCAGTCGGAACAGGAAAAGCTCAGGGCCAGCGTCGAGAGCGACCGCGAGCGCCAGACGGCGCTGGAACTGGCCAAGGCGGAAGATCTGCGCCATTTCGTCCAGCAGGTGCAGGCAGGCTTCGACGCGCTGGCCGCAGGCGACCTGACCGTGCGGATGAACACCCATGTTGCACCGGAATTCGAGGCGATCCGCCAGAATTTCAACACCTCAGTCGCAGCGCTTGAGGACGCGATGGGCTCGGTGGTCTCCACCGTCAGCACCATCCGCTCCGGCCTTGGCGAAATATCAGCCGCCTCCAACGATCTGGCACGCCGCACCGAACAGCAGGCCGCCTCGCTGGAAGAAACCATTGCTGCACTGGGCGATGTATCGCGCGGCGTCAACGGCACCGCCGAAGGCGCGGGCCGCGCGCAACATGCCGTCACCGCCGCCCGCGACAATGCCGCCAAGGGCGGCGACATCGTCGCCCGGGCCGTGGAAGCGATGACGGCCATCCAGGGCTCATCGGAAAAGATCGGCAACATCATCGGCGTCATCGATGAGATTGCCTTCCAGACCAATCTTCTGGCCCTGAATGCCGGTGTGGAAGCCGCCCGCGCTGGTGAAGCCGGTAAGGGCTTTGCGGTGGTTGCCCAGGAAGTGCGCGAACTCGCCCAGCGTTCGGCCAATGCCGCCAAGGAGATCAAGGCACTGATCTCCACCTCAAGCGCACAAGTCGAGACCGGCGTCGGCCTCGTCACCGCATCAGGCACTTCGCTGAAGGAAATCGTCGAGCAGGTGGTCGAGATGAGCACCACCATCACCGACATCGCCAACGCCGCCCGCGAACAGGCGACCTCGCTACGCGAAGTCACCGCCGCTGGCGACCAGATGGACAAGGTCACCCAGCAGAACGCCGCCATGGTGGAGCAAACCACCGCAGCAGCCCAGAGCCTGACCCAGGAAACCGAACATCTCGCCCAGATGGTCCAGCGCTTCCGCACCAATGCCGGAAGCTATGGCCAGCAGCAACGATACGCGATGGCGTCTTGAGGTGAGGAATGAAGTAAGGGGGTGGCTGCGCTGCCCCCTGCCCTCTTTGCCACGCACAGAATATTGAAGTGATAAAGGGGGCGCAAATCTCTCAACTTGCGCTTGTTGCATGCGCATAATCGGTGTAGCCATCCGGCATTTGCGACAGGTTCAGAGAGGCCGAAAATGACCGGAAATGCGCCCTCCCCATTGGCGGAACTCGCCAGACAAATAGCAGCCACGGCGACCCTTGAGGGCGAATTCGTGTTGCGCTCCGGCCAGGTCTCCAACCGTTATTTCGATAAATATCGCTTCGAGGGAAACCCGGTTCTCTTGAGAGAACTGGCAAAGGCCATGGCCTCCCTTCTTCCCCCCACAACCGAAATCCTTGCTGGTCTGGAACTCGGCGGCATTCCGCTTGTCACCGCGATTTCGTTGGAAACAGGACTTCCCGCCGCCTTTATCCGGAAGGAGGCAAAAACCTATGGAACCTGCCGCGCCATCGAAGGACAGGACGTCAGAGGCCGCCGGATCACCTTCATAGAGGACGTGATCACCACAGGCGGCGCCGTCGCCGATGCTCATCGATTGGCCTTGGCGCAACAAGCAGACATTCTTGCCGTCGTTTGCGCAATCTGGCGCGGCAACGGCAATCCTCACGTCGCAAACGCGCCTGACCTTCCGGTATTTCCGGTTTTCACTGCGGCAGATCTGGAGAAGTGATCCAGGACCTTGGACCGGTCAAGGCCCGATCCAGGCCAAGACTGACCCTCTCCGCTTTGCTGTCATGGAGGAGCCAATAAATTGCACAACCTGATGTGCCAGTTCTGGCTTGTATGAAACTGAACCGAAGCAGCAGCCGGGTGATGTTTCAAAACAGTCACCGCCGCAGAGATGAACGAAGGGATGCAAGCATGGGTCAGCGCAATATTCTGATCGAAGGCGTTTCAGGAACCGGCAAGACCTCCGTCGCTACCGAACTGCAACGGCGCGGCTACCACGTCATCCACGGCGACCGGGAACTGGCCTACCAGGGCGACCCCGCAACCGGCGAACCGCTGGACGCCTCCGCACTGGCGCAGGGTATTCTGCATGTAACCTTCGGGCACAGGCACCACCTGTGGAATATCGACAAGGTCAAAGCGCTGATTACCGACCACAGCCACCCGATCTCCTTCTTCTGCGGCGGCTCCCGCAATTTCCACCGGTTTATCGAGCTGTTTGACGGAGTGTTCGTTCTCGACGTCGATCAGCACACCCTTAAAAACCGGCTGGTCAGCAGACCCGAAGACGAGTTCGGCGGAAAGCCAGAAGAGCGGGATCTGATTATGCGACTGCACGCAACGAAGGAAGATATTCCCGGGAATGCAATGGTTATTGATGCAACGGTGCCGGTTGAGGCGGTTGTCGAGGCGATTTTGCTGGGGATAGAGGAAGGCTTCAGGTGATAGTGGCGTGTGGATCCTCGCTCAAAAGCAGCTGTGCCATTGCCTCGGTAATGGTGAGTTCGTCGTAGGGCTTCGAGAAGAAGCGACTTCCACCAGGCAGCATGCTCTCCTCGAGAATGGCAGCACCGGATGCGACGATCAGCTTTACCGGCGGCCATCGATCACGGATGTAGTGGGACAATTTGATACCGTCCATCGTCCCCGGCATCTGAACATCGGTGAACACAAGGTCAATGTCGTCTCGCGATTCGAGGATGCGGATTGCCTCGTCAGCGTCGCCAGCCTCCAGCGCTTCGTAGCCCGCCGATATGACAAGATCGATGGCACCCATTCGGATCAACGGGCTATCTTCCACGACCAGGATAACCGGTCTGCCGTTCTTCATTGTTCACTCGATCTATGAGGCTAGCCACAATGCTGCGGCCTTTAGAGTTTGTTTTCGGAAAAGTGGAAAGCAGTTTTCGAAAAATACGATGCGAAAACAAAATTTTATGCGTCCTACAATGCCGTTTTTCTGCACAACACCTTTAGCGTTTTGGGAAGCCGTTTTGTTCCTTATGCCGCTGGCGAAAAGTCAGGCTGACGGTCCGACGCTTCCCGATGACTGATTGTAACCACCGTACCTGGCTCCGCGCTGCTCAACGTAATCTCACCGTTCATATTCTTCACGAGTGCTTCCACAATACCCGTCCCCAATCCCGCCTTGGGTGCATCGTTGCCCACCGGCATTCCTATACCGTTGTCGGTAATGGTAAGCGCCCAATCCTTGCCCGCCGATCGATAGTCGATGGCGATCATCCCGGCTCGCCCGTCTGGAAAGGCATGTTTGAGGGCATTGATCACCAGTTCGGTTACGACGAGCCCCAGACTTACGGATGCGTCTGCATCCACGGTACTATCGTCAACCGTCACCTGGATCGATAGCCTCTCGGGGTCGGCGATCATTGATGCGCCGAGGCTTTGGCACAGTTGCGTGAAGTAGGCACTGAGTTCAACACTGCCGCCGGGGGATGCGGAAAGCTGCCGTTGCAGCGCGGCGATAGACATGATGCGTTGACGGGCATCGTGCAGATGTCCGCGTGCCTCCTCCGACTGAACGCGACGTGCGCTCTGCATCAGGACGCTGGCGATGATCTGCAAACTGTTGGCGACCCTATGCTGGACCTCCTGCAACAGGATGGCTTTGTCGCGCACCAGATCGTCTTTCAGGCGCGCTTCGGCGCGCATGTCGGTCACGTCGGTTATGGCGAGAAGCAGACGAATATGGTTGAGGTCGCCGTCATCGAGCGTTCGTGCATTGACGACCAAACGCCGCGTTTTATGGTTTGGTCGCTTCAGATCGATCTCGTAGGCATCCACGTTTACGCTGCCGGTAGCAGTCGCCATCAGCAGCGACTGAAGCCTGGGCATCGCCCATTCGCCGCTACCAAGGTCGCCGAGGCGTTTACCGGAGGTGGACGTGGGGTCGATTTCGAACGCCCGACAGAACGATGTGCTTGCCGCAATAATTCTAAGGTCGTCCGACAGAAACAACAACGGTTCGTTGGAAGACACCACCACGGCAAGCGTGCTCGCCGCTTCAAGATGGAGTGTCGGTATCTTTGGCATGAAAAGGCCCTCTAGGGCCGAAGACTTGCGGAGCAAGCCATGACTCGGCAGGCAGCGTCGGAAAATCGATGAGGTCAAGTCCAACGCTGTCACTGTAGCACGCCAGACGCGGGGCTGTTGCATCAAATCGCCCAGCGTGAGCGCAACACTGCCAAAGGGTTAGGGATAAGCGCGCTTTTCGGTGATACGACACTGGCTGGTCCGTTGATAGGAGCCGGGCTGCTCCGGGCGTGGTGGGATCGTGTGTCAGTCATTGGCCCGAAGCGGACGAACCAACCGTCCATTTCTTCATATCACAACTAGCCTGTTATACGGCTGTCATAGTTCCTGCCTATTGGCCTGAATTTGCACGTTGCGGAAATATCCACGACAGTATCTCGAAAGGCATTTCTATGAGTGCGACGATGAGCAGCCGTTCGCTCTCGCTCTATCCCTTCTTGCTTGTGTTGTTTATAGGCACGACCTGCAGCTCCATGATCGGGCCGTTCATGGCTTACTACATTGTGGAGGGTTTGGGGCGCGCGCCGTGGACAATCAGTCTCTATGCGGCGGGCGTTACCGTGCTCGGCATAATCTGCACCCGCACCTTTGGTCGCTGGCTGGATGCGGGAATTGCTCCTTTTCCACTGATCGGTGTAGCACTGGCGGGTTATCTTCTTGCCACGAGTGCCTTGTCAATTTCACCGTCTTTCTGGATCGTTTTGACATTCGGCGTGCTCGGATTTGGTCTGAGCAGCAGTGCGGTATCCACCATGTTCAGCCTCGGGGCGGTCGTAGCAGAACGCGGCAAGATTACGCGTGGCCGGTCCAATGCATTCCTGCGCGCCACGACATCAACCGCCTGGATGATAGGGCCGGCGGTCGCCTTCCTGTTCGCAGAGCGCTTCGGCGAAGCTGCCGTCTTCAAGCTCGCTTTTGCCCTGGCATGCTGCTGGGCGTTGATGTGGTGGATAATTATCCCGCGCGATATGACACTTCGTCCCAAGTCAGGATCAGTACACGCACATTCTTCCAACAAGGACGTCGGCCTGTGGTTGGCGGCCGCGTTCGTGTTCTGCCTGTCCTCAGCGCATTCTCTGACATTTAGCGCACTGCCATTGTTCTACGTGCGGGAAGTCGGGCTACCGGGTTATGCGCCAGGCACGGCCTTCAGCATGAAGACCTTCGTGGAGGTCCTCGCTATCTTCACCACGCCAATGATCATCTCCCGCTTTGGCCTGAAAGGGCCACTTGTCGCAGTGGCGCTGCTGGCTACCGTAACGATCCTGCTGCTCTCCTATGTGCAGACCTATCCACAGATGTTGGCAGGCGCGGCCTTGGAGGGCCTGTATTACGGCCTCTATGCCAGCATCGGCATCAGTTTCGTGCAATCTTTCTCCGGTGATCGCCCGGCGCAGGCCACCGCGCTTTACTGGAATGTTCTGAGTGTCAGTGGCATTCTTGCGGGCCCCGCGACCGGCCTCATAGCGCAAGCCTACGATTTCCGAGCAGTTATCCAGGTGGCCTCGGTTGTCGCTGCTTTCGCCGCTATTCTCCTTTTCACGTCAATGTTTCGTAAGCACTCGCGATAAGAATCAAAGCGGTACAGGGCGACCATCAGTGAGCAATGCAGCCCCGAACAGCGGTGTTGTCGATAAGATCAACGATGACTGAACCTTCTCAGGATATTTACTTTCGGTGGCAACGCGATGACTGCTCTTGGCGCAAAGCGGGCCTCAAGAGAGTGACACGCTTACCCCTCCCCCAAACGACGAAAGGCCGGTCCCGCCAGACCGGCCTTTCGCATATCCTTAACCCCAGCCTTAGGCCAGCGTAGCGGATACTTCTGTTGCCGTGCGCATGGCGTGGCTGTAGGGGCAGACGATGTGGGCGGCGGCGACGAGTTTTTCGCCGGTTTCGCGGTCGATGCCTGGCAGGTCAACGCTGATGGAAACTTCGATGCCAAAGCCGGTGCCGTCTTCGCGCGGGCCGATACCAACCGTGGCGGTGACCTTGGCGTCTTCTGGTACCTTCACCTTCTGCTGGCCAGCGGCAAACTTCAGCGCGCCGAGGAAGCAGGCGGAATAGCCAGCGGCAAACAGCTGCTCGGGATTGGTGCCGGTGGCGCCATTGCCGCCCAATTCCTTCGGCGTCGTCAGCGTTACATCCAGAACGCCATTTTCGCTGACGGCGCGGCCTTCACGACCACCGGTTGCAGATGCCTTGGTTGTGTAGAGAATAGCCATGAGAGTCTCTCCTTTTTGAAAACTGGTCGTTTTGGTTGGTTGAAGGCCGGAACATCCGCGCCAGCCGCTGCGTCTGCACTCTTGGTATCACGCAATTTAATTGTACGCAATTGTTTTTTGTACATTGCATTTTTATGACAAGGCTGGGAGAATGGCAGCTTGCAATGCCCAAAGGACAGGTGAAATGGACAAGACGGATCTGGTGCTGGACAAGCAGCTGTGCTTTGCGCTTTACGGCGCATCGCTGGCACTGACGCGCACCTATAAGCCGCTGCTGGAGCCGCTTGGCCTGACCTATCCGCAATATCTTGTGATGATGGTGCTGTGGGAAACCGACCATTTGGCGGTCAAGGCGCTGGGGGAGCGGTTGGGGCTGGACAGCGGCACGCTGTCGCCGCTGTTGAAGCGGCTGGAACAGACGGGCTACGTCACCCGCCAACGCCAAAGCCAGGATGAGCGACAGGTGACCGTTTCGCTCACCGCCACAGGCGCTGCCCTACAGGATAAGGCTCTCGGCGTGATGGCGGCCATCGGCTCGGCGACTGGCTGTAGCCTGGAAGAAATCGCGGCGCTACGCGATCAATTGCAGGATTTGCGCGGCAAGCTGAATGCGGGTGTTTGTCAGTAAAAAGTGGAACTTGGTTTTCCCGAAAAGACAAAGGAAAACAAGGAAATTGAGAGTCTGTCCGGCTCAATCTGAACCCGACAGACTCTCGTTATCCCTATTGCAGGACGATGATCCGCGCCTTGTTCGGCACACGGTCATAGAGGTCGATAATGTCCTGGTTCATCAACCGCACACAGCCCGACGACATCGCCTTGCCGATCGAGTTCCACTCCGGCGAACCATGCAGGCGGTAAAGCGTGTCCTGGCCGTTCTGGAAGATGTAGAGCGCGCGCGCGCCCAGCGGGTTCATCAGGCCCGGCGCCATGCCGCCATTGGCGGAGGAATATTTGGCCAGTTGCGGTTGGCGGGCGACCATTTCATCCGGCGGCGTCCATTTTGGCCATTTCTGCCGCCATTGGATCACGCCTTCGCCCTGCCAGGCAAAGCCCTCACGGCCGATGCCAACGCCGTAGCGCATGGCGGTGCCGCCCTGTTCCACCAGATAGAGGAAGCGGTTGGGCGTATCGACAACGATGGAGCCTGCCGGATAGCCGGTCGGGTCGCTGACCCGCTGGCGATAGTAGCGCGGCGGGATCTGCTGGTAGGGAATGGCCGGAATGACGAAGCCGCCATCGACCACTTCGCCATACATGGCGTCCAGTTCCGGCGTGGATGGGGCCATGGGGCCCGTGGGCTGCACCATGCCGCCCAGCGACCCCTGTTCATACACCGGAGGGCGATAGGACGAGGCGCAACTGGACAGAAGCGCTGCCGCTCCAAGGCCGGAAAAAGAGAGAAAGGCACGGCGGGAAAAATCGGGGCTTGTCATATACGGTGGTACATCCTGCTGGTCAGCAGCGCACAAACGCACGCTACGCGGTTTTGTTCCGCTAGATCCTATCTACAGCGATTTACCCGAATTTCACCGCCAATAGCGCACACACACGTTCACATTTGCGCCATTGCGTGTCGTTCCGGCAACAGGCCGATAGGCAGAGCCTCAACCGTGGCAGTCTATAGCCTTACATCACCACGATCTCGGCCTTGTCCCGCACACGGGAATAAAGATCAATCACATCCTGATTGAACATGCGCACGCAACCTGACGACACGGCCTTGCCGACGGATTGCCAATCGGGCGTGCCATGGATGCGATAGAGGGTGTCGCGGCCATTCTGGAAGATATACAGCGCCCGCGCGCCAAGCGGATTGCGCAGGCCCGGCTCCAGCCCGCCTTGCGCGGCGGCAAACTGGCGCATGTCGGGCTGGCGCTCGACCATGTCGTCGCTTGGGGTCCAGCGCGGCCAGGTCTTCTTGAACTGGAGAACGCCCCGGCCCTGCCAGGCAAACCCCTGCTTGCCGAGGCCAACGCCATAGCGCATCGCCCGGCCATTGGCCTCAACCAGATAGAGATAATGCGCCTTGGTATCGACCACGATGGTGCCGGGCCGTTCCGTGGTCGGATAATCAACCTCCTGCCGCAGGAAGCGCTTGTCCACCCGGTCGAGCGGAATAGCAGTCAGTGTATGACCGTCATCGCTCATCTGCCCGTAAATCGCCTTCTGCATCGGCGTAGCAAAGGGCGAAACATAGGGCTCGGCTGCTGGCATGCCATAGGTCTGGTGGAAAGGCGTCTTGAACAGGCCGAGGAATTTATTGGGCTTTTCCGTCGGCGGTGCGGCCATCGGCTGGTTCCAGGTCGGCGCGGTCTGGGCGGCAAACACTTCCGTATTCATCCGTTGCGTATCCGTCACGAAATAGCAACCGCCAAGCATAGACAGCGACAGGCAGCCAAACCCTGCCAACAGGGCGCGAGCGACACGGGAAAACGGGCGGACAAAAACAGTGGACGACATTGCGCAACCTGGCCTGGTTCAAGATTGCCACGAGAATGGCAGACGCGGCTGGCGCGAAGCTGGTGAAGGGGTGAGCTTTTAACAGAAACAAAAACGATGGGGCCGCCGCGCCAATCACCTTAGAGAAACACCGGAATACAATCAAAGATAGAAAGTTACACGCAAGCCTTGATTGATAATTCGATTAAAAATTAAAGCCGGAGGTCGAGTTGAGCACAACAATTTCATCCACCACGACATCGTCCACCAACGTTTATCAATCGAAACAAACCCCGCAGTTGCCCGACGACTTTTCCGAGACGAAATATAAAACACTGGACGAATATTTGGCGGAGGATACCAGCAGTCCGCCAGCCACCGTATGGGGCGTGTTGCATCTCAGCACAGGAACTGTAACGCTCTATAATGAAGGCGGCTCAATATACACCGCATACGAACAGGGAACCGACCTTACGGAATGGGATCGGGGTATAGATTGGGAAACACTTGATACCCCGGAAGAACGCGCCGCCGCCATCATGGAAAAACACGGCGGCAAACTCACCGCAAGCGCTGTCGAAAGCGGCGACAAGAGTCTGACCAGCGAACTGATGAGCAAGATGTTCAGTAGCGATGCGCTGGTGGATCGGATGTTGATGACCAGCTCCGGTGAAAGTCTGCAAGAGGGCTTGCTGTCCTCAGACGAAGAGGCGAATGGGGCGCAAGCGAGTGCCTCGACCACGTCCGCCGCCAGCACACCGCAAGTACAATCCACAGCCGCCTGATCGAGCGCCGCATTGCGGCGTCGGGGTTTTTCATTTCCATGCTCATAGGAGGGGTCACATGAGCACGACGATTTCATCCACCACCACGACATCATCCAGCACCGTTTATCAAACGAAGCAGACGCCGAAGCTGCCAGACGATTTTTACGAAACCGAATACACAACGCTGGAAGATCTTCCCGCAGAAGCAAGCACGGAGACTGAAACATCGGAGGACTTCGATGCTAACCTCTGGGGGGTATTACATATTGGCGGCCAAACGGTGAGAACCGGCGCATCCGGTGGGGTTGCATACTCGGTCAATCCGGAAGCCGAAAACTTCCTCGGAGAAGGCAAAGGCTTCGATCTCGACTGGGACAACCTCGATACGCCGGAAGAGATCGCCGAGGCCATCATGTCAAAATACGGCGGCAAACTTACCACAAGCTCTGTCGAAAGCGGGAGCAAGAGCCTGACCAGCGAACTGATGAGCAAGATGTTCAGCAGCGATGCGCTGGTGGATCGGATGTTGATGACCAGTTCCGGCGAAAGCCTGCAAGAGGGCTTGCTGCCCTCAGACGAAGACGCGAATGGGGCGCAAGCGAGTGCCTCGGCCACATCAGCCACCAGCACACCGCAAGTACAATCCACATCCGCCTGATCGAGTGCCGCATTGCGGCATCGGGGTTTTTCATGTCCATGCTCACAGGAGGGGTCACATGAGCACAACAGTTACACCCGGCATAGCGTATGCCTATGGCTATTCCTCGACCAAGGCTGCGCAGGCCGATACCGAGTTTATGGCGAGTTTGCCTGACGATAGCCAGCCCAAGACCGCCTTGCAGGTTGAGATGGAACAGATGTGGGCGGAGGCTGCGGCGGAGCAGGCCAAGATTGAAGCCGAGAGCAAGCCGGCAACAATCTATTCAAAGATGGAAATCAGCATTGGAACAGTTACCATCTACAATGAGGGTGCCTGGATGTTTACTCCTTATGAGCAAGGAGAAGGAAGTGCCGATGCCATGCAGCAGTTTAGAAACAGTATCGACTGGGACAATCTCGACACGCCGGAAGAACGCACCGCTGCCATCATCGCGGAATATAGCGGCAAGCTCACCGCAGACGATTTCGAAAGCGGTGACAAGAGTCTTAAGACCGAGCTGATGAGCAGGATGTTCAGCAGCGATGCCCTGGTCAACCGCATGTTTCTAACCGATACAGGTGAAAATATTCAGGACGATTTGGCCGAGACGGATGAAGATACGGCCACGGATCAAGGCGCAGAGGCCGCGCCGTCTCCGGCCACCACCGCGGCGACGACCAGCGAGTTGTTGGCGGTGCAGGGTCTGGCCGCAGCCGTCTGATCGGCCTTCTCTGTCTCACCCATGACACAGATCTGCGGTTTGCTGATGCCCAACCATTGATGGTAACGGAGGATCGCCCATGGCCTTGCAGAATTATCGCTACGTTCCCGGCACGATCATCATCATCGGCAAGCAGCCGGATGGCGATTCGGTGCGGTTTCGCCCGGATGATGAAAGCCTGCTTGCCGATATCTACCGCGCTCATCTACTGCGCCCCGCCAAGGACGGCAGCCATCAACTGCGGCTGGAAGGGATCGATACGCCCGAAACCCATTACGAGAGCAAGGCGCAGCCGCGCGGCGGGGTGGCGCGGGGTTATCTGCTGCGCGATCTGATCGGCTTTTCCTCCTTTTCGCTGTCGAAAGAAACCGTCACTGCCGCCGAGCCGCAAACCATCCAGGCCGGTATTCTGACGGCCTCCGCCGATGTTCACGGGCGGCCGATCTGCTATCTGACCTTTGACGGCAATCCGTTTTCCTCCGGCGAGACCGGCGCGATTTCAACCAAAACCCTGGAGGCCAGCGCCAATTACCGGCTGATCTCCAGCGGCATGGCCTATCCCATGCTCTATAGTTCCGCGCCGGTGGACCAGCGCCAGACGATTTCTGAGGCGGCACGGGCTGCGCGGGACGCGGGCCTTGGCGTCTGGGCGGTGGATAAGACGGAACGCTTTGCCCTCACCGACCTCACCGATCTTGGCTGGGCGAGCGGCAGCAATCCGGGCGAGAAAGAGGAAGACGGCACCGGCAAGGCCCAATTGATCTTCCCGAAACTCTTCCGCCGTGGCTGCGATTTTCTCAAATCCGGTGAGACCGATCTGGTCGAGTGGCTGCGCAAGACGGAAAGCGAAAACGACAAGGTGATTATCGACAACCGCACCGAAGTGCCGCTCTCGCAATTGCTGCGCCGGGAAAACGACCGCTACCGTTTCGATGCCGACCTGACGCAAGCGGTATTTGTCGAAAAGTAGCTTCGCTATGCCATGGAAAATACCCAGTCATCCATGCGGGGTGAACGCTGTATTCATCATCCTGCCCGTTGCGGATGACCGCCTGCCCGCCTACATCGGGCAGGCAATTTTTCTTCCAGGCGAGGATGCGTGAGCATCTTCGAGCCTTCGCATAAGGATAGTATCGTGCTGCTTGATAAATTGAACTGGCGTTATGCCGCCAAGAAAATGGACCCGTCGAAGACTGTTGCTGAAGACAAGGTCGAGCGTATTGTCGAGGCGGCCCGGCTGGCACCGACCTCCAGCGGCTTGCAGCCGTTTTCCGTGCTTGTCGTAACCAACAAGGAGATCCGCGAGCGGATCAAGCCGATCGCCTGGAACCAGGGCCAGATTACCGATTGCTCGCATCTGCTGGTGTTTGCCGCCTGGGACAATTACACCGCAGAGCGGATCAACACGATGTTTGATCTCACCAATGCCGAGCGCAATTTTACCAATGAAGGCTGGGAAAACTATCGCAAGATGCTGCTGGATACCTATCCACCACGCGACGCCGAAGTGAATTTCGAACATGCCGCCCGCCAGGCCTATATCGCATTGGGGCTGGCACTGACGGCTGCTGCCTTCGAAGAGGTCGATTCAACCCCGATGGAAGGCTTTGACCCGGCAGCGCTGGACGAAATCCTCGACCTACGCGCCAAGGGCCTGCGCTCCGTCGCCATCCTGCCGCTGGGCTATCGTCAGCCGGATGGCGACTGGCTGGTCAACCTGAAAAAAGTCCGCCGCGCCCGTGAAGATTTTGTCATCGAGGTGAAGTGAGGCTGACGGTCTGCCGGGATGGGCTTGCCTATTCCCGGCAATCGGCCAGTGCTGTGACCGGCGCATTGACGATCAGCACCCCGAAAGAGGGATAGAGCCGGCTGAGAACCGCCGTCACCTCAGGAGTAACGAACCAGACTTCCCTGCCCTCGCCGCTGCATTGTGCATGACGGGGGCCGAGGGCGGCGTCCAGCGCTTCTTCCGTCGTGCGAAAGCCGAACAGGTCGTTTTCACCAGCGTACAAAAACAGGCTGGACGGTTTGCCAAACCTGGAGACGAGGCAAGGGCGCAGGCTGGCTGAAAACGTGCCGATGCCGCCAAGCTGCTGCTGTGGTCTGGCGATATCCAGTTGCGCCGCGCAATTGTCCGGCCTTTCAATGGCGCTTTCACCATAGGGCTTCAGCCAGGCCGCCATGGCGTCCGCGTTGGTCCATGGCGGCGGCTCACTCTTCAGCCGCGTAAACAATGCCGTCAAAGCCGCTTTGTCCACCAGCGCATTGGGCGGCGCTGAATTGACTTTGCAATTGGCATCCGATGGGGCAGACGCAAGCAGCGTCAATTGCGCGATGGTTTCCGTCTTATAGACATCAACCCGCAAGGCCAGCGAGTGGTCAGGGTGTGGTGCCCAGTAAGCATGGGTATCATCGCTACAGGCCGGATCAGACGGACCAAAAGCCTGGGCAAGCTTTTGGCGAAAACCATCCGCTGCCGCCTTGTCCGTAAAACGCATGTCGATCAGCGTGCCGCGCACCTCACCATGAATGACCGGCAGGATATAGGCCAGACCCGGGACATTGCCCGTCAACTGGTGCAGGATGGCCGTTTCTTCCGGCGGGGAGACCAGACCGGCGAAATGCTCGGCCAGAACCGCTTCATCCCCCAGCGCCTTTTCCAGATCGCCGACTTTTTCGACGATCCGCGCCGCATCCTCATCGCCCAGAAAGCCCGGATCACGGGCGGTAAAAGGCTCCTCCGCCAACGTGGAGACGGTAAGGGAGAGGGCCAGCAAAACAGCCGCCGCAAGGGCGAAAATTATGCGGTGTACCGGGGCCATGCTCGCTATGCTACCAAAGAGTGCTTTGCTCTGTGGTAGCATAGCACCCTTATACCGGGCAAATCACTCCGCCACGGCCTCCACCGGTTTCGGGGCCCCGCCGGTCGGCAACCGGACATTCTTCAGGCAGCAGGACGCGATGAAGCCGCAGCCAATGATCAGCGCCATGCTGATGAATACCGGCCCGAACGCATGAGCATAGGTGGCCGAGACCGCTGCGCGGGCTGCCGGGTCCAGCGCCGCAATGGCCGCCGGTGTCAGGCTTTCGATATTACTGACGCCAGGGATTGCTGCACCGCCAGTCATGAAGGCCGATAGCACCGCACCATAGATGGAAATGGCGATGGAGGCACCGCCCATGCGGGTCAGCGTCACCGTGCCGGTCGCCGCCCCGACATCCTTCTGGGCCACGGCATTCTGCACGCCAATCACCGGGATCTGCTGGCCGATACCGACGCTGATGCCATGCATCAGCATCAGCACGCCAATCACCGCGATCGGCGTGCCAACCGGCAATTGACTGAACAGGATAAAGGCAATGCAGCTGCCCGCGCCGCCGATGATACCGAAAATCTTGTAGCGACCTGTCGAGGAAATCAGCCGTCCGCTGCTAAGCGAACCGATGGCGATGCCACCGGTGACCGCAATGAACAACAGACCAGCCAGCGTCGGCGACAGCCCGGTGGTGGTTTGCAGATAGAGCGCAACGTAATTGACCGAACCGATGCCGACAGCACCGCTGGCCAGTGATATGATCCACAACAGCCGGGCGGTGGAATTGCGCATCAGGCTGATCGGCACCATGGGTTCTGCGGCCCGCTTTTCCACCTGCACGAACAGCACAGCACAGACCAAGCCGAAGGCAACGACGCCGAGGCTTCCCGGTGCCACCAGTGAACCGAAAATCTGGCCGCTATCGGCCCAGAACACCACGCTGGTCACGGCGCAGGCCAGCAGCAGCGCACCGGCATAATCGATCTTCGGACGGCGATGCGGCTTGCGATAGGGCAGATAAAGGCCAAGACCGACCAGCACCAGAATGCCAATCGGCAGGTTGACGAGAAAGATTGACCGCCAGCCGAACAGGTCGCTCATCGTGCCGCCCAATGTGGGGCCGACCGCGCCTGATGCCATCAGCACCAGGCTGGAATAGCTCTGATAACGGGCCCGCACCCGTGGCTCGAACAGGTCGGCATTGACGGAAAAGATCGACACCATGATGCCGCCACCGCCAAGCCCTTGCAGCACCCGTGCAGCAATCAACGTGTTCATCGAAACGGCCGAGCCGCAAATCAGCGAGCCAACGGTAAAAATCGCGATGGCCGTCATCATCACATATTTACGGCCAAATAGATCCCCCAGTTTGCCATAGAGCGGCATGACCGCGCTGGTGGCCAGAAGATAGGCGGACCCCACCCACCCGAACCGCTCCAACTGCCCGAACTCGCCAACGATGGTCGGCAATGCCGTGGAAACGATCTGATTGTCCAGCGTCGCCATGAACAGCGCCGTCATCAGAAACAGAAACAGCATCATCCGCAGGCGCGGGTCCGGGACCAGCGACTGAAACGGCGGCGGCGCCACCGTCTTGGGAGCGGCGGCCGGATCGGACAAGGCGGTATCCATGCGGAAATCTCTTTGGTTGCAAGGCTGAAGGAGTTGGTAATAACTCAATGGTCGGGGATCGATGGTTTGGAAGAGCGATGGACACGACGTTCATTGCCCTTGTCATATATGTGATAAAAGCATATATTGTATTTTATTGTCAATGTGCACATATATGATAAAAGCACATATTTTCGTGAACTCCGATCTGCACTGGCTTGCGCATGACCCAACCTCAAGACCGCGCCGAACACGCAACCGCCCTGGGCGCCGATCTTGTTGGTGACCAAGCCCCTGCGGGCGTCGAAAATGCCTTGGACGGCATTTCGCAGACCATGGCCCGGCTGCGGATGATGATGGGCCGGCGCTTCATGTCGCGCATAGCCCTCAGCCGGATGAGCGAGGGCCACGGCATGGAGCTTTCGCATTTCGACGTGGTGAAGGTGGTTTCCCATGCCTCGCGTGGCCAGGAAGTGACTGTTGGGGTGATTGCCGAGCAGATGCGCATCGATCCATCGCGGGCAAGCCGCGTTGTGGCCGATCTCGTCCGGCGTGGTGCCCTGCGGCGTGAGGCCTCTCAGGCCGATGCCCGACGCACCATCGTCACCCTGACGCCAGTCGGCGAGGAACTGCTGTACCATTTTGAGGCCGTTCGCCGCGAGGTGATCGGCCAGACGGTGGAAGACTGGAGCGCCGATGATATTATCCAGTTCGAAACCCTGTTCGACCGCTTCATCCGCGGACTGGAATGCCGGGGAACCTTGCTGGCCAAAGAGGCCGGAGATAAGATTTAATACGAAGGGCGCCTTCCAGTCATACCTCAGATTGCCGCCGGTTTTGCATGACATCGGGTGCGCATGAAACCATGGACCGGAAAATCGGTCTGATCTTGCCGCTGCCGTGGTTGCAAGATCCGTTATGGGTGATACCTTTCGACCTCGCCGGATGACTGTATTCTCCTTCGGCCAATGATTGTCCCGGAAAAGGGAAATCCGATTTTTCCGAAAAGACAAACGAAAACCTGTTGTGCTCCAGAGGTCGTTTTCATGATTATGTTCCGCTCCAGATCTTGGTTGTTCCCATCATCGGGCCTGTTGACAGCGCTGGTACTGGTGCTTGCGCCGATGACATCGCTTCATGCCGCCTCGCCTGCCCCGGTTGAAGGCCGCAACGGCATGGTGGTGACGGCCCAGCATCTGGCGACCGATATCGGCGTTGCGGTGCTGAAATCCGGCGGCAATGCGGTCGATGCCGCCGTGGCTGTCGGCTATGCGCTGGCAGTGACTTATCCCACCGCTGGCAATATCGGCGGTGGCGGTTTCATGACCATTCGGCTGAAAGATGGCAGCACCGATTTCATCGATTTCCGTGAAAAGGCGCCGCTGGCCGCCAAGAAGGACATGTATCTCGATGACAAGGGCGAGATCGTGCCGCGTGCCAGCCTGGATGGCTATCTGGCCGTCGGCGTGCCCGGTACCGTCAAGGGCCTGGAACTGGCGCGGGAAAAATACGGCGCCAAGGACCGCGCCACCCTGCTTGCCCCGGCGATTGCGCTGGCCCGTGACGGGTTCACGCTCAACCAGGGCGATGCCGCCATTCTGGCCAGTGGTGCCAAGCGGTTGGCAAAAGACCCCGCAGCGGCAAAGATCTTCCTGAAGGCCGATGGCGCGCCCTATGGTGTGGGCGAGGTGCTGAAACAGCCCGATCTGGCCAATGTGCTGGCCAGCATTGCCGAAAAAGGCCCCGATGCCTTCTATAAAGGCATGCCCGCCCAGGCGATTGCCAAGGCCAGCGCCGATGGCAAGGGCATTTTGACCGCCGCCGATTTCGAAACCTATGCGGTGCGCGAGCTAAAGCCGGTCGAGTGCGACTATCGCGGCTACCACATCATCTCCTCGCCGCCGCCATCGTCGGGCGGGGTGATCATCTGCGAAATCCTCAATATTCTCGAGGCCTATCCGCTGGCCGAGCAAGGCTATGGCGCGGCCTCTACCGTGCACCAGATGGTCGAGGCGATGCGCTACGCCTATGTTGATCGCAATGCGGCGCTGGGCGATCCGGACTTTGTCAACAATCCGCTGCCAAAAATGCTGGACAAGGCCTATGCCGCCGAGATCCGCGCTAAGATCACCCCCGGCAAAGCGGGTCAATCCGCCAACCTGAAGCCGTTCGGGGGCAAGGAAAGCACCGAGACCACGCAATATTCAATCATCGACGGTCAGGGCAATGCGGTGTCCGTCACCTATACGCTGAACGGTTCGTTCGGGGCGGGCGTGGTCGCCCCCGGCACCGGTATTCTGCTCAACAACGAGATGGACGATTTCACCTCCAAGCCCGGTGTGGCCAATCTCTACGGGTTGGTGCAGGGCGAGGCCAATGCGATTGCCCCGAAGAAAACGCCGCTGTCCTCGATGAGCCCGACCATCGTCACCAAGGATGGCAAACCTTTCATGGTCATTGGCAGCCCCGGCGGCTCGCGCATCATCACCATCACGCTGGAAGCGATCCTCAATGTGGTGGATTTCGGCATGGATATTTCTGCCGCCGTCAACGCGCCGCGCATTCACCATCAATGGCAGCCGGACAAGATCTATTACGAGCCTTATGCCCTGTCGCCCGATACGCTCCAGAAGCTGAAGGATATGGGCTATACGCTGGATGGCGGCAATGACGGCCCGGTCTGGGGCCAGGCCGCTGGCATTCTGGTCGGCGGCAAGAGCGTGGCCAACATTGCCAAGGCCGCAGACAAGGCATCCGGCTATTTCGGGGCCATCGACACCCGGGCCGTCGCCGGTTCCGCCAAGGGTTATTGACGCAGCTTGCCGACAAAGACGGTGGCTTAGAGTTTGTCAGGGAAAAGTGGAATCCGGTTTTCCCGAAAAGACAAACGAAAACAAGAGAATCTAGAGTCTGTCTGGTTCAATCTGAACCTGACAGACTCTAGGCCGCCGTCACAGGCCGATCAAGGCCAGGGCGTCCGGCGGCGGACGCCTTTCCACCCGCCGGTAGAGGCGGCAATCGGGCGTGCGCGACAACAGCCTGTTGTTGACCATTTCCCGACGCAGCAGGACATGGTCGCCAAAGCCGTTCAGGCTTTTGAGCAACGCATTGACCTCCGCTTCCGGCAGATCCCTATCGGCGGAAAAGGCCGCCCAAAGCTTCCACAGGCTCAACCGCTGATGGCTGGTTTTCGATGGCCACCGGATCAGCACGCCCTTGTCGTCAAAACAGCGCGCCACTGCCTCAACAAGCCGATAATCGACCGGCGGATCGGCGGCCTTTGGCAGAGCCAGCCTTGCCTGGGCCGCACGCGACGCTTTCCAGTGCTGGAAGTTGGCGTGGCCTGAGGCGCGGGCGAGCATATTGAGAAGCTCGACATGGCCAGGCGCTCCCTCATGCTTTTGAAGTTCGCGGCCAAGACGGCGGGCAAGATCGGAAATATCTGCAATTTCATAAGAGTAAGTCAGACGCGACATCGCTTTATCCTTCGATAGATGCGCCCATGCCATGCCGGTAACCACCGTCCTGCCAGCGGGCGCAATAAAGCGTGCCGTGGATATACAGCGCTGTGCGCCATATATGGCGCACAAAGGTTCGCTGTAACTCTTTCATACCTACTGCATAATTTTCTCTTTAAACCGATTCCGGTTTAAAGAGAAAATTATGCAGTAGGATGATGCAGGTTTAGCTCTCCTTTGCAGGAGCGGTGATGTCTGGGTGAACTGCGGACCCTGTTAAGAGTGATAGAAGCAAATTGTTTTCAGTGTCAATCCCGTGCTTCCCAAGGCTGCATTTCAAGGATAGCCTCACCTCCAAATCACCCTTGGGAGACACCGATGTTGAAAGTCTATGGCTGCTATAAATCCCGCGCCACGCGCGTCATATGGCTTGCGGAAGAGCTGGAACTGGCCTTCGATCATATCCCGGTGTTGCAGGCGGTGAAGCTGGACAATCCGCTGGCACCGGATGCGCCGATCAACACCCAGTCGCCAGCCTTCCTGGCGATCAATCCGTTCGGGGCCATTCCGGCCATTGAAGATGACGGGTTGGTTCTGTTCGAATCGCTTGCCATCACCCTCTACCTTGCCAAGCAATATGGCGGCGAGATCGGTCCGAGGGATCTGGAGGAAGATGCGCTGATGATGCAGTGGTCGCTGTTTGCTGCCACCGAAATCGAAGGCAATGCGCTGAAAATATCCCGGATTGCCATGGATGGCCGGCTGGACAGCGAGGCCGGTCAATCGGAAGCAGCAGCAGCCGCCCGGCTGTTGAAGCGGCCACTGTCTGTGCTGGAAAAGCATTTCTCGGCCAAGGAATTCGCCGTTTCCGACCGTTTCACGGTGGCTGACATCAATCTCGCCGAAATCGTTCGCTACGCCCAGCCTTATACGCCGGTGATGGACGCCCATCCGAGCGTCAGTGCCTGGCTTGACCGCTGCCAGAGCCGCCCGGCCTTCAAGGCCATGTGGGAAAGGCGGGCTGCGGAGTAATCGATGCATCCCACTCCTCCCTTGATCCTGGCACCGCTGGCGCGCGACGACCGCGCCCGCGTGCTGCATCTGGCTTTGCCACCGGAGCAGCAGATGTTTGCCGGGCCTATCGAAAACGTTATCGACGACGGCGATCAAACGGTGGATTTTCACATCGGCAGTGTCAGCGATGACCCTGTCTGCTTCTTCAAGATCGACAGGGACTATAATACCCGGCTTACCGGTTTTGACTTGGCGGAGCAAGGTTTCCAGCCCGGCGATCTCGGCCTGCGGGCACTGATCGTCGGCAGCCAATTTCAGGGAAAAGGCTATGGCACGGCAGCCATGGCCGCCCTGCCCACCTATCTCGCCCGCCATTATCCGGCCAGACACTGTTTCCTCACCGTCAACCTGCGCAATCCGGCGGCGATCAGCCTTTACACAAAAGGCGGCTGGCAGGATACCGGCCAAACCTATCTGGGCGGCAAGGCCGGACCGCAGATCCTGATGCGGCTGGAGCTCTGACAGGTCCGATAGTGGCTCGCCAGCAGGTGGTGCCAGCCTCTACCCCTAAAAACAACCTGAAATTGCTTTTTCCGCCAATACATTCTGTGGAAAGGTTAGCTTCTAGCGCCTGAAATCGTTATTTAGTATTTTCCAATGTTCAGCTTACTGTCAGGACTGCGTGCCATGCGACCGACATAAAACGGTCATGTGGAGGATATTGCTTGAGTTATCGTGCCGGAAAAGCCAGCCTCTTCAGGTCCAGACCGCAGATCGGCAGCGTGACGCTGTGCGTCGTTACCACGGCCTATTTGCTGGCGGTCACCAACACCACGTTCTGGATCAAGGCGCATAGCTATCTGGCCGATACCTCACCATTGGCCTTCGGCCTGTTTGCGCTCGGCATTTCCGCCATGTGCCTGGCGATCCTCACGCTGTTCTCAGCAAAATACCTGGTAAAGCCGGTGCTGATCTTCCTGGTGATCACCGCCTCGCTATCGTCATGGTTTACCGACCAGTTCGGCACGATCATCGACCGGGAAATGATCCGCAATGCCGCGGTTTCGACCGGAGCGGAGACGGCCCATCTGCTGACGCCCCGTTTTATGATGCATGTGGTTCTGACCGGTCTTTTGCCCTCGCTGCTGATCGTCTGGTTGCGGGTTCGCCACCGACCCTTCCTCAGCAAGTTTGCCCATAATGCTGGCATCATCATCGCCTGTGTCGCGGTGTTTGCCGCCGCCGCCTTCAGCGATTACCGAACCTTTGCAGGCGTCGGGCGCGCCCATAATGATATTCTCGACCGGCTGAACCCGTTCCTGCCGATTGCCAATGCCGTGCGCTATACAATCGACGCCAACCGGGACCGGAATATCGTCGCCCAACCGATCGGCACCGACGCCCACCGGATCAATACCGCCGCCCTCACCAAGCCGCGCGTCACTGTCATCGTTGCCGGGGAAACCGCACGGGCCGCGAATTTCTCGCTGGGCGGCTATCAGCGCGACACCAATCCACAGCTAAAAGCCCGGGGCGTGACCTATTTCAGCAACACGACCAGCTGCGGCACGGCAACCGCCGTCTCCATCCCCTGCATGTTCTCCGACCTGACACGGGCAAGCTATAGCCACCGCAAGGCTGCCGAACGGCAAAACCTGCTGGATGTGCTGGGCTATGCCAAGGTCTCCGTGACATGGCTGGACAATGACACCGGCCATTACAATGTCGCCGACCGGGTGCCGTATACGTTTCTGCCGCCGTCAGCCGATCCGCGCTTTTGCAAAGATGGCGAGTGTCTGGATGGGATCCTGACCGACAAGCTGAATGGCTGGCTTGACGGCATCAAGGGCGATAGCGTGCTGGTGCTGCATCAGCTGGGCAGCCACGGCCCTGCCTATTATGCCCGCTATCCCGAGGAATTTCGCAGGTTCCAGCCGGATTGCCGCGCCAATGATTTTGGCAAATGCAGCCCGCAGGAAATCCGCAACGCCTATGACAACACTATTCTCTACACAGACCATATCGTTGCGCAGGTGATCGACACGCTGAAACAACGGTCGGGCACGTTGGCTGGCGCCGTCGTCTATCTGTCCGACCATGGCGAGTCGCTCGGCGAAAACGGTATCTACCTGCATGGCATGCCCTATATGGTGGCGCCAACCGAACAGACCCATGTGCCGCTGCTGTTCTGGCTGGCCGACGATCTGGCCAAGGATGCCGGATACGACCGGGGCTGCCTGGCAAAAACCACAGCCGAACCGCGCTCCCATGACAATCTGTTCCACAGCGTGCTGGGCCTGATGGATGTGTCGACCAAAGTGTACAATCCCGCCCTCGATGTGTTTTCCGGCTGCCGCCGTGCGCCGGGAACGGTGGCGGCGGCTGAGCCGGTCAAGTAACAGCCACCAATGCCTGCGCTCTCAACTATTCGTGTCCGCGCCTTGAAAGAGCAGCGGTAGCGGTCAGATCTGTTAGGATATGGCGACAGGTTCAACAGAAAGAGCAGCACCATGCTACGAACGACAATGGTACGATCGAAAACAACCCTCTCTCTTCTCGCAGGCGGCTTTCTGGCGCTGGGTATTGGCATGAGCGCTGAGGCGGCGGAAGCGTTGCGCATTCGCGGCACGGTCGAAAGCTTTGAGGGCAAGGTGCTGACGGTCAAGACCCGCGAGGGGGAAACCGCGAAGATTGCCCTGAAGGACGGCTGGAAAATCTCCAGCGTCGCCAAGGCCTCAGCAGATGCGATCAAGCCCGGCGATTTCGTTGGTATTGCCTCGGCTCCCAAATCGGATGGCGGCAACAATGCGCTGGAAGTGGTGATCTTTCCCGCAGCCATGAAAGGCACCGGCGAAGGCAGCCGCCCCTGGGATCTTCAGCCCGGCAGCACGATGACCAATGCCACCGTGGCCAACGCCGTTAAAGCTGTCGATGGCCCGACGCTGACCCTGACCTATAAGGGCGGTGAAAAGACCATCTCCATTCCCGAAGGCACGCCCATCGTCACCTTCGCCCCTGCCGTCGAAGCCGACCTGAAGAGCGGTGCCACCGTATTCGTCAATGCCGAAAAAGCCGAGGACGGCACAATCGCCTCAAGCCGCGTGGTGGTCGGCACCAAGGGCGTCGTGCCGCCGATGTGATGCTACTAAGCTCTGGCTCTCGGCAGATTTCCGGTGGCCAGAGCTTACGTACTTTGGCGAGGGCAAGCTTTAATAATAGCAGCCCCAAGGTCCGCAGCGACGATAGTAATGGTGCCGGTTGTCCAGGCTGGCACCAAGAACAGCCCCTCCGAGGACGCCGATTGCTGCGCCGGCAGCCACATTGCTTTCAGCCTGCTTGGCCTGCATGCGATTGCTTTGATAGGTCGCCCCGACACATTTCCGATAACGCGCCGTTCCGGGCTTCAAACCTTGCGCGCTACAGGTCATTTCCGCGTTGCTGGCAGATTCCTGAGGTGTCTGGCATGAGGCCAGACCTGACAAAACCACCAGACTAAAAAGCCCATGCAAAACTCTTCTCATCAACATCTGTCCCCTATTCTCTCCACAATCCTGGCAGAAACTGCGATTTGATCGCTCCTGCCGGTCACCGCCGCAATCCTGCGGGGTAATGCCGGGTCATCCAGTGGCATGGGAGATAGAGGGAATCCATTAGCTCATGTGTTCTATTGGATTTGCAACCGCGCCTCCTTTATGATCACCGGCCAAAACCGGGCAAATGCCCGGCTTCGGTTCGTCTGTTCTACGAAGGTTCGCTATCGCGCCTCCTCATATTACACGACCACATCGGGCACATCCTCCAGCCGGGTCCAGACGGGAATGCCCCGCTCATTGGCAATCCGCACATCGTTGTCGGCGCCTTTGGAAGCACCTGGCAAGCGCAAGACACCATCGCAAAGCGCCAGCAGCCGACCCGCGACCGGGTGGAAAATCTCCTCATAGAGCGCGTCGCCGACATACGTGCCACCGGCCGCATGCCAGATCGGCAGCGCCACCCATTCCCCGATCATTGGCACATGCCCCGCCTGAAACAGCGCATAGGACGGCGCTTCCAGTGCCTTCAGATTGGCCGCCATCTTCACCGGGTCGTCACCGGTGCCCGAGCGATAAGGGCCTGCAATCAAAATCAGCATTTCTCTCTCCATTAAACTGCACGAATATCCATAAATCTGCATGATTTCTCTTGATAGTCGAGTCAAAATCGTCAATATATGTAGTTATGTGAAATTTCAGGTATTTTCGTGCAATGCTGACTCATCAACGCAAGGCTCTCATTCTCTCCCGTTTGCAACGCGACGGACGGGTGATCGCCAAGGATTTCGCCGCTGAACTCGACCTGTCGGAGGACACCGTTCGCCGTGACATGCGCGACATGGCGGCAGCGGGATTGCTGGCGCGCGTGCATGGCGGTGCGCTGCCGCTTTCACCGGATCTGCCGGATTTCTCGACCCGAAAAAGCCGGGCGGGCAGCGAGAAACAGGCTTTGGCAACCCGTGCCGTAGCGCTGGTTCAGCCGGGGCAGATGATCTTTCTGGATGGCGGCACCACCAATGCCGAAATTGCCCGGCTGCTGCCGCAAAATCTCGGCCTGACGGTGATGACCCACAGCCCGACCATTGCCGTCGAGCTGGAACGACGCAGCGATATCGAGGTCATCCTGATCGGCGGGCGGCTCTACCGGCATTCGATGGTGGCGGTGGGTGCAGTGGCGGCGGAAGCGATTGCAAGGCTGCGCCCGCACCTGTTCTTCCTGGGTGCGACATCCGTCCACCCCCAGCATGGCGTCACCACTGGCGATGCTGAGGAAGCGGCGATCAAACGGATAATCGCCTCGGTCAGTGCGGAAACCTATCTCTGCCTGACCTCGGAAAAGCTGGATACACTGTCGCCCTGCCAGATTCTGCCACTGCCAGCCCTGGCGGGATTGATCGTCGGGCCCAGTGTGGAGGCGGAGCGTCTTACCCCCTATCAGGCGACAGGGATCGCGCTTTTCCAGGCATGAGCCGTCGTCAGGATATGAAATCGCGAGAGATCAGGAAAACAGCACGTCGGTCACCCTGACATCACCGACATGGCGGCCTGTCCAATTGTGCATCGGCTTATTGGCCATGGCCAGCAGCGCCAGCCGCTCGGGACTGTCCTTTTCGAAATAGCGAGCCAGCAGCGCCGTTACCATCGCCTCGGCGGCGCGGGTCGTGCCGTCATCCGCCTTGACCGCAATCGACAGGCCCTGCTGCGGCAGAACGGCGCAAAACACCCCTTCGGCACCCGTCTTGGCGAAGATCTTTCCCGGAGCGACCTGCATCATCTTCGTGCAGGCGCGGGCGGTCCCCGCCACGTAATAGGGTTCCGCCATGCAGGCGTCGATCAGCCGTCTGGAGGCCTTGGCGCGCAGCGGCTCCAGCCCCTGCCCCGTTGCCATCCTGGCAAAACCATGGGCCAGCGCCTTCAACGGCACCGCATAGCTTGGAATGGAGCATCCGTCGGTGCCGCAATGGTCGCGGTCCAGCACGGCGCCCGTCAGGCTTTCCATGGTCGCCCGGATATCGCGTTGCAGGGGGTGGTCGTATTCCACATAGCCTTCGACCTGATAGCCAGCATGTACGCAGGCGCAGACGAAACCGGCATGTTTACCGGAGCAATTGTTATGCAGCGCCTGCGGCTTTTCCAATGTGCGGGCCTGATGGATCAGGGTTTTCTGGTCGAAAGACCAATGAGCGCCGCATTCCAGCGCATCCACATCCAGCCCGGCCCTGGCCAGCATCAGCGCCGCCAGCACCACATGCTCGTCCTCGCCGGAGTGGGAGGAACAGGCCAGCGCCAGTTCCTTGTCGCCGAACCCATAAGCATCCGCAGCACCGCTTTCCACCAAAGGCAGGGCCTGCATGGCCTTGCAGGCTGAGCGCGGAAACACGCCCGCCTCGATATCTCCGGCGGAAAACACCACCTGGCCATCACCATCCACCACCACGGCCACGCCATGATGGCGGCTTTCGACGCGGTTTCCACGGGTGACTTCAACGGTAATGGGATTGGTCATGATGGCGAGGCCTTACGTGTTTGGGGACCCTGTTTGCTTAACGCAGAATGCGACAGGGCGCATCCCTAAACAAGCTGGCAAGAGTCTTACAGTGCTGTGCACACCTAGAAAGACATTGACCGGATCGGCAGGGCTGGCACGTCGATATGGTCGGGCGCAAGCCCTGCCCTGGCCCGCGCCGCCATCATCTCATAGGCGCGTTCCAGATGCCGGGTGAAGCGCTCAGTGTCGAACAAAGGCTCCCTGAGGCGGTTGGCTTCGAGCTTTTGTTTCAGGGCGACGATCTTTTCCGGGTGAGCGGCGAACTCTACCGCCCTTTCGACAAACTCTTCACCGTCCCGCGCCACCAGTTCGGGCAGGCCGATAGCCGTCAGCAGGCTTTCTGACACCCTCGCAGCAAAGCTACGACCCTTTTTCGTCAGGACCGGCAGGCCGCCCCAGAGCAGATCCGAGGTCGTGGTATGGCCGTTATAGGGGAACGTGTCGAGCGCCAGATCGGCAAGACCCACCCGGCTGAGATGATCAGGATAATCGACCCCTTGGGCAAAGACGATACGGTCGCGGCCAATGCCGAGGCGAGCGAATTCCTCAGCGAAATTCGCCTGCAATTGCGCACCACTGCACAATATCCACAATAGGCTGTCCGGCACGGCGTTCATGATCGAGGCCCACAGGGTGATGCTTTGCGGACTGATCTTGGCGGGAGAATTGAAAGAGGCAAACACAAAGACCTCTTCCGGCAGCCCGTGATCGGCCCGCTTCAACGGTTTGGGGCGCGGCTTGGTCAGGCTGCAATTGCCCTGATAGGTTTCCGGCAGGCGGCAGAGCTTTTCCTCAAACCACAGCTTGGCATCGTCGGGTGTGACGATGGGGTCGGTCATGTGATAATCGAGCCCCGCGCCACGCACCGAGCCGGGATAACCGATCCAGCTGGCCTTGACCGGCGCATCCGAAAGAGCGACAGCGGCAAGCCGGTTGCCCGCCGTGTGTCCCTTCAGATCGATGAGAATATCGATGCCGCGCCGGCTGATTTCCTGGGCGATCCCGTCATTATCCATCTGGCCGACAGCGATAATTTCCGATTGTAGCACCGGATCCCAGGTCTTTTGTATGGCGGCCTGACCAGGCGGCGTATGGCAAAAAAAGGTAACGTCGAAACGGCTGCGGTCATGGGCCAGAAAGACATCGTAAAGAAGATACATGGTGGCGTGGATGGTCAGATCCGAAGAGAGATAACCGATCTTGAGTTTTTCGCCCAAAGGGCGAACCGCGCGCCGTGGCATGACAGTGCCCACATTGCGCTGAAGCATGTCGGTGCCGCCGCAAGGACCGTTGATCACCGCCTGATCGTCGCTCCAGTAGCAGCGCGATAGAGGCTGGTCACGATAAAGGATCTCCGCCGTCAACGGATCTTCAGGCGTTTTCATCATGTCCAGCCATTGTCTTGCCACCGGAAAGAACAGGCTGGAGCGGCAGAACATGAAATAATTCACCGCGACAAAACTGTCCCCGGGGCTTTCCGCATAGCGCTTTTCGATGATCGGCTTCAGCTTGTCCGGTTTGCGTGTCAATTGGTAATGGTTGATGACGATCTGCAAATGCCAGTTATTGGTCATATCGAGAAGCGGCACCAATTCATCCAGTGGCGGATGCATGCCCGCCCCCAGCAGCATATTGGCGATCTCGCCGACAAAACCCGCATCATCAGCATTGGCGCGCGCTGCGGCAACAGCAATGCCCTCCAGAAGATCGACGCGCCGCTCGGCCAGATAAAGCTTGGCGGCGAATTTCAGGAATTCGGCGCGCTTTTCCGGCAAAGCCGCTGCCGACCGGGCAAAGGCTTGCGCGGCCTCAATCTTCTGGCCGAGCTTCAGATAGATATTGGCGGCCAGCATTTCGGCCTGCCCGGCTTTTCCGGCCCGCGCCAATTGCTTGACTGCCGCCTGCGCATGACCGAGAGCCTTTTCGAACGCGCCCTGCCGGTAGGCATTGAGCGCCAAATCCATATCCTGAGCCATGATCCGTCAAGCCACCTGCATGTTCAATCCATGCGACGGCAGGAACATGCCGCAGCATCATCTCGGATAGAGGAAAACCATTGCCCGAGGCTTGCCCGGCGGCAGCGGCGTGACACTTACCCCGGCAGGGCCGGAACATCGATCCGGGCGGGCGCGAGGCCCGCGCGGGCGCGCTCCGCCATCATCTCATAGGCTCGTTCCAGATGTTGGGTGAAGCGAAGCGTATCGAACAGCGGCGCGGCATGGCGGCTGGTGGCAAGGTGGTTTTTCAACGCGGCAATCTTGTCCGGTTGCCGGGCCAGCTCTGCGGCCAGACTGACGAACGCCTCCTCATCATCAGCCACCAGTTGATCGAGGCCGACAGCCTTCAACAGGCTTTCCGACACCCGCCCGGCAAAACAATGCCCACGTTTGGTCAAGACCGGCAGCCCGCCCCAAAGCATATCGGAGGTCGTCGTATGGCCGTTGCAGGGGAAGGTATCGAGCGCCAGATCGGCCAGCGGCAGCCGGTGGACGTGGTCGCCATAATCTTGCTTGGCGGCAAACAGGATGCGGGCCGGATCGATGCCTTCCGCCACAAAGGCCGCCTCCAGGTTGGTTCTTGCAATGGCATCCGGGCAAAGCATCCACAACAGGCTATCGGGTGCGGCCCGCAATACTCTAGCCCACAGGGACATGGTCTGCGGCGTGATCTTATGGACGCCGTTGAAGGACGCAAAAACGAAGGCATGCTCCGGCACCCCATGATCGGCACGCCGCGACGGCCTTGGTTGCGGACGGCTGGCAGCGCTGTTGGCCTGATAGCACTCCGGCAGGCGGCAGAATTTTTCCTGGTAAAAAGCCTCGGCACTGTCAGGCGTCACCACCGGATCGGTGATAGCATAATCCAGATCGACGCCGGACACCGGGCCGGGGAAGCCGAGATAGGTTGCTTTAACTGGCGCCGACGACAGATTGACGATGCCGAGCCTGGCACCCGGCGTATGGCCTTTCAGATCGACCAGAATATCGACTTTCCGACGGTCAATTTCGCCAGCCGCCTCCTCGTCGGAAAGATCGCGCAGACTGACAAGTTCGCGGCGTAGCTGCTCCGGCATGGCCTGCTGATCGGCGCTGTAGGTCTTTGCGGTATAGCAAAATAGCGTGATCCTGAACCGACTGCGGTCATGGGCTAGCAGGCTGTCGAGAAACAGCGTCATTGTTGCATGGGCGTGAAAGTCGCTGGAGAGATAGCCGATATGCAGGGGTTGTTCGCTCTTTTCCATTATCCGGCGGCCGATTTTCCGCCGCGGCGGGCGGGCGGCGAAGCTTTGCGCCAGCGCCAGATGCTCGCGCACGGGCTTGGCCTGCACACTCTGGTCTTCGCACCACAGCAAGCGCGACAGCGCCTGCTCGACCTGCAACACAGCACGGGCGTAAGGCTCGTCCGGGGCGGCCATCAATGCCTGATGGCGGGCAATGGTGGCGAGATCGACCAGATCATGGGCGCTGGCAAAGCGCAGGTCTTCGATGGCGACATCATCAGGCACGGTTTCACGGGCCTCATCCAGCAGCGCTTTCAGTTCAGGCAGCTGCCAATTGGCGCGGTAGAAACTGGCGGCAAAAAACATTGCCGGGCCGCTCGCTCGGTCAAGATAAGGGATCAGTTGCGTCACGGCCTGGCGGGCCGGGTCGTCCCAAGCTGCCAGTAGGGTCTGAGCCATAACAAGCACAAAGGCCGGATCGTTGCGATTGAGCAGACCCGCCTCTAGCCCGATCCGGCGAACATCATCCGTCTGTCCGGTCTGGAGAAACAGCGTCGCCGCCAGTTTCAGAAAGGCAGGTGCCTCGGCGCGATTGGCGCTTGCCGCCTGGGCAAAGGCGCTGGCGGCGGCTGGCTTATCGCCGCGTTTCAGCAGGATATTGCCGATTAAGGCCTTCGCCATCGCATGATTGGGCGCTTTTTTGGCAATCACGGCGTGCGCCGCACCCAGCGCCGCATCGAAATCCCCGGCCTGATAAGCCTTGACCGCCGTATCAAACGTTGCCATGGCCTACCTCTTGCGGCGTAAAAAACGGCTCCTTGCGCGCAGGCAAGGCCGGAACATCGAGATGATCGGGCGCAAGGCCCGCCCGCGCCCGCTCCGCCATCATCTCGTAGCCACGCTCCAGATGGCGTGTGAAGCGCTCGGCATCAAACAGCGGCGCGGTTAAAATCTGGGTGCGCAGCCGTGCTCGAAGGTCTTCCAACCGGTCTGGATGCTCGGCAAGATCAACGGCGCGGGCGATAAAATCATCCGCATCCTGCGCCACCAGTTCCGGCAGGCCGACGGCCTTTAGCAGGCTTTCGGAAACACGACCAGCGAACGCCTTGCCTTTCTTCGTCAGGACAGGAACCCCTGCCCACAGCGCATCGGATGTGGTGGTGTGGCCGTTGTAAATAAAGGTGTCGAGCACCAGATCGGTTGCCGACATCCGGGCCAGAAACTCCGCACTCGGGCAATTATCGAAGAAGATCAATCGCCCGGCATCGATGCCCTGCTGCGCGAAGGCGACGCGCAGATTATCCGCCACCGCAACGCGCGCGCAGCTTATGGAAAGGATGGCCTCAGGCACACGCTTCAGAATCTGCGCCCAGATACGGATCGCCTGACGGTCGATCTTCTGCGACCCGTTGAACGAGCCGAACACAAACCGACCAGATGGCAACCCAACCGACTCGCGGCTTGCCCTCTGCTGCCAAGTCCGGCTAGACACGCTGTTGGCCATATAGGTTTCCGGCAAGCGGCAGAGCTTTTCCTGATAATAGGGCTTGCTGCTATCGGGCGTGATGATCGGATCGGTGATCGCATAGTCCAGATCGACCCCCATCACCGCACCGGGAAATCCCATATAGGTAACTTTGATCGGCGCGTCGCAAAGGTCAACGACATCAAGCCTTGCCCGCGCCGTATGCCCATTCAGATCCACCAGGATATCCACCTCATTTTGGCGTATCCATTCGATGATGGCGGCGCTGGACAGGTCGCGAACCCGGACGACTTCGCCGCGCAATTGCTCCGGCCACGTCGATTGATAAGCCTCGCAACCGACGGGAGAATGGCACAGCAGGATAATATCGAACCGCGAACGGTCATGCTGCAACAGGGCGTCATAGATCAACGTCATCATCGGATGAAGGCGAAGATCGCTGGAAAAATAGGCGATGCGAAGTCGGCCCTGCGGGCGGATCGCCCGGCGCGCGAGAGGTTCTGCCCCTTGCGCACGGTGACGCATGACTTCGAGCGCTCCGAAAAACGGCTTTGCCGCCTCACGCTCATCATCGGTGCGGATGATCCTTGCCAAACCCAGCTCAAAAGCTGCCAGACGCTCCCCAAAACCCGGTTCCCGCAACCTGGCCGCAAAATGATCCGTCACAGCGAAATCGCAGCGCTCATGGGCGCGTAGCGCCAGAGCGGCAAGCAGGAAAGCATTGTTGGGGTAGCGCACAGCATTGGCCAGCAGAACGGCATAGAGCCCGTCCCTGTCCCTCGAGGTCGCAATGAAAGCAATGAGAAGATTGAGATGCGGACGTTTTTCACAATCCAGTGCGCCGATAATCGCATGGGCCTCGCCGAGCCGTCCAAGCGTGGACAAGGCAGTCACAACCTTGAACACCGCTGTCTGATGATCGGCAAGCCGTTTTGCCACGAGATCGACAAGCCCGGCAAGCGGCTCGAACTGGCTCTCGGAAAACATCAGATCAATGGCCAGCACCAGACAATCATTCGCCTTGGCCGATGCACTGTGTGCCACCTTCAGAAAAGCCTTGGCCGCCCCGGCCCTGTCGGCTTGCTTCAACCGGATGCCGCCGGTGAGGAAATCCAGATCAGCGATCCGATCCGGGTCCGTTTCATCGGTCGCATCGGCCAGCGCCAGCGCCTGGTCCAGATCGCCGCTTTGATAAGCCGAAAGTACCAGTTCCAGGGTGGCCACGCGATGCTCCAACAACAAACACCCGCGTCACCGGAATTATCGAATTCACAAGGCAACACCGGGTTCCAACGCCGGATACAGATGGCCCGGCCCTCTCATCCATAAAAACAAGAGTTTGCGCGGGGCTGGAGAGACATCATGGGATGAAGAGGAACGATCAACGGAACAGCAAAAAGGGCCGCTTTCGCGACCCTTTCCTCCTGGCCTTGCGGCCATGAATTTTGCATGAGTTTGGCCTGACTGAAGACCCGGCGGCACAGCTGCCGCCGAAGGAAGATGGGATCAGATCGAGGGCTGCCCCTTTCCGACCATCACCATTCCAAAGCCCTCTACGCAGACCGAAATCTCATTAGACATTGGATCACCTTCCTTTCTTTCTGTTGACGTTGATAAGAAGGTAGGCCCGATTTTGCGGAATTTCAAGCGCCGTCTTCCAAAAGGTAGAAATGGAACAAAGGTCCAACGGGCTGGGCCAGCGTTACAGTGCGGCTCAGAACTCCTCCCAATCCTTTTCGATCGCCAGGGCGGTATTACCTCGGCTGGAGGACACGGGTCGCCGCCCCGCAGGGGCAGAGGCCATTGCGGAATGGGAGGGCGCCGAGTGGGACGAGACTGGGCGGGATGGGGCCGACGCCTGCGTACCGGTGTGTACTTTGAAACGCGCCACCAGCGTGGAGAGATTACTCGCCTCGTCGGCCAGTTTATTGGTGGCGGCGGTCGATTCCTCGACCATGGCCGCATTCTGCTGTGTCGTCTGGTCCATCTGGTTGATGGCAGTATTGATCTCGCTCAGACCGGTCGATTGCTCCCTGGCGGCCTGGGCGATGGAATGGACATGTTCATTGATCTTCACGACATGGCTGCCGATGGTGCCCAGCACGTCACCCGTCTCCGTCACCAGGGCCACGCCGTCGGCCACCTCGTTGCGAGAGCGGGTGATCAGCGTCTTGATGTCCTTGGCGGCGCCCGCCGAGCGTTGTGCCAGTTCGCGCACTTCCTGGGCAACCACGGCAAAGCCCTTGCCAGCCTCACCCGCACGGGCGGCTTCAACGCCAGCATTCAGCGCCAAAAGATTGGTCTGGAAAGCGATTTCGTCGATGACATTGATGATGTTGCCGATCTCGTTGGAGGCCTGCTCGATGCGCTCCATGGCGGCAACCGTATTTCTGACCACGTCGCGGGACTGTTCGGTGCTTTGACGCGCCTGGGCAACCATCTCGGCGGCCTCACCCGAACGGTCAGTGGAACTCTTCACGGCGGATGTTATCTCCTCGAGTGCTGCTGCGGTTTCCTCCAAAGAGGCCGCCTGCTGCTCCGAACGCTTGGACAGATCGGAGGAGGCATGGCGCAGTTCGCCCGCGCCACTCTTGATCATGTCGATAGCGCCGCGGACTTCCGTCATCACCACCCGCAGGCTCTCCATGGTCGCGTTCATGTTTGTCTGCAAATTGAGGAACACGCCCTTGAACTCGCCGCGCATGGCTTCGGTCAGATCGCCTTCGGCCAGAGCCGCGACCACGCGATTGGTTTCAGCTACACCCAGATCGACAGAGGTCACCAACTGGTTGACGCTGGCAGCGAAGCGATTCAGGTCTTCGTTGTCATAGCGCTTTTGAATGCGAGCGGAAAAATCGCCCGCAACCGCCGATGACACGACGTGGGAAATATTGCTCTGCAAATCCGCATTCTGAGCCTGGAGCGCGACTTCCTGCGCATTGAGATCACGAACCTTTTCCGCATTCTGTTTGAAGACCAGCACGGCGCGGGCCATGTCGCCGATCTCATCCTTGTTACTTGCATAGGGGATGGTTTTGGACAAATCGCCCTTGGCCAGGTCTGCCATGCAATCGGTGATCCGCTGGATGGGCGCCGCAATCGCCCGGCGTCCGAAGAGCGCCGAGCCGATCATCAGCGTCACCAGCAAAACCGAGAGACAAAGGGTAATCGCCGAGGCGGTATTTTGCAGATGAAGGCGCTCTTCGTTGGTCTCCTCGACCTTCTGCTTGACAGCAATCACCGTCTCATCAACAAGGGCGGCCAGTTCGTCGTTCATTTTTTTCAGAGGCGGCAGGCTGGCGGAGACATCTGCCGAAGAACGACCGATGACGGTTGCCAATTGGGTGATGGCCGCGCTGTAATTGGTCAGCAGTTCGCCAATGCGGCGAGCCCGCTCCTGATTGGCGGGCAATCGCATATCGGCCCTGGCGAGGTTTAGATATTTCTCGGCGGAACTGTGCCGTTGCTGGAAATACTCGACTGCGGCCTGTTGCTGCTGCTGGGACGTTGCCAGGCGCAGTTCGCCCACGCCGATATCCATGCCGCGCAAAGACGCTTTCATATCGATGATATTGCGGGCGATCCCGGACTGGACCTGGCCCTGGGTGACAGCCCTGTCGACCGCTCGCGACAAAACCCATCCGGCGACCGAGATGATGAGGACAAGGACAATGCCTGCACCGGACATGACCGAGAGTTTGCTTCCTATACGTGTAATTCCAAACGCCATGAAGATTCACCCTGACAAATAAAAGAGTTGTCATGCTTTCTTCAAGGCGGACTGGGCAAATCATTTGCTGAAATAGAAAACCGCGAAAGCAAATCGAAATTATTATGCATTGATACTTTTAATAAGCACTTAAAAAACAATCATATGCGGCGCTATTGCGAATGTTTTGTGACAGCCTCATCCGAATTAATCGCTGCCAAACCACAATCTAGGCCGTAGACTCATAACGATCTGATCCAAATTCTTGCTGCTGCCAATTTGACAGCGGCGAGAAAGTTCAATGGGTCTTTGTCGTAACGGGTTGCGATGCCTCTGAACTGTTTGAGTTTGCTGAAGAAACGCTCAACGAGATTGCGCTGTCGGTAAACCCATTGGCTGAAAGGGAAGCTTCCCTTCCGATTGCTCTTGGCAGGAATATTGGCCCATGCCTGCCTTTGCTTTGCAAATGCTCTGATCGCGTTGGTATCGTAGGCCTTGTCCGCCAGCAGGATCGCACCCTTGGAGATTGTCTGTAACAATGGTTCTGCCATGCGACCATCATGGGCTTGACCGGCTGTGAGTGCGAGACGGATCGGTCGGCCATCGGCATCGACAACGGCGTGGATTTTGGTGGTCAAGCCGCCACGGGAACGTCCCATGCAGCCATCGTGTTGATCCCCCTTTTTCCCGTGGCCGCATGTTGATGAACACGGACACAGGAGCTGTCGATCATAACGATATCGCCGTCGAAAGCCTTGGAAATCTCGCCCAAAACATGATCCCAGACACCCGCCTTTCGCCATCGCACGAACCGGTTGTAGCAGGTTGTATATGGACCATATCGATCAGGAACGTCTGCCCAGGGTGAACCTGTCCGAAACCGCCACAAGATGCCGTTGATCACCCGCCGGTCGTCAACCCGTGGCACCCCACGCGGCTTGTTGGGCAACAAGGGCTGGATGACAGTCCATTCGAAATCGGTGAGATCAAACCGGCGACGGGTCATGAGAGGCCTCCAAATCAAGGCCTCAGTGAATCAAAATCAGGCCGATTTGCAAACCCGGTTTATGAGTGTGCGGCCTAAAGAGGCATTTTTAACCACCTGCCCGGACGCGAGCGGAAACATCTTTCAAAGCGTCAGCACAATCTTGCCGATATGCGTGCTGTCTTCCATCAGCCGATGCGCATCCGCCACCTTGTCGAACGGCAGAACGGTATGAATGACTGGCGCGACGGTGCCCTGCTCCAGAAGCGGCCAGGCGCTGGCCAAAAGGTCATCACGGATGGCGCGTTTTTCTTCCGCGGTGCGCGGGCGCATCGTTGATCCTGTCACCGTCAGGCGCTTGACCATGATCGGGCCGAGATTGACCTTTTCGGCCACGGCACCGCCGAGAAAAGCAATGATCGACAGGCAGCCGTCCTTGGCCAGTGATGCAATATTCTTTTCAAAATAGGACGCGCCGATCATGTCGAGGATGATATCGACCCCCTTACCATCCGTCTCGGCCTTCACCACCTCGGCGAAATCCTCACTCCGGTAATTGATGGCCCGGCGGGCGCCGAGCTTCAGGCAGGCCTCGGCCTTTTCAGCCGAACCAACCGTGGTCAGCACGTCGGCACCGAAAGCACGGGCAAGCTGGATGGCCGTGGTGCCAATACCCGAGGAGCCACCGTGGATCAGCACGGTTTCGCCCTCGGTCAGCCCCGCCATCTGGAACAGGTTGGCCCAGACGGTGAAGAAGGTTTCCGGTACCGCCGCCGCTTTCACCGCATCGAATCCCCTGGGCCAGGGCAGGCTTTGGCCTTCCGGAAGAATGCAGAACTCGGCATAACCGCCGCCATTGGCCAGCCCGCAGACCTTGTCGCCAATGGCAAAGTCGCTCACCCCTTCGCCCAGCGCCACCACCGTGCCAGCCACTTCCAGGCCGAGAACAGGGCTTGCGCCCTTCGGCGGCGGATAACTGCCCTGGCGCTGCGCCACATCCGGCCGATTGACGCCTGCCGCTTCGACCTTCACCAGAATTTCACCGGCTGCTGGAGCTGGCAGCGGACCATGGGCAATTGTCATGACCTCAGGCCCGCCGAAGGATGGGGTATCGACATAGCGCATGTGCGTGGGAAGCGTCATCTTTTGCCTCTGGACTAAGTGTACCTCGACCTTATCTAGAGACCGAGAGACGAAAAGAAAAGAAGACGGATCGACGCGGGGCGGCATAAGTCCTTCTAATACCGAACGAATGACCCAGAATCCCGATAGTTCAGGACCATTTGAATGCACAAAAAGCCCCTTGCCCCGCATCTCTTCACCCGTCGCAGCGTTCTTACCGGGGCGGCTGGCCTCCTGGCTTTCGGTAACGCCACAGGCACCTTTGCGCAGCAGCGCAAGGCTGGCCCTTATTTCAAGACAAAAGACGAACTCGACCAGTCGTTGAAGACCTTCGGCGTGGGGTCCTGGGATCGAAGCAGCCTGCTGAAACAGGCTCGGCCAACGACCATTCTCAGTTCGATAGCGCTGGACGATAAGGACATTCCTGTCGGCGCAAGTAAGATCGGCGGCGCGCCGGACATGCCTGAGAACACGGACTGGCCGATGCGCAAGCCGTCCTCAAGCGGCAAGCGGGACGTCGATGTCCTGCGCAAGCTGAATGGCGAGAACCCCACCCCCTATTACCAGCAGATGATTGAAACCAAGCAACCGCTCGCCAACCGGGATGCTCCGCTTGCCTTCGTCCTGCAATTCGATCTTGCCGCTGCCGCCGCAACCGGCCCGCTCGATCCCGATATTCCCACCGACGGCCGGCTTCTGGTGTTTTTCGACCTCGTGCTGCTGCCCTGGTTTGGCGAGCAGCAGGCGGAAAAATCCTTTTCCCTTCTCTATCTTCCCGCCGCGCAGAGCGAGTTGAAACGCCGTCCCGTCCCTGATCTCGGCATGGCGCTTTGGGGCGAGCGACATGAGGGAGACACCGACGAACAGGCGATGCGATTGCCATCCGCCCGGATCGATCCGACATTTTCCTATACTCTGCCAGGCGATGGGTCCTATCCGATGCTGACCCGCTATCCCCATCCGCAGGAGCCGCCGCATCGGGCCTGGCTGGATGCGCTGACCAGCGGCCCCGGCGACGGTTGCCAACTCTACGGTTGGCCGAACTTCGTTCAATCCGACCCCGCCATCGATCTCGGTGCCGAAGACGTGAAATTCGATCTGCCGCGCAATGACGATTACATCCGCACCATAAGGGGTCTTGCGGGCCCCATCGAAAACTGGATTCCCCTGCTGACGATCACCGGCTATGCCAGCGACGGCGTCGATTTCAACGGCGGTTATTATGTCATGATCCGCCGCACGGATCTGCGCAACAAGGATTTTTCAAAGGCGGTCATTGTTTATCAGACCGATTGAGCCGAAACCCACCTCACCCGATCGGCTGCGGCGAACGGATGCCGGAGACAAAAAGGCCGCTATCGCTATCCTTGGCGCTTTTCTTGACGCTGGCGATTTCCGACGACAGGCGGCTGACATCATCGACAACCAGCCCCTGCGGTAATTCCAGAACGCCGATGGAGCAGCGCATCAGCGGAAAATCGCGGTCGATACCATGACGGTCCGTGCCACGAATACGGCCTTGCGCCCGGTCTTCCGGTGAATAGAGAGCGGCGACATCGCCGTGGAAATCCGAGAGCAGCCGGTCGAGAATCTCGACGACTTCCTCGCCCGTCCAACCGATCAGGCCGATGAAGAAATCGTCGCCGCCGACATGGCCGAGAAACACGCCATCGGCGAAGAAATAACGGCGCATCAGCGCGGCAAACAGCGAAATGGCGTGGTCGCCCAGGTGAAAGCCGTAGTGATCGTTGAAGGGTTTGAAACTGTCGAAATCACAATAGCAGAAATGGCGCAGGTCATCGCTATCACGACCGCTGTCCTGCATGAAATCACGAATGGCGCGATTGCCCGGCAGGCCGGTCAGTGGGTTCTGTTCCTGGGCGGTCTTCAACTGTTTTTCATTGATGATGCGTACCAGCGACGCCGCCGAGACCACGCCCGCATAGCGCAGATTTTCGGTCAGCAGCACGCAATCGCTGCCCTCGGTATTGGAGAAGATCGCCATCAGCCGGTCGGCATCGGCATCGAGCCCCACGACTGGAGCGTGATCGACGAATTGCGAGATGGTCCGCTCATAGACCTTGTTCTTCAGAAGATCGCGCCCGAAGGGCTGATAGATATATTCCTTCAAATGCACTTCGTGGATGATGCCACGCGGCTCGCCATTGGCGTTCAGAACCGGAAAGAACGACTGGCGCGGATTGCGGCGAAACAGGTCGAACACGCTATCCACACTGTCATTTTCATAGACCGTCGGCAGGCGCTCGATCTGCTTGCGGATCAGGATTTCATCCAGTGACTGGCTGGAGCGCCGTGACTGACCGATATCCTTCAGATGCCGATAGTGGGATTTCAGCTCGGCCAGATGGGTGGTAGGCCTCGCAATATACCAGCCCTGGACGAGATCCACGCCAAGCTCGCGACAGGCGATGAACTCACCTTCCGTCTCGATACCCTCGGCAATGACCCGCACACCAAGCACATGGGCGGTCTGGACGATGTTTTTCACCAGATGGCGTTTGCGCGAATGACCGTCCAGGCCGGAGATGAAATGCCGGTCGATTTTCAGATAGTCGATGGGAAAATCACAGAGTAGCTTCATCTCGGCATGGCCAACGCCGAAATCGTCAATGGCAATCTTGAAGCCGGCGCTGCGCAGCCGCAGCATAAGACCGGCAAATTCCGGCACTTCGGTATTGTTGAACCGCTCCGATAATTCAAAACACACGGACGACGGCGCAATCCCGGCGGCGCGCAGATGCGCCAAAAGCCCGTCGATAATTGTCTCTCCTTGTGCAATCAGCCGCACATCGAGATTGAGAAACAGCGTATAGGCCGCATGATCGGGCAGGCTGGCAAATTTGGCCAGCGCCCTGCTTGCCACCATCTGCTCCAGCGCCAGCAACTGCCCCGTCTCATGGGCCTGATCGAGAATATCCAGCGGGGTCTCGAAACCGATCCGTTCCTGACCGCGCATCAACGTTTCATAGCCGAAGACCGCCCCGGTCTGAACCTCGACAATCGGCTGCATGGCATTTTCCATTACGACTTTCGCCAGCGTCAGCAATTGATCGCTGGCATAGCGGCGTAATACTCCGCGTTCCGTCGCAATCGCCACCATTGAAATATCCCTGCGCCCAAATTGTTTAAGTTTACGGCACGGTGACGGCAAAGCCTGAAGGAAATCTTTACCGGGGATGAAAGTTTTGTGACAGCCCCGGAATGGCTAAGTCAGTCGGGTGTCAGCCCACGCTCGACAATCATCTGGACCTCGGACCGCCATCCCGCTGGCTGATTTTTATTGATTGATCAGTCAATCAAGAATAGATTGATGATCATCAGAAAGGATAGGCCATGCCAAAACTGGGAATGGAGCCGGTCAGACGAAAAGCCCTTGTCGATGCAGCTTTGAAAGCCATCGGCACGCATGGCTCGCTGGCTGTCACCATGTCTGAAATTGCCCGTACCGCCGGGGTTTCTCCCGCTTTGGCCCATCATTATTTCGGCTCCAAACAGCAATTGCTGATCGAAACGATCCGCTCGCTGTTGAGACAATTGCAAGCCGATGCCGCCAGCGCGCTGACCGCGGCAACCACCCCGCGCCAACGGATTAGCGCCGTGATCCGTATCAGCTTCCAGGCCGACCAGTTTGCGCCCGATACCGTGGCGGCCTGGCTTGCCTTCTATTCCGAAGCGCAACGCTCGGAAGCGACCCGCCGCCTGCTGGTGATCTATGCCCGGCGGTTGCGCTCCAATCTGGTCAACGCCCTATTGCCTCTGGCCAGCCGGTCCGACGCCGAGCGTATTGCCGAAGGCACGGCAGCAATGATCGACGGGCTTTACATTCGCCAAAGCCTGCGGGCAGCGCCGCTGTCCATTGATGCCTCTGTCACACTGGTGGAGGACTATGTCAGCGGCCAGTTACATGCCATCAACCTTGGAGAGCCCAGACCGTGACCAGAGCCAATATTCTCATCATCATGGTCGATCAGCTCAACGGCACGCTGTTTCCCGATGGCCCGGCAGACTGGGTGCATGCGCCGCATTTGAAAGCGCTGGCAGCCCGTTCCGCCCGCTTTCAAAACAACTACACATCTTCGCCGCTCTGTGCCCCGGCCCGCGCCTCTTTCATGGCCGGTCAACTTCCCAGCCGCACGCAGGTCTATGACAATGCGGCGGAATATGTGTCGTCCATTCCCACCTATGCGCATCATCTACGCCGCGCAGGCTATTACACGGCGCTTTCGGGCAAGATGCATTTCGTGGGGCCGGATCAATTGCACGGCTTTGAAGAACGGCTGACCACCGACATATACCCCGCCGATTTCGGCTGGACGCCGGATTATCGCAAACCCGGAGAGCGGATTGACTGGTGGTATCACAATCTCGGCTCGGTGACCGGGGCTGGCGTGGCCGAAATTACCAACCAGATGGAATATGATGATGAAGTGGCCTTTCTGGCCAATCAGAAGCTCTATCATCTGAGCCGCGAAAACGATGATGCGGCTCGTCGCCCGTGGTGCCTGACGGTGTCCTTCACCCACCCGCATGACCCTTACGTGGCCCGCAAACAATACTGGGATCTGTATGAGGACAGCAATCATCTTCTGCCAGACGTGGGTGCGCTGGCGGATCAAGACCCGCATTCCAAACGGCTGATCCATGCTTGTGATTATGACAATTTCAATGTGACCGAAGAAGACATCCGCCGCTCGCGCCGCGCCTATTTTGCCAATATTTCCTATATTGATGACAAGGTGGGCGAGTTGATCGACACGCTGACCCGCACAAGAATGCTGGACAACACCACCATCCTGTTCTGCTCCGACCACGGCGATATGCTGGGCGAGCGTGGTCTGTGGTTCAAGATGAATTTCTTTGAAGGCTCTGCCCGTGTGCCGCTGATGGTGGCTGGCCCCGGCATTGCCCCCGGTCTGCATCTGGCCCCAACCTCCAATCTGGATGTGACGCCAACGCTGTGTGATCTGGCCGGAATTTCCATGGATGAGATCATGCCCTGGACCGATGGCATGAGCCTCAAGGGCATGATCGGTGGCGAGGCCCGCGCAGCACCTGTGCTGATGGAATATGCCGCCGAAGGCTCCTATGCGCCGATGGTGTGTATCCGTGAAGGCCAGTGGAAATATGTGCATTGTGCGCTCGATCCCGACCAATTGTTTGACCTTGAAAACGATCCGCAAGAGCTGACCAATCTGGCCGCTGATCCGGCTTATGCCGATGTTCTGGCCGATTTCACCGCCAAGCGCGAGGCCCGCTGGGACATGGCCCGCTTTGATGCGGCGGTGCGCGAAAGCCAAGCCCGCCGCTGGGTGGTCTATGAGGCGCTTCGCAACGGCTCCTATTACCCATGGGACCACCAACCGCTGCAAAAGGCATCGGAGCGCTACATGCGCAACCATATGGACCTGAATGTGCTGGAAGAAAGCAAACGCTATCCGAGGGGAGAGTGACGATGCTGACGATCTGGGGCCGAAAATCCTCCTCGAATGTGCAGGCGCTGATGTGGTGCGTTGGCGAACTTGGTCTTGATTATGTGCGCCATGATGTTGGCCATCGCTATGGTGGCAATGACACGCCTGAATTTCTGGCCATGAACCCGAATGGCACCGTGCCGGTTTTGCAAGACGGTAATGGTGAGCCTCTGTTTGAGACGGGAGCGATCCTTCGCTATCTCGCCAGCCGTTATGCATCGTCCCTATTCTGGCCAGATGATCTGGCGGGTCGCACCCGTGTGGACATGTGGGCTGAATGGTCGAAAATCAATATTGCGCAAGAGTTTACCTATCCCATATTCTGGCGCGTGGTGCGCACTGCGCCAAAAGATCGTGATCCCGCCGCCATTGCAAAAGCCATGGGTGTGCTGGGCGCAAAGCTGGATATTGCAGAACAACGACTGGCAAAGCACGCCTATCTGGCGGGTGATGCGCTAACCTTGGCCGATATTCAATTCGGCCATGTGCTGTTTCGCTATTTCGATATCGACATCACGCGCCCAGAGCGCTCCGCCCTTCACCGCTATTATCAAAACCTGACCACGCGCCCCGCATTTCGCGAGCATGTGATGGTGTCTTACGAAGAATTGCGAGTTCTATGATGAAAGCCCAACCCAAAGCCTCCCACTTCATTGATGGCGAATACGTTGAAGACGCAAGCGGCACCGTGATTGACAGCATCTACCCCGCAACGGGCGAGGTGATTGCCCGGCTGCACGCCGCAACGCCTGCGATTGTGGAGCGGGCCATTGCAGCGGCCAAGCGGGCGCAGAAGGAATGGGCAGCTCTTAGCCCCACTGCCCGTGGCCGGGTGCTGAAAAAGGCCGCCGAGATCATGCGGGAGCGCAACCGCGAACTGTCGGAACTGGAAACGATGGACACGGGCAAACCGATTCAAGAAACCATTGTGGCGGACCCAACATCGGGCGCGGATAGTTTTGAGTTTTTTGGCGGAATTGCCGCCGCTGGACTCAACGGCAGCCACATTCCGCTGGGCAATGATTTTGCCTATACCAAACGGGTTCCCCTTGGCGTCTGTGTTGGCATTGGCGCGTGGAACTATCCGCAGCAGATCGCCTGCTGGAAATCGGCCCCGGCGCTTGCCGCTGGCAATGCCATGGTGTTCAAGCCATCAGAAATGACGCCGCTGGGGGCTTTGAAGATTGCCGAGATTTTGATCGAGGCAGGTGCGCCCAAGGGCGTGTTCAACGTCATTCAGGGCGATCGGGAGACAGGGCCATTGCTGGTCAATCATCCCGATGTGGCCAAGGTGTCTTTGACTGGCTCAGTGCCAACGGGGCGGAAAGTTGCGGCGGCGGCGGCAGGGCATTTGAAGCACGTCACCATGGAACTTGGCGGCAAATCGCCTCTGATCGTGTTTGATGATGCGGATGTGGACAGCGCCATTTCCGGGGCGATGCTGGCGAATTTTTACTCCACGGGACAGGTTTGCTCCAACGGCACGCGGGTGTTTGTTCACACAGCCATCAAGCAGGTCTTCCTTGAGCGCTTGAAGGCCCGCACGGAAGCGATTGTGATTGGTGATCCGCAAGATGAGGCCACCCAGATGGGGCCTTTGGTGTCGATGGCGCAGCGGGAAAAAGTGCTGTCCTATATCGACAAGGGCAAGGCCGAGGGCGCGACACTGATCACGGGCGGCGGCATTCCCAACAGCGCGTCGGGCACTGGTGCGTTTATTCAGCCCACGGTGTTTGCCGATGTGACTGATAGCATGACCATCGCCCGCGAAGAGATTTTTGGCCCCGTGATGTGCGTGCTGGATTTTGACGACGAGGCTGACGTGATTGCCCGCGCCAATGCATCCGAATTTGGCCTCGCGGGCGGCGTGTTTACCGCCGACATCACCCGCGCCCACCGCGTGGTGGATCAGTTGGAAGCCGGAACGCTGTGGATCAACACTTATAATCTCTGCCCGGTGGAAATGCCGTTTGGTGGCTCCAAACAATCCGGTTTTGGCCGCGAGAATTCGCTGGCGGCGCTGGAGCATTATTCGGAGTTGAAGACGGTTTATGTGGGCATGGGCAAGTGTGAAGCGCCGTATTGAGGTGAATTTAGTCTTTGTTCCGCGTCGATCGCCATGACTGCCGTACGCGCTGATGATTAAAGAACTCTAACAAGGGCCTGTCTGAACTTTTCCTTTTCTGAGGATGCAATGCAAAATGCTCAGCGATCGCAAGTTTGTTCATTTCATCGACGGAGTCATCATCAAGGAGAGAGACGATGGCAACCTTGGCAGCGTGACGGCCACGTCGATTGGAGCGAGCTTTGAAAAGAGGAATGGCTTTGCGCTTGGACTTGTTGTTTTCGCCGTAGCAATCACGGCAATCGCGCTCAAGCGAATGCTTTTTGTCATCCGGTGGAGACCGGGTCTCCCGTGTTTGTTGATCGCCCATCACCCCACCCTTTTCGGCAAATTTATAGCGTCAGTCAGTCAAGACTTCAATAACCGGCGCTCCGGTCTTTTGCAGGATTAAAAATGGAAAACCAGGCAGATTTCATCATCATCGGTTCCGGCTCGGCAGGCGCGGCCATGGCTTACCGCCTGTCGGAGGATGGCAAGCATACAGTGATCGTGCTGGAATTTGGCGGATCAGACATTGGCCCCTTTGTGCAAATGCCTGCCGCCCTCGCCTTTCCGATGAATATGGACCGCTACAATTGGGGCTATGTCACCGAGCCGGAACCACACCTCAACAATCGCCGCATGATTGCGCCGCGTGGCAAGGTGGTGGGTGGCTCATCCTCCATCAACGGCATGGTCTATGTGCGCGGCCATGCGGAGGATTTTAACCGTTGGGACGAGCTCGGAGCGACTGGTTGGTCCTATGCCGATGTGCTGCCTTACTTCAAGCGCATGGAGCATTCTCATGGCGGTGAAGAGGGCTGGCGCGGCACCGATGGTCCCCTGCATGTACGCCGGGGCGAGGTGAAAAATCCGCTGTATCAGGCTTTTATTGATGCAGGTCAGCAGGCCGGATTCCCCGTCACTGAAGATTACAATGGCCGCCAACAGGAAGGCTTTGGCCTGATGGAACAGACCAGCTGGCAAGGCCGCCGCTGGTCCACCGCCAATGCCTATCTGAAACCGGCGCTGAAGCGCGACAATTGCCGCCTGATCCGCTGTTTTGCCCGCAAGATTGTGCTGGACGGCCGCCGCGCTGTGGGCGTGGAAGTGGAGATTGGCGGCAAGATCGAGGTGATCCGCGCCAACCGCGAGGTGATTGTTGCCGCCTCCGCCTTTAACTCGCCCAAACTGCTGCTGCTGTCTGGCATTGGCCCGGCGGCACATTTGCGCGAGATGGGCATTGATGTGGTGGCGGATCGGCCCGGTGTTGGCCAGAACCTGCAAGATCATCTGGAATATTACCACCAGTTCAAATCGAAACTGCCCATCACCCTGCATTCCAAAAACAACTGGTTCTGGAAAGGCGTGGTCGGCGCGCAATGGCTGTTGTTCAAGAAAGGCCTTGGCACCTCCAACCAGTTCGAGGCCGCCGCCTTTATCCGCTCAAGCGCGGGCGTAAAATGGCCCGACCTGCAATACCACTTCCTGCCGATTGCCGTGTCCTATGATGGCAAATCGTCAGTGGAGGGCCATGGTTTTCAGGCCCATGTCGGCTATAACATGTCGAAATCGCGTGGCTCTGTGACCTTGCGCTCACCGGATGTCAAAGACGCTCCCGTATTGCGCTTCAACTATATGAGCGATGCGGAAGACTGGGTGAAATTCCGCCATGCCGTGCGGATCACCCGCGATATTTTCGCGCAAAAAGCCTTTGATCCCTATCGGGAATCCGAAATCGCACCGGGATCGAAAGTGCAAACCAATGACGAGATCGACGCCTTCCTGCGCGAACATCTGGAAGGCGCCTATCACCCCTGCGGCACAGCCAAAATGGGCAGTAAAGATGATCCAATGGCCGTGGTCGATCCCACTTGCAAGGTGATTGGCGTCGAAGGCCTACGGGTGGCGGATTCATCGATTTTCCCGCATGTCACCTATGGCAATCTCAACGGCCCCTCGATCATGACCGGCGAAAAAGCGTCCGATCATATTCTTGGTCGTGATCCATTGCCCCGCAGCAATCAGGAGCCCTGGATTAATCCAGATTGGCAGTTAAGTGATCGGTAAGACGTCACAGCCGATAGGGAATGCGGATGCCGGGATGATTGCCCGGCAAATCCTTGGTATCCCGGGTTACCAGCAGCATGTCATGGGCCAGAGCACTTGCCCAGACAATCGCGTCAGGCAGTTTCAGCCGATGCGCACGCCTCAACGCAACTGCACGCTCGGCCACGGTCTGATCGATAGCAATGCAGCGAAAACTGCGAAGAAAAGCAGCGGTCGCTTGCCCGTTCTCATCGGATGCGCCAACCATGACCTCCATCCAGGTCACCATGCTGATCGCCTTTTCCTCGTAAAGCGAAAGCTCCTGCCTGGCTGGTTCCTTGCCGTTCAGAAAATCGATCAGGATATTGGTATCGAACAGCGCTTTTACCATTCGTCGCGCAGGGCCTGCTGATAGGCAAGGCCATCCGGTTGGTTTTTCCAGAGACCAAAGCCGTGATCCAAATCAGGCTTCTGCCGTTCTTCCAGCAACGATGCCACGGCCTGCCGGATCAACGCTGCCCGGGAAATTTTTTCCTGGCGGGCAATCCGGTCCAGTTTCACCACGGCATCGTCATCAAGGTCGATCAATGTTCTCATAGCGCACCTATCATATATCGCTATATGATATACATCGACCCATGGTTACGATCAAGCAGGCGCGAGACACCGCTATCGCCGCACCAGTTTTTTGATCCCGCCGCTGATCAGCAGCGCGGTATCGACCACGGCGGGCAATGCTTGACGCCGGTCGCTGACGGCGAGGTAGCGGGGTTGCCAGTCGGGATCGAACTTAGCCTTGAAGGCGTGGACGCCTTTGAAATTATAGAGCCGCTCGCCATTCTCATAGACAAGACGGCCAAGGCGGTGCCAAAGCGGGGCGGACGCTCGGTCCGACAGGCCGGACAGCGGCGCCATGCCCATGTCAAGCTGGCGATAGCCTTCCGCTTTCAGATGCAGCATGATCTTCACGAACAGCAGGTCCATCATGCCGCGATGCGTGCCGGGCAGATGCCGCATCAGGTCGATGAAGGCGTCCTGTTTTGTCTCGGTGGTCAGAATATTGGCAAAGGCGACAATCCGGCCTTCAAGGCGAATGATGGCAACCGGATGGGCGCAGAGATAACAGCGCTGGAAGGTGCCGAGCGAAAAGCCCTTTTCTCCGGCCTTGTGATGGGCCAGCCAGACATCCGAAACGTAAGCCAGTTCATCCAGCAATCCCGCTACTTCGGCTGGCGGCACAATGGCAAATTCCAGTCCGTCGCGCTCGGCGCGGTTGATCGAGCGGCGCAGTTTCAGCCAGTCGCCACCCTTCAGGTCGAAACGGTGCAGATCGACAATCGCCTGATCGCCCAGCTTGAACAGCCGCAGGCCCGCATCCGCCGCAACAGGCAGAAAGTCCGGGGAGACCTGGTAGAAGGCAACGCGGCAGCCGCAAGCCTTTGCCTCTTTCAGCAATTTCGTCACCAGCTGCGGCCAGGCAGCCCGTGGTCCGACCGGGTCGAACAGCACGACGAACCGACGACCGCGGCGTGCATACATCAGGAAAGCATCACCCTCATTGGAAAACAGCACCTGCTTATCGCCGAGCGCCACCAGGCCTGCCGCCGCCCGGGAATTTTCCCGCACGATGCGCCCAGCCAATTGTGTATGAGCAGGTGATGCACCCGCCCGAACCGGCCTGATCTGCTGCTGAACAACACGGCCAGCCGCGATGGCACCCAGCAATGACAGCGTCGCTAAGCTCGCGCCGCCAATATCCTGATGCAGTTTGTAAACGAGGCCAAGCTCCGCCAGGGGCTCCAGCAGGAATTCAATCGACAGCAGCGACAAAGCCGCAAGGCCAAGCGCCAACACAAGGCGCAAGAGCTTGCTGGCCGCATGCCAGCCAAGACCTATCCCGGCAACCAGGAAAAATCGTCCGGGCTTGATTGAAACGTCGGTTTCCAATGCATTCACCATCAGCCCCGACGTCCTTCGCCCGAGAAATATTAGGGATTATTCACTCCGCCATGCTTATGGCAGCGCCCGGTAAACATGTCGTGAAGCGGATACATGAACAATCGGTAAAATACCAGACCCGTGCAGGCGCAAAGGCCATTGCCGCCCTTATGGTCAAGTAACGATTTTTGAAAACCTGTCGCCAATGTTGGTCCCAAATCGCTAAATCCCCAACCTTCTAAATCTCTTGGGATTTCATCGATTTCGATTTAAGGAGTGATGCAGTAGCCATCTGGGAGTTGCCTCATGCCGCGTTCCACGCCCTCGAAAATGCTGCGGCGCTCGCGCGCGCTCAGCGGTTCCTGGCGGATGTGGAAAATGCGGCTGGTCTTCTGGGCCGGTGCTGGTGCCATCGGCGTCGTTAGCGTCGGCTTTGCCTGGCTGGCAGACCGCGCCCAAGGGCTGTTTCACACGATCACCCACGCCACGCAATGGACCTTTCTCCTTCCGCTTCTGTTGACGCCGGCAGGCTTTGCGCTTTGCGCGCTTCTGGCGGCCAAGGTTTTTCCCGCATCACAAGGCTCCGGCATTCCCCAGGCGATTGCCGCCCGTCATATCGATGATCCGGCTGGGCGCAGCCGGTTGCTGTCAATGCGGATCGCTATCGGCAAGGTGCTTTTGACCGCAATCGGTCTGCTCTGCGGCGGATCGATCGGGCGCGAGGGACCGACCGTGCAGGTCGGGGCTTCGATCATGCTGTTTTGCGCCCGCATTGGCGGGATGGCGCGGGCAGATGGGCTGATCCTGGCCGGATCGGCGGCGGGCATTGCCGCTGCGTTCAATACGCCGCTGGCCGGGATCGTCTTTGCCATCGAGGAAATGAGCAAGACCTATCACTCCCGCGTCAACAGCCTGGTTCTGATCGCGGTGATCGTTTCCGGCCTTGCAGCCCTCGGTCTCGTTGGCAGCTATACCTATTTCGGCACCGCCAATCCCACCGTCTCCGGCTTGCGCGATTGGATGCTGGTCGGCCTGTGCGGCATTGGCGGCGGCGCCTTCGGCGCGCTGTTCAGTGCGGGGGCGCTGACCTTGATGCGCCGGATACGCCGCTGGACCCAGCTATCGGCCATGCCATTGCGGCGCGCCGTGCTGCTCGCCGCCGTTTGCGGACTGGGCGTGGCGCTGATCGGCATCCTGACTGGAGGCGCCACCTACGGCACCGGCTATGAACAGGCGCGCGGCGCGGTGGAGGGCCAGGCCCTGCCGCTGCTGTTTTTTGCGCAAAAGCTGGCGGCCTCGTTCCTGACGATGATTTCCGGCATTCCGGGTGGAATTTTCGCGCCTTCCCTGTCAGTGGGGGCGGGGCTCGGCAGCACCGCCGCCAGCCTGACCGGCTCCAGCATTGCGCTTGGCGCCATTCTCGGCATGGCCGGCTATTTCGCTGGTGTGGTGCAGGCGCCAATGACCGCCTTCGTGATCATCATGGAAATGACCGCCAGCCATGATAGCGCCATCGCCATCATGACCGCAGCCATGCTGGGCTATGCGACGTCGCGGCTTCTGTCACGCGAACCGCTCTATCACGGCCTGTCGCGCCCATTCCTCGCCGAAGCGATCCGCGCCAGCCGGGCGGCGGAGCGCAGCCAAAGCTGACCGTTACAACAACTGCGAGAGGGATTGCACACTGGTATTGACGATAGACAGGGATTTGATGCCGAGTTGCTCCTTGGCCTGGAGGGCTTTCAGGCGGCTCGATTCCAGGTTCATGTCGGTATCGACCATATTGCCGACGCCCTTGCTGATCGAGCCTTGCAGGTCCTTGGAAAATTCATACTGCATCTCCACCCGGTTGCTCATCGCACCCAGCGTACTCGCCACGCCATTCATCCGTTCGGCCATCGCATCGACCACCTTGATCATGTCATCGATATCGGCATTCGTGGTGCTGTCTTCCAGCCTGATCTCGTCATGGGTCGTAGAGGCCTTGGAGCCATTGAACATCACCCAGGTCTTGGCCGTGCCAAGCTCCGTCGCAAAGCCGGACCCGGTGAGAATACCCCCTTCCCCATCCAGATCGTCGATCAGGTAATTGACCTCGGACGTGCCCGGATCGCCGCCGACATTATAATCAATCGTGTTGATGCTGATCCGGCCTTCGCCATCACGCACGAAGGAGCCGACCAGATTGCGATTGTCCTTGTCGCTCGTGGAAGAGCGCAATAGCCAGTTTTCCTTGGAAAAGGAGGAGGATTCGGCGATGGAGCGGAATTGATCGCGGATCTCGTCCAGTTCGGTATTGATCTTGTCGCGTGAGGTGCCGCCTTCACGCGCCAGCACCAGACGCGCCTTCACATCCATCATCAGATCGGTCGATGTACTCATGCCACTTTCAGCCGTGTCCAGCACGCCAGCGGCCATGGACAAGGCGTCCTGCACGGCAGACAAGGATCGATTGTCGGAGCGCATCGTCGTGGCAATCGACCAATAGGCGGCATCATCAGCCGCGGTGGCGACCCGGTAACCGGTCGTGACCCGCGCCTGACTATCATCGCGGCTGGACACTGTATGGCGCAGGCTTTGAAGCGCGGTATACGCCGCAACATTGGTGTTTTTACTCGTCATACGCTCACTCACATACTCAGTACAAAACGGGCTCAATACAAAACAGGCGAAACACAAGCCGTCCGCAATACTGGACAGCATGTCACCTCGCTGTCGCGAGGGCTGCAAACATCCAGTCACCCGACGACAACAGGAAACGGTTCGTGGATGCGCAGGCAACCACGTTCAACGGCTCCAAAGTCAGAATTTCCCCAAACAGACGCCCCCGCCAGACGTTCCCAAAAGACCGAATTTCGTAAAAGCGGATGGATGATTTATAGGGCCGTTAAGGTTAAGTCCTGCCCAAGGAAGATGGTGAACGGAGGATAAACAACGCGCTTTTGCGATTAACTTTCTGGATTTTGCCCTTGGTTGCAGACACCGCTGCGACGAGAGCATCGTGCGGCAAAACCGAAACAGAACGATGCTATCAACGATGAAAAAACCGCGCCCTCCGTCCTGCCCCCATTGACTTTCATGGGTGTGAATAGATATTCCACGGTAACGGCAATGGATTCTGCCGGGCACGACGCCGAACCGCTTCCTTGATGAAGCCGATGACTCCTACTCAACACGCCAAGGCGAAGGAGTAGAGTCATGTCCAGAATTTCCATGGTGTTTTTTCCAATTGAATTTACCGTTTCGGGAGCGTCAAAATGAGGACGATCCCAGCATTTCCTGACCTTCGTTTATTTATTGGTTTTCGTTTGCACCAGATCCGCAGCCTGACAAAATGGATCGCCGTCACGGTGCCGATGGCCGCCATGGTTGGCTCACTCGTCGCCCTGTTTCTGTGGAGCCTGGATGAGGCAACGCGGCTGCGGTTTGCCTATCCCGATCTGATCTATGCCATGCCAATTGCCGGGTTTGCCATGGTCTGGGCCTATCAGCGCTTTGGTAAAGCGGCAGAAGGCGGCAATAACCTGATCGTTGAGCAGATCCACGAGCCGGGCGGCGGCGTGCCGTTGCGCATGGCACCATTCATTCTGGTCAGCACGGTGCTGACCCATCTGGTCGGCGGCTCGGCCGGACGGGAAGGCACGGCGGTGCAGCTCGGCGGTAGCCTTGCCAGCGCCTTTGCAAAGCTCTTCCGGCTGGCACAAGGCGATGTCCGCATCCTGCTGATGGCCGGGATTGCCGCAGGCTTCGGCGCCGTGTTCGGCACGCCGATTGCTGGCGCGGTGTTTGCCCTGGAAGTGCTGACCATTGGCCGGATGCAATATGAGGCCCTGCTCCCGGCTCTCCTGGCTGCCGTGGTGGCCGACTGGACCTGCCAGGCCTGGGGGGCGAGCCATACGCATTACGTCATCGCCTATCTCAAGAACATGCCGGATAGCGGCGGGTTTCACCTCGATGCACTGATCATGCTCAAGGTGGTGTTTGCCGGAGCCGTATTTGGGCTGGCGGCGCATGGTTTTGCCGAGATTTCGCATCTGGCAGGTGCTGCTTACAAAGCCTTGCTTCCCTCTGCACCCCTGCGTCCGGTGCTGGCCAGCGCCATTCTGCTTGCCTTGGTCTGGCTGCTCGGCACCCGCGATTATCTGGGGCTGGGCGTCTGGTCACCCCATCCGGGCGATGTCACCATTCTCAGCTTTTTCCGCCCGGATCATGTGGATGCATGGAGCTGGGCCTGGAAGGCGCTGTTTACCGTCGTTACCCTCAGTGCCGGTTTCAAGGGCGGTGAAGTCACGCCACTGTTCTTCATCGGGGCGGGACTTGGCAATGCATTGGCGGGCCTGACCGGCGCGCCGACAGACCTGTTTGCCGGCCTCGGCTTCGTCGCCGTGTTTGCCGGGGCCACCAATACACCGCTTGCCTGCATGATCATGGGCCTTGAGCTGTTCGGCGCCACCCATGCCGTCTATCTCGCTGTCGCCTGTTTCACCGCCTATCTCACCAGCGGCCATTCCAGCATCTACCTTTCGCAGCGCATCGGCGTGCCAAAGCATGCCGCCGGTCACATCCCCGCAGGTATCGCAGTGCGCCATCTGCGCGTAACGAGGTCTGCGCCAAGCCAGGAAGACAACGACAAAAGCCGCAGCAGCAAATCCCTGGGTCAGGCATGTTCCGATGATCACCAAAAAGGAGAGCCAAAATGCCGGTAAAACAGCTTGTGGACCAGTACCGTGCCTATATCGATTGCCTCAACCGTCAGGCCTGGGACGAATTGGGCCTCTTTGTCGATGCCGAGGTTCGCCACAACGACCGCTTGCTCAAGCTTCATGGCTACCGCGACATGTTGGTTCAAGACTTTATCGATATACCGGACCTGCGGTTCGACATTCAACGGATCGTCTGCGAACCACCGCAGATTGCCGCGCGCCTCTCCTTCGATTGCTCTCCCAAAAGCCTGCTTCTGGGAGTGCCCGTCAATGGGCGCCGGGTGGCTTTTACCGAAAACGTCTTCTATGACTTCAACGGATCGAAAATCGCCAATGTCTGGTCGGTCATAGACAAGGTCGCCATCGAGGCTCAACTTCGGTCGCCATCTGGCACCAAGCCTTGAACAGGCTATTTTCGACAGAGTATGATCTTACTCGTCCGGCGCGTCCGAGGGCTGGATGGCATGTACCAGTCTTTGGACGATCTCTTGCTTGACGCGGGCCTTCTTTCCTCCCGCTTCCAGAAGCTCTTTCAGGAACTCCGAAAACAGCCGCGCTCTTTGAAAGACAATCGAGTGGTTGGACGAGGCAGCCAGAAATACGTCAATCGATGCCACATGCGCGATCTTAGCCATGTGCAAATGGTCCATCCAGAAATGATTATAATACGGATTGGTAAATTCCGAGGCTGAAAAAATTGCTGCGGCCATGCCCGTCCGGGTGGAAACCCTATACAAATCCTCGATATCGAGCAGGTAATCTGGCGTATGCTGCACCGCCAGCGAGGGTGATATTTGCAAACGGCGCTTCAACTCCGCATCGGCAAAGGTTTGCGGTGAACAGGCAAGCACGTCGTAATGGGGGCACATGGCACCAAGCGCAAGCGCCGCATAGCCGCCGGAAGACTGGCCAAACACCAGACAGGGCCGGCTCCCGATAAATTGGCGCCCGATATAGCGACGTAAAAAGGACGCAATGCCATCGATATCCGGCAGCAAGTTCGACCCGCCATACCACCAGCTGACCGTATCTTGGAAATAAAAAACCCTCGACCCCAGACTACGGGCCACCGACAGCATCGAAAACCGCTCAAGATTTCCGCCGAAGATCACCAGATCGGTCTTGCTCGATCCGTCTCCCTCGAAGACCACGCAGCCCAACTGTTCGGAAAACATATTGAGTTCGGAAATGAGATGCCGCAGCTCATCCAGCGTCAGGGCAGATAACGATGTCGGGGAATATTTGAAGGATATGCCATGCCCGACACTATCCTGAAAATCTACATTCACGGCCCACAACCTTCAAAGTATGCTTTTCGGCGGCATAGGTAATCGATCTGGCATGCATTGGCAAACCATGAAACAGCGATCTCTCATTGAATTTACCAGGCAGCGGCAATGGTCCAGAAACGTCATCGCCTGGTCGGGATTGGAACTCAAGTCAGCCTAGATCGTTGAAAGACCTGAAACAGTCAGTCGCGGATCGCATCTTCTATCGGCTGCTGACAATCGAAGGAGTAGAAAAATGCTGAAATTCATTGGTGGCACGATCGGGGCCATTTTCCTGATCGGTCTGATCGTCGTTGTCTTGCTGCTCAAGCTTATTTTTTGAGAGGGCGGGCTTTCAAAAGCCCGTTTCAGGCGTTCGTCCAGCAAAAGTCTCACCCGTTTTCGAAGGCAATCCACGTTTGTTTTCGACCATCAGCCTTCTGACGTCGATTTCAACGATGTGGCATCGGAGGAGTGGCTGGGGCGCCTGGATTCGAACCAGGGATGGCGGTACCAAAAACCACTGCCTTACCGCTTGGCTACGCCCCATCACAATGCACGCGGATCAATGATGCCGCGCGTTTGGCATGCCGGTCATTAGCAAAAGCGCGCACGGGCTGCAATCGCTGATTTGATATTTTTCGTGGAAAGCGTCGAGGAGTATCGTCTTTCAAAGGTTAATAAATTTCGGAACGATCCCCCGCCCCATCTGTTGTGATGATGAACCACCACGAAACAGAAAAGGACTTAGAGATGACAAAGATTAATGAAGCAAAGATCCTTATTCTTGCCACTGATGGCTATGAGCGTTCGGAATTGCGGGTTCCGCTGGATCAGTTGAAGGCCAAGGGCGCGTCCGTGACCATCGCCTCCTTGAAAAAGCAGCCGATCAAAAGCTGGGACGACAAGAACTGGGGTGACACGGTCGATGTCGACCTCACTGTCGAAGAGGCTTCTGCCAGCAATTACGATGCGCTGGTTATTCCCGGTGGCCAGATCAATCCGGATATCCTGCGGGCCGATGCCAAGGCCGTCCAACTGGTGCGCGATTTCGTCGCCTCCGGCAAAGTCGTCGCTGCTGTCTGCCATGGGCCTTGGCTGCTGGTTGAAGCTGATGCATTGCGCGGCCGTCAGGCAACGTCCTATGCATCGATCCGCACCGATGTGAAAAATGCCGGTGCCCGCTGGGTTGACCAGACCGTGGTTGCCGATCAGGGCATTATCACCTCGCGAAATCCAGGCGATCTCGATGCGTTCGTCGCGAAAATCGTCGAGGAAGTCGAAGAAGGCCGTCATGAGCGGCGCGCCGCCTGATCTCTTTTCCCATCTGAAAAATGGAGCACCCCTTCCCTGGAACGGGGTGCTTTCTTTTGGCGCGTCAACAGCTTTACTCCGCAACCAGCATGCTTATCATAGGATTTTTTCGAGACACGCTTGTGTGACAAGGATTTCGACATGCCCGGATATTCCGCTCGCCCGCCTGCCATTTCCACGCTTTTGATCGATGATGCCGTGGTGCGGGTGACGCGCTGGGATTTCGAGCCGGGGGCCGCCACCGGCCATCATGTCCATGGACTTGGCTATGTCGTGGTGCCAATGACGGATTGCGACTTCCTGATCGAGGACACAGCCGGCGAACGACGCGTCACCAGCCGGGCTGGCGAGGCTTACCGGCGCGAGGCGGGCGTGGAGCACAATGTCGTCAATGGCGGCACGCGGCCGATGAGCTTTATTGAAATCGAATATAAATGAGGGGCCTGCCATGTCTGTTCCTGGCACCGTTCGCCCTTGAGTTTTGATAGATCATGACAAGCCAGCCCCATATCAGCCAGCCACAAATAAGCACCGATTATCGTGCCGACCATGGACGCCGCGTGCCCATTATCAATGGCGTCGAACGGGTTACCGCCAATAATCCTTCCGCCATGACCTATATGGGCACGAACACCTATATCATCGGCGAAAAATCAGTTTGTGTGATCGATCCCGGCCCCGATAACCCTGCGCATTTCCATGCTTTGCAATTGGCGCTGCGCGGTCGTGAGGTTAGCCACATCATCGTCACCCATACCCATCGCGACCATTCCGGCCTTGCCCTGCGGCTGCAAGACCTGACCGGCGCAAAGCTGGTGGCGGAGGGCCGACACCGGCTGGCGCGCCCCTTGCACCCCGGTGAGGCGGCAGCCTTTACCGAAAGCGGCGACCGCGATTTCACCCCCGACCTCACCCTTGGCGACACCGAGCGGCTGGAGGGAGACGGCTGGACACTGGAAACCGTGCTGACCCCCGGCCATGCCGCCAACCATGCCGCCTTCGCGCTTGCTGGAACCGGCATCCTGTTTTCCGGCGATCATGTCATGGCCTGGGCGTCAACGGTGATTGCGCCACCCGACGGATCGATGCGCGATTACATGGCCTCGCTGGATGTTCTGCTGGCGCGCGACGACCTTGCCTATTTGCCCGGGCATGGCGGGCCGGTTCTGTCTCCCCTCGACCACGTCTCCCGGCTGAAAGGCCATCGACTGAACCGCGAAGAGACCATTCTTGGCCGCGTTCAGGCCGGAGACAGGACGATAGACGAGATGTTGGCCGCCATTTACCACAATATCAGTCCCGATCTCTATAAGCCCGCTGCCTTGTCTATTCTGGCGCATCTGGAAGATCTGGTGGCAAGGGGCGCTGTCCAATGCGAAGGGCCAGCCTTGGCCGACAGCCGGTTTCACCCGGCTTGATCAGCACAAGAGCTGAAGATATCACCGGTCCGATCAGCGATCACTGGCTGGCGATACCCAGCAATTCGCCATCCAGCGCGGTCAGGTAGCCATTGGCGATGGCGGCGGCAAAACCGAGATCGTGGGGACCATAGCGGCTGGAAACCCTGATATCGACGAGTACCGTTTCCTCTTCTTCCCGCAGCCGAATGAGAATATCGAAGGGGAAGCCAAGAATGAAATTGCGGGTGGTGGCCTGGATGCGGATCACCCCGGGCGGCTCGTTATCGGGAATAAGATCCTGGGCCTGCGGCTGTGGACGCGGGGTTGGCACCGGCACGGGTGCAGGCCCGGTTTGTGTCCCGGAGACTGTTGCCGGGGCCTGAAAATCCGGGCGGGCATAAGCGGCCCCGCGCGTCGCCGTTACGCTCCAGCGCTGGTCGGACGCCACTTTGCGCACCGCCTGATAGACCCGGTCCAACGCCCCGTCATAGCGGCGCACGGTCAGGGTTGGATAGGCCTCGGCCTGTAGACGAGCTTGAACAACGGCATCGCTCAGTGGGCGCGGCAGCCAGCTGGATTTCGACGCTGGGGACAAGATCCAGCCGGGCGGATCGGTGAGGTCGCTGACCACTTCATAAAGCTCCGGCCGGGTCTGGTAGCGCTCAGCGGCCAGCCCCAGCACCGAAAGCGGCAGAGCCGCAATGACCAACGCCCGGCTGGCAGCCAAGCCGCCCTTTGCGCCGATCGACCAGAGCCGCCACAGGCCCCACAGAGCAAACGGCACCGAAAGCGCCGCCAACCCGCCACAGAGCAGAACCACAAGCACGAAGCTCGGCATGGACAGCGGGCCGAAACGGAACCCAAGCCAGGCCACCACCAGCAACAGCAGGGACAAAAACGCCAGCCGCCAGGCCCAGCGGGCGGCGATTGAAACGGGACGAATGAAACGGATGGTCATGCGGAATGCGCCGTCTCCAGATCTTCTGCTGAACAATGTCTGAAACCAATGGCGAGTTCTGAAATTGTGCAGCAGGTATCAAAATTTCCACGATCTCAAAGGCATCAAAAACCCCGGTCGATGACCTGGCAGTGTCAGTTTTCAATGCATGTACAGCCTTGCAGCTGGAAACCGTAGTCTCTCTCACCCCATACCGCATAAATTCTCCGGTCGGAATCGATTTCAGGAAAGTTGCCGCAAAACATCCTTCGCGCACTTGATAAAACGCAAGGCGCTTTGCGAGGACTTGCTGCATATATGTTGTATGAATATTCGCTATAATAGCTTATTTCTGTTGTATAATTTCATCCGTAGCGCCAACCGGAACCGAGCAACACTCTCATGGAAACACAGTACGGCCAAGCTAGCTTACCGATCTTTTCTGACTGCCGTGTCCACGCCTTTAATGTAAAGGACGAGGAATTCAGCAATTTTTAGTTGCTTTACTCTTAAGTTCAGGTTGTCTTGTTCTGAAGTGCTTATTAGAATGTGTCAATATTTATCCGGTCTATTTCTTGGAAAAAACCGGTGGGTGGGAGCCTTGGGAGGGGTGCATGACATGAACCGACATAAAAGCCTTTTGCTTAAAGGTATCCAGACATTCGGCAGATTTCAGAGGATTTAAAATCCCATCAGAATCAATGGCTTCAGATATCTTCAAAGTAACGAACATGGCTCGTTTTCAATGATTTCCGACAGGAAATCAAAAGCGGAGGACACAATCGGCGATAACGGCATGCATGATCTTTGCCGATCCCGATAGGCGGATCGTTTATCCAGGTGAATATCCGCAGTGCCAGCAAATGAATGCGCAAGCAAAGACCGGGGGCAGAGTGGGGAAAAAAATCAGGGCGTCGGGCAATCGCCTGACATTGAACGAAGTTGCGGAGAAAGTCGGCGTTAGCCCGATTACCATTTCAAGGGCGCTGAACAAGCCGGAAAAAGTCTCTCCAGGACTGCGCGAAACGATTCTGAAAATCGTCGAGGAACTCGGCTATGTGCCCGACTACGCCGCAAGGGCCTTGGCGAGCAGAAACAGCAATACGATCGGCGTCCTGTCCTCGTTGCTGGGTACCAATATTTTCCCCAGGGTCATGAAAGGCATCGAGGATCGGGCCCGGGGCACGGGCCTGCGCATCCAATATGTCAATACGCGCTACGATCCCGATGAAGAGCTTTACCAGCTCAGACAGTTTTTCGCGCAGAAGCCGACAGGCATCATCATTGGTGGCGTGCAGGTCGATCCGCGGGTGACGGAAATGCTGCATGATGCGCCCTGCCCTGTCGTACAGTTTATCGATATCAGCTATCCGCCGGTCGATATGGCCATCGGCATCAACAATGCCGCCGCCGCCGATGTCGCCATCCGGCATCTGCTGGATGTGGGCTATCACCGGATCGCATTCTGCTCGACCGGTACCGATATTCCGGTGCGGATGCGGCTGGAGAGCTATCGCAACAGACTGAGGGAAGCAGGGCTTTACAATCCTGATCTCGAAGTCAATGTGGACGCGAACGATTGCTTCGGATCAGCGGGCAAGACCCTCGACACATTGTTTGCCGCCGATCCCGAGGTCGATGCCGTCCTATGTTGTCACGACGACCTGGCGCTTGGCCTGCTGTTCGAATGCCAGCGGCGCGGCATCAGTATTCCCGACCGACTCGGACTGTGCAGTTTCACCGACCTCGATTATTGCGCCCACACCGTGCCTGGCCTGACGACGGTGCGCACCCCGCTCTATCAGCTCGGCTACCGCGCCACCGACATGATCATCCGCAGCCAGGACAAGAGCCGCCAGAAACACACGACGGATCTCGGTTTCGAGCTGATCGCCCGAGGCTCCACCCGCCGTCCCAAACCATGAACCATACGGTGGCTCACCAGCCACCAACCGGGGCTTGAATATCAGCCCAAAACCTGTAGACAGACCCCGAACGCGACCGCCGTTATCTATAGAACGGGGTCGGGCGGCCGATTGACGTCACGCTGCTGCCACGAGATCACGTGGCCGTTCCTTTGGTTTTCAATTGGAAAATTTGCCACAGCTTGACGAATCGACACATGGTCGGCAGTCTTGCTTTGGCGTGGCCTGCGCCTAACCTCTCAGACCTTCCCCAGCGTGGTCTTAAACGGAGGCAAAGGGACTTCTGTCTCAGGCCGTTGTCTTGGTCCGATCCGTTTCGGGCGGGTTGCTGGGGAGCTGCGTCCGCGACGTGAAAGGCCTGACCAATGACGCAAAACGGAAATTTTAAACGCCGTGTACGTGCTCGCGCAGCCAAAACCGGCGAATCCTACACCGCAGCTCTTCAACATGTCCGCCAGTCACCGAACGAATCCATTATCCGGTCAGTGCGGCTTGCTGTAGCGCAAACATCATTGTGCAGCGATCCGCGTGACATTTCGGCCCTTCATGCCAGAGGGGTAGAAATACGCGGCCTCATGGGGGAGGCCCATAAAGCAGGTGCTCGCCTGATACACTTCCCGGAAGGCGCCACTTGCTGGCCTAACAAGCGAATCATGTCCGAAATCGGACCGAAAGAAATCGGCCCTTCCGATTGGACCCGCTTCGAATGGGGCGTTTTGCGACAAGAACTGGAAGCGATTCAAAGATGTGCGAAACAGCTAAAACTTTGGACGGTTTTCGGTTCCGTGCATCAACTGACGTTACCGCACCGGCCACATAACAGCCTTTATGTCGTCTCCGATCACGGTGAACTGGTGACGCGCTACGATGAGCGTCTGCTATCGAATACCAAAATCTCGTTTATGTACTCTCCGGGAAAGCTCGCCGTGACTTTCGAAGTGGATGGTCTCCGTTTCGGCTGCGCGGTCGGCATGGAAGCGCACTATCCCGAGATATTCATAGAATACGAGAAGCTCGATGTTGATTGCGTCCTGTTCTCGACGGCAGGAGACAGCCCATCTGGTGCTCCGGCATTTGGCGCCGAAGTTTTGGGGCATTCCGCAAGCAATACTTATTGGGTCAGCTATTCTACCCTTGCGCCTCAGAGCACCGCTGTTCCCTCAGGTATAGCGGCGCCGGACGGGGAGTGGATCGTGCAGTGCGCGACAAACGGTTTACCCGCTATCGCTATCGCGGACATCAAAACGAATCCAGAAAGTCTTGCACGGCCGTGGCGAAGAAAGGCTCGCAGCGGCCTTTACACACCTCTTCACATAGAAGGTGACCCGAGAAGTGATAGTAGAAACCTATTTTAGGGAATGAATGATCGGGGCCGGCCTTCGGCCCCGATCACATATTCGTATCGCGAAATCATGATTTTACGTCACGGTCGATGAAAGTCTCGAACCAAAAACAAAAGCCGTCATGCGTTGAAACGCATGACGGCTTCAATTCATCGGGTCACCAGCCAATCACAGCCGATGAGAATTACCCTTCAATCCCGTCCAGCAAGTCCCGCGCCTTGGCGGTCGTCACGCGGCGCAGTTCCACTTCGTCGCGGCGGGCGGCCAGCAGTTCGGTGGCCATGAGTTGGTCGGCGAGGTCGGCGGGCAGCGACAGCAGCACGCGGGCTTCGCCGGAGTTCAGGCCATCGACATCCGAGCGCTTGGCGGTGATCATACCACCAGCCACCGTGTTGTTGGTGTCTGGGTCGATCAGGATGAAGGCGCCGGTCGAGCGGTTCTGCTCATAGGGGTCAAACACCGCCTTTTCGTCGAAGGCCAGATGCACCTTGCCGATGGCGTTCATGGCCAGGCTTTCCGCCGGACCCCATTTGCCGTTTTTCAGATCCAGTTGCTGAACTGGCTTGACCTGGACGCGCTGGCGGCGCGAGCCGCTTTTCAGCCAGTAGCGCTTGTTGGGCAGGATGCCGTCCGGCTGCAAAGCCACCAATTGCGCATCGAAGGCGAGGCCAACCTGTGGCTCGGCATCGAGCGAGACGATCATGTCACCGCGCGACACATCCACCTGCCGGTCGAGCACCAGGGTAATGGCATCGCCAGCCACAGCCGCGTTGCGCACCAGATCGAAGGTGACGATCTGCTTGACATTGGCAATGGCACCCGAAGGCAGGATGGCGACGCTATCGCCCGGCTTGACCGCGCCACCGGCCACCGTCCCCTGATAGCCGCGAAAGCTTTCACCCGGACGCGAAACACGCTGCACCGGCAGGCGGAAGCCTGTCGATTGTGCCGAGCGCGAGGTGGCGCGTTCCAGCGCTTCCACCAGCGTCGGGCCGTCATACCAGGGCATTGGCTCCTGGCCGGAATAGACGACATTTTCGCCCTTCAGCGCCGACATCGGAATGGCGGTGGTCTGGCGCACGCCGAGCGTCAAGGCGATGTCCTTGAATTCCTGGACGATGGCGTCGAAACCAGCCTTGTCGTAATTGGTCAGGTCGATCTTGTTGACGGCCAGCACGAATTGCTTGATGCCCATCAAGGATGCAATCGTCGCATGGCGACGGGTCTGCTCCAGAATACCGGCGCGGGCATCGACCAGCAGCACGGCGAGATCGGCAGTCGAGGCACCGGTTGCCATATTGCGGGTATATTGCTCATGGCCGGGCGTGTCGGCGACGATGAAGGAGCGCTTGTCGGTGGCGAAATAACGATAGGCGACATCGATGGTGATGCCCTGTTCGCGTTCCGCCTGAAGACCGTCGAGCAGCAATGCGAAATCCGGCAGGCCAAGATCGTTCTGCTTGCCGCTATCGCGTCGCAGCGTTGCCGCCTGGTCTTCCTTGACCGCCTTGGTATCCCACAGCAACCGACCGATCAGCGTCGATTTGCCGTCATCGACCGAACCACAGGTGATCAAGCGCAAGGGCCGGGAATCACGACCGGTATAGGCCGCTTCGGACTGAGGAACAGCATTTGCCAAGGAAAGCCCCTGCGACGATTCTTTGGAGGAAAAATCCGATGTGGACGCCAGATTGGCGGCGAGTGCGGTTGCGCTTGCGGTCATCTCAGAAATATCCTTCGCGTTTCTTCTTTTCCATCGATCCGGACTGGTCACGGTCGATAGCGCGACCCTGACGCTCGGAGACGGTCGCAATTTCCAGTTCGGCAATCACGTCATCCAAGGTCCGGGCCTCGGATCGGAGCGCGCCGGTCAGCGGGAAGCAGCCGAGCGTGCGGAAGCGGATCGATCCATGCTGCACCTTTTCGCCCGGCAGCAGTTCCAGCCGCTCGTCTTCGGCCAGGATCATCATGCCATCGCGCTCAATGAAGGGCCGCTTTTCGGCGAAATACAGCGGCACCAGCGGAATGTTTTCCGCCTGAATATAGCGCCAGATATCGACTTCCGTCCAGTTGGACAGCGGGAAGGCCCGCACGCTTTCACCCCGGCGGATCATGCCATTATAGACATTCCACAGTTCCGGACGCTGATTGCGCGGGTCCCATTTATGGTCAGGCGTGCGGAAGGAATAGATCCGCTCCTTGGCCCGCGAGGCTTCCTCATCGCGACGTGCACCACCGAAGGCAGCGTCATATTTACCGGCGTCCAGCGCCTGGCGCAGCGCCTCGGTCTTCATGATGTCGGTATAGAGCGCCGAACCATGGGAAAAGGGTGTGACACCTTCGGTCTTGCCACGCGGATTGGTATGGACGACCAGATCCAGATCATAGCGCTTCGCCATCTCGTCGCGGAAGGCGATCATTTCCTTGAACTTCCAGCCAGTATCGATATGCAGCAGCGGAAACGGCACCCGGCCCGGATAGAAGGCCTTGCGCGCCAAGTGCAGCAGCACGGAGGAATCCTTGCCGATCGAATAGAGCATCACCGGATTGTCGAACTCGCCGGCCACTTCGCGGAAAATATGGATCGCCTCGTTTTCCAGCGCCTTCAAATGCGGATCGAGCGGCGCACGCGCCACGACCTCCTTGGAATGCGGATCAAACTCGGACTGGTGCAGATGCATGACTTGATTTCCAGATGCGTGCGGCCCAGATGCGGGCTGCGAGGACGGCTGCGGGGGCAGGCTCTGTACGGACATAAAACATATTCCTAGTTGCCGATGACTGGTCTTGGCTAGCCTTGAACGGGAAAAACCTCGCCAAAAACCCAGAAAGCGGCTGTTAAAGGGAACTGGAATTCAGCGATGGGATGGCAGCGTCCGGCACATGCAGGCCGCATTCGCGCTTCTCGTCGTTTTCCCACCACCAGCGGCCGGCCCGCTCGGGCTCGCCCGGCTTGATCGCACGGGTGCAGGGTTCACAGCCAATCGAGGGATAGCCACGCGCATGCAGCGGATTGATCGGCACGACCTGCTTTTCCACATAGGCGTTGATATCGTCCAGCGACCAATCGGCCAGCGGGTTGATCTTGATCAGGTTGCGCTCCGCATCATATTCGGCGAACGGCGTGGTGGCGCGATTGCCGGACTGGCTGCGGCGCAGGCCCGTAACCCAGACAGAAGCACCTTGCAGCGCCCGCGCCAGAGGAACAAGCTTGCGCACATGACAGCAGGCATGACGCGCTTCGACGCTTTCGTAAAAGCCGTTCAAGCCATATTTTGCCGCATACGCGTCAATATCGTCCTGATCGGGCGCATATTGCGTGATGGAAAGGCCGAAACGCTCTTCAGTCTCGGCGATCAGATCAAGGGTTTCCTTGAACAGGCGACCGGTCTGCAAGGTTGCAACCTCAATGGAAAGACCGGCAAGGCCGATTGCCGCCGTAATCACCTGATCCTCAAGACCGAGGCTCGTGGTGAACACCGACCGGCCACCAAGCTCCTGAACAAGACGCAGACGGGCGGTGAGATCAAGATCAGCGAGAGCCGCGTCCAGGGTGGCAACGGCCTGAGGATTGGATTGCGATGTCATTCGTTCTAATTCCTAGAGGGCGATTTCCCAGAGGGTAATTTCCTAGCGGGCCTACTGAATGTCCGACCAAGGCCCACTCCCAACGGCTGCGCTTGGCATATCCTGGCTGCACCCGGCATAAGCCTGTCATTTGGCCAAGTATCGATGTTTTTATCGCTAAAAGACAGGAATTGCCTTTTATGCTGCCGCCAATGCGGAGCAAATATCACTCAAAGCCAAAGATATGGCGCAATTCCTGCCGCCTCTTCATTGTACCCCTGCCCCGTTCCTCTCTTGCCTTTGTGGCTGCCGCTCCGGCTCATTCCAAACTAAAATGTCGGCCAAACTAAAACGCCGGAAAGCAAGGCTTCCCGGCGTAATATCCTTGATAACAAGGGAATCTCCCCTTTAAGCGTTGCAGTTACTGCGCCTGCAACTGCTCAGCAGTCTGGCAAACCATAGCCTCAGAACTCTTCCCAGGACTGATCGGAAGCAGCAGCCGTCGCTGACGATTTGCCGGAAAAGGCACTGGCGATCTTGCGGCCAAGCGCACGGGCGGGTGAAGCCACCGGAGCCTGTGCGGGATGAATGGGGGCGGGACGAACCGGGGCGGCATAGGCCGATCCAGAATTAAACCCACTTTGCCCGCCGCCAGACAGCTTGAATTGCGACAGCAACTGGTTCAGCGAGGCGACTTCTCTTGCCAGGCCGTGGCTTGCAGCCGTGGATTCCTCCACCATTGCCGCGTTCTTCTGGGTATCCTGGTCCATCTGGTTCACAGCGGTATTGATCTGCTGGAGACCGGAAGACTGTTCGTGGGCCGCCTCGACGATAGCGCTGACATGCCGGTTAATTTCCTGCACTTCGGCCACCATGGTTTGCAGTGCGGTACCAGTTTCACCCACCAGCTGCACACCGGACTGGACCTGGCTGTTGGAGGTGGTGATCAGCGCCTTGATGTCCTTTGCCGCATTGGCGGAACGCTGGGCAAGCTCGCGCACTTCCTGGGCAACGACTGCGAAGCCCTTGCCAGCTTCACCGGCACGCGCTGCCTCGACACCGGCATTCAGCGCCAGAAGATTGGTCTGGAAGGCGATTTCATCGATGACGCTGATGATGTTGGAAATCTCAGCCGATGACTTTTCGATCTGTTCCATGGCGATCACGGCACGGCGCACCACTTCACCGGATTGCTCTGCGCCGGCCTTGGTGCGCGAAACCAGGGTTCCCGCTTCCTGGGCACGACGGGTCGAATCCTTCACCGTGGTGGTGATTTGTTCCAGGGCTGCGGCCGTTTCCTCGACGGAAGCTGCCTGCTGTTCAGTCCGCTTGGCCAGATCATCAGCTGCCGACTTTATTTCATTGGCACCCGCATCGATAGCGCTAGCATTCTGGGCGACATGGGTCAGCGCTTCCTGCAATTTTTCAGCCGAGCTGTTGAAGCTGGCGCGCACGCCATCCAGATGGGCGACGAAAGGCTGGCCGATCCGATAGGAGACGTCGCCATCGGACAGATGCGAAAGCCCGTTTGCCAGATTGTCGACCGCAAATTGGATATCCGCCGCTTCCCTGGCCTTTTGCTCCTCGCGCTCCAGACGCTCTTTTTCCGAGAGGCTGCGATTGGCCGCGGTTTCCTGCTCCAGACGGGCGCGCTCGACGGCATTGTCGCGGAACACGCCGACAGCGGCAGCCATCTGACCAACCTCATCCTTGCGCGCCAGGCCTGGTATTTCCTGCTGCGTTTCACCGTTTGCCAGCGCTATCATCCGGCTGCGAAGCTTATCGATCGGACCGATAATGCCACGCGAGGTGACGAACAGAGCCAGGATGATGGCCATAAGCATAACGCTGCCGACAATGGTCAATGACGTCAGGATGGTTGAATTCGTCTGGTCGGTCAGTGCATCACTTTTTTTCAGGAGGGCCGTCGTATTGGTGTTATTCCAGTCGCGAAGATCGTCACGCCATTTGGCAATCAATGGATCCGCCTTGACGAGAAGAGCTCTGGCTTCATCGCGCTTTCCATCGGCAACCAATTGAACCGCCTTGTCGGTCAGGGCCTGAATATCGCGGGCGCGGCTGGCAAACTGGTCGATATCACCTGACAGCTCGGGCACAAGCGCCTTGGCAGCATCCAGACGCTTGAATACGGTCGAAACCGCATCTGCATAGGCTGCCTTGACGGTAGCCACATCGAGTGAACCAACGTCGTATGCGATAAGCTGATAGGCGCCGTATCCCATCGCCAGCAGAGAGGTCGTTGTCCGATACATCTGGCTTGCCGCGATACTGTCGGTTGCGATGAAATCAGAATATTCGGTATCCGTGGACTTATAACTACTGGCCGCGTAGCCCAGCCCGCCGACGCCGATCATGCAGGCCGGGACAATGAGCGACAGAATTTTCGTGCGAATGCTCGCATTGGCTAAAAAAGACATTATGCCTCGCCTCTTAAAACTGATGGGGGTGGGGAAGGAACAGAGGGAGAGGCAAGCTCTCACGAACCTGACGCTGCTTTCTTGGCTTGGCAAGAGTGCGACAGGCCACCCATCATGGGTGTTTTAACGATAGATTTCATATAGCACAATTAAGATTTAATATTTCCCTAAAATAGGTTGGGTAAATTCGAAAGGTCGAAGTCATACCCGCAACGAAAAATCCCGCCTCACCCAGACCGTGGAAATATTCGACTAACAGGTATTGAAAACCGGTCGCTGGGACGCAGTTTTGCCGCCGGCGCAAGGCCAGATTTCCAAAGAAACCCATTTTGAGCAGGTCTGTGCGTGAAAACACGAATCTCTACACGCCGCCCCCACCAAAAAAGGCGAGGTCGCCTGACAACCTCGCCTTCATCCATCTTCGTGCGCTTTAGAAGACACGGTTTCGAAAACCGAGCACCGTCAACTGACGTTTGCGCGGCCCCTCATCACGTGGATCACCGCATTATGCGCCGCCCAGAAACTCTTCGCACCAGGTCTTGCCGCTTTCGACAGGCCTGTCGATAACAGGCTTGATCGCACGGATGACATAATCCGGAGAGACCGTGACGCGCACTTCACAGCGCAGATACTCGGTGCGCCCGGCCTTGGTGACCTTGCCGCGCTTGCCATCGGGCGTTTGTGCATAGGTCGGAGCGACCGTGCGGGTTCTGAAGCCGCCGCGCCAGCTATAGACGGTGGCACCGCCAGCCTGTTCGTCGTTGATCGGTGGTCCGAACTTGGCAAAGAAGGCGCCCGCCGGTTGGCCGACCCAGCGCTCTTCCACCAGGTTTTTCTTCTGTACAGGCATGACACCCGATGTCGTGGTACATCCAGCCAGCGCCAGCGCCAAGCCAGCCGTCAGCATGATCCGAAAATTCATAATTCTGTCCCTTGGTAACCCGCTTCAAGCGGCCCGGCCGGGCAGAGCCCTGCCCCGGCCATCCCTGTGCCACTTTGTCTTTCGCCTTTATCCCCAAAACCTGAAATTGGAAATCACCAAGTTTCTCGCTCACGTCAACTTGTTTCAAAACGGCAACATTGAAACACCACGAGCCGAAATTGACACAAGATAATATTATTATTTAAATACAATGTATTAACTCAATCTTACTGCAGCCATTCAAGGCACGCGGCACCCTCTGCTTGCGGCATTCTTGCCCCTGTTGAAAAGCCATGATTTTTTTGAAGCCGCCCGCTTGTCTATTGTGAAACCCTGGTTTATACGAGCGCCACTGGTCACGGAGTGTAGCGCAGTCTGGTAGCGCACCACGTTCGGGACGTGGGGGTCGAGTGTTCGAATCACTCCACTCCGACCAGGTCAAAGGCTTTTCCCGAAGGCTGTTTCCTCCTCAATATTTAAAGCCCCTGCTTCTCGTGGTATCATCCTATACGATGTTATTTCATGACCGTTTTTAACTGGCTGCGCAGTCAAGGGCCCGAAGTTCCTGTATCCGGGACTGGCCGAAAAAATTGTAATATGCAGGATTTTTTTAAATCCTGCATGGTGGAGGGAATTGTACCTTAACGAGAAGATTGCCATAAAGACCTAAAAGGCTGAGTTGCAGACCGTGACCTCAGAAGGGTTACCAACTGTCGTCATAATAATATGTTTTTTCTGCATTATTTCTAAAACCACTCCCATTTAAGGGGGTCGGTAAAGAGGCCGGACAGGTCTCAGCCAGGGGTGGCTATTCTGTCGGGCTCCGATTCAGGGGTTTTCAATGATCAAGAACTATTCATGAGCCGGAGTAAGACCACGCGCGGCGGCGTCGAGGAGTTACAGGCAGCCCTGGCGCGCAGCAAGGCGGGCTTCCTGTCCATTGCCCTGTTCAGTTTCTTCGTCAACCTTCTGGTCCTGACCGGACCCTTGTTCATGCTTCAGGTCTATGACCGGGTGCTGGCGGCGCGCTCTGAGGCGACGCTTCTGGTCCTGTTTCTGCTGGTCATTCTGCTCTATGCGATCATGGGCATTCTCGACCACGTCCGGTCACGCATCGCCGCCCGGATCGGGGCACGGCTCCAGAGCGAATTCGACATCAGGGTGTTTCGTGCCCTGCTCGATCGATCCGCACTGGCATCGAAGGGCGTTGCCGGTCCACGCGGCATGCGCGATCTGGACGCCCTGCAAAAAATGCTGGCGTCCTCGGCGATTTTTGCGGTTTTTGACATTCCATGGACGCCGGTTTTCCTGTTCGTGATCTTCGTTTTCCATCCCTGGATGGGCTATCTGGCGCTGGCGGGTGGGCTGGTGCTGATCGCGCTGACACTGCTGAACCAGCGCGGCACCAAGCGCATCCAGGCAAAAGCTGCGGATGCCAGCCGGATCAGCGACGAGATGACCATGGCGCTGGCTCGTGACGCCGAAACGGTCAAGGCCTTGGGCATGCGCAAGAGTGCGGCGACCCGCTGGCAGGCGACGCGCCACACGGCGCTCGCCGCCAGCATTGCCTATTCGGATGCCAATGGCTTTTACACAGCCGTGTCCAAAACCTTCCGGATCTTCCTGCAATCGGCCATTCTGGCGCTGGGTGCCTGGCTGGTGCTGCGCGGCGAAATCAAGGCTGGCGCGATGATTGCCGGATCAATCCTGATCGGCCGGGCGCTGGCACCGATTGAGACGGCCATTTCCCAATGGGGACTAATGCAGCGGGCGCAGGAAGGCTGGCGCAATCTCTCAACCCTGCTGGAGCAGATTCCCGAGGAAGACAGCCGCACCACCCTGCCGAGGCCCCGTGCCATTTTGCAGGTTCAGCAGGTTACCGCCGTACCGCCCGGCGAAAGCGTGGCGACGCTGCGGATGATGAGTTTCGAGCTTGGCCCTGGCCATGCGCTGGGCGTGATCGGCCCCAGTGGTTCCGGCAAATCGACCCTTGCCCGGCTGCTGACCGGTGTCTGGCAGCCGATGGCGGGCAAGATCCGGCTGGACGGCGCCGCTCTGGACCAATACGGCCCAGACGGGCTGGCCGACCATGTCGGCTATCTGCCGCAGGACGTGGTGCTGTTTGAAGGGACGATTGCCGAAAACATCGCCCGCCTCACCGCCGATCCCGACCCGGACAAGGTGATTGCCGCCGCCCGCAAGGCTGCGGCCCATGAGATGATCCTGAAACTGCCACAGGGTTACGACACCCCCCTGCCCGCCACCGGCCAGCGGCTTTCCGGTGGGCAGAAGCAGCGCATCGGCCTTGCCCGCGCGCTCTACGGCGATCCGGTCCTGCTCATTCTGGACGAGCCGAATTCCAATCTGGATGCCGAAGGCTCCGTGGCGCTGAACATGGCCATCCGCGCCCTCAAGGCCAGTGGCGGCGCTGCCGTGATCATGGCGCATCGCCCGGCGGCGATTGAGGAATGCGACCTGGTGCTGATCATGGACCATGGCGCCCGCACCGCTTTTGGCCCGCGCGACGAGGTGCTGCGCGCCCATCTGCGCAATGCCCAGCAAGTGGTGGGTACGAAGACAAATACGTCATGGGGGAATGCCAAACAGGAAACCACCATGACCGGTTTCGTACCCGGCGCCCCGCGCAAGCCATAGGAGAGAGACGATGAGCCTGTTTTCCCAGACATCGGCGTCAGCCTCCTCTTCCCCGGCAAGCCTGCCCGCATCCCCTGTGCCAAACCGGGTGTCGTCCACCCCTGAAAGCCACGTCTGGCAGGCCCAAGGTCACACGGCACTCGGCTATGGCGCGCTGGCGGTCTTAGTGTTGGGGCTGGGTGCCTGGAGCGCACTGACCACCATCCAGGGCGCCGTGGTCGGCAGCGGCACGGTGGAGGTGGAAACCAACCGTCAGGTGGTCCAGCACCAGGCCGGTGGCATCGTGCAGGACTTGCTGGTCAAGGAGGGCGATGTCGTCCAGCCCGGCCAGGTTCTGCTCAGAATGGATGAAAAGCTCGACCAATCCGAGCTGACGATTATTGAAAACCAGTTGTTTTCGCTGCTCGGCAATGCCGGGCGGCTGACCGCCGAACAGGATGGCAAGAGCGAGATCAGCTTCGACCCCGAACTTGTCGAACGGGCAAAGACCGACAGCCATGTGCGCGAGATTATCGAGGGCCAGCGCAACCTGTTGCAGGCGCGACAGGAAAACCGTGACAAACAGGTCGGGCAATTGCAGGAGCGCAAGCACCAGACCGCCCAGCAAATCGAGGGCCTAAACGCCAAGCTCAATGCGCTGCGCCAGCAAAGGCAGTTGATCAGCGAGGAACTGGCCGTGCAGCAGAAATTGCTGCGCGACGGCCTGACCCAGACCAGTAAGGTCATGACGCTGCAACGGTCCGAGGTCGAGGCAGACGGCGAGATCGCCTCGTCCATGGCCAGCATTGCCGAAAGTCGCGCCAAAATCGCCGAGATCGAAATCGCTATTCTGAATGTTAGTGGCGAACTGCGTGAACAATCGATCACCGATCTGCGCAATGCCGAAGCGCAGATTGCCGAATTGCGTCAGAAACGGGTCTCCTCCCTGGAAACCCTTGGCCGCACCGAAGTGACCGCGCCAACCGGCGGCGTGGTGTTCGGCCTGACCGTGCATGCGTTGCGCACCGTGGTCAAAGCGGCAGAACCGATCCTCTATATCATACCGCAGAATGTCGGGCTGGTGATCACCACCAATTTGCCGCCCAATGAAATCGATCAGGTGCATGTCGGCCAGAAGGCCGATCTGGTGTTTGCCGCTTTCGACCGCCGCCAGACGCCGGATATCCACGGCACGGTGATTGAGGTCTCCGCCGACGTGTTCAATGATGAAAAGACTGGAAACAGCTTCTATAAGGCGAAGATAAAGCCCGATGAACAGGAAATTGCCCGGCTGGGCGATGTCCAGGTCCTGCCGGGGATGCCGGTTGAAACCTTTATCCAGACCACGGAACGCTCACCCTTCACCTATCTCACAAAACCGCTGGCCAGTTATTTCAACAAGGCATTCCGGGAGCGGTGACGCTGATGCATAATTCCTTAAATCGGAGTCGATTTAAGGAATTATGCAGCAGATTTAAAACGTTACAGCACCGTGCGTTTTATAAAACGCACGGTGCTGTAAGGAAACTCTAGCATGATACGTGGTCGTATATGCTGTCAGCCGAAAGCGCTCCCCAGGAAAGTCGTGGCCCTCTTTGAGGCCGATCTGCTATTGATATAAATGGCTTCATCGAGGATATCGAGGACTTCACTATAGGATGATGTAGCCCGCAGATCCGGCGCGGCCAGCAGCGTCGCCATCGAGGGCTGAAACAGCACGCCATAGGTCGCCGCACGGATCATTGAAATGTCGTTCAACGCGTCGCCCATTGCAAAATGGGCGCAGCCCTCGGTATCGACGGCGTCGAAACAGAGATGTTTTCCAGCCAGCCCATTCCAGAAGTCGAAGCCGGTGACGATATCCTCGTCATTGGTCTGAAAACTGTGACAGAGGACCTGATCAGCAGCGATCTGCTCGATAAAATGCCGGTTCATCGGGCTGAAGGAATCCGAGACGATCACCACACGCCCACGCAGCTTGAGCGCTGCGAGGAATTCCACCGCCCCATTGAACAGATCGAGTTCCGCGACACTGGCGCAGATTTCGGCCAGGGTAACGTGGTGATCGGACAGGTGTTTTATCCGCTGATCCAGCAATTGACGGTAATCGGGAATTTCCCGCGTGGTCGCCTGGAGTTCGGGAATTCCGAACGACTTGGCGATATGCGGCCACATTTCCGGAACGAGAACGCCTTCGAGATCGATGAAGGAACAGATGGATGCGGTCATTGCGCGCCACTCCCCAAAGTGCCCGCGGTGAACAGAATGGCCCCCAGCGAGGCGAGCACGACCCCGATCAGGATATTGAACAGGCGCTGGCGACGCAGCACAACGGTTCGAATGGCCGGGTTGGACAGAAAGGTCGAAACGGATGCGAACCACAGCAAATGCGACAGGGAGATGAACAGGCCCCAAAGCAATTGGTGGGACAGCGGCGTGTCCTTGCCGATGAATTGCGTGTAGAGACTGATCACGAAAATCGACGTCTTCGGATTGAGACCATTGGTCAGAATACCCGTCATCATTTCCCGGCCCATGGATCTGTCGCTGGGAACCAGACTGCCTTCGACATCGCGTATCTTGCTGAAGGCCGTGGCCAGGCCCGCATAGACCAGATAGGCCGCGCCGACGAATTTGATGATATCCAGAATATTGGGGAAAATATGCTGGATGATCGCAATGCCGAACATGGCATAGATCACATGAAACCAGCAGGCGATGGCAATGCCCATCGAGGCCGCCAGCCCGGATTTGCGGCCATAGAGAAAACTATTGCGCGACACCATGGCAAAATCCGCGCCGGGGCTGAGAACGGCCAGCCAGGTTATCGAAGCAATCAGAAGTATTTGTTCCATAAATATGTGGGCTCCGGATCCGACAACAGCCGCGCGGTTCCGCGCGGCTGACATCTGCATTTATTTGCGGCGGAAGGTCAGGACCAGAACATCGCGCAGGCCCTGCTGGTCGGGATCGAGCTTGGTGATCGGCGTTACGCCATGGGCAACGCGTTCATCATTGACAATTGCAGCATCGAAGGGGTCCGTCAGCGTAAATTCCGCCAGCTTGACGCCGTCCCGATCCAGGATGGAGGTTTCGCCACCAACAATATTCTGCCGATTGATGAGAACCATCAGCACGAAATCCACACCGTCGCGGTGAACGCCTTCAGGTGTTGGCTTTCCACCGGTCTGCACAGCCTCAATGCGGAACTGATGCAACTCCATGTGCCAGGTCGAAAACGGCGAAAGAGCGCCAAATGTGCTGGATGCAAAAGAGAAAATCGCCTGCATCACCGGATTTTCAATGGTCGATGCCAATACCGGCTCGAAATGGCGCTCAATGCCGCCATTCAGAGGGTTGTAGGATGTCGTCTGGAAATGCGGCTGATGCTTTTCGAGAGTGACGGGCCCGCCCTTGGGCGCGCCCGTCAGGGTTGCGTGCCGGCGAAGGCGATATTTGCCACCGTCGGCCATATAGGTATCCGGCTTAAGATCATCCCAGGACGCCTGAAAATCAGCAATGTCCTGGCTGCTAAAATGGCTTTGATGAATGACATCGAGAAAATTGTTGCCTTCAAGAAACACAAAATCGAAGTCATGCAACTGTTGGCAGACATCGATATTGGTCACATTGGCCGGATCGCTGTGCTTTAAAACTGAAATATTGCCTTGCATTAAAATGGCTCCGATTTAATCGGCGTAACCCGCCGACACCGATTATCAATCATATGTTGTGTTTCGTGAAAACCGATATATTTTCGAGCAAAAGCGTGAGGTAAATTCACACATATGACCGACAGTTCCGAATTCCGATCCAGGATGGCGCGCCTGCCACAATTGGGGGCTTTGAAGGCCTTTTCGGTGGCAGCACGGTATGAAAGTTTTGTGTTGGCGGCCCAGGAATTGCACGTCACACACGGGGCGATCAGCAAGCAGGTCAAAAATCTGGAGGAAAGTCTGGGCGAGCCGCTGTTCCTGCGTCGCAACCGGGCGGTCTTCCTGACGGAGCGCGGTCGTCAACTGGCGGCCAGGCTTGCCTCCGTGTTCCAGGATCTGGAAAATGTCGTAACGGATTTTCGCAGCAATGCCTATGCGCAACCCCTGATCGTCTCCTGCGAACCGACGCTCTGCCTGAAATTCCTCATACCAAACCTTGGTGATCTGAAAGAAAGGACCGGTCTGGATGTCAAGGTTCTCGCCGCAGGCGGGAAAATCGATTTTCGCCGCGATCACGTCGACCTTGCCGTGCGGCGCAACGATTTTGCCATCGACCCCCGCCTGCATGTGAGGGAACTGGCGCCGGAAGCGATGGGAATGGTTTGCACGCCGCAGGTGGCGGCTGATCTCAACAACGTACCTCGCCCCAGCGTACCGGCCCTGCATACCCGCTCGCGTCCCGATGCCTGGCTGAACTGGCGCAAGACCCAGCCGGGAACCCGCAAGTTCAACTCGGACATTTTTTACGAGCATTTCTATCTGGCCCTCGAGGCGGCGATGGCTGGCCAGGGTGTCGCGCTGGCATCGATCCATATGGTGACGACGGATATGGCAGCCGGACGACTGGCCGCACTCGGTGCGTTTCATCAGGATGGCACCCATTATCTCGCCGTCTCCAATAGCGATTTTGCCGCCGATGAACGACGGCTGGTATTCACCGACTGGCTGTCGCAACGCATGCGAGCCCATCTGGCGCAGGCATCCACTGCGCGCCCGACCGCAGAAACAAGGCATCTGCCATAAGCATTCTCATCCACCAATCTTTGGCGTTTTCAACCCCTCGAACACGGAGGGGGCATTGGGGTCGGGCTTTGGCTCCTCTTCCAGGAAATCAGGCACCTGCGTGCCGTTGGAATTCATCGAGCCGTAGGCGCCCTTATCTTGCAAGGCAGAGGGGTCCTGCAAGGCAGAGGGGTCGGTCGGAGCTGTACCGGGGTCCTCGCCATCGATTGACAGGTCCGGCTGGCCGAGATCGACGGGCGGCTGGGTCTTGATTGGCAGCGGCACATAGAGCGAGACGGTGACGATAATGGCAATGACCAGTAGCCAGCTGCCGAGGATACGCGAGGGAATGTTCAGCCAGGGGCCCTTGAAGCAGCGTAGCAGAAAGGCCGGGGTGAGAATGATCCACAGGGCCGAAAGCACAGAGGCAATCGCAAAAGACGGAATGCCGACGCCGAAATCGTCCAGGCCAAGAAACAACGAGAAGGAAAAACCGACAACAGCAGCGGATGCCAGCATGGCCCGATCCCGCCAGCGCCCCGAAAGCCAGAGACTGGCACCGGTGATGGCGACGGCCAGCGGCGCGATCAGGTAAAGCACCTGCCCCAGCGCGCTTTCGCGGATGGCGACGAAAATCGGGTCGAAAAATAGCAGCATGACCGATAAGACGCCGAGAAACACGCCGATGGTAATGGCGAATTGTCGGGCGCTGGGCATCATCGCACAGGCGACCGCGATGCCTAGCATGGCCAGAACCAGGTCATACACCGAGAAGGTGAACAGCGCGCCAAGCTCGGTGAAACCATAATCATGCGGCAGGCTTTGCGACACGGCCAACAGAAACAGGCCGAAACCGGCCAGAAGCGCACTGGCGCGAAAACGATCCGTCTTCATAACGCGGCGGGCCTGCGCCCATTTGTCATTACCGGACGCAGCCGCAGGAACGGCCTTGCCCTGCCCCTCGCGCTGCTGCTTGCCAGATTGTAAGCCGGGCGGCGGGGTGTCGCGGCCCTTCTGACGGCGTTTGCGGGAGGTGGGCGCCGTGGAGGATGTCCGGTGCGTGTCGTTCATCGAGCCTGGCCTTTGCGAGTGTGACGACCCGGCCTATCTCATAATCAAGGCAATTTGTCACCCGTACTGCTATTCATCCCGTCTGTCGCCGTCCTGTTCACTGCGTCAGCCGCACCGTACTGCCGATAATGTTCTTGGAGATCGCCGTATAGACATCCTTGATATTGGTGGTGGAGGCGCTGAAGTAATATTTGGTGCCGCTGGAACAGGTCTGCAAATTCTGGACATCGGCTTCCGAACTATAGGAAATCGCGTAAATCTCGATATTGTTGGATTTGATCGAGTCGCAAGTTGTCAGAAGCGCATTGGTGGCAGTGTCATTGCAGGATTTTGTGCGGTTTTTATCACAAATCCAGTCCAGCTTTTCGGTACTGCTCTTGGCAGGGTCCGTGGAACCAAATTTCACATTCATCTCACCATCGGTCATGAAAACAATGACCTTCTTGACCTTCTCGGAATAGTCGGCGGGCGCGGTCCCACCACCCCATGCCGAACGCCATTTGGGCGACAGCGTATACCAGCCCGCCAGCATCCCGGCATCGAGCCGGGTGGAGCCTTCTGATGTCATGTCCGCGATAGCGCTTTGCAACGTACTAAAGCTCGATGTCAGGGGAACGATGGGCGGCGGGCAGAAGCTGGTGGAAGAGCCGGTGTTGTAATCCTGCGCCACGAAAGCCTCGGTGCTGGGTGGCGCATCGCTCAGGCCGTAGGTACCGATGGCACCATTATCCTTCATTTCCACGTCGGCGCGCGGCTCGACGCAGCCAATCCAGTAATAATTACTGGAGGTATAGGCCAGCGTCGTGACATTATCGATCCACTGGCTGAAACTATATTTCGAGTCCTTATAATAGGACTTGGGATCGGTCCAACGGCTAGGAACGGCATCATTGCCACCATAAGCCTTCAACCAGTCCTTATGGGTGAGGCCAATGTTGAAACGGCTGGAAAACGGCGCGATGGCAATCTTGCTGCGTTTGGCAACCGTGGCATCATTGGCAAAAGAGGTCAAAAAGCTCTTCACTGCCGTCTGCATCGGCACAAAACGACCTTCCTCGATCATCGAGCTGGAGACGTCGAGCACCAGGGACACTTCGAGATCAATATTGCCCGGCAGCGCTGCACAGGATTTGGCGGAGACGTCTACGGTCTTGACCCCGGCCAGTTGCATGAAACTGGTCGGAACGCCTTCGCCAACGACAATGCAGATTTCCTTGCCATCCGCCGACAAGGTCGGCCCACTTAACCGCTTGGGCACTGCGGCGGTATCGACGTCATTGGAACCCTGATCCGTCAATTTGGAATCAAGATAGCTGTCGATCCCAGCTGCCAGGGAATCAACGCCGGAAGACGAGGAATAGCTCGACGCCGCAGCCAGGATAGCCGAATCGGCGGTTACCTGAATATCGTTGCGATGATCCCGCGCTGAACTGTAGTCCACCGCCGCACCGACGGCCAAAAGCAACGGCATCAGCAGAATGGCCGACATGATGGCAAAATTGCCATTGTCATCAGCGATGAATTTTGAAAGCAGGTCTTTAAAGCGCATTTTACCCAACCATGTGCTGAAGCGTCCGGGACACCAGTCCTGTTCTTCAATCCTTGTTGGGTTGCTGTTTTATAAAACCATTTGAAACAAAGCCGAAATTCAATTGATAAAATGCAACTGAACAGGGCATTTTGTGCCGAAACGGCGAATAAACATTAGGTGGCTTCAAACTTCCTTCGCCATGAGGCGCCTTTGCTTGATACTTGCCTGGGCGGCGGACAGCCGGGCAATCGGCACCCGGAAGGGTGAGCAGGAGACATAATCCAGCCCGACATCCTCGCAGAAATGGATCGAGGCCGGGTCGCCGCCATGTTCGCCGCAAATACCGAGCTTCATATCGGGACGGGTCTGGCGACCGCGCTCGGCGGCCATGCGGATCAACTCGCCGACCCCGTCGAAATCCAGCGAGATGAATGGATCGCGCTCGATAATCCCCTTGCGCTGATAGGTCGGAAGGAAGGCGGCTGCGTCGTCGCGTGACATGCCGAACGTCGTCTGGGTCAGGTCGTTGGTGCCGAAGGAGAAAAATTCGGCGGCCTCGGCAATCACATGGGCGCGGATGGCGGCACGCGGCAGCTCGATCATCGTGCCGACCAGATAGGAGATTTCCAGCTTGCCTTCCCGCATCACTTCAGAGGCAATCCGGTCGATCACGCCCTTCACATAATCCAGCTCGGAGCGCAGCCCGACCAGCGGCACCATGATCTCAGGTACGACCGGTGCACCGGTCTCAAGGCCTGCGGCAACGGCGGCTTCGAAAATCGCCCGCGCCTGCATCTCGGCAATTTCAGGATAGGAAATCGCCAACCGGCAGCCGCGATGGCCGAGCATGGGGTTGAACTCGTGCAAAGCCTCGACTCGCTGCGCCAGAGCGCGCGGCTCCATGCCCATCGCCACGGCCACCTCGGTAATTTCCTTGGCCGTCTTCGGCAGGAATTCGTGCAGCGGCGGATCGAGCAGGCGGATCGTCACCGGCAGGCCATGCATGATGGTGAACAGCTCGGTAAAGTCCGAGCGCTGCATTGGCAACAGCTTGTCGAGGGCAGCCCGGCGACCCGCTTCGTTTTCAGCGAGAATCATTTCGCGCATCACATGGATGCGCTCACCTTCGAAAAACATATGTTCGGTGCGGCAAAGTCCGATACCCTCAGCGCCGAAAGAGCGGGCGGCCCGCGCATCGCCCGGCGTGTCGGCATTGGTGCGCACCGTCATGCGACGCGTGCGGTCCGCCCATTGCATCAGCTGGGCAAAATCCCCCGACAATTCCGGTTGCAGCATCGGCACGGCACCCTGCAAAACCTGGCCGGATGAACCATCTATGGTGATGATATCACCCTTCTTCAGCTTGACGCCGACGCCCAGCAGCACGCCATTGCGGATATCGACCCGCATGCTGCCGGCACCGGCCACGCAGGGAATGCCCATGCCGCGCGCCACCACCGCCGCATGGCTGGTCATGCCACCACGGGTGGTCAGGATGGCTTCGGCGGCATGCATGCCGTGAATGTCTTCCGGGCTGGTTTCCATGCGCACCAGAATAACCTTGCGGCCTTCTTCCTTGGCACTGACCGCGTCTTCGGCGGTAAAGACGATCTCGCCGGTAGCCGCGCCCGGAGACGCTGGCAGGCCGGAGCCGATCACATCCCGCGCCACGCGCGGATCGATGGTGGGATGCAAAAGCTGGTCCAGCGACGCCGGCTCGATGCGCGACACCGCCTCGTCCTCATCGATCAGCCCTTCCGCCACCATATCGACAGCGATCTTCATGGCCGCCTTGGTGGTGCGCTTGCCGGAGCGGGTCTGCAACATCCACAGCTTGCCGCGCTCAATGGTGAATTCCACATCCTGCATGTCGCGGTAATGGGTTTCAAGCTGCGCGCAGACCGCCGTAAACTCGGCAAAGGCCTTGGGCATCAGCTTTTCCATCGACGGCTTGTCGGAACCGCTTTCCAGCCGCGCCCGCTCACTCAGGGATTGCGGGGTGCGGATACCCGCTACCACGTCCTCACCCTGGGCATTGACCAGAAACTCGCCGTAAAGCTGGTTTTCGCCCGTCGACGGGTTGCGGGTAAATGCCACCCCTGTGGCCGAACTGGAGCCGAGATTGCCAAACACCATGGCCTGGATATTGACCGCCGTGCCCCAATGGCCGGGAATATTGTGCAACTGCCGATAGGTGATGGCGCGGGCGTTCATCCAGCTGGCAAACACCGCGGCCACCGCCCCCCAGAGCTGAACCTCAGGGTCCTGCGGAAAGGGTTCGCCCAGCTCATCCTCGATCAATTGCTTGTAGAGGTCAGTCACATGCTGCCATTCATCGGCGCTCAGTTCGGTGTCGAGTTCATGGCCAAACCGGCCCTTCTCATGCTCAAGGATTTCCTCGAACACTTCATGATCCAGCCCCAGAACGACATCGCCATACATCTGAATGAAGCGGCGGTAACTGTCCCAGGCAAAGCGAGCGTCTCCGGCGCGATGGGCAAGACCGACCACCGTCTCATCGTTCAGGCCGAGATTGAGCACCGTATCCATCATGCCCGGCATGGAGGTGCGCGCACCCGAGCGCACCGACAGAAGCAGGGGATTTTTGGCGTTGCCGAACGTGCGTCCGGTCTCGGCTTCGATCAGGTCGATACCGGCCAGCACCTCTGCCTTCATGTCGTCGGCCAGACTGCGACCATGGGCGTAGAAATGCGTGCACGCATCCGTGACAATCGTCAGACCCGGCGGCACGGGCAGGCCAAGGCCCGCCATTTCAGCGAGATTGGCACCTTTACCACCCAAATGTTCAACATCGCCAGCACCGCCCTCAGCCTTGCCGCCGCCGAAGCTGTAGACCCACTTCCCCATGGTCGTTTTCTTTCTCCGCCCGACTGTTCTTGTTTTCGCATCGGATGATCCGAAAACCGGTTTCCACTTTTCGGTCCGATGCTTTTTATCTCCGCATCGGATGATCCGAAAACCGGTTTCCACTTTTCGGTCCGATGCTTTTTATCTCCGCATCGGATGATCCGAAAACCGGTTTCCACTTTTCGGTCCGATGCTTGTATCCCTCAAAAGACTTAGCGCATTCGTGATCCGTTGAAAATCTCATAATATCAATCGTATCCCGCATTGCAGCATAATTGCGGCATCCCGCGCGAAAGATCCGTGTGTCGAGGCTCGACGCGGTATTGAGCGATGGCTGATACCGGAACGCGGCCTACATCTGTTTCGATGGTAATTTTCTTGGTCAATCCATTGATATTTCACGAATTTGCGACGGAATGTCGCAAATTGGCTCAACCAATTGTGAAGAGAAATTAACGTCTCGGTAACCTCATGGCTGGCGGATTGGGGTAGAGAACGAACCGCGACCCACTCAACCAAAGGAGATTGCCAGATATGTCATCACTACAAACCGTTGCATTAATGCTTGCCATTCTTGGGTTTTCGGCGAGCTTTGCATCGGCAGCCCCTCGGATGGTCAAGCAGTTCGATCACTGGGGGCTGTTTTCCTACAAGGATGGCGGCAAGACCGTTTGCTATGTGCTGTCCGTGCCTTCAAAGGAAGATCCTGTGGGCATCGACCATGGCAAGAATTTCTTCCTGATCGCCCCGAAAAAGACCGGCGGCGTCAATTATTACCCCCAGGCCGTCATGGGCTACAACGTCGCTCAGGGCTCGACCATCGATGTGAACGTCGATGACAAGACGTTCCAGATGGTGCCGAAAGCCAATGTCGGCTGGACCCGGCTGGAAGCAGAGGACGCCAAGGTGATTGCCGCCATGAAGCAAGGTCGCCGGATGACCGTGAAAACCACCTCGAAGCGCGGCACCCACACCACCTATACCTATTCGCTCCAGGGCGTTTCGGCGGCGCTGAAACAGGCCCAGGCCTGCCGCTGACATGTCCAAAACCGACAATGCCTGAGAAACGCCCCCTGACTGCCAAAGGCGGTTTCACATACAGGCTCCAAGATGACGACGCATTCTCGTTTTCAACAGATTTCGACGATCTCAAATGTATCGAGGCCTTGAGACATTTGAAAAGGGAATACGGTCCGTCATGTTCAGTGGCTCCCCGTGTGAACCGCCGCGCCCTGCTGGCCACCCTGTTGCTGACCCCGTTGATCGGGGCGGCAAGCCTGCTTGCGCCCGGCACGGCTGCGGCCATGCCGATGCTGCGGCAGACGGGTCGCGTCACCGGCTATCCGCTACCGCGATTTGCCTCGTTGAAGGCCGACAGGGTGCGGATGCGGGCTGGCCCTTCCACCGATTACCCGGTCCGCTTTATCTACGAGGCACGGGGGCTACCGGTGGAAATCATCGAGGAATATGACAATTGGCGGCAGGTTCGCGACAGCGACGGCACCAGCGGCTGGATGTCGGCTGTCATGCTCAGCGGCGCGCGCACCGGCCTTGTCGCCCCCTGGCGCGGCTCAAAAGGCGATCTCGTCATGCTGCGCACCCGCCCCCTTGCCACGGCTGCCATCACCGCCCAACTCCAGCCACGGGTACGGCTGAAAATCGGCGGCTGCGATGGGCATTGGTGTTCCGTCTCGGTAGAACGAGGTGGCCCTTCCGGCTTTGTCCGGCAGGGCCTGGTCTGGGGCGTTTATCCCGGAGAAACCATCGGCAATTGAGGTTTTACAACCAGAATGCCGGACGGCTTCCCAAGCAAGATCCGCAGACGGTCAAGGCTTGACCATGGAGGGCGTTGCATGGCCTGGCACACCCTTCGCAGTGCTATCCTGCGGCAGGTCGCGCAGCCGTGACAACAGCAGAACGGTTGCGATACCAGCGATAACAGCCACCGGCACGATCGCCATCAACACCTCGGTCGGCGAGCGTCCAGCAGCAATCAAACCACCGGCAAACAGCGGCCCGACCACCGAACCGAAGCGTCCGACCGCGACGGCAAGTCCCACGCCGGTGCCACGAACATCGGGCGCGTAGCATTGCGGCGCAATGCCGTAGAGCAGTGACTGGGCCGCCATGACGCTCACCCCGATCAACGCACCGGCAATGGCATTGGCGGCAAAATTGGCCGGTGCCAGTCCCAGCAGCACAAGAGAGACCACCAAAAGAAGGAAGCAGAGCGAACCGTTGAGAACCTTGCGCTTCCCATCAAGGAACCATCCACCCGTCAAGCCACCCACGGCCCCGGCGATATTGAAGATCACCTGGATGAGACCGGCCTGCTGGCGATCCAGCCCGCGCGTCACCAGAAGGGTCGGCAACCAGTTGAGAAGCAGATAGAGCACCATGATGCCAAAGAAGAAACCCGTCCAGAGCAGGATGCTGCGCAGCGCCGTATCGGGGGAGAACACCTGACGCCAAGCACCCTCCTTCTTGGTCTTTTCTGACTTTTCGACCTTGAGCTGCGGCAGCATCATAAACAGCGGCAGCACGAGCAGCATCGGCATGATACCGCCGGCAATGAAAATGGTGCGCCAGTCGTCATGCAGGCCAGCCATGGCCACCACGCTGGCAATCGCCCCACCAAACGGAATACCAGCATACATGATTGACACCGCCCGGCCGCGGCGCTCCGGCGTGGTCGATTCGACAGCTATGGCCACCAGGTTCGGCAACGCCCCGCCCAGGCCGACGCCGGTGAGGAAACGCATGGCGATCAGCCCTTCCACGGATGTGACTGCTGCCGTGGCGAGCGAGAAGATCCCGAAGATGAAAAGCGCCAGGCTAAGACCCAAGCGGCGTCCGAACCGGTCGGAGATCATGCCGCCGGAAACGGCGCCAAAGATCAGGCCGAAGGTGGCAGAAGAAAAGAACAGCCCCATCTGGGCGGGTGTCAGCCCGAAGACCGGCGCCAATTTCGGCGCCGCCACGCCCGCAGCCTGAAGGTCGAAACCTTCAATCATCGCCGCCAGAAAAACCAGAAAAATGATCCGGGACGAGCCCGGTCGCGATGTTGTCGACAGCATAATGCCTCCCATTGATGCCGATAACGGCTCAACCGCTCGCCTCCTCGCTTACGGTCAGACCTTTTGGATAATCCTACAGCGATCATGACCACGCCATAGGCGCGGCAAGATGCTGTAAAGTATGTTGAGCATACTATTGGAATTGGCATTTAGCAATCGTGGCTTGCCAGCGAGGAGAAAATACCTCCGCAAAAAGGAAAACCTCTATTTTCTATTTCAATACAAAGGATTGCGATTTTTCATCCGTTGCAGGCAGCATGATTTAAAATCGCTATTTCTCAGAGTATCAGCCGGGAGCGCGCGCCAATGCAGTCTTTTCCGCCTCGCTTGGCGTACCGAGGAAGATCTCGCCTTCCGCCTGGTCCTGAATACGCATCACCGCATGCTTGCCATCGGCGGAAAACAGCACACGAACGGCGCTTTGCTCGCATCGTTTTGGTTGGCAGGCGTAGAATAATTGCATGGGCTTGGCGTCAACAGGCATTTCGACCGAAGCCAGCCCGATATAATCATCCTTGCGGACCATGTTCAGCACCCAGAGCGGAATGCCCTGCCGCCCGCGCACCAGCCCCGTCAGCGCATCGCGATGCGGCTTGGAGGTTTTCACGGTCTGCGCAAGGAAATTGCCGGAAAGATTTTCAGCTGCTGCCGGAATCGCAAAAAGGCAGGCAAGAGCGGTCAGCAGCAGTATCCAACGGGGCATGCAAATCTCCTGTTTATGCCTGCCCGACAGGTTCACGGTGAACCAGCCAGACTGTCCCTTCCTCGGTGTTCCTTTCGGACCAATGCTCTATTTGCCTGCCAAATCGACGATGTCATGGATGCTGACCTCGCCAAGCCGCACACGAGCTTCAGCAGATGCCAGCCTTACGTCCGGATTTTCTTCGACCGCTCGTCCGTACCAGTATTTGGCGGCATGCAGATCGCCGATTGCCTCGTAACAGATCCCGAGTCGCTCCCCAAGATATCCACCATCGAGAGACTGATCGCCATCGGCCATGAACAGATAGATCTTGATCGCATCCGCGCTCCGGCCCGCTTTGATGAGGTCCTTGGCACGCCGCTCAAGCTGATTGAAATTGTACACTACGCTTTCCTCTGTATCTAGGCCGGACTTGCTCCCGTAGAGCATTCCAATCGGCCTTGTGAACCCTCACACAGCCTCGCGCAATTGCTCCGCCGTCTGCAAGTCCACGGACACCAGCTGGGAGACGCCCTGTTCGGCCATGGTGACGCCGAACAGCCGGTTCATGCGGGCCATAGTGATCGGGTTGTGGGTGATGATCACGAAACGGGTCTGGGTCGAGGCGGCCATTTCGTCCATCAGGTTGCAATAGCGCTCGACATTGTGGTCGTCGAGCGGGGCGTCCACTTCGTCAAGCACGCAGATCGGAGCCGGATTGGTGAGGAAGACCGCGAAAATCAGCGCCATCGCCGTCAAAGCCTGCTCGCCGCCCGATAGCAGTGTCATGGTCTGCGGCTTCTTGCCAGGCGGACGGGCGAGGATTTCGAGGCCGGCATCCAGCGGATCGTCGCTTTCGATCAGCTGCAATTCCGCCGTGCCGCCGTTAAACAAGTGGGTGAACAGCCGCTGGAATTGCGCATTGACCACGTCGAAAGCCGCCACCAGCCGTTCCCGGCCCTCGCGGTTCAGGCTCTGGATCGCGCCCCGCAGCTTGCGGATCGCGTCGATCACGTCGTCGCGCTCCTTGATCAGGGCGGCGAGCTTGTCGGACAATTCCTTCTGCTCTTCATCGGCGCGCAGGTTGACGGCACCCAGCCGTTCGCGCTCGATTTTCAGGCGGTCCAGATCGCGCTCGACCTCGCGCAGATCAGGGATCGCGTCATCGGTTTTCAGCCCGGTCAGGCGGAAGGCCTCATGCGGGCCAACATTGAGCGCTTCCTGAATACGGGCCTCGGCATCCTTGCGCCGCTCGCGTCCAGACAGCAACCGTTCTTCCGCCCGGCCCCGGCGCTCGCGGGCTTCGGCCAGCGCCGACAAGGCGCTCGCGGCGACCTGATCGGCCTGACGCTGGCGAGCTTCGGCTTCCACCAACCGGTCTGCTGCGGCGCGGCGGGCGCTCTCGGCCTTGTCCAGCTCGCTCATCAGCAGGCGGCGCTTTTCGTCGAATTCGTCGGGGGCAGCGTCCAGCTCGGCCATTTCGTCGCGGGCTTCCGCCTCGCGCTCCCTCAGCGTGGCGATATGTTGGGCAGCACTTGCAGCACGCTGCGCCCAGCTTTGCCGCTCCTGACGGATCGCCATGATCCGGCGCTGGCGCTGGTCGTTTTCACGGGCAAACCCTTCATGGCGGGCGCGGGCTTCGGCCACCAATCCGCGACCGGTGGCAACCTCCATCTGTAATTGCCGCAATTGTTCGTCCAGCGCCGTCAGGTCGGCCTGATCGGCAAGGGCAATCTGCGCTTCTTCGGCCAGGCTTTCAGCCTCTTCGATCTGGGCGCGAAGACCGTTGACCGCCTCTTCCACCACAGCGCGGCGGCGTAGCAGATCGCCGCTGGCCCGCTCGGCAGCGCTTAACGCCTCGCGGGCTTCCGACAGCTGACGCAGGATCAACCTTTGGCGCTCACGCCCTTCGCCAAGACGCGCTTCGCTCGACATCACCGCCTCACGCGCTGCCGTCAATTGTTCTTCAGCGTCTTCCAGCCCGATGCGGGCCTCGTCAACCTCTTCCTCCAGCGCCTTCAGACGGTTCTTCTGGGCAAGACGAAGGGCCGCCGCACTCGGCGCTTCGGAGCCGGTGACATGGCCATCCCAGCGATAGACGGCCCCTTCGCGCGTCACCAGCCGCTGGCCGGTTTTCAGATCCGGTTGCAGGCGTTGCGCGGTATCCGCATCGGTGATGCCGATCTGTTTCAGGCGACGGGACAACGCTTGCGGCGCGGAAACATGGGCTGCAAGCGCCACGATGCCAGCGGGCAAAGCGGGATCATCACCATCCGGCCCGGGCATGGCCCAATGGGCGGGAGCCTGTGCGTCGAGCGGGCTTTCCAGATCGTCGCCAAGGGCGGCACCCAGCGCGGTTTCAAAACCGCGCTCCACCGTCAGTGCATCGGCCACCGGCGAAAATTCTCCGGCGCTGGCCGAAGAGGCCAGCATTTTGGCAATGGTTTTTGCCTCGGTTTCCAGCGCCGCCAATGCAGAGCGGGCGGCTTCCACCGGGCCACGGGCCAGTGCCTCGGCCAGGCGCGCGGCGCTTAAAGCCTCTTCCGCTTGCGCAACCGTGCTTTCGGCCTCTTCCACCGCATATTCACCGGCTTCCACCGCCTCGCGCTTTTCCTCCGGGTCCGGCAGGGCAGAGAGCTTTTCGGCCACGGCATCCAGTTCACGGCCTGCCTCGTCGGCCTGACGCTCCAGCCGCAGCCGCTTGTCGGCGAGGTCGCGCAGCGCCCGTTCCAGCTGGTTGCGCCCGGCTGCCGCCTCGGCGCGGTCAGCAGTGGCGGCGGAAAAGCGGGCTTCGCTGTCAGCAAGGGTTGCCGATGCTTCCTCGAAAGCAATGCGCAGATCGTCGGCCTCCTGACCGCTTTCCGTCAGCACGTCTTCCAGTTCGGCTTCCTCGGCAGCGAGCCGCTCGAGAATTTCGGCATTGTCATCGACCAGCCGTTGCTCGCGGGCAATGTCCTCTTCAAGCTGCAACAGCCGGCGGGTCAGTTCGTCGCGGCGCTTGAACAGCCGTCCGGCATCTTCCTCCAGCTGGCTGCGGGCAATCTGCAAGCGTTGCAGGCTGGCTGCGGCCTTGACCTCTTCGTCACGCAACGCAGGCAATTGCAGGCTGGCAATGGCTTGGGCCTTGGCCGCTTCCATCTGCGCCTGCGCCCGTTCGGCCACCAGCGAGGTCGTTTCGTTGAGCGAGGCTTCCGCCTCAGCCTCGGCCTGCCGCGCTTCCGTCCAGCGGATATGCAGCAGCATGGCATCGCGGGCGCGGATATCAGCGGACAGCATCTTGAAGCGATTGGCCTGCCGGGCCTGGCGCTTCAGGCTCTCGATCTGGCTTTCCAGCTGGGCGACAATATCCTCCAGCCGCTCCAGATTGGTTTCGGCGGCGCGCAACCGCAGTTCCGCCTCATGGCGGCGCGAATGCAGTCCGGAAATGCCAGCGGCCTCTTCCAGCAATTGTCGGCGTGCCTGCGGTTTGGCCTGGATGAGTTCGCCAATCCGCCCCTGGCCGACCATCGACGGCGAGCGCGCCCCAGTCGAGGCATCGGCAAACAGCAATTGCACATCCTTGGCGCGGGCTTCCTTGCCATTGATGCGATAGACCGAGCCGTTTTCCCGCTCGATACGGCGGCTGACCTGAATTTCGTCGCTGTCGTTAAAGGCAGCAGGCGCGGTGCGGTCGGAATTGTCGAGATAAAGCCCAACCTCCGCCGAATTGCGGGCGGGGCGATTGCCGGAGCCGGAAAAAATCACGTCATCCATGCCGGAAGCGCGCATGTTCTTATATGAGTTTTCCCCCATCACCCAGCGCAGCGCCTCGACCAGATTGGACTTGCCGCAGCCGTTCGGCCCGACCACGCCGGTTAATCCGCGCTCGATGATGAATTCGGTGGGCTCAACGAAGGATTTGAAGCCGACGACCCGAAGCTTGGTGAACTTCATGGGCGGGCCTCTTGGGGACGGGTCTGATGAGATGCAGGAAACGCTTCGGCCAAGGATACCCCCCTCTGGCTTGCCAGCCATCTCCCCCTCAAGGGGGGAGATCGGGTGATGATGGGTCTCGCTCCCTCATTTCGGCGGGCTTGCGCAGATCCGGGCGGACAATAGCTGGGAACGACGGCAGCGTCTCTTGCCGATCTCCCCCCGCGAGGGGGAGATGTCCGGCAGGACAGAGGGGGGTAGACCCCACGCTCATCACGCCAAAAATCTAAAACCGACCACAAAAAAACGGGCGCATGGCTTTCGCCACCGCCCGTCTTGATCGGATGCGCAGTGTCAGAGAAGACTGTCGATGAGCGCCGACATGGATTCAACCGACATATCTCCAGAATAGCTTTTGCCGTTGATCAGGAAGGTCGGGGTTGCGTTGACGCCGAATTGCTTGGCGCCAAGGTCCCGCATTGCGGTTACATCACCGGCAAGCTTGGTGTTCGTCAAGCAAGCCTGGAAGCTTTCCTGTGTGAAACCGGCCATTTTCGACATTTGCAGCATAGCACCACGCACATCGCCGTTGTCAGGCGCGGCCCAGGAGCGCTGCTGCTTCAGGAACATGGTGATGAAGGGATAATATTGATCCTTCGGGGCACAACGCGCCAGCATGAAGGCGGCGGTGGCGGCGGGATCGAAAGGAAACTCGCGGAACACGAAATAGACCTTGCCGGTATCGATGTATTTTTCCTTGATCGTATCGAAGGTCGTGGCGTGGAAATGGGCGCAATGCGGGCAAGTCATCGAGAAATATTCAACGATCTTGACTGGCGCGTCGGGCTTGCCGAGTGCCATGTCCGGCAGCGGGCCGGGTTTCATCACCTCTGCCATATCGACATCATTGTCGGGCTTGGGCATTTCGGCGGCGGCAAAGGCCGGGCTCACCATACCGGAGACGGCGAGGCCTGTGGCCGCCGTGGCGATACCGGCCAGGAGATGGCGCTTGGTCAGGGTCAGTTCTGAATTCGACATTATTTCACCCGCATAGAGTAACGATCGTGCTGTAAACCTGCGCCCGGTTATACCTGTCTCACACACCCTGACAATACATCATCTGGCAAGACATCGCTCGCAAGACTGAGTTGTCGCGATACAGGCACACCACCGCCCCACAGCACGGATTAGACTGTATGTGAGGGTTTTGGCCTGCCAATTCAAATTACAAAGCTGTCATTTCGGCTTTTTTTGCGACAATACCGCCCGGCCCAGCCGCTCGACTGCTTTTTTGAGCTTGTCGCTCTCAATCCCCTCAGTCATTTCCGAGAGCTTTTTCGCCTGCACCGCGTCCAGACGGCCCGGCCCGCGCCGGTGCTTGGCGGTATTCGACACCGGTTTTTGCACGATGCGAATCTGCCCGATGGCCGGATAGCCGAAAAACCCGTTGATGCGGGCAATCAACTCGCCCTGCGCATGGTTGAGAAACAGCGCCCGCGCCCCTTCGCAGGCAATGGTCAGGACGCCCGCCTTATAGCTGCCGGATTGACCGGCAGGCGCACTCGACTTCGGGCCGGATTTCTGGCCCGAATCCTGTCCGGCATAGTCGCGCCTCGGCCAGACGATCTTTTCAGGCCGTGTGCAATCGGCAAAATCGGCCCCGGCAATCTCGTCCCAGGACGACAGCAGCGCCGTCGAAATCCCGGCACGCCGCGCAATCACCGGATCGATGATACCGTTGGCCAATTCGGAAATCTGGGCAGCGCCGCGTTTTTTGAAGGCCATGGCTGGATGGTGCCTCGTCATTGCAATCCGGAACGCTTGATATGCGCCGTGATTCGTCACCATATATATAGTATGAGCATGAAAACCCGAAAACCTGCCGAACAAACCCTTCACGAAGACGGGCTTCACCAAGATGGGCCTCACCAAGAGGGACTAAGCGCTGACGAGCTTCTCGCCTGGTATGACCGCCATCACCGTGACCTGCCCTGGCGGATCTCGCCGCCAATGGCGGCGCGCGGTATCAGGCCCGATCCCTATCACATCTGGCTGTCGGAAGTGATGCTGCAACAAACGACGGTGCAGGCGGTCAAACCCTATTTCCTGAAATTTCTGGCCCGCTGGCCGAAAGTCACCGATCTGGCTGCCGCCCCCACCGAGGACGTAATGGCGGCCTGGGCAGGCCTTGGCTATTACGCCCGCGCCCGCAACCTGAAGAAATGCGCCGAGGCCGTCGCCGATCTGCATGGCGGTGTCTTTCCCGACACCCAGGACGGCCTGCAATCCCTGCCCGGCATTGGCGATTATACCTCCGCTGCCATTGCCGCCATTGCGTTTAACCGGCAAGCGGCGGTGATGGACGGCAATGTCGAGCGGGTGATATCAAGGCTATACGCGATCTCCGATCCGCTGCCAGGGGCCAAACCGGCGATCAAAGCGCGGGTAGCAGCACTGACGCCCATTGAGCGGCCCGGCGATTTCGCGCAAGCGATGATGGATCTGGGCGCGACGATCTGCACGCCAAAACGGCCTGCCTGTTCGCTCTGTCCGTTCAACGCCCACTGTCTGGCGCTGAAAGCCCATGATCCCGAGCATTTTCCGGTCAAGGCAGCGAAGAAGACCAAGCCGGTGCGGCTTGGTGCCGCCTTCATCGCTCTTGATGACCGCAACCGCATCCTGTTGCGCAAGCGCGCCGACAAGGGGCTTCTGGGTGGCATGACGGAAGTGCCGACTACCGAATGGACGGCCCGCATCGACGGCGACGACAGCGAGGCCAGCGCGCCGATGGACGCCAATTGGCGCGCCTGCGGGGTCGTCACTCATGTGTTTACCCATTTCGAGCTGCGTCTGACGATCTTCCGGGCCGATGCGGTCAAGGGACGGCCCGACGATTACCATTGGGCCGATCACGGATGGTGGGAGCCGCTCATCAATCTTGAAGCCCAGGCCTTGCCGACAGTGATGAAAAAGGCGATCACCCAGGCTATACCCGAGGCCTTCGCAGCCAGAAAAATGGAATAGAGCATGGCAGAGATCCGGCATATCGTTTTCGACATCGGCAAGGTACTGATCCATTACGACCCCAATCTACCGTTCAGCCGGATCATCCCGGATGCCAAGGAGCGGCAATGGTTTTTCGACAATGTCTGCACCCATGACTGGAACATCGAACAGGACCGGGGCCGCACGTGGGCCGATGCCGAAGCCCTGCTGATTGCCCAATATCCCGACCGCGAAGCGCATATCCGCGCCTTTCGCCAACATTGGCGCGAAATGGTACCGCATGCCTATGATGGCACGGTCGAGATCTTCAATGGCCTGATTAATGAGGGCCGCGATGTGACCATGCTGACCAATTTCGCCGCCGACACGTTCACTGAAGCTCGGGAGATGTTTCCCTTCCTCAACCGCCCGCGCGGCGTCACAGTGTCGGGCGAAGTCGGCCTGATCAAGCCGGATGTGGCGATTTATCACCGCCATGCCACGGACTTTGGTCTCGATCCGGCCCATTCGATTTTCATTGATGACAGCCTGCCCAATGTGGTCGGTGCCAAGGCTGCTGGTTGGCAGGCGGTGCATTTTGTCAGCCCGGAAAAGCTCAAGGCGGATCTCACTAACGTCGGCGTGCTCTGATGGCCAAAGTGTTTCTCGACGGCTATATCGATGTCACAGAGGATCGGCTGGAAGCCGTGAAGGCGGCCCTGCCTGAGCATATCGCCCTGACGCGGGCAGAGCCGGGGTGCCTATCTTTCAACGTCGAAGCCTGCCCGACTGTCGCCGGGCGTTTTCTTGTTTCGGAAGTCTTTGTTGATAAGGCCTCTTTCGACGCGCATCAGCAGCGCACGAAGGCATCGAACTGGTTCACGGTGACGCAGGGTATTACCAGGGATTATACGATCAGGGCTTGATAGCCCTGATCTCCAGCCTATTTCCTCAAAACCTTGTCATGGGAACGGCCTTGCCGGAACATCCATGTGATCAGGCTCCAATCCGGCCTTGGCGCGCTCAACCATCATCCAGTAGGCGTCTTCGAGATGGCGGGTAAAGCGGTCGGTGTCAAACAGCGGCGTGGTGTGCCGGTTGGCGGCGATCCTGTCGCGCAATTCTTGAAGACGGTTTCTGTTGTGCGCAAGGTCTTGCGCCTGGGCAATGTAATCATCAACGGTCGCAGCCACCAGTTCCGGTACGCCAAGGGCGGTCAGCAGGCTTTCAGAAACGCGGGAGGCGAAATTCTGGCCCTTCAGCGCCAGAACGGGCACTCCGGCCCAAAGGCAATCGGATGTGGTCGTATGGCCACAATAGGGAAAACTGTCGAGGACAAGATCTGCTGCGGACAGCCTGGCGAGGTGATACGGGTAGGCAAGTGGCGGCGTGAAAATCAGTCGTTCCGCTGACAGGCCATGACGCGCGAACAGTGTCCGGAGATTGTCCTTGGCAATGTCGCTTCTGCACAGGATCCACAGGATGCTGTCCGGCAGATCCGCCATGATCTTCAGCCATGCCTCAACAGTTTGCGGGCTAAGTTTCTTGATGCTGTTGAAGGATGCCAGAACGAACCTGTCCTGCGGCAAGCCCAAAGCTGCTCGCGGCACTGCTGGCGGCAAGGGCCGGTTGATATTGTCATTGGGTTGATAGGTTTCCGGCAAACGGCAAAACTTTTCCTGGTAAAACGGCTTGCTGGACTGAGGCGTCACAATCGGATCGCCGATGATATAGTCACAGTCTATGCCGATGCCGCTGCCCGGAAAACCAAGCCAGGCCACCTGTATCGGCGCAAGGCCGGAATTGACCAGACCTATTCTGGCATCCTTGGTATGGCCTTTCAGATCAACAAGAATGTCCAGGTCGTCATTCTGGATCATCGTGCTGGCCGCCGCATCAGACAGGTCGCCGATTTGCTTGATCATCCCCATGCGGGCGCGCGATCCGTTGTCGCTTTCGACCAATGCCTTGTTTGAATAGCAATAGAGGATAATCTCGAAACGGCTTCTGTCATGGCGCTCAAGCACGCCCTGCAACAGGATCATCGTCGCATGAGAACTGAAAAAATCGTTGGAAAGATAGCCAATCCTGATCTTGTCACCAAAGACATGTGGTTTTTGCCGGCGCATTGCGCGGATCTGCGGCGATATATCTGGCCGGCCCTCGCCCAGGATACGGGCTTGAATGCTCTCATCGCTGCACCAGTGGAGAATGTTGAACGGCAGTTCGCAGGACATGGCAAATTCATCACCCGCCTGTATTGCCGGTAATGCCGCATCATTGGCAGCTTTCAGCTCATCCAACCTTAGGAAATCGAACAAATGATGCCGGCGAAAAATAGCGGCAGCATGGTCTCTCGGCTCAACCTGCAATATGCGTTCGGCTGAGGCAAAGGCTTTTTCAGTATGCCCGGCCTTTTTATAGAGTTCGAATGCAACTTTGTTCAGCCTTATGCCATCAGTGGCAACGAGGTCCGCTGCAAGAGTATAATGATCCGCCGCCGTCTCGAAATGCCCAAGCCGATAATGGCATTGGGCAGCCATGATGATCATTCGCGGATCTTGCCTGGCAGGCGGCAAGAGTGCGGCAAATTCATCGAGGGCATGTTGAAACAGACCCTGGGCATAGGATGAAGTGACTTTATCGGCAGCATCCAAGGTCATGGCTTTCTGAAAACTCTACCGAGGATCAATACAGGCTCTTCCTCGACCGCTCGGGCAATTCCTGGTCATAGGCTTCGCCATCGAAGCCGTTGACGATGTTTTTCAGGATCTGGCCGGGTGATGGCAGGGTGGACCGCTCGACATAGCGGGAGGTGTCCCAGAGATTTGAGCGGAGAATGGCCTTGGCGCAGTGGAAATAGACGCTGTCGATGGCAAGCAAAATCACGCTTTTCGGCAGCTTTCCATCGACGGCAAAGCGGGCCAGCAGGTCCGGGTCGGCGCTGATCGTAGCCCGGCCATTGACCCTCAGCGTTTCGCCGACGCCGGGGATGAGAAACAGCACAGATGTCCGACCGTCTTCGATGATGTTCTTCAGGTTATCGATGCGATTGTTGCCAGGGCGGTCGGGGATGGCCAGTGTCTTGCGGTCAAGAATTGCCACGAAGCCAGGCGCATCGCCCTTGGGCGAGCAATCGGTGCCATCAGCGCCGACTGTAGCGAGCAGGATGAAAGGCGAAGCGCTAACGAAGGCGGCGTAATCATCGTTCAGATAATCGATTTCCTTGGCAAGTGACGTCTCCTTCACTGTGCCATAGAGGGCTTCCAGCTGTTGCAGCGTGGTAATGGTCATCATCCGCCTCCCGCGTTATCGCGCTTTATACCATGCCAGATTGCGCGCCATAATCATCGTTTACCGTGATGATTCACCCGGATCAACCCTTGGCGGCATCCACGCAAATCGCCACCAATGCCGCTTCGAAATCGCGGGTGAAGCGGGGGGTATCAAACAGCGGCGCGGTATCACGGGCTTGAAGGAGGTTCTGGCGCAGGTGAGATTGGCGGACCTCATCCTGCGCCAGTTCGACCGCCAGGCGGCCGAATTCGGTAAGATCGTCGGCGACCAGCTCGGTCAAGCCAACGGCACTCAAAAGACTTTCGCTGACGCGTCCGGCAAAATTCGTGCCTTTCCAGGTCAGAACCGGCACCCCGGCCCAAAGGGCATCCGCCGTGGTCGTATGGCCGTTACAAGGCCCGGTATCAAGGGCGATATCAGCATAAGGCAACCGGCGCAAATGCTCCGAGAGCGGTTTTTTCGGCGCAAAAATCAATCTCTCCGGCGCCACTCCCAGCCGGACAGCTGCGGCGCGAAGATTGTCTCGCGTCACTGGTAGCATATCAATCAGCCAAAGCACCGACCCATCAACCGATTTCAGGATTTCCATCCAGGTTTTGAACACCTGATATCGAATTTTCACCGCTTGATTGAAAGAACAGAACACCACACCCTGTTCCGGCAAGCCGTGAAGGCTGCGCGGGCCGTCGCGCATCACCTTTTCACGGCTATTGTCATTGCACTGGTAGCTATTGGGCAGCCGAAAGATTTTCTCGGCATAGAACGGGTCCGACGATGGCGGGGCAACAATGGAATCGGCAATGGCATAATCAATGCCAACCCCGACGACACTGCCTGGAAAGCCGAGATAGGCCACCTGCACAGGGGCCGGGCGGCGGCAGAAAATCCCCAGCCGGTTCTCGAAAGTAAATCCCTTGAGGTCGATCAGAATATCGAGATCAAGCTGCCGTATGGCGGCAGCGGCCTGATCGTCATCCAAGTCAAGAATGTCGACATAGTGATCGATGGCCTCAAGGAAACGTTGGCGCAGCATGCCCTTGCGGTTCTTGGCTGCGGTATGGCAAATGCCGAAAATCTCAAAACGGTCGCGATCATGGTTTTCGATCACGCCGGTTAAAAGCGAGAGCGTCGCATGCTGGTATAAATCCGCTGAGACATAGCCGACCCTCAGCCTTTGCCCGGACCGGGCCTTATAAGGCCGCCGTAGAGCAACCGTGCCTCGATGCTTCTCCCCCGTCCGGATCGCACTCAGGACATGATAGGCCTCATCGCCAGACCATTGCAGCGCCCGGAAGACGTTTTCGCGAATGTCCAGAACCGCGCCATCCGCAGCATAGGCAGCCTCAAGCTCCCCCTGTAGCCGCGTGGCCAGCTCGAAATCGCAAAGGTTCATGGCGCACCAGAACAACTCTGTCAGCGCCAGCCGTTCCGTCGGACGGGCGTTGTAGGCCGCTTTCAGCACGACAAATGCTTGTTCCGCTTGCCCTGCCCCCAGCAGCACCATGCCTGCATTCAACCAATTGTCGAAATCGCGGCCAATCGTTACCAGCTTAAGCGCATAGGGTAGCGCCTCCGGATAGCGGCCCGCTTCGCGGTAAAGGCTGCAAATCGAATGATTCGCATCGACATCGTCAGGCATATAGCGGTGCAGCGCCAGCAAGGCACGTAGAGCCAGATCGTCGTGACCGGATTCAAGATAATGAGAGCAGGCGCGAAAAGCGACATCACGTTTGCGCGTGGGTGTAAGCGCAATCACACGCTCAAACAGTCCGGCCGCCTCAAGACGATTGCCGAGACGCTCATGCACGGTGGCGGCGAGAATATGGGCGTCGGCATTGCTTCGTTCGGCTTGCAACAGGCGCGAAACGGTGGTCAAGGCCGCCTCATAGGCGCCCTCCCCGTATTGCTCCAGTGCCTGCCTGTATAAAGCCGCCAAAACCCGTCTCCCATCTGTTGAAGATGGGAAATAAAGCGGCAGACTTGTCCGAACCTGTTTAGTGCTTCGAAAATAACCGCTAAGTGTTTATAACTAGATATCTAATTTATATTATCCGCACATCTGCAACTTGAAGATATCACAACCTAGACCTATCATAAAAATTACAACCTGCGTACTTGAGGCAAGGCCAAAATGCCCGGCGCGGAAACCGTGCCGGGCATTGTCACTTTCATCGGGACTGAATACAAAAACCGACGAAGATAGTCAGCATCGGCGCCGATGATTAAGAAATCGTAACGGCGGCAGACAATGCGCCGACCCGACACGATAAACTCATCCCGCCAACTTGCCCATGCTGGCGCGCACCAGGCTGCGCAAGTCATCGATCGGCTTCAACTTGCCTGCGTCCTCGTAGTGCCAGAAGGTCCAGCCATTGCAGGCATCCAGGCCGCGAACCTTCGCGCCAACCCGGTGGATGGAGCCGGCTTGCGTGCCGGACACCAGCGTGCCATCGGCGCGGATGATGGCGCTATGGCGACGTTTTTCGCAGCTCAGCACCTGGCCGGGCTGCAAAAGACCGCTATCGAGAAGCGTATTGAAGGCGACGCGCGGCTCGGATTTCTTGCCGGTCAAGACCGTCAGTTCCACCTTGCCCAATGCCTCGACGGCATCGATGCGGGCGGAAGCGGCGTCGATATAGTCCTGTTCCCGCTCGATACCGACGAAATTGCGGCCCAGACGCTTGGCAACGGCGCCGGTCGTGCCGGAGCCGAAGAATGGGTCGAGCACCACGTCGCCGGGCTTGGTCGAGGCCAGGATGACGCGGGCCAGCAGGGCTTCCGGCTTCTGGGTCGGATGGATCTTCTTGCCGTCCTCGCCCTTCAGACGCTCGCCGCCGGAGCAGATCGGAAACAGCCAGTCGGAGCGCATCTGCACATCGTCGTTGGACGCCTTCAGCGCATCGTAATTGAAGGTATAGCTCTTGGCCTTGGCATCGCGCGAGGCCCAGATCATCGTTTCATGGGCGTTCTGGAACCGGCGACCCTTGAAATTCGGCATCGGGTTGGTCTTGCGCCAGACGATATCGTTAAGGATCCAGAAATTCAGATCCTGAAGCGTCGCGCCGACCCGGAAAATATTGTGATAGGAGCCGATGACCCAGATGGTGCCATGCGGCTTCAACACGCGCCGGCAGGCAAGCAGCCAGGCGCGTGTGAAGGCATCGTAAGCCTCGAAAGAGGCGAACTGGTCCCATGCATCGTCCACGGCGTCGACAACAGACTGGTCCGGCCGGTGGAGCATGCCCCCCAACTGCAGATTATACGGTGGATCCGCAAAGATCGCATCCACCGATTGATCCGGCAGAGCCTCCAAAGCCGCAACACAGTCGCCCTTGATGATACTGTTCATCCAGGCGAAGGGATCGTTGGAGCGACGAAGGTCGGCGAGCGGGAAAACAGAGGCCATGGAATACTCACTGGTTACGCTGACGCAGCACATATTTAACAGTGCCTATGGTTACCGAACTTGGTTACCAAATGCTGAACGGTGAGCTTAAATTTCCATGCAATTTCAGGTCGGCAGCCAGATTGCCTCTTGTCGGGTCTCAACGGCCAGGGAATTCGAGGACGGATGATCCCGAGATGGGCGATCAAGCCGCGGGCGGATTCACCAACGCTCCGCCGTAGCCCTCAGCCGCTATGCCATCGCAGAGCGACGACCATTCGCAATCATGACAGGCAGACCGCACCGAGCCCGTGGCAAAGGCGGCCCGCAGCCGCGCCAGCAGGGTGGCATCCGGGGTGATGACCGTGCCGGTCGCCACCGGGCGAGACAGCAACTGGGCCACGGCATCCTTGGCTTTCCGGTCGCGCTCCAGCACACTGTCGCGGAAACAATGAGCCGTTTCCGAATGGGTCAAGGGCTGACAGAGATCGTCGGGGCCATCGACGATCTCAATGGTTTCGCCCTCGGTCAACCGCGCTGCGACGCGGCGATAATTGGCGACGAAATCGGCAGTATAGCCTTCACCGACAAAGGTCAGCATGCAGAGCAGATGATGACCGCGCAACCGCACCGTCATGGCATTAATCCTTCATTCGTTGGGCTTTATAGGTTGGGCTGGGCTTTTCCGCCTGATCAACACGTTTGTCGTTTTTACCGACCGTTTTTGCGCGCTCACGCCTCATCATCCGACAATCGCAAAACGCTCCGGCTGCGGCTCACCGCGGCGCGGCGCGGGCGCCCGGCCAATCCACTGCACATGCCGCTCCAGGATGGCTGTCGCCTCACCAACGGCATTGCGGCGCAAGGCATCCAGGATGGCGCGATGGTCATGATCGGTGCGGCGCTCCCAGCCACTTTGCCAGCCTGCCAGCAGGAAATGAGCGCTGACCGCATGCAGGTCGTCGATGGCGGTCAACAGGCGCGGCATATCGCAGGTGGAAACGATCAGCCGGTGAAAGCGTCGATTGGCCGCCTCCCAATCCTCGACATTGTCGGCGCGATCGCAGGCGGAGGTCGCGGCCTCCGCTTCGTCTAGCAGCGCGGGCGTCAGATGCGGAGCGGCATGCTTCAGCGCCAGCACTTCAAGTGCAGCGCGCATTTCCGCCACTTCACGCACCTGTTTCAGATCGAAACTCGCCACCCGGACCCCGCGGCGCGGCAGACTGATGACGAGGCCCTGCGCCTCCAGACGCCGGAAGGCCTCCCGCACCGGCACCTGGCTTACCGAAAACTCCTCGGCAATATGGTCCTGTGCCAGCCGAATGCCGGGCTGCAAGTCTCCATGCACGATGCGTTGCGCCAACACGCGGGCAATCCTCGCGGCTATAGTGTCGTCCTTGGCTTTGCTCATGTCTCCTGATTAGGCTTAAGGGGCAAATTTGTCGAGAGATACGCAGATCTGCCCTGAACATCTGGGCCAAGAACATTCGGCAGATCTGCGCAATTGTTCTTTACCGCCATATCGTGTAGTCAGGCATTTCCCCCGACAACAGGATATGATGTGCATGGCTGGCTTCGACCTCACCCTTTTCGATTGTGACGGCGTGCTCGTCGATTCCGAAATCATTGCCGCAAAGGTGGAATCCAAGCTGCTGACCGAGGCAGGCTATCCGATTTCAGTCGAGGAAATGGGTGAGCGTTTTTCCGGCATGACCTGGAAAAACATCCTGATGACCATCGAGAAGGAAGTGGATATTCCGCTCTCGGCCAGCCTGATCGACAAATCGGAAGCCCTGCTGGACCAGCGGCTGGCCCGCGAGGTCAAGCTGGTGGAAGGAGTCACCTACGCCCTGTCACGTCTGCAGGGGCCGCGCTGCATTTGCTCCAATTCCTCGTCACAGCGGCTGGACATGATGCTGACCAAGGTCGGCCTCAAGGAGTTTTTCGCGCCGCATGTCTATTCCGCCAAGGATCTCGGCGCGGATCGGGTCAAGCCGAAGCCGGATATCTATCTGCATGGCGCCGCCCAGTTCAACGTCAAGCCGCAAAATTGCGTGGTGGTGGAAGACAGCGTGCATGGCATCCATGCCGCCCGCGCCGCTGGAATGCGGGTTGTCGGCTTTACCGGCGCCTCCCACACCTACCCCTCCCATGCCGACCGCCTGACCGAAGCCGGGGCCGAAACCGTGATCGCCCGAATGATGGACCTGCCAGCGGTCATAGACGCCATGGCCGAATGGGACCATGTGATCTAAAGCTCGCTTCCAGCATTTTGAAAGCGCCTGCGCTCATTCACCCAGGCGCCACTGCTGGCGGGAGGCGAACGGTGAGCGCTTGCGGCAGAATGCTGAAGCGCAATGCGCCAGGCCTGATCACTTCGCCATCGGCCTCGGCCATGGGGATCTTGCCGTGCGGCTCGATGTCGATCACCTGGCCGCGATGGGTCTTGATCGCGGACGAATTCGCCGGACTGCCATTGGCGAAAGCCGCAAAGATCTTCAGATTGCCAATGGCGCCGCAATGGCGTGCAAAGACCAGATCGAGCTGGCCATCGTCCAGCAAAGCCTGCGGCGCGGCGCGCACTCCGGCGCCAAACCAACTGCCATTGGTAACGGCGGCCACAAGAACCGCGCCGTCATAAACGCATCTTCCATCCACCGAAATGCGCAGGGCCGCTCCCTTGTAGCGGGCGATGCGCCCCAATGACATCAGCCGGTAGCGCAGGAAAGCCGGCAGACGCGAGGGTCCACGGTTTGCCTCGATCGCCGCGACGATCTCACCCGAGACGCCGGTACTGGAGACATTGACGAAGTGCGTGGTCTTCACCTCGCCACCGCCCACATGGCTTTGCAGAACTCCGACATCGATACGGCGCGGGGCGGCCGTAGCAATCGCCTGCAATTGGCGCTCAATGGTTGCGGGCCAATCGAAATTACGGGAAAAATCCGCGCCCGTGCCACCCGGCAAGAAGGCAAAGGCGGTTTTCGGATAAAGCGACGTCAGCAGCCCATCCACGGCCTGGCCAACCGTGCCATCGCCACCCACCACCAGCACCAGATCGGTTTCCGGCGTGACGGCGGCACGCACCTGGGGACCCGTCATGCCCTTGACGGTTTCGACCAGCGAATAGCCGGGAAAAATCTCCGCAAGGGCACGGGCCGTGGCAGGCCATGCGTGAGCACCGCCCGCCACAGGATTGCGAATGACCGTCACCCTCATGCCGGACTCATTGATGCAAGACCCATTATTGCCGCGTCACGACAGGCTTATTTACGCTTTTTGCCGGAAGGCTTGCCTGTGGTCTTGGCCGGACCTTCATCGAAGCCGACAAAGATCTGCGTCGCCGCCGTGGCATTGGCAGCCATGGTGATATCGCGGCTAAACAGGAACTGAGCCGGCTGATCGGCGCTGGCGAGGTTGGCGGTAAACGGCACCAGTTCCGAGGACACCACCGTATCGCCATCGACGACGGCAACCCGGATCGGCATGTTGATCGATCCGGCATGACCTTGCGGCCCGGCGACCAGCCGTCCGGCCACCTGGACCTTGACGGTCAGCGTGGTGTCGGACTGGGTGCAGGCGCGGGTGGTTTCGGCAAGCGAGGCCTGGAACACCACATCCTGCGGGTCCTTGGAACCCGACTTGGCATAGGTGCGGTAGAAGGACGTGCCATCACGCAGGGAGATCTTAGGGCAGACGGCCTGGACCACAGCGCCGGAAGACGCCGCCGGGGCGCCAGCCGTGGCTGCACCAGAGACCGATGTCGTGGCATTGGAGCTGAACAGGCTGCCTCCACTGGCGCCAGAACTGGAGCCGGCCCCGGAGCCGCTGGTATTGCAACCGGCCAGAAAAACCGCCAGGACCGGAACAATGACCAGAGCCGACTTATTAACCTGAGCCAAATTATTAACCTGAGATGAGGCGGACGAGCCGCGCATTATAGATTGAAACACCGGGTCACACCTTCTGCATCATGACTTCGTCTCACCGCGTGGAAAATGCGGTCTGGAAACAGGAAAATCTCCCGCAATCAGCCTTTCCTTATCGGTTGGCGATGGTCTATACCAGCGGCGTGGCAAAAAATCGATCAGCTAGCACGTGCTTTGTTGCAATTTTCAGCAAGGCATCGGCAAGACTCTGAATCATTGTGGCGGCCATGAAACTTTAGACCGGGCGTGACCTTTAGACCGAGGATACTGGCATGGACTTTATTTCCACTCGCGGCGAGGCGCCCGCTCTCAATTTTTGCGACGCGCTTCTGGCAGGCCTCGCCCGTGACGGTGGCCTTTACCTGCCCCGCGAATGGCCGAAAATGCGCAAGCGCGACATTCGGGCGCTGCGCGGCAAGACCTATCAGGAGGTCGCGTTTGCGGTGCTGAAACCCTTCGTGGACGGCGAAATCAAGGATGATGCCCTTCAGGCGATGATCCATGACGCCTATGCCACCTTCCGCCATCCTGCTGTCGCGCCTTTAGTGCAGACCGGGCCGAATTCCTATATTCTCGAACTGTTCCACGGCACGACGCTGGCCTTCAAGGATGTTGCCATGCAATTGCTTGGCCGGCTGATGGATCACGTTCTGCGCGAGCGCGGACAGCGCGCCACCATTGTCGGCGCCACCTCGGGCGATACAGGCGGGGCGGCCATCGATGCCTTTGCCGGTCTTGATAATATCGACATGTTCATTCTGTTTCCCAAGGGCAAGGTCTCACCCGTGCAGCAGCGGCAGATGACCACATCCAAGGCCGGGAATGTCCGGGCGGTGGCCATCGAGGGCAATTTCGACGATTGCCAGGATCTGGTCAAAGCCATGTTCAACCATGTCGCTTTTCGCGACAAAGTACAGCTATCCGGCGTCAATTCGATCAACTGGGCGCGAATCATGGCCCAGGTGGTCTATTACTTTACCGCTGCCCTTTCGCTGGGGGGACCGGACCGCAAAATTTCCTTCACCGTGCCGACCGGCAATTTCGGCGATATTTTCGCGGGCTATGTGGCGCGCGAAATGGGCCTGCCCATCGATAAGCTGGTGATAGCCACCAATGATAACGACATTCTGGCCCGCACGCTGAAAACCGGACGCTACGAGATGCGCGGTGTGATGGCCACCACCTCACCATCGATGGATATCCAGATCTCCTCGAATTTCGAGCGCCTGCTGTTTGAAGCCAGCGGCCGCAATGCCGGTGAGATCCGTTCGCAGATGGCGTCCCTCAAGCAATCCGGCGCTTTCGAGATCAAGCCGGATGCGCTCAAAACCATCCGCAAACTCTTCCGGGCCGGGCGCGCCACCCAACAGGACGTGGCCAAAACCATCGCCACCACTTTGGCTGAAACCGGCTATCTGCTTGATCCCCATACGGCTTGCGGCGTGGTGGTCGCATCGAAATTCGAAAAGCCGCAAAGCCCGATGGTGACGCTGGCCACAGCTCATCCCGCCAAATTTCCGGCGGCGGTAAAATCGGCATCGGGTATTGACCCCGCGCTTCCGACGTGGCTTGCTGATCTCATGGATAGGGAGGAGCGTTTCGACGTCCTTGCTGGCGAGCTCGACGTAGTGGAGGCATTCATCTCCGCTCACTCGCGCGCCGGTGCTTAAGAAACGCGGAAAGATAGACCATGAATGTTGAGTGCACCCGCCTGCCTTCGGGGCTGACGGTCGTTACCGAAAAAATGCCGCATCTGGAAAGCGTCGCGCTGGGCGTCTGGGTTAAATCCGGTTCGCGCGATGAAACCGCCGAGGAACATGGCATTGCCCATCTTCTCGAACACATGGCTTTCAAAGGCACGAAACGGCGCAGCGCTCGCCAGATCGCCGAGGAAATCGAGAATGTCGGGGGCGAGCTGAATGCCGCGACATCGACCGAGACCACCTCCTATTACGCCCGGGTTCTGAAGGACGATGTGCCGCTGGCCGTCGATATTCTTGCTGACATCCTCACTGATTCGGCCTTCGATGACGAAGAGTTGATCCGTGAGAAGCATGTGATCCTGCAGGAAATCGGCGCTGCCTTCGATACGCCTGATGACGTTGTCTTCGACCGTTTCGCCGAAACCGCCTTTCGCGACCAGACGGTCGGACGCGGCATTCTTGGCACGCCACAAACGGTGGATGGTTTCACCAGCGACCAGATTCGCGCCTATCTTGCCCGCAACTATACCACCGACCGGATGTTCGTGGTGGCGGCTGGCGCCGTCGACCATGAAAGCTTCGTGCGCCAGGTGGAAGACCGCTTCAGCACGCTGCGAACCAAGCCCGCCGTCTCGCCGATCATCACCCCTGCCCGCTATACCGGCGGCGAGGTGCGCGAAAGCCGTGACCTGATGGACACCCAGCTTTTGCTCGGTTTCGAAGGCCGCGCTTATCATGCGCGCGATTTTTATGCCTCGCAGATTCTGGCCAATATCCTCGGCGGCGGCATGTCCTCCCGGCTGTTTCAGGAAGTACGCGAGTTTCGCGGTCTCTGTTATTCGGTCTATGCCTTTCACTGGGGCTTTTCCGATACCGGCATTTTCGGCATTCATGCCGCGACCGGCGGCGAAAACCTGCCGGAACTGGTGCCTGTGATCATCGACGAACTGCGCAAATCGGCGGAACAGATCGAGCAGCAGGAAATCGACCGGTCCCGCACCCAGATCCGGGCGCAATTGCTGATGGGTCAGGAAAGCCCTGCGGCGCGCGCCGGACAGATCGCCCGGCAGATGATGCTCTATGGTCGACCGATTTCCAATCCGGAACTGATGGAACGGCTGGAAAGCATTACCGTCGACCGGCTGACGGACCTTGCCGGACGGCTGTTCTTCGACGGTAGCCCACCGACATTGTCAGCCATCGGCCCGCTCGAACAGCTGGCGCCCATGGAAGACATTCTTTCCGCCCTTTCGGGGTCGCGCGACACGGTGCTCAAGGCAGCACGCGGCTGAGGTGATTGCTCAATCTGGCCTTGGGGTTGGCCGTTGAGGTTGAGCCATATCTTTCAGCAGGTTCCCGCAATTCCTCCTGCATTCGGTGGAGTGGGAACCGCAACTGTTTGGGTGGGGGTATGACAAATGACGCGGTCTGTGTTCGGGTTTCTGTCGCGCCAGCCGGAACGGCCTGAACTGCGTGACGGAACACGTCTGCTGCGGCTGCCGCGCAATGGCGATTATAATCAATGGTACAGGCTACGGTCCGAAAGCCGGGCTTTTCTTCAGCCCTGGGAACCGCTCTGGCGTCCGGACGAGCTGACCGAAAGCGCCTTTCGATCGCGTGTCATGCGCAATGCCCAGGAATATGCCTGTGGGCTGGCCGTGCCGTTTTTTCTGTTTCGCGAAAGCGACGCTGTGCTGATGGGCGGGTTGACCATCGGCCTGATCCGGCGCGGCGTCTCCCAGGCCTGTATGATCGGATATTGGATGGGCGAACGTTTCGCCGGCCAAGGCCATATGTTTGCCGCACTTCAATTGGCAAAACCATATATCTTCAAGGAACTTGAGTTGCATCGTATCGAAGCCGCCTGTATTCCTGACAATGACAAAAGCATCCGCCTGCTGGAGCGGGCCGGTTTTGAACGGGAAGGTCTGTTGCGCGGATATTTGAACATCAACGGGCAGTGGAGAGATCATGCGATCTACTCGCTTCTGGCGGAACCTGGTGCCGTTTCCGGCAAAAAACTCTATTCATGAATATATTCAGATACTCATCCGAGGCCAATTCCCGGCGATTTTTTGAGCAGAAACAGACCCTATCCAGCCCGGGCCTGTTGCGGCTTGCCGCTGGCCTTCTGGTGCTGGTCCTGACACTGACCGGGTTTGGCGCGGACATCAGCCATGCCGCCGAACCGGTGAAGATCTCCCGGGACGACACGGCGCTCGACCTGACCGCCACCACGGAAATCCATCTCAATCAGGGTGAGGCATTCCAGGTCTCCACTGCCGCCGGTTCCGATGGCATCCGCCGCCGCATCGAAGTGCGTGCCTCATCAGCGCAGCACCAGGGCGACTGGGCGGTGTTCGCGCTCGCCAATGTGTCCGACGAGCAGTTGGAGCGGGTCATCGTCGCGCCGCATTATCGTCTCGTCAATTCCAAGGTGTTCTGGCCGGATCTCGGCTCGCAGCGGATCATTTCCATCACCCCCAGCGAGGGATTTTCGCTGGATCGGGTGCCGAGCGACGATGCCGACGTGTTTCGCATCACCCTCAATCCGGGCGCGGTGGTGACGTTCGTGGCCGAACTGGCAACGCCGAACCTGCCGCAGATCTACCTGTGGGAGCCGGATGCCTATAAGGATACGATCAACTCGTTCACGCTTTATCGCGGCATCGTGCTGGGCATTTCCGGCCTGCTGGCGGTGTTTCTGACCATTCTGTTCGTGGTGCGCGGCACATCCATGCTGCCCGCAGCGGCCTCACTGGCCTGGGCAGTGCTCGCCTATATCTGCGTCGATTTCGGTTTCCTTGGCAAGCTGATCAGCATCACCACCCATAGCGAGCAGATCTGGCGAGCCGGGGCCGAGGTGGGTCTGGCCTCAGGCTTCGTGATTTTTCTCTTTACCTATCTCAACCTCAATCGCTGGCATGTGAACCTCGGCTACGCGACCTTTGCCTGGATCTTGGGCCTGGTGCTGCTGTTTGGCGTGGCAATCTACGATCCGTCGATTGCCGCAGGCATTGCCCGACTGTCCTTTGCGCTGACGGCCACGGCGGGGATCGCGCTGATCGTCTATCTCGGCTTGAACCGTTATGACCGCGCCATCCTGCTGGTGCCGACCTGGACGCTGATCATCGTCTGGCTGATTGCCGGCTGGATGACGGTGACGGGACGGCTGTCGAACGATATCATCCAGCCTGCTCATGGCGGCGCGCTGGTGCTGATCGTGCTGCTGATCGGCTTCACCGTCATGCAGCACGCCTTTGCTGGCGGTGGCTATAACCAGGGCCTGTTTTCCGATCTGGAACGCCAATCCCTGGCACTGACTGGGGCTGGCGACATTGTTTGGGACTGGGATGTGGCCCGCGACCGAGTGGTGACCATTCCCGATATTTCCACCCGGCTCGGCCTCAGCCACGGCGCGCTGCACGGGGCTGCCCGCAACTGGATTCCCAGCCTGCACCCCGATGACCGCGACCGGTTTCGCGCCACACTGGATGTGCTGCTGGAACACAAGCGCGGGCGGCTGAACCACGAATTCCGCATCCGCGCCGATGACGGGCATTTCCACTGGCTGCATATCCGTGCCCGGCCCGTATTGGGAGCCAACGGCGAAATCATCCGCTGCATCGGTACGATTGCCGATGTCACCGAACAGAAAAACACCGTCGACCGGCTGTTGCAGGATGCGATCAACGACAATCTCACCGGCTTGCCGAACCGGGAAGTGTTTCTGGACCGTTTGCAGACGCTTTTGACCGTGACCGCCACCGCCGATACGGTGCGCCCGACGGTCATGATCGTTGACATCGACAATTTCGGTCGGGTCAACGACATGCTCGGTATTTCCGCCGGAGACAATATCCTGATCGCGCTGACCCGGCGGCTGCGGCGGCTATTGAAGCCGCAGGATACGCTGGCCCGGCTTTCGGGAGACCAGTTCGGCCTGATCCTGATTTCCGAACGCGATCCGGCCAAGGTCGCCGATTTCGCCGATGCGATGAACAAGGCGATCATGGTGCCGATCAATTTCGCCAATCGGGAGATCAATCTGACCGCCTCCATCGGCCTTGTCTCCTGGGTGGACCAGCAGGAAAGCGCTGCCGGGCTGTTGTCGGATGCCGAGCTTGCCATGTACCGCGCCAAGCGCGGTGGCGGCAACAAGGTGGAACCCTTCCGCCCGGCCTTCCGGGGCACCGTCTCGGAAAAGCTGCAGTTGGAAACCGAACTTGCCCGCGCGGTCGAGCGCGGCGAATTGACCATGGTCTATCAGCCGATCGTGCGGCTGGATGACGAGGAGCTGGCCGGTTTCGAAGCGCTGATGCGCTGGGAACACCCCAAGCGCGGCACGATCTCCCCCTCCGAATTCATACCCCTGGCGGAAAGCTGCGACCTGATCATGCCGCTCGGCATGTTCGCGCTGGAGCGGGCGGCAACGGATCTGGTGGAATGGGAAAAACAGACAGGCGAAATGCCGATTTTCGTCTCCGTCAACCTGTCCAGCGCCCAGTTGATCAACAACACGCTCTATACCGACATCCGCAGTCTGCTCAGCCGAGTCAATTGCAATCCGGCCCGGCTGAAACTGGAGCTGACCGAATCTGTCGTCGTCGAGAATCCCGAACAGGCAAGGCTGGTGCTGGAAAAGCTGAAGGATATCGGGCTCAGTTTGGCTCTGGACGATTTCGGCACCGGCTATTCCTCGCTGTCCTATCTGACCCGCTTTCCCTTCGATACGCTGAAACTCGACAGGGAACTGGTGACCGACACAAGCGAGCGGCGCAATATCCTGCTGCGCTCGGTGATCGGAATGGCCAAGGACATGGGCATGGATGTCGTGGCGGAAGGCATTGCCAGCGAGGACGATGGGGACGAACTGGCGCAGATGGGCTGCCACTATGGCCAGAGCTTCCTCTACGGCGCTCCGGTCGGCCCGGAAGCGGTCATGCGTCTTTTGAAAGACCAGCAACAGCGAGCAAAGCGGGCTTGATCATACCGGTGGGCGGGGCTGTTCCAGGCCCTGGTTTTCTTCACGCCATCCAGTCTTCCGTAACCCCGAATTGCGCCCGAAAGCCCTGCTGTCCGGCCTGTGTGATCCGCAGCGCCCTGCCCTGCGGCTGGCGCGCCACCCAGCCCAGTTCCAGCATCCTGTCCAGTATGGCTGCGCCCAGCCGTCCGGCCAAATGCGGACGACGCTCGCTCCAGTCGAGGCAGGTGCGGCAGAACGGTCGTCCGCGGGGTGCGGATGGAGAAAGATCGATGCCGAAATCGCAGAAAAACTGCTGGCCGGGTGGCGTCAGCGTCACAGCCTCCTCCCCCAGTTCGATATAGGCCTTGGTTTGCAAGCCATCGGCCAGTGCCACGCCGAGACGACCGGCGATGTGATCGTAACAGCTGCGCGCCGAGCGTAACGCCAAGTCCTTCGGGCCGACCGGATGCAGGCGCCGTGGCCCATCGGCGGCAAGCGACATCAGCGTCTCCATGGTCGCAGCGACAGCGCGTCCCGCCAAACGGTAATAACGGTGACGGCCCTGTTTTTCGACCGACAGCAGACGGCCCTCCACCATCCTGGCCAGATGGCCACTGGCGGTCTGGGCGCTGACGCCACCATGCAGCGCCAACTCGCCCGCAGTCAACGCCTGCCCGCCCATCAGGGCGATCAGCATATTGGCGCGGGCCGGGTCCCCCATCAGGGCGGCAATTTCAGCCAGCATGTTTCCAGACGCGATGTTCGACATGGCCTCACTATAGGCCGCTGAAGACGGACTGTCATCATGCAACACTTCGGTTATGGCCGAAGCATTGTCGCCAGCGACTGGGCTACCAAGGCGCATCAAACCATCCCGACAGAAAGTGATAGTCCATGGAAAAACCGGTCCTTTTGAAAGAACTTGCCCTGCTTTTGGCTTTGGCAACAGTTTGGGGCGCTGCCTATAGTTTCATCCGCATTGGGGTGGAGACCATTCCACCGATCACGCTGATTGCCGCCCGTACCCTGCTGGCCGGCGGGTTGTTGCTTACCATTCTGTGGATGCGCGGCATGACACTGCCCCGCGACAGCGCCACCTGGCGGCGGTTCTTCATCCAGTCCTGCCTCAACAGCGCCCTGCCCTTCACCCTGATTGCCTGGGCGGAACTGCATGTCGAAGCAGGGCTTGCCGTGATCCTCAATGCCTTGACGCCGATCTTCACCTTCCTGATCACTGTCGCCTTCACCCGGCATGAACACGTCGGCCTGCGCAAGCTGCTTGGCGTCTTGCTGGGGATTTCCGGCACCTGCCTGATCGTCGGCTTCAACGCCTTTCATTCCGCCGGAACCGATCTCCTAGCGCAATGCGCCGTCATCCTGGCATCGGCCTGCTATGCGATGGCCGCGATTTTCGGACGGAATTTTAAGGGACTTGACCCGATGATGCCCGCTACCGGCTCGCTTTTGTGTGGGGCGGCCATGCTCATTCCGCTCAGTCTGGTCGTGGACAAGCCCTGGACGCTGGCGGTCTCCGCCTCTTCACTGGCAGCATTGCTGGCGCTCTCGGTGTTTTCCACCGCACTGGCATTTGTGATCTATTTCCGGCTTGTTCACACGCTGGGCTCGGTCGCCACCACATCCCAGGCCTATCTGCGGGTGCCGATCGGGGTCGGCATCGGCGCGATTTTTCTTGGGGAACGCTATAGCCCGACCGTGCTCGCCGGTCTCGTCCTGGTCGTGGCCGGTGTCATCGTCATGACCCTGCCCGCTTCGCTCAAGCTACCCCGCATCCTTCGCCCGCTACGCCGAAAACCTCAGCAACCCTGATCAAGCGTGACCGGCCTCTGCCGAAAGCGTGGCGGGGCTGATGCCGATCAGAGCCAGCGCCCGGTCATATTTGTTGTCGAGGACCGGATCGAAGATCAGGTCTTCGGAGGCCGGGCAGTTCAGCCAGCCATTATTGGCGATTTCCGCCTCCAACTGCCCCGGCCCCCAGCCGGCATAGCCAAGCAGCATCGTGGCGCGCGCCGGGCCGCGTCCATCGGAAATGGCGCGGACGATGTCGAGCGTCGCGGTCAGGGAAATATCGTCGCTGACCGGAATGCTGCTGTCGCTCAGGTAATCGTCGGAATGCAGCACAAAGCCACGGCCAGTTTCCACCGGGCCGCCGCATTGAATGGGGAAGTTGCGGGCATGGTCCGGCAGCATGATCGCATCATTCTGGTCGATCAGGTCGAGATGCAGCAGGATATCGGCGAATTTGACCGGCTGGGTGCGGTTGATGATGAAGCCCATGGCGCCAGCCGTCGTATGGGCGCAGACATAGACCACACTGCGGGTAAAATTGCCGTCCGCCATGCCGGGCATGGCGATCAGGAAATGGCCGTCGAGAAACCCACGTTCACGATCAGACTTCAAAGTGGAAAAAGCCATGCTGCCTCCGGTTTGTTCGGAACGCCGATCTATCGGAAAAGAACATCATACGCCGTCGTGCCGGGCATTCCCCTCGCATCTGCCAAGCGCCGCCCGGCATTTCATATCTGCTTCTGGCGCAAGTCATATCCTTAAGCCATGGTCTTCAAGATGGGGCATAGTTGCGCATCAATCAACCGAAAATGATAAAACCGTAAAAAGCGTGATTGGCAGCGGTGATAGGGCTGGTCTAAATAGCCGCATGATCCTTCCTTTGTTTTCCAACCGTCCGGTTTTTCCTGCGCTATCCGGCCTGCTCTTTGCGGGGCTCCTGGCGCTGACACCTCTTGGCGATGCCTGCGCCGCCACCTCCGACTGGGCAACCAGCGATGGGGGCCGGATGCGGGTGATCGTGCTGCCACCGGCTCCGGATGGAACCCGGCAGGCAGGCCTGCAGATCGAGCCGAATGACGGCTGGTTCACCTATTGGCGCGAGCCCGGCGACAGCGGAATCCCTCCGCAGCTGACCGCAGCGCCGGAGGCGAAGGTCACGCCCTCGCCGCTGAGCTTTCCGGTGCCCAAGCGCATGGATATCGGCAGCGTGCGCGATGTCGGCTATGACCATGCCGTGGTGTTTCCCTTCACCTTGAAAAGCAGTGGCGAGGATTGGCAGAGCCCCCTCAAGCTAACGGCCTTCATCGGCATGTGCCGCAATATCTGCATTCCGTTTCAGGCGGAGTTGAGTATCGATCTCAGCCACGAGGAAACCACCGATGTCGGCGAGGTTAAGCTGATCGACAAGGCCAAATCCAAACTGCCTGCGGCGGCTGCGGAGGATTTTTACGTCTCGGACTTCGAGATGGCCCACGATCTCTCCAGCCTCGACGTGTCGCTGGTCCTGCCCGATGGCTCCAAGGAAGAGCCGCGCATTCTGGTGACCGGACCGGAAGGCTATCTGTTTACCGAATACAAGGCAGTGCAAAGCAAAGGCAATAGCCGCACCCTGCGCATCGCCCTGCCGAAGCTTCCGCGCAATTATTCGGTGAGCGGCAAGACCTGGCACATTCTGGTGGCAGCCGGCAACAAACGGACCATGGAAGCCCCGCTTGCCTTCGCAACAACCCGCCCTATAGTGCAGCCCTGACAGTCAATGGCCGCTGGCGGGCTGCGCTTTTGGAACAGACTGAGCATCAAGCACAATGAGGAGAGATTTCATGACGATTGCAATTGGCGATACGGTTCCAGCGGCAACATTCAAGGAAAAAACCGCCGACGGCCCGGTCGAGATCAGCACCGAAGACCTGTTCAAGGACAAGAAGGTCGTGCTGTTTGCCGTACCCGGTGCCTTCACCCCGACCTGCACGCTGAACCATCTGCCCGGCTATCTGGAGCACCGCGATGCGCTGCTGGCCAAGGGCGTCGATGAGATCGCCGTCCTCTCCGTCAATGACTGGCATGTCATGGGCGCCTGGGCGCAGCATAGTGGCGGCATGGGCAAGATCCACTTCCTCGCCGATTGGGATGCAAGCTTCTCCAAGGCGCTCGGTCTCGACATGGACCTGTCGGCGGGCGCACTCGGCGTGCGTTCCAAGCGCTATTCCATGCTGGTGGAAAATGGCGTGGTGAAAAGCCTCGATATCGAGGAAAATCCCGGCCAGGCCACGGTTTCCTCGGCTGAAGCCATGCTGGAACGGCTGTAAGCTTTCTCTTTTCACCGGTTTTCTGGAAAGCTGTCTTTTAGCGTTCCATCAAGACAAAGACCCCGGAGGCTCATGCTTCCGGGTTTTTTTATGAGTGCCGATAGTTCAGGACAAGGCTTCCACATCCGCGGAGAACACTTGCCATCGATTTGCCATTATTGTTATATCGTTACACGTAACGTTATTACATATAATCCACGATCGGAGTGCAGGCCTTGCAGGACGAAGATCCCATCTTTCCCAGTTTGCTGGCACGGTCCGCCGTTATGCGGCTGGGTTTTGCTTTGGCGCTGATTGGCCTGACCTGGCTTGCCATCCAATGGGCGGTGGCCCTGCCATGACCTATCCTGCAACGAGCAATCCTGTGATCCGGCTCACCAATCTGACCGTCGCCTATGACCGGCATCCGGCTGTACATCACGTCAACGGCGTGATCGAGACCGGCAGCCTGACGGCGATTGCCGGGCCGAATGGGGCAGGAAAATCCACCCTGCTGAAGGCGATCATTGGCGAATTGCGCCCCGCCGAAGGCACGGTGGAGCATACCCTGAAACGCACAGATTTCGGCTATCTGCCGCAGGCCGCCGACATCAACCGCCGATTTCCAATCAGCGTATTGGACACCGTGCTGCTCGGCGCCTGGCGTAACAGTGGCGCTTTTGGCCGCATCGCCCGATCCGACATGGACAAAGCTGGCCAAGCCCTGGCGATGGTCGGGCTGGAAGGATTTGAGAAGCGCCATATCGGCGCGCTCTCCGCCGGCCAGTTCCAGCGGGTGCTGTTTGCCCGGCTGTTATTGCAGGATGCCAAGGTGATCCTGCTGGACGAGCCTTTCACCGCTATCGATGCCCGCACCACCCGCGACCTGATTGACATTATCCGCGGCTGGCACGGCGATGGCCGCACGGTGGTTGCGGTCCTGCATGATTTCGACCAGGTGCGCAGCCATTTCCCCGAGACTTTGCTTCTCGCCCGCGAACTGGTCAGCTGGGGTCCGACCCAGGACGCCCTGTCGTCTGCCAATCTGCTCAAGGCCCGCGCCATGGCTGAGCGCTGGGACGAGGATGCCGAGGTTTGCCGCCCGGCAGATCAGAAAACATCAAGGCCTGCCGCATGACCGCTTACGATCTGCTGATCGCGCCATTTGCCGATTACGGCTTCATGCGCCGGGCGCTGGTCGCCTCCCTCTGCCTCGGTCTCGGCTCCGGCCCGATCGGCGTGTTTCTGATGCTGCGGCGCATGAGCCTGGTTGGTGATGCCATGAGCCATGCGGTGCTGCCCGGAGCTGCGATCGGCTACCTGATCGCCGGGTCCCTGTCGCTAACCGCCATGGGACTGGGCGGGCTGGTGGCCGGTCTCTCCGTGGCGCTACTATCAGGCTTTGTCACCCGATCGACCGTGTTGCAGGAGGATGCCAGCTTTGCCAGTTTTTACCTGACATCCCTGGCACTGGGCGTGCTGATCGTGTCGCTGCGCGGTTCCAACATCGATCTTTTGCATGTGCTGTTCGGGACGATCCTGGCCATCGACAATGATGCGCTGGTGCAGATCGGCGCCATTGCCTCTTTCTCCCTACTGGCACTGGCCGTCATCTACCGGCCACTGGTGACCGAGTGCCTCGACCCCGGCTTCCTGCGGGCCGTCGGCGGTCGTGGACCGGTCTATCATTTCCTGTTCCTGTTTCTCGTCGTGCTCAATCTGGTCGCCAGTTTCCAGGCGCTCGGCACGTTGATGGCCGTAGGATTGATGATGCTTCCTGCCGCCATTGCCCAGCTCTGGTGCCGCAGCCTGCCCGGCATGATGGTGGTGGCAGCGGCAAGCGGCATCGTCGCCAGCTATCTCGGCCTGATTGCCTCCTACCATCTGGAACTGGCCTCCGGGCCGACGATCATCCTGGTCGCGGCGCTGTTTTACGGCCTGTCCATTCTGTTTGCGCCCTCCGGTGTGTTCCGGCGGTTTCTTCCAAGTTCCCATCTGAAAGCCTGATCACAGGAGATCATTATGAACCGTAAACTGTTATTGTCCGCAGCCCTGCCACTGCTGATGGTGCTGTCTACCGCACCAGCCTTTGCCGACACACTGAAGGTTGTCGCGTCCTTCACTGTGTTGGCCGATGTCGTCAAACAGGTTGGCGGCGATCATGTCACCGTCTCCAGCCTGGTTGGCCCCGATGGCGACCCCCATGAATTCGAGCCGTCGCCAGCCAATGCCAAGGCTCTGAAGGCCGCCGATGTGACATTCGTGTCCGGTGAAGGCCTGGAAGGCTGGATGGACCGGCTGATCACCGCCTCCGGCTACAAGGGCAAGCCGGTCGTCGCTTCCGAGGGCATCAACACCCGCACCATGGAAGAGGATGGCAAGACCGTGACCGATCCGCATGTGTGGAACAGCCCGGTCAATGTGAAGGTCTGGGTCGCCAATATCGAAAAGGCGCTGACTGCTGCCGATCCCGCCGATGCCGAAGCCTTCAAGGCCAATGCGAGCGCCTACACGAAAAAGCTTGAAGACATGAATGCCTATGCTCATGCCAAGTTTGACAACATCCCTGAATCGGAGCGCAAGATCCTCACCAGCCACGACGCCTTCGGGTATCTGGGCCGCGAATACAAAATCAGCTTCCTGTCGCCACTCGGTCTTTCCACCGAAAGCGAAGCCTCTGCCGCCGATGTCGCCAAACTGATCGAGCAGATCAAGACCGAGCATGTGAAGAGCTATTTCTTCGAAAACTCCAACGATCCGCGTCTCGTCAAGCAGATCGCCAAGGCAACCGGCGCGACATCCGGGGGTGAGCTTTATGTGGAAGCTCTGTCCAAGCCCAAGGGCCCGGCTTCGAGCTATGAGAAAATGTTCCGCTACAATGTCGACAAGCTGGCCGATGCCATGCGCAAATCAAGCTGATCCCTCACAATCAGCCTGATAGGGCCGCCCCGATCAACCCTACACCTGCCGGGACGGCCACTTTTTATGCCTCGAGGTCGAAGACCAGGATGCCAGACAACCCGCCATCCGTCGCGGCGACGATACGGTCGCCAACCGCGATATGATCGGGATGTTTCAGATAATAATCGCGCACCGTGGCGTCTTCGAAACGGACGATGAACCCATCGACAAAGCCGCCATTCAAACCTTCCGGCGACACATTCTGACCGGCGCGGACCTCCAGCATACCCGGCACAACCTCCTTCAATGCACTGATGGCATCATAGATCGACTGTTTCTCAGCGTCAGAGACCGCCGACTTGAACCGCAGAAAAACGCAGTGATAGATCATCGGTAACTCCTTGTGGGATTGTGCGATTATAAGATTGGCTTCGAGCCTGCACCGCCCTTTTTGAAGGGTTCCATGCCCTTGCGGGCCAGTTCATCGGCCCGTTCGTTTTCGGGATGACCGGCATGGCCCTTGACCCAGTGCCAAGTGACCTTGTGACGCTGGTTGGCGGCGTCGAGCTGTTGCCACAGCTCGCCGTTTTTCACCGGCTTCTTGTCAGCGGTCTTCCAGCCGTTTTTCTTCCAGCCGAAGATCCATTTGGAAATGCCGTCCATCACATATTTGCTGTCGGTATGCAGATCGACCTCGCATGGGGTCTTCAGCGTGTTCAGCGCGGTGATCGCCGCCAGCAATTCCATACGGTTGTTGGTGGTATCCGCCTCGCCGCCGCAGAGATCTTTTTCTACCTCGCCGTAGCGCAGAACCGCGCCCCAGCCGCCCGGACCCGGATTACCGGAACAGGCGCCATCGGTGAAGATGTCGACATGTTTCATTGCGGCCACCCGTATTCGGCAGCGGTCTCGACCGCTTGGTGGAAGCGCAGCTTGCGCAGATATTCCAGCGGCTCCTTCTTCACCACCATGGCGCCTTCCGGCGTGGTCAGCCAGTCGTAAAGCCGGGTCAGCAGAAAGCGCAGCGCTGAGCCGCGGCACAGAACCGGCATGGCGGCAACCTCGGCCGGGGACAGGGAGCGAACCGCGAGATAACCGTCGATCATCGCTTTGCCCTTGGTGATATTATAGCTGCCGTCCTTTTCGAAGCACCAGGCATTCAGGCAGATCGACAGGTCATAGGCCAGAAAGTCGTTGCAGGCGAAATAGAAGTCGATCAGTCCTGACAATTGGTCGCCAAGGAAGAAGACATTGTCGGGAAACAGATCGGCATGGATAACGCCTGCGGGAAGATCCTTCGGCCATTGCCCGGCCAGATGCACCAACTCGGCATCGATTTCCGCCTTAAGGCCGGGAGAGACCTCATCGGCGCGGGCGCGCGCCTTTGGCCACAGCGCCTGCCAGCCAGCAAGATCCAGCGCATTGTCGCGCCTCAGCGCAAATCCCTCTGCCGCAAGATGCATCGTCGCCAAGGCCTCGCCCACCGCCCGGCAATGCTGGGTTTCCGGCTTGCGAAGCCACATGCCTTCCAGAAAGGAAATCAGCGCCGCAGGGCGTCCGGACAATTCGCCCAGCAAAGCGCCATCCTTGCGCGGCAGCGGCAGCGGGCAATTGAGACCCTTGGCAGAGAGGTGATGCATCAACCCTAGGAAAAACGGCAGGTCATCTTTCTCCACGCGCTTTTCATAGAGCGTAAGGATCAACGCACCTTTGGTCGTATGCAGCAGGAAATTGGAATTTTCCACGCCCTCGGCAATGCCCTTGAAGGACAGGAGTTCGCCAGTGTCATAGTGTGCGAGGAAGTCTTTGAGGTCGACCTCGTTGATGTCGGTATAAACTGCCACAGATCGGGTCCGCATTCCGGTTGATTGGCGCACAGGGATACAATGACACGAACGCGAGAGCCAGCCCCGGCATGGATGGAGGCACAAAAAATGGTCACATATAAAAGGTGAAAAATATTTTATATAACCCATAAATTGCATTGACAGTTTTCAAATGAAATCATAATTAATCTGCAACGTATTTTTTGCTTTATTTTTGAAGCATTAAAAACAAATTGAAATCTGTAATACTACATAAATGTAATCATCATCATCGATATATGAGATAAATACTCAGAATCAGAATTTACCCATAGAAGAGATATATTGCAATGAAATATTACTTCGCCTATGGGTCCAATCTCGATGTAGATCGCCTTGAGAAAGAGCGCCTGAATAAAGGTGGCATCTATTCCGTCTCGCGCGGACTTGGGCGTCTGGATGGATATGAATTGGTATTCAATAAGCCATCCGCCTATTTTCCGGGAGCCGGTGCCGCCAATATCCAGCCCAATACTGCGGCCCATATCTTCGGTACACTGAATCTGATGCCGCAGGCCGGTTTCGACATTCTCGATATCTATGAAAATGTTGAAACCCAACAATATGAACAGCTTGAAGTCGATGTCGTCGATATGAGCACCCATACGACGGTCAAGGCCATCACCTATATTTCCCTGAAGCATAATGTGGACGGTCTCAAACCGAGAACCGGCTATATGAACCACATCCTGGCGGGTGCCGATGTTCTGCCCGCTGCCTATATCGACTATTTGAAGTCCCTGCCTGTCATGCCCGACTAGAGCATGTCGCGCAAAAGGGTGAAGCGGTCTTCCGTCCGCATTTCTCCACCCCGTATTTTAAGTCTATCCCGTTATCGCAAACCGCTGCGCATTCTGATGCAACAGGGGTGAGGAAGATCTGTATCATGACGATAGTTGCCCGTTCCGTGTCTGAAATCCGTCCGTCGGAAACCATCACCATCAGCCAAAAAGCGCGATCGCTGAAGCTGGCCGGTGTCGATGTGATTTCCATGTCCACCGGTGAGCCGGATTTCGACACGCCTGACCATATCAAGGCAGCGGCTATTGCTGCGATCCAGCGCGGCGAGACCAAATATACCAATGTTGCCGGCATTCCTGAATTGCGCGAGGCCATCGTGCGCAAGTTTCAGCGCGAAAACCAGCTCTCCTACCGCGTTGATGAAACCATCGTCGGCACAGGTGCCAAGCATGTGATCTACAATGCGCTGCGGGCCAGCCTCAATCCCGGCGACGAAGTGATCATTCCCGCCCCCTACTGGGTCTCCTACCCGGAAATGGTCTCGCTATGCGGCGGCGTACCGGTGCGGGTTGCCACCACGCAGAAGGCGGCCTTCAAGCTGCGGCCCGAGGATCTGGAACAGGCGATCACGCCACGCACCCGCTGGGTCTTGCTGAATTCGCCGTCCAATCCATCGGGTGCTGCCTATACCCATGACGAGTTGAAAGCGCTGACCGATGTGCTGATGCGCCATCCGCATGTCTGGCTTTTGACCGACGACATGTATGAGCATCTGGTCTATGGCGATTTTCAATATGTCACCGGCGCGCAGATCGAGCCCGGCCTGAAGGACCGCACCCTGACCGTCAATGGCGTTTCCAAGGCCTATGCCATGACCGGCTGGCGGCTGGGCTATGCCGCAGGTCCGAAAGTGCTGATCGATGCCATGGTGCTGCTGCAAGGCCAGCAAACATCGGGCACCTGCTCGATTGCCCAATGGGCCGCCGTCGCCGCCATGGATGGACCGCAGGACCATCTGGTGCAATTTCGCACCGCCTTCGACAATCGCCGTCACCTGATCACCTCCATGCTCAATCAGGCCAATGGCTTGACCTGCCTACTGCCGGAGGGGGCCTTCTATGTGTTTCCCTCCTGCGAAAGCACCTTCGGCAAGACGACGGAAGGCGGTCGGCTGATCGAGACGGATGAAGAGTTCGTCACCGCATTGCTGGAGGAAAAAGGCGTCGCCGCCGTTCACGGCTCCGCCTTCGGGCAGGCTGGAAATTTCCGCCTGTCCTATGCCACGGATGAAGCCGCCATTACCTCTGCCTGCCACCGAATTCAGGAATTCTGCGGCAACCTGCGATAATTCGACACCCATTTTTATCGAGCACTGTAAACGCGGCTTCAGCGAAGCTCCGCGATTGGAAAAATCATGACTATTCTCGGAATTTCGTACCTGGCATTAGCCCTCTATTACTGGACAATGTCCGTCACACCCGGCCCCAACAACGTCATGCTGACGATGTCGGGCGTCAACTTCGGCTTCACGCGCACCGGCCCGCATATTCTGGGCATTGCCATGGGCTGCGCGGTACAGACATTCTTGCTGTGCGTCGGCTTTGGTATTCTGTTTGACTATTTTCCGGCGCTGCAAACCCTGCTGAAATGGGCGGGCGCTGCCTATCTGATCTATCTTTCCCTGAAGCTGATCGGCGCCAGGGTTGCCAATGCCAAATCCGCGCCACAGCCCCTGACCTTTATTGAGGCGGCGTCGTTTCAATTCATCAACCCGAAGGCATGGGTCAAGGCGACAACAACAGCGTCGATCTTCATGCCGACCGGAACCTCCATCCTTGCTTCCGGCGTGGCGATTTTTACCGTCTGCACAGCTGTGAACATCGTCTCTTCATCGCTCTGGGCCAGTTTCGGGGTCGGCATCCGCTCGCTTCTGTCCAATCCGACCTATCTGCGCGTGTTCAATTACACCATGGCCGCGCTGCTGATCGGCACCGCGATCTATGTCGTCATGAACTGATCATTTTTCTCACCAACCCTCCGAGGCCAGCATGAATGTTCTTCTTCTTTCGCGCGTGGACAATGAGATCCTCGAGGATCTGGCCACGGATACCTTGCTCTTCCGCCATGACCTGGTCCGCAAGGGGCCTCGGCACCTGTCGCGTTTCCTGCGGCAAAATCCCGTCTCGGTGATTGTTACCGCCGACAGGGTGGACGCCGATGTGCTGGCCGAATGGTCGCGCGCCGCCAACAAACCCGTCTATGTCGCGGTTTATGGCGAAGCTGGAACCGACAAGGCCTGGCAGCGGCAATTGGCAACCAGCCAGATCACCGTTCTCGGCCCGGCGACCAGCGTGGTCGCCGCCTTCAGGGATGCCGAACAATGCATCTGCAACGATCAGTTCGGCGGGGGCGTCCATACGGATCTGCGCGAAGAGGTGACATTCATCGGTGCCGGTATTGTCAATCTGATCACCGCCCATTACGCCATTGAGGCAGGCTATAGTGTCCGGATCATCGATGCCCGACCCGATCCGCGCCGCAAGACCGATTGGCGATCGCTGGGATGCAGTGCGGGCGGTGGCGACGCGCGCATGTTTACCCTGTCAGAAATGGACAATTACAATTGCCGTAACATCCATGGTGACATGAACTGGCAATTTTCACGGCCCGTGACCGAGCGCGGCTGGAACGTTGCGCCATCCAGCAGCCTCAAGGAGGCCGAGCGCGATTGGATCGCCTCTTTCGAGAGTGTTCCGGGCTGGCTGGCCGAAAACTATAACGACTCGATCTTCCGCTTCAATCGGGAGAGCCATCCCCTCTGGGACGACTGGATCGCCAGGGAGCCGGAGCTGTTTGCCGCATCTGGTCTGCAACGCGACATCCTGCGGGTCTATTCGGACGCCACCCATTTTCAACGCTCCAAAAGCCGCCAGGACCGCATCGGCGCGACCTTGAGAAATGCCTCTCTGGACGAGATTGCCGCCGAGCAGCCCATCCTGCGCCGGGCCATTGAGGCTGGCGAAATTTCGGGGGGCGTCTATGTTCAGGGTTTCACCCTCAATCTGCATCGCTTCATGGCCAATTTGCTGGATCGGTATGAGGGTCGCGGGGTCGTGTTTGAGTGGAATACCGAGATGACCAGCATGCCGACCCGCTTTGATGGTCAGGTAGATCATGTCGTACTCTCCACCGGCGAGCGCGTGACCGGCAATCTGGTGATCTCACCGGGGGTCTATGCAGGCGCGGCAATTGCAAAGACCGCCTCGCACCGCCAGATTTGCGGCGTGCTGGGCGCGTGGCTCTCGCTGCCCGACCCGCAAGGCCTGCTGCGCAATTCCTTGAAACTGGCGCGCAAGAACCATGTTACGGAAGATGCCAATGTCACCATCGGCTGGGGCGAACAAGGGGAACGCGCCGCCATCATCGGCTCAGGCTATGGCTTTACAGGCTTTAACCCCAATAATATCGACGAGGACCTTCTCAATACCATCTATGACGGCCTGATCGATACCGCTGCCACCTGTTTTCCTGAGCAATATCAGAGCTTGATCGAGGCAGGCAGCCTGCGTGAAACACTGAAATACTGCGTGCGGCCCTGGACACCTTCCGGTCTCGGCCTGTTCGAGACCTACAAATCCAAGGCATGCTGCGTGGTTCTGGTGGGCGGACACAATACGGGCGGCTTTGCACAAGCCCCAGCCATTGCCTCGGCCATTCTGGCCGCCATGCGCAACAATCATCACCAGATGCACATTGATTACCACACCGACCGGCTGTCTCTGATGACCCAAACAGATATGTGGATGACCTGATCACCTATTCCATGCAATCACAGGCAGCAACCAACGCAGATCATTACCAACCATAATGCTGCCGATATTTTCCGATTGCCATGGTAATCCCGCGACAATAGCGGACTTTCGTCGCAATCGAGAAGAGGAACAGGCTGTGAAATTAGGGCAAATCGCGCTGACACTGATCGCAGCCAGCTTTTTAGCGTCCACGGCGCAGGCTGGAACGATTTGCACGGTCATTGCCGATAGCAAAACCGGGAAGACCTTGGTCCAGGACGGCAATTGTGCGGAGCGTGTCACGCCCGCTTCCACCTTCAAGGTCGCCCTCAGCGTGATAGGCTATGATGCCACTTACCTGAAGGACGAGCATAATCCGACCCTGCCGTTTAAACAGGGTTATGTGGATTGGGGCGGCGACAATTGGAAACAGCCGACCGATCCGGTGCGCTGGATGAAATACTCCGTCGTCTGGTATTCCCAGCAGATCACCAGGACGCTTGGGCAAGACAAGCTTCGTGATTATGCGACGAAATTTGCCTATGGCAATGCCGATTTTTCCGGCGATCCTGGCAAAAACAATGGTCTGGAGCGGGCATGGATTGCCTCCTCCTTGAAGATTTCGCCGCTGGAACAGGTCGCCTTCCTAAGAAAGCTGGTCCAGCATCAGCTGCCCGTTCGCCCCGAAGCCATGGACAAGACACTGGCCATCGTTGAGCAACGCCAGATCGCCGATGGCTGGACCGTGCACGGTAAAACCGGCGCGGCCTTCCCTCGTCTTTCGGACACCGCGTTCGATTATAGCCGTGGATGGGGCTGGTATGTCGGCTGGGCCAGCAAAGGCAAACAGACCTATGTGTTTGCCCGTCTCATTCAGGATGAGAAAAAAGACCAGATCACCCCTGGGGGTCGGGCGCGCGACGCTTTGCTGGAAGAACTGCCAGAGTTGCTGGCCAGCAAGTGAACAGGGCCTTTCCGACTAGGCCTTGCATCACCCGTTGACGAAGGCCATGTCGTCCTGGGTCAGTTCGATGGAGCGCAATTCGCGGTTGACCAGGAAGTTTTCGTTCTCAATCGAAAATTCAGCCAGCTCGATTGTCGCGTCGAAGCGGGCCTTGAAGGCCTCGATGATTTCGTTGACCACCACTTCCGGTGCCGATGCGCCCGCCGACAGGCCAAGGCTGCGGATCTCACCGATGGCGTCCCAGTCCAACTCGCTGGCGCGCTGCACCAGGATGGAGCGCTTGGCGCCAGCTTTCAACGCCACTTCCACCAGCCGCTTGGAATTGGATGAATTGGGAGCGCCGACGGTGACGAACAGGTCGCAGCCGGGCGCTGCCTGTTTCACCGCTTCCTGCCTGTTGGTGGTGGCATAGCAAATACTGTCGGCAGCAGGTGCCTTCAGCTCTGGAAAGCGCTCCTGCAATTTGGCAATCACGCCTGCGGTATCATCCACCGACAGCGTGGTCTGGGTGACGAAGCCGAGGTTTTCGGGATCGATTGGCTGATAGACGGCGGCATCCTCAACGGTTTCCACCAGGGAAACGGTGCCTTCGGGCAATTGCCCCATGGTGCCGATTACTTCCGGGTGGCCTGCGTGACCAATCAGGATGACATGGCGGCCAAGCCGTTGATGGCGCATGGCCTGTTTATGGACTTTCGAGACCAGCGGACAGGTGGCATCGAGGTAGAAGAGATTGCGCTTCTGCGCATCTTCCGGCACGGATTTCGGCACGCCATGGGCGGAAAACACCACAGGTTGCTGGCGATGCTCGACCGGGATTTCATCCAGTTCCTCGACGAAGACAGCCCCCTTGGCCTCCAGCCCCTCAACCACATAGCGGTTGTGGACGATTTCATGACGGACATAGACCGGCGCGCCATAGCCCTTCAGCGCCAGCACGACGATCTGGATCGCCCGGTCGACACCGGCGCAAAAACCGCGCGGACCGCACAGCCGGATCGTCAATGGCGACCGGGTTACCGAGCCGGTTTCCAAAAGCGTTTTGTCCATTGCAGTCGTCATTGTTATCCAGCCAGTAAAACCAAAAACAGGGCAATCGCTGCCGGCGCGGCCTGGACGAAGAAGATCCGCCGCGACACGGTCCTCCCCCCATATAGGCCAGCAACCACCACAGCGCCAAGAAAAAATACCTTGAGCTGGAGCCCCATGGCCGGCAGCGGATGCAGAAGTGCCCAGAACAGGCCCGCGGCCAGAAATCCATTATAAAGACCTTGATTGGCCGCCATCACCCGAGTGGTTTCAGCGCCCTGCAGGCTTTTACGGAAGATTTTCCGGGCGCGCGGTGTCGTCCAGAGAAACATTTCCAGCACCATGATGTAGATATGTTCCAGCATGACAAGAACGACCAAAACTGTCGCAATTAAGAATATCGTCATATCTCTCACCCCCGTTCGAGATTGTTGAAAGCAGTAAAATTCCAGCAATCCATATCGAAGAAAACAAAGTAAAAATGCAGATGGATTGCGCATCTATGCTTGAACCGATTGGGTTCAAGCATTTTGACAATATCCACATTATTGTTGATTCTGGAAATGACGTCAGGTTTTCTTTCTGAAAACCGAAATAACTGCGATCACCGCCAGAGCAAGCGCCAGACCGTACCAGGTCAAGGCATATTGCAGGTGACTATTGGGCAGGTCGATCATCGTGACACCGCCGATCGGCAGGCCGCCGGGCACCGGCGACGGCCCTGCATCCAGAAAAAACGGCAGAACCTTGGCCGTATCGATCCCGGTGCTGGCGGCCATGGCATCAAGATCTTTCCAATAAAACACATTCTTGGCGATATCATTGTCCGGCACCAACCGGGAGGGCTTTTCCGCCAGTTTCGCCCGCGCCAGGCCGGTGACGCGCTGGAGGCCCAGCAATTGTCCACCCATGCGTGTCGAAGGCTCCTTCTTCTGCTCCGGCACAAAACCGCGATTGACGAAGAGAATATGTCCATCGGCAAGCTGAAACGGCGTGTAGATGTAAAAACCGGCATCGCCGTCATAGGTCGCCAGGAAACGGCGTTCCTTGTCGTTGAGATAGGTGCCGGAGGCGGTCATGGCCCGGTAATCGACATCTCCGCCACCGCGCGCCAGCGCATCGATGTCCTCGACGCTGGCTGGGGGCTGATGGCGGCGCGATTCGATATCGGCAATCAGGCCCTCCTTCCAGGCCAGACGATGCATTTGCCATGTGCCAAGCGAGACCAGCAGCGCCAGGGCGACCAGCACCAGAAAGCCGCTTGCGGCAAGCCTTACACGCGTCATCGCACCCATCCTACTCCCGGTCGATCTGGCCCGGATGGGCATTGTGCTTGTATTGCAAGGCAATCAACAGCGCCTTGATGGTGCGCAACAGCCAGAGCGACAATCCGATCGCCAAAGGTCCAAAGATCAGAAAATGGACCCACAATCCCGGCGAATACGTGACCTCCGTGTAAAGCGCCAGGCCAACCACCAGAAAATCGGCGATCAGAATAACGAAAATCGACGCCCCATCGCCGGGATCGATGCTGCTGTAATCGAAGCCGCATGCGCTACAGGCGGGTTTCAGCTTGGTCAGTCCCTGAAAAAGTTTGCCACGTCCGCAACGCGGGCAGGAAACCGAAAGGGCGGCCTGGACCGGTTCGACCGGCGGGAAATCGCTATTGCTGGCCATGGCGTCGAGATCCTCTTTTCACTCCTGAGTTTGTGAGGTTCAGATTAAACCACACAAACTCTCGCGTTTCGTGTTTCGTCTGTCTTTTCGGGAACACCCGATTCCGCGTTCGGCGCAGTCCTAAGCCCTGTTGCAAACAAGAAGGCGGCGCTCTTGACGCCGCCCTTGTTAATTCCAGCTCGCTGGCGGTTAGAGCATTTCCAGACGCAAAACCGCACCGCACGTTTGCTGGAATGCTCTAGCCATGCGCCAGCGGCGCACCCCATCCGCCCCAGATATAGATAGAGAAGAACAGGAACAGCCAGACCACGTCGACGAAGTGCCAGTACCAGGCCGCCGCCTCAAAGCCAAAATGCTGTTTCGGGGTGAAATCGCCTTTCAGCGCCCGAAACAGGCAGACCAACAGGAAGATCGTGCCAACCAGCACGTGGAAACCATGAAAACCGGTGGCCATGAAGAAGGTCGCGCCGTAAATCGAGCTTTTGAACGCGAAGGGCGCATGCATATATTCATAGAACTGCACAAAGGAGAACAGCGCACCGAGCACCACCGTCAGCGTCAGGCCGCTGATCATGCCCTTACGGTCATTGTGCAGCATGGCATGATGCGCCCAGGTAACGCAGGTACCCGATAGCAGCAGGATGACGGTGTTATAAAGCGGCAGGTGCCAGGGATCGAGCACTTCGACACCCTTTGGCGGCCATTGCCCGCCGGTAAACTCGACCCGCGAGGCCTGGATGGCTTCATGGGGAAACAGGCTGGCATCGAAAAACGCCCAGAACCACGCGACGAAGAACATCACTTCAGACGCGATGAACATGATCATGCCATAGCGCAAATGCAGCGACACGACCCGCGTATGGTGACCCTCATGGGCTTCCTTGATCGTATCTGCCCACCAGCCGAACATGGTGAACAGGATGATGGCAAGACCAATGTAGAACAGCCATGGATGCGCTAGCTCCATGCCAAACAGCTTGAACGAGCCACCATGCAGGTAGCGCATATAGCCGACCCCGCCGAAGGTCAGGATGAAGGCCCCGAGCGATGCCAGGATCGGCCATGGGCTCGGATCGATGATGTGATAGTCATGATGTTTCTGATGGGCGTCGGCCATGTCAGCAATCCCCGCTTGAAAACTCTCCTCAAATGATCAGCCGCCTCTCGCCGCCGATCACTCCATCCCTTACAGTTTATCCAATAATCGCCGCTGGCCGTCTGCAAATGGCAATTCTTGAACAGACTGTTAATTTCCTACCCTTGCTCCTGGTCCGCGCCCGCCGCTTTGATACAGCGGGACCCGCCCGTTAAAGCTTAGGTTGAACGGCGGCCTTGTCCTGCGCAATCCCCGCCACCGGCTTTTCGCCGCCATGCGGATAGAATGTATAGGACAAGGTTACCGTTCCGATATTTTTGGTCTCCGGCTGCGCCATGATGTCAGGGTCGATATAGAAGACCACTGGCATGTCCAGCGTCTGGCCGGGCTGTAGCACCGTCTCGGTAAAGCAGAAGCACTCGATCTTGTTGAAATAGACCGCCGCTTCCATTGGTGTCACGTTGAACACCGCCTGCCCCTTGGTTGGATAGGGCGAACGATTGGTGACAGAATAATTGGCCTGAATGGTTTCGCCGATCCTTGGGGCAACGGATGCCTGCATCGGCTTGAAATCCCAGTTCAGACCGGGCGAGACATTGGCATCGAAGGTGACCGTCATCTTGCGGTCAAGAATGACCGATGACGGCTGCTCTGCCCTCTGGGTCGTACCGTTATAGCCGGTCAGCTGGCAATACATCCGATAGAACGGGGCCGCAGCAAAACTCATGGCGGTAACGCCGCCGACAAACGCCAGGCAAGCGAAAAACACGGTCAGGTCCTTGCCCTTGCCGCGCCGCTCTCCCGCTTGCGTGCCTCCCGGTTCTGCCATGGCTCGTTCCTCCCGTGCCGCTGCTTCAATGGTATGCGTATGTCAACAGTCTGTGCTTCAAAAACCCTGCTAAACGCTTCTCTCACATCGAGCATTTCCGGCCTGCGCATCGTCGAATGACGAACCATACGCATCAGAACATGCTCATTGTCCCATGCCGCTGATCTTCACCAACGTCACGAGGTAAAACAACACCACAAGCCCAGCGAGCACCAGGCCCAGCGCCACATTGCGACCGCGTCTCGATTTCCTCTGGGCTTCCGTAAGTTTGACCGTTTCCATCACAGTGCTCCCGACGCATGGGCGAGAAGACTCGCCGCATAATGATCGACCAGCAGGGCTGAAAACACCGCGAACAGATAGAAGATCGAATAGGCAAACATTTTGCGGGCCGGTGCCATGCGTTCATCGCCCTCTCGCATCCGCCAAACGGCAACGGAGCAGGCAACAAAGACGGCACTCAGCACACCAGCCACCAGCCCGTACCAGAGCGAAGCAAGCCCGGTAAAAGCCGGTGCCACGGCAAAGACCCCGGTCAGCACGGCATAGACGAACATCTGCCGCTTGGTGGAGGTTTCGCCTGCCACATTCGGCATCATCGGCACGCCGACCGAGCCGTAATCGCGCATCTTGTAGAGCGCCAGGGCCCAGAAATGTGCTGGCGTCCACAGGAAGATCACCATGAACAGAATGACGCTATCCAGCGACACGCCACCAGTCACGCAGGCCCAGCCGATCATCGGCGGAAAGGCACCCGATGCGCCGCCAATGACGATATTCTGCGGGGTCGAGCGCTTCAGCCACATCGTATAGACGACAGCGTAAAACAGGATGGTGAAGGCCAGAAAGGCGGCGGCGAACCAATTGACCGCGAGGCCAAGAATCGAGACCGAAAAGACCGACAGCGTGATGCCGAAGGCCAGCGCCTCCTGCGGACGGATACGGCCTGCCGGGATGGGGCGGCGCGCCGTGCGGGTCATCACCGCATCGATATCGGCATCATACCACATATTGAGAGCGCCGGAGGCGCCAGCCCCAACCGCAATGCACAGGATGGCAATGACACCCAGAATGGGGTTGATCGTGCCTGGTGCCAGCACCAGACCTGCGAAGGCCGTGAACACCACAAGCGACATCACCCGCGGCTTTAAAAGCGCGAAGAAATCCTTCGCGCCCGCTTCGGACAGACAGATCTCACTGTCCAGACCGATGATGTTGCTGTTGTCTATGGCTGCCATTATGCTGTCCTGACCTGTCATGTTCTCAACGCCGCAGCGGCTTCATCCACGGCGTTGATGGCTTTTTTTATGTCTATTTTATGCGGGGCAACTGTTCCCACTGGTGGTATGGCGGCGGCGAAGACAGCTGCCATTCCAGTGTGGTCGCACCTTCACCCCATGGGTTGTCGCCTGCCACACGCTTCCTGGCGAAAGCCTCGAACACGCCGAACAGGAAGATCAGCACCGCGACGCCTGAAAGATAGGAGCCGTAGGATGAAATCCGGTTCCAGTCGGCAAAGGCATCCGGGTAATCGATATATCGACGCGGCATACCAGCCAATCCCAGGAAGTGCTGCGGGAAGAACACCATGTTGACGCCGATGAACATCACCCAGAAATGCAGCTTTCCGATGAACTCGCTATACATATAGCCCGACATTTTCGGGAACCAATAATACCAGCCAGCGAAAATTGCAAACACGGCACCCAGCGACAGAACATAGTGGAAATGGGCCACCACGTAATAGGTGTCATGCAGCGAACGGTCGAGACCGGCATTGGCCAGCTGCACGCCTGTTACACCACCAACGGTGAACAGGAAGATGAAGCCGATGGCCCAGACCATGGGAGTGCGGAAGGACAGCGAGCCACCCCACATGGTGGCAATCCACGAGAAGATCTTGATGCCGGTCGGCACTGCGATCACCATGGTTGCGAAGACGAAATAGCGTTGGGCCGACAGCGACAGGCCGACCGTATACATGTGATGCGCCCAGACCACGAAACCGACGGCGCCGATGGCCACCATCGCATAGGCCATGCCGAGATAGCCGAAAACCGGCTTTTTCGAGAAGGTCGAGATGATATGGCTGACGATGCCGAAACCGGGCAGGATCAGGATATAGACTTCCGGATGTCCGAAGAACCAGAACAGGTGCTGGTAGAGGATCGGATCACCACCGCCTTCGGGGGCAAAGAATGTCGTACCGAAATTACGGTCGGTCAACAGCATGGTGATGCCACCGGCCAGAACCGGCAGGGACAGAAGCAGCAGGAAAGCCGTGACCAACACCGACCAGGCAAACAGCGGCATCTTGTGCAGGGTCATGCCCGGCGCGCGCATGTTGAGGATGGTGGTGATGAAGTTGATGGCGCCGAGAATAGACGAGGCACCCGACACATGCAGTGCGAAGATCGCCAGGTCCACCGCCGGGCCAGGCTGGCCGGAGGTCGACAAGGGCGGATACATCGTCCAGCCGCCGCCGACACCATAAGCACCTGCAGGGCCTTCGACAAACATCGACAGAAGGAGCAGTACGAAGGCCGGAACGATCAGCCAGAAGGAGATGTTGTTGAGACGCGGAAACGCCATATCCGGCGCGCCGATCATGATCGGGATCATCCAGTTGGCAAAACCGCCGATCAACGCTGGCATGACCATGAAGAAGATCATGATCAACGCATGTGCGGTGGTGAACACATTATACATGTGCTTGCCGCCATCGATGGCGGCATCGCCCTCAAAGCCGTAGACCATCGCAGCCAGACCGTGGAAGATCTGGATGCCAGGCTCCTGCAATTCCATGCGCATGGCAACCGACAGCGCCCCGCCGATCACGCCCGCGATAATGGCGAAGATCAGGTAGAGCGTGCCGATGTCCTTATGATTGGTCGAAAACAGCCAGCGGGCGGCAAAGCCCGGTTTGTGATCATGTGAATGATCGTGTGAATGTTCGGGTGCATGAGCGCCCTCGCCGGTATGTCCAGCCATTGTCCTCACTCCCCTCAGTTCGAAACGGTCATTGTGGAAACGTTCTGCGCCAGCTGATTGGCGGCCTTCGGGCCATCCGTCGCTGCCATCAAAGCCTTGTTGGCCGCGCCAAGATCGCTTGCGGCCGCCGTCATCCACGCATTGTATTTGTCAGCCGAAACGACGCGGATGGCGATCGGCATGAACGCATGATCCTTGCCGCAAAGTTCCGAGCACTGGCCGTAGAACAGGCCTTCGCGGTCGACGCGGAACCAGGTCTCATTCAACCGGCCCGGCACGGCGTCGATCTTGACGCCGAAAGACGGCATGGCGAAGGAATGGATCACGTCCGAAGGCGCTGCCGTCACCAGCATGCGAACCGTCTTGCCAACCGGCAAGACCATTTCATTGTCAACAGCCAGAAGACGCGGATAAATCTTGTGATCTTCCTTGCCAGCACTGGCGCGATCCTGGTCCTTCAGAAGGTAGCTGTCGAAAGCCAGCTGCTTTTCACCCTGATATTCATAGTTCCACTGCCACTGGGTGGCCGTCGCCTTAATGGTCAGGTCGGGCTTTTCCGGAATCGTCAATTCATAGGTGAGCAAATTGAAGGACGGGATGGCGAGAAAGAAAAGGATAAGAACCGGCCCGAGCGTCCAGACAATCTCAATCGCGGTATTGTGGCTGGTGCGCGACGCAACCGGATTGGCGCTGGCCCTGAACCGCACGACCACGATGATCAACAGAGCGAGAACCAGCAGCGTCACCGGAACGATGAACCACAAGGTGTAATGGTTGAACCAGCGGATCTGCTCCATCACCGGGCTGGCATGGGGTTGCAGGTCGATCTGCCAATCAACCGGCTGGTCCGCCATCGCACCGACGGCACTCATGAGACAGAGAACCATCGCTCCCGCCAGACCTGCCATCAGCCTTGCCGTCCCCGTGACCAGACCCGTGGCCAAACTGGCCATCACTTTTAAAAGAGTTTTTATCACGGTTGCCTCTCCCTCCCGCGTTTGACCCAAATCAATGGCAAACGCACAATCCCTGATATGATACTAATTTAAAATCACAATTTTGCCAATTTCGCAACAACCGTACGTCCATGCCGCTGCGGCATTTTTGCTCATCCCACAGAGATCGTCATCAAGATCCAGGCCGAACGGGCGCAATTCCCGGCCCTGCGCTGCAAATGTCAGTACGCGCTTTGCGGGAAATGCCAGAGAAGATTCTCCTGAAACCTTGCCATCGCATGGACCTGAACTGGATCTGCCCCTGATCGCAACACAGGCAAACACCCCAATTATGCCGCACTCGGCTGGAAAGGAGACTGTCAATAGTCAGCCCATCTCCGATTTTCGTCTTGTCCAGTCTTGGGCCAGGCCTTTTATCGGTCGGGCCAATAATCGCAGATTGGATTTGTTTCGGCGATCATCGCAGGTTACAGGAAGATACAGCGCGCAAAGCGCAAGGATGTCGAAGGCCTTGGCCCTTGATCCTTTGTGCGGCGCAGGCGAGAATGACAAGATTGAACAGAATTCCAGAGGTATCCATGGGTTTCCAGAGAATGTTGCGGGCTAGACTTGTCGCGGCGGGGCTCCTTGCGGCAGGGTTTGCAACAGCATTGCAGGCGGGCGCGGCGCTGGCACAGCAGCCGCAGGCAGGCACAGTGCGCTCCAATCACGGTGCCTGGTCGATCATTTGCGATACGCCCGCCGGTACCTCGCAGGAGCAATGCGCCCTGATGCAGAATGTGATTGCCGAGGACCGCCCCGAAGTGGGACTGTCCGTGGTGGTGCTGAAGACCGCCGACCGCAAGGCTCGCATCCTGCGCATTCTGGCGCCGCTTGGCGTGCTGTTGAAGGACGGCATGGAGCTTTACGTCGATAATAACAATGTCGGGCGGGCTTTCTTCACCCGCTGCTTTGCCGAGGGCTGCTATGTGGAAGTGGAAATAGACGATCAATTGATGAAAGTGCTGCGCTCTGGCAAAAGCGCCGTGTTTGCCGTGCGCGAATCCTCTGATCAGGACCGGGTCGGCATTCCCGTCGAGCTTAACGGCTTTGGCGAAGGCTACGACGCCCTACCCTGAGCACGGAGCGGTCTGGCATCGGCCCTTGCCCCATCGGTCAGGTGCAATTACATGGGGCCGATGAAATGGGAACCACAAGCCAAGGAGATCCCGATGACCACCGACCTCATCAGCCTGTTCGATTGTGACGAGCGCAGCCTGTCAAAAGCCGTCGCCTCGGCGCTGGAGGGATCGGATGACGGCGAATTGTATATTGAACATGCCCAGGCCGAATCACTTTCCTTCGACAATGGCCGCCTGAAAGGCGGCAGTTTCAACACCGACCAGGGGTTTGGTCTGCGCTCAGTGGCCGGGGAAGCGGTGGGCTACGCCCATTCCGGTGAATTGTCGCTATCGGCACTCAATCGCGCCGCCGATGCGGTCAAGGCCGTTACCTATGGCTATAGCGGCTCCTATGCCAGCGCCCCACAGCGCACCAATGTCCGGCTTTATGGCGACGAAAACCCGATCGGTAGCCCGACATTCGAGGAAAAAGTAGCGCTTCTTTCGGAAATCGATGCCTATCTGCGCGCCAAAGACCCGAAGGTACGACAGGTCTCCGCCTCGATTGCCGCCAGCTGGCAGGTGGTGGAAATCCTGCGCGCCGATGGCCACCGCGTCCGCGATGTGCGCCCGATGACGCGCATGAATATCTCGGTCATCACCGGCCAGGGCGAGCGGCAGGAATCCGGCTCCTTCGGCACAGGCGGACGGATGTCCTTCGCCGACTTCCTCAGCGACGAGAGCTGGAAAGCGGGCGCCGATGACGCGCTGCGTCAGGCGCTGGTCAATCTGGAGGCCATTGAGGCCCCGGCTGGCAGCATGGACGTTGTGCTGGGCAATGGCTGGCCGGGCGTGATGCTGCACGAAGCCGTCGGCCACGGGCTGGAAGGCGATTTCAATCGCAAGAAAACCTCGGCCTTTGCCGGATTGCTGGGCGAAATGGTTGCCGCACCTGGCGTGACCGTGGTTGATGATGGCACGATCAATAACCGGCGCGGCTCGATCACTGTCGATGACGAAGGCACGCCTTCCGCCTATAACGTGCTGATCGAAAATGGTCGGCTGGTCGGCTATATGCAGGATCGCCAGAATGCCCGGCTGATGGGCATGACACCAACCGGCAATGGCCGCCGCCAGGGCTATGCCCACCAGCCGATGCCCCGCATGACCAATACCTACATGCTGTCTGGCGATAAGAGCCCGGAAGAAATCATCGCCTCGGTCAAGAAGGGCATCTATGCCGTGTCTTTCGGTGGTGGCCAGGTGGATATCACCTCGGGCAAATTCGTGTTCGGCTGCACCGAAGCCTATATGATCGAGGATGGCAAGATCGGAGCACCAGTCAAGGGCGCCATGCTGATCGGCAACGGGCCGGACGCGATGAAGCGGGTATCGATGATCGGCAACGACATGAAACTCGATACCGGCATCGGCAATTGCGGCAAGGCTGGACAGTGGGTCCCGGTCGGCGTTGGCCAGCCGCATCTGCGGATGGACCAGATCACGGTGGGTGGTACGCGGGCGTAATGGGGAATGCCCTGGTTCCTGAATTTGCAGTCACGGACTGGCGCAAGAGCCGGGATTTTTACACTCGGCTGCTTGGCTTTTCCGTGCGTTACGAGCGGCCGGAAGAAGGGTTCAGCTTCCTTGAACTCGGTGACGCGCAGTTGATGATCGATCAGATCGGGCTTGGCCGGACATTCGAGATTGATGACGCGCCGTTGGAGCGACCGTTCGGACGCGGCCTGAACGTGCAGATCTGCGTCGATGATGTGCAAGCCATCCTTGATCGTCTTGAAAAGGCAGCCATTGCCCTTTATCTGCCGCTTGAAGACAAATGGTACCGCAAAGATATGACCGAGGTCGGCAACCGGCAATTCGTCGTTGCCGATCCAGACGGTTATCTGCTGCGCTTTTGCCAGGACCTCGGCGAGCGCGAACTCTCATTGGACCTATAGCGACACATGCTGCCCCGCACCCCCAAAGCCGTTATTTTCGACATGGATGGTCTCATCCTCGACAGCGAAATTCTCTATCGGAAATCGGTGATTTCGGCAGGGGTGCAAGCGGGGCTGCTTGTCGGGCCATCGGTTTATGAAGGCATGCTGGGCCGACCCTGGGACGGGATCGTGCATTTATTGAAGGACCATTATGGGCCGGATTTCGACGCCGAAGCCTTTCGGGCAGTCTGGGTGGACCATTTTGATCGGTTGACCGCCCTGGAACTGAAACTAAAGGCGGGTGTCGTGGCCCTGCTCGATATGCTGGATGCCAAGGCCATTCCACGGGCTATCTGCACATCTTCCGCACATTCTCAAGTGCAACACCATCTGGCCGGCTTTGGCATTCGAGAGCGGTTCGATCACGTCATTGCTTTAGGCGACTACGCCAGGGGCAAGCCTGCGCCGGACCCTTATCTGACCGCTGCCGAGCGGCTTGGCATTGCACCCGGCGATTGTCTGGCATTGGAAGATTCCCACAATGGCATTCGCTCGGCAGCCTCGGCGGGTATGATGGCGGTGATGGTACCCGATCTCCTGGCACCGACCGATGAAATTCGGGCGCTGGCAACATTGGTCATCGATGATCTGCACCAATGCTGCGGCTTTTTTGCATAACGCGCTTTCGGAACGCCAAATACTATAAGTTTGGTAGCGTTTCGCACTTCAGATACTCCGCATAAGCTTCAAGCCACAGACAAGCTTCTGGCCTTAGACCTACGGCATGCCATCGGGTTATCGCGCGGTGCAAACTGCGTCCGTATCTTGCCAGGAGTTCACAGGTGCACACACTCGTCATTGCCCGTTATGCGGAAGAGTTGGAATGGATCGCGCAGGTCCCCAGCAATTTCGAGATTTTCATCTATAACAAGGGCGAGGAGATCACATCGCCGCAGGTGCTTGAGCGTGCCAATCATATCATTGCACGTCCCAATGTTGGGCGGGAATCTGAGACCTACCTCCATCACATGATGGGTCAGCGCCAGCGCAATCACGATTTTACGGTCTTTGCTCAGGGTGACCCCTTCACGCACAGTCCTGACTTCCTGCAATTGCTGAACAATTGGACCGACTGGGAGAAAATCCAGACGCTCTCCTGGGCATGGGTCGAAGAGAAAAATGTACCGCCGCAGAAATTTCTGGATGCGTATCGCCCGAAGCTGCGGGGTGGTCCGCGGGTCCGAGAGGAATATTTCTCGCTTTACACCTGGGGTCCGGTCGACTTTATCGACAATGGCGCATTGGGCATGGGCACGGTCTACCGCCTGCTGAACGGCGGTATGGAAGCTTACATCAATATCGCCGCGCACATGTTGCGTCGCTGCCGCATGGACCACATTGCCGACGAAGCCGAAAAGCATTTGCTCGGGACGTTTTCCTATGGTGCAATTTTCGCGGTTCGCAACGATCTGGTCACAGCCGTTTCACCCGATAGCTATGCAAGGCTCTATGATTTCGCCACGGCGCCCGTGGTGGCGCATGGCTATATCCTGGAGCGCATGTGGCTACATTTCTTCGGTGCGCCCTTTACGCTTCGCAGACTCTGATACCAAGGCTAAGGTCTCAAATACATTGAACCTTTGAGATCTTCGCAACTGGCAACGTAAGGCGCGGGGCGGATTTTCATTCCGCTGCCGCAACCTTGGGATCGAACCGCCACTTCCGCCGGATCGCGCTTTCCAGATCGAGCCGGTGATGACGGGCAAAAAGCAGAACATGCCCGAAAAGATCGGCCGTTTCATCGGCGAGCAGTTGGCGCATTTCGTCTTCGCTCATGCCCTTTTGGCGACCGCGACCGCTGACGCGGTTTGCCGCTTGAACCAGCTCCCCCGCTTCCTCCAGTAATTTCAGCAGGAACCAGGTCTCGTCCCGCTCGACACCATTGGCCGCTGCATAGGTAGCCGACGCCTTTTCAAAACGCTCCATCAGATCAGACAGCATATCGTTCTCCATTTGTTCTTGACTTTATCGCGCGATTCCGCGAGATTGTCGAGACTGAAAACCAACGCGGCAAGAAAGATTGAACAGCCCAGGATGTGCACCGCCATCCAACGGAAATTTGGGCGCTCTTCGTCTTATAGCGAGGCATCGAAAATGCTGATGGAAAAAGAAGCGAAAACTATCCATTGGCTAGAAAACGAGAGTGCCGCCTATCGATGAGATAGACGGCACGAAGGATATGGATAGGAGATCAGAGCAGGTTCGCCGGAAAGGCTTAGCCTCGCGCTGGCATCAGCACGCAATCATAGCTGCTTTTCACCAGCCGCTCACAGGCGCTTTGAGCATCGTCCTTGTTGGGAAAGCCGGTGAAGCGGGCGCGGTACACGGTGGCGCCATTGCGGGTGACGGCTTCGGTATAGATATCGCGGTCGGCCAGCGGCCCACCGATCTTGTCGCGGACCATTTGCAGCAGGCTCATGGCTTCTTCGGCGCTGGCGGCAGCCGCAATCTGGATTTGCCAGGTTCCGTCGCGATGCAGCGGAATGGGCTTCAGGGGACGCGGATGGGCGCCCGCAATCAGGGCTTCCGTGGCTGCGGCAGCGTTGTTGGCGCCACCACCGGCATAAGCATTGCCAAAGCGGGAGCCGAGAACCGGCGCATCGGCCTGCGCGCTGACGGAGGCGACCTGAGAAGCAACCTCTCTGCGGTCGATTGGGGCGCTGCGGTCGAGCGGCAAGGGAATGCTGCCAGTGGTCTGGGCAATGACAATAGGAGCGGTCGGAGCAGCGCTGGCGATCAGCGAATTGCCGTCGGATGCCTTACCGATATTCTTGGTGATCAGCTGCGCCATCAGATTGTCACGGCTGGCGCCGCTACGGCCGCCCATGATCACGCCGATCACCCGGCGCTTGCCATCGGCCACGGCGCTGACCAGATTATAGCCGGATGCGTTGGTGTAACCGGTCTTGATGCCGTCCATGCCCTTGTAGCGGTACATGAGATTGTTATGGCCATTGATGGTGCGGCCACGAAAGGCAAAGCTGCGGGTGGAAAACAGCGCGTAATCGCGGGGAAAGTCGCGCAGCAGTGCTACGCCGAGGGTGGACATGTCGCGGGCGGTGGTGATCTGCCGATCGTCTGGAAGGCCGGAGGCATTGACGAATGTGGTATTGGGCATGCCGAGCTGGCGCGCCTTGGCGGTCATCATCGCCGCGAAATTCTCTTCCGTCCCGCCGAGCTTTTCGGCCATTGCGGCGGCGGCATCATTAGCCGACAGGGTCACCATGCCCAGCACCGCCTCGCGTACGGTAATTTCTTCACCCGGCTTGAGGCGAAGCTTGGTGGGCGGACGTGATGAGGCGTATTTGGAAAAGGGCACGGGGCTATCCCAGCTCAACGTGCCACGGCGAATCGCATCGAAAACCATATAGATGGTCATCATCTTGGTCAGCGATGCCGGATGGTTGGGCATATCCGCATTTTCCGAGGCGATCACCCGACCGGTGCGCGCATCCAGCAGAAGCTGGGCGCTGCCTGCAAGAACCGGGCTGGCCATCATGCTGATCGACACAAACAACGATAGCGCGATCAGGGTCCTGCTCATTCGGCCTCCAGACTGGTTACACTGCAAATACTTGGGCAAATTCATCGGCAAATTCACGAAAACGACCTCGAACACTTCACGGAACCGGCACGAGGACGTGCTGGCATTAGACCCAAAATGGGGCAGGAAATTGTGCAACGCCTTCATCTTGCCCAATATTGTTAATGAAGAGTTGCCCAATTATGGCAACTCTGTGGAATCTGCAGGGTTTCCCCCTTCGTTCCTATCAGAATCGAGAAGAAATACAGCCCCCTCGCCGCGCTCGCCCGCCATATCCTGGGGATTGAAGATATTGCAATGCGTCATCGACAGGCAACCGCAGCCGATACAGCCGTCGAGATCGTTGCGCAATTTGCCGAGCATGGCGATGCGCCGGTCCAAACTGTCCGCCCAACGTGTCGCAATCCGGCGCCAGTCCTCCCGGCCCGGCGTCTGGCCTTGCGGCAGATCCGCCATGATCGCCGCGACCTCCTTCAAGGGAATGCCGAGCGCTAGCGCCGCCCGAATAATTGCCACGCGGCGTAGCACGTCCCGGTCGTAGCGCCGCTGGTTGCCGCTGGTGCGCCGGGCGCGAATCAGGCCCTTGCGCTCGTAAAAATGCAAAGCCGAAACCGCAACGCCGCTGCGCTCCGCCAATTCACCGACGCTCAAACCCTGCATCCGCATTTTTCCTCTTTACCTCAACTTAGGTTGAGGTTGTAGCGTGGCGATCATCAATTGACCAGAGCAGATGGCAAGGACTGAAAAAATATGGAAATTCAGGAGATTAACCCCGAATCCGCAGAGACTGATGCGACGATGCCGGAGAATGGGCATTGGCGCGATCTGTTCGCCCCGGGCCTCGGAGCAGCAACCGTCATGGTCAGCCTTGGTGTTGGACTGCATGCTTTCAACGCCTTCCTTGTTTCAACCGCCCTGCCCTCGGCCATTGCCGAGCTTGGTGGCGCGCAGTGGTTGCCCTGGACCAGCACGCTTTATCTGGCCGCATCGATTGTGGCAGGCGCAAGTTGCGCCAGCCTCAAGGCCCGGGTCGGCACCCGAGGCGCGCTCGCTATCGTCACGTTGATATTCCTGGCGGGAACACTAACCGCCGGTCTGGCGGGATCGATGGCGGGCATCATCATCGGGCGGGTCTTGCAGGGGCTTGGGGAAGGCGCTGTCCTGGCTCTGTGCTATATGCTGATCTCGACGCTGTTCCCGCGCAGGTTGATTGCCCGCATTTTCGGTATCGAAGCCGCCGTCTGGGCGGTGTCGGCCTTTGGGGGGCCAGTACTGGCCGGGCTGTTGACTGAGGCGATTTCGTGGCGCGCAGCCTTCCTCGTCAACGTCCCCGCCGGCATCGTCTTTCTGATTTTGGCCAGGATCGCCGTTCCAAAAGGGGAGAAAAATGGCAAAAAACCGGCCAATCCGGGTGGCTTGCCGATAGGCCGACTGAGCCTGCTGCTGGTCGGGCTGGTGCTCCTGCTGGCCGCAAATCTGACGGCGCTGGAGATCTCCCGAAACACCATGATCGGCATGGCGCTTGCCGCTTGTCTGCTGTTTGTCGCGCTCGACAGAAACAGTCTTCAGCCGATCCTGCCCGCGGGCGCCTTTGTGGCGTCAACACCGGTCGGGCTTGGCCTGTGGATCGTGTTGCTCATGCCACTTTCCGAAGCGGCTCTTGGCGTCTATCTCGTCTATACGCTGCAACATCTCTGGTCGATGGGACCAATGGCAGCGGGTGCGTTGAGCGCGCTGATGGCGGTCAGCTGGAGCCTAACGGCTGTAATCACCGCCAATATCTCCACCCAAAAAGCCAGAGAAAGACTGATCCTGCTGGGGATCTTCACCGAGGCTGGCGGCCTTGCCGGCATCACGCTTGCCATTGCAACCGGTCACCTACCGGGACTGATCCTGTCGCTTATCGCCGTGGGCATGGCCTTTGGCATGGCGTGGGCGGCGCTCAGCCAGACAATGATGGAGGCGAGCCCACCTGACGACCGCGACCGGACCTCAGCACTTTTGCCCACATTGCAGACCGCCGGTTATGCCATGGGGGCCGCACTGGCCGGTCTCATTGCCAATCGCTCAGGCTTTTCCGGCACGGCATCGCCGGAGGTGCTGCGCCATGCGGTCGGCAATAGCGTCCTGTTTGGCCTGGCCTGCCTTGCTCCGGCAATCCTGCTGGCGCCCTGGATGGTGAGAAGCCTGAGGAAAACCCGGTGAGATCCAGGCTCTTCCATAGATTTTATCCTGAGAACAACAGTTTAATCGCCGGAGTCGGGCTTAAAACCGGAGCCGATGCACAATTCCTTAAATCCGTACCATTAATCTGGCATGTATTGAGACGATAACCCTTTGGGCCGGATGGGACTGCCCATTCGATTAAACCGATCCGGTCCATTCCGGACACCTGTTATAGAGCATCTTTTTTCAAAGACAGCGCAGCCGCGGCTGCCGGAAAACCACGTATGGATGGGACTATTTTCAAGCAGGGGCTGATCGCGGGCGGACTGGTCGCGGCGGGGATGGCGCGCAGGTTCGGTGCGTGGAAGGATGCGCGCGGACTCGGCGCGATCTTCACCCTGCATCAGGTGCGCCCATATCTTCCTCTGAGACCCGACCCCAACCGGCATCTGGAAATCACCCCCAAATTCCTGGATACTGCCCTTCGCGCCCTGTGGCGGGAAAATTACGAATTCATCCGCCTGGAAGATGTGCCCGCACGGCTTGCCACAGGGCCAGGTCAAAGGCCGTTTGCGGCCTTTACTCTTGATGATGCCTATTACAGCAGCCGTGACTTCGCCCTGCCGATCTTCGAGCGGTTCGATGCGCCCTTCACGGTTTTTGTCTGCCAGGGCCTCAGCGAGCGCAGCCATGGCCTCTGGTGGGAAACCCTTGCTGCCCTGACCCGCAAGGCTGAGCAGCTGAAATGGGACTTCGACGGCAGGAGGCGCATCCTGTCCACCGACACGCCATTGCGCAAAGCCGCCGCGTTCCGGCAGATCGCCAGCCAGATTACGGCGATGAACGAGGCAGACATGATCGGCAGGCTAAACGGGATGGCGGCAGAGGTCGGCATAGACAGCCGCGACATCGTTGCCAAAGCCATCCTGCCCTCGGAGGCGCTGGCCGATTTTGCCGCCCATCCGCTGGTCAGCCTGGGCGCTCATACGGTCAGCCATCGAGGCTTAACCGGGCTTGATGATGAAACGGTGCAGCAGGAGTTGAAACTCTGCGCCGATTATCTCGAAACCCTGACCGGAACGCGACCGGTCAGTTTCGCCTATCCCTATGGCGATGGCCGTAGCGTCAATCAGCGTACCATCGATTTGGTGCGCGAGGCCGGTTTCCGTCTGGCAGTCACCACCCAGCCCGCGACACTGTTTGCAAAGGACGGACAGCGCTTGCACGCCCTGCCGCGCATTTCACTCAATGGTCATTTCCAGACGCCAGCCACGGTCCGGACGCTGGCATCGGGCATTCCCTTTCGCCTGATGTCACGCAAACCGGCTGCGTGACACACGGAGAAACACAGCCCTTGCGAGATCAAGGATACATACGCACCTTGTTCCAGGGCTGCCCCAGCGCCTCGCGGCGAAACTCGATCCGGTCATGCAGGCGGAATTTACCGTCACGCCAGAATTCGATGGTCAATGGCTTGATCCGGAAACCCGACCAATGGGCTGGACGGGGAATAGACCCCAGGGCGTAACGCGCCGTATATTCGGCAACCGCTTTTTCCAACGCAAACCGGCTCTCCAGCGGCCGCGACTGTTTCGAGGCCCAGGCGCCGATCCGGCTGCCGATCGGTCTTGTCTGGTAATAGGCATCGGCCTCGGCGTCGGACACGACCTCCACTTCGCCGCGCAACCGCACCTGGCGTCGCAGGGATTTCCAGTGAAAGCACATCGCGGCTTTCTTTTGGGAAAGAATCTCCGTACCCTTCTGGCTCTCGAAGTTGGTATAGAAGACGAATCCGTTTTGATCGAAATCTTTCAGCAGCACCATGCGCACATTTGGCAGGCCGCTTTCATCGACTGTCGCCAATGCGACAGCGTTGGGATCGTTGATCTCCGAGGCCTTTGCCTCCGTGAGCCACGTTTCGAACAAGCCAAAAGGTTCATGTTCATCGGTAAAGTCACCGGTTGTTAACTCATTTTGCGACATATTATGTTAAATGCTCCGCATATGCCCGCGCCGCCAACGACGCATGAAGGACAGGACAGGTCTTGAGAGACATAGCAAAGCCGGATCGATGCAGAAAGGGACGCTGGGCGACCAGCGGTCGTTTTATGGCCATGGCGGCGCTTTGCCTCATGTTGGGCGGCTGTGTCGGTGGCGTCATGGACTTCGGAGGCGATACGCCTAAGGTCGATCGGTCGATTTCCACCGGCACCATTCCAAACGAACCGGAAAAGCGGTCCGATCAGGATACGGTTCGCAATGCGGTTTCTTCCGCCGATCTTGAAAAACTGGGTCCGAGCCCGGTTCCCTGGGCCAATACCACAACGGGAAGCGCCGGTGTGATCAACTCGATTTCCGAGGATCGCAGCAATGGCGTGATCTGCCGGGTGTTCGTCACCAGCCGCCATGCCTATGACGGCATTGCCAAATTCTATGGCCGCACCTGCCTGGCCGGCGATGGCCAGTGGCAATTGGTGAATTTCGACAAGCAGTCCTGAGATCAGCAATTCCGTGCTGTAAAAACGCCGATTGCACCGGCTTTCCATGACTTACTAAGGGTTATAGCCGCTGACGGCAGCACCCATTGCGTAAATTCCATTGGCATCAAACCCTGATTCAAGGAATTATTCCCCAAGCGTAACCACTGGTTAGCATCTGCTTCCTAATATAATCATGTCCCGTGGCGAGACAGATAAAGACAATGCTTGCCGCGTATGAGCGTGAATGATTCACCTTTCTGCGAAATTGCTGGGCAAAAATCTTTTGTTCTGAAATTTCCGCAACAGATTGAAAGTGTTACGGTACATCATATTTCCCCTTACGGGTGCGATGTCGTGACCCGGACAGATCTCAATTGAACCGCTCTTGTATTTGGTTGGTGGTAAAATGCGTGATCCCTACTCCATTCTCGGCGTGCAGCGTGATGCTGGTACTGACGAGATCAAGGCTGCCTGGCGCTCGAAAGCCAAGACCTCTCATCCCGATCAGAACCGGGAGGACCCAACAGCAACCCAACGGTTTGCGGAGATCGGGCAGGCCTATGATGTGCTCAAGGACCCCGCAAAACGAAGCCGCTACGACCAGCAACGCTCGAAAATGGACGCCATGAAACGCGAACAGACGATCATGCAACAACGCGAGGAAGCCCGTGCGGCCGCCGAGCGCGCCCGTCAGGCCAAGGCCAATGCGGAGCGCGTCATGGCCGATCTGGCGCGCATCGAGGCGGAAAAGGCCAAGGCTGAAAAAGCCGCCGAAATGCTGAATGTCAAGGTTGAGGCCGCCCGTGCCCGCGCGCAATCGGCCGAAGCCCAGGCCGCCAATGCGTCGGCCGACGCAACAGCAAGCGCCAACGCCTCGGCCAAAGCCCAGGCTCAAACGCAGGCTCAAGCGCAGCCCCAGGCCGCAGCGAAACCGGAAACCGCGAAAGCGGCTCCCGACACCGCCGAAACGGCGGCCTCCAGCCGCCCCGCCAGCCCGGATGCGGCAGACGATGCCGTCTCGAAGATTTTTGGCACCACCCAGACCGAGCAGCGCCAGACCGATCAGCGGCGAGGTGAAGACGAGGCGAGCGAAGACGGTAACCGGTCACGCGGCTTTGCACTTCCGGTTCTTGGCCTGATTTCATCGCTGGTGCGACGCATCCGCAAACCGGCGCCGCCGGTTCTCGAAAAGGCCCCCGACATCATGGTCGAGGCCACCATTGCCATTGACGACCTGTTGCAACACAACACCATTTCCGTCCAGCTCAGCGATGGACGCGAGGTGAGGCTGCCGCTGGAAGCAGGGTATACCGATGGCAGCATTGCCCGGCTGTCCGGCAAGGGGCTGAAAGTGCCGAGCATGTTAACAGGCGATGTGCTGGTCACGCTGCGGGTGTTGAAAAGCCCTGCCTTCAGCGTCGATGGCTATGACATTCACTGCGTGGTGCCGATCAAGCTTGAGGATGCCGTGCTGGGATGCGAGACGGTGATCGAAGGGCCGCAAGGACCGCTCGACATTACCGTACCGGCCTGGACCGGCTCAGACCAGAGCATCCGCATCGACGGCGAAGGCCTGCCCAGCGGCCCGGACGAACGAGGCGCTCTGGTCGTCGAAATCAGGGTCGTGCTCTGGGAAAAACCGGACGAAAAAGTCACAGATCTGATGAAAGTGATGAAGCACGGGCTTTTCCTGTAGTTTCCGCCCCCCGGAAAAATGACGGGGTAAACCGAATTTCGCTGTAATCACACAGTGATAGCCACACCCTTTGTTACGGCTCCTTACAGTATTTGTTGCTTCTCTCCCATGAAGACAGGTGTAGCACAGCTTGAACCAAGGATCGGCCTATGCGATAGGCAGGTTCGATAGAAGTCTCAAGGAGCAAATAATGGCTCAAATTTCGGGCCTCATGGCAGGCAAACGTGGCATCATCATGGGTGTTGCCAATAATCGTTCCATCGCATGGGGCATAGCGAAGGCCTGCCGGGATGCCGGCGCGGAGATTGCGCTGACATGGCAGGGCGATGCGTTGAAGAAGCGTGTCGAGCCGCTGGCCCAGGAGCTTGAGGGCTTCATGGCAGGCGATTGCGACGTGACCGATCTGGAAAGCGTCGATGCTGTGTTCAAGAATGTCGAGGACAAGTGGGGCAAGATCGACTTCGTCGTGCACGCCATCGCCTTTTCCGACAAGGACGAGTTGACCGGCCGCTATCTGGATACCAGCCGCGAAAACTTCGCCCGCACCATGGATATTTCTGTTTATTCGTTTACCGCTGTCGCCAAGCGGGCAGAAGCCATTCTCAAGGATGGCGGCGCATTGCTGACGCTGACCTATTACGGTGCGGAAAAAGTCATGCCGCATTATAATGTGATGGGTGTGGCCAAGGCAGCGCTGGAAGCCAGCGTCCGCTATCTCGCCGTCGACATGGGCAAGCGCGGCATTCGCGTCAATGCCATTTCGGCCGGTCCGATCAAGACCTTGGCAGCCTCCGGCATCGGCGATTTCCGCTATATCCTGAAGTGGAACGAATATAATTCGCCGCTGAAGCGCAATGTCACGACCGACGAAGTCGGCACATCCGGCCTCTATCTGTTGTCGGACCTGTCCAGCGGCGTGACCGGCGAAGTCCATCACGTCGACTGCGGTTACCACACGGTCGGCATGAAGGCCGTGGACGCGCCGGATATGTCGGTCGTCAAGGATTAAGACCCGGATACAAGGCCGGGAACAAGACTTGGAAGGTTCGTCTGCCGTGCTGCTTTACGTCATTCGCCACGGACAGACGGACTGGAACGCCGAAGGTCGGTTTCAGGGCCAGACGGATATTCCGCTGAACGCCACAGGCCGTGGCCAGGCGATGCGCAATGGCGAAACCCTGCGCCATGTGCTGGGCGATACAGTCGATACATTCGATTTCGTCGCCTCCCCTCTTGGCCGCACCCGCGAGACCATGCAGCGGGTCCGCACCGAAATGGGGCTCGACCCCGAGCGTTACCGGCTCGACGACCGGCTAAAGGAAATCTGTTTTGGCGACTGGGAAGGTCATACAACCCGCGAATTGAAAGAGCTGTACCCGGAGCGGGTCAAACAGCGGTCCCAGGGCAAATGGGACTTCATTGCCCCTGGCCAACGGGCTGAAAGCTATGAGATCCTGTCCTGGCGCACCGGTGCCTGGCTTGCCTCAGTCCGCCAGCCAACCGTGGCCGTGACCCATGGCGGCGTTATCCGCAGCCTGTTCCGGCTGATTGGCAATGTCGATGCCAACGAGGCCTGCGCCATGCCAATCCCCCAGGACAAAATTCTCCTGATCGACCTTGAAAACAATAGCCTGAATTGGCTTTGACAGATCGGCGTCAGTTCACGACCTGCAAATCGTCCACAACGCGCTTGCCATCGACCATGGTGTAATAAACCACAACCTTGACGCCGGTCGTCAGGCCGTCGAAATTGAATTCCGCTGGCACCGAATAGGTTTTGCCATCCTCCAGCGTCAGGGTCAGCTTTTCGGTGCTGATCGATTTGATGATCGATTCCACGTCATCGCTTTGCGCAAGCGCACCCACTGGCGAAAACAGGCTGCCGGCCAGCAACAGCATAGCGATAAGGAAGCGCATGGTTTTTGCCCCTGCTTTCGGTCTAGAATCGTCACGTACTTGCAAATAAGCCTCCGAATGTGGCAGAATTTTCCCCTCGCCGGCACTTATCCCCGGCACTTGTCCTAATTGTCATTGAAGATGACAGCTCGGATTCCGTGTTCGAATATCTCAAGTCGTTGCCGCATTTGAAATATTCGAAATTCTTGTCAAGTGAGGATGCACGGGCATCTTCGATGACTTGGCATTAAAGCGCAGCGCGATATTCGAGGATAGCGTCACGCCTAGAATTTTCATTGTATCGCAAGGCTCTACAGCATTGGGTAGAAAACCGGTATCCACTTTTCCCAACGCAAATTCTACTGCATACTTTTTTCGAAAAGACAAACGGCAAACAACAGATCAAAAGCCATCCACAAAGGCGGATGCAAGCATTCCCACCACTGAACACAGCAGACTGTCCTGCACCAATGTTTCAGTCATGAACAGCACCATCCCCTCCCTCACGTTTTATTGACGATACCTTTTAAATCCCACTGATTTCAACTAATATAAATGCTAAATTAACAACCGTTACAATATCATATTACCTAAGATCAAAGCATAGCATCAGATGTTTCAGGCAGAATAAATAGCCGAGTACAACGTCTCAGATGTATGTGAGATATCAGAAATTCTTATCAGCCGAAGATGTGTGAGCATCTTCGATGCCTCGGTATAATGTGTATGGCAGGATAATGACAGAATTCGTAAATCCCGCCGATCTCCAAACACGCCGTTCCAGCAATGTGGCGATGGCGTTATTGGCCCTGGCGTTTGTCCTGCTGACAAGCCTGCTTGCCTATATCGGTTATCTCAATATCACCGACTACCGCGGCCAATTGCGCAGGCAAGTCCAAGCGGACCTGCAGCGGGTCAGCGGGATGATGACCCAAAGAACCGAGGAGAATTTCTTCGCGCTTCGGCATCTTGTCCATGCATTGTCACCGCTTGAAGGCGCTTTGGCCTCGCCACAAACGGAGGGGCTTGTTCGCGGTATTCTAAGGGAACGTCCGGAATTTCGAGCTTTGGCGCTGGCCCGCGGCACTGTCATAGAACAGGTGTGGACGCAGCAAGGGCTCTCCCCCCGGACCAGCATGACGATCGGTTCGGATTCGGACACGGATATGCTATTGCTGGATGACGGGCAATTGCAACTGGATCTCACCGCCGCCGATGTGACGCCCTCCCCTATCCATGTCCGTGCCATTCTGGATACCGCCAAATTCATCCAGTCCGCCATCGCCGATGGCGCCACCGCTCCGGTCGGCAACGGACCGGCTATCGAGATTGCCGTCATGGTGCAGACCGCATCCGGTACGCGCACTGTTTTTGGTAGCCCGTCGCTCGCGACTGAGGATTTGGCCAGGCCGGATTTGGTCAAGCAGAACATCACCGGGGAAAACCCGGAAATACTGACCATGGCGCTTCAAGGCGGGACGCTGCAAGTGTATGGCCGCCCCCGGGCAGGCTGGCAGCAGAAGCCGCAGGATCACAGTAATTTCGTCATGACGCTGGTTGCCGTGGATCTGGCTTTTGCAGCACCGCTTTGCGGCATAGCAATGCTTTTCATCTCCCGTGCCAAACGCCGGCGTGCGCTCCAGCAGATGGAAGACAAGTACCGGGCCTTGACCCGGCGTTTCGAACTGGCAATGGACAGTTCCAATATCGGCATGTGGGAACTTGCAACCGGCAATCCGACCCTCCATCAAGACAGCCGTGCCGCACAATTGCATGGATCAGGCAGCGGCGGCGATCTCGATCAGGACATGACCCGCTGGTTGGAAACCGTGCATCCGGAAGACCGCGCCAAGGCGAAAGCCCATGTTATGGCCTGCCAGCAAGGCGAAAACAGCCAGGATTACCGGGTCGTGCTGGAGAGCGGCGTGATCCGCACCTTGCGCTCCGTCGGCAGCCATGCGGATGCCTCCGGGCATAACCGGGTGACGGGTCTCGTCTGGGACATTACTGCCGATGTCGCCATGCAAAATGACCTCCGAGCTGCCAAGGAGAGCTCAGACATCAAGAATGCGGAGCTGGAACTGGCCCTGGACGAGTTGTCCATCCGAGAGCAGCAGTTGGAAAGCCTGTCCTATCGGTTTGAACTGGCGCTGGATTCCTATGGCTGCGGCGTCTGGGAACATGATTTTTCCACAGGCCACACCGTCTGGGACGAACGCATGTGCTATCTCTATAATATTCCGGCCACCAGCAGTCATATCACCGACGCATTGTGGCTGAGCAAGATCCATAAAGACGACCACGAAATGTTGATGGAGGCCGCACGCAACGCGGTAAAGCAGCATACGCGCCTCAACACCAGCCAGCGGGTATTGTTGGACCAGGGCGGCACACGCTGGGTGCGCTCCGTTGGTCAGGTGCATGTCGACCGTAACGGACGCAAAAAGCTGATCGGCATCAGCTTCGATGTGACGGCCGACGTGCTGCTGACAGAAGAATTGCGCACGGCGAAGGCCGAGGCGGAAGCGCGCAATATCGAGCTTGAACTGACCAAGAACCGGATCGAATTCAATGCCTTGCATGATCCACTGACCGGCCTTGCCAATCGTCGCAAGCTGGATATCGCCCTGGATAGCCTGACGCGGCAGTCCCAGGCAAACAGAAGCCGCTTCACCATTCTGCATCTCGATCTGGATCGGTTCAAGGAAATCAACGACACGCTGGGCCATGCCGCTGGCGATGCCATGCTGGTCAATGCGGCACGGGTTCTGTCACGCCACATGAACAGCGGCGATCTGGTGGCGCGGATTGGCGGAGACGAATTCGTCGTTCTCCTGCATGGGCCAATCGATGCCAAGGCCGCCGCCGAGCTTGCCGAACGCATCATCCAGGACATCAACATACCCGTGGATTTCGAGGGCTTCATCTGTCGCTGCGGCGTTTCCATCGGCATTGCCGAGGCCAAGGGACTGCGAACCGATGCCCGCAAGATCCTGATCAATGCCGATCTGGCGCTTTACGAGGCCAAGCGGCAGGGCCGCAACTGTTTCCAATTCTTCACGGACAATCTCCAGGCCAATATTGTCAGTTCGAAGCGCATTGCCGACGAATTGCTGCATGCCCTTGAAAATGACGAGATCACCGCCTGGTACCAGCCGCAATTCTGCGCCAACAGCATGGAACTGGTCGGCGCCGAGGCGCTGGTCCGCTGGCAGCATCCAACCCGCGGCATCCTGCCCAGCAACAGCTTCCTGAAAGTGGCGGAAGACCTGAATGTCATGGCGCGGATCGACCAGATCGTGCTGGAACTGGCGTTGAAGGACAAGATGCGATGGGCCGCCATGGGGGTGAAACTGCCCAAGATTTCCGTCAATGTCTCTTCCCGCCGCCTGCATGATGCCGGGCTGATCGAGACGCTGGAAAGTCTCAGCATTTCACCCGGCGAAATTTCCTTCGAACTGGTCGAATCGATCTTTCTCGATGAAAGCGAGGATATTGCCACCACCAATATCGAGCGGATCAAGGCGCTGGGCATCGACATCGAGATCGACGACTTCGGCACGGGCCACACCTCGATCATCAGCCTTTTGAAACTGCAACCCAAGCGGCTGAAGATCGACCGGCAATTGGTGATGCCCCTGCTCAATTCCAGCCGGGAACGGGCCATGGTGCGCTCGATCATCGACATCGCCCGCTCTCTTGGAGTGGCAACCGTGGCCGAGGGCGTCGAAAGCACCGCCCATGCCCAGATCCTGCGCGAATTGGGCTGCGACCTCTTGCAAGGCTACGCTTTTGCAAAACCACTCCCCTTCGAGGAATTCGGCCGTTTCGCCTTGCAGACAGACCGCCAGATGGCGTCATAAGCCCCAATTCACGCAAAGCTTTTCCGGTTTTTGCGCCATTGCCGCAAAGAAAGGCTTTTCACGCTCGCAGCTTTTCTACTAAGAGTGGGGCCTTGTAAAAGGCAGGGCTTATCCCCTGGCAAAGCGGACCCGGTTTCAGCATATGTCGCATAATAGTTTCGGTCACCTTTTCCGTGTCACCACCTGGGGCGAAAGCCATGGTCCAGCCCTTGGCGCAGTGGTGGACGGTTGTCCCCCCGGCCTGAAATTCACACTCGAAGACCTGCAAGTCTGGCTCGACAAGCGCAAGCCCGGCCAGTCGCGGTTCGTCACCCAGCGGCGCGAAGACGATCTGGTCAAAGTGCTCTCCGGCGTCATGCCGCAGGACGATGGCTCGATGATCACCACCGGCACACCGATTTCGTTGATGATCGAAAATACCGACCAGCGATCCAAGGATTACGGCGAAATCGCTCAGCAATATCGCCCCGGCCATGCCGATTATACCTACGACCTGAAATATGGCATTCGAGATTATCGCGGTGGCGGACGCTCCTCGGCGCGCGAAACGGCAGCGCGGGTGGCAGCGGGCGGCATTGCCCGCCTGGTTCTGCCCGGCGTCACCATCCGCGGCGCGCTGGTGCAGATCGGCACCCACAAGATCGATCGCGCCAACTGGGATTGGAGCGAGGTTGATAATAACCCGTTCTTTGCGCCGGACCCGAAGATCGTCCCCGTCTGGGAAGACTATCTCGACCAGATCCGCAAGCAGGGCTCCTCGGTTGGTGCCGTGGTGGAGGTGGTGGCCGAAGGCGTACCAGCCGGGCTGGGCGCACCGATCTATGCCAAGCTGGACCAGGATATTACCGCGCTGCTGATGTCGATCAATGCCGTCAAGGGTGTTGAAATCGGCAATGGCTTTGGTGCCGCCGAAATCACCGGCGAGGAAAATGCCGATCAGATGCGCATGGGCAATGACGGGCAGCCGATTTTCCTGTCCAACCATGCCGGCGGCATTCTCGGCGGGATTTCCACCGGCGAGCCCATTGTGGCGCGGTTTGCCATCAAGCCGACCTCGTCCATCCTCACCGAACGCCAGTCGATCGATTCGCAAGGCCGGAATGTCGATATTCGCACAAAGGGCCGCCACGACCCTTGCGTCGGCATCCGGGCCGTGCCGGTTGGCGAGGCGATGGTGGCGTGTGCGCTGGCGGATCATTATCTGCGCGACCGTGGCCAAACCGGTCGTTTGAAGTAAGGAAATCGATCATGACCTATGAGCAGACCCGTGTCGTTGACGCTATCCGGGCTTTTGAAGCCGGTGAAATCGTTATCGTCACCGATGACGACGACCGCGAGAACGAAGGTGACCTGATCGTTGCCGCCGTGCATTGCACGTCGGAGAAGATGGCCTTCATCATCCGCCATACGTCAGGCATCGTCTGCACCCCAATGCCGAAGGAGGAAGCCAAGCGGCTGAACCTGTCGGCCATGGTCGCCGAAAACGACAGCGCCCATACGACAGCCTTTACGGTCAGCGTCGATTTCAAGCATGGAACCACGACCGGCATATCCTCTGATGACCGGACGCTCACAGTTCGCAATCTCGCCAATCCCAATGTCGGTCCCGCCGATTTCGTCCGCCCCGGCCATATTTTCCCGCTGGTGGCGCGCGAAGGTGGCGTGTTGATGCGGTCAGGCCATACGGAAGCAGCCGTCGATCTCTGCCGGCTGGCCAACCTGCCGCCGATCGGCGTGATCTCGGAAATGGTCAATGACGACGGCACGGTGATGCGCGGCCCGCAGGTCTCGGCCTTTGCCGAAAAGCACAAGCTGAAACAGATCTCGGTCGCCGACTTGATTGCCTATCGCCAGCGCAAGGAAACCCTGATCCAGCTGATGTCGACATTCGAGATCCAGACGGCTTATGGCCCGGCCAAGGCCCATGCCTATTCCCTACCCTGGGATCCGATGCAGCATCTGGCGGTGGTGTTCGGTGACATCCGCGACGGCGTCGATATTCCAGTGCGTCTGCATCTGGAAAATGTTGGTGCCGATGTGTTCGGCGGCGCCCGCCAGATCGATAGCATGCTGAAACGGATCGCAGAAAAAGGCCGCGGCATTATCGTTTATCTGCGCGAAGGCTCCGTCGGGGTTGGCGCCTCCACGACGGCCAGGGGAGGCATGCATGACCGCGAGGCCCATCAGGAAGCCCAGACGCGCGAAAGCGAATGGCTGGAAATCGGCCTCGGCGCCCAGATCCTGAAAGATCTCGGCGTCACCTCGATCCGGCTGATGGCCTCGCGTGAACGCCATTACGTCGGCCTGGAGGGCTTTGGCATCAAGATTTCGGAAACCGAGATCGCCTGAAGCCTAGCCATACCCATGATTATACGCGCATCATAAGGTCTCGCACAGCAAGGTTGCGCGGAGAAATGAGTTTTTCAGGAACCCAATCCATGTCACTGAAGCTTTATCTCGCCGGTCCCGAAGTGTTTCTGGCCGATGCCCGCGAAGTGCTCGATGCCAAGGCGGCGATGACACGGGCCTATGGGTTCGAGCCGATCTGCCCCGGCGATATTTCCATTGAACCGGCCCCGACCTTGCATGCGTTCGGGTTGAAAATCAGTGCCGTCGATGAGGATATGATGAACCGGGCCGATGGGGTGATCGCCAATCTCACCCCATTTCGTGGCATTGCCGCCGATCCCGGCACGGCTTTCGAGCTGGGCTATATGTGCGCGCAGGGCAAGCTCGTCGCTGCCTATACCAACATCACCGACAATCACTATGCCCGCACCGCCGGATTTTATCAGGGCAAGGTGACGCTCGGTCCTGATCAGCGCAAGCGCGGGCCGGATGGTCTGTCATTGGAGGATTTCGATATGATCGAAAATCTTATGCTGCATGGCGGGGTCGAACGCCGTGGCGGGCCGATTTTTACCCATCAGGCGCAAGCCGATCAGCTCTATAGCGACCTGACGGCTTTCGAGCTTTGCCTGAAGGCACTGTCGGCGAAGCTTCCCACCGTAGTATAGTTCAAGTCTTGCAGGTCTCACGCGCCGAATAGTTGTATAATTCGAATTGATCTTTACAAATTCTAACAAAATTGTGGGGAAATTCGTATTTTCTTCAGTAGAAAATGTTGATAAAACTAGATCTAGTGCAAATGCCTACCGGCTCCACAATTTCTCGGAAAAACCGGATCTGACGCAAGCCTCGCGCAAGCTTCGTTCGTTAATAAAGGGTTAACGAAGCGAACAGAAAGGGCCTGCGATGAGGATCGACAGCAGCCTTGGCAATTCACAGTATCAGAGCCGCTACATTCATGGCGCGTCCAGCGTCGAAGATGTTGCCGTAGAGTCTGCGACCACGCCCCGCTCGCGCTCTGCCGGTGGAAATTCCACCAGCACGCTATTGTCTGCCTCCCTGGCCAACGCGCTCTGGAGCCTGGATTCGACCAAGAAAACAGCTGGTGTGAAAACCGGCGCCTCGGCGGCCATCGACGAGGCAAAAGCAGCATCTCCGATCCAGCAGGTCGAAGCGCATTATCTGGAATATATGGATACGGACGAGGAGTAGCCACGGCTTTGCCATGGCTATGCGAAAGAAGGGTGTGTGGCGGCACACCCTTTTTTGCGTTATCTCTCGGTATGGAACAACTGATAAACGGTTGAGGAAACCATGCCTGTTATCAAAGCTGAAAACGCCGCCTTGGATATTGGCACCGCCGAGGGCATCAACGCTGAACTTGGCCCCTACAGTGCACGGCGCTTAAGCGATGCGGGCGGCCTGACACAATTCGGCGCGCTCCTGGAAACATTGCCGCCCGGCTCCCGTTCGTCTCACAAACACTGGCATGAGCAGGAAGACGAGTTCATCTATATGCTCACGGGGACTGCCACCTTGCTTGAGGGCGACGTGGTCACCGAGATGATGCCGGGCGATGCAGCGACGTTCAAGGCCGGTGTTCCCCTTGGCCATTGCCTGGAAAACCGCTCCAATGCGGATTGCGTCTATCTGGTGGTCGGCACCCGCTCTCCCGATGAGATTGTCCATTATGCCGATAAGGACATGATGATGACCAAGGTGAATTTTGTGAAGATCCTCACGGATCGCGCTGGCAAGCCGCTCAAGGACTGAGCCAACCCTCCCCGTAGCTCACCGTCTCCACCCCGGTAAAGCGGGCAAGTCTTGCCAGTTCCTGATCGAGCTTTTCCAACCGTCCGGTTGAGGGCCTGATGCCCGGCTCCAACCATAACCGTTTCACATCCAGCGTGCCAGCTTTGCGATTGGCCTTCATATCGATCCGGCCAATCAGCCGGTCACTTTCCAGCAGCGGAAAGACGTAATAGCCATATTGCCGTTTCGGCTCCGGCACGAACACCTCGATCCGGTAGAAGAAGCCGAACAGGCGCTCGGTGCGAGCGCGATCGCGGATCAGAGGATCGAAAGGACTGAGGACGCGGATGCGGGCGGGTGGCTCTGGTGGAGTGGTCAGTGTTTCCAGCCGATCCGCCAGCGCGAAGGAAGAGCGCGGCTTTCCGCCATCGGCAGGGGCAATCTCGATCTCCTCAAGCTCGGCGCGATGGGTCTCGAGCCAGAGTTTTGCCTCCTGCGGGCTGACCAGATTCCAGAAAGCGGCGATTTCACCTGACGTGGCGAAACCCAGCCGGATCAGCGCTTCGCGGCAGGCCCAATCGATGAACGCTTCATGCGTAACCTCGGCCTGCAAATGGTCCGGAAGAATGCAGCGCTCCGTCAGGTCATAGATCTTCTGAAAATTGTCCCGACCGGAAATCGATAGCTTGCCGGTGCGCCACAGAAATTCCAGCGCGGTTTTCGACGGATGCCAGTTCCACCAGCCGCCGGATTTATGGTCGCCTTCCTTCATGTCCCGCGACAAGGCCGGGCCGCCCTCGGTAATCCGCCGGTGGGTTTCCTCGAAAGCTGCCTCGAAGCCCGGCTCGCGCCAACTGCGCCAACGCTCCAGAATCCGGCTTTCCTCGCGCCGGAACCGGTGTTTCCAATAGGGGAAAAAAGCGGAAGGCAGGATCGAGGCATCATGGGTCCAATGCTCGAACAGCAGCCGGTCCTGCTCCAGCAATGCCGTCAGATCTTCGCGCCGGTAGGTCTGATGGCGCGAAAACAGGATCTGGTGATGCGCCCGCTCCACCGTGCCGATACTATCCACCTGCACAAAGCCGAGATCGGTGATCAGCGCCAGCAGGCCCTGGCGGTTCAACGCTCGCCCCGGTGGCCGGGAAAGCCCCTGCCGCTCCAAAAAAATCCGCCGTGCCGTCCTGTTGTCTATCCCTATCGCCATAAGCTGACGATAGGGTATGTTCTCTTTTTGTTCAAGATGGTTTTCTCTTAAAAAGTGCGTTCAACGCCGATCCGCCACCACTTTCGCCATAACGCAGAGCAGTTCAAACATCATGGTAGCACCGGCCAGCGCCGTCATACCGCCGACATCGAAGGGTGGCGCGACTTCCACCACATCGGCACCGACAATATTGACGCCCTCCAGCAGCCGCACCATGGCCTGCACTTCGCGGGTCAGGAAGCCGCCGATTTCCGGTGTGCCGGTTCCAGGCGCCATCGATGGGTCGATGCAGTCGATATCGAAGCTGACATAGGTCGGGCCATCACCGGCAATGGCGCGGGCTTCCGCCATCACGTCTGCCACGCTGCGGGCGACGAATTCCTCCATATAAATAATGCGGATGCCCTGGTCCTTGGCCCATTGATGTTCATCGACTTCGTAATTGGAGCTGCGAATGCCGATCTGCACCATGCGTTTCGGATCGAGCAGGCCCTCCTCAATGGCGCGGCGAAAGGGCGTGCCGTGGGTAAAGCGCTGGCCGCCGAAATAGCTGTCATTGGTATCGGAATGGGCATCGAAATGAATGAGCCCGACTGGCTGAGATTTCGCCACCGCCCGTAGCACCGGCAGTGTCGTCAAATGATCGCCCCCGGCGCAGAGCGGCAGGGCTCCCGCTGCAACCACCGCCGCCACGCCGTCTTCTATCTGTTGAAGCGCCAGCATCAGGTCGATGGGGTTGACGGTCACATCCCCCACATCGGCAATATTGGCAAGGATGAACGGCTCGATTTTTGAGACATGATGCACCCGGCGCATCAGGCTGGACTGGTTGCGGACCTCGCGCGGCCCATGGCGGGCACCGGCCCGGTTGGTGGTGCCGCCATCCCAGGGAATGCCGATCAGCGCAATATCAAGCCCTTCCGCCGAGGTCACGGCAGGCAGACGCATGAAGGTGGCATGTCCGGCAAAACGCGGCACTTCAGCGGCATCGACAGGCTGATGAAAGGATGAGGTCACGGGCGGGTCCTTCGGGAATGGGTCGGATAGCCCATCCGATCAAATCGCAAGGCGGCTGTAAATGGTAAAAACCCGGATTTGCCTTTGTCGGTCTGCGGGCTATAGAACAGGGCAGTCAACGCAGGGTAACGACATCGTGCAGATCCATTTCGATCAGGCCAGCGCCAGTTTCGACGGCCATGTGGCCCTGGAGCCGCTGACCATCACCTTCGGCGAACAGCGGATTGGGGTCATCGGCCTGAATGGATCAGGCAAATCCACCTTTGCCCGGCTGATCAATGGGTTGGTCAAGCCGAGTGCTGGCCATGTGACGCTGGATGGGCTGGACACGGTAAAAGACGCCAAGGCCGTGCAGGCACGCACCGGCTTCATCTTCCAGAACCCGGCCAATCAGATCATCCTGCCGCTGATCGGTGAGGATATTGCCATGGGGCCAAAGGCACGTGGGCTGAAAGGCAAGGCACTGGACGAGGCCGTGGACAGCGTTGCCGCCCGGCTCGGCATAACCCATCTGCTGCGCCGCCGCCCGCATGAATTGTCCGGTGGCGAGCTGCAATTGGCGGCCCTGGCCGCTGTTCTGGTCACCCGGCCCGGTCTGGTGATTTTCGATGAACCGACCAACCAGCTCGATTTGAAAAACCGGGCGCTGGTGGCTGGCACCATCGAGGCGCTGGAGGAACAGGCGCTGGTGATCAGCCATGATCTCGACCTGATCGCCGGATTTTCGCGGGTGCTGGTGTTTCACCGTGCCAAGCTTGCCTTCGATGGTCCGGCCAGCGAGGCCATTGCCCGCTACCGCGAGATCGCCGCATGGTGAACAGCCTGCATGTCGAGGGCAATAGCTGGCTGCACCGGATGCCGGTTGGGGCGAAACTGGCCATTCTGCTGGTATTTGGCCTTGGCCTTGCCTTCAGCCTGTCCATGCCGCTCCAGGCCTCGGCAGCCTGCGCCACCGGCGCGCTCTATTTCAGCCTGGGGCTTGGTGCGCGGGCGGCCTTGCGGCGCATCCGCCCGATGCTGATCAGCATTGCCGCGCTTGGCCTGTTCAACATCTATGCGCTGGATCTTATCACCTCGGCAACGCTGACGCTGAGGCTGCTCGCCATCCTGTTTCTCGCCTCCGCCATCACCGCAACGACCTCGCTTGGTGCCTTCATGGAGACGCTCGACCGGCTGCTGGCCCCGCTCGACCGGCTGGGTCTGGTCCGGGCCGCCGATATCAGCCTGGCGCTGGGGCTGACGCTGCGCTTCGTGCCTGATATCGCCGACCGCTATGAGGCGCTGAAGGCCGCGCATCAGGCGCGTGGCATTCCCGTGCGGCTGCACCGGATGCTGGGGCCGCTGTTTATTCTGGCCTTGAAAGAGGCCGATTCCATCGCCGAGGCCATTGACGCTCGCGGCATTCGCCGTCACGAAAAGAGAACAGACTGATGAGGAGATCACCATGACCACGCGAGACCTGGTTCTGATTGCGCTGTTTGCTGCCATCGTTGTTGTCCTCGGGCTTATTCCGCCCGTGCCGCTCGGCTTCATTCCAGTGCCGATCACCGCCCAATCGATGGGCGTCATGCTGGCCGGCTGCATTCTCGGCGCCAAGCGCGGGGCCTTAGCCTATGCGCTGGTCGTGCTGCTGGTCGCCATGGGCCTGCCAGTGCTGGCGGGCGGCCACGGCGGCCTGAACGCATTGTTTGGCGCCACCGGCGGCTATATTTTCGGCTGGATTATCGGCGCTTTCGTCACCGGCCTTGCCGCTGAACGCTTTGCCCGCGCCTCCTCCACCGCCAGCGGCCAGACAATCGGCTTCTTTGCCGCCAGCATCCTCGGCGGCATCGGCGTGGTCTATGCCTGCGGCATGCCCTGGTGGAGCTTTGTGGCTGGAACCCCGATCGACAAGGTGCTGATCGGCTCGCTGGCCTTCCTGCCCGGCGACCTGATCAAGGCCGCCATCGCCGCCCTTGCCGCCCGCGCCGTGATGGTTGGCTATCCGCTGCTGCCGAAGCGGGCGTAAATTTCTGTCATCATTCCCGCGTATAGCCGCCGCAAAGCAGAGCGGTGGGCGCGATTATGGATGACAGACTGATGATCTCTGTGGAGCTGGTGCAGCGCCTGATCGCTGACCAGTTTCCGCAATTTTCATCGCTGCCCATCGAACCTGTCGTGCCGGGCGGCTGGAACAATCGCAGTTTCCGCCTTGGCTCTGAGATGATCATCCGCATGCCGAGCGCGCAACGCTATGAACAGCAGGTGGAAAAGGAGCAACGCTTTTTACCGATGCTTGCGCCACATCTGCCGCTTCCCATTACCGAACCGGTTGGAATGGGCTGTGCGGACCATGACTATCCTTTCGCCTGGGGCATTTATCGATGGATCGACGGTGAGACGGCCTTGTCGGCGAAGGTCGTCGACAGCGGGCGATTTGCGGCCGATCTCGGTGATTTCCTAAAGACCCTTCACGGTCTCGATGGTGCCAACGGCCCGCCAGCAGGACCTCATAATTTCTATCGCGGCGGCTTGCTCGCAACCTATGACGATGAAACCCGCACGGCCATACTCAAACTCGGCACCAGCATTGATACTGACGGCGCGACCGCACTATGGGACCGTGCGCTTGCCAGCCTTTGGCAGAAACCGCCGGTCTGGCTGCACGGCGACGTCGCTCCGGGAAACCTGCTGTTCAAACACGGACGCCTCTCCGCCGTGATTGATTTCGGCGGCTGCGGCACGGGTGATCCGGCCTGCGACCTCGCTATCGCCTGGACCTTCATGGATGCCGTAACCGCTACAGTGTTTCGCGCAACCGTTGTCCATGATGAAGCGACATGGGACCGGGCGCGTGGCTGGGCGCTATGGAAGACGCTGATTACCCTGCAAAAGCAGGGAGACGCCAGCGAACCTGAAGCAGCGGAAACCCGAACCATACTCGACCGTATCCTCAGATAATTTCACGGCAGCCACTGATACAGCCAATCCCTGAGCGCTTCAGATAGCGCCACCGGTTCGGCACTGTCCTTGTTCACAGCCGTCCAAGTGATCTCAACATCGGCAGCGCGGGTTTTGCCGCTTTCGACCGCAATGGCGAAGCCGACGGATTTGCCGCCGATCTTGTCCACCTGCACGGTGAAGCGCAGCGCGTCGCCCGGTCCCAGGGCTTCATAAAGACGCGCCTCGAATTTGGTGGCGCGAAAGTCCGGCTCCTGCTCTTCTGCGGGCCGGGCCTGCCAGAAGCGGTGGAGCGCTTCTTCGCACAGCGCCAGCAGCGCGCTGTTGTTCAGCCGTCCGCTGATGCCGACATCGCGCAGGCCGATCAGCGTTTCGGTTACATCAAGCCGTTCTCTTTTCGCCATTGCCCTTGCCCTCCATGCCGTGATCGCTCATGTAATGGAAAAGAGATTGGTCGCGCAAGTTTGGCGCGGCAGGAGGATGCGTCATGACAACCCGGCTCTATGAGAACCCGATCTTTCTGGAACACAACACGCCAGAAGGCCATCCTGAACGGGCCGACCGGCTGCGCTCGCTGAATATCGCCCTGGAGCATCCGAATTTTTCCGCCCTGGAGCGCCATCAGGCGCAGCAGGCCAATGAGGATGCTGTCATGCTGGCCCATCCGGAAGAGCATTTCATCGCTGTCATGCGGCAGGTGCCGGAGGAGGACGACCGGATCAACCAGCTGGAGGCCGATACCTATGCCTCGCAGAAAAGCCTGCAATGCGCCCTGACCGCCATCGGTGGGGCGATGGCCGCCGTGGACGACGTGATGACCGGTGCTGCCGACAATGTGTTCGTGGCGGGCCGTCCGCCCGGCCATCATGCGGAAAAAACCAAGGCGATGGGCTTTTGCCTGTTCAATACCATCGCCATCGCTGCCCGCCATGCCCAGCAGGTCTATGGCGTCGAGCGGGTCGCCATCGTCGATTGGGATGTGCATCACGGCAACGGCACCCAGGATATTTTCTGGGACGATCCATCCGTGCTGTTCTGTTCCACCCACCAGATGCCGCTTTATCCCTGGACCGGCAAGAAGGATGAGGTCGGGCCGCACAACACCATCGTCAATGCGCCGCTGTCGGCCAATAGCGGCTCGGACCATTTCCGCGAGGCGTTCAAATCGCGGGTGCTGACGGCGCTCAATGATTTTTCCCCGGATCTCATCCTGATTTCCGCCGGGTTTGATGCCCATCACCGCGACCCGCTGGCACAGATCAATCTGGTCGGTGAGGATTTTGACTGGGCAACCGGGCGGCTGATGGAAGTGGCCGACCGCTTTGCCAAAAACCGGGTCGTCAGCCTGCTGGAAGGCGGCTATGATCTGGAAGGTCTGGCCGAGTCGGCTGGCATGCATATTTCGAGATTGATGAAGGGTTGAGTATGACCGACGTTGCCGCCACCGATATTGCCGCTTATTCCTTTGAAAAGGCCGTGGCCGAGCTGGAAAGCATCGTGGCCCGGCTGGAGCGCGGCGATGTGGCGCTCGACGAATCCATCTCGATTTACGAGCGCGGCGAGTTGCTAAAGAAACACTGCGAGGCACTGTTGTCGGCAGCCGAAAACCGCATCGAGAAAATCCGGCTGGACCGGGCTGGCAAACCTGTTGGTGCCGAGCCGCTGGACAAGGACTAGGCCTGATCCTGGCACGCCCACAGCAAGGAAGATGCGTTTGTCCCTTTGCCGAGGGGCATTTAAGTCCTATATGCATCAACAGGGCAGTTTTACTGGATCTGCCCTATCATTGACCTGAACGTCCTGATTGACAGCGGCGCACTGCGCCTGGGAAACAAACAGGGGTCGCGGGCAAATGACATTGAATACTGTATGATTTCCCCATTCATGGACCATTCAGGCCGTGCAATGCATTCGGGAGGAAACTTGTGCAGCCGATAGACCGAGTGATGAGAAAAAGAGGCTGGAGCCTGTGACATCGAAGCCAAACACGCCGTTGCTGGATCAGGTCGTGTTTCCGTCCGACCTTCGCAAGATCGAAGATAAGGACATGCCCCAAGTGGCGCGTGAACTGCGCGACGAGATGATCGATGCCGTGTCGGTGACGGGCGGACATCTGGGCGCCGGGCTTGGCGTGGTGGAACTGACGCTCGCCATCCACAAGGTTTTCAACACCCCGGAAGACCGGCTGATCTTTGATGTCGGACACCAATGCTATCCGCACAAGATCCTGACCGGGCGGCGAGAGCGCATCCGCACGCTGCGCCAGGAACATGGGCTTTCGGGCTTCACCAAACGGGCTGAGAGCGAATACGATCCGTTCGGCGCAGCCCATTCCTCCACGTCCATTTCGGCAGGCCTTGGCATGGCCGTGGCAGCCGAGCTTGGCCAGACCGACCGCAAGGTCATCGCTGTGATCGGCGACGGGGCGATGTCGGCGGGCATGGCATTTGAGGCTCTGAACAACGCCGGCGCGCTGGACGCGCGGCTGATCGTCATTCTCAACGACAATGACATGTCGATTGCCCCACCAACCGGCGCGATGAGCGCCTATCTGGCGCGGCTTGCCTCCGGGCGCACCTATATGGGTATGCGCGAGATCGGCAAAAAACTGACCGCCTATCTCGGCAAGAATATCGACCGGGCCATCACCCGCGCCGTCGAACATGCGCGTGGCTATGTAACCGGCGGCACGATGTTTGAGGAAATGGGCTTTTACCATATCGGCCCGATTGACGGCCATTCCTTTGATCATCTCCTGCCGGTGCTGCGCAATGTGCGCGACAACGCCAAGGGGCCGGTGCTGATCCATGTGGTGACCCAGAAGGGCAAGGGTTATGCGCCCGCCGAGGCCGCCGCCGACAAATACCACGGCGTCAACACCTTCGATGTCATCACCGGTACCCAGGCCAAGGCCAAGCCGAATGCGCCGAGCTATACCGCCGTGTTTGCCGACGCGCTGGTGGAAGAAGCCCGCCTTGACGACAAGATCGTCGGCATTACCGCCGCCATGCCATCAGGCACCGGGCTTGATAAGCTACAAAACCTGTTCCCGGAACGGACCTTCGATGTCGGCATTGCCGAACAGCATGCCGTGACCTTTGCCGCTGGCCTTGCCGCCGAGGGCTACAAGCCGTTCTGCGCGCTCTATTCGACCTTCCTGCAACGCGGCTACGATCAGGTCGTGCATGACGTCGCCATCCAAGGCTTGCCCGTGCGTTTTCCCATCGACCGCGCCGGTTTCGTCGGTGCCGATGGGCCAACCCATGCCGGATCGTTCGATACCGGCTTTCTCGCCAGCCTGCCCGGTTTCGTGGTGATGGCGGCGGCTGATGAAGCCGAACTGAAGCATATGGTGCGCACCGCCGCCGCCTATGATGAGGGTCCGATTTCCTTCCGCTATCCACGCGGCGAAGGCGTTGGCGTGCAGATGCCGGAGCGCGGCGAGATTTTGCCAATCGGCAAGGGCCGGATCATCAAGGAAGGCTCGAAAGTGGCGCTGCTGTCCTTCGGGACGCGGCTGGCTGAATGTCTTGTCGCGGCAGAAGATCTCGATGCCGCCGGCCTGCCGACCACGGTTGCCGATGCCCGGTTTGCCAAGCCGCTCGATCTCGACCTGATCCGCCAGCTTGCCCGCCACCATGCCGTGCTGATCACGGTCGAGGAAGGTGCGGTCGGCGGTTTCGGATCTCAGGTCCTGCATATGCTGGCCAATGAGGGCCTGCTCGACCACGGCCTCAAAGTCCGGAGCCTGGTTCTGCCGGATCTGTGGATGGATCAGGCCAAGCCTGACGTCATGTATGAAAAGGCAGGCCTCGACGCCAAGGGCATTGTTTCAACGGTGTTCACAGCGCTGTCGCGCGATGCTTTGGCCCAAGACAGCTTGGCGTAAAGAGAGGCTCGGCGGCCCTTCAGCGGACGACAAACCAGACAGCCTGAAACAGCAAAACGCCGCTGGCCAGAAAGCCAGCGGCGTTTTGTTGTCATACTCCCACCAGATATGGTGGACAGTTCGATCAGAATTCCGACCATTCCTGTTTGACGGCGGCAGACGATGCCCCTCCGCCGAAGGCCTTGCCGATCTTGGAGGCCAGCGCACGGGCGGGTGAGGCAATTGGACGCTGCGATGCGCTGGCAACTGCCGGATGTCCGGCAAATGATGACCTCCGGCCCGCAAGCTGGAACTGGCTGACAAGCGTCTTCAGACGGTTGGCTTCGGTGGCAAGAGCTGCAGCAGCGGCGGTCGATTGCTCGACCATGGCGGCATTCTGCTGCGTCGTCTGGTCCATCTGGTTGACCGCCGAATTGACTTCGGCAAGACCGGTGGACTGTTCCCGTGCCGATGTGGCGATTGCCTCCATCAACTGGTTGATCTGGACCACGTGATCGCCGATCGACTTCAGGGCAACACCGGTTTCCCGCACCAGCTTGACGCCGCTATCGACTTCCAAAGAGGAGTTCTGGATCAGACCCTTGATTTCCTTGGCAGCCTGGGCAGACCGTTGCGCCAGTTCACGCACTTCCTGGGCGACAACCGCAAAGCCCTTACCGGCTTCACCGGCGCGCGCTGCTTCGACACCGGCATTCAGTGCCAGAAGATTGGTCTGGAAGGCGATTTCATCGATCACGCCGATGATGTTGGAAATCTGCTGCGAGCTTTCCTCGATCCGCTTCATGGCGTTTTCGGCCTGATTGACGACTTCCGACGACCGCACGGCGTTCTGGTTAGCGGTAATCGCCACAGAGCGGGCTTCTTCCGTGCGCTGCGAGGAATTGGTCACATTGACGGTGATCTGGTCGAGCGCCGCCGCCGTTTCTTCCAGGGCTGCTGCCTGCTGCTCGGTCCGCTTGGACAAATCATTCGTGCCATCGGCAATTTCACGGGTGCCGTTTTCCATGCCTTCGACGGTCTGGAGGACGGAGCCGAGCGTTGTTCCAAGCTGTTCCAGCGAGGCGTTGAAATCCTGGCGCAGCGATTCATATTCAGCGGCGAAAGCATCGTTGAGCTGGAAGGATACGTCGCCCTGCGCCAGGCGCTTCAAGCCCTCGCCAAGGGTCTGCGTTGCAAATCGCAGATTGGCCGCTTCCTGCTCAGCGCGCTGTTGATGGGCAGCCTGGGTCTGTGCCGTTTGCTGGCGGTTGACCGTTGCCTGCTCTTCCAACTCGCGATTGGCAATGGCGTTCTTGCGGAACACTTCAACCGCATCGGCCATATGACCGACTTCGTCGCGGCGGCCAATGCCGGGGATGTCGATTGCCGTTTCACCAGTTGCAAGGCTGCGCATTGACGCCGTGATCCGGGTCAGCGGCGCAATCATGCCCTTGTTGAGGAGAAGAAGCGACAAACCGATCAGCAAGACAAGCGTACCGCTGCCCAGCAGAATATTGCGGCGGGCATCATAGGCGGCGGCGTCAGCAGCTTTCTGGCGCACGCTGAGAAGCGCGCTTTCCTCATCGGCAATTTCCTTGGCCTTGGCGCGAATGCCATCCATATAGGTCTTGCCCGCACCGGAAATCTCCAACTGGCGGCCCTGATCGCGGGTCGCCGGGTCTTTCGCCAGGGCAAGCTCCTTGGCAACGACTTTCGTCTGCCAATCCTGAACCATGGCATCGAGATCGGCGAGACGCTTCTGCTGGACCTGATTGTCAGATGTCAGGCTGCGAACAGCTGCATAGGCATCAGTATAATTCTTTAAGCCAGCCTTTTGCGGATCGAGAAATTTCTCATCAGCTTCCGACAGAAGATAAGCGCGAATGCCGGTTTCCTGATTGACCATGGACGCGACAATGGCATCCATTTTTTGCAGCACTTGATAAGTGTGCTCAGTCCATCCAGACGATTGCTCCTGATTGGAGAGCGAACGCCAGCTGACCGCATTCACAACAAGACTAACAGCAAGCAAGATTGCAAATGTCAGTCCAATTTTTGCTACGATCCGTATATTATCCAGAATTTTCATCGTCCAGTTCCCTCATTCGCGAACTTGAAGAGATGAATTCTTTCAAGAGGCGAGCCGTTGCTATCTCAAAACATGATTAATTCGGCGACAGTCCAGCATCATGCCGGGATAAACACAATCTTGGGAATCCCTCTCCCCTGATTGCAACTCGTCACTCGGTTTTTTGTTTTATTGTATATGCATTAAAAAATCTATAATAATATAAATACATTCGCCTCCTCACGAAGCACAACCTTTAAACATTGAAGAAAATACATGTGAAAAGACCTAGTATAAAATCTACCTAGGCGCGAATAATGGTTTTTGTTTTAATTTTTAGATATGCCGCATTTCTTATACATGAAACATATTTTCAACATCTCCAAGTTGAAACATAGAATATTATTCCTGCCTGAATATTTCTTTATGCTCATTTAGTTGCTTTCGCTTTATGCTGAATTTTTGACAAAAATCAATTTTATGATGTGCGTGTCGATGTATATTAAGCCACTTATAATTTGCATTTTTGACCAGTAAATTATTGTAATCATTTTAAAAACACTCTGGCAAATAAGAGAGTGATCCTATCTCTGCGAAATTGACGCCTCTCAAAAGATGCGTGTTACAAGTATCGATGTGAAAAATGCTTACACTCCTGGACGACAGGCAAAGGCTTTTCATCGTCGAAGCCAGGGAAAAGCGCTTTCCCCTTCGCCCTCAACTCCCGACTGTAAAATGATAGCGAAGATTTCAAACCTTTAGTTCTGGTGATTTTCTCGGTGGCAATTGCGGTGGCTCGACCGCATTGGCTGCGCCGCTCAACGCTGCGTTGAACCGAGCTGAAAGGAGAAAGACCCTCAGCGTTTCGGACTTCCCCTCCACCTTCTCATATCAAGGCGCTGACATGCTGACGCATCCTCGCCTTGAACGCATTGCAAACATCTCAAATGCTTGCACCGCTTGAGATATTTGCAAAAGGAATACGAAGAGTCATCTTCAATGACTCTTCGTATAAAAGTAGCGAGGAGGTTGAACTCGTCATCCTCTATCTTTTGGGTTCAGTTTGTCTCTTCGGGAAACGTAGGCCCCATTTTTCCTAACAGTCTGTTCAAGAATTGCTGTTGGCGTGGCGAAAATGGTGATTTCGAGAACCGGAGCGGAGCGTACTTAACGTACGTGAGTACAAGCATTCCAGGAAAAGTGCGAAGCGGTTTTCCGTTTGGAAATGCGAATCAAGCAGGCAAGCGCAGAAATTGCCTTTTGCAGCCCGTCAGCGGCGATTGTTGAACGGACTGTAAGACAAATTCTAGAATTCCGACCATTCCTGTTTGACGGCGGCTGCCGCTGTGCCGCCCCCAAAGGCCTTGCCGAGCTTGGAAACAAGCGAGCGAGCCGGAGAGGAAACCGGACGCTGCGATGCAGCGCTGGAGACAGGATGAGCCGGACCCGCCGAGGCGGTATATTGGGCCACCCCCGGGCCATCCTCCAGCTTGAACTGGCGCAACAGATCCATCAGTGCATCGGCCTCCGTGGCGAGCGTATGGCTGGCTGCGGTCTGTTCTTCCACCATGGCGGCGTTTTGCTGTGTGCCCTTGTCCATGTCGGTGACAGCCACGTTGATCTCCGAGAGACCCGTCGATTGCTCCCGCGAGGCGGTGACGATGGCCGCGACATTTTCGCTGATGTGCTGGACGGCGGTGACGATCTGCTCCAGTTCGCGACCGGTCTCTCCGACCAGCGACACGCCAGCCCCAACCTGGGCGGAGGATGCGCTAATCAAAACCTTGATTTCCTTGGCGGCCTTGGCAGAGCGCTCGGCCAAGGCCCGCACTTCCTGTGCTACCACGGCAAATCCCTTGCCTGCCTCGCCAGCACGGGCCGCTTCCACGCCGGCATTGAGCGCCAGAAGATTGGTCTGGAAGGCAATATCCTCGATGACACCGATGATATTGCCGATTTCGCCGGAGGATTTCTCGATCTCGGTCATGGCAGCCACGGCGTTTCTCACCACCTGGCCGGAGCGTTCAGCGCCGGTGCGGGTGGTGGCCACCAGCTGGCCGACATCTTCGGCGCGCCGTGCGCTGTCTTTCACCGTGCGCGTAACCTGTTCAAGGGCGGCTGCGGTCTCTTCCACCGAGGCCGCCTGCTGCTCGGTCCGCTTGGCCAGATCGTCCGCCGAGGCGCGAATTTCCGCCGCCCCGGCATTGATCGCCTGGGCATTGGCACCCACCGTCTTCAAGGCCGCCTGGAGCTTGGAAAGGGATTCGTTGAAATTCACCCGTAGCCCATCCAGCCGCTCGACAAAGGGTACCGTGAGGCGGTGAGCAACATTGCCATTGGCGAGCGCCGCAAGCCCTTCCGCCAATTGCACGACGACAAACGAAATCTCGTCGGCTTCCTGTTGCTTCTGGGCCTGGGCGGCCTGCTGCTCATCCTCAGAGCGGCGGCGCATGCTATCGGTTTCCTGGGTCAGGCGCAGTTTTTCAATCGCCGCATCCTTGAAGACCAAAACGGCCTTTGCCATCCGGCCCACTTCATCGCCCCGGTTGATGGCGGGGACATCGACCCCGTGATCGCCGGACGCCAGTTTGCTCATCGCGACAGTCATACCGGTGATCGGGTTGACGATAGAGCGCGCCAGAAGCCAGATCAGCAAGACAGCCAAGCCACCGGCCAGCGCGCAACCGGCCAGCAGCGCCAGTTCAAGACGCGACTGCGCATCGCGCTGGATTCCCCTTTGCTCGTTGCCCATTGCCACCACAACGGTCTTTGCCTTGGCGGCAGCATCGCGGAACGCATCCAACTCGCCTTTCGACGCATAGACACGGGTGATCTCTTCCACCGTCTTCCCGCTCTTGCGGGCTTCCAGTTGCGGCAAGACCAATTGCGTGTGAAATCTGTCGGCCGCCGTCTTGATATCGTCCAGCATGGACTGAACGGCCTGATGACCGGCAGCGGCAGTGCGGGCATCGTCCAGGGATTTCAACATTTTGTCGCGGCTGTCGAAGACGGCCTTATAGGTGCTGTCGGACCCCAATAGCAGATAGCCCCGTTGATTGACCGCCTCTTCCAGCATCGCCTGGAGCGTCAAATCCAGCGCATAACCGACCTGTTCGATCTGAGCATGTTCCTCAAGCGCCGCCTTGACCTGCCGACCCTGGAGAAAAACGACAGCAGAAGCAATGAAGCACCCCGCCATGATCGCGACGAAGGTCAGGTAGAGTTTTTTGCTGAGGGACAAATCCTGAAAAGACATGGGGGCCTGCTTCCTATTCTCACTGCATTTGGGCGGCAGCGATTGCCACGCGCCATATGAAAGCCCGATACTCAGGTAGGAAACGTCACAAAGCCGCGAAAAAGCGATCCAAACCCATCAGGCGTGGATGTCACGATCCGGCTATTCGGCGTCGTCCTTGCCAAGACCTTTTCAGACCCCGGAGACCATCCCTGGCTTTCATTCGAGGCGAGTATTGCCGCAGTGGGTCTAAAAAAGTGTTACAGCTGTACCGTGAATAAGCACATGTACACATTTGACCACAAATTCCGAACCGAGGGCCTGTGTAGATTTGACGAGTGTCAAAACCACCTGTCCGAAAGTATGAGAGTGAGCCTCCTGCCCCTGTTCGAGCCTTGCCCAATTGCCGCAGTTTTCCTCTTATGGGACGCGCAAAGCGATGGCGGCGATCCTACGACCTAGCCTGACAAGGGCAAGAGGCTTGCAAGTCGCAGCATAAACCGGCATTGACGGGGGTATGACCCAATCGCCAAGCCCCCAATCGTTGGAACCCCAACGTCTCGACCAGTTGCTGGTTGCTCTCAATCTGTTCGCCAGCCGCTCGCGCGCCCGCGACGCCGTGCAGCGTGGTGGCGTCAAGGTGAATGGCCGCACCGTGACAAAGCCAAGCTTGACCTTCTCCCCTGATGTGACGATCGAAATCGACGATCCGGCCCAGGATTACGTGTCGCGCGCCGCGCTGAAGCTAGTGGCTGGTCTCGATCACTTCAAGCTCGACCCTTCCGGCCATATCTGTCTCGATGTCGGTGCGTCCACCGGCGGCTTTACCGAAGTGCTGCTGCATCGCGGCGCAGCGCATGTGGTTGCCATTGATGTCGGCCATGAACAGTTTCATCCCCGGTTGGAAAGCGATCCCCGCACTACCAATATCGAAGGGCTGAATGCGCGCTATCTGGAGCCGGAGGATATTGGCAATCAAGAGTTTACCTTCCTGGTCTCTGACGTCTCCTTCATTTCGCTGAAACTGGCCCTGGTGCCTGCTCTCGAAATGGCCGAGCCGGGCAGCCATTGCCTGCTGCTGGTCAAGCCGCAATTTGAGGCGGGTCGCGAGGCCATCAGCAAGGCAGGCCTCCTCAAGGAACCGGAAACCGCGCCGCTGGTGGCTGCCGAGCTGGAACGTTGGTTAAGCGAAGACATGGGCTGGACAAGCCTTGGCCTGATCCCTTCGCCGATTGCCGGTGGCGATGGCAATGTGGAATTCCTGCTGGCAGGGCGAAAGCCGGAAGAACAGCCTGAGGATGCAGAATGAGCACCGAGACATTGACGATCAACAGCCTCGGCGCCCAGGGCGATGGCATTGCCAATGGCGCGGAAGGCCCGGTTTATGTGCCGTTTTCCCTGCCCGGCGAGCGGGTGGCGGTCGCCCGCGTCAAGGACCAGGGCACGATCATGTCGATTGCCTCGGCCTCGCCGGAGCGGATCGAACCGGTCTGTCGGCATTTCGGCCCTGACGGGGCCGGCGGCACCTGCGGTGGCTGTTCGCTCCAGCATATGGAAAAATCCGCCTATAATGAATTCAAGCGCTCGACGCTGATCGCGGCGCTGAAATCCAAGGGCATCGAGACCGAAGTAAACCCTTTGGTCGAGGCCTTTCCCGGCGAACGGCGGCGGCTAGTGTTCACGGCCCGCAAGCGCGAAAAGGGCCTGTTGATCGGCTTCAACCAAGCCGCATCCCGCCATATTGTCGAGCTGGAGGAATGTCCCGTCACATCCGCGGGCATTCTCGCCCGGCTGGATGACCTGCGCGCCATTGGAGCGGCGATTGCCACCGGATCGGATCATTTCCGCATGACGGTGACGGAAACCACCACCGGACTGGACGTCTCGCTTGACGGTGTGCGGGGTGGCCTGCCGGACCGTGAGCGTCGGGCGATCACCGAAGTGGTGTTGAAGATGCGCGGCGTGGCCCGCGTTTCCGTCAATGGCGAAATCGTCATTGAGCCGCATAAACCGATGCTGGATTTCGGCGGAGCGCTGGTCGCCATGCCGCCCGGCACCTTTACCCAGGCAACCCGCCAGGCCGAAGAGGCCATGACAGCCTTGGTCCTCGACCATGTCGGCAAGGCCAAGCGGGTAGCGGATCTGTTTTGCGGGATCGGCACGTTTACCCTGAGATTGGCCCGCCAGGCCCAGGTTCTCGCCGTCGAATCCGATGAAAAGGCGGTGAAGGCGCTGGATCTGGCGGCCCGCAACACCAAGGGCTTAAAGCCGATCAAGGCCGAAAAGCGCGACCTGTTCCGCCGTCCGCTGATGGTTTCGGAACTGAAGGGGCTGGACGCCGTGGTCTTCGATCCGCCACGGGCCGGAGCCGAGGAACAGTGCGCGGAACTCGCCCGCTCACAGGTGAAAACCATCGTTGCCGTCAGCTGCAATGCTTTGACGCTGGCACGCGACCTGTCGATCCTGATGGCCGGCGGCTACCGCATTACCGCCGTCACACCCATCGACCAATTCCTCTGGTCGCCGCATGTCGAGGTGGTGGTGGCGCTCACCAAGGGCTGAGATTAATACTGCCGCAGCTTGCCGCTACCAACCGCGTTGGCGCAGCGGCAGCTTTCCCCGACCCGGCCCGGACTGGCCGGGCAGGAATACCGCCCCGCACCCGCATCGCTGGCCGGTGGCTTGATGATGCAGACATAGCGCGGCGGACGGACATTGCCGCCCTGCTGCGGAATATTGCGGTTGATCGTATCCGGCTGCGCCTGGGCAAGCTGGAGGAGAGGTGCCGTGGTGGAACGCGCCGGGCCGGGCCAATCTGCGGCATGAGCCGCTGGCGCCGCCGCGATCATCGCCATGGCAATCAATAAGCTTCGCATCTTTCCCTCCCGAGCAGATAGCCGCAAAACAGTGAAATTCTCTAGAGTTTGTCAGGGAAAAGTGGAGCCCAATTTTCCCGAAAAGACAAACGACAACAAGAAAACTTAGTGTCTGTCTGGTTCAATCTGAACCTGACAGACTCAAGAGAACTGCTGCATAAGCCCTTAACAGAAACCTATGAATATCCACTGAACGACCCGCAAGCCTGCGGCCACACTGGCACAAATAAGGTCAATCGTTCTTAAAAATATGGAAATAACGCTATATTAAAAAAATTCAGCAATACTTAAAATTATTTAACATAGAATTTCATGAATATTTCACAGCCATCGAAGATGGACAGCAAATAGACATCTTCAAAGTGCCGTCGCCTAAATCTTTATTGGACTGTCATGTTGTCTTAAGAGAATTTTAGATCCTTCGAGACAGTTTCGAGACCAATTGTACCCGGTGTCATTACCAATCTATTCAGGGCTTGTGATGATGTGGGGTTATGTCGTACCGGACCGCATAGTGGAAACCGGTTTTTGAACAAACGATGCAGAAACAAACGCGATAGCAACGTGCCGATCCGGCTTTGTGCACATTGCTATAAACTCAATTTAAACTGCCGACCGCGTGGGGCGATGGGGTGTCTTCACATGCGCAATTTCGGTGTCAGGATATATTTCGGATGGCTAGAAATTTGAATCTGATGTCCAAGATTCTGATCACCGCATGTGCGGCTGTTGTCTTGGTGCTGTGTGGATTTTCGTTCTATATTGATAATCTTCAGCGCTCGACCATTGGTAAGACTGTGGCGGACGAAATCAATTCTTCCGGCCTGCAAGCCTCTGAAAGCATTGCCAATTGGCTGAACGCCCGCGTGATGCTGACGGAATTCGCAGGCCAGGCTGCCGGCAAGATCGGCACGCCAGAGGGAATTTTGACCGAGTTTGACAATCCGGTGCTGCTGCGCGAATTCATGTCCACCTATGTCGGCCATCAAGCGGATGGAAAGTTTACCTCGGTTCCGTTCCAGCCTCTGCCGGAAGGCTATGATCCCCGCATTCGTCCCTGGTATCAAGGCGCGGTCAAGGCCAATAAGGTCGTGCTGACAGAGCCATATACCGACGCATCAACAGGGCAGTTGATCCTAAGTGCGGCGGTGCCGGTGAAAAGAGAGGGCCAATTGTATGGCGTCGCTGCCAGCGATTTCTCCTTGAAAACACTGGTGGGCCTGATCAAGGCGGTTGATATTGGCGGCAAGGGTTCGGCTTTTCTGGTCAACGGCAATGGCACGATTCTGGTTCATCCGGATCAGGCGCTGGTCACAAAGACGCTTTCGGATGTCTTTCCGGCTGAAACACCGAAAATCGGTGGTGGCTTGGTGGAAAGCCAGTTCGCCGGCAAGCCGGTGCTGGTCAACTTCTTGCCGATCAAGGGCCTGCCGGTCGATGGCTGGTATCTGGCACTGGTGGTGGATGAGGCAAAGGCCTATGCCGCAATAGGCGAGTTCCGTCTTGCTGCCGTGATTGCCACGGTGATTGGCGTGATCGCCATGATCGGTATTCTCGCTCTGGTGCTCTCGACCCTGGTGGTACGTCCTGTGGTGCAGATGACCACGGCGATGAGCAAGCTGGCCGGTGGTGATGTGTCCGCCGCCATTCCCGACGTGCAGCGCGGCGATGAGATCGGCCAGATGGGTGCGGCGGTCGCTGTATTCCGTGATAACGCTATCGAGCGGGTTCGTCTGGAACGCGAGGCTGACTCGACCCGCACGATGAGTGAACAGGAACGCCGCGAGCGAGAAGCCGCAAAAGCACGTGAAGCAGAACAGGTGTCCTTTGCGGTACATGCGCTGGCTGATGGACTTGGCAGGCTTGCCGATGGTGATCTGGCCCATAGTATCGAGACCCCTTTTGCCGGTGATCTTGAGCGGCTGCGCTTCGACTTCAATGCGGCGCTGGCCAAACTACACGACGCCATGGCCGCCGTTGGCCAAAACGCCAGACAGATTGATGGCGGAGCCATGGAAATCCGCGCCTCGGCTGATAATCTTGCACGCCGTACAGAACAGCAGGCCGCCTCGGTTGAGCAGACCGCAGCGGCGCTGGAAGAGGTGACAACGACCGTCAGAGATAGTGCTCATCGCGCCGAAGAGGTTGGCCAGATCGTGACCCGCGCCCGCAGCGGGGCGGAAAAATCCGGCAAGATTGTTCAGAATGCTGTTAATGCCATGGAAGCCATCGAGACATCCGCCAACCAGATTTCCAACATTATCGGGGTGATTGACGAAATCGCCTTCCAGACCAATCTCCTGGCCTTGAACGCTGGCGTGGAAGCAGCCCGTGCTGGTGAGGCTGGCAAGGGATTTGCCGTTGTCGCCCAGGAAGTGCGCGAACTGGCCCAACGTTCGGCAACGGCCGCCAAGGAAATCAAGCAATTGATCCAGGTCTCGGGAGAGCAGGTGGCAAATGGCGTATCGCTGGTAAGCCAGACCGGTGAGGCACTGGACGGCATTATCAATGAGGTTCAGGAAATCAACAAGCATATCAATGCTATTGTTGTCGCCTCCCGTGAACAGTCACAGGGATTGCAGGAAATCAACGCCGCTGTGAATGTGATGGACCAGGGCACGCAACAAAATGCCGCCATGGTCGAAGAGCAAACAGCGGCAAGCCATGGACTGGCGCAGGAAGCGGCTGCTCTGACCGAATTGCTGGCGCAATTCAGACTGGCCCGGGAGCCTGCAAACCTTACACAACGGCGCGCCGCCTGACGGGACGTTACCAAGGCGAGGATGCATAAGCATCTTCGATGCCTTTGTATAAGGTGTTATGCGATAGGCTTTAAACCGGGTGCCGTTTCCGCAATCAATATCAGGCAATCACTTTCTGGCCAAAAACGCCTCGAACGCCGCCCGTGCCTCGGCACTTTTCAGCCGGGCGGCAAAATGCGCCAGCTCTTCGTCCAGGCGGGCCAGGACCAGGCTGCGATCGCCGCGCAGCAGGTCTCTGGCGATTTTCAGGGCCTGGGGCGGCTTTTTGGCAAGGTTTGCGGCGAGCGCCAGGGTTTCGCGCTCGACCGCATCCGGCTCGACCACTTTCCAGATCAACCCGGCCTCGCGCGCTTGCTCGGCTGAAAAGCCTTCCCCCAGCGCCAACAGTGCGAAGGCGCGCTGGTGGCCCATGGCAAGCGGTGCAAGCAGGCTGGAAGCCGCTTCCGGCACCAGCGCCAGATCGACGAACGGCGTCTTGAACAGGCTGCGGCTGGAGGCAATCGTCAGGTCGCAATGCATGTTGAGGGTGGTGCCGATGCCGATGGCGAGACCATCAACGCCGGATACCAGAGGCTTTTCCGCTGCCACCAAAGCCCGCAGCACCAGGGCCGCCGCCGGAAGTTTGCTTCCGTCAGACAGGGCATAGGCGAGGAAATCACCCATGTCATTGCCTGCGGTAAAGCAGCCTTCGGTGCCGAGGAACGCGACGACACGCACCGTGTCGTCACCCTGCGCCTCATTCAGGGCGGCGGTGATGCGGTGATACATCGCCTCGGTAATCGCATTCTTCTTATCCGGACGGTTGAAGCGGATGACCAACACGCCGGGATGGGTTTCAGGCCGCTCGACAAGGATATGCTCGCTCATGATTTAGGCCTCCAGCACGGTGCGGGCAGCAGCAAGACTAGCCCCACCGCCGACCACCGCCTGTTTCAAGCCGGAACTTTCCGCCAGCAGGTTTTCGGCCACGAACCGGCAAAGCGCCACGCGCTTGTCGTCTTCCCCCTGCGCCAAAGCCCCCTTGGCCAGATAGGCGCCGGTCAGGGTCAGGCCAAACAGCCGCTGATAGGGCGTTGCACCAGCCAAGGCGTCAACCTGCGCACCCTCGCCTAGCCGGGCCAACAGGTATTCCGTCGCATCTTCGAGATCGCGGATCGCGGCAAGCAGCCGGGTCGCCGTTTCGCCGAAGCCGGGCCGATTGCTGGCATCGACAGCCACGGCAAGAGCTTTCAACTCGCTGAGGAAGCCACGCACATGCGCGCCCTCGGCCAGCGGCAGCTTGCGCACCACAAGATCAATCGCCTGGATACCGTTGGTGCCTTCGTAGATCGGAGCGATTCGGGCGTCGCGCAGCAGGCGGGCAGCGCCCGTCTCTTCGATAAAGCCCATGCCGCCATGCACCTGAATGCCCATCGAGGCGACATCGACGCCGATATCGGTGGCAAAGCTCTTGGCAATCGGCGTCAAAAACGCAGCACGCGCCTGCCAGTGGCGGGCCTCATCGCCTTCGCTGTGGTGGCTCATGTCGATGGCATGGGCGCAGGAATAGCAGATGGCCCGCGCCCCTTGGGTCAGCGCCTTCATGGTCAAAAGCGTGCGGGCCACATCCGGATGTTCAATGATCGGGCTCATGCCCGCACCCGTCCAGCCCGGCGCCTTGCCCTGGGTGCGCTCTCTTGCATAGGCGGTCGCCAGCTGGGTGGCGGCTTCGGCAATCGCCACACCCTGCATGCCGACGGCCAGCCGCGCATTGTTCATCATCGTGAACATGCAGGCCAGACCCTTGTTTTCCTCACCGATCACATAGCCAATCGCGCCCGGATCATCGCCAAACCGGCCATCGCCAAAAATCATCGTGCAGGTGGGAGAGCCGTGAATGCCCAGCTTATGCTCCAGCGAATGGCAAAACAGGTCATTGCGCGCACCAAGCGAGCCATCGTCATTCACCAGGAATTTCGGCACCAGAAACAGCGAGATGCCGCGTGTACCCGCAGGCGCATCGGGAAGCCGTGCCAGAACCAGATGGATGATATTGTCTGTGGCGTCGTGTTCGCCCCAGGTGATGTAAATCTTCTGACCGAAAATCCGATAGGTGCTATCGTTTTGGCGCTCGGCACGGGTTTTCATCACACCCAGATCAGAGCCAGCGTGGGGCTCGGTGAGATTCATGCTGGCCATCCATTCACCGGAGACCATTCTGTGCAGGAATTTTTCCTTCAAGGCCTCGCTGCCATGGGCCGTTAATGCCTCTGAAGCGCCCATGGTCAGGACTGGGCCCAGTGCAAAGCCCATGGAGCCGGAATTCCACATTTCCAGTGCTGCGACATTGAGCAGATGTGGCAGGCCCTGGCCGCCATAGCGCTCCTCGGCCACCAACCCGTTCCAGCCGCCTTCGGCCCAGCGACGATAGAGATCCGCCCAGCCATCCGGCAATTGCACCTTGCCATCCACCAGTTTCGCGCCCTGCCGGTCGCCATTTGCGGCCAGCGGCGCGATTTCATTGGCGGCAAACCGGCCAGCCTCTTCCAGAATGGCATCGGTCAAATCCTCGGAAAGGTCGCCGAACCGGCCCTCTTCCAACGCCTGCGCCATGCCGGCAACCTGTTTCAGGGTAAAGGCAATCTCCTCCACGGGGGCCTTGTACATCGCGTTCTCCTCCGTCAAATCCCGGCTTGCAGCGGGCCACTCCCGACCCGGATAGTTCCTGATACTTCAGCTAATTGATTTTTACGTAAACGTCAATAAATCGCAAGCTCATTCGGGCCATACGCGCTGTTGATCCGGGCGTCACAATCGGCGCATATAGCGTAGGCACAGCCGGTGGCCAAAAGTGTATGAGACGCGATGCGAGGAAGTTCGGTACCATGCTGACAGCGACGACCCCTATTCCCGGTCTGGTTTGGGCCTATCATATCGACGCCCGCCACCAGAGCGCCACCCGCCTGCCGATGGATGCGACACTAACGGGCCTGATGCCGGAAAAGGGGTTTCTCTGGCTGCACCTCAATCTTGCCGACGTGCGAGTGCCCGGCTTTATCGAACAGTTTCCGGGCCTGAGCGAAGCGGCCCGCGCCGCCCTGATCAATCACGAACATCACGCGGCGCTCTCGGTGGACGAGCAGCTGATCTATGGGACGCTGGTGGATTTTCAGCGCGAATTTGCCGCCGCCACCCGGGACATCGGCTGGCTACATTTTGCGCTTTCGGATCGGTTCATCATCACCACACGGCTGCAACCGATCCGCTCGGTGGATATTCTGCGCGGTGCAATCGAGAAAAATCCGGCGAAATTCGCCTCCCCCATGCAGGTCTATGAAGTGCTGGTGGCGGAGTTTCAGCGCGGTATCATGGCGCTGGTGCTGGAACTGATGGAAGAGATCAACCGCATCGAAGACGTCGTCTATGATGAGGACATGCGCGACGAGCGCACCCAGCTTGCCCCGCTGCGCCGGGTGATCGTGCGACTGCATCGGCATTTACGAGGTATGCTGAGCATGATGCGGCGCGCCAACGCTGTGGACGAGGATGAAATGCCCGCTGGTTTCGAAGATGTGGCGAGCCGCCTGACCAACCGGCTGGAAGCCGCTGACCATGATGTCTACGCGCTGCATGAGCGCGCCCGGCTATTGCATGAAGAAATCGACAGCAAGCTCTCCTCCGAGACCAACCGTCATCTCTACATCCTGTCGCTGATGACGGCCTTTCTGCTGCCGCCCTCGCTGGTCACAGGCTTTTTCGGAATGAATACCTCGCATCTGCCTTTTACCAGCGGGCCGGAAGGATCGGCCTATGCGATTGCCTTTATCCTCGGGTCGATTTTTCTCGCCTGGTTTATCCTGAAGCGCGCCAGAATTCTCTGAAAACGCAAGAGGCCCGGCACAATCAGCACCGGGCGCTTCATCAATGAACAATAACGCTTAATAGTAAGGCGAATAGCACTGCTGACGCGCACCGCTATAGGTCACAAACGTATTGCTATAGGAATCATAGCTGCGGTAGCGACCGGCGCACCAATCGTAATGGCGCGGATTGATGCCATTGCTATAGGCGGGCGCAGCGGGTGCCGGGCGTGGCTGCGAGGCGATGGCCCCACCGATCAGCGCACCGGCGGCAAAGGCTGCCAGCGGATACCAATGACCGTCATGATGACGGCGGTAGCCGGGGCGCGGGCCATCGTAACCCCGGTAGCCACGGTAATAGCCACCGCCTCGTCCATAACCATCGTCATAGCCGCGCCACTGAACCTGTTCCACTGGAACAGCAGATTGCGCCGTCGGCTGTAAAGTGTTCAGAGGCATGGCGTCGGCGGATATAAAAGAGGTTGCCAGAACTGCCAATGCCGTACCGGCCACTGCAATGCGCTTGGTAAGGGTCATGATCGTCGTCTCCATATGATCAATAGAGATAGGGAGGGGAAGCTCGCCTGTCCAGATCACGTCTCATCACACTTGTTGGACACATGATACGGAACGGCAATACTTGCCCTTATTGCCCTCACCCTAGCCAGGTGCGGATGAACCGGCGATTAATACATCTGCCACTCGCCTGTCCGCTGTCAGACAAGCCTCGCGAAACGCAGCCGGCCTAAAGCTTGGGAAAGTTTCTTTTAACAAGCATCCGGTAATTTACTTGTATCCGGTCATTCACTTGGGCGACAGCCAATGCGGCAGCTCGTCATCCTTTGTGTGGAGAGTGCGTTCGATGTCCAAACTGAGATATTATGCGGCCCCCAAAGCGACGGCTCTCGAAAACAAGCCTCCCAAGGCCGTCCACAGCGAATTCCTGCGGACCGGCAAGATCATCCGCGACGAGGATGACTGGCTGGCCGACGAAAAGCGCTATCTGACCCACGAGGAAGTGGCAGTGCGCACCGCACGGCGGCTGGAAGTGGCGGCAGAGACCACCCATCAGCGCATCAACGGTTTTCACAAGTCCATCCGCTTTCCCAAACTGCTGTTTCATCAGACACTTCAGGATATTCCGCATCTGGGTTACTGTCATGTCACGGCATCACGGTCAAATTTCGCCCAATATGCCGATGTGAAATGGGCTTTCTACTTCGCCAATTTTAATGCCGAGGTAGGCGGCGAGGATAGTTTCTTCCGCAAGATCACCCCGCAATATGGCCGGATGTATTTTGCCGTGGCGCTGAAGCCCGACAGGGCCAAACGCGCAATGACCGTGGATCGCTCGATCCGCGAAGATGGCCTGCTGTTTCGCACCAGCGATCCGAAAGTGGCGCTGAAAAACGTGCTGCTCTTGGGCGCACGCACCTCGGCACTGCGCAAGATCATCGCCAGCATGTAACAGTCTATCCAATAATCGCCGCTGGCCGTCTGCAAATGGCAATTTCTGCGCTTCCGGTACTCACGTACCTTAAGTACGCTCCGTTCCGGTTCTCGAAATCACCATTTTCGCCGGGCCAGCAGCAATTCTTGAACAGACTGTAAGACAAGCGAGGACCGATCCTTCGGATCAGACCTCGATTTCAACATCGCCTGTCGGGCGCGAACAGCAGGCGAGGATATAGCCCTCCTCGATTTCGTCATCGAGAATGCCGCCATTGTGGTTCATTTCCACGTCGCCCGACAACTTCATCACCCGGCAGGTGCCGCACAGGCCGGATTCGCAGGCAGCGCCGATGCGCACGCCGATGGAGCGGGCGGCTTGCAGCACGGTAAAGCCCGGCTCGCACAGCGCTTCCTTGCCAGCCAGCGTGAAGGCAACCTTATGCGGCTTCACCTCGCCCGTGGGATCGGCCACCACCACCATCGGCTCCGGCGCCACCGGCTGGAAGGTTTCCTCGTGGTAACGGCTCATGTCGAACCCGGCACCGGCCAGCGATTCCCTGACCGTTGCCATGAACGGTTCCGGCCCGCAGCAAAACACCGTGCGGTCCAGAAAATCCGGTGCCAACAGGCCGATTTTCGCCTTGTCGATAAAGCCGCGCAGGCCCGACCAGAGCTGTGAGCGCTGCAATTGCTCAACAATGAATCCAAGCTGGAAGAAGGGCAGATAACGGGCCTTATATTCCAGTTCCCAGCGGAAAATAATGTCGTCAGGCGAGCGGGCGCAGTGGATGAAGGCGATGTCGCTATCGGGCTGGCGGTCGGCCATGTCGCGGGTCATCGACATCATCGGGGTAATGCCGGAGCCTGCCGAGATGAACAGATATTTCTCGCCGGGATGCTTCACATAGGAAAAATCGCCAAGCGGTCCGAAGGCCTTGATCTTCATGCCCGGCTTGAGGTTTTCAAACATCCAGCGGGTGCCGATACTGTCCTTCTGCGCCTTGACCGTGACAGCCACAGTATAGGGCCGCGACGGGCTGGAGGACAGCGTATAGGTGCGCATCACAGGTTCCGGTCCAACCGGCAGTTCCAGCGTCACGAACTGACCGGGCAGGTAGCGGAACCAATGGCCCGGCCTATCCGACTTGAAGGTGAAGGTCATGACATCGGGGGCTTCCGGCGTCCAGGCGACGCATTCCAGCAGATGCTCCCGGTCCGACCAGGGCCGCATTTCATCGACATGCCGATAGATCTTGTCCACCGCCATGATCAGGCCACGACCGACAGGGGGGATTTCCGCGAGGCGGTTTCGCCGTCCAGACGGTCAACCATGAAATTCGCATACCATTCAATGAACTGCATGACGCCGCCCTCATGATCCGGCGAATAGGGACCGGGCTCGTAAGCGGGAGAGCGGATGCCGAAGGCATTTTCCTCGACAATCGACCGGTCCTGGTCGTTGGTCATGTTCCAGACATGGGTGAGGTCGTGGAGATTGTAATCCACGCCTTCCACCGCATCCTTATGCACCAGCCAGGTGGTGGTGACGGCGGTTTCCTCGGCACTCAAGGGCAGGACGCGGAAGGTGATAGCGTGGTCGCCAAGCAGATGGTTCCAGGTGGTCGGGTAGTGGAACATCAGCATCGTGCCGATATGGGAGATGGTCACATCATCCGACAGCGGACGCTTGACGGCCCGCTTGCCGTCCATCGTATAGCTTTCAGCATCCTGCACCAGCGGCATGCGGGCAACACGGAACTGGCCGCTCTGATGCATGGTGAAGGCGCTGGGCAGGTTAGCCGCCTCGCACCGCTGCCAGTGCTCGGTAATCACAGGATCGTCGCCCGCGCCCTGCACGCCGGTGGCGCTTGGTGCTTCCGGATAGGTGCGGCACAGTTCCGGGTGATTGCCGGCGCAATGGTAGCATTCCCGGTTGTTTTCCCAAACTAGCTTCCAATTGCCCTTTTCGACAATGGTGTTGCGATGGGCAATCTTGGCTTCGCTGAGCCGGTGCGGCTGAAGATAGGGCAAGGCTGTGGCGCGGAAGCTGGCGAAATCCTCCGGCACCTCTGCCAGACAGATGAAGATATAGCCGCCAAAGCTTTCGCAGGCGACCGGCTTCATGCCATGCTGGCTCTTGTCAAAATCCTCGCCCATCTGGCGGGCAAACACCAGCGAGCCATCCAGATCATAGGTCCACTGGTGATAGGGACAGACGAGCTTGGCCGACGCGCCACGCTCCTGCGTGCAGACCCGGTGGCCGCGGTGACGACAGGTATTGTGGAAAGCACGGATCACTCCATCGCGCCCGCGCACGACCACGACAGGATAATCACCGATCTGCACGGTAAAATAATTGCCGGCTCTCGGAATTTCGCAATCATGACCCATGAACAGCCAGTCACGATACCAGATCAATTCCATATCGAGCTTGAAGTAATCCTTGTCGATATAGAAGGGCTGTTCCAGACTATAGCCTTCGCGGCGATTTTTCAGCTGGCGCAGAACGGTGCTGTGAATATCCATGATACCCTCGTTTTCCAACCGGCGCGGGAGCATCGAAAGAAAGGGGAGATACCCGCCTACCTGCGACAGCACAGCGCGACCTATGCCTCATAACCCGCCCATACCTTCAAACCTCGATTCTAAACCATCACTCGGTTCAGAACCATTGTTTTTCAGAGGATGTGAGCTTTTTCCCATCTAGCCACAAGCGCACCACCCACGCCGCCTTGGCCTACGACATCGCAGATATGGATTGCGACATGGGGTGATTTGGGTGCTAGCGATTGCGCGGTTGGTCGTCAGACTGCAAAACACGGGGTCATGAGATTGCGGCCGCCGTAACATCCGCAGGATAGACATCACGAGACCGGCAAATATCGGCAGGCTACCCGCAACGACAAGACCCGCCAATCCGATAGCATCGGATAGCGAGTCAATTGTTGCCATTTTTGGGAACGTCATCAGCGCATTATAGCCGCATCAAAAAACGCCCCGACGTTTCCGCCCTTCACACGACCTTCACGCCGCATAGGACATGCCGGAATTCCCGGCACCGCGGCCAATCTGGAATTGCCCCAGCAATTGGCGAAGCTTGTTGACCTCACCGGCCAGTGATGCACTGGCGGCAGTAGTTTCTTCGACCATGGCGGCGTTTTGTTGGGTCATCTGGTCCATGTGGTTGACGGCGCTGTTGACCTGGGTGAGGCCCACGGATTGCTCCTGCGCCGAGGTGGCGATGGCATCCATATGGCCGTTTGCGGTGGAGACGTAGTCTTCGATGGTTTTGAGCACGCTGCCGGTGTCGCGCACGAGGTTGACGCCATTGCCCACTTCCTCGGAAGAATTGCGGATCAGCTCCTTGATTTCCTTGGCGGCCTGCGCCGAGCGTTGCGCCAGTTCGCGCACTTCCTGTGCCACCACCGCAAAGCCCTTGCCCGCTTCGCCTGCACGGGCGGCTTCAACGCCGGCGTTCAGGGCCAGAAGGTTGGTCTGGAAGGCAATTTCGTCGATCACCCCGATGATGTTGGAGATCTGGCTGGAAGATGCCTCGATGCGCTGCATGGCATCGACGGCGTTGGCCACCACCTGGCCAGATTGCCGCGCGGCTTTGTTGGCCTCAATCACCACGGCGCGGGCTTCTTGGGTGCGTTTGGCCGAGTTGGAGACATTCACGGTGATTTCATCCAGCGCGGCAGAGGTTTCTTCAAGGGCTGCCGCCTGCTGTTCCGTGCGTTTAGAGAGATCACCTGCGCCAGACGCAATCTCAGTGGAACCGTTATTAATGTTGCTGACAGAGTCGAGGATAGCGCCCATGGTTTCACCCAGCGTGCGCACTGATTGATTAAAGTCCTGCCGCAGGCTTTCAAACTCTTCTGAAAAGGCTTCGCGCAGCTCAACCGTCAGATCGCCACTGGCCAAGCGCCGCAGACCTGCGGCCAGACCGGAGGTTGCAATCATCAAGCGTTCGCGGGCGTCTTCCTCGGCCTTCAGCTGCGTCTGTATCCGCTCCTGTTCGGCACGGCGGCGGTTGGTTTCCGCCTCGGCCTCCAGCTGGCGCTTGGCAACGGCATCTTCGCGGAAAACCTCAACGGCATCGCACATCAGGCCAATTTCATCGCCCCGTGGGCCAAAATCCGCCCTACGGCTTGTATCGCCCGAGGAGAGCCTGTTCATGGCTTCAACCAGCAATTTGATCGGTATCACCACGGTGCTGCGCAGCACGAAAGCCGTTGCAATCAGCACCAGCACAATCAGGATCTGGATCGTGCCGTTAATGGTCTCCGAGCGTGCTTCCGTCGCCTGAAGAGAGCTGCGGGCATCCGTCGTTACCTTGCGGGACGCCGCAACCGCGCTTTGAATGGACTCGTTGAGTTTCGAGGTGATTGGTCTGGTATATTGGTCACGGCGGGCGGTCAGCGCGACAAGGTCCTGACTTTGCTGCGCCCGCTGCTCTTTGACGAAATCCTTGATCTTGATGGAAGCCGTTGCGTAGTCGCCGAGACCTGTCGAAATGGCCTGCAACGCACTCGGATTTTCAGCAACGCGCATCGCCTCTTTCAGACTGTTTTGACCGTTGAGGGCTGATTTATTGACCGCGGCCAGCTCGTCATCCACCTCCTTGACGGTGGGTGCGAGCATGATGTTGCGTACACCGCTCTTCATCTCTACGAATGCTTTCTCGCTGGCACTAATACCATCGAGAACCGTCTGTTCACGCGCGACAATGTCCTGCGCTGCCTTGATCGTGCTGTTCGTCCATTGCTGGTTGGCAACCATGCCCACAACCATGGCCACGCCAAGCCCCGAGGCAATGTAGATCTTCTTTGCGATGGTGATATTTGATAAAAACGACATTGTCTCTCCCCGTATAGGGCTTTCCGCCCCCACCCATGATGACAAAAGCTAGCCCCGCGACTGCGACCACAGACGAACGGTGCGATGCGTGAAAGACCCGCAAAATCAGAAAATCACAGCATAGAGATATCCGCTGGCCCCCAGCCAAACGGATCATCAAACGCACATGATGGTTCAAGGCCGATAGAGCCTCTTTGCCGATTTGCCGTTGCGGGCTGGCTCTCATTCCATCCGGACAACAGGGTGCCTGCATTGTCATAAAGCAGGCCACTCAATTTCAAGAAACGCTCAAAACGTGCAGATGCATCTGCAACAACCCAATATTGGAAACATTAACTTAAGCATCTCTTAATTTAATGCACTCAAAACAGGAGATGCTAAATTATTTTGCACTTATAACGTTATTTGCTGCGGGAGCGATGCGCAGCAAACTGAATACCCTCTGAAATGAGGACGTAGCGCGATACAGAAGAAACAAGCCGCAAATAAGCGGGCGAATAGAGTTTCGCCGGGAAAAATTGGCAACCGGTCTTCTCGAAAAGACAATCGAAAACAAAGAAACCTAAAGTCTGTCAGGTTCAATCTGAACCTGACAGACTTTAGGTTGACGCATCGATTTTTCGGCCCGGCGCTATAGACAATTGCTCTGTCACCCGCCGTTTAAGCGGGGGTTTTACAGTCTGTTCAAGAATTACTGCTGGCCTGGCGAAAATGGTGATTTTGAGAACCGGAACGGAGCGTACTTAATGTACGTGAGTACAAGCATTCCAGGAAAAGTGCGAAGCGGTTTTTCGTTTGGAAATGCGAATGAAGCAGGCAAGCGGAGAAATTGCCATTTGCAGACGGCCAGCGGCGATTATTGGATAGACTGTTACATCACACCACATGCGGCTTGTAGATCAGCCAATCCTTCGGCACATAGCTGTTTTCTGTCACGCCATAGAGGGTCACGGTATCGCCGCCGGAGGATTTGGAGGCCGTGAGGGCGCGTTCGGAATAGCTCATCAGATCGAAGGCGTTGGGGGCCTGTTCGGAAAGGCAGATGCCGAAGGACATGGTGAGTGCGGCGAGTGAGCCGTTAGAGCCGGCATTGACCACGGCGGTGGCCTTCAGCTTGACGCGCACCGCGTTGACGATGCGGCTGATTTCGTCCTGGTCGGAGGTGTAGAACAACAGGCCGAAACGGCTGCCGTCGAAGCGGCAGGCGAGGTCGTCCTTACCGGCCACGGCCTTTACCACCTTGGCGATCTGCTTGATGAAGCGCTCGGTCACCGTCGGACCAAGATGATCGGCGAGCTTGGCGAAATCGTCGATTTCACCGACCGCCAGGCCGCACAGCGTCGGCAGGGCCGGGTTGGCATAGACCTTTGCCAAGGCTTTATTAAAGGCACGGCGGCTGCCCATGCCGGTCAGCGGATCGACGAATTTCGCCTGTTCCACCTGATCGGCCTCGCGCTGCACATCGGCGAGCTGCTCGGTCTTTTCCACCACGGTTTTGACGACATTGCTGTTTTCGGCAACGCGCTGGTCGGTGGCGGCTTTCAGCGCCTGGATGGAGCGGCTCAGTTCCGGGTTGCCAAGGTCGGTGTCGGTCAGGATGCCCTTGGTGGCGTCGCCGATCAGGCGGCCATAATCGGTCAGCGACAGTTTTTCCTGGTTGAGCAGGCTGATGAAGCTGCTCATTTCGGCACGTACCTTGTTATTGTGACGGGCCAGAAGACCGTCTTCATGGTGATGGGGCAGATATTTGCGACCGAGCGCGTCCAGCGCATCCTGGGTCTTGACCTTGCCGAGCGCAATGAACTCGCGCACCAGATCCGGGTTGCTACCGGAATAGGCTTCATAGACCAGCTCGTAATTGCGCGGCAGACCCTCGATCCCCATCTGATGCATGGCTGTCGCTACACGCAGCGCAATGCTGGAGGCCGGATTTTTCATAGGCTGCATCGGATGCTTCCCCACATCGAATCATTGATTGCACGCAGAGTAGCGCGACACTTCTTTCTTTCGGTTACAGCTGTATTTAAAATTTTATGGATTGGTGAAGAGACTGTGAAAAGCAGGCCTGCAAGATGGAGGCGCGTTCATAAAAGTCATTTGCTCCGGGGGCCGCGTCAGGCTATTTCACCGGGGAAACAGCGGTAATTAGGCAGGCATGGCACAGCGTCTCTCCGTCATCACATCCCCCGAACCGGCCATCCGCGCCGCCCTGCCCCTGCTAGAGGCCGGGGAAGTCATCGCCATGCCGACAGAAACCGTCTATGGGCTGGCGGCGGATGCCACCAATCCGCAGGCCATCACCCGAATTTACGAGACCAAGGGCCGCCCGCAGTTCAATCCGCTGATCTGCCATGTCGCCGATCTCGCCATGGCCGAGCACTACGGCGTCTTCGATCCCTTGTCGCGGCAATTGGCGGAGCGGTTCTGGCCGGGGCCGCTAACGCTGATCGTGCCGCTTGCCCCAGACTGCGCCATACATCCGCTGGCAACGGCCGGGCTGGACACGGTTGGCCTGCGCATGCCCCTGGGCTTTGCCGCAGAGCTGATTGCCGCCTTCGGCAAGCCGCTGGCCGCCCCAAGCGCCAATACGTCGGGCAAGATCAGCCCGACCACGGCTGCCCATGTCGAGGAGGATCTGGGGGCGAAAATCCCGCTGATCCTCGATGCCGAAGCGGCGGGTGTCGGGGTCGAATCCACCATTCTGAAGGTAGAAGACGGCCAGATCCAGCTGCTGCGGCCCGGCGGGCTTTCAGTAGAGGCGGTGGAAGAGGCGACAGGATTGCGGGTGATCCGCCCGCAAAAGGCGGGTGCGATCATCGAGGCGCCGGGCATGTTGGCCTCCCATTATGCCCCGGAGGCTGCTGTCCGGCTGAATGTAACCTCGGTTTATGCCGATGAGGCGGTGATCACTTTTGGCTCCGCCGTCCCGCAAGGGCTTGAAAAGGCTGCCCTCGTGCTCAATTTGAGTGCTAGCGGCGACCTTACTGAAGCCGCCGCCAATCTGTTCAGCTTCATGAAGCGGGCCGATGCCAGCGGCGCTGCCCGCATTGCCTTCACCGCCATTCCCACCCATGGATTGGGAGACGCGATCAATGACCGGCTGGAGCGGGCCGCTGCACCACGATGATCGCTGCACCACGTGATGATGGTGTGCGGCGATAGAATAACAAGGACGAGACGCCATGACTGACATGCCCCTTTCCGCCGCTCTGCTCGAGCGGTTCATCGCCATTGTCGGCCCCACAAATGCCTTGACCGATCAGGCTGATATCACCCCCTATCTCACCGAAAACCGTGGCCTTTACCATGGTGCCTCGCCGCTGGTGCTAAAACCCGGCTCCACCGAAGAGGTCTCCAGGATCCTAGCGCTGGCCAGCGAGACGAAAAGCCCGATCGTGCCGGTCAGTGGCGGCACCGGTCTGGTCGGCGGACAGGTGCCGCGCGATAATTCCAGCGATATTCTTCTGTCACTGGAGCGTATGAACAAGGTTCGTGAGGTTGATCCGGTCGGCAATGTGATCGTCGCCGATGCGGGTTGTATCCTGGCCGACATCCAGAAGGCAGCCGCCGACGTCAACCGGCTGTTTCCGCTGTCGCTCGGTTCGGAAGGCTCCTGCCGGATCGGCGGCAATCTCGCCACCAATGCTGGCGGCACCGCCGTGCTGGTCTATGGCAATATGCGCCAACTATGCCTGGGCCTCGAAGTGGTGCTGCCAACCGGCGAGATCTGGAACGGCTTGCGGCGATTGAAAAAGGACAATAGCGGCTACGACCTGCGCGACCTGTTTATCGGCGCGGAAGGCACGCTTGGGGTGATTACCGGAGCCGTGCTGAAACTCTATCCGCAACCCCTTGGCCATGAAGTGGGTTTTGTCGGCTTGAAATCGCCGGTGGAAGCCTTGGCGCTGTTTGAAAAGGCCGGTGCGCTCTGCGGTCCGGCGCTGACCGGCTTCGAGCTGATCCCGCGCATCGGCATCGACTTCACCAGCCGTCATATTCCAGGCGTGCGCGATCCGCTGAGTTCTGCCCATGAGTGGTATGTGCTGATCGATATTTCCACCTCCGATGCGGCAGAGACGGCGAAAACCATGCTGCATGACGTGCTGGAACAGGGCGTAGAGGCCGGGCTGATCGAAGATGCCGTGGTCGCCGGTTCGGTCGCCCAGCAAAAGGCGCTCTGGCACATGCGCGAAAGCATGTCGGATGCGCAAAAGCCGGAAGGCGGCTCGATCAAGCATGATATTTCCGTGCCAATTGCCCAGGTTCCAGCCTTCATGCGGCAAGCGGAAGCAGCCGTGCTCGCCGCCATGCCCGGCGCACGGGTTTGCGCGTTCGGCCATCTGGGCGATGGTAATATCCATTACAACATCAGCCAGCCCATCGGCGCCGACAAGGCGCAATTTATTGGCCGCTGGCGCGAAATCAACAAGGTCGTGCATGATATCGTCCGCGCCCATGGCGGCTCGATTTCGGCCGAACATGGCGTCGGCCAGCTGAAACGCCAGGAACTGGCGCAGACAAGACCGGACATCGAAACCGTGCTGATGACCCGCATCAAGCAGGCCTTCGACCCCGCCGGCATCATGAACCCGGGCAAAGTGGTGCCCGGCTGATGGCAGACACAGTGCCTTCCCACGACGATCCGCGCCCGGCATCAGACAAGGTGCTGTTCAGGATCGATCTGGCCAATGGCGCGCGGCTTGGGCCGGGCAAGGTGCAATTGCTACAGCTGATCGGCCAGCATGGCTCGATCCGCGCGGCGGGCGCTGCGATGGGCATGTCCTACCGCCGTGCCTGGCTTTTGGCCGACGAAATCAACCGGATGTTTAGGGAGCCCTCCATCGCCACCCGCCACGGCGGCAAAAGCGGCGGCGGCGCAGTTCTTACACCCTTTGGCGAGGCTTTGCTGGCGCGGGCGCAAGCTATGGATGCCACTATCCGTAACACACTGGCCGAGGATCTCGCCTGGTTGGAGGCGATGGCGGCGAAAGAGTTGGCGCCACCTGAGTGATGTAGCAGGCCCTCATACGAAGGCCCCTGGTTCAACCCAAAGGCTCCGTCCGCAGCCGATAAACACCTCCCGCCTCCACCGAAACCGCCTTGAACAGCACCGAAACCGGCTTGCCGGGTGCCAGATCCAGGGCGGCCAGCGAGCGGCGGGTGATTTCGGCGTCGATGACCTGGCCGGAGCAGTCGACCCTGACGACGATGCCGGGGCCTGTCTCGAAAATCGCCTGTACCCTGCCTGACAAGCGATTGAGGGTGGAAAGCTGACCTGTCTCACCGGTCGCCAACACCAGATCGCTGGCGGCGACGAACAGGCGGATCGGGGTGCCAATGGGTAGATCGGCATATTTCAGGTAGAGCGGACCCGCAGGGCTTGTCGCCAGCGTCAGGCCTTCCTCGCGGGCGTGGCCGCTGACCTCTGCATGCAGGAAGCTGCCGGGGCGGCTGTCGCCGAGCCTTGGCAGATGAAGCAAAGCCCCCTCGCCCGCGTCCACCCTTGCAGCACAGCCTTTGGTCATTGTCACCACCCGGCTGGCCAGCCGGGTGACTTCCTCAACCGCATGGCTGACATAGAGGATTGGCACCCCCGCCTCATCGCGAATCCGCTCGATATAAGGCAGGATCTGTGCCTTGAGGGCGGCGTCCAGCGCCGACAGGGGTTCGTCCATCAGCAGCAGTTTCGGGCTGGCCATCAGGGCGCGGGCAATGGCCACCCGCTGCTTTTCTCCACCCGACAGCCCATTAGGCGCACGGTCCAGCAAATCGGTAATCCCGAGCAGATCGCAGATCCGGGACAAGTCTTCGCGCCGTTCGGCTTTCGGGGTGAAATACCGGCCATAGGTGAGATTGGCCCGCACGCTCAAGTGTGGGAAAAGCCGCGCCTCCTGGAAGACATAGCCGATCCGGCGGCGATGCGGTGGCAGGAAAGTGCCGTTTTGCGCATCGCTCCAGATCCGACCATCGAAGGTGATCCTTCCGTGATCGGGGCGGATCAACCCAGCGACGGCATTGATCATCGTGGTCTTGCCCGATCCGGATGGGCCAAACAGTGCCGTCAACCCCGGCCCCAGTTGAAGATCGGCTTCAAGGTCAAACATTCCCTGGCGGTGGCGGATATCGATTTCCAGCATCAGCCCGCCATCCGCACGGTCAACCGCCGGGTCAGCAGCTCGGAGGCAAGCAGCGCCAGCAGTGACAGGACGACAGAGACCAGCGTCAGCCGCAAAGCCCCGGCATCGCCGCCCGGCACCTGGGTATAGGTATAGATGGCGGCGGACAGGGTCTGGGTTTCGCCGGGAATATTCGACACGAAGGTAATCGTCGCGCCAAACTCACCCATTGCCTTGGCAAAGGCCAACACGGCACCAGCCGCGATACCAGGCAGGATCAGCGGCAGGGTCACGGTGAAGAACACCATGATCGGCGATGCGCCGAGCGTGGCTGCTGCCGTTTCCAGCTTGCGGTCCACCCCGTCCAATGACAGGCGGATGGCGCGCACCATCAAGGGAAAGCCCATAATGCCCGAGGCGAGCGCCGCCCCTGTCCAGCGAAAGGAAAACACCAGGCCGAACCATTGATCCAGAAAGGCGCCGACCGCGCCGCGCCGCCCGAAGGTGATCAGCAGCAGATAGCCGGTGACAACAGGCGGCAGGATCAACGGCAGATGCACCAACCCATCCAGCAGGCTGCGGCCTAGGAAAGAGGTGCGCGACAACAACCAGGCCATGCCGATACCAAGCGGCAGCGAGACGGCAACCGCCGTCAGCGCCACTTTCAGGCTGAGCAGGATCGCGGTGGTTTCATCAGCGGAGAGCGCGTCAATCATGGCTCAACGGGCCACAGATCGACAGGATTTGTCAATTGATCTTCGCCAACACCGTAAACCCAGCAGTCCGGAACACATTCGAAGCTGTCACCGATTGCAGATAGGCGAGAAACGCCTTGGCATCGGGATTGGTGGAGGCCTTCAGCACCGCGGCTGGATAGACGATGGCCGGATGGGAATTTTCCGGGAAACGGTCGAGGATCTTCACGCCTGGATCAACCCTGGCATCTGTTTCATAGACAATGCCGAGCGGCGCTTCCTGACGCGACACCAGCAGCAATGCGGCGCGGACATTATCGGCCTGTGCAACCTTGTCCTTGACGCTTTCCCAAACGCCGAGATTTTCCAGCGCCGCTTTGCCATAGACACCGGCGGGCACCGAGGAAACATTGCCCATGGCCAGCCGCTCATCCCCCAAAAGCCCGGCCAGATCGAAGCCGGGGGCAATTTTTGTCGTGACCGTGGAAGAAGACGCCCCCACCAGCACGATCCGGTTGCCCAGCAGGTTGACACGGCTGCCCGGCACAAGTTCGCCGCCCTTGTCGAGATGGTCCATCCAGTTGAGGTCAGCGGAGATGAACAAGTCGGCGGGGGCGCCTTCATCAATCTGTTTTGCCAGCGCCGAGGAGGCGGCGAAGGACAGCTTGACCTCCCGACCGGTCTCGGCTTTCCAGTCATCGGCAATCTTGCTCATCGTTTCTTTCAGGCTGGCGGCGGCGAATACCGTCAGGCTACGGTCGGCGGCAAACGCCTGGGGAGCGACAAAGAGCATCAAAGCCGTCAAGATTGCTGGCAGCCGATCCATGATTGTTGTTCTGGCTTTGGCCATCATTTCCCAACCCACTTTCATCTCATGCTCCCTTTTACTCCATATATCTGATGGGATATATCGAGTGCGACAGACGAGAGCAAGCGGGAACGACTGTATAAATCCCCTAAATCGGAAGGATCTAGGGGATTTAGATAACAGATAGCGTAGTCTTTACAGGCTGTTGACAGATTCCAGCAGGCTGGCACTGATACCGCTGGTCGAAGAGCTGCCGCCGAGAATGGTCAGCGCGGCATTGGCCGAGGAGCCGGTATTGTTCTCCAGATCGTACATGGCCGTAAAGCGTTGCAGGAATTTCTTCTGCTTTTCAGGATCACTCAGATCCTTCAGGTCCATTTTCTTCTCAATGACCTTTTTCTGCTGCTCGATATCCATATTGCTCATGTCGCTGGGCAGGCTATAGGCGGTGCGGAACACTTCCAGCAGCGCTGTATCGCCGAGAATGTCATAGGCCGAGGTAATGGTCGACGACATGCGATCCCAGTAAAGGGCAAGGCGCACACCCTGATCGCTTTCGCCCTGTTCGTTTTCAAGGGTCTGGTGCAGATAGAGATTTTCGGTGTTAAAGGTCTCACTGCGGTTCTGCACACCATCGGCATTTTCCTGGGAAATCTTGCCGCTACTGTCAAAATTATAGGAGGCGACGAATTTCGCATAGCCCTCGTCGGCCTGGGTGTTGGCAAAGCTCTTCGGATCGGTGAGATCAGATGAAAACAACTGCTTGAGCATGTCGTCGCTGACATCTTTCGGGTCAAGCCCCTGCGCTGTCAGGGCAAAATCCACCAGTTTGCGATCCTTGAGCAAATCCGTGACGGATGACACCTTGACGATGTTTTCCTGGTAATATTTCGAATCCTCCTCCGCCGCGGTCTTGGCGTCGGTCTGCTCCTTGCCTTCGAGAAAGCGGGTCTTCTGGACGATATAATCCTTGGCCACTTCGGTAATGGTGCGCTCCGATTGGGCCAGAAGCGGCACGTCAGCGGTCCCATCCTCCTTGAAATTGAAGGCGGAAGCCAGGCTGATCAGCCGCTCATCCCTGGTCTTGTTGGCATAGCTCTTGGGATCATTCATATCGCTGGTCAGAACCTTTTTCAGGTCCGCCTTGGAAAACTCGTCCGTTTCGATACCATAGGCCTTCATGACCATATCGTAGATTTTCTCATTGCCGAGCAGGTCATCAACCTTGGTAATGGATTTCATCTGCGTGGAATAATAGGTGGTCAGGGAACTGAGATTGGCCTGGTCCTCGTCATCGTAATTGGTCATGTAGGCAGTCGCCGTCTGGGAAAGCTGGGTCTCGCTCTGGGCGTTACCCGCGGTGGCATTACCGCTGGTGTCGAAGTTAAACATCGCGGCGATCTTGGCGTACTCTCCCTTCACCTTGCCCTGGGTATTGGCATAGCTGTTGGCATCGTTGAGATCGCTGGTGACGATATTCTCAAAGGTGGATTTCAGCGTGTTCTTGTCCATGCCCAGCGCTGTCTTCACATAGCTGAACAGCCGCGAATCCCCTGTTATATCCGAGGCCTTGGTGACAGTGGCGATCTTTTCCTTGTAGTAGGCGGCTTCGCGCTCGGCCTGGTAGGCGGTCTCGGTGCTGGGGACTTCCTCCAGATAAAGATCTTCCATCGCCGTTTTCTGATCGGAGGTCTGGGCCGTGGCATTTTTCAGCGAACCGTCGGTATTGAAGGAAAATGCTTTGGCGATATTCACGTAATCCGACTTGTTGGTGGTCAGCGTATTGACGTAACTGGTACTGTCGTTGACATCGCTGGTCAGGACCTTTTTCAAATGGTCGGTGGAATAATATTTGGTGTCGAGCCCATAGGATTCCAGCACGAATTTGGTCAGGCGACTGTTCTTCAAGAGGTCATCGACATTGGTGACCTTGTCGATAGCGGAATCGTAATATTGCACCTCTTCCTTGGCATCGTCGCCTTCGGTGACAAGCGATTGCTTGTAAAGGCCAATCACATCCTCTTCCTGCTTGTCGGTCTGGATATCGGCGGTCTCGGCGGAAAAATTGAAGGACCGGGCAAAATCGCGGTAACGGTCGTCGGCCAGTTTGTTGGCATAGCTGTCTTCGTCGGACAGATCGCTTTCCAGCACCTTCTTCATGAAGGCCTTGGCATAGGTCATGTCTTCCAGGCCGTTGGCCTTCATCGTATATTGGTAGAGCCGGTCGTCGTTCATGAAGTCGTCGACGGTTTTGACCTTGCCGATATTCTCCTGGTAATATTTCTGCTCGCGGGCCACCTCAGGCTCCTGAGACACACGCTTCAGGCTCGCTTTCATATCGCGATTGACAAGATCATAACCGATATAAGTAGACACCATGGCACTGCGTTCCTCGATAAGCTCCAAAAGCGCCGCCCGCCACGTCCCTGGCTGCAACGCCCTCAATCACCGCATAACCCTGCCCCTAACCACCCCTGGCCGGTTGCGTCATGCGAATGTCGGGTAACCCATCATGGCCTACCTGCCTTGCTCCTGGCTTTTGCCGCAAGGCAGAATGGCGTCAAGCCAGAGATACTCACAAGAGATACTCACAAGCCCGGCGCCCGCCGCATTCCATTCGCGGCCTTCAAACTACAACCTGCCAAACACAACCCAAAAGCAATTTTCCAGCAGTTCTACACGTATTGTGAAATTCACCGATCATACCAATAAAGGTTGGTGACCGACGCAGGTTGTCGTAGCATTATCATTCAAACATAGTAGAATACTCTTAACTAATCCTTCACAATTTTACAAAAGCCGTTCACCAAATCGAAACCGTTAGCGCTGGCAATTCGATAACCATCTGGAACGGCAAAGTTTTCTTAACCGCGATTTTTAAGCGGTCCGGAACCCGGCAAGGCTATCTTTGGCCTCAGAGGACGAAAAGTCCCAGTGAAAAGAGCAGATGCAATAACGGCTCTCAGGTAAAACAAGGGTAGTAAGATGACGAACACGGTTATGAAGCCCGTCTGGGCTGGAGCAACGTTTCGACTGGAACCATCACGGTTTCCGCAACATGTGACTTATACGTTGCGCGATGCTTCCGGCCCTGGTGCTTCCGGAAATGTCTCCGTTACACTCGACGAGCGCGGTGCCGTGCTGCGCAAGATCCTGCCGGCCAGCGGCTTGCCGATGTCCTTTGCCCTTCCGGCCCGGGCTTTCAAAGGGATTGCTGCCCGCGCCATCGACCATGGCAATGGCGAAGTGACCGTGACGCTGGAACTGCATCATGCTGATCCGGACCTGTGCATTCCGCTGCTGGTTGCCCATGATCTCTGTGACATTGCCGCCGACTGGCGCAGCTGGGCCGAAACCTTCCGCATTCCGATGCTGATGGTCGAGGCTGATGGGGTTGCCCGGCCGCTGGAAGAGCATCTGGGCGAATTGCGCGCCGAACCGCCGCGCAGCCGCCGCCGCCATTCCTATTTCGCAGAGCGCCGTCCGCGCTTCCTGGTCCGCCGCACAACCGGTTCGCTGGGTGTTGCGATGAAAATTTCCGGCAAGGAAATCATCGCCCGCCGTTAACAGAGCGGTTGTCGATACGCGAATATTTTAACATGGCTCACCGGAAAAGGCGGGCCATGTTTCGTTTTGAGGCGACGCACCCCGGAAAATGTCCTCCGCCATGTCTGAACGTTGGCGGCAATTATGCTGCCTCGGCGCGCTCAACCTCGACAGTCACATGGGATAGAGCGGCAATCTGGGACAGTTTTTCGCGGTACCAGGCAGGAGATTGCGGCTCGCGTGCCACCAGCGAAACGATGGCACCGTGATGACCGGGGCCCAATTGCCAGACGTGAAGGTCGGCAATATCGGCCCCTTCCGCTTCGATCACCCGGCGGATAGTGCCGGAGAGATCTTCGCCATCCGAGACATGATCGAGAAGAACCATGCCGCTATCGCGCATCAGGCCGAAGGCCCAGCTGCCGATGACCAGCGCACCGACAACGCCGATCAGCGGATCGAGCCAGAGCCAGCCGAAAACACTGCCGAGCAGCAAGGCTGCAATCGCCATCACCGATGTCAACGCATCCGCCAGCACATGGATATAGGCAGCGCGCAAATTACGGTCGCCGCCAGCATGGCTGCCGATGGCTTCGGAATGAGCGTGATGGCCGTGCTCGTGATGGTCATGGTCATGGTCATATTGATGGCCGTGTCCATGATGATGATCTTCCTGAAGCAGCAGCGCACAGACCAGATTAACGGCCAGACCGATAATCGCGATGACGATGGCTTCGCTAAAGTCGATGGCGACCGGCTGAAACACCCGCCAGAGGCTTTCCCAGGCAATGATAACAGCCACGAGGCCGAGAAAGATCGCGCTGGAAAAGGCGGCCAGATCACCAAATTTGCCGGTCCCGAAGGTAAAACCACTGTTATCAGCATGGCGCCGCGCCAGGCTATAGGCCAGCGCCGACACAAAAATCGCCCCCGCATGGGTGGCCATATGCCAGCCATCCGCCGTCAGCGCCATGGAGCCGAACAGATTGCCCGCGACGATTTCCACCACCATCATCACCGTGGTGACGCCAATCACCGCCCAGGTGCGACGCTCATTGCGTTGATGGTTCCGGCCAAGAAAGACATGGCTGTGGCGATTGCCCGGCCCATGATGATGCGGATGAGCATGACCGCCTTGCCCGTGAGGATGGTGGTCATGAGGGTGATGCTGATGCGAATCGTGGCCGTGAGACGTCGGGTCCGGGATCATTTCAGGTAGCTCCTGATCACGTCAATGAGTTCGTCGGCACCGTGATGACGCTCGGATGCATCGAGATTTTCGGCAACGATATGCTCGCGGATATGCTCCTCGACCAGTTCGGTCATCAGCCCGGTCAGGGCTCCCCGCACCGAGGCCGTCAGGTTCATGATATCGCTGCACGGCTTTTCCGCCAGAAGCGCGGTTTCGATGGCCTCCATCTGTCCCTTCATCCGGCGGATGCGGGCGAGAAGCTTGGCCTGGTGTTTGATTGTATGGCTCATAATATAGGGGGGTACCCTATTTTGAGACGAAACACAAGAATATTCTTATATTCCGCAGCTGTCGGGCCGAGTGATCAGGCGAAGGGAATAGAAGCAACCAGACCGATGAACAGAATCAGCCCAACCTTGCCATTCAGCTTGAACAGCGCCAGACACTGAACCGGATTATGGATATCCAGCACTTTGATCTGGTAGCCGAGCAGAACGAGCGCCACCAGCAGTCCGAGATAGGCGGGGAAACCGGCACCGGCCAGCACGAAGGACAGGGCCAGCAACAGGCCCATCGCGCCGTAAAATCCGGTCAGCCAGATCTTGGTGTCCTCGGCAAACAGCCTTGCGGTGGAGCGCACGCCAATCAGGGCGTCGTCCTCCTTGTCCTGATGGGCATAGATCGTGTCATAGCCAATGGTCCAGACCACGGCAGCGATATAGAGCAGCACGGCGGCGATAGACATCGACCCGGTCAACCCGGCCCAGCCCATCAACCCACCCCAGGAAAAAGCCAGACCAAGGAAAAACTGCGGCCAATCGGTAAACCGCTTGGCGAAGGGATAGATCACCACGATGGCCAGCGACGCCAGGCCAAGCAGGATGGAAAAGCCGTTGAAGCAGAATAGCACGGCAGCGCCCACCACCAACTGCGCGACGATGAACAGCTTGGCTTGGCCCCGCGTCACCCGCCCCGAAGGCAAGGGGCGCGAACGGGTGCGGGCCACTTCCATATCGATCGTCTCATCGACCAGATCATTATAGGTGCAGCCAGCACCGCGCATGACAACGGCGCCAACAAAGAACAGCAGGAGGTGGGCGATGAAGGTCCAGACCAGCAGCGCGTCCCTGGAGGCAAGAAAATTGGCTGCCAGCGCCGATGACCAGAAGCACGGCCACATCAGCAATTCCCAGCCGATTGGCCGGTCCCAGCGCGCCAGCTGCGCATAGGGCCAGACCGCCCGTGGCAGCAGGCGGTAGACCCAATTATCGGAAAGCGCGTCCTGGACGCGGGCGGTGGTGTCGCTGGCGGTGCTCATGTCTGACGTGATAGCCCAAATTCGTATCCAAGAAAACTGTCCTTAAGCCTTGGCCAACAGACACCGGCTCGTTCAGAACAGCACTTTTTCCAAGGGTGCGCGCAACGTTTCCGCCGCCTTCAGCGCCTCTTCACGTGCGGCGATATAGTCGCGATTGTCAGGTACGCTTATCCGCTTCTTGGTGATTTGCAGCTGGAAAATGAAAAAATCCTCATGGGTGAAGGCCATTTCGGAGCCTGCGAGGTAAAATTCCCACATCCGCACGAAGCGTTCGTCATAAAGCCGCGCCGCCTCATCGCGGCGTGCCATGAACCGGTTTCGCCAATGGCGCAGCGTATGGGCGTAATGCATCGGCAGGATTTCGCAATCGGCCACCAGCAGGCCGGATTTTTCGATGGCCGGAAGGACTTCGGCAAGCGAAGGAATATAGCCGCCGGGGAAGATATATTTCTCGAAAAACGGATTGTTGTAGAGCGCCGGATAAGGCTGGCCGATGGAATGCAGGATCATCACCCCATCATCCTGCATCAGCTCGTGGACCTTGCGGAAATAATGCCGGTAATGGGTTGGGCCGACATGCTCGAACATGCCGACCGAAACGATCCGGTCAAAAGGCCGCGCCTTCAGGCTGCGGTAATCCTGCAAGTCGAAACGCAGCCTGTCGCCGAGACCGCGCTTGCGCGCCCGTTCGCGCGACACCTTCAACTGTTCTTCGCTAAGCGTGATACCGCTGACATCGACCCCGCAGGTTTCCGCCAGATAGATCGCCATGCCGCCCCAGCCGGAGCCGATCTCCAACACCCGCTGGCCCGGCTCCGCCATCAGCTTTGCGGCGATGTGGCGTTTCTTCGCCAGTTGCGCCTCTTCCAGCGAAATGCCCGGCGGATTGAAATAGGCGCAGGAATATTGCCAATCCTCGTCCAGAAACAGGTCGAACAGTTTGGCGCTGAGATCGTAATGATGGGCGACATTACGCTGGTTGCGATTGACCGGCAAAGCCCCCCGCACTTTCGCCGCCGCCACCCGCAGCAAGCCGCGCCAGAGCATCGGAAAGGTCAGGTCAGACACCAGCGTATTGGTTTTCACCAGCGCCAGCAGGTCGTAAATATCGCCTTTTTCGAAGGCCATCCGGCCCTGCATGTAGATCTCACCCAGCTTCAGCTGCGCATCGCGGTAAATCTCGTCTTCCGCCTCGTCATCGAAAAAATGGATCGCAATCGGCGGTCCCGAACCATCACCGAAACGCTGCATCTTGCCATCGGCCCCGATGACCTCCAGCGTGCCTTTTCGGATGATTCTCATCAACATGCCACGAAGAGACGATGCCATTGACACCTCCTGAAAGGAAAGAGATTGCCTGTCCGCTAACGGCAACCCTATCCTCTCCAATGGCGCTGACAAGTATGCTTTTGTCACATAATCTTCAAAAACCCAGGGAACTTTTCCGAAAAGCAAAACACGCGCTCACCTCAGGATGTGCGCGTGTTTTGTGTTCCCGCAATAGTTTACGGTCCATCGGATCGAAAAACGGACATCGGTTTGCTGGCTAATACTGGTGAGGCGTTATTTCTTACGCATCGCCTCGGCCAGTGCCGCACCCAAGCCACCCATCGCGGGCTTTTCATCACGGGCCGGTTTCGGATTGACATTGCGCATCACCGCCGGGCCACGATTGTCACGAGCCGATGGCGGCGGCGCTTCGCCACCATCCTTGCGCATGGTCAGCGCAATGCGCTTGCGCTTCACATCCACTTCCACCACCCGGACTTTCACCACATCACCGGCTTTCACCACTTCATGCGGGTCCTTGACGAATTTGTCGGCCAATTGCGACACATGCACCAAGCCATCCTGATGCACGCCAATATCGACAAAGGCCCCGAAGGCCGCGACATTGGTGACCGTGCCTTCCAGCAACATGCCGGGTTTCAGGTCGGTGATTTCCTCCACCCCATCGGCAAAGATGGCAGTCTTGAAGCTGGGGCGTGGGTCACGGCCCGGCTTTTCCAGCTCAGCCAGAATGTCCTTCACCGTGGGCAGACCGAATTGCTCATCAACGAACTGGCGCGGGTCCAACCCTTTCAACAGGCTGCTGTCGCCCATCAACGTGCGCAGATCTCGCCCGCAGGCCGCAACGATTTTCTTGGCAACCCCATAAGCTTCCGGGTGAACAGACGAAGCATCCAGCGGCTCCTTGCCATCGGGAATGCGCAGGAATCCGGCGCATTGCTCAAACGTGCGCGCACCCAGCCGGGCCACTTTCAACAGATCCTTGCGGCTGGAAAACGGCCCGGTCTGGTCACGATGCGCAACGATTGCTTCGGCTATCGAGCCGCCCAACCCCGACACTCGCGCCAGAAGCGGAGCCGATGCGGTGTTGAGATCGACACCCACCGCATTCACCGCATCTTCAACCACGGCATCCAGCGAACGGCCTAGACGGCCCTGATCGACATCATGCTGATACTGGCCAACGCCGATGGATTTCGGATCAATCTTCACCAATTCCGCCAATGGATCCTGCAAGCGACGGGCAATGGACACGGCCCCGCGCAAGGAGACATCGAGATTGGGGAATTCCTTGGCGGCCAGTTCTGACGCCGAATAGACCGACGCGCCTGCTTCCGAGACGATGACCTTGGTGGGCTTCTTGCCGGTCGCGGGCAATTGCGTCAGCATATCGGCCACCAGCTTTTCCGTCTCGCGGCTGCCAGTGCCATTGCCGATGGAGATCAGGTCAACGCCATGCTTGCGGATCAGGCCCGCCAGCTCGGCCTGGGTGCCGCGAATGTCGTTTTTCGGTGGGAAAGGATAGACCGTCGTGGTTTCCAGCACCTTGCCGGTGCCATCCACCACCGCCACTTTCACGCCGGTGCGGATACCCGGATCAAGTCCCATGGTGGGGCGCGAACCGGCGGGGGCCGCCAGCAGCAAATCCTTGAGATTGCGGGCAAAAACGTGGATCGCTTCTTCTTCGGCCCGCTCACGCAAATCGCGCATCAAGTCCAGTGACAGCGACATGGACAGTTTCACCCGCCAGGTCCAGCCCGCTACCTCCATCAGCCATTGATCAGCGGGGCCTTTTTGGCCAATCTGATAGGCTGACGCAATCATCCGGTGGGTTGGCTTGATCAGTGAGGTGTCGTCCTTGTCCGCCTCGATGGTCAGCGTCAAAATCTCTTCGTTCCAGCCACGCAGCATGGCCAAGGCCCGATGACCCGGCACGGTGGCCCAGCGCTCGAAATGGTCGAAATAATCAGCGAATTTCTCGCCAGACGCCTGCTTACCTTCGACCACCTTGGCATAGAGAATGGCCTTGTCTTTCAAATAATTGCGCAGGCTCTTCAACAGGTCGGCATTTTCCGCCATGGCTTCGGCCACGATATCGCGCGCGCCTTCCAGTGCCGCTTTGACGTCTGCCACTTCGCCCTTCACATAGGCCTCTGCCAGCCTGGCCGGATCGCTGGTCCGGTCTTCCCAAATCGCATTGGCCAGCGGCTCCAAGCCTTTTTCGCGGGCAATCTCGGCGCGGGTGCGGCGCTTGGGCTTGTAGGGCAGATAGATGTCTTCCAGCTCCGCCTTGGTGGTGGTGCGGGCAATCTTGATGGCCAGTTCATCGGTCATCTTGTCTTGTGATGTGATGCTCTCGACAATCGCCTTGCGGCGCGCACCAAGCTCGCGCAGATAGGTCAAGCGCTCGGCCAGATTGCGCAATTGCGTATCATCCAGCCCACCGGTGACTTCCTTGCGGTAGCGGGCGATGAAGGGAACCGTGGCACCGCCATCCAGCAAATCCACCGCGGAGATCACCTGATCGGCTCGGGCATTGATCTCGCTCGCAATCAGTGCGGCAATGGATTTGATATCGTCGGCCATGAAACTTCCTTCTTGATCGTGCGGCGCGCACTGTAGCCAGCCAATCGGGCAACACAACAGCCAAGCGATGCGACTCCACAGGAAAGCCGCCAGAAGATCAACCGGCAGGTTAACCATTCCGTCAGGAAATCGCCAACCGAACAAGGTTAACCATTTATGACCATTCACTTTTTCTCCGCTGCCCCTATAGTTCAAAATGGAGCAGGCGCACCCTGCCAGGAACAGGTCAGCGATGAATAAAAGCCAATATATCCAGAGTCTTGACGGGTTGCGCGGCCTTGCGGCCTTTGCCGTGGTGCTCTCGCATATGCCCTTGCTGCTTGGCATCAGCCTTCCAGCCATGCTGGTCGGCGATCCCTCGGTGGCGCTGTTCTTTTCGCTCAGCGGCTTTCTGATGGCCCATCTTTACGGCACAAAGCCCTTCACCCGTGCCAGTGTGGCCGATTATCTCGTGCATCGCTTCGTGCGGATCTATCCGGTCTATCTGGTCGCTGTGCTGCTGGTCATCCTGTTGTCGGCCATTCCGGCGCTGCACTATATCCAGCCGGTCACAGGTCTGGTGGAGATCTTCCGCCATATCGCCATGCTCGGCTCCAGCGGCGTGTTCTGGTCGGTACCACCGGAAATCCAGTTCTATCTGTTTTTCCTGCTGCTCTGGCTGTGTTTCGAAAATCCGGCCAAGCGTCCCGGCCTTTGCGCGGCCATCGCTGGCGGATTCGCCATCGCCATGTATCTCGGCTTCCCCGGCCCCGGCATCGTGCTGCTGTCGAAAATTCCCTATTTTCTATTCGGTGCTCTGGCAGGCCGGGTGTTTTCCGCTGGCTATTGCCGGCCCGCAACGATGCTTTCCGGTCTCGTGGTCCTTGGGTTGATCGCCCTGTTCTTTCTCGGCCAAAGCTTTTATGCCGCTGCCAATGCCTTCTGGGGGACGTCAACGGCGCTGATCGCCACCATCATCGTCTATCTGGCCGCCTGCGAAGCCCCGCTCTCCAAGACGGTGCTGGCCTCGGCTCCGCTGCGTTTTGCGGGGCGGATCAGCTTTTCACTCTATCTCTTCCACATGCCGGTCAGCTTCCTGACACTCACAGTGCTACGCACTGCGTTTGGCCCCACCCTGCCCGGCTGGCTTACCGGCCTCGTGATGATTTTTGCCAGCCTTGCAGCGGCAACACTCAGCTATAGCGTGATTGAAAAACCCTCGCGCCGCTTCTTTCTCGGCCTGTGGAAGGCACGTTTTCCAGCCTTGTCCTCCGCAACGGGCAAAGCGGACATTCCCGCTGCCACGCACCTTTCCTCTTGACCTTTTCGGCTGCCCGCCTTAACCGCCGGGCAGGTTTTCCAGAGGGCTGTGCCATGAATATTCTGCTGATCGGTTCGGGTGGACGTGAACATGCGCTGGCCTGGAAGCTTGCCCAATCGCCGCTGATCGGCGCGTTCTACGCCGCGCCCGGCAATCCCGGCATTGCCGAACATGCCGAACTGGTCAACGTGAATATCGACGATCACAGCGCCGTCATCGCCTTCTGCAAGGACAAGGCGGTGGATTTCGTCGTGGTCGGACCGGAAGCACCGCTGGTGGCAGGCCTTGCCGATGCGCTTCGCGCCGCGGGCCTCACCGTTTTCGGGCCATCGGCGGCAGCCGCGCAACTGGAAGGCTCCAAGGGCTTTACCAAGGATGTCTGCGCCCGCTTCAACATTCCGACCGGCGCTTACCAGCGCTTCAACAATGCGCCCAAAGCCAAGGCCTATGTGCGCCAGCAGGGCGCGCCCATCGTCATCAAGGCCGATGGTTTGGCGGCTGGCAAGGGCGTGACCGTAGCGATGACGCTGGACGAGGCGCTGTCGGCCATTGACGATTGTTTCGAAGGCGCGTTTGGGGCCGCAGGCGCCGAGGTGGTGGTAGAAGCGTTTCTGGATGGCGAGGAAGCCAGCTTCTTCTGCCTTTGCGATGGCAAGACGCTGTTGCCGCTGGCCACCGCCCAGGACCATAAGCGGGTTGGCGATGGCGATACCGGCCCCAATACCGGCGGCATGGGCGCCTATTCCCCGGCCCCTGTGATGACCTCTGATATGGTGGAGCGCACCTTGCGCGAGATCATCGAGCCGACCATGCGCGGCATGGCGGAACTGGGCATGCCGTTTTCCGGCGTGTTTTTCGCAGGGCTGATGATCACCGAGAAAGGCCCCGAATTGATCGAATACAATGTTCGCTTTGGCGATCCGGAATGCCAGGTGCTGATGATGCGGCTGAAAAGCGATCTCCTGCCGCTGCTGCATGCCTGCGCGTCAGGCACGCTGGATCAGGTTTCAGCCGAGTGGCACGACGATCCGGCGCTGACTGTGGTTCTGGCATCGAAAGGCTATCCGGGCAGTTTCACAAAGAACACCCCCATCGCCGCCATCCCTGCCGCCAGCGACGAGGCAAAGGTTTTCCATGCCGGCACCGCCCTGAAGGACGGCCAATTGATTGCCACCGGCGGACGCGTGCTGAACGCCACGGCCCGCGGCAAGACGGTGGCTGAAGCCCAGGCAAAGGCCTATGCGCTGGCCCGGCAGGTGGAGTGGGACAATGGTTTCAGCCGCAGCGATATCGGCTGGCAGGCGATTGCCCGCGAAAAGCCGTCGGAATCCTGATCCAAAACGAGCAATCGATAAAATTTGAACATTCCAGATTACGGCGCGACAACATCCTTTGGCTAATCTCTCCCTATGAATTTGAGGAGCCAGTCAATGCGTGCCGTGATCGCCACTCTTGCCACCCTGTTGCTGTCACAGACGGCGCAGGCCTCGTCCATCGAAATAATCCGTGGTGGCGACGTGGCGACACCCAGTATTTCGGCTATGGCCTGCACAACCTGCCCGCCCAGCGTCCCGATAAAAGCGCCGGAACAGGCCCAGGAAATCCTAGCGGAAGGCACCCAGCGGATCGAGCTTCGCGATAGCAACGGCCATAAACAGCTGGTACGCACCGAAGCCTGGCTGGGCGGCTCGCCCGTCACTTACGTCCAGAAGGCGGATGGCTGGCTGGACCACGACAACCAATTGGTGGGGCTGGCCGGAGACGGGCTCGACACGGCAGCAACCACCGCCGCCGTCGGCGATGATCATCACCCTCTCGATGCAGATAGAATGCAACTGCGCCTGAAATAATCCCTCAGCTACCGGCCCCTTGGTGTTGATGAGGCGACAATCTGAGACTGTGACGTTGCGTTTGCCATTTGCGACATAACGCAGACCCACAACCCACTCGTCAGCCATTGATAAAATACAACCAAAAAACTGCCAAGGGACTGTCTTTAGGCTTTTTTTAGCAAATGCCACTATACTCCTTGAAAATTGATCGGGGCTGGAAGACACCTATGAAAAATCTCAGGATTTCGCTGCAACTGTTCCTGTTGGTTGGCGGATTGATGGCGGCTTTCGCAATCGCGACATTCTTCCAGATCCGCTCCTCAGAGCAAACCATCTATACCCAACGCTATGAAATGCTGCGCACCGAGGTGGAAACCGCCATTTCGGTGATGAAGCTTTACAATGCCAAGGAAGTGGCGGGCACCCTGTCGCGGGCCGATGCGCAAAAGCAGGCCTATGAGACGATCAATGCGCTGAAATTCGACCCGGACGGCTATTTCTTCGGCTACGACTATGATGTGAACATGCTGTTTCATCCCGATCCGAAACGGGTCGGGCAGAACTTTAAAGGCAAAGCCGACAGCAAGGGCTTTGCCTATCGCGACGAACTGGTCAAGCTTGGCCGCGAAGGCGGCGGGCGCACCGATTTCTACGGTCCAAAGCCTGGCCTGGAAGGCAATGATTTCCGCAAGAGTTCCTACGCCAAGGCCTTTGAGCCCTGGGGTGTGGTCGTCGTGACAGGTCTTTACATGGACGATCTCGATGCGGAAGTGAATGCGGCCATCTTCAAGGCCATTTCCATGGGCCTGATCGTTTTCGTCATCGGTCTTGCCGCCGCTTATGTGGTGATCCGTGGCATTTCGCGGCCGCTGACGGCCATTCACGATGCGCTGCGGGCCGTGGCCGATGAAAATGTCACGCTGACCATTCCCCACACCAATATGAGCAATGAAGTCGGCATGATGGCCAAGGCCACCAAATCCTTGCAGGAAAAGGTGCGGGAACGCCATGCCATGGTAGCCCGCCAGGAAGAACAGCAGCGCGAACTGGACAGCGAGCGCCAGCAAAATGCCGACCGGCAGGCTGAAGAAGCCCGCGCCCAGGCGCATGTGGTCGCCACCATCGGCGCCTCGCTGGAAAAGCTGGCAACCGGCGATCTGACCGTGCGCTGCGCCGATCTCGGCGCCAAATACGAGGATCTGCGCCATAATTTCAACGATGCCCTGACCCGGCTGGAGCAGGCCATGGCCCGCGTCAACCTGAAGGGCAACGATATCAGCGTCAGCAAGGAAGAAATCCGCCGCGCCTCCGGCGAGCTTGCGACCCGCACCGAGCGCCAGGCCGCCAATCTGGAGGAAACCTCGGCAGCGCTGGACGAATTGACCGTGGCGATCCGCCAGACCGCCGATGGCGCCCGCGAAGCGGCAAGCCGGGTGAAATCGGTCAGCCAGGAAGCCCAGCAGAGCGACGGCATTGTCGGCCACGCCATCGAGGCGATGAGTGGCATCGAAAAATCCTCCGAGGAAATCACCAAGATCATCGGGGTGATCGACGAAATCGCCTTCCAGACCAACCTTCTCGCCCTGAATGCCGGTGTGGAAGCCGCGCGTGCCGGTGAAAGCGGCAAGGGGTTTGCGGTCGTCGCCCAGGAAGTGCGCGAACTGGCACAACGCTCGGCGGCAGCAGCCAAGGAAATCAAGGCGCAGATCGCTCGCTCGTCGGCCCAGGTCAATGAAGGCGTGCAGCTGGTGGGACGCACCGGCGAAGCCCTGAAGCGGATCTCCACCCAGATCACCGAGGCCAACGAGGTGGTGGCGCGGATTGCCGCCAGTGCCCAGGAACAGGATACCACGCTCCGCTCGATCTCTTCCGCGCTCAACGTGCTCGACACCACCACCCAGCAGAATGCCGCAATGGCCGAGGAAACCACCGCCTCAGCCGAGGTTCTCGCCAACGACACCGGCGACCTTCTCAACCTGATCCAGGGTTTTCGCGTCAACCAGCAGGGTGATGGCGCGGCTCTTGGCGGCATGGCCCAGCAGATGCGCCGGGCTGGCTGAAACAGATCACTCCCGAGACAAAAGCCGTCGGAGCAATCCGGCGGCTTTTGCTATTAAGAGCCGCTTGAAAGCGCGGCCTCCAGGGCATCGATTTCGCTATCTGAAAACACCGCAAAACCAGCCTGTTTCAACAGGGCCGCTGTCACGCCGAAGCCCGGATGACGGGTGCCTGAAAACGAACCGTCATAGATAAAGCCGGAGCCGCAGGACGGGCTGCCATCGATCAGCAGCGCGTAACGACAGCCCTGTTCCAAGGCCACATCCACCGCCTTGCTGCCCCCGGCGATAAACTCTGCGGTGACATCGCCGCCGGTCACTTCCAGCACCCGGGCGCGGCCTTGCAGCACATCCTCGCCATTGCCGCCCTGCTCTATTTCCGCTGGCGGACGCGGCGTCGGCAAGCCACCGGCCTGTTCCGGGCAAAACGCCACCAGCCGCCCCTCGTCTTGCCAGCGGGCAATAGCAGAATGATGCAACGGCTTGCCCTTGCCATCATAGCGCACCGGGCGACCCATCAGGCAGGCGCTGATCAGGATTTTATCCATGTCTGCGCCTGCTTTCCTTACCCGGCAATTTTGGAGAAATCCGCCACCGTGCCGGTTGCCTCGCGGATGGCCTTCAACAGCGCCAGGCGATTGGCGCGGATGGCGGCGTCCTCGTCATTGACCAACACATCCTCGAAGAATGTATCGACCGGGGCGCGCAGGGTGGAAAGCGCCTGCATGGCGGAGCGGAAATCCTCTTTTGCGACGGCCTCGGCTGCGGATTGGGTGGCTTGCACGATGGCGGCGTAAAGCGCCTTTTCGGCGTCGAGTGTCAGCAGCGCCTCGGACACGCCATCGGCCACCACCGTTCCCTTCTTTTCCTCCGCCGCCAGCAGCTGCGTAGCGCGCTTGGTGCCCGCCAACAGGTTCTTGCCGTCTTCGGAGGTGATGAAGGCGGTGAGTGCTTCGGCGCGGCGGGCGACCATCAGCAGGTCGTCGGCCTCAGGCGTCAGCACGGCGTCGATAATGTCATGGCGGGCGCCTTGATCGCGCAGATAGACTTTCAGACGGTCGTGGAAGAAGGAGAGGAGAGACCCGCCCAAGAATACCGACGCAAACTCCTGCGAGTACTTTGAAGAAGTACTGTCTTTGGGCGCTCCACCCGCAACACTTTCGTAAATAGCGGCATCAATAATTCGCTCAATCTCCTCGCTCGTAAGTGAACGGCCTAGCAACGAATGAGCAAAAACATCAAGCAAGGACAGACGTATATTCTTCTCAAGCAAAATACGGACATCGCCCAACGCCGCCCGCCGCAGCGCAAACGGGTCCTTCGACCCTGTCGGCTTCTCATTAATCGCCCAGAACCAAACCAGCGTATCCAGCTTGTCGGCCAGCGCCACGGTTATCGCCACCTTGTCTTCCGGCAGGCGATCCGATGGGCCTTGTGGCTTGTAGTGATCTTCGATGGCTGCGGCGACGCTTTCGTGCTCGCCCTGAAGCGTCGCATATTTGCGGCCCATCAGGCCTTGCAGTTCGGGGAATTCGCCGACGGCTTCGGTGCGCAAATCGGCCTTGGCCAGCACCACGGCGCGGTCCACCAAAGCTTCATCGGCTCCGACGACAGGAGCCAGAACCTTAGCCAAATCGCGGATGCGGGCCACACGCTCACCCTGGCTTCCCAGCTTGGCGTGGAAGGTCACGTTCAGCGCATCCAGCTTGGCCATCCGCTGGTCGAGCGGCTTTTTCAGGTCGAGGCCGAATTTTGCAGCGCTTGCTTCAAGCGTTTCCAGATCCGGCAGATTGCCCTGGTCACGCTTCCAGAAATGCAGGGCGTCGGACAGGCGGGCGCGGACCACCTTGCCATTGCCGTGGATGATTTCCGCGCCGCCGTCATGGGCGGCGATGTTAGAGATCAGGATGAAATGGTTGGAGAGCTTTTCACTCTCGCCAATTGGCCGGGTGACGAAGCATTTCTGGTTGGTCTTGATGGTCAGCCGGATGATTTCCGAGGGGATCGACAGATAATCGGCCTCAAACGTGCCAAGCAGGACCTGCGGATATTCCACCAGGCCGGACACTTCTTCCAGCAGACCCTCGTCTTCCACCAGGTCCAGCCCATTGGCAAAGGCCACGTCGCGAGCGTCGTGAAGGATGATATCCTTGCGCCGCTCGGCATCAAGGATCACCTTGGCCTTTTCCAGGCTCGACACATAATCGTCGAAGCGCCGCACGGTGATGGCCTCCGGCGCGTGGAAACGGTGGCCATAGGTGATGTTGGAGGCGGTGATCCCGTCGATGTCGAAGGGAATGATCGCCACTTCGTCGTGCTCGGAGCCGAAGGTGCAGAGAATGGATTGCAGCGGCCGCACCCAGCGCAGGCTTTCCGACCCCTTGCCTTCGATGCCGCCATAGCGTGAACCCTTTGGCATGGACGCCGCACCTGATCGCATGGACTTCGGCCACGGAAAACTGCGGATAATGCCCGGCATCGCCTCGGTAATGATCTCTTCGGCTGACCGGCCCGGCTTGTCGATCATCGCGACGTAGAAATCGCCCTTCTTGGGATCGGTCTTGACCACGGCCTGATCGATGGAGGCGAGCCCCGCGCCGCGCAAAAAGCCCTCGATGGCCTTTTCTGGCGCCGACACGCTCGGCCCCTTCTTTTCTTCCTTCACATCGGCAGACCGGGCCGTCAGTCCGCGAATGTCCAGCACCAGCCGGCGCGGCGTCCAATATTCCCGCGCACCTTCATAGGTCAGGCCCGCATCGACAAGTGCATCCGTGACCAGCTTTTTCAGATCACCCGCCGCCTTGCGCTGCATGCGGGCAGGGATTTCCTCGGAGCGAAGTTCAAGCAGAAGATCGGGCATATTGACTTTCCTTGCCTCAGCAGAACGAGGCGAGCGATTTTACAGGTAGACACCTGCTAGCAAAATTTTCCGGGGGCTTACAATGGCAAACTGCCATCTTAAGCGGATCAGTCGTTCTGATAGTCCACCCCAAGCGAGGCCAGCGCGTCCCAATAGCCGGGATAGGTTTTCGCCACGCAGCCGGGATCAAGAATAGTGATGCCGGAGATTTTCAGGCCAGCCAGCGCAAAGCTCATAGCAATGCGGTGGTCGGCGAAGGTGTCGATCTTCGCGGGCAGGGTCTGACCGGCAAGCGCCGGATCGGCGGCGATGATCAGATCGTCGCCCTCTTCCGTGGCAAGGCCGGGGCGGATGGCGTTGAGGCCGGTCGAGAGCGCCCGGATACGGTCGCACTCCTTGACACGCAGATTGGCGATGCCGACGAAACGCACTGGCGTTTCGTTAAAGGCCGCCAGCACGGCGATTGTCGGAATGGCGTCCTGCATCTGGCTGCCGTCGATCACAGCGGGCATGGTCGGGAAGGCAGAAATGACAGTATGGGCCTTGGCATCGGGCTGGGTAAACTGTCCGGCTGGCGTGCCGATATCGATCTTTCCACCGGTCAATACTTCGGCGGCCCAGAGATAGGTGGCAGCGGAGGCATCCGGCTCGATGTGGAAATCGCTTGCCTTGTAGCCGGTCGGCTCAACCCGCCAGATTGTCTGGGACGGTTGCTCAATGCGGGCGCCGAAAGCGCGCATGGCCGCAAGTGTCAGGTCGATATAGCCGCGCGCGCCGATCTCGCTACCGGCCAGTTCCACCTCAAAAGCCGCGCCCGCCATCGGGGCGGCCATCAGCAGCGCTGAGACATATTGGCTGGAGAGACCGGCATCGATTACCACCCGGTTTTTGGTAAACGCACCCTTGGCATCAATGGCAACCGGCGGGCAGCCGCTTGGGGCGGCAATCGCCACGCCCAGAGATTGCAGCGCATCGACCAGCGGCTGGATCGGCCGTTTGCGCATATGCTCGTCGCCGTCGATGGTGAATCGGCCATTGGCCAGCGCCACCGCCGCCGTCAGGAAGCGGGTCGCCGTACCGGCATTGCCGAGAAACAACGCCTCCTCAGGGGCGCGCCACAGGCCTGTGCCGGTCACGACGAAGGTGGTCTCATCCGGCTCCTCAACGGTGACGCCCATGGCCCTCAGCGCATCCGCCATATAGCGGGTGTCATCGCTTTTCAGCGCGCCGGTCAACCGGCTGGTGCCATTGGCCAGACCCGCCAATAGCAGCACACGGTTGGTGATCGACTTCGAGCCGGGCGGGCTGACATGGCCGGTTAGCGGCTTTGCGGGCGGCAGGATGGTGAGGGCGTCGGCGGTCTGGGCGGTAAGGGTCATGAGCATGTCCGTGGGTTTAACCGGGCTTTTGCCTGCTGCATAATTCCTCAAATCGTTTCCGGCTTAAGGGCTTATGCAAGTAGCGCGCCGCCGTTTCCATTGCAATCTTCAATGTGCCAAGCTTCAAGCTTCAGGCAGATCGCGATCAAGAAACAACCGTGCCAACCGGGTTTCCTGGGCTTTCGCCATCGTACGGGCATAGGCATCCATGGCCAAAAGCGACAGCAGGGTCGCAACACCACCGGCAGCGGCAAGATGCAGGATGTGTTGACTATGGGCCGAGAACTGCAACCGGTCGGCCACAGCCTGCGATACGACATTCATCACCGTCAGGCTCACCAGATTGCAGACCAGAATGGATGGGACGAGCCAGTACAAGTCTCGAACATTCAGGGCTGGCAGATCATGATCCGGCGCTTGTCCTTCCGGCGGAGCGTGGTCATCGCGCATGGTGATGCGGGCAATTTCCATCATCACCACCTGGGGAAATATATATTTGATGATCGGCACGAACCAGCAGATCACCGAGACCCAGGGGCCAAGTCGTGGCGGCGCATCAGGTGAAAGACGGATGGCGAAGTGAACGGCAAACCACAGCCAGGCCAACCAGAAACAGGCGCTGGCAACCCGAAAGACGAAAGCGCCAATCTCGATGAAAGCCGCCCAGCGACCAATACCCTGCGCCAGCCAGCTGGTGACGCCGGTATAGGTCGCAAAGCCGGTGGCAGCCACCACATATTGAACCCAGGCGGTGTAGAGAAAAAACGGCACCAGAATGAAATAAAGCACCCCGCAGAGAGCTGCGAGAATCAGCCAGCCGCGCCGCATCCATGTCATTCGCCGGAGAAGGGTGTCCAGCGTCATGCCCTTGCCCTCTCCCCAGCCGTTTCCAAGCTCTTACGCGGCCTTGCCGAAATTCGCGCCACCGGCATCGGTCTGCAAAAACGCCTCGCCGCAGGCCTTGGCCAGCGTGCGCACCCGCAGGATATAGCTCTGGCGCTCGGTGACGGAAATCACCCCGCGCGCATCAAGCAGGTTGAAGACGTGGCTTGCCTTGATGCATTGGTCATAGGCCGGAAATACGCATTTATGCAGCACCTGATTGGCGCTTTCGCCCGGCGCACCGGCATCCAGCAGCGCCTGGCATTCCTTCTCGGCATCGGTAAAATGCCGCAGCAACATCTCGGTATTGGCATATTCGAAATTATGGCGGGAATATTCCTGCTCGGCTTGCAGGAAAACATCGCCATAGGAGATCTTTTCCTCGCCTTCGCGGCCATTGAAGTTCAGGTCATAGACATTGTCGACGCCCTGCACATACATGGCCAGACGCTCCAGACCATAGGTCAGCTCACCCGCCACCGGCGAGCATTCGATGCCGCAGACCTGCTGGAAATAGGTGAATTGCGAGACTTCCATCCCGTCGCACCAGCATTCCCAGCCAAGACCCCAGGCGCCCAGCGTCGGGCTTTCCCAATCGTCTTCCACAAAGCGCACGTCATGCAGCAGCGGGTCGAGGCCGATAGCCTTTAGCGAGCCGAGATAAAGCTCCTGCAGGTTGGAGGGGTTCGGCTTCAGGATCACCTGATATTGGTAGTAATGCTGCAAGCGATTGGGATTTTCGCCATAGCGGCCATCGGACGGACGGCGCGAGGGCTGAACATAAGCAGCCTTCCAGGGCTTGGGGCCAAGCGCGCGCAGCGTCGTTGCCGGGTGAAACGTACCAGCACCGACTTCCATGTCATAGGGTTGCAGCACGGCGCAGCCCTTGTCGGCCCAGTAATTGTGCAGCGTCAGGATCAGCGCCTGAAAGGAGCGCTTCGGGTCCATATGCGGGGCGGAAGCCGAAGGAGCGAGAGGAAGCGTCATGGGAACCTGCATTTATCATCGAAGTCAAAGGGTCAGTCTGACCTGCCATGTGCGGCCTTTGCGGTCAAGAGTGGCGTTGTTTGGCAGGAGCTACTCATCAGTCCGGTCGCTCAGTGGCTGGCGACCTGATCCAATTGTCCGCGCAGCAAAAACACCACGCCTTCAAGCGCAAAATCAATCTTCGCCTCGCCGCGAAACAGATCCGCCACAACGCGCTCCGTCAGCTTGGAGCCGAAGCCACGACGCTCCGGCTCAGACACCGGCGGCCCACCGCGCTCGCTCCAGCGCAAGAAGAAACGGCCATCGTCATCCTTGCCCCATTCCACTCGCACCTGACCCTCCGTCACCGATAGCGATCCATATTTTGTGGCATTGGTGGCAAGCTCATGCAGGGCCAGCGACAAGCCGAGCGCCTGGCGCGAAGACGCTTGTAAAGACGGTCCAACAACCTGAAAACGGTCAGGCCTGTCACGATGCGGCTCGATGGCATTTTCGACCACTTCGGCGATATCCGCCGAGGCCACGCTTTTGCCGGTCAACAAATCCTGCGCCTTGGACAAGGCCTGAATGCGGGCCGAAACCAGGCTCGCCGCCTGCGGCAGCGATTGCGCGCCGCGCATGGTCTGGCCGACTATGGATTGCACCATGGCCAGCATGTTTTTCACCCGATGCGCGAGTTCGCCGTTCAGCAGGCGCAATTCCTGCTCGAATGCTTCTTTTTGACGAAGATGCTGGCGGGTTTCCTCATGGTTCGTCTCCAGTGCCTGGCGGTCAAGCACGGCCTGCGTGGTCTCCGTGACGATGTTCAGCAGCCCATGCACAGCACCATCATCGCCATAAAGCGGGCTATAGGAAAATGTCCAATAGGTCTGTTCGGCAAAACCGTTGCGGGTCATCACCAGCGGCATATTTTCTTCCCATGTCGCCTTGCCGGCCAGGGCGCTGCGCACATAGGGCAGGACCCCGTCCCAGACATCCGCCCAGATTTCGGTAAACGGAAGGCCCAGTGCCTTGTCTCTGCGCAGGCCCAGTATCGGCTCATAGGCATCGTTATAGAATTGTAGCAGGTCCGGTCCCCACCAGAAGCACATCGGCTGGCGAGAGGCTAACACCATTCGCATAGTGATTTTCAGCGATAGCGGCCATGTGTTGATCGGACCGAGCGAGGTCGCTGCCCAGTCGAAATGACGGATCATCTCGCCAATTTTGCCGCCGCCAGCCAGAAAATCATCGGTGCTGATAGAGACATGAGAGGATGGCCAGGCGTGTTTCGCCTCCGGAAAAGACAATGCCAAGATCCCCCAGGTTCATAGTATTACATCATAGGATTACAGTGGCGAGCGCTCTTCGGGCGCATTCCGGCTCACTGTAACAGTTTATAGGCTTTGTATAATCCCTGTCCTGACCCATAGGGGATCAGGCAGACGCACCGCCAAGGCAGTGAAACAGGTTTCACCAACAGGTTGTTCCCGATTATAAAATCATAATTCCAGCATGATGCAAGCGGAGCTGCACAACCGACCTGTTTTTGGCACACTTTATCTTGGTCGATAAGTGTCCCTGCACCAAGGTCGCCGTCAACGCACCATGTATACAGGCTGGCATTTCATACCGATTCCCGAATAGGGGGGATCACCTTCGCCCCTTCTTGTCAGTCGTCCTGCTTCACCCGGTATTCGCCGGTCTTCGGATCCTTGACCAGAGTGGTGACCGCATCGCTGTCGCGCCCGCTCCGGCGATGGGCATTAACCGCCTTGCGTTGCGCCACCGACGCCGTCCAGCGCCGGTAATACCAGACGGCAAGGCCGATCAGGATGATAAAAAAGAGAATGCGCGTCATGCTGCCTGCTCGCCCACGGATTACCACGTCCGTTGGAAAACCGACAGGACATCACTCTCCTTTATCAGGTCACCCGCATGTCCGAAAGCCCCGGGTTTCCCAAAAGACGAAGGACATCAAGGATATCTAAAGCCCATAGCGCGCCCAGAGCGCCCGATCTTCCAGCGTCTCCACAAGGCCGGCGGCGGCGGCGCTGCCGATATCACTGGGAGCAGAAAACGCCGTATCAACCCCAGACAGACGCCTGCCGAACAGGCCGCGGGCACCCGAAATCAATTCCAGCCGGGCTGTCTTGCCGTAGCGCGCCTTGATCTCCTCACGCATACTGCCCAGTCCGTCCACCAGACCAAGTTCGAAACCCTTGCGGCCCGTCCAGAACAAGCCGGAAAACAGCTCCGGATTGTCGTTAAGCCGGATGCCGCGCCGTGTCTTGACCATGTCGATGAAAACATCGTGAATATCCAGCTGAAGGGTCTTGAGATACTCGATATCGCTCTGCTTTTCCGGCTGGAACGGATCGAGCATCACCTTGTTTTCGCCCGCTGTATAGACACGCCGCTCGACGCCGATCTTCTTCAGCAACTCAGGAAAGCCGAAACCGCCGGACACGACGCCGATCGAGCCGACAATCGAGGTCGGGTCGGCAATGATTTCATCGCCGGCAAGGGCGATCATATAGCCGCCGGAGGCTGCCACATCCTCCACGAACACCAGCACGGTCTTGCTGTGTTCATCGGCCAGTGTCCGGATGCGCTGAAAGATCATCCGCGATTGCACCGGCGAGCCGCCTGGCGAATTGAGCGACAGCACCACAGCCGGACTGTCCTTCAACTTGAAGGCTTTTTCCAGAAGTGGTGCGATAGCCGCGAGGTTCAGCGCCGGGCGAAACCGGCTGCCGCCGCTCATGATCGCGCCATGCAGCCGCACGACTGGAATGACGATTTCCTGCTTGCGAAACCGCTTCGGCACCCACCGCTTCCATAGACCCGCCATGCGTCACATCCTTTGCTGCTTCGAACAGAACAGTCATGTAAGTCTTGAAGGCGTAAACGCAATGGCAGGGCTCATTTTTGCCTGACGACCCAGCCGCAGCAATCTATCAGATCGTCTTGATGTCCAGCCTCGGATAGCCCCCCCGACCGTTGTTGAGCGCATCGACCTGCGGCAGGAAGGCGTGGCCTTCAGGCCCATGCATGATCAGCGGGCTGCGGAAGGTGAGTCGGGCACGCGAGCCTTTAATCGCCGTCAGCAGCAGGCGGATCGCACTTTCGCCCTCCCTTGGATGGATGAGGGTGATCTCGATGCCGCCAAAGCGTTTGCCGCAGGCAGCGATGATCTCGGCCACCGATTGCGGTCGGGCAATCAGCGACAATTGCCCACCGGGTTTCATGATTGCACCCGCGGTGCGCAGCCAGCGCTCAAACATATCCCCATCCATGGCATGCGCCTCGGCCTTCAGGCTGTCAGGCGTTGTCCGGTCGCGCCCGTCATTGAAGGGTGGGTTCATGATCACATGATCGAAAGCATCGTCCGGCAATCCCGCCGCCCGGCGCGCCCGCCCCGTCAGCGTCACATCCGCCGCGACCAGCTGGACCCGTCCGGCCAGATGGGCGTTCTCCGCCAGGTCGAGGGTCTTTTGCGCATAGGACAACATGTCAGGGGAGCGCTCGACCAGAGTCACCATGGCCGTTGGCAGACGCGAGGCAACAGCCAAACCGGCGCCACCGGCGCCAGCGCCCAGATCTGCAGCCGTGCCACCCTCCCCCACCAACGCTGCCAAGAGCATGGCATCCATGCCAGCGCGATGACCACGGCCTTTTGGCTGCACGAGGAAAAAGCCGCCGCGATGAAAGGCATCGACGGTTTCGTTGATGATATCGGAGGCAGTCCCCTCAAACGCCATGGGCTTTCTCTCTTGATTATGCCGCGCCGTCGCGCAACTCTGCGCCAAGACCGGCATCGATCAGGATGCGCCGCGCTTCCTCTGCCCGGCCCGGCTCGACCAGGAAACGGCGTGGCAAAAGCCCAAGCGATCCTTCCAGAATGCTCATCGACTGGTCGGCGATCAGGCTCTCGATACCGGCATCCTTCATCAGGCTCTGGGCAAAGGACAGTAAAACGGCGTCATTGGTGCGAATGAGTTCATGCATGCGATGATGAGTCCTATCAAATCTGCGGGATAGAGAAATTCCGCTCTTGCCGGGTCGCCAACGGCTTTTTATGTTTGTTTGAGCATTATGTCTCGAATTTTCGCGCAAACACCGCTTGATGACGCGACAGTCAGGCAAAAAAACCGTAAGTTGGGTCGAAGCGACGACAATTGCCCGATCCGGTTAGGCCAAATCCGGTTGGGCTAGGCGCGGTTGGGATTGAGATGACATTGAGCCTTGGATATAAGGGGCCAACGCGGTCTTGTGGTGTGTTAATCCACACGCTATCGCAGTCCTGATACAGGAATAAACAGGAGTCCGGACAGTTGGGCGCAGTGATACCGCTTGGTGACAAGAAAAACAAACAGGCCTCGGTGCAACCTCTGGTGGACCTGACCCGCAACGGCATGGAGCGGGTCAATCAACTGATCCTGTCCAAGGCAGGCTCCGATGTCCAGATGATCCCGGAAGTGGCCAATCACCTGATTTCCTCTGGTGGCAAGCGCCTGCGCCCAATGCTGACGCTGGCCTCCGCCGCGATGTTTGGCTATGAGGGCGAAGGCCATATCAAGCTCGCCACCAGCGTCGAATTCATGCACACTGCCACGCTGCTGCATGACGATGTGGTGGATGAGAGCGACCTCAGGCGCGGCAAATCCACCGCCCGGATGATCTGGGGCAACCAGGCCAGCGTGTTGGTCGGCGATTTCCTGCTTGGCCAGGCATTTCGAATGATGGTCGAAGTCGGCTCGCTGGAAGCGCTGGATGTCTTGTCAACGGCGGCCTCGGTGATTGCCGAGGGCGAAGTGCTTCAGCTTTCGGTCGCCAAGAACATGGAAACCACCGAGGACGATTATCAGGCGGTCATTCGTGCCAAGACGGCGGCGCTGTTTGCCGCCGCCGCCGAAGTCGGCCCTATCGTGGCGGGAACGGACAAGGCAGCCCGCAACGCGCTCAAATCCTACGGCATGAATTTGGGCCTGGCCTTCCAGCTGGTCGATGACGCCCTGGATTACGGCGGCAAGGTCGCCGATCTCGGCAAGAATACCGGAGACGATTTCCGCGAGGGCAAGATCACCCTGCCAGTCATTCTCGCCTACCGGCGCGGCAACGAGGCCGAGCGGGGCTTCTGGCGCGAAGCGCTGGAAGGCGGCAGGCATGACGATGCCAATCTGGAAAAGGCCATGGGGCTGATTACCAAATATAACGGTCTTTCCGATACAGTGGCGCGGGCCATTCACTATGGCGACGTCGCCCGCGATGCCCTGGCGCCGGTGCCTGACGGCGTCTGGAAAGATGCCTTGATGGACGTGATCGATTTCTGCATCGAACGGGTCAGTTAAAACATTTCCAGCCAGACCATGTTGCGGTTTGGCATCTGGAAATACATCCACCAAAGACACCCGGTTTTCTTGAAACGCTGAAATGCTCCGACGTTCCTCCGGAAAACCGGGAGCCATTGCCGCTAACACGTTCCGGGAGGTTTTTATGTCACTTACGCAAAAAAGCCATTCTGTTGCCATCACATTGACTGGTCACGTGGGGGCAAGGCTCTTACATATCATGTTCCGGTCTCAGCGACCTGGCTGGCAGCGAGCCTCGCAGCCTTCTGATTCGCTGGCCTGATGTTGAATTTTCCGATCCGGCCAGAATGGCCGGTGACCCTGGTTGCCCGATCCGGTCGAATGACCGGTGATCTTGGTTGAAAGGCTTCTTCATGCGGCAGATCTTTGCCAAACGCTTCCTCTCGGGCACAGCGCTCCTGCTTCTGGTGTCCTTCAGCGGGGGCGTCCTCCCGTCCTTCCTGGCTCCGCCGGTAGCGATGGCGGCAGAAACGGCAAAACAGCCGGTCGATGGCTTCGATCTTGATGAGGTCGATACTCTGTCCGGCGCGTATCTGGCGGCCCGCACGGCCAATACCGACCGCGATTTCACGACCGCCGTGACCCTTTACGAGAAGGCGCTGCGTTTCGAACCGCAGGATCTGGAAATCCGCGAAAGCCTGATGCTGTCGCTGCTGATGGCTGGCCGCTTCGAGGAAGGCGCGAAATACGCCAACGAGCTGCGCAAGGATCAGGCCGTTGAGCGCATTACCGCCATTGTCCGCGGTCTGGAGGCTATCAAAGGCAAAAAATACCGCACGGCGGAAAAAGTCCTTGCCTATAAGGGGCCGAACGATCTCGACCGGCTGACCAATGCGCTGCTGACCGCTTGGGCGAAAATGGGCGCCGGGCGTGGCAAGGAAGCCCTTGCCGATCTCGACAAGATGAAAGGCCCGGACTGGTACGGCATTTTCAAAAACTACAATGCGGGCGTGATGGCTGCCGCCATTGGCGACGAGACCAAGGCCCGCAGCTATCTGAGCGGCGTTATCACCGACCGCGAGGGCGGCGCGACCGCGCCCGACACGTTCCTGCGGGCTGTCATGGCCCTGGCGACGCTGGAAGCCAAGACCGGCAACAAGCAGAAAGCGCTCGATGCGCTGGCGGCTGGCGACGAAGTGTTGAACAATTATCCGCCCTTCAAGGCGATGCGCGAGCGGATCGAAAAGGGCGAGGTTCCCAAGCCGCAGGTGGCCACCGCCGATGAAGGAGCAGCCTCAGTGCTGTTTTCGATCGGTGGCGCCCTGAACCGCCAGGGAACCCAGGACACCGTTGCGCTCTATCTGCAATTGTCGCGGGCGCTCGATCCCGACAGTGCCGATACGCTGATCATGCTGGGTGGCATTGCCGAGGGCAACAAGCAGACTGATCTGGCCATTTCCTTCTACAAGCAGGTGCCGGCCGAATCGCCGATGCGGCGGATTTCCGAAATGCAGCTGGGTCTGGCGCTGGCCGAAACCGGCAAGGTCGAGGAATCCAAGGCCCATCTCAAATCGCTGATCGCCTCCGATCCGCAGGATATCCGCTCCTATCTGGCCTATGGCAGCGTGCTGTCGGATGCCAAGGACTACACCGAAATGGCCGCCAATTACGACAAGGCAGCGGAGATTCTTGGTTCGGCCCCCGGAAAGAACCAGTGGCCGGTGTTTTTCCAGCGCGGCATTGCCTATGAACGCCTGAAGAAATGGGACCAGGCCGAGCCGAATTTCCGCAAGGCGCTGGAGCTTAATCCCCAGCAGCCACAGGTTCTCAACTATCTCGGCTATTCCTGGGTGGATATGAACCGCAATCTCCAGGAGGGCCTGGAGATGATCAAGAAAGCCGTCGAGCTGAAACCTGATGATGGCTATATCGTCGACTCGCTTGGCTGGGCCTATTATCGGCTGGGCCGATATGACGAGGCGGTCGAGGAGTTGGAGCGCGCAGTGCAGTTGAAGGCCGGTGACGCGACGATCAACGACCATCTGGGCGACGCCTATTGGCGGGTTGGCCGCAAACTGGAAGCCACCTTCCAGTGGCGTCAGGTCCTGGCGTTCAAGCCGGAACCGGAACTGATCGCCACGGTGCAGGAAAAGCTGGAAAAGGGATTGCCTGACCTGCCCGCCGGGCCGGGGGCAGCCGAAGCCACGCCGCCAGTCGCCCCGGCGCCCACACCCACGCCGCAGACCCCGGACCAACCTGAAAAGAAATCCTGAGCATCGTCAACGCCTTGGTTTTCAAGCAGGGCGAGGCAGGAACCCGAATGACCGTATTTCGTGAAATTGCAGCGGCAAAGATCAATCTTGCCCTGCATGTCACGGGCAGACGGGATGATGGCTACCACCTTCTCGATACGCTCGTGACATTTGCCGGACATGGCGACGTGATCACCGTTGAAGCGGCCCGACAGGATGAATTTACCCTGTCGGGGCGCTTCGCAGGCCAGCTTCAGTCGGAGGATCCGGCTGGAAACCTGGTTATTCGGGCGCGGGATCTGTTGCGAACAGCCACTCTGGCCAAGGGCCTGCCTGCCCCGTCCGTTGCCATCTCCTTACAAAAAAATCTGCCAATTGCGTCCGGCATTGGTGGCGGTTCAGCCGATGCCGCAGCCACGCTGAGGGCTTTGCAGCACCTATGGGAAAGCCATCTTGAGCCAGCCGCCTTGGAGGATCTGGCCCTAAAGCTGGGAGCAGATGTGCCGATGTGCCTTGCAAGCACATCCTTGCGCGCCACAGGCATTGGCGAAGACCTGACACCCCTGCCGGCCTTGCCACGCTTTGGCCTCCTGCTCGGCAATCCGTTGCAGGCGGTGTCCACACCAGCGATCTTCAAGGCGATGACCAGGCGCGACAATCCACCGATTGGCCCGCTGCCAACGCTGATGGACCAAGACCCATGGATAGAGACGCTCCGCCGATTGCGTAATGATCTGCAACCCGCCGCCGAAACCTTGTGTCCGCACATTGCCGAGCTTTCCCGGATGATCGAAGCAACCGGCGCGCTTGTCACCCGGATGTCCGGCTCCGGCGCCACCTGTTTTGGCCTTTACCCCACCTATGACGCTGCATTTGCCGCTGAAAAAGCGCTTCTCACGGCGCGGCCGGATTGGTATTTTCAGGCGAGCCAGACCCTATAGCCTGTCGCGTATTTCGGAATTCACCTGACATGCTATAGACTTGTGTTTTCGCATGTCTTTTCCCGAGGCCGCTGCACGCTTTCGGAAAACATGCTGTATCGGAGACCCGACATGCCCGGACTGGACGAAACACGCGCTTTTATTCCCCTCGGCTTCGCCGTTCTGACGGTGTCGGACAGCAGAACATTGACCGACGACCGCTCCGGCGATGTGCTGGTCGAGCGGATCGAGACGGCTGGGCATCAGCTCATCGACCGCGCCATCGTCCCCGACGATGCCGATCGGATCGCCAACCAGGTGCGCGCCTGGAGCCAATCGCAGGATGTCGACGTGATCATCACCACCGGTGGCACCGGATTTACCGGTCGAGATGTGACGCCGGAGGCGGTGGAGCCGCTGTTCGACAAGCGGATGGACGGATTTTCCGCCGTGTTTCACCGGATTTCCTATGATAAAATCGGCACTTCGACCATCCAGTCGCGCGCTACAGCCGGACTTGCCAACGGCACCTTCGTTTTCGTCCTACCCGGCTCTCCCGGTGCCTGCAAGGATGGTTGGGATGGTATTCTTGCGCAACAGTTGGACTATCGTTACCGGCCCTGCAATTTCGTGGAAATCATGCCCCGGCTGGCCGAGCATCTGAAGCGGGCCAAGGCGTAAAACAAAAACACTGGCTGGACCGATATGGGGGCAAGCCGAGCACCAAGACTTAAAGCCCGCAGGCCCTTAACTGGCAATGTTAAGCCCGTGCCTGACGGACAGCCCAAGCTGGCACCATTTCACTGGACAGCGCCCTGCCCCTCAGCCCAGCGACCAGATCAGCGAGCTTCATGCCCGTCTTGACCAGGGATTGAGCTTGGCTCTTTCGCAGCAGAAATCCATGTTCCAACGGCGGACCGCGCCGGATGAAGCGCCGAAAAAACGGACGCTTATGATGCCGTGAAGGTGAAAACCGGGCCGGCGCGCTGTTCAGTGCCACATATTCCGCTACTTCCTCGATCCATCCAGAGGATGGCCGGGCGCCTGGCTCGACCAGGAGCAACCATTCGCCCCTGGCTGCCGCAACCACCTCTCGCAAATCCCAGATCATGTGAAATCGGCAGCCCGCTGCATCGGCCAACCGCGACGTCCCATCGCTGGACCCATGATCCAGAACAACCACGTCACAAATAATACCCTGCACCGCCCCGGCGACAAGGGTGGTCAAGGTTTGCGCCAATTCGCTTTCCTGATCGCGGCATTCGATAATAACAGTCAACATGCGTTACTCATACCGCAATGCATCATGCTTTACCACGGGTGAACCGTGCTTGACTGGAATTTGATCGAGGACAGATCGGCAAGTGGATAGAGCAGGACATGCTGTTTTTTACTTCTCATTGCGACGATTTAATATATTTTTTGGTGTATTTGTGATTTTACACAATCCGGGATTACGTTTTCGAGATTGGTATTTTGTTCTTGCATTGTTCTCATTTTAGCGTTAGATCTGAGCTCATGAAAGGGCCGGTTGGCCCGTCAGGAGTTCCAAATGACCGTACTGTCTGATGTCAGGCAGGCTGCCTTTCAGCCTGCCAATACGGCGGATATTGCCGACGCGCTGCTGGTCGCCTCAGGGCTTCGGGTGGATGGCGCACGCAGGCGCGGACGCGGCGCGGGTCTCAATCCCTCCGGGCGTTTTGAAACGCTGGAGCGGCAGCTGGAAGACGATGGCTGGGCAAGCCTCGAAGACATGCCCCCTTTCCGCACTGAAGTCCAGGTAGAGCGGCCAAAGACGGTGATTACCCGCAATGATTCGCCGGACATTCCCTTCGATCGTTCGGTCAATCCGTATCGCGGCTGTGAGCATGGTTGCATCTATTGTTTTGCCAGGCCGAGCCACAGTTATATGGGCCTGTCTCCAGGGCTTGATTTTGAAGCCCGGTTGTTTGCCAAGCCGGATGCGCCGAAGCTGTTGGAGCGGGAGCTGTCCAAGCCAGGCTACAAGCCTCGCACCATCGCCATCGGCACCAATACCGATCCTTACCAGCCCATCGAGCGGGAATGGCGGATCATGCGGCAATTGCTTGAGGTGCTGAAAGAGGCCAATCATCCGGTTGCCATCGTGACCAAGTCGGCAATGGTGCTACGGGACATCGATATTCTGGCCGATATGGCCGAAAAGGGCCTGGCCAAGGTCGGTATTTCAGTCACCACACTGGACCGCAAACTGGCCCGGACCATGGAGCCCCGCGCCTCGACCCCAAGCCGTCGGCTGGAGGCGATCAAGGCCCTGAGCGAGGCTGGCATCTCGACAAGCGTCTTGGTGTCGCCGGTCATTCCCGCCCTGAATGATCATGAAATTGAGCGTATCCTCGATGCCGCCAAGGCAGCCGGAGCCTCGGAGGCGAGCTATGTCCTGTTGCGCCTGCCGCTGGAGGTCAGCCCGCTGTTTCGTGACTGGCTGCTGCAACATTATCCTGACCGCTATCGCCATGTCATGTCGTTGGTGCGCTCAATGCGCGACGGCAAGGATTACGATGCGGAATTCGGCAAGCGGATGAAAGGCACCGGCCCCTATGCCTGGCAGATCAGCCGCCGTTTCGAGATAGCCACCAAACGTCTCGGCATGGGCCGTCGGAGCATGCAATTGCGCGACGATCTGTTCATCCCGCCTATGGGCAATGGTGTGCAGCTATCGCTGCTGTAACGAACCATTGTTCGGCTTGGCAGCGCGGGCGCAAGAAAGTGAAAGCTTTGGCGTCTCCGCCCCTGGCCTCGGACTATCCATCCAACCCGGCACCACGCACAAAAATTTCAACCTTCTCTTTCCGAGGCCACACCGCCTACCGCAAGGGCGGCCCTCGGAAATGCCGGAAGCGGTTTCCTTGACCGCTTGTCCGGCGCGGCGTCGCGTCTCGGGTAGAAGGATCGACCCCTTTCGATCCATCTGCATCAAGGCGACGCCGAAGCCTTTTACCAACAGCCACTAACAGTGGCTGTTGGTATTCTGCCGTCTTGTCCATTTGAGATAATCTTACTGGCCGCCAAAGCAGGGATGCATGAGGTTCTTCCAACATTGGCAGTTGTCATAGCCTGCCCCTACCTATGCTTGTTACGACCTCGGTCCGATGCAATAATGTCGCCATGGCAGGCATGGCTGTCACAATAAGAAATGCCGCTGTAGCTCTTTATGCCTGTTGCATAATTCTTTCAGCCGATTCTGGTTTCAAGAATTATGCAACAGGCTTGCAAGCCGGGCGGATGATGTGCGAGGTCTGCGGCATGCCAAAACGTTCTCCATCCGACATGCCCGATCTTTTCACCCTGCCCCTGACCGGGCCGGATTTTTCGCTGGAAGAGAGTTTCAAAGCCAAAGGTTGCTGGCCAGTGGCGGGCACGGATGAGGCCGGACGCGGCCCACTGGCCGGGCCGGTGGTGGCCGCAGCGGTCATTCTTGACCCCGACGCCATTCCTGATGGTCTCAACGATTCGAAAAAGCTTACCGCTGCCAAACGCGAGGCGCTTTTTATTCAGATCCTGGCAACGGCAACGGTCTCTATCGCCTCTTCAGGCTCCGATCATATCGACCGGCGGGATATTCGCAAAGCCAGCCTCGACGCCATGCGCCGGGCCGCAGCCGGGCTTTCACTCGCCCCCGCCCATCTGCTTTGCGATGGCCGGGACGTTCCCCCAGGCCTAATCTGCGGAGGCACTGCCGTCATCAAAGGCGATGCAAGATCGCTCTCCATTGCCGCCGCATCGATTGTCGCCAAGGTCATGCGAGACCGGATGATGACGCGCGCCGCCCTGGTCTTCCCCCAATACGGATTTGATGCCCATGCGGGCTACGGCACCAAGGTCCACCAGAAAGCCATCGCCGATCATGGTCCCTGCCCCCTTCACCGGATGAGTTTTAGTCCTCTGCGCCTACAGGATGAACGGTGAAGAAATGGGAATATGTTCGGTACAAATTGCAACAGAGATATTTCCATTTTTCTTTTCGAAAAACGGGTTCGATAGTCGTCTGAGTAACACTGCAAACACCCAGACATAAAAAAGCCGGGCTGAACCCGGCTTTCAATTCATCCTTGATGAACAATCTCAGTTCAGACGGTTTTTCACTTCGCTGACAGACGAATTAAACAGGCCTGACTGCAACTGGGCGTCGACTTTCTGCTTCAACAGGGTCTCTGCAGCCGAGATTGCAAGATCGACAGCAGCCGAGCGAACCGCATTGATGGCGTCGGTTTCGGCCTGCTTGATCTTCTGTTCCGACAGCGCATTGCGGCGCTGAACGAATTCCTCGGTCTTCTGACGGGCTTCTTCCGTCAGGGCGGCTGCTTCGCGCTCGGCGGCGGTAACGATGGCCTGAGCTTCCGCTTCAGCCTGTTTGCGCTTGGCACGATATTCCGCCAACAATTGCTGGGCTTCTTCCCGCAGGCGCTTGGCTTCCGCCAATTCGTCACGGATATTGTCTGCACGTGCATCCAGCGACTTCGCCATCATGCCCGGGACTTTGAGATAGGCAATCAGTGCCAGAAACAGCACCAGGCCAACAAAAGCGAAGAAAGTTGCATCATATTGCATCGGCTCAGCCCCTCTTGCCAGCGGCAACAGCCGATTGCGCATCTGCTACGGTGACATTTGCACCGGTCAGTTGCTCAACGATGGCGGCAACGGTTTCCGTAGCAATCGTGTCAACCTCGGCAAAAGCCTTGGTCTTGATTGCTGCAATGCTGGCTTCCGCAGCAGCAACCTTGCTGGACAGCTCAGCCTCGACAGCAGCGCGGTCGGCGGCAGCCTTGGCCTTGGCGGCTTCCCGCGCGGCAGAGGCTATCTGGTTGCCCTTCGCCTTGGCGGCGATCAATTCTTTTTCATAGGTCTCGACTTCGGCATCCGCTTCCGCCTTCAGGCGGCTGGCCTCGTCGATATCCTTGGCGATCCGGTCGTGACGATTTTCGAGGATACCGCCGACGCGTGGCACGATGACCCGCTGCATCAGAATGTAGAACAGGCCAAAAGTGATGACCAGCCACAACAACTGCGATGGGAAGGTAGAATGGTCGAAGGGCGGAAATACGCCTCGTCCATGTCCGGCTTCCGCGGGAACGCCGGTTTCCGTGTGGGTCTCAGCCGCTGCCGGGACTTCCTCGGCATAGGCGGGGGTAACGAACATACTCGCCTCCAGTATCCTGCTAATACAAAAGATCACGGCCGACATCGAAGGCCGGCCGTGATCCTGAATTGCGCTGAAATCAGACAGCGAACAGGAGCAGGAGGGCTACGAGCAGCGAGAAGATGCCCAGAGCTTCCGTAACGGCGAAGCCGAATACCAGACGGCCGAACTGGCTGTCAGCGGCAGACGGGTTGCGCAGTGCGCCCGACAGGTAGCTGCCGAAAATGTTGCCAAGGCCGAGAGCCGTGCCGGCCATGCCAAAGCAAGCCAGACCTGCGCCGATGAACTTTGCTGCTTCCGCTTCCATGAGAGTACTCCTTTGAAATGGTTATTGCGGCGAATGACTGACGCTTGTTACGCCAATGTCGATATCCTTAGTGCCCACCGGGATGGATTGCGTCGTTCAGGTACATGCAAGTCAGTACCGCGAAGACGTAAGCCTGAAGGAAGGCAACCAGGAACTCCAGACCGGTCAGTGCGACGGTCATAGCGAGAGGAAGGAGCGCGCCACCGACGCCAAGGGCGCCAAGGCTGCCAAGCGAGGCAACGAAGCCCGCAAACACCTTCAATGTGATGTGGCCTGCCAGCATATTGGCAAACAACCGGATCGACAGAGAAATCGGGCGCGACAGAAACGAGATCACCTCGATCGGCACCACGAGTAACAAGAGAGCGCCAGGGACGCCAGAGGGCACGAACAAATTGAGGAAGCCAAGGCCGTGCTTATAGAAACCGTAGACCAACACCGTGCCGATCACAAAAATCGCCAACGCAAAGGTGACGACGATCTGGCTGGTGATGGTGAAGAAATAGGGCATCATGCCGAGAAGGTTCGCGGTCAACACGAACATGAACAGCGAGAACACCATGGGGAAGAATTTCATCCCGTGGCTGCCCGCCCCTTCCCGCAGCATCGACGCCACGAATTCATAGGACATTTCCGCGACCGACTGCGCCCGACCGGGGATCAGGCCGCGATTGGATGTGGCGAAGTAGAGGAAGCCAGCTGCGCAGGCCACCGTCGCCACCATGAACAGCGAGGCGTTGGTGAACGAAAAATCAATGCCGCCAATCTCGATCGGAACAATCTTGTGGATCTGGAACTGATGGGTCGGATCGTTTGACACCTGGTGATCTCTCTCGCTTTTGCCACCCTCAGGCAGCGTTCCTTACCTCGTCCGCCGGATGCAGGCATCCGCCGTGTTATTTCCCTTTGCCGTCCGAGCTGCGATCCGCAGGATGAGGCGAAGCCACCTTTCCCGCCGCACGCAGCACGTTCAGCACACCGGCGCAAAACCCCAGCAACAGAAGGACGATAAGCCCCCAAGGCGAGGTTCCGGCAAAATGATCGATCAGGAAGCCCAGAATGATACCGACGATGATGGCGGAAAGGAATTCGCTGGAGAGCTTCATGGCCTGAGCATAACCTTTTCGGCTTGCCTGTGCCCGCTCGTCCTGTGCGGCCTCTTCCCCCGTCCGCAGATCTTTCGCAGCCAGCTTGGCTCCGAGATGGCTGCGACGCCGTTCCAATTCTCTTTCCTGATCGTCCATGCGCCCTCCCCGTCCGATCCCGGTCCGGCTGCTAAAGCCTTGTCCGAGTATGCAAACAGCTCGGATTTACACATGGTCCGACCGGTTCTGAATTTGGCCGCACCATAATTTTGCGAGCTTTGATAGTCAAGGCATTGCCAAGGGTTGTTTCACGACAAATTAACCGAATAAAATCAGTTTGTTAGCCGAAATTTTGGAATTCCCCACAGAAAGTGGCATGAAAAAGCCGCGTTCCGGGCGGTGAATTCCCGGAATCGGTGCGGCTTTGTGGCGATGCCCGTCGCGCGAAACACCGCCACAAATAACCCTCAGATGATCACATGCGAGCCAAGTTCGACGACACGATTGGCCGGAAGCCGGAAGTAATCCGAGGGGTCGGTTGCCGAATTGGCCAGCGCGATGAACAGCCTGTCCTGCCAGTTTGGCATGCCTGCCTTGGCGTCCGGCACGAGCTTGCGGCGGCCGAGATAGAAGGAGGTGGACATGATGTCGAATTTCAGGCCGCCCTTGCGCAGTTTGGCCAGCGCCTGCGACACATTCTGCTGTTCCATATAGCCGAAGCGGATCTCCACCCGGCTGAACCGCTCCGACAGGCTCTCGGCCACGAAGCGTTCCGCTTCGCTGGCGCGGGGCCGGTTGACGGTCTTGATGGTCAGGATGATGTTTTTCTCATGCAGAACGTGGTTGTGCTTGAGATTATGCAGCAGGGCAGCAGGCGCCGTTTCCGGGTCGCTGGTCAGGAAAATTGCCGTCCCCGGCACACAGACCGGCGCATGCTCGCTCTTGCGCTCCACCGAGGAAATGAACGAGGACAGCGGAATATCGGCATGGCGGGTCTTGGCAAACAGGATGGCCGTTCCACGCCGCCATGTCCACATGACGATGGTGAAGCCAGCCGCGAACAGCACCGGAATATAGCCGCCATCGTGGATCTTCAGCAGGTTGGCGCCGAGGAAAACCGTTTCCAGAGCCAGAAGCGGTACGATCACCAGCAGCGCCACGAAAACCGACCATTTCCACTTCTTGCGCACGAATTCAAACGCCATGATTGTCGTGACGACCATGGCGCCGGTGACGGAAATACCATAGGCGGTGGCCAGCGCGTCGGAGCTTTCAAACAGTAGCACCAGGCTGAGAACGCCAAGCAGCAGCAGCGTGTTGACGGCAGGAAGATAGATCTGTCCGGTATTGGTTTCCGAGGTGAACAGGATCTCCATGCGCGGCAGGAAGCCTAGATGGATGGCCTGACGCACCATGGAAAACGCCCCTGTTATCACCGCCTGGCTGGCAATAACGGTGGCCGCCGTCGCCAGGATGATGACCGGCAGGATGGCCCAGCTTGGAAACATCAGATAGAAAGGGTCCGATGCCATGGCCGGGTCCTTCAGCACCAGCGCGCCCTGGCCGAGATAGTTAAGCACCAGAGCCGGAAACACCAGCACGAACCACGCCCACTGGATCGGACGACGGCCAAAGTGGCCAAGGTCGGCATAGAGTGCTTCGGCGCCGGTGACGGTCAGGAAAACCGCGCCCAGCACGACGAAACCGAGAAATTTCTCCTGAAACAGGAAGGTCACGGCATGAATCGGATTGAAGGCCCGGAAAATCGCCGGATCGTCGAAAATATGGCCGATACCGCCTGCCGCCATCACCAGGAACCAGACCACGGTGATCGGCCCGAAGAAATTGGCGACCGCGCCCGTACCGCGCGACTGCACGGCAAACAGCACGATCAGGATCACCACCGAGATCGGCACGATAAAGCCGGAGGATTGCGGCGCCACCAGTTTCAAGCCTTCCACCGCCGACAGAACCGACAGTGCAGGCGTGATCATGGCATCGCCCAGAAACAGCGCCGCCCCGACCAGGCCCAGCACCATCAGCACGACGGTATGACGCCCGGCCGACTTGCTGAGCAGGGCCAGCAGCGACAGGGTGCCGCCTTCGCCGTCATTGTCGGCGCGCAGCAGAAACAGCACATATTTCAGCGTGACGATGATCGTCAGCGTCCAGACGATCAGCGAAGTCAGGCCGATCACCTCGAAACGGGTAATGCCGTCATGGGCAATTGGCTTCAGCGCCTCGCGAAACGCATAGAGCGGGCTTGTGCCGATATCGCCGTAGACGACGCCGACCGAACCGAGCGCCAGCAGCATCAGGCTGCGCAGGTCTTTCTTTTCGGCCGGTGCTGCGTGGGTGTTTTCCTGGGACATCAATCTTACAGGCTCTCAGAGCCAGCCTTTCGAGCGGAAGAACAGGAAGGGAATGATCGCGGACAGAACCATGACGATCAGAGCAAATGGGTAGCCAAGCAGCCACGTCAACTCCGGCATGACCTGAAAGTTCATTCCATAGATGGAAGCGACCAGCGTCGGCGGCAAAAACACCACCGATGCAATCGAGAAAATCTTGATGATCGAATTCTGTTCGACATTGATCAGACCAAGCGAGGCATCAAGCATGAAACTGATATTGCTGGCGATGAAACCGGCATGTTCGGACAGGGATTGAATATCATGGGCGACGACCTGACAGAGGTCGCGGGCTTGCGCATTGGACTTGACCGGTTCCACCGACAGCAGGAAGGACGACAGCCGCGACAGCGATGCCAGGCTGTCGCGCGTCTTGCTGACCAGCCGATGATGGCTGGCGATATCGAACAGCCGGTCCTCCAGAAAGCGCGCCGCCCGGCGCTTGGTCCGGCTGCGATCGACGAACACATCGCCGGACAGCGCATCGACCCGCATACCGGCAATTTCCAGAATTTCGGCGGTGCGGTCGACCACCGTTTCCAAAAGACGCGCCAGCATGACAGCGTTGGAGGTGCAATGGGCCTGATTGCGGCTGAGGGCTGCGGTAAACAGGCCAAAGGCACGGGGCTCGGCGTAGCGCACGGTGACCAGACGCCCTCCGCCCAGAATGAAGGCGACATCCGCCAGATGCGGCAGGTCCGATTCGGCCTTACAGAGCAGCGATGCGGTCATGTAAACGCCATGATCGTCCATATACAATCGGCTGGAGGGCTCGATATCCTTTAGGTCGTCACGGGTGGGAAGCGGCAGGCCCAGCAAGCGTTCGGCCAAAGCCTCCTCTGTCCTGTCAGGATTGAGAAGATCGAGCCATAGAACATCTTTGTCCAGCACCGCTGGCGCATCGCTGGGCAGGATCATATCTGCCGTCCCGTCACACCTGTAAGCTTTGATCAAACGTTCGACACCTTTGCCCGATGACGGACAGTGCCGCCAGCCGCAGCATTTTCATGGACACCCATGAAAACCTGCGATGATTTACCCTTGCCCATGCGCGTGACTATCATTTCCCATAGCGGGAAGACATGTTCCTGCCCATGATCCATGCTCAGCGGGCAAGCAATAGCACCTGCCGTGAGGATGGCAAGGGCAATTGCGCGCAGGCATTTGATCCTGATCAATGCAACCTGAAGAAATTTCCCCGACAAAGCCTCCGCCAGGGTAGCGAGATCCTGTTGCATTTCCGCCGGAACCCTACAACGGTGCGGTTCGCCGTTGCAGTATCAATCTGCAACGGCGGCTCTATTCTGTGCTGACCTCATTCAAAGGTAATGGTCGGCGCCTGTCTTGTTGAATGCCGTTCGACCTCGCGCCAGACGCGGGTGGCGATCTCACGGTACACCAGCGCCTGGGGGCTCTCCGGCTCGGAAACCACGACCGGGGTGCCTGCATCGGAATGTTCGCGGATGGAAATGGTCAACGGCACTTCACCCAGGAATGGCGCACCAATGGCTTCGGCTTCGGCTTTGGCGCCACCATGACCGAAAATATCGTAACGGGCGCCGGTATCGGGAGCGATGAAATAGCTCATGTTCTCGATGACGCCGAGCACCGGCACTTCGACCTTCTTGAACATATTGATACCCTTGCGGGCATCGATCAGCGCCAGGTCCTGCGGGGTGGAGACGATCACCGCACCACTCAACGGCACTTGCTGGGCCATGGTCAATTGCGCATCGCCCGTGCCGGGCGGCATATCGACCACCAGCACGTCCAGCTCGCCCCAGGCCACTTCGCGCAACATCTGCATCAGGGCCGATTGTACCATCGGGCCGCGCCAGATCATCGCGGTGCCCTCATCCACCAGAAAGCCGATGGACATCGCCTTCAGGCCATAATTTTCCATAGGCACGATAATGCGCCCATCGATCTGCTGCGGTCGCCCGGAAATGCCAAGCAGGCGCGGCATCGACGGACCATAGACATCGGCATCGAGAATGCCGACCTTCAAGCCATTGGCCAGCAAGGCCAGAGCCAGATTGACCGCCGTGGTGGATTTGCCGACGCCACCCTTGCCGGAAGCCACCGCGATGATGGCGCCGATGCCGGGAATGCCAGCCTTGGCCGGGCGGGCCGGCTGGCTTGGAGCTGGTGCATGAGAATGTCCGTGTGAATGGGAATGGGAAGGACTGGTGGCCGAGGGTGCAGGCGGCGTCGATGGCGATCCGGCCTTGCGCTCGGCTGTCAGGCTGACAAGCGCTCCCTTGACGCCGGCAAGCGCCTTGACACTGCGCTCCGCCGCCTGGCGCAAAGGCTCCAGCTCCCGGGCGCGCTCCGCCGGAACATTAATGGAGAGATAGACCTTGGCGTCGGAAATGAACACGTCCGATACCATGCCCAGATCGACAATATTGCCTTCGAGATCGGGGCCGCGCACCGTCTTCAGAGCTTCAAGAACAGTGTTTTTATCGAGCGTCATGGATCCGCTTCCTTGGTGAAGGCCGGGAGACTCGACTGGAAATTGTCCGCGCCCGACGAAACGTGTGAGTGACGCTCAAATAAGGTTTTATCGCCTGCAACGGAAGAGCCAAAAACAAACGCCGCCAAAACCATTGCCCTGAGGCACGGTTAAGGCGGCGTTTTGTGAGGGCGATTTCCAGACCGCCCTTCTCCAAGTCCCCTCTGGACCCTGTTGCTGTATTGAAAGCACAAACCGTGCCAACTCGAAAGATTGGGCTTTTCACCCGGTAAATCCTGTCAAATCACCGGAGACGCCGCCAATTGGCTGAAGAAATCACCACAATCCAGCCGCGCCATTCCGGCAATTGCTTAAAAAACAGCCGCGCCAACGCTTTGAACATTCACGTCATAGGGTTTCTGTGCTGCAATCTTAATTTCTCGGAACCGCTAGTGGCCCGATTCCGACATTTGCATCCGTTTGCAGCACCCTCGAGAGCAAATGTCGGAATCGTCAGGACCACGAGCAAGTCTCTGTTTCTAGTGGAATTTAAGAATTTGACATTTGATCCTCGAGGGTGCCGCAAGGGGGGTATCAAATGTCAAATTCATTCCACTAGCGAAGCGGCAAGATAGTCCTCCAGCCGGTCAGGGTCGAAGACCCGTCCATCGAAAAATCCGTCCGGGCCAAGCAGCAAACGGCCATTGCTAGCGCCGACATAATCAGCTGCCGCCATCGCCCCTTCCACCTTGATATTTGCGCCTGGCATGGCGGCGAAGACCGGCCTGAGGGCGCGGCGATAAAGATCCGGGCGATAGGTTTCGAGCACCGCGGCAATCCGCTCACGGGCATGGACAACGTGACCGCAAAGGACCATCTGGCTATAAAACCACAGGGCATGGCTGGCCCAGGGGAAATTGGCGGCCTTGCGCTCCAGCACCAGAAAATCCTCAAGCGGCTGAACCTCTCCCGGCGCGGTTACCAGATCGCCGGTCAGGCCGGGTAACAAAAGCCGGCCTTCGACACCGAGATAGCGGGGGGCCGCCATGATACCGGCCAGTTCCTCGGTATTGCCGGGATTGCCGCACCATTGCGCGGCGCGGTAAAGCGCTCGGATCAGCGCATCGAGCGCGGCGGGATTGTTCTCGCCCCACTGCCTGCTAATGCCGAGAACCTTGTCCGGACCGCCGCGCCAGATAGCAGCGGCCACAGCAACAATGCGTCCGACCTGCTGGTCCACCGCAACACTATTCCACGGTTCCGCCGCGGAAAATCCGTCGAGCACGCCCGCACTAAGCCCATCCGCCATTAGCGGCGATGGCAATGAGACCATTTCGACCTCACTGCCACGGTCCAGATTGCAGGCAGCAAGCCAGTAGCGCAGATAATAGGCCTGGCTGGAATGGGTATCGCCGACGGCAATCCGCAAAGGCGGCAGGGACTTAGCGCGACGTTTCTCCACCACTCGTTTCAGTGCGGCACCCGCCGCCATCGGCTCCAGAAGGTGGCTTTCCCAGCCTGCCCGTTGCATGGCTGTTGCAAGCGCATTCGACACAGTAAGCGCGCCGCCACCCAAATTGAGAGCCATGGGGACCAGCAGAGCGGGGCCCAGCGGCGAAAAACCGAGATTGGCGGCCAGCGCAAAGGGGCCAGGCAGATGCGCGCCATCGAAATGACCGACCGTCAGGCGGTCGCGGATCTGGGTCCAGGAGGTTTCGCGCACCAGGCGCAGGGTCAGGCCTTCGTCGGAGGCAAAGCCTTTTTCCACCGCCGCAACCAGTGGGGCGCTATCGAGACATGGCATGTAGCCAAGAGTGACATGCAAAGAGATGTGCTGACCCATTGCAGCATACATGCCGCAAACCGCTGCCTCAGGCAAGTTGCACCTGCCGGAGAAGGCCGTCCTTCGGATGCATTATTCAAGACATCGAAGATGTCTCACGCATTCCTATTTGATCAGGCTCAACCGTAGCGCCTTCGCGACCGCCTGGGTGCGGTTCACGGTATCCAGCTTGCGGGTGGCGCGGTTGAGATAATGATTGATCGTATGTTCTGACAGGCCCATGATCTCAGCGATTTCAACGGAGGTCTTGCCCGCCGCCGTCCAGGTCAGACATTCGATCTCGCGCTCCGTCAGCGTTTCGGTGACCCGTGCATCCAGTTCGCGAATTTCGGCAAGCCGGTTGAACACATGCCCGGCCAGATATTGCAGCAGCACCATGTCGACGAAGGAAAAGGCTGGCATTTCACCGCAAATATTGACAGCGCCCCGGTTGCCATGGGCATCATGAACCGGAAAACAGGCGCCGCGCGGCATGCCGAACCGCAAAAACAGGTCCGTCGCCAGCTCGACAGTCTTGGGATCGCGTTCGCGGGCGACCACATGCACATCGAAAACAACGGGTATAGAGGTGTTGCGCAACCGGTTGAACATCGGGCTGGACGACAGCAGGGACGCCATGTCGTATTCGCTGAGAAAATCAGCAGGCCAGTTGGTGATGACCGAGCTGCCGGTCAAAGTTTTTGCACCAGCCGAAGGCACATTCATGACCATGAAACCCTTGGCGCCGAAAAAGTCAGTCAACCGCTTCATCAGCCTGAAAACGTCAAACTGGGTCTTATAGCCACTTAATTCGCGCACATAGCGTTCTGCCGTCGCAAATTTCGAGGCCGCATCTTCGGCAACCATTGCCATATGGACCAGATCGTCACCCATCGATAAAAAGCCTTGTTCTCTTTACATATCGCGACCGCGTCGCAACCCGTTGCAGACCTGCTATAGCCGGACATTGCGAAAATTGAATGCCGACTGCATTCCGGCAGTTACAGCCAAAAACATTGATAACTAAAAAAGCCAGTCCTGAATAATTTAACGAAGCCCTCTATCCATTCACTTATCTTCCGGTCATTTATTTAAGTCCTGCCGTAACAGAAAAAGGCTCCCGGTCTTATCGTTTGGCGATAACGATGCCCACCCGAACGCAATTGCCCATCCTATAGATCGACCATCCTGCCAATACCAAGGCCTGAAACCAGGTTTTTAGAAAATTCTATCGTCTAAGCCGCGAAATAGGCCAACGCCACAAAACAGGTTCGCACATCAAGTATTCCCTGTTTTGCTTGCGCGACGTTGACCAATACGACGGCCATGCCGGCCTGGATGTGAAACCGCCGTCATCGCACGCAGTTTATTTTGCCTGGCATTGTCATTCGTACCAAATCGGCTGTCGTGGAACCATCCGAGCGGCTCGAATCGCGTTCTCTGCGGTCTAGATGAAACGCGATTGGCAAAACCGGTTTCCACTTTCCCTGGAAGGCACTACAGCGCCGTGCGCCCTATATGGCGACAAAGGTTCGCTGTAGTGCTTTATATCCGCTGCATAATTTCTCCTTAAATCGATTCCGATTTCAAAAATTATGCAGTAGACAAGAGAGCCACAGCGATTGGATGAAGGAGACCATCTTGCAAACAGCGTATTCCGGCACCGTCCTGGTCGATACCCGCCTGCATCTGGGTGAAGGCCCGACCTATGACGTCGCGCGTGACACCGCCTGGTGGTTCGACATTCTCGGCAAGGGGCTGATCGAGCATCGGTTTGCCACGGGCGAGACGATCCGCCACGATCTGCCGATGATGGCCAGCGCGTTGGCGACGATCGATGCTGAACGCCAGATGCTGGCGACGGAACAGGGTATTTTCATCCGCGCCATTGCCAGCGGCGAACTGACTTTGCTGACTGCGCTGGAACCGGAACGGCCCGGCAATCGCTCCAATGACGGGCGGGTCCATCCTTGCGGTGCACTGTGGATAGGCACGATGGGCAAGACGGCAGCCGATGGGGCTGGTGCGATCTATCATGTGGCGGGCGACAAGGTGACTCGTCTTTATGATAGCATCAGCATTCCCAACGCCATCTGTTTTTCGCCGGATGGAAGCCTCGGTTACTATGTCGACACGCGGGTCAATACGCTGATGAAGGTCAGTCTCGATCCGGCAACCGGCCTTCCGACCGGGACGCCATCCGTCCATATCGACGGACGCGGCAAGGATGGTGGCATCGACGGTGCGGTCTGCGATGCCGAGGGCGGCTTGTGGAATGCCCGTTGGGGCGTTGGCGCCGTCGATCACTACGATAGAACAGGACAGCACCTGGCGCGCTACCGGCTTCCCGCTGCCCAAACCACCTGCCCGGCCTTTATCGGTGCCAAGGCCGACCGCCTGTTGGTCACCTCCGCCACCGAAGGGCTCGACGCCGATGGCCTGGCCGCCGATCCCCATGGTGGCAAGACCTTCGTCCTCGATATCGCGGTCAAGGGCAGACACGAGCCAAGCTTCCGCTTGTAAAGCCCAGCCTCACACTCCTCAACCCTTGGTCTTTGAACGAGGCGCGCCCAAACTCATTTTTATGCCTAAAGTTCCGTCAATTTGCAGAAATAAAATGCAGAATATGATCGGAACTCCTGCCTCTTTCGGGCATTTCACTACCGAGCCGAGCAGAGAGCCAGTCACTCACGCTCATGAAAACACACTTTTCATGAGCGACTAGCTCTCCCTCAGTCCGACACGAAACAAAGACCGAAAGGCAGGTTTAAGATGAACAAGACCCTTAATTTTGTAGCAGCAACCGTACTCATGGGTTCCACTGTTGTCGCGCCAATGGCCTTTGCGCAGAGTGCAACGACACCAACAACGCCCGGCACCACCACAACTGCTCCAAGCACCGGCACCGCCCCTGCAATGACCACGCCTGGCGCGTCGGCTGCCATGGATACCTATCTGACCCAGCAGGGTAGCGACCAGTTGGCCGCATCCAACTATGTCGGCCAGAACGTCTATGCCGGTGACAAGAGCATCGGTGAGATCAAGGACCTGATCATGCAGCAGAATGGCGGCCTTGTCGCAGCTGTGATCGGCGTTGGTGGCTTCCTGGGCATCGGCGAAAAGAATGTCGCCGTTCCCGTTAGCAAGATTACAGTGACCCGTGATGCGCAGAATGCAGACAAGCTGCGTCTGACAACGACGGAAACGGCTGAGACGCTGAAGTCCGCTCCGGAATTCAAGACGCTGGAAGAGCAGAAGGCCGATTCAGGCACCACTGCCTCCACACCGGCAACTGTTACCAAGTAAGCATTTCACAGTGGCCCCACAGGCCAGCGTTAATAGAGAGAAGGCGGGACCGAAAGGCTCCCGCCTTTTTTATTGCCCACACGTTATTTGGCGCTAAGGTTTTCCGCAGTGGCGGCCCCACCTGCCAAGGGCTGCCGATGGCCGGACACATCGGCACCGGCATTCTTGTCCATAAAGATATAGGGAATGACCGCGGCCAGCGACAAAAACGCCACGACGGCAAAGGCCACATGAAAATCGGCAAGATCCAGATGACCACCGGTCAGCATGGTGCTGATCTCCAGAACGAAGGCCGCGCAAGCAACGCCGAGCGCCAGACTGATCTGTTGCAACACCGAGGCAATTGAGGTTGCCTGACTGGCCTCGTTATTGTCGATATTGGCATAGCCCAGCGCATTGGTGCCGGTGAAGAAAAACGAGCGGCAGAAACCAGCCATCAGCAGGAAGAACATCAGCAGCGCATGCGGGGTCTGCGGCGTGAAAAACGCGTTGAGAAAGGTGGTCGCGGCGCCGCAGACGCCCGCCACAATCAACACACTGCGAAAACCGGCGGCGGCAAACACCCGGCGCGCCAGGAATTTGGTGCTGATCGCCCCAATGGCGCCGACAAAGGTGGTCAGCCCGGATTCAAACGGTGTCATGCCGAAGCCGAGTTGCAGCATCAGCGGCATCAGAAAGGGAATGGCACCCGCCGAAATCCGAAACAGCGTCCCACCGATCTGGGCGGCGCGAAAGGCCGGTTTGCGAAACAGGGTGAGATCCAGAAGCGGTGCAGGATGGCGCCTGGCATGCACTATATAAAGAACGCCGCACAACAGGCCGATAACAGTTGCGGCAGTACCGACAATCGGCGGCAAGGCTGGCAGGCTCATGACCGACAGGCCGAAAACGACGCCCGCCGCCGACAGCGAGGTCAGGGCAAATCCGGTCCAGTCGATCGGCGCGGTTTCGACCCGCTCGATTTCCGGCAGGAAAATTGTCGTCAAGACGACACCCAGCACGCTGATCGGCACATTGATCAGAAAAATCCAGTGCCAGGTGAAATAGGTGGTGATAAAACCACCGACCGGCGGCCCGGCCAGCGGACCGACAAGGCCGGGAATGGTCAGCAGCGCAATGGCCGAGACCAGATCCTCGCGCTTGTTGGTGCGCAGCAGAACCAAACGGGCGACCGGCGTCATCATCGCGCCGCCCATGCCTTGCAAAAACCGGGCGGCGACGAATTCCACCAGCGAACCGGACATCGCGCAGCAAACGGACCCGACGATAAAAACCCCAATCGCCGCCCGGAAGATTTGCTTGGCCCCGAATTTATCCGCCATCCAGCCGCTGACCGGAATGAAAATGGCAAGCGCCACCATATAAGACGTCAGAGCCAGTTTCAGCGTGATCGGCCCGACGCCGAGATCGTTGGCAATGGCGGGCAGCGCGGTCGCAATCACCGTGGAGTCCATGTTTTCCATGAACAGGGCCACGGCCAGGATGAGCGGAACGATGCGATTCATGAAGAACACTCTTTAAAGATGGCGGCCATTGGAAATGAAGTTGATATCCCCTTGCGGCATCATCGAAGATCAAATGTCACAAACAGACCACCAGGCGTACATATCAAGGCCCGACGAAAAGCCTCACCCGGCGCGTCCTTCTAGTCCTCTCATCCCATACCTGACAATCGTTATCGTCCCGATAAGCCTGCCGATCACGTACACGTTACGCATTTCCACTCATCGCTTACAAGCCGTCAACTTCGTCGCAATTCATTCTGTTTGCTGGATAATTTTTCCCCGAAAATCTGGCGAGCCGGAGAAAACATCCCCGACGCCATTGAAACGGCACAGACCCGCCGCTACCTGTTGAGGCTGTAAGCGATGAAAATGGGGACGAGGAGGTTGTAATGGTTTCAATGAACAGGCGAACAATGATCGCGGGGGCTGCCTTGGGCGCCTTGTCGGCCCCAGCGCTGATGGCGCGGGCAGCTTTCGCGCAAGCGGAGACATCGATGGATATCAATCATGCCATGCCCCCGGAGACCCACAGGTTCCAGCTCGGCGGGTTTGAAGTCGTGGTCATCAAGGACGGCACGCGGGTTTCCGAAAAGCCGGGCGAGACCTTTGGCACCAACCAGAGCCCGGAAACGGTTTCAGCGCTGCTGGAAAAGAATTTCCTGCCGACCGACAAATTCGTCAACGGTTTTTCGCCGGTGCTCATCAATACCGGCTCTGATGTCATCCTGTTCGATACCGGCATGGGCGAACAGGGCCGCGCCAATGGTATGGGCAGGCTCAGTGAAGGCATGATGGCCGCAGGCTATTCGCCCGAAGATGTCACCATCGTCGTCCTCACCCATATGCATGGCGACCATATCGGTGGGTTAATGGAAAAGGGCAAACCGGCCTTTGCCAAGGCCCGCTATATCGCCGGGCAGCGCGAATATGATTTCTGGACCAATGCCGCCCGGGCTGGAACACCAGCAGAAGGCGCGCAAAAAGCGGTTCTGGCCAATGTGAAGCCGCTGGCTGAAAAAATTACCTTCCTCGGCGATCAAGGTGGCGATGTGGTCTCCGGCATTCGCGGCGAGGCGGCTTTCGGCCACTCTCCCGGCCATATGATTTTCCATGTCGAATCCAAGGGCAAGCGCCTGCTGCTGACCGCAGACACCGCCAACCATTTCGTGCTGTCGCTGCAACGTCCCGATTGGGAAGTGAAATTCGACATGGACAAGGCTCAGGCCGCCGCCACTCGCAAACGGGTGTTCGACATGGCAGCAACCGACAAGGTCGCCTTCCTGGGCTATCACATGCCCTTCCCCTCGGTCGGCTATGTGGAAACGCTCGATACCGGCTACCGATTCGTGCCGAAGAGCTACCAGTTCGATCTTTGATCGCTTGCGCCGCGCCGCCCGCCGCGCGCCCATTCGGGGCGCGGCGATATTTCCGTCACCGTTTGGCGGTGAAAAAGTCCTTTAGCAGAGCGGCAGCCTCAGTCTCGCCGATCCCGGCATAGACATCCGGCGCATGATGGCAGGTGGGCTGGCTGTAAAAACGCGCACCATGGTCAACACCCCCGCCCTTTTCATCGGGCGCGCCATAATAAAGGCGGCGGATACGGGCAAAGGATATTGCCGCCGCGCACATTGTACAGGGTTCCAGCGTCACATAGAGATCGGCGCCAGCCAGCCGCTCATCCTCCAGAATGGCGCAGGCACGGCGGATCGCCAGGATTTCCGCATGGGCTGTCACGTCCTGCAAGGCACGGGTTTCATTGCCAGCCCGGGCCAGAATGACCCCGTTCTTGACCAGCACGGCACCAATTGGCACCTCGCCGCGCGCGCCAGCCAGCTGGGCTTCTTCCAGGGCAACATCCATGAAACGGATTGTCAGCGTCATGATGCATGAACTTTCCACTTAACCAAGCCTTCGCGAACTGATAGGACACAGCAAACGACAGGCAAGCAAAAAATGACCGATAAAGAAAAGTTCAAGCGGCCGGGCAGCAAGCCCGCTGGCCGCCCCTTCAAGACATCTGCCGAAAAACCCGGCAAATCCGGCCCAAAAAGCTTTGGTGCCCAGAAAAAATTTGGCGAAAAGGCCGATGCGGCACCGCGTGACAAATCGGATGCGGCACCGCGCCCTAGACCTGATGCGGCACCGCGAAAGAGCGCAACACCTGCTGCCAAGACCGGCAGCGAGGACACGCTGAAGCCCGAGCGGATTTCCAAGCTGCTGGCGCGTGCCGGTATCGCTTCGCGCCGCGACGTGGAACGCATGATCATGGAAGGCCGCGTGGCCGTCAATGGCAAGGTGCTGGACAGCCCGGTGCTGAACGCCACGCTGGCCGACCGGATCGAAGTGGATGGCGAGCCCATTCGCGGCATCGAGCGCACACGGCTCTGGCTCTATCATAAGCCGTCCGGCCTGGTGACGACCAATTCGGACCCGGAAGGACGCCCGACCGTATTCGACAACCTGCCGGAGGAATTGCCGCGGGTGATGTCGATCGGACGGCTCGATATCAATACCGAAGGCCTGCTGCTGCTGACCAATGATGGCGGCTTGGCGCGGGTGCTGGAACTGCCGACCACCGGCTGGCTGCGCCGCTACCGCGTACGCGCCTATGGCGAGATCGATCAGGCCAAGCTTGACACGCTGAAGGACGGCATCGCGGTCGACGGCGTGCTCTACGGTGCCATCGACGCGGTTCTGGACCGCAGCCAGGGCCATAACGTCTGGATCACAATGGGCTTGCGCGAAGGCAAGAACCGGGAAATCAAGAATGTGCTCGGCGCGCTTGGCCTTGAGGTCAACCGGCTGATTCGCATTTCCTACGGTCCTTTCCAACTGGGCGACCTGCCGGAATCCCAGGTGCAAGAAGTGCGTGGCCGCATGTTGCGCGACCAGCTCGGTCCGCGCCTGATCGAGGAATCCAAGGCCAATTTCGACGCGCCGCTCTATTCCAACGCCCCCGCCGAGGAAGAGGATGCGCCTGCGCCAAAAGCCAAGGCGAAAGCCGAGGAAGGCAATTGGAAGAAGGACACACGGCCAGCCAAGCCGCGCGGCTTCGACAACCGTGAGGACGCCCGCGAAAAGGCACTCAGCCGGCTCGACACCCGCCGCGACGGTGCAAAGCCTGCCTTCGGCAGCAAGCCTGGATTTGGCGGCAAGCCCGGCTTCAAGGGGAAACCTGCGGCTGGCCGTGACGGTGACGATGCAGCCCGCGATGGCAAGCCAAAGCGCATGCCACTTGGCCAGAGCCGCACCGCCAATGTCTGGATGGCACCGGGCGCACGTCCAGTGTCTGAAAAGAAGACGGCAAGTGATGAGGCCCGCAAAAGCGGACCTCGCGCCCGCCCCGATGGCGCACCGCAGACCAAGCGTTATGGCCGCACCAAGGACGGCGCGCCGACCAAGAGCCTTTCACGTCACGACCCGGATCGTGGACAGTATGCCGGCAGTGACGATAAAGATTTGCGCGTCAAGGTCAGCCGCGCTCGTGATGCCGAGGGCGAATGGATTCGCGCCGAAGGCCCCGACAGCAAACCGACGGCACGTGGCGGACGCTCTGGCGAAGGCTTTGGCGGCAAGCGGGATGGCGCAGATCGTGGTGCCCGTCCCGCATATGGTGACAAACCTGCCTATGGTGATCGGCCAGCGCGTGGCGAGCGTGCAGCGCCCAGTGACCGGCCTTCGCGCGGCCAATGGCCCGCACGTGGAGATCGCCCGGACCGGGGCGAAAGACCTGCTCGCAGCGATGCTCCGGCCCGCAGTGATCGCCCCTATTCCGGTCGCCCCACCGGAGAAAGAGCCGAGCGGCCAACCGGCGACCGGCCTTATGACGGACGGCCAAAATCCCGTTCCGCTTCCGGCGACAAGCCGTCCTTTGGTGGGAAGCCATCCTTTGGCGGAAAACCGGCGGGCAAATCCTCGTTTGGTGGCAAACCGTCTTCCGGTGGAAAGCCTGGCTTTGGTGGCAAGCCGGGCGGGAAGCCCGGTTCTGCCAGACCCGGCTCTACCAGATCAGATGCAGGGCGTGGCCCATCGCGTGGCCCTTCCTCTGGCCCCAAAGGCAAGAGGTAAGCCGACATGCGGATCGTTGGTGGAGAATTTCGGGGGCGTAGCCTTGCCGCGCCCAAGACCGACGCCATCCGGCCGACCATCGACCGGACACGCGAAAGCCTGTTCAACATCCTGATGCATGCCCATCCCGAATGTCTTGATGGCACGCGGGTTCTCGACCTGTTTGCGGGAACCGGTGCCATCGGGCTGGAAGCCCTGTCGCGGGGTTGCCGTTCGGCGCTGTTTGTCGAAAACAGCGTCGAGGGCCGTGGCCTGCTCTGGGAAAATATCGACAATCTTGGCCTGCATGGCCGCGCCAAGATTTTGCGACGCGATGCCACCGACCTCGGTTCGGTCAGCACGATGGAACCGTTCCATCTGCTGTTTGCCGACCCGCCCTATGGCAAGGGCCTGGGCGAAAAGGCCTTTGCCGCTGCCGACAAGGGCGGCTGGCTGGTGCCTGGAGCTTTGGCTCTCCTGGAAGAGCGCGCCGATGTCCTGGTCCAGGCGCCCGAAGCTTTCGCTCTGCTGGAAGAGCGGATCTTTGGCGATACAAGAATTTCATTCTTTACCTATAGACCGGGTTGAAACGGCAGCGCGATTTCTTAAATCCGCTGCGATATAGAGTTTGTCAGAGAAAAGCAGTCTCCGATGTCACAAGACGCTTCGGGCTGCTTTCTCGCATTTTTCTTGCATATCCGACAGAAAGCCAATCGATGCTTGTGTTGGAAATGCTCCAAAAGGTCCGTTTGAAATCATGCCGCAGGATGTCCAATCCCAAAAATCCCTCGTTGAGGTAGGACCCAGCACGCCGACGGTTGCCGTGGCGCTGGGGGCTGGCGGCGCGCGGGGCCTTGCCCATATTCATGTGCTGGAAGCCCTTGAGGAAATGGGAATCGAACCTGTGGCGATTGCCGGTTCCTCCATTGGCGCGATTATCGGGGCTGGCAAGGCTGCAGGCATGTCGGCAGCCGAAATGCGCGACCATGCGCTGGAAACCGTCGGCAAGCGCAATGAAGTGTTCAAGCGGATCTGGGGCCTTCGCCCGCCGACCATGCGCCATGCCATCGGCGGTTTCCGGCTCGGACAGTTCAACCTGGAGCGTATTCTGCGCGCCTTTTTGCCATCTCGAATTCCCGATGATTTTTCCGGCCTTGGCATTCCTCTGAAAGTGATCTCCACCGATTATTACGGCCATTGCGAACAGGTCAGCGAAGACGGCGATCTCTATCAGGCGCTGGCCGCCTCCGCCGCCATTCCCGCCCTGTTCATGCCTGTCATGTTGAACGGGCGGCTGATGATCGATGGCGGCATTTTCAATCCCGTGCCTTATGAACATCTGATGGGCCTTGCCGATATCGTCATCGGCATCGACATCGTCGGCGGCCCGGTCGGAGTGGACGATATCCCGAACCGCATCGACAGCCTGTTCGGCGCCTCTCAGCTGATGATGCAATCGCATCTCGCCCTGAAACTGAAGCTTGGCCCACCGGCAATTTTCCTGCGCCCGCCAGTCAATGGGTTTGGCGTGATGGATTTCATGAAGGCCAAACAGATCTTCGAGGTGTCAGCCCCTGTCAAAGACGAGGTCAAGCGGGCGCTGGAGGCGCAATTTGCGCTTCTCGCCCAGCGCTAGTGCATGTCGCGTTCAACTGGGATCAGTTGAACGATAACGTACATGCGCAAAAAAAGATAAAGCGCGGCTCAGCCGAATCCAATAAAACGCGTCGCGCTTTAGAGTCCGCCTTTTCGGGAAAACCGGGTTCCATTTTTCCTGAGGCAAACTCTAAGCAGCCGTATCCCGGTCTTTTTCCCTCTCTTTGTCTTTGTCCTGATCTTTCTCCGTCTCATGTCCCCGCTTGGGTTTGATCAGCGGTTCCGGCTGGACAGGCCTGTTATACAGCATATGGGCGCCGCCCTTGATGCCTTCCACCGCCTGAATGCGCAGACGCTCATCGTCGCGGCGGCGGATATCGGCCTCGATGGCCTCGGCCATGTCCTCATCCACACCCAGGGCCTCGATGGTCTTGCGGCCAAATTTCAAGCCTGATTCCACCGTTTCGCGCAGTTCATATTCGACATTGCGCGCCCGCAACCACAGGCTGTGAACACGATCATAGGAGCGCACGAACAGCCGCGCCTGGGGAAATTCGGAGGCGACCAGTTCGACGATCCGGTCGGTAACCTCCCGCTTCTGCGTACAGACCGCGACCACCTTGGCCTTTTCGATGCCAGCGGCCCTCAACATGTCCAGCCGCGTGCCATCCCCGAAATAAATGCGAAACCCGAAGGAGGCGGCCTGGCGAATACGGTCGGCGGAATCGTCGATGATCGTCACGTCCCGGCCACTGGCCAGCAAGACCTGGGCGGCGATCTGGCCAAAACGCGAAAAGCCGATCATCAACACATCCGAACCGGCACCATCGAAATCCTCGTCCAGTTCCTCGTGCTGGTCGCGCGACAACAGCCGTGAGGAGAGCGCCGCGACCACCGGCGTCAGCGCCATGGTAAGTGTGACGATGGAAATCAGCAGCGAGGACGTCGCACTGGAAAACACGCCCGCAGAAACGGCGGTGGTAAACAGCACGAAACCGAATTCACCACCCTGCGGCAGGATGGCGGCAATACGAATGGCGTCATCATGGCGGGAGCCTGCCAACCGGCACAGGCCATAGATGCTCAACGCCTTGATCAGCATCACCACCGGCACGGCCACGGCCAACAGCCAGAGATTGGCAAAAATCACGTCAAATTGCACGGACAGGCCCACCGCCATAAAAAACAAAGCTTGGAGAATGCCGCGAAATGGCTCGATATCGGCTTCCAACTCATGACGATAGGAGGATTCGGCCAGCATAACGCCAGCCAGAAAGGCCCCCATGGCCATGGACAGGCCGACCGCCTGCATCAGCATCGCCGATCCGAGTACGATGAACAGAGCCGCGGCAATCATCACCTCACGAGCGCCGGTGCGGGCCATCACCTGAAACAGCGGATTGAGCAGGTAGCGCCCTGCCAGGATCATCGCCAGCGTCGCCGTGACGGCCACACCGATATCGATCCACAGTGAGCCGGGCGCAGGCGCCGCCTGAGCGCCGAGAATGGAAATCAACGCCAGCAACGGCACGATCGCCAGATCCTGAAACAGCAGGACAGAAAAGGTGCGCTGGCCATATTGGCTGTTCAAATCGCTGCGATCATTGAGGATCTGCAAGGCAAACGCCGTGGAAGAGAGCGACAGGCCAAAACCTGCAATCACCGCACCACGCCAGTCAAGAAGGTCAAAGGCCAGCGCCACCCCTGTCAACAATGCACCGCCCAACACTACCTGAGCTGTGCCGAGACCGAAAATATCGGCGCGCATTTTCCACAGGGTCGATGGTTTCAGCTCCAGCCCGATGACGAACAGCAGAAAGACGATGCCCAGCTCGGCAACCGAGAGGATTTCCTCCGCCCCGGTGATGACATGGGCGACAGGACCGATGACGGCACCTGCCGCCAAATAGCCGAGCACCGTGCCAAGGCCGAGCTTGCGGAAAATCGGTGCCGCGACCACGGCGCCGCCCAAAAGTACGAGAGCCTCGGTAAACAACAGGGTGGGTGCGGTGCTCATCTTAGCCTTTCCGGTGCAAGCCTTCTATCGCAGGGTTCGACTGGTCTGCCCTTGATGCGGAAGGGAATGCAAACTATAGCGACGTCATCGCACCCTATCGAGTGCAATCAGGTCGCTATAGCACTTTATCCCTGCTGCATAATTTTCTGCTCAAACCGATTCCGGTTTACGGAATTATGCAGTAAAGGAAGGTGACGAGAAAGGCCAAGCCATGTCATCTGAAAATTCCCCCGAACATCTTTTGTCGCGCGCCCATCAACTGGTCGATCTGGCCCGCAAAGCCGGGGCCGAACGGGCCGATGCCGTCGTGGTGCGCTCCCGCGCCCATTCGGTCAGTGTGCGCCTCGGCAAGGTCGAGCAGACCGAATCCTCGGAAAGCGACGATTTTTCGCTGCGGGTGTTTATCGGCAACCGCGTCGCCTCCGTCTCGGCCAATCCGGGCTTCGACCTGACGGCGCTGGCCGAACGCGCCGTTGCCATGGCGAGGGTTTCGCCGGAAGACCCCTATACCGGCCTTGCCGATGAAGAGGATCTGGCCCAGACCTATCCGGATCTGCAACTTTACGATCCAACCGAAGTGTCGAGCGATGCGCTGCGCGACGCAGCTCTTGCCATGGAAGAGGCAGCTCTTGCCGTCAATGGCGTCAGCAATTCGCTGGGGGCCAGCGCATCAGCAGGCATGGGCGGCTTGGTCCTCGTCACCTCGCACGGCTTTTCAGGCCACTACCAGGCCTCGCGGTTTTCCCGCTCGACCGGGGTGATCGCTGGCGAAGGCACGTCGATGGAGCGCGACCACGATTATGACAGCCGCCTCTATTTCGCTGAACTGGACAGTCCTGAAGAGATCGGCAGGCGCGCAGGCGAGCGCACGGTGCGCCGGATCAATCCGCGCAAGGCCGACACCGCCAAAAACCTGACGGTTGTGCTCGATCCGCGCGTCGCACGCGGCTTTGTCGGCCATATCGCCGGTGCTATCAATGGCGCTGCCGTGGCCCGTAAAACCTCCTTCCTGCGCGACCGCATGGGCCAGCAGGTGCTGAAATCCGGTCTCAGCATCACCGACGATCCGACCCGGGTGCGTGGTTCGTCCTCGCGTCCCTTCGATGGCGAAGGCGTGATGGGCAAGCCCCTGACGATGATCGAGGATGGTGTTTTGCGCCATTGGTTCCTATCGACCTCGGCGGCGCGCGAACTGGGCTTGAAAACCAATGGACGCGGCGCGCGCGGCGGCACGTCCGTCTCGCCCTCCTCCTCCAATCTGGCGCTGGAGCCTGGCGATATCACGCCGGAGGCGCTGATTTCAGGGATTTCCAGTGGATTTTACATTACCGACATGATCGGCCATGGGGTTGACATGATCACCGGCGATTACAGCCGGGGGGCCTCCGGTTTCTGGATCGAGAATGGCGAACTGACCTATCCGGTTTCGGAAGTGACGATTGCGTCCAACCTGAAGCAGATGTTCATGGCGATGACGCCAGCCAATGACATCGACCGCAAATTCGGCGTCGCAGCTCCTACACTTGCCATCGAAGGCCTGACGATTGCAGGGAAATAACTACATCGACAAGGACCGTAAAGGGTGAGCAGCACAAGTCAAATGCCAGATCTTCAAGCCGATCTCGACCTCATTGCCGAGGCCGCACGACAGGCTGGCGAGGTGGCGCTGACCTATTTCGGGGCTGATCCGGATGTCTGGTGGAAAAACGAGGGCCAATCACCGGTCAGCGCCGCAGACTATGCTGCCAATAGCCTGCTGGAAAAGCTCCTGCGCGAAGCCCGCCCCTCCTATGGCTGGCTTTCGGAGGAAAATGACGACGATGAAAGCCGGCTGAGCCGCGATAGCGTCTTCGTCATCGACCCGATTGATGGCACCCGCGCCTTTCTGGCCGGAGAAAAGACCTGGTGCGTCTCCGTCGCGGTTGTGCATCGTGGCCGCCCGGTGGCGGCTGCCCTGGTCGCCCCTGCCCTTGGCGAAACCTTTCTGGCGACCGCCGAGAGCGAGGCACGTTTGAACGGCAAAGCGATCACAGTCGCCGACCGCCTGCCCCATCAAAGCCTGCGGGTGGCCACACCTGCCGAATTGCTCAAGGCCTTTCGGGACGGCGTGCGCGAGCGGCTGGAACGGGTCTCTCATATTCCCTCGCTCGCCTATCGGCTGGCACTGGTGGCGGACGGCCGCATCGATGCGACGCTGGTGATGAAAAACTCCCATGACTGGGACTTGGCCGCAGCCGACCTTATTCTTGAACGGGCTGGCGGAGCGCTGACCGACATCCACGGCAAGCCGCTGCTCTACAACCGGCCACAGGTGCGCCATGGCCATCTTCTGGCCGGATCAAACGCCGTCCTGCCTGAACTGCTGACCGCCTTTTCGGCAGGACCGGAGACTGCATCCGACAAGGGCCGATAAGATGCAGGATGAACAACCCAACGCTCGGCATGGCAGGTCGAGCGGCGGCGGTTGACCTTGCTGTAAAAATCAAGCAGATGACATCTGCGGGAGAATGATGATGGGAAAGATGAGATGACCGAGACAAGCGACAAGAAACAGCTTCTGCATCTGGTGTTCGGTGGTGAGTTGAGCAATCTGGCTGAGGTTCAATTCCGGGATCTGAAAGAATTGGACATCGTCGGGATCTTTCCTGACTATGCAACAGCGCTTTCCGCATGGAAAAGCAAAGCGCAGCAGACAGTCGACAATGCCCATATGCGGTATTTCATTGTGCATATGCATCGCCTGCTGACCCCTGGCGAACAATAATACCAAGGCTCGAAGCGTCATCTTCCATGGCGCTTCGGATGAAGCGTAGACTTGACTGACATTTGGTGCCGCCACGGACCATGACGGTTTGCGGATAAAAACACGCCTGATGACGGATCGCGGCCTCATAGCCATGACCCTCTGGCGTATTGAGGGTTGGAGAAGGATGAGCGCATTGGCACGCATCGCACTGACCGCCTATCGCTGGGCAGGGATCGTCGCCTTTCCGTGTGCAGGGCTTTTCCTGTCCATTCGCGCCGCCAAAGGCAAGGAAGATCGCACCCGGCGGCTGGAACGGGTCGGCTATGCCGCCGCTAACCGACCGCGCGGGCCGCTGGTCTGGGTTCATGCCGCCAGCGTCGGCGAGATGATGGCGGTAACGGCCCTGATGCGGGAACTGCGTCGCTGCGAGATCAATGTTCTGCTGACCACTGGCACGATCACCTCGGCCCAGATTGCCAGCGACCGTCTTCAGGACGGCGTCATCCACCAATATGTGCCAATCGATGCCCTGCCCGCCGTGCGACGGTTTCTCGATTATTGGCAGCCGGACATGATGATCGGCGTGGAATCGGAGATCTGGCCGACCATGCTTCAAGATCTGCATGACCGGCAGATCCCGCAGATCCTGGTCAATGCCCGAATTTCCGACCGCTCCTTTGCCCGCTGGCAGCGCCATCCCGCTGTGGCGGCCTCGCTGTTTTCCAAGCTTGCCATGGTCGTGGCGCAATCAGATGTCGATGCCGAACGGTTCCGCGATCTCGGCGCCTGGCCGGTCAGCGTCTCCGGCAATATCAAGGTGGACACGGACGCCCCCCCCTGCGACAGCAGCCTCCTGACCAGCTATGAGCGGCAGATTGGTCATCGCAAGACCTGGGCGGCCATTTCCACTGCCGAGGGCGAGGAAAAGATCGCTGCCATGGTCCACCGCGCTTTGAAAGCCCATATGGGCCAGCTCAGCATCGTTGTGCCCCGCCATCCCGAACGGGCCGATGCCATTGAGGCAATGATGATCGAACAGGGGCTGACGGTTGCCCGCCGCAGCCGCAACGATGCGATCACGCCGCAGACCGATGTGTTTCTGGGTGATACGATCGGCGAAATGGGGCTTTATCTGCGGCTGACGGATATCGCCTTTGTCGGTCGCTCGATGATGAAGGAAGGCGGCGGCGGTAACCCGATGGAGCCTGCCGTGCTGGGCTGCGCAGTGCTGAGTGGCCCACATGTGGAAAATTTCCGCGAAAGCTACCAGCGCCTGGTGCGCCACGGCGCCGCCCGCGTGGTGCGCGACGCCGAAACCCTGGCGAAAGCCGTACATTTCCTGATGAATAACCATCTGGCGCGTCACAAAATGTCCGATTCCGGCATGGAAGCCGTGCAGGACATGCGCGGCGCGCTGACGGCGACCATCAAGGCGATGGAACCCTATATCAATCCCTTGACCGTCAAGGCACGCCTCGAACCGAAGACGGCAGCGGGCGAATGATAGGACGCGGCACTGTGACTGATGACCTTGCCCGATCAGCCCCTAAAATTGGCGGAATTCTGTTCGACAAGGATGGCACGCTGTTGGATTACGACGCCAGTTGGGCGCCGGTGAACCGGCAACTGGCACTGATGGCCGCCGATGGCGACCAGACGCTGGCCGATCAATTGCTCGGCGCCTGCGGCATGGACCCCGAAAGCGGTTATGTGGTTCCCGACAGCCTGCTGGCGGCGGGCAATGCCCGTGAGATCGCCGAGGGACTGGCCAAGGCGGGGTCGCCCTTCGATGCCGATTATCTCACCGAAGCGCTGGATGCGATTTTCGCCAATGCCGCCGAGCTTTCCGTGCCGGTGACCGATCTTGGTGCGCTGTTTGCAAAGCTGCGACAGCGCGGCCTGAAGCTCGGTATCGCCTCCTCCGACAACGAGCGCTCGATCCGTGCCATCGTCCAGCGGTTCGGGCTTGAGCCGCATGTGGATTTCATTGCTGGTTACGATAGCGGATTCGGCTGCAAGCCGGAGCCGGGCATGGTGCATGGCTTTTGCCAGGCGACCGGCCTTGCCCCCGCAAACGTAGCCGTGGTCGGCGACAATAATCACGACCTGTTGATGGGCCGCAATGCAGGCGCCGGGCTTTCAATTGCCGTGCTGACTGGCACCGGATCGCGCCTGACGCTGGAAGCCGGAAGCGATTACTGCTTGAACGACATTACCGAACTTGAACAGGTCCTGGGTTGAGGGGCAGCCGATGAAGCTGCATGCACCCTCCTTTTGGTGGCAAAAAGCCAGCTTTCCTGCCCTGGCGCTGTGGCCACTGTCTTTCCTCTATGGCCGAATTGCCGCCCGGCGCATGCGCGGGTCTTCAGCCTATGCTCCCGCGGTACCGGTGATCTGTATCGGCAATGTCACGCTTGGCGGCGCTGGCAAGACGCCGACGGCCCTGGCTCTGGCCAAGGCCGCCCTTGCCATGGGCCTGAAGCCCGGCTTTCTCAGCCGTGGCTATGGTGGAACGGTCCGCCGCCCGACCTTGGTCGATCCGGGCCACCACACCGCCAAGGATGTCGGTGACGAGCCGCTGCTGCTGGCCTCGGTGGCACCGACAGTGGTGGCATCGCGTCGCCGCGACGGAGCCAGGGAACTGGAACGCCAAGGCATAGACCTGATCATCATGGATGACGGATTTCAAAGCGCGCAGATCCGCATCGATTGTGCCGTGGTGGTGACCGACAGTTACAAAGGCGACGGCAATGGTTTCGTCTTTCCCGCCGGGCCATTGCGGGCACCGCTGGCAATCCAGTTTCAAAAGCTGGACATGCTGCTGGTGGTCGGCAAGGGCGATGCCGCCATTCCGATGGTGCGGCGGGGGGCCCGAATGGGCAAGCCGGTATTGACCGCTCAGCTTCACCCCCTGCCCGGCCCAAACCTTAGAGGTCAGCGGGTGCTGGCCTATGCAGGCATTGCCGATCCGGAAAAATTCTACCGCACCCTGCGCGAACTGGGTGCAGACATCGTCGTGGCCAGAGGGTTTGGCGATCACCAGCCCTTGTCGGCTGCGGCAATTGCCGAGCTGATCGAAGAGGCTGAGGCCAAAAACCTGTCGCTGGTCACCACCGCCAAGGATCAGGCCCGGCTACGGGGTTCACGTCGGGGTGGCGCAGGACAAGACCGGGCACAGGAACTTCTGGCCAAATCCACCGTGATCGAGATCGAGATGATCTTCGACGATCCGGCTGTGCCAGCACGCGTGATAGACCAGGCGCAGGATCGTTTTCGCAGGTCTCGGTAATGGCGCGGCGCTTGCCCTTACCGCTTCTGGTTCGGCAGATTGCCGGCGCGCTTTTCCGCTTCCAGTGAGGCCGCCGCATCGACATAGGCTTCCTGACGATCAACGCTCCAGTATTTCAGCTCATCAATGGTGATCGGTCGGCCGGTGATGGCGCAGACCACGTAGGAGCCGGGAAAGGTAATCTGGAAATCCGCATCCAGATATTTCACCGTGGCCTCGCGATTTCCACGGCTTTCGAAGCGATTCATGGAGTGGTCCTAACTCTCTTCTTGTTCTTGTCGTTTTGTACTGCTTGCCGTTGCGTGCCGAACCGGCGGTAGCATGCCGTCTATAAATGCACACAAACTGCCCTTGCAATCAACCGTCAACTGCGACCGAACAGCCGCTCGATATCCGACAGTTTCAGTTCAATATAGGTTGGACGCCCGTGATTGCATTGGCCGGAACCCGGCGTTTCCTCCATTTTTCGCAGCAATGCATTCATTTCCTCGACCCGCAGCAGGCGGCCAGAGCGCACCGATCCGTGGCAGGCCATGGTGGCGGCCACATGTTCCAGCCGGGCAAACAGGCTGCCCGCCGTTTCCCATTCGGCAATTTCATCAGCCAATTGCCGCACAAGTCCCGGCACATCCACTTCGCCCAGCATGGCAGGCGTTTCGCGCACCGCAATCGCTCCCGGCCCGAACCGCTCGATGGCAAGGCCCAGCCGGTCAAGGTTTTCGGCGTGATCCATCAGACGGTCGCAGTCTTCTTCCGGCAATCCGATGATTTCGGGAATGAGCAGGCCCTGGCTGGGCAATCTGCGACCCGATAGCGCCTTGCGCATATCCTCAAACACCAGACGCTCATGGGCGGCATGCTGATCGACGATCACCAGTCCGTCCTGCGTCTGGGCGACGATATAATTGGCGTGAACCTGCGCCCGCGCCGCGCCGAGGCGAAACCTACCGCTTTCCATCGCCATCGCCACAGGCTCGGAGATCTGCGAGGGCGAGACATGCGCATCCGCCCGAGCCGCCGGCAGCGCCAGACCATCGAACCGGTTCTGACCATCATCAAGTGGCCGATGGGGGGACGTATCGACGCTCCATGCTGAAGGCTGCGGCGGCCGTGCGCCATAGGCGGGCGCATAAGAATTGTTCGCAGCCGCCTGCGCGCCTTCGGAAAAACCGCCATTTGCACCAGGGCGGAAGGCCCGCAGCATGGCACCGGCCCCCGCCGTCGATGACCGGTCGCCTTCGCGCGTCAAGGACTGGCGGATCGCCCCGACGATCAGGCCGCGCACCAGGCCGGGATCGCGAAACCGCACATCCGATTTGGCCGGATGGACATTGACATCGACCAGAGCCGGATCGACCGTCAGCGCCAGCACCGCCACCGGATAGCGGCCATGCGGCACGGTTTCGGCATAGGCGCCGCGAATGGCCGACAGGATCAGCTTGTCCTGCACCGGACGGCCATTGACGAAGGCATATTGATGGGCGGAATTGCCACGGTTGAAGGTCGGCACACCGGCAAAGCCGCCCAGATGCACATCCTCGCGCTCAGCGTCGAGCGCAATGGCATTGTCCCGAAAATCGGGGCCGAGCACCTGGGCAATTCGGGCGAGATGATCGTCGCCGGTCGCTGGCAGTTCAAGGGTCGAGCGGTCAGAGCCGGACAGCACGAAGCGGATCTTCGGAAAGGCGATGGCCATGCGCTTGACCATTTCGGTAATCGCGGCGGCCTCGGCTCTTTCGGTTTTCAGGAATTTCAGCCGGGCTGGCGTGGCAAAAAACAGATCGCGCACCTCGACCACCGTGCCAGGATTTCCAGGTGCCGGGCGCACCTCTCCAACCTTGCCGCCTTCCACCGCGATCTGGAAAGCGCTGGCACTGTCTGCTCTGCGGCTGGCAATGGTCAGGCGCGCCACCGAGCCGATCGAGGGCAGCGCCTCACCGCGAAAGCCAAGGCTCTTGATGTCCATCAACGACTCATTGAGCTTGGAGGTGCAATGACGGCGAACCGCCAGCGCCAGGTCCTGCCCATCCATGCCGCACCCATTGTCGGTGATGCGCAGCAGGGCCTTGCCGCCACCCGCCGTGGCGATCTCGATGCGGCTTGCCCCGGCATCGATAGCGTTTTCGATCAATTCCTTGGCGGCACTGGCCGGGCGCTCAATCACTTCGCCAGCGGCGATCTGGTTGATCAAGGTTTCCGAAAGCTGTTTGATGCTCATACGCTTATTGTCGCCAATTGTCGGCCAAGAAGAAAGCCCGGCAAGGGCGCAATTCACCGCGATCTTTCCCGACCTCTTGCCCCCTTCATTAAGGGGGCATTAATCGAATACCAATAGGCTTAATTCAACTTTAATCGTTTTTGATCGTGGTCGCCGAAGAAAACCCGCTGCTCCGGTTGGCGTGACCCACTCCTGCACTGTTTGGTATCATCGAGGCACGACGAAAACGCAAGAAAGTTCTATAGGCTGCATGTTTCTACCGGGAGTCGATTCCGATCCGGCTGGCCATGCAGTAAACATAGGTTGGTAGGATAATGCGGCCGATGCTTATCTTGAACGAGATGCAACGCCTTGGAGGCGAAGATGCATAAGCAACCGGGCGACAGGCAGGTAACGGACCGGACCTGGGCAAGCGCCCTGGTTCTGGAGCATAGCCTTCTCGATGCCGTCTGCGATGCGCAGGGCAGCGCGATTCTCGTTGTCGATAGCGACGATATTATCGTCTATGCAAGCCCGCAATTGCTGAATTTCTTCGAAATTCCGGAATTCTACCTGCAAGCAGGCACCAGGCTGCGGGACTGCCTGGGCGCAATTTACGATCACTGCATCCGCGCCATCCTGTCCCCCAACCCGCCGTCAAGAGAAGAGTGGCTGGCCGAGCGGGTTGCCGCCCATTGGCGCGAACGGTTCGAAACACTCGACAAAACCGTCAAGAAGCGCACAGTGCGCCAGCTCAATCGACGGCTCGCCAATGGCTTTGGCATTTGCGCGATTTCCGATATTACCGAACAGAAAAAGCGCGAAGAACAATGGCGCACCGATCTGGAACGGGTCGAAGTCACGGAAAATATTCTCGACAGCCTACCGCAACCGGTCATGGTCTGGGATCGCCAGCATATCGTGGTTGGTATCAACAAGGCATTCGTCGCCATGATGGGGACAAGTGAAGACGCCATTCTGGGCCGCCCTGCGGCAGATCTGCTTGAAAGCCGCTTCCTCGCCAGCTTGCAGCAGGCTGAGCAACAGGTCGGTATTCGCGAGCGCTTCATCCGGATTGCCGATCCCGGCTCGCAGCAAGCCACACCCGCCGCTTATATCAACCGGATCGGCAAGACCGACCGCAGCTTTTGCGTGGTGACCTTTGCAAGCGTCGATGGCGCCGCCCATCTGCTTCGCCCGACGATCCGGGCGGAAAGCAGAAACGCACCAGGCCCGGCAGCCCACATCACCTCACCGCTATCTCCGCCGCAAAAACAACCGCACCCGGCAACCGAGCCTCCACGAGAAGACAGCCTGCGGCAACGTGTGTTGATTGCCAGCAGCGATCCGATTTTCCTCGCAAATGCCGTGGGCGTACTGCCGCAACAGGCAAGCGATCGCTGCATCGTTCATAGCCCTTACGAATTGCGCGCCGTCATTGAACTTGCCAGATCGCTGGCCATGTCCATTGACCTGATCATTACAGACAGAGCCATGTCTGTCAGCCGGGAGCAGCTTGCACTCGATGATACGACGCGAACCCTCGTCGCTGATCGCAACAGCGTCGCAGAGCGCCTGACCCAGCATTTTCAGCCACGGGCCGCGACGTCGGCGCGGACAGGGTCTCACCCGGCAGGCATCGTCCGCGCGCCTAAGAAGACGGTGGAAATCCTTGTTGTCGAGGACAATGAAGTCAACCAGATCGTGTTTTCGCAAATCCTCGAAGGACTTGGCCGCAGCTACAGGCTGGCGGTCAACGGTGCGGATGCCTTAGCGATCTGGCAGGTCGAACGTCCCGCCATCGTGCTCATGGACATTTCGCTGCCTGACATCAATGGCATGGATCTCTGCCGTCTGATGCGGCAAAGGCAGCGGGCCGGAGATCCCCGCTCGGCCATTATCGGCGTGCTGGTGCCAGCCTTCGACCATGACCGTGGCCGGTGCCTGGACGCGGGCATGGACGATGTCATCGTCAAGCCGCTCAGCCCTGACATGATCGAACAGCTTCTGGACCGCCATCTCGAAACAAGCCGCCATGCAACGGCGTAATGGCCTCGTCGAAAGCTGAAGCGGCTGGGGAAGAGACAGGCAGTCCGCTGTGTTCGACACCAATGCTGATTATGACGAAAAGACAAACCGCATTGAGGATAGCAACCGTCTGACGGGTTTAATGTGAACCTAACGCATTCGAGTTGTATGCAGTAAATCACGGGTAAAAATCCACAGTCCTCCTCGGCTAAACGCTAGAATTTTATTAATTTTTTATGCGCATGGTAATTCCGTGATCTATGACTTTTTTTGGGATAATGAATGGGTGCGGCCAACACCATAGTGCCAGACATCGATCAGGGAGAGGCCAAGGCTTTCACCGATCCGCTGACGGGGCTTGGCAATCACCATAGGCTGCAGGAGCGAATCCGCAGCCTATCGGCGGAGCGCGCCGCCGATCCCGCACCATTTACCGTGGCTTTGGTCAATCTGGACGGTTTCAAGCCAATCAACGACCTATTCGGGTCGTTGGCGGGGGATGAAATTCTGTGCCAGGTCGCCCATCGTCTCAAAGCCTGTATTCCCGATGGCGCCATTGTTACCCGTCACGATGGCGACGAGTTTGCCGTGGTCCTGCCGCTGATTTTCGAACAGATCAGCGCCGAGCGAATCGGCAATCTGATCAAGGACGTGCTATCGGCGCCCTACGACCTCGGCGACCGCAATGTCCGGCTTTCGGCTTCGCTGGGCTTTGCAATCTTTCCCTTTGCCGGCGACGATTTCGAGACGCTGATGAAGAGTGCGGAGACGGCTCTTTATCGCTCAAAACGGCGCGGACGCGGCCAGATAACCGTCTATTCGCGAGAAATTGCCCAGGAAATGCGCCGCTCCACCCAATTGGAGCAGGCCCTGCGCAATGCGATCATCAACGATGCCGTCGATACCCATTTCCAGCCGATCGTCTCGCTTGTCGATGGCAAGGTTCTGGGTTTCGAAGCGCTCGCTCGCTGGATCGATCCAGATCTCGGCTTTGTTTCGCCAGCGATCTTCGTGCCACTGGCCGAGGATAGGGGCTTTATCGACACGCTGTCGGAAACCCTGTTGCGCAAGGCTGCGGAAGCGGCACTGACCTGGCCGCGAGAACTGTTTTTGTCGTTCAACCTTTCCTCGGTGCAATTGACCGATTCCGGCACGGCCTCACGCACGCTGTCCATCATCAACAGCGTCGGCCTCGACCCGTCGCGGCTGGAACTGGAAATTACCGAGACCGCTGTGATGAGTTCCGCCGACATGGCCGGGCGGATCATCGCCGAACTGCGCGCAGCAGGCGTGCGTATCTCGCTCGACGATTTTGGCACCGGCCAATCCAGCCTTGGGCGCTTAAGGGAATTTACGTTTGACAAGGTCAAGATCGATCGAGCCTTCGTCTCGGCGATCACCACCGACACCACCTCCGAACATATCGTCCGGGCGATCATCACCATGTGCGAAGGCCTGAAGCTGGAAGTAGTGGCCGAAGGCATAGAAACCCTAAGCGAAGCAACAAGGCTCCTGGCCCTCGGCTGCACCATGGGCCAGGGCTATTATTTCGGCAGGCCCGCCGATGCGATGGCCACGCTGCGCTATCTATCGCGCCAATATTCCGACTTCGCCGCTCGCAGGCAGACGGGGCCGTTTTCAGGCTATTGAGTCGATGGAATTATAATCAGCGGCCAATTATTCAGGCCGCTCGCAGACGGCCGATAATTTATTGCCATCGGGATCACGGACATAACAGGCATAGAAATGCGCATGAAAAGGCCGCAGGCTCGGCGCACCTTCATCTGAACCGCCATTTGCCAGCGCTGCCGCATAAAAAGCCTCGACATCCGACCGGCTTCCGGCTGCCAGCGCCGCCATGGAACCATTGCCGAAGCTGGCGGCCCTGCCGTCATAAGGGCTGACGAGCCAGAACCGGCACCGTACATCCGATGGCGCAGAGTATCCAATTTCGTCTTTTTCCGTCACCCGACGGATGAAGCCAAGCGCGTTTAGGCATGCATCATAAAAACGCCCAGACCGCTCTAAATCGTTGGAGCCAAGCGTTATATAGAGCAGCATTGCGTCCCCGCTCAATCCTGATCCTCGTCAGCCGTTGCATCCTCACGCGGATCATGCGGCATAGGACCATCGTCCTCCACTTCATGACCCAGCGCATTGCCGGACCGCCTGCCCTTGAAGCCCTTGGCGAGCAGGAACATTTCCACCGATTCCTGACGTGAAGACGCGGGCTTGATATGGATGACCTGCTTGAAATTCTGCTTGAGCATGTTGAGCAGGTCTTTTTCCGTGCCACCCTGGAAGGTTTTCGCCAGAAAATGCCCGCCTTCAGCGAGAACTTCCACGGCGAAATAAGCGGCCACTTCGCAGAGATGCATGGTGCGAATGTGGTCGGTCTTCTGGTGGCCGGTAGTGGGCGCCGCCATGTCGGAAATCACCACATCCGGCACGCCGCCGACCGCTTCCATCAGCAGGGCGGGCGCCTGGGGGTCGAGAAAGTCGAGTTGCAGGATCTTCACGCCCGGCAATTGGGTCATTTCCAGAAAGTCGATGGCCGCAACCCGGATGTCACTATCGGTGGACCCGGTAACATTCGCGGCAATCTGCGACCAGCTGCCGGGTGCAGCACCCAGATCGATAATGCGTCGGGCACCTTTGAGAATATTGTGCTTCTCATCGATCTCCAGCAGCTTGAAAGCCGCACGCGCGCGGTAGCCTTCCAGTTTGGCCCGCTGCACATAGGGATCGTTGATATGCCGCTCCAGCCAGCGCCGCGACGACGCTTTCAACTTGCCCTTCTTGACCTTCTGGCCCAGTTTTCGTCCGGTGCGGTTGCCGCCAATAGGTGGTTTGGTCATGCTTGCTGCTCAACTCCTGACAGCGCCCTGTGCATCCGCACTTCGATCCGCTGTAACACTTTTATGCCTCAATATTACGTCCGGTCACAAATGCGGGACACGATCCCGGCTGCTCGGCGGACGACGGGTGCGATTGCGTCGCCAGACACCATCATCGGCCATCATGTCCGTCAACAGCCCTTCTCTCAAACCCCGGTCCGCCACCCGCATGCGGCTGGAGGGCCAACGTCTACGGATCGCTTCCAGAATGGCGCAGCCAGCGAGAACCAGATCCGCCCGGTCCGGGCCGATACAGGGATTGGCGGCACGGCTCTGGTAATCCCAGGACAGCAACTTGGCCTGCATGGCCGAGACCTCGTCATCGCTCAACCATAACCCATCCACCCGGCGGCGATCATAGCGCGGCAGATCGAGATGTACGCCAGCCAATGTCGTCACCGTGCCGGACGTGCCGATCAGGTGGAAATCGACATCGGCGGCAGAATGACCAAGCGCCTCGACCGAGGGGCAATCGAATTGATCGAGCATGCCCGACACTTCGGTAATCATCGCTTCAAAGACCGTGGGCGAGACATCGCGACCGCCATGGCGCTCCGACAGGGTGACGACCCCGACCGGCAGCGAGGTCCAATGGGTGATGTGATTGGCCAGACGGCTGGAACGGTTGTCGCCGATGCGAATCACCGCGATTTCCGAGGACCCGCCGCCGATATCAAATAGCACGACCGAACGGGTTTCGCGTCCAACCAGCGAGGAGCAACCGGACACCGCCAGCCGCGCTTCCGTCTCGCGGTTGATGATTTCCAGCTCAAGCCCGGTCTCCGCCCGCACCCGCTCCAGAAAGGCTTCGCCATTCTCCGCGGCCCGGCAGGCCTCTGTGGCGATCAGCCGTTTGCCGCGCAGTTCCACACCATGCAGTTTGGAGGCGCAGACCTTCAGCGCCTCAATGGCGCGGTCCATCGCCTCCTGCGAGAGCCGCCCCGTCGCAGCCAGCCCCTCGCCCAGACGCACGATGCGCGAAAAGGCATCCACCACCCGGAATTGGCCGGGCCGGGTCGGCTGAGCAATCAACAAGCGGCAATTATTGGTGCCGAGATCAAGCGCCGCGTAGAAATCGGCGGGATGGTCGTCGGAAGGCCCATGGCTGGAATGATGCCCTTTATGCTGTCCGTGATGTGGGTGATGGCCCTGTCCACCATGAGCATGTCCACCATGGGAATGTCCGCCATGGCCATGGCGGCTGCGGCCATGTGGTGCCTCACCTGAGCCGGCAACCGACTTCTGGCCCTCCACGGCAGGCGGGCAATAGCTGGCAGAGGCAGGCTTGGCTTCCACGCTGCGGCCAGGCTGCAAGGGGCGCACCTGGGCGTTCTGCCGGCCCCGGTTCTTACGCCGCTTCCTGGTGGATTTTTTGGCCGCACCACCAGTTTCGCCAGCAAGGGCATTTCCCTGGATATGGGATTCTTTGGTATGATGCCCCTGAGCATTAGGCCCTTGAGTATTGGATAAACCTGCCTCGCGAGGCGCATGCCCGGCAGAGCCCTGATCGCGGTGATGGTGCTCTGCCTGCCGTTCAGCCTGAGCCACTGTCTCTTGCGTTTCCACGCCCTGATGCGGCACCGCCTGGCCCTGCCCCGGCGATGTGTTGCCGCGGCCTTTCCTGCGACGCTTTCGCTTTCGGCCCGGCGCCTGCTGGGCCGCCTGCTGATCTTGTTGTATGGGACGTCGATCCGGCTCGGCCAAAGCCGTCCGGTCTTGCGTCACGGGGTTAGCTGGCGGCCCGGATTTCCGGCCTTTCCGCTTGCCCCTACCGCGCCTCGAGGGCTTGCCCTCGGTACGGTTTGACGTTGACGCCCCGTTTTCTGGCGGAAATCCGCCATTGCCAGGGTCTACCACTGATGTCTTCCATAGCGCCGCGCAAAGTCTGATGGGAAAACCCGAGAGGAAATTCCGTTTCAGATATGCCGCTGGCGATCCTTAGATTTTCGTTGGTAAAATTGTAGCAGGCCCGGCAAGCTTCTCCAAATGCTTTTTAAGCCCCCCTCCCCGACCAACCAAGGCCGAAACCAGCTTCACTCAAAGGGCGGAACCGCTGCAAAACCGATTTGTCTGAACCGGTTCACTTTTTTGCAAAAAGACAGTTGCAATCAACCAGCTTTTGTTTATAAGCCGCATCCATCAGACGGCAACGCCGCCCCTGCTGGGGAATAGTTCAACGGTAGAACGACGGACTCTGACTCCGTTAATCTTGGTTCGAATCCAGGTTCCCCAGCCAATTGTTTTTACAGCGTATTCCCTCGTTTTATCTCAGAACATTTATGGTCAGTTGGAAACTCAGTTGGGAAACTTTGTTCTCCCTTCGAGCTTCCGAATAGCGTTTTCGCCAAGCTCTGGGTCTCTGTTCAGGTAGTTGGAATCAAGGATTGAGCGAACGTCGCGCAGGCTGTGGCCGCTGATAGTCGCAATTTCAGCTTCCGTGCATCCGGCAAGCGCAAGGCGCGTGACGGCTGTTCCTCGTAGGTCGTTGAACGTTACACCGACGACGCCAGCCGCCGCGCAGGCTTTGCGCCACGACGATGAAAAGCCGCCCGAAGTCCATGGCGTACCATCAAGCGTAAGAAGCACATGGCCCACCTTTTGCCGGATCGGGTCAAGCATTGCCTTAAGCGGCCCGCCGACAGGTATCACCACCCGCGCCCCGGTCTTTCCTTGCTTAAGCCGAATCCGCTCACCATCGTATTGCGGCCACGTCAGGGCCAATAGGTCGCCCTGCCTTTGCCCAGTCCAAAGAGCAAGTATTAGCGCCAAATGAAGGTGCGGCGGTGCAGATGCAAGGAAATTGGCTTCATCGTCACCCGTCCAAACAAATTCGGCCCGCGAACCCTGATAGAGCCGCCCACCCTTTTCACAGGGGTTCGCCTCAATGAGACCGCGACCAAGCGCCCATGAGAGAATACGCGCCAGAACTTGCCAACCATAATCAGCTTGACGGCGAGACGCTCTTGCCCGCTCATCCCGCCATGAGAGAAAGATTGACTTTGCACGTCTGTTCTTGAGGCCGGAAATTGGAAATGTACCGAACTCTTTTTCGATCACCTTGATCAGCTTCACATAGTCCGACTTCGTGCGCGGGGCCAAATCATCCCAATCGGAACTCACCTGGAATGCATTCAGGATCGATTGCAATGTTCCAGCCTGAGGCTCCACCTTGCGAGAAATGGCCGCATTATATGCGGCCATAAATTCAGGATCACCCGGCTTTCCTGGTAACGGCGGGCCGCCTTTCCAGGCGTAGAAGTATGTAACGGGCGTTCCGTCTGCCAGCTTCTTTTTGACCTTATTCAGCCCCTTAAGCTTTACGCGCACGATCCCGCTCCCATACATCCAATTCAGTCTCAGCAGCTTGAACCGCTTGCGTTGAAATCAGAATGATCCTTCCGTTTTCAATCTCTACGCGGCTCACATTCAGCCCACCGGCCATTGCCGCCGTAATGGCGCGCGTAACGTCAACCTTGCGCCATGTTGCTTGAAGCTTTGCCATCACCGCTTCCCCCTCATCTTTTTCTTCATGAAATTGCGCAGGTCTACGCGGCTCATTTTGATGGGGCTGTACTTGCCGCCGATCTGGTGGGACGGGATAAGGCCTTTGGCATGGTAGCGGCGCACGGTTTGTTCGCAGCATCCAAGCTCAGAGGCGATTTCCTTAATGCCAAGGGTGTCGTTGTCATTGCTCACGGGAAACCCCTCTTGTCGAGAAACCAAAAAGAAGAGTCGCCAGACTGGCGACTCTATGGTTGTTATTCCGCATCGGTTTTGAGCGCCTCTTCGATGGCAAGCTTGTCTTCAAGATCCATGATGATCTCGCCAACCTCTTCCAATTGCTCTTCGATCATCGTCAGAATACGGGGAAGAGAGCGTATCGCCATCTCGCGAAACGCGCAGCTTTCCATTGTCGTGATTTCACGGGCCGCGAACACAGTCATCCCAATCAATGAAGAAGCGTTGAGATAGCCATTAACAGCGGAAACTACCTGCTGTCTGTCTGGAAGCGTCATGCCGCACCGCCCTTCAGGCTGCGGCGAAAGGTGTTGAATTCCTCGACAAAGTCGTCCGACAATTCGACCAGCGCTTTGATGCGGCAATCGAGTTCGCTCACGATGAACTCAAGTGTTCTCTTTTCGTCTGCCGAAAAATGATAAAACTCACGAGCTGCGGGAATGTTTGTCAAAATTTCCGCAGTCGTGCCGCGAAAAAGCGTACGGTCCACGCTCCCTTGCGCGAAGAAGGTAAAGTTCTGCGCGTCAGATGCCAGGCTGTTGATTTTTTCCGCCACATCCATAAGCGCTTCAATGCTGATGACACTTGCGCCATCAGGGTTTTGTGGTGTATGTACCGTGGTCATAAATGATCCTTTCGGGGTTGTTTTTCAAAAAGCCGACGCGGGTTTACGAGGCCGTTGCGTCGGCTTTTTCATTCTCATTATTGCTTCTCATTTTTTCCCTCAAAGCCATCACGATCTCAGACGACTGAGACCGCAGGTTCTTTCGAGCGCGTTCTTCAAGCCAAAACTTCACGTCTTCAGGCAGATTGATTTTCAGCTGTTTATGCGATGTATTCATGTTAAAGCCCCTTTCACCAATTTGGTGCAAGCTAACATGCACCAAATTGGTGATCAATAGGACGGTATTGGTTTTTTCACTATTTTAGTGCTAGAAGGCGTCATGGCAAAGCAAGATGATTATGTACGGTACACAATTAGAATACCCAGGTGGATCTACACTCTTGTGGAGAATTCCGCCGGGGAGCACACGCGGTCAATAAATGCTGAAATAATTGAAAACTTGACGTATGCCCACAGCGATGAGGCGAAAAGAGACAAGGATTTAATTGACGAATTGCGGCATGATTATTTTTCCATCAGAGAAAGACTCGATGACGCCCTTCAGAGCGAAAAGCTTATGATAGATTTAGCTGCATCCCTTGAAAAAATCAGACAGTTAAATCTAAATAATTTCATACTTTCAATAAAGCAAATACTGCTTTTACGCGACAATCTCCCGAAAAATGTCGCTGATTATTGCGATGGGGTTTTGAAAATATATGAAGATGAAATTAAAAATCTTGATCCCGACAACGAACCAATGAAGCATATTTTGGAACAAGCGAAGAAACTCGACACTTTTACTTCTTCCAACGAAGAAGCCGGAAAGGTCGAATTTAAACCCAAGAATCAAAGAAAATCCTAATTATCGACAATTCTGAGTTGACACTCCCGACACTGCAAGCCAAACAAATAACACGTAAGGGAAGCCGGGGGCGTCTGTGGAACTGGTCGTATTATGGATTATTTGCGGAGCTGTGACCGCAATCATTGCCACATCGAAGGGCCGTAGCGGCGTCGGCTGGTTTTTTGTCGGCATGCTCATCTCCATATTTGGCATTATTCTTGTTGCCTGCCTTCCATCAGTGAAGGAGACGGAAACATCATCTGCCACGGAGACAACCCGCATCCAGCCCACCAAATCATGCCCGGATTGCGGAGAAACCATCCTGCACGTTGCCAATGTCTGCAAACATTGCGGCTTCCGCTTTGATGGAACCCCACAAAGACGCCCTGTCTGATCCGAGGCCCTGCAAATGAAGTACATATGGATTTCTGTTGCCGTGGCTCTTGCCTGCGCTGCGACTATATATGTCGCAGGCATCCGCATTGTCGTAATACAGCCAATTGGCGCTATCCCTAAAGGCGTTACAGCAATTGTTGCCGGAGTTGAAAACGTCAATTTTATTGATAGCCCAGACGCAATATGCTTGCGGCGAATGGGAGGCGTTAGCCTGTTATGCCGAGGTATGACAGCCGCGGCCATCGCGAATAACAGCAAAATCCTTGCTCGGCTTCCCTACAGCAACACCCTTTTTAAGCTCTCAGGCGCGCCGGACCTAGATCGCTAGTAGCACCGCAAAGTTTGCGATTTGCCGCCTTCCGGTTCAAGTCGCAAAATTTGCGACTTGATTACCTCTCCCTAAAGACAATACGGTCCATCACATTGGACCGTTTTCCGCGCCTTGGACACTCTCAGGCCGCCTGTTTAAACCACCCGTCGAAGATTTCCGCCGTGATCGGTCGCAAAATAGGGAAAGCGATTACATTTTCAGCTATAGTAGTGCGCTTAAGTCGAAATGCCCTATTTGTGCATGACGAACTACAATATTTTGCCGCCTTCGAAGCAGAAATAAATAACGCATCACAATGGAAACATGTTTTTTCAAACGCCTGTGCCGCCTGAAATTTTCCTTTGCAGGCAACACTACAGAATTTACCTCTGCCCTCTTCCTGCACCATGTTGCGCGATGATCTGGGGCGAAACTGAATACCGCATTGAACGCAAATCTTAGTCAAAACAACGATCCTGGCCACCGCTCGGCAATCCACAGAGCACAGTTTTTCTGTTCCACTTCTTGGCCTGAAAAGCTTTTGGCAGGCAGCGCAGGGCTTTGGCTCTGCACGCAACCGCCGTGTCGCGTCATAGATGGCTTGTGCAGTCTTATTGGTGCTAGATTTTGCACCTTCGACCCTATGAACCATAGCCGCACGTGCGCAATGCTCAGAACAATACATGTTCCTTGACCCACCCCGCTGAAGATCATCAGGCAGCAGGCGGCTACACCATTTGCAGTTTTCTCGCGGCTCAACATATTCCGGTTGACCTTGCTCCCACGTCGGCCTTTGAACGCCCATCAGACGGAAGGCTTGATTGATGATGGTTTCTGCCTCCAGGTCAGATCTTGCCCAGCGATTACCGTCTGCGCACAGCGCGGATCGAAGGCCATGACGCACCGCGCCCTCACTTTCAAACGGGGTAAATCTCCAGTCCTTGAGCTGATCCATAACGCTGTTCAAAACATGCTCACGCCTGCCAGCGCTCAAAAGGCCTTTCTGTTTAATTTTCTTGCCTTTGGGGTTCGCGTTAATCCGGTCTTTCAAATAATGGTCCAAATATGCCATGGCATTCACCCAAACATTGCGTCGATCAGGCCCGCAGACAGCGGAACCTTGGAAACAGGCGGAAGCGTTTTCACGCCATCCGGGACGGACTGGCGTTTCTGGTGGAAACGCAGATAGGCGGCATCCATGGCCAGAAGGGCCGCGACATGACGGGGAGCGATTGGCGCACCTGTCAGACGGGCATAAGCATCGATCTCGCCATAGGTGATTGCATTGGGGGCGGAAAAGCCAAAGGACCGCGTTTGGTTTAGATCCAGGAACCAGGACCAGAGGAGTTCGGAGCCAACAGGAAGGCGAGGAATGCAGCCGGGGGAGGCCAGTTGCCTTTCCAGCTCGGTACAAAGGCGGGCGTGAAACCGGTTCATTAGACTTTCATCCCCCTGGCTCTTGCATCCCGGATCGTGGCGATGATCTGTGCAGGCAAGGTTTTCTGGAATTTCGCCAATGCCTGTTCGTTGCGCGCTACGGCCTCAACCGAGGCACCGCGATTATCAATCACTGGACTGAAGGTGATCTGGATTGGCGTGGCGCTGGTACTGGCACCGCCAGACGATCTGTTGACCATGGGCGCAGGCGTCACGGCCACCGGCCCGCCATCGGCGTAACCGAAGCCGCGCCGCAAGGCTTCCACCCGGCCCACACCACCAAAGCGGCGGACATCGGCTTGACTGAAGACGACTTCCCCCTTGTGGACGATGCCAGCCGGTTCATGCTTCCCACCCGGCCCAGTATAGCCGCCGCTGTCAAAGCCCAGCAACTTGCCGAAACCGCTAATGATTCCGCTGATCCCCCCGCCGCTTCCGCCTTGGGTTGGCGAGGCGAACAGATCATTAAAGACCATATCAAGAAGCCGGTCGCCGATCTTTTTCAGGGCATCTGAGAAGACATCGGCGGCATTCTTGCCCTCAATGAACCCGTCAACAATGCCGCGTGTAAAACTCTTGTTGAATTGGTTTGCCTCTTCCGCCCGTTGGCGGATTTCGTCCTGCGTATCGCCAAGTTTTTTCGCCTGCACAACCGAGTTGGCGTAGGCCGTGGAAAGCTTATCAACCTCGCTGGATAGCTCTGGCGTGATCTTGATGCCCGCTTCCTTGGCGGCATTAAGCAAGTCCTGTTGAGCAGCGGCCTTCTCAACAGCAAAACCATAGTCGTCAATGAGAGGGTTCAACCCGGCTTGCGCTTCCTGTTCGGCCTGCATGACGGCGATGTGTTCCCGAAGGGATTCCGTCGCCCGCTGGTACTCATCGGGGCTGCTGGTTTTTTTGGAACTGGAGCTGCTGGACGGAACCGTTTGACCGCCGCTGTAACTTCCGGTCGGTTGCGTGGGGGTGCTGATCGTCGGACGGCGGGCGCGTTCCTCTACGATCTGCCGTTCCTCTTCTGCCACCGCCGCCAGTTGTCGCCGGTATTCTTCGATTTGGCCGGTATCACCTGCAACGATAGAATTCTTCGAATCCTCAAACCCAAGGTCTTTCGCGACGGAGGACAGCTTTTCCATGCCCTGGCGTTGACGGTCTTGGGTCTCTAGGATCTTGGTTTCGAGATCCAGCCGCTTTTGCCCCAGCTCGGCAATCCGTTGTTCAAGGGTCGCGTCCGTCTGGTTTTGGAAATCGCGATAGCTGTCAACAAAACTCACGAGATATTCGAACGCTTCAACCACTGCCGATTTCAGGTTGCCGCCGATGGTGGCCGCGATCATGTTGAACTTGGCATCGACCTCAACCGCTTTTTTGATGACGCTATCGTCAATGACGATGCCCAGATCATTCGCGGCTTTGATCTGGTCGCGGATGCCTTGTTCACCGCGCCCGATGAGCTGCACAAACTGTTCGCCGCCCGTACCGCCGAACAGTTCGTCCGATATGCGGATTTGCGCAGCATTGTCCAATTCGCCCAACTTGCCGATGATTTCGGTAAACAGTGCGACCGGATCTTTGATTTTTTCCTTCAGCTCCTGCGCAGAATAGCCGAGGCGCTGGAAGGCCTCCGCCCCGGAGCCTTTGCCGGTAATGATGAATTCATCGGCCCGCAGGCTCAATTCCTTCATGCCGTCCGTCAGGGCGTCAACGCTGACCTTGTTTTGATCCGCGACATATTTCAGCTCTTGGAACGCCTGGGTGCTGAGACCCGCCCGGAGCGCTTCCGCGTTCATCTCGGCAAGGCTGGACGTAATTTCACGTACTGCCGTGACCGCACCCGCCACCCCAAGCCCAGCGATGCCACCGGCAATTCCACCAGCAAAAGCCTTGCCAACCGCGCCGATCTTCGTGCCGACCGTCGCCATGGCCTGATTGATCCGTGTTGTGGAGCGGATCGCGTCCTGTTCCATCTGCTTTGTCGCAGATTTGGAAGAGAGTGACATTTCCCGGAAGCGCTTCGCTGTGGTCCCGGAGGCTTTCGCCATATTGCGCTCAAGGTCTTTAATCCGCGCCTCGAGAAGCACCACAAGCCGTTCTTCATCATCAGCCATTATGCGTAGCTCCACTCTTCAAGATTGCCTTCGAAATGGTCGTAGCTGGAAACGTTGCTGTCACCGGCCGCACACCGGGCCACGGCCATGGCAGCCGCCACAGCGCCGTCGATCCGGTCTTTGCTCTTGCCCTTGTGAAACGAACGATTGCCCGCCGTGTCGGTGTGAACCGAGATGTTATCGAAATTCCACCGCAAGACGGGGTGGCCGCCATGGCGGAAGCGACGGCCAAGAATGGCCCGTTCCAACTCTTTCACAGCCGGAGCCATCGTCACCCAGCCTTGCCGCATTTCCACGGCTGGCAGGCCATCGTCCAGCAGGTTGTTCATGATGTTGCGGGCCATGTGCGGATCGAAGGCGATTTCGCGCACATCAAAGCGGGCGCACAATTCGCGGATATGATCCTCAACCGAACGGTAATCCACCACATTGCCGGGTGTCGGAATGATATGTTCCTCTTCCGCCCATGCCACATAAGGCACCTTGTCGCGATCCGTGCGGGCGCGAAGGTTATCCGCAGGGCAGAAGAACCAGGGGTGGACGGCATAGCCGCTTTCGCTGTCGCCCCAGCAAGCGACAACCGCTGTCAGGTCATTGTTGGATGACAGGTCAACGCCAAGCCAGCAGGGCTTGCCCTCAAGGTCATCAAGGTCAACGGGATAGGCACCTTCATCGTAGACCATCATATCCACGAACGGATCGAGGGAATGATCAAGCCAGATATTGAGGTTGAGCTGCTTGAACGCTTCCCGCTCTGCCGGGATTTCGGCGGATTCTCGCGCCAGTTGGCGCATGCCCGCTATGTCGGGATACCCAAAGGCCAAGCCCGGATTGGAAGCGTACCAGACGGTTTCATCCTGCCAGTCCGCATCGCGGGGCGTTTCAAACAAGATCGGCAGCCAGCTTTCATCAATGATCTCGCCGCGCTGGACTTTGCGGGCATAGTCATAAAACTCCCATGCAACATTCTCTTGGCCACGGCCCGCCGTGCTGATTACCATCAGCAGCGAACCGGCAACCTTCACAAGCCCGGAGCGGATGGCCTCCCACAGGTCGCGTTTCGGCCAGGCGTGCAATTCGTCCACCAGGGCGAAGACAGGTGTATGACCATGGGCCGTTCTGGCGTCGGCGCTGATGGCTTCAAAGAATGCGCCGGTCTTGGGATTGCGGATGCGGTTCTTCGAGTCCGTCAGGTGAAGCCGACCATCCATCCGAGGTTCCGCCCCGATGATGTTATAGGCTTCCTGATAGGCAATCCGGGCCTGCGATCTATCCGAGGCCGCAACCATGCATTCGCCACCGGGCAGATTTTCCGGGCCGATGGTATGGAGAAGAGCCAGTGCCGCGCCCAGCGAGGTTTTGCGGTTGCCGCGTGGCAGCAGCATGGCGACCGTGCGCACGATCCGGCGACCATTAGGATGACGCGGGCCGTAGATCCGACGCACAATACGTTCCTGCCATGGATCAAGCTGGAACGCCTTTCCAGGCATTGTCGATTTTGGATGCTTCAAAAGCCGCAGGAATTTCACCGCCCGCTCGCCATAACCGAACGGATCGTCAATCGGGCTATCGTCAAAAATCCATGACGTCATCGAACATGTCCTTTTGTCCAGGAACGTCGTCGTCGTCGCCGCCCTTCATTTTCGAGCGGGAGCGTGAGGCGGGCGTCAGGCCCAGTTCTGCCGACAGGCGAAGGATTGCCGATTGCGCTTTGCCCAGCAGGCTGACCGCTGGGTTTTGCTTGAGAATGCCCTTGCCGCTGTCGATCAGCAGGCCATGCTTATCGATGGCCTCTTGCGCCTTGCGGACGTTGAACATGGCCATGACATAAGCATCAACGCTGCCAAACATCGCTTCTGTCAGCATGCGCCGCTGCTTCAAATCATTGGCGACAGCCAACCATTCGGATCGCATTTCGTCCGGGATATGCGACGGGACACCATCCGGGACTTGCTCCATGCCGCCGCCCTCAATGACCCGCAAATCTGCTTTTCGTCCGCGTGTGCTCATATCGACACCGCCCTGATTTCCCAGCCGCGCTTGCGGCGGATCTCGGTTAAATGTTCAATGCGGAAACGTTTTTCATTGAACAGAATACGATGCGCCATCAGGAGACCCGGGACATAGCGGATGCGGAACACCGTCAAGTCTTCATCCGTGGCGCCGTAAGCGCGGAAGAACCGTTCCGTTCCTGATTCGATGATCTCGGCCCGGACCTTGGCAAAGTCGGACCATTCGGAAATCACTGCGCCGTCAGGCTGCGTTGCATTGGTCGCGACCTGCAATGTGATCAGGGCATCGAGTTTTCCAGACCTCATGACAGCACCTTCACCAGCGTTTCAACCGTGACGATGCCATGCGCCGTTGCCCCGTCCGGGTCGCGCAAATGGCGTGTCGAGGAAATGAAGCAGTCACCGCATTGAAAATCCGGGCCAAGATCCAGGCGACCAGGACGAACCGCAGAGCGGATCGCCCAGCCAATGGCGCGGATACCACTCAGACTTTCTTCGCGTTTCCACACATGGATGGTCGAATACACCCGCAAGCGGTCTCGCTTCAGGCTGCTACCTTCATCGACAACCTGGACCTCGCCCAGCACAATAGATGGATCAAGCGGCGGCGCGCTTGTGCGATCGACAATGTTTACAGCCGGGACAAGCGAGGTTACTGCCGCCGTGGCGATCAGCCTTCCCCGCAAGGCAACCTGTAGCGCTGTTTCCAAGCTCATTGGCCCTTCCCCCCAGTTTTCGCGAACGGATTTGACAATCGCCCGCTTGATCAGGTTCGCGGCGCGCTTCTTGCCGAGGCGATAGGCCGGAAAGAAGAATGGTTGCGCAGCCGTGCCGGGATGTGTGCGGTAGCTCTTGCGCCCCTTCGATTTGCTTTGATGGATACCCGCTCCGCGTTCGGAAACCCGCTGGTTAAAGACGCCGGCTTGTGTGCCGAATTCCACCCAGCGGGCGTAATACGCTTCATCATCCCCGGCATAGATTGTAATTGTCAGCTCGCCACTGACGCTTTGCGCCAACACCATGCTACCAGCCGGGGCCGTTCCCCATGTCCAGCCGATAGAGTTTTTCAGCTTGCCCTCATCTTCCGGGACAAGCGCCCTTGCCAGATCGACAATATCGCCCGCTGCCTTTTCCATGGCGGGCTTCACACCGTCGCGCACCGCCTTGGGAATGGCGTTCATGCGCTGTTGCAGTCTGGAAATGCCGCCGTCATTTGCCATGTCAGAAGCTCCAATTGCGGTATTCGCGGATAATGTCCTGCACACTGAAGGGCATGGTGTTGACGCCCATGCCCACCACGGACGCCTCGCGGTTCTCATACCAATGGGCGGCAAGCTGGCAGACGGCCTCAATGAGCGAAGGCGGGATAGGGTCTTGCCCCTCCCCGCCATAGGCTGCTTCAATCTTGAAGCCGAGACCGCGTTCAATATGGTCTTGGGCCGCCGCCAGTTTGCGACCTAGAAATGCATCGTCCGATCCATCTTCCGCGACGATGTTCAATTGCTCTTTGATTTGCGCAACGGTGACAATCATGATGCCTCTCGCAGAATGTTGGATTGAAGCTTGAGGGAGAAGGACCAGCTCATCACATTGGCGGCCTCATCAAAGACGTGATCCGCCCCCAGCACCAAGGCAACGAAACGCAGGACAGAACCATCCGCAGCCGTAAGCCTGAAAGTGACTGGATGAACGATGCCTTCCGCCGCAAGCATTGCCATCTGCCCGACATCACCTGCCACCATGGCCGCGACCACTTGCATGGTTTTGGCCGGTCGCGCCGACTTCAACACAGTCGGCATTTGCGGGTTGTCGGGATCGTCCGCATCGGGGCTTGCCGTTTCTTCCGTCTGCCATTCACCGGAAATGCGGCCAAGGCTGCTCACCCCCTCAACCGGCACCCAGACTTCAGAACTGAAATCCGCAGCGGAAACCTGCCGCGCAGCCCAGTTTGCGCGGAGGTCTCCAATATCGAAGGTTGAGCCAGCAGCCGTGAAAAACATCGGTTATGCTTCCGACCGCGCGATGCGAACAATATTGCTGTTCACGCCGAGGCTGATATTCAGCTTCATCACGTTGTTGGCCTGATCGAACTGTTCCGACTGGCTCATGACCTTGGCAATGAAGTAGCGTTCCGAAGGTGTGCCACCCTCATGGGCATCATTCAGGATCAATCGAAACTCGTAATCGTGAATGGTTTTCTCGGCGGCAATGGCTGCCTGTTGCCCGGCGTCGTCACCGTCCAGGCCACACACCACTTCCATCTTTCCGGCAGAACGCGGGCCTTTGAGGGTGCGGGTGCGGGCGGTTTTCATGCCGGTAAAGTTGACATCTTCACTGGTATCCCCAACCGAGCCAAGCCCTTCGATTTCATCGATTTCAACCCAGGTGACAGCATTGGCGACGGAGAAGTCGGCCCGAACAAAATCCTCAGACTTCTGTTCCTTCACCACACCGATGAACAGCCGCGAACCCGCTGAAGCGTAAATTGTCATTTCGATTTTCCTTGATCGTTGCGGCGCTCTTCCGCTGCATCGAGCGCATTGCAGCGCTGACAGCCGGGACGCCAATTTGATTTATCCATGCGCAGTTCGGGGCGGGCGCGAATGCTCTTGATGTGCCTGACCACCGTTGCTTTCGCACCGCACTGGCAAAACTGGTTATGCGGAAGGCTCAAGAATTCCTTCGCCCCGCTCTCCCATTCGCGGTCATATCCACGCTGTCTTGCGGTTGGGCGCTTCTCGTCAAAGCGGGCTTTGCGCTCCCTCGCCATGCGGGCTAAGGCAGCGCAAGGTTCGGCTTTCGAATGAGCCTTGCCGCAATAGCCACAGACCGAGGGAGCGCGAACCGGCATGATCAGGCCACCGGACGATCAGCAGCGTTGCCGAGAATGAACAGAGCCGACGTTGTGACGCTCGTTCCGCCGTTGAAGGTCATCACCGCCCGCAGGTAGCGCTTGAAGCCGCGATAACCCACCTTAGCCGTGGCACCGGTCGCAAGGCTGCCAGCGATTGCGCCTTGCAGATGTTCGGCGTCAACATCGGTAAAATCACCGGCGACTGTGGTGTCGCTTTCCTGAAGCTTTACCGACATGTCGCCAGCGCCGGTAACGGCACCCGTGGCAACGACCAGCGCCACGCTATCGAAGCCCAGTAGGTCAACCGCCGCACCATCGATACTTGCCGAGCGCGTGGCAGGCGGCACGGCAATGACGGCCTTGATGTTATGCACAATGTCTCGCATGTCTTTCACCTTGAAACTGAGGGGTTGAGGCCGATTAGGCGGCGGCCATTTTGAGCTTGCGCAGCGCCTCGGTCAGAACCGGGCCGCCACCGACGCGACGGCGGGCATGGAACCGGACAAGGCCCTTGGTGGCTTGGGTGAAGGGATCGCGCAAAATCGACATGCCCACCCGGTCATAGATCCGGTAGGCCTTGGAGAAATCGCCATACATCAGGGGGAAAGCATTGGCGGCGATATCCGGCATGGTTGGATCTTCAATCACCGGACGGCCCAACAGGGTCGAAGGCTGGCCAGCCTGATAGGATGGCTGCCAGAGGTAGTTCCCATTCCCGTCTTTCATGGTGCGGATAATGCCCAGCGTTGTGCCATTCATCAGCCAGGAGCCGTTGTTGCGATATTGCGCTGGCATCGCATACATGAGCGCAATCAACTTATCGCCGCTGACATTGGCGGCGTTGCCGTTGATGATTTCGGCAATGCCGGGGGCATTCTGGAGACCGAGCGGCTTCTTCACACCGTTGCCATTTGAGAATGCAGACGCTTCCTTGACGGCGAATTCTTCCGAAAGATCGGTGGCAACTTCGCTTTCAACGTTGATGGCACTGTCCTCAAGAAGGCGCTGCGATACGTCGATGTAGCAGGCGATTTCATGAACAGGGATTTCGAGCTGCCCATAGGACATCGTGGTTTCTTCGCGCTCTTCATCCTCGCCAACCCATGACGCTGTGGGACGGCCCGTACGCTTGGGCAGGATCACGGAACCGGCCCCGGTCGAACCAACCCGGACGGCCTGGCGGATCGGAGACAGCTCGACAACGCCCTTGATCACTTCCGCCTGAAACTCGGCAGGGGCGAGATAGCCACCCTTGGTGTCGTCACCCACCACCAGCGCCCGCACCTCTTCGGCTTCCATGGCCTCACGGCCCCGGCGCAAGAAATTGGTGAAGGCGCGGCGCTCAAGGGTCACTTCACCCGTGGTCTGGATTGCGCCCACGCCCCCCGGACGGTTCATGCGGGTTTCGAGGTCCGTGATCTGGGTGCGCATTTCGTCAAGGCTGGTGGTGAACGCCGTGCGCATTTCATCGACGGCGCGGGTCGCCAGTTCCATCGGATCGTCGTTCGGCTCTTCACGGGTTTCGAGCAGATCGGCGCGGGTTACGAAACGCTCACCAAGCGTATCGGTCGCAACGACTGTTCCGATGTTAGCATCGAGCACAGACAGTGCCATAGCAGGCTTTTTGGTCATGTTATTTTCCTTTTGAAATGAGAGCGCATCGTGCCTTCCGGCAAGCGTCAACGAAGGCCGCCACGCTCTCGACAGAGCGGCCAGAACTGCGAACAGAGGTGATCCGGGCGCGGCCAGCCGATGGCATGCCCACGATGGAAACTTCGGCCAGATCAAGATTGGTGAGAATGCGGGTTCCCGCCTGGCGCGTTTCGCCCCCTGGCGGAACGCGGAAGCCGATGGACAGGCCGTTGACCGCGCCGGACTTCACCCGCTCATAGGCTTCCCGCCCGCTGGTAATCTCGGTCAGGAACCGGCCTTGAACAAACAGGCCCTTGTCATCTTCGCGGACTTCCGTCCAAACTCCGATGATCTCGGAAGGGTTATGGCTCCACAACATCAATGGCCGTGTGCCTTCAAGACTGTGGTGATCGAGGGAGCGCTTGAAAGCGCCGCGCCGATAAAGCTCGTTATGCCGGTTCTTTTCGGCCCAGATCACAGCGTAACCGGAAAATTCGCCGCTATCTGAGGGCGCAAACCGGACAGCAATATCCGCAAACTCCAGGCGGGCCATCACGCCACCTCGCTGTTGAAGCTTATCGGGAAGTTCCCACGGTCCCCAGCGAAGGCGTCAACCTGCTGCTGCAACCATGCGATGCGCAAAAGCTTGATGATGGCGACTTGGCCGAATGTCGCATCAAGGCCGAATGAGGCCGCGACATCCCAACTGAGGACGCACCGCGCCAGGCAATAGACCCGCGCCTTTTCGCGTTCCTCAAATGAGACTTTGCCGTCTAAGTCGGCAGCATCGGAAAGCCGGTCCATCATCTCGACACGCGCCTTGCGCTGCACGTCGCCATCAGGACCGGCAATCAGCAGGCGAAGGCCCACGGGCTTTTCCTGCCACGGGTCGCGCACTTCCAGCCATCGGCCCCGGTCCTGATCGGCTAGGTTCGAGTGAATATCGTCAAGCGTCATCAACCGGTGGCTCCTTTTCGTCGTCAAGAACCGGCCCGTCATTGTGTCCGAGACCGGGTGTGCTGGGATTGATATGTGGATTTCCGTACTCGTCGCCGCCCTTGTAGGGGCCGAGGTCAAGCCATTGACGGGCCTCGTTCGGGTTCAAAACCTTGGCGCTGATCAGGCTGGAAATCGCCGTTGCGCGGGCCGTGAGATCGGCGCGGGTCAGGTCGTCGCGGTCAAGCAGAATGCGATACCGCTTGCGATCTTCACGCGACAACAGCGCCCGACCAAGCGCCGCCTCGATAGCGCGAAGCCACGGCTCCAGGGTGTAGGTCAGGAACTCGCGGCCCATCTGTTCGGAATTGCTCCACGTCGCACGGTCCAGCTCGTAGAGCATGGACGGCGGGATGCGGAAGGCCCGGCAAATCTCGATGATCTGGAACTTGCGCAGCTCGATAAACTGACTGTCTACCGAGTTGAGCGTCATCGGATTGAAGGTCGCGCCGTCATAAAGCAGCGCCGTCCGACCGGCATTCTGTGGGCCTTCATGCGCCAGACGCCACGCTTTCAGCATGTTCTTGACGCCTTCATCGCCAAGCGATTTCGGGGTCTGGATCACACCGCCTGGACGCGCACCGTTTTTGAACAGTTGCGAGGCATGGGTTTCCATGATCTTCGCCGCGCCGATGGCTTCCGCCGCAAGGGTCAAGGGCGACCGGTCGAACGGCCCGCGCACATGCACGATGTTTCGGGCCGATACGACGCTGCCATTCAGGCTGTAAGTCGGTTCACCAGTGAACGGATCGAGCTGCACGGAAATCGCCGCTGTCTGGTAGCGGATCACTTCGCGGATCTCGTCACCAACCCGGTTGACGTAGGCGAGGCCGCCCCAATCATTGGTAAGCGCGCCCGCCACGAGATCGCGGATCAACTCGAAACCGGAGGTCCAGGGATTGGCATCGCCGCGCAACAGCAGGCCGACCGGATGGTTTTTATCCTCGGACTCGGAGCCGGTTGCATCCCGCTCCATGATCCGCACTTCAAGCGTTGCCGCCGCTTCCGAGATCACCCGGACAGCACTGGCAACAGCGGGAACCCGAAGCGCTTCAGCGCCGGAGACAGCACCCGCCCCCGATGACATCCCAGAAAAGAGCGCCGCCAAGGCTACGTCTGAAATGGACGTGTCGCGTGTTTCAAGTTTTTCAGGTCGGAAAAAAGAAAATATCTTCATTCCGATTGTATGCCCGAAATTTTTTTATGCGTGAATTCCACAAATGTTGACAGCAAATAGCGACCCATGATAGGCCTAAACCATTCCAAACATTAAGAAAATTTCTCTAATTGAGAAAATTATAGAGCGTACCTCCCCGCGCCGGTCCCCAGGATAGGTCGAAAGTTCCAGACCACCCCCCTGGCCCGCGACGACGCACCCGCTCAATCATCCGAACCGAACAACGTTGGCAGACCTCGCGATATTGACCGCCTGCATCGCTCGCAACAATCGCACCAAGAACACGTCTAACAGCTTCGGACCACAATCGGGGAAATGCATCAACTGACCATCAGGACGCGGCATAGGCCATCCTCTTGCCCGATACTCATCACGCCAAGCGCACCACTTTGGATTGTCTTTCGACGCTTCAACGGCTTCCATCTCATGAGCAAAATCATCAAAGGCGCGGTACCAGCGTTGCGGGTCTCGGCACACCGAATACAGGTCAGGCCAACCGTGTTTCGCTTGATGGTCCATAACCCATTCGTGCTTGGGGTTCTGTCTCACGAACGGTGGCAATGGTGGAAGCTCACCCGGTCCAGTCATCAGCACCGAGAGAACAGCGACCGATCCAGCGGCCTTGAGCGGGTCTACCCCTGACACTTCAGCCGGGGCTTTGCGCTCAGGCTTTGCGGTCGGTGCTTCAGAGAGGTTCTTCAAAGATTTATTCAAAGAGGTTAGTAGGACATCTGTGTCCACCTTTTGAGGACGAGAATGTCCACCTTTTGGGACAGCCGTGTCCACCTTTTCAGCCTCGAAATCCGCTTTATCCTTTAAACGTGGACTCCGGTGTCCACCTTTTTCTTCCACGTTTTGAGCGGATTGCGACACCAGAACGGCATAGTATGCCAACGAGCAATGACGCCCGCCCTTGCCCTTCGTATGGATGTGTCCGCATTGTTTCAGGAGCGAGACGGCCCGCTGGACCGTCTTCTCAGAGCATCCAACCTTCTCAGCAAGCGTGGCGTAGCTCGGCCATGCACTAAAGTCGCCGCTCTCATTGAACCGCTTTCGGTTGAAGTGTTGAGAGATGAAAAAGGCGACATTCGTCGCCACTGATTTGCTCAACCGTTCATCGCTGTACACCTGATCAAGCCAGGTCATTCGAAGGCGCGTGTAATCGTCGCTCACTTGTTGCGACCCTCCCCACCCTTTGGCCGGGCGTACAGGGCCGCCTTATGCTTTGGAAGCCTCTTCTCAGCATTCGCGATCAGCTGTTCACGCTCTGCAAGCAAAGCCGCCATCTGGCTTGGTGTCGCATTGTCGAACGTGATGGCGGCCTTCTTATTGGCCTGCTTACGCGCCTTGTAGCGCTGGTTAGATGCCTTCCCCATTACACCGCCCTCCCGTACTGGAGAGCATGGGCGCGCTTTGCCGCTTCGATAGCCTCAAGATTGCAGAGGCCGAACTTCTCTTTCAACGTGGGGATAAGGCGAGTTCCGCACCGATCACGGTTCTCGCTCAGCCACGCCGAAACTTCAGCAAGCAGTTCGTCGTTTATCCGATTTCCAGTTGGAAATTCTACGGTAACGCATTGATCTTTCATCTTGCGTTTTCTCCAAAGTTGGAGAAAATGCGCTGGTATTACAATAATAGGACGGGGACTCTGACTCCGTTAATCTTGGTTCGAATCCAGGTTCCCCAGCCAATATCTCTTTTATCAATGCAATCAATTACTTAGAGAAGATCTGAAAAGAGTAACCGGAACACTTTTCCGGGTCATTCTTGCGGATCAGCACGCGATATTCTTTCCCTTGCGAATCCCTTATAATCTGCGCAACTTGGCAATGGGACATTCCAGGGGGCGCGCATGGATTTTATTTCGTGGCTGCTTACGCTAATCGGCATGGGTAGCGATCAAGCGATGCGCCGAAGCGATAAACGCGCCGAGGTATCCCGATTGAACGCCGAAGTCGCCGGTGAGGTCGGCAGAGCGCTTGATATCCTCGCAATGGCTTCACCGCGCCTCAAACGGCTGGCGTCACAGATCGCAAGCGAACACCCTGAGTTACATCTTAGCATCGTGAAATTTCTGGATGAGCAGCAAGCGATTGCTTTGACAATGCTCAAGACAACCGAAGACAATAAAACGAAAATTGCTACAGCGAGTGGCTTTCCCGATTGGGACAAAGCAGTTCGCGATTTTCAGGAATGGCGCATCACTGCGTCACGCATACCCCCTTGGATACAAGGAATTGTAGACAGGTTGGACGCGGTCTTTCTTGAGAACGGGATACGATAGCACCGCCGATTAGTCGTTAAACGTAGGCTCATGACGGAAGAAAAGTCAGCGAAGCGCAGAATAGACCGCATTCGAGAGGGTGGCGGAATGCTGATGGTTGGCGACGAGAGCGACGGCGCAGTAGTGTCCGCTGAGGGGATAGGTTACAGACTCTTTGCGATTAAAGAAGAGGCAATTTACGTTATCGCGCTTGCTGATCAGATTGAACCGCGCCGGGTTTGCCGGAGGCCATTTTGCTTAAGTTATGCGGCCATGGCTGCTTCGTCCAGCATGGCGTAATATCGCTCTTCGGCTTCGGCTGGCTGTATATTCCCGATCGGCTCGAGAAGTCGTCGGTGGTTGAACCAGCCGACCCATTCAAGAGTGGCGAATTCCACTGTCTCGAAGCCCTTCCATCCGCAACCTTAATCTCGGTCTGGTCGCTACGCTTCTTAAAATTACGATATCATTTATTAATTTTATTTTCTCGCCTGCCCTTCATCCCTCATCGTCTCTTTTTGAGTAATCAGGCGGGCACTATGCTGGCCGCTGAGATAAATCCACAACCAGCTCCATGCAACGGCGAGTCTTGAGCGCGTGCCGATAAGAAAATAGATATGGGCGAGACCCCATATCCACCATGCGAGACTACCTGTTAGCTTTACCTTGCCAAAATCAACGATGGCCGCGCTCTGGCCGATGGTGGCAAGGCTCCCTTGATGCCGGTAATGGAATGGCGCGGGAGCGGGTTTGCCTTTCAGTCTAGCCTTGATCACTTTGGCGACATAGGCGCCCTGTTGTTTGGCGGCAGGCGCAATACCTGGTACGGGCGTGTTATTGCCTTGCATAACCGACGCCGTATCACCGATCACAAAAACATCCGGCATTTCTGGCGCGGTAAGGTCCTTCCCTACAACCACGCGACCCGCCCTGTCGGCGGGAACACTAAGCCAACGCGAAGCGGCTGATGCCTGAACACCAGCCGCCCAGACGATCGTCCGGCTTGGAGTGAACTGTTCACCAATCTGAACGCCGTCGCTTGAGCACTGTGTGACGGGCTGTCCAAGACGAACCTCAACACCGAGGTTTTCCAGCACGCCTTGTGCATAGACAGACAGTTCCGGCGCAAAGCTTGGCAGCACACGTTGGCCCGCCTCGACCAGGATCACTTTTGTCCTGCGGGTATCGATGGCGCGAAATTCTTTGGGGAGAGTCTTGTGCGCCAGCTCGGCGATAATACCGGCAAGTTCGACGCCTGTTGGGCCGGCCCCAACAATGGTGAAGGTCAGAAGCGCCTCACGCATCGCCGGGTCAGAGGTGGTTTCTGCCTGCTCGAAGGCAAGAAGGAGGCGGCGGCGAATTGTCGTGGCATCCTCAAGCGTCTTCAGGCCCGGTGCCACAGGCTCCCATTCATCGCGTCCGAAATAGGCATGGGTCGCTCCGGTGGCCAGAACAAGCGTGTCGTAGGATATGGATGCCCCACTGCGTAACATGACCTGCTTTGCAGCGACATCGACGCCGCCGACTTCACCCAGCAATGTCGAAACCTCCTGCCGGTCGCTATAGAGATGGCGAATTGGCCAGGCGATTTCCGACGTGGACAGAATGGTTGTTGCAACCTGATAGAGAAGAGGTTGGAAAAGATGATGGTTTCGCCGATCAATCAGCGTTATCCGCGCTCCGCTGCCTTTGAGATCATGGACCAGCTGAAGCCCGCCAAAGCCGCCACCAACAACCACGACGTGATGATCACTCATGATCGATCTTTCTCTTTTTATACCGGGTGAAATTCAGCTCAATGTAAACGCAGACCATGTGCAGAAAATTACAGTTGAAATTCTGGCCGATGGTCTGGCACGCAACTCATCACCTTTGCGCTGATGCTACAGTATTGTGCGCTTCATAAAACACACAATACTGCATGCGAGGACATATATTTTTGCCAGGATCAGCCGAATGCACGCCAAGGCGCGCATTCATTCTCGCGTAAGGCCAGAATTTACAGCGCCATGTCCGGCACACGTTTGATGTCTGCCGCCGGTGCGCTGACGCCTGGCTTTGTTATTGCGGACATGTCGATTGCTGGTGGTGCGAGCGTCAGTTGAAGGCGCTCTGCCGTCGCCGCCCATTCCTTGGCCAGCATGTCGGGGTTCTCATTGAGGTTGACGCCATAGCTTGGCACCATGGTGCGCACCTTCTCCTGCCATTCCGGTGTCGCCAATTTCTCGGCAAACACTTTCTGGAGCAGATCCAGCATGATCGGTGCAGCCGTTGACGCGCCCGGAGAAGCGCCGAGCAGGGCGGCAATGCTGCCATCCTTGGCCGCCACAATTTCTGTTCCGAGCTTGAGAATGCCGCCCTTTTTGGCGTCTCTCTTGATGATCTGAACGCGCTGGCCGGCCTGCCAAAGGCGCCAATCCTCGGCCTTGGCATTGGGAAAATAGGCGCGCAGGGCCTCCAGCCGATCTGCGTCTGACAGCAAAAGCTGCCCGGCCAGATATTCGACCAGATCAAACTCATCATAGCCAACTTTCAGCATGGGCCAGATGTTTTCGAGCGTGATTGTCGCAGGCAGATCGAACAGCGATCCTTCCTTCAGGAACTTTGTCGAGAAGGTTGCGAAGGGGCCAAACAACAAGTGGCGCTTGCCTTCAAACACGCGGGTGTCGAGATGCGGAACCGACATTGGCGGCGCACCGGTGGAAGCCTGCCCGTAGGCCTTGGCAAAATGCTGGTTTGCGATCTCTGGTTTGTCGCAGACCAGGAACGAACCGCCCACGGGGAAGCCCGCGTAGTCATCGCCTTCAGGAATGCCGGCCATCTGCAGAAGGTGCAACGCACCACCGCCCGCACCGATGAACACGAACTTCGCCTTGACGGTGGTCGACGATCCATCCTTGCGATTGGAGGTGCTGACGTTCCACGATCCGTCGCTGGTCTTTTCAATCGCCTGCACTTCGGTGGAGGTGCGCAGCGCAAAGTTTGGATGGCTCTTCAGATGCGTGACATACTGACGGGTCACCTCGCCCCAATCGGCGTCGGTGCCAAGGGGGCTCCAGGTGGCGGCGAGCTTCTGGGCGCGATCACGCCCGTCCATCATCAGCGGCACCCATTCGGCAATCTTGTCATGATCGGTCGAAAACTGCATGCCGGAAAACAGCGGGCTGGCTTTCAACGCTTCAAACCGCTTGGCAAGAAACGCCGTGTTCTCATCGCCCCAGACGAAACTCATGTGCGGTGTCGAGTTGAGGAACGAGCGCGGATTTTTCAACACGCCAACATCAACCTGATGGGCGAGGAACTGGCGGGTGATCTGGAAGGCCGAATTGATCTCAATCGCCTTTTCGATATGCACATTGCCTTTCGCATCCATCGGCGAATAATTCAGCTCGGCCAGGGCCGAATGCCCCGTGCCGGCATTGTTCCAGCCGTTGGAGCTTTCCATGGCCACGGCGTCGAGCCGCTCAAGCATTTCAATCGTCCAGTTCGGCTCAAGCTGGCTGAGCAAAACACCCAGCGTCGCACTCATGATGCCGCCACCGATCAACAGGACATCCACGGTTTTTTCCGGTGCTTGCGCCCAGCTTGGCACAGAGGTCGCACCGAGAACGACCGCCCCGGTGGCTGCCGATCCCAAAAGCTGACGGCGGCTCAAAACCGGGCCTTGGATGCCTGCGGCAATGGATGGGTTGTCTTTACGATGAACGGGCATCTGGCACCTAATTGAGTTTAAGGGCGACTGCGATTGCCGTGGGCTTTGACGATCGCACCATATAGTCACAAGTCAGCACGCGACTTTCTGTCGCGCAGGTGCTGGGGTTTGACGCAGTGAAATGACAAAAGCCATTAAATAGAAATTTAAGAACGGCCATCCCGCCCCGGAGGCAAGCCTGATTATGTGCATCCGCGCGTTGAATCACACACCGCACAATTGCGCTATTTTTTGAAAAACCGTAGGAGTGAAACAGCAAACCGGTATTTGAAACGCGCGTGTGCTCTGGCAATAATGGATGACCTGCAACATCTATGGAGGGACCGACGCACCAAGGAATAGGCCATGGCGAAAGTTATCCTTATTGAGGATGATGAAGATACGGCACAAGATATCTGCGCTGAGCTGAAAGATTACGGATACGCCGTTGACTGGGAATCCGATGGTGCCAGGGGCCTTGAACGCGCAAGGAATGGCGGGGCAGATATCCTGATCGTTGACCGTATGCTGCCTGGTATGGATGGCCTTGCTGTGATTGATACATTGCGGCGCGAACAGGTTCGCACGCCTGTGCTTGTCATCAGTGCCCTCAGCGCCGTCAACGACCGTGTGCGCGGCCTGCGGGCCGGTGGCGACGACTATCTCACCAAGCCCTTTGCGATCCTCGAACTTGTCGCCCGCGTGGAAGCCCTTCTTCGCCGCCCCGCTGACATGTCGGCAAAAGTGCTGCGGGTTGGACCGCTTGAGCTTGACCTTCTGGAGCGCAGCGCTTGCCGCGGCGAAAGAGAGATTGAGCTTCTTCCCCGTGAATTCAAGCTGCTCGAATATATGATGCGCCATTGCGAACAGCTTCTGACGCGAGGAATGCTGTTTGAGGAAGTCTGGAAATATAAATTCGTTCCCGATTCAAACCTCATCGATGTGCATATGGGTCGGCTCAGGCGAAAAATTGATCATCCGGGAGATCACCCGATGATCTCCAATGTTCGTGGAGAAGGTTTTGTACTTCGCGCGCCCGATTGAATGGGTCCGGCAATCCCGTTTCCGCTATGTGGTGGTGTTGGTGACGGCGATAACCGTTCCCATGGTGCTGAGCTTTAGCTTTGCCTATGTCCAGACCACTGGCCGCGAGTTGATCAATCAACTGGATGAGCTGGTTTTGCAAGAAGCAAGCGTCATCACGCAAGGTGCTCTTCTGGGGCGGATGGATGCCTATGAGGAACGCGTGAGGCAAGACCCGCGACGGGTGAAGCCAACGGGTATTTTCACAGCCGATGGCCACCGTGTGTCGGGAACTGTCCAGGAATTTCCGTCGGGTCTGGCGCTGGATATGCCGCCCAGACAGGTCTCCATTGTTCGCACCGACCAAACACCACCGCAACAACAGCGGGCGCGCGCGGTTGCGCGACGCCTGCCAGATGGCAATATTCTGTTCGTTGGCTGGAGCACGGCCGATAATGAGCAGGCCGCATCCATGGTGGAAAGAGGGCTGCTGTTTGGCCTGGTTCCGGTGCTGACGTTTGGCCTGGCGGCGGCGGTGTTTTTTGGCTTGAACGCCCACAGGCGTGTCAACGAAATGCAAATCCGGATCGCACAGATTGTTGCGGGCGATTTGAAACAGCGCCTTCCCTACCGCAATGTGCAGGACCCGCTCGACAACCTTGCCCAAATCGTCAACGGCATGCTCGACGAGATGCAGGCCTTCATCGAGGACCTCGCCGCCGTCGGTGACGATATAGCCCACGATTTGAGAACACCTCTGGCCAGAGTGCGCCTCGGCCTGGAAAGGGCTCGGCGCAATGCGACCTCCGTTGAGGACATGCAGATCGCCATGGATCGGGCGATTTCAGGAATTGACCACGCGATCTCCATCGTCACAGCCATTTTGCGTGTTCGAGAGATTGAACAAGCGCGCCGACTTCAGGCATTTGACAAAGTGGAACTCGCGGAGCTCGTGCTGGAAGTCGGGGACCTCTACGAGCCCATTGCTGAAGAGAAGCAGCTGACACTGACAGTGAGGGCAAATGCCGACATTGTCGTTCATGGAGATCGGGATCTGATTTTCGAGGCCGTCGCCAATCTCGTTGATAACGCGATAAAATTCACGCCCGAGGGCGGCAGGATCGATGTTTGCCTTGTCGTGGAAGACGAGCGAAAAGCGCTCCGCGTGAGCGACACTGGCCCAGGCGTGCCTGAGAGCGAGAGAAATCTCCTTGTTCAGCGCTTTTACCGCTCAGACCGAAGCCGCCACACAAGAGGGTTGGGGTTGGGATTGACCTTGGTGGCCGCGATTACCAAATTGCATGGCTTCCGGTTCGACGTGCTGCCAACCAAGGGCTTCACGACAGAGATCACCTTTCCACAAAATGCACACGACAAGGACCAATGACGTCGCCGTCACAGGTATGCGCCCGGGCGTCTCGAATGCGGCGCATTGTTGTGGCGGAGCGTAAACCCAATCACACGGATCGATACTGCTCGTCCGTCACCTGCTCCAGCCAGTCGACCACCTTTCCATCCAGCTGCTCCTGAATGGCGATATGGGTCATGGCTGTGGTCGCGGAGGCACCGTGCCAGTGCTTTTCGCCGGGCTCGAACCAGACGACGTCACCCGGATTGATGGTTTCGATCGGGCCGCCCTCGCGCTGCACGAGGCCGAGGCCAGCGGTGACAATCAGTGTCTGGCCGAGGGGATGCGTATGCCAGGCGGTGCGTGCGCCGGGCTCGAATGTCACGCAGGCTGCGGCGGCGCGGCGGGCATCGTTGGGCGAAAACAACGGATCGATGCGGACCGTGCCGGAAAACCAGTCCGATGGACCTTTGGTGGAAGGCTGGGTGCCGTTTCTCTTGATGTCCATGGGCTCAACCCCTTTTATTTTGAGAGATTCTGCCAAATAGATGGTGCCCATATGCTGTATGGCAATGATCATCTTTCGTCAGACCATCCCACCCAAAAGATAAAGTCAATGTCGAAAGCGTGTTCGCCTCACCCGCCGAACTCCAGCTGACGCGCCTCCTGCTTGCAATCCCCTCCTGTCTATGCTCCCTTCACCCCGACGCTGTGGAGGGCGTCGAGGAGGAGTAACCATGACCATGCATCCTTTGCTGGCGCAGCCGGAGCGTTTTGTGACGCGCAATGAGGTTGTCGAGCTGATTGGCCGGTTGACGGACAATCTGATCAACATCACGGACACCACAGGGGAATTCCTGCTGCGGCTGGACGATGGGCGGGTGATCGATACCAAGGGCTGGGCCGGGTGGGAATGGACCCATGGTATCGGGCTTTACGGTCTGTTTAAATACTGGCAGCAGACCGGCGATGCCAAGGCGATGACTGTTATCACCGACTGGTTCTCGGCACGGCTTGCCGAGGGAACCCCGACCAAGAATATCAACACGGTCTGCCCGTTTCTGACGCTCGCCTGCCTTTATGAACATGCGCCCAACCCGGCCTTTATCCCCTATCTGGAAACCTGGGCCGAGTGGGTGATGCATGAGATGTCGCGCACGCGCGAAGGCGGTTTGCAGCATATCGTCTATAACAGCGTCAACGACCAGCAGATGTGGGACGATACGCTGATGATGAGCGTCATGCCGCTCGCCAAGATCGGCCTGCTGTTGAACCGCCCGGACTATTTGGAAGAGGCGAAGTATCAGTTTCTGATCCATAGCCAATACCTCGCCGACCGCGCCTCCGGCCTGTGGTTCCATGGCTGGACCTTCGATGGCAATCATAATTTTGCCCGCGCACTCTGGGCCCGCGGCAATTCCTGGGTGACCATTGCCATTCCGGAATTCATCGATCTCTTGCAATTGCCGGAAGGCGACGCGGTGCGGCGTCATCTACTCTCTACGCTCGACCGTCAGGCCGCAGCCCTTGCCAAATATCAGGACCCTTCCGGCCTCTGGCACACGCTGGTCGATGACGAGGGCAGCTATCTGGAAGCCTCGGCCACCGCCGGTTTTGCCTATGGGCTGATGAAGGCGGTGCGCAAACGGTATATCAGCGCGGACTATCGGCCCGTGGCGGAACGCGCGGTGCGCGGCGTCATTGCCAATATCGACGCCAAGGGCGAATTGAACCAGGTGTCCTTCGGCACCGCCATGGGTTCGGATCTCGATTTCTATCGCACTATCAAGCTGACCTCGATGCCCTATGGGCAGGCGATGGCCATTCTGTGTCTTTCTGAATATCTGAGATCCTTTATTTGAAACCGCGAGTAGAGAAAGCCCGAAGCACCGCAATGGCAGGATAAAAATCCTGCCATTTCAGAAAGTTTTCATTTGCGCATTTCCCAGCGCTTTTGCATGGTCACGGCAGTAATCCTTGACCGTGGGTCTTTTCATGTCTGTCGATGCAATTGTTCTTGGCGCCGGTATCATCGGCGTGTCCACCGCTGTTCAGCTGGCGCGGCGCGGCAAATCTGTGGTGCTGGTGGACAGGCGGGGCGCGGGCGAGGAAACGTCCTACGGCAATGCCGGGCTGATCCAGCGCGAGGGCGTCGTGCCCTACGGCTTTCCGCAGGATCTTGGCTTGATCCTGCGCTACGGTCTCAACAACCGGATCGATGCGCATTATCATCTCAAGGCTCTGCCGAAGCTTGCCGCTTTCCTCTCCTCCTATTGGTGGCATTCCAACAAGCCGCGCCATGAGGTGATCGCCAGGGCCTATGCGCCACTGATCGAGCATTCGATCACCGAACATAAAGAGCTGATCGAGGCATCGGGGGCCGAAGCGCTGATCCGCAAGGACGGTTGGGTCGAGGCGTTTCGCACCCAGGCCGTGCGCGACAAGGAAGTGGCTGAGGCCGAACGACTGGGGCGTGAATACGGTATTCAGTTTCAAACCCTGACGGCAGCCGATCTGGCCCGCGAAGAGCCGCATCTGAGCCAGGATTTCATCGGCGGGCTGAAATGGAACGATCCCTGGTCGGTGCTTGATCCGCTCGGGCTGACCAAGGCCTATCTCACCACCTTCGAAAAGCTTGGCGGACGCTTCGTGCATGGTGATGCCTTGAGCCTGAAACAGGCAGGCAGCGGCTGGCAGGTCACCACCGACGATGGCGTGATCGATGGCAAACAGGTCGTGGTCGCCCTCGGCCCCTGGTCGGATCAGGTGACGGCCAAGCTCGGCTACCGGTTCCTGCTCGGCGTCAAGCGCGGCTACCACATGCACTATGCCAGCACCGGCAATGCAGTGCTGAACAACTGGATGATGGACAAGGAGCGTGGCTATTTTCTCGCCCCGATGACCCAGGGCATACGGCTGACGACCGGGGCGGAATTTGCCTTGCGCGACGCGCCGAAAACCCCGGTACAATTGGCGCGGGCCGAGAAAGTCGCCCGCACCATCTTTCCGCTGGCCGAGCGGCTGGACGCGGAACCCTGGATGGGCGCGCGGCCCTGCACGCCGGATATGATGCCGGTGATTGGCCAGGCGCCACGCCACAAAGGGCTGTGGCTGGCGTTTGGCCATGCCCATCATGGCTTGACGCTGGGTCCGGTGACGGGGCGGTTGCTGGCGGAGGCGATGAGCGGCAAAACGCCGTTTCTGGATATCTCGGCCTTTCGTCCGGAGCGGTTCAGGGCCTGATACAGATCCCGAAAATGTGATATGCGGACGAACCGGGCGTCACAGGAAATCGGCAGACGGACCTTACAGTCGGGTGCTTGAAGTCAATGATTTGCTCAAGGGATCACTATGACCAGCCGCCCGCTTTCCTCCCTCGCCCTTGGTCTCATCGGCCTGCTTGCCGCCAGCGCGATTGCCCATGCCGATCCCGACGCGCTGTGGAAAATCGTCCATGACAAATGTGTTGTCGCGACAGCGCCTTGCGTCCATGTCAATGCCGGCGAACATTATGCGCTGCTGAAGGATCAACGTGGCGTGGCGCAACATCTGCTGATCCCGACCGACAAGATCACCGGCATCGAAAGCCCTGCTCTGCTGGATGACAAGACGCCGAATTTCTTTGCCGATGCCTGGAATGAGCGGGCCGCCGTCGATGCCAAGCTGCCGCATCCCTTGTCACGCGATGCGCTCAGCCTGGCGGTCAACGCACAAAACGCCCGCTCGCAAAACCAGTTGCATATCCATATCGATTGCCTCAGCCCGGATGCCCATGCGCTTTTGACCAAGATGGCCAATGACATCGGCACCGACTGGGCGCCCCTGCCGGGCACAGTGGCCGGACACCATTTCATCGCCATGAAGGTCGAGGGTGATACGCTGGCTGGCTACAATCCGTTTCTGGCGCTGGCGAAGACCCTGAAAGACCCGTCAACGGAGATGGCAAGCCACAATCTGGTGGTGGTTGGTGCCAGTTTCGCCAGCGGCCCTGGCTTCATCATTCTCAGCGACATTGCCCCTGCCGCGACCATCGGTTTTTCCGGCGGTGAAGATGTGCAAGATCACAGCTGCCAGATCGATCCGGCCTGATCACCGCAAATCGTTGTTATTCCAGCTCCGACAGCCCGGCTGCTGCGGCCTCGACAATGGCGTCGATGCTGCGATCAATATCAACTGTCACCACACAAGGCTCACCGGTCGGGCTTTCCAGTGTTGCAAGCTGGCTTTCCAGCAGGCTGACCGGCATGAAATGTCCGGTGCGTTCACCCATGCGGCGGGTCAGCAGCTCTTTCGAGCCTTCCAGATAAATGAACGCGGTGCGATTGCCAGTCGCTTCGCGCAGCAGGTCGCGATAGCTTTTCTTCAACGACGAGCAGGACACGATAATGGTTTGGCCCTCCTGCAAGGCGGCGGCCATTTTATCGCCGATCGCTTGCAACCAGGGCCAACGGTCTTCATCGTTCAGCGGCGTGCCCTTGGCCATTTTCTCGACATTGGCGGCGGGATGCAGGCTGTCACCTTCCAGGAAGGGGGCGTCAAGCTTTTTCGCCAGGCCCTCGCCAATCGAGCTTTTGCCGCAGCCGCTGACCCCCATGACGATGATCGCCCAAGGTCTGGTAGCAACGGTGTCGGCTGTCTGATGGGCGGTCATGCTGATCTCTCCGGGCGGCTACATCACTTACCTTCAAGTAGCGTATTGCCGTCCCTGGTCAACCGCCTCATCCCAGCCTCACCACAAACGAAAAACGCCCGGACCGGAGGTCAGGGGGCTCTACATCATCACTTTTAAAACAAACAGGCTCAGGCAGCCGGTGCAGCTGCCAGACGAGGCAGATCCTCGATACCCAGCAAAAAGTTGATCTGCGGGCGGGCCTTGACCAGGTCGTCGATGGAATATTCCGCCAGCACCGCGAAGAAAGCATTGAGCGCCTTGCGCAGCGCCGAATTCAGGCCGCAGCTGTCGATCAACGGGCAATCGACCTCGCCATCATCCTCGAAGCATTCGGCCATCGCAAAACTGTCTTCCGTGACCTTGACCACATCGAACAGGCTGATCTTTTCAGGCGCACGACCCAGGCGCACGCCGCCATTGCGGCCACGCACAGTTTCCACCAGGCCTGCCTTGTTGAGCGGCTGAAGGATCTTGAACAGGAACAGTTCAGAGACACCATAGGCCTTGGCAATTTCCGGAATACGGCTCAGGTGGTCCTTGTTCGCCGCGCAATACATCAGAATGCGTACCGCGTAATTGGTCTGCTTCGTCAAGCGCATGCGCCACTCCTTAAGCTGGTCCAGCGAACCTTAGCCGCTTGGCGGTCCTTGGCAAAGCGCCAATTTTGTCCGTCCATATCAGCATATATAATGGCTTTTGTACTTTTGAACAATTCCAAATTAACATTTTTTGAGCGTGTTTCTCCAGAAAAGATTTTCATGCTTGGAGTGTTGATTTTGGCTTTTTATCACGAAAAAAGGCGGGCCGTTGGAGACCCGCCTTGGTGATAATTTTTGGTGCGACGTCTTACGTCATCACTTCATTGTTGGCATGACGAACTCGGCACCGTCTTTGATGCCTGCCCGCGCAACCGCAGCAAACGGAGTGCCGCGAGGACGCGCAGACAGAAAAACCGCAGGCATCATTTCATCGTCGGCATAACGAATTCAGCGCCATCCTTGATGCCGGAAGGCCAGCGGCTGGTGACGGTCTTGGTGCGGGTCCAGAATTTGATCGAGTCCGTACCATGCTGGTTGAGGTCGCCGAAGGAAGACGCCTTCCAACCGCCGAAGGAGTGGTAGGCCAGCGGCACCGGAATCGGCACATTGATGCCGACCATGCCGATATTGATGCGGCTGGCAAAATCACGCGCCGCATCGCCGTCGCGGGTATAGATCGCAACGCCATTGCCATATTCATGCTTCATCGGCAGATCGAGCGCTTCTTCATAGTTTTTCGCGCGCACTACCGAGAGAACCGGTCCGAAGATTTCGGTCTTGTAGATGTCCATATCCGGGGTAACGTTGTCGAACAGGCAGCCACCGACGAAATTGCCGTTTTCATAGCCCTGAAGCTTGAAGTCACGGCCATCGACGACCAGCTTGGCACCGGCTTCGACGCCACTGTCGATCAGACCCAGAATGCGGTCGCGGGCTTCCTTGGTAATGACAGGACCCATATCGGCCTTGTCATCGGTATAAGGGCCAATGCGCAGGCTCTCGATCATCGGGGTCAGCTTGGCAATCAGGCGATCAGCGGTTTCATCACCAACAGGAACGGCCACCGAAATCGCCATGCAGCGTTCCCCGGCCGAACCATAGCCCGCGCCCATCAGCGCATTGGCGGCCTGATCCAGATCGGCATCGGGCATGATGATCATGTGGTTCTTGGCGCCGCCAAAGCATTGGGCGCGCTTGCCGTTGGCTGCTGCCGTGCCATAAACATAACGGGCAATCGGGGTGGAGCCCACGAAGGAAATTGCACCGATATCGGGATGAGTCAGCAGGCCATCGACAGCTGATTTATCGCCATTGACGACGTTCAGAATGCCAGCAGGCAAGCCCGCTTCAATCATCAGTTCGGCAAGACGCATCGGCACTGACGGATCGCGCTCGGAAGGCTTGAGGATAAAGGCATTGCCGCAAGCGATGGCCGGGGCAAACATCCACATCGGAATCATCGCCGGGAAATTGAACGGCGTAATGCCAGCGCCAACGCCGACAGCCTGGCGGATGGAATACATATCAATGTTCGGGCCTGCGCCTTCGGTAAACTCGCTCTTCGACAGATGCGGAATGCCGATGACGAATTCGCAGACTTCCAGACCACGGACGATATCGCCCTTGGCGTCTTCAATGGTCTTGCCATGTTCACGCGACAGCATTTCGGCCAGCTCGTCCATATGGGTGTTGAGCAATTCCACGAACTTCATGAACACGCGGGCGCGGCGCTGCGGATTGGTGGCGGCCCATTTTGGCTGGGCGGCCTTGGCGTTTTCCACCGCTGCATTCAGCTCGTCTGCGCTGGCTAGCGAGATTTCGCCCTGCACTTCACCGGTTGCCGGATTGAAAATCGGCTGCTTGCGGCCAGAGGTGCCAGCCACGGCCTTGCCGCCAATAAAATGCCCGATCTGATACATGGGTGATCCTCCTGAGTGTTTTTGATAGGCCACTATCGCGCTTTAATTTGCACAACGCAACGCGATGATTTACGCATCCGTTGTGCATAAATGGATGTTACTATGAATTGGGATGACGTTCGCATTTTTCTGGCCATTGCCCGCACCGGACAAATTCTGGCCGCCTCAAAACGGTTGGGGCTGAACCACGCCACGCTCTCACGCCGTTTGACGGCGCTGGAAGATGCGCTGAAAACACGGCTGTTCATTCGCCGCACCAATGGCTGCGAACTGACCGCCGAGGGCGAGGTGTTTTTGGCCTCTGCCGAGCGGATGGAAACCGAAATGCTGGAAGCCCAAGCCCGCCTTGGACGCACCGATGCCAAGGTGGCAGGCACGGTGCGGATTGGTGCGCCGGATGGGTTTGGAGTGTTCTTTCTGGCCTCCCGGCTTGGCGGATTGATCGAGCGACACCCGGAACTGAAAATCCAGCTGGTGCCGGTGCCACGCTCGTTTTCGCTGTCGCAACGCGAGGCCGATATTGCCGTAACGTTGGAGCGGCCCGATCAGGGGCGCCTCGTCTCGGCGCATCTGACCGATTACAGCTTGGCGCTTTATGCCTCCCGCCAGTATATTGAGCGCCACGGGTTGCCGGAGACCGTGGAAGCCCTCAAGGATCATCACCGCATTGGCTATGTGGAAGACCTGATCTTCACGCCATCGCTGAATTTTACCGGCGAAATCATGCGCAACTGGAACGCCAGCTTTGAGATTTCCTCCGCCATTGGCCAGACGGAAGCGGTGCTGGCAGGCGCTGGGATTGGTATTTTGCACAGCTACATCGCGCGACAGCACCGTGACCTAGTCCGCATTCTGCCCGACATCACCTTGCACCGTGCCTATTGGACCACCTATCATGAGAGCCTGCGCGATCTGGCCCGCATTCGCACCGTGGTGGATTACTTACGCGAGCGGGTCGATCAGGATCGCGGTATCTTTTTATAACTAGGATAAGCATCATGGCCGAGATCAAGATGAAAGCCCGCCCCATGGGCGCCACCGCCGTAATCGGCCGCACCGGTTTTCCGCAGATCACCTCGGCCACCGGCGGTGAACTGTCCATCGTCACCGGCCCGTCGCAAGCAGGCTTCAACCCGCTGGACCTGCTCTACGCCTCGCTGGCTGGATGCCTCACCATCAGTGCGCGCCTTGCCGCCAGCGAAATGGGGGTGATGGACAGGATCAGCGAAATTACCGCCAAAGTGACGGGTGAAAAGGCCAAGGAAGGTCTGTCGCGGGTCGAGCGTTTCGAAATCACCTTGACCATTACGGGCGAGATCGACGCCAAGACCCGCAAGGCGATTGCCGACCGGGCCGAGCACGAGATCTGCACCGTTAGCAACACCCTTTCCGGCAGCCCGGAATTTGTGACCACTCTACTTCCATCATAAAGACGGACCGCAGGTCAAGGTTATCCGCTCCGGCACGACCAGACCGGCGAAATAGGCATGGGCCGGGTTTGGTGCGCGGCTGGTCCGGCACTGGCCACCATCGCCGCGAGTCTGAAGCCCACCGGTCTCGGCCAGACGGAACGCGGCGACATAGTCCTTGTCCTTGACCTCCAGATCAAGGCTTTTGCCGCGCAGATCCACCGGTCCGGCCAGGCTGAAAGCAAAGGTGACAGTCACGACATTCCCATGGATCTCAGCGGTAAAGCCCACCGGCTGCAACCGCGCCGCCTGCCTGCCATCCACCGACAATTCCGTGAAAAACCTCTTGCGGCCAAGATCGGCAATCAGCTTGTCGCGCAGGGCCGAGGCCTCCTCCGCGGTAAACTGGCTATTGCGGTCGCGGTCATAGCGATCCAGCAGAACGCGGCTATAGGCCGCATCGAAGGACCAGCTTTCACCGACCCCCGTCAACACCCCATGATGCATATCGAACAGCACCCTCAGCGTGATGGCGATGTCTGGATGCGCCAACACCGGAGAAGCCGACAGCAGACAGAGCGCCAGCGTGGCTGCAAGCGCGGTCTTCCGGCGAAAGGCAAGTGGCAAACGGCTCATGGCAACCTCCCCTCACCCGCATCCGGCCCCAGCACCGGTCTCTGGGGACCATAGCGGTCCAGGGATTTGAACAGAGGCTCAAAACCTGAAAAATCATCGCTGGCAGCAGGAGGCTCCGCGAAGGGCGGCGGGGTGAGTGTGGTCTGTTTCGAGGCCACGTAAGCACCGCCGTACAGCATGCCGATGGCAAGCAACCAGCTGCCATAAACCCGCGAGGCAATCCTGGTCCAGGCGGCAGTGACGATACCAGCGACAAGACCAGACACCAGCAGCAGCCAGAACGCGGCAGACAGCGCCAAGGGCAGATAGAGCCGGTCATGCAGGCTTGGATCGGAAAAAGAGATCGCCAGCGAAAGAGCGATCCCAAGCACCGGCAACAGCGCCAGACCGGACCAGAACCGCAGCGGCAATGGCAAAACCAGCATTATCCCCGCCAACAGACAGGCCAAGGGACCGACCAGAAAGAAATGGCTGGGCGCTGCGGGCAAAGGCGCCAGAAGCTGCATCCACATATCGCGCCAGACAAAACCGGCGACAAAGCCTGCCGCCAGCACCAGCAGAGCCAGCGGCAATCGCCGTCTCGGAAATTGCCCCAGAATGAAGCCCGTGCCGATCAAGGGCAGCAGGCGTTCAATGGTAAACGTGGTCGATAGCAGCCAATGGTCCAGCGTCTCCTGGTCAAGCCAGGTCCACACTGCCGACGCGCCTATCCCAATTGCTCCGAGCAGCGCCACAAGGGCTAGACCCGTCGTCAGATGACCAGCAAGGGGCGTGCCCGGCTTTGCCATCAGGTCACAAGGAAATAAAGGCCGCCGATGGCGATCAGCCCGCCGGGAATACGAACCATGCGCTCGCCCAAGGCCCGCGACACACCAAGCCCAACGGCAATACCAGCAAGATGGATCAGGCCGGTGGCAATCACGAAGCCGATGGCAAAATCGGCGGGATCGGCGGCAATTGGCAATTCGGCGCCGTGGGCATAACCATGGCAGATGGCAAAAAGGCCGATGACCGTCAGCGCCAGCCATTCTGGCGGACGCCAGACCAGCGCAATCGCTGCGCCCAGCACGACGATGGACAGCGCAATCCCGGTTTCAATCGCCGGCAGCGGCACGCCGGCAATGCCGAGAATGCCACCCAGGACCATGATCAGCGGAAAGGTGATTGGCAGCGCCCAGACATTGCGGCCACCCAGTTGCGCGCCCCAGAGACCGACGGAAAACATCGCCAGAAGATGATCGGCACCCGACAGTGGATGCTCGAAGCCTTGCAGGAACCCACCGGCACCGCCCTGGACGATGTGCGCCTCGGCCATGCCCGGCATTAAGGCAACAAGGGCTGCGACAGCGGCAAGCCGCCCCGCCCCGACGATCTGACGTTTAAAGTTTTCCTGCATATCCGATCTCCCGAATTGAATGCCTGCCCTGCTTCAGCCCTGCCTTGGCTGCCACCTTATGCAGACTGTTTCTGCGACCAAATTGTGGTCGCGAAATGCATGGAACCTGTTTGCACCTGATCAAGCCAGAAAGAAAGCTTCGACGATAACAGCCGGGCGTTGTCAGCGCTCTGGCCGTCACTTATACCCCATATTTTACAGCTACAGGCCAATCTTACAAAAACGGCAAGGGCAAAGCGACAATGACCCCATTTCATCCAAGGAAAATTCCGGGCCATTTCCAAGAGCATTTTCTGAGACGTTTCAGAGCAATCAACGGATTACCCTTGCGCCTGATGATCACCTTGCTGGGCTTTGCAGGCAGCGCCACGCCGGCCTTTGCCCATGTTCTGGGTGGCCCCATGGGCGGCTTCGGCAGCGGGTTCGAGCATCCGCTGCTGGGGGCCGATCACTTCCTGGCCATGCTGGCCGTCGGTCTCTGGGGTGCGCAAATGGGGGGACGCTCTGTCTGGACCCTGCCCGCCACCTTCCCGCTGATCATGTGCATCGGCGGCGTGATTGGCATGCTGGCCGACATTCCCGACCCGGTGATTTCCGGCGGCATAGCGCTCTCGCTACTGGCGCTGGGCGCTGCCATCGCCGCCAACTGGAAAGCCCCCGAATTTGCCTCCCTGGCGATCATCGCACTGTTTGCGCTGTTCCATGGCTATCCCCATGGCAAAATGGCCCCCAACGCCACCGACCCCGCCGCCTACACTGTCGGCTTCGTCGTCGCCACCGGCATGATCCACATCCTCGGCATCGCCATCGGCTACGGGCTGGGCCGGCTCTACAACGGCATGGTGGTCCGCGCGCTGGGCGGGCTCATCGTGGTCGCGGGCGTGTATTATCTGGTGACGGGACAGATGTAATATTCAAAACGAAACCGAACAAACGGTCCGCAAGCAGATGATCTGAAAATATTGTGGAAGAAATGGTACGGTTGGGGGGTCTCGAACCTCCGACCTCAGGTGCCACAAACCTGCGCTCTAACCAACTGAGCTACAACCGCACATCAAGCGCTAGCGCTTTCGAGGGGTCACATACGGGGCGTGGGAGAATTTTTCAAGCCCCTTTTTGCGCTTCCCCATTTATTTACAGATCACTGGCCGCGACGGCAATAAAAAGGGCCGGACGAACCGACCCTCTCATCTTCATCAATATGTGACCGAAAAGATCAGGAGACCTTGAAGCTGGACATTGCCTTTTCAGCGGCTTCCTTGCCGGGCTTTGCCACGGTTTCGGCAACCTTCTTGACGGTTTCCTGCATGGCCTTGGCCTGCTCGACGGTGACTTCAGCCTGCTTGCGGATGAAGGCGGTCTGCAATTCGACCAGCTCAGCAACAGACTTGACGCCCATCAGGGCTTCCATGTGCGACAGGGACAACTCGGCATTGGTGCGCAGGGCGTCGATTGCCTTGAGGCCAAGTTCCATGCTGCCGCTCTGGGCGCTCTGCAAGGTGGCTTCAACCGTCTTGGTGGCGTCTTCGGCAGCGGTCTTCATCTTGGCATAGGCTTCCTTGGACTGAGCAGCGCCCTTCTCGGTGAAGTCGCGCAGGCTGTCGGAAATCTTTGCAGGGTCGAAGGCAGCAGCAGAGAAAGGGGTGGATTTCGAATTGGTAGCCATGATGGAACTCCTTGGAAGGGGCCGATCGTTGCAGCCCGGTGTTTTTCGATAAAGGCCATATAACAGCGTTTATTGTGCATTGCAATATTATGTTGCGATGCACAATAAAATAATTGTCGAGATTAACCCTGTTTAGCGATAGAGGCGCTCTTCGCTGGACCCGGAGGGGGTGCGAAGTTATTAAAAATCTGTTAATTCAGAACAGTGCCGGCGAAAAAGCTCGACAGGTTGACCATGCCCGCTATCCAATACCCTTTCATTGATATCGCCGTGCACAGCGCGGTCAGGGCCAGGTTTGCGCGTGGAGATGCACTTGCGCTGTTTTCACTGGATCTGGAACGGGTGCTTTGGGCCAATGGCGCCGGAGCAGGTTTCTTCGGAACGGCTTCTGTTTACGATTTCCTCGACCAGGGGCCACCGCGCCAGGATGTCACCTTCCGGCAGATCGCCGCCATGGCCCGGCAATTGAAGACAACGGGCGAAGCGCGCCGGTTGGTGGTGCGAGCCGGTTCGGGCTTTCGTCTTGTGCCTGTCGAAGCCCAGCTGGAACGGCTCGAGATCCGCCCCGGCGAAGTGGTCATCCTGTTTTCCATGCCGGTCAGCTACCGGGACGCCTCGGCCCGCAGCGAAGCACTGCTGCGCGGCTTCGAGGACCCTGATACCCATATGGCTCTTCTGGACAGCAAGGGCGCAGTGATCCGTGCATCCGGCAATTTCGACCGGCTCGGCATTACGCCACGCACCATTGAAACCATCGTGCAGATGGCGCAAGTCCAGCCCGGCGGCCTGATGAAGCGGCCTATTCCGACAGCACGCGGCAACCTGCCAGCTGCACTGGGCAGAATTGCCGACGACCCAGCAATGTTCCTGCTGTTTGCAGTGGAAACCCTGCTGGGAACGCTGGATGCGTCGGATGGGTTTACTGAGGAGCAGCCCACCCCGGCTTCCGTAACCGCTCCACAGGTCCACGAACCGCAGGTTTCAACAGAGCCAGCGGTGGCCGCTGCTGAGCCTCCCCCGTCTGAGACTTTTCCAGCCGCAGATACAATCGCTGTTGAGGTTGAAGAGGCCGAGCACGAGGAAGCCAAGTCCGAGGAAACAACGCCCACAGAGACTTTCGAGGATGTGGTCGAAGCCCTGGGCAGCATCCACGAGTTGGAACCTGAGCCGGAAGACCTGTCCCAAGCGGATGCGCTGAGCCCGCAGCCGGACGATCATGCCATTGGCGAGCCCGCGCCTGAAGACGAGCCCTTCCCTGAAGACGAGGACTTGCCTGAAGAACTGTCCGTTCCCGAGGAAAGCCATCCTGAAGCGGAACAGCCTCCTGCCACGTCCGACGCGACATTGACAGAGGATCGTCAAGCCAGCGCGGATCTGCCAGATTCGGATCTAAATGCCGGTGTCGAACAGGATGAGATCGAAGCCGAGGACGATACCCACCTAGAGGAGCCCGCAGAACCGGAGGCGATCGCCGCCACAGCTGACCCCGCTGATCAGTCTGAGGAGAGCCAAGCCGAGACCAGCACATCCTCTTCGGACGCTTTTGAGCAGGACGAAGAGGGCGAGACGGACTACGCGCCGCATTCCGAGGAAGAAACGCCCGAACGGCCGGAAACCGGTAGCGGACAGGCCGCACGGCAACAGGAGAACACCGAGGAGGATTTCGCCTTCGCACCGACCATGCGGGCGGCACGGTTCGTCTGGAAGGTCGATGCACTCGGCTGTTTCAGCGAAGTCTCGCCGGAATTTGGCAAGGCGGTCGGCCCGCGGTCGGCGGCCATCGAAGGCCAGACCTTTGCCGATCTTGCTGCCCTGTTCAATCTCGATCCCGATGGCAAGATCGTCGAATTGCTGAAAAAGCGCGATACCTGGTCCGGCAAAACGATCTACTGGCCGATTGAAGGCACCAGCTTGAAAGTGCCGGTCGATCTGGCCGCCTTGCCGACCTATACCCGCAATCGCGATTTTGATGGCTTCCGGGGCTTTGGCGTCGTTCGTCTGGCCGATTGCATCGAAGATACCGACAAGGTGGGACTGACCTTAAGCACCCCTCTCAATCAGACCGGCACGACCGAGCAAGCGGCGCAAGCCGATCCTCAGGAAGACATGCGTGACGATGCCCCCGCTGCTCCGGCAGAGGTCGAAAAGGCTGATACCATCCCTGCGCCAGAACGGGTGGAAGAACAGGAGCCGGAACGGGAAGAGGTGCCGGCCTTGGTCATCAGCGCTCCAGCCCCCCTTCCTCAGGCGGAAAACATCGTTCAACTCAAGCCTCGCCATTTCGGCCGCGAAGGCTTGAGCCCCGCTGAACATGCGACCTTTCAGGAAATTGCCCGCCGATTGGACGCACTCGGTGCAAAATCCGCTGACGGCAGCCGCGATCTATCGTCCAAAAAGGGACATACCGACACGGGACGTGACGACAAAGCCACTGTCGAAGACCAAAACCCATCCCCTGTTGACGCAGCAAATGCCGAAACGCAGACGCCGGATGCCAGCGCCGACCATGCGACACCCGAAGCGACGGATACAACAGTGCCTTCGCCACGTGCCGAGCGCGACAGCCTGCCTGAGAATGACAACACAAAACCAGATCCAGACACCGATCTATCGGCATCGCAGGCCAGTGAAAAGGCCAATGCGGAGGTAAGCGACGAGTCAACAAGCGCCGAAGATGGCGACGATCTGACTGACGTCGTTTCTGAACAGGAAGGGGACGAGCTGGATGAGACCGTCGTCGATTTCCCTGCTCCCTCTGCTGGTGATGAGGTTTCCGCCAATACAAACGATGACGCAGAGGATGGAAAAAACGCTGCGGACGAGATGATCCTGCCGGTCGCATCCGTGCCTGGCGCTCTACTGCCACGTCCGCCGCGCGATGTGGTGTTTTCGCCTGATGTGCTGGACATGCTGCCCGTGGCATTGCTCGCTCATCGCGGTGATACCCTGATCCATGCCAATCCGGAATTTCTGGCGCTGACCGGCTATGCCGATCTCGACGCATTGGCTCAGTCCGGTGGGCTGGATGCGCTTTTACAGCGTGACGACGTGGTGCAAGGCGACAATCCGCAAGACGATCAGCCTGGAACGGGCGACGCGCGCCGGGATGGCAGGCTCGTCGTGGTCAGGGCCGATGATGCGCTGGTGCCGGTCTCGGCGCGGCTGCAATCGATCCGCTGGGAGGAGGCAAGCGCCTTGCTGCTGGCGCTGGTGCCGCAGGCTGCGACAAAGCCTTCTGAGGCGGTCATTGCGGACCATACGCCTCGTTCGGTTGCCGATGCGGGTGACAGCTCACAGCCTGGATTGGACCATCCGACCCGGCTTGACGCGGTGGAACATACCGGCCTGCGCATCGAGGTGGAGGAGCTGCGCTCCATCCTGGAAACGGCAACCGATGGCGTGGTGACTATCAGCACCGATGGCGAGATCCGCACGGTGAACGGCGCGGCAAGTGCGCTGTTCAACTATGACGAAGACGATATTCGCGGTAAGCCCTTCGTGACGCTGTTTGCCCATGAGAGCCAGCGGGCGATCCTCGATTATCTGGGCGGGCTGACCGGTCATGGCGTTGCCAGCGTGCTCAACGACGGACGCGAAGTGATCGGCCGGGAATCCTCCGGCGGTTTCATTCCGCTGTTCATGACCATTGGTCGCCTCTCCTCTTCCAACGGCTTTTGCGCTGTTATCCGCGACATTACCCAATGGAAGCGCACCGAAGAGGAATTGCGCAGCGCCAAACGCGCCGCCGAGACCGCCAATGCCCATAAGACCGATTTCCTGGCACGGGTCAGCCATGAAATCCGCACGCCGCTGAATGCCATTATCGGCTTTGCCGATATCATGGCGGATGAGCGCTTCGGGCCGATTGGCCATGGGCGCTACGCTGAATATGCCGCCGATATCGGCCGTTCCGGCCGGCATGTGCTGGATATCGTCAACGATCTCCTGGATATTTCCAAGATCGAGGCGGGCGAAATGGATCTCGACTTCATCGCGGTTGGCTTGAACGAGACGGTGTCGGAAGCCGTCGCCATCGTCCAGCCGCAGGCAAATGGCCAACGCGTGATCATCCGCACGGCGCTGTCGCAATCGGTGCCGAATGTCGTGGCCGACATGCGGTCGATCAAGCAGATCGTGCTCAACATCCTGTCGAATGCCATCCGGTTCACGCCTTCAGGTGGGCAGATCATCGTTTCCACCAATTACGAGCCAAATGGCAGCGTAACCCTCCGCATCCGCGATACCGGGATCGGCATGACGCGGGCGGAACTGGAACAGGCGATGAAGCCGTTCCGGCAAGTGTCTCCCGGCGGCGCACGGCTGCGCGGCGACGGCACCGGTCTTGGATTGCCGCTGACCAAGGCCATGGTGGATGCCAATCGCGCCAGCTTTGCCATTCAATCGACACCGAACGAGGGAACGCTGGTGGAAATCACCTTCCCATCGCCAAGAGTTCTGGCGGGATGATCGGCAAGGCATCCCAGTCCGGACATTTCCTATGCTGCGTGGGCTCTCCATGATTGCCACTCGATGATTGGCCAAGGAAATTGCCAGGCAAAGACCTTTGCTGTATCGGAACGGCGGCAGTGGACTTATTCTTCGCGCCGGATGTGAAAGGCCTGATGTGACGCTCGGTTCAAAACGGAAATGGTCAGGGCCCGGGCGTTGGCGCGGTCCCCGGCTGGCCCGCACAGCGATTGCCGTCATCGCGGTTGCACTTTGCGTTTTTGTCGCATCCCGGCTGGCGGCACCCTATATCGTGTCCAGCAGCCTGGTGCGGGGCAGCATCGAAAAAGCCATCAGCCGCTGGAGCGGCCATGACGTAGAGATCGCAGGAACGCCCAGCCTGCAATTCTGGCCAGAGCCGCGCATTACCCTGCCCGATGTTACCATTACCGACCGAGATCCCGCTCAATCTGGTGGGACGGCTGGCAAGGCCAAGCGCGTTCTTGCCCATATCGACGTGCTGTCGGCTTCGTTCGGACTGGTCCATGCAGCCATGGGCAATCCGGTCTTTGACGATTTCCATCTCAGCCGGCCCCACATCTACATGCGGCGCAACACGCAAGGCCATCTCGATTGGGCGGGACAAGGCCTGCTCTCCGATGCCATTTCTCATGTCCAGGAGAGCATCAAGGGCGGACAAAGCCTGGACAAGGCCTATGATGCCCGGATCGGATCGATCACCATTGAAAACGGCCGGATCGACATCGAGGATCAACCGTTACAGCGCCGGGTGGTGATCGACAGCATCTTTTCCCATCTGTTCTGGCCAGTGATGTCGGCACCCGCGATCGGCAATGCCAATATGATCATCGGCGGTGTTGCCACCCAGCTGGATTTTGCCTCCACCCAGCCCTTGATCCTGCTGGGCGGCGGGGTTGGCCAGGCGGAATTTTCCCTGACCGCACCGACCCTGAAGGGTAGTTTCAGCGGCAAGACAGGGCTTGCGCCCGCCCGTTTTGCCTCCGGCCAGCTCAGCTTAACGATTTCCAACGTGCCGGGGCTTCTGGCTTGGACAGGCGCGACGCTACCGGGCACGGAAGCGCTGCACACAGTCTCCGTCAACGCCACAGTGACGGCGGAGACCGACAAGGTGAGGCTGGACAGCTTGTCCTTTACGGCCAACGATACCAGTGCAACCGGACTGATGGAAATGGCCCAGGCGAAAAGCGGCAAGCCGAAGCTGAGTGGCACACTGGCCTTTGAGCAGATGGATATTCCGACCTTTCTTGGTGCCTTCTCGCTCTCGGCGCCCGACACCAGTCATAATAACGGGAAAAGTGGACTGCTGGACTGGCTAGAATTCGACCTTACGCTTTCGGCCCGCAAGGCGACCTATGCGCCCTTCACACTCACCGATATGGGTGCCAGCATTCTGGCCACCGATGGCACCGTCGTGTTCGATATTGCCGATAGCACGCTGGCCGATGGAACATTGATTGCCCATCTCGAAGGCCGCAATGGCGGCTTCGACGAAGGCGGCCATCTGGACCTGTCGCTGACCAATGCCGATCTTTCCGATATCGAAGGCAAACTGGCGCTGAATGGCCCCCTGCCGCTGGGGCCCGGCTCCCTGACGATCTCGGCCGCGACCAACCGGGCACTGTGGGAGACCCGTGCAGCGGATATTACCGGCACATTGGACCTCAGTGCCGGACCGGGCCGGATCACCGGCGTCAACCCGGAGGGCATCCGGCGCAAGGCGGCGGAACAGAAGTTTTTCCGATTGCAGGATGCTGGCACGGGTGAATTGCCATTTGACAATCTGACTGTGTCAGCAACGCTTGATGATGGCAGTATCAATATTGGCAAGGGTGATCTGCTGGGCAGTGTGCAGTCCTCCTCTTTCTCCGGTGTCATTCCCTATAATTTCAAGGGATTGGCCCTCTCGACGGAAGTCCGCCCCGGCACTGCTTATGCCAACAGTGCCAGTGATGTCGCTGGCAATTTTGCACCGCTGCGGATGTTTATCGGCGGTTCCTGGCCGGATCTGATCCTGTCGCCAGCCCGGCCTTGATCGTTCACATCACCGTCCGGCAGCGGCAATATGCTCATCGCGCTGACGCTGCAATTCACGCCGCTTGGTGCCGATGGAGGCGATGATCACACCAAGCGTCACAACGGCAATCAGTATGGTGCAAACCGCGTTGATTTCCGGGGTCACACCCAAACGCACCTGCGAATAGATCTTGATCGGCAGCGTCGTCGCGCCCGGCCCGGTGGTGAAGCTGGCAATCACCAGATCGTCCAACGACAGGGTAAAGGCCAGCATCCAGCCGGAAACGACGGCTGGCAGGATTAGCGGCAGGGTGATGCGGAAGAAGGTCTTGACCGGCGGGCAACCCAGATCGAGCGCCGCCTCTTCCAGACTGCGATCAAACGTCACCAGCCGCGATTGCACGACGATGGCCACATAGCACATGGTAAAGCTGGTATGGGCCAGCGTAATGGTCATCAAGCCGCGATCGACATTCAGCGCAACGAACAGCAAAAGCAGCGACAGGCCGGTGATGACATCGGGCATGACCAGCGGCGCATAGACCATGCCGGAAAACAGCATGCGGCCACGAAACCGCCCGAACCGCACCAGCGCCAGCGCCGCCATGGTGCCGAGCACCGTGCCAAGGCTGGCTGAGATGAGGCCGACCCTGAGCGTGACCCAGGCAGCATCCATCAGGCTGTCGTTCTGCCAGATCTCCTGGTACCAGCGCAGGGAGAACCCGCCCCAGACCGTCACCAGCTTCGACGCATTGAACGAGAAGATCACCAGGATCAGGATCGGCACATAGAGAAAGGCGAAACCGAAAGTGAGAAAAACGGGATCGAAACGGCCAGATTTCATCACGGTCCCTCACACTTTGCTTTGCTGGTTCTGGAAAATCATGATCGGCACCACAAGCAGAAGCAGCAGCACGATGGCGACGGCGGAGGCCACTGGCCAGTCTCGATTGCCGAAAAACTCCGTCCACATGGTCTTGCCGATCATCAACGTGTCGGCACCGCCCAGCAGGTCGGGAATGACGAATTCCCCTGTGATCGGAATGAAGCAGATCATTGACCCGGCAATCACCCCCGGCAGGGACAGCGGAAAGGTAATCCGCCAGAAGGCCGTGATCGGCGGGCAACCGAGATCGCTTGCCGCTTCCAGCAGGCTGCCATCCATCTTCTCCAGAGCCGAATAGAGCGGCAGGACCATGAAGGGCAGGTAGGAATAGACGATGCCGATAAAGACGGCGATGTCGGTCTGGTAAATATGCACCTGCTGGTCGGGACCGTAGATATGCAGGCTTTGCAGCAGCAGCGTCAAAAGCCCTTCCGGCTTCAGGATGCCGATCCAGGCATAGACGCGGATCAGGAAGGAGGTCCAGAACGGCAGGATCACCATCATCACAAGGGTTGGGCGCAGTTCCGGCTTGGCGCGTGCCATGGCCAGCGCCATCGGGTAGCCGATCAACAGCAGCAGCAGGGTGGAGATCGCCGCGATCCTCAGCGACGACAGATAGGATTCGATATAGAGCGGATCTTCACCGAGGATCTGGAAATTCTCGAAATCCAGCTGTGACAGGAAATCGCCCAATTGCGAAAAGCCCTGGAAGACCGGTGTATAGGGCGGCATGGCGATGGCCGTATCCGATAGCGCGATCTTCACGATGATGAAGAACGGCGCCAGGAAAAACAAACCCAGCCAGAGGTAGGGGAGGACGACAATCAACCAGCGAGCGCGGCTTGCCTGGCGAACGACCGGAGGAACGGCTTGTGGAAGGGTTGCGGGCTCGGCCATGGCGCTACCTCGTCAACAACAGGCCGGCATCCGGCGTCCAGGAAAACCAGACCTGATCGCCGAACGTGATCGGCCGGTCTACCAGGCGCGCGACATTGGCCTGAGCTGCCCGGAAGGTAAAGCCATCCTCGCACCGGATGATGAACACCGAAAAATCGCCGAGATAGCCGATATCCCAGACCTCACCGGAAAGCGCATTGACGCTGGTATCGGCGGGAGGATCGATGGAGATACGAACCTTTTCCGGGCGGATGGCAAAGGCAACCTCGGCGCCGTCAGCGAGATCGCAGGGCTGATCGACGATGCTGGTGAAGCCGTCACAGGCGATGGCCACAGGGCCGCCAGCGCTATCGCTTCGCAGCAACCGGCCTTCGACAATATTGATGTCACCGATGAAATCCGCCACGTAACGGCAATTCGGCGCCTCATAGATTTCGGCGGGCGTCGCCACCTGGACGATTTCGCCCTTGTCCATGACAGCGATCCGGTCCGACACCGTCATCGCCTCTTCCTGGTCATGGGTGACGATCAGGAAGGTCAGGCCAAGCTCTGTCTGGAGATCCATCAGCTCGAACTGTGTTTCCTCGCGCAGCTTGCGGTCCAGCGCGCCGAGCGGTTCATCCAGCAGCAGCACTTTCGGACGTTTGGCGAGCGACCGGGCCAGGGCGACCCGCTGGCGCTGGCCGCCGGAAAGCTGATTGGGCTTTCGCCTGGCAAACTCCTCCAGCTTGACCAGTTTCAGCATTTCCTCGACCCGCGCCTTGATTTCGGCCTTGGGCAGATTGTCCTGTTCCAGACCGAAGGCGATGTTCTTTTCCACCGACATATGCGGAAACAACGCATAGGACTGGAACATCATATTGGTCGGACGACGATAGGGTGGCACACCGGCGAGATCGCGGCCCTGCAACAGGATGCGACCCTCGGTCGGCTCCTCGAAACCGGCCAGCATCCGCATCAGCGTGGTCTTGCCGCAGCCCGATGGCCCCAGCAGCGAGAAAAATTCCCGCTCGTAAATGTTCAGGGTAAGGTTATCGACCGCCGTGAACGGTCCGAACCGCTTGGTAACATTTTCAAACCGGATGAAGGGCAATTGCCCCCGCTCCGTCCAAGGTGCGAATTTGCGTTTCACCGGCCCCAGAGTCTTCGCCATCGGTCCCCTTTCCCGCCTACCTCTTGTTTTGCAAGGTTCAGCGGTGCTTTTGCTGCATCCCATCAATAGAAAACGGGGCATTTCTGCCCCGCCTCATCTCGTTTACTTGCCGGTCTTGACCTGGGTCCAGAGCCGGTTCAGGACGCGCTGCGATTTGGGATCGTAAGGCGAGATGGTGAACAGCCGCTTCATGGTCGCCTCGTCGGGATAGACGGAGGGATTGTTCAGCACATCGGCGCTGACCATTTTTTGCGAGGCCAGATTGCCATTGGCGTAAGAGACGAAATCAGACGCCTTGGCGATCACCTCGGGCTTCATCAGGTAATTGATGAAGGCATGGGCTTCCTCGACATTCTTGGCATCCGCCGGGATCGCCAGGTTGTCGAACCACATATAGGTTCCTTCCTTGGGGATCACATAGGCGATTTCCACGCCGTTCTTGGCCTCTTCCGCCCGCTTCTTGGCCTGGATCACATCGCCCGACCAGCCGATGGTGGCGCAGATATCGCCATTGGCGAGATCATTCAGGTAGGAGGAGGAGTTGAAGGTCTTGGCACTGGGCCGGATCGCCTGGTAGACCTTGGCGCCCGCTTCCAGATCGGCTGTTTTCTTGCTGTCAGCCGGCTTGCCGATGTAGTTCATGGCAATCGCGAAGGTTTCATCCGAGGCGTCGAGGATGTTCAAGCCGCACTGCTTGAGCTTCTTGGCGTTTTCCGGCTTGAAGATGAAGTCCCAGCTGTCGACCTTGACGTCATCGCCGAAGATCGCCTTGATCTTCTTGACATTGTAGCCAATGCCGGTCGTGCCCCACATATAGTTGACGGCATATTGGTTGCCGGGGTCGTAATTGGCGAGCCGCTCCATGACCATCGGCCACATATTGGTGAGGTTCGGCAGTTTCGACTTGTCGAGCTTCTGGAACACGCCCGCCTGGATCTGCCGGGCCAGGAACGGACCGGTCGGCACCACCACATCATAGCCGGAACCACCGGCCAAAAGCTTGGTTTCCAACAGGTCATTGTTGTCGAAGACGTCATAGACGACCTTGATGCCGGTTTCCTTGGTAAAATCCTCAAGAATCTGCGGATCGATATAATCCGACCAGTTATAGACATGTACTTCCCGGTCGGCAGCACCGGCAGGCAGCGCGCCCGTCGATGCAGTGATGGACATGGCCGCAAAGGCGGCGGCAGCAAAGCGAATCCCGGTGGATGTCATCACGTCTCCTGTTTCCAGGCCGTTGGGGGACACGGCCCGACGTTCCCATTATTTTTCACCAGACTAGAAAGGAAAAATGCGGGCGACAAGCGTAATTTTCCGCAGCACAGCAAAGACTTGTTTTACTGGAAATCGAAGGCGCTTAATCCCGCCGTCATTTCGTCCAGTCCCAGTGGCCGGGTCATCGGTGGTTCGGCCCTGGAAAGACAGGCCTGCCGCTCGCAGATCCGGCAGGCCTGTCCGATCTCCACCGGCGCCATCCGCGCCTCGCCGTAGACGGTGTCCTGTGCGTGAGCGAGATCGCAGCCGATCAGCAGGGCTGTCCGGCGGACCCGCTGCTGAAAGCCCGCCTGCGGCCCTTCCAAGGTGCGCGACACGGTGAGAAAACCGGCGCCATCTGGGGCAACCACAGGCTCGACCAGAACCTGTCCCGGTTCTGAAAAGGCCGCATGAATATTCAGCTTCGGACATTGGCCGCCGAACGTGGCGCGGGGGAAACCCTGTCCGCCAGCCCGGCGGATGATATTACCGGCGTGATCGATTTCCATCAGGAAGAACCCGATGCCCGCAGCGCCCGGCCTCTGCAATGTGACCAGCCGCGACGCCGCCTGCTCGAATGACACCCGGAACCGGGCGCGCAGCACGTCCACATCATAACGCGCCCGCTGCGCCGCCGCAAGAAAAGCGCCGTAGGGCATGATCAACGCGTGGGCGGCGTAGCGCGCCAGTTCAAACCGGGCGATGCGGCGTGCTTCGTTCGAGGTCAGGACCAAGGTTTCCAGCTCGGCGCGGATTTCCTCGCCCATGACAAGAAGACAGACTTCCATGGCCATTTCCCGCAACTGGTCGAACGGCGACAGCCGCTCTGACAGGAACAGCCGCATGGAATGGCGGTCATAGCGCCGCCCGAGATGCGGCATGACATGCACGGGCAGCGCCCGCACGACAATGCCGTGTTGGGTGCGCAGCCAGGTTTTCAGCGCCGCTTCCAGCCCATCGCCCGGGTCGAGCGCCGCATGAAAGGCTTCCGCCGCCGCCTCGATCAGGGGAAAATGCAGGCTGCGGCGCTCCAGCACGTCGCGCACTTCATCCATCGGCAGCCGCGCCCCGGCCAGTGCCGTTTCATGCCCCTCGCGGGCCAGCAATTCCGCAAGGTCCGACAGACGCTTGGCCTGCTCCCGGTAGGCGCGGTAAAGCTTGACCACGCCGCTGGCGGCATTGGGGGCCGCCTCGGCAAACTCAATCAACTCCTGATCGCCGGGAATTTCGCCCGCCAGCAGCGGATCGGCAAACACTTCGCGCAGCGGCACCGAGCCGCCGCCCGCATCGCCCTGCAATTCCTCCAGATCAACCTTGTAGACCGAGGCCAGTTTCAGCAGCAATTGTACGGTCAGCGGTCGCTGGTTGCGCTCGATCAGATTGAGGTAGGACGGCGAAATCCCAAGCGCCTCGGCCATCGCCGTCTGGGTCAGGCCCAGGCCGTTGCGCACCCGCCGCACCCGTGGCCCGGCAAAGATCTTGTGGTCGGCCATGTCAGTCCCTCCGACAGAAATTTACAAAACTTACGCTTTAAGGCGCGACGTCGATAATTTACAATTTTTACAATGTTACATCGCTCTTTTGTAAACAACAAGACATCCTAACCTCTTTCAAGCCGTTGTTTTATCGTTTTTTCTTGGGAAATTTTGCAACGCATTGTAAAACAAGTCACATCAGACCAGCAGGAAAGCAGCAAGAGGAGCGCGGTATTCCTGCATGAAAACGACAAGAGGAGACTGCCATGACTGATTTTTACAAACTCGTTCCCTCCGCGCCACAAGGCCGTTTCGATGGCGTTGAGCGGACCTATTCGGCAGAGGATGTCAAGCGGCTGCGTGGCTCCGTGGATATCCGCTATTCGCTGGCAGAAATGGGGGCGAACCGGTTGTGGCAGCTGATCGGCCAGGAGGATTTCGTCAATGCGCTGGGGGCGCTATCGGGCAATCAGGCCATGCAGATGGTGCGCGCCGGGTTGAAGGCGATCTACCTTTCCGGCTGGCAGGTTGCCGCGGACGCCAATACCGCGTCCTCCATGTATCCCGACCAATCGCTCTACCCTGCCAATGCGGCCCCGGAACTGGCCAAGCGGATCAACAAGACCCTGCAACGGGCCGACCAGATCGAAACCCAGGAAGGCAAGGGCCTGTCGGTCGAGACGTGGTTTGCACCGATTGTTGCCGATGCGGAAGCTGGTTTTGGCGGGCCGCTCAATGCTTTCGAGATCATGAAAGCCTTCATTGAGGCGGGTGCGGCGGGCGTCCATTACGAAGACCAGTTGGCGTCGGAGAAGAAATGCGGCCATCTGGGCGGCAAGGTGTTGATCCCGACCGCCGCCCATATCCGCAACCTGACCGCCGCCCGGCTTGCCGCCGACGTGATGGGCACGCCAACGCTGATCATCGCCCGCACCGATGCCGAGGCCGCCAAGCTGCTGACCTCTGATATCGATGAGCGCGACCAGCCTTTTGTGGACTATGATGCGGGTCGCACTGCCGAAGGCTTTTACCAGGTACGAAACGGCATCGAGCCCTGCATTGCCCGCGCCATTTCCTATGCGCCTTATTGCGATCTGATCTGGATGGAGACCTCCAAGCCGGATCTGGAACAGGCCCGCAAATTCGCGGAGGCCGTGCATAAGGTGCATCCGGGCAAGAAGCTGGCCTATAATTGCTCGCCATCCTTTAACTGGAAAAAGAACCTCGATGACGCGACCATTGCCAAGTACCAGAAGGAACTGGGCGCCATGGGCTACAAGTTCCAGTTCATCACGCTGGCGGGCTTCCATCAGCTGAACTACGGCATGTTTGAACTGGCGCGTGGCTACAAGGACCGGCAGATGTCCGCCTATTCCGAGCTGCAACAGGCGGAATTTGCCGCAGAAGCCAATGGCTACACCGCCACCAAGCATCAGCGCGAAGTTGGCACCGGCTATTTCGATGCGGTTTCCATGGCGATTTCCGGTGGCACGTCCTCAACCACGGCCATGAAGGAGTCGACCGAACATGACCAGTTCCGCCCTGCTGCTGAATGAGTTCTGGGCCTTTGTCCTGCTGATATCCACCGCCCTGGCCAGTCAAAAATTGACGACTGCCTTTATCGCAATTCCCGCCCGGTCTCGGGCGGGGCAAACTCTTAAAAACCTCCAGGCCTTTCAAAAACCCCAGACATAAGAGGAGCAATGCCATGACACCCCAGACCCGCGTTAAAGAACGTGCCGAAGAACAGGCAACCGCCATGAATGCCGACCAGCAGGCGCTGATCCGGATGCTGGCCAATGATCTGCATCGGCTGAACCATTCCGTCCTGAAAGCCGTGGAGGCCGGTGTTTCCGTCGAGCTGGTGCGCTCCGCCCGCCACCATGGTGGCGATGGAAACTGGGGCGACCTGCTGATCCCGGTCGTGGTTACGCAAGGGATTGCGGCTCAGGGCATCAAGGCCGCCTGAGATACACATAACGAGCGTGTTTAGCCCGGCTGGAAGGTCGGGCTAAACTGCTTTCCCGCTGGTTTTAGTCTTGAGACGCAGGCCCAGAACCAAGGGTACGCTCACGGCATAAACGGCAATGACCGCCATCCAGATGCCGCCCGGCCAATAGTCCCGGATGAGAAAGTAGACGCTTGAAAACATCAGGGGGCCGATAATGGCGGCAAGGCTGAGGGCGGAAGCCAGCACGCCCTGGAATTGGCCTTGCTTATCCGCATCGACCTGGGCGGTTGCGAGCGATTGCAGGGCCGGAACGCCAATGCCGCTCAGGGAAAAAACCGGCATGATCGCAAACACCATCCAGCTTTCGGTTGCAAAGGCAATGACGGTCAACGAAAAGCAGGCGCTGGAAACGCCGATCAGAATGGCGATCCGTTCGCCGAACAGCTTGACCGCCGGGCCAGGAAGAAAGGTCTGGGCAAGCGCCTGACAGATGCCGAACGCGCCGAGCGACAGGCCGATCCACAGCCCGTTCCACTGAAACGCATCGCCACCCCACAGCGCCCAGCAGGTGGCATAGGCCTCACCCGTCAAGCTGAAGATGAAAAACAGGATGACCATCGGCAGCAGATTTTTCAGCGACAACGCCCATTTCAAAGGCCGCAGCGGATTGATGGCCACCAGATCGATCTTCTCCCGCGTCGGAATGCGGGATTCCGGCAGGACGAAAAACGCCAGCAGCAGATTGCCGCCATTCAGCACGGCAGCGGCAATGAAGGGCAGCCGCAACCAATAATCCCCCAGCGCGCCGCCGATAATCGGCCCGAAGATGAAGCCCAGACCAAACATCGCATTAAACAGCCCAAAGCGCCGCGCCCGCTGATCTTCCCGCGAAATATCCGTCACATAGGCCGTCGCCACCGACATATTGGCGCTGGTCAACCCGGTAATGGCGCGCCCTAGCAGCAGCAGCCAGAGATTGTCAGCAAAAGCAAGAAACAGATAATTGACCGCCGCCCCCGCCAGCGAAATCAACAGGATCGGCCGGCGACCGAGCCGATCACTGAGCGATCCCAGGATCGGCGCAAAGATAAACTGAATGACAGCATGAAGCGCCACCAACATTCCAATATAGGGCGCCACATTCTGGATATGCGTCACCTCCCGCAACAAAGCCGGCAAAATGGGAAAGATGAGGCCAAACCCAACCGCATCGAGAGCGACGGTGGCGAAAATGACGACGAGAGCTTTGTTCATAGCGCATTCCGGTTACACGGATTTTCGGCACCATAACAGCCCGGCGGTTCAGCGGTTAACTCCGATTGGGATCGGCCATGATATTTCAGGAAACGCGGGGCGGTGTATTTCGCGCAGGCACGTGTTTACGACAGTGAGAACGATGGGGCAAAGCGGTCTTGGTTGCGGTCAACCACATGGTTCGCACGAACATCGACCGTACAACGCCGGAATTTATAAGCATGGCATCCAGCACGGAATAAGAACCGGATCGATTTTGCTTTGGCGATGCTCATTCACCTGCTGCAAGGCGCACAACCTGGTCAGATGGACGAATGGACGATAGGCGGTGGGTCACGGCGATGATGGTGAGATCCTGCGCCAGATCGCGCAGCCCATCCATGATTTGCCGTTCGGTGTCCTCATCGAGTGCCGAACTCGCCTCATCCAGAACGAGAATGGCGGGATTGCCGTAAAGCGCTCTGGCGATGGCAATCCGCTGGCGTTCTCCGCCCGAGAGTTTCAATCCGCGCTCGCCCACAACCGTTTCAAAGCCGTCGGGCATGGCTTCGATGCGCGACAGAATGGATGCCTGCCTTGCCACCTCGCGCAGATGCTGTGCATCGAATGGTCGTCCGAGCACAATATTGACCGTAAGCGTGTCATTGAGCAGCGCAACCTCCTGCGGCACCACGCCGACATGGGCAAACCAATCATCACTGTCGATCCGCACGAGATCAGTTCCATCCGCCAGAATGCGGCCTTCGGCGGGCTCCAGGCTTTTCAGCAGCAACCGCAGGACAGTGGATTTGCCGGACCCGGTCTCACCCACCAGAAATGTCGGCGTGCCTCGCTCAACCGTGAAGGACAATTTGGAAATCCCGCGGCCATTCGGATAGCGGAAGGTCACGTCCTCAAACACAAGCGATCCCTGCGAGCGATGATAGGCAATGGGATCAGCAGGCCGGATCGCTTCCGGCGCGGCCCACATGGCGGCGAAAGGGCGAAACCGCGCCGCTGCCTCCACCGTTTCCTTGATCGCCATGCCGATTAGGTGAAAAGGCTCGTTTAGCTGGATCAAGAGCGTGTTGAACAGCACGATATCGCCGATCGAGAGATGGCCGGCGCGATATTGCGGCACGAGAAGCAGGAAGGTCACGGCAAGCTGAACCATCGCCGCAACGCCGAGAACGGTCGCAAACGTGCTGCTGGCCAGCACATAACGCCGCCAATTGCTGAAGGCCTCCCCTGCACTTCTGGCAAACTGGCCCGCGATCCATATTTCCCCGCGTGTCTGACGAAGCGTGTCGATGACGGCAACCGCATTGCCAACAAGTCTCGCATTGTCCTGGCTACAAGCTATCGCCTTGTCGAGAAACGGATTGACGCGCCCGGTCCGCATGTAGTCGAGGCCAACCACAACGGCTCCATAGGTCAGGACGATCAGGGCGATGTCCCAGCTGACGAGTTGCCCAAGCAGCAGCGCACTCAAGGCGATTTGGACAATGCCCGGCAAAAAGCCACCCATCCCAAGCTGGGTGATGATGTTTAGGGTCTGCTGCCCTTCCTGCATTGCCGCGCCGATATCCGCCGGGTTGTGATCCAGGAAAAATCCATGCGTCTTCCTCAAAAGACGCGCGAAGAAGGCCAGATTGGCGATATAGCAGAGCTTTTCGGCACACAGGAAAATCAGGAACCGCGATGCCTGGCTGAAGGCGGAGGCGACGCCGAATAAAACGGCATAGAGCAGAAAGATCTGGAAGGCATTGCCCGTCCGCTCTGTCAAATCGTCAACGGCGCGGGAAAACAGATAGGGAGCGGTGATCGAAGCCACCGAGCCGACCAGCGATGCAGCCAGGATCATGATCGTGGTAAGCCGCGCGTCCCGCCAGTATTCGACCAAAAGCAGCCGCAAGATCGGCAATATCGCAGGGCGTGTTTCTGACATGAACGGCTCCGGCTGGCACATCATTGGCGTCGGGCCATCCCGTCTGACGGCAAGATGCGCCCGTTACCACCTCTCATTGCAATAGATGAATTTTTTCGTCAACTTTTTCTTCATTGCGGAGGGTTCGAGGTTCACAGCAGTGTTGCGTTTAAAGCATTTCCAGAAAAAGTGGGCACCGGTTTTGCCAACCAAAAATGCGTAAAACAAAGAGCGGGTGAGTTGATAGCGCTAAGAAGGCACAGCTAGCTTGCGGCTCGGCCAGATAAGGCTCACGCATTTCTCTTTTCGGGAAACGATGATCGCTCGCTGTTTTAAACCAGATACTTGACCGCTCAGGAGAGCTTTATTCTAACGATTTTGAGCTAACCGGAGAAGAAGGGAAAGCTGTCGTTTTGTGCTATGGTGGTTATTCACTTTGACGGGGTGGGCAAGGGGAAATAAGCCTCGAACATGTGGCAGGTCACATCCACTTTTGGACCGAAGCGGTCATAGGATGTCAACACGAGAGAGCATGTCCAAGACTATTTCTTCGATATTTGCGTCAGGCCAGTGCTCAGCATGGAGCAGTTCATTTGGCCGGGCTTTGCCAACGAAATAGCTTCGAGAGGCGAGGTTAAGCATTGGAATATCACCATGCGAATCGCCAACCGCTGCCAAAGCCCTCGGCTCTAGTTTAAGTTCGGCGAGTAGAGAGTTCAGATAAACGGCCTTATCTTCAGGCCAGAAATGACTGAGTGTGTTGTCCTCCCGCCAGCCCGTACCGATTGCATAGTCGGCACCCAACTCAGCGGCGAGCCATTCTACGGCAAATTGCCAAGTTATAGAGACAAGGGCAATCTTTACCCCTGCGGCCTTCAGCCGGGCGAAACCTTGTGTGACGCCTGGAGCAAGACGAAGGTCTGCCAGATGCTCGATCAACTGAGCCTTGCTGAAAGGAAGGTACCATTCGATCATAGCCTCCCGTCCCGTCGTCATGTCCTCGCGAGATCGCAGCAGCTCGAAGGCATCCATCTCCGTTGAGCGCCCGATATGTCTGCCAATACAGCCGCAGATATTTTCTGCCTCGCAGCAGCGTCCCGTCCACATCAAACGCAGCCAATCGAATATTGCTAATATTACGCCTCCCGGCATTACTCACGCAACACGCTAATTTTCAGACAAAGATCTTGTCATGAACGCATGCCTCAATCAATCGAAAGCGAAACTCGGCGGACCTCTCCCCGCTGGGGCGAGGAAACAACAGGCGCTGCGGCTCTTTCCCTCTTCTCCCCAGCGGGGAGAAGGTGGCGGCAGCCGGATGAGGGGGGCGAAGCCATAAAACGGCGAACGTAATCAATAACGGCTCTTGCTCTCAGATATGCCGCTTATCATCTCATATCAAACGCTCATAAAAAACGCCCGGTCTCTCAACCGGGCGCCTCTCACCTCATACCATATCCATCAAGCCGCCCGGTCCCACCGCCCGGCCTGCGTCCCGCTTTCCAGCTTGAACTGCTGCAACAGACCCACCAGTTGATCCGCCTCGTCGGCCAACATGCGGCTGGCGGCGGAGGTTTCTTCGACCATGGCGGCGTTTTGCTGGGTCAGACTGTCCATCTGGCCGACGGCGCTGTTGACTTCGCCAAGGGCTGCCGATTGGTCGCGGCTGGTGCTAGCGATGCCTTCAACATGCGTGCTGATCGTGGCGATTTGCTGGCTGATGACGGTCAGCGCCGCACCGGTTTCCTGCACCAGTCTCGCCCCGGCATTAACCTCTTCGGTGGAGGTGTTGATCAGCGCCTTGATGTCTTTTGCGGCGCGGCCAGAACGTTGCGCAAGTTCGCGCACTTCCTGGGCAACGACGGCAAAGCCCTTGCCCGCCTCGCCCGCACGGGCGGCCTCGACACCGGCATTCAGCGCCAGAAGATTGGTCTGGAAGGCGATTTCCTCGATGACGCTGATGATCTGCTCGATCTTCTTTGAGGCATCCTCGATCCGGGCCATGGCGGAGACGGCATTGCCGACCACGACAGCCGATTTCTCGGCATTCCCCCGGGTTTCGCCCACGATGTCATTGACCTCACGCGCCCTGTCGGCGGCCTGGCGAACATTGGAGGTGACTTCGTTGACGGCAGCGGCGGTTTCCTCCAGCGAGGCAGCCTGGGTTTCCGTGCGGCGCGACAGATCGTCGGTGGAATGGGCCATTTGCTGCACATTGCCCTGAATGGCCGTGACATTGCCCTGGATCAGGCCGATGGTTTCCTTCAACCGGGTCAGCGAGCGGTTGAAGTCACTGCGCAACTGTTCCATGCGCCCGGCAAAGGGATGGTCCAGCGTGGCGGAGACATCGCCATTGGCGAGGCGCTCCAGCCCGGCGGCCAGTTCCGTCACCGCAAATTGCACGTCCTGGTCGGCCTGCTGCTTTTCAGCATCATTGCGGGCGCGCTCGGCTTCGCTTTCAGCGCGAACCCGCGCCCCCTCGGCCTCGGCGCGAATCTTTGCTTCGGCATTGTCCTTGAACACGCCAAGGGCGCGGGCCATATCGCCGATCTCATCAGGGCGCGTGCCGCCAGCAATCTCGATCTCGAGATCGCCGGATGCCAGGCGGCGCATGGCAGCGGTGATCTGATTGATCGGCCCCTTGAAGGTGGCGATCAGGCCGATACCAGCGACAATGGCGATAACGACACCAGCCAGCAGAGCCAGCGCCGACATGGTATCGGCAGAGGCGCTCTGTTCATCGGCCACCTGGCGCTGGGAGGCGGCAAAATCGCTCAGTTGCGACCAGATGGTGTCGATATCCCGGGCAGCGGCCAGGAAGGCGGCGGTTTTCTGGCCATCCATGGCCACCAGCCGGGTCGCCTTATCGGCCATAGCGTCGGTCAATGGGGCGATCTGCGACAGCTTTGCCTTGATGTCGGCGCTAACATTGGGGTCCTTGGCCATGGCTGCGGCACGGCGTTTCAGTGTGCCGAGCGACGCCTGCAATTTTTGCAGGCCATCCGCCGATGCTGCCGCCATGAAGCGTGAACTGCGCAGTTCAACCCCATTGCTGATATCCACCAGCTGACGTGTGGCAGTGAGCAAAGCGGTCGATTCGGCAATCGGCTGATCAAGGGTACCAAACACTGCCGTCGCCTGCCGGGATTTGAGAGTAGACGCCCCCTGCAAGCGGATGGACACCGGCCGCATCAGGTTGATCGCCTGTTCAGTCGCACTGACTGTCGTGTCATTGATCACACCGATCTCGATCTGGGCGGCCAACTGCTGAATATTGTCGGTCAGCGATGTGCCCAGCACGGCCTGTTCCGCTGGCAGCGCGGCGGCAATATCGGCAACGGCCTTTTTCAGCTCCGGCATCCGCGTCTTGACCAGCTCCATCTTCGCCTCCGGGGCGGTGGCGCTGTTGAAGTCTGTGACCAGATCGGCAATCAGGTTGGCGCCGCGCGTCAACCGGTCGGAATCGCGCAGCATGGTCTTGGCCTGGCTTTCATCCTTGGCCAGCGCCTCACGGACATGGGTGGAATAGGTGAGCAGATCGCTCTGCTGGCTGGACAGTTGCTGGGTATCGGCCTCCAGGGCTGCACGCAGATCCGCCGCGCCATGATCCAAATCCCACAGGCGCTTGACCTGACCGGCAATCGATTCCGTTCCGGCAATCGCCGCATCGACCTGGGCTGCTCCGCCCAGACCGTCAAGCGAGATGCGCATGGCCTTCAAACTCGTCAACTGTGCATCCAGCTCCTGATCCAGCGCCGTTTTCGATGCATCCGTGGTCTTTTGCAGAAAAGCCGTCATCGCCGCATAGACATTCTTGAAACCACTCAGCGTGTTGACCACACTATTGGTGACTTCCATCTGCCCTTGCAGGATACGCGATGCGTAGTAGCCGGTCAGACCAACGGCCGAAATACTGAGAACAAACGGAACGATGAAGACCAGAACCTTGGTCTGAATCTTGCACCGAGAAAGTAGACGATCAAATAGCATAGCCAAACCCCCGAAAACAAAGGGCGAAATTAATTAATTCGAATAAACGAATATAATTGCCGCCTTTCTTTTCTTGCATGGGGGTCTGAAGAAATTCTGAATATTCTATTTCGACTTATAGTTATGCACGATCACTTCGTTCTAAAAAGCAACGGACTCTGTATAAGATTCTATTTTCGGCACAAGAAAATAAACCTTAAGTTGCTTTTACTGAGTTGAAATCCCTTTGCGTTCATTCGAACGCATGTGGTTTGCCCTCTATCGCCGCCCGGCGAAAGCATCAGAGAAGTCTCTCATCAGGGTCACCAAACGCCCGGCGCAATCGCGGATCTCGCTTCTGTGCCGGTCGTCATTATTGGTGACCAGCCATTGCCGATGGCGCAATTCGGTAATCTCATCACCGACCCGCTGAAGCTGCGGATGGCTATCACCGACAAAACACGGCAGGACCGCAAGGCCCATGCCCGAGACTGCCATATCCTTGAGGGAGCGCGGGCGGTTGACGGTGATCAGGATCTGTTCGGCCTTATGCTGATGCGGCCACTTCAAATAGGCCGAGATTGCCGCATCCTGCGCGACCGCGATCCAGGGCTGCCCTTCCAGTTCGTCGGCAAGGCGGTGGCGATAGGCCGCGTAAGCAACCTCGCCGAGCGGGACCCTGGCAAGATTGCTCTCCTGTGGCTCGAAAGCCCGGATACCGATATCGGTTTCGCGATGCGCAAGGGCAGCGCGCTCTTCGGTAATATGCAGATCGAGCCGAAAGCGATCATTGCTCCGGCACAGCTTCGGCAGGTTCTGGGCGATCAGCCAGGAAATCCATGTTCCCGCTGTCACCCGCACCAGTGCTGGCTGCGACGTCTGCTGGCGCCAGAGATCAATGCCGCGCTCCGCCGCCTCAAAGGATTTCAGGTGATCGAGCAGGGCACGGCCATCTACCGTTAACGTATACCCCGTCTGGGCGCGATGAAACAGAATCCGGCCCAGCTTTTGCTCCAGCTCCACCATCCGCCGGCCAAGGGTGGCGGCACTGAGGCCGGTGGACTGGACAGCCCCGGTCAGCCCGCCGTTTCGCGCCACATCAATGAAGAGCTGGTAGGTATCCCAGGGCAGGTTTTTCATGAGTGAACGATATAGCGCAAACTCGGCGATATATCCATCATCCATGAAACGCTAGCCTTCTCCAGAACACTGGAGATGACGGTCATGGACTTTATCGGATTGCTTGCCTTTCAGGAGACCATACGACGGGCGGCGATCAACCGCCATGCATTGACGCCAGCCCAGCAAGAGGATGCGTTTTACACGTTTTACAGTGAGCCATCCTGGCCGCGCCTAAGAAGGATCTTTTCCAAGCTTTTCGGCATGGGAAAGCGTCGCAGGTGTGCGCCGGAAGATATGGATGCGCAGGCGGAAGCGACAATCGCCGCTTTGCCGCAGGCGCCAAGGTCTGATCAGCCGATAACGCCGATCAGCATCAGGCCATAGACCATGAAGCAGGCCATCAGGCCGAGACCCGCGCTGCGAAGGATAAGCTTGTTCTGATCGTCACGCGCCTTGGTAATAGCAATGGCGCGGGCCTTCCGGATGGGTCTGTTCATTGGCAGCACTTTCCAAAAGTTAAGCGGGGAATCACCCCGACCTTGATCGTAACCCTAACCCGTCCCGAAAAACAGCAAAACAACGAGGCGGAAGATCACGATGACTGAGGTATATTAACAACTATTGAAAGATGGTGGCGGGAATGCGGCATGAAGCAAGACTTGGCGCGGCAGGACACAATTGCGGTAAACAAATCGTATCGTCGGGTTTGGAAGGAAATGACTATGCCGCAAGGCCCGCCGCATGGCCAGACGCCCAGGCCCACTGGAAATTATAGCCACCCAGCCATCCCGTGACATCCACGGCTTCGCCGATAAAATAGAGACCCGGCACCGTCTTGACCTGCATGGTCTTGGAGTCCAGCGCCTGGGTGTCGACCCCACCAAGGGTTACTTCGGCGGTACGATAGCCTTCCGATCCCGCCGGTTTGATCTGCCAGTTGCGCAAGGCATCAGTAATGCCCGCCAGGACCTTGTCGGACAGGTCGGCCAGCGGCTTTTCCAGGCCATGGCGTTCCGTCCAGTATTGCGCTAGCCGCTTCGGCAAATATTGGCCCAAAACCGTCTGCACCGCCTGACGGCCATTGTCGCGCCGGGCGGTTTTCAACAGATCCAGAAAGTCCAGCTCCGGTTGCAGAGAGAGGGTGATTGCGTCGCCCTCGCGCCAATAGGAGGAGATTTGCAGGATGGCCGGGCCGCTTAGGCCGCGATGGGTAAACAGCAGCGCCTCCCGAAACTCGGTCTTGCCATGACGCACCAGCGCATCAACGGCCATGCCGGATAGCGGCGCCAGTTCCTCCAGCAGTCCAGGCTCCAGCGTCAGCGGCACCAAGGCCGGGCGGGTCTCGAGCAGGGCGAGGCCGAATTGTTCGGCAAGGCGATAGGCAAAGCCGGTCGCACCCATTTTCGGGATGGATTTGCCGCCGGTGGCGACGATCAGCGACTGGCAGGCGATCGCACCTTCAGAGGTCTCGACGCGGAAACCGTCCAGTGTCTTCTCGACAGCCCGGATGTCGGTCTGCATATGCAGCTTTGCACCGGCGGCGCGCATCTCTTCCAGCAGCATGCGGATAATATCCTTGGCGCTGTCATCGCAGAACAATTGCCCAAGTGTCTTTTCATGCCAGCCGATCCGGTGGCGCTCGACCATGGCGATGAAATCGGCAGGGGTGAACCGGGCAAGCGCCGATTTGGCAAAATGCGGATTGGAACTGAGATAGTTCTTTGGTCCGGCATTGACATTGGTGAAATTGCAGCGCCCGCCGCCGGAAATGCGGATCTTTTCGCCCGGCGCCTTGGCGTGATCAAGCACGGCCACAGACCGGCCCCGCTGGCCAGCCCGGATCGCCGCCATCATGCCGGCGGCCCCGGCCCCGATCACCACCACATCCACCCGCTTGTCCAATGTCATGTCCTCGTCATCATCGCCATGCCTGTTGTGTTTTAGATCGGCAAAGCGATGTCAATTGCATATTCACCCTCGCCAATTCCAGCGAGGCGGATATGATGGCATCATTATCAACACAGATCCGGTGAGACATGCCTGCAAAAAAGACAATGCTCAGACCCAAGGGCGCGGCGTCCAAAAAAGCAGGCATACCCCCAGATATCAGCCCGACGCGCGGGGTCAAGACCTGGAAAGAAGCGGCCTCCTGGCTGCGCTCCCGCGGTATCGAGGATATCGAATGCATCACGCCGGATCTGGCCGGTGTGCCGCGCGGCAAGATGATGCCAAGCTCGAAATTCACCAGCAACACATCGCTTGCCCTGCCGTCAGCGCTTTATCGCCACACGATCTCAGGCGAATATCCCGATGAAACCGGCAATTTCCGCTATGATAGCCGCGATAGCGACATTAAACTCTTGCCGGATCTCTCGACGCTGTCGGTCGTGCCCTGGGAGACCGATCCGACCGCGCAGGTGATCTGTGACATCGTCGGCACCGAAGGCGAGGATGTCAGCTACACGCCGCGCAACGTGCTTAAAAACGTCCTCAGCCTCTACGAGAAAAAGGGCTGGAAGGCGGTCGTCGCCCCGGAAATCGAATTCTACCTGGTCGCCAAGAACGAGGACCCGGATTACCCGCTGCATCCGCCGAAAGGCCGGTCGGGCCGTTCGATCATCGGCGGCCAGGGCTATTCCATCGCCGGGATCAACGAATTCGACGAGTTGATCGACGATATCTATCACTTCTCGGCCAAGCAGGGCCTGGAAATCGACACGCTGATTCATGAGGAAGGCCCGGCCCAGCTGGAAATCAACCTGCGGCATGGCGATCCGATTGAGCTTGCCGACCAGGTCTTCCTGTTCAAACGCACCATTCGTGAAGCGGCATTGAAACACGGGATCTTTGCGACCTTCATGGCAAAACCGATGCAGGGCCAGCCGGGTTCTGCCATGCATATCCACCAATCGGTGGTGGATATTGAAACTGGGCGCAATATCTTTTCAAAGGCTGATGGCTCGCCGTCGTCAGAATTTTTCCACTTCATCGGAGGCATGCAGAAATACGTGCCGACTGCGCTTGTGATGATGGCGCCCTATGTCAATTCCTATCGCCGCCTGACGCCCGACATGGCCTGCCCGGTCAATAATGCCTGGGGCTATGACAACCGCACCACGGCCTTCAGGGTGCCGATTTCCGATGCAGCGGCGCGGCGGGTGGAAAACCGGCTGCCAAGCTCAGATGCCAATCCCTATCTGGCGCTGGCCGCCTCGCTTGGCTGCGGCTATCTCGGCATCTGCAAGGCCATCGAGCCGACAGCCCCGACGGCAGATACCGCCAATGAAGGCTCCATTGAGCTTCCACGCGGCTTGCTGGAGGCGGTCGCCCTGTTGGAAAGCGAACCGGATTTCGAAACCGTGTTTGGCCGCGCCTTCATCGATATCTATGCAGGCGTCAAGCGCGGCGAATTCGAGACCTTCATGCAGGTTATCAGCCCCTGGGAGCGTGAATTCCTGCTGCTGAACGTCTGATCCATACAGCTGTCATGGTGCCCGCTTGTCCCAGGCGGGCCGCCTTGCAGCATTCAAAAAGGAGCTTCGCATGTGGCAAAGCCCGATTGCACCCGGCCTTTCCTGGTACCAGGCCACCGTGGGCGAACGCCCTGAATACGAACCGCTGGATGGTTCGACCACCACCGATGTCGCCATTGTCGGCGGCGGCTATACCGGCTTGCAGGCAGCCTACACGCTGGCGCGCGCCGGTGTCAGTGTAGTGCTGATTGAGGGCGGGCGGTTTGGTGATGGCGGCTCAGGGCGCAATGGCGGCCAGTTCGGCACCGGCCAGCGCGCCTGGCCGGAGGAGCTTGAAGCCGAATTTGGTTTTGAGCGCGCCAAGGCGCTGTTCGATATGGCCGAACACGCCAAACGCTATATTCTGGATTTTGCCCGTGAACACCAGATCGACATGGAGTTCATGCCCGGCCAGCTGAATGTCGAGCACAAGCGCGGCAAGGACAAGGAGTATCGCAAGAGCGTCGAGATTGCCGCGACCCGGTTCGATTATCCGCATATGCAGTTCATGGACCGCGAGGAAACGGCGGCGCGGCTTGGCTCTTCCGCCTATTACTGCGGCATCCGCGATATCGGCACCGGCCATATCCACCCGCTGAAACTGCTGGTGGGATTGGCGAAAGTGGCGAAGAATGCCGGTGCCCGCCTGCATGAAATGACCAAGGCCACATCGATTGCCCAAAGCGGCGGCAGAACCATGATCGAAACGCCGAAAGGCACGATTACCGCCCGCCATGTGCTGATCGCCACCAATGCCTATATCGGCAATCTGGAGCCGGTGACGGCGGCCCATGTCATGCCGATCCGCTCCTTCATTGGTGCCACCGTGCCGCTCAAGGATTTTCCGGACATCCTGCCCGGCTCGGAAGCGGTCGCCGACAGCCGGTTCGTGGTGCGCTATTTCCGCAAGACCCGCGACGGGCAATTGCTGTTTGGCGGCCGCGAAGCCTATACCGCCGATAGCCCGCGCGACATTTCCGACCATATCCGCCGCCAGATCAGCGAGATCTATCCGGCCTTGAAAGGCATCGAGATGACCCATGCCTGGGGCGGTTCGGTCGGCATCACCATGAACCGCCAGCCCTTTGCCCGCGAGGTGATGCCTGGGGTGATTTCCGTCGCGGGTTATTCCGGTCATGGCGTGATGTTGTCAAACTATTGCGGTACGCTGTTTGCCAAATCGGTTCTGGGAGAAACCAGCGAGTTGGACCTGTTGAAGGAGTTAAAGGTTCCGGCTTTTCCAGGCGGGTCCCGGCTGCGCTCGCCGCTTCTGTTCCTGGCGCTCAGCTGGTATGCCCTGCGCGACCGTTTTTGAAGGAACGCTATTCACGCTTTCGTTTTAGAAGGGTCGGGCGTTTTAGAAACGCTAGGACTGGCTTTTTTAAATCGATTGAATTATAACCCGATCCAACAGCCTTGCCCATTGGCTTTGCCAATGGCCATGAATGAGAGATGCCCGTATGAGCAGCCAGATTATTCCTGTCGAACCCTTTGACTATGTCGTCTTTGGCGGCACCGGGGATCTTGCCGAGCGCAAGCTTCTGCCGGCCCTTTATCACCGCCAGTTGGCCGGCCAGCTCACAGAGCCGACCCGGATCATCGGGGCGTCCCGCTCGCCGATGACGGATGCGGAATACCGTGAATTCGCCCATAAGGCCCTGAAAGAATTCCTGAAAGAAGACGAATTGGAAGAAAGCCAGGTCAAGCGCTTTCTCGACCGGCTGCATTATGTGTCTGTCGATGCCAAGGACGACAAGGGCTGGGACACGCTGAAAAAGCTGCTGGACACCGGCAAGGACATCGTGCGCGCCTTCTATCTCGCTGTGTCTCCGTCGATTTTCGGCGATATCGCCGACAAGATCCGCGATCACAAGCTGATCACCAAATCCACCCGCATCGTGGTGGAAAAGCCGATTGGCCGCGATCTGGCCTCGGCGCAGGCGCTGAACGACACCATTGGCAAGGTGTTCAAGGAAGAGCAGATCTTCCGCATCGACCATTATCTCGGCAAGGAAACCGTGCAGAACCTAATGGCGCTGCGCTTTGCCAATGCGCTCTATGAGCCGCTGTGGAATTCCGCCCATATCGACCATGTGCAGATCACCGTGGCCGAATCCGTCGGGCTGGAAGGCCGTGTCACCTATTACGACAAGGCGGGCGCGCTGCGTGACATGGTGCAGAACCATATCCTGCAATTGCTTTGCCTCGTTGCCATGGAAGCCCCATCCTCGATGAACTCAGAGGCGCTGCGTGATGAAAAGCTGAAAGTGCTGCGGGCACTGAAGCCAATCGACGCCTCCAATGTTGAAAAAATGACCGTTCGCGGCCAGTACAAGGCCGGTGCTTCGGCGGGTGGCGCGGTGAAGGGCTACACGGAAGAGTTGGGCGATAGTTCCGACACGGAAACCTTCGTCGCCATCAAGGCCGAGATCAATAATTGGCGCTGGGCGGGCGTGCCGTTCTATCTGCGCACCGGCAAGCGTCTGGCAGGCCGCGTTTCGGAAATCGTCATCCAGTTCAAGCCGATCCCCCATTCGATCTTCGGCGATGTCGGTCGCATCGAGGCCAACCAGCTGGTTATCCGCCTGCAACCGGACGAAGGCGTCAAGCAATGGTTGATGATCAAGGATCCAGGTCCGGGCGGCATGCGTCTGCGCCATGTACCGCTGGATATGAGCTTTGCCGAATCCTTCGGCGTGCGCAATCCCGATGCCTATGAGCGCCTGTTGATGGACGTGATCCGTTCCAACCAGACGCTGTTCATGCGCCGCGACGAAGTGGAAGCGGCCTGGAACTGGGTCGATCCGATCCTGAAGAGCTGGGAAGAAATTGGTCAGCGGGCGCAGGGCTATACATCGGGCACCTGGGGACCAAGCCAGGCCATCGCGCTGATCGAGCGTGACGGTCGCACTTGGCACGAGAATGACTGAGGGCATCGGCATCATGGCGCATACATTGCATAGCTTTGACACTGGCGCGGCGCTGGCAACAGCGCTAGCCGACCGGGTGGCCGCAGCGCTGATGGAGGCAATTACCGCCTCCGGTGCAGCTTCGCTGGCTGTCTCCGGCGGCTCCACGCCAAAGGCCTTCTTCGAGGCACTGTCGCAAAAGGAATTGGATTGGGACAAGGTCTCGGTGACGCTGGTCGATGAGCGCTTCGTGCCTGAGGATAATCCGCGTTCCAACCATTTGCTGGTTGCCACGCATCTGTTGAAGAACCAGGCCGCCGAGGCCGAATTCGTGCCGCTCTATGCGCCGGAAGAGACCATCGAGGCTGCGGCTGCGGTGGCCAGCGATGCGGTGTCCGACCTTGGCACGCCGCTCGACGTGGTTATCCTCGGCATGGGAACCGATGGCCATACCGCCTCGTTCTTCCCCGGTGGCGACAATCTGGAAGACGCGCTTGACCTGACCCTCCCGCCCCGGGTGATCACCATGCAAGCGCCGGGTGCTGGCGAGCCGCGCCTGACCTTGTCTTTCTCCAGCCTCGCCGATGCCGGTCTGCTGATTGTCCATATCGAGGGCGCGGAAAAGCAGGCGGTGCTGGACAAGGCGCTGGCGGGGACGGACGAGACGGAAATGCCTGTTCGCGCCGTACTGGCCCGGGCTGAAACACCTGTCGATATTTACTGGGCGCCCTGATCTCGATCAGAACGCCCTGATAGCCAGGCTGGTATCAAAAGCGATGCGGCCTTGACGAACGAGGCCCAATAGCGCGGGCGACCGCAGCGCTCTAGCGAGCGCCAAGGTCGCCGCCCCTGCCCTTTTCAGGAAGGATGCTTTCCATGAGTGCCGATCACCGTATCGAAACCATCACCAAGCGCATTGTCGAGCGCTCCAAGCCAACCCGCGAGGCCTATCTGGATCGCGTTCGCCGGGCCGCTGGCAAGGGCGTGAACCGTGGCTCTTTGGCCTGCGGCAATCTTGCCCATGGCTTTGCGGTCTGTTCCCCCGGGGACAAGGCCGCACTTGCTGGCGACACCGTCCCCAATCTCGGCATCATCACCGCCTACAACGATATGCTTTCGGCGCATCAGCCGTTTGAAACCTATCCGGCGCTGATCCGCCAGGCAGCCAGCGAAGTGGGCGGCGTCGCACAGGTGGCAGGCGGCGTGCCCGCCATGTGCGATGGCGTCACGCAGGGCCAGCCCGGTATGGAGCTTTCGCTGTTTTCCCGCGATGTGATCGCCATGGCGGCCGGCATCGGTCTCAGCCACAACATGTTCGATGCGGCGGTGTTTCTCGGCGTCTGCGACAAGATCGTCCCCGGCCTGATGATTGCTGCGTTGACATTCGGTCATCTCCCTTCCGTGTTTATTCCGGCTGGGCCGATGACCACGGGCTTGCCGAATGACGAAAAGACCCGCATTCGCCAGCTCTATGCCGAGGGCAAGGTAGGCCGGGCCGAACTGCTGGAAGCCGAGTCCAAATCCTATCACGGCCCCGGCACCTGCACGTTCTACGGCACGGCCAATTCCAATCAGATGCTGATGGAAATCATGGGCTTTCACATGCCCGGCGCCTCCTTCATCAATCCCGGCACGCCGCTGCGCGATGCGCTGACCCGCGAAGCCACCAAGCGGGCGCTGGCGATTACCGCGCTTGGCAATGACTATACGCCGTCAGGCGAGATGATCGACGAGCGCTCCATCGTCAATGGCGTGGTCGGCCTGCATGCCACGGGCGGCTCCACCAATCACACCATGCACCTGATCGCCATGGCACGGGCGGCAGGCATTCTGCTCAGCTGGCAGGATATTTCCGACCTCTCCGACATCATTCCGCTTCTCGCCCGCGTCTATCCGAACGGCTCTGCGGATGTGAACCATTTTCACGCCGCCGGTGGCATGGGCTTTCTGATCAAGCAATTGCTGCGCGCCGGTTTTGTGCATGACGATGTGCGCACCGTCTATGGCCAGGGGCTTGCCGCCTATACGATCGAGCCACATCTGAACGCCGACGGCACCGTAGACCGCCAGCCCTCGCCCGAAGACAGCGCCGATCCGAAAGTGTTGTCGCGGATCGAAGCGCCGTTCCAGGCGAATGGCGGCTTGAAAATGCTGACTGGCAATATGGGCAAGGCCGTGATCAAGATCTCCGCCGTCAAGCCGGAACGCCACATTGTCGAGGCGCCTGCCATGGTGTTCCACAGCCAGCAGGACATGCAGGATGCCTTCAAGGCCGGCAAGATGAACCGCGACTTCATTGCCGTGGTGCGCTTTCAAGGCCCAAAAGCCAATGGCATGCCGGAACTGCACAAATTGACCCCGTCACTTGGCGTGCTTCAGGACCGTGGCCTCAAGGTGGCGCTGGTGACGGATGGACGCATGTCCGGTGCCTCTGGCAAGGTGCCTGCTGCCATCCACGTCACACCGGAAGCCGTCGACGGCGGACCAATTGCCAAGATCCGCGATGGCGACATGATCCGTCTCGATGCCGTGGCTGGAACGCTGGAAGTGCTTGTCAATGCCGCGGAATTTGCAAGCCGCAGCCCTGAAGTCATCGACTTGGCGGATAATGACTTCGGCATGGGACGTGAACTGTTTGCCCCGCTGCGCCGCATTGCAGGCCCGGCAGACCAGGGTGCCAGCGTGCTGTTCTAGAATTTATCTTAGGAAAAGTAGAAACCTGTTTTTCCGAAAACAAGAGACGTTAGAGTCTGCCTGGTTCAACCTGAATCTGACAGACTCGACAGCACCGTGCACTTTATGTGCAGCAGCCATCATCGCGAATAGCATTCAGAAGCAATGACCCTGTGGGCGAACATCATGGGAGCATGACCGGCGAACTCATAGCATCATGTTCTATAAGCCGAACGACTTCACAACCCTAGGTGATTTTCATAGGCAGTCAATTCAACCAATAATGATATATGCCATGCTGCTCTTGGCAAAGAGCCATGGCAATTACGATGCAGTCGCGTCGATTAGAATGCGAGAGCGTTACTGCCACCTATATTATACGAAAGCTCGAAGATGTGCTGCATCCTCTCGTTGAAAACACTGGCTATCTCAGATTCAAATAGACTAGATTTTTTTTGCAAATGAAATACAAAGCCCGGCTTTTAATAGTTTTTGCATTACCAAAATCATTTTAATTTCATATTCAATTTTCAATCGAAAATTGAATATAAAAATTACAATTTTTCGTTAATCTTCGAATTTTGCTTTCCTTTTTTTATTATTCATAAATTTTTAGTTTTTTTATTAGATTATTAGAAATAAATACAAATATTCGCCATTTGCACGGCCAGAATTGATTTCATTCCGTATTCCAGGCCGGAACGGCAATGACAGTATTTCTATTTATCGGCCGGTTTTACTTGCCGATAAATCTCGATGCCTGATTGCTTCACAATTATTTAATTCATTTTTCTCTACATTAGATTTTATTAATTTACAACCCAAAATGATGGGAAATGATCTTGAAACGAAACGAGGACACTGAGCCATGCTCGACAATATGAAACTTAACCACAAGATTTATGGTGGTTTTGGCATCATCATTGCCATACTCATTACAATTGCAGGGATGTCGGTGTACTCGAACACCGGCAATCAATCCGATTTCTCGGATTATCGCAGCATTGCCCGGCTGACCAACGAAGCGGGCCGCGTGCAGGCGAATATGCTGGAGGCCCGGCTGGCCTACCTGAAGTATCAAGACAATCATTCTGCCGATAATCTTGCCAGTTTTGAAAAGCGAATAGCAACGACCAAGGAGAGTGCTGCCAATCTTTCGTCCATGGCCCGCACCGATGCCGAAAAATCCGCGTCCGCAGGATTCACGACAGCCGTTGCAGACTATGAAAATGGCTTCAAGGCCGTCGTTGCGGCACAGACGGAACGCGACAAACTCGTCAGTGAAAGCCTCGACCGGCTTGGACCCGCAATTCAAAAATCCACCTCACAATTGCTCGCTGATTTCGACAGCAGTGGCAATAATGTCGCAGCGTACAAAGCCACCCTGTTCCAAATCTCGACCTTCGTGATGCGCTTGTCGGCCACCAAATATCTGCTGAACAACGAGAGTAAGGATTTCGAAGCCGCGATGGCAGCGGCACAGGATGCGCTGGCCCGCAGCACAGAGGTTAGCGCCGCCATCGTCATTCCCGAGCGCGCTCAACGGTTCAACGCCACTCTGGATGATCTCAACGCCTATATTAGAGATCTCACCAAGACGCAGGCGATCATCGCCAAGCGCGATTCCATCGTCAACAATGTCATGAATGCCGTTGGCCCCAAACTGGGCAAGGAAGCCGAGGATTTGAAGCTGGTTCTGAAAAAAGAGCAGGACACGCTCGGCCCTCGCATCGATGAGACAATGCGCGATGCGATCACCACCGCCATTATTGTCGCCGCACTCGCCCTTGTCGTCGCCACCGTGCTGGCTTTCATAATCGCCCGCAGCATCAGCCGCCCGATCTTTGCGATCACCTCGGCCATGGGCAAGCTGGCCGACAACCAGCTGGAAACGGATATTCCAGGCCTCGCATACGATAACGAGGTCGGGCTGATGGCCAAGGCCGTCAATGTCTTCAAGCAGAATGCCCTCAAAATTCGCCAGTTGGCGGCCCAGGAAGCGGCTTTGCAGCAGAAGAATGCCGATCTGCAATCCGATATTGCCACAGTCGTTTCGGCAGCAGTGGCCGGTGACTTCACAAGCCGCATCACCAAGCACTACGACAACCCGGATCTGGACGCCTTTGCCCATAACGTCAACACGCTGGTCGACTCCGTGGACAAGGGCATAGCGGAAACCAGGCGCGTTGTGTCCGCCCTTTCCAATGGCGACCTGACGGAAGCCATGAGCGGCAAGTATCAAGGTGTGTTTGCCGAGCTGCAAACCAATGTCAATGACACCATGACCAAGCTGCGGCTGCTGATGGAGCAGGTGCGCCAATCCGCCGATGTCATCAATGGCGGTGCCGATGAAATCCGCCAGGCCTCCAACGATCTGTCTCGCCGGACAGAGACCCAGGCGGCCTCGCTCGAAGAAACCTCGTCAGCCCTGGAAGAAATCACCGTGGCGGTCAAAACCTCGACCGAAAGGGCGCAGGAATCCAGCAAAATGGTCTCCGAAGCCCGTCAATTTGCCGAGCAATCCGCCAATGTCGTCCAGGACGCGACAGCCGCCATGAGCCGCATCGAGCAAGCCTCCAACGAAATCACCCAGATCATCAATGTGATTGACGAGATTGCTTTCCAGACCAACCTTCTGGCCCTCAATGCCGGGGTAGAAGCTGCCCGTGCTGGCGAGGCCGGCAAGGGATTTGCGGTCGTGGCCCAGGAAGTGCGCGAACTGGCCCAACGCTCGGCAACCGCTGCCAAGGATATCAAGGCCCTGATCACCAAGTCCTCAAATGAAGTGGAGACGGGCGTGAGACTTGTGACCGGCACCGGCGAGGCGCTGAAGGAAATTCAGCAAAAGGTGATTGGCATTTCCAGCCAGGTCACATCCATTGCCACGGCGGCAAACGAGCAATCGACCGGTCTCAGCGAGGTCAACACCGCCGTCAACCAGATGGACCAGATGACCCAGCAAAATGCCGCCATGGTCGAGGAGGCTGCTGCCAGCACATCGAAACTGGCCGAGGAAACCGTCAACCTGCTCAATCTGATCTCGCAGTTCAAGGTCCACAAGGCCGACCACGGCATGCGTCGCGCCGCCTGATCGGGAGATATGTTTCAAAGGATATGCCGGGGGGGACAAGCGCTCCCCGGTTATTCCGATGAAATAACCGCCCTTCACACCTCCGGTTTTTTTTAATTTACCTTTGTGCCAGCTCCTATAAAACGAACCCCAGACGTTACAGGGTCGTGCATTTTATCAACCACACGATGCTGTAACACATTAAATTTTCTGCATAATTTTCTCCTTAAATCGATTTCGACTGAAGGAATTATGCAGTAGACAGGAGTTCATAGTGTCATCAATTTCAGATAGCGATCATCATTCAGGGTCTTCACAGACCGGTCAAAAAAACGAAAGATTGCAAGATAACACGCCTCTTCAACCAGGCTCGGCCAATGGCTGGCGTGAACAATGGTGGCGGATCGTCGACATGAAGATCGGCGTCGTTCCCGTTCCAATCTATATTCTTCTATTCGTGCTGATTGCCGCTTTCGCCGCCACCGGCAAAGTCCCCTCAGACCTGACCATGTCGATTGCCATTCTGTCCTTTGGTGGCTTCTTCTTCATGCAACTGGGTCGCTGGTTGCCATGGCTTGGCATGATGGGGGGAGCGGCGATCCTGTGTTTCGTCGTACCGTCCGCCATGGTGTTTTATGGCCTCATCCCGCCGCCGGTCGCTGAAGCGATCGACAGTTTCGTCAAGAGCTCCAATTTCCTCTACATGTATATTGCCGCCATCATTGTCGGCAGCATCCTCAGCATGGATCGTAGCGTGCTGATTGCCGGGTTTTTCAAGATTTTCGTGCCTTTGGCAATCAGCTCGATAACCGCCATGCTGGTTGGCACCCTGGTTGGTGTCGTCATGGGAATGACCTTCGAGCATAGCCTGTTTTTCGTCGTGCTGCCCATCATGGCCGGAGGCCTGGGCGAAGGCGCAATCCCGCTGTCCATGGGCTATTCCGGCGTTCTGTCTCAGCCGCAGAACGAGATTTTCGCGCAGATTATTCCCGTCGTCATGCTGGGCAGCTTCACAGCGGTGGTGATTTGTGGCCTGCTGAATGTGCTCGGCAAACGCTATCCTCACCTCACTGGTGAAGGCCGGTTACAGGCAGGCCTGCTGAATATCGACATCAACGGCAAAAAGCCGGGTGAACAGCCGGTGGACCGCGCGATGATTGCCACGGCAGGCGTCACCATCGTCACCTTCTATCTGGTCGGTGTTCTCGCCCAGCGGCTTCTGGATTTTCCAGCCCCAATCACCATGCTGTTTCTGGTCGTGATTGCCAAACTGGGTCAATTGGTCTCGCCAAGCCTGGAAGACGGCGGACGGGAAGTTTACGCGTTTTTCTCGCGCATCGTGACTTGGCCCCTGCTGTTTGCCATGGGCATTTCCTATACGCCTTGGCAATCCTTTATCAGCGCCTTTACCCTGCAAACGGTGGTCACGGTGGTCAGCACCGTGCTGACATTGATTGGCACCGGATTTCTGTCCGCCCGTCTGGTCAAGATGTTTCCCATCGATGTCGCCGTGGTGGTTGGCTGCCACAGCGGCCAGGGCGGCACCGGCGATATCGCCATTCTGACCGCCGCCAACCGGATGAGCCTGATGCCCTTTTCGCAGATTGCCACGCGCATCGGCGGCGCCATCACAGTCACCTGCGCCATCCTGGCTTTCCAGCATCTGGTTTAAACACGAAAACGCCGCGCTGTTGCCAGCGCGGCGTGATCATATCGAGATATCTTCGTGTTACAGCTTTGCCATGTATTTCGGCAGTTCAGCCACTGTTGGCACAACGATCAGCGTCTTGATATCGCCGCGCTTGTAGGCGGCCAGGAAGCGCGGATATTCCTGGAACACCACACAGCCACTGGAATCGCCGCGCACCCGTAGCAGGAATGTGTGGGTGAGGAAGCCATCGCGGCCATACATATTGTTGCCGCCAACCGGCGTCATGCGTAAGGCCTCGACACCATGGAACAAGCTTTCGCGCAGGGTCAGCCGATAAATATTCGGCGGAGTCGCACCACGGTTCTTGATGTGAACGGAGCGCGGATTGTCGCGATTTTCGCCGCGGCCGGAATGCGCCACCAGCTTTTCACCATTCGGCATATAGACCGTAGCGCTGGAAATGTCATAGACGGCAACACCGCTGCCGCGACCGGGCAATGAGGCGCGCTTGCGGAAGATCGACGGGCTTTCATCGTCGTCCATCACCTCCTGTGAGCGGGCATAGGCCATCACTGTCTTCGGCGCGGTTTTTTCCGGCGCTGATTTCAGCGGAATGGTCTTCGGTTGCGGCCGGGCAGAGGTGTCTGTGTCGGCTTCTGTTTCAGGCTTGGGCGCAACCAGGACTTCGCGGAAAGGATCGCTCTTGGGCCGGTTGATCGGCGCTGGCACCACATCCGGCAGCATGGCCACCTGCATTGACTTGGCGGCGGCTGGCGGTTCAACCGAAGCAATCGTCACGGGGCCAGCTTGTGGCGGAGCGACGGGATCGCGACCGCGGTCGGCGACCAGGGCGGTAGCGACCGGCTGCAATTGTGCAGACAACGGCTGGTTTATCTGTCCAAGGGGCGGCGCCGTCTTCAGGATCGCCTCGGCAACCTGCTGTGGCGGCATTGCGGTTGCTTGAATTGGTTGCGGCTTTGCCGCCACGGCTTCGGCGACCTGGCTGCCGGTATCGTTGCTCCAGCGCTGTGCCAACGCCCGCTCGGCAATGGAGACGGCCAGCGCCTGTTCGAGGATAGCGCGTCCTGCGAGGTCAAGCGGCCTGGAAACCGGAGTGGAAAGGGCCGCGATCTCGTGGCGGACCTGCGCCATCTTTTCCTTCACCACCTGGGCAGATCGGACTTCGTCCCGCCTTACAGCCGCGACAGGCGGCTTTGGCAAGACCAGGCTGTTGCGGAATTCCGCGGCCATATCCCTCGAAAAGGGAGAGGAGACAGAGGCTTGTGAAAACCCGACACCGTGCAGAGTGCTGAATGTGACGGCGACCCAAAGACCGGCGGCAAGGCTACCGCCGACGAGCGCCGCGCCGGACATCAGCCTGGGAACCAGGACGGATTTTGCGCGCCCGGGCCTACCAGTAACGGTTCTGCCAGTGCTGGGAAAGAAATCGACCGCGAACGCCATACTCACAACTCGTACCCAAACAGCCGGTCAGCGGCTGGCGGCTCAACGCCGCAACTTTTTACCAAGGCTGGAGGATATCCAAGCATCCCCGCCTTCAAGAGAGTGCAACTGTCCCAAATGCATGCCGCGCCTGAGACAATTGCCCTGAAGATCCGGTCCAGAAGACCCAGTCCATCGGCAACAAGCGCCGACTGTCTTTAAAGGATGAAGAAACTTGGTAACCAAAGGGTTTACAAAACCCGGTTTTTATCATCGCAATGTCTCATATTCACGCGAATAGAGGAAACGCCACGGATTTACGGCATTTTTAGCACTGCGCGCAGGCGCAAGCCTTTCAGACGGAACTGCGCGAAACTACCGGATAAGGCGTAGGACCAAAACGTCAGGACGCCCAGCGCATCGACATGGACCTGCGCCTGATCTTCAATATTATCAAATATTTGCAAGATAAGAAAAGGAAGGGATACACCATCCCGCGGCCCAAAGCAGCTCCCCGGCGAACAGCAAAACGGGGAGCTTGATGCTCCCCGCCAATGCGTCTGATATTTAATGTTTGGTACGCTACCGTACAAAGCGCTGGCTGGCCAAAACTGCCTCGCCTGCTGTCATTACCAGGTGCGGACATCCAGAACGCGGTCACGATGGGCCGGATGGGTGCTGAACACGAAGATCCGATCCAGTTCCTTCTGGGTCAACAACCGCAAGAAACGAATCTCGGCAGTATTGTTGGGGAAGGTCTTCATCAACAACCCGCCCACCTTGTTGATGCGGGCATCGGGAATGTCAAGATAGAATTGCTTGGGAAGGTTGAACTGCGTCAGCAGGGAAATGACGGCGCCACTCTGAGAAATACGGATGATGTCGCATCGGCGCGACGCCATATGGCTCATGCCTTTTTCGGTATATTCCAGGCGCCCGGAATTCATGGTGTCTTCCATGCGAAACCGGCCTTCCCGGTCATACATGAAGGACTCTTCCCTGCGCAGGTAATTTGATTGACCAGCTGCCGTATTCATAACGCTTACCCCATTCACGCCCTCACTGGACACAGGCTAGGGGAACGAACTTAACAGAAAATGGATAAACCGGCCTGCCCGCCCCCTTGGCGAGCCTGCCTTTTTTACCATAGTTAATGCATGGGAAATCAAACCCGATCAACGCTTGTAGCTTTGCCCCTGCGCATCAAAAAGATGTAGCTTTTCACCCTCTGCGGCAAAGCGCAGCCGGTCGCCCCTGGCAACCTTGGCAATGCCCGGCAGTTTCACCACCACCGGCTGCCCCTCGACCGGGCCGTCGACATAGAGCATTGTCACCTCGCCCAGGGCCTCGACCAGGGAGACGGTGCCTTCAAACAGCGCCGGACCTTCGGCGGCAATGGTCAAATCCTCCGGCCTTACCCCGAAACTGGCCGCCTTGCCTGCATCTTCTGTAGGCACAGCAATCGGCACCGACAGGGTTGAGCGATCCTTGAGCGCAATGCGCGTTTCAGACCCGGCCTCGACGATAGTGGCCGGCAGGATGTTCATGGCGGGCGAGCCGATGAACTGGGCAACGAACAGATTGGCGGGGCGCTCGTAAAGCTCCAGCGGCGCGCCGACCTGTTCGATCCGGCCCGCCGACAACACGACAATCCGGTCGGCCAGCGTCATCGCCTCGACCTGATCATGGGTGACATAGATCATCGTGGTATCGGACATCTGTTCGTGCAGACGGGCGATTTCAATCCGGGTGGCGACGCGAAGGGCTGCATCGAGATTGGAGAGCGGTTCGTCGAACAGAAAGACTTTCGGATCGCGGCAGATCGCCCGTCCGATGGCCACACGCTGGCGCTGGCCGCCCGACAAGGCCTTGGGCAAGCGGTCGAGATAGGGCTCCAATTGCAGGATAGCGGCGGCGGCGCGCACCCGCCGCTCGATTTCCTGTTTGTTTTCACCGGCGATCCGCATGCCGAAAGCCATGTTGTCATAGACGGTCATATGCGGGTAGAGCGCATAGGACTGGAAGACCATGGCAATGCCGCGCTTGGAGGGCGGCACGTCATTGACAATCTGGTCGTCAATGCGCATCTCGCCGCTGGTAATATCTTCCAGTCCGGCAATCATCCGCAAAAGCGTGGATTTGCCGCAGCCGGACGGACCGACAAACACCACGAACTCGCCCTTGGCGATGTCTAGGTCGATGCCGTGCAGCACCTTGACCTGTCCATAGGCCTTGCGAATGTCTTTCAGGACCAAGCTTGCCATTGTCCTCCCCCTCCTCGTTTTTGGATCTGTCCGGCTCGCCATGAGCCGGACAGATAACCGTTTGTTAGTTTCAGCGTTTAACCGCGACCGAACCAGGCGCCCCAGGCTGGAAGGCTGATCTTGCCACCTGTGACACTCCCGGCAAAACCATGGCCCTCCAGAGCCTGCCAATTTCCATCCGGCAAAGACAGTTCTGCCGGTTCGGCAGACATGTTGAAGCCGCACAATATTGTCTCGCCGTCCAGGCTGCGGGAATAGACGAGGTCGGTCTCCGTCACCGTATGGAAGGCGATCTCGCCCTTGATCAGCGCTGGCAGCGTGCGGCGGAAATGCAGGAAACGCCGATAGTGTTCCAGCACGCTATCGTCATGCCCTTCCTGGACATGGACAGCGTTGAGGCTGTGTTCGACCGGGATTGGCAACCAGGTCTTGTCGGCGGCGCTGAAACCGGCCTGCTTGGCCAGCGTATCCCAGACCATCGGCGTGCGGCAGCCGTCGCGCCCCTTGAATTCCGGCCAGAACTGGATGCCATAGGGGTCCTGCAGATCCTCGAAGGAGATATCGGCTTCGGTCAGCCCCAGTTCCTCGCCCTGATAGATGCAGACCGAGCCACGCTGGGTCATCAGCAGTGCGGCCATCTGCTTGGCGAAGGCAGCACGGTCGGCAACGTTGGCGCCCCAGCGGCTGACATGGCGCACAACATCATGGTTGGAAAACGCCCAGCAAGCCCAGCCCTCAGGGGCGGCATCCTGGAAGGCCTTCTGGGTATTGGCGACCAGCGCCGGTGTCACAGGGTCAGGCGCAAGGAATTCGAAGGCATAGCACATCTGCATCTTGTCGCCGCCGGACGTGTACTGCCCGGCGATTTGCAACCCGTATTGGCTGTCCCCGACTTCGCCAACGGCGGCAATCGCTGGAAACTCATCCAGCACGGAGCGAAAGCGCTTGAGGAATTCCAGGTTTTCCGCCTGGTTCTTGTCGTAGATATGCTCCTGGAAATTATAGGGATTGACCGCCGGTGCCGTGGCCGCATTGCGCCGTTCCGGGTCCAGGGCCGGATTGTCGCGCAAGGCCAGATCGTGAAAGTAGAAATTGATGGTGTCCAAACGGAACCCGTCAACGCCACGCTTCAACCAGAACCGGACAGCATCCAGCACCGCCTCCTGCACATGCGGATTATGCATGTTGAGATCGGGCTGCGAGGTCAGGAAGTTGTGCAGGTAATATTGCATCCGGCTCGGGTCCCATTGCCAGGCGGACCCGCCGAAAATCGACAGCCAATTGTTCGGCGGCGTGCCATCCGGCTTTGGATCGGACCAGACATACCAGTCGGATCTGGCATTGATGCGGCTCGAGCGGCTTTCGACAAACCACGCATGCTGGTCTGACGTGTGGGAGATCACCAGGTCGATCATCACCTTGATGCCGAGGCGATGGGCTTCGGCAATCAGCGCGTCGAAATCGTTGAGCGTTCCGAACATTGGATCGACATCGACGTAATTGGAAACATCATAGCCAAAGTCCTTCATCGGCGAGGTAAAGAACGGCGAAATCCAGATTGCATCGGCACCGAGGCCTGCCACATGCGGCAGGCGGGCGGTGATGCCCTTCAGGTCGCCAATGCCATCGCCGTTGGAATCCTGGAACGAGCGGGGATAAATCTGATAGATGACCGCGCCGCGCCACCAGTCCTTGTCCGGCATTGCGACACTATCGGAAGCAGCAGTCATGAATATCTGTCCTCTTGGAAATTTTGGCCTGTTGGAGATTGAGGGAGGAAGGAAAAACAAGCCGTCGAAAACGCGATCAGCCACCCTTGACGGAGCCGGCCAGCAAGCCGCGCACCAGATAGCGTTGCAGCACGAAAAACACCAAAAGCGGCACGATAATGGTGATGAAGGCGGATGCCGTGAGAATTTCCCAATTGGCACCACGCGAGCCGAGCAGGTTGACGAGGCGGCCGGTCAGCACCAGTTCCTCATTGCCAGTCCCCAGAAACACCATAGCAACCAGCAGGTCGTTCCAGGTCCACAGAAACTGGAAGATCGCAAAGGACGCCAGCGCCGGATAGGACAGTGGCAGCACGATCTTGATGAAGATCTCAAAATCGCTAGCGCCGTCGACCCGCGCGGATTCCATGATTTCACGCGGCAGTCCAGCGATGTAATTGCGCAGCAGATAGATGGCGAGCGGCAGGCCAAAACCCATATGCGCCAGCCAGATGCCAAGATAGGTCTTGGACGGCACCCCAAAAAACTCCCCGACATCATTATAGATCTGCAGTAGCGGGATCAGCGACATTTGCAGCGGCACGACCAGCAGGCCGACAATACCCGCAAGCAAGAGAGAGCGTCCGGGAAAGGGCATCCAGGCCAGCGCATAGGCGGCAAAGGCGGCCACCAGAATGGGAATAATGGTGGCGGGAATGGAAACCGTCAGCGAATTGATGAAGGATTTGCCGATGCCCTCGGCATTCAGCACGGTTCGGTAATTGTCGAGGCTGAAGCGTGGCGGCAGTTTGGCGGTGAAGAAAATACGCTGGCCGCGCGAGCCGTCAAAGGAGGTCGTCGAGGTCAACTTGAATGTGCCATCTTCGGCGACCGTCAACGTCTGACCATCCTTCAGGCTCGCCGTTGTACCCGCTTCAAACTCTTCCGCCTTGAGGCTGGACGTGCCGAAAGCGCTGACCTTGCCTTGGGGCTCATCAAGCACATTGCCTGATATCACGTAGAGCGCGCCCTCCTGCTTTTGCGCTTCAGGTCCCGGCGCCCGGTAGATCCCCTTCTGGCTTGAACTGGTCAGGGCTGTCCACCAGCCGGAGGCGACAATCTGGTTCTTGTCGCGCACGGACGTCACCAACAGACCCACCGTTGGGATCGTCCATATCACGACCAGCAGCAGCACCGTCAGATTGACCGCGATATTCAGTGGCGAGAGAGCCCGTGTGCGCATCTCAATTGCCTCCCATTTCGCGGCGTGCATTGCGGATATTCCAAATCATGATCGGCACCACCATCAGCATGATCACCACGGCAATCACCGCGCCTCGCCCGTAATCTTCACCGCCTCGGAACATCCAGTTGAACATTAGATTGGCTAAAACCTGAGTCTGCCATTGGCCATTGGTCATGGCCAGCACGATATCGAAGACCTTCAGCACTAGGATGGTAATCGTCGTCCAGACCACGGCAATCGTGCTCCAGATCTGCGGCACCTTAATCTTCATGAAAATCTGCCAGGGATTGGCGCCATCGATCACCGCAGCCTCGATGGTTTCCTCAGGAATACCACGCAGTGCCGCCGACAGCAGAACCATAGCAAAACCGGTCTGGATCCAGATCAGGATGACCATCAGGAAGAAATTGTTCCAGAACGGCAGAGAAATCCATACCTGCGGCGTGCCGCCGAACCAGACGACAACAGCATTGAGCAGGCCGATCTGCTCGGCATTCGCGTCACGGTAATCATAGACGAATTTCCAGATCACCGAGGCGCCGACAAAGGAAATCGCCATCGGCATGAAAATCAGCGACTTGGCGATATTGCCCCACCAGATCCGGTCGGTCAGCGCCGCGATGATCAACCCAAACAGAGTGGCACCGGTCGGCACCACGATCAGCCAGAGGATATTGTTGAAGATCGACAGATGAAACTCCCCGTCGAAAATCATCCAGCGGTAATTGTCCAGACCGACGAACTGGGTGCCAGTGCGGTCGTAGAACGAATAGGCAATCGACGAAAACAGCGGATAGACCAGGTAAATACCAAGAGACAGCAGCGCCGGACCTAAAAACAGCCAAGGCCTGATCTGGCCTGCGATCCGCAGATTGCGCGAGGCGCGGGAGAGATCCGGGATATTGGAGGGAAACAGCCGGTCGAGAATGAAGTTTGACCCAAAGAAATAGGCCAGCGCCGCACCCACGCCGATAACGATGGTGATCAATGCGTATAAAAGCTGTTCCACGGACCCGGCCTCCCAACCCATCTTATCGATATGCATGCCAGGCATCGCAGCAAATTGAGGCTGCGATACCTGGCTATTGCGGTGTTATTTCAGGCCGTCCCAGGATTTCTGGACTCCCTTGGCGACTTCGTCGGCGGATTTGCCGCCGGCATAATCGACCATGGCGGTCCAGAAGGCACCTGCACCGATCTTGCCCGGCATCAGGTCGGAACCATCAAACCGGAACGTCGTGGCGTCGAGCAGGATCTTGCCCTGTTTCTTCAAGGGGTCGTTGGCATAGGTTTCCTGGTTGGCCGCCTTAAAGGCGGTCAGGAAGCCGGATTGCGCCATCCAGACCTCATGGGCGATCGGGGTTTTGATGAAGTCGATAAAGGCGCGCGCACCGGGCGAATCCTTGGTGATCATCGCCAGGGTACCTGCCCCTTCGACCGGATTTCCGAGTTCAGGCTTGCTGGCGTAATTCGGGGTTGGGAAGAAATCGACATCCTGGCCAACGACCGTTCCTTGCGGGAAGAAGGACGGAATGAAGGATGCCTGATGATGCAGGTAGCATTTCGGCGGTGAGGTAAACAGACCCTTAGTGCTGTCACGGAAATCGGTGGAGGCCACGCCCGCTGCGCCGCCATCGACGAATTTCGGATTGCGCGAGAACCAGCCATAATCCTCGATGGCCTTGACAACTTGCGGATCGTCAAACTTGATCTCGTTCTTCACCCACTTATCGTAGACATCAGCTGGATAGAGCCGGAGCATCATATCCTCGACCCAATCGGTCGCGGGCCAACCTGTCGCACCACCGGAGCCAAGCCCGATGCACCAGGGCGTGCCGCCATCAGCAGCGATCTTTTCGGTCAGCGCCTTCAGCTCTTCCATCGACTTGGGCACATCATAGCCCGCATCCTCGAAATTCTCAGGCACATACCAGATCAGCGATTTGATATCGATCTTGTAGGGAAAGCCATAGATCAGCGGCTTGCCGTCCTTGCCCTTGAAGGTGGAAAGATCGACCCAGGACTGACCGGCGGAGAAATTGTCCTTCAACCATTGTCCATTCTCCTCACCCAACGGCGTCAAAGCACCCTTGGAGGCGAGATCGGCGACCAGACCGGGCTGGGCGAGAATGGCGACATTGGGAGGGCTGCCGGCCTGGGTGTCGATAACGATTTGCTGCTCGTAATTTTCCGAGGAGGAATATTTCACGTCTGCGCCAGTCGCCTGGCGGAAATACTCAAGCACGCTTTCAAACAGCGCCTGGTCTTCACCACGCCAAGGCCCGAAAATCGTAATCGTCTGGCCCTTCAATTGGTGAGACTTGGAAAACTCCTCATAGCTCTTCCAGTTGAACTTGGAATCTTCGCCGGGCTTGAACTTCAATTCGGCGCCATTTGCCACGCCTGCGATCAAGCACAGAGCGGCCACTCCCATAAGCAGATGTTTTTTCACAAAATTCCTCCCTTTATCCAATGCCTGTTTCCCGCGCTGGGGCGATCCTGCCATCACCTTTATCCAGCGTCCAAAGCGCTTTGGTGGGCAAACATCTCTATTGCTCGCGACAGAGTCAAGCCTTTTCAAAAAAGACCGAGCCATTCTGTCCCGTTCAAAATGGAGCAGCGACCGGTTTGGGAAAGGGATCAGCTTTAAAAATAGATTTTCGATTTGCACCGCCCGCCCCTGCTGATAATTTGCAAGCGCTTTGGGCGCGGGAGACCCAGGCATAGGGAGAGAGAAGCCTCGTGAATTTGAAGCAATTGTCGCAGATGCTCGGCCTGTCGCAGACGACGATCAGCCGGGCATTGAACGGCTATCCGGAGGTCAACGAAGAGACCCGCCAGCGCGTTGCCAAGGCCGCTGCTGAGACCGGCTACCGGCCAAACCGCGCAGCCCTGCGGCTGGCAACCGGCAAGGCCGGTTCGCTAGGACTGGTCATGCCGATTTCCCCGGATCATAGCTCCGACATCCATTTCGCGGAATTCCAGAGTGGGCTTGCCGAGACCTGTCTTCAGCATGAATTTCACTTCGTCATCATTCCGGCCCATCCCCAGGCGGAAGAGCAGGCCATTCGCGGCCTGGTCGGCAGCGGCGCGGTGGATGCCTTTTACCTCGCCTATCTCAGGGCCAATGATCCGCGCATTGCCATGGCGAAATCGCTTTCGGTGCCCTTCATCGTGCATGGCCGCTCTCAAGGCATTGCCGAGGACTATCCCTATCTTGATATCGACAATGAAGGCGCTTTCCGGCAGGCGACGGATCTGATGATCGGGCTTGGCCACCGCCGATTTGCGCTTTTGAACGGCCCGGCAGACCTCGATTTCGCCCTGCGCCGATTGCAAGGCACGCAAAAGGCGCTTGCAGCCGCAGGCCTTGTCCTGCCGCCGGAGGCAATCAGCCATACACTCATGACTGATGAGTGGGGCTACCGGAAAATGAGCGCCCTGCTCCATCAGCCAGAGCGTCCAACCGCCGTCCTCTGCGCCAGTACAGTGCTGGCGCTGGGGGCTGTGCGGGCCATCAACGATGCCGGGCTGACGGTGGGTCAGGATATTTCGCTGGTCGCCCATGACGACGACCTGCCGCTGCTAAAGCCGGAGCATTTCCGGGTGCCGCTCACCACGACACGCTCATCGCTCCGAGACGCTGGAAGGCGGGTGGCGCAACGGCTGATCGCCGACATTGCCCAGCCCCCGAACGGGCCTCCCCTCCAGGAAATCTGGCAGGCCGAACTGGTGATCCGGGCCTCGACCGGCCCGGCACCTGGAAAATGACTCAGAATTTCGGCGGCTGCTTGCCTGCGCTGCGATAGGCCGCAATCACCGTATTGGCCATCAGCATGGCGATGGTCATCGGGCCGACACCACCGGGAACGGGGGTGATGGCAGCGGCTTTGACAGCACATTCCCCATAGGCCACATCTCCGACCAGCTTGGTCTTGCCCTCGCCTTTCTCAGGGGCCGGAACACGATTGACACCAACGTCAATCACCGTAGCACCATCCTTGATCCAATCGGACTTCACCATCTCTGCGCGGCCAACAGCCGCCACCAGAATGTCCGCCTGGCGGGCCAGCACCGATACGTTCCGGCTGCGGGAATGAGCAATGGTGACGGTGGCATTGGCATTGAGCAGGAGCTGCGCCATTGGCTTACCGAACAGGTTGGAGCGGCCAATGACCAGCGCATTGAGGCCGGAGAGATCGGTACCATGAATTTGCCGTACCAGCAGCATGGAACCAGCCGGGGTGCAGGAAATCATTCCCGTTTCCAAATCGCCGGTCGCCAGCTTGCCCGCGTTGACGACATGCAACCCGTCCACATCCTTTTCTGGCAGAATGGATTGGATGACGAGTTCACTATCAATATGCTTGGGCAAAGGCAGTTGCACCAGAATCCCATGAATAGATGAATCACCATTCAGCGTCTGAACAAGCGCTAAAAGCTCCTGCTGCGATGTCTCTTCAGGCAGTTTATACTGAACGGAATTGAAACCGCATTCCTTGGCCATCTTGCCTTTGGAACTGACATAAACATGGCTGGCCGGATCATCACCAACAATCACCACGACAAGACCAATCTTGCCGCCGGTGTCCGCCTCAAATGTCGCCGAACATGCCTTGACCCTGTCAAGAACCGATGCCGCAACCTGTTTTCCGTCAATCACCGTTGCCACGCTGGATTTCCTCTCGCTGAAAGGCTTACGAGCCATCTCAAATCTGGCTCATGGGACAACGGTAGCTACCACTGCCATCAGCGCTTTCAAACGTAAAAACACGGGCTGGCATTAAAAAATCATCGTGATCCGTGAAGGCGGGTTGAGGGGCCGTTATTGTTGCGCGTCCGCCTTGTCGCGGCGGGCCGACAGCTTGAAGCGCAGCACATAAAAGAGAAAAACCGGAATACCGATCAGATAGCGGCGCCACAACCGGCTCGGCTCCCGTGTCAAACGGTAGAGCCACTCACAGCGGATCTTGCGCATCCATTGCGGTGCGCGTGGCATGGTGCCGGAGACAAAATCGAACAGAGCGCCGACGCCGAACACCACACGCGCATGCTGCGGCTTGATATGCTGGGCAATCCATTTTTCCTGCAAGGGGGTGCCCATGCCGACCAGCAGCACGTCGATCTTGGCGTCCTCAAGCCGTTCGAGAATGATCGGCAGCTCCTCGCTATCGAAAAAGCCGTCGGCCACCGGTACGAATTCGTGCCATGGCGCATGTTTGCGGAAGCGGGCGACAGCACCTGCCAGCACACCGGGCTTTGCGCCGATCAGGCCGATGCGGCGCGGCTCTTCCATATAGGTAAAGAGCGCTGGCACGAAATCCGTACCGTTCAGATTGGCCGCAAAGGGCTCGCCGTCGATGATGCTCGCCGCCAGATCCATGCCAATCCCATCCGGCAGGACGATATGTCCTTTAAGGACATCGCGATAGGCTGAGTCCTTGAGCATGATATTGATATTATTGGCATTGAGGAAGGAGACCTGCGCATGCGCACCAGGCGTTGCCGCATATTGGGCGATCAGGCTGAGGCCTGAAACCCAGGAGAGATCAAAGATCGGCATGCCGAACAGGATCTTTTTTGGGGCAATCTGCTCTGCTGTTGAAATCAGGTTCATTGGGTGGAACTCATCATCATGATGGAGGCGACCCCAGTCTCCGGCCAGATCCTGGCGAACCCTATGAATAAGGCGCGCCGTGCTGATCTGCTCATCAGCATCTGCGACGGGGGCTTTGCGCTTGTTAACGGTGTTCATAAATATGACGAGCCAGATTGAAACCAAGCCCAGACTAGCAGGCAGGCATAAAATCCGACTTAAGTAGCCCGCTAGAAATACAGGCTTTTCGTTTATACTTCGTTTACCGTGATCGTTCCAGCCATGCCTCTCATAAGAAGGCGCAAAGATGTGAACCGCATCCTCGCCCTTCAAAGGATTTCGAATATTTCAAATGCATCAAACGCTTGAAATATTCGAAACCGGAGTACCAACCGCCTCTTCAATGGCCGTTCGTATCAATGCGCAGGCGCCGCACCTTCCGGGGCCTTCTCTCCTTCAACGATCTTGACCGCTGGCAGCAGCTTCGGCTTGCCGCCACCACCTTCGCGGATATCGTCCTTGCCGAGGAAGTCCAACTGCTCGATCAGCACGTCATTGATGACATCGCTGCCGAGGCGTTTGTTGATGCCGGTCTTGATGGCCTGCTTGAAACCGTCGACATCGAGCTTGGTCGATTTCGACAGATCAACCATCGAGTTGCCAACCAGCAGGGTAAACAATTGGTCCGTCATCAGCGCCGTCATCGGCATTTGCATGGCGCCAGCTTTTTCCTTGTCGACCATGAAGGAGAACCGGCCAATGAAATAGCCTTTCACCTTACCATTCTCAAGAAATGGCACAGTGATGGCTTCCCCGCGCACCACTTCAGTCGGCGGCGCCTTGGCCTCTTCGACCGGTGGTGGCGCGGTGGCCACCTGGATCGAAAAGTAGACGGCGACGAGAGCGACGATGCAGGCCCATACGCCGGCAATGACAATCTTGACCATTAATTTTCTCTGTAGAGAAACTGTTCCTGGGAATAGGTACCATCGTTATCGGCATCCTGAACGGCGCTGCGCAGAATATCGGCCACCGCGCGCACGGCATCCAGATGCGCCTCGACCCGTCTTGCGTTCAAGGCCAGCTTTTTCTTCAGCCCATGCATCTGCTCGACATAATTGATGGCAATTTCCTTGGGATCGGTATCGCGAAACAACATTGTCAGTTCGTAAAGGCAGCGACTTTTGTGGGCGTTCGAGACCTTGAAATCAAACTGCGGATCATTGCCGATTCGATGATTTTCGTTGTCGACAATCATTTCGAGACGACCGAGAACGGTCTTGATCCGGTAGTCGTTGGACACATGTTCCATGAAAAATCTGTTCCTTGAATTCCGACCGCCAAGCGCCTGCGCTGTGGCGCTGGGGCTGATGTCACTTTTTAATCTGCGCATATTTTTATGTTGAGCCCAGTCGGTAGGCAGGCACCCCAAGGGATGTGGGATAATCGTGCACTGCTACAAACTGCGTGCCTCACGGCGATAAGATCAGACTGTGGCTGCGCCAGAGAAGGGCGCCTTTACCGTGTCAGTTGCCTCTTCGGAACCCGAAAGGCCGAGTGACTTGCGCTCGATCTCGTCAAGCCGCATCTGCGCCATGTTCTGCTGAGCGGGGTCTGTCGTGGCGTTCTGGGCGCCCTTGTTGCGCAGTTTTGCCATTTCATCGGCATACATCTGCTTGGCAATGCCAACACCACCACGCTCGGAAATGGTATTGCCGATCTGCTCGGCCATCATGCTTTTCCAGATTTCACCAGCATTGCCCTTGCCAAAAACAGCTTCACTATCCTTGGGCAGCATGTTGGAAATGAAATTCTGCAACACGATACCTTCATATTGCCGGTAAGGCTTGGGAATATCGCTCGCCTTGATCGTATTGGTGGCGCGATTGGCCAGCCCCGCCTTGGTGGAAGCCCCGTCGTTCAAAGTGTTCATCGCCACTTCGAAACCGGCGCTTTTTTCGTTCAGGCTGGCAGCCTGGACACTGGCGCGTGCCGATTGCAGCCTTTGCTGGGCCTCTGCCATGGCAGACGGTTCGGCCGCCCGCACAACATCCATAACAAGATCGCTTGGAGGAGAAATAGCCACGGTGTTCGTTCCCTGAAAATCAACTGGAACCACTATCTCTCGTGAAGCTTGCTGGAGGCTGGTGTGGCAAATGTCAGGTCGATCAGATCCTGAAGCGTTTCGTCCTCGGCCTCGCGATCCTCGTGTCCGCGCGCCTCGAGCATCTTTTCTTGCAGCCGTTCCGCCTTGGTGCGCTGGCGCAAAACCTTGTTTTCCTGCACCCGCTGCACATCGGCCATGCGCCGGTCATCGCCGGAAAGCCGATCGAAGCGATCCGCATAGGATTGGGCAAACAGCCTATGCACCGGGTCCATCGACCCCAGCGCCTCGATCACCCGTTCGAGGCCAGCGGCGATTTCCTGGCGCTGGCGCGCGGTCTCGACGAGATCGTATTCAGCGATCTTTTCCAAATGCCGCTGCACGGCCACCAGCCGCTTCAATTTCTTGGATTTCTTATCGGGTCCCATGACACGGCCTCTTCGAGAGCATCGCACTCACCCCTGGCTCTGTCATGTCAGTTGCCCCTCATGTCAATGCCCCAGGAAGATCGGTATGAAAGCATCGGCGAACTGGCGCATCATCACCCCGATCGACCAATAAACCAGCAGCATTCCCCCGGTGATAAGATAGGGGGTGGAGATGTAGTAGACCGGGATCTGCGGTGCCAGCTTGTTGACCAGGCCGACGCCGAGATTGAACATCAGGCCATAGATGATGAAGGGGCTGGAAAGCCGCAGCATCAGCATATAGGTCCGCGAGGCGGTATCCGTCAGCGTTATCAGCATCTTCTGGGTATCGGGCACGCCGCCCATCGGCATGACGGTATAGCTGTCTATCAGCGCCCGGAAGACGACATGGTGAAAATCCATCATGAACAGCATCATCAGCCCGCAAAAGCTGATCATGTTGGTCATCTGGTTTTCGGCACCGTCTTCCAGAACATCCGCCGTGGCCGTGCTGTTGAAACCGATCATCATCGTCAAGATAGCACCGGCAAATTGCAGGCCAAGCGTGAAAAATCGGGTAATCAGCCCAAAGACGGCGCCGATCAGCGTTTCCGTAAAGATCAACGCGACAAAAATCGAACCGCCGCTGCTCACCTTGGGATACACGGTGTCCCAGACAAGCGGCGTGCAGGCCATGGAGACCGCGACAGCGAGCAACAGGCGGATCTGGGTGGGAATGCGCGAGGACGCAAAACCCGGCATGGTCATGAAACAGGAACCGATACGGCAAAACACCAGAAACAGCGCCAGTACCGATCCTTGCGGATCAGTGATCATGAAATCGATCCCAGGATCTTGATTTCGATGCCTTTGGCCAATTCGACATGTGACAGCACCGGCAGGGTTGCAAACAAGCGTTCAATAATCATGCGCACATAAGACCGCGTTTCCGGCGACGTGACAAGCACGAAAGGCAGGCCGCGGTCCATGAATTCACGGATAACCCGGCTTGCCTGCTCGCTGAACTCTTCCAGCGAACGCGGGTCGATATCGAATTCGACAACCTCACCCTTGTTGTCGCGCTTCAGGGCCTGATGGAAGACCAGATCCCATTTGCTGCCCAATCGCAGAACCCGCAGCACGCCATTGTCGGTCAGATCGCCGCACAATTGCTGAGCCATGCGCACACGCACATGTTCAACGATCTGCTCGGTCTTGCGCACATGCGGCGCCAGTTCGGCCACGGCCTCGAGGATCAGATGCAGGTTACGGATCGACACCCGTTCGGCCAACAACAGTTTCAACACGGCTTGCAAACCTGAATAGGACATATGCGAGGAGCAGATTTCGTCTGCCAGCTTCTTATATTCAGGATCGAGCCGATCGATCAGGATTTTCACGTCCTTATAGGACAAGAGCTGAGGCAGATTGTTGCGGATCACCTCGCTCAAATGGGTTAGCACGACAGAGACATTGTCGATCGGATGAAAGCCTTCGCGCTTCAAGTCTTCGGTAAAGGCTTCCATGATCGAGACGGCTGGCATGCCGAATGCGGGTTCGCGAATTTCGTCACCGGGAATGCGCGGCTTGCGGCCATTGCCGGTGACAACAAGCACTTCGCCAACCCGCAACAGGTTCGAGGCGATGGTCGTGCCATGGACCCGAATATGATAGGACTTGTCCGGGATGGCGATATCGTCCGTCACCTTGATTTCAGGCACGACAAAACCATATTGGCTGGCGAATTTCTTGCGCATCTTGCCGACGCGGAAAGCCAGTTCCTGATGCGAGCCAAGCAGGCGGGTCGAAACCAGCTTGCCGAGCGCCAGCTCGATCTCGGAGGTTTTCAGCACGCTCTTGACCGAATCCTTTTCGGCTTCCTTGTTCTGAATAACCTTCTTTTCCTCGACCTGGCGCTTGGCAAGGTTCACGGCTTCCACCTGGCGGGGAATGTACCAGCTGCCGAACGCCATGAGACCACCCAGGATCACGAAGGGCAGCAAGGGCAGGCCCGGAATGATCGCCAGAAGGAACATCAGGCCAGAAGCGACCGACAACGCACGCGGATAGCCGCTCAGCTGGTTGATGACCGCTTCGTCCGTGGACCCGGCATTGCCGCCACGGGTGACGAGCAGGCCGGCGGCGAGCGAGACGATCAGAGCGGGGATCTGCGAGACCAGGCCATCGCCCACCGAGAGCTTGACGAACACATCGGCTGCTTCGCTGATCGGCATGCCATGGCGGAAGTAACCGATGATAATGCCACCGACGATATTGATGGCGGTGATGATCAGACCAGCGACCGCATCGCCGCGCACGAATTTCGAGGCACCGTCCATCGCGCCGAAAAAGGAGCTTTCCTGCTCCAGTTCCTTGCGCCGGCGTTGAGCTTCGCTTTCCTCGATAATCCCCGCCGAGAGATCGGCATCGATCGCCATCTGCTTGCCGGGAATGGCATCCAGCGTGAAGCGGGCGCCCACTTCCGCGATACGGGTGGCACCCTTGGTGATGACGATGAAGTTGACGGTGACCAGGATCGCAAACACGATCAGACCGATCACGAAATCGCCGGACATAACCAGGTTGGCAAAGCCGGCAATGACACTGCCGGCCGCATCGTGACCCTGATGACCATGCGACAGGATAACCCGTGTCGTCGCGATATTCAGCGACAAGCGCACCATGGTCGAAATCAGCAGAATGGTCGGGAAAGAGGAGAAATCCAGCGGCCGTTGTATCCAGAGCGATACCATCAGGATCAGAACGGAAAGGGCAATGGAAAACGCCAGCCCCATATCGATCAGGAAGGGTGGGATCGGCAGAAAGAGAATGCAGAGAATAGCGACAATGCCCATGGCAAAGCCGATTTCTCGGCCGCGATTATTGGCAATTGTCGGAAGTGAGGTCGTCGGTGCTTGCGCCATGTCCTGTTCCATCTCTTCATGAGAAGGCTGGCGGAACGAGAATCCGCCATTATGGCGACAGGACTAGCGGACAAAGCTTGCGCGAGGATGCCCTTATCTCAGGACGAACGGCTGCACAGTGATTTAAAAGCCGGATTGGACCCGGGAAAACACCAGATTGGCAAAAATCGAAATTTGAGACCCGACAAAGGGAGCGGAAATACCGATCGTCACCATGATCGCAACGATTTTTGGGACGAATGTCAGGGTCATTTCCTGGATCTGGGTCAATGCCTGGATCAAGGCGACCACGACGCCGACGATCATCGCGGCCAGAACGGCTGGCCCCGAGGCAATCAGCACGGTCCATACAGCGGCGCGCATGATATCGAGGGCATCTGCTTCATTCATCGGCATTCCTCCAGCGGCATCATGCCACCTGACACGACTCAATTGATAAAGCAAAATTCCTCAAATCCCAATCGATTTGAGGAATTTCACAGTCGTTAAAGCCTTTTGCATTTTCCATCTCGACCGGTTACGGCGGAATGGAAATGACCGATCAGGAGCCGCTCGAGAAGTTGACGCCGGTCTGCAACTCTACTGTGCCACCGCTGCTGGTGGTGAGTGTCACGGCGTCGTCGGCGACCTTGACGTTGGAGACAACACCGGTCGTTTCGCCGTCCGAGCTTGTCACCGTCTTGCCGACGATATCGCCAGCCCGTGTCAAGGCTTCCGCCTGCAACATGCTGCGCAGCAAGGTATTGGTCTTAATGGATTGCTCGACCTGCGAATAGGTTGCAAGCTGAGACACTTGCTCCGTGGCAGACATCGGATCCGTCGGGTCCTGATTCTGCAACTGCGCGATCAGAAGCTGAAGGAAGCTGTTATAGTCCATGGATGCGTCTGCCGCATCCGAGTTGGCCGATGCGTTGGCGAACGGATTGGTATAAGTCGCCGAACTCGAAGAGGACGAGGAACTTGTTGATGTCGCTGAAGTCGTTGCGTCTACCGCCATGGCGCAATCTCCTTGCGGATCTGTTCGATCGTTGCCGGTGCCATTTCCTGGTTGTTCAGGATTCTATCCTCGAGCGGATAAAGACCGCGAATGGCCTTCAATGCATCGAAGGCGCGCCCCGATACGACCTGAGCATCGATCCGCTTCAATTCGGCCAGGATCTCATCATCCTGGAAGCAGGACAGCAACATCACGATCGACTTGCGGAACATGGTCAGCGTCTGTTCCTTGCCTTCCGGATTGATGAGGATCATCTGGGCGATGAAATAGAGCTGGCGTAGCGGGGTATTGGCGTCTTCCGGCTGGAGCACGTGGTTTTCCAGCAGAAATGTCACATCGTTCAAGAATTCCAGGGCAACCTTCCGATCGACGCGCAAAACGGCACCATTGATAAAGATTCGTTCCCCGGATTTCAGCGAGATTCGCAAGGTGCTCTTCATTTAAGTCCATCCCTGATGATGGTGGTTACATCGATTATGCCTTGGTAATTGTCGGATTCCCGCTTTCTGATGCGGTCACATTCCTTCAATATCCAAAGGGCAATTGAAATGAGATTGGCTCGAAGTTCCGTGCCAAGCTGGTTGTCCGGCTGCTTGAGATCCTCAATGAAGCGGATCCAGACGCGGCGCGTATAGTACAGAGCCTCAATGCCTTCACGACCGTATTTTCCGGCAGTCTTGGCCTGGCTCAGCAAGTCTATCGATCTGTCGAGAACCTGGCGCTCACGCTCCTTAGCGTCGGCAACCCCATCCTCCATAATCTCATTGTAGGAAAACTGGTACATCTAGATTTCCTCTACTCCACCCCACCCTTGATCATCAAAGGTAATCCACAAGGCTGAGCTTCTGCAAGCGTGCGGTCAAGGTGTATGATGTCTCGACCAAGGATTGCAGGTTGTTCAAACGGGTCGATGCTTCATAGGCATCCACACCGGTCAAATCGCTTATTTGGTTTTCAATAATGTCCTTCTGGGACGTTAAGGAATCGTTTGCATTGGTGACCCGTTCCTGAGAAAGGCCCAATTGTGTGCGCTCGTCATTGATGCCGGAAACGGCAAGACCGGAATATTCGATCGCCTTGGAGATCATCGCATTGCGGGTTTCGGTCGAGTAATTGCCATTCAGCATTTCGCTGCCGATCACCGAAACAAGGCCCGTATAGCGGAAGCCATCGGAGTTGGCGCTGGATGAGCTTTGAATAACTTCGTTTTTGCTGATCCGGCTCGTCATTGTCTCATCGGTGGCCGCCGACCAATTGTCCGTCCAGTCCGCCCCGTCAAAGGATGGCTCAAGGACGTTCTCCATGAAATCGTCCATCTGGTCAGCGCTGATGCCACTGACGCCATCATCGTCAGGCGACATGCCGAAATATCCGGAAAACAGATTGTCGAAATTCTGCTTGGCGTCCGTTTCATTGCCGTCGTCATCGATATAATAGTAATCGGTAATCGGCTTCACGTCGGTATTGATGCCAGAAAACAGATATTCACCGTTCACAGAGGTATTTGCCGCGTCAATGAAACTGTCCATTGCGCTTTTCATGGTCTTTTGCGCTGAGTCCAGCGTCGTACTGTCAGTGCTGGTACCAAGACCAACCAGCGTTGACTGCATTGTCGTTGCTGCCGACGCAATCGTATCCAACGCCGTCTGAGATGCATCAAGACGGGTCGAAACGATGGAATTGGTGTCCATCAGTGACTGCAAGCGCAGAGAATCCCGATTGAGATCCACGGCCGAAGAGGTCTTGGCGCCAAGCTCTGTTCCGACATCTGCGTATTTGCCGGTCGTCACTTCTGTCTGAGCATCCGACATCTGCTTTTGCGCATCACTGATCGTGAGACGCATGGCGTTCTGGATGGTAAGACTGGATATGCTCGATGTCTTCATGGCTTATGCGATCTCCAAGAGGGATTTCAGCATCTCATCGACAGCGTTCATCAGCTTGGTCGAAGCCTTGTAGGATTGCTCGATATCGAGCATCTTCGACAATTCTTCGTCGAGATTGACGCCGGTCTTGTTCTGATAGGCTTCCGTGGCCCGCTGCGACAGGGCGGATTTGGTTTCATTGGCTGAATCCGCCGTCGAACGATAGCTTTCGAGCCAGCCGACGGAGTTCGAGGCATAGTCAAGGACATTGGAGGTATCCCCGAGGCCTGCCGATGAATCGAAGTCCATTTTATCTTCGAAACCTGTGACAAAGTCGTCGAGCAGTTCCGAATAGCTGACACCTTCCGTTGTATTCCAGGTATAATTCGAGCCATTGGCGCCACCGTCGCGCAAAAGGGTTGGATCGCCATCTTCCGCGGTCACGTAAGCACTGTTGACCTTGAATGATTCCGAAATACCGGAAACAAGCGTTCCATCTTCCGGCGTCGTTCCCTCTTCCCATGTGAAGAGGCCCGGCATGTCATTGTCTTTCGTCGATGGCTCCGTTTCCGAAAACATCTTGATTAGCGACCGTGAGGTCTCGTCCAACTGCTGCTGCATCTGCGGCGCAATCGAATCGCGGATCTGCAGATTGGCGGCGATCGACCCTTCCGCCGTGGTGTTCCCCCCCGTACCAGCCTTGACGGGAACGCCATCGATATAGACCGAGTTTCCCTCGGTCGAAGCACCATAAGCACCGGTGGAGTCGAATGTCACCGTTCTCGGCTGCTTATCGAACAGCACGGTGCCATCATTGGTGTAGAGCGCCATGTCGTTGTTATCGCGCTTGACCGACGAAACACCGACAATCTTCGAAATATCCGAGACGAGTTTGTCGCGCTGGTCGAGGGCGTCGTTTGGATCGTTCCCTGTGGCTGTCGCCTTGACGACAGACTGATTGACGGTCTCAAACTGCGACAGAAGATCGTTGAGCTTGCTGACATCGTCCTTGATGGCGTCGTCGGCCTGGGCCCGGACGTTACTGATGCCCTCGGCAGTATTGTTAATCGAGGTGGCGACATCCTGGGCTGCGCTGACCGCCGTTTCCGCCAGGGACAATTCGCTGGGCTGCGCGGCATAGGATTGCATCGCATCCCGAAGCTTGTTGATATAGGTCGACGGTGATGACTCGTAGTCGTTGCCGCCGAGAAGTGCCTTCAACTGGTCCAGGCCGGTATTGAGCGTATCCTGCCCTTCCGCCTGGGACTGGCCTGAAAGCATCTGTTTTTGCAAGACAGCATCTTCGGAGCGGGTCGTAACGACCTGCGCCCCTCCGGTGCTGGTCGAAATAGTGGCAGCGTCACGCTTGACGTAACCTTCCGTCTGGGAGTTGGCAATATTCTTCGACAGAACCTGCGACTGGGTGCTGGAATTGCCGAGAGAAGTTGTTGCCGTATTCATCGTTGACGAAAGAGACATGACACTGCCTTTAAAAGAATAGGATTACCGCTTCAGACTGATCAGCGTATCCAGCATATCCGCCGCAGTCTGGAACACCTTGGAATTGGCGCTATAACTGCGTTGGGACTGGATCATGTTGGTCAGTTCAGTCGCGAGATCGACATTGGAGGTTTCAAGCGTCTTAGAATTAATGCTGCCGAAGCTGCCAGTATTGGCAAAACCAACCACGACCGTGCCTGCATCCGCCGTGACCTGATAGGCCGTGCCGTTAACCGATTTCATATTGTCGGGGCTGGCAACCGTTGCCAGTGCCACCTTGTAAAGATTGGCGGTCGAGCCATCCTGATAGGTCGCAACGATATTACCGCTGCTGTTGACCGTGACGGAGGATGCCGCGCTGGCGCCGTTGCCGTCGACGTCGCCTTCCGAGGAGTTTGCTGAGTTCAACTGCGTCATCGTCGACATATCCACCTCAATCGTTTGAGGCGCACTGGTCGTGCTGTCGGTAAATGTAAATGTCCCGCCGCTGGAGACCGTGCCATCGGAATCGAAGGTCAGGGTCGTGCTACCAAGAACACCATTGGTGTAGGGGAAATTGGTCTCGTCGGTTGCCTCGCTAGTGCGGAAGATATCCGCCTGCCATTCGTTGTCAGCGGTCTTGGTATAGTAAATGTCATACTGATTGGCGTTACCAAGGCTGTCATAGGCAACCATGGAACTCTTGAAGCTCCATGTCGCACTAGCGCTGTTGCTATCGGGTAAATCTCCGCTGACAATGGGCTCACTTGACTTGAGGTTGCCTTCGATCAATGCATTGGTCGTGGCATTGGCCGAAATGCTGTTATCCTGGATCTTGACGGGTTCGAGACCTTCGAAACCATTGATAACCGAGGCCGGTTCGCCATTTTCGTAGGAGTAGCCCAGCAGAGTGTAGCCAGCCGAATTGACCATATACCCATTGTCATCGGCCTTGAAATCGCCAGCTCGCGTCAGGAAAACGCTGCCTGCTTCGTCCTGAACGACGAAATAGCCATCGCCCTTGATCGCCAGATCGGTTTCCGACGTGCTCGACTGATAAGAGCCTTCCTCGGAAATGCTGTTGACCGTCGTCGTTTGCACGCCGCCGGAATTATAGGTTCCACTGCCCGAGGAACCGACAACCAGGCTGGAAAATGCGGTTGATACCCGCTTGTAGCCTGTCGTATCCGAGTTTGCGACGTTGTCGCCGACCGTGCTCAGTTTGCTGGCCTGGGCCTGCAAACCGGATACGGCTGTATTCATGCTGCCTGAAAGGCTCATACCACGTCCCCATTCGATCGTCGTGTGAGAAGATTATGAAGTGGGCCTTGCGTGAAGCTGTTTGAAAAAACGCTTAAGAGCACATTTGGCTGCAAGGCCCTGAGAATCTGGCGGCGTGGCCGCCAGATTGTTATTTCCAATCAATACAATATCCAAGGAACCGCTTGGAATCGACCGGGTCGACACCAAGCTTCTTGCGCAGTTTCTTGCGCAGCTTGCTGATATGGCTTTCGACCACGTTCTCTTCGACTTCCTCGTCGAAGATGCCGTAGATCGCATTGAAGATTTGAGACTTGGACACTCGCCGGCCGCGATTGGCGACTAGATATTCCAGAATGCGGCGCTCGCGGCGCGGCAAGGGGAAAATCTCTCCACCGATCTCGGGATCGCGGCCATCCGAATAAACGCGGATCGCGCCGATTTCGGTATAGTTGGCCACAGCCTTCAGGCGCCGCCGAATAGCCGCAGCTCTCGCCAGGATTTCACGAGGGTGGACCGGCTTGCGCACCACGTCATCCACGCCACTGTCAAACAGGGCAAGTGTTGCTTCCAACGATGGCTGGTCACTGACCGCAATCACCGGAGCCGTCGTACGATCCCTGATGGCCCGTGGCAGATCGCCTGTGCGATCTCCCTGACCAAGCAGAAACGCTTCCACGGCTGCAACATCGCTATCGGCTGCCGAGGCAACCCATTCACCAAATTCGATCGGGTCAAACCCGGTCGAAGGTATTCCTTCACGTCCAAATAAAGACGTGTATCCATTCTTAACGAGCTCGCGCTCATCAACCACTACGATCATTCGTCCGCCTCCGAATCAGTGTGGTGTTTCAACACGACAATGGGTACGAATCGGGGGCTAAAACGACAACTGTAGAAAGTTAATGATAGTTATTAATAGTTGATTAAGATTTTAGGGGTGATTTGACCTACATCTTGTGTCACTGCCGTTAACCACATACTATTTTTCTGTGAAAAAGGTTAACAAAACGCTTGCAAAGCCGTGAGCACATGAAAAAATTATTCGATACTAATGTGGGCAAGATCGGGGCAGGCAATCAACCAAAGATTGTTTTTGCTGACAGAACGGCATTGTGATCTCTGACAGAGAAGCCATCATTTCCGGCGTGCCAGGTTGTTATTGCTGACAAAATTGCCGCGCATTCGCGGTCCAGTTGCCGTATCCGGTTGCAACGAGATTGGCGATGACCCTGCAAACATAGCGTTTTTGCGCTGGATCGTTGTTAGGACCTGCATGATAGCGCGCCACTGCCATTGTCCAGGTTTCGTGTCTTCCATGCAACGCGACCAGGAATTTTGCGGCGTATTCGACGTTCCGTTTCGGGTCGAACATCTCTTCGAGCGAGTGGAAATTCTCGTGATGGAAATAGTGGTTGATCTGCATGCAACCAATATCGATCAATTTCGCGCCCTGTTGCTTGGCGAGCGCGAAGGTTTGCATGGCATCTGTCATGGAATCGGGGAACAGCGCCTTGCCCTCCACATTGAGAGCGTAAGGCTGAAGTGACCCTTTGCGTCCGGTTTCCGTCAGGCCGACCGAATAGAGGATCCCTTCAGGGATCCCGTATTTGGCCGCAGCGTTGCTAATTTCGCGCTCGCATAATCCCGCTGAAGCCGAAGCGTAGCCCTCGTTACAGGTAAAGCTGACCGCTACCGCCAGAAGCATTGCCGCCGGTGCCCACCGTCGCAGAACGTGCCGCATCATCGACTGGACCTCCGGATGTCTGTCCATAAACATCAAAAATCGGCTGCGCTTGTGAGCGGTTGCCGCCCTGGCTGGAACTGCCACCGCCCTGCTGCATGCTCTGCTGATTGCTGCTCTGGCTCTGGGAATTGGTCTGGTTGGCGTCATTACTGGGCTTTTCAGTGCTGGCTATGCTGATCTGGACGTTGTCCACGGAGAAGCCGTGGCTTTTCAGCGCCGCCACAAGACCGTTCTGGTCTTCGTTCAGCTTTCGATAAGCCGCGCTGTTTTCAACAACCAGGCTGACCGTCAATTCGCCATTCGTCAGCTTCAATGTCGCCGTGACACCTCCAAGATTTTCCGGCGTCATCTTCAGTTTGAGCGTGTTCATCGTTCGATCGGTGCTGATCTGTTCGCTGGCGCTGAGCTTATCGGAAGCATGACTGTGCATCGCCTGCGCCCAGGAACTGTCACCAGCCATGGATGCGGCAATATTGGCGCCATTGCTGGTGTTGACCGGGGCAATAATGCGTCGGCTGTCGAGCACGCTGACATTCTGCAACGGATCGATACCTGTCGTTGCTGGCTGGCTTGCGGTATCATCGGCAGGCGACGCCGCCGAGGCATCGCTGCTGGTGACCATATGCAGGGCATCCGCAACACTGCTATCTTTGACCGTTTCCTTGCTCGCCGGTGAAACGGCATCCTGCTGCCCCGACTGGACGGACTTGGCCTGCTTGGCAAAATCAACCGCTGCGGTACCCTGGCCGATCTTACCCGTCTTGTCATCCTGCGACGCAACCTGGCCGGCGACGGCAGTCAATGCCGTATCGCCGTTACTGGTGGCCGACCCGGCGGCTGTCTGGCTGCCTGCTTGACGGGCAGCGTGCTGCAATTGTCCGGCGCTCAAATCGCCCAATAATGTCAAGGCATCCTGGGCGCCCGTCGCTGCCTTTGGCTCTGCAGCAGTGTCTTTTGTATCCTCTGCGGCAGGCTTTGCCGTCTTGGAACTGTCCTTGGTCTGGGTTTTCGTAACCCCCGGCATGTCTGACTGAGCCGCCGCCGTAGCGGCTTCCTCATCGGTCGCTGTCGACTTGAGGGCTGCCAGGGCTGCGAGCAAAGGCGCACTGTTTTCCTGCCGGCCCTTGATGGCGATCTTGCCGGTATCATCTCCAGCGCCGTCAGTTTCGGCAGCGGTCGCTTCTTCTGCATTTGCGCCAGCAGTAGCAGCCTCAGTCGTGGCATCATCCTGCTGGGTCAGGGCCGCAACAAGCTTTGCGAGCATCCGGCTCTCATCCGTCTTCTCCCCGGAGGAAGATGCGGTGTCTGTTTGCCCTTGTGTCTGGCCCTCAGCTTGGGTTTGAGCTTGTGTCTTGGTCTGGCTCGCCAAAGCCTTGGCAATCAAAGCAGCCGCCTTGGAGTCGCCAGCAGCTATCGGCGCATTGCCGACGGTTTGCGACGGTGCTTTGCCGTCATCGCTGGCGCCAGTGGCTTCATCATCAGCCACATTACCAAGCTGCGACTGCTCCGCCTGAGCCGAACGCTCCTGATATGCTGTAGCAGATGTCGCTGTGGACGTGGTTGATTTGGCCGATGGCGACGAAGACGCAGTCGAACGGGTCTGTGTCTGGTCCTGATCGACAGGAGCATCGTCATCGTCTGCTTTTTGCTCCTGCGCTTGGCTACGGTCAGCCGTATCGGCCAGAGCGTCCAGAAACCCCTTGCCCGCGCCCTTGCCTTGGTCGGAACGGCTGCTGCTATAGGCTGGCGAAGCGGCAGAACCTGCTGTGATAGTGGCATCGATCATTTCGTTACGCCCTCCCCCTTCAACATTTTATCTATTTCTTCAAGTTTAGATCGGCCACCGCTCATGAATGTCTGGAATTCCGGATCTGGCTTCTGCTTTGCATCTGCCGAGGCCGGAGTAACCGGCGCCGTGCCACTGCCAGCATCGGGCATTGCAGTCGCCTTGGCTGGAACGCCGGGGTCCTGCTGATCGGACACATTGGCCACACTCTCTGGGGCAGTATTGTCTCCAGACGGCGGTGGCGTGCTTGGCGAAGCCGATGGGCTTTGCGGCGCGGTAGGCAGGGTAATAATCTCCTGCGCGACGGCCCGGGCAGCTTCCAGCAAGGCGTTGTCGGAAGCCGACAGTTGATCTTTTGGCAATTGTGAGATCGTGTTGAGCGCGTTTTTGACGTCGGTGGTCGAAATCAACGCCGCGCCGCCATAAAGCAGCGCCTGAGGGTCGTTTTTATCTGGCAGGCCCGCCAGGCTTTGCGCCTGGCTGGAGGCAAGACTGGCCAAAGCCTGATTGCCGTTGATCGTCGCGCGGCGCGCAATGCGCAGATAGACTTCGCGCTGACGATCCGGATCCATGGTCGCCAATGTCGCCAGAATATCGTTCTTATCCAGCTCCGAGAAATGATCGACAACCAATTGCACCAGCAGATCGGCAAATTGGCTGGCATAGGGCGAATAGAGAAAGCGGCGGGCATAGCGATTGGCATAGGCCATGGCCCGACCATTCTGGCCGGTATCCATGGCGATCTGGAAGGACCGCCGCAGGGCCGCTTCCTCGACGATGGTGCCGGGCGCAACAAGGCGGGCGATATCGAAGAATTTAAGGGCTCCTGCCGGGTCTTTCACGAGGGTGACATTCCCAGCCACCAACGCGATATAAGGCCCGACCCGACCGTTCTGATAGAGCGGTACCATCTCGCCAAGCGAGCTTGCCACCAGCACGCCTTTACCACTCAAGTATTTTCTCAACATATCGCTGACGCGGTTATCGAAATGACCATCAACGTCGCGGGCAACGAGATAGTCCAGCGTCGCCGGATTCCCCCCGCTCATCGTGTAGATCAGCGCCGCATCGACATTGCGTGGGTCTTCGAAATCCGAAGGCGCAGCCGTCCGCAGCCGCTTGTCGATCCGGGTCAGAAGAAAACGCTGCATATCGGCTGCTGAATGGTCCCCGCGAACAACCGAATCCTGCACAAATTGCAGAGAGCGCAACATCAGATAAGGCGGTAGGTTATCACTGTCGCCGCCTACGGCAGCGCTGCCAACAGGCCCCGTTGCGCCAGCAGCAGGAACCGGAGCCGACCCGTTGCTTGCAGGGGGAGTTGATCCTGCCGCATATGCCTGACCCGCACAGGCAACAGGGCCGCCGACAGCCAGGGTCAGCAGCACGCCATAGAAGGCGAAGCTGGAAAATCCAGATCTGGCACCCAGGGATCTGCGCGCGGTCATCACCTTACTTCTGGTCTCCCTGAACAAGGATCTCGATCCGTCGGTTTGCAGCGGCCAGCGGGTCCTCCGGCTTCAACAGCCGGCGATCGGCAAAGCCGGACACCTGGGTGATCCGGTTTTGTGCGAGCCCGCCGCGCACCAGCATGTAATAGGCCGAATGGGCGCGTGACATCGACAGGCCCCAGTTGTCGTTATCAGGGCCTTTATATTGGCGTGCGTCGGTGTGGCCCCTGATAACCACGGCACCCTGGCGCTCCGCCAGCAACTTGCCGATCTTTTCCATCGCCAAAACCATTTCCTTGCGAGGCACGGCGGAGCCGACATCGAACATCGGAGCCTGGGATTGGTCGGTCAGTGTTATCAGCAGTCCACCTTCAGCCGGCTGCACAATCAACCCCTCGGCCAATTTACCCGCGACACCGCCGATTTCAGAGGCGATCTGCTGCTTAAGCTGGTCCGCCTGCTGTGTCTGATCGCTATCAGCCGATGCATTCTGCTCTTCACGGGCAACCTGCTTGGGATCAGGCCGCGCCTTGGGAACGGCGATGGCTACCTGCTGACCGTCGATTTCGACCTGCGGCTTTGCCTCAGGCTGAGACTTCGATGGGGGAGTGCCCTGCGCTCCATCCGGTGCGGCTGCGGCCGCCGCCGCAGAAGCCTGCTGATCGACCGGTTTTTGCGCGAATGGATCGGGCTTTGCCGCCGCCTCGGCCACGGTTTGCTGCTCGTCAGGCTTTGCTTTGCCGGGCTTGCCCTGCGCCGTCTGCATCTGCTGGCTCCAGAAATCCGGATCGAACGGGTCGCGGTAAGCCTCGCCGCCCGACGCGCCGGTGGATGGGCCAGATTCGCTGGCTCCGCCTTCACCCTTGGCGCTGACATTGGCCTGTTGGCCAACTTCCTGGGCAATTTCGGCCAAGACGGAATAGGGATTTTCGAACAGGTCCGCTTCCGAATAGACAGGCTTATCACCCGAGGTCGAGGTCATGTCCTCGCCGGTTGCCGCCGCCTTGCCGAGCGTTTCCTCTTCGGCTTTGATTTTCGAGCGTTCCTTGCTTTCCTCGCCTTCAGCCTGATCGACCGGCTTTTTCACGCCCTTCTCGGTCGGCTTTTCATCGGCCAGCTTGATCGGATTGAAATAGCTGGCAACTGAAGCGGTCGTCTTCTCATTGGCAGCATTGACCAGCCACATGACCAGGAAGAAGGCCATCATCGCGGTCATGAAGTCGGCATAGGCAATCTTCCAGGCGCCGCCATGGGCGCCATCGTGATCGCCGCCGCCATGCCGCTTGATAACGATGATCTCGTTCTTGCCGTGGTGGTGATTTTCAGCGTCACTCATGCCAGAACTTTCTTCAGACTGGCCGTCCAGGCGGAAATCCGGGTGACCAATGCCGCGCCACCGACATCGACCGTCAGGTCGAGATCATCAGCCTCGACATGTTTAAGCAACAGGTCTTTTCCTTCCATCAGCTCGGCTAGCTGCTTGAACAGCGCGGCAGGCCCGGTCACGGTGATCTGACCTGCGGCTCCCTCCAGGACGGCAGCCTTCAACAGGCTGGAAATGTCCTCCAGGGCTTTGTCGACAAGCAGATCCGATAGCAGGGGCGCCAATGTCTCGACCGTCTGGCTACCCACAATGCGCGACAGATCCGAGGCAATCTGCTGAAGCCCTTCGGCAATCACACGCGCCAGCTCCGCCTGATGCTTTTCCGTCAGTTCCTGAAGCGCTTCGGCATGGGCCTTTTCGAGAATGCTGAGCGCTTCGGCGTGACGTTCATCCGCCGCCTTGACGGCTGCCTCATGGCCTTCCGCATAAGCGTCCTGCCGCTCTTTTTCCACATCCACGGGGTCTGGCTGAGGAAGCTCAAGCATCGGCATATCCGGGAACATCAACGCGTCATCGTTGAAACTCACAGGCTCCGCCGCCATCGGCGCTGGCCGCGGTGCAGAAAAATCCTTCAGATAATGAGCGAGCGGCATCGTCATGTCATTTTCTCCCGGACCTTACGGCCCTTATCGTCGAGACCGCGCCTATGGCGTTATCGACGCACAATACCTTCGGCCGGGTAAGGCCCAAAGCTTAAATCATCAACCTGATACCCGGGATCATTTCCAGGCCCCTTTCAGGACATGCAGGATGTCACAGGCGGCCCGATCTCCCGCATGACGGCAAACACAAACACCTGTTTCATGATGTCGAAGCTAGGCGGCCAAACTTGCGCGAGGATTTTCTCAAGGCGGTCAGGCATGCCGATTGGCACTCACCCTGCATAATTTAACGAGATTGGGCAGGTTTAGGACGAAAATGCCCCGGCGGATTTTGCAGTCATATCGGCTGCATCCCCTGAAAATATGTTGGACCGCGCCAGGGCAGTTGCGCGGTCCAACGATTCCACCAGATGCCGATGACCGGCGGCACGGCAGAAAGGGAAAATTGTAACTCCGGCCCGTTGTCGAAAAACTACTTGAAGAGCGTCAGGATGTTTTCGGCATTGGTATTGGCAATCGACAGCGCCTGGATGCCAAGTTGCTGCTGCGTTTGCAGCGCCTTGATCTTGGTTGACTCCTCGTTCATATCCGCATCCACCAGACGTCCGACGCCCTTGTCGATCGTATCGCTGAGGTTTTTAACGAACGTATCCTGGGAATCGATACGACTGCTGATCGCACCCAAGGTCGAAGCAGAATCGGTCAGATCCTGAAGCATTTTATCGACGGCCGAAATCATGCCATCGAGATCGTCGTTGGACATGTCGGTGGTCAGGGTGATTTCGGTGCCGGTGGCAGGCGTCGCAGACTCCGCGTCCAGCAAGTAATAGGTGCCTGTCGTGGTGGTCGTACCGTAGGCCCAGGTCGCAGTCGTGGTCCGTGTCAGGATGCCGTTTTCAGCATTCTGAGTATCGATCAAGGTCGATTCGGACGTGTTGAACTTCAATGTGGTAACCGACACCGTACCGTCGCTGGCGCGGTTGAAGGAAGCAACCATTTCCTTGGTGGTGGGAGGATTGGTCGATTCGTTATACAGCCAGTTTTCACCGGAGAATGAAGCGGATTCGGCAATGGAGGCGAGCTGGTTCTTCAGCTCGTTGATTTCCTGGTTGATCTTGTCCTTGTCCACGCCTGGTTCGCGCGCCGCAACCAGTTTGGATTTGATAGAGCTGAGCACGTCAATACTGGAATCCAGACCAGTATAAGCGGTATCTGCTTTGGAAGCAGCAAGCCCCAGAGCATCCTGAACCGTGGAAAGCGCCTTGTTATCGGAGCGCATCGTGGTCGCAATCGACCAATAGGCGGCATTGTCTTTGGCGCTGTCGACTTTATAGCCGGACGAGATTCTGTTCTGCGTCGTCTCCATGTTCTGGTCGATGCCACGGAGAGTCTGCAGAGCCGCCATAGCGGAGGTATTGGTCATAATGCTGGTCATAGAGTGCCCCATGAAGGTGAAGGGACATGCCGGATTTATGGAAGACACCGGCAACGCTGGTCTGCTTCATGCACGTTGGCTACGCTCTTGCCCTGGTAGCCAACCCAACGTTGTTCACAGATTATTAACCCTTAATTAGTTAACAAATGGTTAACGGGGTTATCAAACTTTTAATAGAGGTAAACGAATTCCTAATTTTTTCAAGACCAAACAAAAGCACGCATGAAAAAAGCCGCAGCGGGTGCTGCGGCTTTGATAAACATCGTCGGTCCACCACATCGGGCAAGGACCATTTCTGGCCTCCCAACGGTAGTCGTCTCTGGCTTTGTGAACCCTACAAGCCATTGCTGTGGCTTGTTTTTTTCATTTTCAGGAGAAAGGCGTAAACGCCTTCGAACCCTCGTCTTATTTGAACAACGACAGAATGCTTTCGGAATTGGAATTGGCAATCGAAAGAGACTGGATACCCAGTTGCTGCTGCGTCTGCAGCGCCTTCAGCTTGGTCGATTCCTCGTTCATGTCCGCATCCACCAGACGACCCACACCCGTGTCGATCGTGTCGCTCAGGTTCTTGATGAAGGTATCCTGCAACTCCAGGCGCGAGGTCGTCGCACCGATGGTCGAGGCGGCATCCGTCATGTTGGACAGCATCTTGTCAACGGCTGAGACCATGCCATCAATCTCGTCGTCGGTGGTGGACGAGGTCAGCGTCACTTCGCTCGCACTACTGGTATTACCCGCGACAGAGGAAATCAGGTAATAGGATGCCGTCGTCGTCGTTGTACCATAGGCATAGGTTGCGACCGTTCCCTTTGTCAGAAGACCGCCGTCACCCGCCTCGTCATTGATCAGGATCGAGTTAGTCGTATCGAAGGTGATCGTCTTGATCGAGACATTGCCATCATTCCCACGAACGAAGGAGCCAACCATTTCCTGGGTCGTGCCAGTGGAATCGCTGTTGTCATACAGCCAGTTCTCGCCATTGAACGACGCGGACTTGGCAACAGAACTCAGCTGGTTCTTCAGCTCAACCAGCTCCTTGTTGATCTTTTCCTTGTCCACGCCCGGTTCGCGGGCGGCAACCAGCTTGGCCTTGATGTCGGTAACCACATCGATCGCCGATTTCATGCCGGTATAGGCCGTGTCCGTCTTGGCGGAACCAAGGCCGATGGCGTCCTCAACGGCACCGAGCGCTTTGTTGTCCGAGCGCATCGTCGTGGCAATCGACCAATAGGCCGCATTATCGGATGCATTTTCAACCTTGTAGCCGGACGAAACCCTGTTCTGTGTCGAATTCATATCGTCGGAAATCGACCGCAGGGTCGAAAGTGCTGAAATTGCAGCGGTATTTGTCATCAAGCTCGTCATAAAAGTGCCCCTTGAGGTGACTGTTTTGGAAAGGGACAGACCGGATTAAGACCGGTAACATTGGTCGGCTTCATGCCCGCCGGATCTGTATCTGCTCGTCCGGCCCAGTGCTTTCGTGAACACAGAAAACACCAGCATGGTTAACGAAACATAAATTTGAAAAAATATTAACCATACAACGAGGATGTATGCAGGCTTGCGCCTTCCATTCCCATCATAGGGAAATTTAATTTTCCTTATTTATCAACCACTTGAAATACGGTTGGATTATTCCCACGATGAATGAAACTTCGCCATTCCCTGAACCAGCACAATCGATAAGACGTCCGCCAAGGTGCTTTTTGCTAACAAGATAAAAAAATAGCCGGGCTTTCGCCCGGCTATGCATTTGGTGATTCTCGATGCCCTTAGGCTTAACGGAACAACGACAGCACGTTTTCGGAGCTGGAGTTGGCGATCGACAGAGACTGGATACCCAGCTGCTGCTGCGTCTGCAACGCCTTCAGCTTGGTCGATTCCTCGTTCATGTCCGCATCTACCAGACGGCCCACACCCGTGTCGATCGTGTCGCTCAGGTCCTTGATGAAGCTATCCTGCAACTTCAGACGTGATGTGGTCGCACCGATGGTGGCAGCCGCATCCGTCATGCTGGTCAGCATCTTGTCAACCGAGGCAACCATACCATCGATCTCATCGTCAGTGGTCGTCGAGGTCAGCGTCACTTCGCTCGCACTACTGGTATTACCCGCGACAGAGGAAATCAGGTAATAGGATGCCGTCGTCGTCGTTGTACCATAGGCATAGGTTGCGACGGTTCCCTTTGTCAGAAGACCGCCGTCACCCGCCTCGTCATTGATCAGGATCGAGTTGGTCGTATCGAAGGAGATCGTCTTGATCGAGACATTGCCATCATTCCCACGAACGAAGGAGCCAACCATTTCCTGGGTCGTTCCAGTGGAATCGCTGTTGTCATACAGCCAGTTCTCGCCGTTGAACGACGCGGACTTGGCAACAGAGCCCAGCTGGTTCTTCAGCTCGGTCAGTTCCTTGTTGATCTTGTCCTTGTCCACACCCGGTTCGCGGGCGGCAACCAGCTTGGCCTTGATATCGGAGACGACACTGATAGCCGATTCCATACCGGTATAGGCCGTGTCCGTCTTGGCTGCACCAAGGCCGATGGCGTCCTCAACGGCACCGAGCGCTTTGTTGTCCGAGCGCATCGTCGTGGCAATCGACCAATAGGCCGCATTGTCCGACGCGCTCTCGACCTTGTAACCGGACGAAATCCGGCTCTGGGTGGTCTCCATATCGGAGCTGATCGACCGCAGCGTGGAAAGTGCTGAAATCGCAGCATTGTTCGTCATAATACTCGTCATAGGCGTTGCCCCTTATGGAACTGGAAACGGAAGGGACATCCCGGGCTCCTTCCCGGCGAACGACGGCTCCGCTTCATGCCATTAATCTTTTTAAACAAGAGATTAATCCGTCGTTTTGATGTTTTTATTTAAACCCAGTTAGGTTAATTCTTGCTAAATCAGGAGAGAAAATTATTCAAAAAATTTTATGAAATGGTGATTCGTTGATCGATAACGAGCAACTTGAGTTTTATTCAAAAGGATAACCAAAACCGAAGCCGTCATGTGCTCATATGATCGGAAACGGGAGCAGTCCAGAATTGTAGAACGGCACATTCCAGATACGAAAAACAAAATAGCCGGGCTCATCACCCGGCTATAGATGTTTCGATGCTGTGGAACTTGAATGTTAGCGGAATAGCGACATAACGTTTTCGGAGCTGGAGTTGGCGATCGACAGAGACTGGATACCCAGCTGCTGCTGCGTCTGCAACGCCTTCAGCTTGGTCGATTCCTCGTTCATGTCCGCATCTACCAGACGGCCCACACCCGTGTCGATCGTGTCGCTCAGGTCCTTGATGAAGCTATCCTGCAACTTCAGACGTGATGTGGTCGCACCGATAGTCGAGGCCGCATCCGTCATGCTGGTCAGCATCTTGTCAACCGAGGCAACCATGCCATCGATCTCATCGTCAGTGGTCGTCGAGGTCAGCGTCACTTCGCTCGCACTACTGGTATTACCCGCGACAGAGGAAATCAGGTAATAGGATGCCGTCGTCGTCGTTGTACCATAGGCATAGGTTGCGACCGTTCCCTTTGTCAGAAGACCGCCGTCACCCGCCTCGTCATTGATCAGGATCGAGTTGGTCGTATCGAAGGAGATCGTCTTGATCGAGACATTGCCATCATTCCCACGAACGAAGGAGCCAACCATTTCCTGGGTCGTGCCAGTGGAATCGCTGTTGTCATACAGCCAGTTCTGGCCATTGAACGACGCGGACTTGGCAACAGAACTCAGCTGGTTCTTGAGTTCGGCCAGTTCCTTGTTGATCTTTTCCTTGTCCACGCCTGGTTCACGGGCGGCAACCAGCTTGGCCTTGATATCGGAGACGACACTGATTGCCGATTCCATGCCGGTATAGGCCGTATCCGTCTTGGCTGCACCAAGGCCGATGGCGTCCTCAACGGCACCGAGCGCTTTGTTGTCCGAGCGCATCGTCGTGGCAATCGACCAATAGGCCGCATTGTCCGACGCGCTCTCGACCTTGTAACCGGACGAAATCCGGCTCTGGGTGGTCTCCATATCGGAGCTGATCGACCGCAGCGTGGAAAGTGCTGAAATCGCAGCAGTGTTCGTCATGATACTCGTCATAGGCCTTGCCCCTTGAATGACACATAGGAAGGGACATTCCGGGCTATTCCCCGGTGAAATTCGGCTCGCGTCATGCGATTAACATTCAATTAACAGGTTAACCTGCCGATTTCGATAGCCCGTTTTAACTCAGACACAGTTAAAAATCTCCTAATGGAGAATTACGTGATTAATTTATATAAAAATATCCATATTTTACTTGGTTAATACATTGTTAAATTAATGAAAAATTAAAAAGGCCGGACTGAATGCCCGGCCTCTTGGTTTCGTATGCCTATGTCGGCTATTAACGGAACAACGACAAAACATTCTCTGTGCTGGAATTGGCGATTGACAGCGCCTGGATGCCCAGCTGCTGCTGCGTCTGCAACGCCTTCAGCTTGGTCGATTCCTCGTTCATGTCCGCATCCACGAGCTTGCCGATGCCGACATCGATCGTATCGCTGAGGTCTTTCGCAAAGCTGGACTGAGATTCGATCCGGCTCTTAGTCGCACCGATGGTGGCAGCAGCATCCGTCATGCTGGACAACATCTTGTCAACCGAGGCAACCATGCCATCAATCTCGTCGTCGGTGGTGGACGAGGTCAGCGTCACTTCGCTCGCACTACTGGTATTACCCGCGACAGAGGAAATCAGGTAATAGGATGCCGTCGTCGTCGTTGTACCATAGGCATAGGTTGCGACCGTTCCCTTTGTCAGAAGACCGCCGTCACCCGCCTCGTCATTGATCAGGATCGAGTTGGTCGTATCGAAGGTGATCGTCTTGATCGAGACATTGCCATCATTCCCACGAACGAAGGAGCCAACCATTTCCTGGGTCGTGCCAGTGGAATCGCTGTTGTCATACAGCCAGTTCTCGCCATTGAACGACGCGGACTTGGCAACAGAACTCAGCTGGTTCTTCAGCTCGGTCAGTTCCTTGTTGATCTTGTCCTTGTCCACGCCTGGTTCACGGGCGGCAACCAGCTTGGCCTTGATGTCGGAGACGACACCGATAGCGGCTTCCATGCCGGTATAGGCCGTATCCGTCTTGGCAGCGCCGACGCCGAGTGCGTCCTGCACGGCAGACATCGCCTTGTTATCGGAGCGCATGGTCGTGGCAATCGACCAGTAAGCCGCATTATCGGATGCGTCCTTGACCTTGTAGCCTGAAGAAATGGCGCTCTGCGTGGTTTCCATCTGCGAGCTGATAGTGCGCAGCGTGGAAAGTGCCGAAATGGCCGAATTGTTGGTCATGATGCTTGTCATCAGATCTGTCCCTGTGGTTACACAATACAAAAGAGGGACATGCCGGACTATATACCGGCAGAAGCGATCGACATCATGTCAATTAACTAGAGTTTGTTTAACTCGCCTCTAATCAGCACATAACCACGCACCGCTTTAAGGTTAGCTCAACAGGAGTGGTAAAAGAACCATTAACAACGCCAAAAACGCCCAGGATGGGGCGCAAGGCGCGAACACGCTGTTCTATGGTTTATAAACCCTCTATTTCTAGGGGATAGTCTGGCTTCAGGAAAATGAGCGCACCAAACTACCGACCAGAAGGTTCCAGCCATCGATGAGCACGAAGAACAGGATCTTGAACGGCAGGGAAATCGACGTCGGCGGCAACATCATCATGCCCATGGCCATGGTGATGGTCGAGACGATCATGTCGATGACCAGAAAAGGCAGGATGATCAGGAAGCCGATTTCAAAGCCGCGCCGGATCTCTGACAGCATGAAAGCCGGGATCAATACCCGGTAATCGACCTTGCCTTCAACGACCGTCGTCTGCCCGCGCTCGTTGGCCAGATCGATGAACAGCCGGAGGTCTTTCTCGCGGGTATTGTTGGACATGAAGCCCCGGAAAGGCTCCGCAATCCTGGGAACAGCCTCGGCCTCGGTAATCTGGTTGTCCAGAAGCGGGCGCACACCGTCACGCCAGGCCTGATCCATGACCGGCGTCATGACATAAAAGGTCATGAACAGGGCAAGACTGGTCAGGATCATGTTGGACGGCGTGCTGGATAGACCCATGCCGGAGCGCAGAATGGAAAACGCGATCACGAAGCGCGGAAAGCTCGTCACCATGATCAGGATGCCGGGAGCAACCGAAAGAACTGTCAGCAGACCGAAGGTGCGGATAATCCAGGCCGCGACGGAGCCGTCGACCGGCGCCGTCAGGAAGTTTGACGGAAGCTGCTGCGCCTGGGCCAGTTCCGGGGCCGCTATCATCGCGGCGATCAAGATAAGGGTTCGAATCATTCGATGACAAACGTCCTAAACAAAAGCTTCGATACCCGTCCTTCAGACCGCACGTCAACTCGCTCGCGCAGATCGTCCTTCAAATAATCGAAACCGCGTGGGCCTTCGATCTGTTGCAGGGATACCGTGCGCATATAGGCCATCAAATCCTGATGAATATCCTCAGCCAGTTTTGCATCGACCGGACCGTTGAAGACCAGAGCCACTTCCAGCCGGACCCAGCTTTCAGAGGGATAGGCAAGGTTGGTGGTGACAGGATCAAGCTGGACGATACCATTGGCCTCTGCTGGCAATTTCGGCAAGCCGGTCTCTTCTTTTTCGCCTTCTTTTTTTTTGCCCCCGGCCTCTTCAGCCGCCTTTTGTTCTTCCTTCGCCACCTTCACCTTGGGCGCTACCATGGTGCCGACCAGCCAGCCGGCACCGGCACCGACAACGGTCAGTCCCGCAAGTGCAGCAATGAGCAGAATGGGGGAAGCCTTTTTCGAAGGGCCTTCCAGCGCCGGTGCATCTGCCATGGTGGTCTCCATCCTGCAGCATCGCCCTTCGATCGCCTTGGATCTGAAGGGGCATGCAAAAAACAAATCGGCATATTTCGCCGGCCAATCGTAATCAGCCGGAACGCATCATACCAACGGCCACAGAAACAGGCCGTTGGTAAAAGGCAGTATCTTGTCACATCATCAGAATGGGGAGAACATGTCGACGACCTGCTGGCCAACCGGCGGCTGCTGCACCTCCGTCAAACGTCCCTTGCCGCCGTAAGAAATGCGGGCCTCTGCGATCTTCTCATAGGAAATGGTGTTCTTGGCATCGACATCCTGCGGGCGCACAATACCCGCGACATTCAGAATGCGGACTTCATGGTTGACGCGCACTTCCTGGGAACCGCTGATCAGCAGATTGCCGTTTTCAAGAATGCTGGTCACCACAGCCGCCACCATCAAGGTCAGCGTTTCAGACCGATCGACCGATCCCTTGCCATCGGAACTCGAATTCGAATCGGTGCTCATGTCGCCGGACGAATCTGGCGGTGTGATGCCGAACAGGTTGATCACCGTCGACCATGTCAGCGATGTCGAGTTCTTACGGCTGCGTGATGTGTCGTTCTTGAACTTCGCCTTGTCGGCAATCGAGATATTGACCGTCAGCAGATCCCCGACATTGATGGCGCGCGAATCCTTGAAAAGCGCCGCCTGGCTGTCGTTCCAGAGGGAGTAGCCGTTGCTGACAGCCTTGGTCTGCTTCGGATAGCTGGCAAGCTGCGGCGCCTGATTGTAACGCAAGCCGCTGCCCACCGGGCTCATGGCCGGAGCATTGCCGACTTCTTCCAATGTCTTGTTCCCACAGCCGGTGAGGATAACGGCCATGAGAACCACAGCGCTACGCTTTATCATGTGGGTTCCTTCGAGGTATTGGGATCAGCGGCATTGGACATGATGCCAGCGACGAGCGCGGCTTTTTCGGGGTCCATCTCGCTGAGAATCAAACTGGATTGCTTGGCCGGAAGCTTCATGATGATCGCTGCGGCCAAGAGAGGATTGACCTTCTCCAGCTGCGGGGCAGCGGCATCGGGCTTCATATTCTTGTAGACATCGGTCAAACCGGCTTCTGCCTTTTGCAGAAACTCGTTTCGGCGCGCCAACCAGTCCTGATATTCGCTCTTGCGCGCTTCCAGCACGGCAATGCGGTCATTGACATCCGATTGCAGTTTTTCCAGATCCTGCTTTTGCAGCAGATAGCGCTGGTCGCGGGCCGGATCGGCAATGTTGGTGCAAAAACGCTGGATATCATCGGCGCTGGTCGTGCCGGTGGAGCCGCTATTGGCGGCACGCGCCGGAGCCGCCTGCTGGGCGCTGCCTGGCAGGGCCGAAACAGCAAGAACAGCGCAGGCCAGGGCCAGAGCGCCAAGACCAGAATATCTTGAAGCGGCATAGTTTGCGAGGGAGGCTGTTGATCTCATTGCAGGACAAGCTCCGCTTGAAGTGCCCCTGCCGACTTAATGCCTTGCAGGATGGCGATGATACCGTCCGGCTTCACGCCGATATTATTCAGGCCAGCCACCAGCGTGCGCAGGTCAGGTCCATCAACGATGGCAACCTTGTCACCAGTCTTCTGCGCGGAAATATCCGTCTGCGGCTGCGTCGCCGTCGTGCCGCTGGAAAAGGGCTGCGGTTGAATGACCTGAGGGGTCTCATTAACCTGCACCGTCAGCGTGCCGTAGCTGACAGCAACCTTGGACACACGCACGTCAGCGCCGATGACGATGGTTCCTGTGCGCTCGTTGATCACCACCTTGGCCGGTGTGTCGGTCTCCACGACAAGGTTTTCGATATCGGCCATCAATTGGGCCAGATCCGCCGTGCGCGGTTTCTGGATCACCACTTCCTGGCTGTCGCGTGCCTCGGCAATCGGAGCGCCGTAGGTGGCGGTGGCATAATTGTTGATACGCCGAGCCATGCCGAGCGACGTCGAAAAATCCGGATTGCGCAATTGCAGCACGAGATTGACCGAATCCTTGAATTTGGACGGAAGTTCGCGCTCGATGATCGCGCCGTTCGGGACGCGGCCGGAGGTGGTGACGCCTTCGGTCACCGTGGCCGCCTGCCCCTGGGCAGTAAAGCCGGAAACAACCACCGACCCTTGGGCAACGGCGTAGATCTGGCCATCGGCGCCTGAAAGCGAGGTCATGATCAGCGTACCGCCGCGCAGCGACGTGGCATCCCCCAATGAACTGACCGTGGCATCGATACGACTGCCAGGACTGCCGAAGGGTGGAAGAGTGGCGGTCACCATGACGGCAGCAACATTCTTGGCCGAGGACTGACCGCCTTGGGTGGAAATCCCCAGATTCTGGAGCATGGCGCGCATGGACTGGTCGGTGAAAGGCGAGGAACGAAGACTGTCGCCGGTGCTTTGCAGACCGACGACGAGACCGTAACCGATCAACTGGTTATCACGGCCGGCCTGGAGGGAGGCAACGTCCTTGATGCGCGAGCCCTGCGCCAGCGCAGGACCGGCAGCCGCCAGAAGGAAGCCGGTGAAAATCGAGAAAAGCAGAACCCGGATACTCATTTTGCCATCACCTGCACAGTGCCATCGCCCATGACCGTTCCGCTGACGATCTGGCCGGAATCGAGATTACGGACGCGGATGACGTCGCCGATATTGGCATCGTCCATCGGGCTGCCCGACGCAGAAATGGTAAGGTTGCCGATATTGAAGATCAGCCGCAGCTGCGATCCGCGGATCACCGCATAGGGGCGTTTCAGCGTCGCCAACGGAATAGTGCGACCGGGCAGCAGTGTCTTGGTCGAGAGCATGCCGACCACATCCGCCATGTCAGAGGCAAAGCCGCCTGCAAGATTGGGATTGGTCACCTGAACCCGATCCAGTTTGTTGGACGAAATCGCTTCGCCTGGATAGATGGTGTCCGTCGGAACGATCGCATAACGATCCCGCGCCGCTGACGGGGCGGCGGCGAAAGCCACCAAGACCATGACGGCCACCCCGGTCAACCTGAACATTCTCTTCATATGGCGAAACATCATGTTTGCCCCTTTGATGTTTACTTTAGGTTCTTGCTGACGATCTGCGCCATTTCGTCGGCGGTGGTGATGACCTTGGAATTCATCTCGTAGGCGCGCTGGGCCGAAATCAGGCTGGTGATTTCCGTGACCGAGTCGACGTTCGAGGACTCCAGATAGCCCTGCTTCAGATAGCCATAGCCCGCGTCGCCGGGCACGCCGTTGATCGGATTACCGGAGGAAGCCGTTTCCTGGAACAGATTATCGCCGATAGCCTTCAAACCAGCCGGATTGACGAAAGCCGATGTTTCCAGCTGACCAAGCGTTGTATAGGTGGAGGAATCGCCTTGCAAAACCGAGACCTCACCGGATTCGCTGATCTTCACTTCGGTCGCATCCGTTGGGATGGTGATATTTGGAATGATCTTATAGCCTTCGGTCGTCACCAGGTTGCCGTCGGAATCCTTGTTGAGAGCGCCGGCGCGGGTGTAGAACGTGGTAGCACCGTCCGGGCTCTGCACCTGGAGGTAACCGCGTCCAACGATGGCAACGTCCAGTTCGTTCGAGGTCTCCGACAATTCGCCCTGCTCGTTCATCGTCCGCACAGCTGCCGTCTGCACACCGAGACCGATATTGGCACCTTCCGGCACCGTCGATTGGTTGGCGCGGTTTGCGACGCCCACAGCCTTTTCGGTTTGATAAAGAAGGTCCGAAAACTCAGCGCGCGACTTCTTGAAACCGGTCGTATTGATATTGGCGATATTGTTGGAAATGACCTCGAGGTTGGTCTGCTGGGCATTCATGCCGGTGGAGGCAATTGCGAGAGCTCTCATGTGCTGCTATCCCTGAGGTTAAATCTGCATTTTTGTGATGTCGAGGAAGGCCGAAACCAGCTTGTCGCGCAGCGCAATCGCCGTTTGCAGCGATTTCTGCGCAGACATGACGGAATCAACCACTTCGCGGGTGCTGACCTTGCCGAGCATGCCGTCGAGGGAGTTGCTTTCAGCGGTCTTCAGGTTCTGCATCGCATCGTTCATCACGCCGCCGACAACATCGCTGAAGCTCATGCCTGTTGCGGTACCCGGTGTCGCATTCTGCGCCGCGACGCCCGTCTGCGTGCTGAAGAGCGAATGTGTACCACCGAGCGAGGCCGTGCTTGTTGCGTCGGTGCCCTCAGTCATGCCCGATGGAACGAGAGAGCCAATTTTGCTAATAGAATCGATCATTGTGAGCTCTTCAGCAGGTCGAGGGTCGAGGTAATCAGGTCACGTGTCTGCTTGACGGACTGAAGATTGGCTTCATAGGTGCGGTTGGCTTCGCGCATGTCGGCCATTTCGATCAGCACGTTTACGTTCGGCATTTTCACGTAGCCCTTGGCATCGGCAGCCGGATTGCTGGGATCGTATTCTTCCGTGAAATTCGACTTGTCGAAGCCAAGCTTCTTGACCTTGACGATTTCCGTGCCTGTGGCGCGGTCCATTTCGGACCCGAAGGTGATCGTCTTGCGACGGTAGGGATTGGCGCCGGGCGTGTCGCCGGTGCTCTGGGCGTTGGCAATATTTTCCGAAACGATCCTGAGCCGGGTGGACTGTACATCCAGTCCGCTGCCGGCAATTTTCAGGGCCGAGGTGAGAGGATCTGTCGCGGTGACGGAATCCATGGTTTACCCCTTTACAGTCATCAGCATCATGCGATTAAAACTACTGACGAGGTTAGTGTTGAGCGAGTGCTGCCGCTGGATCTCGCCCATCTTGGTCATCTCATCGGCCAGCGCGACCGAATTTCCCGAAACCTGAACGCCGATTTCGCCATTCAAAGGCGCCTCGCGGATATCGACATCCAGATCGGTGTTCAGATCGCTCGAGGCCATATGCTTCGAATTGGTCCGCGCCATACCAAATTGACGCACGTCCAGGATGGCATTGAAGGGTGTGATGTCCTTCGCCATGAATTTCGGTGTATTGGCATTGGCTATGTTGCCGGCGATCACTTCCTGGCGCAGGGAAAGCCACTCGGCCTGCCGTGATGCCACATCAAAAAGCTTTATCGGTTCCATAGAGTTTTCTCCAATTTACACCCTGGAGATTAGGCCGGTAATCTTGCGTGGGACTGACCGCAAAACCGGCCTTTTCTACAATCGTTAACTTTTCCTAAGATCCAATTTAAGATTTTGAAACAATTGTATATTTATCGAGGAATGATCGCCGGACGAGCACAATTTCAACCCTGGCCGCCAATGCAAAAAGCCGCCCATAGGCGGCTTTGAAAAACACACTGGATGTGGGATGAAAGCGACGGTCGGCCAAGGCTTGTGCCCGATCCCCGTCCGCACGCGCAAGGCCGGGCTACTGGTTTTCGTAGATCGCGCCGGTGCTGGTGATGATCACCCATTTTCCATTGCGTTGTTCCAGTGTCGCCACGCGGCTATTGTCGGGCAGGACAGAGCCGATTTTGACCATGAACATGCCGGAGGCATCCTCGATCATGGCGCGACCGTTGGAGACATGCAGCAGCCGGAAACCGCCACCGGGAAAGGGCTGTTCGATCTTCACCGGCTCACCATCGGGATCTTTCCGCCCAATATCGGAGGCCGTCGCCGTGGTCAGCGGGTCGAGATTATCAGGAATTTTCTGTTCACGGTCTTCACGCGACACCAGCGCCATGGGAGACACGCTGAATACATTGCGCGCATCGACCTGCGGCAAGTCGCGGGTCCGGTCCATCGGCTCGACATGAATGCCGAATTTATCGGGATTGAAAAACACATACCACGGAAACATCGCCGCGCTGCACGCCAGCACGACGCCAACCGCCGCCAACATCCTATCCATCGATGATGCGCCCGACCGGCGGGACGCACGAGGCCGAACCACCTCGTCGGCATCGCTGTCTAATGGATCATGCTCTTGATCTTGCATTGCTGTTTCCAGAATTATTGGCCGCCTTCAGGGCATGGGCGAGGTCGGCATAGGCATCGACGACAGCCCTGTCGGAGGGGGTTTGCTTCAGCACTTCGTAAAGGATCGGAACCTGCTTGATCGCCATATCGAGATCGGGATCGCTGCCGGCGCGATAACCGCCGATCAACCGCAAGTCGCGCGTTTCCTCGAAACGGTGGATCAGCGTCTTCAAGCGCGACACGAGCTTCTCCTGATCAGGTGTCCAGGCCTTGCGCGCCAAACGCGAAATCGAGGCCAGTGGATTGATCGGCGGATAGCGTCCTTCTTCGGCCAGGCTGCGGTCCAGCACGATGTGGCCATCGAGAATGCCGCGGGTACAGTCGGCAATCGGGTCGTTGTGATTGTCACCATCGACGAGGATCGAAATGATCGCCGTGATCGTGCCTGTTCCCTCTTCGCCGGGACCGGCGCGTTCCAAAAGCTTGGGCAGCTCGGTGAAGACAGAGGCGGGAAATCCACGGGCAATCGGCGGTTCGCCGGCTGCCGTCGCCACTTCGCGGATCGCATGGGCGAAACGGGTAATGCTGTCGGCGATGAACAGGACATTGTCGCCCTGGTCGCGAAAATGCTCGGCAACGGTAATCGCTGTCAAAGGCGCCATCTTGCGCAGCATCGGGCTCTCGTCGCTGGTCGCCACGATCGCCACGGTCTTCGCCATGTTGTCGCCCAGCGTATCCTCGATGAATTCGCGCACTTCGCGGCCACGTTCGCCGACCAGCGCAATCACCACTTTGTCAAAGGCGTCGGCCTTGGCCAGCATGGACAACAGCGTCGATTTACCGACGCCGGAACCGGCGAAAATCCCAAGCCGCTGGCCAAGGCAAAGCGGCGAGAAAATATCGACCGCCTTCACGCCGGTACGAAAACCGGTCTCTACCCGCTTGCGCCCCATGGAAGAGGGTGCCGTATTGGCAATAGAGCGGCGCACCAGGCCGGGCATCACCGGCCCCAGCCCGTCGATCGGGTCACCCAGCGCATTGAGCGTGCGGCCACACCAGCTATCCTGGGCGGCGACCCGGAAGGCGCCCTTGCGGATCACCGTGTCGCCAATGGCAATCGGCTCGCCCGGCTCGATGGGGCAAACATAGGCGAGATCGGGCTCGACCCGCACCACTTCGCCCAGGTGAATGCCGGTTGGACTGCGATGAGCAACAAAATCACCCAGATGCAAATGGCGCGACAGACCCGTAACCGTGTAATGGCCAGCGGCAATGGTGCGGACATGCCCGCCATGGGCAACGGAATAGTCCGACGTGGCATAGCGCTTGGCAATGGCTGCCATGGCATCCAGCTGGGTATTCCTGTCGATCCGAGGGGTGAATTCAACGGTCATGGGAAGACGATCCAGTCGCCGGTCATTTGCTACCGCCCAGCGTCTTGATCGTTTCGCTCATGCTGTTTTCAGTCTGGCTCATCGATGCCGAAATGCTTTCGAAAGCGCGGCTGACCTGGATAAGTTGCGTCATCTGGCTGATGCCATTGACGTTGGATTGCTCGACATAACCCTGCATGACGCCGATTGTCGCGTCATCGACGACGGCCTGCGGTCGGTCGGTGGTGATAACGCCACTATTTTCGGTGCGCAGATAGCCCTTGGAAATATCCGCCGTGAACAGGCCGATCTGGCTGATCTGGCGGCCGTTCTGGTTAATCGTGCCGTCGGCGCCAACATGCGGCTCACCGCCATTGGGATCGAGCTGAATAGGTCCGCCACCGGCATCCAGAACAGAATAGCCGCGCACCGAGACCAACTGACCGGTGGATGTCATGGTAAAACGACCGTCACGGGTCAGGGCCGGGCCGGCCGGCGTATCGATGCTGAACCAGGCGTCGCCCTTGACGGCAAAATCCAGGGTACCGCCGGTTTGCAGCATTTCGCCGGATTGGGTATTCAGATAATCGTTGCCCTGCGACACAAATGCGATCTTGGCATTCTGATCGTTGCCGGTGCGGCTGACCACTTCGTCAAATTTCACCTCGGTGCCGCGAAAGCCGACCGTATTCACGTTCGCCATATTGTCGGCGATGGTGGTGAGACGTTTGTCGAGCGCCCGTTGCGACGACAGGGATACATACATGCCGGATTGCATTAAGAGTTACCTCCAAGCCTTGAGTTCGTAACCAAGACCAGCAGGCCTGACGTCCACCGCCATTGTTCCGTCACGCAGGATCATTCTGCTTCGGGCTACAGCGTGTTTTTTGCGGTCCGTCACGGTTGCTCGCCTTCCATCATGGAACGTGGTTTACCGTTCATTCACCCTATTCATGCGCGCAAATGCTTGCGCGAAACTGTCTGCCAGTCCCGGGCTGGAATTCAGGACGACTGTGGCGGCCCCTGTCTCCTTCATCAGCCTCACGCAAGGCAGGCTGCCTATCGGTGGTATGCAAGAGAAACGTGCGAAATGCAGGCGCTACATGAATATTATCATCGGATTCGTCATCACAGTCGGCTGTATCCTTGGCGGCTTCATGGCCATGGGCGGCCATCTTAACGTGCTGATACAGCCTTTCGAATTGCTGATCATCGGCGGCGCCGGCCTGGGTGGTTTCGTGATGGCCAACCCGATGAAAATCGTCAAGGATTCCGGCAAGGCGCTGGGTGAAGCGTTCAAGCACGCCGTCCCCAAGGAGCGGGCCTATCTGGATGTTCTCGGTGTTCTCTACTCGCTGATGCGCGACCTGCGCACCAAGTCACGTAACGAGATTGAGGCCCATATCGATAATCCTGAGGAATCCTCGATCTTCCAGACCGCGCCCAATCTTTTGAAAAACAAGGAACTCACATCCTTCATCTGCGACTATGTCCGTCTGATCATCATCGGCAATGCCCGCAGCCATGAGATCGAGGCCTTGATGGACGAGGAAATCAACACCATCCTGCATGATAAGATGAAACCCTACCACGCCATCACCGCGATGGGGGACAGCTTTCCGGCCATTGGTATCGTGGCGGCGGTTCTCGGGGTTATCAAGGCCATGGGCAAGATCAACGAATCGCCCGAAGTTCTGGGCGGCCTGATCGGCGCTGCCCTGGTGGGCACGATGTTGGGTATCTTCTTGTCCTACTCGGTCTGCAACCCGCTGACCTCGCAAATCAAGATCGTCCGCACCAAGCAGCACCGCCTGTATATCATCGTCAAGCAGACACTGCTTGCCTATATGAACGGTTCGGTTCCGCAGGTTGCCCTTGAATATGGCCGCAAGACCATTTCCTCCTATGAGCGTCCGTCCATCGATGCCGTAGAGCAGGAAATGATGAATCCAGGCGGCGGTAACGAGAAGGCTGCATGACCATGAGTGAGACCGCCCAGCCCCAATCCCTGCCAAAACCAATGGATCACGCCTTGCTTGCTCGTCTTACCGGCGGCCTTGGCGATATGAAATCCGTCGAAAAACTTTGCCAGGATTTCGGTCAACTCTATAGCGAGTTCCTGCCTGACGTTTTTCACAGCGAAACCAACCTGACCATCGAAGTCGGTTATCTCGGCTTTAAAAGCGGCCTGATGCGTGATCTGATCGCCAGCCTCGGTGATAATTTCGTGCTGGCCAATACCTCTCTGCGCAACTGGTCACAAAATTTCGTCATGGCCTGCGGCAACGGTTTTGTCATCACCTTGATGGAAACCCTGCTCGGCGGCATGCAGGAATTCATTGGCGAGCCGATCAAAAGGCCGCTGTCGAATATCGAACTCGACCTGGCGGTGATGGTCTTTGAACGGATCGCCAATGTGCTGCGCTCCGGCGTCAATGCGACCGGGGGCTTTGAACCGATTTTCGAGCGGCCGCACAATTGGGAAAACCGTCTGAGGCAAGATGGCGAACAGATCGAGGAGTTCGGCGCCCTGGTGCATATGAGCATCAAGCTGGGCAAGATCACCTCCGATTTCGCCCTGATCATTCCGCAGAAGACCCTTTTGAAGACCAATGTCACGGCGCCAAAATCGAAAAACCAGGTCTCCAAAGCCCGCAAGGAATGGGCCGAGCAGCTGGCGGAACAGGTGCGCAAGAGCCAGGTCACTCTGGAAGGCCGCATCAGCCTGCAATCGCTGAGCCTGTTGACGGTTTCCAAGCTTGCGGCTGGCGATGTGATTCCCTTTCTCGAAAAGGGCGATGTGACAGTCGATGTCAGCGCCAACGGGCGCGACCTTTATACCTGCGAATTCGGACGCGCCGGCGATCACTACACCGTCCGGGTGAAGTCGATGCACAGTACAGATAGTGAGCTTTTACGTCATCTCATGAGATGACGATTTTCCCTGCTGCATCCATGGCAGCAGGTTGAGGCAAGTTTCAAAGGGAATAGTATTTGCATGGCTACGAAAAAAACACCCGTAAAAGATGATGATGCCCTGGCGATGCCATTGGGCGATGCCGATCTCGATCAGGCAATCGATGACCTGCGCGGGGTCTTGAAAAGCGACAGCGATGGCGGTCTGCCGGATATCGGCGCCGACTTCGGGGGAACGGATTTCGCAGCCGCTGGCGCCAGCGACTTCGGCGATGCCGCTGGCGGCCTTTCCGATTTCGAAAGCGATTTCGGCGGCGGCGCAGCCACAGGTGCCAGTGATTTCGGCACCAGCGACTTTGGCGGCAGCGATCTCGGCGGTGGCGATTTCGGTGGCGGCGATTTTGGCGGGAGCGACTTGGGTGGCGGCGACTTCGGTGGCGGGGGCAGCTTCGATGCCGCACCGGCCCATCAGGCGCCGGGCAGTGCTCTGGACTCCAATCTCGACCTGATCATGGACATCCCGATCGATGTTCAAATCGTGCTGGGTTCCAGCCGCATGCCGGTTTCGGGCTTGATGAATCTTGAAGAGGGCGCAATCATAGCGTTAGATAAAAAGATCGGTGAACCTGTGGAGATCATGGTTAACGGTCGACGGATTGCCCGCGGAGAGATTACAGTTCTTGAGAATGACGATACGCGATTCGGTGTGAAATTGATCGAAGTTATGAGCACCAAGACGTCCTGACCCCATGAACGGGCCAGAGAGGAAAGACCATGATGGACTTTGACGATTTCGGCGGACCGGTAGCGGGCAAGCCACTGAGCCAGGCCGACAAGGCAGCCGCCGTGTTGTTGGCCATGGGCAAGGGCGTGGCAGGAAAGCTGCTGAAATATTTCACGCAGGCCGAACTGCAGATGATCATCAATTCGGCCCAGACGCTTAGAACCATTCCACCGGACGAACTGGCCGAGCTGGTTGGCGAATTCGAGGACCTGTTCACCGAAGGCGCAGGCCTGATGGACAACGCCAAGGCCATCGAGGAAATCCTCGAGGAAGGCCTGACGCCGGAAGAAGTTGACGGCTTGCTTGGCCGGCGCACAGCCTTCCAGGCGTTCGAGACCTCGATCTGGGACCGTTTGCAGGATGCAGACCCCGATTTCATTGCTCAGTTCCTCTTGCGCGAGCATCCGCAGACGGTTGCCTATATCCTGTCCATGCTGCCCTCCTCCTTCGGCGCCAAGGTGCTGATCAAGTTGCCGGACAGCCGCCGCGCCGACATCATGAACCGTACGGTCAACCTGAAGAATGTCAGCCCGCAGGCCGCTCAGATCATTGAGAATCGGGTGGTGGAACTGATCAGCGAGATCGACGCGGAACGCAATTCGGTGGGCACCGCCAAGGTGGCCGAACTGATGAACGAGTTGGAAAAGCCGCAGGTCGACACCCTGCTGGAATCGCTCGAATCGATCAGCAAGGAATCCGCCACCAAGGTCCGTCCGAAGATCTTCCTGTTCGAGGATCTGCTGGTCATGCCACAGCGCAGCAGGGTCATGTTGCTCAACGATATTTCCGGCGACATTCTCACCATGGCGTTGCGCGGCGCCTCGAACGAGATCCGCGAATGTGTGCTCTCGGCCATCAGCCCGCGCTCGCGCCGCATGATCGAATCGGATCTGCAAGCCGGAACGGTCGGAATCAATCCGCGGGAAATCGCTATCGCCAGACGTGCTGTCGCGCAGGAAGCTATCCGTCTTGCCAATTCCGGCCAGATCCAGCTCAAGGAACCGGAAGGCGACAAGGATACGGCTGCCGCCTGACGCTGCACAGGCTGGCATGGAGGCGGCGTGACCATGTTTCATGGCGCAGCCTGGACGCCACTGTTGACAATACCGCGACCCAGCGGTCCGAATGGACTGAAAGAGTTGAAGGCCGGAATAGAGAGCGTTAAGCTTTCTGCTCCGGCCTTTGTGCGTTTTATAAAACACGAGTCGCTAAAGCGCAGGAAACTGGTATGCAGGCTCCCATTATAATTCCTTGATGCATCGCATAAGGTGCTTGACGCTGTAATCAACCGACCGAGGTCCCGACATGGCAGATGATGAGGACCAGGAAAGTAAAACCGAGAGCCCGTCCGAGAAAAAAATGCGGGACGCGGCAGAACAAGGCAATTTGCCGATCTCGCGCGAGGCGCCGTTATTTGCAACGACGCTGGCCTTCTACATCTATTTTGTATTTTTCATGCCACAGGGCGTCTCCACACTTTATCAAACCCTGCGCGACCTGATGGAAAAACCGGATCAGTGGATCATCGGTACCGGAACAGACGTGATTTCCCTGTTCGTGCATCTGGGTTGGTCGATGGCCGCCATGCTTGGTCCGGCCCTGTTACTGTTCATGCTGTTTGGCCTCACCCAGTCCTTTGCCCAGCATTTGCCAAGCTTCGTTCTTGATCGCATTACCCCCAAGATGGAACGGTTATCGCTCATCGGCGGAATAGGGCGGATGTTTTCGGTCATGGGCTTTGTGGAATTCGGCAAGTCGCTGTTTAAGATCATCGTCGTCGCGATCATTATGTTCGTTTCGATGCGCGGCCAGTATTTCGGCACTTTGGATGCAATGCTGTCCGATCCGCAGATCATTTTCGTCAAGCTTTCCGATATCGTCCAGGAAATGCTGATTATCGTGCTATTTGCCACCGGCCTGCTGACGGTGATGGACCTCGGGTGGCAGCGATACAACTGGTATCAGAAACTGCGCATGACCCGGCAGGAAGTGAAGGACGAACACAAGCAATCCCAGGGCGACCCGGTCGTCAAGGCACGCCAACGTTCCGCCCAGCGCGACCAGGCCCGCAGGCGGATGATGAACAACGTGCCGCGCGCCACGATGATCATCACCAATCCCACCCATTTCGCCGTGGCCCTGCGCTATGTGCGCACCGAAATGGAAGCACCGATCGTGCTTGCCAAGGGTCAGGATCTGATTGCATTGAAGATTCGCGAAATCGCCGAGGAAAATAATATCCCGATTTTCGAGGATCCGCCGCTCGCCCGCTCCATGTTTGCGCAAGTCTCGGTGGATAGTGTCATCCCACCGATATTTTACAAGGCCGTCGCTGAGATAGTACAAAGACTATACGCTGCCGACAGCAAGAACAAGAGGCGGTTACGCTAAAGAACATGAAAAAATGCAAATATACGACTGAACGCGAAAAAATAGTTGCACAAGCTATTAGCCCCGTCGCCTCAGAACTACGGTTACTGGATGCGGCGGATCTGATATCGCTGATCCGTCTGGAGTTTTTCGGTAATATTGCTGATCTCGTGTCTTCTGCCGCTGAGCTTTACTTTCATCCCGGCACGGTCAATTTCGGTGCCGCAGGCGAATACAAGCTGGACTGGGGCGAGACGCCTGAAGTGGTTTTGGACCTCGAAATCAAACCGCGCGACATCACCATCTATGCCCAACTGACGTTGAGCCACGACCATGCCGGGTTGGAGATCAACCACATCTCCTTCAAGAACCCATCGGCCGACCCGCATGAAAACACCGCCCTTCTGGCGCAATGCATGAACGAAGCCCGCTTCGTGCCCAATCTCCCGGCACCCAGTTTTGTCATGTAAGGGATTATACCCAGAGTCATCGCTGATGACCCTGGGTATTCTATATATCAATATCTAAACCCCTGGGGCCTTGAACAGGCTGTAAGATATTCGAAATTACACAGTTCCGTGCGCCTTATATGGCGCACGGAACTGAGCCAGGCATTATCTCATCCCGGCTCAACGCGCTGTCAGCCCTTGCACCCAAACTTTTCCCGGTTTCCAAAGCTTATCTCCCTCCCAAGACCTGTCTGGGCCAGAAATTGGCAGTCAGAGGCGCCGTCTTCAGGCTTGGCTGCGCATTCAGCGCGGCTCTCGTGCGCCGCTCCAGCTCTCCATCATCCTCAGGCATGAAGATAATGTTATAGCGCTCCGGCCCCATGAATTCCTTGGTGAATTTCAAAGATATGCCGAAGTGGTTGGCCTCGAAGGGTTCAAGCGAGCGCATCCGGTCGAAATCACCGGCAAAATCCGGCCAGCGACTGGCGTTGAGAATGAGATCGAGGGCAGCATCATAACGCTGCCAGATCTGCTGACTGGATTTGACCTCGATGACCTTGATCCGGATCTGGGTGATCTGGCCATCCGGTGTCCCCCGCACCACCATGAAGAATGAGGGGGCGTCACCATCAGGCTTTGTGGCGGGCAGACTGGTTTCAGCGATACAATTGAAAATCCCGGGCGAGAAAGGGTTCTGCACCCAATCGGCAGTCCCCAGCCCGGCCGCCTTGATCTGCTCACAAAGCGTCTTGCCGGAGACGCGAAACTTGCGCACCGGCGCTGCAATGTCGAGCAGCGGCGGCATGTCGAAAAATCGGGCGGGTACCATCACCTGCTCGGAGGGCATCTGCGCGGACGCGAGGCGTTTTCCCCGCAACACGATCGGCTCCGGCTCCTCTCGGCTTTGCCAGGGCAGGACATCTTTGACGCTCTCGATCAGTTGATTGAGCCGGCGCTGATCGTCTGCCGTCAACACCGCGATAGCGATGCTGCAACAAAATAACAGGAAAATCACGGCGAACAGCCTCAGCCCTCGCCGCCGCATGCGGTGGGCTTCCAGGCTTCCGTCCGGCCTTTTATGGCCCGAAGGGAGGTCGCGCTGCTGCATCCATAGGTCCGGTCTTCTTCACAATAGGCTTATGCCACAAAATTCCTTGCAAAGAACTATATGATGACGCGAGCGATCACAGGAAGATTTTACTCGCGGAAAACCGGTCCCCCTTTTTCCCTATCAAATTCTAGAATTTGACACTGGCCCTCACCGTGACATTGAAGGGTTCCCCAACCTGGTTGGCGTAATTGGTCGAGCCGATTGATGAGGTATAATAGGTCTTGTCGAAAATATTCTTCAAATTCACCTGAAGCGTCAGTGGCCGCTCGAAATTGAATGTATAGGCGGCAAACAGATCGACGACCGCATAGCCGGGCAGGAAATAACTATTGCTGTTGATGCCTGCCCGCTTGCCCACGGCGCGGATGCCGCCACCAACCTTCAAGCTGTTGCCATCGCCGCCGATGTCACCGACATCATAGGCCACGGACAGGCTGCCGGTATGGCGGGCGACATTGGGCAATTGCTTGCCGGCATAATCCGGGTCCTCCAGCACCTTGGCATCGGTATAGCCATAGCTGACAATGGCCTGCCAATGGTCGGTCAACTGGCCGGCCACATCGACCTCAAGGCCCTGCGAGCGCACCAGTCCCGCCGTCTTGACCACGCTTTCACCACCGATAGTCTCGGAATAGGCGACATTTTTCTTACGAGCGGAAAACAGCGCGACATTGGCGCTCAAGCCGTCCAGAAGCTCGAATTTGCTGCCAATCTCGTAGGATGTCCCCTCTTCCGGGTCGAGATTGCCATAATAGCTTGAGATCGACGATTGCGGGCGGAAAGTCCGGGCCGCATTGGCGTAGAGCGATATCTGCGGCGTCAGCTTGTAGACGACACCGCCATTGGGAATGAGCGCATCGCCATTGCTATCAGTATTGGCATTGAAGGGCCGCCCCTTACCCGCATAGAGATCGTAATATTGGTAGCGCAGACCGCCGACCAATATCCATTGCTCGGTCAGGTGCAGGCTGTCCTGCATATAGACCGAGGCCGTCGACAATTGCTCCGTTTGATCGCTATCGGAAGCAGAAACCGTGTTGCATTGCGCCAGATTGCCGTAAACCGGATTGTTGATGTTGAAATTGCTGGAATTGGCGCAACGCAGCATGTCGGTACGCAGCGTATCGCTGTAATCGTAGGAAACGCCAAACAACAAGTCGTTCTGTAAGCCGCCGATCTCGACTTCGCCGGTCAGGTCGGCCCTGACTGCATGATTGTAGCTGGTGGAATATTGCGTGGCATCGGCGCGGCGCGTCACGGCACCGGTTGTGGAATTATAGCCGGTGACGCGGGCCTGATTATCGGAATATTCGTTGCGGCTATAGGCGTAGTTCAGGGACAGTTTCCAGTCGTCACTCAACTGTCGGTCAATCGACACCTTGGCCAGATCCGATGTGCCATCGGTAATGTTATATGTCTCGTCCAGCCGGGTGCGGCGGCTGAGGTCCACTGCATGGCCGGTGTTCAGATCGAAAATCGTGCCGCGGTCGAAGGGCACGCTGTAATCCTCATGCATATAGGAGACGGTAACCTCAGTATCCTCGCCACTCCAACTCAAGGATGGTGCAACCATCCATTTCTTGGTCTCACCGAAATTGCGCCAGTAATCGCTCTTCTGGCCTTCTGCGATGAAACGGTAGGAAAAGTCGGTGCCGGCAATCGGGCCGGTCACATCCAGACCGGAGGTCGAGCCATATTTGCCAGCGCCATATCCGGTTACACTGCTATAGACCTCGCCGGAAAACACGTCCTCCGGCTTCTTGGTGACGACATTGACCATGCCGCCGGGATCGAGAATGCCGTAAAGCGTCGAAGCCGGGCCTTTCAGCACCTCGACCCGGTCCGTCGTGGCGTTGAAGGAAAATGGCAGCGCGGTTTTCATCCCGTCAGTCAGGATAGAACCGTCGCGATTGTCGCCAAAGCCACGGCGGATTACCGCGTCCTGCGTGCCGCCCAATGTATTGGCCTGGGTAATGCCGCTGATATTGGCAAGCGCATCGTCCAGCGAGCGGGCGCCCTGGTCCTTCAATGCCTCACCGCTCACCACATTGACCGCCTGCGGCACATCCAGCAGCGGCGTATCCGTGCGGGTTGCGGTGCTGGTGGACAGGGGCTGATAACCGCGCGTCGATTTTTTGCCCGTCACGGTAATGGTCTGAAGCTCCGTCGTACCAGCCGTATCCCCGGTCTGACCGGACACATCTTCGGCATTGGCTGGCAAAGCGACGGATGCCAGCAACAGCGCCGCTATCATCCGACCACGGCTTTTGCCGTTGTCACGCATCAGTCTGGTGCCACGCATCAGTCCCACCGTTCGCCCCACCGCTTTACCCCCGAAATTTCATTGTCATCCGCTTGTTCTCTGGGCTTTTCTAATTGATGAATGTAGTAGTCAACTTTAAAACCACGTGGTAGCCGGGTAAAAAGGCCGCTAAAGCGGCGTATACACGGAAAACCGGATGGGCAGCCTGCCCTTTGCGGCAGGTATTCAAAGGTTTTGGTGGAGAAATGCCCTATCTGGACAATGAATGCGGGCGACTACTACAGGATCAGGAGCATAGCCAAGGAATGGGCAGGCAAGGCGAACGAACCGGCAAATCACGGCGCATCGACCGTTATGGCGAGCGGCTGAAAAAGCGCCGCGATCAGTTGTCGCCTGGTCTGTTGACCGTCGCCGATTATATCGATGGCCATCGCCATGCGGTGTTGAGCAAATCGGCGCTGGAAATCGCCTTTGAGACCGGCACATCTGACGCAACGGTGATCCGCGCCATTCAGGCACTGGGCTTTCGTGGCCTGATCGATCTGAAGGAAACGCTGAAAGCCTATTTGGGCGAGACCGATTCCCCTATTGAGAAAATGGCCGCCACCACCGATGACATCAGCGGCAATAGCGATGCCGCCGTGGATTTCGTGCTGGAAAACCAGCAGACTGCGCTGGCGGCGCTGGCAAGCCCGGAAAACCGCGCCGCCCTTTCCAAGGCAGCCCTGCTGATGGCCGAGGCCCGCGCTATCGGGGTTTTCGGCATCGGCGCATCCGGCATTATCGCCAGTTACGGCGCAAGGCTGTTTTCGCGCTCCGGCTTTCCCTCCTATGCGCTCAACACCACAGGAATTTCGCTGGCCGAACAATTGCTTGGGCTTGGCACCGGCCATGTGCTGGTCATGCTGCTGCATGGCCGTCCGCATCGCGAAGCCATGACAGTGATTTCCGAGGCCAAACGGCTGGACGTGCCGCTGATCCTGGTGCTGGGGCAGGCGGAAAGCGTGCTGCGCCAGCATGCCAGCGTCAGCCTCGTCGTTCCGCGCGCCAAAAGCGAGCAGGTGGCGCTGCATGCGCCCTCACTGGTGGTGATCGAAACCCTGGCGCTGGCACTCTCCGCTCTCAAACCGGAACGGACGCTGGAAACGCTGAACCGGCTGGTGGAGCTGCGCAGCGCCATTCGCCCCGACAAGCGCGGATAACGACTCGATTATGCTGCATGCAGGCCGGGCGCTTCCTGGCCGGTGCGCTCCACATATTCGGTATAACCGCCGCCATATTGATGGATGCCATCCGGCGTCAGTTCCAGGACGCGGTTAGACAAGGCGGCCAGAAAATGCCGGTCATGGCTGACGAACAGCATGGTGCCTTCATAGGCCGACAGCGCCTTGATCAACATTTCCTTGGTGTCGAGATCCAGATGGTTGGTCGGCTCGTCCAGAACCAGCAGATTTGGTGGGTCGAACAGCATGGCCGCCATCACCAACCGCGCTTTCTCGCCGCCTGACAGCACCCGGCAGCGCTTTTCGACATCGTCGCCGGAAAAGCCGAAGCAACCGGCCAATGCCCGGAGCGGGGCCTGCCCTGCCTTCGGAAAGCTTTCCTCCAGCCATTGCAGCACAGTGCTGTCGCCATCCAGCACATCCATGGCATGCTGGGCGAAATAGCCGAGCTTGACGCTGGCGCCGATGCTGACCGTGCCTTGATCCGGCTCGGTCGTGCCAGCAACCAGCTTCAGCAGCGTCGATTTTCCAGCGCCATTGATACCCATGATGCACCAGCGTTCGCGCCGGCGGACCATGAAATCCAGCCCCTGATAAATCGTCCGGCTGCCATAGGCCTTATGGACATTCTTGATATTGATGACGTCATCGCCGGAGCGCGGCGCGGGCAGGAAGTCGAACGCCACCGTCTGGCGGCGGCGCGGCGGCTCGACCCGGTCGATCTTGTCGAGTTTCTTCACCCGGCTCTGCACCTGGGCCGCATGGGAGGCACGCGCCTTGAACCGCTCGATGAACTTGATTTCCTTGGCCAGCATTGCCTGCTGACGCTCGAATTGCGCCTGCTGCTGCTTCTCGTTCTGGGCGCGCTGGCCCTCGTAAAAGCCATAGTCACCGGAATAGCTGGTCAGCGAACCGCCATCGATCTCGATGATCTTGGTGACGATCCGGTTCATGAACTCGCGGTCATGCGAGGTCATCAACAAGGCACCATCATAATTCTTCAGGAAGCTTTCCAGCCAGATCAGGCTTTCGAGGTCGAGATGGTTGCTCGGTTCGTCAAGCAGCATCACATCGGGCCGCATCAATAGAATACGCGCCAGTGCCACGCGCATCTTCCAGCCACCCGACAGCTTGCCGACGTCGCCATCCATCATCTCCTGGGAAAAGCTCAGCCCATCCAGCACCTCGCGCGCGCGGCCTTCCAGAGCGTATCCATCCAGCTCTTCATAGCGCGCCTGCACCTCGCCATAGCGCTCGATGATCGCATCCATCTCATCCATCCGGTCGGGGTCCGACATGGCACCTTCCAGCTCGCGCAATTCTGCCGCCACCGTGCTGACCGGCCCTGCCCCGTCCATGACCTCGGCGACCGCCGAACGCCCGGACATTTCGCCGACATCCTGGTTGAAATAGCCGATGGTCACACCTTTTTCGGTCGCGACCTGGCCTTCGTCCGGCAATTCCTCGCCGGTGATCATCCGAAACAGCGTGGTCTTTCCAGCGCCATTTGGCCCGACCAGGCCGATCTTCTCCCCCTTGTTCAGGGCGGCGGAGGCCTCGATGAACAACAGGCGATGGCTGTTCTGCTTGGAGATATTTTCAATACGGATCATGTCACAAGGCCTGGAAATGGTGGTTTTCGCGCCTTATGGCACGGCTTGCGCGTCCTGTCGCGCCCATTTCTCCATCCGATGCTTCGGAATGGCCGAGGCATAGCGGACCTTACAGGGCCAGCGATTGTCTCAAATCCGCCAAATGCCTGAATTATCGCGTATTTGCCATGTCACTCGCAGGAAAGCCTCCTGCAAAAACCCGATATAACGGCACAGGTAGAACTCATGCTTGACTTTGGAGGGCTGGCGACGAAAAAGCTGGCATTCACTATGCTTCGACGCGACACGCTTTTCCGTGACTGGCGGAAAAGCTAAAGGAGATGGCCCTCGTGCATTTTGCATCCGCAGCCCGGCATCTATTGTCTTTCCTCGGGTTGAAGACATCAAAGAAAACATTGATCGAGCGTCAAATCGATCATCTCAAGTCATTCGTGAGCTACGAGCCTTCCGGTGGACACCCTCCTCTGGACACTCTGGATATGTCCCGGTTGCGCATCACCTGGGTCATTCCGGATTTCATGCCGGGAGCGGGCGGCCATATGACGATTTTCCGGATCGCAAGCTATCTTGAACGCTTCGGTCATGACGTTCGCTTCCTGGTACAGAATCCGAAGGTTCATAAAACCGCCGCAGCCGCTCTGGAAACGATCAACACCCATTTTCAGCCGTTTTCCGGATCCCTCGATCTGTTCAAGGGTGCAACGCCGCAGGCTGAGGGCGATGCCCTGATCGCAACAGACCGCTTTACCTGCTACCCGGTCAACGCCATGCAGGGCTTTACCCGCAAATTCTATTTCGTGCAGGATTACGAACCGTCCTTCTATCCGTCGGGGACGGAAGCGCTGCTCACCGAAGCAACCTACCGTTTCGATTTCGATTGTCTTTGCGCCGGCGATTGGCTGCATAAGCGCATGTCGCAGCAATATGGACGATGGTCTATGTCATGGCCGCTTGCCTATGATGCAGGTATCTACAATCTCGGCACCGGCACGAAAGAGCGCCGCAGCAAACGCATTGCCCTTTATGCCCGCTATGTCACGCCACGCCGCGCTGTCGAGCTTGCCTTCATGGCCCTCGACATCTTGAGAAAGCGTAATGTCGATTTTGAAGTCGATTTCTTCGGCTGGCCCCTGGGCAAGCTCAGCGTCGACTTTCCCTATCGCGATCTTGGCATTCTCAAGGGTGAGCAATTGGCGGAGCTTTATCGCGAGGCAACGGTTGGCGTGGTATTTTCAGCCACCAATCATTCGCTGGTGAACAAAGAAATGATGGCCTGCGGACTTCCCGTCATCGATCTCGATCTCGATACCGTCCGCTCGATCTTTCCCGACAATGCCATGGCCTTCGCCGAGCCGACACCTGATGGCATCGCCGATCAGATGGAGCGCCTGCTCAAACAGCCTGAGGAGCGTGAGCGTCTAAGGCAAGGCGGCCTCGATTACGTGAAGGACCTGTCCTGGGAGAAATCAGCACGACTCGTTGAGGCGGCAATCCGGGAACGGGTAACCCATGGTGCGCAGCAGGGAGCGCAATCATGACGAAATACCATTGCGCCGTGGTTATTCCGACCAAGAATGCCATGGCAGTCCTGCCGAAGGTGATGGAAAAGGTGCTTCGCCAGCAAACACCCTGGCCCTATGAGATCATCGTTATCGATTCAGGCTCTCGCGATGGTACGAAAGACTATCTGCGGAGCCTGGAGCGGGTAAACCTGATCGAAATCGATCCGCGTGACTTCGGCCATGGCAAGACCCGCAATCTCGGCATTCAGACCGCAGATGCGCAGTTCGTGGCCTTTCTCACCCATGACTCGGAGCCTGTCGATGAGCATTGGCTGGCGCGCATGGTCGCGGCAGCAGAACAGGATACCCGGATCGCCGGTGTGTTCGGCCGCCATATCGCCTACGATACCGCGTCACCTTTTACCAAAAGCGATCTCGACCAACATTTCCGAGGCTTCCTGCATCATCCGCTGATCGTTCATAAGGACCTTGATCCGGCCCGCTATCAGGCCGATGAAGGCTGGCGGCAAGTGCTGCATTTTTACTCTGACAATAATTCCCTGATGCGCAAGTCCGTATGGGACCGCTTTCCCTACCCCGATGTGGAGTTTGCCGAGGATCAATTATGGGCGAAAAGCATTATCGAGGCTGGCTTTTGGAAAGCCTATGCGCCGGATGCGGTGGTCTATCATTCCCATGACTACAGTTTCATCGAACAGCTTCGCCGAGCTTTCGACGAATCCCGCAACTTCACCCGGTATTTTGGCTATCGGTTATCACCGAACCTGGGCCAGGCTCTGGCCGGGATGGGCAAGTTTACCGTCCAGGCTTTTCGCCAGAAGATCGATCCGGCCTATGGAGCAATTACCTTTAGGGACAGGTTGAAACGGGCCACGCAGCGCATCGCCCTGGTCGCAGGGCATTGTCTTGGCGCCAATCACGAAAAGCTGCCTGTTTTTCTAACGGATCGCCTGTCGCTTGATAACAGGCTGTTCAAGTCCTAAATCAGCACGAAACGCAAATGTGAGATAACAATTTCTGTCACGCCACGTTAACGCCATATCTACCTATGATATCACCAAAACATGATGGAATTGGCTTATGCGCGGCCATGGCTGTTGCCTGTTGAGACGAGGCAATTGAGAATATATGAGCAAAAGGGTATGACCGTTACGGACAAAGGATGTTTCCGCATCGCTTGCGCCAACAGGAACGCAATATGAGCCTTGAAGTCGGTTTTCCCGTTCATGATGCCCAAAAGACCAATCGAGGACAAACTGGCACCCCCAGCCTGTCTAAAAAAGGTATTGTCGGGACGCTGCTTGGCCTGTTTTTTACCAAGAAAAATTCTCTTATTGCTTTCGTGCTGGTGCCGAGTGTCTTTGCTGCGATCTATTATTCCCTGATTGCCAGCGGCCAGTATATTTCCGAGACCCGTATGGTTGTTCGCACCATCGGCGTCAGCGAACGTTTCGACACGTCTGAGCAACGAGAAGGCCGCTCAATCATCGGCGGCGATTCGTTGACGCAGGATTCCTATATCGTCGCCAATTATCTGAAATCGCCTCAAATCGTCAGGAAGCTGGACACCGAAATCGGGCTACGCAATTTTTTCTTGAAAGACGGTATCGACCCGCTATCACGCCTGTCCAGCGACCCCACATCCGAGGACCTTCATAAATATTGGATGCAGCATGTCGATACTTATGTCGACGGCCCGTCCGGCATTATCATTTTTACCGTTCGAGCCTTCTCGCCAGAGGATTCGGTCAGCATATCCAAGGCGGCCCTCGCTGCTGCCGATGAAATGATCAGCAAGATTTCCGACAAGGCCAAGAGCGACCTGGTTGACCGGGTCGAACACGACTTGATCGGCAGCCTTGAAGACTATCGCAAGGCGCTGGACGATCTGCGGGAATATCAGAACAAGACAGGTATTCTCGATCCGGTTTCGTCCGCAAAAATGGTCAGCACGATCATTTCGAAGCTGACTGAGCAGAAATTGAACCTGACAGTCGATCTGAAATCCCTCGAAGCCGCCAAAGCGGACAATACGGCGCGTGGAAGAGAGCTTCGCCGGTCGATCCAAGCGATCGACGATCAGATACAATTGCGCCAGAACAGCCTGGCGGGCAAGGATACCAACGATCCAACTCAGCTTTCGACCAGCATGATCGAGTTTTCCAGGCTGGAGACACGGCGGATCGTGACCCAGGCGCTTTACGAAGCGACAGTCAAAAATCTCGACACGGCAAAATCCACAGCACTGAAACGAACCACATTCGTTTCTATTTTCTCGGATTCGCACGCGCCGGAAAAGTCAAAATACCCTGAACGTTTTTCCGCATGGCTCATTCTCTCTGCTGGCCTCTTCACGCTTTGGATGACAGCAACCCTGGTCTGGATGTCGATCGAGGATCATAAGGCCTGACGATGATCACCCTTGAGAACGTAACGAAATATTACAAGACAGCGGCGCATCGCCGGTTTATCTTGCGCAATCAGAGCATGCAGTTTGTTGCCGGGCGGTCCTATGGACTGCTTGGGGTGAATGGCGCCGGGAAGTCGACAACCATGCGGCTGATCTCGGGCGCAGAACTGCCCAACAAGGGGCGTATTCACCGACAGGTACGGGTTTCCTGGCCGCTCGGCTTTGCCAATGGCCTGAACCACATGTTGAGCGGAAAGGAAAATCTGAAATTCGTCGCCAGGGCCTATGGCGAGGATTTTCACCGGGTGCTGCGCTTTGTTGCCGAATTTGCCGAAATTGGCAGCTATCTGAATGAACCGTTGCGCACCTATTCGTCCGGGATGATGGCACGCTTTGCATTCGGCCTTTCCATGGCCATCGAGTTCGATTGTTATCTCGTCGACGAAATCACCGCTGTCGGTGACTCGAATTTTCAGCGACGCTGCCGGGAAGCCTTCAGGGCAAGACGTACAAAATCCGATGTCATCATGATTTCTCACGACATGGACACGATTAAAGATTATTGCGATGTCGCTCTTGTTTTAATTGACGGTCATATGGTGCAATTCGATAGTGTCGAAGAGGGTATCGCCACATACATGAGACTGAATCGCTAGAGTTTGTCAGGAAAAGTGGACGACGTGTCAGAGAAAACAGTGACGGACGACAAGAAAATGCTGGAGGCGGACCTGCCTCCCGTGCTTGCGCGCAGCCAAAAACTGGCGTCCGCGCTGAGTTCCTATGCACGTGCCCTGACGTTTGAAAACCGAAGCCGCCGCAATCTCTACCGGCTTGCAGGTCTAGCGCCCCGGACACGCGACCGGGTTTTTGCCGTCATCTTGATGATCTTTATCGGTGTGACATTCGTTTTGCCGATGAGTGGCAGTATCCTCTACTATGCTTTTCTTGCAAGCCCCGGATATGCTTCGGAAGTACGGTTCATCGTGCGTTCCTCCGTTCCTTATCTGTCGCGCGACCGGTATTCGAGTGATGCGGTCGAGCCAAAGATGAAAATTGTCCAGGACACCGCCATCCTCCTGAACTATCTCAGCAGCCCGGCGGTCATCCAGGATTTGCAAAAATCTGTCGATCTTCACAAAATCTATGGTCGAGACGACATTGATTGGTTTTCTCGTCTTCGAAAAGACGCCACCCAGGACGACATCCTCAAATACTGGAAAAAGCGATATAGTGCCTCGGTAAACGCGAAAAGCGGCATTGTGGAGCTGGAGGTCACCGCTTTTACCCCACAAGAAGCGCATGACCTGTCAAAATTGGTCCTGAAGCTTTCCGAGCAGCAGATCAACCAACTGAGTTCGGGAATGTGGGATGACCTTCTGGTCTCGACGCAGCGGGATGTGGACAATGCGACGAAGGAAGTCAGTGAGCTGCGTGGGAAGCTTCGCGATACGCAGAATCAAACAGGCGTTTTCGATGTAGATCTGTCGGCCACCAGCATCATTACCGTGTTGACCAATATCGAATCGAGTATTGCCGACCTGAAAAGCCGCCGCATGGCTCTCAGCCAGAGCGTTAGCGCGAGTTCTCCGCAGGTGGCCGATATCGACAGGCGCATCGCAGCACTCGAGGAACAATCCAAAAGCATGCAGGCTAAAACTGCGGGCCTTTCGACAGGTGCCGATGGCAATCTCGCCGATTATTCAAGCCTGTTCAACAAGCTTAACCTTGATCTGAAAATGGCAGAAAGCCGCATGAAATCGGCAATCAGCGACTTCGAAAAAGTGAAGCTGGTCAGCTCTCTGCAACTTGTCTATCTTGACAGTTTTACCGATTCAACACTGCCTGACACCAACAAATATCCAAGTACCGGTCTGAACCTGTTCCTGAGTTTGCTGGCCTTTGGCGCTATCTGTGGCGCAGCGTGCGGAACAGTGCTGCTTGTTCGCAAGAAGCTCGACTGAATTTAGGTTTTGCCGCGATATCGTGAAGCACAGGACAGCATCGATTACACACCTATCGTGCGCAGGGAGATTGCGACAAATTCAGTGAACCCTGCTCAGGCGGCGCTGAAACAGAAAATAGACGTGATGCACGCTGTCATCATGAGAGACATCCGCAGCCGCTTTTTAAATTACGGACTGGGGTATCTAATCATACCTGCAACGAAATGGCTCTAATAATTTCAATGGGATGTAATGGTGCTGCTAGAGAGATTTGAACTCTCGGCCTCTCCCTTACCAAGTATGTTCTTACATACTTTCATCACTTTGTTTTCCTTACGTTTTTCTTTTGACCGCTGTTCACATCCCCGGATTTTCCCCAAGGAATGGATTCTATCGAGCTTGCAAGATCATCGACGTTGATGTGCGCATACCTCAAAACCATGCGCTCAGATTTCCAGCCGCCGAGTCTCATCAAGGTGATAAGGTCGCGGTTTGCGGCATAGTGCCAGGTCGCCCATGTGTGGCGGCAATCGTGGGGGTGGAAGTCGGAAATCCCGGCTCTACGGCAAGCGCCCTTGAACCCGGTCTTGATCTGCCCGCCGCCGTCTTCCTTCACTTCGTAAGGCTTGCCATCATGCCGACGAAAAACCGCACCTTCACGGTGCGGCAAGTTCGCCAGCATTGCGACCACGCCAGAGTGGAGCGGAACACCTCTATCGTCGCCCGTCTTGGTATCCAAGAAGGCAACGTGCGACCGTGAAAGGTCCACGTCTCGCCAGTCGAGATAAAGCGCCTCGGATAGCCGCGCGCCCGTATAAAACAGAAACGTCACAAGAGGCTTGAGGTGCGGTGCACAGGCGTCAATCAACGACTGCGCTTCTTCGATGGTAATCCATCGAATTCGCCCTTTGGGTTGGGCAGGCCGTTCAATGATAGGCTTGTCACACATCTTCTTTTTTGCGGCAAAGTTGAGGACGGCAGAAACCGGCGTGAAGACCTGCCGGTTTCTGGTGGATGCTTTGGCATCAGGATAGAGAACCCGTGCCGCCCGATCTATTGCCGGTTGGTCGATCTCGGAGAGTGGCGTGGTGCCAAAGTAACGGGCAACAACATCCACAAACCGGCTTGCGCCGCCCTCTTCTAGATACATCACACTGGCTTCAAGGAACGTCGCTGTTTTTCTGATTCCATGGATACGACGGTCGAGGATTTCCGTTTCGCGTCGGATACGGATTTCTTCCGCCCTTTTCTTGTCGTCAGTTCCTGTAGTTTCGTCCACTGAGACGCCTCGGATGGTACCGCGGATATACCAATTTTTACCGCCGTGTCGCTTAATGAGTTTGAGGGACATGCAAGAGACTCCACAAGTGCTTTAACATCGGCGTCAGTGAATACCTTGCGCCGCCCTACCAGTCTGTAAAAAGGCCGCTCCTTCAAGACTTCCCGAAGCGACCGAGTAGAAATGTGCAGCGCGTCAGCCACGCACTTTTCAGTATATAATTGGGGCAGCGCCATCAGAGCCTCCCCTTTTCCGCAACGGTATCAGCGTCGCCCGCTTTGATCTGGTCAAGCCACCCATCGACACCACAAACATCGCAGCACGGCTTGCTATCCGGTAAAGCGACCGGCCTAACGCTGTAAATCCTGAGAAATCGTCTAAAGGGCAGGCTGGCATAATCCGCCGCCTGCTTGACCGACATCATTCGAAGTTGAATGACGTGCATGTTCAGCATTGCATTTGCCATCATCTTGCTCCCAATTCTGGAAACGAAATTTAACCTCCGTCTTAAACAGGCTTTCATCAAGCCAAAAGTCTCAATTCAATTTGACGGATATGATCGGGGTAAGGGCCTGAAATGCAATAAACCATTAAAAATGCGAGTCGGTCCAACTGCAAATCTGCAATTTTGCCCATCCAACGAAGCCCGCGTGCTGGAATAAATGGAACGGCGCAGGGTCTGGAGCGATATCGAGACGCGCTGCCATAAGCCTACTACGCGACCTTTTTATAGACGCTACGCACCAGGCTGTAGTGACAAATTAATTATTTGATCCATAGCATTATGCTTGCGAGCTTAATGAAACCGAGAAAGTTGGCGGCGAGTTTGTCATATCGGGTGGCGATACGCCGCCATTGCTTGAGCTTGGCAAAAAAGCTCTCAATGCCCCATCTCTGCCTGTAAGCAATGCGATCATAGGCATGCTGGTACTTGCGATGCCGCCGCGGCGGAATGACTGGTTCGCCGCCTTGTTCGAGAATGACATCGTGCAGATGATCGGCATCATAGGCGCGGTCTGCAAGCACCTTTTGAGCCGGCAGTCCCCGAACGAGGTCGCAGGCTGGAGCCATGTCATTTTGCTGTCCGGGTCCGAGCTGAAAGCGTACCGGCAACCCTAGCGCATCGACGACCGCATGGATTTTGCAGCCAAATCCACCTCTGGAGCGACCGAGAGCCTGGGCTTGCGGTCCCCCCTTTTTCGGCGTCCGCCAGCGGCTTGCGCCTGAGCCCGGATCACCGTTGCGTCGATGGACAGCCATTCCATATCCGGGTCCGCAGCGACGGCCTCGAAAATCTGGTCGAAAATACCCTGCTCGATCCAGCGGTAATAACGCCGTTTGACTGCTTGATAAGAACCGAAGCGGTCTTCGGGCATGTCCCGCCAGCGGGCACCAGAGCGGGCAAGCCACAAAATAGCATCAAAGAACCGCCGACCGTCGCTGCGAGGACCGCGCTTACCTTTACGACCGCCAGGAACAAACGGTTTCAAACGCTCCCACTGGTCATCTCGAAGAACCTCACCATCCATCGCTAACCTCCAAAAGTTAGCGTTGAATCTGATTTGCGCCTCAAAGGGAATCCCAAATCATTAATTTGTCACTACAGCCCAGTTCTAACCAGCTGTTCTTTCGGTAGTGGCGCATATTAGTGGCGATGCCGCGCACTTCCCGCTAAGCCGCATCCACGACCAGCCTCTCGTTTCGCAAGTCGGTTTAAATGTGGTGCGTTTCGCTCAGCCATACTGACTATTTTACATGATTTTCAAACCACTTTCCCACCAGCGCCGGCCTTTAGCGGGTGCGATTGTCCTGAAATCCCGCGCGGAACCACCACTTACGCTGCGGCTCCTTGGTCGGTTTCCGCAGGACATTGCAGACCGTGCAGGAAATAGGCGGCGCTCTGCGCATGAAAGCATCCACGGGCGACCAGTTTCATATAGACTAAACAGTCTTTATCTATACGGGAGCACCATTAGGCGTAGATTGACATGATTGACTGCGGCTTTGGAGCTGCCTTAAACCCCCGCTCGATCCATAAGCTCCTTTAGGGCCTCAGGATATGACATCCGGTTTTTCTCGCAGAACACGAGAAAACGATTGAAGGTCGTGATCGGTGGACGAATATTGAGATTAGCGGACGGCTCCGATGGCTTGCGTCGCGTCAGCTTCTGAACCGGTTCCCGCGCCACAAACCCATGGCGTTCACCCACCTCGTCTATCCTGGCATCCGAAATCTTGGGGGCATCTTCTTTATCAGGTGTGATGTTTGCGAGCTTACCGCCGAAACCCAGATTCTTTCCGCTCATGCTGCTGCCCTCGCGTCGATAACAAGATTTACGAGCTCTTCCGCAAGCCGGAATGCGTTGTCTCGTGCCGCCGGCAATCCATTCACCTCACCTGGATCAAGCTCTTCCAAATCCCGCTGGTAAAAGAACATCGCCTTATAGGCTGAGCGCTCGTTCAGATGATTTTGAAACATCGGCACATCGCTGACCTTCAACTGCGAGGTGATATGTCTTTCCAGCTTTGTGGCAATAGCCGGGGACGTACGGGTAAACAGAATTCGATATGGAATGGTCTTCTCGAATGCCTGCTCTTCCTCCTGAATGAGATGGATCGCCCGCGCCGCCAGCTCAGCATCTGTCGGGCTGGCCTGAATGGGAATGACAACCAACTGCGCCCTGGCAAGGGCCCGTGACATCAGTCGGCTGGCGGTTCCTTCGAGGTCGACAAACACGAACTGAAACTTCTTGCGGTACTCATCGAGTTTGCTTGTGATCGTGCTCTCGGTAACTGCGCCATCAACGACGACTGGATTCTTCGAGTCTCCTGCCTTCCAGCCGTTGATTGCTCTGTTCGGGTCGCAATCAAGAATAATCACGCTTGCGCCCTGCTGCGCCAGGCAAGTAGCAAGCACCAAAGTCGCTGTCGACTTCCCTGCCCCGCCCTTTGGATTTGCTACAGTGATGACAGGCATCTTTGATCTCTGCTCTGAGGTTTCTCACGACGCATTATGTTGCGTCAAAAATCGTTAACATCCTTCATAACGCATCACAATGCGTTCGCGTTAACGTGCGTCAGCTATAATGCGCATTTTGTGTGGTTAGCGAATTCATCGAATAGCAGGAGCAGCAAGATGCCACGGAAAAGCTCTGGGATATCCCTCGAAAAACCCAAGAGTAAGTCTGCCCGCACAGAATTTCGTTCGCTTTTCAATCTCGAAGCTCCACGATCCGTTTTTAGGAGAACACCTGATTAGATAATGGCATTCGTGTCCATGTTTTAAGGCATAAAACGTAGGATAACTCTCGGCTAGGTGTCTGTATCGGCACCTTCTACTTGCAGGCGGCCTACCATATAGGCTCAATTACACGAGACGCAGATTCCGGACAGGATGCCACTGAAATGGAAAAGCTCGCGCATATATCGCAACTCGAATTATTCGACGGACAAATCGTGACCGCTCCAGACAGAATTACCATTCTCCATGTCAGTGATTTCCATTTCAACGTGCGCAAAAAGCGTGAACAGGAAATCGTAGTTAAGGCGTTGCTTGACGACATTTCCAAACTCTGCATCGGCCATAGAAAACCCGACGTCATTATTTTCAGCGGCGATCTTACACAGGGGCCGCCTGGCGACACCCATGCAGAAGCATACGATTTTCTTCTGGAACCACTACAGAAGGCGACAAACGTCTCGAGCGAGAGGATGTTCATCGTTGCGGGCAATCACGATGTCGAGCGAGACGCCGTCGCTAAGTTCCTACCTGAACATATCAAATGGCGATCGACTTCGAACGACATGGCCGCCATGAATACCGCGTTCGAGAGTGGTGAGTTCGAACCGGCATATCGCGCAAAGTTCGCCAACTACCTTGATCTCGAAGACTACATGGCGAAGAGCAGCACCGTGTTCGCGAACATTTTTTGCTCGGTCTACCATATTGACGCGCTGAACACTGACATCATTGTTTTCAACTCGTCAGTTCTCTCGACTGGCGGTCTCGATAAGGATGATCGTGACGAAGGGCTGCTGACGATACCGGAATACGCAATTCGCGACGCGCTATCTTATTTGAAGCCTGGAACGTTTCGGATCTTCACCACCCATCACCCGCTGAACGCTTTCACGGAGACTGGTGCCAGCTACCTCTCGAAGGAGATACAACGAAATGCCAATATTCACCTGTTTGGCCATATGCATGATCCGTCGGGAGCACAGGTCGTAGGCTTCGACGGGACCGTAATAACGAACCAAGCAGGCGCGGTCTTCACGCACCGCACTGACTGGTATATCGGGTATGCATTGCTTTGCGTGGATCGAGCCAAAGGGTACCACGAGACAATACTGAAGAGCTATTTCCCCGAACGCTCCAAGTTCGATGATGCAATCGATCGTGTGGCAGACGGTCGCTTCTATAACTCGCAGGAGGCGAGACAGTATTGGCGAGCGCTGTCGAACCCCGTTGATGACAACGCCTTCCGCAAGCAATTGTCCGGTCAGGTCTTTGAAGACCTGATCAAGGAGTGGTCGGAGTTGTCGCTAATCAATCAAGCTGGACGCCAGCACTTCGTAGCGCCGCGCCTCCACAAGATCGACACGACGGCACCCAAGGAAACGCGCACCCGCCTAGACACACTGCTTCCATTCAAATCACTCACCGCCGACGCGGGTAACATTATCCTGTATAGTCCTCAGGAATATGGCCGCACAACGATTCTTCGCGAAATCCAATACGAGTTGCTCGCCACTTCGCATACAATCGAGCAGCCACGTCTTCCAATCATGATCGGCTTCGATCAGATCAGCCAAAATCCAGCCAATCTAGAAAGGCTTGTACGAAGTCGGTCTCTTATGGACCCACAGGCATTCGGCACCGAGAGCCTGTTGAAGTTGGGTCTGGTCTGTTTGCTTATTGATGACGTCGTCTTTGACGACCACAAACGCATGGGAATTTTACGGGCATTTATCTCAGCCTATCCCCAATGCCGATACGTTTTCACCAGTCTGAAGACATCGGCAGCCCCCTACGGCGCTCATGTCGTTCCGGAAACGCCGATCCGTTTCGAATTTGTGGAACTCTGCGAACTCAAACGGAGGGAGATGCGAGAACTCATCCGCCTCAAGGTACAAGATGCCGCTGCGGTGGAAGTCATCCTCGACCGCCTTCACTCGGAGATATCAGAGATCAATCTGCCCTTCACCGCTGCCAATGGCACGATCTTAATGACGATCTACGAGCAAAACAGCAATTTTCAGCCAATTAATCGATCCGTAATGATTGAACAATTCGTAGATGCAACTTTGCGCAAGAGTGCTGCGGAACAAACGCGACGCGAAACGTTTGACTACTCCAACAAGACATCGCTGCTCGCGCACATAGCGGGCTGGATGGCAAAGCAAAATTGCTACGAACCCGCCCAGGAAGCGCTGCGAGAAGAGATGAAGGCTTTTGTTTCCAACATCGGTCTTGTGGCCCCTCTTGATGAAATTATGGCCGAATTCTTCGCAGCGAAGATAATGCGGAAGATGCCGGATAACAGAGTATCGTTTCGGTATCGCGCGGTCTTGGAATACTTCATCGCCACTCAGATTATAAAAGACGCCGATTTCAAAGATTGGGTATTGGATGAGACCCGTTACCTAACTTACATCAACGAACTGCACTATTACGCAGGCCTTGTCAGGAACGACGCCCGGATTGCTAACCTACTTCATGAACGGTTCAACGCAATATTAGACGACAATCAGGAACTAGCGCCGTTCGACCCCTCAGACATCGAAACCGTAAAGCTACCTCGGAAGGGCAGTAGTGAATCCCTTGCACAACTTTCGTCACATGTCCTAGGGCAACCCCTTACGAAGGAAGAGAAAGACGCGGCTCTTGATGCGGACATCCCTCGTGACGTGGAAGAACGTCAAACTGTTTTCCGTCCAAGGATTGAGCATCCCGGACATCGTCTACTGGTAGGTCTGTTTCTGTTCTCTGGCATCATTAAAAACATGGAGCAGATCAGCGCTACAGATAAGAGTAAACACCTCAGACTCGCTTGGAAAGGTTGGGCTATGCTTCTTAGCGCATCGCTCGCGATGGTTGAAGAACTGGCCAAGAAACGACAGATGCGCATAAACGGGGTCTTGTACGAGATACACGCCCCTCGGTCGATGACGAACGAAGAGCTTGGTCGCCGGATCGCGATCAATATGCCTACGAACATTACTAGGTTCATCGCGGTCTCAATGGGGACGGAAAAACTACAGCTACAACTGACGGAACCAACACTGGAGGATGCTGACGATCCACTCGTGTATGAGTTCTTCCGATCGTGCCTAATCGCGGAATTGGGTTTGAGCGTTACCCCCAGCACGGTCAGAAATGCTCTGAAGCGGCTGGCGAAAAGCGATTATCTCCTAGAGGCGCTTGCTTGGAAGCTAGGAGAGCTGCGGCGGATGGATCAGATATCTCAGCATCATTTCGAAGCTGTTCAAGCTGACCTATCGGGCACTATCGTCCGCCTCAACGGCGGCGACGAATCCAAGGATAAGAGCCGTCAAATCGAACAGTATAAAAGGGAAGGCATATTGCTAAAGATGCAACGTCAGAAGGACGACGCATGAAACTTGCAGGAGGAGAGATCGTTCGACAATTCGTTCTCCCTCCGTCATCACGGACCTCGTCCTCGCTCGCAATCGTCTGCGCAATCACTAACAGTCGGTTCCACCGTGAGGACATCGAGGTTTGTCTCGGAGAGAGCCGGTTTCATCGCAACAGCGACATCAGCTTTCTCACGACAGAAAAAGGCAAATAGCACTAAAGTGGCCTGGAACGCACCTTGAACCTTGGGAGAAAGCGCCCGCTGGGGAAACGATAGTAGCAGAGATACGCGGAAACGGCCGCAGGTCGGCTCAGAACTAAAGATATAGCGCGCACTCCACTCAACTGAGCGTATGACCGATAATAACAATTTCGCTTCCATCCAAATTGTAGAATTTTTTTAAACAAAAAATAATAATTTCATGAAAAAATACACCGAACCTACCAGAAATTTGCAAAATTAAACGTCGAACTTAAAAATTTATTGTTAGATTAGGAGCCGATATAATGCGTTTCTTTAGAGGGATATCTGTACCTTCCGATAACGCTACTGCAATTATAGAAGATATCCGCCGAGATGGAATAACCAATACTTGGCGTTGGAAGACCAAACACCACAGGCCTGATCCTGCAATTATTGTGAAACACGACCTGACGCGCGCTGACACCCGCCCTCACGGGTCCGGTGTAGCCGCAGCTTGCGCCTGTGGCACGATCGAAGGCGCTTCATATTACGCTTGGCAGCACAACAAGAATGCGGACGATAATACACCTATCATTATAGAGTTCGATAACGATATCGAAGGAGTGGCAATCGATGGAAAGGACTTCCTATATACCATCCTGGGCTCTGGTGATCCAGATCTCTCGCGCAACACTATCCGAGCGGTCTTTGGGGAAGTAGGTTTGGAATACGCGGAAAGGGCTTGGGCGAATGACGATCCATACGCTAGGTCGGCCATAGGAGATTTAATGATCCACAATCCTAAGGTCGTTAGCGCGCATTACGATAACACGTTGACACTCGGTGGACGTTCAAACACGCAGTTTAAAAATGCCTTCACAATCAGCCTACCTATCTCGACATCGCAGATCATCGATGTACAAACCCCCAACGCACCTTTGCCTTTGCCGCCGGTTGATGTGCATTTAAAGAACTTTTTGTTGAACCATTAACTCCTCGTCCGAATAGGTCAGATCCAAAGTCCCGGAAGCTTCGATATCTGAACCATCACCACATACGGTGGCCTGCTCAAAAATTCGGGCAGGTTAGTATGGATTACGAGATCGACGGTAAGGCAATCCCGTGCTCTTGAATAGGCACGACCCTGAGACCAGCAACGCAATCTGATGAGATTGCCCCAATCCAATCGGTCGTAGATTTTCGCACCAAATGGTGCTAAAAAAGCGTCAATTCACGGGAGCTCGATATGCGGTCTACCATTAATCTCGACGACAACCTAATGGAACGGGCCAAGTCACTGACGGGCACGAAGGAAACCGCTGCTCTTGTTCGCCAAGCGCTGGAGACGCTGGTGCGAGTTGAATCTGGCAAGCGTCTTATCGCTCTTGGCGGATCCATGTCCGACGCCGAGGCAGCCCCTCGCCGCCGGAGCGAAGTGACCAAGTGATCCTTGTCGATACATCAATCTGGATCGATCATTTTCGACATGGCGACGTAGAGCTATGCAAAATCATCGAGGATGATCGACTGCTCTGCCACCCTTTCGTTATCGGCGAACTGGCTCTCGGAAGCCTGAGAGAACGAGAGGCTGTCATAGGATTTTTGGCAGCTCAACGCGAAGCAGCTATTGCGACCCATGCTGAAGTCATGACGGTCATTGATCGCTATTCCATATTCAGTATGGGAATTGGTTACACTGATGCACACCTTCTGACTTCAACACTCCTTGACCGGCGCGTAAGCTTGTGGACGAGAGATAAACGGTTAGCAGCCGCGGCTCAAAAGGTTGGTGCCACGGTTCATGCATCGGCGAACAGCCCTCACTAGAAACTCGGCAAATAAGCTTTTCAGCGCTCTTAAACGCCTTGAACCAATTCGAACCGTCGACCTCTCAATTCGGTTAGCTAAGCCGCTGAAAAGACGTCGCTGTGGCGCACGGGAGGCTATCGAACTTGAATTTCGGGCAGAATGTCCTTTTGAAATCCGACTTCTTAAGCAGAAAGGAGCTGAGCATATTCATTCATCGGTCCGATATCGAAGAATTCAGGCTGCAGATCTTGGCGCGGTCTGCCGGCCAGGGCGACCACAAGCGCCGGTAAAGGCGGTGAAGCTCGCCACTTACAATGTCAACGCCATCAACGGCCGCCTTGACGTTCTGGTGCGCTGGCTTGAAGAAGCGTCGGTTGCTTGTGAAATTCGCGTTTCACATCACCTGCCAGCAGGGTGGCTGCGATGTTGAGAGCCTTGTCATTGGCTTCACCAAGATCACCTAGGCCTATTCCGTCGTGAAGCAGACGGCTCCTTCTGTCATATAAATCGTCGAACTCCTTGACGTGTTCGACCATGTCGCATTCCCTGAATTTCTCTTTGTAAGATTGGCCTACAGACCTTCGGGTTGCACCTTGAAGCATACTTGCCAATGCGGCGCGCTCATCGGACTCCAAGTCGCAGTCTTTCAGACGTGCTTGGAGAGCGGCGATCGCTTGCAAGATACGTGGGCTTTTCGTCGGCTGCTCGCAAAGCGCTTCCACCGCCGAAATACGCAGGATGAACTGGCTCTCGGCGCCAGCAACGAAAAAAGAGTCGTTGATCAGAGATGCGCAGGTCATCTGGTGATCGGTGGCGATGGCGGCAAAGTGTTCCATCGCTGATATCTTGGATCTGAACGTCTCGGCGCGCCACCGTGTGGTGGCAGTCGCACTGATGAGAAGACCGGGCAACATTCCTGATTGAGGCGTGGTGTCGATAATCTTTGGATTGGAGGTCACATCGATAGCCACGGGACCCGCCGCCCCGGAGAGGATCAGCAACCTTTTCAAGGCATTCCCTTTGGATTGCGCACTATCCGCGGTCTGGAAGCCGCGCATCGTCGCAGTCACTTTGTGGCCGTACGGGAATGCCGCGCCACCATCTGTCAACGTGACCTGGCCGATCGTGGCCCAATCGAACGTTCTCGTTGGCTCATCCGTCAAGATCGGATGCACCGTCCGGAATTCCAACGCGACATCATACGCCAACAGAAGATCCTCTCACCATCGCATGCAACAGATATCATTGATAAGCGAAGACGCCACCGAGGAAAGCCGAGAATGGGAACGGATGGTCCTGAAGACAAAAAGCCGCATCTATGATGCGCGTCCCCATATTGTTCAGTTAGAGGCAAACTCAGCAGCCGCCTGTGAAACAGCGACCCAAAAAGCATCTCTATGAGCTGCGCCGGATCGACCGCGGCCGCAAATTCGCCTGTCTTTTGAGCGCGCTCGATCTCGGCGATATCTGCCACCTGTCGAACCCTGATATGATCTTCAAATAGATCCCGCTGAAGGGCGGGATCGCTCTGGCCCTCCGCGATCAAATCAGCCACGACCTTGCCAAAAGAGGCCATTAAGACCAGTGATCAAACCACGCATCGTGGTCCGAAGCGCCTCCTCCGCAGTGGCGGCGGACGCGGGATTTGTTACCGGAACGGCAATCCTCTCATGGAACATTGCCATGTGTCGCCGAAGCTGCTGGACCTCTATCGCGACGACAAGATGACCTTCGAGCAGCTATCCGCCTTCACGGTGTCCGACGACTATGAGCGGCAGGAGCAAGTCTGGAACGGCCTGCCCTCGTGGGACCGTCACGCCAGCTGGATCAAATCGAGCCTGTTGACCGACGAACTCCCAGCATCGAAAGGCGAGTGAAATTCGTCGGCGGGCTGGGCGCCTACCCCATCTCGTCTACTGACACCAGAGGATGGCATCGATCAGGTTGTCAATCTTCGTCAAGAGTAACATTCATAGTTGACTCTCGATAAAAATTAACTCAATTTTAACTAAATAAAATGGGGGCTTTGCGATCGATGTCTCGCCGGAAATCATCATTATTACTTGTTATTTTATCAGTTTCATTGGCATCGTGCGCAGGAATAAATGTACGACCAGTGACATCCGCAACGCAAGAGGGAATTCGCTTTTCAAAACCGGAGGTTTTACTAGCGTTGCAAGAAACGTCAGACGGTAAGGGTTCGTCAACCTGCAACGTTACAACTATAACAGTGCCTTCATCAGAAGAGTATGCTTTGACCTTCTCGCCAGGAGTGGGCACTGTCAATGTATCTCCTACGCTTCATGATGGTTGGCGCCTGGATAGCCTCAGCGCACAAGCCGACTCCAAGACGAGTGACAACATTACGGCCGTGGCTGGACTTCTAAAAGCAGCAGTGCCTGGTGGGCTAGTTCCGGCCAAGGAGACCGATGGAGCGAAAAAACCGAAAGTACAGCTCGCTTGCTCGGGCATATTCTCGATTGTACGGGATCAAAATGGAGCCGTAGCCGGTTTCAAACAGCTGTCACTGTCTAGAACCCTGTAGGAGGTGCAAGTGGCATGCCCAAAACTACTTTGTGCCGCGGTTGTGATGCTTTTGATGGATACCTCGCTCTCAAGCGCTTGGGCAGAAGATGCTGTCTATCAGTCTGTAGAAACCCTGAACCAGTCAGGGCTTGAAGGGCAAGTCATCCACGGAACAGTGCCAGCTAGGACGACCGATTGGCCAGCGACCCTCTACGCGAACGTCGACGATCACAGCCACTGCACTGCCACAATTGTTGGTCCGCATGTAATACTGACAGCCGCTCATTGTTTACCTCCGTCGGGGAAATTCACCGCAATTGTGCACCAAATAGCCTACCACGCCACGTGCACGAAACCCGATGGATGGCCAAATGATCCAAGCGACGACTACGCACTCTGCTCGACTGACGGCGACGCAATTCCAGTCGTCTATGAAATGATATCTTTTAACCCGAAGGCAGTTGCTTTGGGCGTAAAAATCACCTTGGCTGGGTATGGCTGCAGTGATCAGTATCAAAATGGAGCGGGTACATTTCGAATCGGTTACGCACCGGTTGTCAGGATGCCGAACGTCCCAGACAAAACCTATGTCTTCGATCGCAATTCAGTCGTTACGCAAGGAGCTGCTATATGTCCTGGAGATAGCGGGGGAGGAGCATTCCTGGAAACCCCCACAGCTGCGGGGACCTATCGAGCAATTGTAGGAGTGAACTCGCGCGTAGACATGAGTAAGCTCACGTCCTATCTATCGGCCACGTTTTCCCCGGACGGCCGGGCTTTTTTCCAAAGTTGGAGCAAGGAAAAATCGGCTCAAATATGCGGCTTGGGAGCGGTGCAAGGATGTCGAAATTAATAGCTTTCGGGCGACCTCTCACCTGGATTTTGTTATTCGTGGTTTCGGCGTTGGGAACTAGCCACCAAGCTCGCGCGGACAACGGCTCCCAACTCCTTCTGCGGGCCACTTCAGCAGTGCCTGACAGTGTGATCTCCTACATCGCAGACATCTCGGAACCGCAGCCAGCATTGATGCCTCCAGGTGTTCGACCTGAAACCTTCTTAGCTGGGATATGCGGTGTCCTGACCAATACTTACATCGACAAGCTTCAGCACCTAAACCCAAGTATGGTCGTGCTCGCTCCGGCTGCCAAGCCGCGTTTGGTACAGCTTCCCGCTTGCCTGAAATGGTCGCGTAACGCGAAAGTACTTACGTCTGAAGGCGAAACGTTGGACGATGTGTTGATCCGCGCTATCGGCCGCCCCTCTGGGGCAATTTTAAAGCCTTGCGACGCCGCCGAGCAATCGTCACGCTGCAACAATTCGCTAATGGACATTGTTGCGAAGGCAAATCCTGGCATTGGTCTCGGCGGAGTTTTGAAAACGGGGACCGTCTTGACGCTCCCAATCACGACCCAATGGACCACCGTAACCATTAGTGCGGCCTCGAAGGTGTCGCCGAGTGACGCTGCGGCTGAGATCAATAGGCTTACGGGTGCGGCTATTGACGCGGCTCAGAACAACGCTGGCGAATTCGCACCTATTATCGTCAATCGCGCAGCAGTCGAAGGGATCGATCTTATCCACGCCCTGGACGCAAAAAGCCCTTTAGTGGACACGCCGGGGTGCAGCGACGCAGGCCAGATAGGTGGTAAATGGCCGTTCGACGCCGCTCAGATCACCGCTACGTTAAAAGCGAACATGGACGAACAATCGGGTGACGCCGAGACCCAATCTACAATTGTTGTCCTAGACACTGGTATAACAGCGGATGGATTCAAATTTCTCAAACGCGTCTCAAAAGCAAACACGCAAGAAGTCCCTGGCAACTACAAAGATGATGATCATAACCAATTTGTCGATGATGTCTATGGCATCGACACCTCGCTGGTAGGGAATGACCTGGCTCCTTACAACACGTATGAGGATGCCGAGCATGGGACGGAAGTTGCGAAACTGGCTGTTGGGGTGTTGGGTAAGGCGGAGCTGGATCATACCGTACGAAAGTTTTTGCGGTTGAAATTCGTAAAGGCTGTGCACCAAAATATCGCTGATAAGAGCTTTCAGATTCCGGAAAGTGCGCTGAATGAAGGGGCTGTATATGCCGCTTTATCCGGCGACATCCTGAACATCAGTATAGGTACGCCCCAACCGCTGCCATCCTTCTCTGAAGTCATTCTTAGGCACTCCAACCTTTTGGTCGTGGCTGCCGCTGGAAACAATCCGCAAGCTCTTGAGGCAGCGCCAAACTACCCCGCGAATTATGGTGGGTTCGGAGCTTTACGAGACCAGCTGATCACGGTTGGGGCAAGTGACGGCCGGGGAGGTCTGGCACACTTTTCGGACTTTTCGAAACGGTACGTAGACATTGTCGCACCGGGCTGTGCGCTGCCCTACCATAGTAGCTCCGGCGACATTAGCGTATCCGGAACTTCTTTTGCAGCTCCATTGGTCAGTTTTACTTCGGGTTTATTGCGCTCATTAGGATTGTCGTCCCCTCGTGCTGTCAAGGATCGTCTGATGATGTCGGTTGACTATGACCCTAAGCTTGCCCGATTTGTCTTGGATGGCGGACGCCTCAACATTGTTAAAGCACTCGGAGTGCGGAAAAACATATTGCAGTTGGAAGATGGTACTCTGCGTGAAGTAAGTCCAGTTAATGTCGGACCCATGCAGTTTTGTGGCGATGAACTTCCAGTCGACCTTGGATCGATCCGGAAGGTTACATCCTACATTCTTGGTGGCGATCGGCACATTCGCGTGCTTTTTAGCGACGCTGACGGGCAACTCAGTCAACAGGAGTGCGTTCCAGGCGATGCGGTACTGACAATCTCTGACTCGGACGGGAATCCGAAGACTTTATCGTGGGATGAATTTCAAGATTTCATTCCCGCGTCCATTTTTCCGGCCGCAGCAGCAGCCAACTGATTGTGTATCGTTTTCGTGCTCGATAAGCGATCGAAAGTGTCTTAGATATGCGGATGGTCTTTCCACTGAGAGGTGCCGACATTTCCACCACGCCACGCCCAATCATCAATGCCGGTAACGCTTGGCAGCGGTAGTGGTGAGCGATCATATCGCCGAATGGTTGGAAGCAGCGTGTCATTGCTAACCGGAAACCCGAGACGATCTGCGAACCGCGCTGCCGGGCGATTGCCCAATGCCAAAGCCAGATGGGTGCACCAAGGTGTCCAGACGTGCTGTCCTGCGGGCCATAGGTCGGATTATGTCATCACCGAAGCGCTCGGCGAAAATCTTCCGGCGGCATTGGTTAGCACCACAGACGAAGCGTCGGATGGTCAGGTGCAGTTCGACCCCGGCCCGCACACAGCAGATCGCAAATCATCCGAGGATAGCGGCTACCCCCCCCCTGTAGGCGATCAGCGCTTGATGAAGTGTAAGCGCCGTTTTGAGGGCACGTCGTTTTACGCTTGACGGAATGGAATGACGTTGTTGCCGCGCATGAACGCGAGGGCACCCTCTGCCTCGATGGTTTTCACCGCGACGTCGCGGGCCTCTGCGTCGGACTCAAATTGCTCGTCCCAGACGTAACTGGTGTTTTGGTGGTCAATTACCTCAAGCGTCCATGTCGTATCAGCTTCCAGTCGGAAGATGTCGATGGAGAAGGGATAGCCATCGACGACGATCCTCTTGCTTTTGCCAGAGGTCACCAGATTGGGTTCGTCGTCTTCGATCATGTCGCACTTCCAGCTTCTGTATAACGACGACGAGTATGCCAGTGGAGCTGAACCCGTCAAGCGGCGGGCTTGACGATCTTTTTGAAGGCCCAAGGCAGCAGTTCATCGATCTTGCTCTGTTTGTGGCCGTTGACGATGGCGGTGAGCGTGCTGCTCAGATAGGCCAACGGATCAACGGCATTGAGCTTGCAGCTCTCGATAAGCGAGGCGATGGTCGCCCAGTTCTCAGCTCCCGCGTCATGGCCTGCAAAGAGTGCGTTCTTGCGATTAAGCGCTATCGGCCTGATGGTTCGCTCAACACTGTTGTTGTCAATCTCGATGCGACCGTCAGTCAGAAAGAGCTTCAGGCCATCCCAGTATTTGGCGATGTAGGCCAGGGCTTCGCCGAGCGGCGACTTGGTCGCAATACGGGCACGGTGATGGACAAGCCAGACCTGCATGTCATCGACGAGCGGCGCAGATCGTTCGCGCCGACCTGCGAGACGAGCCTCGGGATCAAGCCCTCGCAATTCGGCCTCGATGCGATACAGTTCACCGATCCGTTTGACGCCGTCCTCAGCAATGGGTGCTGTTGCGTTGCGCGTGATCTCCACCAGCTTGCGCCGCACGTGCGCCCAGCAATAGGCGAGCTGAATGTTCCGGCCTATGCGGTCGGGTCCGATCAGCCTGTTGTATCCGGCATAGCCATCCACCTGCAGAATGCCTTCGAACCCCTGCAATATCCGTTCCGCATGAATTCCTCCGCGACCGGGAGCATAGGTGAAGGCCACACCTGGCGGAGCTCCGCCATTCCAAGGACGATCATCCCGCGCCAGCGCCCAGAAGTATCCGGTCTTGGTTTTGCGCGATCCGGGATCGAGAACCGGAGCACGGGTCTCGTCCATGAACAACTTGGTCGAGTGCTTCAGGTCCACAATCAGTGCATCGAAGACGGGACGCAGCTCATAGGCTGCCCGACCAACCCAGTCTGCCAGCGTGGAGCGGTCGAGGTCAATGCCCTGACGGCTCATAATCTGGGCCTGCCGATACAGCGGCAGATGATCGGCATATTTGGAAACCAGAACATGGGCGACGGTCGCTTCTGTCGGCAGCCCTGCCTGGATCAGTCGTACGGGTGCCGGGGCTTGAACGACGCCGTCGGTGCAGACACGGCATGCGTATTTGGGACGACGCGTGACAATGACGCGGAACTGCGCCGGGACCACATCCAGACGCTCACAGACATCCTCGCCAATGCAATGCAGGCAACCGCCGCAGGCGCACACCAGGCTTTCCGGCTCGATGACCTCTTCGATACGGGGAAGATGTTTTGGAAGGGAGCCGCGATTGGTCGCGCGTGGCTTGGTGGTCCTGGTTCCAGCAGGAGCGTCCGCCTCGTCCTCGGCATGGATCACGGCCATCGCCGTTTCCAGGTCTTCCAGCGCCAAATCAAACTGATCGGGATCGGTCTTCTCGGATTTGCGTCCAAAGGCTGCCTGCTTGAAGGCTGCGACCAGCTTCTCAAGCCGTTCGATCCGCTCGTCTTTGCGGGCGATATGCTCGTCCTTACTGGCTATCTGGGCGTTCTGTCTGGCTATCTGGGCATCTTTGCCTGTTTCGCGCGCCTTTGCTGCAATCAGCATCGCCTTCAGGGTGGCAATATCATCGGGAAGATCAGTGGTATCCAGCATGGCCGGAATATACCAAATGCCGCGCCGATTGGCCTTTGGAATGTGCTATGCTGAGTCATCATGCCGCAGCTATTCGACGGTCTCTGGCGTTCTCGTCTGCACGGCATGAACCCGCCGCCAATCCAGGCCAGCAAACAGGGCTTCAAACTGGGCATGGCTCAGCGTCATCAGGCCATCCTTGATGCCAGGCCAAGTGAACGTGTGCTCTTCCAGCCTCTTATACGCCAGCACGATCCCGCTCCCATCCCAGTAGATCAGCTTCAGTCGGTCCGCCTTGCGTGACCTGAACACGAAGATCGTTCCGGTGAACGGGTCCTTGTGCAGCTCGTTCTTCACCAGCGCCGCTAAGCCGTCATGCCCTTTCCGGAAATCTACCGGTTTGGTGGCCACCATGATCCGCACGCGGTTCGATGGAAAGATCATGTCGTCGCCGTCAGTGCACGAGCGATGGCAGCAATCCTGGCCACAGACGCGCCTTCCTCAAGACGGATCGTCACTGGGCCAAGAACGATCTCGGGGCGACTAACCGTGTTCGGCGGCGGTTCTGAGACAGGCGGATCGACGATCACCGCCGCGAACTCTACTGCATCCTCCGGTGCTGGCAGGATCAGCTTGCCCTGCCGCGCCATCGTCCGCCAGGTGGAAAGGCTATTGGCTCGCAAGCCATAGCGCTGCGCAACTTCATTGACCGCAGCGCCAGGGTATCCATCCGAGCAGAACCGCGGGATTTTGCTCGCCGCGCGTGATAATGTGGGTCCATGGAGATTGATGAGGACAAGATCGATGACGCGGTTTTGGCACTGCTATGGCTGACGCTGCATAACGAGGGTTGTGCGTGGAAAGGCTTCGACTGGGCAACGACGGATCGACTTCATAAGAAGGGCATGATCGGCGACCCGGTTAACACGTCAAAGTCGTTGATCCTGACCGATGAAGGCTTGGAGCGTTCGGAGGCGTTGTTCCGAGAGTTGTTCACCCGACCGGCGCTATAGCTATCCCTTTGCGCAACTTCCATTGCCAAGGCAGCAGTTCGTGCAGGCGGGTGACGGGGAGATCGGCGATGCGGGTGAACACATCGGCAAGCCATGCCTTTGGGTCGACATCATTAAGACGGCAGGTTGTGATGAGTGTGAGCATGACGGCAGTGCGCTCGGCCCCACGCTGGGACCCGGCGAAGGTCCAGTTGCGGCGTCCCAATGCAATACCTCTTAAAGCGCGCTCGGCGGCATTATTTGTGAGGCAAATTCGGCCGTCTTCCAGGAATAGCGCAAAGCCGTCCCAGCGCTTGAGCATATAGTCCATGGCTTTGACGAGGTCGGATGATCTGCTGAGCGTGGCGCGCTCGCGTTGCAGCCACGCATGCATGTCGTCGAACAGCGGCCTGCTTTTGTGCTGTCGCACCGCCAATCGCTCTTCAGCGCTCAGCCCATTGATCTGCCGCTCGATGTCAAACAGCGCGTCGAAGCGTTTGACGGCCTCAAGCGCGATCGGGGAGATCGGCCTGCCATTGCGCTTGCTGTCGCGCGCACTTTTTTCGAGATCGGCCAACTCAAAGAATTTTCGTCGTGCATGCGCATGGCAAAAAGCAAACGTGATCGGCACGTCTTTCTGTGCGGCAATCGATATCGGCTCGAACCCGTTGTAACAATCCGTCTGCAGAATGCCGCCATATCTGGCCAGATGTCTTTGCGGATGCTCGCCTCGGCGGTTGCTCGAGGCGTAATAAACCGCAGCCGGGGGTGCATCCCCCTTGAAGGGCAGATCATCACGCACATAGGTCCAAATGCGCCCAGTTGTGCATTTGCTTTTGCCCCAGATGGGAATGGTGGTGTCGTCACCGTGGAGGCGCTCAGCCGCAAAGACCTGGGCCTCGATGAGATCGAACAGTGGCATGAGAGCCGATGTTCCAAGCCCGACCTGATCGCCAAGCGTTGAGGTCGACAGATCGATCCCCTCGCATTTGAACCGGGTACTCTGCCGATTGAGCGGGCTATGCATGCCGAACTTGTCGAACAGGATCGTCGCCAGCAGTTGGGGTCCTATGAAGCCACGCGGGGTGGCATGGAAAGGGGCTGGCGACTGGCTGATGGCCTCACAGTCACGGCAGGTGAACTTCTCGCGCACCGTCTCGATGACCTTGAAGCGGCGCGGAATTTCTTCCAGCGTCTCGGTAACGTCCTCACCCAGTTTCGACAGGCGCGACCCGCCGCAACACGCGCAGGTGCTCGGAGGGGCAATGACCACGCGCTCGCGCTCGACATCGTCCGGCCAAGGCTTGCGAACTGGACGCTTGCGCACAAACGGACGCACGTTTGCCGTTTTGGCCGCCGCTGCCTGCGCTGCAACTTCATCTTCGCTCGCTGCCGTCACCAGCTCTTCGAGCTGCAATTCCAACTGATCAATCAGCCGCGCTGAGCGTTCACTGCTCTGGCCGTGTAGTTCGCGCTTGAGCTTGTCGATCCGCAATTCAAGACTGGCGATCCGCGCATCGCGATCAGATAGCATGGCTTGCGCATTGGCAGCCTCCGCGACTGCAATGTTCCGCTCGTTGACGACGACATCGTGATTGGCCAGTAGCGCCAAATAGGCGCTGGCAAGGTCTTCGGGAAGAGCGTCAGGTTTCAAAGCCATGACACTATTCGATCAGATTTTCCCTGCATTTTCAATTGAATATTGCTATCCAACCTTTGTTGGACGCCATGTTTGTTGCGGATTTCGCCAGTCAATCCCAGACAGCAGATAAGACAGTTGCGCAGGCGAGATCGCCACCGCGCCACCGTCCGCAGAAGGCCAGATGAACTTGCCCCGCTCAAGCCTTTTTGTGAACAGGCAACTGCCCTGGCCATCATGCCAGATCAACTTGATCAGGTCGCCGCGCCGACCCCTGAAGCAAAACAAATGTCCACTGAGCGGTTCATGCTTCAGCACCTCCTGCACCCGAAGCGCTAACGATGGAAATCCACACCGCATGTCCGTATAACCTGTCGCTATCCAGACACGCACATCCTGGCCAGACGGAAGCGCGATCATTGTTGCCGCCGCAAAACATCAAGCACGCGCTCCAGCGTGTCGGAGGCAAAATCATTGCAAACCCGAACCCGGTGCAGCGGTCCAACCTGAATTTCGATCGCTCCCGAAATCGAAGATGTCACTGACCCACGCTCAGGGCAAGACAGAGCTTCCGCCTGTTCTTGGCCTGCATGTTCCTGGACCGACGCTTGCTCACCATCAGCTGCTGCCCAAATCTGCACGGGCAGAAATTCCGGTGACGTTGCAACCTCCTGAGATGAGAGCCGCGAAACCTTCAGAGCCTTGCGCCACTGATAAATCTGAGATGGGTCCAGATCGTATCCCCGCGCCACCGATGCCACCGTCGCGCCAGCCTCAAGCGTTGCCAGAACAATCTCTTCTTTTAACGCCGCAGGCCAGTGTCGGGTGCCTGCCGCCTTACGCGGTAAATCGATCCTGTGAGAACTCACGTGACGCTCCTTGTCTCTCGCTGTTAATCGCGACAAACAGAATCTTCACCTTCACTCATAACCACAAGACGGCCTTCCTCGGATACGTACGCGCCAGGCCTCAAACTTTCCGAAACAATCTTCGCCTTGACCTCAGCAGGCCAATGTCGCTGAACCCCACGTCCAGCCTTACCAGTTGTGAGAAACTCAAATGAGGTCTCCATCGAGAAACTCCCGTTCTTTATCCATGAAAAGTCGATCACAGATCAGACAGAGAAGGGCAACGTGGGAGTGGAACAGCGGTTACGATGAAGTCGAGGCGCGTGAGGTAATCAGCCATCCGACCTTGCTTGCCGTTGCGTGTTTCCGTTTCCAGGCGGTTGACCAGATCGACGACATTGTAGAAGCGCCCGCGCGTTCCGTTGCGGATGAGTGTATCCATCCGAGCAGAACCGCGGGATTTTGCTCGCCGCGCGTGATAATGTGGGTCCATGGAGATTGATGAGGACAAGATCGATGACGCGGTTTTGGCACTGCTATGGCTGACGCTGCATAACGAGGGTTGTGCGTGGAAAGGCTTCGACTGGGCAACGACGGATCGACTTCATAAGAAGGGCATGATCGGCGACCCGGTTAACACGTCAAAGTCGTTGATCCTGACCGATGAAGGCTTGGAGTGTTGGTTTCCACGCGGAACTGAGCCGGTTTTTCCACCGAGAAGTGAGCCACCTCTGAGTATGGTTTTCTGCTCAGGCTTTAGTCAAGGTGCTGGTCTTTTCTCCTCTCTTCTGTGCTGCTGCGGCCGAACTGGCCTTGAAGCGGAAGCTGTCGTTTCCTGTTTCCAGGATATGGCAACGGTGGGTCAGGCGGTCGAGCAACGCGGTCGTCATTTTGGCGTCGCCGAAGACGGTCGCCCATTCGCTGAAGCTGAGGTTGGTGGTGATGATGACGCTGGTGCGCTCATAAAGCTTGCTCAACAGGTGGAACAGCAGCGCTCCACCTGAGGCGCTGAACGGAAGGTATCCGAGTTCATCGAGGATCAGCAGATCGAGGCGAACCAAGGTCTCGGCGATCTGACCTGCCTTGCCCTTTGCTTTCTCCTGCTCAAGCGCATTGACCAGTTCGATGGTCGAGAAGAAGCGGACCTTTCGGCGGTGATGTTCGATGGCCTGGACACCAAGCGCGGTCGCGACGTGTGTTTTGCCTGTGCCCGGCCCGCCAACGAGGACAATGTTCTGTGCTCCGTCCATGAAGTCGCATCGGCGCAGTTGGCGCACCGTCGCCTCAACGATTTCGCTGGTGGCGAAGTCGAAGCCGGAGAGGTCCTTGTAGGCAGGAAAGCGGGCGACCTTCATATGATAGGCGATGGAGCGGATCTCACGCTCGGCCACCTCGGCTTTCAGTAACTGGGACAGGATCGGCACGGCAGCGTCGAAAGCCGGAGCACCTTGCTCGATCAGGTCCGTGACGGCCTGGGCCATGCCATACATCTTCAGACTACGCAGCATGATGACGACGGCAGCACTGGCAGGATCATGACGCATGGCGACCTCCCACGATGCGGACACGTAAACCGTCATAGCGTTCGACATTGGCCTTGGGTTCACGCAACAAGGTTAGCGCCTGTGGCGTGTCGATATCGGGACCATCGGTGGTCTTGCCGTCAATCAACCGATGCAGCAGGTTCATTACATGCGTCTTGGTCGCCACGCCCGCATCCAGAGCCAACTCCACAGCACGGAGTACGGCCTGTTCGTCGTGATGAAGGACAAGGGCAAGGATATCGGCCATCTCACGATCACCGCCAGGACGACGAAGCATCTGCTCCTGTAGTTGTCGAAAGGCAGACGGTAATTCTAAAAACGGTGCGCCATTGCGTAGGGCTCCGGGCTTGCGTTGGATGACGGCAAGGTAATGCCGCCAGTCGTAGATCGTTCGCGGTAGCTTGTGGCTGCGCTCAATAATCCGCGCGTGTTCACACAGAATGTTTCCCTCGGCCGCAACAACCAGTCGGTCTGGGTATATCCGCAGGCTGACGGGCCGGTTCGCAAATGATGCTGGCACGCTGTAACGATTACGCTCGAAGGTGATCAGGCATGTTGGTGAGACGCGCTTGCTCTGCTCGACGAAGCCGTCAAACATGGCAGGGAGCGCCATCAATGCTGCCCGCTCATCGGCCCAAACATCCGCGATCGTGCCTGACAAGGTGCCATGCAGCGTCTCCCGCCACAGCTCCTGGCAATGTTGCTCCAGCCAGTCATTCAACGCCATCAGATTTGGAAAGTCTGGCATCTGTTGCCACAAGCGTGGTCGGGCATCCTGGACGTTCTTCTCGACCTGACCCTTTTCCCAACCGGCCGCTGGATTGCAGAATTCGGGCGCAAAGACGTAGTGGTTCGTCATCGCCAGGAAACGGATATTGACCTGCCGCTCCTTGCCACGGCCGACCCGATCAACGGCTGTGCGCATATTGTCATAAATCCCTCGCGCAGGCACACCGCCGAAGACCCGGAAGCCGTGCCAGTGAGCATCGAAGAGCATCTCGTGCGTTTGCAGCAGGTAAGCCCTGACCAGAAAGGCCCGACTGTGCGATAGCTTGATATGTGCGACCTGAAGCTTCACACGCTCGCCAGCGATCACGGCATAATCTTCACTCCAATCGAATTGGAATGCTTCACCTGGGCGGAATGATAACGGTACGAATATGCCGCGGCCCGCCGTCTGCTGCTCAGCCTGCCACTCACGGGCGAACGCGGCGACCCGGCCATAAGAGCCGGTAAAGCCGAGAGCCACAAGATCGGCATGAAGCTGCTTCAGCGTTCGGCGCTGCTTGCGCGACCGCCCTGCCTCGGTCTTCAGCCAGCCAGAAAGTTTGTCGGCGAAAGGATCAAGCTTGCTCGGTCGCTCCGGTACCGTAAACGTCGGCTCGATCGTGCCAGCGTTCAAATACTTTGCGATCGTGTTACGTGACAGCCCAGTACGCCGGCTGATCTCGCGGATCGACTGCTTCTCACGCAGCGCCATCCGACGGATGATGTTTAAAAGTCCCATGTGGATCACTCCGTTGCCCCCGTCGCTCACCGCGTTGGGGGAAGGTTCACATGGCTCAATTCTCAATGGAAATTATCCGCCTAACCGGCTCAGTTCTGCGTGGAAACCAACAGGCTTGGCCACCGAACGTATCCCACTCATATGCTTGGTTAAACCAAATATATAGGTTTGATTTGCCTTGGACTACCGTGCAAAATTGAATATAGGGCCAAACTCTTCAGGCAAACTGAGCTATCTCAAGATGTGGCGTATTAACTGATCCAATGCGGTAGTCCCACTATTGTCACCATTCCAACCCCAACCCGTTGTTCAAGGTGCGCTTCAACTCATACTGCAGAGTAAGTTCGGCCCGCTGCACGCGATCAGCTATGCGGGCAATGTCCTTGATCTGATCAAGTTTGACGGAAACCTCCGGCCCAAGCCGCAAACGATCCCGCTTCCAGTTCCGAGGATCGGCACTGCCAAACCGTAGCTCGAGCGCAGCGGTGATGGTCTTCGCCTCCTCAAGCGCACGACGACCTTCTGACGTTTGGGATAGCTCCTCCAGAAACTTCGGCTTCTCGGACTGCGGCAAAGCATCGAACTGCTTCAGAAGGGCCTCACTACGGTGCGTGAGCCCCGGGACCTCAATGATATCACGCTTTTCACGAAGCCATGCCTCCGATCGGCGCTCCATCTCGAGCCGACGCTCCCAGGTCTCGCCGGCAAAGGCGACATGGCGGCTCAAGCTCTTGGCATAAGACCGTGCAGCCCTGCGTTCTTTGTTCTCACCCAGGAACCCGGCCTTGCCGCGCAACGCCCCGAACTGCTCTGGGTACTCCGCAACCGCTGTCGCCAATTCCTGGCGGCTGATATCATTTCTGATGATGGCGGTAATGAGCTTGGCAGCGACACTGTCTGGATTGGCATAAACGTGGCGACCAACAGAGTGCACCGCCTCCATGGCTCGCTCCAAGTGGGGCGTCGCCTTTTCGAGGGCAACGTCCTCGATGCTGCGGGAATGTGATAGGAGTGCTGGCACAAGTGGCGCGACCTTCTCGGTTGGAATCTCCAAACCTTTTTCACCCAGCGGTCCCTTGACTCTGGCGGAGGACTGAACGGTCGCCGGAGGGAAAGCGTGCCCGTCAATTATGCTGTCACGAGCTAAAGGTCGTTCCGCTGCCCGTTCGGACGATCGGTTGACGGCAATCTCACTGTGGACCCCAAGCTCTTCCGCCAGACCTCGCCGGGCGGCAAAGACCCCGGTATAGTCCAGTGTTGTTTCCTTAACGCCAGACCGGCTCATGCTGGCGCTAAGCGCCTTCATGTCCTTCAGCTCATCACGACTGGCATAGAGTTTCACATTATGACGATGACGGGTCATCGCCACATAGGTCAGATGCCGGTCCATGGTGCGGGATGCCATGACAAAGGCACGATCGACTGTCGCGCCTTGAGATTTATGAATGGTCGTCGCATAGCCATGATCAAAGGATTGGTAACTATTCACAGGTATGGAAACCACACGGGCATTGTTCTGTCCTGCGCCGTCGAGCCGTATCTGTAGTGCGTCCGGCTCGACGGCCTGCACCGTTCCCAACATGCCGTTTTTCACATTAAGGTCACGGTTGTTTTCCAACAGCACGATCCGGTCACCCGGTGCAAAAGATCGTATCCCATCATTGGTCTGATAGACCAATTCTCGACCAAGCGTCCCCTGCTCCCCCTCGCCCCGCGTCAACTGACCACGTTGCTGAAGTGATGCACGGATATCAGCATTGATCGCCCGGACATCGACACGGCGATGAGCCAGTGCAATCCTGGATCCGACTGAACGTTGCTCCAGATCTTCGAGATAATCCTGCACCAAAGCCGCCCGCACTTCGTCCCGGCTCTCCGAGAAGTGGACCGCCCCACAATCGGCATAAATCGCAAGTCCGTCTCCCGTCCGATGAGTTGCAAATGCAATCGACGCCTGCCGCTGCCAAACCTCACTCTGCCTGCGGATTTCGGAAAGCTCGACAGCGCCAACATGATCAACTATCGCGCGGAACGGTGACCCCGCTCCGATCGCCTGAAGCTGTTCATGGTCACCAACAAGAACGAGCTTCGCGCCGCGTGCTTCGGCCTCCATGACAACCCGCGCAAGCTGACGACTTCCCACCATGCCAGCCTCGTCGATGACAAGAACATCACCCTTTCCAAGTTGGCCTTTTCCGGCCTGCCAGCCATACTCCCAGGACGCCAATGTCCGCGAGGCAATTCCGGACGATTCCTCCAGTCCTTCTGCCGCCTTGCCAGCAAGTGCTGCACCATGAACCCGATACCCCTGACGTTCCCAGGCGTCACGCGCCGCCGCCAGCATGGTGGACTTGCCGGCTCCGGCAAAGCCAATCACGGCTGCGATCTGCGCATGTCCGGTGATATGCGCAACAGCCAAACGTTGCTCATCACTCAACCCGGAACGCTCAATCGCTCGTTCCCGATCAACGGGGCGCAATTCCCCCCGTTCAACTTTTAAAGATAGCGACGATGCCGTCATGGATTTGATAGCAGCGTTCTGGAATGCCAGTGCCTGATCGACATGATGTCGACGAACGCCATGGTGCGGAGACTGGCTCATACGGTCAGCACTTGCGGCCATCGCGTGCTCGATTTCCAGCATCTCTCGCGTAGAATAGCGTGCAAGCTCGCCATTCTGCTCCGGCCGCAACTCGACCAATGCAGGCGATGCCATCACAGCCGCAAACGCATTCTGGAAAGCCTGATGGTCATCAATATAACGGTGCAACGCGCGTGCCACATCATGCCGGTCAAACACGCTCTTTTCGCCAGTCAGGATCGATAGAACCTGCTCGGGCTTCTCTCTGATCAGCGCAGCGTTTCTTTTCGCTGCCTTAGCATCCATCCGAGTACGTGACACCTGAAGTCCACGCCGATCCATCTGCGACGCATGAACGCCCATATGCTCGGTCGGCTCAATCTCAAGCCCGCGCTCCAGATTGGAACGATGATCGATGCGAACATCCAACCCGGCCCGCACCAGATAGCGGTTGGCCAGCCTCTCCCAATCCTGACGAATGTCACGAAGCTGCATATGCGATGTGGGATGATCATGGTTGAGCAACCACTTGTTCTCCCGCTCGATCAGCGTCTTTTCACCAAGGCCATCCAGCCCCACGGTTCGGGTTGTCATCGTCACATGGGCATGAACGTTGCGAACATCACCCTCCTCATGCGGCTGATGAATGGCAAAATCCACCGCAGCACCATAGCGATTTGCCAGATCACGCGCAAAATCCCGGGTCATCAAGAGCCGCTCCAATGAACTGAGCTCATGGGGAAGTGCAATCTCAAATTCCCGCGCTAGACGCGCATCCTTGCGCTTTTCCGAATGCTCAACCGCATTCCACAAGGCGGACCGATCAAGTGCCCACGCCGCGTCTATTCCTTCCGGAAGCACGATTTCCGCATGCTCCACCCCCTGCTTTCGGGTGAAGTCATGCACCAGACCATCAAGCTCGTTCAGCAGCATCGTTGCTGTGCGATAGGCGATTGCCGCCACCGCACTGCGGCCGCCGCTGCGGGCTATGGGCTTTGAACTGAGATGGTATATCGCCATCGCCGGTCTGCCTTCGTTGATTTGCCCTAATTGATCTGTCTTTGCTGATCCGCCTTTTCCGATGTGTACATCGGCCACTTGAGTTGCGCAGCAACTCGTAAGTGCGCCCTTATACACTTCTTTCGCTTTGCTCTCTACGTGCGGGATGCGCCAAAATCGCCAACCGCGTGTGCAGATCTGCATATTGCAGACCGTGATCGGAGACGTAGTCTTCAGCAGACATCAAGGCCCTCTTCGCACGGAAACGATAAAGATGGTGCGCAAACCGATCATGCAGCAAATCGCAGAACTTGAAGAGCGGAAGAAATCGCTTGTAGCGCGCCTTGGCAAACAAGAGCGTGCGCGCGATACACGGCGTAAAATTCTATTGGGTGCCCTTGTTCTGCATCGATTGGAACATGCCAATGACCCCGAGTTCACCAAGCGTCTCGGCGATTGGCTGCGTCGCGAACTGCCGGGCTTTCTCACCCGCGATAACGACAAGGCGCTTTTTGCCGATTTGTTGAAAGCACCCAATCAAATGTCGACAGGAATCACAGTGCAAGGCACGATATCAGACTCGAGTGATTCAGGAGCACGCGGATGAAACAGGCAAAGCTGGCATGGGCCGCTTTCAAGACCATGATACGCATGGCCGCCGATGATCCTGTCTGGGCAATGACAGCGCTGGCATTGGCACCGTTTCGTGCCATCAGGCCAATAGGGCAGGCGATCGTGCTGTTAGTGCTCGTCACCCTCATCATCGGCATTGGCGGATCACGGTTGCTGGAGGCAATCGGCTACGGCAAAGGCAGCATTCCAATGATGATGATGAGTGTTGTTTTTCCCATCCTGCTCATCGCGATGGTGTTTCGCCTCATCACCAATCCAATGATCCACCATTTTGGAAACAGAAATGGCGATACGCATGGTTCGGCTCGCTTTGCCACAAACAGTGAGACAGCACCCCTCACCCGCAATGACAGCGGCCTGCTGATTGGCCGCAACAGTAAGACTGGGACATTACTCCGATATGATGGTCCGGCCCATCTGCTGACGATGGCACCCACCAGAACCGGCAAGGGCGTTGGCACCATCATTCCAAACCTATTGACCGCCAATCGGTCCGTCATCTGCATTGATCCCAAAGGGGAGAATGTCCGGATCGCTAGTCGGGCCCGCGAAGCCTTCGGGCCGGTCTATGTTCTCGATCCCTTTGGCATCACGGAGATGCGCTCAGCCGCCTTCAATCCCCTTGATGGTCTCAACTCCGATAGTCTCGACGTCGCGGAGGACGCCAGTACCCTTGCCGATGCCCTCGTCTTTGATGAGCCGGGCATGGCAGGCGAAGCCCATTGGAACGAGGAAGCCAAGGCATTGATCGCTGGCTTGATCCTCAGGGTTATCACCCATGAGAGGGTTGAGCGCCGCAACCTCGCAACGCTGCGCGAATATCTGACACTCTCGCCCGAGGCCTTCGCTGCACTTCTCAAACGAATGCAAGACACGGACGATGTGAATGGCCTGATTGCGCGTGCCGCCAATCGCCACCTTGGCAAATCAGACCGCGAGGCCGCTGGCGTGCTATCATCCGCCCAGCGCCATACCCATTTCCTCGACAGTCCCAGAATGCAGCGCGTTCTCGACGAGAGCTATTTCTCCTTTGCCGATCTCAAGCGCAAAACCATGACGATCTTCCTCGTCCTGCCGCCGGATCGGTTGTCCAGCTATTCGAGATGGCTGCGCCTGCTCATCACCCAAAGCCTGCTCGACATGGCCCGCACATCTGAGAAACCCGCATCCCCTATTCTCTACCTCCTTGATGAGTTCGCAGCCCTTGGTCATCTGGCCCCAGTAGAGCGCGCCATGGGCCTGATGGCAGGTTACGGCGTTCAACTCTGGCCGATCCTGCAAGACGTTCACCAACTCCGCGCCACCTATGGTCAACGCGCTGGAACATTCCTCTCAAACGCAGGCGTTCTTCAGGTGTTCGGGGTCAATGATCATGACAGCGCCCGTCTCATCTCTGATCTGCTTGGACAAGAAACCGTGGTGTTTCAGACCATGGCGCGCGCACTCGATTCCGAGAAATCCGGGATCTCCTATAGTGAACAACACACGGCCCGCCCTCTGCTCACGCCGGACGAAGTTCGCAACCTGCCAGAACAGATTGAATTGCTGTTTCTCGCAGGCCAGCGCCCGATCTTGGCCAAAAAGCTCGCCTATTATGCCGATCCCGAGTTCACAGGAGCCTTTGATCCCGCATGAGAAGCGAATTCTTGGATATTTCGGAAACTCTGATCTGGGCGAGCTGCTTGGTTTTACACAGCGGCCCGAAGGATCGACACCGCATCGCACTGGCTTACCATGAAGCGCAAGAGCTGGTCGATCACATCCCGCTTAACAATGAAGATGCACGGTCTCGCATCACCGCTTGCTTTGAGAAATTCGACGTCTGCCAAGTCGAAAACGACATAGCCTGCGTTGGCTGGATGCTCATGTCGATCCAGCAACGCGTGAGTGAGCAAAACCTTTACGACTGGCGTGAACTCCATGACGTCGTCCAAAAGGTCGTCAAGCTATTGCCACGACCAGAGCCAACGGTTCATTGACACGTTAGAGAGGCTGGCCCGACGCGGGGCCTGACTAAAGTGCCAAAGGTCGGCCCTTCGTATTCGACGAGAGTTCAGTTCAGGCTTAATTGGTCGATGAATTTGGAGGTTGCGGCTTTTTGATCCGAATTCCGTAGCCATCGTCGCTCTCTGGGATGAACTCTATACCCGCTTCTTCAAGCACACGTTTTATGCCTTCAAGAGTCGCGGCTCGAAGGTCTTCCCCCTTCTCTAAACGGCTTATTGTCTGTGTTGAAACATTTGCCGCTTGCGCGAGATCTCGCACTCCCCACCCTAACGCGACACGAGCAAGCTTACACTGAACAGCATTCATTTCACAACCCTGTTGTGATTTTCCTTGCTCATTCGCATAGGTAATTGTACCCTCCTTAGCTGCAATCGGCCGACCCTAGTGTTCGCAGCACCAAGGTCAGCCTAACCACAACCTAGCTATCTGGAGCTTGGATCATGGCTGATTCTGAGAATAGCAGAACTTTGCCTACTTTTACCCGCAGAAAAATGAAGTCACCCACCGGAAAGCGTGACACCGTTCCGCCCGTTATCGACCGCCGAAATCTTCTCGCGGTCGCTTCGCGCTTTTTGGACTCACGCATCATCGACCCTGACGCTCCAAAAAGAGAGCCAGGCCCCGCACCCGTCAGAGAAATGTGGCCGAGATGGTATGCTCTGCATCAGCAATGCACTCGCGCCACACGGTCGCGGCAAAAGCTCGAAGCCACATTGCTGCAAGAGGCTGGCGGGCCTCCATCCGTTACGTTGTCAGTCAACGGTGAGCCACAGCCCATCGTCATCCACTCTTTCGCTGAGATCAATCAGCTCGCCTTCCGACTGGATGGTGATCAATTGTCTCAGGCAAGGGCTGAGCTTCAAAAACGCAAGAAGCAATGGAAAAGGGCGGATGAGCGCTTGGGATACAGCGCTACTGTTTCTTCGGAACAAGACCTCATCCAAAGAACGGGAATCTCGGCGCGCGTGATGTGGATAACACCGCCTTCCTCCCTTATTGAAGTTACAGCAAAACTTCATTGCTTGATCGTCACACTCGATCCAAGGCTCCAGCATGAAGATGATCCTTGGCCGCAACTGCGGAGGATGTTGAAAGATCTTATCCGCATGGAATTGCGGACTCCGTAGGAAACCTGTTCCGGCTTGGATGAACTGCAACCAACGACACCTTACCGCAACCAACTAATCAAATAGCGTTTTTGGTTCTGAGATAGGTAAGCGAAGGAAACTGGCAATGCCGCCAACGCTGTTTTTGGGGCCAATAACGAACTTCGTTTGGGGCGATTGTGAAATCGGCCTTTGCGGGTTCTTATGTCCTATCATCGCTAAAGGCATGACTGCCATATTGTAAATCTAAAAGTTGACATCTCGACATTATAAGTCAATCTTTAAATAGACAAAAAAGATACCGGCATTAAGTCAACTATCGACAAGTGATCATTAAGGATAAAATTATTTGAATGACCAAAATATAGACAGAGGAAGCGCAAATATATTATCGCCAAAACTGAGTATGCGTTCTCCCATATAGATGACGATGCCAACGAAGGGACGGCTTTTGCCTGGGCCTTCGTCTCGAAACCACCGCAGATGTTGAAAGTCCTTTGCCTCAACAGTAGTCGATGTCTTCATCTCAAAGCCGATTATCGTTCTGTCTGTTTCGGCAAGGATGTCTATCTCGCGTCCTCGTTGGTGCCTCCAATGATAAAGTCGCCACTGACGTATCTGATGGGGAAGGGATTTCCACATTTCATTGAAAACGAAATTCTCGAACATGCCGCCAAGCGCTGTGGGATTCGCGCCTATATTGAAGCTCTGGGCGTTCATACTCCTCAAAGCCGCGACGATCCCAGTATCCACAAGATGGATTTTTGGTTGGCGTATGTCGCGTCCGGACTCACCAGAGGTCCACGCAGGCAATCGCCGCAATAGAGAGAGCTTGGTTAGAATATCGAGGTAGGTGTCGGTGGTATTCCTTTGTAAACTGATGTTGGAACACAGTTCATCTATGTTCAGTTCGTTCCCGACACGCGTAGCTAATTGATCGATCATTCGCCTCATGGCATCTGATTTTCTTATTTTTAAGATGTATGCAACGTCGCGTTCGACCACACTGTCAACGTAGTCTCTGTATCGATTTTGCCGCCAGCGCTCTTCCAGAGTTCGTATCTCGGGGAAACCGCCTGCGACTATCAAGTCGATGTATTGTGTCCGGGACAACGTTTCTGCTTTAGGCAGATCTAGTGGATCGGGACGGTCATGCGCCGATGCCCAGTCCAGAATTTTCGCAGGCCCCATGCGCTTTGTTTCGGCGACACTCATTGGAAGCATCGTCATCGTATGGACACGACCCGCCAACGAGTCTGCCACGTCCGCGGAAATGAAAACGTTGGACGAGCCTGTCAGGATGAACTGACCCATTGCTCGGTTCTCATCGACGATTCTCTTCAACGCCAAGGCTAATTTCGTTGATCGCTGGGCTTCGTCGATAATGAGGGGGCCCGCTTTTGTCTCAGCCAACAGGGCATCCAGCTGTCCTTTTGGATCGGCCTCAATGGCTGCGAGCACAGACTCGTCATCTAAGGTTATGAATTTTCCGACGCTCAATAGGTCGCGCACCAATGTCGTCTTTCCGACTTGGCGCGGTCCAATAATGTTAACCACGCGCGCTGACGTAAGTGCAGCCCTTAATTCGGGCTGCAGATGACGCGGGAGGAGACTCTCATCCATGATAGACACTTCATTTTTCAACAACGAAAGATGGGGAAAGTTGTAATAGGCATGAGGGGAAAGTGTCAATAGTTGTCCGGTGAAACCGTCAACAGCATCCTGGCGAAACTGTCAGTAGGCATTGGAGAAGTTAAAAAAGCCAAATCGGCCATACACGGCGTCCTTTGCAATGTGGCTTCCGCCAACAGTGTCGTCAACGATAACGCCAACCCTTTAACCTTCCCGAGATTGCGGCATTGCACGGTCGTTCCAGAGTTTCGCCAACACAGCTGCTCTGTCTATACAAGAGTTCGAAAATATTGATCCATCATTGCTATGAAGGAATTTCAAATTTTTTAGATAATTATGTAGGTATCTATTTGAAAATAAATCTTATTATTCGCATGCAACTCATTGTTTATTTCCCCGACTCCGCCAACCAAAGCTCATTTGCAGCGCGATCAACTGCTTTCTTGGCCGACGCTTTGTCCAAATCTGGAAAAATTGTCTCCGCAAGGGCCAGACGTTTCGCAGCACTTATCTTTGGTGCATTGAATCGAGGGTCAGCGACCAGTTTTTTTACTACAGGTCCCAAGCGGTTTTTCTCGTCAGCTTCCCGCTGTGCTCTTTCTTTCTCCTGATGGCGAGCGAACGCTGCATTTATCGCGTCATGCCGAGCGGAGCGAAATACTTCAGTTTCTTCTTCAAACTCTTCGAACCAGTCGGGCTTCACGATGACAGCATGGACAATGCCGTCATGCATGACACCTAAACCGAGGCACGAAGTTTGCCCGTTGTGCTTGGTCCATTTATCCGCCAGCTTCTTTTCATCTCGGTCCAATTCCTCCGCGTCAACGTCCAATGCTGCGGCAACATCTTCGCGGCCGTCGAAGGTTGTCAGTATCATATAGACTAAACGTGGCTTCAGATGCTCTATCAGCGCCGGGAAGCGGTTGGCGTCGATCACTACGGATGGAAGAGCGTCATGCGCCGGAACTGTCTCAAGGATCATCGAGCCACAGCGCTCGGACGCCGCACGAACGTTCTCAGCTATTTCATCAAGTTCTGAGCTTTCCATTCGTCAGTTGCCTTTCTTGGTGGTGTTGCCCCAAGGTTTCAATCATAAGTCATCGACTTCTATGTGCCAGCTGTCCACATCATGGCGGATTGCTTCCCAATTTTTTTTCAGGTCGGACATATCTTCCGGGAAAACCAATGCGGTGTCCAACCCTTCAAACTGGTCCCCGATATATGTTGCAAGCCCTGCCCCACCTTCGTTGGCGAACCAGACGCCGACAAGGTGGGCAGCCTGCACAAGCTCCTTCAGGGTTTCCCGAGAGTCACGAATATCAAACTCGTCAAGGAGTTTTCCCTGTCTGCTTTCTCGATTCCCGGCATGAGCCAGATGCGAGCTGACATGATCATTGATTCTGTCGAGCGCAGCCAATCGATTTTCCAGCCGGTCAAAAATATCGCCACTGATTAGATCGTTAGGGCCGCGGTTATCGGCCGAAATTCCGCTTAGGATGTCGAAATGCTGGTGAGCCATTTGACTTAGGCTCAGGGCAGGATCGCCCCAAACGGGTTTTCCGTTTGCTGCCTTCAGGGTCTCCCAATGCTCCTCTTCGAGCTTGGCAAGATCGTATCGACAATCCCGCAACACCTCGACATAGACCCGTCGAGGCAATTTCGCTCGACAAGCTTTAATGTCTTCAAGCACGGCTCTGATGGAATAGACACCCTGCCCGCCTTTAATAGCACCTTTGTCGAGAAGCCGACGCACGCCTAGCAAGAGGCTAGACCAGTATCCATTTGAAATCAGATTGAACAGCATCTGATTAATGGGTGGTCGCTCTCGATCTCTCTGATTTGCGAGGTATACGACCCGGATAGCCGTTCGGAAAGCTGCGTAGTTCCAAATGAGGTCATCTACCGTTTTGAGAATGCCGGTTGTTTCATCGCGAAATGCTTCGCGCCATGTCTGAATGCGAAGCTTCATTTGTTTATCAGCTTGAATGCCCATCTATTCGCTTGCGCTCCGCATATCCCTGTCCGCATGTATTTGCTGGTCAAGCAACTTTAAGGGTAGTGTTTCAATGAATTTCGCATTCGTCTATAAATTTTTGATGGATTGGCAAACGCTAATTGGCTCCGTTCTTGCTCTTGTCGCGGCCCTTTTGACCGTGAGGGAAATACGCAAACAGGCGCGAGGTGACGAAAAGCGCCATAAAGGCGAGTTGAGCCGTAAGAATATGGCCGCCAGGGCGCAAATGCCTGATGCTTTGAGCGAGATGAGTTCATATATTCGCGACGCCACAGCCCACCTTGTTAACGGGAGCGAAATTCCGGGTGCGCCTGTCTCGGCCCTAACCACGCTCAAAACCGTGATCGAGCACATCGATACAGAATATGCTGAAAAGACATTTCAGCTCGAATCGTGGTATCAAGTTCAGCATGCACGATTCATCAACACAACGAACCGTAACGCTCACGATACGGCAGAGCAGCTTTTCGACGCGGCTTTGCTTCAAGCCCATGTCAATCGTCTCTTCAATTACGCGCGAAACGAAAAGGAAGATGCCGGTCCAAAAAATCTTTGCCGCGAAGATTTGATCGACAGCCTGAAGTCTGCCGTGTCGCTTCCAGTTTGGGCTGCTCGACATGGAGAGTTTCCAGATGTAATCGAGATCATCAACCGACGTTACAAGCCGCGCGCGGAAACGGAATAAGGGGTCGGTTCAGGCTGAGGGCGAAATGACACTGCGAGCGCAAGCGGCGGCTGTCCCAATTGAACCCTCTTGAATTTTTGGCTCGGGAAGTCGTTATTCCTAAAGGCTAATCGCTGTGTAAAACAGACTAAAATTCAGTTGGCACAGCGACAGTTTGACCGGAATGCGCCAACAGCGGTCATCAGCTTTGAAATTGCGAGTGTCTGATTTGGGGCCGGAAGTGGTCTGACCGGTATCGGCGGGGAATTCGAGAAAGCTGACATCCAACATCCGACAGGCACGCAGTCCGCGCGGCATTTCGCGCAGGTTCAATCGAATACCGGGGTAGAAGTGCAAATCAGCGAGAGCCCTCTTTTATGTGCCTTATTTGGTGGGCTTGCTAGATTTGCTAGGTTTGAGGGACGGTGTATTCCCAGGTGTGCTTTTGTTATCACGGCGGCGCTGATCCGGTTTCCCTGTGGATTTCGCTATCGGCTTTGGTCCTGGTTTAAGTGCCATGAATGCTCTCCTTTTCTGATTTAAGAAAATAAGCCTGCGCGTACCTTCTGACGGGGGCTTAGGACACAGCAATACTCTGTAACAGTCCACACTAGTTCTGGCTGAAGTCAAGACCCAATGGATATTCATACAGTAGCAACACCCCATGAAAATCGGCAGCCCAGGCCGGAGGCACTTTGCCTCACTGTCCCTGTCAGCGGCGGTGAGGGCGATCGGGTTATTCCGTATGGACGAAGTTCCTGAGCGCCTGCTGTCCGCCAGGATTGGCGTCAGCCTCGGCCGGTCACGTTGATTGAGGTGCTACCGTCTGTTTCAGGAGCAAAGCCTGCTCCCTGCGCTGTCCTTCACTACCAGGGCGGCACACCGACCCGCAGCTCTCTGCGCATTGCTACCGTTTGTCTACGATGCAGCGAACGACAGCTCCCCGCTCGGAGGGACCCGTTGTCTCAGTTTGTCGGGACTGAGCTGTGGGCCAAGGATACAGGCTGACGTCAAGAGGCTGGATTTGACGGTTGCACCTCCTTGAGAAGCCAATTTGCGAACACCTGTATTGGAGCGTCGCTCAATCGGATCGGCTCCGGCAGGATGAGGCAGAAGGTCTTGGAGATCGACTCCCCATCAGGCCAAGGCGCGACCAAGCGACCTTCCGCCAGTTCGCTTTCGATATAGAGGCGCGGCACGAGCGCAACGCCGAGACCGGCCAACGCAGCTTCGATTTGCATGGAGTGAAGATCATAGCGTGGACCTATCGTAGGATTGGTCAGCACGACCCCGGCCTCTTCGGCATAGCGTTGCCAGGCCTCCGGGTTCTGGCGGCGATGGAGCCGCGGCAGCGCATCGAGGGCTGTGGCAGGGTCTCGGCCCCTGATCAGCCCCGGATGGCAAACTGGAACCAGCACCTCATGCAGCAAGCGGTGCGTCCGCATTCCCGTCCAGGCAGGATGTTCAAAATGGATGGCGGCGTCGAATCCGCTGCCGGTGAGAACGAATGGCTCCATCCGTTCCGCAAGATGCAGGGTGATATGCGGATGCCGCTCCTGGAACGACTTCAGACGCGGGATGAGCCAGCGGGTGGCGAACGTCGGCAGGATTGCAATGTCGAGGCTCGCGCCATCGCTCGGCTGCCCCATCAGATATTGGCTGTCGCGCTCCAGCCGGTCGAGTGCCTCGCGGACCTGAACCGCATAACGTTCTCCATTCGGCAAAAGCCGGACGCGATTGCCGACGCGCTCGAACAGCGTGACGCCGAGGAAGGCTTCCAACCGGCCTATCTGCCGACTGATCGCCCCTTCGGTCAGGGCCAGTTCGTCGGCCGCGCGAGCGAAGCTGCCATGGCGCGCCGACGCCTCGAACGCCATGAGTGCGGAATTGCTGGGAATCTTGCGGCGCATGATGGTTCCTGATGGGATGGTTCGGCCTTCGATCCGCCGCCACCTTGATATTAGATCACTGAAGCATGATCCATTATCGATATATAGCCATGCATTGGTGGTCTATCATGATAAAATATCAACGAAAGACAAGACTGGAAGGACAATCTTCCGGTTGAAGGTGGAATAATGATCTATACGGTGGAATGCAGCTTTGCCGATCCCGGCAGCGAAGCGGAATGGAACGACTTTTACAGCCTGGACAAGTTGCCAGCCCTGATTTCGGTGACCGGCTTCCACACCTCGCAGCGTTTCAAGGCATTGAGCGGCTGCTGCCCGGTCTATCTCGCCCTTCATTCGATAGATCGCCTCGACATCCTGACGGGTGAGGAATACCGCCAGAAGGGCGGCGGCAATTTCGCGCGCTGGCAACAGCACATCACCAACTGGCACCGGAACCTCTATGGCGGCATCGACCGCGCGCCGGGCATTGGTGAGGGCGAATATCTGGCGTTGAGCGCAGCAGGCCCCGAGCCTCTGATCGGGCTTGGCCTCACCCCATATGCGATGCAGGCGGTCGCGATGGAGAAGTTCCCGGAACACCGCTGGCTCGCCAAGGTGGGCCGCGGCAACGTGCCTGACATCGAGCATCTTCCAGAAGGCGTTCATGTCTATGTGCCGATGACGGCGCAGTTGACGAGCAACGGTGACGCCGTTGTCGGGAAGGCGCGGTAGCACCGATGCCGAATGTCACGATCTACATTCCGGCGGACAAGATGGTGCCGGACGAGGCGCTCGCAGACCTCACGGAGCAATGCACCGAACTCTGCACGAGCATTCTCCGGGCCGCATTGGCGAACGTGCATATTGTCTATGTCGCTGTTCGGCATGGCCGGGGGCACCCCGCTTTCGCAGAAATCCAATATCGTCTTGAGCCTTTTCGGACGCCGCCAGTCATGGATCGGTTCATGGAAGAGCTGGACGATGCCATCAAGCGCAATACCGGCCTCACCGCGCGCATCCGTTGCTTTGGCTATGAAGCGTCGAGCATTCACACGCGAAATTGAGCGGATGCCAGGAGAAAACCAATGTCGAGTTTCGCATTACCCAGCCAACAGATCGGTGATTTAACAATCACCGCCGTCAGCGATGGCTACCTCCACGCCAGTTTCGATTTTCTCGCGAATATCGACCCGGCCGATGCCGCCCGTATGCAGGAAAATACGGGGATAACGGATCATACCTCGATCCATATCAACTGCTACCTTGTCCGTGGAGGCGGTCGCACGATCCTGATCGATGCAGGCGCTGGTGGTTTCAAGCAGTGGGGCGGTCGATTGAAAACCAATCTGCTACTCGCTGGCATCCAGCCTTCCGAGATCGACGCGATCCTGTTGACGCACGCCCATCCCGATCATGTCGGGGGGCTGATGGACGCGTCAGGAACAGCCGTCTTCCCGAACGCCGAACTTGTCGCCCACCATCGAGAAGTCGCGTTCTGGCAGGATGACGGCAATCTAAGCCGCGCGCCCGAGCGCGCCCGTGGTAACTTCCTGGTGGCGCGCCAAGCGTTCGAGGGTTATCGTGACCGGCTGCGCACCTTTGAGGGCGGCGAGGTGCTGCCCGGCATCACGGCGATGCCGCTGCCGGGACACACAGCCGGACACACCGGCTATCGGCTCGATTCAGGTAACAAGAGCCTGCTGGTCTGGGGCGACATCGTTCATTTCCCGCAAATTCAAGTCCCGCGCCCGGACGTGTCGATCGCGTTCGATCAGGATGCGCATCTCGCCGCCGACACGCGATCGAGGCTTCTGGACTGCGTGGCCGCAGAGCAACTGCTGATCGCGGGCATGCACCTCGGTGAACCCGGCTTCGCACGGATCGAGCGAAAAAAGTTGGCCTACGGTGTCGCATATGAGGAATGAGCGCGTGCCGCTGTTCGCGCGATCCGCGTTCAAAGCCACAGAGCATTCCGCTATGGCGGTGCTGGCCCCCGGCCTTTCGCTGCTGTCGAGGGCCATGATGGAAGTGGCACCCGTTTATTCGTGGCATTCCACTCGTACATTACGCCAAGCAGTCGTTGTCGTCGACGTGCTGAACTTTCACCACGCGGCAAATGTTCTTGGAACACCCCAATCGAGCGTCAGCGCCCGGCGCAAAGGATTGGACGACACCTGCAGCCCACTTTACCTGATCCAGGACAGCTGCTTCCATCACCGAGCTGGCAATGTTCCCGGCAAAATCTGCGTTGGTCGCCCATGCGGCAATCGGTGGTGATTGCGTAGCCATCGCGCAGGCTATCGCGCCATCGCGTAGAATCGGCGGGTGTGGCGGGCCGCGCCCGATGATGATGAGCACTACGAGATCGTAATAAGCCCATGATCCTGAAGAGTATTATTCAGCCTGTACGGCGATCGGCGGTCTTCGGCGGCGTTTGCGTAGCTAGCGGTGGTGATATCGGATGTTTTGCGGGCATCTATCCACCTTTGCGAGCTATCTCGGCAGTGTGAAGGTCTTTCTGGCGTCGGCCGCGTGCTCCCGAACGACGCATCCCTCGGCATGATCGTTGAGAGGCCCATGGCCTGCATGAAAGCGTAAACCGTCGTCGGGCCGATGAAGGACCAGCCACGCTTCTTCAGATCTTTCGACAGCGCAATGGATGACGAGGATGTTGATACGGTCTGCGGTGCTGCCAATTCCTCCGGCCTCGGTTCGAAGCACCAGACATAAGCCGCGAGCGATCCCTCCTGCCTGACCAACTCCTGCGCTCGCGTGGCATTGTTGATGACAGCGGCAATCTTGCCGCGATGACGAACAATGCCTTCGTCCTTCAGCAACCGCTCCAGATATGCATCAGTGAAGTCGGCGATCCGGTTGAAATCGAAACCATGGAAAGCGGTGCGGAAGTTTTCTCGCTTCGCAAGGATGGTCCGCCAGCTCAAGCCCGACTGAAATCCTTCGAGGCACAGCTTCTCGAACAGGCGACGGTCATCATCGACGGGAAAACCCCATTCGGTGTCGTGGTAAGCGAGGAATTCGGGCGCGGCCGCGCACCAGCGGCAACGCGGGCGTCCGTCTGGACCGGGGATCGTCGCGCTCATCACTCAGCCCTTCAGAAATGAGAGCCGTTCGTCGGTACGGCCCGGTGTGATGGTGAGGATTTCAGCGCTGACGATCCCCTCGGCGACGAAGGGGTCATGTTGCACCCGAGCCTCGATCTCTTCAGGAGACGCATTGTGCGCGAGGATCGCACCGCCTGCGCTCGGCTGAAGGCTGCCGGTCAGCAGGAAAACGCCGTCGTCGAAGCCGCGTTTGATCCAGGCGTTGTGCCCATCCATGAATAGGGGCGCTTTGGTCTTGTCAGCAAAGCGAAGGGTGATGACGAACATGGTCTCTCCATCAGGCGGGTTAATGGACATTGGGGGCTGAACCGACCGGACATTGGACGAGCAGCCACGCCTCCATGTCCGCGACTTCGCGGCGGATAAACTCTTCGTCCCTGAAGGCGGTGGCGAGCGTCGCGACGCCCTGGCTGCCCATCAGAACGTGGAGGGCCAGCGCATCGGCATCCGCTTCGCGCCCGAGCCTAGTGAACTGCCGGCGGAGCCAGTCGCGGAACAAGGTGAACAGACCGGTAGCATCGTCCTTCGCTAGGTGATCCAGCTTCGCCAGCTCGTTGCAGAGCGTGCCGACCGGGCAGCCATAGGCCATGATCTTGGCTCGGTTCGTGATGAGGATATGGACGAAGTTGCGAATGCAGTCTGTGGGGAAAGCCGCAGCGTGCTCCCAGGCCTCCAGCATGGCGCGGGTATTTGCCATGCGCTGCGTGATAACCGCGTCGAGAATCTCGTCCTTGGTCTTGAAGTGGTAGTAAAAATTGCCGCGAGAGAGGCCCACATCCTTGGCGATATCGGCAAACGATGTCGCTTCGAAGCCAGACTCGTAGAAGAGCCGGTCGGCGACATCCACGATCTGCTGGCGGGTTTCGCTGGCACCCATAGCTGGCCTCCACGATCATGGCGTGGAAGGCAAAAGCCGTGAACCACACCGTAGGACATTTGACCTATAATTATTAGGGCAAACGTCCTACGGTGTCAATAGCGGCCGATGGGACATCGCGCGGTGCCACGACCGGCGAGGTGGAAAAGCGTACCATGGAGGGAAAACGGCGGCGATCGGTGGTAAATCGTTCGCGCGATTGGCCATTTTTTTTGAAAATGGCGGGCCGCCGGGGATTCGAAGATGTACTCCGAAATAATCGCTTGGCGCTAGGCTGCGACATAAGCAATGTCGGCTTTCGGGAAGCTCAAGATTTATCGTGAATGGGTGGAATGGGGGCGCAAAGCAGATCGAATTCTCGGAGAGGCTCCCCGAGCGAAAGGGCGCGGCCCCACAACGTGTAGGGCCGCTCCCCATCAGATCTCGGTCCGCTCGGCCAGTTCCAGTGTATCCTCAATGTCGACGCCGAGATACCTGACGGTGTTCTCGATCTTGGTATGGCCAAGCAGGATCTGGATCGCTCGAAGGTTGCCGGTGGCCTTATAGATCATGGCAGCCTTCGTTCGCCGCAGGGAATGCGTGCCGTAATCCTCCCGACGCAGCCCAATCGCCGTCACCCACTCATCGACAAGTCGGGCGTACTGCCGAGTGCTGAGATGATCGGTGTGGTCGACGCGACTAGGAAAGGCATAGTCATCGACTGTTCCTCCCCTTCGCTGAAGCCAAGCAAGCAGACTAGCCCGGACCTCGGTCGTAATCTCGAACTGCACAGGGCGTCCAGTCTTTTGCTGGACGACCATCGCACGAGTTCGAATTTCGTGACCCGTGACGAGAGCCCCGATTTTTATTTTTACCAAATCGCAGCCGCGGAGCTTGCTGTCGATGGCAAGATCGAAAAGCGCACGATCTCTCATCCTTCCTTCCCGGTCGAGAAAGAAACGCACTGCCCAGATCTGGCGCTGCTTCAGCGGCTTCTTGACGCCAACTTGTTTGCCTGCGTTCCAAGCCGGTCGACCCAGTGCAGCAGGATCATATTGTGAGATACCCATTTCAGTTCTCCTATGGCCACCATTGGCCAGAGGGAGAATGCACAGCTTTCGGCTCTATGACGGGGCCGGGAGGGGACTGTCGGCTTTCAGAGGCTAAGTGACGTAAACTGGCGTTCAAAGATGTGTGGGGTCTATGGGGTAGCTTTCGAGTTACCTTGCCCCGTTTTTTCACGCTGTCCTTTACGTATCGCTACGACTTTCGCCTTTCAGACTCGATGCGGCCACGCACCGTCCGCCCGGTTCCAGTGCCCTTTTGGCGGAGTGCCGGACATGGATACGGGCGACGGCGGCTTTGTCTTATTCCAAACAGTCGAGCATCCATTGAACGCCGAATTTGTCGGTCAGCTTGCCGTAATATGTGCCCCATGGCTGAATCGCCAGAGGCGTGGTCACGCTGCCAGCCCGAGACAACTTCCCAAACATACTTTTAGTTTTGCGACGATCGTCCATAATGAGAATGTGGGACGAGCCGCGCATGGGTTCCGCGTCATGATTGTCCGAGGCGAAGAACAGGACGCCTGGACCTTCGAAGCGTGCGTGCATCACCTTCCCAATCATGCCTTCGTTCACGACTGGAATGCCATGGTCTCCGTGGCGCATCAACGTTGTTACCCGGCCAAGGCCACAGTCGGTATAAAAGGAAAGTGCGGCCTCGCATTCGGTGGTGAAGAATAGATAATTGGCAAGTTGCATGGAGTAGCCCTCTTCTCTGGACCGGGCAGATTCCGCGTCCGGCCCCGGATTTTCCGCGTTTTTGCTAGCACGTCTGCCTTATGCAGCGGCGCTGGCTGCAATCGCTTGACCAAGATCTGCATTGCTATAGCTCTCACCTGCAATGCCCCAACCTCCCTCTGGCGCATAAACAATGTTCGACCATATATGCTCGCGCTTGAGCCGTCCTCCAGCAGCTTTTTCGATGATGTCAGTCGCCTTTTCCAAGAAGGCGCGCTTTGCCTCCGGCGTTGTTAAAGCGACCATCGGCAATTTCAGCTCAATGAATGCGGCATCGACCGGCTTGCCAGCCGCAAGCACGTGTCCTTTCGGCAAATTATGGATCGAGCCGACCACATTGGCGGTCATAAACGGATTTCCGGTCAGTCCCGAAACCTCAAGAAGTGCGTCAGTCAGTCCGGCAAACGCGTCTGCCTGGGCTTCGTCCGACAGCAGGCCTTCCGGGATCGTAAGTGTGATGGGCATGGTTCTCTCCTTGTTTGATGATGAGTGCAAATCATATATACTGAATGCTCTCTATCGATACACATCGATTGCTCTCTATGCAAGACATAAAGAGTAATCACTCTCAATAAGGATTTCAGCATGCGCTATAGCACCGAGCACAAAGAGCAGACGCGAGCAAAGGTCGTTCTTGCCGCCGGACAGGCATTTCGAAAAGAAGGCTATGGCGGAGCTGGTATCGATGCGTTGACGAAAGCGGCAGGCGTTACTAACGGCGCATTCTACGGCCACTTCAAATCCAAAGGAGAAGCTTTCCGTGCCGCGGTTGTTGCTGGAATGGAAGAACTCCGTCAGGGAATTGCAGCATTGAAACTGGAACAACCGCGTAGCTGGCTCAAAGCCTTCGCTGGCTACTATCTCGGATACAAGCGCACTTGCGAACTTGGAGAGAGTTGCGCCTTGCCAACCCTCTCCCCCGATGTCATGCGAGCGGATGACGAGACGCGGCGTTGCTACACTGAAGAACTGTGGCGATTGGTGACTGAAATCGCCTCCGGCTTGGAGGATGACGGCTCGCAGTACTCAACGGAAGACCGAGCATTGCTGTTGCTTGCACTATTCGCCGGTGGTGCGACCCTGGGGCGCGCAGTATCCGACGAGGCTCTATCCGAAAGAATAGCCCGACTTGTGACCGCTGAGGCGCTGCGCAATGGATCGCCTTCGCAGAATTAGCCGCGGACATATATTTGGCAAAACGTTCCGCCTCACCTATTCGCCGAATGTCCGCTGTCGCGGCGGCGCTAGGCCGAGGTCTATGACCGAAACGGGGGCGCAAAGCGGAAATCATTTCCGCTGTAAGCGCCTGGTAACCATTAAGGGGCCGTGAGCGGACTGGCCGGTTCAAAGCGCAAACCTCAAGGAAGGCGACCTGCAGGGGCGACATTACGACATCTCATGAGCAAAGGTCGCCGATCTCGCGTTCGACAAGCCGGAAACGCTCCTTAACCTCTTCCCCCGCATAGAAAGCGAGCATGTCTTCCTTTGTGAGGGTCCCCTCGGCGAGAAACTTGATGAGGTAGCGCTGATTAAATTCCGCAAGAAGGATGCCTTTCTCGATTTGTGCGAGGATCTGTTTCATATTGTCGATATTCGCGGTGACGAGATGCTTCACCAGCGCCATGTCGCGCGCATCCTTGATCAGCCGGTTCACGATGATCTTGAGGACGTCGGTGTCGAGATCGAGCGTCTGCGCGTTGAGCGCGATGTCGCGTGCCAGCATGTAAGCGATGGCGAGATTGCGATAATCGCCCTTCTGGGAGTCGATAATTGCGATCAGGCCGATACCGGGGAGGAACTTCAGGTCCTGGACGGCGGCGAGGATGCTGTTGTCGATGAGTGATGCATCGAAGACGATAATTCCAGCCTGCCCGTCGCGATTGGCCTGCGCTTCGAGTAGCTGGCTCCAGGCCGTATCCGCCTTTCTTGTGAAGACATCTTTGGTCTGGATGTCACCGAGTCGGATGCTCTTGTCGAACTTGCATTCGATCGCGATCCGTTTGCCACTGTCGCCGGCAAGATGGCAAACGATGTCGCCAGTCTTGTTTCGACGTATTGCACCGGCGCGGTCGCCGGTCAACTCGATCCGGTCGGCGAGCTTCTGGCGAGCAAAAAACTCCGACAGGAAGTCGGCGATATCGGCTTCAGCGAGCACGCCCTTCACCGCCGACCGGTAGAAAAGCTCCTTCTTCATATCGAAGATGAGCTTCAGGCTTTCGAGCTCTGTCCCTAACTCGTTGGCTGTCCGCGAAAGGAAGCTGGAAAGTCGGTCCTCCATGAGTGCCAGGACGCCGATATAGAGCGCCTTGTGGAGCTGTTCGTCGCGATCGGCGGCAGCGACCTTGTTAAAGAACTCGAACAAGATCTTGTTCTCTACCTCAAAGGCACTGAACTGAACGCGGCTATTTTTCTGATCGAGGCTGACAAGTGGCATATTAGACCCGGCTGTAGCGATAATGACCCTTGATGGTCGACGCGAGGAAAGTCCCCTTCGATCCGGCCTGATCGAAGGCCTGCGCAATCTGCGGCGGCACATCATAATAATGATAACGGGTGCTGTTGAGAAACTCGACCTCGAGCAGCAACTGATCTTCATCGTAGCGGATAGCGGCGATGTTTGACGAGGTGAAGGGGGCGAAATCCTGCCAGGCCATATGTGTTATTCCTTCTTGGTGCGGGGTGGGGACCGGGTTTTGCTGGAGCCAGGTCTCGACAAAATATCGATAGTCCGCGGCGATGTGCATTTTCAGGTTCCAACCGCCTGGCGTCATCGAATCCTCAGGCGCGGCTTCGTCACAGATCAGTGGATCCTGACTGTCGGGGCGGCGATCGCGCGGTGGTGCCTGGATCATTGTCCGCATTGGTAGCCTCACCGCTTCGCCGAGAATGATAGCCTCACCGGTGCGTAGCACCGGCAACATACTGGTCAAACCTTCAAGGTTGTCGGAGAGCGCGCTGGTCACATGTGAGCGATCGGTGGCGTTGCTCAAGCGCATCGCAAAGAAGGTTCCACATTGTGACAAGATCGTGGGATTGATCTCGGCCGGGCGCTGGCTGACAATCATCGCGCCGATCCCATACTTGCGCCCTTCCTTGACGATGCGTTGGGTCGCGATGGAGGCGGCGCTGCTGCCATTGTCGCCAAGATAGCTGTGCGCTTCCTCCATCACGACCAGCAGCGGGCGTTCGCGTCCGCCCTCCGAGAAGTTACGCGCCCAGAAGAGACCATCGTAAAGGACGCGCAAGATGTTGCCGATGATATCGTTCGTCACCGTCGAGGGAATGCCTGACAGGTCGAGGATCGTGATCGGCTTGTCACTGCCGAGCCATTGACCGACGAGCTCGGCGAGCGTCTTGGTCGTCGTGCCGTCGAGCTCGGGATGCCAGTCGCCGGCCTTCAGCAAGAAGTCGTAGCGCGCGACGCGAAGCCGGGCTCCGAGCGCCTCAAGCGGCCCGCGGATGTTGAGGACGTCCGGAAGCCAATTGATCTTTTCCGGATCAGAGGCGACATTCTTGACCTTGCGAAAGCGCGGTGGGACTGCGGACTGCGCATCCCCCACGATCTTCGCGCCCAAAGGATCGCATTCATAGGCCCAGGTCGCCTGATCTGACGGGTTCGCGCCGCCGGCGCTGAGATAGGTTCCGAACTCGCGGCAATAGAGGTCATGCCAGAGCTTGTTCAGCGAGAAAGGCACCGGGCTATCGGCTGTGATACTGGAGGGATCGACACCGGCGATCGGCTGCGCCGTCAGGCTTGCGACCTTGGCCTCGAGTATCTGCTCGAGGATGACGTTGCGCGCTTTTCCATCGGGCGGGAGGCTTCCGAATGTCACCCGCATGAGCTCATCGAAGCTCAGCGCCCAGAACGGGATGCACAGCCGGTGCTCGTTGATGTTGCGGACATCCGGGCTGATCTTGAAGATATTCGCACGGTCGCTAAGCGCCTTGGCATATTCTCCGTGAAGGTCGAGGACGACGATTCGCGCCGACGGGAAGCGGCTTTCATCTGACAGGACGTTCAACAGCCCCGCGACTGTCGTCGACTTGCCTGAGCCGGTGGTCCCGACAACAGCGCTGTGGCGCGTCACGAGCTTGTTCACATCGACAAGTGCGTCGATCGACTCGCTCCCTGCAACATGACCGACCCGGACCAGATGATTCTGCTTGTCCGACCGCCCATAGATCGCTTGGAGATCTGCCTCAGAGACCAGATGGACTTCGTCCTCGAAGGTTGGATATTGCGAGATGCCACGCTGGAACCGACCCGTCCTGTAACCCTCGCCAATCAGTTGGACCGTCATCCAGCGCAAGCCGTTGGGCATCGAAAGTGCGGCCTTTTCGGGAACCGCACTGGCGCCCACCTGCGACACGATCCCATAGAGGTCAATATAACCGATCGGGATTTTAACAAAGCTGCCGATCTGACCGATTTTGTGGCCCTGGCCGTGGACAAAGCTCAGGCCGGAGAAGCGGTCCGACGTCAAGGTGACGCTGACCGACGTGCCGCTGACGTCTTGAACAGTGCCGATGACGGTTGCCCGGTTGGCGAGTTCAGGCTGGATCATCGCTCATCCTCTCGCCGGAGAGACCACGCAACATCGCGCCTAGCGCTGCAAAGTCGCCGAGCCGAACGGCGACCTTGTCGCCGTCCCTCACGAGGATACTGGGCGGCAGCACAAGGTCATCCGCCCCGTCGCCTGTCCAGTCACCCGGTGTGCGGCCGACGATAGCCTTGTTGAAACCCAACAGGCTCAAATTCGGGGTCGCTAGCGCACACTGGCGCGCTAGCTTGTAGCTATCTGTGTCTAGATCACCGTAGAGAAAAGCAAAGACATGCGCGGTCGGGTTCGCCTCGAGGCTACGGCATATGACGTCGTTGATATGTTCGTCTGCGAAGGAATAGCCACAGATAAAAAGGAGCGAAGACGGCGTGAGCAGGAAGGCCTTCAGCCGATCGAGCATCGCAAGATAGGGCATCTTGCGGCTCTGGTCATATTTGAGATGGGACGGGTAGATTAGATAGCTCTGCTTATCGGTCTTTTCATCGGATCGAACGACGTCCGTCTCATTCTCTAGGCGCCAGTTCAAGGAGCCATGGATTTTCCATAGCCGGGTCCACCGTGGCGGCAACAAGCCCTCGTCCTCAACGGCGCCGAGGTCGAAGAAAGCCTTCCGGGCACCGATGAAGCCATCGAAATAGGGCGCTGAACTTTCCTCGAGCGCCTGCTCCATCAGCAGGTCGTAATTGGTCGTAAAGAGATGGACGGGCCGCTCACGACGGATCGACCGACTCCAGATCGCAAGATTGTGATAAGGGCTATCCTTTTCCGGAAGCGTACGGGTGACCTCATCGGAGATCACCTTACAGACCTCGGCATCGAGCACTTTGAGCTCTGCTGCCGTGAGGCCGCGAACATTTCCGATGCCGGCTACGCTCGCGAACACGCGGATGCGGCTGAGGATGAGTTCGATATTGCCGCTGTTGCCGCCATCCTCGTTCACGATCTGAACGATTTTATCCCAGCTTGTGGGGTTTGCGGGGTCCCCGCTGGACAGGGTCTTTGCTATCACCTTCGTCAGTCCAGCTACGTCCCAGATCAGCGGGTCGGTGATAGTCGTTCCATCTTCCACGCGCTCATTGACACGGATCGACAGCGGGCAGCCCGCGCCGAGGAAGAAGCCGATAGGTTTACGGTTCTGCGACAGCGCCTGCTGAATGAAGCTGATCTGTCGAACCGGATCATGTTTGTGCATCTTGCCCCCTAGCCAGCATTCCCTCCCTGGTCCGAAATCATTAGTCCATAACCTTCTACCCGAACAGGCCAGGCATGTCGGATGGCCCGAAGGTGAACGTCACAATCCGCTTGCGTGATCTCCCATTATCGCCGCGATAATGACGTCGCTTGCCTTCTTTTGCCAATAAGTTTGGATATTCCGCAACAACCCCGCGTCTGCACCAATACTTCATCGCCAATTTGTAATGCAATACAAGGGGAAAATTTATTATTTTGAAAATTGTTCAGATCAGTTAGCCGCCGATTGCTTGTTATCAAAAAAAGTATTCCGCCCGTACCCGTGATCTATCCTCTGAGCCTTTGGAGTTGCCAGTGCAGCCACCGCCCCCCCCAATTTCGCAATCGCCATCATTACAGGGCTTCTGATCAGTAGTGTCGTTCGGATGTTCATCCCCTTCTTCCGCTTATCACGAACGAATCTCATCTACTCCGAGGCTTACAAGATCTGTTAGGGCAAAAGGGTCCCCAGGTTTGGCATGTCGCGGCCCCGGAGAATTACGATGAGCAAATGACTGCTTTCGGGATCCGCTTGCGATCATCCGAGTGACCGATTTGGGGGCGCAAAGCTGCCTGTCTTCTCGCGGACGCCAATGACTGCAAAGGGGCAAAAGAAGCCATGCGGTTTTGATGGTTTCGTGCTACTGGCGTCCATGTGTTGACACTAGCACCGATCCTCGGGAACAGCATCCGGGGTCTACACCAGGAAAGATAAAGCGTTGGCCCGCAAGAATAGAGATGAGCTGGCTTCATGGGACGAGCCCAAGCCAGAGCCCGTGATCTGTCCGATGTGCGAACGCGTCATCCCGGAGGATCAGAGGGACGAGCATCATCTCGTTCCCAAAAGCAAGGGTGGAAAGAATACCGTCTGCCTGCACCGTATCTGCCACGAACAGATACATTCGATCTTCACCGATGCCCAACTCGCCAAGAAGTTTTCCACGATCGAGGCCATCCTAGAACACCCAGCGGTGCAGACATTCGTCACCTGGGTCAGAAACAAGCCTCCAGGGTTTTCGGATACTGCAAAGGAATCACGGCAGTCATTCCATCGAGGCCGCTAACCGTAACAAGCGAGGGTTCGGGTTGGCCGCGAGTGCCGCGGTCAGATAGGTCAACGGATCGATAGAATTGAGCTTAGATGCCTCAACGAGCTAGTCACCTGGAACTAAAGTAGGCATCATTTTATTGTACTTCTGTAGCAACGGCAGGAGTGTGATTGATGGTAGGCAGGCAAGCGGACCTTGTCGCTCTGAGCGACGAGGATAGGAATTTTCTTGAATCTCAGATGCGTCGGCACAAGGCACCGCGCTCGTTGTCGGATCGATGCCGAATGGTTTTGCTGTGCGCGCAGGGCCTGCAGAGCAAAGATGTTGCCGAACGCCTTGGCGTCCACGAGCACACGGTTGGCAAGTGGCGCCGCCGGTTCGTGCAGGATGGCATTGACGGGCTGACCGACGAATATCGCGCAGGTCGGCCACGAACCGTCTCTGACGCCCAGGTAGCAGAGGTTGTCGAAAGGACATTGAACACCACCCCGAAGGATGCCACGCACTGGTCTATCCGTTCGATGGCAGCCGACAGCGGGCTGTCGCACACCACCATCCGTCGAATATGGACCGCATTTGGTTTGCAGCCGCATCGTGCCGAGACATTCAAGCTCTCTTCCGATCCGCTGTTCGTCGATAAGGTGCAAGACATAGTCGGCCTTTATATGTCGCCACCGGACCGGGCAGTCGTGCTATGCGTGGATGAGAAATCGCAAATCCAGGCACTGGATCGAGAGCAGCCGGCTCTACCCATGGCACCGGGCATCGCCGAGCGGCGCACTCATACCTATGTCCGCAACGGCACGACTTCTCTGTTCGCCGCGCTCGACATTGCCACTGGTGCGGTGATCGGCCAGTGCTACAAACGTCACCGGGCGACCGAATTCCTCGACTTCCTGAAGCGGATAGACGCCGAGATGCCCAAGGGACCGGACGTGCATCTGGTGATGGACAACTATGCGACCCATAAGACGCCGAGGATCAAAGCCTGGCTCGCACGCCGTCCGCACTGGCATGTTCACTTCACACCAACTTCAGCCTCCTGGATCAATCAAGTCGAGCGGTGGTTTGCAGAGCTGACGCGCAAGCAGTTGCAACGCGGCGTCCATCGTTCCACTGCGGAACTGGAAGCCGACATCGACGCGTTCATTACAACACACAACGAGAAGCCAAGGCCATACAAATGGGTGAAATCCGCCGACCAAATCCTCGCCTCGGTCAAGCGCTTCTGCCACAAAACAATGAGCCGAACTTCAGATTCAGGTGACTAGGCGCTGGTCGCTCAATTCTCAACTCGCGCGTCATGCCCCGCAAAGAGTGCGTTCTTGCAATTAAGGGCAATCTGCCGGGTGGTCCGCTCGACGCTGATGTCGTCGATCTCGACACGTCCAACCGCGCCCTCTCAGTTCGTTGCTGCCAGCAATAGGGTTGCTTTCTCCCAAACCCAGGCAGTGGTCGCGGTATGCGTTTTTCGGTAGGCTCTTGCCTTGGCTAAGGCTACCGATTTTATCTTGGGTCTTCGTGGGGTGGAAATCTTTGAACCCTATCTGTCTGGCCAGCGAAGGCCCTAGCTTGAGCCAGTTCATCCATTCAGCTGAGACAATCCGCACAAGGTTGGTGAGGCTCTTCTGCCCCTTGCGCGGCCTGCCTTCCACGGAGAGGTGGCCAAGGGCGCGGGCTTCCCGAATAGCGTTCTGCACGGTGGTACGGCTCACGCCAGCAACAGCGGCGATACGATCAAGCGCCAGATCACAAAGGCCGTGGTGCTTCACCTCGCCTGCAATGACTGTCAGCACGGCGCGTTCGCCTTCTGTGTAGTGATGCCGGATGGTGTCAGGCATCCCGCTTGATCCGCCCAACTTGCGCTTTCGAGCCACCGACGCAGCACGATCCGGGGACCGTTGCCATTTGCGGCCAACCAGACGCTGCATACAGCTAAGGACGTTGGGACGGATTGCCTGCTGGCTTGCCGGGTGCGTCGGCATAACTCCGGCTTCATAGGCCCGCGCTAAGGCAATATTTTGCGGGTTCCGCTCAGACACAATCCGAAGCAGAGCATTTGAAATAGGAATGGTGGAGGTCACTTGTTGCGCGCCTCCCTACACTCAAGGAGGTCGCAGATCACCATTATTGCGCCCTCCGGAACTGGAGAGCATGGGTGCGCAATGCGGCGGCGGTGGCCTTAAAATTGCCGAGGCCGAACTTCTCTTTCAATGTGGAGATAAGATGAGTGCCGCACGAATCAGAATTTTGGCTTATCCAGAGACAAGTGTCGGGAATTCGATTTTCGTCAGAACATGGAGAGAACGGACTTCCCGGATTTTCCCCGTATTGATCTGGGGAAACATGATTTGTTCTGCATTTATTTTTCAGGGGAAGCGGAGTGCTTACGCGAAAAAATATATCCCATTCAATGGTATGAATGGTGCTGCTAGAGAGATTTGAACTCTCGGCCTCTCCCTTACCAAGGGAGTGCTCTACCCCTGAGCTATAGCAGCATCTGGCGAAGCGGTGTGTGCCGCTGCGGAACGAGTGGGCTATTGCCACAGGATGACGGGGCGCGCAAGCAGCAAAACGTCGTTGGGCGAATAAAATAGCAAAACCTTGCCTATCTTCCGATTTATCCACATTTGCGCTATGACGCCGCCATGACAGACGAGACCGATACATCCAAGGCCGAGCGCGTGGCAGAAGCCAAGCGGATTGCAGCGCTGAACACCCAGGCGCAGGCCGAGCGCCGGCGTGAGCGGGCGGCTCAGAAATTGCGAGAAAACCTAATGCGCCGCAAAAGCCAGGCGCGGGCGCGCCGGGCTGGCGGCGCCGATGAAACAGATGGACTGCCCGCCGCACATTTGCCCCAACCGGATGACACTGAAACCTCAAACAGCGAAACCTGACACAGCGAATTGAACGGCTGGCGGTTTTCCTCTAAACACCGCGTGCATTGCAGTGCCACTCATTGCTGTCATGGCGCGACACACTCTTCAAACCAAGAAAGGCGGGGGCAGGCCTTGCCCCCTGATCACTCTTTATGGATCGTATCAGGATTGTCGGCGGCAACGCCCTTAACGGCATCATTCCAATCTCCGGCGCCAAAAACGCCGCCCTGCCCTTGATGATCGCCTCGCTCCTGACCAGCGACACGCTGACGCTGGAAAATGTGCCGCATCTGGCCGATGTTGAACTGCTATTGCGCATTCTGGGCAATCATGGCGTCGATATTGCCGTCAATGGGCGGCGCGAGCGCCAGTCTGGTAGCTATTCCCGCACCATCCATTTCACGTGCCGCACCATTGTCGATACCAATGCGCCCTATGAGCTGGTTTCCAAAATGCGCGCCAGCTTCTGGGTGATCGGCCCGCTTCTCGCTCGTGAGGGCAAAGCCCGCGTCTCGTTGCCCGGCGGCTGCGCCATCGGCACCCGCCCGGTCGATCTATTCATCGACGGTCTGCGCGCGCTGGGTGCCACTCTGGAGATCGACAGTGGCTATATCGAAGCCACAGCCCCGAAGGGCGGCTTGATTGGCGCGAGCTATACATTCCCCAAGGTTTCCGTTGGCGCCACCCACGTCATGCTGATGGCAGCATCGCTGGCACGCGGCACAACGGTGATCCACAATGCCGCACGCGAGCCGGAAGTGGTAGATCTTGCCAATTGCCTGAACGCCATGGGCGCGAAAATTACCGGCCAAGGTACAGCCACCATCACCATTGAGGGTGTCACCAGCCTGTCCGGTGCCCGCCACCGGGTTCTGCCGGACCGGATCGAGACCGGCACCTATGCCATGGCCGTCGCCATGACCGGCGGTGACGTGACGCTGGAAGGCACCGATATCACCCTGCTCGACACCGCTGTCGAGGCGCTGCGCCGGGCTGGGGCCGAGGTTTCCGCCATCGAGGACGGTATTCGTGTCATCGGCCATGGCGATGCCATTCGCCCGGTCGATATCGTCACCGAGCCGTTTCCAGGTTTCCCGACCGACTTGCAGGCGCAGTTCATGGGCCTGATGACCCGCGCCCAGGGCGTGGCCCATGTGACGGAAACAATTTTCGAAAACCGCTTCATGCATGTGCAGGAACTGGCGCGACTTGGCGCCAAGATCACCCTGAGTGGCCAGACAGCCCGTATCGAGGGCGTACAGCGACTGCGCGGCGCGCCAGTGATGGCAACCGACCTGCGCGCCTCCGTCTCGCTGGTCATCGCCGGGCTTGCCGCCGAGGGCGAAACTTTGGTCAACCGTGTCTACCATCTGGACCGCGGCTTCGAGCGGTTGGAAGAAAAGCTGACCCGCTGCGGCGCGATCGTGGAACGAATCAGCGACTGAGCACGCCTATATTTCAAGCTCTTCAAGCAAGGCTGCCCGTTGCTTAATGACGGCGGGCAACCTATCTGCAAGAGCAATTGCAATAGCGGGGCCATGCGCATGACTGATCTCAAGCTTCTATCGCTGGACGAGGAAGATCTCGCCATTCTGTCTGCCCATATGCAGGATGCGGTATTCAAGCCAGCCGATGTGGATTATGCGGCAAAGTCCGGGGTGTTTTCCGTCGCCGTCAACCGTTTCGTCTGGGAAAAAGCCGGGAAAGGCGGCGGAATTTTTCGCCGCACCAAGAGCTTTGAGCGCCGCCGGGCCTTACTCACCATCAAGCGGGTACAGGCGGTGCGCTCCATCGGCATAAGCCAGACGGACAAGGATCAGGTGATGAACCTGCTGGCTGTGACCTTCACCGCCAAAGAACATGGCCCGGAAGGCCGGGTGGAGCTGGTATGCGCGGCGGGTGCCACCATTGCTTTGGATGTTGAATGCATAGAAGTACAGCTTGCAGATACCGGCGGCGCGTGGGAAACCACATCAAGGCCCCGGCATCCCGGAGCCTGAGGAATAGGCGGGCCGGAAGAAGGAATTAGGCGCAGTGGCAGTTTGGCTTGAGCAGGCATCGGATGATTTTGAGGCGCGGTTTTCCGCATTTCTCACCACCAAGCGGGAAGTGTCCGAGGATGTAAACGCAGTCGTCAGAACCATTATCGACGATGTGCGGGCGCGCGGCGATGCCGCCTTGGCGGAGTATTCGCATCGGTTCGATGGGCTGGATTTCACAGTGACGCCCATGCGCGTCACCGAAGCTGAAATCGATGCGGCCTTTGCCGAGGTCTCGCCTGAGCTGATCGATGCGTTGCACCTTGCCGCAGAGCGCATTGAGCGCCACCACGCGCGCCAGATGCCCAAGGACGATATCTACGAAGACGCCATCGGCGTCGGCCTCGGCTCCCGCTGGACCGCCATCGATGCGGTTGGTCTCTATGTGCCGGGCGGCACGGCAAGCTATCCCAGTTCCGTGCTGATGAATGCCGTTCCGGCCAGGGTTGCTGGGGTGCCGCGCGTCGTCATGGTCGTGCCGGCCTCCGGCGGTGCCATCAATCCCACGGTGCTGGCTGCGGCAAAAATTGCTGGCGTGACGGAAATCTACCGGATCGGTGGCGCTCAGGCTGTCGCCGCACTCGCTTACGGCACGCAAACCATCGAACCGGTCGCCAAGATCGTCGGCCCCGGCAATGCCTATGTGGCCGCTGCCAAGCGCCATGTGTTCGGCACTGTTGGCATCGATATGATCGCTGGCCCTTCGGAAGTGCTTGTTATCGCCGACAAGGATAATGACCCAGACTGGATTGCCGCCGATCTGCTGGCGCAGGCGGAACACGACCGGGGCGCTCAATCGATCCTGATCACTGACAGTCCGGACTTTGCCAAGGCCGTTGAGGCTGCCGTCGAGCGGCAATTGAAAACATTGAGCCGCAGCGAAACTGCCAGCGCCAGCTGGCAGGATTTTGGCGCGCTGGTCATTGTCCCGAACCTTACCGCTGCCGTGCCGCTTGCCAACCGCATTGCCGCCGAGCATCTGGAACTCGCCGTCGCCGATCCCGATGCGCTGATGGCGGGCATTCGCAATGCTGGCGCGATCTTCATCGGTCGCCATACGCCGGAAGTGATCGGCGACTATGTTGGCGGCTCCAACCACGTCCTGCCCACGGCCCGTTCGGCGCGGTTTTCGTCAGGCCTGTCGGTGCTGGATTTCGTCAAGCGCACATCGATATTACGGCTCGGCCCGCAACAGCTTAGGCAATTGGCGCCGGCAGCAATTGCTTTGGCCAAGAGCGAGGGGCTGGATGCCCATGCACGATCCGTCGCCATCCGACTCAATCTTGAGGAATAGCTGATGGCCAAGGGCGACTTCAAGCTTTTCGATGTCGTTCTCGATGAAACGATCGGGCGCTCGACGCCGGATGTCGAGCATGAGCGGGCCGTGGCGATTTTCGATCTGATCGAGGAAAACTCTTTCGAGCCGGTCGGTCATCCAGGTGGCCCTTATCGCCTCAGCCTGTCCCTGGTGAATGCCCGGCTGGTCTTCACCATCACCACGCAGGATGGCGAGGCTGTCGCCACCCATATCCTGTCGCTGACGCCGCTCAGGCGGATCATCAAAGACTATTTCATGATCTGCGAAAGCTATTACGAGGCGATCCGCTCGTCCACGCCCAGCCAGATCGAAGCAATCGACATGGGGCGGCGCGGCATTCACAACGATGGCTCGCAAACTTTGAAAGACCGACTGAAAGACAAGATCAATCTCGATTTCGACAGTGCCCGGCGGCTCTTCACGCTGGTCTGCGTGCTGTATTGGCGCGGCTGAGGCGTCCGGCATGAGCGAACCGACCAAAGATCCCACCGGCATCGGCGCCGATCACAGCCAAGAGAGGGCCATACCCCACTCCGTGCTGTTCCTTTGCGGTATGAATGCCGTGCGCTCGCCCATGGCCGAGGCCCTTGCCAAGAGGTTGCTGCCGTCAGGTGTCTATGTTGCCTCGGCGGGCGTGCGGCATGGCGAGCGCGATCCTTTCGTTGATGTGGTGCTGGATGAAATCGGGCTTTCGCTGGGCAAGCGTCAGCCGCAGACCCTGGACGAGCTGGAGGACGACTTTTTTGACCTCGTTGTCACTCTGGCTCCCGAAGCGCATCATGCCGCCCTGGAACTGACTCGCTCCTCTTCCGTTGAGGTGGTGTATTGGCCGATGCATGACCCAACCATCGAGGCCGATACCCGCGACCAGCAACTGGCCGCCTATCGCGAGGTGCGAGACCGGCTGGCGGTGCTGATCGAGCAGCGCTTCAAACGGCCTGGAACAAGCCCGCTTGGCGGCGTTTGAAACAAATTCGAAAAGCCCGATCTACAAGGTTCACAAAAGCCCAGTGATTGTGTAGGTTCCGGCCACATTTTGACCGGGGCGGTCACCGCTCCGACGAAACACACAGAAAGACAAGGCATCAATGGCTAAAGAAGAAGTCCTCGAATTCCCCGGTGTCGTTACGGAACTGCTGCCGAACGCCACATTCCGGGTGAAGCTCGAAAACGAACATGAAATTATCGCCCATACGGCTGGCCGTATGCGCAAGAACCGCATCCGCGTGCTGGCTGGCGACAAGGTCCTGGTGGAAATGACACCCTACGACCTGACCAAGGGCCGTATCACCTATCGCTTCAAGTAACGGCGAGGAGCCGCCTATGGCCGGCAAACGCAAGCTGATCCTGGCCTCAGGCTCCCCCCGCCGCGTCGAACTGCTGCGGCAGGTGGGCCTGGAAGCTGATCGGCTGATGCCGATGGATCTCGACGAAAGCCCCTTGAAAAACGAGCAGCCACGCTCGCTGGCGCGCCGCTTGGCAACCGACAAGGCCAAAGCCGCCCTGGAGGCGAGTGCTGACGAGGCGGATTGGAAGGGCGCGTTCATCCTGGCGGCCGATACGGTGGTTGCCGTTGGCCGTCGGGTGCTGCCGAAAACCGAATATAGCGATGAAGCCATCGCCGCGCTCAATCTCGTTTCCGGCCGCAATCATTGGGTTTTTACCGGTGTCTGCCTGATTACCCCGGATCGCAAGATCCGCCAGAAGGTGGTGGAAAGCAAGGTGCGTTTCAAGCGTTTGTCGGAAGCGGACATCAATGCCTATATCCTGTCCGGTGAATGGCGCGGTAAGGCTGGTGCCTATGCCATCCAGGGCATTGCCGGCAGCTTTGTGCAAAAACTGGTCGGCTCTTATTCCAACGTCGTCGGCCTGCCCTTGTATGAAACCGTGCAATTGCTGGCAGGCGAAGGCATGGATGTGCAGGCCCGCTGGTCGGAAGGGTAGCAGCCCAGCAGGCAAGAGCCAGCGAGTGAAGGCTGATGCCAAGCAAAGGATGACACATGAGTGACGAGCCAGAACATACTGCCAAGGTAGAACCCTTGCGCAAACCCCTGCCCTGCCCGGAATGCGGCCATCCATCTCACCGCGAACACTATCCCTTCTGCTCCGACCGCTGCCGCACCCAGGATCTGTCGCGCTGGCTGAAAGGCTCCTATGCCATTCCCGTGGCCGAAGACGAATCCAACCCGGATGACGACGGTCGATTCTGAACCGAGACAGCCATTGCAATTTCAGCGTAAGTTTCTGTTTTAAAATGGCTTTCAATCTTTTTACATCCATCGTCAAAAAAGTGTCTTTTGGCGCTGGACATGAAGAATTTAGATGCTATAACCGCGCTGCTTCCGGGGGAAATTTTTCCCCTAACGGCAAACAGCCCTCAAATAGCGCTTGTTTGGCCAGGATGCCCGGATAGCTCAGTTGGTAGAGCAGCGGATTGAAAATCCGCGTGTCGGTGGTTCAAATCCGCCTCCGGGCACCATTTTTCCAAATAAAAATCGCTGGTATTCTTTGATTTGTGTGTCCATGAACGGGCTGCACCAAGGCTCGCACCAGTTTGTTCTCCTAGAGCATTTCCAGGAAACGTGGAAACCAGTTTTGCCGAAAATGGTGCCAAAGATCGTGAGATGCCAATGCCGAAGCTTTCTGTCTGTATTCCGGTAGAACCGGGCCATATCCTGCCAGTCAATCTGGTCCAGGAACTCCTGAAGAATGCGACCGCTGATCTGGAAATCATTCTCTCCGGCTTTGGTGACACCGTGCATCGCTATGGACCATTTGCGGATATATCGGCACGCGATAGTCGTTTGCGCCTTCTGCCACCTGCACCGGAAACCCTTTCGGCAGCCCAGCTCTGGATCGGCACCTTGGCTGCGGCTGAGGGCGATTGGGTGTCGCTTGTCCATCCCGAAGACATGATCGAGCCCGATCTTCCCGAGCTGCTCTCCTCTCTGGAAAATAAACATCCCCATGTGGATGCGTTGGGATGGAGTGCATTTCAGATCTCTGCGGATGCACCGCGCCATATCAAGACCAATGTGGCGATCCCGGTGCTGCATAATATTACCGAATTTGAGAAGGCTCCGATGCTCGAGGCTTTCTTTCACTGGAAAGAGGCAAGGCAAGTGCCGCGCATGCCTTTCGGTCTTTATCATGGGGCCATCAAGCGAAGCCTGATCGACAGTGTCCTTTCGGCTTGCGGCGCACTGAGTTGGCTAACCCTGGTGCCGCAATATGAGTGGGCGGCCCGCGTGCTGCTGTTTGCCAATGCACTGGCCTTTTGCAATCGCCCGCTGTCCGCCGTGCATGCACACCCGTTCCAGCCACGTCCCGTGCCATCCGCACTCAAGGATTTTCCGTTGCATGCCGGAATAGGCCTGACGGCTGCCATTGCCGAAGTTCAGGCCCGAGTGCTGATGGAGCTTGGCAGCGAATGGGCAGGCTTTGGGGAGGATTTCGTCCGCGCCTGCATGTATGATTGCGCTTTCGAACATTCCACTGGCCCGTTTCGGACAAAATACGAAGCCTATTCCCGAGCGTTCCTGTCCATGCCGGGGGGGCAGGCATGGGTCCGGGCCTTCGCACCGCCCTTTTCCGCCACACCCCATGAAGACAGACAGCAGGGCCTGCATGGCAAGGTTCTGTTGGTAGACCGCTTCATTGGCAATGCCGTCAACGCCCAGCAGTTCTACGCCGTGGCGCGCAGCATGATGACGCCAATCAGGGTCATCGCGGAGCCAAACGCCCGCGCAAGTGCCTGACGCCAAGGTCCGGATACATTGGCGTCTTCAATGCGTTGCGATAAACGAGAGTCTGTCAGGTTCTGATTGAACCAGACAGACTCTCGTTTTTCTTGTTTTCATTTGCCTTTTCGGGAAACCCGAATTCCACTTTTCCCTGACAAACGAGGGCTGAAAGTATCAACCGGCAGCCATTACTCCTGAGGCAGGCTTGAACGCCGCAACATTGCACACGCCGACCACCGCCAGGGGATCGGTAGGATGGATCTCTGCCGTGCCGAATTCCAGCAGGTCGCGGCGGCCATAGTCATCGGCAATGCGTTCGGCCAGCGCCCGAATGGTGACCGCCTTGCCGGAGCAGATATTGACCGCGCCGGTCTGTCCGGTATCGACAACGCCAGCAATCATTTTTCCGGCCTCTTTCACATCCAGAAAATCGCGCCATTGCGTGCCTTTGGAAAGCTTGGCAGCGAGCCCTTGCGAAAGTTGTTGCCTCAGATAAGGCACAAGACGGGCCGGATGTTCGCCTTCCCCATAGAGATAAAAGATCCGGCACCAGGAAAACCCCAGGCCAAGGCCTGCAAAATACCGGTCCAACATCTGGTAGGTGGAAAGCTTGGCAGCGGCATAAAGCGTCTTCGGCTCAAGGGGTGAATTCACGGTCAAGTGGTTCGACGGCAAGCGATATTCGACACAGGTGCCAAGGCCGATGAAATGGGAAATGCCAGCGCGTGCAGCCCCTTGCGCCAGGGCCAAACTGCCGGTAACGCAGTGAAAATTCAGCGGCGAATCCAGGTATTTCCCCGCCTCCACATACCAGGCGGCGTGGATGACCGCGTCGCAGCCCTGGCACTGGGCCGCCCACCAATCGGCCGATTGTGCAAAAACATCCTCCGTCTCGATCACTCTCGCGGCACGGCGTTCTACCGCAAGAATGCTTGCGGTAGAACGCCGGACGACAGCCACCACGCTATGACCGGCGTCCAGCAGAGCACGGTGGATCTGTCTCCCAACAAAGCCCGTCGCTCCCGTCAACAGAATAGTCTTGCCCATCCCTTGCCACTCCAATCTTTTATCTGCGGCAAACCCCAGACCAAGGAGATTTCAGATCGATCCCGCCGATACAACGCATTGCGCGCCATATGACGCCAACCGATTTACGTCTTCAAGGGACAGCCTGGCTTATTCAACCATGATTATACGCAGACACGTCAGGCTCACGCAGGTAAGGCAGCCTAGCGTCTGCGCAGGCAGGCAATAACTGAACGGACCCGCAATGACTACTGTCGAAGATTTCAAGGCTTTGGTAAGCCGTAATATCCAGTCGATCGGCGAGAGCAAGGAATTCCTCGATTTGTCCAATCGCTGGATCGAATCATGCATACCGCTGGGCTATATGTATAATTTCAGCTGGCTGGGCCGGCCCATCATCCAGATCCCGCAGGACAGCTATGCCATCCAGGAGATGATCTGGTCGGTCAAACCGGATCTGGTGATCGAAACCGGCATAGCCCATGGCGGCTCGCTGGTGATGAGCGCCTCCATGCTGGCGATGATCGATTATTGCGAGGCTGTAGAAAAAGGCGAAATGCTGGACCCCAAGTCCAGCCGCCGCAAGGTGCTCGGCATCGATATCGACATCCGCGCCCATAACCGTGCCGCCATCGAGGCCCATCCGATGAGCCACAAGATCAGCATGATAGAGGGCTCGTCCGTCGCGCCTGATATCATTGCTCAGGTCACGGATATCGCCAAGGACTACGAAAAGGTCATGGTTTTCCTCGATTCCAACCATACCCATGCGCATGTCTTGCAGGAACTGGAGCTTTACGCGCCGCTTGTCTCCAAGGGCTCCTATTGCGCGGTCTGGGATACGCTAGTGGAGGACATGCCGGAAAGCATGTATCCTGAACGGCCCTGGGGTCCAGGCGACAACCCCAGAACCGCGGTCTGGGAATATATGCGAGGCCTGGAGCAGGAAGGCCGTACGGCTGCCGATGGCACGCCGCTGCACCTTGAATACGACCACGCGCTGGAGCACAAAATCGCCATCACCGTTTCACGCGATGGATTTCTGCGGCGGGTGTGACGGCTGGAAGATCTTTGATAAGCGACAACGCCATGCGTTTTATAAAACGCATGGCGTTGTCGCTTTCTATATTTGCTGCATAATTTCTCCCAAAATCGATGCCGATTTAAGGAAACGAGCAATAAATTGCCTCACCGTCAGGACGGCTGAAAAGCCACCACGACGGTGACGCACTACGGTAGGTAACTTGGTCGATCTTTGAAGACAGGAAGGCGATTAAGTTCAGCGCCGCCGGCCTCTGGTATGTCGGTCATTGCGCATGGCGACCGGCTTGCCGGGAACTGCCTTTTCAGAACTGCCAACACGCATATTTCCTTCGAGCCGCATAAGTTCATTCGTGGCAAACTCCTCTTCGCTCTGCAGACGCAAGCCTGTCGGACGGACGAGAATATCGTCGGGAGCCACAATCATCGCCGAAACGACATCCCAAAGCTCGGCAGGGGACGTTGCCCCAGCGATATCGGCAAGCACCATCACCCCGGCAGAGGTCGCACCGCTCATGGGCGTCACGGGTATGTCGCCGCGCCACACCGGTTGGTAATGTGACAGAAACCTTCCCCCCTGCCAATTGCGGAAGGCCGTCTCGTAACCTGCGCGAATGATGTCAAAGGCCTCCCTGTCTCGATAGGTTTCGGTATTGAGTGCGCAGGCGATTGCATAGCCCTTTTCCCACCCCGTATAGTTGACATTATAAGTCTTCCGGAACCATTGCTGGGTGACGCCAATGGTCGCCGTACAGCCCAGAAAGGAGCTGAATGGGAAATCCCGCAGCGTCGGGTCTTCTTCAAAATTCTTGCCGAATTCGTCCATGAAAATTTTGGCCCGCATCTTGGTGTCTTCCAAGCGACCGATGGAAAAAGAATTGCTCTGGGGGCAGGCTCCGAGCATTGAGAATGGCCGTTGGCACACCACGAAGTCCTGCGCTTCGCAGATCACTTTCATCGCAATATCGTAGTCAACAACGGGATGCTCAAAGTAACGGTGATGATATTTGGCATAGATCCGATCCAGCAGCCTTCGCCTGATAGCGGAATGGTAAATGGAAAAGCCCGACGTTGGAACGGATGTCGACTCGTGCCAGCCAAACATCCGGCGCATCGGTTCCGCCCTGGGTACACGCATGACGCTTCGATCAAACGGCACAACCACGGTACAGACCGCTTCTCCTTCAACCGGCCAGGAATAATTCAAAATCCCCCAGGTTAATGCCTCCATAGCCGGATTAATCTCGACAATCCGCAGGATCAGTCCGGCGACGTCAGGCTCGATGAAATCGTCGTCGCCGATGAACACCACCCACTCGCCTCGGCTGGCATGAATCGTCCGCTCCCAATTGTCCATCATCGACAGGACACGATCGGTTGTAGGAAGATAGACAATACGCTTATCCGTCGCGAGGTTCGCCATGAAATCGTTCATCACGGTGGGATCGTCGGAATTGTCGGTAAAAATGAACTCGACATCGGTACGCGTGTTGCGCAACAGTCCCGCAATGGTCTTTTGGAAATAGATTTGCCGGTTGCGCGAAGGCACGCAAATCGAAAGGGTTGGCTTGTCGGTCATCGAGGGTCTCCTGGATCTACGCTTTGTGCCAGCCACTATTTGGCGCTGATTGCATCGCCGGGACGTGGCAGCGTGTCTCTCGGCAGGATCGGCTGGCTCTCCTGCGTTATGGTGGCGTCCGCCGTTATGGATGGACTGTCAGGTTCGGCACCGCGGTCACGAATTTCCCACCCCAATCGGCGATATAGGAAAGCTGTTGTTTGATTTCTGCCGTCAGATTCCATGGGAGGATCACCAGTCTGTCAGGTTTACGGGTTTTCAGAACCTCTTCCGAAACAATCGGCACGCGGCTTCCGGGAAGGAACATGCCTTGCTTGGCCGGGTTCTTGTCGACGACGAAAGCAATCTGACCGGCTTTGAGGCCGGCGAAGTTCAACAGCGTATTGCCCTTGGCCGCTGCACCGTAGGCGGCAACAGACAGGCCTTTCCGATTGCAGTCGATCAGGAAGGACAGGAAATCGTCGCGCACGGCTTCGGCCTCAGTCTGGAAACCGTCATAGCCGGTCACGGCATCAAGACCGGCCGCACTTTCACGCGCCAGCATCGCCGCAACAGCCGGTGTGCGGACATGCGCCTTGCTGTCGGCCCGGCAGGCCAGCACCCGCAGGCTACCGCCATGCCAGGGCGTGGTTTCCACATCGAACACCATCAGGCCGTTAGCGGCGAAAATCCGATCGACGGCCAGCAGCGACAGATAGGAATAATGCTCGTGATAGGCCGTATCGAACTGGCGCTCGGCGATCATGTTCATCAGATGCGGAAATTCGAAGGTGGCAACGCCCTCCGGTTTCAGCAATTGGGCAAAGCCTGCGACGAAATCGTTGATGTCAGGCACATGCGCCAGCACATTGTTGGCGGCGGTCAGATCGGCGGCCCAGCCGTCGGCCACCAGCTTTTTCGCCAGCGCCACGCCGAAAAACTCTTCAACGATATCAATACCCTTGTCGCGCGCGGCGCGGGCCGTGCTGGCCGTCGGTTCGACACCCAGGCAGGCGATGCCGCGCTCACGCACATATTGCAGCAGGTAGCCGTCATTGGCGGCCACTTCCACGACCTTCGCGCCGTCGTTAAGCCCGAACCGTTTGCTCATAACCTCGACATAGGATTTGGCATGCGCCAGCCAGGACGAGGAAAACGAGGAAAAATAAGCATAATCATGGGAGAAGAAGGTTTCGCGGGCGGCGAAATCCTCGGTCTGCACCAAAAGGCAGTCCTCGCAGACCCGGATGACCAGCGGATACCAAAGCTCCGGCTTTGCCAAATCCTCGGCCTTCACATAGGAATTGGAGGGCGGCGCGGTGCCAAGATCGAGAAAGGGTCGCATTCGAAGCGATCCGCAATGGCGGCAATTCATGCAATCAGTCCTTCAAAATCGGGCTGGATCAGCGGATGGCTCTGGTCTCGGGCTGACAGCCGCTCAACCGGCAAAGGCCAGGTGATGCCGATCCTTGCATCCTGCGGGTGAAGCCCGCCTTCAGCCTCAGCACGGTAAGGCGCGGAATGGGTATAAATCATCCGCACGGTGTCGCTCAGTGCCTGAAAGCCATGGGCAAAACCCGGCGGGATCAGCAGCGAGCGGCAATTGTCGCCCGACAGCTCGACACAGACATGCTGGAGAAAGCTCGACGAGCCCTTGCGCAGATCCAAGGCCACGTCGAGGATTGTGCCTTCGACGCAGGTCACCAGTTTCCACTCGCCAAAAGGGGCGTGCTGAAAATGCAGGCCGCGCACGGTGCCTTTTTGCACCGTGCCGGTTTCGTTGACCTGCAAGACCGGCCCCGGCCAGCCAAAAGCTGCAAGTTCTTCACCGCAAAACAACCGACTGAGAAAACCACGCTCGTCGCCAAACCGGCTGCGGGTCAGCAGCGTCAGGCCGGGAATCGCGGTGTCTTCGGGCTGGAAACGTTGGCTCATCCCGCCCGCCTCACATCCATGCCAAGACCATGGGCATAATCGGCGATATCGGCAAGGCACAGGTCTCTTGCCGATGCGCCAGCGGCGAGCCGTCGATACCAGTTCATGGTCCGCGCCACCGTTTCCTCCAGCGACCAGAGCGGCCTGTAGCCGAGTGTCATGCAAGCTTTGGAGCTGTCGAGCATCAGATAGCCAGCTTCATGGGGACCATCGCGGCCATCGCCCAGCACCACCTCACCGCTGCCGAAATGCCTGACGGCCAGAGCCAGAACATCCGCAACGCAGGCCGCACTGGCGTGGTCAGGACCAAAATTTAACGCTGTCAGCGAAGCCGGATCATGCCACAGATGGTGCGCCATGGCGATGTAACCTGCCAAGGGCTCCAGCACATGCTGCCAGGGGCGGACCGCGTTCGGGCGGCGCACGTCGAGCGGCGCACCGAGGCTCCAGGCGCGCACCGCATCCGGGATCAACCGGTCCTCAGCCCAATCGCCACCGCCGATGACATTGCCGGCCCGCGCCGTGGCAAGACCGACGCCGCGTGCGGCAAAAAACGACGACCGGTAGCTGGAGACGACGATCTCTGCCGCCGCCTTGCTGGCGCTATAGGGATCATGACCGCCGAGCGGATCGGTCTCGACAAAGGCCTTGCCGGTCTCGGCATTCTCATAGACCTTGTCGGTGGTGATGACGACGATGGACTTCACATCCGGGGAAATCCGAAGCGCTTCCAGCACATGCACCGTGCCTTGCACATTGGTCTCAAAGGTCGCCACGGGATCGCGGTAGCCAAGCCGCACCAGCGGCTGGGCGGCCAGATGGAAGACGATCTGCGGCTTTATCCGGGCAACGAGGGCCGCCACCGCAATACGGTCACGCAGATCGCAAATGCCGCCCTCGGCGTGATTATCATGACCGGTCAACAGGCCGCACAGGTTGGGTGTAGTCTGTGGCGCAAGCGCCAGACCGCTGACCTGGGCGCCCATTTGCGTCAGCCAAAGCGCCAGCCAGCTGCCCTTGAAGCCGGTATGGCCGGTCAGCAGCACCCGTTTTCCGGCCCAGAACTGTCGGTCGATCATCATCACCAGCTCTTCCATGGCGGGCTACCACCGGCCCACAGATCTTCCAGATGGTTCTTGTCACGCAGCGTATCCATCGGCTGCCAGAAACCGTTATGCAGATAGGCGCAAAGCTCGCCGTCTTCGGCAAGGCTGGTCAGTGGTTCGGCTTCCCAAGGCATGTCGTCACCGGCGATCCGGTCGATGCATTTGGGCGACAGCACGAAGAAACCACCATTGATATAGCCCGCCTCGCCCACCGGCTTTTCCACGAAGCCACGCACCATCGGTCCGTCCATTTTCAGGGCGCCGTAGCGGGCGGGCGGCTGCACGGCGGTGACCGTGGCCAGCTTGCCATGTTCCTTGTGAAACCGCAGCGTGGCGGAAATATCCAGATCGGAGAGGCCGTCGCCATAGGTAAAGCAGAACGCTTCCTCGTCTTTCAGATAGGAAGCAACCCGCTTCAGCCGTCCCCCGGTCATCGAGCTTTCACCGGTATCGATCAGGGTCACGCGCCAGTTTTCGGCGCTCTTGCGGTGAAATTCCAGCCGGTTATCGGAGAGATCAAAGGTGATATCCGACATATGCAGACCGTAATTGGCGAAATATTCCTTGATGATATAGCCCTTGAACCCGCAGCAGATGATGAATTCACGGATGCCATGAGCGTAATAGAGCTTCATGATGTGCCAGAGGATCGGCCGCCCGCCGATCTCGATCATCGGCTTTGGCCGTAAATGGGTCTCTTCGGAAATCCGCGTGCCGAGACCGCCAGCCAGGATAACCGCCTTCATCGCCCAATCTCCATGCCGACCATTGCCTACCTGCCCACTTCACAGCCTGTCCGGTTTCAATCCAATTGCCGCCGGATACCTTTTCTCAGACGCAAAATGCCCGCGCAGGCGGGCAAGATGCGCAAACTGGAGGGCAACCGATCATGCACAACCCGGCAACCTCTCCCTGCCGGACAACCCTAGCGAGGCAAGCTGTCGTCAAACTGGAGGATGTCTACTAATTGGGGGTCGACGTTCCGGCTAAAAACCTCCGGCAAGTCTTTGAGCGGCATTGCGCGGTGGCTAGAGTCTGTCAGGTTCAGGTTGAACCAGACAGACTCTAGCTTCTCTTGTTTTCGTTTGTCTTTTCGGGAAAACCGGTTTCCACTTTTCCCTGACAAACTCTAAGGCAGCCTCCAGACTGCTGACAAACCCCGTATTCATCCGCGACGTCATGCTCGGCCTTGTGCCGAGCATCTAAGCACGTTCATTTAATCCAACACCATCAATGGCTTATTCAGCGGCAGCAGACCCTCGGGACAAGCCCGAGGGTGACGAAATGCCGAAATCGAGGTTTGTCAATCAACTGCTCTTTCCCATTCGAGAGAGATGCGTGCAATCGCATCTGGTGCAACGCAGCCCCTATAGTATTGAATGAGAAGCCCTCAAAGCCGGGCAATGTAATCGCTCAACCGTGCAGCCGCATCCTCGATCTGGCGTGGATCGCGCAGGAAACAGGCGCGCAGGAACGAGCTGCCACCTGCCCCGAACGCCGACCCGGGCGCCAGCGCCACGCCGGTTTTATCAACGATATCCATGGCCGCCGCCCGGCTGTCAGTCACGCCATCGATTTCCATGAAAGCATAAAGCGCGCCATCCGGCTTAACGGAACGGACCCGGTTGGTGGCAATCAGCGCATCCAGCAGGATATCGCGCGAGGTACTCGCCCGCTGGATGTTTTCGGCGACGAATTGATCGCCGTGGTCCAAGGCCGCCACCGCACCGCGCTGCATGAACTGCGCCACGCCAGAGGTGGAATATTGAATGAGGTTTTCCAGCACCTGACCGATTTCCGGTGGCGCCACCAGCCAGCCGACCCGCCAACCGGTCATCGACCAATTCTTGGAAAAGGAATTGCCAAACATCACCCGGTCGCCCTCTTCCATCACATCCAGAAAGGACGGAGCACGGGAGGGACCAGCAAAATAGTAAAGCGAGTAAATTTCATCCGCCAGAATCCAAAGACCATGCTTGCGGGCCAGCGCCAGAATGGCGCGCAGATCATCGAGGCTGGCCGTCCAGCCGGTCGGGTTGGACGGCGTGTTGATGAACAGCGCCTTGGTTTTGGGCGTAATCGCCTTTTCGATCTGCCCGAGATCCAGCTGCCAGGCACCATGATTATAGCCGATTTCCACACCGACAGCCTTTGCGCCACTGATTTCGATGGCGGCGACGATATTGGGCCAGCAGGGGGAAAGGTAGATCATCTCGTCGCCCGGCCCGGTCATCGCCTGCACGGCAAGCTGGATGGCCTGCATGCCGGAGCCGGTTACATAGAAATGCTCGCTTGGCAGGCTGACGGCGAAATGCCGCCGGTAGTAATCAGAAAGCGCCTGACGCAGTTCGGGAATGCCACGTTGCCAGGTATAGAATGTCTCGCCACCCAGAAGCGCGTCGCTTGCGGCCCGATTGATGAAATCCGGGCTCGGCAGGTCGCCTTCCCCGGCCCAGAGCGGTAGGAGATTATCGCGCCCACGCGCATAGTTGATAATCTCGACAATACCGCTTTCGGGCGCGGACGTGGCACGGTGGCTAAGGCTGGAAATCAGGGATGGACCGGCAGGCAAAGACATGGACAAGCTCCTTTAGTTATGTCGTTCATAACCGAAGCTCCAGAGAAAATCCCATGAGAAAGAGTGGCTGACCAATCGATTCTGGTGATGGCCTCGGCCCGTGGAAACCCTTGCACCAAGGGCCGAGGCCATCTCTACCTCATTGCAAATGCAACAGGATCTATCAGTTTCACTGCTTTTCGGTCAGCCTCATTTTCTGTCAGCACAGCAGACAGCGAACCATCAAGGCTTGCCTGGCTCAATATGTCCTGAAGACGCTTCGGGTTCGTTGCTCTGCTGTGCCTTCAGCAAATCGCGGATCTCTGTCAGCAGCACGACGTCTGCCGGTGGTGGCGGTGTGGGTTTGCCCTGTTTTTCATCATGTTCCAGCTGTTTGCGCAGGACGTTGACTCCCTTGACCATCAGGAAAATGATCCAGGCCAGAATGACGAAATTGATGGCGACGGTCAGGAAGTTGCCATAGGCGAATACTGCGCCCTGTTTGCGCGCTTCGGCCAGGGTCTGGGCCGTGACCTTGTCGCTGAGCGGCAGGAAATAATTGGAAAAATCGAACCCGCCGAACACCACGCCAACCACCGGCATGACGATATCATTGACCAACGAGGTAACGATCAAACCGAAGGCGCCACCAATGATGACACCGACGGCCAGATCCATGACATTGCCCCTGGCAATGAACGACTTGAATTCTTTGAACACACCTGTCCCCTTCATGATTTGCCTGCCTCCATTCAACTGGATGATTTCATAGATGCCTCATAAAGACGTGCCTTAGAAGCCCAAATTGCCGGTTTCAGCAGGAATGCCAAAATCCAACAGTCTTTTTAACGCGCAAATTCCGTTTCGGTTTCGACTTATTGCCAACAAGCCCCCCGATTTTAAAAGGCGACGGCATGGCTTAAAGTAACAGTGCTTTATAAGAGGCACGTGAATGGGAGGGGCAAGCGATGCTTCCGGCATGGCTGATCATCACGGCATCGATTGCCTATCTGCTGCTGCTGTTTGCGGTGGCAAGCTATGGCGACAGGCGAAGCCGCCGCAATGGCGTGCCCGCCGGTGGGCGTCCGCTTGTCTATGGGCTGTCGCTGGCGGTCTATTGCACCTCATGGACCTATTTCGGCGGCGTCGGCCTGGCTGCGGACCGCGGCCTCGAATTCATGGGCATCTATATCGGCCCGATCCTGATGCTGACATTGGGCCTGCCGCTGATCCGCCGGATGATCGAGATCGCCAAGGTCGAAAAGCTGACCTCCGGCGCTGATTTCGTTGCTGCCCGCTATGGCAAGAACCCAATTGTCGGCATGCTGGTAACGGTGATTTCGCTGGCAGGCTCCATTCCCTATATCGCTCTTCAACTGAAGGCCGTCTCCAATTCGGTCAGCGTCATGGTCGATCCGGCCAGCTATGGCATCGGCACCGGCAATCTCTATTTCGTCGATCTGGCGCTGATCGTTGCCCTGACGCTTGCCTGTTTTTCCGCGATTTTCGGCACGCGCCATACGGACGCCACTGAGCATCAGGATGGGTTGATCCTGGCGATCTCGATGGAATCGGTGGTCAAGCTGCTGGCCTTTTGCACGCTGGGCATCACGGTGGTGTTCTTCTTGTTCGATGGACCGGCGGATCTCTGGCGCGCGGCCACCGAAAGCCCGAGGGTGATGGAGGCGCTGGCCTATGAGACACCCCTTAGCCGCTGGCTGCTGTTGATTGCGCTTTCGGCCTTCGCCATATTGATGCTGCCGCGCCAGTTCCATGTCAGCGTGGTCGAAAACCGCACGGATCGGGAACTGCGCCGGGCCGGACTGCTGCTGCCGCTTTATCTGATCGCCATCAATCTCTTCGTGCTGCCAGCTGCCATTGGCGGGCTTCTGGCTTTCAAAGGCACCGGCAATGCCGATCTCTATGTGCTTTCCCTGCCGCTGACCCATGATCTGCCATTTGTCACGCTGGTCACCTTCATCGGCGGTTTTTCCGCCGCCACTGCCATGGTGATCGTCGAAACGGTGGCGCTGGCCATCATGATTTCCAACGACATCGTCCTGCCGGTTCTGCTGCGACGCGGGTTCCGGCATGGGCCTGAGGCCTCACAAAGTCTGGCCAAGACCGTGCTTCTCATTCGCCGCCTGGCGATTTTCGGGGTGTTGCTGCTCGGCTATGCCTATTTCCGGCTGGCCAGCGATGACAGGGGCCTTGCCTCCATCGGTCTGCTGGCCTTTGCCGCCATTGCCCAGATTGCCCCTTGCCTACTGGGCGGGCTTATCTGGCGCAGGGCCAATGCGCGGGGCGCAATCCTTGGCCTGTCGCTTGGCTTTCTCACCTGGATCTATACGCTGCTTTTGCCGAGCTTCGGGCTTGATGCCCATAAGGATCTGGCCCCGGATATCCTGTCCTTCCTGTTTCCGGGTGTTGATGCCTTCAGCCGGGCCGGGGCCGATCCGCTGCTGACGGCGACCGTACTGTCCCTGCTGATCAACCTATTGGCCTTTGTGCTTGGCAGCCTCAGCCGCAACCCACGCCCGGTCGAGCGCATCCAGTCGGGCATATTCGTGCGTCGGCACCAACGTTCGCAATTTGCCACCAGGGGCTGGAAAACCCGGGTCAGCATCGGCGACCTGAAGACAGCGATTGCCCGTTATCTCGGCCAGGAACGGATGGAACGCTCACTGAAAAGCTATGAGCGCGATGCCGGACGCCGGTTGGAAGACGATAGTCCCGCCGACATGGCTTTCATCCATTTCACCGAGCAATTGCTGGGTAGCGCCATCGGCTCGGCCTCGGCCCGGCTGGTCCTGTCGCTGGTGCTGCAAAAGGCCGAGGATACGTCCGCCGACACCGCCTGGCTGCTCGATCAAGCAAGCGAGGCTCTGCACTATAACCAGGATATGCTGCAAACCGCGCTTTCGCAGATGGATCAAGGCATTGCGGTCTTCGACAGCAGTAGCCGATTGACGATCTGGAACCGGCGGTTTCGAAGCCTTCTCGATCTGCCCGACGAAATGGGTCAGGTCGGCGTGCCACTCAGCACGATAGTCCATCGGCTGACCGAGCGCGGCGCCATTGCGGCCAAGGAGGAAGCGGGCGTTCTTGCCAATTTCCACCATCTCGATGAACCCTTCCAGCTGGTGTTGAGCGAGGGTGCCCAGATCATCGAAGTGCGCTGCAACGCCCTGCCCGACAAGGGGTTGGTGGCAACCTTCACCGACATTACCCCGCAGGTGGCAGCGGACCGGGCTTTGAAACAGGCCAATGAAACGCTGGAACAGCGGGTGGGCGAGCGCACGGCAGAACTGATGCGGGTCAATACAGCACTTGCAGAGGCTCGCGCCAGTGCAGACGAGGCCAATATCGGCAAGACCCGGTTCTTTGCCGCCGCCGGTCACGACATTCTCCAGCCGCTCAATGCCGCAAGGCTCTATTCCTCGGCGCTGGTGGAGCGGTTGGGCCAGTCGGAAAATGCCGGACTGGTCCGCAATATCGATTCGGCACTGGAATCGGTCGAACAGATTCTTGGCGCGGTGCTGGACCTGTCCCGCTTGGATACAGGCGCAATGAAGCCGCGTTTTGCCACCGTCCCCCTGCAAGGCCTGCTGGAGCGGATCAGGACCGATTTCGAGCCGATGGCGCTGGAGAAAAACCTGAAACTGGTGGTGCTGCCGACCACGCTCAGCGTCCGCTCCGATGCCAACCTTCTGCGTCGGCTGGTGCAGAATCTGGTCTCCAACGCCATCAAATATACACCCTCCGGCAAGGTCCTGGTTGGTGCGCGCCGCCGTGGCGGCCAGGTGATCATTCAGGTGACGGATTCGGGCATCGGCATTCCGACATCGAAATTCCGCACTGTGTTCAAGGAATTTGCCCGGCTGGATGAAGGCATCAAAACCGCCAGCGGGCTTGGGCTGGGCCTGTCGATTGTCGATCGTATCGCCCGGGTCCTCAAAGCGACGGTAGCGCTGGAATCCCGGCCGGGCCGAGGCACCAGCTTTCGCGTCACCATGCCGTTCGAAAAGAGCGCCAAGGCGCCGTTGCCCGTTGAGGATTTGGCGACCGCGACCGCGCTGCGGAGCAGTCTTAACGGCCTGCGCATCCTGTGCATCGACAATGAGCCGGATATTCTGGAAGGCATGCGGCTGCTGATCAGCGGCTGGGGCTGTGCGGTGATGACCGCAGGCTCGGTCACCGATCTCGACACGACCTTCAGCGACAATCCCGTGGCACCGGACGTTATCATCGCCGATTATCATCTGGGAGATGGCAGCGGCATCGGCGCGATTCTGCGCCTACGCGCGCTCTACGGTCAGCCGGTACCCGGCCTGCTGATCACCGCTGACCGCACCGCCGACGTGCGGGCGGAGGCTGAACGGCAGGGCATTGCCGTACAGCATAAGCCCGTCCGTCCAGCGGCTTTGCGGGCCTATATTACCCAGGTCTCCAGCCCGCGCCGCAGCGCTGCGGAATAGAAAATCCCGTTCCGGGATAATTCCTCAAAGCGGAATCAATTTAAGGAATTATCTATTATATACAAATATTTAAATATAACTTTCGTGCGTCATCCATGGCGCACAGGGCTGTAGTTTTCCCAGTTTTTACCGTGCTGCCGTTGATCTGCCGCGTTTCAGGCCTACCTCTGTTAAGGCTTGCACCTTTGGGTGTGAACACTCCGATAGTCGTCATGCAACTCACGAATTTTCCGTGTGTCGGCTGAATCGCTTCCGCTACGGCCATCCGGGACGTCCCAGGAATGGCCTGGCAAAAAGGAAGCTTCAAGGAGGCAATGCTGTGCCCATTGCACCCGTGCCTCCCTTGAGACGAAAGGACATTACCATGACGCAAGCGAAAAACGGCGATACCGTACGCATCCACTACACCGGCCTGCTGCCGGATGGCACGCAATTCGATACCTCGCGCGACCGCGATCCGCTCCAGTTCGAAATCGGCTCTGGCCAGATCATTTCGGGGCTTGAACGACAGGTGGATGGCATGGAAGTCGGGCGAAGCCAGCGGGTGACGGTGCCTGCGGAAGAAGCCTATGGCGCGCATGATCCGCAGAAAATTCAGCAGGTGGCGCGCGACCTGATCCCCGCCAATGTCAATGTGGCGCCCGGCACAAGGCTTCAAGCCCAGAGTGGCAATGGTACACCTCTGATTGTCACCGTGACCGATGTGGCTGGCGATGTAGTGACAATCGATGCCAACCACCCACTGGCCGGGCAGGATCTGATTTTCGAGGTCGAATTAATCGATATCGTTCGCGCTGCCTAACAGTCTATCCAATAATCGCCGCTGGCCGTCTGCAAATGGCAATTTCTCCGCTTCCGGTACTCACGTACATTAAGTACGCTCCGTTCCGGTTCTCGAAATCACCATTTTCGCCAGGCCAGCAGCAATTCTTGAACAGACTGTAATCGACCTGCGGGCAGGCTTACCAAATCATCCCCTCTGCGCATCGTGCCAGAGGGGATTTTTCATGCCCCCTCACCTTCAGTCCAATAGCGCGGCCTCGTTAAACAGCCTATGGTTGGCCGTGCTGATGCAATGCCAGGGGAGGGTCGATGCGCATTGCTCTTTTGTCCGACATCCACGGCAATGCCCAGGCGCTTGACGCGGTTTTGCAGGCGACGGCGCAGGCCGGTGCAGAACGCATCGTCATTCTCGGCGATATCGTCGGCTATGGTGGCGATCCCGTTCGCTGCGTCGACAAGGTCCGCGCTTTGCAGCAGCAAGGTGCCCTGGTGGTGCGAGGCAATCACGACCAGGCGGTAAGCGATCCCGCCATTTCCCTCAATGACACGGCCCGCGCCGCCATTCACTGGACGCGGCAGGTCCTGAGCGAAGAACAGCGGACCTTTTTGGCCAATCTACCAATGATGCTGCGGGATGAAGACCGGCTCTATGTCCATGCCGAAGCCACCTCCCCCTCGGCCTTTCATTATGTGACCGACAGCGGCACGGCAGCGCAGCATTTTGCCGCCTGCACGGCGCGGCTCAGTTTTTGCGGCCATGTCCATCGACCGACGCTTTATGCGCTCGCTTCCTATGGTCAAACCACCGATGGCCCTCCACCTCAGGGCAAGATCACCACCTTTGTTCCCCATTCGCAAACGGACATTCCGCTTCTGGCGCAGCGGCGCTGGCTCGGCGTGATCGGCTCGGTTGGCCAGCCACGTGATGGCGATCCGGCGGCGGCCTTTGGCCTGCTCGACACGATAAAGAACACGCTTACCTTCATCAGGGTCAACTACGACATCGACGGCGCGGCAGCGGCCATCCGTGCGGCGGGCCTGACTGAGACGCTTGCCACACGGCTCTACAGGGGACGATGACATGGCCCGCAACCGCCTTGAACCCGGCAGCGTGATCGATGGTTTTACCGTGGTGGAGCAGGCGCATAAGGGCGGCATGGCGCGGCTTTATGCCGTGACCCATCCGGATTATTTCTTTCCGCTGTTGATGAAAGTACCGGAAATGGGCGGTGGTATCGACCCGGCGATGATCGTCGGCTTTGAAATGGAGCAGATGATCCTGCCGCGCATTTCCGGCCCGCATGTGCCCCGCTTTGTTGCCAATGGCGATTTCACCCATCTGCCTTACATGGTGTTTGAAAGGCTGCCGGGCAAATCGCTCTATCCGCTGCTGGACAGCCTGCCGCTCGCCACAGAGGAGGTGGCACGGATGGGCGAGCGGATTGCCACGGCGCTTGCCGACCTGCATCGCCAGCATGTGGTGCATCTGGACATCAAGCCCTCGAATATCCTGTTTCGTGACAGCGGCGAGGCGGTACTGGTGGATTTCGGCCTGGCGCGCCATTTGGACCTGCCTGATCTGGTGAACGAGGAATTTCGCCTGCCCTATGGCACCGCACCCTATATGGCGCCTGAACAAATCCTGGGCATTCGCTCGGATTTTCGCTCCGATCTGTTTGCACTGGGTGTGCTGATGTATTTCTTTGCCACAGGAAAACGCCCCTTTGGCGATCCGCAGCGGCTGAAGGGATTGAAACGCCGGCTATGGCGCGATCCGGTGCCGCCACGAGCGCTGAACCCGGCGATCTCTCCAGCATTTCAGGAAGTCATCCTGCGCTGCCTGGAGGTGAACCCGGCAAGACGGACGCCGACCGCAGCCCAACTGGCGCTGGACCTCAAGGACCTGCCTGCCGTTGCCCTGACGGCGCGGGCTGACAAGCTGAAGCAGGACGGACTGGCGGCGGTTTTGAAACGCCGCTTCAACCCCGACCCGATCGAATTGCTGAAACCACAAACCGCCACGGCGGCCCTGGCCAATGCACCGATCATCGTCGTTGCCCTCGACCTTGGCGAAACCTCGACGGAACTGACGGAAGCCATGCGGCTGACGGTGTCGCGCATCATGGCGCGCTCGCCCGGCGCGCGGCTTGCCTGCCTGAATATTTTGAAAATCGCCCGGCTCAACCTCGACAACGACCTGGACGATGAGGGCAATAACAAGCATGTCGCCCGCCTTGGCAAGCTGCGGCAATGGGCAGCGCCGTTGAAGGACCAGCCGCAGATTACCTGCCATGTGCTGGAAAGCACCTCACCCGCCAATGCCATCCTGGATTATGCCCGCGACAACAGTGTCGACCATATCGTCATGGGCGCCCGCGCCAATTCACCAAAGCGCGCCCTGCTCGGCAGCGTATCGGCGGAAGTCGCCTCGAAAGCGCCGTGTACGGTCACGGTGGTGCGCGTGCGGGAGATGGCACATCAAAGTAAGTAAAAACTTACATTAACTCCGCTTTCAGGCGAACAGGCCGCTGAAGCGCACCGAATAGATCCGTTCGCGGCCCAGAAGATGCGCGACCAGCGTCTCCCTTGCGAAAAGCCCTGCGAACGCCTTATGCTTCAAATCCAGCCCGCCCGTCGTCACCCCGAAAGCCGGCATGATCAGCCGGTCGCCATCGGCGGCGAAACAGGCGCGACGCACGGATTTCTCCCGCCGGCGTACGGTGGCTGACGGATGAAGATGGCCGGCAATCTCGCCTCTGGCGCTTTCACCGATTTGCGGTTCATGGCGAAACACCAATCCGCCATAGGAAATTTCATCGGCCACCATGCCCGCCAGGTTCTCGACCCCATCAGGATCATGGTTGCCGGTAATCCATATCCACTCGCGGCCTCGTGACATCTGCTCAAGTGTCTGCCGGAAGGGTTCCGGCATCAGGGCAGACCCCAACCGGTCATGAAATGTGTCACCCAGACTGACGACGATGGCCGGATCGAAACGGGCAATCACCGCTTGCAGTTTTTTCAATGTCGCAAGGGTATCATAGGGGGGCAGAAGCTGGCCACGCCGCGCAAAGGCAGCCCCCTTTTCCAGATGCAGGTCGGAGACGACGAGCAATCGCAATGCTGGCAGATACAGCGTGCCGGACAGGTCACAGATGGCCTCGACACCGCAGATCTCGATCTCGGCGGTGAGGTCCGTCTTCTCCGGGCGCATTATAGAAGCTGTCGTCAATCCCGTCATATCCGGCCCGTCATGTCCTGACCATTCCATCTTATCCCATCGCTTCGGCGATGAGATCTTCCGCTGCTTCCGCCAGCACATCTTCTTGCGCTTCGCCGACCACCGTTTCCCGGCCGATCTCCAGCATGACCGGCACGGCCAGCGGCGAGACATGGTCCAGTGCCTTATGGAGAATATGGCCTTTGATTCGCTTTAGCATATCGCCAAGCCGGGCAATGTCCAAAAGACCGTTTGCCGCATCGGCACGGGTGGCCTGCAACAGGATATGATCAGGCTCATGGGCGCGCAGCACATCATAGATCAGGTCCGCGGAGACCGTCACCTGCCTGCCGGATTTTTCCTTGCCGGGATGGCGTTTTTCAATCAGCCCGGCAATCACCGCGCAGGTGCGAAAGGTGCGCTTCAGCATATAAGAGGAGTCCAGCCATGCCTCCAGATCGTCGCCCAGCATGTCTTCCTCAAACAGGTCAGCCAGCGAAAGCTTATTCGTGGACACCATCCAGCTGAGATCCTCCAGCCCCCAGATCGCCAGGGCGTAATCCGTCGCCACAAAGCCAAGCGGCTTGGCCCGCCACCGCTCCAGCCGCCGCGTCAGCAGCATGCCCAGCGTCTGATGGGCCAGCCGTCCCTCGAACGGATAAAGCACCATGTAGAAGCGCTTGCCGCGCGGGAAAGTCTCGACCAGCAAGTCGCCACGCTTCGGCAGCACGGATTTGGCCTTCTGGATTTCCAGCCAGTCACGCACCTGATCCGGCAGGCTGGCGCGGCGGGCGGGATCGTCCAGCATGGCCCGCACCTGATCGGCAAGATAGGTCGAGAGCGGAAATTTTCCGCCCGCATAGGCGGGAATTTTCGGGTCCTGCGAAAAAGCATTGGACACCAGGCATTCGCTTTCACGCAGGCCTTCGAACCGCAAGACCTTGCCGGAAAACAGGAATGTATCGCCTTGCGCCAATTGCTCGACGAAATACTCCTCCACCTTGCCAAGGCTCATGCCGCCTCGCCCGATGGAGCCGAGATGATTGCGCTTGACGAGCCGGACATTCAGCATCGGCTCCTCGACAATGGTGCCGAGATTGAGCCGGTATTGCTGCGCCACCGCCGGATTGGAAATCCGCCAGCGCCCTTCTGCCGTCTTGCGAATGCGGGCATAGCGATCATAGGTCTTCAGCGCATAACCGCCTGTGGCGACAAAATCGACAATCCGCCCGAACGTGTCTCGCGACAGTGAAACGTAAGGCATGGCTGACGTTACTTCATTGTAAAGTGCCTCCGTGTCGAAGGGTGCGGCACAGGCCATGCCCAGCACATGCTGGGCAAGAACATCCAGCGGCCCCTCACCCACGGCTTGAGTGTCCTGCGCACCGAGGTAGTTGGCATCCAGCGCCGCCTGGCATTCCATCACCTCGAAGCGGTTGGCGGGAACCAGAATGGCGCGGCTCGGCTCATCCATGCGGTGATTGGCCCGGCCAATCCGCTGGGCCAATCGGCTGGCGCCCTTCGGCGCGCCGACATGGATGACGAGATCGACCTCGCCCCAGTCGATGCCGAGATCCAGCGTCGAGGTGGCGACCACGGCACGCAGCCGGTTGGCGGCCATCGCCTCTTCCACCTTGCGGCGCTGCCCGACATCCAGCGAGCCGTGATGCAGGGCAATCGGCAGGCTGTCATCATTGACCGTCCACAATTCCTGAAACAGCATTTCCGCCTGGGAGCGGGTGTTGACGAAAATGATCGTCATCGCAAACTCTTTCAGCACGGCATAAATGTCAGGAATGGCATAGCGGGCCGAATGGCCGGACCAGGGAATGCGCTCCTGCGTCTTCAAAATGGTGATATTGGGCCTTGCCCCGCCCGCCACTGTCACCAGCCCGGCCAAGGCCACTTCCCCCGGCCTTTGGGCCACGAGCCAGCGTTGCAGCTCCGGCGGATCGGCAACGGTGGCAGACAGTCCGATGGTTTGAAGTCCAGGTGCCAAGATCCGCAGCCGGGCCAGCCCCAGCGCCAGAAGATGGCCACGCTTGGAGGTGACGAGAGAATGCAATTCGTCGAAGATCACATAGCGCAGATCCCGGAAAAAGCGGGGGGCTTCGCCATTGGCGATCAGCAAAGCCAGCTGTTCCGGCGTGGTCAGCAGAATATCCGGCGGATTGAGCTTCTGGCGCGCCCGCTTGGCCTGCGGCGTATCACCGGTGCGGGTCTCAATGCTGACAGGCAGGCCGATTTCCTCGACCGGCTTGACCAGATTGCGCTCAATATCAACCGCCAGCGCCTTCAACGGCGAGATGTAAAGCGTATGAATGCCGGTAAAAGCCTCACCCGGTCGCTTTCGCCCGCGCCGGGTCAGATCGACCAGCGAGGGCAGAAACCCGGCAAGGGTCTTGCCAGCCCCGGTCGGGGCAATCAGAAGCGTGCTTTCCCCCTGCCCGGCCCGCGCCAGCAGCTCCAACTGATGCGCACGCGGCTGCCATCCCTTCTGCGCAAACCAACGCTCGAAGGGGGGAGGCAATATGGAAAGCGTGGATTCCGGCTCAGACACGGAGATAAGATAGGCGAAACCGAATTAAAGAGAAGCCACTCCTGACCATTTTGCGGTTACAGCAGGAGCTTTACTGCATCGCAGCGTCCAGCTTGGCCTTCCAGTCACCGTTTTCCAGCGCCTTTGCCATGAAACCGTCCACCGCAGCCTTGAAGGCCGGGTCCTTGCGCAGCAGATAGGCGTTTTCAAAATGGGTGAAGGGTTCCTTGACGGCAGAAGGGCAAAGCACGCCGGGATGCAGCTTGGATTGCAGGTCCACTTCCACGCCGTCGGTCACCATTACATCCGCCTTGTTGGCGGCAATCTGATCGAAAATCACCTTATTATCGGGAAAAACCTCGATAGGCGCCTTGGTGAAATGCTCATGGGCAAATTTGTCGTTGGTGCCGCCGGGATTGACGATAACGCGCACCGAGGGCTGATCGATCGCCTCCAGCGTCACCAGCCTGTCCTTGTCCTCGCAGCGGACGATTGGCCGTTTGCCATCCTTGACATTCGAAAGCGAGAAATCACCGACCTCGGCCCGGGCCGGATTGACGGTAATGCCGCCCAGAACCATGTCGAACTTTCCGGCCTTGAAATCCTCCAGCATGGTTTTCCAGGAGGTCATCACAAACTCCGGCTTGACGCCGAGATCGGTGGCCAGCGCCTTGCCCATGGAAATATCGGCTCCGACCAATTCGCCATCGCCACCCTTGTAGCTGAAGGGTTTGTAATCCCCTGTCGTGCCGATGCGGATCACGCCCGCCTGCTTGATGGTTGCCAGTGTGCCATCCTCGGCATGGGCAAGAGAGGACGTCAACAGCAGGGCTGTGACCAGAGCGGTGCGGAAAAACGTCATTATCTGTCTCTTTCTTGAGCATCAATCAGGGCGAGGGCCAAATTCGGCCCTTTGGCATCTGGGCAGCAAGTTTCATTCCAAATGACAAGGCGCTCCCGTCTACATGGCGATATAGCGATCCTTGCGGTGATTGATCGCCAGCGTCAGGTTGACGACAACAGCGCCGATGATCGAGCAGGCAATGATGCCGGGCGTCGCCACGAAGAACGAGCCGATCAGCACCATGCCGTCAAAGCAAAGCTGCACAAGTCCGGCCCGCCAGCCGTAGCGATCCTGGAGATACAGCGCCAAGATACCGAAGCCGCCAAGGCTTGCCTGGTGGCGAAACAGCACCAGCATGCCAGTTCCCACCAGCAGCCCGCCGAAGATGGCCGCCACCAAAGGGTCCAGCAGGGAAAAGCCGATGAATTTCGGCAGGATGGCGCTCAGCACGGAGGTCAGCAGCACCGCGATGAAGGTTTTAGCCGTGAAGGCCAGACCCATCCGCCGGAAAGCGAAATAGTAGAAGGGCAGGTTGATGGCAAAGAAGATCGGGCCAAACCCCACAGCCGACACATAATGCAGCAGAAAGGCGACCCCCGCTGTGCCGCCGGAAAGCAATTTGGCATTGGACAACAAGACGACGCCCAGCGCCGCCAGCATGCTGCCCGCCAGCAAACCCTGCACATCGTCCAGCAGGGAATGCTGTTCAGGACTTGAGGCGATGGGCTTGCGGGACTTGCCTGCCTGTTTGTCTGTTGCCGCCATGAATCTGTCCTGCCTTTGCCACCACCTGGGGATGTTCATCCGTAGACCTGCGGGCCGGGGTCCTCAAGCGCCGAGGCGCAATATCGCCACGGTTATCCCCGGTCGCCGGAGACCGCGCCCCAGATAGATGCAGCAATATACATATCTTCGAAATTACAAATTAACGATCATCTTCTACTCTCTGGCCCATGAAACAGGCTCGGCGAGATTTCTTGCTTTTCCTGCAATGCATTGACGGGCCATGGAGGAGACGCCGGAACAGATGAACACGACCATGACGCTTATTCTGGTCAATAGTGCCCTTGTCACGCTGTTTTCCATCGTTTCGAGCAGGCTGGCCGGATGGCTGGAACAGCAGAACCCTGCCTATAGGCCAATCGGGCTTGGTATTGCCGGCGGCGTCACGGCCATCGTCGCCATGCAATTTCCGATAACGATCGTACCGGGTCTTTTCATGGATCTTCGCAGCAGTGCCATTGCGGTCTGCGCACTGATGGGCGGCCCGGTTTGTGCCATTTTTGCAGCGGGGATTGCTATAACCTGGCGTGTTCTGGAAGGTGGGATCGGCGCTGGAGCCGGAGCTCTTTCTATTTTACTGGCTGCAGGCGCGGGTGTTTGGGCAGGCTGGCGCGATGAACAGGCAATCTTGAGCCTACGGCGCATCGCGGCCATGGGCCTTGGTCTCATCATTCTGCCACAGGTAACGCTCTTGGTCATTCCGTCTGAAACCTGGCCAGCGGTGTTTGCCGTCTTGCCACTGCTTTTGCCAATGCAATCCCTAGCTGCTCTGCTTGCAGCGACTGTGATCAGAAGCGAGACATTGCAACGCGCTCGATTACAGGAGGCAAAACTTTACCGGACCGTGATTGAGAGCATGCCGGAAACCCTGACGGCCAAGGATCGAGATGGCCGCTTCATCCTGACCAATCTCGCCTCGGCCACGGCCCTGGGCCTGAACGACCCCGCGCAGATGATTGGCAAGACCGATGCGGATTTTCATTCCCCCGAGCTTGCAGCCCGCTACCGTGCTGGCGAAGAGGCTGTCTTTGCCGAGGGCAAACCTGTCCATATCGAGCAGAGCTATGAAACGCCTGCCGGCGCCAAGGGCTGGTATTCGACCCTGAAATATCCGATCCACGACCAGAGGACCGGAGAGATCATCGCTCTTGCCACCCATAGCCGCGACATCAGCAAGCAGAAGGAACTGGAGCAGCAATTGGCTGAGAGCCGCCAGCAATTGGCCGATGCCCTGGCCAATATGGCCGATGGGCTTGTGATGTTCGATCGACAGGGAAAGCTGGTCTATTGCAATGAACGCTATCGCTCCATGTTTTCCAAAACCGCGGATATCAGGGTGCCTGGCGCTGATCTGCACGACATCATCGCCGCTTCGCGCGCACGTGGCGAAGAGATGACACCTCGCGACAGCGACCCCATCCTGCCAGAACAAGTCTTCGACAGTCTGCCTGTTTTACCGCTGGTGCCGGGCAAGCGCGAAATCACCCTCTGGGACGGACGAAGCCTCGAAGCGCAGACAAGAAGTGTCGGCGGAGGCGGTTCGCTGATCGTCTTTACGGATATTACCAGGGCAAAACAGGCGGAGGGTTTACTGCGCCATACCAATCGCGCCCTGGAAAAAGCGGCCTTTACCGATGGGCTTACCGGCCTTTACAACCGGCGCGCCTTTGATGTGCAACTCCGGCAAGAATTTGCACGCTCCCACCGCACCGGGTCGGGCGTCAGCCTTTTGATGATCGATATCGACCATTTCAAACTGTTTAACGATCGCTACGGACACCAGGCCGGGGACCAATGCCTGCGCCAGATCGCCGCGACTTTGCGTTCGGTCGCAAAACGCAGCACCGATATCGCTGCCCGCTATGGCGGCGAGGAAATGGCGCTCATTCTCTCCGATACCGATCTTGCCGGAGGCTCGACTGTGGCGGAATACTATTGCCAGGCAGTTCGCGACCTGCACATTCCCCATGGCGATAGCGAAAAGGGTATCGTCACCGTCAGTATCGGCGTGGCAGCTGCCCCGTCCGACGATATACAGTCCAGCGACGATCTGGTGGCGAGCGCCGACGCTGCACTTTACCAGGCAAAACACAGCGGCCGCGACCAGTATGTCACCGCCAGCCATGGTCCCGCCCTGGACACGGTCCAGCAAAACCGCAAACTGGTTTTGGCAATCGGCAATGCCTTAAAGTAATCGACAATGCATCTCCGCACCCCGGTGAAAAGCCGAGGCGCCATTCTGCATAGCGTTTCGAATGAACGTCATGGCGGATGTCAGGTTCAGTTTGAACCTGACCGACTCTCAATGCCCACTGGCCAGATAGATTTGCGGCGCTACCGCCGTCATGTCCAGCTTGGGGCGGGCGATGGCGAGGAAGCGGTCCAGCGGACAGGCGCCATCAACCTGTTGTTGCTCGCAGCCTGGCAGGGTGATGGTCGCCTGGAGTGGCGGGTTTTTGTCATCCAGAACCGATGCATTGCGGATCTGCTCCAGCGACGGCGCGATGAACTGCATGCGCACGAACACCTTGCCCGTGGCATCGTGCAGGCGCTCGAACGCCATGGTGCCGGTGGGTGGGGTCTCATCATCGAGATAAGGCGGGATATGCCAATGCAGGCCGAGCATGGCGCCAATTTCCGCCTGCTGCGTGTCGGAACCGGCAAAGAGCAAATATTTCGCATTTGGCGGACCATCGCTGGGCGCACTATTGTTGGCCAGACCTGTTGCTGGTTCGGCGGCAACCGCCAGCAAGAGCTGATTGAGAAGATTGGAACCATCGCGGGCGGCAAGATAAGGAACACGATTGCCGAGATCATATTTGATCTGGCGCAGCTGCGACAGGCGGATAATGTCCGCTTCTGTCGGCGTCTTGCCAAATCCCACCTGATCGGCAGGAAACCCATTGGCATATTGCAGCAGGAAGACCTGTACGACGGTGCCAGCATCCTTCAACGGGCCGACCACTTCGACGCTGGCAGGCTTTTCCCCCTTGGCCTGCTTGACCTTGATAGACCAGGGACGGTCGGACAACGTACAGGCAGCCGACGCCTCGGCCTTTTCGCAAAGCGAGGCCGCGCAGCAGTCGAGAATACCGTCGAGTTCCGTCATCAGGCTGGCAGCGCGTGCCCGGGGCTTTTCAAGATCGCCACCCGCTGCCTCTAAAATAGCGGCCTTGGCCTTGTCGGGATCGACAGCGCCAAGCCTGGTATCGGAAGGGGCATAGAGCACATCGACGCCATCCGTGGCCTCGGTATTGTTGAAGCCAACTGTCAGGCCGCAGCCGGGAAACAGGGTGGAAAGCATGACATTACCGGTATCGATGGTGCGCTTCACCGAACCATTCGCCCAGCCGAACACCGTGCCGGTCGCAGGGCAGCCGTCTTGCGGCAAAAGCCCCCGGCCCCGGAGCATAGCGCCCTCCCACCGTGCCAATTGCACTGTTGCTTCAGCGCCGTGCGGCGTCAATTGACCATCGGCGGTATCCCATTGCAGCCAGGGCTTGGACGATAGCGGGGCGATTTCCTTGGCGCTGGTTTGCGGGCGCACGCCATGGCGCATCAACACCACATACTTATCCAGCACCATGCCGCTATCGGCAAAGGCCAGTGGGGTAAAACCCGGTGCGGAAAAGCCCACCATAGCCAAGCCGAGCGCTGAGAAAACCAATGTTCGAACCGATATACCCATCGCCATGCTCCCGAAGCACCAGTCTTGAACCGAAAATGGAACAAGGACTGTGGCGGCTCACTTACCTTTGGCGGGTGACCGTTATATGACAGAACATAAAGCAGGCCATGCCGTGATCCGTCAGGAGCGCAGCGCAGCCACTGGCGATTGGCGATAGGCAAGCCAAGCCGGCAGCGCCGAAAGCAGCCCGGCAAAGACCAGCATGGCACAAATCTGCCAGCCATCCTGGCTTGCGAATTCCACCGGCAGGTTAAAGCCATTGCTGGTCTTGACGGTTTGCGAAATGACCCTTGCCGCCGCATATCCCATAGCCACACCAAACCCGATACCGCCCAGGAACAGGCTGAAAAGCTCGCACCAGACGATCAGGAAGACCGAAGATCTGGGGGCGCCAAAGGCTCTGAGGGCGCCAATCTGCTTGCGGCGTTGGCCGATATGAACGACCGTCACCAGCAATAGCGCGCCCGCCACCAGCGCCTGCGCGCCGATTGCCACGAAGGACAAAACCAGTTTCGCATCACCCAGCGTCGCGTAAAGTCTGGTCAGAACCTCACCAGGGAAAACGCCGAGTGTCCGGTCGTTGCGATAGTCCTGCCGCAGCTTATAGGCGGCGGCAATGGTTTTCGGCTTAACCAGAATGGCCGGTACGCCAGGGTCTGCGGCTGAGAACTGCTCTAAGAGAGCTGCATCGGGGTCGATATGACCATGATGATCGTGCTCGTCATGATCCTCATCGTGACCGGCCTCGCCCTTGTCCGCTGCTGCCTCCTCCGCATCGTGATCCTCATGCTCTTCACCGAGACCGTGAATATGCCAGACGGCCTGAACCGGAACGAGGATAGCGCGATCCCAGGCCGTGCCGGTGGCTTTCAGCCTGCCAACGACATGATAGGCCAGTTCGCCATGGGTATGGCCGCCTTCGGCAGCCGTGCCATGCATCGGCTTGACCGTATCGCCGGTCTTCAGTTTCACATCGGCACCGACCACCGCCTCGCCTTCGCGCTGAAACAGCTGCCCCTCGGCAAAGCCCGGCGTGGTCGCAGTAATCAGCCGTGTCGTCGTACCGACAATCGGATAGCCGGAAAAACTATCGCCAAACGCCACAGGTGCTGCCCACTCCACACGGGGATCGGCCTGCAATGTCGCCAGAACCCCACCCGGCACCAGCGGCAAGGGCGAAGGCTGCAAAAACACTGAGGACAGGACCAACTGGGTTTCCGACCCGGCTGCACCGATCACCAGATCAAATTTATCCGCAGCCCGGGCACTGCCCAGCCGCAAGGCCCGTTCCTGCAAGGTCACCGTCACGCCAAGCGCGGTCGAGAGCGCCACCAGCAGGCAGACAACCAGCGCACCGGCCCAGAGGCGGCGCAGATCGGCAAGGATGAAACGGATCATGCGTCACCTTCCCGAGGGCCGGCCTGATGCCCAACAAAGTCACCTGTGTCATGGACGATTTCGCCGTTTTTCAATTCGATCCTGCGGGGCAGGCGCTCCACCAGACGGGCATCGTGGGAAACGACGATCAAGGTGCTGCCCTCACTTTTCGCAAGATCCAGAAGAAGATCGGCAACCGCAGCCCCCGCCTCGGCGTCGAGGCTTGCGGTCGGCTCGTCGGCAATGATCACGCCGGGTTTTCTCAACAGCGCCCGGGCCACCGCCACCCGCTGCATTTCGCCACGCGACATGGTTTCAATAGCCTGATCAGGACGCCCAAGGCCGAAACGCTGCATCAAGTCGTGGGCGCGCTTGACGCAAGCAGGCGTCCCCACCCGCGCCAGCCGGGCTGGCAGCAGGATATTGTCGATGGCCGACAGGCCGGAGAACAAATGAAATTCCTGCATGACAAGACCGATATGCGCCGCGCGGAACCGGTCGCGCGCGCCCTCTGACAGACCCGACAGGTCGGTGCCGTTCCAGCGGGCTTGGCCTTGGCGCAGGCGCTCCAACCCCGTCATCACATTAACAAGCGTGCTTTTGCCCGAACCGGAACCGCCGGTGATCGCCAGTTGAGCCCCGGCGGCAACCTCAAGCCGACCAATGTTTAAAACCGGCTTCGGCAAACCAATATAGCGGACCGCGACATCCTCGAGAGCAAGCGACATCATGGGTGATCACACCGTGCCATAAGTGGCATTTCTCAGCCGCAACAGACTAACGAAACCCGTTTCAGGGTCGGTCCAGGACCCCATTTCCAGGGTTCCAGCCACTTCGATGCGGGTTCCCGGCTGCACGAATGTCTGCTTTCTATCCAGGTAGACCACGACGATATTGTCCGGCCAGTCCGCGTCCGAGGAACAGAACGGGCAGAGCGCCATCGGAATTTCCGTCAGCACGAAAAACGCCGCTTCCGCCTTCAGCGGCGGCGCCATAAAACCGCGCATCGCCACCGGCTTTCCGGCAGCCTGTTTGACCATGTCGGAAAATTCCAGCCCGAGCACGCCAACCTTGCCATAGAGCTGGTCAAAATCGATCAGCTGCGGTGCTGCCTTTGCCGGTTTTGAGAACAGCCCAAGGGCGGCACACCCGAAAAGGGCCAAACTGTCTCGCCGCCGAAAAGCAACCCTGCTGAGATCTTTCATCGTAACGCCTCGGCACTGAACACGGCATCGCACCACGCCATGCACCCTCAAAAATAGAGCATTTCCAGGAAATGCGTAAAAACAAATGGTGGAAGTCTCAATAGAACAGGCTCCGGATGCGATATCCGCACCCGGAGCCGAGTATCATAGCAGGCTTAGTTGGCCTTTGGCGCACCAAGGGCAAAAGCGTCGGCCAATACCTTGTAGACGTCGCTTTCTTCCAAATAGCCCTTGAAGCCTTCCGAACCGGCACCCGTGGCCTGAAGCACGACATCGTCAACAGCGTGGACGGCGGTGTCGGCGGAGCGTGGCAGATTGCCTTCGCGGAAAACCGCACCCGGCACCGACTTATAGGCCTCGTTGGCGACGTATTGCTTCTTCTCGTTCTGGATGGCGGGTTCGAACGGACCGTCCATCTTAGGGCGGAAGGTCTCGTAATAGTCCGGGAAGTTGGACGAAAACACCGCCAGGCGACGCGATACATCGACCTTGTCCGGGAAGCCGTCGCCGTCCTTGTCTTCATAGTTCGGGAAGCCGGCATCGGCATAGACGCCAACCTTTTCGCGCATCTCGGTGCCGGGCTTGTCGTCGTCAATGGTTCCGATGATGGAAACGCCATGGGTGTGGTCGCCGGTGACGACGATCAGCGTATCCGGATGAGTCTTCAGGAATTCGAGGCCAAGCCCAATCGCCTGATCGAATTCGATGGTTTCATACATAGCCCGATCCCAATCCATCGGATGGGACATTTTATCGATGGAAGCGCCTTCGACCATCAGGAAGAAGCCGTCCTGGTTCTTGGAGAGCTGATCAAGGGCAACCTTGGTCATATCGACCAGGCCCGGCTGATCGGGGAATTTGTCGACGGTCCCCTTCTTCAGGAACTTGCGATCCAGAAGCGTATCCATGTTGCCGGTATGAAACAGACCGAGCAGCTTGCCGCTATTGGTGCCAGCAGCAGCGTCCAGTTCGGTCTTTGAGGTCGCCAGCGTATAGCCCGCATTCTTGAACTCGGCGATATAGTCCTTGTCGTCCTTGCGCTTCGAGCCGGGGATGGACTTGGACAGGAAATAGGCCGAACCGCCACCCAGGATGACATCCGGCTTGACGTTGAACATCATGCCGACAATTTCGGCCTTGTCGGCGCGGGCGCGGGTATGGGAGACCACGGCAGCGGGCGTTGCATCTTCGATTTCAGCCGGAGAAACAATACCAATCGACTTTTTGGTGGTGCGGCGCAGCGCCTCGGCAATGGTTTCGACCTTCGGGTCATCAAGGGTGTTCGGGGTGCGGTCGGCATAAACGCCAAGCGCGTTCACGGCGGTCTTGTGGCCGGTCATATAGGCCGACATGGTGTTGGCGCTATCGGTGGCGATGGCATTGGTCGAGGACGTGCCGATAAAGGCCATCCGGTCGAGGCTATCCATGTTGAGGTGGCCGTTAGCCTTGCCTTCGGTCATGCCCTTGGACATGATGCGGGCGCCGGTGCGGTGGGCAACCGACAGACCGTCGCCGAGGAAGAAAATGATATTCTTGGCAACAGGCTTTTGCTGGGTCGCATAGACATCCCAGGTGACGGATTTCTTTTCGTCGCCAGCCGAAACCTCGACCTTGTAGGAGCCTGCCGGAAGCTTGACATCACGCAGGATCAGGGCCGAACCCAGAACCTTGCCTTCCTTGCCTTTTTCTTCGGCGGTGAACTGTGCCTGGCTGCCGAACACGGCCTTGTAGTCCTGGCCGTTAACGGTGATTTTTACGTCTTCCGGCTTGACGACAGATTTCAGCTCGACCTTGAAATCAAAGGGAGAACCGGTGAGGATCGTGGCGCGATCAAGCGGATAGACCGTGGCGGCTTGAGCGCCACCTGCCAGAACCGTCGTGGTAAAAAGAGCTGCGAGAATGGTGCGCATAATGTTTCCCCCAATATGTGCCAGATGATTGCAGGGCGGTCTTAGGGCGCAGAGATGACAGGCAGATGACAACGCCCGATTGCGTGCCGATTGTCTAAATGCCTCTCAATCCTTGCGGAAGACAATGCTGGCCGTCCACCCGGTGATGACAGCCACCAGCACGGCGAAGATACCGTAGGACAAGGGCTGGTTATGGGCAGCATCGGTGATTGCCTGTTCGACACCGGTCTTCACCACGCGCAGGCGCAGATCCTTCTGGGCCAGGAAGACGCCGCTCTTGAACAGATAGGCATGCACGACATGCACGCCATCGGGAATACTGGCGGGCAGCCGCAGGCTGGCGCGAAACAGATTGGTGCTGACGAAGCGAATACCGGTATCGCCCTCCTGATAAAGGCCGCTCGTCTGTTGCAGGCGGCGATAGGCAGCCCGGAACTCGCCCATATTGATGTCGCCAACGAAATGGCCAGTCGGCGTCAATGGCAGATAGTCGACGCCAAGCCCCAGATCGTTCAGAACCTCGCGTGGGGCAATCGCCTGCACCGGCCTGGTGCTGGCAACCGAATACGAGGTCGGCACCCGCTCGAAGGTCAGGGATTGACGGTTGACCCAGATGCCAAGGAACCGCTCCTTGCGCCGCACGGTCGCCGCTTCCCTCGGGCCTTCCAGCGTCACCACGACATCATATTGGCCGATGGCCAGCAGCAATTGATCGACATTGTTCAGCGCACCAAACACAGTGAGATCCGCACCGCGAAAATCCGAGGTAATGGCGATTTCATTGGTGGACGTGCCGATTTCCAGCGTTTCCTTACCGGTACTATCAGGGGTCAGAAAGGGGATCTGGGCGCTCGCCGCGCTCGCAAACGGGATTGCGCCAGAAAGTGCGATCAGCGCGATAAGGAGGAACCGGCACAGGATCATCGGCCCGTACTCCCCACCACGATCGAATAGGCATCGTCAGGGGTCATCACCAGTTCGATGGCAAGGCGCAGGCCAACGGCCATCACCAGCAGGCCCAGCAGAGCACGCAATTGTTCGCCGCGCAGTTTCTGGCCGACCCGCACCCCATATTGCGCGCCGATCACGCCAGCGATCATCAGCATGAAGGCCAGAACGATATCGACCGAATAATTGGCCTTGGCCTGGGCAATGGTGGTGAAGGCGCTGACGAAGATGATCTGGAACAGCGAGGTGCCGACCACGACATTGGTGGGGATGCGCAACAGATAGATCATCGCTGGCACCAGAATGAAGCCGCCGCCGATGCCCATCGGCGTCAGCACGCCGACGAGGAAACCCAGCACCAGAATGGGGATGGCGCTGAGATAGATCTTCGATTTCTTGAAGCGCATCTTGAAGGGCAGCCGATGCACCCAATTATGATGACCGGGGCGGCGCACGGGCGCTGGCTGCTTGCGGGCCGCACGGCGCAGCGCACCGATGCTTTCCCAGAGCATCAGCGTGCCGATGGAGCCCAGCAGCACGACATAGAGGATGGAAATGAACAGGTCGATCTGGCCGAGCTTACGCAGAGCGACAAAGATCCACATGCCGAGCGACGCGCCGAACAACCCGCCAACCAGCAGCACGCCGCCAAGCTTCAAATCCAGCGAGCCACGCCGAAAATGGCTCATGGCGCCGGAAACCGAAGAGGCCACCACCTGATTGGCGCCGGTGGCAACGGCAACGACGGGCGGAATATTATAGAAGATCAGCAAGGGGGTAATCAGGAACCCGCCGCCGACACCAAACATGCCCGAGAGAAAGCCAACAGCCGCGCCCATGCCGAGGATGATGAAAATATTCACCGACAGTTCCGCAATCGGCAGGTAAAGTGTCACGGCTGTCCTCGAAATGCGCCCGAAATGCCAAATTCCGCCGTCACGACCGGAATGCCCATGACGATGCCCGTCAATCCTTACGATATCATTCCTTAAATCCCGGTAGATTTAGGGGATCTTACCCAAAAAACCTCAAGCGTCACGTATTCTAAAATCCTGACGCTCGCCCGGCATCCGGCAATATTGATCAGTCCCGTAGGTGTGTTTAGGCGATTGTAAGAGGATTTCGTTCGCCTGCAAGGCAAAACGGCAGACGCAAAATCTTTCGGCGCGCTCTCTCGCCTGAGTTTGCCTCAGCGAAAGTTGAGTTTGTCCGGGTCAATCTGAACTTCACAGTTTCCAGTCGCATCGACACTGACGACCAAACACCACCAGCCGCGCCCCCGCATCACCCGTTGTGGGCCAGCAACGCCTTGACCAACTCATTGGAAACCTTGCCGCTTGGCTCCTGGCCCACCGAGGTCTGGAAGGCCTTGATAGCGGCAACGGTGCGGGCACCGAGCTTGCCATCCGGCTCACCGGCATTGAAGCCGTTCTTGTTGAGGATGGCCTGGATGTTGCGGACCGCCTTTTCCATATCGACGCTGCCGGTCTTCAGGCTCTTGCCGACCCATTCATCCGGCAGGTTGACCGTGTTGGCATCGGCATTCATTGGCATTGTCTGCCATTGCTGGACGCTCGCCTTGGCACGAGCAAGTGCAGCAGGCTGCATCGATCTTGCCACTTCTTCCTGCTTGGCAGCGGCATCCTTGTCGCCCTGGCTGGCGGCCAGCGCGAACCATTTATAGGAGGCTTCCAGATCCGGCTTCACACCCGTACCGCGCGCATAGAGCACCGCGAGATTAAACTGGCTGTCCGTCACGCCGAGGTCGGCGGCCCTGGCAAACCACTTGGCCGCCGCATCCATATCCGGCTTGCCATCGCCACCGGAGGCGTAGAGCACGGCGAGGTTATGCATGGCGCTGGCATTGCCCGCGTCAGCGGCCTGGCTGTAAAGCCCTTTCGCCCGTGTCAGGTCGCGCTGAACGCCAGTGCCTTTTTCATAAAGCCCGGCAAGGCGATATTGAGCAGGCGCCAGCCCCAGATCGGCGGCGCGCTGGAACCAGACCGCAGCCTGTGAGACATCACCGGGCAGGCCGCGTGCTTCCATATAGCGCGAACCGATTTCGAATAGGGCAGCTGGCTCGCCCGCCTTGGCAGCCGTCACCAGGGAAGCGGGAGACAGATCGGCGGGCACCTCAAACAGCGGCTTGACCGCCTCAGTCTTCGGGGCGGTAAATCCGGCCTGGGCCGCATCCGGCATCGGCGGTTGAGCCGAGAGACCGGCGACCGTCTGGCTGCCATCCATCGGGGTGGAGGAAAGGCTGGCCTGTCCTGTCGGTGACGTCACCGGAATGACCGGCGCGGAAGATAGCTCGGCCTCGGTGCTTTCCACCGCGGGCTGGGATTGCGGCGCTTCGGCCTTGATCTCGACCGCCCGAACTGGTTGTTGAGGTGCCTGCTGGATCGAAGGTGCCTCAATGGCCGCAGAGGGTGCCAGTTTGGCAGGTGCCGGTGTGGCAGGCGCTTGCGCGGCCGGAGCCGGAGCATTGCCGCCGCCAAGCGTCTTTACTGCCGAGACGGCAAGGGCCGCCAGCAAAAGCGCGCCGACCGCCATCAGGATCGGGCGACGATATCTGGAAAAGGCCGAGCCGCCAGCGACTTCGTCAGCAAGGGCTGTCCGGCTAGGGCGGCTGGCCCGATCGGTTTCCTGGGCTGCCGCCTGTGCGGCGCGGCGCGCTGCGGCAATGAAATCCATCCGGTCATCCGCTGATGCCGGTTTTACACCTGCCGCACCAAGCGCAGGTTCAGCCGGTGCAGAACCGGCCTGCTGACGCGCCCGGACCTTTTCCAGGATCTTGCGCACATCCGGCTTGCCGGAACCAGGTTCCAGCAATTCATTGGCCTCTTCCGGGGGGAGGATATCAACGGGATCGATGGAAGGCGCATCCTCGATCATCTGACGCGGCTGCGGAGCGGCGGCCTTTGCCGGAGTCGCGGTCTCGGTCTGCGCTTTCTTGATCTTCGGCTTCAGGCGCCGGCTCAAACCGGCGATCAGGCTGGGTTTCGCGGCCTTCCCATCATCGCTCTGCGGACGAGCCTCGGCATGAGCGGGCGCATCGATAGTGTCTTCAGCCTGAAGAAGGTCAACAACCGGTTCCACGTCGGTCTCAACGGACGCGGTCCGCTGCGCAGCCGCAACCGACTTATCGGCGCGATCTTCCTCACTGTTGGCGGTGGCAGTCCGGCGGTCCATCTGGTCGAGTTTTTCAGCAATCTGCACCAGGGTCTGGTGCAAAGCCTCGACGGTACGGTGGCTGCGTTCCTCCCCGCCCCGGCTGATTTCTTCCAGGTGGCGCAGGTGATCGGCCAGAACGCCCAGTGTTTCGGCAATCTGGTCCTGTCCCGCCACCTGAACGGAGGCCGGGCTTTGGCGGGCATAATTGTCCATCACAGCTTCGGCGGCCTGGCGGGCCGCCTCGACGATATACTCGTCGCTGGTCGCCAGATAATCCTCAAGGGCCGCCATCCGGCCTTCGATACGCTCACCCTGGCCATTGTCCGTCAAGGGCGAGGCGCTGATCAGCGCCGAGAGATGGGCGATCTGCTGTTCCAACCCGGCAATGGCGGAGCCATCACCGGATGGCGAGGCACTCGTCTCATCCAGACGGGCAGCGATGGAGTAAAGCCGGTCGTCCAGGCTGCGCAGCAGGTTTTCATCCACCGATGATACCGTCGGCTGAGCATCGATCTGATCGATTCGCCTACCGATCACGGCAATCTGCTCGGCCAGCTTGTCGCTCAGCGAAGCATGGTCCAGCGCGTCGATCTTGCGGGAGATATCGGAGAGATAGCCGGTCAGTTCGGGTTGCAGGCTTTCACGCTGCGACATTTCCAGCATGCGGGTCAGATCGTCCAGCCGCTCTTCCAGCCGCTGGGCGGCCTGTTGGTGCGCCAGATCCTCAATTTTCAGCGACAGCGCTTCGAGACGGCGGTCAAGATCGCCAGCCGGAAACCCAGCGGTCTGCTCGGAAATCAGTTCCAGATGATGGGCAATCGTGGCGATCCGGTCTTCCAGACGCTCGATCAGACGCGGGTCGGTGGCTTGCCCACCATGACGTCCGGCAACGGAAATGGCGCGAGAAATCTCGTCCAGACGGTGATCGAGCTGGCCGAACTGCTCCAGCATCGCCTGGCTGTTGGGCTCCAGATGCTGGCCGATATGTTCAAGCGCCTTGGCAATGGCAACCAGCTTGTCTTCCAGGAGCCGCACGGAGCGCACATCACCGATCGTGCCCAATTGCTGCTTGATCTCATCCAGCCGGTAGGCAAGCTGCAACAGGTCCTGCTGGATGCGCTCAGGCGCGATGGTGTCGAGCCGGGCTTCAAGCGCGCTCCAACGGGTTTCCATGGTCTGTGTGCCGCTATCGCGGGCAAGTCCGTCCATCAACGAGCGCAATTCCTCGAAATCGGCCCGCAATGCTTCGGTTTCGGGCGCGGCGGGATGGCCGATCCGCTCCAGGCTGTCGGCCATGCGCATGAAATCCTCACGCAGGCCAGCGGCTTCACGGCTTTCTTCAGCCATAACCCTGATATCCTGGATATCGGAGCGCAAAGCACCGATTTCGCCAGCAAGGCTCTCGCTGATATCCTGGCGCAGGTCAGCGCGCAGGGTAGACAGGGCCTTATAGAAATCCGGCAAGGGCGCGGCACTACTGCCAGCCATCAGTTGCGGGGCCAATTCCAGCACCTGGGGCGGGCGCACTGAAACACTCTCAGGCGCTTGATATTTCGGATCGCTGTCGCGCAGCGACGCCCGTCCCGGAGCGGGTGGGCGTGCCGCTTCCAACGCCCGTTGCCGGGCGCGGATTTCGGCCAACGGATCGAGCCGGTCGGCAGGAACAGAAGAGGTCGCAGCAGGCGGCATCTCTGCCGAAGCCTGCAATGGCTTATCGGAAAAAGCACTGGTTGCCGAGCGAACATCTCTGGAGACGCCGCCGGAGATGCCATTCATCAGACCTTCGATCCGCGCCTCCAGCCCCTCGATCGTGCGGCTCAGGGCATCCAGCGACGAGGCACCGACGGGGCGAGGGTCAGCCTGACGCGTCTCCACCTGGTGAGGCGGCATCTGGCCGGGAGCTCTATAGCTCTGCGATGGAGACCGCTGTCCGTTCATATTCCAAACTCGCTTCGCGTTTCGGGCCTGCCCCAAGACCTGCTCCCCTCCCCCAAACCCGGGATTGGAGGTTGCAATTCTCATCTTGAGGCGGCGCAAATCATTCCGCAGCAGAATCGGGGAAACGTGGTAAACAACCCGTTAAGAATGGCTGAGATTTTTAACCTTTTCGGTGTGAGCCTCCTATTGTGTCGCCAAACGAGATATCCAGCGTGATATATGCGCGACGGTCATCGCCCCTTTGGTGTCCACTGCAAAAATTCCTTGTCGATCTGGCCTACCCATTGGCAGGGCGCATTCTTCAAATTCACATTTTTGCGTATTGACGTTTACGCGCACGTCAATATTTTGTAAGACAGAACATCGCCGGGGAGGACGCCGGCCGCAATCTGGAGGACATTGACCATGCCCGTCTATAAGGCACCTGTCGCGGACACGCTTTTCATTCTGAACACAGTGCTGGGCCTGGAGCGCTACAACAACCTGCCCGGTTTTGAAGACGCGACGCCCGACATGATCGAGGCGATTGTCGGCGAAGCTGCCAAGCTTGCCGAAGAGCAACTGTTTCCGCTCAATCTTTCCGGCGACCAGGAAGGCTGTACCCGCAATGCGGATGGCTCCGTGGCCGTGCCGAAGGGTTTCAAGGAAGCCTATGACGCCTATTGCGCCGGTGGCTGGAGCGGCCTTGCCGTCCCACCGGAATATGGCGGCCAGGGCCTGCCTTACGTGCTGCATGCCGCCGTTGGGGAATATATGTCGTCGGCCAACATGGCCTTGATGATGTATCCGGGCCTGACACAAGGGGCGATTGCCGCCATTTTGGCGCATGGCACCGACCAACAAAAGCAGACCTATCTGCCGAAAATGGTCGAGGGCACATGGTCCGGCACCATGAACCTGACTGAGCCCCATTGCGGCACGGACCTTGGCCTGCTGCGCACCAAGGCCGTTCCCAATGGTGACGGCACCTATAAAATCTCCGGCCAGAAAATCTTCATCTCGGCTGGTGAACACGGGATGAGCGAGAATATCATCCATCTGGTTCTCGCCCGTATCGAAGGCGCGCCTGAGGGTACCAAGGGCATTTCGCTGTTCATCGTCCCCAAAGTCATCGTCGGTGAAGACGGGGCGCTGGGTGCCAAAAATGGTGTGTCCTGCGGTGCCATCGAACACAAAATGGGCATTCACGGCAATGCCACGTGCGTGATGAACTATGACGAGGCCACCGGCTATCTGATCGGCGCGGAGAACAAGGGCCTGTCGGCGATGTTCGTGATGATGAACGAGGCCCGTCTGGGCGTCGGCCTGCAAGGCCTGTCGATTGCCGAAATCGCCTATCAGAACGCCGTGACCTATGCGCGGGAGCGTATTCAGGGCCGCTCGCTGTCTGGCGCAAAGGCGCCGGATAAAACGGCCGACCCGATCATCGTTCACCCCGATATTCGCCGCGCCCTGATGACCATCAAGGCCTTCAACGAAGCAGGCCGCGCCTTCACGCTCTGGACCGCGCTGAAATCCGACATTGCCCACCGCGCCGGTGATGCGGCTGAAAAGCAGACCGCCGATGACATTCTCGGCCTGATGACGCCGATCCTCAAGGGTGTGTTGACCGACAAGGGCTTTGACCATGCGGTCATGGCCCAGCAGGTCTATGGCGGCCATGGCTATATCGAAGAATGGGGCATGAGCCAGTATGTACGCGATGCCCGCATCGCGATGATTTATGAAGGGGCGAACGGCATTCAGGCGCTGGATCTGGTCGGCCGCAAGCTGGGCTTGAACGGTGGCCGCGCCGTGATGGCGCTGTTCAACGAAATCGGTGCCTTCTGCGAGGAAAACCGCGAGAATGAAAAGCTGTCCTTCTTCACCAAGCAGCTGAAGAAGGGGCTGAACGATGCTCAGGCATCCACCATGTGGTTCATGCAAAACGCCATGGCCAAGCCCGACAATGCCGGTGCTGGCTCGACCGATTACATGCATCTCTTCGGTCTGGTTGTGCTGGGCTATATGTGGGCCAAAATGGCCAAGGCCGCCCATGAGGCACTTGAAAGTGGCCCTAGTGATGCTGATTACTACAACAACAAGCTGTTGACCGGTCGCTTCTTCATGGAAAAGATCATGCCGGAAACCGCCTTGCGCAAGTCGCGCATCGAAGCGGGTGCTGACAGCGTGATGGCGATGGCCGCCGAAGCATTTTGATTGAATTTGGCGTGTCCCTGGAGGGGATAAACCATTGAAAAAATTCAGGAGCTATGCGCTCCGGGGAGAGAGACGATGACTGAAGTCTATGTTTACGACCACGTGCGCACGCCGCGCGGCCGCGGCAAGAAGGATGGCGCACTGCATGAAGTGCCATCCGTGCGCCTGGCCGCCAAGGCGCTGGAAGCCATCCGCGACCGCAACGGTCTCGACACATCCACCGTCGATGACATCATCATGGGTTGCGTCGATCCTGTCATGGATGCTGGCGCGGTGATCCCCAAGGCTGCGGCCTTTGAGGCCGGTTATTCCACCAAGGCTCCGGGCATACAGATCTCGCGTTTCTGCGCGTCTGGTCTTGATGCCATCAATCTGGCCGCAGGCAAGATTGCCACGGGTGCGGATGATATCGTCATTGCCGGTGGCGTGGAGAGCATGTCACGTGTTGGCCTTGGCATGTCGGGTGGGGCGTGGTTCATGGACCCATCCGTCAACTTCCCGGCTTTTTTCATGCCGCAGGGCGTGTCCGCCGATCTGATCGCCACAAAGTATGGCTTTTCCCGCGATGATGTGGATGCCTATGCGGTGGAAAGCCAGAAACGCTCCGCCAATTCCTGGGCAAATGGCTATTTCGACAAATCGGTCGTCGCCGTGAAGGACCAGAACGGCCTGACCATTCTGGACCGCGACGAACATATGCGCCCCGGTACTGACATGCAGTCGCTGGCGGGTCTCAACCCTTCCTTCCAGATGCCCGGTGAAATGGGCGGCTTTGAAGCCGTCGGCATTCAGGCGCATCCCGAGATTGAGAAAATCAATTACGTCCACCATGCGGGCAATTCGTCCGGTATTGTGGATGGCTCCGGCGTTGTGCTGCTCGGCTCCAAGACCGGCGGCGAGAGCATGGGATTGAAGCCCCGCGCCCGCATTCGCGCCTTTGCCAATATCGGCTCCGATCCGGCCTTGATGCTGACCGGCCCTGTCGATGTGACGGAAAAGCTGTTGAAGAAAACCGGCATGACGCTGGCCGACATCGATCTGTTCGAGCTGAACGAAGCCTTTGCCGCCGTGGTTCTGCGCTTCATGCAGCATTTTGACGTGTCCCATGATGTCATGAACGTCAATGGCGGCGCGATTGCCATGGGCCACCCGCTGGGTGCTACCGGCGCGATGATCCTCGGCACCGTGCTGGATGAGCTGGAGCGGCGCGACCTGAACACCGCACTGGTGACGCTCTGCATCGGGGCTGGCATGGGCACCGCTACCGTTATTGAACGAGTCTGATCGGGAGGGATGACAATGACCTATAAGAATTTCACCGTTGAGACCGATGCAGACGGCATTGCCCTTGTCACCTGGGACATGCCCGACAAGAGCATGAATGTCTTCACCATGGAAGTGATGGACGAAATCGAAGCGATTGTGGATGCCACCGTCGCGGATGCCGCCGTCAAGGGCGTGGTCTTCACATCAGGCAAATCCGCCTTCTCCGGCGGTGCCGATCTCAGCATGATCCGCGGCATGTTTTCCATGGTGGAGGAAGAGCGCGCCAAGGACCCGGCCAATGCCGTGCAAAAACTGTTCGACTCCGCTGGCCGGATGAGCTGGCTGTGGCGCAAGATCGAGACCAATGGCAAGCCCTGGGTCTCCGCCATCAACGGCACCTGCATGGGCGGCGCGTTTGAGCTGTCGCTCTCCTGCCATGGCCGCGTGGTCTCCAACGGCAAATCGGTGAAGCTGGCGCTGCCGGAAGTCAAGGTTGGCATCTTCCCCGGCGCTGGCGGCACCCAGCGTGTGCCGCGTCTGGCCAATGCCCAGGACGCCCTGCAAATGATGACCACCGGCCAGACCCTGACGCCGCAGCGCGCCAAGGCCATGAACCTCGTGCATCAGGTGGTGGAGCCGGATCAGCTCATTTCGGCTGCAAAGCAGATGATCAAGGATGGCTTGAAGCCGGTTGCTCCCTGGGATGAAAAGGGCTTCAAGGCTCCCGGCGGCGGCATCTGGACACCGGCATCGGCCCAGCTTTGGCCAGCGGCACCGGCTGTGCTGCGCCGTGAAACCTCCGGCAATTATCCGGCCGCTCTGGCGATCCTGAAATGCGTCTATGAGGGCTTGCAGGTGCCGTTCGACACCGGCCTTCGCATCGAACAGCGCTATTTCACCGAAATCGTCCAGACCACCGAAGCCTTCTCGATGATCCGCTCGCTGTTCATCTCGCTTCAGGAGCTTGGCAAGGGCGCGCGCCGCCCGGCAGGCCAGCCGAAAAGCACCCTCAAGAAGGTTGGCGTGGTTGGCGCTGGTTTCATGGGCGCATCGATTGCCTATGTCACTGCCGCCGCCGGTCTGCCCGTAGTGCTGATCGACCGCGACATGGAGGCTGCCAACAAGGGCAGGTCCGTGGCTGAAGGCCTGGTGTCGGGTGCAATCGGCAAGGGCAAGATGAGCAAGGAAGACGGCGAAAAGCTGCTGTCTCTGATCACCCCCAGCGACGATTATTCATCGCTGTCGGATGCTGATCTGGTGATCGAAGCGGTGTTTGAAGACCGCGACGTCAAGAAGGCCGTGATCGAAAAGGTTGAGGCCGTGCTGCCGGAAGGGGCAATTTTTGCCTCCAACACCTCGACCCTGCCGATCACCGGTCTTGCCAAGAACTCCAAGCGTCCTGCTGATTTCATCGGCGTGCATTTCTTCTCGCCGGTCGAAAAGATGATGCTGACGGAAGTCATCCTCGGCAAGGAGACCGGCGACAAGGCGCTGGCGGTGGCTCTCGACTATGTGGCGGCCATCAAGAAGACGCCGATTGTCGTCAATGATACCCGTGGTTTCTTCGTCAATCGCTGCGTACTGCGCTACATGGCGGAAAGCTACGACATGCTGCTGGAAGGCGTGCCGCCGGTGATGATCGAAAATGCCGCGAAATTCGCCGGCATGCCGGTTGGTCCGCTGTCCCTCAACGATGAAGTGGCAATCGATCTGTCCTACAAGATCCTCAAGGCGACCATTGCCGATCTCGGTGAAAAGGCCGTGGACCCGCGCCATATGGAACTGGTGGCCCGCATGGTCGAGAAGGAAGAACGCTTTGGCCGCAAGAATGGCAAGGGCTTTTACGACTACCCCGCCAAGCCTGCCAAAAAGCATGTCTGGCCGGGCCTGAAGGACTTTTATCCGCAGCAAAAGCCGGATGACGTCAACGTCAAGACCCTGCAAGAGCGTTTCCTGGCGACCATCGCCCTGGAAGCGGCCCGCACCATGGAAGAAGGCATCGTGGTTGACCCCCGCGAAGCCGATGTCGGCTCTATCCTTGGCTTCGGCTTTGCCCCCTATACCGGCGGTGCGCTGTCCTACATCGACGGCATGGGCGTGAAGACATTCGTGGCACTCTGCGAACGGTTGGCCAAGGACTACGGCCCGCATTTTGCACCAACGCCGCTGCTCAAGGAGATGGCGCAGAAGGGCGAGACCTTCTACGGGCGGTTTGATCCCTATGGGGCAGCCAAGCAGGCGGCCTGATTGCCAAGCAAAATAGAACGGGGAGGCAGAAATGCCTCCCCGCTTTTATGTGGTCATAGGGTTTAAGCCTTGACCCAATCGCCCTGAATAGGCCTGGCGAAATAGGCAAGAACCGCAATCATGCAAATTTCAATCGAGACCGACCAATAGATATGGCCGAGGATCTCGCTCCAAAGCTCAAAGGCGTTGAGGTTCCACAGCCATCCTGTGGCGCCATTGGCATAAACCGGATTTCGAAAGCCGAGCAACGGGATAAGAAATCCATGCATCACCACGGTGATGATCAATCCATAAAAAGCGCCGTACCAGAGCCTGATCTTCGGCCAATAGGCGGAAGCAAAGACATAGACCAGGGCAAAGGCGAAACTGAACAGCCAGTGATACAGCGTGACAGCTCCAGGCACGGTGACGCCCTGATAGATGTAATCGAGCGAATGCGAATTGAAGCCAAATCCTCCAAGCCATGCATCGATATGAGCCCCCGGAGGTGACACTTCGCCCGGCACGCGCGGCGGCATATTGACCTCAGATCCCCATTTGACCAGTGAACTGATGAAACCACCGACAAGGGTGGTCCAGACAATAACCTGTCGATTGACCTTGTTTTCCAACATTATAAATATCCTTCTGGCGGATACCCCTAAATACCAGGGGCTTTTGCAAAAAATGCAACGGCACGAGCGTCAAATCGTGACTTATCCTCATGAATTACAACAGGAATATGCGTGTATCCATTATGACTGCCGTTGTCTGGATCATGGGAGAAAACACGTCCATCACCCTTGATCCTGATCAAGGCTGGCCTGGATTTCAGTGATGCCGGAGAGTGGAGACTTCGATTTTAAGATGCAAATGGATTTATAGAAGGCGCAAAATGCTGTGGCACTTTAAATTTGTTGGCGTCCCGTGCCCGGCATCGGCTTTGTTCTCTACCAACGCCGATCTTGCAAGCGATGGCGTACAAGGACAAGACCTTCTATGGGCGGTTTAATTTCTATGGAGTTGTGAAGACGGCAGTTTGAAACAAAGTAACTTCAAAAACGGCGCGGACTGAAATGTCAGGAGCGCCACTAACATTCTATAGATGCGCCTTAAAAAATGCGATGACCTGCCTATTAAACTCTTGATGAAATGCAGCCCGATCAAAGCCCTGTCTATCGGTGCAAAGCTCCGGCAGATTTCTAATCAGTTCTGCGGGGCAGATGGTCAAAAATGCAAAATGTTCAGAGTTTGGCACGGTATGAAAGTCAGGTTTGTCAGGCAAATTGCTAGCAACAGTCAGAAGGTTTTCTGGCGACACACCATCTCCGCCATATTGAGAGCCCCACATCTGGATGGGTGCAGTGACATTCTGCACGCTGCTTGGCGCAGAAAAAAAACTGCTGAGTGGATCGGCGATCACAAAAGCTTTGATACGCGGATCATGTTGCAAGGCCTGTTTTGGCAATGAATTCTGGTTTGCGTGATCACAGGATGCTGCATTCTGATCTTGGCACTGCGAAGGCAAGCTTCGAAAATCAGGGTTCGCCCCTGCCAGAACAAGCCCAGTATATCCGCCTCGGGAAAATCCGAAAAAGCCGATAGACTGAGGATCAATCCTGGCCGCATCCGGGGAAGAACCGAGCATGAAGTCGATGACCCGCTTCACGTCTACCGGGCGACTGATCAAAGCCTTGAGATTATGCTGTCTCTCTTTATTTGCAGCGGTATCGTCAGGGTGATTGATCGCCACAACGACAAATCCTGCGTCCGCCAATGCCTCTGCTGTGTCATGATGGCTGAGATTGGTGCCGCCAAAGCCATGGGAAATCACAATCAGTGGTCGATTTTCTCCCTCAACCGGACAGTCTCGAACTCCCGGAAGAATAAAGGGGCCAGCCTTGATCTCTCCATCTGGCTTTGCACAGGGCGACCACTCCACAGCTTTCAGCAGGGGGCCTTGCGCATCGGCAGGAATGTCGAAGGACTTCAATCCCGCACTATTCGCCTGCCCAGCGGTCAAAATAAGCACCGCAGCAAGGAGACACCTTCCAACCTTCATGGCACCCCTCCAGCGAGACCTACAACCCTGGACTGGTAGTCACGACATTTAAAGGTTGAGGTCAAGACGGAAGGCGGAAGACCGCATCGTGATTTTTAATCACCGCAACGCAATATACCGATCCGACCGATGGTTGATCAGCACGAACACATTCAGCACCACTGCCCCGATAATCGAGCAGCCAACCACCCACGGGCTGACCACGGTAAATGCGAGGGCCATGACCACGACATCAAAGGCCAATTGCACCAATCCCGCCTGGATGCCGAAACGGTCCTGGACGAAGACCGCGAGGATGCCGATGCCGCCGAGGCTGGCGCGGTGGCGGTAGAGAGCCAGCAGGCCGAAGCCGAGCAGGAGACCCGCGAGGATAGCGCCCCAGACTGGGTTGATGCTCTCGATGACGATGAAACGGCTTTCGATTTCGACGAGAAACGAGGTCAGCGCCACGGCCACGAAGGTTTTGAGGGTAAAGTCCCAGCCGACCCGTTTGATGGAGAGAATGTAGAAAGGCATGTTGAGCAGGAAGAACACCAGACCGAAGCTCCAGCCCGTCCAGTAATGGATGACGAAGGCAAGACCCGCGATGCCGCTGGTGACGAGACCAATCTTGGCAATCAGATAGAGGCCGAGCGCCGAAATCATTGTTCCGCAGATAATGCCCTGGATATCCTCGGCCCGGTTGTGACGGGTGGGATTATCGTTCCAGATGCCGAACAGATTGCTCATCAATGCCATCACCATTCTCCATCTGGACAGGCGGATTTTCCGCAGCTTTATCTATCAGGATGCCTGAAATCCGGCAGGTTTCAAGCGGGTTGCGTCAGCAAGACTGACCTATCGGCAAGATCGCAATATTCGGTCTTTCAGCCCGTCTTGGCCGCAACAAACAGAATGCCTTGGATGGGTTTTCCGCCATCCATGCGAATGACCTCCTGCTGGCTTTCGAGCAGGGTAAAGCCTTTGGCTTCCAGTTCGCAGACCACATAGGCCTCGCTATGCTGGTAGCGCAGCGATTGCGCCAGGCTGAAACTCTCCTCTCCCCGCTGTTTTTCGACGGAAAAGGCGAAATAGCCGCCCCGTTCCAGAAGATCCGCAGCAAGCGAAAAGACGCCGGACAATGCGCCGAGATACATCAGCACATCGGCTGCCGTGACCAGATCCGCCCGCCCTCTTCCCTCGCCCTTTGCGGGACCAAACAGACCGCAGGCCTCCGCATCAAGCGACAAATCCGCGATCGCCAGATCATCGTAGATCTGTTTTTCCCGTGCCTTGGTCAGCATGGCCGAGGATAGATCGTAGCCCTCAAGGTGATCGACCCATGGCCGCAGTTCCATGCCCAGCAAGCCGGTGCCACAGCCGAAATCCACAGTGCGGCGATAGCGTCGGTCCGCACCACCAATCCGTGAAATCATCGCCGCCAGCTTTTTCGGCACCCGGTAGTCCAGCTTGTCCACGAGGGCTGTGTCGAAGCGGTCGGCATAATCGTCAAACAGCGCTGCCACATAGCGGCTCGGCGGCTTTTCCGGCATGGCTTGCGCACCGATCAGCACCAGTTTCAGCCCAGCGGCAAAAATATCCTCGGGGTCGAGTGTCAGCACCTGCCGATAGGCATCCGCTGCCGTCTCGATCAAGCCCGCTTTGGCCCGGTATTCCCCCAGCAGAAACCACCCCGCCACCCAGGCCGGGGCGAGTTCCAGCGCCTGTTCCATCAGCTCTGCGGCAGCGGCGTGATCGCCGCTTTCCGAGAGCATCCGGGCATAATCAGCGCGGCGGTCAGCAGTGATATCGCCGGAAGAGCGTTGTCCAGGAGAGAGAGGGCCAAAGGCGGGCTGAATGCCGTGCATGGATGTCGAACGATCCTCAAAATACGATTGCGGAGCAATGGAGCAAGCCTTGAAAAACGCAAGCGGAATCTTGTCACCACCAACAACAGCCCTCATCGCGCTTGCACCGCCATAATCCAATGCTTATGTGGGCCTATGCTCAACGGAGCGGGAAACAGGAGACTAGGCCATGACCGATGGCGTGAACAGATTTCTGGGCGATTCGATTGGCCGAACGATCATCAAACTGCTCGTCGTTTCGGTGATCGTCGGCTTTGTCATGCGGATATTCGGCATTTACCCCTATGACATTATTGAGGGTATCCGGCATTTCATCCTGGATGTCTGGCACAAGGGGTTTGCGGCACTCGGCCAGTTCGGAGACTATCTGTTGCTGGGCGCCAGTATCGTCATTCCGGTTTTCATCCTGATCCGGCTTCTCAATCTGCGGAAATAACATGCGATCCAAATCCCTCTTGATGCCCCAGGCCGTCTCAACGCCAAAGGCTGGCCGCCGCGAGCTTTTGGCGCTGGGCGGCCTTGGGCTTGCAGCCCTGCTGAGCGGTTGCGCCACGCCTGCGCTCAAGCCTTCCGCCCCGTCAGATGTTGAGGACGAGACCGCTGCCTTTCTGCCGATGGTCAACGCATTACGCCAGAAGAACGGCAAGCCGGTGCTGGTTAGCGATCCGCAGGCCGCCAAGGCCGCGATGTTCCAGGCCAATCGCATGGCCCAGGCTGAGAAAATGGCACATCTGATTGGTGTAGGCGACAGTTTCGGGGCGCGGATGCGCTCAGGAAATGTCCAGCTTCCAGCGGCTGAAAATGTCGCCATGTTGCAGCAGACGGCAGATGCCGCCATGCAGGCCTGGATCAACTCGTCCCATCATCTGGAAAACATGCTCGGCCCCTATCACGGGCTGGGTGTGGCCGTGGCGCGCATACCGTCACGCGGCAACAAGCCGTATTGGGCCATGGTTCTGTCCGGCACGCCACGTCCAGAGAGCGAAATGGGACCGCCGCCAACTGGCATTCGCTTAAGAATCGGGTGATAAAGGGCTTCGGCGCGCCGTTCCTCGCCTGCTGGAGCCTTTCATGACCATCGCCAATCCCCCCGACCGCGCTTTTCGTGTGACCCATCGCGGCGTGCTGGCCATCGCCATTCCGATGACCATTGGCTATATCACCACACCGCTTCTGGGCATTACCGATACCGCCGTCATTGGTCGAACCGGCGAAGCCGCAGCGCTTGCGGGCCTGGCAATTGGTGCCGTGCTGTTCGATCTGGTGTTTGCCAGCCTCAATTTCCTGCGCGCCTCTACCACGGCGCTGGTGGCGCAAGCGCATGGCCGTCAGGATGCACGCGATCAGGTGGCGGTGTTCTGTCGCTCCATGATATTGTCGGTGGGCATTGGGCTGCTGTTGCTGCTGCTGTCTCCCCTGCTGCTGAAGGCCGGGCTGGCGCTGATGGGGCCACAGGGACGGGTGGCGGAGGTGACGTCGATCTATTTTTCCACCCGCATCCTGGCCGGGCCGTTGACGCTCGCCAACTTCACCATCATGGGCTTCATCCTGGGGCGCGGCAAAGGCGCGCTGGCGCTTGGCCTGCAAATTGCGCTGAACGGCGTCAATATTCTGCTTTCAATCTACCTTGGTCTTCATCTTGGCTGGGGCGTATCCGGCGTCGCCTGGGGGGCCGTGGCCGGGGAAGCCACCGCCACGCTTGCGGGGTTGGCGATCATTCTGGCCCGCACCGACAAGGCACTGTTTCCGTCCCTGGCCGAATTGCTGGATCGCAACAAGCTCGCCCAATTGTTTGCCCTCAACCGCGATATCCTGATCCGTAGCTTCGTGCTGCTGGCGGCCTTCACGGTATTGACCCGGATCGGCACCGGCTTTGGGGCCGTGACCCTTGCCGCCAATGCGCTGCTGATGAATTTCTTCATGATTGCCTCCTTCTATCTGGATGGCATTGCCAATGCTGCCGAACAGATCGTTGGCCGGGCTGTCGGTGCCCGCTACCGCCCCGCTTTCGACCAGGCCGTCAGGCTCACCAGCCTCTGGTCCTTCGGACTGGCGCTCACCAGCCTGCTGTTTTTCCTGGGCGCAGGTGGAGCGATCATCGACATGATGACGACGGCTGAAGAGGTTCGCCGCGTGGCACGCGAGTTTCTGCCCTGGGCCGCCATGACCGCGATGACCGGGGCGCTGGCCTTCCAGATGGACGGGGTCTTCATCGGGGCCGCCTGGTCTAGCGATATGCGCAATATGATGCTGGCGGCCTTTGCCGGTTATCTTATTGCGCTGGCGCTGTTCGTGCCGCTGCTAGGCAATCACGGCCTATGGCTGGCGCTCAACCTGTTTCTGGCGTTTCGCGGCCTTTTCCTGGCGCTGCGGCTCAAAAGCCGCCGCGATCAGACCTTCAGCGCCCGCCAGTAATCAACCCTGCTGTCACGCAGTTGCGCAATCGAGGCAATACCATCGCGGTCCAGCGCCTGTGACAGGCCCTTGACGATGGCGGCGGGCAGGCCCGGCCCTTCATACACCATGCAGGAATAGAGCTGCACCAGATCGGCACCGGCCTTGATTTTCTCCAGCGCCGTCTGCGCCGAGGAAACACCGCCGACGCCAATGATCGGCAGGGCCGAGCCAACCCGGTGGCGCATACGCGCCAGCACCGCCGTCGATTTCTCGAACAAGGGCTTGCCCGACAATCCGCCCGCCTCGCCCGCCTGCCTTGTATCCGTCAGGCCATCGCGCGACAGCGTGGTGTTGGAGACGATCAACCCATCCAGATCGCGGGCCAGAACCACTTCGGCAATGTCATCCATGCCTTCCTCGGTCAGATCAGGGGCGATTTTCAGGAAGACCGGCACCCGACGGCCCGCCTTGGCCGCTTCATCGGCGCGGGCGGCAAGCACCGCGTCCAGCAGATGACCGAGACTATCCTTTGCCTGCAAATCGCGCAGGCCCGGCGTGTTGGGCGAGGAAATATTGGCGGTGAAATAGCTGGCCAGCGGATAAAAGCGACGAATGCCCGTGACATAATCGGCAATCCGGTCCTCGGCATCCTTATTGGCACCGATATTGATGCCGACCACGCCCGGCCGGCTTGCTCGCGCCGACAGCCTGGCAAAGGCAGCCTCATGACCTTGATTATTAAATCCGAGACGATTGATGACGGCCTCATCGCGGACCAACCGGAAAATCCGGGGCTTGGGATTACCGCCCTGCGGCTTTGGCGTCAGCGTTCCCACTTCTGCAAAGCCGAAGCCGAGACCCAGCAATTCGTCCGGCACTTCAGCGTTTTTGTCATAGCCTGCCGCCATGCCGAGTGGGTTGGGAAAATGCAGACCAGCAACAGTCTGCGCCAACCTGGGATCGTCCGGCAAGTGGCATTTCGGCATCAGGCTGGTTTTCAACCCGGCAATCGACAGGCCATGGGCGGTTTCGGCATCGAACAGAAACAGGCCTGGGCGAGCGAAACGCTTGAACGGATCGATCATGCCATCTCCTCCGGAAACTGGTGCAGGCCGTCTTTTCCAAGCGGCAGTGGCTTTTCCCACAAAACAGCGGAGAGCGGCAAGGGCGCATAAAGATGCGGAAACAGCGCGCCGCCGCGTGAGGGTTCAAATATCAGGGCCGCTCCCAGTGCCTCCCCATCGACCGCGACCAGCAACAGGTCTTGTTGTCCGGCAAAATGCAGCCTTGCGGTTTCCTTCGCCTGGATCGCAGTGGAAAAATGGATGAAACCGTCCTGGAGATCGATTGGCGCACCGGCAAACACACCATCGGCACGGGCCTTTTGCCAGAGGGCGTCTGGCACGATCTTGTAGAGTGCATTTGCCATGATGTCATCCTTATCGCGATCTTGGGACACGAGCGTTGCGCCGGTTTGCCCCAACAGCAACGACTTGTCCACGCCAGACAGCATCGGACGGCGGAAATGAACCGAATTCGTCCCCTATGGCGCTGGCCATCACATAGCCCTGGAGTGACTGGCATCAATATATCAAAGCACACTCCAGGCATGATCATTTTCGTAACCGCCACTTTCGGCTTGATGTATTGTTCACCTAAAGCAATCTATGGTATTATTTAATTCCTGACCCAACCCTATGAATAGAATGCTATCTTGCATCCCTTCAGCACAGGATTAGAGCCGGGAATTGGGCGATCGGACGCCGGCCTCGGTGTTCCCGCTTGCACAAACAGCAGAACAAACGTTAAACTAACATCCCGACGCGACAGACGCGGGCGGTGCTGCACAACGAAAGCTCTTGGGAGGGGGCAGACGATGGCTGAGCAAACAATCATTATCGCGGACGATCATCCCTTGTTTCGCGGCGCGCTCCGGCAAGCCGTGAGCGGCATGGATGGCAGGCAGGACATTGTCGAAGCTGGCGATTTCGAGGCGGCCCGACTGGCGGCGGATCAGCATCCGGATGCCGATGTCCTGCTGCTTGATCTGGCCATGCCAGGCGTCAGCGGCTTTTCCGGCCTGATGGCCTTGCGTGCGGAGTTTTCCAGCCTGCCGATCATTATCTGTTCGGCCACCGACGATTGCGCCACGATCCGCCGCTCGCTGGAGCTTGGCGCTTCCGGTTTCATTTCCAAATCCTCTGGCATCGATGACATTCGCTCCGCGATCCAGACCGTGCTGAACGGCGATATCTTCACGCCTTCATCCTATGTCGAGGATCAGGAACAGGACCCTGAGCTGGCCGATATCATGGCACGGCTGCGCACACTGACCCCTCAGCAGAACCGGGTGCTCGGCATGTTGTGCGAAGGCTTGCTGAACAAGCAGATCGCCTATGAACTCAGCGTTTCGGAAGCCACGATCAAGGCGCATGTCTCCGCCATTCTGCTCAAGCTCAAGGTCGATAGCCGAACCCAGGCGGTCATCCAACTGGGGCGGCTCAATATGGCCATGGTCGCTTGAGGGCAGGACTGGCTTTCATCTTCCTCGCCTGATGCCGATCTGCCCGCTCTCCTCAGTCCGCATCGTCGTGGCATGAGGCGAGTTGGGCTTTGTGCGCAGAAACAGGAACAATCGAGGATTTTATTCCTCCAAGATCTTTACTCTCGACCGCATTTGGCCGATATATGGCGAGGTGGGTCGAAGCCGTTTGTCGACGGCTGATAAATGCCGGGGTTTGGCGGGATATGCTTTCACACGAGACAATCTGGAATGCGATTGACCGGCTTGCCGAGCAGTATCATCTGACGCCGTCCGGGCTGGCCCGAAAGGCCGGCCTTGATCCAACCTCGTTCAACAAGTCCAAGCGGGTCGGGCCGGATGGACGCATGCGCTGGCCATCGACCGAATCCATCGCTAAGGTGCTGGAAGCGACAGGTGCGCGGATCGATCAATTCGTCACGCTGATCAGCAATGACAACCATCAGGTCAATGCCGTTCACGAGACATTGCCGGATGGCAATTTTCCGCCGCAGATCGGCACTATACCGCTGCTTGGCTTGGCCCAGGCGGGCTCGGGCGGTTTTTTTGACGATGGCGGTTTTCCAGCCGGACAAGGCTGGGATCTGGTGGATTTACCGACCTCCGCCAAGCCAGGCGTCTATGCCCTGGAAATTCAGGGCGACAGTATGAAGCCACTTTATCGCGATGGCGATATTCTGATCGTTGAGCCAGGTGCGCCTGTGCGCCGGGGCGACCGGGTCGTCGTCAAAACCTGCGATGGCGAGGTCATGGCCAAGGTACTGGGCCGCCAGACGGCGCGGACCGTTGATCTCATTTCGATCAATCCCGACCATCCGAACCGGGTATTGGATATGCAGGACGTCGAATGGATCGCCCGAATCATCTGGGTCAGCCAGTAGGAATTATTTGCCATTCATCGATTTTTTGCAGGGGCCTGCTGAGGCAGAATGCCAGCCTCTTGAAACGGCAGATGGCAATCGCCATTCTTCAAGGCGAACCGGTCTTCGGCCATATCCAGATGGCCCATAAGATAAGCCCAAGACGATAAAGCAAATGACAGGAACAGAATTTCCATGACCCCCCAGGTGACCCTTCAGGATGCCCTGATTTTCGCAATGGTGATGACCTCGGCCGTCGACAATGCCATGGATGACCGGGAACTTGAGCGGATCGGCAATCTGGTCTCCAGCACGCCGGTCTTTGAAGGCTTCGATAAAAGCACCGTATTGGATGTGGCCAGACGCTGCGGTGCCATGCTGGCTGGGCCGGAAGGACTGGACATCACCCTGGAAACCATCCGCGACGCGCTGCCGGAACGGCTTTACGATACGGCCTATGCGCTGGCCGTCGAAGTCGCCGCTGTCGATCATACCGTCCTGCCAGAGGAAATCCGCCTGCTGCAATTGCTGCGGGATCGTCTTGGCCTGGACAAGCTGACCTGCGCGGCCATCGAGCGCAGCGCCATTGCGCGCTATCGCAAGCCATAAAACACCTGCTTGAGATATTTCAGTAAAATCCCTCGGCAAAATACCGGCGGGACAATTCGTCCAGCCTGCCCTTGCGCGACAGGGAGACCAGCGCATAGTCAAAGGCGGCGGCCAGAAAGCCGTCTTCCTTGCGCACCATGATGGTCATGCCTTCGCCGAGAAACTGCTGCGATAGAAAAGGGCCTCCCAGGAAAGCGCAGCATTGGGCGGATGAGGCACTGGCCAGCCAAAACGAGAGCTGCAATCCATCGGCGAAGGCCGCCTGGATTTTTTTCTGTTTCAGCGCATCCATCAAGGCGGCCTGATCGGCAAAACCCACCGGCGTGATCGCCGGGAAAAATGCTTTCAGCATGGCCTCCTGCGCCGTGCCCGTGACGATACCAACCGGCTTTCCGGCCAATGCCGCAGGCGTATCGGCCTTGCCGAGATTGTCACGCGGCACAACGAAACGGGCCGGCAACATCAGATAAGGTCTGGAAAAGGCAAAATCCCGCCGCAACCCTGCCGTCACCGCCATGCCCGCCACCGCAGCATCGCCATGCTTGCTCAGCAACGCGATTTCCATATCGGAAAAGGGCACGGCCTGAACCTCGCATTTCGCCTCGACATCCAGTTCGCGGCAGATCTCCCGCACCAGGTCAATATTATAGCCGGTCAAATGGCCGGTCTGATCGAGAAAACTGAAGGGTGGAAAATCCACCGTTGTGAGAAACCGCAATCGCAGCAGCACCGATAGATCCGGCTTCGGCAACCGCGCCCGCGCATCGAACAGGACCGGCACCGATTGCTGGGACGGAAGCGCCTGTGCCTGAACAGGCAAGGGTGCGAGACCTAGGGATAGAAAAGGCAGCACACCACAGGTCAAAGCAGCCAATACAGTGATTGCCTTCATGCGCCCCTTGGTTTTCAGGGATGTAACTTTCAACCGGCTCATTATCATCGCTTTCGGGCAGGCAAATGGGGTGTGAGGTACGGTTATTGTTTAGCAAAGGAATCGCGGCGAGGAAACGCGCCGCGCCATTTTCACATATATCCTCTTTTTCATTTTCCCTTTCCGCGCCTGAACCGCCCCTGCTGCGATCCTCCGTCGATCTGGTCGACCAGTTCGGCGAGGAAGTGCTCGTGCTGAAGCAGCTTGGGCTTCCAAAGCCGCTCCTGTCGCGTCTCATTCAGCAGGCGCTTGCCCATGGCACATCGATAGAGCAGGAATTTCTGGCCACTGGCGACATGGAGGCGCAGGACTATTACGCCGCCCTCGCCCGGCATCTCGACCTGCCCTTTCTGCCTGTGCTTCCGGTGGAGCAAGTTCTCTATTCCGACCACATGGACAGCCAATTGCGTAAGCCGGGCCTATTGCGGCTGCATGACAAAGTCCGCGCGCCGATCACCGTCATCGTTCCCGAGGCACGGCAATTCCATGTCTTGAAGGAGCGGCTCGCGCATGCTCCGGATTTGCGAGCATCGCTTGCCATCACCACGCCGAGAGCCCTTTCTGGCGCTATCTGGCAGGCTGGCGCCCGACACCGCGTGGAAAAAGCCACGGCACATCTGTTCGATACGGCACCACTGTCCTCGGCGCGCATGGTCTTGACGGGCAAACAAGGTTTCTGGCTAGGATCTCTGCTGACGGCGACACTCGCCGCCTGTTCCACCTTTGGCTATGATGCGCTGGCGGTGATGCATATTCTGACATCGCTGCTTTATCTTTGCATGCTCGCCTTTCGGGCCGCGACCCTGGCCTATAGAATCGGAGCGGCAGCCCCCCCGCCCGCCTTGCCCGCCTCGGTGGAGCTTCCGGTCTATACCGTTCTTGTGGCGCTTTATCGGGAAAGCAGCATGATCCCGCAATTGATAGACGGGCTGCGGCGGCTGGACTGGCCGGTTTCCAGGCTGGATATCAAGCTTGTCTGCGAAGCCGACGACCTGGACACGCTGGGCGCGCTGGCAGAAGCCGACATACCAGCCCATATCGAGATCGTCCCAACCCCGCCGATTGGGCCGCGGACCAAGCCGAAGGCACTCAGTTATGCGCTCTCAGGCGCACGTGGTGATTTCCTGGTCCTCTATGATGCAGAGGATCGTCCGCATCCCGCCCAACTCAAGGAGGCCTATGCCCATTTCCTGTCCCGCCCACCTGAAGTGGCCTGCCTGCAAGCGCCGCTGATCATCGCCAATGGCGATGAAAGCTGGATTAGTGCTTTGTTTGCGCTCGAATACGCGGCTTTGTTTCGAGGCACCCTGCCAATGCTTGCCTATCATGGCATGCCCTTGCCGCTCGGCGGGACGTCCAACCATTTCCGTATCGAGGCCTTGAAGGATGTCGGTGCCTGGGACCCTTATAATGTTACAGAGGATGCCGATCTCGGGCTGAGACTGTTCCGGGCCGGCTACCGCTGTGAAACGATCACCCGGCAAACCCTTGAAGATGCACCCGTCAGCAGCCGCATCTGGATGGGCCAGCGCAGCCGATGGTTCAAGGGCTGGCTACAGACATGGCTGATCGTCATGCGCGAACCACGCGTCGCCTGCAAGGAAATGGGGGGATCGGCCTTTGCCGTCTTTCATCTGATGATTGGCGGCATGCTGCTATCATCGCTGAGCCATCCCGCCCTTCTGCTATTCCTGACCATGACCGTCTATAGCATGGCCAACCCGCCCGCCGATGGCATTCCCCTGCGCGACCTGACGGTGTTCTGGATCGACCTGGTGAATATTCTCGGCAGCTATCTTATTTTCCTGGCCCTCGGCCGTGCCGCCATGACCGAATTCGAACGCCGCCGCATCGGCAGACGCTACCTGTTCATTCCGCTCTATTGGCTGATGACATCCATTGCCGCCTGGCGGGCGATGATCGAGCTGAAAACCAAGCCATTTTTCTGGAACAAGACCCCCCATGCGCCGAGAGGCAACGAACGAAACCGAAAAGCACAGCCGAACAAGGGTATTGTTTAGAGCATCGAACCGAAGGTTAAAAACCGGTTTTCGGATGAATCCGATGCGTAAACAAAAACGTATACGAAGAGTGATGGAAGATGGCCCTTCGTATTCCTTTTGAAAATATCTCAAGCCGTGCAAGCATTTGAGATATTTTCAATGTCTTCAAGGCGAGGATGCGTCAGCATGTCAGAGACTTGGTATTATACCAAGTGTCATATTCAATCACTTCATTGACGCAACGAAAACAGCGCACTTAATTTTTGCCCACCAACACGCCGCTGCCCGGCACCTTGGTCAGTGTATTTGTGGTGATGTGCGGAAAGGTGATCTCGGTCGGCGCGTCACCAGGTTTCAGGACGATCGGGATCTTTAGCATGATGGTCTGAGAATATTGCAGCTGATCGAACTGGCCGTTACCGGTATCTTCGATCCAGTAGGTCGCGTAATATTGCGTCACATCAGCGCGTTCCTGTTCGTAGTTGATGTTGGCGACGGCACCACCACCTTGATCCGAATTGACGTCGAGTTGAACGAATTGCTTAATCGGCAGGGAGACGACCAGCGCATCCATTAGCGGCTGATTGGGGTTCTGCGCATAGACCGGGTTGAGGTTCTGCACCGACTGGCGTGTGTAGACGCCGGTATCAATACTCCCGGCAGGCAGCACCTGCGGCGGCGGGCCAATCATCGGGGCACCCTGCTGTACCGGGCTCGCACCGACAGTACCGCAGGCGAGCACAGAATTACCGTGCGGCACGGAAATCTGTTTGAAGATGTTGTAAGGCAACTCGGGTGGCACCGTGCCGAATGTCTGCAGGCCCGCCGCTTCCCCGTCGCCGTCGCCGTCGCCGTCGCCGTAAGGCCCGAGTTCCTGCGCCGCCGGCGTAAGAAAACCCCAAATGCCGTTTTCGAAATGCACAAGCATGTCCTTGGCCGGGCCGTCCGAAATATAAACCCGCTGCTCATAGAGCAGAGCGTGGGAGATCTGGCTGCCTGTACCCCCGCGATTCGCCGCCGTGCCGTGAATTGCCGAGAACGTTATTTCCTCATAATAAGACATGCTCTTCAGGATATAACCGAACGGCGATTGAGTAGGATCACTGGGATCGGCAGTGGGTGACTGTGGCAGCGTCATCAGATTGTAGGAGAACGGATTTTCCGGTCCGCCACGGCCGGAGGCGCCAATATTTTGGTTGGTCCAGGTGCCGATGAGATATTCGAGCGCGCCAACCGACATGGTTTCGGCGGGTGGGTTGGCCTGGGCTGGCTCGTTGATCAACGGTAGGCTGAGCGTCGGCGGCACGACTGGCTGTGGCGGATCGACGAACTGCCCCTGCTGCCCGCCACCGATGCGCCTTGCCGTAGTTTCTACCGTGGCTTCCATCAACAAATCCTTATGGTTGAATATTATAAATAACTCTACCATCGGTCGTATTGATCGAAACAGAACGTGTCAACGACATAAACACGCATTAATTGTTATCATGCAATTGAGTTCCACCAAAAGTGGTGGTGAGGTTTATCCAGATGGTCATGCTTAGGCCGAGCTGCAACGGTCCAGACCGTCTGGAAATCCCATCATAATTCACTCCTGCAAGGCAAGCACAACCTGTTGGTATTGCCTTTGCAAACATCTCAAGCCGCGCCAAGCATTTGAGATATTTGCAATGCCTTCAAGGCGAGGATGCGGGGGCATGTCAGAGACTTGGTATAAGAAGCGTATAAACGCGAATTCGATCCTTCCTCGCCCGAAAAAAGCGACATTGACTCCTCTCAAAAAATAGAACATAAAAAGAACAAACGAGAGGTCATTAATATGTCTGAAGCCGAAAAAATCATCGTCGTTCAGTTTAAAAAGAACCGTGCTGGCATCGTACCGGGCGATATGCGTCCAGCATCAAGCGTCGCTTCTGCGGAGAAAATAGCTGGCGCAATGGCCGATCGCTACATTGGCGTTGCCGCATATGCTGTCACTATCGATGAAGAAAACGGAAGCATGACGAACCCCCGCTTGCTCGTATCGCACGGACAGATCTCGGATCTTATGCCCGACTGACGTAATCGCGTCTAAAAGGAATGGCACGTCTTGTCATTAATAGCATAGCAGTCTGGCAGGCGGCCCGCATCTTTGGTGTCTGTACCAAGATCGTCCGGCGCTGAACGGATCGCTTCCGGCATACGACAGCGAGGCCATGGCGGATCGCTCGTCCAGGCCGCATGCAAGCCCCAGGATGACGGATCAGACGCTGACAAGCCGCATCATCACGCTGCGCCGCCAACGCCTGGCCGGAGCAAGCAGATCTCCATCGAAACGGGCGTGTCACCGGCAACGCTCAGCCGTGTCCTGAAGCGTGCCGGGCTCTCACGCATCAGAAATATCGACAGCGCCTCTCACCCTATATGGCGCAAAAAGGTTCGCTGTCGCGCTTTATATCTGCTGCATAATTTTCACCTTAAATCGATTCCGATTTAAGGAATTATGCAGTAGCTCCCCTGCAAACGTGTAGACGATGGAAACGCAAGCAGGTGCAGTTTCCGAAACAATCGATGCCACCGACTCGATAGAGGCCGCCCAAAATCTGGCAACACACACCACATCAAAGATGACAAAACGCTACGCCAGAGGCGACGGATTGGAAATGAGTCGAAAAGTGTCCGTTGCCCGCGCCGAACAGCGCAAGTGACACGGACTGACACGAGTGACACAGATTTCTTGTAGGTTATTGAATTTTCTGGAGCGGGTGAAGGGAATCGAACCCTCGTATTCAGCTTGGGAAGCTCCAGCTAAGACATGTAAATCAATTCGTTACCTGTAAAACATTGCCTGCATCCATTACAAATCCCGTAATCATTTCAATAGGGCTGTAAAACGAAATTCGGCAAAGCCCCTGTCTCAACCCTTCGTGAAAGAGTCGCTGGCGTGCATCGTTCTATTTTGCCAGCAGAACATTTAAGCGATGTCCATTTCCCCGTTTCCAACGATAATTCACCAGAACCGACGGACGGTGGGTGTTGTGCAGCGACCGGCATAACCGGTTATAGCCGCAGCCAACGACGGAACGCCGACACAGGCGATCGCCGCGCGTCTTTCAATGTATCGACCAGATGCCGCAAGACCGACGATGCTATCCGGGACGCAGCATCGCAAACCGTACGCCACTTAAGGCCTTCACGAACGCGCTGAGAAAAAATCTGAACCATCACCGGAAACGTGAAGTGAGGGATGCCGACAGAAACATTAAAACGAGGAATAAATCCTCTGAGTAATGTGGCCACCCGATCCCACTCCAAAATGCCGCACTATCAAAAGGAACCCCTTTCGGTAAAAGCAGTCGAAAGAATATGATCAAAATATTCGATAAGTATTGAACGGCTTACCTTCTTTATTTCATCTTTCTATCCGATTTTTTATTTAATAAAAATCGAACATTAAAATATAAATCCTCGAAATACATCAAAAAATTAATAATAATATTTTACACAATTCCAAATTGCATAAGACGTCATAGATGTTCTTCATCTTCACACGAAATCGTGACTTTTCTCGGTCGCAACTGGCATTGCAAATGTCTGTAAAAGCAAACATTGTGACACTATGAGTTGATGGGGCACATCGTAAAACTCATTTCCAGACTTTATAATATACATGAAGGATGAATAGTTTTCATCCTTTTCTTCGCCTAGATTTCTGTTCAATTATAAATGAGCGTTTTACAACACTCGTGGGAGGAGTATTGTGAATGTACGCAGCACGCCGTTAGATTCAACGACAGAACAAATCTCTTCTGATGATCGCCGAGTTGAACAATTCGGCGACGAGAATAGACTATTGTCAGCGGATCGCGAAAATGACGCCGTTGAACCGGCGTCGCCAATCAAAAACAAGCAGAATATTATTTGGATCGCGTCCTATCCAAAATCCGGAAATACCTGGGTCCGTGTTTTCGTCCATAATCTCCTGAGGGAGTTGCGCGGCGAAACCCAGGGCTCACAAGATATCAATGACCTGGGTCGCTATGCCATTTGGGAGCACAGCTATCCTCACTATACCCAAATCCTCGGCAAGGCGCCAACGCGTGCGACAGCCGAAGAGATGGCCAAGGCGAGACCTGCGGCACAAGCTTTGATTTCGAGGCAACAGCAGGGTCTGTCCCTGACCAAAACACATCTTTGCTTTGGAACCGACCATGGCACGCCGACCATAAATCTCGATGTTACTTTGGCCGCCATTTATATCGTCCGCAATCCACTGGATGTGGCTATTTCCTATGCGCATCACTGCTCCCGCTCAATAGACGCTATTATCGCGGACATGGCTCAGCCGGGCTTTCGAACACTTCCCACCGAAAAACACGTTGGTGAGATACTTGGGAGTTGGAGCCAGAACGTTGCTAGCTGGATGGGGGTCGCATCTCGGCCCGTTCATATAATGCGCTACGAAGACATGCTGGACTATCCCGAGCGCATGTTTAGCGGTCTTGCAGCTTTTCTTGGGTTGCGTCCGACAAAAAAGCAGCTCGAAAGTGCTATAGAGAAGTCATCCTTCGCCGAACTTGCAAAACAGGAGACTGAGCGTGGCTTCAAAGAAAAGCCAAAACAAGCGGAGCGATTCTTCCGGCAGGGGCGTGCAGGTCAGTGGCAAGACTTGCTATCAGAAAATCAGGTTCAACGTGTATTGTCTTCTAGTGCGCCGATTATGCAGCGTGTCGGATATCTGCCACCAAGAGGCGTAGGGTCAATAAAATATTCGTTGCCCTCAAAGGAGGGAAATAATGGCCAATAATATATTAATAAAAAAAATTGATCCTATTCAAAAAATAATTATTATATTTTTTTCTGTACTTTTATTCGTTTTAATATTTATATTTATTTATTTAATTTTCCGAGTTTATTATGATCTTAGATGCACCGATAGATTCGTGTATCTAAGCTTTATTGAGAATCAATATAAATATATTTCTAATAGATACCCAGTAAATCAATACAGCGCATGCGACGCAACTGTAGCCAGCTCTATAAATATAATATTTCTCACAATTTCATTTATAAATATTGGTGTATGCATTTTAAATTTAAAAAAATTTGATTTATTTAGATATAAAATAAATAAAGACAGCTTATATATAATTAAAATGGCTGGATCTCAGGCTACTATTATCGCATTAATTGTCATAATGACGAGAATCGACTTATATTATCACTTCATAACGATGGGATTTCAGAGTTTGTTTCATGATAATTACTCAACTGTGTTTTTTTTGGCTAACTCTGTTGCTTTTTCCATATCCGTTTTCTTTCTGTCGTTAGTCTTACCGATTTGGCTTTGGTGGTTAGTGCGTGGAAGACGTTTACAGCAGAGTTTTGAAAATTAAATCGGACGGGGAGTTAATAAGAAATGTCAGAAAGTAAGAGTGTAACTCCGGATAAATTTGATTCTGTAGAGCATACTGTTGAATCAACAATGAGTGGGATTTTTAGTCTTGTGGAAGGACTCGAGAGCAGTGCGCTGGCGAAAGAGGCTATCTCCACAGCCGAAGAGGCATATGGCAAGGGATTTAGCGTTTTTGGTATAGCGAAAGGAACGTACGATGAAGGTTCCAACGGTGCAGCTCGATCAGCTGCCGGTATCGCCGGCGCTGAACTCGGCGGAGCTGCAGGCGCCTTCGTTGGTGCTGCTGCCGGCAGTTTTTTCCCGCCCGCGGAAGTCATAACAGTTCCTCTTGGAACAGCTATCGGTGATTATCTGGGATTTGTCGGCGGGACCGTGATGTACAACTTGTCACCTCTCAACGACACTGAGTCGGTTCCGACAAGTATGAACGATACATTCGGTTCCGAAATAGAAGTTGCAAGTCTCGATGGCAACATTGGTTACGAAGGCAGGGTCGACTCGAGTGACCCTTTTTCATTTTCAGGCTGGGTAGATGGCACGCCAACCACAGACCAAACCGACGTTTACGGCTCTACTGGCTACAATACGGACGTCTCTGTAACGCGCGAATATGCATCCACCGGAGGTTCATCGAATCTATATGGCGGAGGTTCCACCGCAATCAGTAGTTCAGGTGCTATGTCGTCTGGTTACTACGGTGGTGGATCCTACACGGGTGGATCTTACGATGGAAGCACGGGCGGCGGTGGAACCGGAAGCACGGGCGGCGGCGGGACTGGTAGCACAGGCGGCGGCGGGACCGGTAGCACGGGCGGCGGCGGGACCGGTAGCACGGGCGGCGGCGGGACCGGTAGCACGGGCGGCGGCGGGACCGGTAGCACGGGCGGCGGCGGGACCGGTAGCACGGGCGGCGGCGGGACCGGTAGCACGGGCGGTGGCGGGACCGGCAACTCAGGCGGCGGCTCGGGCAGTTCTGGAGGATCAGGCGGCGGTGGTTCGGGCGGTGGCTCGGGTGGTTCGCCTATTGTGTTGGATCTGAACGGCAATGGCATCCAGATCACCGCGTTGAACGCGTCGGACAAGTATTTCGACATGGCGGGCGATGGCAAACAGCACAAGACTGCTTGGGCTGGAGCGGGCGATGGCGTGCTGGTCCTAGACCTCAACGGGTCGGGCAAGATTACCCAGCAAGATCAGGTACAGTTCACAGCCTGGGACCCCACTGCGACCTCCGACATGCAGGCTCTCAGGGATGTCTTCGATACAAATCACAACGGGAAGCTCGACGCCGGCGATGCCGATTGGAACGACTTTAAGGTAATGGTCACCAATGCCGACGGGTCGACCACTTTGAAGACGCTGGCACAGCTCGGCATTACATCGATTGATCTTACGAGCAATCACCAGGACATAGTCTTGCCAGACGGCTCGGCGATATCTGGCGAAACCACGTTCACGAAGAGCGATGGGTCGACAGGCACTGCTGCCGACGCGGTTTTCTCCTATGATCCTGATGGTTATCTGGTCAAGCAGACCCGGACAAAGAATGCCGACGGCACATCGACCCTTGACAGCAAATCCTTCAATGCAAATGGCACGCTGGCCAGCGAAACGCTCTCTACCTACAGCGCCGATGGGAATTCGGTAACCCGGAAATTCGACGATAATGGCGACGGAGTCTTCAACCGTACCCAGACGGATACGAAAACCACCAATTCTGATGGATCGCTGACGGAAACCATCCGCAACTATGATAGCAGCGGCACCAGGTTGACGAGTGAGCTTCAGCTCATTACCGCATCCGATGGCAAGACGCGCACGATTTTGCGCGACACGAATGGATGGGGCTTCTTCGACGAGGTGGAAACCGTCACGTTCGGCTTGGATGGCTCTGAGACGACGACCGCCAGTGACATGAATGCCGATGGCTCGCTTCGGGATCGTACCATCGTCACCACCAGTGCCGATGGCCTGAGCAAGACAGCTCAACTGGAAAAGACTGGTAGCGGGCAGATCGATTCCACCCAGACCGACACTATTACTGTCGCCTCGGACGCAACGCGAACGGAAACCGTTATTCAGTACGCTGGTACCGGCACGGCGCAAGCAAACACAATCGGGACGTCGACGACCGTCACCAGCGCCAATGGCGACAGCAAGACCACCAATACAGATCTTGATGGCAACGGCTCTACAGATCTCGTTTCCACGAGTTCGATTGTCTTCAATGCTGATGGCAGCACGACGACGACACAGAGTGAATCGAATGGCGATGGCACTCTTCGCGATCGCACGGAGACGGACCTCAGTGCCAATGGCATCAATAAGACCACCAAGGTCGATATCGATGGCGACGGTGTATTCGATACGATCACGATAGAAACCGTTGTGCAGAATAGTGACGGGTCAGGCTCCGATACGACGGCAACGAACAACGCCAACGGCAGCTTGCGTCAGGAACAAGTGTCGTCCTGGAGCGCCGATGGTAAGACGAAGACTTCAGAAACCGATCGGGATGGCGATGGTCATTTCGACCGGATTGATGTGACAACGATTGGGAGCGATGGCAGTTCGACCGAGACGGTCTCGAGTTACAGTCCAAATGGATCAGTTCTCGTTTCGAAGACACTCACGGTCACGAGCGCAGATGGCCTGACCAAAACCAGCCAGATCGATGTCAACGGAGACGGCAGCTTCGATTCCGCGCAATCGAGTGCGACCGTGCATAACAGTGATGGTTCATCCACAGTAACGGTTATCGCCAAAAGTGGTGCCAATGCTGTGGAAACCGGCAGAACGGTCACGACGACCAGCGCCAATGGTCATTCCATTACCATACAAAAGTTTCTCGATGGTCAGTCAACAGCTGATTATGCAACAACGGATGTGAAGGCGACAAACGCCGATGGATCCTCCACGGAGACTGTGACGACGTTGATCGGCACAAGCCAGGTTCAGGTCAGTCGTACTGTCACCGTCGTCAGCGAGGACAAGCGGACGACGACGGTTTCGACCACCATCGACAACAGCCAGTCACCGACGTCCGTGACTGAGACAGACATCCATGCCGATGGTTCCGAAACTCAGACGGCCTCGAATTACAGCCCTGACGGCTCCGTGCTTCTGTCACGTACTGTGACGACGACCAGCGCTGACGGCCTGAGCTTCACAACCACCCGCGATGCCAATGGCGACGGTGTTATCGACGCGACCTCCGTTTCGCAGACTGCGCTTGAAACCGACGGTTCAATGGTAACGACCCTAATCAGCGATCACGGCTCCGGCACGAGTGCCGCAAATGAAGTGGGTGAGACACAGACCACAAGCAGTGCCAACGGTTTGTCGGTGATCACCCGAACCGATGACGATGGTAATGGGAGCTTCGACAGCGAGAGCGTGGATTCAAAGACGCTCAACGCAGATGGCTCCACGACAGAAACCCTTTCCACCTACAACGGCGACGGTTCACGTCTTCTAGGCCGGGCGCAAACTGTAACCAGCGCTAGTGGCTTAAGCATTACCACGAGCAGTGACATCAATGGAGACGGGACGTTTGATGCCATAACTACAGACGTAACCGTTCTCAACGCAGATGGTTCTAAAACGGAAACCAAGACTGTTTCCGACGCAAATCATACCCTGGTCTCAAAATCCGTTTCTACGACAAATTCTGCTGGGACCGCAGGTTCATCCAGCACGTATCTGAATGGCAGTGCCACTGCATATCAAAGCCAGACGCTCAGCGTTAATGCCGATGGCTCAAGCACATCTGTAACGTCGACCTACGACCCAAATGGCGTTGCCACATCTTCTTTCAGCAAAACCATCAGCGCCGATGGGCTAACTCAATCGAGCACGCTGACCGTTAGCGGTGATCAAACAGCCGGCCGCTCGACCTCGTCGGTTGAAATCCTGAATGCCGATGGCTCTTCCGCGCAGTCTTTTTCTGATTTCGGATCTGGAGGTGCGCTTGCCGACAAGACGAGCGATCAGACCAGTGCCGACGGCCTTTCGACCGCTACTCAGTGGGATGACAACGGTGATGGCGTCGTCGATTACTCTCTATCCAAAACCACTGTCCTCAATGCGGATGGCTCCACGACTGTTACGAGCAGCAGCTACAATGGTGATGACTCGCTGCACAACCGGACGATCACGGTCACAAGCGCCGATAAGAACAGCGTAACGACGACACGTGATGTCAACGGCGATGGCGCGGTCGATCAAACCGTTCAGAGCCTCACGAATGGAGACGGATCTAGAACAGTCGCAGCGATGGATGGCACAGTGGAGACAGCCTCTGGCCGGGCATTCGGGTCGCAGGATGGCCGCTATGAAACAGATAGCGCAGACGGGCTGACAAAAACCGTGCTCTACGATGCAAATGGCGATGGATTGGCGCAGACCGGTCAAGTCTCGACTACCACCGTCAATTCCGACGGCAGTCACATCACGACGATACTCGACGAAACGTTCTCAGGCGGTGATGCCAGTTCGGCAAATCCAAGCTACAGCGCCACCATCAGCGATCGGACCCAGATCAACTCCAGCGCCAATGGTCTGGATAGCCTGACAAAGTGGGATCTCGATGGTTCGGGAGATTATGCCGAGAGCAAAGCCGATGTGAAGAGCATTGGCAGTGATGGTTCGACAACCGAAACCATCAGCATGGTCGACAATGGTGTCCTGGCCAGCAGGGAGTCCATCCTCACCAGTGGCAACGGTCTTAAAACAATAACATCCTGGGATGCAACAGGTTCGGGAACCTATGCACAGCAGTCGGCTTCGGCCAAGATTGTCGAGGCCAATGGCTCCACGGTTGTGACAGTTAATGCCTCCACCGTCACCGGTTCGGATCTTTCAAGTTCAGCCACGACGACGGCGGCGGACGGACTGAGTTCAATCACCGATATTGACGAGGATGGTGATGGCGTTGCTGAAAAAATCAGGAGTCAGACAATCACCCAGCGTGCCGATGGCTCGAACTCGGTCGCTATTTCGGACCGTAATGCCTCGGGGATCTTGCTCGACACGATCGTCACCCAAACCAGTCTCAGCGGACGTCACCAGATCACCAGCACGGATGCCGATGGCAATGGTATGGTTGATCAGATTGCCGATACACTGAAGTATGTGGATGGCAGCACACAAACCACGAAGACCAACTTCAACACAGATGGCTCAACTGCAAGCCGAGTTGTCTCGACCACCACCGCGGACGGCTTGGTGACAACCACCAACCAAGATCTTGACGGCGACGGATTGGTGGACAGGAAGGTTGTAGATACGACGACCAACAATGCCGATGGTTCGAGTAAGCTGCTGGAGCAGACCTACGGAACAAGTCAGTCTGATGCATCGGGAGTGAAATCCGCCATCGCACCGGTATTAATCAAGGCTGTGTTGCGGACTGAAAGTGCAGATGGCCGTACAACGGTTACCACGACCGATGTCAATGGCGATGGCAGTGTCGACAAAGTTGTTACGGGCGTGGCGCATGCCGACGGTTCTAAGACCATGACAATCAAAGCCAATGCAGCCGCGCAACGCTATCAAAGCCATCTCGGCACTGTGCTCTGGCATTCCGCCTTTGCCGCTCAAGACGAGAAGGTCGCTGCCAGTAGCATCCAGACCACGGACTCCACGGGCATGAGCAGCACTGTGTTGTCGGACTATGACGGCGATGGCATCAACGATCATCAAGAAAGCTGGACGAGGAACATCGACGGATCGCAGATTGCTACGATCAGCGACATGGATGCCGATGGCGGTATCGCTGCGCGCGGCCTGGAAACCATCACTGCCGATGGTCTGACGACGATCCTCTATGAGGATAGCAGCAATAGCGGCATGATCGACCACATCGACAAGGCCGTCATGCGGGCGGATGGTAGCGAAGTCGAAACCATTAGCGATCTCAATGACGATGGTTCCGTGGCGGGATCGACCACCACCACCATCAGCGCCACCGGCCAGACCAGCACCAGCCGGTCCACGTTTCAGTCAGCGACCACGCAAACCGTGTCGGACGACAACAGCAGCCGCAGCTTTTCCGGAAGCGACGATGCCATCGACGTCGAAGGTCAGTCCAACCAGATCATCCTTGGCAATGGCATCAATCAGGTGGCCCTCGTCGGGGACGATAATACCGTTCATGAAACCGGAAATACGGTCGCCACCATTGCAGCCTATGGGGCCAATGAACGCCTGGAGGTCAGCGGGCGCAACAATATCGCCACGGTTTCCAATGCGTCCGTTGTCGTCGATAATGGTGGCGGGCTGATCCTTTCGGGAGGCAACGACAGCGTTGTTCTGCACGGCAACAGTCAGGTGCTGATCTGGAGCGGCGATGGCAATACGGTGGAAATCTCCGGCTACGGCACGAGGCTCGACGCTTCCGGTACGACAATCTCCATCGACGATGGGGCAACAGTCCTCGTTAGCGGTGATGACGATCAGTTCGCTGCCCATAACGGTTCGGTTCTTGTTGATACCGACCGAACGGTGAGTGGTGATGAGCTCGATGTTATCGGCCAGGGGGTCAATGCGGCGATTTCCGGCTGGACCATTTCCGTGGGCGAGAATGCGTCCGGAACGGTGACGGGAGATGATAACGCCATCGCTCTCTATGGAAACGCCGTGTTCTCCATTGCCAGCGGCGCCGATAATACTGTCGCAGCCTTCGGTACAAACAATACGGTGATGGCCTCGAATGCCAGCGTTGTCGTGGAAACCGACAGCAGCCTGACACTGACCGGTAATGGTTTGACGATCGATGAATATACCGATGCAAGCCTGACCCTTTCGGGCAGCGGGAGCACCATCTCCATCGACGGACGGGGCACGACCGCCACGGCCTCGAATGCGACGATCATCATGACGGGTTCGGCGGATGCCGTTGTCACCGGGGGTGGCGATACGCTGAATGTCTCAGGCAATAGCAACAATGCCACGCTTTCGGGCGGAACCGTTCATGTAGGGACGGCAACGCAAGCCACCAGCCTATCCCTGGCGGGAGATGGCGATGACATCACGCTTGCCGGGAATGGTTCCTCGCTCGATGCCAGCGGTTCTGGCGGCAGGCTGGATATTCAGGGAGATGCGACAGTCGCCTCGATCTCGGCGGCTACCATTCAGGTCGATGGTGATTTTTCCACCATCTACGGTGAGAATAATACGATCACGATCAACCGCGCTGATGCGTCCGTCGCGGTGTGGGGCGATCACAACCGCATCAACGGCAATGCGAGCGGTGACACCGTGACCATTGTGGGGACGGATGAAACAGCCGCATTGTCCCATGCAAGCGTCACCATCGGCACGGACTCCGCCGTCACGATGACGGGCGACGATCTGGCCATCGAGGCGGACATTCGGGCAAGTCTGACCGTTTCGGGCAACGACAACGTGATCTCAATCGGAGGGCGCGGCACCAGCATCACCGCGTCGAATGCAACGCTTGTCATGAGCGGCTCTGCCGATGTCACGGTTACAGGAAGCGACGACGTTCTAAATGTGAGCGGCAGCAGCAACAATGCCGTTCTATCGGACGGAACCATCAATATCGCCGAGGGCGGGGAGGTGATGGTCGACGGCAATAACAACATCGTGGTTCTGAATTCCGGTAGCGATATGGACACCGCCGATGGCACCGGGCTGCACGACACTGTCGAGGTCAAGGGCGCCGGTGCCTTGACAGCGGTGGATCAATCGAGCGTGACGCTAGATGCCGGGGCATCGCTCTCCCTGACCGGTGAGCAGGATACGATCACCGTGGGCCAGGATACGACGCTCGAAATCTTCGGGGCCAATGATAACTTCATCTTCCATGCAGGCTTCGGCCAGGATGTAATATCGGGTTATCAGGCCTCAGGCAGCAGCGCCGATATGATTGCTTTTGATCACACGACCTTCTCGGATTGGACAGATCTTCTCTCCAACGCACAGCAGTCCGGACAAGATGTGGTCATTACCTCTCACACCAATGACACACTGACGCTAACGAATACGTCCCTTTCAAACCTTCAGCAGAGCAAGTTCAGCTTCTCCTGAGCCGGAACTGATTCAAAACAAAGTGCTGGGCCGGATGTCCGTCAAATTGAATTTGACCGAAGCCGGCTCAGCAGTTCTTGGTGGGAGGCACCCTTGAACGTTGATGTTTTTCCGGAAGCCGTGGATTCCGGTCTGTCTGCTCTTTGCGGAATAGCCGCCTTCTTCAGGATCGCGGCGGACCCCAGGCATTTACAAAAAGAACTAGCTCTGACAGGGCGGGCTGCCGATGAAGACGATCTGGTACGCGCAGCTGCCATGATTGGTCTTAAAGCTCGCACCGTTACTGGGTTGACCGAAAAGCGCCTGAACACCGTCCCTGTTCCAACCATCGCCTGCATGAGCGATGGTGGCTTCCAGGTCTACGCGGGCAAGACGACGAGTGGTGGCTATCGTGTAGTTGACCCAATAACCAAAATCGCCCGCGAATTGACAATCGATGCCCTGATGGCCGAACTCGGACGGAAACTCGTCCTGGTCGGCCTGCGCGTCGGAGGACAAGGTACCGACCCCAGAAAGTTCGGCTTGAGTTGGTTTTTGCCGTCTATCTGGCGCTATCGCAAGCCGATCATCCACGTCCTGCTCGCCTCTTTTTTCGTTCAGATCTTCGCTCTCGTCTCGCCGCTCTTTTTCCAAGTCGTGGTTGACAAAGTTCTAACGCACAAGGGCTATTCGACACTCATTGTTCTGGTCGTTGGCCTGGTCATTGTGGGCTTATTCGATGTCGTGCTGAAGTACCTGCGCAGCTATGCCCTGTCGCACACCACCAATCGTATCGACATCGAACTCGGTCAGCGTCTCTTCCGCCATCTGTTACATCTGCCGCTCGGCTATTTCGAAACGCGGCCGGCCGGACATACCGTCGCAAGAGTGCGTGAGCTTGAAACCATCCGCAATTTCTTGACCGGGCAGGCTTTGTTCTCAGTCATCGACCTGTTCTTTACCATTGTCGCGATTGGCGTTCTGTCGGTTTACTCCGTGTGGCTGACGTTGATCGTCGTCGCTTCAATCCCCCTTTACGTGTTGATCGCACTTCTCGTGCGTCCGGCGTTACGCAGCAAGATCAACGAAAAATTCAATCGCGGCGCCATAAGCCAACAATTCTTAGTTGAGGCTGTCGTCGGCATCCACACAGTCAAGGCCGGTGCGGTGGAGCCTGTCATGCAGGCGCAATGGGCCGAACGATTGGCGGCCTATGTTCGAACCAGCTTCGATGTGACGATGCTAAGTGCAGGCGGACAGAACGCAATTCAATATGTCAGTAAAATCTCTACCGCTCTTATCCTTCTGTTCGGCGCCAAGGCGGTTATTGATAATGATCTGACCGTCGGTGGCCTGATCGCCTTCAATATGATTGCTGGACAGGTCGCGCAGCCGATTCTGCGGCTGTCGCAAGTCTGGCAGGACTTCCAGCAGGTGCAGATCTCCATGGACAGACTGGGCGATATCCTGAATTTTCCCACGGAATATGCGCCGAAAACAGCACTAACGCTTGCCAGGCCCCGAGGTGGCATCGACATCCATGACGTGACCTTCCGTTATCGTCCAGGTGGGCCAGAAATCCTAAAATCCGTCAGTCTCAGTGTCCGTCCAGGAGAAATCATAGGTATCGTCGGCTCGTCTGGCTCCGGAAAGTCCACACTGACAAAACTGGTTCAACGTCTTTATAGCCCTGAGCAGGGCCAACTTCTTCTGGATGGCACTGATATTTCTCAGCTCGATCCAGCATGGCTGAGGGGACAAATTGGCGTCGTCCTACAAGAAAACCTGCTGTTCAACAGAACGATCCACGAAAATATCGCTTTCGCAAACCCGGCCCTGCCGCGCGCAACAGTGATCGCAATTGCCACGTTGGCCGGCGCTGACGAGTTCATATCGAAGCTGCCACAGGGCTATGACACACAGATTGAGGAACGGGGAGCCAATCTATCTGGTGGGCAACGGCAGCGAATTGCAATTGCAAGAGCGCTCGCCACGAACCCACCGATCCTTATTTTCGATGAAGCCACCTCTGCGTTGGACTACGAAAGTGAGCGGGTGATTCAAAACAATATGAGCAAAATATCGCAAGGCAGAACAGTGCTGATCATCGCCCACCGGCTGGCGGCGGTGCGGCCATGCAACCGTATAGTTGGGATGAGGGACGGCAAGATTGCCGAAGTAGGCAGTCATTCTGAGCTGCTCGCAAAACCTGAAGGCATCTATGCCAGGCTTTGGGCACTGCAAAACGATCCAGCAGGTGTGTCATGAATGTTTCGCTCAAGCGATCTCAAGGAGCAGTCACGCTGCTGCGCAGAACCGATAAACCAGTCAGGACGGACCAGGAATTTCTTGCGCCGGCTCTCGAGATCTTGGAGACCCCGCCCTCGCCTGTGAGAATGGCGCTTGTCGTGATCATCGCCGCTTTGTTTGCGGTCGCCATCACTTGGGCAGCGGTTGGTAAAATCGATATTGTCGCAACGGCTCAAGGCAAAATCGAGCCAACGCTTAAGGTAAAGATCGTTCAACCTCTGGCCACCGGTAAAGTGTCCGACGTTCTGGTGCAAAATGGCGACCACGTCTCCAAGGACCAAGTTCTCGTGCGTCTGGATGACTCGTCGGCTGCATCTCAGTATGATGATTTGTCGGAGCAACTGGCCGCCAGCAGAGCCGAAGTCGCTCGACGTAGTGCCGCTATTGAGACTGTTTCGTCACGGAACTGGCCGGTTGGGGGAGCGACACAAATCAATGTTGCCTGGCCCGAAGGAATATCGGTTGCGTTGCAACGCCGGGAACAAAGCGTCCTTGACAGCGACGTCGCGCAACTGTCCGCACAACTCTCACTCATCGATAGTCAAATCGCTCAGAAGACGATCGATTCCGATGCGTTCGGAGCGACAGTTTCGGCACAGGAGAGCCTAATCTCAACACTAAAGAAGCTGACATTTATGCGCGAGACGCTGTCTCAGAACAACGCCATGTCGACTGCGGATTGGCTGAACGCTTTGCAAGAAGAAGAGAAGGAACAGGTTTCCTTGCAAAGCGACATCAATGAAAAGCTTGATGCCGACGCAAACATCGCAGTCCTCAAGCGACAAGCCGTATCGACGACCCAATCATTCATCGCCGATTACGCCCAGAAGCTAGAAGCAGCGGACGAACAGGTACAGGAACTGACACAGCAGTTGCGTGAAGCCAAGGCCCAACTCGATGATATGACGTTGCGTAGCCCGGTCGATGGTACGATTGAAGCATCGACACTCACATCGATCGGGCAGGTGCTGACCAGCGGATCAGAGGTGTTGCGCGTTGTTCCCGAGGGAAGCCATCTCGATATTCAAGCATACATCACCAATGATGAGATCGGGTTCGTTCAGGTCGGACAAGCAGCGACCATCAAGGTAACTGCGTTCCCTTATACGCAGTACGGCACGATCAGTGGAACTGTCCTTCAGGTTGGCAAGGATGCCGTATCGACCTCTCAAGCCCAAGCGGATCTCGCAGATTCCTCCTATACAATGACCACGACGGCATCAGGGAGCACGTCTCAATCCGCGGATACGCTTGTATTTCCCGTCATCGTCCAGTTGGACAAGAATTTCATCGGAACCGCAGAGCGCAGCGCCTACGTGTCGCCTGGCATGTCGGTGTCAGTCGACATCAATACAGGTGACAGGACTATTCTCGATTATCTTTTCGCGCCCCTTGTCGATGTCACAAGCTCGGCCCTGCACGAACGCTGATAGAAAGCCTTACAATGGGAAAGAAAATGCTTACGCTTATCCTGCTATTCAGCTGGATTTCGTTCATTGAAGTTTCACAAGCCACGGCCGGCGAGCGGATTGTCGTCCCGATCCACGCGTTAGAGCGTCACAATATCGTGCGCTATTGGATACCTGTAAAAATCGGAGCAAAAACAGTCGAGGCGATCTTGGACACCGGTTCGACTGGACTTCACGTCATCGGCGAAACGGTCTCTAATCAAGATTATGCCCCAACGGGCCAGCAGATGCGATATTCCTATTCAAACGGCCAGACGATACTTGGCGATGTCGCGACAGCCCAGGTATCTTTTGCGGATACCGCTGAGACGAAGACGATCCCGATTGACATTATCAGAGACCTCACGTGCAACCAGACCGTCAAGCGGTGCCTGATGCCGCTCGATAAACGGCTTGAGGACCCAGGCCAACTTCTTGGCAAGGAAAACTATCAGGCAATTATCGGCGCAAGCATGCCCTCCCTCTCATTCAAGGCAGCCGCTCCTAATCCGCTGATCAGCTTCGGGGACGCTTGGATTATCAGGCTGCCACGGTCTGGCGAGAACGAAGGTGAACTGATTATCAATCCGACATCGGATGAAGTCGCTGGATTCGTACGATTTCCTGCGGGACAAGGCCCCAACGAAGGCGGCGGGCGGGATAATCCGCTCCCAGGCTGCCTTACCATTGAAAGCTCGCGTAAACAGTATTGCGGACCGATCGTTCTCGACACTGGAAACCCGCAAATCTTGGTCATTGCCCCAGAACAGTTTCATGCCTGGCGCCCGGGCACCAAGGTAGCAATGTCTTTTGACGACGGCAGCAACCCTTCGCTGAAAGCCAGCTTCAGCGTTGGCAACGGTATGACAGACTCCACCCGACTAGCTGTTGGACCTTTCCCCAATTTCCATCAGCCACCCACCAGAGTTCTGGTCGGAGTGGAGGTCTACAAACACTTTTCCGTACTCTACGATTATAAAAATGGTCAGATTGGCTTAAAGCGTCTCTAAAGTGGCGTGCCTCTTATCAATACGCGGAGGCTACTTGCCCACGCCATAATGAGCTTCAAAAGATCAATTCTCCTCCGTGAACCGGAGGCAAGACCAAGAGCTACCGCCCTAATAGTTATTTCCGCATCTCACTTCCCCATGCTGAATGACATTTCTTTTAATAGCAGTTCTGCTTGAGCGAGGACCATCTGCACCGCCTCCTGCTCCAAATCTGGCGGATAGCCGAAACGGGCACTGTAAACTTATCGCCTTGAACGCACCATCTTGGCGTGAGGAATTAGTTCATGCGGCGTGAAGGCGTGCGATTTGGTGCCATGCTTGCATGGCTGCTGTTCGCAGTTCGCGATGGTGGACGGATGGAATATCGTGGCGGGGAATGTGAAAAAGGTTGGTGATCGGGTCATGGATGGAAACGAAACGCTGAAGATGTCGTGTTGACTTGAAGCGCTTCATGATCCTCTCCCGTCGTCGGACGGGCTGATGAGAGTTTTCCGCCCGATTGTTCAATCCCTTGTGAGAACGATGCTCAACGCCGGGCATGACCTCCCGCTTTGCTGCACCATAGGATCGTATTTTATCGGTGATCATCACACGCGGCGCGCGGCCTTGGGCTTTCACGAGCTTGCGCATCAAACGTTTTGCCGCCTTGGCATTGCGGCGGCTTTGCACCAGCACGTCGATAACAAAACCATCCTGATCAACGGCGCGCCAAAGCCAGTGTTTCCTTCCACCGATGGTGATAACAACCTCATCGAGATACCATTTGTCCCCGAGCCTGCCGGCAGATCGCTTGCGGATATCGTTGGCAAAATGTCTACCGAATTTCTCCGCCCAGAGCCGCACGGTTTGATGAGAGACGATGATGCCACGCAGTGCCAGCAGATCCTCGACCATACGCAGGCTCAGCGGAAACCGGAAATACAGCCAAACTGCATGGGCAATCACCTCGGCGGCAAATCGGTGGCGACGATAAAGAGGATCACGGCTAGATCTGGTCATGTAGCCAGATTCCTCATTTTGATCGATGTCCGGTTAACGTTACGATGCCGCTCCGGTGCATATTCTTATTCAGTCGTTTCTTGAAAACTCCGCCACCCAGATCATCAGCTTAGCTTTTGACGACTTCCTGAATCGTTTCGCATAGGTCTTTATCTTTGATGCGAGCTTTGCGTGCCGCCTTGGCAAACCAAGCGGTTTTGAAAGCCCGCACAGTTTCCTCGACATCGGTCATACCGCTATGTAGCACTGGGTGCTATTCAAATGAAGATGTCGGATGGTTCTTAAGCTTCTCGGCCGTTCGCCAGTTTACGGGGCCTACTGCCGAGAACTGGCACCTCAAGCGGCCGCCACGTTGAGTCGAATACTGTGGCAAAAACTGCTTTTAATGTAATTTATTTGTCGTATCGTAGCGGATTATGATGTTTCATTGATTGTGGCAGATGCGCTGCGTCGATCACTGAACGTACCTGTCCTGTGGTCCGGCCAAGTTAATGGCCAAGGTTTTCGATGTAGCCGGGACGTGTGATGACGATGGTGAGAGAAGCTGCAAATTTCCAGCCAGTAGGCTATCGATGGAGACTGAACGATGTTGTCACGTTAAGTTGCCCCGTTCGAGAAAGGCCGACGGCTCGAAATTTTAAGCGATGCAGGCAGCAATTTTCCATGCATCAAACGCTTCGAGGCGATGGTAGCGAATTGTTTGTGCGGCGCGGCGGCGGGAGGGAACAAAAAAGCAATTGCGGGTGGCTGAGTGCATGGCAACGAACCGTTGCAACGCTCCTGGCGATCGGTGGCCCTGCATGGTTCGTTCTCGTTTTCGAAACGGCAGATGGCTGTTCTCGGCCCGATTGTTGAGCCCCTTGTGCGACCAACGGTTAAGGCCGGGAGCCACATCCGCCTTTGCCGCACCGTAGGAGCACAGCTTATCAGTGATGATCCGCTTGGGAACAAAGCCATAGCGCTTCATCGACGCCACGAGCAGGCGCTTGGCTGCCCTTTTGTCACGCCGCTTCTGTACTATTTCTTCGAGAACGGTGCCATGCTGATCGACTGCGCGCCAGAGCCAGAACTTCTCTCCAGCGCACTTCACAACAACCTCGTCCAGATGCCAAACATCGCCGGGGCGGGCCTGCCGTCTGAGCAAGTTGCGGGCGATATGGGGTCCGAACTTGGCGATCCAACGGCGGATCGACTCATATGAAAGATCTATCCCACGCTCGAGTAGCATTTCCTCAACTTCACGAAGGCTCAGGTTGAACCGCATGTAAAGCCAAACCGCTTGAGAAACGATCTGCGGCGCAAAACGGTGACGCTTGAAACTGATATCGGGTGTCTGCATCGCCGAAATTTACGCCCAACCCAAAACGTAGGCAACTGCAAGCCAGTTAACGTGACAACACCCTGCCAGGCCATGCGGCCCCTGGCCTCGATTTCGGTGATATGATGGTCTCGCGCCGATGGATCAAGCGTCGATTGCGGGCTAGCAACGGCAGTCTTGGGAGGCGGAATAATGACCTCGATAACCTCACCAAGGCGTGTCGATAGAAGGTGGCGGGTTGGCGATCCGTCATAGACAGCATCAGCGATAAACCTGGCAACCGGGCCGCCAATCTGGTCAAGAAGACCAGCCAAGGCTGTGGGATCACCGACATCATCTGTGGTCAATTCGGAGCAGATGATCTCGCCACTGACAAGATCAAGCCCAATGTGGAGCTTTCGCCATCTTCTGCATTTGCCTTTGATTTTGTACTTGTTTTCCAGCCATTCGCCCTCACCGAAAATCTTCAGTCCGGTGCTGTCCACCACCAGATGAACCGGCCCCGATGGCCTGGTTGTGGGCATTCTTGAGGGCAATACTAGCCCCTTGCCTCGGCGTGACAAGGTGGAGAAATCTGGCACGGCAATGTCAACGCCCATCAGTTTCACGATACTGCGCATCATGTCTTGGGTTTGACGTAAAGGCTGATCGTAAACCACATGTAAGCTCAGGCACATCGTAATCGCCAGATCTGAATATTTCGGCTGGCCGCCTCGAGATGTCCGGCGCGGCGCGACCATTGAGATTGCGCATCAACGCTTATCCAGACCGTCAAATCACCGCGCTGACGAAGGCTTTCATTATAAACCGCCCAGTTTGTAACCTTAAACTTCTGCTTGGGTATCTTGTGCCGACGGTCTTCATTGTGCTTATGCGGCATCAGAAATATCCTGAGACCCAAAATGGTCGCCTGATATCAGTAACCTAGGGATTGATGTAACAACGCCGAGGTGGGGGATCGAGAACTTCTTTGCCAAGCTCAAACAGTGGCGGCGCATCGTCACGCGATATGAAAAACTCGCCGCCAACTTTCTCGGGTTCATTAAGCTCGCCAGCATAATGCTATTGATTAAATGATTAATTTGTCACTACAGCCTAGATTCTTTTGTTTTCGTTTGTCTGATCAGAAAAACCGGGCTCCACTTTTCCCTGACAAACTCTAAATAATAAAGCTTCGAATGACGCTCCCATTTTTCGGACTGACGCTATCAATGAGATCAGATTAAAAAAAGGATGTCGTCATCAAGCCAAGACTTATTCAGCAGCAGCCACCTGCGGCAGGGCTGGGCGCAGCGAGTGTGGTGGGCCTTCCACCTCCGCTGTGCGAACAACCGAGTCGATTTGAGAAACGCGGGTGGAAAAGGCCTGAAGGTTTGGCCAGACACTCAGATCAAATCCAAGCCGACGAGCCCAGGTTGTCATCACATACAGGTATGCATCCGGCGCGGATAGGTTGTCTCCAAGCAGGAAGCGGCGCCCCTCAAGCCACTGATCAACATAGGCAAGGCGTGGTGAGACAAACACCCGTGTATCGGCCTGTCCTTCCTCTGTCTTGGAAAGGAAGTTCGCGGCAACGCCGCCGTGGCGCTCACGGGTAATAAAATTCTTGTGAATTTCAGCTGCAATGAAATTCAGCCATTCCATCTGCCTTTCGCGCTGTCTTTCACCCGGCCGCGCCAGCAAACCCTTTTCGGGAACCTGGTCGGCGATGTGGGTGAGAATGACATTGCCCTCTGTCAGAATATCACCATCGTCCAAGCGCATGGCGGGAACGTAGGATTTTGGATTGATCAGGTTGTAATCTCCTCCTGACCATTGCTTTGTCATGAGATCCACCCTTTCTGCTTTAAAGGGCAATCCAGATTCGTGAAGCAGGATATGGGCAGCCATTGAACTGGCACCGGCGGCATAAAACAAGGTCAACATAGTGATCACTCCAATCGCGGTCTGGTCATATCAATTCTGTTCTATTTTTGCCTCTGCAGGCGGTTTTAGAAATTGAGTGAATCGGCAAGCGAAACGTGCAAGAATGCACCAATGTTGGATTGGCAAGACCTTCGATATTTCCTCGCTGTCGCGCAGCACGGTTCTCTGACGGCCGCTGCCCGGGTGTTGGGTGTTGACCATGCCACGGTTGGCAGACGCATCGCGCATCTTGAAGCAACCACGGGGCTGAAGCTGATTGACCGTTTGCCACGTGCGACGCGTCTGACCGTGCATGGTCAATCTCTGGCTGAGGCCGCTAAGGCGATGGAGCGCGGCGCAGAGGGGGTTCATCGCCATTTGCGCGGCAAAAGCACGGGTCTGTCGGGAAGTGTGGTGGTCAGTGCGCTGCCAGTGATCAGCGCCTTTGTGATCGCACCCAGCCTGTCACAGCTGCGATTAAACCATCCCGATCTTCAAGTCGTCCTCTTGGCAAGCTCATCGGTTGCCTCCCTCGAAAAGGGGGAGGCTGATTTGTCTCTCGGCTTTGTCAGGCCACGGGCTGAAGGCCGTATCGTGCGCGAGATGGGACTTTTGCCGCTCGCTCTTTATGCGGCAAGCTCTCTTGCTGATATGGCCATCGAGAACCAAAGTTTTATTGGCTTTGAACAGAGCTTTGGCCATATTGAGCAGCAACGTTGGCTTGAAGACGTTGCCGGGTCGCGGCCTTTTGCGCTGCGAACAAACGACGTCGTGACGCAGCATCAGGCAGCCCGTGCGGGTCTGGGCCTGGCACTTCTGCCATGTTTGTTGGGAGATGCAGATGAGGGACTTGTCAGAGTGGCGGTGGGTCGAGCAACACCCTCTCGCCAGCTCTGGTTGTCCGTGCACGCAGATATCCGAAAATCTCCGGCGGTGCGTGCCGTAATGGATCATTTGATCGAAACTTTCAAATAGAGTTTGTCAGGGAAGAGTGGAATCCGGTTTTCCCGAAAAGACAAACGAAAACAAGACTAGAGCATGTCGCGCAAAAGTGTGCAGCGGTTTTGCGGTAACGACATGCGTAAAAACAAAAACTTAAAGCGTGTTGCTTGAGGCTGATAAGCCGCAACACGCTTTAGCTAGAGTGTGTCTGGTTCAATCAGAACCTGACAGACTCTAGAAGTGGAAGAGGCCCCGTGTAAAAACCGTGCGGGGCTAATTTGGTTTCTGTCCCACGAACTCCTGGGAAATTTTCTCGATAAGTCGTTCCAGGATTGGGCGCCCTTTGGGTTGTGGGCAGACGAACTCGACCTGAAATGTGGAAAAATGCCCGCTGAGTGGATGGATAAGGACCTGTTTCTCATGCGCGGAGCCCAGCACTGCTGACAGTGGTACGAGCGCAATCCCCATACCGCGCACCACGCTGGACATCAGGATGCTGAAAGATCCGCATTCTGAAATACGGGCTGGCTGGAAGCCCCCCTCCATGAAAAGCATGGCGAGATGCCGACTACAGGCGCTTTCCTTTTTGCAGACGAGAAAAATCTCGTTGGCGATCTGGTTGACGAGATCAATCCGCGGATATTTTAACGATGAAATCAACACCATTGCCTCTCCATAAAGCGGGATACGTATGCACTCAGGCGGGGCAAACCCGGCGCCGACAATGGCGGCATGAATGCGCCCTTCGCGAAGACTTTCCACAAGTGAAAGAGCACCATCTACATAAACATCCACACCCATGCCGTCGAAGCCGGACAGCAATCTGACCAGCGAGTCGATGCAATCGGGCGAAATTGTTTCGATCGTTCCAAGCCGAACAATTTCGCCTGTATTTGGTGACATCACTTCGCCTTTGGCTTCCTGGGCAAGAGCCAGAATTCGCGTGGCGTAATCATAGAGTATCTGGCCTCTTGCTGTCGTTCGTACGCCGCCTCTGTCCCTGCTCAACAATTCGACGCCAAGCTCTGTCTCCAATTGCTTGATACGCAGTGAGACACTCGATTGAACACGCCCAAGCTGGAAGGCGGCTTGAGTGATACTGCCGGTTTGTACTGCAAAAACAAAAGCCTTCAACTCTAAAAGATCCATAGTTGGTTCTCCATAATCGAGCTTAGTGGTCAGCGACGACAGCACAGTCCTTGCACAAAGGACACTGTGCGCCAATCAAGGCATAAAGGCTCACCTGAACTCAGTGCAAAGCGTCGGCAAACCTGCTGCTGCAATACTTGAGAGCCAGGATCAATGAAGCCATCGGTGCTGCCGATGATGCCATCGGAATTAATCATTAGCGCAACATCGCAGTGCATCATAGACTGTATTTCAATCAAAACGCGATTTTCACGATCACGAAATTGATAGTTATCGCCACGTTAATTTTATTTTAATTTTTAAATAAAAATAAAATTATAAATATAATACAATAAATCAAAGTATAAAAAATGGAGAAGAGCGATGATCACAGAATACTTCGATACATCCATTACCATAGATGCGCTTGACATATCAAAAGTTGATAAATTATTGACGAGATTTGAATCTGAACTTCATAGCGATAGAAGTTCATCGCCGATTGCCGCTTATGCAAGAACGTTACGCGGACTTCGAAAGGAGGTTCAGTCTGTTCAGACCAACAAGGACGAAATTGAGTTTGGACATACCTTTAAAGAGAGATTGTTGTCTTTGGCCAAGGAGCTGCAGCTGCCAGATGATCATTTCTCTATCGACGTTTCCGGTGAGCCACTTTTGGTGCGCGAAGAGCGCGGTGAGCACCTGATCTCACCGACGCATTTCGAGAATGGCGCTTACTTCAGCCATCCGCATGCCGATCACCAACTCGATTGGCGGGCGGATGAATTGCCTCGCATAAAAATTGGCCAATATGTTCGATTTGGTCGCAATGCCTCGGTGAATGCCGGTGGGGACGTGACCATCGGGAATGGAGCCTGGTTGTCGCCTGGCAGCCAGTTGCTGCGTCAGGATCATGACCCGTATGGCCGTCCGTCCGTTGGCTCAAGAACCGTTGCCATGACCAAGCTGCCACCGATTACGCTGGAAGAATATGCCTGGGTTGGGCGCGAAACACTGATTGGCTGGGGAGCAGATTATCTTGGCAAAGCCAGCGTCTGCGCCACGCGCGCCTTTGTCAACACATGGGTAGGCGATTATTCTATCACTGGTGACCGTGGACGCATCATCCAATATATGCCTTTCAAGGCGTATGCACTTGAGTACAGTGACACGTCATTGCGCGATGTTTTGCGTATCACGGATTGGTCAGCCATCAACACGGCCTGGCTCGAAACATATCGCTCTTCACCAGCAGATGCTCAGACTGTGGCAGAACTTCCCGCCGATATTCTGCGCAAAGGCGCAAGCGTTCTGGTGATCGCTCCGAGCGGGCTCAATGTTGTCTCGGCTTTCAAACACCAGAAAATCGATATTATTGATTACAACCGTAAAATGAGCCCTTACATTCTGCAATGGGCGCAGGATAACGGTAAATATGACGTGCGGTTCAGGGCTGACCTTAATACCAGGACACTGCCATTCCCAACCGGTGGCGACGTGCATTATCGCCGGACGATTGGCTATGACACGGTTGTTTGCTGCCTTGGCATCGATGAATTGTCTGTGGGCTTCCTGAATGAAATCAAGCGGGTGCTTCGGACCTCCGGCAAGTTGATTGCTCCGACCTCTTTGGTGGATCATATTTCTCAAGCCGGCGCCGATGAGCATGGTTTTTCTCTGACGCCCGATAGCGATCTGACCTTGGCGGGTGAGGCCTATACGATTTTTGCCAGAACTAAATCGTAAAATCGCCTTGTCTCACGACGTGCTGCCGGTTGGCCGTCATCTCGGCAGGCTCTCTCGTATTCGCTGAAAATATTTAACGAACCAGTCTCAGCGTGTCAGACATGGCACGCTCAGGCTGCCGTTCAGTTGGGGAAAAACCATGGCAACGCTGAGTGATTTTAATAGGGACGGTAAACGATATGTGGCCCTGAATGGTGTGGGCGATGATCAAGACCAGAGCATTCTGTTTGATCATGTCAGCAGCTATGATCTGATCCGTAGCTTTGTCGATGCGAATTGTAACTGGAGCCGTGTGCTCGAAAGTCGAAAAAACCAGTGGAAGCCATCGATTTTGCCTGAGGCGGATGGACTGGCTTACAATCCGCCCGGAAAGCCAGAGGACATCCGAAATTGTACCGTCAGTGCCTTTGGCAATACCCATAAAACCATCAATAATTCACTATCCTCTCAAAAAGACGTGGACTGGTTCTACAAGGGAAATGGAACAACAGTGATTGGCACAGACCATCCGCTGATCTCCAACCTTAACTCTTATGGGTGTGGAATCGAAATTGAATATGCAGCCGTCTTCATGATCAACGCAGCGGGCGATCCGGTTTATATCGGCTACACGATCGCCAATGATTTCTCCGACGCCGAGATGCGGCGGCGAATGCCCAGCCTGGCCAATCTTTCCAAGCTCGCGACCACCTCTTTCGGGCGTTTTTTGTTTCTTGCCCCGATCCCGACAAAGACCGAGATTGCCTGCACCATTTTGCGTCATGGCAAGCCTGCATGGCGTGTCAATGGCCAACTCGGTTCTGAGGCCATGAAATACAGCTTCTCCTATCTGAATGAGCTGCTTTTTCAAAATCAGAGCATTAAAGGGGATGCCTATACCATTCACTACATGCTTTTGGGAGCATCGATCAGCAGCAACAAGGCTGAGTTTGATATGAAACATTCCGATATCATCCTCGTCCATGATGAGGACAATAATGTCATTTTGAGAAATGAATATATCGATGAAGCGATCGTTTGCGCCTGCTGTTGAGCCGCATCCTCCTTCTGTTTGGCTGTTTTTTGCAAACATATATGAAGTGGGTGCGAATCGGGACGCGTACCCGGTCCGCACAAAGCACCAGATCCAGTTAGCCGAGGCAATGCTCCAGCCAGACACTCAGGTCATGCAATTCGGCTTCTGTAATGGTGTGGCCGATAGGATAAGTATGAGACGTGATTGTATATCCTAAGGCCTCCATTCGGGTTTGAGCTGTTTTGATTTGTCGCAAAGGTGTGACCTTGTCGATCGCCCCATGCCCCAAAAAGACGGGCGTTGCGAGCGATGCCTGCGAATGTTCGTCACCAAGGCTTGCGCTAAGAGGTAGCCAACCAGATAGGGCGGCGATACCCGCCAGCCGATGTCTGAAGCGCAGTCCTGTCAGCAAGGAGAGAGCACCGCCTTGAGAAAAGCCTGCAATCACAATCCGTTCCGGGGCAATACCGCTTTTGATTTCTGCTTCGATCAGCGCTTTAAAATACTCGGCTGCGGTCCGCAAACCGGCTTCGTCCTCGCGTGCGACAAAATCCTGATCAAGAAGGTCAAACCAGGCCGACATGGTTTGCCCTTGGCAGATCGAGACTGGTTGCTTGGGCGCATTGGGCAAGACAAACCGGACAGGCCCAACACGTCCGAGATTGAGGCGTTGGATGACAGGTAAGAAGGTGTTCCCGTCCGTTCCAAGGCCATGAATAAAGAGAATGGTAGCGTTCGGCACTTGGCCTGTTTCCACGATAATAGGCGCTACAGGCCGCAAGAGCGATGCCGTCATTTCAAGATTTCCTCATCGAGACCGCTGAGACGTGATCATGCCACATATTCAGCCGGAGGTTGACTAGTACGATGGTATGAGTATTATCGTATTAAATGTTTGACAAGGAGGTTCATCGTGCAACTTGAAATTTGGTCCGACTACGCATGCCCTTATTGCTACATTGGCAAGCGCTTCCTTGATCAAGCGCTGGCTGAGTTCGAACATGCCAAAGATGTCCAAATCACGTTCAAAGCATTCGAACTTGACCCAACCGCAAGCCCGGTTGTGGTCAATACCACCCAGCAGCGCATCGAATATAAATACCGCAAGAGCCCAGAGGGGGCACGCGATATGATCCAGCAGATCATGATGCTGGGCAAGCGTGTCGGGCTGGACATGCGCTATGACACGGTTCGCTATACCAATACATTCGACGCCCACCGACTGGCAAAATTCGCTGAGAGCAAAGGGCTTGCCGATACCATGTCGGAGCGGTTGTTTCTTGCTTATTTCGTCGAGAACCGTGAACTTGCCAATCATGCCGTGCTGGCGGAAATCGCCGTTGAACTTGGCCTTGATTATGATGAAACCAAGGCCATGCTTCAGTCCGATGTTTTTGCCGAGCAATCGCGTGCAGATGAAGCGCAGGCCCATGGCATGGGTATTCACGGTGTGCCCTTTTTTGTCTTTGATGAGGGGCTTGGGCTTTCTGGCGCACAACCAAAGGCCAGCCTACTCCAGGCTTTGAAAACAACCTGGAGCAAAGCCCACTCTGCCGAGAAAGACCGTGCACCGGTTTGTGGAGAAGAAGGGTGCTCGGTTCCTTTGGCGGGTTGAAAATAACAGCGGTCAAGTCCAACGCTGTTTTTACCGCATTGTACTCAGAAGTTGGAACCACTTTTCCCTGACAAACTCTAGGATGTGTGGACTCTTAGGATTCCCAAACATCTAGATATGGGATTCAAGACTGTCTTTTGGAGGCCGTCATGAGTGTTCTGGAGCGTTTGATTCTTCGAGACGACCAATGGGATCGGATTTCCCGACACATCATCGGTGATGCTCGCACCCGCGGCTCGTCCGGGCGGGATAATAGCATGTTCGTGGAAGCGGTACTTTGGATCGCACGCACAGGCTCACCTTGGCGTGACCTACCGGAGGTCTTCGGCGACTGGAACAGTGTCTTTCGGCGCTTCAGCCGCTGGAGCCAAAAGGGCGTCTGGTGGCGGGTTTTCGAAGCGATGTCCGATGACCGTGATTTCGAGTACCTGATCATCGATAGCACCATCATCCGCGCTCACCAGCACGCATCTGGCGCAAAAAAGGGGCTGAAGATCAGGCCCTTGGCCGTTCTCGCGGCGGCCTGAGCACCAAAATTCATATGGCTGTGCGTGGTCTTGGATGCCCCGTGCGCTTCATTCTCACAGCAGGCCAGAAAGGTTATGCACCACAGGCCGACGCTCTGCTTGAAGAGCTTCCCGCCGAGGTCGTCATGGCGGATACCGCCTACGACGGTGACCGACTGCGCAAAACTATCGCCGAGAAGGGAGCGAAAGCCGTCATTCCAAACACCCCCGCTCGCGCAAAGAAATATCCACTCGACAAGCAACTCTACGCGCAGCGCCATCTGGTCGAGTGTTGCTTTTCAAAGCTCAAACAATTTCGGCGTATTGCCACCAGATATGAGAAAACGGCCCGGAACTATCGAGCCATGGTCGCTCTCGCAGCGACAATATTGTGGCTTAAATAACTGTCCAAAATTCCTAGGGTCTGTCTGGTTCAATCGGAGCATGACAGACCCCAGCACCAGGCTTTTATTTCGTAATTCCATAAACCTCAAAAACTTTAAACAACAAGTCATAAATACAAGGTTTTGTAGAACGATCTCTTCAACAAAAATAATGCTCGGCCCGGTGGTAAATCCTAATCTCTACGCCGGACCCTTTTCGCGCGCCATTGTTGGACATGGTTCGTTTTGGAGCGGTGAAAGAATGGCATCCAACAGTCCGGGAAAGCGTGCGTTAAGATCGTCTCGTCGCAGCGATAGACGATATTCCCTGCCAATATGCTGCTGCCATACAACACCGCTTTCGCGCAAAATGCGAAAATGATGCGTCATCGTTGATTTGCTGATTTGGGGAAGAATACCACAACACGGGTGCTCACCAACTTCAGCAATCACCTTAATCGCAGCCAGACGCACCGGGCTGCCAAGTGCTGTGAGAACGCTGTCCAGGCGAATCTCTTCTCTTTTTGGATGGTAAGTCTTCATAATCGACATAATACGAGAACAATCGTATCATGTCGAGATGTGCATATTGTAAATAGGGCATCGTAACGTTAACCGGACATCGATCAAAATGAGGAATCTGGCTGCATGACCAGATCTAGCCGTGATCCTCTTTATCGTCGCCACCGATTTCCAGCGGAAGTGATTGCCCATGCAGTTTGGCTGCATTTCCGGTTTCCGCTTAGCCTGCGGATGGTCGAGGATCTGCTGGCAGTGCGTGGCATCATCGTCTCTCATCAAACCGTGCGGCTCTGGGCTGAGAAATTCGGCAGACACTTTGCCAACGATATCCGCAAGCGATCTGCCGGCAGGCTCGGTGATAAATGGTATCTCGATGAGGTTGTCATCACCATCGGTGGAAGGAAACACTGGCTTTGGCGCGCCGTTGATCAGGATGGCTTTGTTCTCGACGTGCTGGTGCAAAACCGCCGCAATGCCAAGGCGGCAAAACGTTTGATGCGCAAGCTCCTGAAAGCCCAAGGCCGTGCGCCGTGTTTGATGATTAACGACAAACTACTATCCTATGGTGCAGCAAAGCGGGAGGTCATGCCCGGCGTTGAGCATCGTTCTCACAAGGGATTGAACAATCGGGCGGAAAACTCTCATCAGCCCGTCCGACGACGCGAGAAGATCATGAAGCGCTTCAAGTCAGCACGACATCTTCAGCGTTTCGTTTCCATCCATGACCCCATCGCCAACCTCTTTAACGTTCCCCGACACGATATCCCATCCGCCCACCATCGCGAACTGCGAACCGAAGCCATGCAAGCATGGCACCAAATCGCACGCCTTCACGCCGCATGAACTAATTCCTCACGCCAAGTTGGTGCGTTCAAGGCGATAAGTTTACAGTGCCGTCGCAAAATATCCGCTGCACGTGCTGAACAGCGCAAGTGACACACCCTGACACGAGTGACACAATTATTCTGTAAGTTATTGATTTTACTGGAGCGGGTGAAGGGAATCGAACCCTCGTATTCAGCTTGGGAAGCTGCTGCTCTACCATTGAGCTACACCCGCCTAATGCCCGAGAGTTCCTACACTTGGGCGTTGATGTCAAGCATGAAAGCGCAGATCAGGCTGCGCGAAAATGCTTGGAGAGCTTCAGTCCCTGAGCCTGGTAATTGGAGCCGAGGCCTGTGCCGTAGAGACCCTGGGGATGTTCGAGCATATGTTCATAGACCAGGCGGCCGATGATCTGGCCGTGCTCTAGAATATAGGGTACTTCGTGGCTGCGCACTTCCAGCACAGCGCGGCTGCCGGTACCGCCAGCCCCGGCATGGCCGAAGCCCGGATCGAAAAAGCCGGCGTAATGAACGCGGAACTCCCCGACCAGCGGGTCGTACGGAGTCATTTCCGCCGCATAGAGCGGCGGGACATGGACGGCCTCGCGTGAGACGAGAATGTAGAACTCGTCGGGATCGAGGATTAATTCGTCACGGCCACGGCTGTAGAGCGGTTCCCAGAAGTCCAGCACATCATGGGCAGCCTTACGATCGACGTCGATCACCGCCGTATGATGCTTGCCGCGATAACCGACCAGCCCGTCCGGTCCCGTCCCCTTCAGATCGATGGACAGCGCGATGCCGCCACCCGAGACATTGGGCGTCTCGCTGGCCACCAGCGTTTCGGCCTTGTGCAGATCCAGAAGTTCGCTGTCGCTCAGAAGCGCATGGCCGATCCGGAAGCGGATCTGCGACAGGCGAGAGCCGCGCCGCACGATGATGGGAAACGTCCGCGGACTGATTTCCAGATAAAGCTGGCCCTTGTAGCCTGCCGGAATCTTGTCGAATTCCTGCGCGTAATCGACCATCACCCGCGTAAAGATGTCGAGGCGGCCGGTCGAGCTTTTCGGATTGGTGGAGGCAGATAGATCCGCCGGCAAATCCAGGCTCTCCATCAGCGGCACGATATAGACACAGCCGGTTTCAAGGACAGCGCCATGCTCCAGATCGATCTCATGCAGGGTCAACCGTTGCAGCTTGTCCGCCACCGTGCTGTTGGGGCCCGGCATAAAGCTGGCGCGCACCCTGAGCGCTTTGGAGCCCAACCTCAGATCAAGACTCGCCGGCTGGATCTGGTCGTGATCGAGCATGGTTTCGCTCAAAAGCGAGGCCAAGCCGAACAATTCGCCTATGGCGCGATCCGCCAATATGCCCGCATTCCGTGTCATTATGTCTTCCTTGCAGCGCCGACGCCGAACAAAGCGCGCAACATGCCGCAGCCCCGTCAAACACCGGCATATAGTCTATGACAAAACCAAACTCCGGGAATTGACGCAAGCAAAAGAACGGCGTAAGCAAATCTTATCCCGTGGTGATTTGGCCGGTCGGCTTGCAGCCACGTTAAACAATTGGCTAAAAAGATCGGACACGTGCAAACTGGTCCGTATTTCGCGACCGGTTTTTTTGTGTTCGAAAGGCTTATACAGCATGGCAAACAACTGGCGCCCAGCAACCAAACTCGTTCATGGCGGCACGCTGCGTTCACCTTATGGCGAAACATCCGAAGCCATCTATCTCACCCAGGGCTTCGTCTACGACAGCTCGGAAGCGGCAGAAGCCCGTTTCAAGGGCGAGACCGAAGGCTATATTTACGCCCGCTACGGCAGCCCGACCAATGACATGTTCGAAAAGCGCATGTGCCTGCTGGAAGGTGCCGAAGAGGGCCGCGCCATGGCTTCCGGCATGGCCGCCGTCGCGGCCTCCATTCTCTGCCAGGTTCAGGCTGGCGATCATATTGTCGCTGCCCGCGCCCTGTTCGGCTCCTGCCGCTGGGTGATCGAGACCTTGGCACCCAAATATGGCGTGGATTTCACCCTGGTCGATGGCCGCGACCTGAAAAATTGGGAAGACGCCATCCGCCCGAATACCAGGGTGTTTTTCCTGGAAAGCCCCACCAATCCTACCCTGGAAGTGGTGGATATTGCCGGCGTCGCCAAGCTCGCCAACCAGGTCGGCGCGACCGTGGTGGTCGACAATGTTTTCGCCACCCCGCTCTTTCAAAATCCGCTGGAACTTGGCGCCCATGTCGTTGTCTATTCGGCAACCAAGCATATCGACGGCCAGGGCCGCTGCCTGGGCGGCATCGTGCTGTCGTCCAAGCAATGGATCGAGGAAAAGCTCCAGGATTACTTCCGCCATACCGGTCCGGCCATGTCTCCCTTCAACGCCTGGACCCTATTGAAAGGCGTGGAAACCCTGCCGCTGCGCGTCAAGCAGCAGACGGAAAATGCCGGTCGTATCGCCGATTTTCTGGCTGACAATAACAAGGTTGCCCGCGTTATCTATCCAGGCCGCGCCGACCATCCGCAGGCCGACATCGTCGCCAAGCAGATGAAGGGCGGCTCCACCCTGGTGGCTTTTGAAATGAAGGGCGGTAAGGCGGCGGCTTTTGCCCTGCAAAACGCCCTACAAGTGGTGAAGATCTCCAACAATCTCGGCGACGCCAAGAGCCTGATCACTCACCCGGCCACCACCACCCACAAGAACCTGACGGACGAGGCCCGTGCAACGCTTGGCATGTCCGGCGGCACATTGCGCCTGTCCTGCGGTATTGAAGATGCCGAAGACCTGGTGGAGGACTTCGCTCAGGCGCTGGATGCCGTTTCCGCCTGATGGCCGTACATGCCAAGGCCGGAGAGGCTTGAGGCGCTCTCAAGCCGTAAAATTTCAGGAGGCGTGACGCGCCTCCTGAACCGCATGAAGGTGCAGCATATATAAAATGCGACCGCGTCCTTTTTATATTCTATAGAACGCGCGGCGCTGTAGCCCCATCTGAAACACCCATATCCTTCATGGAGAAACCTGATATAGTGGCGCCAGTCTTTGCTGAAGTGTGCCGCCAGGGATTTCTAAAACTCTAAAAAATTTTTGAGTACCCTTATTTTTTACTGGAAATTAAGTCTATTAATGGTCTTTATTGTTGCAGGATTATTCCCTGCGACGACATTGCCGCAAACCTTAACCTTATCGGCTTTTGCTAATGTATGCTTACCAAAGCGTCAAGAAGTCTCCTTTCATGTATCGCGCGCTGACACGGGATATAGAGGTCACAGTCGAGCCATTTTACCTGGCGGAACAGTCCGACCCGGAAGACAGTCGTTATGTCTGGGGCTACAGGGTCGTCATTGTCAATCAGTCGAATGTGGCCGTGCGGCTGATCAATCGTTACTGGCATATTACGGATCAGAATGGCCAGGTGGACGAGGTTAGCGGTCCGGGCGTGATCGGCGAACAGCCACGCCTGGCTCCGGGTGAAAGTTTTGAATATTCGTCAGGCTGTCCATTGGACACGCCATCCGGTATCATGTTCGGCCGCTACGAAATGGAAACTGACGATGCCGAAACATTCGACGTCGCCATTCCCGCCTTTTCTCTGGACACCCCGGATCTTCGCCGCGTCCTGAACTGATCAACCACGCGCTCCAGTCAAAGGCATGGCTTTTACCGCATTTTTTTGATTTCCTTGAAAACCGGGATGGTTTATGGGGAGATTCATGACGACAAAGCCGATTATCATTTTGCCTGACCCGCTGCTGCGCGAGGTCTCCCAACCCATTGAGCGGATCGATGCCGACCTTGAGCGGCTGATCGATGACATGCTCGAGACCATGTATGATGCGCCCGGTATCGGCCTCGCTGCCGTTCAGATTGCCGTGCCTCGTCGCCTTCTGGTCATCGATGTCTCGAAGGAAGGTGAAGACAAGCAACCGCTGGTCTTTATCAACCCGGAAATCATTGGCAGTTCGCAGGCCCGCTCCACCTATGAGGAAGGCTGCCTTTCCATTCCCGATTACTATGCGGAGGTGGAGCGCCCGGCCGCCGTCACGGTAAAATCACTGGATCGCCACGGCAAGGAACAGGTGATCGAGGCCGATGGCCTGCTTGCCACCTGTCTGCAACATGAAATCGACCATCTAAACGGCACGCTGTTCATCGACCATATTTCGCGGCTGAAACGTGAAATGGTGATCAAGAAATTCTCCAAGGCGGCGAAGTCAAAGGTGACGGTCTAGGGTCAGCGGGGCTCATCCTGAAACTGGCAGGTTGCAGGCCTTGTTGTTCTGGCTCGTGTTTTGGGAAAAACCGGTTCCACGTCCTCCCCGATAACCTCTAGAAGATCGGTCTTGATCCATGGCTCTTCGCATGATTTTCATGGGCACTCCGGAGTTTTCGGTGCCGATCCTGAACGCGCTATTCGACGCGGGCCACCAGATCGTTGCGGTCTATAGCCAGCCGCCGCGCCCGGCTGGGCGCCGGGGGCTGGATCTGACCAAATCTCCCGTCCATCAGCAGGCCGAAAAGCTCGGACTGCCGGTTCTGACGCCGCTAAATTTCAAGGCGCAAGACGATCGCGATGCCTTCGCCGCCCATCAGGCCGATGTCGCCGTGGTCGTGGCCTATGGCCTGTTGCTGCCGGAAGCCATCCTGACCGGCACGCGGCTGGGCTGTTATAACGGCCACGCCTCGCTTCTGCCCCGCTGGCGGGGTGCAGCGCCGATCCAGCGCGCCATCATGGCCGGAGATGTGCAAACCGGCATGATGGTGATGAAGATGGACAAGGGGCTGGACACCGGCCCCGTCGCCCTGACGCGCCGCGTGACCATTACCCCCGACATGACCGCCGGTGAACTGCACGACGCCCTGAGCCAGATCGGCGCAGAGGCGATGGTTGAGGCCATGGCCAAACTGGAGGCGGGCGACCTGCCGCTGACGGCCCAGCCGGAAGATGGTGTCGTTTACGCCACCAAGATCGACAAGGCCGAAACCCGCATCAACTTTTCAAAGCCCGCCACGCAGGTTCACAACGATATTCGCGGCCTGTCGCCTTTTCCAGGCGCCTGGTTCGAGGCGGACATCAACGGCAAGCTGGAACGTATCAAGGTTCTGAGCAGCCAGATGGCAGAGGTCACAGACACCGCAAACGTGCCGGGCACCGTGCTGGACGACGCCCTGACCATCGCCTGTGGCCTGGGCGCAGTTCGCCTTGTCCGGCTGCAAAAGGCCGGTGGCAAGCCGCTGGATGCAGCGGAATTCCTGCGCGGCACGCCCATAGGTGCAGGCACGGTATTTGCCTCGGCAAAGGCCGGAACCTGATGCCACGCTACAAGCTGACCGTGGAATATGACGGCACACCCTATGTCGGCTGGCAACGGCAGGACAATGGTCCCTCCGTGCAGGGCGCGCTCGAAGCGGCAGTGCTTGGCCTGACGGGGGAAACGGTGGCGATCCGGGGTGCGGGCCGCACCGATTCCGGCGTCCATGCCAGCGGCCAGGTGGCGCATGTCGATCTTTTGCGTCAATGGATACCCTACAAGCTGCGCAATGCGCTGAACGCGCATCTGGCGCAGGCTGGGCAAGCAATTTCTATTCTGGCTGCCGAAGCTGTCCCTGATGCCTTCGATGCGCGATTTTCCGCCCTGAAGCGGCATTATCTTTATCGGATCATGTCACGCCCGTCCCGGCTGGCGCTGGAGGCCAATCGCGCCTGGTGGGTATCCAAACCGCTGGACCACGAGGCCATGCATGCCGCCGCCCAAATGCTGGTCGGCAATCACGATTTTACCACCTTCCGCTCGGTTCATTGTCAGGCCATCAGCCCGGTGCGCACGCTGGACCGGCTGGATGTCAGCCGCAACGGCGATCTCATCGAGATCCGCGCCTCCGCACAGAGTTTTCTGCACAACCAGATTAGATCTTTTGCTGGCACCTTGAAAATGGCGGGAGAAGGCAAGATGACGCCGGAGGATGTTCGCGCCGCCCTGGAGGCCCGCGACCGCAAGGCCTGCGGCCCGGTGGCACCGCCGCAGGGCCTGTATTTTTTGCAGGTCGACTACCCGACCGATGGCAATTGGCGGCCGTATTCGAAAACCTGACTTATGCTTTTGTTCGGGAAACCGATATTAATAGCTGGTTGCTCTCAGTGCCGACCACGGGCGCTCGCGCACCAATTGGACCATGACATTCACATAATCCGCCGGTTTGGCGATAATCCGGTCGGCGGGGATGCCACAGGCCACGATTTCCTGAAGCGGCGAACCCGACACGACCCGGTAGGGAATGCCGGAGCGACATAGTCTTTCCACCACCGGCGTTATCTTTCCGTCCAACACCTGGAAGTCCAGGATGGCGGCGGTGATCCTGTTGGCTTCGAGACAGATAAGAGCATCGCTGACCGTTTCCGTGGTCACCACATTGGCCCCCGCATGGGCAACGCAATCGGCCGCATCCATCGAAATGAATGCATCGTCTTCCACAATCAGGATCGTTTCAGGCTCTGGCTTCATGACATTGTCTCCTTGTCTGAGCCGCTAACGCGCCAAAGCGGTCTTTGTTCAACTTTGGGCCAAAAAGAGTAAGTCATGCTTAACAAATAATTAAAATACGCAAAACTTAACGACAGTTAAAACAGTTGCATCATTAAACTCCCCCTTTACTATTTAGACCAAAATAAATCAGTTGTATTCTATCGTATCAGACTCTGCGCCCCATCGATCCAGACGGGTGTACCACTGATATGGCAAGCCGCATCGGACGCCAGAAAACCAATCAGATCGGCCACTTCCTGGGCTGTGCCAGGCGTACCCCGCGTCAACGGAATCGCGTGATGCGGCGGCGGCTGTGGGATGTCGAGCCGCTCAGTAGAGCGTTTGTTTGTATTGTCATCGATCTCAGTCTCGATGGCGCCTGGGCAAACCGCATTGATACGAATGCGGTCGGGGCCCAATTCCACCGCCAATTGCTGCACCATGGCCAATTGCCCAGCCTTGGTGGCGCTATAAGCCGTGGCGCCAGGAGATGTGAAGGTGCGCGTGCCGTTGATAGAAGAGACAACGACAATACTGCCACCGCCATTGCGGCGCAGATGCGGCACTGTCAGATGCACCGTCAAATAGGTGCCACGCAGATTGATGGCCATCGTCTGGTCCCATTCCTGCGGCTGCAATTCATCGATTGGTGCCCAAACACCATTGACCCCGGCATTGGCCACCACGATATCGAGCCGGCCACCCCATGCGATCAATGTTTCGACCCCTGCCCGCATGGAAGAGCTGTCAGCGACATCTGCGACAAGCACCATGGCGTCGCCATTCGCGTTATGGATGTCTTCGGCAACCCGTTCCAACTCATGTTTGGTGCGCCCCAGTAGCCCGACGGCGCAGCCATCCTGGGCAAGTCGCAGGGCAGCTGCTCGCCCAATGCCGGAACCCGCGCCGGTGACCAGCGCCACACGTTTACTGTCGTCCAGTTTATTCTGATGCATGCAACCCTCTGTGTCATTGCGCGGCAATTGGCAGCCTCATTCACTGACCGCACCGGGAAGCCGACAGGCGTCACCGAAATGACGAACAGATAAAGCCGGTAAATGTTCCTGGCGCCTAACGGGCAAGCCGTGGGAACAAAGCCATGGCGAGGGAATTACTGTTGCACCGCAGCGACAAGCCCTGAGAGCGACCATGGACATCCAAACGACCAACTTCAAAATTCTTCCCGGCGAGTGGCAACGGCTGGGTGCCCGCTACACTGGCGAAGGGGTTAATTTTGCCCTGTTTTCCGCCCACGCTGATCGCGTTGAGCTGTGCCTCTACGATCCCAGCGGCAGCATTGAGATCGCCCGGATGGATCTGCCTGATTACACCAATGAAATCTGGCACGGGTTTGTACCCGGCCTGAAACCGGGTGCGCTCTATGGCTTTCGTGTTCATGGACCGTTCGAGCCTGAAAACGGCCATCGCTTCAATCATAACAAGCTACTGCTCGATCCTTATGCCCGCGAACTGGTGGGCGATATCCGGTGGTCGCCCGAAGTGTTCGGCTATCATTTCGACGATCCTGACAAGGATCTGTCCTTCAACGATCTCGACAGCGCGGCTTTCATGCCCAAATGCCGGGTCGTCGATCCCAATCAGATCGATTGGGGCAATGATCGCCGTCCTCAGGTCTCCTGGGCCGATACGATTGTCTATGAAACCCATGTCAAGGGTTTCACACAGCTCAATCCCGCCATTCCGCAAGAACTGCGCGGCACATTCGAAGGCCTCGGTCACAAGGCGGCGGTTGATTATATCAAGAGCCTTGGCATTACCTCTGTCGAATTGCTGCCCATCCACGCCTTCCCGGATGACGGCCCGTTGCTGGACAAGGGCCTGAAGAATTACTGGGGTTATAACACCATCGGCTTTTTTGCCCCTGCGCACCGTTATTACGGCGCAAACGGCATCCAGGGCTTCCGCGACATGGTTCGCGCTTTCCATGATGGTGGTATCGAGGTCATTCTCGACGTGGTCTACAATCACACGGCGGAAGGCAATGAACTTGGCTCGACCCTATCCTTCAAGGGCATCGACAACTTTTCCTACTACCGCACCCTGCCGGATAATCACCGTTATTACATCAATGATACCGGCACCGGCAACACAGTGAACACCTCCCATCCGCGGGTTCTGCAGATGGTGATGGACTCGCTGCGCTACTGGGCCGATGACATGCATGTCGATGGCTTCCGTTTCGATCTCGGCACCATTCTGGGCCGCGAGCCCGAGGGCTTCGATGAGCGCGGCGGATTTTTCGACGCGGTTACCCAGGACCCGACACTTGCCGGCGTCAAGCTGATCGGCGAGCCGTGGGACATCGGTCCAGGTGGTTATCAGGTTGGCGGCTTTCCACCGGGCTGGGCGGAGTGGAATGACAAATACCGTGACAGCTGCCGCGAATATTGGCTGAACGGTGACAATTGCGCTCCAGATTTCGCGGCTCGTCTGCTGGGCTCCGGCGATCTCTACGACCAGCGCGGCCGCCGCCCCTGGGCCAGCGTCAATTTCATCACCGCCCATGATGGCTTCACGCTGAACGACCTCGTCTCCTACGATGGCAAGCACAACGAAGACAATGGCGAGGATAATAACGACGGTCACAACGACAATCGCAGCCATAATTATGGTCACGAGGGTCCGACGGATGACGAAGGCACCAATGCGGTGCGCGAGCGCCAGAAGCGCAATTTCCTGGCCACTCTGCTGTTTTCCCACGGCACGCCGATGCTGCTGGCCGGTGACGAATTCGGTCGTTCGCAGATGGGCAATAACAACGGCTATTGCCAGGATAGCGAAATCAGCTGGCTGCATTGGGAAAATCTGCCCGACAGCGCTGATGCCCTGCGTGATTTCACGAAGCGGGTCATCTCACTTCGCAAGGAGCAGCCGTTGCTGCGGCGGGAGAACTGGCGCGATGGCATGATGATCGATTGGTACAGCGTCAGCGGCGGCCGTCAGACCTCGGAAAACTGGGAAAACAGCAATGCGCTGATCACACGCCTACATCGTGAAGACCTCCAGGCCGAAGAGGGCATCTGGTCGGATATCATGATGCTGTTCAACCCACTCGATGAAGACACCACCTTCACCATTCCCAAGGAAAGCGGCGGAGAACGGGTACTCGAACTGATCACCGGCGATCCGGAGCGTCAGGGCGAGAAGGTCAAGCAAGGCGAAACATTCAAACTGCTGCCGCGCAGCATGGCGCTTTTGCGGACGATTCAAACCTGATCTGCGATAGCGCACCACAACTGAAATGATAAAGGCCCGGGGTTTTCCCGGGCCTTTATATTTATTGAGTGGTGCCACACGCCACGTATGGTGATCCCCATCAATGGATCGTGCGCTCGACAATCTCCAGGTCGACGGAAACCTTGAAAACACCGGGAACTGAAAGAGCGACTTCAACGGCTCGGTCGACCTCGCTCTCGGAATAGACAAGGCCTCGCAAACAAATTTCATTGCCGATCGATATCACCTCGATATCAGAGGCATCGATACCGTCGGAACCAGCAAGCTGAGAGGCCACTGCCGTTTCCAACTCCGCCAGAGGCGGATTTTCCTCAACGATACCAGGGGTCTCCCCGAAAGTTTTAGCCGGTTTGAAGACCATGACACTTTCCTCCTTGTTTGCGTGAAGTCTCATAAGAGCTAACGCATCACCGGGAGGTTGGTTCAATGCGAAACTGATCGCCATGTGGTTGTTGTCGAAGGCGCCAGTGCGTGAGCATCTTCGATGCCGTGGAACAAAATGATTCCAAATTATTTTCGTTGGGGATTAATTGACGTTTACGTCAAAGTTATTATAACGTTGGACTTGCATTCCTGGAGCTCAACGCTCCATATTTGGAGTGCGTGGTCGGGCGCACTGTCATCACCTTGAGGAGGGAGGGGCAGGAAGTCGAAAAAGGGAGTGAGGAATGAATACTCTGTCCAGGCCTGAAAGCAATTTTGCATCTCGCCGAATTTGGCTTGCATCCTATCCTGCCTCGGTGCCTGCGGAACTGCCGCCCCTTGATCACGAATCGCTGCCTGAACTCTTCGATGAAAACTGCGTGACCTACGCGTCCCGCAAGGCCTTCACCAGCATGGGCCGCTCCATGACCTTCCAGGAGCTTGGCGAGCAGGCGACGAAAATTGCCGCCTGGCTGCAAGCGGAAGGGTTCAGCAAAGGCGACCGGATCGCCGTGATGATGCCCAATGTCTTGCAAAACCCGGTTATTGTGTTTGGCATCCTCAAGGCTGGAATGATCGTCGTCAATGTCAATCCGCTCTATACTCCGCGCGAACTGGCGCATCAGCTGAAGGATTCCGGCGCGGTTGCCATTTTCGTGCTGGAGAATTTTGCCCACACGGTCCAGGCGGTGATGGACAAGGTGTCGCTACGCCGCGTGGTCGTTACCAGCATGGGCGACATGCTTGGCCTGAAGGGCCATCTGGTGAATTTCATCGTTCGCAAGGTGAAGAAGCTCGTGCCAGCCTGGTCGATTGCCAATTCCCGAAGCTTCGCATCGGTGCTCGCGGCAGGTGGAAAAGCCCGACTGCGGCCTGAAACCCTTTCGCGCAACGATATCGCCTTTCTGCAATATACAGGCGGTACGACAGGGGTTTCCAAGGGGGCGGTGCTGACCCACGGCAACCTGATCGCCAATACCATGCAGATGTCGCTGTGGTTGGGGTCCGCTTTCGATACGCGCCCAAGACCGGAAACGCTGACCTTCATCTGCGCTTTGCCGCTCTATCATATCTTTGCGCTGACCGTGAACGCCCTGATGGGCATTGCCTGCGGCGGCCACAACATTCTGATCGCCAATCCGCGTGACATTCCAGGCTTTGCCAAGGAACTGTCCCGGTATGATTTCAATGTCATCATCGGCTTGAATACGCTGTTCAATGCTCTGATGAACAATGAGGCCTTCCGCAAGCTGGACTTTTCCCATCTGCAACTGACCTTTGCCGGTGGCATGTCGGTGCAGCGGCCGATTGCCGAACGGTGGCATCAGATTACCGGCTGCCCGATCACCGAGGGTTACGGCCTGTCTGAAACATCGCCGGTGGCAACCGCCAATCGCATGAACGACAAGGACTTCAGCGGCTGCATCGGCATGCCGATTTCCTCCACCGATGTCGACATCCGTGATGAACAGGGCGAAAGCCTGGCTTTAGGAGAAGTCGGGGAAATCTGCATTCGCGGACCGCAGGTCATGGCCGGCTACTGGCAACGACCGGAAGAAACGGCGCGGGCGATAAGTGAGGACGGGTTTTTCCGCACCGGTGACATGGGCTTCATGGACGCGCGCGGCTATACCAAGATTGTCGACCGCAAGAAGGATATGATCCTGGTCTCCGGCTTCAATGTCTATCCCAACGAGATCGAGGAAGTCGCGGTCATGCATCCCGGCGTGCTGGAGGCCGCGGCTATCGGTGTGCCGGACCCGCATTCCGGTGAAGCCGTCAAACTGTTTGTGGTGCGCAAAGACCCAAGCTTGACGGAGCAGCAGGTTAAGGACCATTGCGCCACAAACCTGACCAATTACAAGCGTCCCCGCCATGTGGCCTTTCTTGAAGAGCTGCCGAAATCCAACGTCGGCAAGATTCTGCGCAAGGATCTGAGACCTTAAAGACACCGGGCAGACAGGGACGAGATGGGGCTTTCGGCCCCCTCGTCGGTCTTCTCTGCCTTGCGGGGAAGAGAGGGCCGTCACCCCTTAAGTCTGCCGGATTATTTTTCCCCTTAAAACATTCCTGTTTTGGGAATTATGCAGTAGGTTCCCGTCCGTGATTGGATTGGAGTATGCGAATGCACGCTATCGTCGAACAGCTGAAGTCCACCGTCGCGGCCACCGCCGCCACTGATATTCGCGGCGCTTTTGCAAGCGATCCCAAACGTTTCGAGCGGTTTTCCAGTCGCTTTGACGACCTGCTGATGGATTACTCCAAATGCGCCGTCAATGACGAGATCATGGCCCTGCTGGAGACGCTCTGCACGCAAGCTGGCGTAGCTGAAAAGCGCGAAGCGATGTTCAACGGTGAGGCCATCAACTTTACCGAAGGCCGCGCCGTCTTGCATACGGCACTGCGCAACCGGGCCAACACGCCTGTCGTAGTCGATGGCAAGAACGTCATGCCCGATGTCAACGCCGTGTTGCACGCCATGTCGGCTTTCGCGGAAGGCTTGCGTCAGGGTACGATCACCGGTTCGACGGGCCTCCAGATCACCGATGTGGTCAATATTGGCATTGGCGGTTCGGATCTCGGCCCCGCCATGGCAACGCTGGCGCTGGCACCATTTCACGACGGCCCTCGCCTGCATTTCGTCTCCAATGTCGATGGCGCCCATATCGCCGATACGCTGAAACTGCTGGAGCCGGAAACCACGCTGTTCATCGTTGCCTCCAAGACCTTCACCACCATCGAGACCATGACCAATGCCGCAACGGCGCGGGCCTTCATTGCCTCGGCGCTGGGTGAAGATGCCGTCGGCGATCACTTTGCCGCCGTCTCGACCGCGCTTGAAAAAGTCGCGGCCTTCGGCATCGGTTCCGATCGGGTGTTCGGCTTCTGGGATTGGGTCGGTGGACGCTATTCCATCTGGTCGGCCATCGGCCTGCCGCTGATGATTGCTGTCGGCGCCGATAATTTCGTGGAATTCCTGGCCGGCGCCCATGCCATGGATATGCATTTCCGCACCGCGCCTTTTCGGGAAAACCTGCCGATGCTGCTGGGCGCTATCGGCTATCACCATCGCAACGTCCTGGATTACCCAACCCGAGCCATCCTGCCCTACGATCAGCGCCTGTCACGCTTCCCGGCCTATCTCCAGCAGCTTGACATGGAATCGAACGGCAAGGGCGTGACCATCGATGGCAGCCCGGTCAAGGGCAATTCCGGGCCGGTGGTCTGGGGCGAACCCGGCACCAATGGCCAGCACGCTTTCTACCAGCTGATCCACCAGGGTACGAGCGTGATCCCAGCCGAGTTTATGATCGCTGCCAAGGGCTTCGAGCCGGAATTGCGCCATCAGCACGACTTGCTGATCGCCAATTGCCTGGCCCAATCGGCAGCCCTGATGAAGGGACGCACGCTGGATGAGGCCAAGGGCCAGCTGCTGAAATCCGGTATGGACCAGGCCAAGGCCGATCATATCGCCCCGCACCGGGTCTTTACCGGCAACCGTCCGTCGATCACATTCGTCTATGAACAATTGACCCCTTTTGCGCTCGGACGGCTGATCGCGCTTTACGAACACCGGGTGTTTGTCGAAGGCGTGCTGTTCGGCATCAATTCCTTCGATCAATGGGGCGTGGAACTGGGCAAGGAACTGGCAACCGGCCTGCTGCCGGTGGTGCAGGGCAAGGCCGGGACAGATGGGCAGGATGCGTCGACGGCAGGACTGGTGGCTGCCTTGAGCGATCTGGGTCGATAATCATGTCCGCCCCAATTTTGCGGGTGGCACGACCGACTGACAGCATAGAAGGGCTTCGGCCCTTCTATCAATTCGGCCTCGGCTTTGAGGAAATTGCCTCATTCCGCGACCATAATGGCTTTAACGGCGTGATGTTCGGCCATAAGCGCTGGCCATATCACCTGGAATTCACCCATCATATCGGGCATTCAGTCGGACGGGCACCGACGCAGGACAATCTGCTGGTCTTTTATCTGCCGGAGGAGGAGGCGTGGCAGTCGGCTGTCAACCGAATGCGGGATGCCGGTTTTCGACCTGTCACATCCTACAATCCCTATTGGGATAACCTCGGTCGGACATTCGAAGACCCGGATGGTTACCGGGTCGTTCTCCAGAATTCTGCATGGGCGTTATAGAGTCCGTCAGGTTCATATTGAACCTGACAAATCCTGGAAATCTCCTTGGAAATCAGAGCCCGATTTCATGCGCAAACGGCGGATTGGCGCCTGCCCGCGACACCGTCACCGCTGCGGCTTTGGAGCCGAGCGCCAAGGCCTTGGCGATCTGCTCTTCTGTCAATTTTGCCACTTGTTGCTTGGTCAGCAGGTTCTGCATTTTCAGCGATGCAAGAACGCCAGCGTCGAATGTATCGCCTGCACCGACCGTATCGACCACCGTTACCTTTTCGCTCGGCACTTCGACCTTGTGGTCGGCTGTATAGCCGACCGCGCCATCGGCACCGCGGGTGACGACAACCAGTTTGGCACCGTGATGCAGCCAGTGGCGGGCAAGCGTGTCTTCGTCGCCGTCCAGGCCGAACCAGGCGAGATCCTCATCGGAAAACTTGACGATGTCGGAAAGCGCTGCCATGCGGCGGATACGGGCCATATGGGCAGCCTTATCCTTGATGAAGCCGGGGCGGATATTGGGATCAAGCGAGATAACCCGGGTCTTGTGTTCGCGGTTGAGCAGCGCTTCATAGGTCGAGCCGCAGGGCTCGGGGATCAGGCTGATTGCGCCGAAATGCAGCGCTTCACAGTCTTCGCCCAGGGCTGGCAGGTCCGCCTCGGTAATCATCCGTCCAGCAGTGTTTTCATCGTAGAAGGCGTAAGTAGCATGGCCATCGACCAGCTTGACGAAGGCAATGGTCGTCGGTCGCGACAAGGTGGCGCAATAGCTGAAATCTACATGGCTGGCACGCAGCGTGTCACGCAGGATATCGCCCATCATGTCATCGGAAAGGCCGGTGAAGAAGCCGGAGGCAACGCCCAGGCGTCCAAGCGCAATGCCGGTGTTGAAGACCGCGCCGCCCGCATAGGGCGAAAAGCCTTTTTCACCCAACGTCGTTTCGCGTGGCAACATGTCAATCAGGGCTTCACCGCAACACAGGATCATTCTGGCCTCCCAAACCGGGCTTTCGGATAAACTTCAATCGATTTAAAGCAGAAAGCGAAGAAATGCCAGCCACTCTGGCGGATCTTCGCAAGGCAGCCTCAACCCAGCGTGCTGACCCCGCCATTGCGACCGGACCATTCGAGTGGGGCATCCAGGAAGGATTCCACTTCCGACAAGGTTTTGTCATCAAACAGTTTCTGGTCGCGGGCCACGGCCAGAACATTGCGCCAGGTGGCGATATAATGAAGTTTGACGTTGCCGTTTTCGAAACGCTGATGGGCTTGCGGGAAGATTCCGTAGAAGAACAAAGCGATACCGTGATCAACCACACCGCCAGCGGCCCGCACGGCATCGATAAAGGTAAACATGCTGCCGCCTGCCGTCGTCAGGTCTTCGATGACAAGCACCCTGGCACCGTCAGGCATATGACCCTCGATCTGGGCGTTGCGGCCATGGCCCTTGGGCTGCTTGCGCACATAGATCATTGGCAGCGCCAGCCGATCGGCCAACAGAGCGGCAAAGGGAATGCCCGCCGTCTCGCCACCGGCAATACAGTCGAATTGCTCGAAACCGGCATTGCGCAGCAGCGTGGCAACCGCAAAATCCATCACGGCAGAACGGACACGCGGATAGGACAGAAGCTTGCGGCAATCGATATAGACGGGGCTGCGCATCCCGGAAGCCAGCTTGTAAGGCTCAGCGGCATTGAAATGCACCGCCTTGATTTCCCAGAGCATTTTCGCCAGCAACTCCGCCATGACGGCCGGATCGGAAAAGGAAGTCTGGGTCATCGGTGCTCCTGTCTTCTGCGCAAATGGCTCAGCCGGGATGACCGCAGTCGCTCCGGCAATCACATGGCGAGGCTGCTGCGGAATAGACATGTCCTTGCCTTTACCCGCGCGGCTTTAACGCATCCATGCCCATAGCAGGAAGCTGGAAGGCAGGCCAGAGGATATATCCGGGGATAAGCGCGCGCCATTTACAATCGAACCGCCCTTTGTTTTCGGCGGTCTTTTGTCGTTTCGGGAAACCGGTTCTGCTTTTCCTGGACATCCTTTAGGCGCTGTCGGCTTCCACTGACAGGCCACTCTCCCAGTTTGCCACTGCCGTTTCTACCCGGTTGCGACCGAGCCGTTTGGCATTGTAAAGCGCATTGTCCGCCAGGTTGAGGATCTCATCGAAGGTCAGGCCGGATGCTGTGCCATAGGCAATGCCGACACTGGTCGTTGCGACGAAACTGTCTCCATCCACCACGACTTCGCGATCCTGAAGCTGGCGCCGGATTCGCTCGCCGATCCACTCGGCCCGTCCTGGCGCAGCATTTTCCAGCACAGCCGCAAACTCTTCGCCTCCCAGGCGGGTGACGCTGGAAAGACCAATGGCTGCTTTCAGTTCCGCAGCAATATTACGGATCACCTCGTCACCCACAGCATGGCCATAACGGTCATTGATCGCTTTGAAACGGTCGATGTCAAAAACCAACATCGCCATATCCTCGTGGAAGGTTTTGGTACCGTGTGCATTGAACAGCGCCCTACGATTGCAAAGGCCTGTCAACGCATCGGTCATTGCCTCTAGCCGGTGCCGGGCAGTGATCCGGGTCTGATGCAGGGTCAGAGACAAGGCGCCGATACCGCTCATGCCAGCAATGCAGACTGCCATATTGATATCTTCCACCCATCCGCTCGGTGCAACTTCCAGCTGCCACTGACCACGCTGGACCAAAGCCAGGGCGCAGGCGAGGAAAGAGAGGCTGGTGGCGCCATAAAGCACGGCCATGCCGGAAAGCACGCCGGGCGATTCCGCCCGTCCAAGCCAGTATTGATGGGCAATTACCAACATCACGATGGCGGTAGCGGTGTTGAACAGCATAAAGCCAATGCCGCCATATCCCGACAGGAAGGCCGCACTCAGCGCGATGACAGCAACGCAGGAGACAACGATCAGCGTCTTGAAGGGTATAATCCCTGTGCGAAACTGCCTGGCGGCGGCATAAAGGATGAAGAAACCGGTGATGATCGAGGACATGGCCAGCGCGCCCAGACCTCGTGAAGGGGTCGAAGTGAAAAGGCCATAGGCCAGAATTCCGACCATGGTGAGGGCAAGCCCGATAACCCAGCTGAGCAGAAAGGAGTTTTCCCGCCGCGCCATCCATGTTCCCAGAAAGGTGAAAAGAAGACACAGGGTGGAAACGCCCAGGGCGAGAAGTAAAGAACTAAAATCCACCATCATGTCTACCCTGAAACGCGTGAGTATGGGGGGATAAGGTGGAACCCGGCGCCCCCCCGAGAAAAAATGAAATACCCCAGATCGCGTTTCTGCCCGGACCGAGTCCAGGAATAGGTCTCTATGCCAATATTCGCCTTAAAAAGCTTCGCGGAGGATAAATTTCAGTTTTCCTTACTCCATCATGACCGTCAACTTGATGGATGATCCGCATCGGGTCAAGCCTGTATTGCGGCCTCGACGTCCCAATGGATTGGAAACATCGGGTCGAAAACGGTGACGGGTCCCGCACCCGTTTCGATCTTTGCCGGAAAGGCGACCGGTGCGTCACGTCTGACCAGAGTTATCATCTCGTCGTTTGGTTGAAGCCCATACCAGGCCGGACCGTTGAGCGAGACAAAGGCTTCCAACCGCTCCAGGGCCTCGTCCTCTTCAAACACATGGGCAAGGCAGCTCATTGTGTTGATGGATGTATAAATGCCCGCGCAGCCGCAACCGCATTCCTTCAAAGGATCGACATGCGGGGCTGAATCCGTGCCAAGGAAAAACCGGCTGTCACCCGAGGTCGCAGCGCGGCGCAAGGCAAGGCGATGGCTTTCGCGCTTGGCAACCGGCAGGCAATAATAATGCGGCCTGATGCCACCAACCAGAATGGCATTGCGGTTGATGATCAGATGATGGGTGGTAATCGAGCCAGCCAGATTGCTATCGGCACTGAGGATATAATCGATCCCGTCGGATGTGGTGACATGCTCCATCGTCACCTTCAACTCCGGTAGACGGCGGCGCAACGGGTCCAGCACCGTGTCGATGAACACCGCCTCACGGTCGAAAATATCCACCTCCGGCGTCGTGACTTCTCCATGGACACAGAGCGGCAATCCGATTTTCGCCATCCGCTCCAGAACGGGCATCGCCTTGTCGAGATCGCGCACGCCGCCATGAGAATTGGTGGTGGCACCGGCTGGATAGAGCTTCACCGCGGTGATCAGTCCGGTTGTCTTGCCCTCCTCAACATCATCAGGGCTGGTCTGCTCGGTCAGATACAGGGTCATCAGTGGCTCGAAGCGATCGCCCTTCGGCACGGCGGCCAGAATGCGCTGCCGATAAGCCTCTGCATCCGCTGTCGTCACCACCGGCGGCACGAGATTGGGCATGATGATGGCGCGGGCGAAGTGCCGGCTGGTATCGCCGATCACACCTTCCAGCATGGCGCCGTCGCGGAGATGTAGATGCCAGTCATCGGGGCGGCGAATGGTAAGCGAGCGCATGGCGGATCTCCGGCGAGTATCAGGCTTGGCGGCGCTGCAAACTGCTTGCGCCCTATATCCATGCTGGAAATACCATGTTCAGCGTTGGAGGCAAGCGCGGCAATGCCGTCAGGCGATTTTGTCCAACGGCAGGGCAGCGGCCTTTCTGGCTGCTTCCTCGGCCTGTTCACGCCGGTCGGCCTCAATAATCTCATGGATTGCCGGTAGCGCCCGTTCAAATGCGGCAACGCAGGCCGGGTCGAACTGACTTCCAGCCCGCGCCAACACATGCTCCACAGTCCGTTCATAGGACCAGGCAGGCTTATAGGGGCGCTCAGTGGTCAGGGCGTCGAAATTGTCGGCAATACAAACGATCCGGCCGGACAGGGGAATGGCATCGCCTGCCAGGCGGTTGGGATAGCCTTGCCCATCCCAGCGCTCATGGTGGCTGGCGGCGATTTCAGCGGCAAGCTGGAGCAGCGAGGAATGAGACTGGGCGAGAATGTCACTGCCGATCTGGGCGTGGGATTGCATCTGGCGATATTCGGATTCGGTCAACCTGCCCTGCTTGAGCAAGACCGTGTCGGGCATGGCGACCTTGCCGATGTCATGCATCGGCGCTGCCAGCTTCAGATCGGTGCAGAACTGCTCCGGCAATCCCATTTCACGGGCGATGGCCTGTGCATAGGCGGCGACCCGCAAGGTATGGCGCGACGTATCCGGGTCCTTGTAGCCGGCTGCCAGCGTCAGGCGTTCAATGATTTCCTGTTCGCGCTGCCGCAACTCGCCCACGGCCCTGTCCACTTCGCGTCGCAGCCATTCAGCCTGGTCCGCCAGCTGACGACGGGCAATCGACAGGCTGACGATATTGTGGATGCGGGCCTGGAATTCGATCGGGTTAACCGGCTTGGTCAGGAAGTCGATAGCCCCGGCATTCAACGCGGCCATCCGCGTTGTCATATCCTTGTCGGCGGTGATGAATACCACCGGCACCTGGGCATATTTCTCGAACCTTACGATCTCAGTGTAAAGCTCGACGCCGTTATATACCGGCATCTGGTAATCGATGATGGCAACATCGAAATCCAGCTCCGGCAGCGCGGAGAGCACCTCTTCCGGGGTTGAAAAGGCCACGGGCTCGCAGTGGTCGATTTTCTTGACCAGGCGGGTCAGCAGTTTCAAATTGGTATTGTTATCATCAACCAGCAATATGCGCATTATAGCCTCCGCGACCGTCAGGCCACCTGTTTCAATTGTCTGCGGGGTTCAATGCGCCCCGTAGGTTTCCCCAAGCGCTCCCTCAGGGGTTGGAATGGTTCCGCCGTTTCAGGCTCCTACCAGTTTGAGCTTCATCAAATCCACCTCTTGCGTCAACCTGTGAACGGCATCCGGCGTTGGCTGCTGCACTCTTAACGCATGGGCAAAGCCTGCAATATCGTTCAAACCAACATTGACGGCAGCCCCCTTGATCGTGTGGAGCACGCGATCGATTTCGCGGGGATTGCGCTGGGCCATGGCATTGTGCAATTCGCCAAGCAGCTGGGCGGCATCGTCAAAGAACGATTCAATCAGTTCCTGGTAGATCTCTTCGCCCAGAGCCTCGACCAGTTCGTCATGACGGGCTTCATCAAGCCCGTTAATCTCGTCAAGATGCTGTTGCAGCGTCAGTGGGCTATGGTCCAACACACTGTCTTGCTGAGGCTTGGTCTCAACCGGCTCCTCACCCGAGACCTGTTCGCGGTCCACCGGTGCAAAACTCAGAATGAGGTCGCGCAGGCGGTTCATGGTCACGGGTTTGGATTCAAATCCCACCATGCCGGCAGCGCGGCACCGACGGCGATCGTCGTCAGAAGCATTTGCGGTCATGGCAACAATCGGCGTCAAGGCGGAAGCCCCGCCGCGCTCGATGATATGACGGGTTGCCTCGATACCGTCCATGACCGGCATTTGCATATCCATCAGGATCATGTCGAAGACTTCCCGCTCGGTGCGGGCGACCGCCTGGGCACCATCGCCAGCCACAACCACATCCTGACCGAGTTTCGACAGGAAACGGCTGGCAACCTGCTGGTTGACCCGGTTATCCTCCACCAGAAGGATCTTCAGACGGGGCAAATCCGCGCTGCTGTGGCGGGCATTCTGGCGGACATCGTCCTTTCCTGCTGCCATGACCGGCAGTTCAAACCAGAAGATGCTGCCGACCCCAACCGTGCTGCTCATGCCCAGTTCGCCGCCAAGCTTCTCGACAATCTGCTTGCAGATTGTCAGCCCAAGCCCGGTACCACCATATTTGCGGCTAATGCTGGCATCGACCTGCGAAAATGGCTTGAACAATTTGGCAAGCCCAGTCTCGTCGATGCCGATGCCGGTATCTTCCACCTCAAACCGCAACATCAACGCGCTGCCGCGATAGAATTCGCGCAGCCGCAGTGTCACCACGCCGTTCTGGGTGAATTTGATGGCATTGCTGAGCAGATTGAGTAGAACCTGGCGCAGGCGGGTGGGATCGGTGCGCACGTAGAGCGCATCGAGAGACACCGGAATATCCAGCACCAGCTGGTTGTCCTGATCGTCGGAGCGGCCCTGCATGATGCTGATGGTATTTTCAGCCAGGCTGGAAATATCGACGGCGCGTTCTTCCAGCTCCAGCTTGCCATGCTCGATCTTCGAGTAATCCAGGATCTCGTTGATCACTTCCAGCAGCGCTTCGCCAGACGAGCGGATGGTCTTGACGCTTTGCAGGGCATCAGACGGCAGCTGTGAATATTCCAGCAATTCGGCCATGCCCAGGATGGCGTTGAGCGGTGTACGAATTTCGTGGCCCATGGTGGCCATGAACTGAGATTTGGCCCGATTGCCGGAATCGGCGGCCTCGTAAGCATCCGATAGTTCCCTGGTCATGGTTTCCAGGCGGCGACTGGTCTCGCGGACCGACTTGAGCTGGCGGTGTAACGTGACGACGAGAAAGATTACCGACGCCATCAACAGACCGAGCATAATGGCCGAGGTCTTTTCCATCTCGAACATGGCGCTGCGGATGGTGGAGCGTTGGTTGCCAACGTAGGAATTGGTGTAGATCAACAGGTCGTTGGTTTGCGCGCACAAGACATCCAGGTCCCGCTTCACCTCTTCAATCTGTTGAGTGTCCGGTACGACGCCAGTTTGAAATCCATCCAAAACCGGTTGTATTTTCCGGATGATGTCGCCGATGCTTTGCAAATGGCCTGATATCGTCGTGTCACTGTTGAAATAGCTACCGAATTTGGAGTCATTGACCAGGTTGATCCGGGACAGGAGGATATCGTAGCGCATAGACACTTGCGCGATTGCCTTCTCGTCGCTGGCACCCTGGTTGCTGGCTTCCACCAGGACATAATCGAGGGCGCGCGCTTCCCGGTCCAATTGGTAGATCGACCAGACTGCGTTTTCCCGGATATCGTCAAACAGCAGGCGGTAGCGATCCGATACGTCCTTGAACAGCAGAAGAAATGTCAGCAGCAAGACACCCGACAGGATCAACAGGATCATTGTCGTCTTTGGCTGCGTTTGACGTTTTTGCGCCGTGGCGGGAGCGAGCAGCATCACCGAACCTCGAGCGATTTGATCTGCCAAACGGAGCGCGCGAAATAGGTTTCCGTATAGAGACTGCTGTCCTCGTCGAACGGATAGATCACCATCATCGGGCCCTTGTCGCGCACCGGCATGGTTTCGCCGTCCATGCGTGTGGCAAGGATAATGTTGAGCCCGGTTACATCCTCTGGCGGAATGACTGCCGAATAGTCATTGAGCGCCCGTACCGTGACAGCTCCCCGTCCAGCGCCTGCGGCATCCAGAACAGCGCGCAGCAAGGGGCCGGAATAGGTGGCAGGCTTTTTCGTCCATGGGGTCTCAAGCGTCACGGTCCGTCCTGGCAAGGCGTCCAGCATGGCGAGATCGAAAATGGCCTTGTCGCCGCTATTGGAGTGGGAAAGCTTGCCTTCGACAGTCAGGATGACGGCACCCTTGGGCTTGTCGAGAGCCTCGGCGCGCGGTGCCAAGGCAAAAAGCAGGGCGATGGCGAGGACATATCCTTTCATCGGACCACAGCGCCCCGCGCTTCACCCGCAACGCTGCCGCCACGGTAATTGGCGATCAACTGGCGGAAGGCCAGGGCTTCAACCGGCTTGGTCAAAAAGTCGGTAATGCCGACCTGACGGGCGGCCTGGCGCAGTCCCGGTTCATTGTCGGCGGTAACCATAATGATCGGCACCTGGTCATAACGGCCGAGCTGGCGGAGCGTGGTGACAAATTGCAAACCGCTCATACCCGGCAGGATCTGATCGACGATCAACAGATCGAATAGCGTTTGGTGACACAGAACCAGCGCCTCATTGGCATCGGCCTGCACGATGATTTCATCATCGGCGACCTTGCGTGCCAGATGTTTCAGGATCATCGCGTTGGTGGCATTGTCTTCAACGATCAGAATGCTCATGGTTTCCTCCGTTGAGGGTTTTCGCTGGGACAGCAGACCTGATGACAACACATCCGCAACGGTCGGGCGGACTGTCGCATTCGGGCAGCATCATGTCAGGATTGCAGTTTCCATGCTGGACCTTGCGGGGAGCAGTCTGCATCATGCAGAACCAAGTCAGCGCTCCAAGTCTCAGCGATTACCCTTGCTTGTAGCAGGGGCACACTGAAATTGACTAAAGCAATAAGCTAAAATTTTAGTTTTTCTTGTTTTAGGGCAATTGGCGAGATCGATGAGGGACCGTCGCCTTGAATTTCGACCTAAACCATTGGGAAAAATAACAATTCATGCAAAATCGAATTGCGACAGGCGCCGCAATAACTCATGGGGCTGACGGATGACAATCGCATTACGGTTGCGTTCGATCACCCCATCCTGCACCAGACGCGACATCTCGCGTGAGACGGTTTCGCGGCGTGCGCCAACATGTTCGGCTAAGGCCGCGTGAATAATCACCGGAGAGATCGTGCGCTGCTGAGGCTTGTCCTCAGAGGGTTTCGACAATCGTAGCAAGGTTGTGTAAAGGCGGTGCCGGACATCGAGATAGGAAAACTCGCATATTCTGGCATGCAGGACGTGCATGCGCTGGACCAATACGGACAGAAGGCTCAGACAGACGGTGTGTTTTTGAGCGATAATGTCATTGAAGACGTCCACTGGCATTCGAACCAGCGTCGCATCGGTGGTGGCCATCAGACAGAGATTATAGCCTTCAGCGCGTATCGCATCCATTTCTGCCATAGTGCCGCCGGGGCCGATCATATCCAGAAATAACTCCTTTCCGGCTGAAACACGCAACGTGGCACGCAGAGCGCCGGACAGGACGACGAGCACAATTTCGGGCCTGATGCCATAATCGAGGACAATCGTGCCACCCGAAACGCTCTCAACGGTGCAGAGCTGCGACCACGCCCTATCTTCTTCCGGTGTCAGGCTGGCGAAAATATCCGCCTTGGCCAGAAACATGCCCGTATCTGTCATGTCCATATCTGCCATGCCAGTATCAGCAGTATCTTGCGATGTCATTGCGTCCCCTTGCCGAAAGCACCATGCGCTTTGCCAATCGTCCGAAATTCGCTTTGCCACGGTGTGGCATCGTGTCCAAAACCGGTTGCTGGTGCTCTGCCGAAAACCCTAGATTTACAAAGCTTGCCTTAGGAAAATTGCAACCCGGCTTTCCTGAAAAGACAAACGAAAACATAAGAAATGGCACGATAGCCAGTTCCGTATGAAGCTGACAGACTGTATTACGGTGTATTCAATGCAATTGACAACCTTAAGAATAGATGGGTTTGTGACGCTCCCTCACGTTTTAAGATTCCCGATGTCGGGAGGCACCCCAGCCGGGCGCCATCACAGCTCTTAAATCTTGATGGTTTCGGCCGCAGCACCCCAGACATCCGTCAACACGAACCCACCTCCCAGCGGATCGAAGGCATCCAGGGCAACCTGGTGGATGCCATAGGTAAAGCCGCGTCCGGTAATGGTGGGAATGACCGCGGAGCGACCGGCAACGGTGGTCAGGCCTTGTAACCCGACCGTAAACTGCGAACCGATGATCGAACGCGATAGAAAGCTATCACCCGGCTTGACCCGGCCACGCGCATGCAACGTGGCGAGATTGGCCGAATTTCCGGTGCCGCAGGGGGAGCGGTCCACCCGGCCCGGCCACATGGTGGTGCAGGTCCGCACCGCGCCGTCCGGGTCCTCATCGCGAAACATCACATAGGCGACGCCGGAAATGGCCGGAATATCCGGATGGACGACCTGTATGCGCTGATTAATTTCGCCCTTTAACAGCATGCCCGCCTCCACCAGGCGGCGGGCATTGCCGGGCTCGATAGTTAACCCGAGTTGGCGGACATCCACCAGCGCATAGAAAACCCCGCCATAGGCGAGATCGAAACGAATCTCGCCCCAACTCTCCGTGGCAATCTGCGCGTCCAGTTCGTGAACGAAGGAAGGCACCATGGTCAAGGTGACACTGTCGCAATGCCCGTCCCTGCATTGTGCCACGGCCTTGACCAGTCCGGCGGCGGTTTCCAGCATCACCACCGTTTCCGGTTCCTGCATCTCGATCATGCCGCTTTCAAGCAGGGCCGTGGTGACGCAGATCGAATTGGAGCCGGAACTGGCATGGGCCTGATCCGGTTGAAGGATGATGAAGGCGGCATCCGCTCGGCTGTCCTTGGCCGGTAGCAGCAGATTGACCGAGCCAATTGGCGCTCCGCGTGGCTCCAACACCAGAAAATGCCGCAGCTCCCGGCCCTTCGGGTCCGTATTCAGCCAATGCAACTGATCCGCCACCGTATCGCCGGGAATTTTCGGAACCCCACCAATCGCCACCTTGCCGATTTCGCCTTCGCAATGCACATCGAGCAATTGCATCATCCGCTTCCATCTCATCGCGGCATCCTCCGGTTCGTGGCTGATCAATCCCTCAAGCAAAAGGCGATCTACTGCATAATTCCTGAAACCGAAATCGATTCAAGGTGGTAATTATAGAGCAGAGATCACCGTGGCACTGTGTCACCGACGGAGGTAACCGTCGAGCCAGCGCTTTCGCCAAGCTTTTTCAGCTGGTCACCATAGTTTCGGCGGGTCCGTGGGTCGAAGATCATGATCGGCGCACTGATTGCGGTGCTGGCGGCCTGGCCGATCGTGTTGGTGGCGCCGATAGTGACGGCCCCGAGGGCTTCGCCGACACCGACCTGCGAATCCGTGACGGTCTGTCCGGCAATCAGCCGTCCACCAATCAGCCGCACCACTTCCGGGCTTTCCGCGAATTTGCCGTGGTTCAGCCTATCACCCGTTTTCAGCTTGGTCAGATCGAGAACGGTGATACCAGCCTTTTCGAGCACGCTTCGATACGGTTCATTGGCCGGATTGATCTGTCCCAGCCGGTCGACATTGCCGGAAATGCGCCGGGAAATACTCAGCGCCCGGTCATCCTGGGAGACAAACAGCGTGAAATGTGGCGGCTTTGGCCCCAAGGCCTGAAACTGCTTGCCGAACACATCAACATCCAGATCTGGAGAGGCAAGAATGACATTGGTAATCTTGGCATTGACCCCGCCATGGCGGATAGCCATTTGCCGCAGCGCTTCAACGGCAAGCCACGATCCCATCGAATGGGCCATGACGGTCACATCTGAGACCTGCGGGTCGCTGGTCATGCGGGTCAGCATCTCTTCCAGGGCATCGCGGGAATAATTGGTGCTTTCCTTGTCGTAATTATAATCGAAAATACTGGCGCGAGACGGCCAGGTAAACACCATTGGCACCACATCCGTCCCTGAATCGTGAACGATCTGGGCAAAGCGATAGACGGAATCCTCGTAGGTATTATTGAACCCATGCACGAATAGCAGCACGCGGTGCTTGCCCTTTGCGTGAGTGTTCAGCCAGGTCCGGCGCTGCTGGTCGGTCTGAATGGGCTGGACGGCAACGGTCGTGAAGTCCTTGCGCGGATCGGGCGGTAGTTTCTTTGGCCATTGAACCTCGCCGATCTTGCGGTTTGCGGCGGGAGGAATCGAAATGGTGACGGCATCGATCAACAGACCCGTTCCGCGCTCGCCGCTGAACAGGATCGATTTATCTTCGGAGGGGGCGCGGGTCGTCGCAGCCAGGAGATTGACCTCGCTGGCATTGGCGGCCTTAACCGCGCCGACCGGCTTCATCACGCCCACCGCCCGCGACGCGCAGCCCGCCAACAGCACGCCGAGCATGATAATAGCGAGTGGCCGGGCCGCCAAGCGCATGGACATGGAGAGGCCACGCCGCCTTGAGCGGCGGGGAAGAGTTGTGATGTTCTGCTTTTCAGGAAGAGACGGGTTTTCAGAAAGACAAGGGGCGGATCGGTCGGCATGCGGCTTGATCATTGTCGGGTCCGGTCTATATCCGTCCCGGGTCAGCATCATGCAGCCCGGCTCTGGTGTCGAAACCGGTTTATCGTCATTAGACGCTTGATACCAGTCAATTTTTATCGGCGCATGGTTCCTGTCTCACGCATCGATTGATGCCATGAAAACGCCTCTTCGAGAATGTGAGGCGTATGACCGCCACGCACGAGCGCCCTCTGATAATAATCGGCAAGCTGGTCGCGGTAATCGGGATGCACGCAATTGTCGAGAACCAGCTGCGCCCTTTCGCGCGGCGCCAGGCCCCGCAGATCGGCAAGCCCCTGTTCAGTGATGAGAATATCGACGTCGTGTTCGGTGTGATCGACATGGCTGACCATGGGAACGACAGAGGAAATCGCCCCATTCTTGGCAATCGACTTGGTGACGAAAATCGACAGATAGGCATTGCGGGCAAAATCGCCCGAACCACCGATGCCGTTCATCATCTGTGTGCCGCCGACATGGGTGGAATTCACATTGCCGTAGAGGTCGAATTCAAGCGCCGTATTAATGCAGATCAGCCCCAGCCGCCGAATGACTTCCGGATGATTGCTGATTTCCTGCGGGCGTAGCACGAGGTGATGCTTGTATTCAGCCAGTTTTGGCAGGACCTTCTGATACATCTCCGCCGACAGGGTAATCGACGAGGCGGAGGCAAAACTCATCTTGCCAGCATCGATCAATTCAAAGGTCGAATCCTGCAAAACTTCCGAATACATCTTCAAGTCATGGAACGGTGTATCGATAAAGCCATGCAGGACAGCATTGGCAATGGTGCCGATCCCGGCCTGCAACGGCTGGAGATCGTAGCCCATCCGACCTTGGCGTACTTCGTTGAGCAAAAGCTCGATCAGGTGACCTGCAATGGCCTTGGTATCGTCGTCCGGCGGCTGAATGGGGGCCGAGCTGTCATGTTTTTCAGAGACGACAATGGCGACAATTTTTTCAGGAGCTATGGAAATATAGGGCAGCCCGACACGGCTTTCCGGCGTCACAACGGGGATCGGCATGCGGGCCGGGCGCCGCGACGGGATATAGATGTCATGCAGGCCTTCCAGCGTGATCGGCTGCGACAGGTTCAGCTCGATGATCACTTTCTTGGCGAGAATGGCAAAACTGGCAGAATTGCCAACCGATGTGGTCGGCACAATGCCACCATGCTCGGTAATGGCCACCGCCTCAATGATGGCAATATCGACCGGCGCGATCTGACCGGTGCGCAATTGCTCCACCGTTTCCGAAAGATGCTGATCGATGAACATCACTTCGCCGGCATTGATTGCCTTGCGCAGCGCCGGATCCGCCTGAAACGGCATGCGCCGCGACACGACATGGGCCTCGACAAGCGTCTTGTCGAGATCATTGCCCAGCGACGCGCCGGTCATCAGTGTGATCTTCAAAGGATGCTTGCGAGCCCGCTCCGCCAGCGCCATCGGCACCGCCTTGGCTTCACCGGCGCGGGTAAAGCCGCTCATGCCGATGGTCATGCCGTCTTCTATCATGGCGGCGGCTTCGTCGGCCGTGACCAGCTTGTCCATCAGAGGCCTGTAGCGAATACGATCACGCAACATCGGAAATCCATCTCCTCTATCGTCAGGCCTGCCCGGAAGGGATACTTTGGCCCGCACCAACGCTTTTTCGCCCGGTCAGGCATAAACACGTCAATTGTAACATCTTATGTTATTTTCATAATTTACCCCCATGGCACCAAACTCACCGGTGAATACTGGGGTAACGTCGGCGCGATAAAACGCGATTGCCGGATGGTCGGCATTGACATATCTCAAGTCGGTAAATTGCGCGCGGCGCGGTGCTTGCGCTATCAAGCGCTGCCATCCATGCAAGTTGGAGAGCGTCCAAACGGACGTTTAGCGTACAGGTTCAAGACCTGAAAACACTCTTAAGGGACACTTTAACGTTAGGGCGCACGGGCCTTAAGTTGGACCTCTGGGATCAGGCGGTAATCGACGGTGCGGAGGTGGAGATAGTCGATGATGCGGACGATGTTCCGGCAGCAATGGGCGAAGAGATTGCATTGCTTCCACTGTCGGCGAAGCCGCTGTCAGTCTTGGCGGATTTGGTTCCCGGTTGGTTTTTCGAGCTTTCGCCGACATCAGGCACCTCGATCTCCGTGGTATCAGCCATGCGATCATACGCATCCTGCGCCTGGGGCAGAGGCACATCCGGGAAGACCCGGCCCGCATCCAGAAGGGCAAACAACACGAGAGCGGGAGGCCGTACAACGTTCAGAATGACCTTATCCAGAACATTGTCACCATTTTGCGCATCCAAGGCCAGATTATAGGTCTCCCGTTCGGCAAGACTTAAGGTCTCCGGCAAAACGGCTCCTTCCTGCAATGGGCTGGCCGTATCTTCTTTTGCCGCACCCGCAGAAGGAACCGAGGTGTTAAGTTGAACAATCATACTTGATCCTCACACTCTATCCGGGAGGAATTTATCATGGCCAAGTATGCATTCAGCTAAATCAATAATTCGATTTTTATCAACCGACCTATTTGAAACGGAGAGCCTCTCCTTTTCCCTGACAATGGCTCCTCGTCTCAACGGGCTGCCGAGAGCGCCGAGCGTCCGGTTTTCTCCAGGGTAATCGCCAGGATAGAGGCCAGCAGGCAGAAAGCTCCGGCGATGAAGAAAGCGGGTAAATAGCTCTGCAACTGCGTGCGTGACAGACCGGCGCCATAGGCTGCGGTCGCAGCGCCGAGTTGGTGACCGGTAAAGACCCAGCCGAAAACGATCCCTGCTTTTTCACGACCGAAGCGGTCGGCGGCGATCTTCACGGTTGGGGGCACGGTGGCAATCCAGTCCAGGCCGTAGAAGACAGCAAAGATCGACAGCCCGTAGAAGCTGAAATCGCTGAACGGCAGGAAGAGCAGCGACAAGCCGCGCAGGCCATAATACCAGAAGAGCAGCCAGCGATTATCGAAGCGGTCGGAGAGCCAGCCGGAGCCAATCGTTCCAAAGAAGTCGAAAATGCCCATCACCGCAAGCACGCTGGCGGCTGCCACCGGAAGAATACCGAAATCGCCGCAGAGCGTGACGAAATGCGTCTGGATCAGGCCATTTGTGCTAAGCCCGCAGATGAAGAATGTCGCAAAGAGAATCCAGAAGGTGGATGTCTTTGAAACCTCCCTGAGCACGGAAACGGGTGTTGCCAGCATTGTCAGCAGGCCACCGGCTTGCTGAGGTGGCGGCATCACCTGTTCCTCGCCGAAAGAGGGAAGGTTGAGATCGGAGGGGCGATCACGCATAACGGCAAGCACGATGAGCGCAGCCAGCAGGATCATGCCACAGACGAAAAACACTGTCATTCGCCAGCCGTAACTTTCCGTCAGTTGCGCCATCAGCGGCAGGAAAACCAGTTGACCGGTGGCCGAGCTTGCCGAGAGCATGCCGACGACAAGGCCGCGATGCCTGGTAAACCAGCGGGCCGAAACGGTGGCAGCGAGCACCATGGCTGTCAGGCCTGTACCGAGGCCGACGACCACGCCCCAAAGCACCAGAAGCTGCCAGATCTCCGTCATGAACAAGGACCCAATGAAGCCGCTGGAAATCAGGATCATTGCGAAGACGATGACTTTCCGGACGCCGAAATAATTCATGAACGCCGCCGAGAACGGCCCCATCAGGCCGAACAGCACCAGCCGCACGGCAAGTGCCGAAGAAATCTGCGAGGTTTCCCAGCCAAACTCATCCTGAAGCGGCTTGATGAGTACGCCTGGGGCGCCCATCGCACCTGCCGTGACCAGCATGGTGAGGAAGGTTGCCGCGACGACGATCCAGCCATAATGGATGTTACGCCGTGCCAGCATGGAGGCAAGTGCATTGGAGATCATGGGGCTGTTCCAAGGTGATAGCGGTTCAAGGCATTATGCGGTAGAAAGAGAATGCTGGAATTCTGCACGCAGGAACGTCGCCAATTGCCTGACCGGCAGGCGCGGCTGTTGGGGCAGAACCATTGCCAGCCGCAGGATCGGCAGTTCCGGCAGGCCATCATCCATCCCCAGCTTGCGCCAGTTCGCAGGCACTGCCGTCTCAGGCAGAACCGTCAACAAGTCTCCTGAATGAACCGCCAGCTGAATTCCAGCAATGTCCGATGACGAATAGACAATCCGCCAACGGCGATCCGCACGGTCGAGCGCTGCCAGAACCTGTGGCCGGGACCGGCAGCCGTCCGGAAAAAGCGCCAGTTGAATGGTACTGCTGTGTTCCGGGTAACGGTTTGGCGCCGCGCACCAAACCTGCCGTTCCAGGCGGATCAACTCCCCCTTAGGCTCTGCCGGACTTTGCGTGATGATGGCAATATCCAGCTCCCGGCTTTCAACCATGCCTTCCAGATGGTGAGAGAAATCATATTGTAGGTCCAGATTGACCTTGGGATGCTGTGGCGCAAAACGCTGCATCAGCGCCGTACCGAACAGTGTCAGGTAGTCATCGGGCATGCCGAGCCGAACGCGGCTTTCATTGCGACCTTCAAGCAGCGTGGCCAGGGCTTCATCCTCGATTGCCCGTATGCGCCGCGCGTAGCCAAGCAATCTTTCCCCGATCGGCGTCAATGTCACCCGGCGATGCCCGCGATCAAACAATCGCAGATCAAGACGCTCCTCCCATTTGCCGATCGCCATGCTGACCGCGGCCTGCGTGCGTCCCAGCCGTTCTGCCGCCGCCGTGAAACTGCCCGTCTCGGCAACAGCTACAAAGCTTGCCAGTGCGTCGCTATCGAGATTGCGCATTCTGCTCCGCCATTGACCAATCGACCGTCGAAACGCTTCCTATCTCCCAAGGCGCAACCGTTTCAGAAAACGGCTGCTATCAGCGGCGCTTATGCATCAATAATAAAATTGTCATTTTCAGCCGCGCAATGACAATTATTCTCATGCTGCGTCAACACAAGAAGAACGTAAAGGGGAATTCATGTTCACTCTCAACAAAAGCAGCCGGCTGCCGGCCATCATGCTCGGCACCGTACTTGGTCTTTCCAGCCTTTGGTCCAGCACCGCCAGTGCGGAAACAACATTGCGGCTGGCGCATGCTTCGGCGCCTGAAAGCCTGATCAACGAAGCAGTTCAAAAATTCGCAACAGAAGTTGGGGAGAATACCAAGGGTTCGGTCAAGGTTCAGATCTTCCCGAATGCCCAGCTTGGTGACGAAGGCCCAATCGCCGATGGCGTCGGTGCGGGTTCGATCGATATCGGTCTTGGCGGTGCGGTCGATGCCATCGATCCGCGCCTCAACGTGCTGTCGCTGCCGTTCCTGTTCAAGGACGCATCAAACGTTCACGCATTTCTCGATGGCGAACAAGGCCAGAAGATCCAACGCCTCGGCGAGGAACGCGGCTATGTGATGCTCGGCGTGCTCGACTCCGGCTTTCGCCAGTTTGCGACCAATAAACCTATCGAAAAGCCTGCGGATCTGGCTGGCGTAAAAATTCGCACGCCTCCCAATCCGGTCATTCTCGCCACCATGAAGCAGCTTGGCGCCTTGGCGGAATCCATTCCTTTCGGTCAGGTCTATACAGCGCTGCAATCGCATGTCGTTGCAGCCGTCGAGCCTGAAATGCGCGATTACTGGGACTCCAAATGGTATGAAGTCGCCAAGGACCTGTCGATCTCCAATTACATCTGGACCGCCAACTGGTGGTACATGAACAAGGACAAGCTGGATTCGCTGACACCTGACGAACAGGCCGCCGTGAAGAAGGCCGCGACAGACACCGTCGTCTGGTATCGTAGCGCCTTGGACAAGGCCTATGCCGACACCCAGAAGAAGCTCGAGGGCAAGGGTGTGAAGGTGACGAAAGTCGATACCGCACCGTTTGTCGCTCTGGTCTCGCCGGTCTACGAGCAGTTCTCGAAAGAATGGGGCAGTGATCTCGTGTCGGCAGTGAAACAAGCCGCCAGCGCGAACTGAGGCTTCATCCATGGATCATTCTTCAGAAAACCCCTCACCCGGCGGGTGGGGGTGGTTGAAGCGCATCTTCGAGTTTGCGGGTGTGCTGGCCTTCATCATCATGTTCGGATCAACCCTGCTTGGCGTGATTGCTCGCTATTTCGGTTTGGGCGGGTTCGAATGGTCTTTCGAAGTCGCAGGGATCGCTTTCATCTGGATCATCTTCATCGGGTTGATCAATGCCGAAGTGCGCGGTGAAAACGTGGCTTTCGAAGCCTTCAAGCACAGCGCCCCGCCCCGTCTGCGGGCCGCCTTCGATGCCATCGCCAATCTGGCGCTGCTGACCATGGGACTGGCTTTCGTCATCAGCGGCTGGGCGGTCTGGCAGCGTTCTTGGAAGGTGCCGACATCCGTCTTGCGCATGCCGACCGGCGTGATCACGGCGACCATCCTCATTCTTGGCGTCGCAGCCGTCTGCATTGCGCTCTACCGCCTTTCCCACAGGGTTCGTCCCCTACCCGGAAAGCCACAGGAAGGATCACTGCGATGACCGTTGCCGTCCTTATCCTCAGCTTTTCGTTTCTGCTGCTGATCGGCGTTCCCATTGCATGGTGCATGGGCGTGGCCAGCCTGCTGACAATCTATGTCGGCCATCTCGGCCTGCCCTTCGCCTGGTTTGCACAGCAGACGATCCGCGGTGCCGATGCCATTACCCTGGCGGCCATTCCTCTGTTTCTCTTTGCCGGGGAATTGATGAACCGTGGCGGCCTGACGGCCCGGATCATGCGGGTCGCTGAACATGTCTTCGGTCGCATTACTGGCGGCCTTGGCCTCGTCAATGTTGCGACGGCCCTCGTCTATGGCGGCATCAGCGGCTCGGCGACCGCCGATACCGGCGCTGTCGGATCGATCATGATCCCCGCCATGGCCGAGCGAGGCTATCCGAAAGCCTTTGCCGCCGCCGTCACCGCCGCGTCGGGAACCCTCGGCATTATCGGTCCGCAGAGTGTCATTCTGATCCTCTATGGCGTGCTGACGAACACCTCCATCGGCGGTCTGCTGGTTGCAGCCCTGCTGCCAGGCCTGTTCATCGCGGTGACATTCATGGTCACATCCTACATCGTCGCTAAACGCCATAATTTTCCGCGCAATGAAACACCCGCGCAATGGGGTGAAATTGGCAGGGATGCGCTTGGCGCCCTCCCTGCCCTGCTGATGCCCGTGCTGGTGCTGGGCTCGATCATCGGCGGTATCGCCACAGCCACGGAAGCCTCGGCGCTCGCCGTTGTCTATTCATTCCTGATCGGAATTTTCGTCTATCGTGAGCTTCCGCTGCGGTCGCTCTATTCGGCGGCGTCGGCTGCCGTGGCAACGACAGGCGTGATCATGATGATCATGGCACTCGCGACACCATTCGGATGGATTCTGACGGTCGAACAGGTGCCAGCCAATGCCGCCGCCTGGATTACCGGGCTGCATACGACACCGCTCGTCACCATCATCCTCGTGCTGGTGTTGTTGAAAGTCGTTGGCTTCTGGCTCGATCTTGGGCCAGCGCTGATCATTCTGGCGCCGATACTGGTTCCTATCGCCTTGGCAGCGGGCATGACGCCTTATCAGACCGGTATTGTCTTCACCATGACGCTCGGCATCGGCCTGTTTACCCCGCCGATCGGCACGAACATCTTCGTCGTCTGCAATGTCGCGAAAATCGACATGTGGTCGGTCTCGAAGTGGCTGGTTCCCTATTGGATTGCCAGCGTGGTTTGTGTTGCAGCACTTGTCGCTTTCCCCATCCTGACCGAATGGCTTCCAAGCCTGTTTGGAGTTTAATGATGCAACATCTGGTTTGCGGTATATCCAGCGGCGGACGTGAAGTTCCCGATCTGGACGGGAAGAGATTTCTCGTCGCCAATGCACAGGGGCCGTATGTCTGGGACGCAGACGGTCGGCGATATGTCGATACGGCCCTTGGTTTCGGCGCGACGTTTCTCGGACATACCGATCCCGTCGTCACCGAAGCCATCCGCGAAGCCTTGAGCAAAGGCTCGATGCCCGCCTATGCTCACGCCCTTGAAGAGGAAGCGGCAGCAGCCCTTGCTGCCCATAGCCAGGATCTGACCAAGGTCATCTTTCTCAATTCGGGCAGCGAGGCCGTGCATCTGGCGTGCCGGACGGCGCGTGCGCTGACCGGTCGGCAAAAAATCGTCAAGATGGCGGCCGGTTATGACGGCTGGTTCGATGACGTGGCTTTCGGCAATGCTGGTGCTCCCGAAGCGACGATGGCCGCGAATGATCGGCCATCGAACGGCAATACGTTACTCCTGCGCTTCAACGACCGGCAGGATGTCGAATTGCTGTTTGAAGAATGCGATGATATCGCCGCCATCGTCTTGGAGCCGATGATGGCCAATGCAGGATGTATTCTCGCCGATCCAGGATATCTGCAACACGTCGCCTCGATCGCGCACCAGCATGGCGCGCTGGTGATCATGGACGAAGTGCTGATGGGCTTTCGGCTCTACGGTGGCCTGGCAAGTCATCTGATGGGTATCCGTCCGGATCTTGCCACGGTCGGCAAGGCAATTGGCAACGGCGTGGCTGTTGCAGCTTTGCTGGGCACGCCTGAGGTCATGGCAGCCTTCGAGGACCGCCGCGTCAGCCGCGCTGGCACCTATAACGGCAACCCGGTCGCCTGCGCGGCCGTGAAAGCGGCGATGAGCGTTATCGATACCGTCGATTACGGCGCACTCGAAAAAGCGGGAACCGACCTGCAGACGCATGCGATCCATGTCTTCAGCAAAGCAGGCATCGACATCTGTGCGAGCGGCTATGGCACTGTCTTCACACTGTGGCGTGGCAAAAAACCGCCCTCGACCTACCAGGAAGCGGCACAGCTCGCTGACAAGGATTTTACCGCCAAACTTCATACCGAACTGCGGCGCAACGGCGTGATGTCGATGTATAACCAGTTCGGACGGTATTATCTTTCCGCCCGGCATGAGGAGGAAGCACTTGGTCTCTGGGCCGAGGCTTTTGAAAAAGCCGCCAGATCGGTCGCAGCCTGACGGGCCCTGTTGCAGAACTCCTTAAATCAGACTCGATTCAAGGATAAATTAGACAACACATATAAATGGTAGCAGCGCCGTTCGTCTCATGAAACGCATGGCGCTGTAACGGTCAATGAGAATGGGCATGCTGCTCATTATGTTTACGGGTCGCTGCGGCCTTCTTTGCGGAGGCAGATCGTTCCTCCTTGCTTCTTGCAGCAGAAGCCTTGCCGCCTTTACGTCCACCCTTTTCCGAGGATGCATGGCTTTCGGGGTGGCCCCGACCTGAACCTGACTTGTTGCCGCCACCGCTTTCTTTGTTCACCGTCGCCCAAGCGCGGCTTTGCGCTTCCTTTTCGGGTACGCCACGATTTTCGTAACTTTCTTCGATATGTTCGGCCTTGCGTTTTTGCTTGTCGGTGTAAGCGGATTTGTCACCACGGGGCATGAAACATCTCCTTTTGCTGATTTGAAAAAATAACCGCGCTGGAGGTCGTAAAGTTCCGAAATGATGTCGACATGAGCGCAAACAGCCAAAATCCCCGTCGGAGCGATTGGAGCGGACTGGTCGCAGACCAGGCGGGCCGAGTGGCAACAGAGGAAGGATGGCTATGTCTTTCAAACTCACTGCCGATTTCAAGCACAGGACAAATCCGGCAATGCAAAAGCCATTTGCCTCAATGTGGTGGAGCCTGCTCTCTCAAGAGGGCGCGAACCTTTTCAATGTCTCCCGAAAGTGGCCGGTCGTCTGAATAGGGCGGGAGGTGCTCGCGAACCATACTGTAAAGCGCATTGGTTCCCGCTGCTCGCTGCCCGGCACCTGCGAGGAAATCATGGGCCTGCGCTCCCGCCATCCATTCAATCGCCAGAATATACTCGGCATTGTCGAGGACCGCGAGCAGCTTGTTGGCGGCTGCCGTGGGATGGGCCAGGAAATCCTCCTGCAGACCGGAGGTCAAACCGCCATCGGTAGAAGCTGGGGCCGCAAGGCGGCGATTGTCGCCGACAAGAGCCGCCGCCGTATATTGAGCGATCATCAAGCCGGAATGGCTTCCGGCATCGGTGGCGAGGAAGGGCGGTAAGCCACTCACCAACGGATTGACGAGCCGGTCGATCCGACGTTCACTCATGGCTGCGATCTGCGCAATGGCAATCGCCAGACTATCGGCTGCCTGACCCTGCGCCGAGGCGACAGCATGGGCCTGTGATGAAACGATGGGCTGTTCTGGCGTGCCAAGGATCGCCGGATTATCCGTGGCAGAGGCAAGTTCACGATCAACGATCCCCGCGCAAGCATCGAAGACGTCACGCGCGGCACCGTGGGCATGTGGCACGGCCCGCAAGCTTAGGGCATCCTGGGTCCGCCTGCCGAGCGCGGCAGCAATCAGTCCGCTGCCCTGGAGCCTGGCCCGAAGCGCTGCCCCGACAGCCGCAATACCCTTTGAAGGACGCAGGGCGAGAACGGCTTCATTGAAGGCATCCATCTGGCACCCAGCCGCTTCAAGCGTCAGCGCCGCGATAGCATCCGCCCAGTCGAGCAGGTGCGCGGCGCGGGCCAGCGCCACACTCGACAGGCCGGTTGCACATGCTGTGCCGTTGACGAGGCTCAACCCTTCCTTGGCGCCCAGCACCAGCGGTTGAAGACCGATCTGAGCCAACGCCTCCCGCCCGTTGAAAGGATGACCACCGACGCGCGCTTGCCCCTCACCGATCAGCACAAGCCCGGTATGGGCGTTGTGGGTCAGATAACCGGCAGACCCCCGCGACGGAACATCGGGAATGCAATCCCGCTCTAAAAACGTCAACAGATGCGAGACGATATCGCGCCGGACACCGGAATGGCCGTGGGCGAAATTGGCGATCTGAGCCGCCATGATAGCCCGCACCTCACGCGCATCCAGCAACGGACCGATGCCGCAGGCATGGCTGAGGACAATCCCGCGTGACAGCCGGCCCTGCGTTGCGCGATCGACAACCGTATCCGAAAGGGCGCCGATACCGGTCGTGATGCCATAGGCGCGGACACCGCTCTCCACGATACGATCCAGGATCTGGCTTGCCCGATCGATGCGTCGATAGGCATTGTCGGAGAGGGAAAGTACCTCCCCCTCGCCGACACGCGCAACAGCGCGCCAATCCAGCCCGTCATCAAGAAAAACGCTCATGAAATTCTCCTGAAGGGCATGGGCCGTGATGCAACGATGGACAAAGGCGTTTCTCCATTCTTGGAACCGTCTGGCCTTGAAACCAAGATGCCTTGAAATCAGTCAGAGCTCAGCATTTAGGCAGGGCCTCACGTGCTGCTGTAAAGACGATAGCGGCTGCCGGGATAGAGCAAGCGGACAGAAGAGACGATGCCATCAACCGACCATGTACGGCGGCGCACAAGCAGGCATGGTTCGGATTTCGGGATCGCCAAAAGCTTGCATTCCCAGGCCTGCGCATTGACCGATTCGATATGCTGCTCCGCCTTGACGATCGGCGCGACCTCCGTCAGGTAGCCATTTGGCGTGACGGCATTGAAATCCTGATACAGATAATCAGGCGCGCAGCCGGGATTGACGAAACGATCCTCGATCTGCATCGGAAGTCCATCTTCGGCATGCATGATAATCGAATGCGCCACCGGGTCTGCGGGTGATACGCCCAGAGCTTCGGCAAGTTCCTCGCCACAGGCTTCCATCTGAAGCAGGATCACCCTTGCGCTATGAATGCCACCGTTGCGACGGATCTCATCAGCAATGTTGGGCACGCTCTGAAACTGCGAAGTTCGTTTCCTGGTCGCCACAAAGGAACCTTTGCCGCGCAGACGCACCACAAGCCCTTCGTCCGCCAGTTCCCGCAGGGCGCGATTGGCCGTCATCCGGCTCACCCCGAGAATGCCGACCAACTCGTTTTCCGATGGAACGCGCTGGCCGATCTTCCACTCACCGGTTTCGACACGGCTGCGAACATAGTCTTTCAATTTGACATAAAGCGGCGTGGCGGAGAGCAACGTGGCAGGAGGGTGGCCCTCCTGCCCGATCTCCGCATCTTTCTGGACCAGAGGCATCACGTTCCCGGAAAAATTCTGTGTCACGATCCATAACCATGAAGTCGTCGATAGGCATACATATCTGGATATCAGGCGCCCGGTCGCTGGTAGGCCCCGGGCGTTGGCAGGCGAACAGCGGATGCAGCTCGCCTGCCAACCCCACATCAGTTCAGCTTGTGTTGCGCAAGCCAGTCGCCGGCGACCACATCGAAACTGTCATGATTGCCCAGACGGCCGTTCATAACAACGAGATCCTTTGTGGTCAGGGCGGCTGATACTGCATCGAGCGTCTTTGCCACGGTCTCACTGACTTTCGCAGTGGCGATCACAGGAACCACATTCTGGGCAGGAAAGAGGTTTTTGACATCTTCCAGCATGACCAGATCGTTCGTCGCGATGGCAGGATCGGTCGAAAACAGGTTTGCGGCCTGTATCTGACCATTGACGAGTGCCGACAACGTCAGCGGGCCACCGACATCAAGCGCCTTCAACGACTTGAACTCCAGCCCATAGACCTCCTTCAGGCCGATAATGCCTTCCTTGCGCGTCTTCCATTCCGGGGGACCGCCAAGCACGAATTCGGAAGCAACCGGGGCGAGATCGGCAATCGTCTTCAGTTTGTATTTCTCGGCCGTCGCGCGTGTCACCGCAACGCCGTCCGAATCCTGCGCCGCTGACGGTGTCAGCATCGACACGCCCTTCGGCAAGGCCGCCTTGAGGGCCGCCGCCACATCGTCTGGCGTATGGGCTGTGGCTTTCTTGTCGAGATAGCTCAATGCCGCGCCCGCATATTCCGGCAGGAGATCGATTGATCCGTCGAGCAAGGCTGGCATATAGACCTCGCGGCTTCCGATATTCAATTTTGTTTCAACCGCAACTCCCTTAGCGGTCAAGGCCTTGGCGTAGAGTGTCGCCAGAAGCTGGCTCTCGGGGAAATCCGCAGAACCGATGATAATCGTCTTGGTATCGGATCTCTCAGTAGGCGGAGCCGCCAGCGGATCGCCTGCAGCAAGCGCTGATGCGGCTGAAAGGGTCATGAGCGCGAAAGCGCTGACGGCGGTGATGATCCTGAATGCCATGCGAGCTTCTCCTGTGTTGCTTATCGAGACATAGGGTGAAAAGTCGTTATTGCATCGTCAGCGCTACCGTTTCAGGCGGCGCGTCAGTCCGGGCGAGACCGTGAACCTCGATATGACGCCGATCAAAAGATCGACCGTCAGCGCAAGCGCACCGACAAGAACAGCGCCTGCCGCCATCTGGTAATAATCGTGTTGCGCCCGGCCATCGATAATAAGACGCCCCAAGCCGCCAAGGGAGACATAAGCGGCAATCGTTGCAGTTGAGATGATCTGAAGCGTTGCACTGCGCAGGCCGGAAAAAATCAACGGCAGCGCGCAAGGCAGTTCGACATCAAACAGGATATCAAGCGGGCACTTACCCATGCCGCGCGCCGCATCGACCGCCGCCGGGTCCACCGCCGCGATACCGGCATAGCTGCCGGTCATGATCGGCGGTACAGCCAGAAGCACCAGCACGATGAGGCTCGGCACGATAAACGCCATGTCGGACGAGAAGACGGGGCCGAACAGGATCACCAGGAGAACAATAAGGCCAAGGCTCGGAAGGGATCGCAACGCATTGGCGAGACCGGCGATGAACACCACGCCGCGCCCGGTATGTCCGACATAAAGCCCGACGGGCAAGCCGATCAGGCAGGCCAGCAAAAGTGCGGCGCCGCTATAGGCCAGATGCTGGATGACCAGAGCAATAACGCCACCGTCTCCGGTCCAATGGGCGGGATTTGAAAACCAGTCGATCATCGCGGCATCCTCCCCGGCTGCCATGGCGTCAGGCGATGCGCGATGAACAGCACAAGCCCATCCAGAAGCACTGCCAAAAGCACGCAAAGCACGATGCCCGCGATAATCGGGGTTAGGAATTGCAGCTGGAGGCCTTGCGTAAAGAGAAGGCCCAGCTGTGGCGTGCCGACCAGAGCGGCGACGGAAACGATGCTGACATTCGACACCACGGCAACCCGCAATCCGGCCGCGATGACAGGAACGGCCAGCGGCAATTCCACCGTCAGAAGGCGTGCCGCGCGGCGGTAGCCCATGGCATTGGCGGCCTGAAGGACATCAGGAGAAATTGAATCCAGGCCGTCGCTGACCGTACGCACCAGAAGCGCCAAGGCATACACCGTCAACGCAACGACGACATTCAGGGGATCGAGGATCCGCGTGCCAAGCACGAGCGGCAACAGAACGAACAGCGCCAGCGACGGAATTGTATAGAGAAGTCCGGCGGCACCCAGCAGAGTGGAGCGAAACACACCGGCACGCTGGGCAAACCAGCCGAGCGGCAGAGCCAGAAGCAGGCCGATCAAAACCGGGATGACGGAAAGCGAGAGATGCCAGATGAACAGCTCGGCGATCCGCCCGGACTCATTATAGAGCCAATCGAACCTCATGGCTGCATTCCAAACTGGCCGGCACGCGCCCCCTCAATGGCCGCAACCACATTAGACAGCGTGACCGTACCGACGAGTTCGCCCGATGCACTCACAACAACGCCGCGGCCTGAAGGCGAACTGAGCGCAGCATCGAGCAAATGGCGAAGACTGCTGCCTTCGGGTGCCAGCGTCCCGCTGAGATTGAGATCACCCTCGCGCAAAGGCTGTTGAAGCCCCGGCGCATCGGCCCAGCCGATGGGTCGGTTCGCGGCATCGGTCACAAGAACCCAACGGTCCGTGGCAGCATGGCGAAGGGCTTCCGGCGTCGCACCAAATGTGGCCGTCGGTTCAACCCCAAGAGGGACCGTGCTGCCGAATTCGGCGAAACTCAGGAAGCGGTAGCCTCGGTCCCGACCAATGAAGTCTGCCACGAAGGCATCCGCCGGTCGCGCCAGAAGTTCCTGCGGTGTTGCGATCTGCGCAAGCGTCCCCCCGGAGCGCAGCACCGCCACTTGATCCCCGAGCTTCAGGGCCTCGTCGATGTCATGGGTGACCATGATAATCGTTTTGCCGATGTCACGCTGAAGACGGAGAAACTCATCCTGCAACTGGCCGCGCACGACCGGATCGACGGCGCTGAACGGTTCGTCCATCAACATGAACTTGGGATCGGAGGCCAGCGCCCGAGCCACGCCGACACGCTGCTGCTGTCCGCCCGAAAGCTGCCAGGGATAGCGATCTGCAAAAGCGCTGGTCAAGCCAACGCGCTCCAACAGCTCATGTGCAGTCCGAAGCGCCTGCTGTTTCGGCGCACCGTTCAGACGCGCGGTGGTCGCGATGTTCTGTACAACGGTGCGATGGGGGAAGAGACCGGCATGCTGGATGACATAACCAATTCGGCGCCGCAACAAAGCAACATCCATCCGACCGGTTTGTTCGCCATCCAGCAGAATAGATCCGGACGACGGCGTAATCAGCCTGTTGATCATCCGCAAAGACGTTGTCTTGCCGCAGCCGGAAGGGCCAACCAGGATGGTCAGCTTGCCAGTGGGAGCCACCAGCGAAAGACTGTTAACGGCAGCTGTTGCGTCGCCGTAATGCTTGCTGACTTGATCGAATGTTATCATGCAATCCCCTGCGGTCAGTGGCTGCGCATTCACATCTGACGTAAGCGGTCAGTCATGAAGTTGTCTATACAATCATGGGGAAATCACTTTCACAAGATGGCTAAAATATATTATTAGGACACCGTTAAGGTAGCGATTGCTGACATAGATCAGAGGATCTTGAGCTCCAATCGCCTCCACCCGGCAATCTTTTTCTGAGCGTAGCGTAGACCAGCACGCCTGGAGTCATGGTGCCGACGCCCAGGTTCGGTGCAGACACTGCCGAGGTAACGCCGCCTGTCGAAATCTCCTCAATCAATTGAAATCGAGAGACATTCAAGCAGACATAAACTCTGGGAGACCTTTATGATCTATCGTTTTCGACTGCAAACTTAAGGGATTTAAGTGGTGCCGCTTGCAGGACTCGAACCTGCGACCCCATCATTACGAATGATGTGCTCTACCACCTGAGCTAAAGCGGCACGCGAGGCCGAAGACCAGCCTGCGATGTGTGCGGGTGGATACAGGCAAACATTGCAGATTTCAAGATGCCTTTTGGTATCCGTTACACTTTTCCGCAGATCCTGTCTCGGGCGGCGCGATATTCCGTGTCCAATCGATCGACCAGCGCGGCAACGGGTTCCACGGCCTTGATGGCACCGATGCCTTGCCCGCAGCCCCAGATGTCTTTCCACGCTTTGGCGCCGGTGACGGCGCTGCCGAAATCCATCTTGCTGGGATCGGCTTCCGGCAATTTGTCCGGGTCCAGGCCCGAGGCAACAATGGATGAGCGCAGGTAATTGCCGTGAATACCGGTAAAATAGTTAGAGTAGACGATATCGGTGGCGCTGGCCTCAACGAGAGCCTGCTTGTAGGCATCCGGCGCCCGCGCCTCTTGCGTGGCAATGAAGGGCGAACCGATATAGGCCATGTCGGCACCGGCTGCTTGAGCGGCAAGAATGGCGCCGCCGGTCGAGATCGAACCGGCAAGCAGCAGCGGCCCATCGAACCATTCCCGGATTTCCTGCAGGAGCGCAAAGGGTGACAGCGTTCCCGCATGGCCACCAGCCCCTGCGGCAACCGCGATCAGGCCATCGGCGCCCTTGCGGATCGCCGAATGGGCATGGCGGTTGTTGATCACGTCATGCAACACGATACCGCCGTAAGAATGGATAGCAGCATTCACCTCCGGCACGGCGCCCAGCGAAGAGATGACGATCGGCACTTTGTATTTGACGCACATGCCCAGGTCGTGCTCCAGCCGTTTGTTGGAGCCGTGGACGATCTGGTTGACGGCGAACGGCGCAGCCGGACGCTCGGGATGGGCGCGGTCATGGGCGGCAAGCTCCTGGGTAATCTCATCCAGCCACTCGTCCAACTGCGCTTCCGGCCGGGCGTTCAACGCCGGAAAGGCGCCAACCACACCCGCCTTGCACTGCGCCAATGTCAGACGCGGATGCGAAATAATGAACAAAGGCGATGCAATCACCGGAAGTCTGAGGTGACGAGACAAGATATCTGGAAGAGCCATTTGGGCCTCGAAAAATTGACGTTCGCGTAAACGTCAAAAGATTAGCAGACCTGTCGCCGGTTGAAAAGAGCAGAGCAGTTTGTCCCCCAAGCTGAGAAGACCTAGATGTTGATCCGGCTAACAGCGGCAGCCGCACTGGCTCCAGAACCATCGCAAGCCGCTCGCCAGGCTTTATAATGATGTTTTTCCACTATCGATCTGTCGGGGGATGGGCTGCGGGCTTGCGGTTTGCCTAGTCTCCGATTACCGATTCAAGGGAAGAAGAATGCCCGATACATTTCGTCGCGGGCCATGAATGTGGAAAGGTCTCGCGTGAGCGGATTGGAAACGGCCATCAGAAGCGCCCTCGACCGGTCGGAGCGATCGCGGGCTGAAGTTCGGGCCAGAATTTACCAGTCTGCGCGCCAGGCTCTGGAAGCAGGCCTCAAGAAGCAGAATGTCAATGATCCGGAGACCGTGGCCGAGCAGCGCCATCGGCTGGAAGCGACCATTCATGCGATCGAGCAGCAGGAGCGGGCACGGCTGAAAGCTGAAGCCGCCGTTGAGCCTGTGTCACGCGCTCCGGTTCCGCCGCCCACGTCGCCACCTCTCTCGACATCAACGCCGCCAAGAGGTCCCGCGCCATCGGTCTCAGCCGATGCGAACGCTCCCGGCGACGATTCAGCCTCGCTGTCCTTCGGCGTCGATCGGGATCACGGGCGGCCTGCCGAACCAAGCCTCGACCTTGATGATGTCCGGGCCGAACGGCATGACCGGGCGGATCCGGCAGGCATGTCGAGTTTTGCTTCGTTTTCGGCCCGGCCAAAGAGTGCAGAGCCAGAGAGCGCGGAAGACGAGTATGACGAGGAGCCTGTCCGTGGCATGCGGGCGGAGCCCGTTGCAAAGCCACGCCGTCGCCGGGGCGTCCTGTCGCGCTTGCTGATTTCCGTCACCCTTCTGTCTTCCATCGGCATTGCGGCCTGGTGGGTCTATTCCACCGGCCTGTTGCTGTCTCCTGACCAGCGGCAGACGGGCGCGCCCTCACCGACGCCGACTGTGTCGTCGGAAGACTTCAATGGCGACCAGCCCACCGATCAATCCGGCGGCGAAGCGGCAAACGAGCCAAAGACAATCGATCCGCAACGCGGTTTTTCCAATGATTGGATAGAGGCCTTCCAGCCCGGCGACGCCTCGAAAATCAAGGCAAGGCCAAATGCCACGGCGGATGTAGTCGGCGCCAGCGATGGCCAGGCTGTTCATATCGTTTCACGCAGCACCGACATGGATGGGACGGCCGCCATCGAAATCGCGCCTGACCTGTTGCGGCAAATGGCTGGAGGAACCTCGACCATTGCCCTGACTGTACAGTCTTTTGGTGAAAAACCGGTTCAGTTCTCGCTGAGTTGCGCATTCGATCGTCTGGGCGACTGCGCCCGTCACAGATTCACAGCCAATCCGGAAAAAGCCGACCTGTTGTTTCGAGTGACCCTGCCGAACGGCATCGCTCCCAACGCGCCTGGGCAGCTTCTGATCAACGCCGATATCAGCGGTCAGGGCAATGGCATCAATCTTTACGCGGTGCGTGTTCTTCCCGGCAAGTGATGGCGGTGGCAGTATCGTTATCTCGAACGAAACCCGAAAAGATACTGCCGCACGCCAAAACTGCTGAATGTCCACTTGAAAAACACCCTGCGGACAACGTCCGCCGTCAGAGAATATCCGGCGCCTCTGCGACGATCTTTTTGTCAATCTCGCCGATCGCCTTTATGTCGCGCCCTTCATAGTCAAGGGAAAGCAGCATATGCCTTATGACATTGAGGTGAGCCCGGCGCTTGTCATTGGCCTTGGCTACAATCCATGGGGCGTGCTTGGTATGGGTTTCCTTCAGCATCCGGTCGCGTTTTTCGGTATAATCGCCCCATTTATCCAGGGCGGCAATGTCCATGGGCGATAGTTTCCAGACCTTCAGCGGATCGTGACGGCGGTCATGAAATCGCTTGATCTGCATTTCCTGGCCGATATCGAGCCAGAATTTGAAGAAGTAAATGCCCTCCTGCCCGATCAGCTTTTCAAACCGTGGCGCCTGTTCCAGGAAATGCTCGTATTGGTCGGGCGTGCAAAAACCCATGACCGGCTCCACAACTGCTCGATTGTACCATGAACGGTCGAACAACGACATGTCGCCGCCGCCCGGAAAATGGGTGATATAGCGCTGAAAATACCATTGACCGAGTTCCGTTTCTGATGGCTTGGTCAAGGCGACATTGTGGACCGATCGAGGATTCATATATTCGAGAATGGAGTGGATCGTGCCGCCTTTGCCAGCCGCATCTCGCCCCTCGAACAGGGCCATCACACGTTTGCGGGTCGATTGCAGCCAATACTGCACCTTAACCAGTTCGATCTGGAGTTTTTTCAACTCCTCCTCATAGACCTCTCTTTTCAACTTCTTGTCATAGGGATGACCGCCAGAGCTCAGCGCTTCCTTTTCAACCCAGTCCGGCAGAACCGGATCGTCGATATCAAAGGCGCGCAATTCACCCCTGATCCGCAAAGTTACGCCGCGACTGCCTGCCTGCTGCTCGTCATCCATTCCATTCTCCCTGTCACCAAGACCGTCTGATTTGAGTATATTGACCATGAAACTGTCAAAATCTTCAACAACCTGTTTGAAACGTGGGAGTGCGACGCTTCGTTCCCGTCCGTGCGTTGACATTCATTCGTGCGTAGGCGGTAAAAACCTGTCATGCAACAGGAATAGGGTATCTCTCCAGCCCACCCATACCGCCGCCGGAGGTTTTCATTGAAGCAGTTATTTCCATCCTGGCGGCGCTTTGGCGAGCGATTGCGCGACCGCTGGGATTTTATCCTCCTGGCGATCCTGGTCTCCGGCTCGTCGGTGTTGGCCGGTGCCGATAGCGAGTTCGGCGTCGTCTTGCTGCTCTTTTCGCTGATGGTCATCCTGCTCTATAAGGGCGCAGAAGACAAAGATCCGCCGGTGCATTTCCCTGTGGCAGCCTCGCCTGTCTTGCCGCACGGCGAGGAAGTTGAGGGGCTTGTGCAGGCGACAATCACGGCCATCGACCTGCCCTGCGTGGTCTTCGGCTCGGATGGAGGCGTGGTCTTCCAGAACGGCGCCGCCGAAAAGGCGTTTGGCAAGCTGGAAACCGGCATGCATATTTCCGCCCGTTGGCGGTCACCCGGCATTCTCGATATGGTGCGCGAGACCGTCGGCAATGGCTTGCCCAACCAGATCGAACATTCCGAGGTGCTGCCCTCCGAGCGGGTCTTCGCGGTGCGGGTCGCGCCCTTGTCCCTACCGCAACTGAAGCGGGATTCTGCCCTTTTCGTCATGACGTTTCGCGATATTTCGGAACTGCGCCGGATCGACAGAATGCGTTCGGATTTCGTCGCCAATGCCAGCCACGAACTGCGCACGCCGCTTGCCTCCTTGCGCGGTTTCATCGAGACCCTGCTCGGCCCCGCCCGCAACGACCTGAAGGCGCAAGAGCGCTTTCTGGGCATCATGCTGGATCAGGCCAACCGGATGAGCCGGCTGGTGGACGATCTGCTGTCCCTATCGCGGCTGGAGTTGAAAGCCCATCTGGCGCCTGACCAGAAAGTGTCGCTCCAGCCCGTTCTAAGCCATGTGCGGGACAGCCTGACCCCACTCGCCGCAGAGCTGGATGTGGATCTGCGCCTGCATCTGCCACAGGATAGCATCGAGGTCACGGGCGACCGCGACGAACTGATCCAGGTTTTCGAAAACCTGATCGAAAATGCCTGTAAATATGGCCAGGAAGGCAAGCAGGTGGACGTCTTTCTACGCCAGAAAACAAGCGGCGTGGAAGTCAGCGTGGTGGACAAGGGGCCGGGCGTGCCTGCCGAGGATGTGCCGCGCCTGACGGAACGCTTTTACCGTGTCAGTGTTGCCGATAGCCGCTCCAAGAAAGGAACCGGCCTGGGGCTTGCCATCGTCAAGCATATCCTGACCCGCCACCGCGCGCGGCTGATCATCCGCTCGGAACTTGGCCAGGGGACCGACTTTACCGTCCGATTTTGACAGATTTCGTGTCTCTTTTTAACTCTTGGAATATTTATATAGATATATCAAATGGTTGAACTGTCACAAATGTTTCACCTAACTGACATAAAAGCAAAGCCTGTCGGGGCTTAAGAACAAGCCGCCGGAGCACGGCGATTGTAAGCGACAGACGCTTGCATCCCACACGAAAGCTCATTCTCGGGAGAGATAAATGAATATGCTGAAACTGTCCGTAGCGGCTCTGGTCGCCTCAGTCGCCTTTGCTGGCGCCGCCGCTGCGCGTGATCAGGTCCAGATCGCTGGTTCCTCCACCGTTCTTCCCTATGCCAAGATCGTTGCTGAAACCTTTGGCGAGACCTTTACCAAGTTCAAGACCCCGGTCGTCGAATCCGGCGGCACCGGCGCTGGCCTGAAGGAATTCTGCAAGGGCGTTGGTCCGGAAACCATCGATATCGCCAATGCATCGCGTCCGATCAACAAGTCCGAAGCCGAAGCCTGTAAGGCTGCTGGCGTGACCGACATCCAGGAAGTCAAGTTCGGCTATGACGGCATCGTTTTCGCCGTCGACAGCTCCAACAAGGACCTCGCCCTGGTGCCGACCGACCTTTACAAGGGTCTGGCTGCTGAAGTCGTGGTTGACGGCAAGCTTGTTGCCAACCCCTACAAGAAGTGGTCGGAAGTCAACAAGAGCCTGCCGGACACCGATATCATGGCGTTCATTCCGGGCGAAAAGCACGGCACGCGCGAAGTGTTCGAAGTCAACGTCCTCCAGCAGGGCTGCAAGGACGCCGGTGCTCTTGACGTCATCAAGGCTGCCGTTGGCGAAAAGGATGCGCCTAAGAAGTGCATCGCCGTGCGTAAGGATGGCAAGGCTGTCGATATCGACGGCGATTACAGCGAAACGCTGGCCCGCATCGCTGCCAACAAGACCGCCATTGGCGTATTTGGCCTGTCCTTCTATGAAAACAATGCAGACAAGCTGAAGGTTGCCACCGTTTCCGGCGTCAAGCCTTCGGTTGAGACCGTTGCCACTGGCAAATACCCGGTTTCGCGTCCGTTGTTCTTCTACGTCAAGAAGGCCCATCTCGGCGTTATCCCTGGCATGAAGGAATATGTCGACTTCTTCCTGTCCGAGCAGATGATCGGCACTGACGGCCCGCTGGCCAATTACGGCCTGGTTCCGGCTCCCGACAAGGAGCGCGAAGAGTTCCGCGCCAAGTTCACCGCTGGCAAGTAAGACTTTGAGGCTGGCGCGAACACTGTCCGCGCCAGCCTCATCATGATGTTGCGGTTGATGTTTATTGATGACGTAACATGCGGCCCAGCCCTTGGCGGCAGGGCGTGGAGAGGCCGGGGATGGTAGAATGAGTACGTCAATCCTAATTTTTATCGTCATAGCTATCGGGATCATCGGCTATCTGCTGGGCTCGTCACGGGCACAGTCGCTCGCGCAAGGCCGCGCGTCTGCCCTGCATTCCCGCTATGGCTATCATGGCAGTTTTGTTTCTATTCTGGCAGTTGTACCCGCCTTCCTGGTGCTGGGCCTCTGGATGGCGATTGCGCCATCGCTGATCGAAACGCGTGTACGCGATGCGATGCCCGATGCGGTCAAGGCGCAGGCAGGAGCCACCCAGAACCTCAATTACGGCACCATCGGTGCAATCGCTCGTGGCTTGAAAAGCCTTGACGACGACCAATTGGCCAAGTTGAAAAGCGCAGATGCCACGACTGCCCGCACAATGCTGGCCGAACAAGGCGTACCGCTGGCCGGCGAGCCTGAGCCCTACATGATCGTGGCGGCGGAGGCCTTGAACGGCATGCGCGCCATCAACGATCTGGCGCTGACCATCGTGGTAATCGCCACCTCGCTCGCAGGCGCCCTGTTCGGGCTTCGGTTGATCGCGCCACGCTTTCGCGCCCGCAATCGGGTGGAGCAAGCCATTCAGGCAGCCTTGGTCATCTGCTCTTCCATCGCCATCTTGACGACAGTCGGCATCATCATGTCGATGCTGACGGAAGCCACCCACTTCTTCCGGGAGGTTCCGGCCTGGCGGTTCTTCTTCGGCACGGTCTGGGATCCTCGCTTTGCCGCTGCTGGCGCCACCGATACCGGCGGCCAGTTCGGATTGATCCCGCTTCTGCTCGGCACACTCTATATCGGCGTGGTCGCCATGCTGTTTGCCGTGCCCGTCGGTCTGTTTGCTGCCATCTACATGGCCGAATATGCCTCGCCACGGCTGCGCTCGATCACCAAGCCACTGCTGGAAGTGCTGGCCGGTATTCCGACCATCGTCTACGGCTTCTTCGCGCTGACCTCGGTCGGTCCGTTCCTGCGGGATATCTCCGCCAAGATCAACGGCATCGCCACCGGCGATTTCGTCAGCTTCATCCAGGCACAGAGCGTGCTGACGGCAGGCTTCGTGATGGGGATCATGCTGATCCCCTATGTCTCCTCCCTGTCGGACGACATCATCACTGCCGTGCCGCGCTCGCTTCGGGATGGTTCGCTTGGCCTGGGTGCCACACGGTCTGAAACCGTCAAGCGGGTGATCCTGCCGGCAGCACTTCCGGGTATTGTCGGCGCGCTGCTGATGACGGCATCGCGTGCTATCGGCGAAACCATGATCGTGGTGCTGGCCGCAGGCGTTGCGGCACGTATTCAGCTCAATCCTTTCGAGCCGATGACAACAGTCACCGTTAAGATCGTCAACCAGCTGACCGGCGACCTTGAATTTACCTCTCCGCAAACGCTGGTGGCCTTCGCACTGGGTATTACCCTTTTTGCCATCACGCTTTGCCTTAATATCTATGCGCTTTACATCGTGCGCAAATACCGGGAGCAGTACGAATGAGCGAGACCCTCTCCCCCGCTGCGGCAGGCCACGGCGCTGGCGCCCTTGCCCCTGTATCGCGTCCTCGCCGGGATATCGGCATCAAGCGTCGCTACGCCGCTGAGCGCCGTTTCCGGGCCTATGGCATTGTCGCCATCAGCTTCGGTTTGTTGTTCCTGCTGCTGCTGCTCACGTCGGTGGTTTCCAAAGGCTACACAGCCTTCTTGCAGACAACGATCACCGTTCCGGTTGAGTTTAGCGAGAAGCTGATCGATCCCAGCAACCAGCGCGCCACCAATCCCGATGTTTTGGTTGCGGCCAATTATCCGGTTCTGGTGCGCAATGCGCTGGCGGCAAAACTGAAGATCGATACATCCAATCGTCCGGCAATGAAGCAATTGACCGAGATGGTGTCCGACAATGTCCGCGTCCAATTGCGCAATATGGTCGTTGCCGATCCGTTGCTTGTCGGCAAGACGGTTCCGGTCTCGGTCCTGGCCAGTGCCACAATCGATACGGCCTTCAAGGGGCAATTCGACCTGACGGTCGATGAGAGCAGCCGGAAAATTTCCGACCAGCAGATCGGCTGGATGAATACGCTGGCTGAAAGCGGCGCGCTGGCCAAGTCCTTCAATACCGGTATTTTCGTCAACGGCGCATCCAGCCGCCCGGAAGCCGCAGGCGTTGGCGTGGCCTTGATCGGTACTGCCTATATGATGCTGACCGTGTTGATCCTGGCTCTGCCCATCGGCGTGGCAACCTCGATCTATCTTGAGGAATTTGCCCCGAAGAACCGTTGGACCGACCTGATCGAGGTCAATATCAACAATCTCGCAGCCGTTCCCTCTATCGTCTTCGGCCTGCTGGGCCTGGCGGTGTTCATCAACTTCGCCGGTCTGCCGCGCTCGGCCTCGCTGGTCGGCGGACTGGTGCTCACCCTGATGACCCTGCCGACGATCATCATTGCCACCCGCGCAGCCTTGAAGGCCGTGCCGCCGTCGATCCGCGCTGCGGCACTGGGTCTTGGTGCGTCCAAGATGCAGACCGTGTTCCATCACGTCCTGCCGCTCGCCATGCCCGGCGTGTTGACCGGCACGATTATCGGACTTGCCCATGCACTGGGCGAGACCGCACCGCTGTTGCTGATTGGCATGGTGGCTTTCGTGGCGGATTATCCGGGTACGCCGCTCGATCCGTCGACAGCCCTGCCGGTACAGATCTATATGTGGGCCAATGAAGCCGAGCGCGCTTTCGTGGAGCGGACGTCCGGTGCCATCATCATTCTGCTGATTTTCCTGCTGATCATGAATGTTGGTGCCATCCTGCTGCGCAGGCGGTTTGAGCGGCGGTGGTAGAAACCAGCTGAACCACGGTCCTGGGCGATAACGTCCAGGAAAGTTCGTCGCGGCTTTCGCCAAGCAATTGCGAAAAGAAAGGCCGGAGGAGTAAGAATATGAACATGATGTCTGAATCAGCAGTTGAAAAGGCCTTGGATCAGAAGATGACCGAAGTGAACACCAAGATGGTCGGCAAGGATGTGTCCGTTTACTACGGTGAAAAGCGCGCCCTGTTCGACGTGAACCTGAATGTCCGCGAAAATACCGTCACGGCGCTGATCGGTCCTTCGGGTTGCGGCAAGTCTACGTTCTTGCGGACGCTGAACCGCATGAACGACACCATCGATCATTGCCGGGTCACCGGCCTTATCACCCTCGACGGCATGGATATCTACGATCCATCTATCGACGTTGTCGAGCTTCGCGCCCGCGTCGGCATGGTATTCCAGAAGCCGAACCCGTTCCCCAAGTCGATCTACGAAAACATTGCCTACGGCCCGCGCATCCATGGTCTCGCCCGCAACAAGGCAGACATGGACCAGATCGTCGAAAAGAGCCTTCAGCGCGCCGGTCTTTGGAACGAAGCAAAGGATCGCCTACAGGAGCCGGGAACGGGCCTTTCCGGCGGACAGCAGCAGCGTCTGTGCATTGCCCGCGCCATTGCCGTCAGCCCGGAAGTCATCCTGATGGACGAGCCCTGCTCGGCCCTGGACCCGATTGCGACGGCCAAGGTGGAAGAACTGATCCACGAATTGCGGGCCAATTTCACCATCGTCATCGTCACGCATTCGATGCAGCAGGCCGCTCGTGTGTCCCAGCGCACGGCAATGTTCCATCTCGGCCAGTTGGTCGAGGAAAACGATACCGACAAGATGTTCACCAACCCGGACGACCAGCGGACCCAGGACTATATCATGGGCCGGTTCGGCTGATCCGACGGTTGATTGAAAATGCATCTTTTTAAAGGATCAGAACATGACAGCGCATATCTACACCGCCTTTGACGAGGAACTGAAATATCTAATGCGCCGCATTTCGGAAATGGGCGGTCTGGCCGAGCAGATGGTGGGTGAATCCGTTCGCGCGCTGGTCAATTCCGATGCCGCCCTCGCCCAGAAGGTGATCTCCGACGACGTGATCATGGACAATGCCGAGCGCGAAGTGGGTGACAAAGCGATCGTCACCATCGCAAAACGTCAGCCCATGGCCGCCGATCTGCGCGAAATCATCGGTGCGCTCAGGATTGCCTCGGATCTGGAGCGCGTCGGCGATCTCGGTAAGAACAATGCCAAGCGGGTCATGGCCGTGCAAGGCACCGGCGTGCCGCGCAAGCTGGCCCGCGGCATCGAGCATCTTTCGGAACTGGCGATGACCCAGCTCAAGGAAGTGCTGGATGTCTACACCACCCGCTCGGCGGAAAAGGCCAAGTCGATCCGCGACCGCGATGAGGAGATCGATGCAATCTACACCTCGCTGTTTCGCGAATTGCTGACCTATATGATGGAAGATCCGCGCAACATCACCACCTGCACGCACCTTCTGTTCTGCGCCAAGAATATCGAGCGCATCGGCGACCATGCCACCAATATCGCCGAGACCATCTATTACATGGCCACTGGCGCACAGCCCGAGGGTGAGCGCCCGAAGGACGACACGACGACCGCTTTCGGGGTCGCCGATTGAGATGACAATGCGAGGATGTTGACCCATCCCCGCATTGCATGACGTGTTGATATCTCAAGGCATCAAGACCTTGAGATATCAAAGAAAAGCATACCAAGAGCCATGATCTGTGGCTGCCGGTATGAAACCATGACGGAGATTGGCATCGGACAGCTCAGCGTCTGACGCCAAATGGGGTGGGGGCTTCACCCGAAGGTTCGACCTGTGGCGACAGGCCAGCCTTCCAGTCACAGTAGAGCGCCATCATGAAGCGCAAACATGCTGTAAACATCGAAATTCTCGTATTGCCGTGTTCTTTTTCGCCAGAGCGGACAAGGAAAGGCTTGCGGGAAGACTCTCTCATTGAAGGTATGGGATCGAATGCTGCCGAAAATTGCCGTCGTTGAAGACGAAGAAGCCCTGAGCGTCCTTTTGCGTTATAATCTGGAATCGGAAGGCTATGAGGTCGAAACCATTCTGCGGGGAGACGAAGCCGAGCTTCGCCTGCAGGAGCGGGTGCCGGATCTGCTGATCCTCGATTGGATGTTGCCGGGTGTTTCCGGCATTGAGCTATGTCGTCGCCTGCGGATGCGGCCCGATACCGAGCGCCTGCCGATCATCATGCTGACCGCGCGTGGCGAAGAGAGCGAACGGGTGCGCGGACTTGCCACCGGTGCCGACGATTATGTCGTCAAACCGTTCTCGACGCCGGAACTGATGGCCCGCGTCAAGGCGATGCTGCGCCGCGCCAAGCCGGAAGTTCTGTCCAGCCTGCTGCGTTGCGGCGATATCGAGCTTGATCGCGAAACCCATCGTGTCCATCGCAAGAGCCGCGAAGTGCGCCTCGGGCCCACCGAATTCCGGCTGCTGGAGTTCCTGATGACCTCACCCGGCCGGGTGTTTTCCCGCTCTCAACTGCTGGACGGCGTCTGGGGCCATGACATTTATGTGGACGAGCGCACAGTCGATGTCCATGTCGGACGGCTGCGCAAGGCGCTCAACTTTTCCAATATGCAGGACGTGATCCGCACGGTGCGCGGCGCCGGCTATTCGATGGAAGCATAAGATCGCTGCTCTGTTTTTATGGACCGAAACCCCAGTGGAACGAAAAAAGCGAGCCGGGCGGCTCGCTTTTTTTATGACATGCGATCGGAGATCACGGGCAGAGATCAGCGCGCGTTCGCAGCAGCCCGGCGCCGCTCGTTTACCGGCTGGTAGGCGAGCTTCGCGTGATATTTGCAATAGGGAGAATTGTCCTGGCTGTCGCAGCCACAGAAGTGAAACTCGTCGGTCATCGGGTCGCCAACCGGCCATTTGCAGGTCCGCTCGGTCAGGTCCGTCAGCGACAGACGGCGCGAGGCTGGCAGAATGGTGGTGTTGAGAACCGGCAAAGCAGCCATGTTCTCGGTGACATCCATGTCGAGATCTTCGTTCAGCGCGGTCGCCGCAGCAGTGCGCGCGGCAGGACGCGGCGCGCTTGAAGGCGTGCGTGCGGCAAAACTCGGTGCACGAGGCGTGGACGGCGCTGGCCGCTTGGGTGTGCGCGCTGGTGTCGCGGCGGGACCGCCTGCCTTGGCGCGTCCGGGAAGGCACAACCGATGCACCTTGCCAATCACGGCATTCCGGCTGACGCCGCCAAGCTGCGTCGCAATCTGACTTGCGCTCAGGCCTTCGGCCCATAATTTCGTGAGTCTTTCAACTCGCTCGTCCGTCCAGTTCATGCCGCAATCTCCGCCTGGTGCACGCGCTTGACGCGGAATCCATCATCCATGTCCCGGAAGGTTCCGGAACCCAACTTTCCTCGTGTTGTTGGTGACTTTTCCGCCGCATGCAGTGTAGTAATTCGTTATTAACCTAGTGTGAGCCTGACTCCGTGACAAGAGTCGCCGAATCATCGTGAATCGAATTTCAGGCTTTTCCCCAACTTGCTATCCACCGATTTTTTATCGAGGCGGTTTGTTCAACAGCGCTTGCAAGGACATGTCGGAGCAATGCCTTTGCCCCGATGTTTTGTTGACAACGCTGGCGGAAGCCGGAATAGTGCAAATGCCGCCGAAAGGCGGCATTTTTGATTTTTTCCACCGGTTTTTCGGTGGTTAGCCTATAAACTCATTGAGACTTCAAAAAGCCGCTCGAAAGGATTTTCCGCCATGGCTCAGACATCAACGCCGCTGTTCAACACGTTTTCACGTGCGCCGCTGCGTTTCGAGCGAGGCGAGGGCCCGTGGCTTTACACTGAAACAGGTGAGCAATATCTCGACTTTGCCGGCGGCGTCGCCGTGACGTCCTGCGGCCACTCGCATCCGCATCTCGTCGAGGCATTGAAAAGCCAGGCGGAAAAAGTCTGGCATCTTTCGAACCTCTATGAAGTTCCCGGCCAGGAACGCCTGGCCGCAAGGCTGGTCGAGGCAACATTTGCCGACAAGGTGTTCTTCACCAATTCCGGAGCCGAAGCGCTCGAATGCGCCATCAAGACGGCTCGCCGCTATCACTATAGCAAGGGCCATCCGGAGAAGTTCCACATCATCACTTTCGAGGGTGCCTTTCATGGCCGCACCATCGCCACCATCGCTGCTGGCGGCCAGGAGAAATATCTTGAAGGCTTCGGCCCCAAGGCGCCCGGCTTCGACCAGGTGCCGTTCGGCGATCTCGACGCATTGAAGGCGGCGATCACCGACAGCACGGCTGCGTTGCTGATCGAACCTATCCAGGGCGAAGGCGGTATTCGCGTCGTGGGGAGCGAGTTCCTGCGCGAATTGCGGGCAATCTGCGACGAGAAGGGCCTGCTGCTCATTCTCGACGAAGTACAGTCGGGCGTGGGCCGGACGGGCAAGTTCTTTGCCCATGAATGGGCTGGCCTCACCCCCGACATCATGGCGGTGGCCAAGGGTATTGGCGGCGGCTTCCCGTTCGGTGCCTGCCTTGCCACAGAAGAGGCTGCGTCCGGCATGACGGCTGGCGTGCATGGTACGACCTATGGCGGCAACCCGCTGGCCATGGCGGTCGGCAATGCCGTTCTCGATCTGGTTCTCGCCGATGACTTCCTGCAAAATGTCCGGGATGTGGCGCTGATCTTCCGGCAGGGTCTGGCTGGTCTGAAAGACCGTTTTCCAGGCGTGATCGAAGACGTGCGCGGCGAAGGCCTGATGCTCGGCATCAAGGCCGCAGTGCCATCCTCCGAACTGCTGCATGCGATGCGCCACGAGCATATTCTGGGCGTTCCGGCAGGCGATAACGTCATCCGCCTGCTTCCGCCTCTGACGCTGACTGCCGAACAGGCCCGAGAAGGCCTCAAGCGCATCGAACAGGCCGCCGAGGCTTTGTCCGCGCAGGCCGCCCTCAAAATCGCTCAGGCATGAACGACAGGTAACACCATGGCATCCCCGAAACACTTCCTCGATCTCTCGGCCATGACGTCCGAGGACCTTCACTCTATTCTGTCCGACGCCCATCAGCGCAAGACCAGAACCCGGGCCGGAACAGCGGACAAGCCGCTGGCCGGCAAGATGCTGGCGATGATCTTCGAAAAGCCATCGACCCGCACCCGTGTTTCCTTCGATGTCGGCATGCGTCAACTGGGCGGCGAGACGCTGTTTTTGTCCGGCACGGAAATGCAGCTTGGCCGCGCCGAGACGATTGGCGATACGGCCAAGGTTCTGTCGCGCTATGTCGATGCGATCATGATCCGCACCACTGATCACAACCGCCTGCTGGAACTGGCCGAACACGCCACCGTTCCGGTGATCAATGCGTTGACCGACCTGACCCATCCCTGCCAGATCATGGCTGATATCATGACCATCGAGGAACATCGCGGTCCGATCCGGGGCAAGACGCTGGCCTGGACGGGCGACGGCAACAATGTGCTGCATTCGCTGGTCGAAGGGGCGGCCCGCTTCGGCTACCGGATGAACATGGCTGTGCCAATGGGCTCTGAGCCGGAAGACCAGATCCTCAACTGGGCGCGCAACAATGGCGGCGAGATCATGCTGTGCCATGATGCCGACCGCGCCGTGACCGGTGCCGATGCCGTCATCACCGATACCTGGGTGTCGATGAACCTGGAGCACAAGGCACGCGGCCATAACGTATTCCAGCCTTTCCAGGTCAATCCCGCCCTGATGAAACAGGCAAAACCCGATGCGCTGTTCATGCACTGCTTGCCCGCTCATCGCGGTGAGGAAGTGACCGATGAAGTGATCGACGGGCCGCAATCAGTTGTGTTCGACGAGGCGGAAAACCGGCTACATGCCCAGAAGTCCATTCTCGCCTGGTGCCTTGGCGCAGTATGATGGTTTCAGTCTACTGAAAGCCTTGCAGAGCGGGGTTACAGGGTGTGCTGCGCTTTGAGATTGCGAGAGCATGGCTGATGCGCAATTTTACCGCTTGATCTTGAGGCGGGAAGATACCATTTGTCCGTCTTGTTTCGAGGCATGGGCTTTTCCTCGGTTCGGACAGGTCGCTGTGAACCTACCTTGACCAAATAATCGTCATGCAGTCATTTTAGATTGCAGCGCCGTGCGGTAGATGCATGGCGTTGCCCTGCATTCATCCAGGGATGCATTCGTGCCAGGAGTTGTGCCATGACAGACAAATTGAGCGCGTTGGGCGAGTTCGGCTTTGCCGGTGACGACCGGGTCGTACCCTTCCAGGTCGATGGTCTGGATGTGCGTGGCCGTGCGGTCCAACTCGGGCCTTTGCTCAACACGATCCTGGATCGGCATGACTATCCCCCGGCTGTTGCCCGCCTGCTGGCCGAAGCGATTGCACTGACGGTGCTTATCGGCACCTCGCTGAAATTCGAGGGCAAGTTCATCGTCCAGACCAAAAGCGATGGTCCTGTGGATTTGCTGGTCTGCGACTTCGCCACGCCGGAAAATGTCCGTGCCTATGCCCGCTTTGACGAAGAGCGGTTGGCGCAGGCGCTGGCGGACGGCAAATCGACACCGACCGACCTGCTTGGCGCGGGCATCCTGGCCTTCACCATCGATCAGGGCAATTACATGCAGCCCTATCAGGGCATCGTGCCGCTGGATGGTTCCTCGCTGGAAGACATTGCCGGTTTTTATTTTCGCCAGTCGGAGCAGATCCCGACGCGGGTGCGTCTGGCCGTGGCCGAGCTGTTTGATCGAGACAGTTCCGGCAAGCCGCGCCACAGCTGGCGCGCTGGCGGGTTGATCGCACAATTCCTGCCGGAGGCCCCTGAGCGTATGCATCAGGGCGACCTGCCGGGCGGCGATGGTGACGACAATGCGTATGACGGTCCCGATGATGACAATTGGGCGGAAGCCCGGATGCTGGTGGAAACCATCGATGGGGACGAGTTGACCGATCCGCAGATCGGCACCGAACGGCTACTGTTCCGGCTTTTCCACGAGCGCGGCGTCCGCGTTTACGAACCACAAGCAGTCCATGATCGGTGCAGCTGTTCCCGCGACAAGATCAAGGGCGTGCTGAAGGGTTTTACCGCCGAGGAAATCGCTGCCAGCGAAGAAGAGGGCGAGATTTCCGTGACCTGCGAATTCTGCTCGACCACGTATAAATACGAGGCCGATGAAGTGACGCCCGCATAATTTGCCAGCGCTCAACGGATCAGGATTGCCCTGAAATCATTGACATTGGTGCCAGTCGGGCCGGTTTCAAACAGGTCGCCCAGCGCTTCAAAGGCGCTATAGCTGTCATGGGCATCAAGCAGGGCCGCGCCATCCAGACCCTGTTGTTTTAACCTGACAATGCTGGTGCCATCGGCAAAGGCACCGGCATTGTTTTCCGTGCCATCAATGCCATCGGTATCGGCGGCAAGCACCTCGATATCGTGACCAGCAATGCCCAGCGCCATGGCCAGCGCGAAAGCGCTGTTGCGCCCACCGCGTCCTGTGGCCTGCGTTCCTTGGTTTTTGATGGTGACCGTGGTTTCGCCGCCGGACAGCAAGACGACCGGCTTGGGAAATGGCCGATCCTTAGCCGCGATTTCACGGGCCAGCGCGGCATGAACGCCAGCCACATCACGCGCCTCCCCCTCGATACTGTCGGACAGGATTGCAGCGCGCACGCCAGCCGCTTCAGCGGCCAGCGCTGCGGCCTCCAGCGAGACGCTGGCTGACGCGATGACATGATGCCGGTTGCGCGCAAAGGCTGGATCGTCTGGCCGGGGCGCATCGGAGCCTGGAGAATTCAGGTGGTCCAATGCCGCCTGTGGCAGTCGCAAACCATAGGCGCGAACAATCTCTAGCGCCTGGTGACGGGTCGAGGCATCCGGCACGGTCGGGCCGGAAGCAACATGCGCCGGATTGTCGCCGGGAATATCGGAAACGATCAGACTGACGACGGGCGCTTTGGTCAAGGCGGCTAGCCTTCCGCCCTTGATCGTGGACAGGTGTTTGCGCACCACGTTCATCGCGCTGATCGGCGCACCGCAGGCCAGCAATTGCCTGTTGAGGTCGATCTCGTCTTCCAGCGTCATCCCGGCGGGCGGAGCGGGCAGCAGCGCCGAGCCGCCGCCGCAGATCAAGGCAATCACCAGATCATCGGGACCAAGCGGGGCAACGAGGTGTTTCAGCCGTTCAGCCGCGGCGAGACCATTGGCATCGGGCACCGGATGCGCCGCTTCGAGCAATTCCAAACGGGCGAGCGGGCAGCCATAGCCGTATCGAGTAACGACAACACCTTCCAGCGGGCCGTCCCACAGCGTCTCCAAGGCCGCTGCCATCTGGGCGGCCCCTTTGCCAGCACCCACAACCACCGTGCGGCCCTTTGGTCTGGCAGGCAAATGGGTTCGGATTCCATTCAGTGGATCGGCCGCAGCAACGGCAGCAGCAAACAGGGAGGCCAGAAAGGAACGGGGGGCAAGCGTCAGAGGAGCCATCACCAAACTTATGCAGCCCTCGCCTTGGCAATTGCCTCCTTCAGGGCTTTTTCATCCAGCGCGCCGGGATAGAGTGTCGTTCCGATCACGAAGGATGGCGTGCCGCGAAAATTCAGCGCTTGCGCCTGGAGCCAGTTGCGGTCGAGCAGGCGAGAAATCTTGTCGCTGTTCTTGTTGGCGGCAGCCTTGACGACGGTCATGTTGACACCAACACTTTCAAGCGCCTGGGAAACGCTATCGGGCGTCAATCCGCCCTTCATATCCAGCAGGGCATCTTGGGCCGCTTTGTACTGGCCAAGGTCGGGAATGGAAAGAACAGCTTGGGCCGCGACGACGGAGGCCGGACCAAAGACCGGCCAATCCTTCATCACCAGCCGCACATGGCCGTCGTCCTTCACCACTTTGCTGACAATAGGGTGATAGGTTTTGCAGTAGCCGCATTGATAATCGAAGAATTCGGCAATGGTGACATCACCCTTTGGATTGCCCAGCACAGGAATATCCTTATCGAAGAAAATCTCCTGCGGACCGAGCTCCTTGGCCCTCAGCAAACCGGGCGTAGCAAGGCAAGCGGCAGCAGCAACCAGTGTCCGGCGTTTGATCATGATGGAATCCCCATTGTGAGTGCAAACTATCATGGGTCTTGCAGGTCGGAATAAAAATTTTCGTGTCCGGCGCAGAGCGATCAGGTGATCGCTGAAAAACGCAAGCAAGTGCCGTGGCGGTCAAATCTGATGTCTATAGTGGCGCGACGTCCAGATAGCGTTCCAGAAATTCCGACAGTAGCGTTGTCGGCACCAGCATGACCACGGTGATGGTCGAGACCAGCAGGGTCTGACCATCCAATACTGCCGATGTCAGCCGGAATACGCCACCGACCAGGCCAAGCAGAAGCAACAGCCAGAGCAAGATCACCACCTGCCCTAACCCCGGCATCAGCACGGATATGGCGATCAGCAGTGCATTGGCATAGGCAATCGGCAGCGCCAGCCAGTTGGATGTCACCACAAGGGCGTTGAAGCGGTCGTCAATCGAGAAGAAGCGGCAGATGAAACCAACCAAGATCAGCGGCAGCATCCAGCTGGCCAGATCGATCATCGTCATGCGCAGGAAAAACAGGGTCCGCATCTGTGCATAGACCGGAATATCCTCCAGCAAGGCCTGATACCAGAACACCCATGAAAACATCATAGCCGGCAAAGACCATGCGATGGACCAGAAGGAGCGGTTGACGCCCCGGTCGGACAGATCGAGATAGCTGAACCCCTGGCGGTCGCCTTTCAGCAACAGCCAGATCCCGGTCAGGTAGATTTCGACCTCTTTAAGCCCCGGCATGAGTAAACCAGCTGCTGATGAAGGCGCCATATATGCCGGTCAACGCCTCCAGATCGGAGACGGCAACCCGCTCATCGACCATATGCATGGTCTGGCCGACAAGGCCGAATTCCACCACCGGGCAGTAATCCTTGATGAAGCGGGCGTCGGACGTACCCCCTGTTGTCGACAGGGCTGGCGTTTTACCGGTCATTTTTTCGATGGCAGCACTCAAGGAGGAGATCAGCGCGTTGTTGCGGGTCAGGAACACCTGGCTTGGCCGGTCGGCCCAGACCAGCTCATAGGCAATCGGCGGGCGGCCTGGTCGCAGCAGCGGATCGGCGCTGGCCGTATCGAGCCGGGCAATGATTTCGGTCCGCAGCGTCTCGGCGGTCCAGGTATCGTTAAAGCGGATATTGAATTTGGCGCTGGCACGGGCCGGAATGACATTGGTGGCGGCGTTACCGACATCAATCGTCGTGACTTCCAGATTGGAAGGCTGAAAATTTTCCGTTCCCGCATCGAAGGCCGGATGCATCAGCGCTTCCGCAAGCTTGATCATGCCCCGCACCGGATTGTCGGCCAGATGCGGATAGGCGGCATGGCCCTGGACGCCCTTTACGATGATCTCGCCTGACAGCGAGCCGCGCCGCCCGATCTTGATCATGTCGCCAAGCTGGTCGGGATTGGTCGGTTCGCCCACCAGGCAGGCATCCCAGCGCTCGCCTTTGGCGGCGGCCCATTCTAGCAGTTTGGTGGTGCCGTTGATCGAGGGGCCTTCCTCATCACCGGTTATCAGGAAGGAAATAGACCCCTTCGGCGCGCCTTGGCTTTCGATATGGCGGGCAATGGCGGCGACAAAGCAGGCGATGCCGCCCTTCATATCGACCGCGCCACGTCCGTAAAGTTCGCCTCCAGCGATCTCGGCGGAAAACGGCGGATAGGTCCAGTCCGCCTCATTGCCTACAGGCACCACATCTGTATGCCCGGCAAACATCAGATGCGGCCCCTCCGTGCCCAGCCGGGCATAGAGGTTCTCGACATCCGGCGTGCCCTCTTCGCGCGCCACCATCCGTTCCACGGTAAAGCCCAACGGTTCCAGCATGGCGGCCAGCGCCGACAGCGCCCCGCCCTCGGCAGGCGTCACGGAGGGGCAGCGGATCAGGGTCTGAAGATTGTCGACGGGATCGGTGGCAGATGAATTGGCTGGATGCTTTGACATATCGATCTTGAGAACGAGACAAGGGAAAAGGATGGACGCCATCAAGGCTGAAAGGGGCAGGAGCCAGCCAAGGACGCCGTGTTCCTGCCCAGAAAAGCCGCAGATCAGTCGCGTAGCAGCTCGTTGATACCGGTCTTGGAGCGGGTCTGGGCATCGACGCGTTTGACGATCACGGCGCAATAGAGGCTGGGCGCCGGCAAGCCGTTCGGCATGGTGTTGGGCGATGGCATGGAGCCTGCGACAACCACGGAATACGGCGGCACTTCACCATACATTACCTCGCCGGTGGCGCGGTCGATGATCTTGGTGGATTTGCCGATATAGACACCCATGCCGAGCACGGCGCCTTCACGAATGATGCAGCCTTCCACGACTTCGGAGCGCGCGCCGATGAAGCAATTGTCCTCGATAATGGTCGGCCCGGCCTGCATCGGCTCCAGCACCCCACCAATGCCGACGCCGCCCGACAGATGCACATGGCGGCCGATCTGGGCGCAGGAGCCTACCGTCGCCCAGGTATCGACCATGGTGCCCTCGCCGACATAAGCGCCGAGATTGACAAAGGACGGCATCAGAATGGCATTGGGGGCAATGAAAGCCGAGTGACGCACCACCGCATTGGGCACGGCGCGGAAACCGGCGGCGCGGAACTGGTTTTCACCCCAGCCTTCGAATTTGGACGGCACCTTGTCCCACCAGGTCGAAGCCCCCGGCCCGCCCTTGACGACCTCCATGTCATTGAGACGGAAGGAGAGCAGCACAGCCTTTTTCAGCCATTGATGCACGGTCCATTGGCCATCCTCTCCACGGGTGGCAACCCGTACCTTACCCTGGTCGAGCAGGGCAAGCGATTGCTCGACAGCATCGCGCACTTCGCCCTTGGTCGACAGGGTAATGGTGTCGCGATTGTCGAAAGCGGTATCGATGACGGTCTGTAAAGAGGAGAGGTCCATAGCGCTCATGAGGATTCCTTAAACTTCATTGGCTAACGTCAAGTCCCGATGCCATCGGTCCTGCGTTGATAAACTGGTGATTTCCTCTAACGCATTGGCTTGCCCTTGGGAACCGCTCAGCGTCCTTTCGGACGGATGTTTTCCAAGGCGGTGCCGCAGCTTTGATCACCACATGGATGCGAGACGTCCGTCGGCAGAAAGCGCCGCCGCCGTCATAAATCCCACTCGATTGACGGGATCATGCAGCAGTGCGGCAAGAGATGAAAGGTTCGAAGATGGCGAAGATGCGCAATGGAAAACGGCGAAAGACGGATGGCAGCTGGGCGCCGCTGAAGGACAACCAGACGGATCGGCGAAATGCCAGGATCGTTCCCCAGACGCCGCAAACGCTGTCGCCGTCCTATCGCCTCGCCTATGCCGATGACGATTTTTTGTGCCGGGAAGAATTGCGCCCGGTGCGCCTGCAACTGGAATTGCTGAAAACCGAAATGGTGCTTTCCGAACGGGGTATCAAATCCACCGTGGTGATGTTTGGCGGCGCGCGCATTCCGGCACCCGGCCAATCCGCCTGGGCGGCGCGCAACGACATACAGCGGCGCAATCTCGAAGCCGCATCGGTATTTTATGACGAGGCCCGCGCATTTGCCCGGCAATGCAGCCAATACGCGGCACGGTTCGACTATCAGGAATATGTGATCGTCACCGGCGGCGGGCCAGGCGTGATGGAAGCCGGAAATCGCGGCGCCGCCGACGTCGGTGCGCCATCGATCGGCTTGAATATCGTGCTGCCGCATGAACAGGCGCCCAATGCGTTCGTGACGCCGGACCTGTCCTTCAACTTCCACTATTTTGCCATCCGCAAGATGCATTTCCTGATGCGGGCCAAGGCAATCGTCGTCTTTCCCGGCGGTTTCGGCACGCTGGACGAGATGTTCGAGGCGGTGACGCTGATCCAGACCAAGCGTATGGCACCGATTCCGCTCATCCTGTTCGGTCGGGAATTCTGGCACAGGATCATTGATTTCGACAGCCTGGCGGAGTTTGGAACCATTGCACCCGACGATGTCAAGCTGTTGAGCTTTGTCGAAACCGCTGACGAGGCCTGGGATATCATCGCCCGGCGGTATGAAATAGAAACGGCTGAAACCGCGTGATTGTATGGGACGACCTATGCGGAAAAAAGGAAAAACCTGCCGTGCGGGCACACGGCAGGTTTTCCGGGAATCGCCATCGGAATGAGCGACGGCGATCAAGCGTGGCGCGCTGGTAAAGGAATGGGCCTTCCCTTTGCTCCCATTGCAGCGCCATGCGCCATATAGGGCGATGACGCTGTAACGCTTTATATCTGCTGCATAATCTTTCCATGCGTTCAGAGAGATGACAGCCGATAGATCTGCAATCCGTTACCGGACCATGTTGATGACGGTGTCGAGCATGTCGGCCGCCGTCTGGAACACCTTGGAGTTAGCGCTATAGGCGCGCTGAGCAGCGATCATGTCCGACAGTTCAGACGCAAGGTCGACGTTTGAACTTTCCAGCGTGCTGGATTCGATGGTGCCGAAGCTGCCTGTGCCAGCAAAGCCGACGACGACGGTACCGGAATCGGCATCCACCTTATAGGCAGTGCCGCCAACCTCCTCGAGGTTGTCAGGGCTGGCAACGGTGGCAAGCGCAATCTTGTAGGTATCTGTCGTGGTTCCGTCGGAAGATACGGTGCTGATAACGCCATCACTGCCGATCGTGTAGTCGGACGAGCTGCTGGCAGCACTGCCGTTTGCGCTACCCTCTATGCTGGTGGAGGTGGCCGTCTGGGTGATATCCGAAAAATCGAGATCAATCGTAAGGCCTGTCTCGGAATCGGTGAAGGACAGGGTGCTCGTGCTGCCGTCTTCCAACTCCCCTGCGCTATCGAAGGTCAATGTTGTCGAGCCTAGCTCACCATTATCATAGGGGAAGCTGGTTCCGTCATCATCGTCATTAGCCTCATCATTGCGGTAGATCGAAACTTCCCACTCATCGTCATCGGTCTTGGTAAAATAAATGTCGTATTGGGTTGAGGCACCTTGTTCGTCATACGTGACGATCGACGACTTCGCCGTGAAGGTGGCATCCGCCGAGTTCGAAGACGGTGTATCGCCAGAAACCACCTCTTCATCGCTTTCCAGATTGCCGCTGACTTCGCCGGTGGTCGTGGCCGATGCCGTGACCTCGCTGGTGTCGATTTTCACCGGTTCAAGACCGTCGAAACCATTGATGACAGAAGCCGGTTCGCCGTTGTCGTAGGAGTAGCCCAGCAGCGTATAGCCGGATGAGTTCACAAGGTAACCATCCTCGTCAATCTCGAAGTCACCCTGACGGGTCAGGAAAACATCACCCTCATCATCCTGCACAACGAAATATCCGTCACCGTCGATCGCCAGATCCGTCTCCGACGAGGTCGACTCGAGATCACCCGACTGGGACACTGTTTGGGTGGTCGTCGAAGTCGTTCCGCCATTCACCAAACTGGAAAACGCAGTCTCCGTGCCTTTGTAGCCGGTCGTGCTCGTATTGGAAATATTATCCCCGATGGAGGTGAGTTTATTGGACTGCGCCGTCAGCCCCGATACCGATGAGTTCATTGCAGATGCAAGAGACATATAACGGTCTTTCTGTATAATTGTTGTCGTAGCGAATTGATGTCTATAAAAACTTGTGTGAGGCTTACGGCTTTTCTATTCATTTGATTTTATTTCCATATTTTAAATCCAGCCGCAGATTCACCTGGGTTGAAACGACCTTGGAGAATGCTTGGCCATGCAGCTGCACGCCCTGCGAATCGGGGAAATGAAATGGAGACGGCAAAATGGGCGATGGCTGGCAGCCCTGCCCTCGCTTGGGGGCATCTGAAACAGGCGAAACCGCTGGCGTTAACGGGCGCGATAACGGCTTTTCGGTCTCTTCAACGCAGGCCTGACAACTCCAGCAATTTTGATTTTCGAAATATTTGATAGAATTCCTGGCGATGTCCTTGCCGAAAAACTGGTGGCACTACAGAATTTGTTCACGATTTGATCTAGCCTTCATCAACAAACCTGCTAGATTGCGCCTATGAACCAAATGCTTTCCGCCCTCAGCAGACCCGCACTGGCCTATGGTGAAAACCAGTTCAGCTTCGGCGCCGTGGCGCTGATCCTGGCCGTGATCGTGCTCGCTGCTCTCTGGCTGCGGCTCTGTTTAAAACTTCGACAAAAGGAAGATTTCGACCTCGGAGCCGCGATTGCCGCCGAGCGGCAGGCAAGCGAGGATCGACGTCTCGAGGCCTTGATGCAGGCGCAAGCCGAAATGCAGGGCCGGCTTGCCACCATGGCGGACCTGTTCGGCGCCCGGCAATCGGAGTTCAACCGCAGCATCAACGAGCGACTGGACGGCATGACCCATCGCTTGGGAAGCACGATTACCGAACAGACGAAATCCACCCATGACAATCTGCGTATCCTGCAGGAACGGCTGGCGGTTATCGATGCCGCGCAGAACAACATCCAGTCCCTGGCAAAGGATGTGGTCGGGTTGCAGGCCATTCTGTCCAACAAGCAGACGCGCGGCGCCTTCGGTCAGGCACGGATGGAAACCATTATAGCCGATGGCCTGCCGATGGGCGCCTACGCCTTCCAGGACACGCTCTCCAACGGATCAAGGCCCGATTGCACCATCCGGATGCCGAACGGTCAGCCGCCGCTGGTGATCGACGCCAAATTTCCACTCGAAGCCTGGAACGCCATCCGTGACGGGACGACGCCAGAACAGAAAAAACTCGCTGGCCAGCAGTTTCGGCGCGATATGGAGGTGCATCTCAAGGATATTGCCGAGAAATACCTGATGCACGGTGAGACACAGGACACCGCCTTCCTGTTTGTCCCATCCGAATCGATCTTTGCGGAGATCCACGAGAATTTCGAGGGGATCGTCCAGCGCGCCCATAAGCTGCGGGTGGTGATCGTTTCGCCCTCCCTGCTGATGCTGTCGATCCAGGTCATCCAGGCCGTGCTGAAGGATCAGCGGATGCGCGAACAGGCCCACCTGATCCAGGGCGAGGTCATCCATCTGATGGAGGATCTCGGGCGGCTCGACGAGCGGACCCGCAAGCTGCAAAGCCATTTCCTGGCCGCCCAGAAAGATGTCGAGATGATCCTGACCTCGACCGACAAGCTCAATCGGCGCAGTGCCAGAATAGAGGCGATGGATTTTGCCAGCGCGCCCGATCCGACGGCAAAGCCAGCACCACAAACAGATGCTAGCGTCGAGAGCCGGACCGGTCTTCTCAAGCTGCGCCTTGTTGACGAAGACTGATCCCTGCCGCAAAACAGAGCCCGAATCAGTCGGACCGGTTTCCTTCAGGCCCGCATCGTTCAAGCAGCATCGTCAGGAGTGCGCCCATGATTACCGTTTTCGGCTCCATCAACATGGATCTCATCGCGACCACCAGCCGTCTGCCCAAGCCAGGTGAGACAGTGGCCGGCAACGGCTTTGCCACGGCAGCCGGCGGCAAGGGCGCCAATCAGGCGCTTGCTGCACGCCGCGCAGGCGCCCAGGTGCGGATGGCCGGTGCGGTCGGCAAGGACGGGTTCGCCGCCCCTGCACTGGCGCTTCTGGAGGAAAGCGGAACGGATCTAGACAGCGTCAAGACCGTAGCGGAGGCAACCGGAACCGCACTCATTCTCGTCGGCGGTGACGGCGAGAACATGATTGCCGTCGTTCCAGGCGCCAATGGCAGCCTGACCAGCGCCGATGCCAGCGCCGCCATCAAGACCATGACTCGCAATGACAGTCTGGTGCTGCAATTGGAAATTCCAGCCGCAGCCGTCGAAACCGCCCTGCATGAAGCAAAGGCTGCCGGGATCCGCAGCATCCTCAATATCGCCCCACTAACCGAGGAGGCCGCGCGCCTCGGACGAATGGCCGATATCGTCATTGCCAATGAAACCGAATTCGAGCGGCTGGCTGGTGAGACCAACATGGGGGCTGCGGAACGCGAAGCCGCGCTTGTCCGCCTACATGGCGAAACCGGCCAAATCCTAATCGTGACGCTGGGCGCCGAAGGCGTCATCGCCATACGCGACGGTAAGATTGAGCGTGCATCCGGCTTGACCATCGAGCCGGTCGATACTGTCGGTGCCGGGGACACCTTCTGCGGTTATCTGGCCGCTGGTCTCGACGCGGGCTTTGCCTTCGAGGAGGCGCTGCACCGCGCTGCCGTCGCCGGGTCCCTGGCCTGCCTGAAAGCTGGTGCGCAACCCGCTATTCCGCTAGCAGAAGCCGTCACGGAAAGACTCTGATGCCGGATCGGCGCCGTGCTTGATTCAGCGCGGCGCCGAAGGCCTGACTGCATAGCTTCAAGGCACGATCAGCGTACCCGCGCCATGTTCCGTGAAGATTTCTAGCAGCACGGAATGCGCCGTCTTGCCGTTCAGGATGACAACGCCATGCACGCCGGCATTGATCGCGTCGATGCAGGTTTCCACTTTGGGGATCATGCCACCGGAAATCGTGCCATCCTTGATCAAGGCGCGGGCCTGGGCGACCGACAATTCCTTGAATAGCTCGCCATTCTTGTCCAGTACACCAGGGACATCGGTCAGAAACAGCAGGCGGTCGGCCCTGAGCGCACCGGCAATGGCACCGGCAAAGGTATCGGCATTGATATTATAGGTATGCCCGTCCCGACCGGGGGCGACGGGGGCGATGACCGGGATCATTTCGGATTTCGCCAGGAGATCGAGCAGCGTGCGATCGACCTCGACCACTTCACCGACAAAGCCAAGGTCCAGAACCCGCTCGATATGGGAATCCGGATCAATCACGGTTTTCTTGGCCTTTTCGGCAAATACCATGTTGCCGTCCTTGCCACAGAGTCCGATCGCCCATTCGCCGGTCTGGTTGATCAGCGCGACGATTTCCTTGTTGATCGATCCGGCCAGCACCATTTCAACGATTTCGACGGTTTTCTGGTCGGTGACGCGCAAGCCACCTTCGAATTTCGATTCGATCCCCATCTTGGTCAGCATTGCGCCGATCTGCGGGCCACCGCCATGCACGACAATCGGATTGACGCCGGACTGTTTCAGCAGCGCGATATCGGCGGCAAAGGCCCGGCCCAATTCTGCGTCGCCCATGGCATGGCCACCATATTTCACGACAATCGTCTTGTTTTCATAGCGCTGCATGAAGGGCAACGCCTGCGCAAGAAGGCGGGCCTGGGTTTGGCTTTCGGAGGCGCTCATTGAGGATCCCTTCGGTTGGTTCGGCGCCTTTTACCTCAAGAATACGGCAGATGGAATAATCCAGACGGCACTGTTGATCGAAATGATATGGGGAAACTGCAATGAACGCAGCTATCCCTGGACCATTACGCGAAGTGGATGCATGGATGAGCGATGAGATCGGGATATTGCTGGGGAAAATTGCGCTCAAGGACCGTATGGCCCTGTCGGAGCTCTATCGGCGCACCAGCCCGAAACTTTTTGGCATCTGCCTCCGTCTGCTGAAAGACAGGAGCGAGGCGGAAGACGCAATGCAGGAAATCTTCGTCAAAATCTGGCAGAGGGCTCAAAGCTTTGCCGCGACAGGCCATAACGCCATGGGCTGGCTTGGAACGATTGCCCGTTACCATTGCATCGACCGCCTGCGCACGCGGACGCCAGTTTCTATAGAACTCGACGAGGCTTGGCATGTTGCCGACAGCGCGCCAGACCCGGAACAGACCGCCAGCATACGCAGTGAAGGAAAGCGCATTGACAGCTGCATGGAAGCGTTGGAAGCTGATCGTGCCGCCGCCGTGCGGCAGGCCTATGTGGAGGGGCTTAGCTATCAGGAGTTAGCGGAGCAGTTCAATGTACCGTTGAACACGATGAGGACATGGCTGCGACGCAGCCTTTTGGCATTGAGAGAGTGCTTGGAAAGATGACGACACCGGATCAGAGCAAGGGGGACCGCTCCAGGGACGAGGTTCTGGCGGGGGAATATGTGCTCGGCGTGCTTTCGGCCCAAGGCCGCGTTGAGGTGGAGGCCCGGCTGAAGCGGGATAGACCCTTCGCCGCCATTGTCCAGCGCTGGGAGGAAAACCTTTCACAGTTCAATGACGACTATGGCGTGGAATTGCCGCGGCCGGAAAGTTTCCAGAAGCTGGAAGCGCGGTTGTTTATCGACCGGAGCAACGGCCCGGCTGGTCCCTGGGCGAGGCTTTGGCATTCCGTCCCCTTCTGGCGCGGCCTGTCGTTGACCAGTCTGATCGCGGTCGCCAGCCTGGTCGGCGTCGAGCTTGGCATGTGGGAAAGCCGTTACGCGGTTCGTCCGCTGGTGGCAGATCTGCAAACTCAAAATGCAGATTTGTCGCTGGTTGCCAGCTATGACAGGCAAAGTGGACGGTTGCGCGTCACGCCGGTCGCGTCGCGTGCCGAAGGTCAGAAGTCGCTGGAATTATGGATGGTCGAGGCGAATAAGCCACCGCGCTCGCTTGGCGTGCTCCCGCAATCGGGTGAGGGTGAATTCCTGGTTCCCGACAGCATGCGCCCACGTCTGAAGGATGGCGTCACGCTCGCCGTCAGCATCGAGCCTTTTGGCGGCTCGCCGACGGGGATTGCCACTGGACCGGTGATCGCTTCCGGCAAAACCCATATCCCTTAAGAGAAATAGTGCTTTAAAATCAAAATATTAAAAGTCATTTTCACTTTTCTGCTCAGACCCTGAAACTCTTTTTCCCAAATCTCCGTCTTTACCATTGTCCCCGCCTTTGCGCGGGGACGTTACAACGGCCTGCATCTGGCAACACCATCCAAGGCTGCTGTATCGGTTTTCAATCTGCTGCATGGTTTCTGGCCGATCCGGCCTGCGGCCATGCGAGCCAAAGACATAATCAACCGGGAAGAGGACCTAGACCCATGACCAAGACCACCCTTCGCCTGCTGGCCGCCGTTTCCATCATCGCGGCCGGAAGCGCCGTGGCCTTTGCCAAGAACCCGATGGTCGGTGGCGCCGCCATGTATGAAAACAAGAATATCGTTGAAAACGCCGTTAATTCCAAGGATCACACGACCCTTGTCGCCGCAGTCAAGGCGGCTGGCCTGGTCGAAACACTGGAGGGCAAAGGGCCGTTCACGGTCTTTGCACCCACCAACGAAGCCTTCGATAAATTGCCAAAAGGCACCGTGGAAACCCTGCTGAAGCCGGAAAACAAGGAAAAACTGACCAAGGTGTTGACCTGCCACGTGGTTGCCGCCGATGCCATGTCCACGGCCATCGAAAAGATGATCAAGGACGATGGCGGTGAGCATGACGTCAAGACGGTTGGCGGCTGCGTGCTGAAGGCCAAGGAATCCAAGGGAAAAATCACCCTGACGGATGAGACCGGCGGCGTTGCCCATGTGACCATCGCCGATGTGAAACAGTCGAATGGCGTTATCCACGTCATCGACAAGGTCTTGCTGCCGAAGATGTAACCCCCTCACAGTCTGATCTGGAAGAGCGGCTGGCGGGCCGCTAATCCGGTAAAGACTGGCAGTTTCGGCAGTGCCCGGCGGTAGAGTGCCACCTACCGCCGGGCTTTTTTTATAATCTCGTCAGGCACATCAAAATAAGTGCCTTAACCGGCAGGCCCAGCGGTCACGCCAAAGCCGGGAGCCTCATGACATCAGCCGAAATGCCCGACGGTTTCGCAAATCGCCGCACGCAATTCTTTCAGTCCCTTGTCCTTTTCCGAGGACGTCGAAAGCACAAAGGGATAGGCCGCCGGACGCTTGCGGATTTTCTCGAGGGTTTCCTCGATCAGACGCGGCACGCCCGCCTCCTTGATCTTGTCGGTCTTGGTCAGCACGATCTGGTAGGACATCGCCGCCTTGTCCAGCAGCGTCAGCACATCTTCATCATTGGCCTTGATACCATGGCGGCTGTCGATCAGCAGATAAACCCGCTTCAACGTCGCCCTTCCGCGCAGATAGTCGAAGACCAGCTTGGTCCACGCGTCCACATGGTCTTTGGGCGCCTTGGCATAACCATAGCCCGGCATATCGACCAGCGCCATCGGCGGCAGGTCGTCGCCCTCGCCGCTATAGCCCTCGGGAACGAAATAGTTCAGCTCCTGGGTCCGGCCCGGCGTATTGGATGTGCGCGCCAGACCCTTCTGGCCGACGAGGGCGTTGATCAGCGATGATTTCCCCACATTGGAGCGCCCCGCAAAGGCAATCTCCAGCGGGCCTTCCGGCGGCAGAAATTTCATCGATGGCACGCCTCGGATAAAAATCCATGGCCGGCCGAACAGCGGCTGGTCGCTCGTTGCCTTTGTTGCAGTCATCGTCTTCTCTCCTGCGGCAGATCCTGATCCACCGATCAAACAAAAACCCCGGCGCGAGGCCGGGGCTTTGCTGTCATCTGGCCTGATTACTTCGTCTTAGCGGATTTTCGCTGGAAAAGCCCCTTGAGATTATCAAACAGTTCGATCTTCACACCGTGACGTTTCATGATGATCGATTGCTGCAACACCGACAGGGTATTGTTCCATGCCCAATAAATCACCAGACCAGCCGGGAAAGACCCGAGCATGAAGGTGAAGACCAGCGGCATCCAGTTGAACAGCATGGCCTGGGTCGGGTCCGGCGGCGTCGGGTTCATACGCATCTGCACGAACATGGTGATGCCCATGATGATCGGCCAGATGCCGAGATGCAACATGGCGGGCGACTCGAACGGCAGCAGGCCGAACAGGTTGACAAAGCTGGTTGGATCTGGAGCCGACAAGTCATGAATCCAGCCAAAGAACGGCGCGTGGCGCATTTCAATAGTGATATAAATCACTTTGTAGAGCGCGAAAAACACCGGGATCTGCAACAGCAGCGGCCAGCAGCCGGCGACCGGATTGATCTTCTCGGTCTTGTAGAGCTCCATCATCGCCTGTTGCAGGGCCATACGGTCATCGCCGTGCTTGGCCTTCAACTCTTCCATCTTTGGCTGCATGCGCTTCATATTGGCCATGGACGCATATTGCTTGCTGGCCAGCGGGAAGAACAACAGTTTGACGGCAATTGTGGTCAGCAGGATAGCCACGCCAAAATTGCCAACCTGACGGAAGAAGAAGTCCATCAGCTTAAACATCGGCTTGGTGAGGAAATAGAACCAGCCCCAATCGATCAGAAGATCGAAACGAGGAATGTCATATTGTTGTACCGTGTCTTTGGCACCGGCAAACAGATTGGTAAACGCCTGTCCGAACCAGGACTTGTCGAGCGCATAGCCATCAACAACAGGAACTTCCTTGGCGCCGGCAAACAGCAGCGTCTTCAGCGTGGTCGATTGGCCCGGTGCAATCGTCACCGGATCGTTCTTGTAATCCGCCTGGAAGCGAGCCTGACCATCGGTAAAATGCGAGAAGCGGGAATCATAAGCCAGCGATTGCGGTGGCACGAGGGTCGCTGCCCAATATTTATCGGTAATCCCTAGCCAGCCACCGGTTGCCTTGGCGTTGGTCTCGTTTTCTTTTTCGATAGCCGCATATTTTGCTTCGACCGAGGCAAACTTACCATCGCCCGAGCCCATCACGCCGATAAAGCCTTCATGCAGCACATAGGTGGAGGCAACGGCGGGCTTGTTGTAGCGGGTAACACGGCCATAGGGGGCAAGGCTGATGTCAGCACCCCCGGCATTGGCAACCGTGTCTTCGATCGTGAACATATAATGCTTGTCGACCGAGATCTTCCGGCTGAAGGTCAGGCCGGTTTCATTGGTATAGGTCAGCGTCACCGGGGTGGTTTCGGTCAGCGTCTGGCCATCCTTGACCGTCCAGACCGTCGATGGTCCTGGCACGCTGCCGGATTTCTCGCCGCCGATAAAGCCGATTTCGGCGAAATAACCGTCCTTGGTATCGGCCGGATTGAGCAGGGTAATGATCGGGCTCGTCTTGTCGACGGTCTCGTGATAGCCCTTCAGGCGAAGATCGTCGAGCCGTGCACCCGTGAGATTGATGGAGCCGGACAGCGCTTCGGTATTGATTTCAACCCGAGCCGACTTGGCGACAGCGTCTTCGCGGCTTGTCGTGGCGCTGGCCTGGGTCTGACCCGGCAGCGCGCCATTGACGGCAGCACCCGGCGTTGCCTGAGTGGCCGGGGTCTTTGCCTGTTGGGCCTGCTGGGCCTGTTCAGCCTGTCTTTGCGCCTCGATCCGCGGGTTCATGTAGAAGAACTGCCAGCCCAGGACGACCATCACCGACAGTGCAATCGCGATGAGATAATTGCGGTTGTTTTCCATCATACTTTCCTGGAACGGGCCGTATCTTGACGCCGAACATTGGATTTTTCTTGAATACGGCGCTGCAACACGTCCCGAAGCTCGCCAAAAGGAGCCGACAGCACGTCGCGTCGCGCAACGATCACATAGTCATGTCCGGGCTGCATTGCAAAGCCCGCGCCAGTCCGTACAGCTTCTTTTAACCGGCGTCGCATACGATTGCGCTCAACAGCATTGCCATGCTTTTTCGTGACGGTGAAACCGACGCGAGGCGGCGTATCGGGTTCGGCCCGATCCAGCACTTCGAGGAGAATGTAGCGCCCCTTGCGCTTTTCGCCGACGCGAACAGCAAGAAACTGCGGGCGGCTTTTCAGCCGCCCGACAGTTTTGGATGTCTTGAGTGACGTCATAAGCCCGGCGCTTTCATCGGGCCAACCCGGCCTTAAGCCGAAAGACGTGCGCGGCCGCGAGCGCGACGAGCACACAGAACCTTACGGCCACCCTTGGTTGCCATGCGAGCGCGAAAGCCGTGACGACGTGCGCGAACGAGCTTGGACGGTTGATAGGTACGCTTCATTTTTTTAAATACCGCGGTGTGCGGCCCTTCTTGGGTTTGCAACGAATTGCAAGAGCGTTAGGATTAAGGCAAGCATTACGGGCCCGCAGAACGGGAAACCTATGCAAGCCGCGCGGCTTATACGGAGGATAGAGGCGAGAGTCAATCTCGCCAGGGCTTTCCCGGGTTTAGAACCACGCCAAAATCCACCGGAACCGGGCGTTTTTTCGCTTGTCGCCATTCAAGCATACGCCTGCCAGACCCATCAATTATCCCTCGCCTAACATGCTAGACCGAGCCTTACTCACCATATTTGATGTATCGCGCCGGAACCGAAATCTTTGTTGCACCGCATTTTACCGGATGCATGAGGCATGGTATGCTGTGGTCGACATGATGCGGCACAGCTGGCAAACGGTACAGAAAACCAAAGTACCACCCGGCAAAATGAGGCAGTCGATGGGCAGGCGAAAGGCACAGGACGCAAAGCAGGCGCAGGCAGCGTCGATGCCCAGCCGGTTGCGCGGGCTTTCCGGCAAGCTGCTGGTGTTGACCGTCATTTTCGTCCTTGCGGCGCAGGTGCTGATTTTTGCTCCGTCGATTGCCACGATGCGCCTCAATTGGCTGAAAAACCACATCAACAAGGCCGCGGCCGCCGCAGTGGTGATTGATGGGCTACAGCCGCCTGAACTTCCCAAGGATGTCCAGGCCGACACCCTGCTTGCTACCGGAACCAAGGCGATTGCGCTCACCAAGGATGGCACGACGCGGCTGCTGGCCATGGCGGACATGCCACAAGAAGTGGATGGTCAATATGACATTTCCGATGTGGGAACATTGACCGCCATCAAGGACGCAGTCGACACCCTGCTATTCGGCGGCAATAGACTGATCAGCGTTTCCGGCCCGATCGGCGACACGTCGATGCGAGTGGAAGTGGTGATGTCCGATGCGCCTCTGCATCGCGGACTATTGGCTTATGCAACGCGCATTGCCGTCGTGTCGTTGATCATTTCGGTGATCACCGGCCTCCTGCTGTTCGTGACGCTGAATCGGATGCTCATCAATCCGATTCGGCGACTGAGCCGCAATATACAGGCGTTTGCCAGCGACCCGGAAAATCCTGATAGGGTCATGGAGGTGATCAGTGGTCGCGACGAATTGGCCTTTGTCGCCCGCCATCTGGCCACGATGCAGGAGGATCTGCAAAAGACCCTGAGGCAGCAGAAAAGCCTGGCCGATCTCGGCCTTGCCGTTTCCAAGATCAATCATGACATGCGCAATATCCTTGCCTCTGCCCAGTTGATGTCCGATCGGTTGGTGGATGTCGACGATCCCATGGTGAAGAGCTTTGCGCCTAAACTGGTCCGCACGATCGACCGAGCCGTGGGCTATACGAGTGAAGTGCTTGCCTATGGACAGGCTTCGGAAGCCGAACCCCGCCGGCGCCGATTTGTGCTTTCCACGCTCAGCCAGGAAGTTCAGGATATCCTTGCCCTGGACAAGGGCATCGACTTTGTCGATCAGATTTCACCCGACATCGAAATCGACGCCGACAGCGAACAATTGTTCCGTGTCATTCATAATCTCTGCCGCAATGCTGCCCAGGCGCTTTCATCCGCCATGACGGAAATGACCACCGCAACACCCCGCATCTTGCTATCGGCTCACCGCATCGGCAGCGTTGTTGCAATCACCGTTGACGACAACGGCCCTGGCCTGCCGCGCAAGGCCCGCGAAAACCTGTTCACACCGTTTCGCGGCTCAGCCAGATCGGGCGGCACGGGCCTTGGCCTGGCCATCGCCCGCGAAATCGTGCTGGCGCATGGGGGAACGATCGCGCTTATGGAAAAACCCTCCTCCGGCACACAGTTCCGGATCGAAATTCCAGACAGGCCGGTGGCGCTCGACACCTTCCGGCTTCGAGCATAATGAAGCCGGCTTCAAGAATGACGGCGAAAAGACAAATTTCTTCAGGCCGTTAGAGACAAACTGGAAATCAAACCGGATTTTTTTACCGATTCTGCTTGCAATCAAACACGTCTCGCTTTAGAGGATCGGCACGCCAACGGAAACGACGGCGTCAGACGCACCCGTAGCTCAGCTGGATAGAGCACCAGACTACGAATCTGGGGGTCAGGAGTTCGAATCTCTTCGGGTGCGCCATTTTCCTCTTAAAATGATTAGTTGCTTGAACGCTCGTGTGTTTATGAGCACTGTAAGCGCGTCTCTAGATGCTCGCTCATCTGGAGCACAGGTGAACGGGCTCTCCGAAGCTTTTACTCAGTCTGCTAATGGGATCGATGAGGCTTTAAAATCAGCCCATCGAATTTTTGCTTTCAGTGACAATATGTCTCTCGCCGCGGCACAATCATAGGGCGTAAAATTTGCCTTCATATTCCTTATATTACCGATAACTTCATTTTTAATTTATCAATTTGGGTCAATCCTCAGGCAGCCAAATATTGGGATGCCAGCCTGGGGGGCATAGTGATGAGTTTGAGGATTTCAACGCGATTAATGGTCATGGCAGGGGCGGCGCTGATGCTTGTCATCCTCCTCGGCCTTTTCAGCTACAAGCAGACGTCCGTGGTCTTTTCGGCAGCCTCCGATACGCGGCAGGTGTGGATGCCACGGATGGCGAAACTGGATGGCATTCAGTTTACCATGTTGCGCTATCACACGACGACGATCCGCAAAACCATTGCTGTCGATCCCTCCGAAATCAAAGGGTTGGATGACGAATTCGTGGAAATGGACGCATCCATTCCGAAATCCTATGCGGATTTCCGCGCAACCCTGCGCAACGATGCTGAGAAGAAATTGTGGGGCGATTTCGAAGCCAAGTGGACCCGCTATCTCGAATTTCAAAAGAAGATCATCAACGCCGTCGCCGCCAAGGATCAGGTTGCAGCAACCGCCGCAATCGCCCCAGCCCGTCAGCCGCTGGTCGACAGCTTCATTGCGCTTGGCGAAATCATCAAGCTCAACGATAGCGGTGCGGCAGCGTCAAGCACGGCTGCCGAGGCTGCCTATACGCAGTCCTCCTATGTCACCATTGGCGTCATTCTGTTCGGCGTGCTGTTGATGAGCATCCTGACCGTCTGGATCATCCTGGGCGTGTCACGCCCTGTGACCCGCATGGCAAAGGTGATGCTGCATATTGCCGATGGCAAGCTGGATGTCACGGTACCCGACGCCGACCGCAAGGACGAAATCGGGGAAATGGCTGGCGCCGTCGAAGTCATGCGCCAGTCGGCCCTGGCGAAAGTTCAGCTGGAAGCACAGACCGAACAGAACCGGCTCAATGCGGAGCAGGAACGCAAGGATGTCCAGCGCCGCGCCGAGGAAGATGCGGAACGCCGCCTGAACGAAGCAACGGGCGCACTGGCCGCTGGCCTGAAGCGGCTGGCCTCCTGCGACCTTCTCTGCGAAATCGATCAGCAGTTTGCCGCCCAGTTCGAACCACTTCGCCACGACTTCAATGCCTCCGTCAACCAGTTGCGCTCAGCACTCGTGGCTGTGGGCCAGGTTGGCAAGGGTGTCACCAATGGCAGCGGTGAAATTTCGCAGGCTTCCGACACGCTGGCCAAGCGCACTGAACAGCAGGCCGCCTCGCTAGAGGAAACCGCGGCCGCGCTGGAGCAGATCACTTCCAACGTCCAAGCAACGTCCAAGCGGACTGGCGAAGCCCGCAATCTGGTGCGCAATGCCCGCCAGCATGCCGAACATTCGGCGACCGTGGTCAACAATGCCGTCTCCGCCATGGAGCGGATCGAGGATGCTTCGCGCAAGATCACCCAGATCATCAGCGTGATCGACGAGATCGCCTTCCAGACTAACCTTCTGGCCTTGAATGCGGGGGTCGAGGCTGCCCGCGCTGGTGAAGCAGGCAAGGGCTTTGCGGTCGTTGCCCAGGAAGTGCGCGAACTGGCGCAACGTTCCGCCAATGCCGCCAAGGAAATCAAGTCGCTGATCGGCAATTCGGAAGCGGCTGTCAGCGAAGGCGTTAAGCTGGTCAACGATACTGGCGAAGGCCTGACGACCATTTCCAAGGTGGTCGAGGACATGAACCAGCATATGGATGCCATTGCGACGGCAGCCCAGGAACAGGCCAGCGGTTTGGCGGAGGTCAATACCGCCGTCAACCATATGGATCAGGCGACTCAGCAGAATGCCGCCATGGTGGAAGAAATGAATGCCGCCGGGGCTGGTCTCAATCAGGAAAGCCGTCGCCTTTCGGATCTGCTCGCGCAATTTAGAACCGGAAACGATATCGCCCAGCCAGTGCGCTCGGCTCCTGCCTCGCCTGCGCCTGCGCCCAGAGCGCAGGCCCCGCGCAGAGCCCAGCAGTCTGTTCCGGTCAGCCATGGCAATGCCGCCGTCAGCCGCGACAATTGGGAGGAATTCTGATTTCCGGCAATGATGGCAGGCTGTCTTATGCCTGGTCAATTAAACCAAAAAATCGCCGTGCGTCTCTGACGCACGGCGATTTTCATTGAGGCCTGGTTGCATACCCGCAATCGGTTACCCGATCGCAAGCAATCATGGCAGCAGCGACGGGCCCTTCGGGAAGTCATCGGCCGAAATGAACCCATCCTTATTGGTATCCAGACGGGTGAACAGCTTATCGAGCGCCGCATCGGCTTCGGCCTTACTGATCTGGCCGTTTTCATCGGTGTCGACCTTCTCCAGCAGGCGCATCGCACCCATTGGACCACCCATTGGCCCCATCGCCATCATCGGGCGATGGCCATGAGGACCACCCATTCGCTCGCCCTCAGGACCGCGTTCCTTCGCCCAACGTTCAGGCCCTGGACGATGCGGACCACAACCGGCCATGCCGTCATCAGGCGGTCCCATGGCGTCGTCTTCAGCACCCAGGCCACCTGGCGGCGGCGGTGGTGGCTGATCCGTCGCCTCGTCAGGCTTTGGCCCATTAGGATCGGCTGGCGCGGCACCCTCAGGCCCCGGAGCCTTCGGCATGTCGGCACGCATGGCCTCCATGCGTGCTTCATGGAACTTGCGCAGTTCACCTGGCGTCAGAACGCCGTCCTTGTCGGTATCGATGGCCGTAAACAGCTTGTCTTCAGCAGCCTTGGCCTCTTCCTTCGAAATCTTACCGTCCTTGTTGGTGTCGAATTGCTGGAGGGCAAAGATGAACATCGCTGCCGGTCCACGCATCATCATCGGCCGTGGACCGCAGGCGTCGCGCATCTCTTCAGGCCGTGGCGGCGGTGGAGGTGGAGGTGGAGCCTTACCGTCTTTTGCAAATACGGCACCGGATGACGCGCTGACCAGCAGGGTAGCCGCCAGGGCCGCAATGGTCGTTTTCTTCGCACTCATGAAGTTTCCTTTCCTCGGTGCCACATCGTTTCAAGACCGGAAATCGGTTCTGTGATCGAACGATGCAGCCGTATCAACGTTGCAGAACACCGCCAGCCTAAGGCAGGCTGTGTTCTGCAATATCGAGAGGATAGGCACTCGCCCCTGCGGCGGCCACTTAAGGTTCTGTAATGCTAGTTACTTTTTCGTAATGTTGTACTTAATAACTATCTATGACCTGTCTGGCTCACTCTGAACCTGAAACTCTCCAGCTGCCAAAAGAGAGGCAAGAAAGCCAGCCAGATCGTCGGTGGCGTAATCGACATGCGCATGGCCTTCGTCGCTATCCATCCGCTCCCAGCTTTCCAGCACCACGGCTTCCAGATTGCGCGGCACGAGCAGTACGGTTTTCATGCCCAAGGCCTTCGGCACGACGAGATTGCGCGGCAGATCCTCGAACATCGCTGCCTGCCCGGCATCGATCTGCTTCAGCCGGGTGAATATGTCATAGGTCTGGCTGGCCGGTTTCGGCAGATAGGCAGCAGCAACGATATCGAAAATGTCGTCGAAATGATCGAGAATGCCGAGCGCCCTCGCCGCTGCCTCGGCATGTTCCACCGTGCCATTGGTGAAAATAAACTTTCGCCCCGGCAGAGCCTTGATCGCCTCGCCCAGAGCCACATCCGGCAACAGGGCGGAATAATCGATGGCATGGGCCTTTTCCAGGAAATCGTTCGGATCGACGCCATGATGGGCCATCAGTCCTGCCAATGTCGTACCATGCTCATGATAGTAGCGCTTTTGCAGGATGCGCGCGTCATCCGGCTCCATCTGCAACAGATCCGCAACATAGGCGGTCATGTTGCGATCAATCTGGGCAAACAGATTGATGTGATGCGGATAAAGCGTGTTGTCGAGGTCGAAGACCCAATCACGGATATGGGTAAAATCGGCGGGCTCTGGTGACGTTTTCGGTGTGCTCATCTCTCAGATGTGCCACAGGCCCGGCCAAAAGAAAATGGCCGGACCAAGACACCAAAAAGGATAAAGAGGATTTGCACCAGGTTTAAAGGCGCGCCAACCGTTCCGTCAGCAAGGCAAAGAAGCCGTCAGCATCGACATCGCGCATCACCTTGGCATTGGGCGTACGACCGGTCACGCGCCACCAGTCCACCACCGTCATGCCGACCGTCAGTTCAGATTCAGTTTCGATTTCCACGTTGCAATCACGCCCGGAAAACAGCTCCGGCTGGAGAAGATAGGCAATCACGCTGGGATCATGCAGCGGTCCACCATCCGAACCGTATTTCTCGATATCGAAACGCTCGAAAAACTCCAGCCAGTCCACCATGACCTTGGCCACCCGTGTACCGATGGCGCCAATGCGGGCAACCCGGGCCTTGGTGGTCAAAAGCTGGTGGGTGACGTCCAGCGGCATCATCACGATCGGGATGCCTGAACCAAACACAATCCGGGATGCCTGCGGATCGACATAGACATTGAACTCCGCCGCAGGGGTAATATTGCCACCCTCGAAAAAGCCACCGCCCATCATCACAAGTTCGCGAATGCGCGGTGCAATATCCGGGGCCTTTTGCAGGGCCAGGGCAATATTGGTCTGCGGTCCGAGCGTGCAGAGCGTAATGGTGCCCGCTGGTTCGCGGCGAATGGTGTCGATAATAAAATCGACCGCATGCTGGTCTTGAACCGGCATGACCGGCTCATCGACCTCGGCCCCGTCCAGCCCGGTCTTGCCATGCACATGTTCCGCCGTCACCTGGGGCCGCTCCAGAGGCTTTAACGCACCTTCATAGACCGGCAGGTCGGGCCGGCCCGACAGTTCGCAGACGATACGGGCATTGCGGCTGGTCATCGACAGGGGAACATTTCCTGCAACCACCGTCAGGCCGAGGACGTCCAACTGATCGGGACTGGCAAGCGCCAGCATGATGGCTGCGGCATCGTCCTGACCGGGATCGGTATCGATGATGATTTTTCTGGGCTTTTCCATGCGGGCCTATCCTTGGATTGATAGGGTTTGATGGACGGGCAGCCGGGCTATTGTCAAGATCTATCGTGCCGGTCAAACGCTTGTTTCCCGCCCTCGGGGCTCCCATATCTTAACCAAAGTACAGACATGCCGACCACCGGAAACACAATCCCGCAACGACTGGCCCGCAAGGACCGACTTGTCGTCTGGCGGGGGGCCAGACGAGGACAGAATGCGACGGACAAAATCCATCACCACACCCCTGCTGCTGGGTTTCGACATTACCGATGCCGTGTTGAGTCAGTTGGCCCGGACCAGCGACGGCTATCCGCCCTATAATATCGAGCTTGTTCGCCGCACGAGCGACCATGAAGGGGACCGGTTGCGGATTACCCTTGCCGTGGCGGGCTTTTCCGAGAGCGATCTGGAGGTTCTGGTCGAGGGAAACCAGCTGATCATTCGAGGCTCCCAGACGGAACGCCCGGATGCCGATTATTTGTTTCGCGGCATAGCTGCACGGAACTTTCAGCGCAGTTTCCTGTTAACGGACGGAATGGACGTTTCGCGCGCACGGATGCGAAACGGCCTACTGGTGGTCGAACTAATTCGTCCTGATACGCAGCAAATGGTAAGGAAAATTAATATTTCCGCCTCAGACTAGGATCATGGCGCTTTTGCACAAGTTCCTTGGACCGGGTCGGTTGGAGGACCACATCCTGCAAAAGATATAGGGTGTTACAGCAGATTTCGCGCGTCCTGGTGAAGGCTGTTGTGCCGCCCCTCCCTCAATGACGGAGATCCGGAATGTTGATTAAAGAAGCCACCTCGAAGCTCTCGAAAAATGAGCTGGCACATCTTGGCTCCGGCGAAGTGGGCTATATCCGCAAGATCCGTTACGACGAAGTGTCCCGCTGCTTTCCCGATGCCCCAGAAATCGACCCGCGCACGGATCTCTGGGCGCTATTTGCCGCTGACGGCACACCCATCCTGCTTACCGATAACCGCTCCTCCACCTTCTTCAAGGCCGCAGAAGACGAGTTGAAAACCGTCAGCCTGCACTGAGCTTTCATCGATAATGATTGACAGAAAACACCCTGCGCCATGCATTCGCAGGGTGTTTTGATTCGCACTCTGAGTGAAAATGAGAGCGCCTCTGCGGAGGCTTGAGCCTGTAACAGGCCACGGCAAGACCCGCCTCAATCAAGCCTGAATATTTCAAAGCTTTTATGCAGTTGAGATACTCGAAATCTTTTCCAGTCAGGAAGACTCGCGGCTCTTCAAGAGCCTTGGATTAGGTCCTGCGGAAGGTCAAATAAGCCGATGAACGGCCCTCGCGACGGGCTTTGGCCTCATAGCGCGTGCCTGGCCAGCCCTCGTAGGGCGTCAACCAATCGGCGGAGCTTTCGGCCAGCCAATCGAAACCGCCATGGTTGCGGCAATGCAGCAGCGTCCAGTTCACGTAGGTATCGATATCAGAGGCGAAGCAGAAATTTGCGCCTGGTTTCAACACCCGGTGAAACCGCTCCAGGTTGACCTGCGAGACGAAACGGCGCTTCCAATGCTTGCGCTTTGGCCAAGGGTCGGCGTAGAGAAGATCAATCTGGTCGATCGATGACGCTGGCAGCCAATCCAGCAATTGCGTCGCGTCATCGTCATAGACCCGGATATTGGGAAGGCCCTCATCCTCAATCACGGCCAGCAACTTGGCCATGGAATTGACGAAGGGCTCGACGCCAATAAAGCCGGTCGTGGCATCATGTCTGGCACGGTGGGCCAGATGTTCGCCCCCACCAAAGCCGATTTCCAGGCGGATGCGCTGCACCGGCACAGGAAACAGTGTCTTCAAATCGCCAGGCGCTGCCGACCCCAAGTCTAACTTGCGTTCGGGCAGGAGATGGGTCATCCGCTCGACTTGCTGGTCGCGGAGCGGCTTTCCCTTGCGACGACCGAAAAAGGCTTCGGTCGCCCGGCTACGGCGATCTGTGGTCATCGTATTCAGCCCTTCAAGGCTTCCTTGAGCGGCTTGACCAGATCAAGCTTCTCCCATGCGAAGGAGCCGTCACGGCCAGCCTTGCGGCCAAAATGGCCATAAGCGGACGTCTTGGCATAGATTGGCTTGTTGAGATCGAGATGGCGGCGAATGCCGGTCGGCGACAGATCCATCACGCTGCGGATTGCCGCCTCGATCTGGTCCTCGGTGTGTTTGCCGGTGCCATGCAGATCGACATAGATCGACAAAGGCTGAGCAATGCCGATCGCATAGGCGATCTGGATGGTGCAGCGCTCCGCTAAGCCGGCTGCAACCACGTTCTTGGCCAGATAACGCGCTGCATAAGCAGCCGAGCGGTCAACCTTGGTGGTATCCTTGCCGGAAAATGCGCCACCGCCATGCGGGGCCGCGCCACCATAGGTGTCGACGATGATCTTGCGACCTGTCAGGCCTGCATCGCCATCGGGACCGCCGATCACGAATTTGCCGGTCGGGTTGATATACCACTTGCAGTCGTCGGCAACCTTCAGGTCGCCAAACGCTTCGAGAATATAGGGTTCAACGACCGAACGGACTTTGGCCGAATCCCAGCTTTCGTCGAGATGCTGCGTGGAAAGCACGATGGAGGCGACATCGGAAGGCTTGCCATCAACATAACGGACAGTGACCTGGCTCTTGGCATCAGGGCCAAGTTTGCCCACGTCGCCCTCGCCCTTTTTACGGGCTGCCGAGAGAAGCTGAAGGATCTTGTGGGAATAATAGATCGGTGCAGGCATCAGGTCCGGCGTTTCGCCGCAGGCATAGCCGAACATAATGCCCTGGTCACCCGCGCCTTCGCCGCCTTCGTGGTCGGCAGCCTTGTCGACGCCTTGGGCGATATGAGCCGACTGAGAATGCAGGAGAACGTCGATCTTGGCGGTCTTCCAATGGAAGCCGTCCTGTTCATAGCCGATGTCGCGGATTGCCTTGCGCGCCGCAGCCTTGAACTTGGCAGGGTTGATGACCTCATTGCCGTTCTTGTCGGTCTTCATCAGGCTCGGCGGCAGGCGAACCTCACCGGCGATGACAACACGATTGGTGGTCGCCAGCGTCTCGCAGGCGATGCGCACCGTCCAGGGATCCACCCCGGTCCGTGCCGCTTCACGATAGACCAGATCGACGATTTCGTCCGAAATTCGGTCGCAGACTTTGTCCGGATGACCTTCCGAAACGGACTCACTCGTAAACAGATAGTTTGAGCGCATGCGGGATTCCCCTCAATGAACCAGATGCTCCTGTGATAGAGGCTCCAAGCCTCAAAAACAAGGACACAACGACATAAATATATCTTTATGTCAGCAAGCCTTTCTCAAACGTGACCAAGACATAAAAAAAGCGGCTTAATCGCCGCTTTTTTTCGAGCCCTGAAGGGTCCCGGTTATTCCGCGTCTGCGTCGGCGGCAAGCGCCTTGACCAGATCGACGACTTTACGGCGCACTTTCGGATCGTTGATCTTTACGAAAGCGCGGTTCAGCTGCAGGCCTTCGGAAGACGAGAGGAAGTCGACGACATAGTTGGAACTGGCCGCCTCGGAAAAGCCATTGGCGCCTGCTACAACCTGCTCACCCGGTGCATCCTCGAAAAAGAACGAGACGGGTACATTCAGAATGCTTGAAATATTCTGCAAGCGGCTGGCGCCGACACGATTTGTGCCTTTTTCGTACTTCTGAATTTGTTGAAACGTAATGCCGAGGCTTTCGCCCAGCTTTTCCTGGCTCATTCCGAGCATGGTGCGGCGAAGACGAATCCGGCTACCGACATGAATGTCGATGGGGTTAGGCTTCTTTTTGTTTTCGAGCATGTGACGATCCTGAAGACAGTTGAAATTGATCTTAACCCGTAGCGCTTGCAACTTCATATAACGTTACGTTGCACACGCCAGCGCTTCAAGCGCTGGATTACAAGCACTACCAAGCTACAGCACTATGCATTTTTAGGGGTTTTTCGTCAATTCACTCTCGATATTAAACCTAAACGAGAAATTACAGCCGCAGATAATAACAAAGCAGTTACCGCCCAAAAGTTGCATTTATTATGATTTACATTGGTTTCAGGCGCAGCTGATAGCGTAAAAGTTGCATTTTCCACGCCTTCAGCGTTCAATCGCAAACCCGAAAACACGCGTCCCCGTCCGTCAATTAAGGCAGAAATGCCATTATTGGCGGCGCGAATAATTGGCAGCCCAGTCTCGACGGCGCGTAATCTTGCCTGTTGAAAATGCTGAAATGGACCTGGCGTATCTCCAAACCAGGCATCGTTGGTGACATTGATTATGGCATTGGCCCCGGATAATCCCTTAACCATTTCGTCAGGAAAAATGACCTCGTAACAGATCAACGGATAGAGCTTCAGTCCCCCCGGAAGGGTCATCAGGGACCGTGATGCACCCTGAGAAAAGCCTCCCGGCAGGTCGATAATGTTGGTAATACCGAGCTTTGACAGGATGTCCTGCCATGGGACATATTCCCCAAATGGCACAAGATGGACCTTGTCGGCGGCGGCAAGGATCTGCCCCTGACTGTCGATTGCATAGATCGAATTATAATAGCGCGGGGCAATTCCGGCACCCTGATCTTCCGAACGGACTGTGCCGGTGATCAGCACTTGGCCCTCCTGCAACGCCCCGGCAATCTGCCGCAAGGCGTCTGGATTTTCGGTGAGGATGAAGGGAATGGTGGTTTCCGGCCAGACAATCACATCCGGGCGTGGCTGATCGGCCGGTGTCGGCACCGCTGTCAGGCGAAGATGTTTCTCGAAAATCGCAACGCGGTCGGTATCGTCCATCTTCGCTGCCTGGTCTATATTCGGCTGGACCAGACGCACTGTCACCTTCCGTCCGTCCGGCTCCGGCAGAGACAGCCGGTAAGCGCCATAGCCGAGATGGCCGCAGAACAATATTCCGGCCAACGCCAGCCCGAGCTTTGCCCCACGGCGGGTTCCCAGAAGAGCCGGGGCGGCAAAGACGAAGACGGCAAGGGCCGAAACCCCGAAAAGACCCAGCACCGCAGCCGATTGCATCATCAATGGGATGGGCATGGCGCCATAGCCGATGGCATTCCAGGGAAAGCCCGTGGCAATAAAGCTGCGCAGCCATTCGGTGATGCCAAACATCGCCGCCAGCGCGGCAATCCGGCCAAGGCCTTCGGACCAGAGCAGACGGGCGGCAAGGCAGGCCAAGCCATAAAACACCGCCAACACCGCCGGCAGGCCGAGCACCGCGAGCGGCAGTGCCCAGGCAAATTCGTCGGCCTCCACCATCAGCGCATTGCCCAACCACCAGAGCCCGGCCACGAAATAACCGAAGCCGAACAGCCAACCGATCCAGAAGGCGGACCGCAGTCCCCGCGACCAGCTCCTATCGGGATTGCCGCTCACACCATCGAGCAGCCAGACAAGCATGGAGAAGGAGAAAAACAGAGCCGCAAAGAACCCTACCGGCGGCAACGCCAGCGCCCCGACCGCGCCTGAGGCAATGGCAAGAAGGGCACGCCGCCATCCCGCCAGAAGCATGATCCTTGCCGCCAACCGTTCCATCTTCGCCCCCAAGACCTTGCTATTGCATAATTTCAAAGACCTCAAATGCTTGAGATACTTGAAAACGGAATACGGGCTGCCCTTTTCAAGGCCAGTTCGTATAGCACTTCAAATTTACGACAAAGGGCAAGACGCTGCCACAACCCTGCCTGCAAGAATCGAAGAGGCGGCAGTTCTTTTTACAAACTGCCGCCTCGTCTTTAACCATAGGTGATGGGCTACATGCCCGCTACTTACCCTGCCCGGATCCGACTGTCTGCAAATCGGCGCCTTCCTGCAGGCGCTTGGCAATTGGTGCCATGCGGGTGATACGGACCTTCTTCACTCTTCGCGGATCGGCATCGAGAATATGTAGCTCGAAGCCCGCCACCGCCTGCACCACTTCACCACGCTGCGGCACCCGGCCAATCGCGGTGGAGAGCAATCCGCCCAGAGTATCGACTTCATCGATTTCCGCACTGATATCGAAATCAGGACCGATCACCTCGGCGATTTCCTCAAGTTCGATGCGGGCATCGGCCAGATAGACATCCTGTGAGACGCGGGTGACCAGCGCCTCTTCCTTGTCGTGCTCGTCTTCAATGTCGCCAACCACCATTTCGACGATATCTTCATGCGAAACCAGGCCATCGGTGCCGCCATATTCGTCGATCACCAGCGCCATCTGGGTGCGGGCAGCCTGCATACGGGCCAGAAGGTCGGAGGCTTGCATGGACGGTGGCACGAACAGGATGGAGCGGATGATGCCAGCCTCCTCCAGCGTCACGCCAAGATCGACGCAGGCGAGGTCGAGGCCGTTGCCGTTCAGCGCCTTCAGGGTGATATAGGAGAGAAGATCGCGGATATGCACCATGCCGCGTGGATCATCCAGCGTGTCGCAATAGACCGGCATGCGCGAATGGCCGGTTTGCTGGAACAGGGTCATCAATTCGCCAATGCTGGTCTCGACATCGACAGCATGGATATCGGAGCGCGGCACCATGACATCTTCGACGCGCACTTCGCGAAAGCGCAGGATATTGTGCAACATCGCCCGCTCTTCGGCGGAAAAGGCCTCCTCAGCGGCCCTGTCGGACATCAGCGCGTCGGCGATATCCTCACGCAGATTGCCGCCGGCGGGTTTCAAGATCCGGGCGGCCCGCGCCCAGAAAGATGATTGCGGCTTGTGGGCCGCGGAACTTCGCTGCGGACTAGACCCCTCTTCGGAGGAGGAGCCGTCCTGCTCCTTCGTGGCCTCACTGGCCGATCGTGTCGAAAAATCGCTCATTTTACCGTTCTATCAAACCGGGACTTGACCCGCATAAGGATCAGATAAGCCAAGACCGGCCAAAATGCGAGTCTCCAGTCCCTCCATCTCCTCCGCCTCATCCTCGGTCATGTGATCATAACCGAAAAGGTGGAGGAATCCATGGACCATCAAATGCGTCAGATGGTCCGTAATCGTTTTCTCCAGCTCCGCCGCTTCCCGCTCCACAGTCTGGCGGGCAATGACGATATCGCCCAGCATCGGTCCCGGCTTATCGCCGGGCTCTATCGGATAGGCCGGAAAGGACAGGACATTGGTTGGCTTGTCCTGTCCGCGCCATTCGCTGTTGATCGCCTGGATCTCGGTATCCCCGGTGAAGACCAGAGAGACCTCTGCAGGCATCGGGGCAAAAGGCTGGCCTTCAGCAGCAATGAAATCCGCCGCATGGTCCAAAATCCGTGTGCTCAACGCCTCGAGTTCCGCCTCATCCGGCCAGCCATCGGCCTCGATAGCGATCTGAACGTCAAGTTTCTTCATCAATCACACGTACTCAACCAAGGACACAGCAACAGTTTATTCCGGCTTCTCGCCTTCGAGAGGCTGCGTATAGTGAGGCTCAGGCTGCGCATATTGGGCATCATAGGCCCTGACGATCCGCCCGACAAGCGGGTGACGCACAACATCGACATCCTTGAAGCGCACGAAAGAGACGCCTTCCACGCCAGCCAGAATATCCAAGGCCTCAACCAGACCGGATTTTACACCGCGCGGCAGGTCCACCTGGCTCGGGTCGCCGGTAATGATCATCCGGGAATTTTCGCCAAGCCGCGTCAGAAACATCTTCATCTGCATGGATGTGGTGTTCTGTGCTTCATCAAGAATGATAGCGGCATTGGCCAGCGTGCGCCCGCGCATGAAAGCCAGCGGGGCAATTTCGATTACGCCCGCGGTAATCGCCCGCTCCACCTTGTCGCCCAGCATCATATCATAGAGGGCGTCGTAGAGCGGCCGCAGGTAAGGATCGACCTTTTCCTTCATATCGCCGGGCAGGAAGCCCAGCCGTTCGCCCGCCTCGACCGCCGGGCGCGACAGGATGATCTTGTCGACGGCGCCACGTTCCAGCAATTGCGCGGCCTGCGCCACGGCCAGATAGGTCTTGCCGGTGCCAGCCGGGCCAGTACCGAACACCAGTTCGGACCGTTCCAGCGCCCGCATATAGGCATCCTGGGTCGGTGTGCGGGCAACAATGGTTTTCTTGCGGGTGGAAATCTGCGCCATGCTGAGCTTGGCCTTGCGCTCCAGCGTCGGCAAGGTCAGCTGGTCGTCGGCGGCCACCGCCATGCGGATCGCGCCTTCCACGTCAGAAGCTTCGACGCTGCCGCCGCTTTGCAGCCTGGCATAGAGGAAATCGAGCGCCCGGCGCGCCTGGTTGGTGGCCATGATGTCGCCGGAGATGGACACGGAATTGCCGCGCGCACTGGCTTTGATATTCAGCCGCTGCTCCAGCAACTTCAGGTTTTGTTCGAACTGGCCGAAAAGCTCGCTGGCATGCCGGTTGTTCTCGAACGTCAAGATGAAGTGATTGGCGTCGGTCGCGGCGGTTTTGGTGTTGCGCGAGGGTGAGGTTACCACTTCTGTTGCGTTCAAGCGATCAGGCTCCCTATCGGAATTCAGTCCCTGCCCTCACTCTAACTCTCTGCCACCTCGGCAAACAAGCTGTTTGGGCCGATATCCGTGATTCGTACCTGAATAATGTCGCCTATTTGCGAAGGTTTTGCATCAACATTCACAGACTGCAACCACGGAGACCGGCCAATAATCTGTCCCGGCATCCGGCCCGGCTTTTCCAGAAGCAGGTCCATGGTCTGCCCCACCAGCGAGCGGGCAAAGTCATGCTGTTGTTTTAACAACAGTTCCTGCAATCGAGCCAGTCGTTCAGTCTTGACGTCCTCGGCCACATGGTCGGGCATGTCGGCGCCAGGCGTGCCTGGACGTGGCGAATATTTGAACGAAAAGGCCTGTGCATAGCCGATCCGCTCGACCAATTTCATTGTGTCTTCGAAATCCGCGTCGGTTTCGCCGGGAAAACCGACGATGAAATCGCCTGATATGGCGATGTCAGGCCGCGCCTCCCGGATACGATCGACGAGAGCAATATAATCCGCAGCCTTATGCCGGCGGTTCATCGCTTTCAGGATCCGGTCGGAACCCGATTGTACCGGCAGATGCAGATAAGGCATCAACATGCGCAGATCGCGATGCGCCTCGATCAGCCGCTCGTCCATGTCACGCGGATGGCTGGTGGTGTAGCGTAGCCGGGCAAGACCCGGAATTTCGGCAAGCTTGTAAAGAAGATCGCCCAGACCCATCTCACGCCCATCCGGCCCCTTGCCGTGCCAGGCATTGACGTTCTGGCCCAGCAAAGTGATTTCGCGCACACCGCTTTCCACCAGCCTCTGCGCCTCGCCCAACAATTGAGCAAGCGGCCGGGAAACCTCGGACCCACGGGTATAGGGCACGACACAGAAGGTGCAGAATTTATCGCAGCCTTCCTGCACGGTCAGAAACGCCGTGATCATTCGGCGCTTGCCGGCGATCTTCGTTGGATCGGGCAGATGTTCGAACTTATCTTCCACGGCATAATCGGTATCGACCACCCGCTCTCCGCCCCGCGCCCGCCTCAAGGCCTGCGGTAGGCGGTGATAGGTCTGCGGACCGACAACGACATCGACGCCCGGTTCGCGGCGAACGATTTCCTCGCCTTCGGCCTGGGCGACGCAACCGGCCACGCCGATCATGAATTCCTCGCCTCTTGCGGCGCGAATCTTTTTCATTTCACGCAGCCGTCCCAGCGCCGAATAGACCTTGTCGGCGGCCTTTTCACGGATATGACAGGTATTGAGCAGCACGAGGCTGGCCTCCTCCATATCCTCGGTCGATTGATAGCCTTCAGCCACCAGCGCATCGGCCATGCGACTGCTGTCATAGACATTCATCTGACAGCCATAGGTCTTGATGAACACCTTCTTCTGCGGCGCAGGCTTTTGCTGGGCAGAGGCATGTTCAACCATGGCGGACACCGGCTCTACCGATGCTGAAAGGCTTGAAATTTCCTGGGTCATGGCGCGCTTTTATACCAATGATCGGCATTAGCAAAGAGTGCCGCATCATCCCAATGAAAAGCGGCAGACAGTTCGTTATTCTATAGTCTGCTATTCGATCGTCCGACCCAGCAGCTTTGACAGCAGCATGCGGCGGATCTCCGCTTCCACCGTAGCGCTCACCCGCTTGCGATTGCTATCCTTGGTATAGGCAACCGGCGCACCGAAGCAGACATCGACATCCACCGCCGCCACCTTGAGCAGACCAGCCAGATGTGGTCCCAGCGTGACATCGCCTGGCCAACTGACCAATGGCCGATGGAAGCGGCCCATCGGCATGCCATGGATTCCCGTATAGGCGATGGCAACCGGCTGCACATAGACGACGCCCTCAGGGGCAAGCGGCACCGCCATGGCGGCAGCCCCAAACAGCGAGGATTTGACCGGCAGCAGCCGGTTGCCGTCTGACGTCGTGCCTTCAGGAAACAGCACGACGATTTCACCATCCGCCATGCGGGCCGCAATATCATTGACCTGCTCACCGGAAGAACGCTTTTCCTCGCGGCGAATGAAAATGCTTTTTTGCAGCTTGGCCAGCGTTCCGAAAATCGGCCATTCCGACACTTCCATCTTGGCGATGAACACCACATCGGCAATGGAACTCAGCACCAGGATATCGGTCCAGGAACAGTGATTGACGGCCAGCATCAACGGCCTTTGCCGTTCCGGCAGGCCATGCACCCGCACCCGGATACCGAGAACCAGACAGGCAATCCTATGCCAGTAGCGCGGCAACAGCCGTCGTATTTTCAGATCGAACGCCAGGCCAAACAATTGCAGCGGCAACATAATCAGCGTGACGGCGACAAGCAGCGCCAGCATGAAGACAGTTCGGATGGTGATGATCATGGCTGCCACGAACAGCCAAAGCTTACCCTGCTCACGGCTCGTCCTTCGCCAATGGCACGCCATAGAGTTCCAGCCGGTGATCCACCAGACGGAAGCCATGCTCTCGAGCGATTCGCTCCTGGAGCGCCTCGATCTCGGGTGAGCGGAACTCGATGACCACGCCCGTCTTCAAATCGATCAGATGATCGTGGTGTTCTTCCGGCACGGTCTCGTAACGGGAGCGCCCATCGCGAAAATCGTGGCGGGCGATGATTCCGGCATCCTCAAACAGCTTGACGGTGCGATAGACGGTCGAGATCGAAATTTTGGCGTCTATCGCCGAGGAGCGGCGGTACAGCTCCTCGACGTCAGGATGGTCGTCGCAGCCTTCAAGAATGCGCGCGATGATCCGCCGCTGTTCGGTCATGCGCATTCCACGCTCCGCGCAGAGCTCTTCCAGCGTTTTCGGCGTCTCCGTCATGATGGTCCGGTTGCTCGTGAATTTCGATAGTCACGAGTTAGCGAAGATCGCGCCGCATGACAAGCGCTGCACTGCGACGACCGTTGGCATCGGCGTAATAAGCGGGCCGTTCGCCAGCTTTTTCAAAGCCAAGCTTGCGGTAAAGATTGATGGCGGGATGATTGCCATCATCCACTTCGAGGAACATGATTTCGCCGCCGCGCACCCTGGATTCGCGCATCGCGCCCTGCATCAGCCGCCAGCCAAGGCCGTTTCGGGCGCCCTTTTCATGCACGGCAATCGTCAGGATTTCTGCTTCGCCCGCTGCTTCGCGGGCCAGCACGAAACCGCTGAGCTGCGGCTTGAACATCAGCGTATTGGTCTGGCGAATCACGAAACCGAAAACATTGGGCTGCAACAGCAGGCTTTCAAATGCACCATCATTCCATGGCTGCGAAAACCGCTGACCATGCAATTCCGACACGTCGTGGCAATCGTCCAGCTCCATAGCGACGATTTCAAACTCGGCTTTACGGGCAAAAATTGTTTCAAGCATAAGACCCTCCCCAGAGTCAGGATAAAATATGTTTATTCCGACATGCTCACGGTACAGATTACCCGATAATTCCTAAGATCACCTGGGATTTATGGTGAAAATACGCAGCAGATTTAACTATATTGCGTTTATCGTCTACAAACCCACCAGCCCATCGTGCTCTAAAACAGGATCATGCCCGCGCCACGGCAAAACCTGCCTGCGGCTTGACATCCGGCCCCCGCAAGTAAAGCGGTTTTGGCTTGCCCGAGGCCTGCGCAACCGCTCCAAGCCTGGCAATATCCTCCATCGGAAAGTGATCTGCCTCCACTGTTGCAGCCTCTTCACTTTCCCCTGCCACGTCTTTCTCCAGCAGCCAGCATGCCGAACCGGTGACGCGTACTGCGCCGTGCCTGGCAAGCTCAGCCGCCATCGCCCGAAATTCGTCCACCGACAGCAATCGAGCGTCATCCAGCGCCACTGCATCAGGGCTGAAACCCTGGACATAGACCTCATCGCGCTTGGCATCCATCGCAGCAAGCACCGCAACCACGCCACCCCGCCTGCGCTCTGCCTCCGCCAGAACGGCAAGCGTTGAAATACCGACGATATCGACACCCAGCGCCAGAGCTAGCCCCCGCGCCGCCGACAGGCCGACGCGAATGCCGGTAAAGGAACCGGGACCAATGGTGACAGCAACCCGCTCGACACTGGGAAGCGCAAGTGACGCCTCGTTCAGGACCGCGTCGATCATGCCCATCAGCTTTTCGGCATGACCGCGGCCAATCGTTTCGCTTCTGGCCGCCAGCATCCGGTCAAGATCGCTGTCATACAGGCCAACAGCGCAATCAACGCCGGCGGTGTCGATTGCCAAAAGGATCATGCCTGCTCGCTTTTCATTGCGTGACGTTTCACATTTATCGAAAGCGCGGCAACCTAAGGGACGCCGCGCCCAAACCGTATCAAACGGCTTCGACTTCCTGCACTTCGGGAATGAAATGGCGCAGCAGGTTCTGCACGCCATGCTTCAGCGTCGCGGTGGAAGATGGGCACCCCGCACAAGAGCCCTTCATGTTGAGAAACACCTTGCCATCGCGGAAACCACGGAAAGTGATATCGCCGCCATCCTGGGCGACGGCCGGACGCACCCGGGTTTCCAGCAGTTCCTTGATGGTGGCAACGATGGTCTCGTCACCCTCGTTGAAGAACTCTTCGTCCGACGCCTCATCTCCGGCGACAGCGCTGCCCATGATCGGCGCGCCGCTCATGAAATGCTCCATGATCGACCCGAGGATGGCCGGCTTCAGATGCGGCCATTCGGCGGTATCCTTGGTCACGGTCACAAAGTCATAGCCAAAGAACACGGAGGTGACGCCGGGTATGGCAAACAGCTTTTCAGCCAGTGGCGAGGCCATGGCCGCTTCCCGGTCGCGGAATTCAGCCGTGCCATTGTCCATCACCACCTTGCCCGGCAGGAATTTCAAAGTAGCCGGATTGGGGGTGGATTCCGTCTGAATGAACATCACAAACTCCTTGCGAACCGGTCAAGCCGGGTCCGATTTAGAATGCTTCAAAAATAAACCTTCGCAGGTCCTGCTTCAAGCACTGGCTGCAAATAAAGATCTTATACCACGGCTCGAAGATGCCGAGGCAGTCTTACATTGAAGGCATGTCCAGCCTCACTTTTCAGCAAAGCGCGTCGATTTCTTCATTGCTCAGCGTATCCGGCAGCACGGTCACGGGAATGGGAAAGGCCTGTGCCCGCCCGGCGATCATCGAGACCAGCGGGCCAGGCCCATCCTTGGCCGAGCCTGCGGCCAGAACGAGGATGGCGATATCACGATCTTCCTCAATCACCGCCTGGATCTGCTCGGCGGCACTGCCCTCGCGGATGACGATTTCCGGCTCAAGCCCAATGGTTTCACGCACCGTCTGGGCGGATTTTGCCATGACCGCATCGGCGGCTTCCCGGGCCTCGGCCCGCATGATTTCCTCGACACCCAGCCATTGCTGGAAATCGCCCTCTGGAATCACATAGAGCAGAACCAGCCCGCCATTGGAATTCTTGGCGCGCCTGCCAGCATAATGGACGGCGCGGGAGCATTCCGGCGTATCGTCGATGACCGTCAGAAATTTCCGTCGGTGCCCGTCAAGACGCGATAGACGTTTCGATACCATGGCCTGCCCTGTTCGTCGGGCCGGATCGACCGGCCCCGATAACCGTTACCTGATGACGCGTGACACCTGCCACGCATCATCATCAAAGCTTAGCGCACGAAACCAATAATGTCGCGGATTTCCGTCATGGTTTTTTCAGCACGGACCCGCGCCCGCTCACCACCGTCCCGCAACACGGCGTCGATATGAGCAGGATCCCCCATCAAACGGCGCATTTCGCCAGTGATCGGCGACAGAACCTCGACAGCAAGTTCGATAAGAGCAGGCTTGAACACCGAGAACTGCTGCCCGCCGAATTCCGCCAGCACCTCGGCTTTGGTCTTGTCGGCAAGGGCTGCATAAATGCCAACCAGATTATCGGCCTCCGGCCGTCCGGCCAGTCCATCCGTTTCGCTTGGCAAGGCGTCCGGATCGGTCTTGGCCTTGCGGATCTTCTTGGCAATCGCCTCGGCATCGTCCATCAGGTTGATGCGCGACAGATCCGAAGGATCGGACTTCGACATTTTCTTGGTGCCATCCTTCAGGCTCATCACCCTGGGGGCCGGACCGTCGATCAGCGGTTCGACCATCGGGAAATAGGCATGCACCGGTTCGTTGCCGACAGTGATATCGATGCCAAGTCCGGTTGGGCGGATCTGCTGGGCAAAATCCAGGTTGAACTTCATGGCGATATCGCGGGTCAGTTCCAGATGCTGCTTCTGGTCATCGCCCACAGGCACATGGGTGGCGCGGTAGACCAGGATGTCCGCAGCCATCAGGCTCGGATAGGCAAACAGGCCAAGCGAAGCCTGCTCGCGGTCCTTGCCGGCCTTGTCCTTGAACTGGGTCATCCGGTTCATCCAGCCGATGCGGGCGACACAGTTGAAGATCCAGGCCAGTTCGGCATGTTGTGGCACCTGGCTCTGGTTGAAAACGATATGCTTGACCGGGTCGATACCCGCCGCGAGAAAAGCCGCCGTGATCGAGCGGATCTGGCCGCGCATATCCTCATGCACCAGCTGCGCCGTCAGCGCATGCAGATCAACGACGCAATACATGCAATCGTTATTCTCCTGGAGCGCGACGAATTTGCGGATCGCGCCGAGGTAATTGCCAAGATGGAGATTGCCGGTGGGCTGAACGCCGGAAAAAACCAGCGGCTGAAATTCGCTCATGATTGACCTCAGCAGGCTTGTGGAGGGCCTGATACCTCGTGTGGATTTACAGCGCTTATGCACAGGCAGGCGTTCCCGATCAAGCGGGGATAAGGCTGAGGCGCGATTATAATTTTGGCTCGATCAGGTCCCAGAGATTGCCGTAGAGATCTTCGAACACGGCAACTGTGCCGTAGAGCTCGTAACGCGGCTCTTCCTGAAAGACGATGCCATCAGCGATAAACGCCGCATGATCGCGGGCAAAATCATCCGTTTCCAGAAAAAAGGCAACCCGGCCACCTGTTTGGTTGCCGATTGTCGCCAGCTGTTTTTCTCCATCTGCCTGCGCCAGAAGCAGCCCGGCACCGTCTTCAGTGGGAGAGACAACCACCCAGCGCTTGCCATCGCCCAGGTCGATATCTGCTTTGCAGGCAAAGCCCAGCTTGCCGCAATAAAAGGCCAGCGCCCGATCATAATCATCAACCACCAGCGTTACGGTGGCGATGCGTTTTACCGGCCTATTCTGCGTCATCGGCGGCCTCGCTTGGCGTCGCGCGCGCCTTGCGCTTCAGATTGCGTCTCAGCATGCCAAGATCCGCGCCGCCGATCAGGAAGGCCAGCGAGAAATAGATCAGCATCGCCAGACCAATCTGGATGAACAGCACCAGCACCTTATGCAGGAAGGGTGAACCGGTGCCGATATACGGCGCGAAAAAGCCCGACAGCGCCATCAGCGCCGCCCCCATGGCCAGCGCCGCCAGCAAAAGCCGCAGCGCCCGTGACACCAGCGCCCATTCCACCTGCAAATGTCCGCGCCGTACCAGCATGGTGAACAGCAGAACCGTGTTGATCGCGCCCGCCGTCGCTTCTGCAATGGCGATGCCCCGCTCCTGCAACAGCGGAAACAGCGAAATGGCCAGCGCCGAATTGACCACCACCGAAATGCCGGTGAACCGCATCGGGGTTTTTGTATCCTCGCGGGCGTAAAAACCGGGCTGTAGGGCCTTGATCATCACGAAACCGGGCAAGCCCAAGCCGTAATAGGCGAGGATTGCCGCGACAATGGCGGTATTGTGCGCGGTAAACGCGCCGCGCTCATAAAGCACCCGGATGATATCATCCGACAGCACCCACAGCCCGACCGCCGCTGGCAGGGTCAGAAACAGCACGAATTCAATCGACCGGTTCTGAATGGTTGAAGCCTCGCGCTGGTGGTCGGATTTCAGCGCCCGCGCCAGCTCCGGCAAAAGCACCACGCCGACGGCAACGCCCACCACGCCCAAAGGCAATTGATAGATCCGGTCGGCATATTGCAGGGCGGCAATCGCCCCATCCTTAGAGGAGGCAATCGCCTGGCCGATCAACTGGTTGATCTGGGTAATGCCGCCAGTCACCGCCGCAGGGACGGCCAGCACCAGCAACCGTTTCACGTTGGGGGTGATCTTCGGCCATTTGAAACCGAGCCTTATCCCCGCATGGCGCACGCCGATATAGACCACCAGCAACTGTAAAATCCCCGCCACCAACACTGACCAGGAAAGATACCAGGCCGTCACGACAGGCTCGACACCATGGTAGAGCGCATAAAACAGTGCGCTGATCATCACCAGATTGAGAAAGATCGGCGCGACGGCGGCGGCGAAAAAGTGATGCAGCGAATTGAGCATGCCGCTCAGCATCGCCGTCAGCGACATGCACATCAGATAGGGAAACATCACCACGGCAAGCCGCACGGTCAGCGAAAATTTTTCCGCGTCATCGGCAAAACCCGGAGCGATGACAAACCGCACCAGCAGCGGCATGGAAAGCTCCATGGCGATGGTGATCAGCAACAGGACGGTAAAGAGGACGCCGAAGACTTCCTCGGAAAAACGCTTGGCGCCGTCCAGTCCGTTCGCCTCGATTTCCTTGGAAAACAGCGGCACGAAAGCGGCGTTGAAGGCGCCTTCGGCAAACAACCGGCGAAACAGGTTGGGAAAGCGGAAAGCCGCATAAAACACATCGGCCATCGGCCCAGTGCCAAGCGCTGCCGCCATCAGGGTTTCGCGGGCAAACCCGAACAATCGGCTACCAAGCGTGGCGCCGCCAACAGTGATGAACTTCTTGACGAGGGACATATCAGACGCGGGCTTTCTTTTCAGCAGCCGGGGATTTCGTCGCGGCGGGCGCGATAATGCCCGATGGCATCTGCTCGCGCAATTCGTCGGGTTGCTCGCTCATCACCGCTTTCAGCCTGACCGAAATGGAGCCCTGCCGGTTTTCATTGGTGATCTTCTGGCCGACCAGATCGATGACGTAAAACGTATCGATGACCTTTTCGCCAAAGGTGGTGATACGGGCCGAGTGAATATCGAGCGACAGATCAGCCAGGACCGCCGTGACCTCGGCCAGCAGACCAATGCGGTCGAGGCATTCGATCTCGATCACCGTAAACTTATTGGAAAGACTGTTGGAAATCGTCACATGCGGTTTGACGGTGAAGGTCTTGTTGCGTTTGCGGCCCTTGGTGCGGGTGGCAATCACTTCCGGCAGGCGCTTCTTGCCCGCCAACACGTCTTCGATCATCTTGCTAATCGTATTGGCCCGGCGCATCTCGTCCTCGTCAATGGGAAACTCCCTGTTGATGAGAATGGTATCGAGCGCCCGGCCATCCGAGGTGGTAAAAATCTGCGCATCGGCAATATTGGCGCCCGCCGCCGCACAGGCACCGGCAATGATCGACAACAGGCGCGGATGGTCAGGGGCAAGCACCGTGATCTCGGTGATCGCGTGGAAGGAATGGGTGCGGACCATGGTTGCCAACGCCTGATCGGCCTTGTCAGCCTGGCGGATAAAATGGGCATGGCGCACCTGGTCTTCCAACGGCACCGTCAGCAGATAGGGTTGATAGTGCAGCTTGGTATAGGTTTTCTGGTCCTTCTGGCTCCAGTCCGACAGGGCCTCAGCCAATTGCTCGGCGGCCTGTTTGGCGCGCTCCTTGCGCGGGCTTTCGGAAAACCCGCCCGATAGCAGCAATTCGGTTTCATAATAGAGCGTGCGCAGCAATTGGCCTTTCCAGCCGTTCCAGACGCCCGGACCGACGGCGCGGATATCGCAGACCGTCAGCACCAGAAGCATGCGCAGCCTGTCAAGCGACTGCACCTTCTCGGCGAAATCGGTAATGGTCTTGCGGTCATGCAGATCGCGGGTCTGGGCGACCATCGACATCAGCAGATGCTGATCAATCAACCAGACCACCAATTCGGTCTGCTTGTCGTTCAAACCAAGACGCGGGCAGAGACGCCGGGCAACCTTGGCACCGGCAATCGAATGATCCTCCTGACGGCCCTTGGCGATGTCATGCAGCAGCACCGCGACAAACAGAACAGTGCGCTCCTCTATATTCGGCATCAGCTTGACGGCCAACGGATGGATGTCGGCATGCTGCCCCTGATCGACCTCGGCCAGAATGCCGACTGAGCGGATCAAATGCTCGTCCACGGTATAATGATGATACATGTTGAACTGCATCATCGAAACGATCCGCCCGAAATCCGGGATGAACTTGCCCAGAACGCCCGCTTCGTTCATCCGGGTCAGCATCAGAGCCGGGTCACGTTTGGATGTCAGGATGGAGAGGAACAGCCGGTTGGCCTCCTCGTTCTCGCGGAAATCATGATCGATCAGCGGCAGGCAGCGGGTAATCGCCTTAAGCGCATCGGGATGGAATTCCAGCCCATGCAGATCAGCGACATGAAAAAAGCGCATGATATTGATCGGATCACGCTTGAAAATATCCGGACCGGACAGAGCAATCCGGCCCCTGTCCTCGATGAACTCAGGCGTGCCGGGAATGCGCCGGGGCCGATGGGCAAAACGCCCAATGGCTGCGGTCAGTCCTGGAGCGGCCTTGGCCTGCTTGTCCTCCAGGCTGGCACAGACGATCCGGGTCAGGTCGCCGACATTTTTGGCGACATGAAAATAATGCTTCATGAAGCGTTCGACCTCCGACAGGCCGGGACGGGCATTATAGCCGAGATTGCGGGCAATTTCCGGCTGAAGATCGAAGGAGAGACGCTCTTCCGGCTTGCCGGTGGCGAAATGCATATGGCAGCGCACCGCCCAGAGAAAATCGTCGGATTTCTGAAACATCCGCCATTCCTGGCGCGACAGAACACCCAGTTTGACCAGATCGGCCGGATCGGAAATCCGGTAATAATATTTGGCGATCCAGAACAGCGTGTGCAGATCGCGCAACCCGCCCTTGCCTTCCTTCACATTCGGCTCGACCAGATAACGGGTATCGCCCGCCTTGCGGTGCCGTTCATCACGTTCGGCCAGTTTGGCGGCAATGAATTCAGGCGCGGTCTTTTCAACCACCTCCGCATCGAACCGTTTCTGCAATTCGCCAACCAGCAGCGCTTCCCCGCAGATGAAACGGGTTTCGAGAATGGCGGTCCTGATGGTCATGTCGGTGCGCGACAGCCGGATGCATTCCTCAACGAGGCGGGTGGCATGGCCGACCTTAAAACCCAGATCCCAGAGAATATAGAGCAGGAATTCCACCGCCTTGCGGGCATCCGCTCCGGCCTTGACCGACAGCAGGAACAGGAGATCGATGTCGGACCCGGGAGCCAGGGTGCTGCGGCCATAACCGCCGACCGCAGCCACCGCAAATTCCTGCTGGGTGGTGGGGTAGACAGCCTGGGTGACCATGCGATGCACCAGCGTGATCAGATTGTCCTGGAGATTGGAAATCATCCCGGCGCATTCCAACCCGCTGCCATTGGTGGTCAGATGGCGCAGGGCCGCCTCCCGGCCATCAATGCTTGCTTTTTTCAACAAGGGGAGAATGGCGGCCCGCGTTTCCGGCACCTTGCCATTCTGCAGCACGATGGACATGCATTCCGCCTCCAATGCCTTGAAATCGGGGAGCGTTGCGTCTGATAGGTCGTGCTTTGCCATGATCGTCCGGTTATCTGTTCCCTGCCGCTTGGAATGAGGCGGCTTTTGTCTGTCACGGGTTTAGCGTTTTTAAGGCGCTGCGGGCAACAGGATAGCCGATAATTCCTAAAATCCGTTGACTGAGCCAAAACCAGAAAGCACAGAACCAAAAAGCAACACGATTCTGGATCAGGATTTCGCCAGAGTGGTTTTCAGATCGTAGAGCGCATCCATCGCTTGCCTTGGCGTCAAGTCATCGAGATTGAGGCTGCGCAATGCCTCTTCCACCGCCGACACCTGCGCCCCTGTCCCCGTCCGGCTCTCCCGCCTCTGACTGACCTGGAACAGTGGCAGGTCGTCAATCAACTGGCTGGCCGGATTTTTGCGATCGGCATCTTCGAGCTGCGACAACACGGCGCGGGCGCGCTCCACCACCATGCCCGGCAGCCCGGCCAGTCGCGCCACCTGGATGCCGTAGGAACGGTCAGCGGCACCGGCCCCAACCTCATGCAGGAAAATCACGTCGCCGTGCCATTCCTTGACTTTCATAGTGACGTTCGACAGCCGGACAAGCTTTTCAGACAGCGCCGTCAACTCGTGAAAATGCGTGGCAAACAACGACCGGCAGCGATTGACCTCATGCAGATGCTCGACAGTCGCCCAGGCAATCGACAGGCCGTCGAACGTCGCCGTACCACGGCCAATCTCATCGAGAATGACCAGAGACCGCTCGCCCGCCTGATTGAGAATGGCCGCCGTCTCTACCATCTCGACCATGAAGGTCGAACGGCCCCGCGCCAGATCGTCGGAGGCGCCAACGCGGGAAAACAGCCGATCGACAATGCCGATATGCGCCGACCCGGCGGGCACGAACGACCCCATCTGGGCGAGAATGGCGATCAGCGCATTCTGGCGCAGAAAGGTGGATTTACCGCCCATGTTCGGACCGGTCAGCATCCAGATCGCCCCGTGCTTCTGATCGCCTACCGGTGAAAGATCGCAATTATTGGCAATGAAAGGGCTGGCCGCCTGTTTGCGCAAGGCCTGCTCGACCACGGGATGACGCCCGGCGACAATGGAAAACATCCTGCTGTCATCGACCAGGGGCCGGCAATAGCCCTGCTCCTCGGCCAGCACGGCAAGACCGGCGGCCACATCGATCACCGCCAGCGCCCGCGCCGCTTTCTTGATGGCCTCGGCCTCGGTCACCACCGCCTGGCGCATTCGCTCAAACGCCGCAAGCTCGATTTCCAGCGCCTGTCCCGCCGCATTGGCAATCCGGCTTTCAAGATCAGCCAGTTCGGTCGTGGTAAAGCGCATGGCATTGGCCATCGACTGGCGATGGATAAAGCGGGCCTTCGCCTCACCCTCGATCAGCGGCCCGGCATTGCCGGCGGTGACTTCGATGAAATAGCCCAGCACATTGTTATGCTTGATCTTCAGCGACTTGACACCGGTTTCCTCGGCATATTGCAATTGCAGCCCGGCGATCACCCGGCGCGACTGGTCACGCAGCGCCCGCACCTCGTCCAGCCCCTCATCGGCGCCCTCTCTCAAAAACCCGCCATCGCGTTTCAACAATGGCAGATCTTCCGCCAGTTGCGAGGCCAGCAGATTTTCGAGCGACGGCGACAGCATTTCGAGATCAGTGAGCGCCGAGGCAAGCTCATCCGGCAGGACAGCCCCCCGCAGCAACCCAGCCACATCGCCTGATGTGGACAACCCATACCGGATCGCCGCCAGATCTCTTGGCCCGCCCCGGTCCAGCGCCAGCCGCGACAGGGCACGCGGCATATCCGGGGCACGTTTCAAAAGGTCGCGCAGCCGTTCACACAGAAAACCGTCCGTCAACAGATAGGCAACCGCATCCTGCCGCTGCGCAATTGCCACAACCTCCGTCAAAGGCGACATCAGCCGTTCGGCCATCAGCCGCGCGCCGCCCCCGGTTACGGTTCGGTCAATGGTGTTGAGCAGGGAACCCTGTTTCTGGCCGGAAAGGGTCTTCACCAATTCCAGATTGGCGCGGGTGGCCGCGTCAATAAACAGCGTCGAGGACGAGGATTGCCGCTCAGGCAACCCAAGCGGCGGACGCTCGGACATCTGGGTTTTTTCCACATAGGCAATCGCCGCCGAAGCCGCGGCCATTTCCGGCCGTGAAAACCCGCCGAAACCATCGAGCGTCTTGACGTTGAAATAGCGCGTGATGCGCCCCTCCGCCGAAGCGCTATCGAACAGCACCGATGGCTGCGGCACGACCACGCGGCCAAGCACATCGAAGGCCGGCTTGAGGTCCGGGTCCTGCATCAGGGTTTCGGCGACGATCACTTCACGCGGATCGATGCGGAAAATATCCGCCAGCAGACGGGTGGGATTGGTTTCTGCCAGACGGAAAACGCCGGTGGAAATATCGATCCAGGCCAGCGCCAGTTCATCGCCGCTGCCGCGCACCCGTGCCAGCGCCATCAGATAATTGGTCTCCGACGGCGACAGCAGCTTTTCTTCCGTCAGCGTTCCGGGCGTGACCAGACGTACCACGTCACGCTTGACCACGGATTTGGAGCCGCGCTTCTTTGCCTCAGCCGGGTCTTCCACCTGTTCGCAAACGGCGACACGGAACCCGAGCGTGATCAGCTTTTGCAGATAATCGTCAGAGGCATGTACAGGGACACCGCACATCGGAATGTCTTGACCCAGATGCTGCCCGCGCTTGGTCAGGGTGATGCCGAGCGCCCGGGACGCCTCGACGGCGTCCTCGAAAAACAGCTCATAGAAATCGCCCATCCGGTAAAACAGCAGCGAACCGGGATTGTTCGCCTTGATTTCAATATACTGTTCCATCATCGGGGTTGCCGTTGCGCGGCTTTCTTGCGACGTCAGGGCGGCGGTGTTGAGCACATCCGGTTCGGCAGCTTTGTCGATGATCACAGGTTCACGCTTTGCAAAATTGAGGGTATCGGTACACGACCGCGTCCAGACGACATCTAACGATGTTCAAGCCACAATGACAACCGATGCAGCTGTAAGCCACCCGCCTGCCCACAAAAAGCTGCGGTTGGACCAGAATCAACCGCACTCGCCTTTCAGAAATGGGCCGCCTAGAAAAGGAATTGCCTTGGCAAGGCGGGTCATATCCTCGTGAAGCTCATCGCGCAGCCACCGCTTGAAGGCATCGACCTTGTCATTGCGGCGTGCGCCTTCTGGGCTGACGAAATAATGGGCAAGCCCTGTAGGCACTGCCGGGCCGAAGGGTGCTACCAACTGCCCCTGCTGCAATTGCTGCGAAGCAATGGTCTGCCAGGCCAGCAAGACACCTTGGCCGGCCAGTGCAGCATCCAGACACAGAGAGGCTTCGCTAAACACATGCCGTGTACAGACCGATCGCCCGGGAAGTCCTGCAGCGGCCAGCCATACATCCCAACTGAACATCGCCCGGCCATCCTCCACAATCGGCAATTCCAGGAGATCGGCTGGTGATTGCAGGCGCTTTGCCATGGCAGGTGTGCAGACCGGAAAAACCTTCTGTTCCAGCAGTAACTCGGCCCGTACACCGGGCCAGTCACCACGCCCGACCCGAATACACAGATCGACATCGGAGCTTGATGGATCGATTAACCGGTCGCTTGCCTCCATTCTAAGACGGATCGTCGGAAACCGTTCTGAAAACGCACCAATGCGATGCACCAACCAGCGTGCAGCAAAGACCGGCGCCACCGAGATCGTTAAAACCGTATCATCGCTCTTCAGCGCAAGCGCCACTGCCCCCGACAAATGTCGAAAGCCCGCACTCAAACGGTCAAGCACCGGCTCAGCCACATCTGTCGGCACCATGCCGCGGCTGGTTCGCTCGAATAATTGCAACTGCAACTGCTGCTCAGCCTTGATGACCTGCTGGCTGATGGCACCGATCGAAACGCCAAGTTCGCTGGCAGCCGCTTGCAGAGAGCCTAGCCGACCAACAGCCTCCACGGCCCGCAATCCATTGAGATGCACCAAATTGAGTTTGCTCATCCAGGAAATCTATAGGCACCGCCCAAAAATCTCAATTGCCGATAGCAGAGAACTCTCTAGCCTTTGAAGGCCTGATACAGCACGGCAAAGGATGTAACCATGAAGATTATCTGGAGGTTTTTCTCAAGGTTAGGATCTTCGGATGCCTGCAATTACGCCGCGAGCAAAGATCCACTTCTGCATCCAGATTTGGTGGGTCTCTCGCAACGGCAATTGGCCGACCTCGTCATCCCGCCCGAGCAACCAATGGAAATGCCAAACGATCAACGGCTGGCAAAATCTACAGCGTCCTGCGTTTCAGCAAACAGACACCTTCGACAGGAATCGCCATGTTCAACCTGAACCGGACAGTTTCCAGCTTTCTTTACTGAAAGCGATCTTTTCGAGAAAGCCGGGCTTCGGCTTTCCTGATATAGCCTAGCTCGCAAACCGCCCGGCATCGGCACCGTAATAATTCACGTAGCGATCGGAAATGCTGGTGATCGGCAGAACGATCAGCACATCGGTGGTGTTGAAGGCATGGTCGACCACGGCACCGGTACCAATCATGGCGCCGAGACGCAGGTAACCCTTGACCAGCGGCGGCATGGCGGACAGTGCCTTGCGGGCATTGACGATTTCGGATGGCATCAGGTCCATGGGGCAGAACAGTTCCGGGCGGGCACGAACCGCCCATTCGCCACGGGCTTCGGCATTCTGCGCCAGAAAGGACAGAGCCAGCGCATGCTGTTCCGGCTGCACGCCTGGAAAAGAGGCGCAGCCGATCATGGCGCTCATATTGTGGCGCAGCGCGTAGGCCCAGTTTCCCTGCCAGAGCAATTCTACCGTCCGCTTGGTGCGATAATTCGGCAGGACACAGGAACGGCCAAGCTCCATGAAGCGCTTGTCGGGATGTCGGGCGATGAGATCGTCCAGCGCAAATTCCGAGGCGGAATAGAAGCCGAAATTCGCCAGCGCCACTTCATGACGCAGCAGCCGATATGTGCCGACGATCTGATCTTCCGGATCACCCTCGATAGCGTGGTCCAGCACCAGAAGATGATCGCAGATCTCATCGAACGCATCGATATCACGCTTCTGCCGCATGGCATCGGGCGGCAGCATGGCATTCATCTCTTCGACGAACACCCGGTAGCGCACCGCCTGAGCCGCATCGATCTCGCGTGCATTGCGGGCGAGCCTGGTTTCCAGCGTACCGATCCGGCCCAGGACATCGCCGGCAGGGCCGGACACTGCACCGGAGGAACGCTCCGTTTCAGGTGTGACTGCACGATCAAGGAGTTCGACTGTCATGGCGGTTCATCCGGCTCTGTTCAAACAAGACCTGTTAAACACGGATATGCGACAAGATGTTGACACAGGATACGCTGATTGCGATTTTTACGGCGGTTTTTCCCGTAAAATCAATGGATACTCCAAGATAATAATAGGAAATTTTCTCGGAATCTAGCCGTACAGTCTTGTACGATGTGTTTTCATCAGCGAGGCAATTTCATTCAGCAGGCGCTCGGGATTGACAGGCTTTTGCAAGACAAGATCCGCGCCGCTGGTCAGCGCCTCGGCCCGGGCGGCATCCCTGAGATCGCCGGTCAAGACCAGGATGGGGCAGCGCGGGCGGCGTTTCAATTGTTCGATCATCCTCACGTAGCGCAGAACTGAGCTGCCATCGCCGCCGGGCATGCCGAGATCGGTAATGATCAGATCCAGTTTTACCGCCTCTTCCAAAGCGACTTCTCGGCGCAGGGCATCGAAATCATTGACCACGCCGACCATATGACCGGCTTTCTGCAAGACGGCCCGCAACAGGGTTGCATTGACGAAATCGTCCTCTCCGACCAGAACATTGAGCACGTCCGGGACCTGTTTGCCCGGCTCCATGCCTTCTCCCGACAGCAAGACACCTGCATGGGAAACATCGGTATCCTGTACATCGACATGGGCCGCATCCACACCACTCATCAGCCCCCGCAGCACATCGCTCAAGGTTTGCTCACGCAGCGGACGGATCAGCCAGGCATCGAAACCGGTCAGCGGCCGTACCGGGCGCTCTTCCGGATTGACCAGATAGATGCGCCGAATTTTTCCCAAACCAGACAGCCGTCTGGCGAGATTGGCATCGTAATCGGAAATGCAGCGATGATCGACGATCAGATCCGTCAGCGTCGCATCCTGCCTCTCGACCTGATCCAAAAGGTCAAGCGCCTCTTCGGTTTTCTTTGCCCAATGGCAAAACCCGCCAAGCGTACGAATGGTCATGGACGCGCCTTCAGCCGCCGGACCGTCGGGCGCCAGCAGCAGAACGCTGGACCCTGACAGCAGCGACTGCCGCTGGGAAACGGTCCGATCCTGCGCAATCGCCTTGGTTGGCAAGCGGATCTCGAAGGACGTTCCCCGTCCGCGCACGGTTTCAATAATCGACAGAGAACCACCGAGCGCCATCATCAACCGCTGGGAGATGAACAGGCCGAGGCCCGTGCCACCACTGCGCTGCACCGGGTCTCCGCCTTGCGAAAATTCGACGAACAGCCGGGTGCGTTCCTCTTCTGTCATGCCAGGACCAGTGTCGCGGACCCGCACCACCAATTCGTCGCCAATGCAGCTGGCCGACACCAGCACACCACCTTCAACGGTGAATTTCACCGCATTGCCGATCACATTGAACAACACCTGCCGCAGCCGAGCGACATCGATATCGACTTCCTCGGGAACCCCGGACTGTGTCGTCGCGGCGATCTCGATACCCTTGGCATGGGCGCGTGGCGACAACATCTCGACCACGCCTTCGATCAGACGTCTCGGCGACACACGTTGATTGTGAAGTTCGAAATGACCAGTTTCAAGCGTCGTATAATCAAGAAGGTCGGCAATCAATTGCTGCAGGGATTCGCCCGCTTGCACGATGCCGGACAGATAGTTGCGCTGCTCTGGCGACAGATCGGTCCGGCCCAGCAAATGACTCATGCCGAGAATGCCGTTCAGCGGCGTGCGCATTTCATGACTGACGGTGGCAAGCAGACGGGTGCGAACCAGTTCCGCACTCGCGATGGATGGGAGGACAGGGCTCTGCGTCTTCGATAGCATCTGCGCCTACTCCGGCAACGGTCCGGCAAAGCCTTTCGGAAGAGGAGGATGAAACCCACCTTAGTTCGGTGTTTTTTTTCCATCGTCCGGTATCCGGCTCGCCCACCAAGATCACGACATTTATCTGGCCACACCACCAGGTCCCTGCAAGAAACGTCAGGTACGCTATGGTGCTTCAAATCCGCTGCATAACTCTCTCATTAAACCAAGGCCGATTTGATGAATTATGCAGTAGCAAAGCCCCGTCAATGTTTTGTTACGACCGGCACACCACGTTCAATCTCGGTAAACCGACCCTCAATGCTGCGTGAAAAAACCGCTTGGGGCGAGCGGCTCACGGCATGAAGCAATTCTGTTCCATGCCATGCTACACCTTTTGGGGAAAATTTCCATCACTAGTTCGACGTGGTCGAGCGGGAAATTTCGCCTCTACCCTTTTGAGCGGCGCAGAACCAGCAGTTCTTCCAGCAGGATGAAGCCCGCCCCTATTGTAATCAGGCTATCGGCCAGGTTGAAGACCGCAAACGACCATGTCTCGGTATGAAACAAGATATAGTCCACCACATAGCCATAGGTGAAGCGGTCGATGATATTACCGAAAGCGCCGGCAATGATCAGGCAATAGCCCAGATGTGCAAACTGGTGATCGCGGCTGGTCTGGCGCCAGAGCCAGGCGACAAAAGCGACGATGGCAAGCCGCATGACGACGATGACCCAGGCATCGAGATGCGAAAGCATGGAAAAGGCTACGCCGAGATTGTGGGTGCGAAACAGGCCAAGCATCGGCACAACAGGCACGAGTTCATGCATGGGCAAGCTGACCTCGACCGCATATTTGATCGCCTGGTCCAAAATCAGCAGCGACAGGATGAACAGGATGGCCGGAACCGGGCGACAAAACAAGGCAGCGGAACGGGTCATTTGGCCTCGTCGAGGGTGAGAAGATGGCGCCGGGCTTCAAACAGCATGACGCCGGTTGCCACAGCCAGATTAAGGGAATCGGCCAATCCGGCCTGAGGGATGCGCGCCAGCATGTCAGCCCGGCTGGCCAATTCCTCCGGCAGGCCGGATTGCTCATTGCCCATCAGCACCACGACCGGGCGGCGCTTGTAATCCACGGTACGGTAATCCACCGCACCAGCCAGATGGGTGGCGACGACACTGACGCCAGCCTTGGTCTTCCAGCCGAGAAAATCAGCAACGGTGGTCTTGACCAGCGGCAGCGCGAAAATCGACCCCATCGTAGCACGCACCGTCTCCATGGCGAAGGGATCGGTGCTGTCACCAATCAGCATGACACCAGAGGCACCCGCTGCATCGGCAGTGCGGATAATCGTGCCGAGATTGCCGGGATCGCGCACTCGGTCGAGCGCCACCCAGGTTTCCCCCTCCGTCAGGCTGACATCCTTCAGCGCCTTCCAGCGCTGATCGAACACACCCGCCACCATTTGCGGATTATCCTTGCGGGTAATGGACGCCATGACCTTTTCGCTGACCTCCAGCACCATGCCGCCATGGGCAACGGTGCGCGCCGCGATCCGTTCCACCTGCGGCTTGCCCTTGGCAGCCTTGGAATAGATCAGGTAGCGCAGGCTCCAGCCGAGCTCCACCGCATCGATCACCAGCTTCAGGCCTTCGGCCAGAAACGTTCGCGTCTCGTCACGGGTCTTTTTCTGGGAAAGCGCCTTGATATCCTTGACGATCGGGTTGGCGAGGCTGGTGACTTCCTTCACCTGCCCGACCTTGCCCCCTGCCCCCTTATCGGCGAAGCTGGAGGCACCGTCCTTGAAACCATTACTCATTTTGGAACCCATCTGCTGAACAGCGACGTGGACAAGGCCCGCCCAGGTGTCTTGCCATCCAGCCCGGCCTCACGCAGGACCAGTTCGCCGGATTCGACCAGACCGCCCTTGCCGCGCATGGTCTCGCGCATCAATTCATGGATAGCGTAGAAACTGGCGCGGATTGAATAGGCCGTCAGCACCAGGCCTTCGGCCTTGGGCGACAGGATTTCCCGGCACAGCGACAGCATCAGCGGCAAATGCTCGAACAGATGCCAGACCTCGCCATTCGGACCTCGGCCAAATTTTGGCGGGTCGGTGAGGATGATGTCATATTGGCTGCCGCGCCGCTCTTCCCGCTGGATAAACTTCATGGCATCGTCGCAGATCCAACGGATCGGAGCGCGGTCGAGGCGGCTGAGCGTCTGGTTTTCCCGCGCCCAACCGATTGCCTTCTTCGATGCATCCACATGGGTGACTTCGGCACCCGCCGCCGCCGCAACCAGTGAGGCCACGCCGGTATAGCCGAAAAGATTGAGCACTCTCAATGGCCGCTCTGCGTTCGCGATCTTTGCTTTCTCAACCCGGTCTTTCATCCAGGTCCAATGGGCGATCTGCTCGGGAAAGACGCCGACATGGCGAAAGGACGTGAAGCGCCCGAGAAAATCGACGCCCAGCAGCGATAATGGCCAGGTTTCGCCGAGCGCCTCGCGGGGAAAGCGCCAGCGGCCCATGCCATCCTCGTCGGTATCACCGGAAAACATCGCATCGGCTTTTTCCCAGACATGCGGAGCAAGGCCCGGCGGCCAGAGAGCCTGTGCTTCGGGACGTACGATCCGATAGGGGCCGTATTGTTCGAGTTTCAGACCATGACCACTGTCGATCAGGTGAAAATCGCCAGCCCCCATCGATTCCAGAATGAGCGGCAGGTTCTCGCGGGGCATCGGGCCTGGGCGAAGCGCCAATGGCGCATTGGCGGGTGTTGCCGAATCCTGCACAGGATCTTTTTCCATGCGGGGCGATGGTGCGGAAACCCTTGCCGTTTCCCTAGCATCTGCGCCTGTCTGGCTGCGCACCGGCTTTTGCCCGGTACCACGATAAGGGCTTCCCCCATTGCGATCGGGCTGAGACTTGGCTGGGACAGATGCGACGGGGCGAGAGGAGGAACGCCCCTTGCCGGCGGACGCTGTGCCGGGAGCGCTCTTGCTGGGTGGTCGGCGGGATTTGTCTTTCACAATCGGCTCGGCTTTCCGATGACAGCGCCCTGACCCACGACGAGCTTACAATTGCACGCCCGGTTCTATGGTAACGCTTCATAACGACGGCATGGTCTCCTGGCCGTCTCCGGTTCAGGCGTGGTATTGGCTATAGTCATAATTCCTCACATCGGGTCCGATCTAAGGAATTATGCGGTAGGTTGCCCGCGCAAATTATGCTCGAAATCGAAAACATAAATCCTGCGTGGCCAAGGCAGCGGGCCTTTATCATTCAAACGCCGCGGAGAAAAGGGTAGCGAGCAGCTTAACTTCCGGCAGCCGTCAAGGCGATGGCAACTGGCTCACGTGACCGGATGCCGCGATCTGCTCGGCTCGCTTCTTCTGCTGATCGGCCTCGCCACGCCATTTTACCGCAGCACGTGCCTCATGCCGGGCGCGCTTGCGGTGCTTGCCCTGGGTCAGCCAGGTGGCAAAACTGCCTGCCAAGGCGCCAAGCAAAAAAGTGATCAGCAGGAAGACGAAGAAGGGCGCGCCTGCCGACAGCATCTGATCATCAGGGCGGAATGGATTGAGCGCCAGCGTTACCCATTGCCGATTGGCGACACACAGCACGATCAGCACCACTGCCAACGGCACCAGAATGACGATATTGAAAATCTTTTTGACCACCATCACGCATCTCCTGCCGGATCTTGCCGCAGCCGGGTTTTAACGTTGCCGATTACTGTCATCACGACAAAAACCGACAAGCCTGCAACTCACAGTCCAACGGCCTCTTCACCACGAATTGCGTCATCATATGGAAAGGGGCCGGGCTCATGCAAGACCGACCCGGATAATTCACCCGATATCATTTGCAGGGTCACGACACGCCGGAATGCAACGCCGAACGACTGAAGATCCGATCAGTCGGCGTCGCCGTCATCCTCGTCATCCATGCCGGGATTGAGGCGCTCGCGCAACTCTTTGCCGGTCTTGAAAAACGGCACCCACTTTTCCTCGACGAAAACCGTATCCCCCGTGCGGGGATTGCGCCCGGTCCGCGACGGGCGGTTTTTCACCGAAAAAGCGCCGAAGCCCCGCAATTCGACACGATTGCCGGACGCGAGCGCATCGGTGATTTCATCCAGAACGGCGTTGACGATGTTTTCCACGTCGCGGTGATAAAGATGCGGATTGCGGGCCGCAACGATTTGCACCAGCTCGGATTTGATCACGTTAACCCCCTGTTCGGTCTAGACAGTTCACTGAAAATCAGTTCGCGGGGCCCAGCCCGCCGTAAAAGCGGCAGAGCAATGACCGCCAGCTTGTTCGGGGTGTAAAACACCATAAAAAATTGGATTAATCAATCGCTTAAGCCCACATGTCGCTGACGATTTCATATCCACGGTCCAATGCGAGTCAATTCGGATTGTAAAATCGACAAATACAACCGAAAAATAACCTGTCATCATAGCGTCCAGCATGTACGAGACAGAGAGTGGCACGCAGTCTGCTGCGGGTCGAGCATCGACAAAAGACGAGGGATAGCGCCGCTCCCCCACAAAAAGGCGCAGGCGGAAAGCTTGTAACAGACTTGAAAAAATCCATATTTCCAGCCAGTAACTGTCTTGAATGGTAGCTGGAAGCGGTTCACCCGGAAGACGGGTGACAAAATAACCGATCGGCTCTACGGATTATCGAGCATGCTCAAGCGTTTAGATAAAGGTGCCCTAGAGCCGCGCCCACCTGCCCCCGATACCTCCTATCGCAAGGCGGTCGGTCACTCGCATCGCGTCAGGCGGCTGCGCATTGCCTTGCCGGCTTTGGCCGTCGTGCTCTCGCTTGGCTTTGTTGCTGTTTCCGTCGTCAGGGCCTACCTGCCCGACAACATCAAGATCGAGGGCGCCAAGATCGAGGATGGCAAGGTCGTCATGGCCAAGCCAGCCATATCCGGACGCAATTCAAACGGCGCGCCCTATTCGATGAATGCCGTGCGGGCGCTGCAAGATATCAAGAACCCCAACCTCATCACGCTGGAAACGATTACAGCGACCATGCCGGTCAATGATGACACCTCCGCCGATATCAAGGCACAAAGGGGCACCTATGACCGCTCTACCGACAAGATGGTGCTGGACAGACCCTTCACGATCCATCTCTCCAGCGGTGTGGACGCAGAGTTTCAATCCGCCGATCTTGACGTGAAAGCGGGAAAGCTTAAGACAAATCAACCGGTCTCCATCAAGACGAAAGAGTCATCAATCGTTGCACAGTCGATGGATATGACCGATAAGGGACAGACAATCACGCTGACGGGCGCGGTCCGATTGAATATCGCACCGACCGCCCTGCAGAAACCGGGCAACTGAGAACAGATCATGACGCACAGCCACCGTCGCCTTTCCTTCCGCGTTGCTTGCGCCACGCTGACCGCAGGCCTTGTCGCGACCGCAGCCGCAACCGGCGCGTTTGCCCAGTCCGCCACCAGCAACATGAACAGCCTGAAACTGTCCGGCGACAAGCCGATCCAGATCGAAAGCGATGCATTGGAAGTGCATCAGCAAGAGAACAAAGCCAATTTCAACGGCAATGTGAAGGTGGTTCAGGGCACCACCACGATGCGGTCCGGCACGATGGTGGTGAAATACAAGGGCCAGGGCGCGGCTGTGACCAGCGGCGACGCCAAGATCGACACGATCGATGTGGCCGATAACGTCATTCTCAATACCGAAACCCAGCAGGCCACGGCCGACAAGGGCCATTTCGACATGAACACCCAGATCTTTACGCTGGATGGCGACAAGGTCGTGCTGTCGGAAGGCGGCAATGTGTTCGTCGGCTGCAAGCTCACCGTCCATATGACGACGGGCGAAGCCAAGCTCGACAGTTGTGGCAAGCGCGTGCAAATCCAGCTGGATCCCAAGTCCAAGCAGAAACCCTGATTGCGAACGCAGACGTGAAAGTTCCCGGTTTGACATCCAAGCAACAGGACGCGAATGCCGCCGCGCCAACGGACGCAGCACGCGAGAAGAACAGGTACGAAGGTACGCTGATCGCCCATGGGCTGACGAAAACCTATAATACCCGCCGCGTGGTCAATGGGGCTTCGCTCGTCGTGCGCAGGGGTGAGGCTGTCGGCCTTCTCGGGCCAAATGGCGCAGGCAAGACCACCTGTTTCTACATGATCACCGGCCTCGTGCCGGTGGATATGGGCACGATCGCCATTAACGGCAATGACGTGACCTCGATGCCGATGTACCGCCGCTCACGGCTGGGCGTCGGCTATCTACCGCAGGAAGCCTCGATTTTCCGGGGCCTGTCGGTCGAGGACAATATCCGTGCCGTTCTGGAACTGCACGAGAGCGACAAGACCAAGCGCGAGCAGAAGCTGAACGAACTGCTTGCCGAATTCAACATCGAGAAACTGCGCAAGGCGGCAGCCGTCTCCTTGTCGGGCGGCGAACGGCGGCGCCTGGAAATCGCCCGGGCACTGGCAACCGATCCGACCTTCATGCTTCTGGATGAGCCTTTCGCCGGTGTCGACCCGATTTCCGTGTCTGATATCCAGAACCTCGTGCGGCATCTGACGGCACGCGGGATCGGTGTGCTGATCACCGATCATAACGTTCGAGAAACGCTCGGACTGATCGACCGTGCCTATATCATCCACGCCGGTGAAGTGCTGACGCACGGGCGGGCCGACGACATCGTCAACAATCCCGATGTACGACGCCTCTATCTTGGCGAGAAATTCAGCCTCTAATACGCGCAATTCGATGGGATGCCGTATTGAAAACGGCATCTGTGCCGCAAAGAGCCTCGCGTTTTCAGGTTATTTGCGTCGGAAGCCGCTCTGCGGCTTGACCAAACCTTATAAAAAAGCAATTTTTGGGCCACTTGGAACTTCGGAAAATCCAAAACAGGAACAAAAGGGGTCCGAGAGGGAATAGTAGGGGAGTTTTTCGTCCGCCATGGCCCTATCAGCCAATCTTTTCCTTCGCCAAAACCAGTCTCTGGTGATGACGCCGCAGCTGATGCAATCGATTCAGCTGCTCCAAATGACCCATTTCGAGCTTGTGCAATTCATTGCGCAAGAGGTCGAGAAGAATCCACTGCTTGAATTTGCGCCAAATGACGAAGGAACAGGCAGCAGCGAACCAGGCACGGATAGCGAAGCCCCGCCAGCACCAGCCCCCTCCGATACATTGCAGAGTGACTGGTATGAACATGGTGGCGATGGCGATCTGAACGAGCGGCTGGACGCCAATTTTGGCACGGCCTTTTCCGATGATGGCGCCAACCCGAAGACCGATGCACCCGAAATGCTTGGCCAGTGGAAATCGATGCCCGGCGCCCAGGGAGATGGCGAGGGCTATGACCTGGATGATTTCGTGGCTGGCAAGGTTTCGTTGCGCGACCATCTCGGCCAGCAATTGCCTTTCGTACTCTCGTCCGCATCGGATCGGATGATTGCGCTGGCCCTGATCGACCAGCTGGACGAGGCCGGATATCTGCGCGCCGACCTGGATGAGGTCGCCACTCAGATGGGGGCGTCACGAGACGATATGGAACGGATTCTGGCAGCTCTTCAGACCATGGAGCCCGCCGGCCTGTTTGCGCGCAGCCTTGGCGAATGCCTGGCCATTCAGCTGCGCCAGCGCGACCGGCTGGACCCGGCCATGGCAGCCCTGATCGGCAATCTGGATTATCTGGCCAAGCGTGACTTTGCGAGCCTGAAGCGGTTATGCGGCGTGGATGAGGAAGACCTGCTCGACATGCTGGCGGAAATCCGCAAGCTCAATCCTAAGCCCGGCGCTGGTTTCGAAACCGATGCACTGGAAACAGTTGTGCCCGATATTCTGGTGGCGCCCTCGCTCGAAGGTGGCTGGCTGGTGGAACTGAACGCGGAAACCCTGCCGCGTGTGCTGGTCAACAATGCCTATTTCACCGAGATCCGCCGCAGCAGCTTGCGAGAAGGCGCCATGAAGACTGCCAATGGCCAAAGTGGCAATAGCAAGACCGGGCAGAGCAAGGCCGAGGGCGAGCAGGCCTTTTTGACGGATTGCCTGCAAACCGCCAATTGGCTGACCCGCAGCCTCGATCAGCGCGCCAAAACCATCATGAAGGTGGCAACCGAAATCATTCGCCAGCAGGACGCCTTTCTGCGCCATGGGGTCGACCATCTGCGTCCGCTGAACCTGAAGACGGTGGCCGACGCCATCAAAATGCACGAGTCCACCGTCAGCCGCGTCACATCCAACAAATATATGCTGACACCACGTGGGCTGTTCGAGCTGAAATATTTCTTCAGCGTCTCCATCGGCTCGGCAGAAGGCGGTGACAGCCATTCAGCTGAGGCGGTTCGTCATCGTATCCGCATGTTGATTGCTCAAGAAAGCCCCGAGAATATCCTCTCAGACGACGATATTGTCGAAAGCCTGAAAAACGGCGGCGTCGAGCTTGCCCGCCGCACGGTTGCCAAATATCGCGAAGCAATGAACATCGCCTCCTCCGTCCAGAGGCGCCGGGAAAAGCGCGCCCTGGCGCGGAACCCGGGCTGATGTCAGCTCTTTGCAATAATCCTTAACAAAACATTGACATTGGCGCCCGCGCCAATTAGAGGATACCGCCAAAACACGGGAACGATTTTGGGATAGTGACATGTACAAAATCAGAGACTTAGTCTTATCCTGCGCAATTTTTTCACCCCAGTCCGCCCTTGACATGCGGGTTGTTCCAGGCCTGAACGGACAGACGCTCCGCTTTGGCCCGGCCCGATAGGATAAATTGCCCCGCCATTCGGTCGAGCTTTTATCTTGGACTATGGAAACGCTTGGATGCGCCCCGCGCTTGGCGTAAACTCCCCCTGCAAATCACGATAAGAAGGGAAACTCCATGAGTGTACGCGTAACCGGCAAACATATGGAAATCGGCGAATCTTTCCGGCAACGGATAGAAGTCCAGATCACTGACGCCGTAAGCAAATACTTTGACGGAGGGTATTCCAGTCAGGTCACGGTGACAAAATCAGCCTCGCGGTTTTCCGCAGACTGCGCCCTGCACCTCGATACCGGTATAAACCTGCATGCAACCGGCACAGCCGTCGATCCGCAAGTCGCCTTCGACACCGCCGCAGAGCGGATCGAAAAGCGCCTGCGGCGCTACAAGCGCAAGCTGAAGGATCACCATATCCCAACCAACAACTTCGAAATCAGCTATACGGTCATGGACCCGGTTTCAGAAGAAGACGAGGATGTGCCGGAGGATTTTGCCCCGACCATCGTGGCCGAAAGCACCAAGAAGGTCAAAACCATGTCCGTTGCCACCGCCGTCATGGCGCTGGATATGACGGATGAGCCCATTGTACTGTTCCGCAGCCCTGGCAAGGACGAGCTGAACATTGTCTATCGCCGCAATGACGGTAATATTGGCTGGATCGATTCCGCCGCAATCAAGGGCTGACACGCCCTCGGAAAGCGGTGGCCGACCACCGCTTTCCTTTTCATGCGTCGGCGGGTATAAGGATTTTTCGAAATGGCCTTGGCAGATTTGCTACAGCAAGATGCGATATTGCCCGTCCTCAGGGTCAATTCCAAAAAACAACTTCTCCAGGAACTGGCTGCCAAAGCCTCAAAACTGATCGGTATTCCCGAACGGGAAATCTTTGACGTTATTTTGCAGCGGGAAAAGCTCGGTTCTACCGGTGTCGGCAATGGCATTGCCATTCCCCATGGCAAGCTGACGAGCATTTCCACCATTCAAGGCGTCTTCGCCCGCCTGGAAACGCCAATCGATTTTGAAGCGCTGGACGAGCAGCCCGTCGATCTGGTCTTCCTGCTGCTGGCACCCGAAGGGGCCGGTGCCGATCATTTGAAAGCCTTGTCGCGCATCGCCCGCGTGCTTCGCGATCAGGACCTGGTTGCCAAGCTGCGCGCCAGCGACAGCGCCACCGCCATCTATACCTTCCTGAACCAGGACCAGGCCTCGAACGCCGCCTGACCGTTTCTATTTACGTAGGTATTACGCAAAAAGCGCCGCGCATCACTGCGCAGCGCTTTTTCTTTTCCAGTAAAAAAGGTCAGGCTTTGATTGTTTTGTTTTCGTTTGTCTTTTCGGGAAAAATGGGCACCAGTTTTCCCTGACAAACTTTAGGCATCGGCAGCTTGCGCCGTCTCTGCCTTGGGGCCACCCTTGGCAACGCCAACCATAGCCGGACGCAGCACCCGGTCGCCAATCGTGTAGCCGGGCTGAACAACCTGCACGACCGTATTGTTGGGCACTTGCGGATTGGGAATTTCGAACATCGCCTGATGGAAATTCGGATCGAATTTCTGGCCTTCCGGCTCGATCTTGCGGACACCATGGCGCTCGAGCGTTGACAACATCGCCCGCTCGGTCATCTCGACACCTTCGATCAATGCCGTCAGACCGGCTTGCGCCTCTTCCTTGGCCTCAGCAGGCACAGCGTCGATGGCGCGGCGCAGATTGTCGGACACGGCCAGCATGTCACGGGCAAAAGCGGTTACCGCATAGGACTTGGCATCCTTGACATCGCGCTCGGTGCGGCGGCGCAGATTGTCCATTTCAGCCGCCAGACGCAGGAAGCGATCACGCAACTCCGCATTTTCAGCCTGCAGGGCAGCTGTCGGGTTATTATCCTGCCCGGCATCCTCAGCGGTCGAATTGGTCTCTTCCTGTACCTGGGGTTCAATCTGCGCGTCTGCGGCAGCGTCAGGTCCGTTTTTAGCTGTTTCGTCGGTCATGACGTTCTCCGAAATACTGTTTCTCGTCCGGCCCCGATATCAGGGTTCGGCGGCAAAAAATCAAGGGTCGAGTGATGATCTCATGTGGTGTTGTAAAGGTCAGTGGCCGCTGCGGGTCATCTTGGCCATCACCTGGGCGGTATAATCCACCATCGGCACGATACGGGAATAGTTGAGGCGGGTCGGACCAATCACGCCGACGGCCCCGACAATGCGGTCGTCGCCGTCGCGGTAGGGCGCGACGATCAGTGACGACCCGGAGAGCGAAAACAGCTTGTTCTCCGAACCAATGAAAATTCTGACACCAGGCCCGCTTTCGGCCAGGTTGAGAATCTCGATCAGGCTTTCCTTACGCTCCAGATCATCAAACAGCAGCCGCAGCCGGTCCACATCCTCGACGCCGGCCAGACCTTCCAGCAGATTGGCGCGGCCACGCACGATCAACCGGGTCGGTTTGTCGCCCTCGCCGCCGGACCAGACCGCCAGCCCACGCTGCACGAGATCCTGGGAGAGAACATCCAGCTCGCTGGCCACCTGATCCTTCAACTGGACCAGTTGGCCGCGCACTTCATGCAGCGTCTGGCCGGACAGATGCGCATTGAGGAAATTGGCCGCCTCGGTCAATTGCGAGGCTGTGATGCCCGCCGGGAGTTCGATGATCCGGTTTTCGACCTGGTTAAACTCACCGACCAGCACTGCCAGCGCCTTGGTCGGCTCCAGTCGGATGAATTCGACGTGTTTCAGCACCGGATCGGATTTCGCCGCCACCACCAGGCCCGCACCACGTGACAGGCCAGACAGCATACGACTGGCTTCGTTGTAGAGCGTTTCCATCGGCTGGTCTTCCGAGGAGCGCATCTGCCGCTCTATCGAGCCGCGATCTTGCTCCGACAAGCGACCGACCTGCATGAAAGCATCGACGAAGAACCTCAACCCCGTCTGAGTCGGCAAGCGCCCGGCGCTGATATGGGGGGAGTAGATCAGGCCCAGCTCTTCCAGGTCGCTCATCACATTGCGCACTGAGGCGGGCGACAGCGACATCGGCAGAATACGCGACAGATTGCGCGATCCAAGCGGTTCACCGGATTCCAGATAGGTCTCGACGATTCGACGAAAGATCTCCCTGGATCGCTCATCCAGTGCCATTGACACATCGCCTGCGGTAATTGGGTTTTTCCCCATTTCGCTCATGTTTGCTGCTGCACCTATCCTTAATATAGCTGCTGATTGACCAATCACAACGGCTTTTGGTGAGGAAGCGCCGGTTTGAGCGGACCATACCGGCTTTTCCTTTGCAAAACCGTCAAACCACTCGTAGAAGGCAGCCAGGACGCCAAGCAGGACTGGAAATGCCCCGGACAGATTTCCGGGCCAGATCTGCCCAGAACGGCCCAGACGGGCATTGAAACGAAAATAAGCGGACAGAGGTTGGTGTGCCAGCCAGTGACTGCTCGACCGAGGAGACGGAAATGCGACCTTCAGGCAGAAAAACCGACCAGATGCGCAAGATATCGTTCGAGCGCAATTTTTCCAAACACGCCGAAGGCTCTTGTCTCGTCAAGTTTGGCGATACCCATGTCCTGTGCACGGCAAGCCTTGAAGACCGCACCCCGCCCTGGCTGCGCAACACCGGCAAGGGCTGGGTGACGGCGGAATACGGCATGTTGCCGCGCGCCACCGGCGAGCGGATAAAACGTGAAGCGTCCTCCGGCAAGCAGAGCGGCCGTACCCAGGAAATCCAGCGGCTGATCGGCCGTTCACTGCGCGCCGTGGTCGATCTGGAAGCCCTGGGCGAACGGCAGATCTCGCTTGATTGCGACGTGATCCAGGCCGATGGCGGCACCCGCACAGCCTCGATTACCGGCGCATGGATTGCCTTGCACGATTGCCTGAAATGGATGGAATCGCGCAATATCATCAAGGTGGACCGGGTGCTGAAGGACCATGTCGCGGCGATTTCCTGCGGTATTTTCGCCGCCCAGCCAGTGATCGACCTGGACTATCTGGAGGACTCTGCCGCCGAAACCGATGCCAATTTCGTCATGACCGGCACAGGCGGCATTGTCGAGATCCAGGGCACCGCCGAAGGCAAGCCGTTCAGCCAGGAAGAATTCCTGACCCTTCTCGGCCTTGCCCAGACAGGCATTGCCGAATTGGTGGACCTGCAAAAACAGGCGATTGCCGGATAAAGAGAGCATCATCATGGCCACAAGCATTGAAGGCATTCTGGAAACCTCACTGTATGTCGATGATCTCGACGCAGCAGAGCGTTTCTATGCCGGCCTGCTCGGCCTTGAGGTGATCATCAGCCAGCCGGGGCGTCATGTGTTCCTGCGCTGTGGGCCGGGCGTTCTGCTGCTGTTTAATGCAGCCGAAACCGTCAAGCCCGCAGAGCCCGACGCCCTGCCGGTGCCTGCCCATGGTGCCGTCGGGCCAGGTCACGCCTGCTTTCGGATGGACGGTGCGGCAATGGATGGCATGGCGTCACGGCTGTTGAGCCATGGCGTCGCCATTGAGGCGGATTTTCTCTGGCCGAATGGTGCGCGTTCGATTTATTTCCGCGATCCAGCGGGCAATAGTCTGGAATGCGCCGAAGCCAGGCTTTGGCAGATTGAATAGGATCGGATGATGCGCAAACTCGAAACCAGAACCATTGTCGTCGCCAGCCACAATGCCGGCAAGATCGCTGAAATCGCCGACCTGATCGGCCCGTTTGGTTTTACGGCCAAATCGGCCAAGGAGCTTGGCTTCATCGAGCCGGACGAAACCGGCACGACATTCGAGGAAAACGCCGCCATCAAGGCGCTGGCTTCGGCGAAAGCCTCTGGCCTGCCAGCGCTGTCGGACGATTCCGGCCTGGTTGTCGATGCGCTGGATGGTGCGCCGGGCGTCTATACCGCCAATTGGGCCGAGCGCGAGGATGGCAGCCGCGATTTTGCCATGGCAATGGAAAAGGTCGAGCATGCCTTGCAGGAAAAAGGCGCGGTGACGCAGGAGAGCCGGACGGCTCGTTTTGTCAGCGTGCTGTGTCTGGGCTGGCCCGATGGCCATACCGAGTTTTTCCGGGGTGAAGTTGAAGGCGTGGTCGCCTGGCCGCCCCGCGGCACCTCCGGCTTCGGATACGATCCGATCTTCCAGCCAGAGGGGTTTTCGACCACGTTCGGCGAAATGACCTCGGAAGAAAAACACGGATGGAAGCCGGGCAACGCGCAAGCGCTGTCGCACCGGGCGCGCGCTTTCAAGCTTTTCGTCGAAACCTGCCTGGGCGCTTGAGGATTTATGGCCGAGCCAACGTCGCTTCTCCTTCCAGACACCGGCGAACCGGGCTTTGGCATCTATATTCACTGGCCGTTCTGCGCGGCCAAATGCCCCTATTGTGACTTCAACAGCCATGTTCGTCATCAGAAGATCGATCAGCCCCGCTTCACGCAAGCCTTCCTGAAGGAAATGGAGACGATGCGGGCCATGAGCGGCCCCAAGACCGTCACCAGCATTTTCCTTGGCGGCGGTACGCCTTCGCTGATGGACCCGGCCACGGTCGGCGCCATCCTGGAGGGAATCGCCCGCTATTGGACCGTGCCACGCGGCATCGAGATCACCATGGAAGCCAATCCGACCAGTGTGGAAGCGGAACGGTTTCGCGGCTATCGGTCGGCTGGCGTCAACCGTGTGTCGCTTGGCGTGCAGGCACTCAATGATGCCGATCTGAAATTTCTGGGTCGGATGCATTCGGTCGAGGATGCCCTGAAAGCCGTCCGGCTGGCACGCGAGATTTTCCCGCGCATGTCCTTCGACCTGATCTATGCCCGCCCCAATCAGACGATTGCCGATTGGGATGCCGAGCTGAAGCTGGCGATCTCCTATGCGGTCGACCATCTGTCGCTCTATCAGCTGACCATCGAAGAAGGCACGCCGTTCTTCGGCCTGCACAAGGCTGGCAAGATCATTACCCCGGATGAGGAACATGCTGCCCAGCTCTATGAGGCGACGCAGGAGATCACCGAGCGCGAAGGCCTGCCCGCCTATGAGGTTTCCAACCATGCGCGGCCCGGCGCCGAGAGCCGTCACAACCTGACCTATTGGCGCTATGGCGATTATGCCGGTATTGGCCCTGGCGCCCATGGACGGCTGACACGCGGCCATGAAAAACTGGCGACCGCCACGGAAAAGCACCCGGAAACCTGGCTTTCGGCGGTCGAACAGAACGGCCACGGCATGGTCATCCAGGACGCACTGGGTTCCGAAGAACAGGCCGACGAATTGCTGCTGATGGGTCTCAGGCTACGCGAAGGCGTCGATCTCGCTCGCTGGCAGCAATTGTCCGGCCGCGATCCGGACCCGGTCCGCGAACAATTTTTACTGGAACACGGATTTATCGAACGTCTCGGCAATTCCCGGCTGCGCTGCACCCCGAAGGGCATGCTGGTTCTGGATGCCGTCGTTGCGGATCTCGCCTGCTGAGGGACCATAAACAGACGCAAGGATAGAGGGAGAAGCGTCAATGCCCGTAGATGATGCCTTTGCACTGCATGACATGGCCATTTTCTATGACAGCTTCAACATTCATGGAGAAGACGGGGATTTTTACGAGACGTATCCAAAAACGCCCTGCCGAATTCTCGATATCGGCTGCGGCACAGGCTCGGTGACGCTCCGGCTGGCAAGACGCGGCCATCAGGTGACAGGGATCGATCCCGCGCCGGGCATGTTGGCTATGGCAAAAGCCAAAGACAAGGAAGGGTTAGTGCGCTGGATTGCCGCCAATGCCTTCGATCTCAATCTCGAGCGAGAGCAATTCGATCTGATCATCATGACCGGCCATGTCTTTCAGGTCTTTCTCGATGATGAAGAAACCCTTCTGGCGCTCACCAATGCCCGTCGCCATCTCGCGCCGGGTGGACAGATGATCATCGAGAGTCGCAATCCATTGTTGCGCGCCTGGGAAGGGTGGACCGAAGCCAAAACCCGCAACACAGCGCAGGTGCCTAGTATCGGCCCGGTCGAGGTTTTCTATCAGGTCGACAGGACCGAAGGGGAGCATGTCACCTTTGACGCGACTTTCACGCTGCTTAAGACAGGTGAAAAGCGGATCAGTCGCAGTTGCCTACGTTTCCCTGGTCGCGGCAAGGTCGAACAGCTGTTCAAGGCAGCCGGGTTCAAGAGCATCGAGACGCTTGGCTGGTGGGATGGCCGCAGCTTTGACCCGACCAGCCCGGAAATCATTGCCATCGCCAGCGTCTGAGGCGGGATGGGCCGGATTGTCAGGCGACTGCCCGCCGGCGAAGCCGACGCCATAGCCTGCCATCGATGGCGGCAAGCCCGAGCGCGATCAGGACCATGCCGACCAGATGGCGTGGGGCGACCTGATCTCCCAGCACCAAAGTACCCAGCAGGATGGCGCTGGGCGGAATAAGGATGGTGACCAGCATCAGGTTGGTGGCACCGGCCGTCGACAATATCCGGAAAAACAGCACATAGCCGACAGCGGTGGACAGCAATGCCAATCCCAGCAGAGCTGCAATACTGTCGAGACCGGGAACGGGCAAGGTCCAGGGCGCGTCAACCATCAACGTGATCGGCAGAAGCACCACCGTTGCCGCCGTCACCTGGCCCGCAGCGGGCAAGAGAGGGGCTAATCCCATCGCCTTGAAGCGCCGCCCGAACAGGCCGGCAAAGGCATAGGAAACTGCCGCCAGCATTACGGCCAGCTCGCCCCAGAGATCCGCGCCGAGATGTCCAAGCACGGCGGGACCGATCATAACCGCCACACCGGCAACCCCGATCAGCACACCGGCCAGCCGGTTGGCAGTCAGCTTCTCATCGACGGTCAGAAAATGCGCGATGATCACGCCGAACAGTGGCGTCGTCGCGTTGAAAATCGCTGCCAGCCCGACCGGAATATGGGTCTGGCCCCAGACGATCAGGGTGAAGGGGATAACATTGTTGAGAAGGCCCATGCCGAGGAAGGCAAGCCAGACCTCGGCCCTGCGTGGCACCGGCTGACCCGATAGGCGGACGATGATCCACAGCGCCATCGCGGCAAGCGCCACACGGGCGGTAACGATGGTCAGCGGCGGCCAGACCTTCACCAGAATGCCGATGAACAGAAAGGAGCCACCCCATAGCACCGAGAGCACCAGCAGCATCGCCCATTCCTGGGCACCCATCTGTTTTTGCATAACCAGCCTCTCACCATGTCTGTTTATCGAAGATGGTTATTGCTCGTTTGGAGCGGGCCCGCCACCCGTTTCTTGCGGATTTACAACCCCCGACCCTCTGCCAAACACAACAAAACAGCGCCATTCGTCAGTGATGACGAATGGCGCTGCGATCTACAATAAAGCATGGAGGAGGCCAAGCGAGGCCGCGATCCGATTACTCGTTGATCAAGCGGCGCAGCAGCTCGATTTCCTGCGACAATTTCTGGTCGCCGGAGATCAGTTCCTCGATCTTGCGCACGGCATGCAGTACCGTGGTGTGATCGCGGCCACCGAAACGACGGCCGATTTCCGGGAAGGACCGCGGCGTCAGGGTCTTGGACAGATACATGGCGATCTGGCGCGGCTTGACGATGACCCGGGTACGGCGGTTGGACACCAATTCCTGGCGCGAGACATTGTAATGGCGTGCAACAACACGCTGAATGTCTTCGATGCGAACCCGCTTCTGCTCGGCAGCACCGACCAGATGGGCCAGCAGCTCATCGACGCGCTCAATGGTCATATTGGCTTCGAACGAACGGCGGAACAGCAGCTGGTTGAACGCACCTTCCAGATCACGGCCTGAACTGGCAACATTGCGGGCGACATGGGCGATGATCTCGGCTGGAATTTCCAGGCTCGGATCTTCTTTCTTGGCCAGCGCCAGCCTTGTCTTCAGCATGTCGAGGCGCATGTCGTAATCAGGCGCTTCCATCTCGATGGCAACGCCGCCTTGCAGACGTGAGCGAACGCGCTGGTCAAGCGATTCCAGCTCCCAGGGCGCCCGGTCAGCAGCCACGACAACCTGCTTGGCGCTGTCGAGCAGCATGTTGAGCAAATGGCAGAATTCATGCTGGATGGTCTTGCCCTGCAGGAACTGCATGTCGTCGATGATCAGCAGGTCGATATTGCGCAGCGAGTCCTTCAGGGTGAGGGCATCGTTGTCGCGGATGGCGGTTGCAAAGCGCCACATGAAATATTCCGCCGTCAGATAGACGACGCGCGGCGCCCGAGGGCTATGGATGGCGGCATTGGCGATCGCCTGGAGCAAATGCGTCTTGCCCAGACCGACCGACGAATGAATGAACAGCGGATTGAAGCGAACAGCGCCTGCACCAGCTTCCGCAATGGTCTTGGCGGCAGCAACGGCAACCCGGTTGGAGGCGCCTTCGACGAAACCATCGAACGTATAGCGGCTGTCGAGCGGCGAGCCGAACAACGGTCCCTGTACGGGAGCGCGCTGCGGTGCTGCGGCATTGGCGATGGCAGGTGCCATCTGGCCAATGCTTTGCGGCGCCTGACGCTTCTGGGAAGACGACAGGGAGGGTTCGACGGCACGGTCTTCGACAACCGGCGCCCGGCTATTGCGGCTGGCGCTGCGCACCAGGATTTCGATCTTAAGGATGCTGGCGTCTTCCGCCTGGAATATCGAGGTAATCAGGTCGAGATAACGATTGTTGATCCAGGACTTCAGGAAGGTCGTCGGCACGCTGAGCCGGATAACGCTCTTCGAAGAGGAATGCAGTTTCAACCGACCAAACCAGCTGGCAAACACATCCGGGCCGACCTGAGCCCTCAGCCGGGCACTGAACCGCTCGAATAGCGCATCGTATCGAACTTCATCGCCTGCCACCGTATCGTCTACCACCGCATTTGGGCCGCCTGTCGCGTCAGGGCTAACGGCCTGATCTATCGTGCGCGCCTCGTCCCCACTGGCTGCCGCACTTGCCGTTACCATCTTCATCTGCATCTCGCCGCCTTCCAATTGTCCACATGTGCCGGCCAGTTGCCATTGCTGGCCGACGCTTCAAGTTCTTGCATTTGACTGCCTGAGACTTCCAACACCGACGTCCCCTCGTAAGGACACCGGTCTCGTCAGGCATTCACCATCATGCATTCTCACAGCAGCATGCGTCTTAAAGAACGCAAACCATGCTGATCATCATATCTGCCAAATGGAGCTCCTCAATCCGCATTGCCTAATTTAATGCAGCAGGGAATGAGCATATGCCGTTATGACACAGGTATTTCGTTCAAGGCCCTTCATCCTCGTTTATGTCGGGCCAGTCTTTCCCTCTCTTATTCCGAAATTTAAATAGGATGCTTCCAACTTAAGCTGGACACACAAACTCCAACTCTCGTTTCCTGAAATGGAAACGAGTTCCGTATGAGAACCAATGTATGATGAAACGAAACTGAGCCGTTCCGCCCGGAGAGGATTTTCAGAAAAACCAGCTTTTGCAGCTTGTGTCTTTCCGACAGGAGCCAAGATCCGCACCTCTCTTGAAATGCATTTAGGCAGGATCGAATGCCGAGATCAACAATGAATTTTACCTAAAATTAACAGCGCGCCATTGACTCCGTCCCGGAAGTTTCTCGGAGCACAAAAGCCAAAAAAGAATCGCTTTTGAATCAAGGAGTTTGGCGGGCTCCATCATTGCAAGCCCTGATATTGCCTGAAAATAAAAAAATCACTTGACTCAAAATCGCACAGTCCTGCCGTAAAGGAAAGATCGATCAGGAGGGAGAACCTCCGGCAAGCCATTGATCTAAAAAGGAATATCGTGTCACTGGAGTGACATGAAACCGTAACGTGCAATAGTGATGAAATGAAAAAAATATCAAAACGCGAAAAGCCCGGCTAAAAAGCCAGGCTGATCAAAATGTTAATTTTCGACGAAAATTAGGCGGCGAGCGCCTTGACGCGGCTGGCAAGACGCGAAATCTTGCGCGACGCGGTATTGGCGTGAACAACGCCCTTGGAAGCAGCGCGGTGCAGTTCAGGCTGGGCAGCCTTCAATGCGGCTGCAGCCAGTGCCTGATCGCCAGAAGCGATGGCTTCTTCAACCTTGCGAACAAAGTTACGAACGCGCGTACGGCGGCTCTTGTTGATTGCGGTGCGGCGAGCGATCTTGCGGGTCGCCTTCTTCGCCGATGTAGTATTGGCCATGGATGCCTCTCTCGAATACGAACCAAAACTCCACCTTCGCCGCCAAGTCGTTGCGACCTGCAATACCAGCAATTCGGGAGCAATCGTGGAAAGCGATAAGCTTTCCTAACTGTGGCCGGGCATATAGCGGGAAAGAACGGCGTCGTCAACGCGCTTTCTCAACCTTTGTGCCGGCAGGCGCCCTTCGAACCGCCACATCATTTTCGCCAGAGGCCCGAAGGCGCTTCATCTCTGACACTGAGGGCAATGGAAGGTAGACCGCCCCGCCTGGGTCATGCGCTCGACCGTCCCTGTGCAGCCGGGGGTGCGGCAGGCTTCGCCTTCGCGGTCATAGACATTGAAACTGTGCTGGAAATAACCGAGCGAGCCATCCGCCTGGATATGATCTCGCAGCGAGGAGCCGCCAGCCTCGATCGCCTCGGCGATGACCGTGCGAATGGCCTGCGTCAGGTCTTCCAGTGCCGCCACGGGCTTTCCTTCTGCATTAACCAGCGCGCGCGCAGGTGTTTCCGGCGACAAATGCGCCCGCCACAAAGCTTCGCAGACATAGATATTGCCAAGACCAGCAATCACCTTCTGATCGAGAAGAGCCGTCTTTAAAGGCTGCGCCTTGCCCTTGAACCGGAAGGCCAGATAGTCGGCATCGAGCGCATTGCCGACCGGCTCCGGCCCCAGCCCGGCAAAGGCGGCATGACGATCCATGTGACGGCGTTCGACCATATCCATGAAGCCGAAGCGGCGTGGGTCATTATAGATCACCCTCAATGGGTCGCCCTCCGGCCCGCTCAGATGAAAGATCACATGGTCATGCTTTTCATCGCGGGAGCGCGCCATATGGAACTGGCCCGGCAGGCCGGTCTCATTTGCGGCTTCGATCCGATAGGAGCCGGACATGCCAAGATGGGAGACAATCGAGACACCGTCATCGAGATCGATCAGCAGGTATTTCGCTCGCCGCGACAGAGAGACGATAAGCCGGCCTTGCGTCCTCGCCGCAAAATCGACCGGCAAGGGAAAGCGCAGATCCGTCCGCCGAAGTTCCAGGCGGGTCAGCCGCCGCCCCTCCATGGATGGCGCCAGTCCCCGTTTTACGGTTTCCACCTCTGGTAATTCCGGCATGAAGGCTCCATGTTTCTATTTCAGTGGCACGCATCATGGTTTAAGGACCAGACGGCCTGTTATGGCATTGCCCTGCCAATATCCCGCCAATATTCCGACGGGCTATTGCAATCGTGCCGCAGACATAGTGCAAGGGACCGGGCCTCGCCAAGGTCGCTGGTATTGTTTTAGAGAGAATGGAGTTGAGCCGATGGTCGCAAGCCGCACCTCCGCCGATGGCGGCATGGAAACCTCCTACGGCTTCCGCGATGTGGCGGAAGGCGAAAAGCAAGGTCTTGTCAACGACGTGTTCCACAAGGTTGCCAAGCGCTACGACATCATGAACGACGTGATGTCGGCCGGCATGCACCGGGTTTGGAAGGATGCGCTGATTGCCGCGCTCAACCCGCGTAAGGATGCAGGCTACAAGGTGCTGGACGTGGCCGGCGGCACGGGCGATATCGCCTTTCGCATCATCGAGGCCTCGCGCAGGCTTGCCCATGCCACCGTGCTCGATATCAACGGCTCCATGCTGGGTGTCGGCCAGGAGCGAGCCCAGAAAAAAGGCCTCTCCGACAATCTCACCTTCGTCGAGGCCAATGCCGAGGCCCTGCCCTTCGAAGCAAACCAATTCGACGCCTATACGATCGCCTTTGGTATTCGCAACGTGCCCCGCATCGATGTCGCGCTGAGCGAGGCCTACCGCGTGCTGAAACGCGGCGGGCGCCTTCTGGTGCTGGAATTTTCCGAGGTGCAGATGCCGCTGCTGGATCGCTTTTACGATCAATGGTCATTCAAGGCGATCCCACGGTTCGGCAAGATGATCACCGGTGAGGCCGAGCCCTATCAATATCTGGTGGAATCGATCCGCAAATTCCCCAATCAGCAGGATTTTGCCGCGATGATCACCAAGGCGGGCTTTTCCAAGGTGTCCTTCACCAACTACACTGGCGGCATTGCCGCCCTCCATTCCGGCTGGAAGATCTGAACAATGCCTGACCGAAAGACCGCCGGATTGAAGATCGATTGATGAGCACAGTCAGCGCTTATTTCAGGTTGGCCCGTGTCGGCTGGATTCTCGTTCGCGAAGGTGTCGTCTCGGCGCTGCCGTCCGAAGGACTGCCGCCGAGCGTCGGCTTTGCAAAGAAAGTCGCCGCAGTCTTCGAGCGCAAGCGCGCCCGAGGCACATTGCGGTCCGACCGCCTGTCCCAAGCCGTCGAGCGGCTGGGGCCGTCCTACGCCAAGATTGGCCAGTTCCTGGCGACCCGGCCGGATGTGGTCGGCGCCGAACTCGCCGATGATCTAACCGGATTGCAGGACCGCATGGCGTTCTTTCCAACGGGAGAGGCCAAGGCATCGATTGAATTGTCGCTTGGGCGTCCGGTCGAGGAGCTTTATGCCAGTTTCGGCGAGCCGATTGCCGCTGCCTCCATCGCCCAGGTGCATCCCTGCATGGTGGAAACGCCTGTCGGCGTGAAACAGGTTGCCGTCAAGGTCATCCGTCCCGGCGTGCGCCGCCGTTTCGCTGCTGATCTCGAAGTCATGTATCTCGTGTCGCATTTGCAGGAAATGCTGCTGCCGCAGACCCGCAGATTGCGCCCCGTCGAGGTGACGAAAACGCTTGAGCAGACCACAAAAGTGGAAATGGACTTGCGGCTCGAGGCCGCCGCTTTGTCGGAACTGGGCGAAAACACCGCCAGCGATCCCGGCTTCAGGGTCCCGCAGGTCGATTGGGAACGCACGGGCCGCGACGTCATCACCATGGAATGGATCGACGGCGTCAAGATGTCCGATGTCGAGGCGCTGAAGGCCGCCGGTCATGATCTCGATGCGCTGGCCGATACGTTGATCCAGTCCTTCCTGCGCCATACGTTGCGCGATGGCTTCTTCCATGCCGACATGCATCCGGGCAATCTGTTCGTCGATCCCGCAGGCATGATCGTTGCCGTGGACATGGGCATTTGCGGGCGGCTCGGCAAGAAAGAGCGGCGGTTTCTGGCGGAAATTCTCTATGGCTTCATCACCCGCGATTACATGCGGGTAGCGGAAGTGCATTTCGAGGCTGGCTATGTGCCTTCCCACCACAATATGGCCAGTTTTGCCCAGGCGATCCGGGCGATCGGCGAGCCCATTCACGGCCAGCCTGCCGAAACCATCTCCATGGCGCGGTTGCTGACGCTGCTGTTTGAAGTCACCGAACTGTTCGACATGCAGACCCGGCCGGAACTGGTGATGCTTCAAAAAACCATGGTGGTGGTCGAAGGCGTCTCGCGGATGCTCAATCCACGGTTCAACATGTGGAAGGCATCAGAGCCCGTCGTCGCGGACTGGATCAAAGCCAATCTCGGTCCAAAACGCATCGTCACCGACATGAAGGACGGCATTCGCGCCGCAGTGCGGGTGGCGGAAGCCCTGCCGGAAATCGCAGCCAAAACCGAGAAATTCCATAGTGAATTGATGCAGATGAGCGAGCATGGACTGCGTTTCGACGAGAGCACCACCGATGCCATCGGCAGGGCGCAGGCACGCCACAGTCGCTCAGGCCGACTGGCCCTCTGGGTGATTGCGCTCTGCCTGCTGTTCATTGCGTTTCAACTGGGTCATGGCGGGTAGGATTGCATGTCGGCAACAAACGCAGGTTTCATCCGCTCCAGTCTGTTTGTGCTTGGCCTGGGCTGCCTCCTCCTGGTCAGCCTGATCGGCTCGACCCTGTGGCTGACCGGCAAGACTCGCGTCACCTTCGGAACTGTTGTCGAGGAGCGGGTCATTCGACGCGCCAGCGCCGACCTGATGCAGACGCTGACTGATGCTGAAACGGGGCAGAGAGGCTATCTGATTACCCGTGATGTCGCTTTCCTGACACCATACAGCCAGGCCATCGGCGATGTGACCACGGAAATGGACAGTCTCGTCCATCTGCTGGAGCCGCGCCCTGAGCATGCCCCGGATGTCGAGAAGCTGCGCGAATTGGTAAAGGCCAAGCTTGAAGAATTGGCCAGGACCGTCGAGCTGACCCGCAGCGGCGACATCCGCCAGGCCTACGAACTTGTCCGGGCCGGTTACGGCAAGCAGCTGATGGACCAGATCCGCACCGTACTTGACGAGGTCCGCGACGAATCCGACAACAGGATAGACCAGGGAATTGCCAGTCAGCTGCTGGCCATCGGCTGGTTGCAGGTCTTTACCATCGGCGGGGCCGTGGCCATCGTGATCGTGATCGGCGGCGCGATCCTGATCATCATCCAGCACGTGCGCGATCTGTTGAAGGCCCGCCAGGAGGTGGAGGTCCTCAATGCGGGGCTGGAAGAACGTGTGCAGGAGCGAACCGAAGACCTGATGCAGGCCAACCAGGAAATCCAGCGCTTCGCCTATATCATCACCCACGACCTGCGCGCACCCCTCGTCAATATCATGGGCTTTACCGCCGAACTGGACAGCGCGCTCCAGATATTGAAGACCTATGTTCTGGCGGATGGACAACCCTTGACGCCGCAACAGATTGAGGATGCGCGGCTTGCCGCCTCCGAGGACCTGCCGGAAGCGATTTCCTTCATCCGCTCCTCGACCCGCAAGATGGACGGGCTGATCAACGCCATCCTGAAAATCTCACGCGACGGACGCCGCCAGCTCAAGCCGGAAGAGCTGGATCTGAAGCCGCTGATCGAGACAACGGCCGCCAGCGTCCACCACCAGATCAGCGAGAGCGGCGGGCATACCGAAATTTCAACCGACGTTGCCAGCATCATATCCGACAGGTTGTCCCTGGAGCAAATTCTCGGTAACCTTTTTGACAACGCTATCAAATATAAGTCCCCAGATCGCCCGGTCGTTCTTTCTATCCGGGCGGTCTCGGATGGACGGCACTTCATTCGCCTGGAAATAGAGGATAACGGCCGCGGCATCGCTGAGCAGGATCATGAACGGATTTTCGAGCTTTTCCGCCGCTCGGGACAGCAGAACCAGGTGGGTGAAGGCATTGGCCTTGCCCATGTGCGCTCGTTGACGCGCAACCTGGGAGGTGAAATTACCGTACGCTCCAAGATCGGCGTCGGCTCGACATTTATTTTGCGCTTGCCGCGCGACCTTTCGAAATTGGTAGGGACCTGAGCATGAAAGCAGTGGCCAAGGAAGTGACCATCGTCATGGTCGAAGACGACGAGGGACATGCACGCCTGATCGAAAAAAATGTCCGCCGGGCCGGGGTCAACAATGAGATCGTGCCGTTTACCAATGGCACCGACGCGCTGGATTATATCCTGGGTACGGACCGTTCCGGCGAAACCTCGGCAGATCGATACCTGCTAATTTTACTCGATCTTAACTTGCCGGATATGTCGGGCACCGATATACTCGAACAAGTTAAGACCAATCAGCACACACGTCGGCTGCCGGTCGTCATTCTCACCACAACGGATGATCAACGGGAAATCCAGCGCTGCTACGATCTTGGTGCGAATGTCTATATCACCAAGCCGGTGGATTATGACAATTTCGCCAATGCCATTCGTCAGCTCGGGCTGTTTTTTTCCGTGATGCAGATCCCGTAACGAGCCGACCGCCCCATGAATGTCCGAATTCTTTATCTCGATGACGACCCGGCCATCGTGCGGCTGGTGCAGAAAGCACTCGGGCGCAACGGACATTCCGTCACCCATGCAGAAGATCTGGAGCGGGCGCTGGGCTTTCTGGCGTCTGAAAACTTCGACGTTATTGTTCTCGATCATTATCTCAGCAATATGACCGGTCACGATGTGCTGGCGCATTTGCGTGGACGGCATATCATGACGCCGGTGGTCTATGTGACCGGCTCCAACGAAGCCCGTATCGCCATCGACGCGATCAAGGCAGGCGCCTCCGATTACGTCATCAAGACGACCAGCGAGGATTTCCTGTCGCTGCTGGAAAGCGCCATCCGACAATCGGTCGAAAATGCCCGGCTGCGCGAAGCCAAGGTCAAAGCGGACGAGGAAATCCGCCTTGCCAAGGAAAGGGCGGAAGCGCTGCTCAGCGAGGTCAACCACCGCGTTGCCAACAGTCTGGCATTGGTGGCAAGCCTACTGCGGCTTCAGATCGCCAATGCCCGCAGCGATGAGGTCAAGGCCGAGCTGACAGAGACCCAGGCTCGCATTACCGCCATTGCCGGCATGCATCGCAGCCTCTACACGTCAGACGATGTCAGCCGGGTCGATATGGACATTTATATCGCCAATCTGGTGCGGGAAATCGGCGGTTCGCTTGCCAATCCCGACAAGCCGATCACCCTGACAGTCGATGCCGAGCCGATTTCTCTCACAGCTGACCGCGCCGTCTCCATCGGCATGATCGTCACCGAACTGGTGACCAATGCGATCAAATATGCCTATCCCGACCGCAAGGACGGCGAAATCCGCGTGCGGCTGTGTCATGCGCAGCCCGGCCATGCGCTGTTGACGGTGGAGGATGACGGCATCGGCATCAGTCCTGGCGCTGCCCCGAAGGGCACGGGCCTCGGCAGCCGGATCATCAAATCCATGGCCGCAACGCTGGGCGAAGGGCTCTTCTACCAGGAGATCGCGGCGGGAACGATTGCCTGCGTGCCGATAGACCTAGCCCGATAGAGGATTGGATCGATTCCGTATCTTATCGTTTCTCCTTTCAGGCGCTTATGCGGTAATGTCCGGTTCGCACCGATAATTTCATGGCAGGCTTTTCATGACGCTGACGGATAAGCGTATTCTCCTGATCATCAGCGGCGGCATTGCCGCCTATAAAAGCCTGGAGCTGATCCGGCGGCTGCGCGAGCGAGGTGCCTCGGTGCGCCCGATCATGACGCGGGCCGCCCAGGAATTCATCACGCCGCTCGCGGTCGGCGCACTTTCGGCCTCCCATGTGTATACCGACCTGTTTTCTCGCGAGGACGAACAGGATGTCGGTCATATCCGGCTGGCCCGTGATTGCGATCTGATCGTCGTTGCGCCCGTGACCGCCGACCTGATGGCAAAAATGGCGCATGGGCTGGCTGATGACCTGGCCTCGGCGGTGCTGCTTGCCGCCGACCGGCCCGTGCTGATCGCACCGGCCATGAACCCGAAAATGTGGGCGCATCCCGCCACCCTGCGCAATGTTGCGCAGCTCAAGGCCGATGGCATCCAGTTCATCGGGCCGATGGCCGGTGAAATGGCTGAAAGCGGCGAGAAAGGTCTTGGCCGCATGGCCGAGCCGCTGGAGATCGTCGCCAAGGTCGAAGCCTGTTTTGACGACTCCTTCAAGCCGTTGGCAGGCAAAAAGGCCATTGTCACCTCAGGCCCGACCCATGAGCCGATCGATCCCGTGCGCTATATCGCCAACCGCTCCTCCGGCAAGCAGGGCCATGCTATTGCCGGGGCTCTTGCTCGGCTGGGTGCCGAGGTGACACTGGTATCAGGTCCGGTCAGCCTTGCAGACCCGACAGGCGTCAAAACGATCCATGTCGAGCGAGCCGAGGACATGCGCGACGCTGTGCTCGCCCACCTGCCCGCCGACATCGCCGTGATGGTCGCAGCGGTGGCAGACTGGCGGGTCGAGATGGCATCAGAGCACAAGATCAAGAAACAGCCAGGCGACGCCGCTCCGATGCTGACGCTGACCGAAAATCCAGACATTCTGAAGACGGTTGGCCACCATGAAAAACGCCCGGCCCTGGTTATCGGCTTTGCTGCGGAGACCCAGAATGTCGAGGACAATGGCCGTGCTAAGCTGGAGCGTAAAGGTGCAGACCTGATCGTCGCCAACGATGTTTCACCACAGACCGGCATCATGGGCGGCGACCGAAACCGGGTGACCCTGATCTACAAGGATCGTAGCGAGGACTGGCCGGATATGGACAAGGATGCCGTTGCCGACCGGCTTGCCCAAACCATTGCCGGGATGCTCGGCTTCAAATCTCCCTAAATAAAGATAAGTCCAATCAGCGCGCCGCTGCCCAGCGCGATCAGCGGGTGAACCTTAGTTATCGCGGTCAGCACCGCACAGCCAGTCGCAATGCCGATGAGAATTGGGCTGGTTGCCGAGGCCTTGGTGATCACGGCGGCGCTGGAGGTGACGAGGCCTGCCGTCATTGGTGCAAGCCCGGCTTGGACGATCCGCCGCCAGGGCCGGTCCTTGAAGCGCTCCCAGAGCGTCACGGCTCCAGCGGTGATCAGCGAGGACGGACCGAATTTGGCGATGGAGGTGACGACCACCCCAGCAAAGCCCGCCACATGCCAGCCGACCAGCGGCACCACCATCATATTCGGCCCGGGAGCCGCCTGGGCCAGCGCAAACAGCGCGCTGAATTCGCTGGCGCTCATCCAATGCTGGACCTCCACCACCCGGCGCTGCATTTCCGGCAGGATGGCATTGCCGCCACCAAAGGCGATTAGCGACAATTCCGTAAAAATCAGGGCAAGAGAAATCAGGGTGGCAATCATTTCGACAATTTCCAGCTCAGAACAATAGAGACCGGCGCCAGAACCAGCATGGTGGCGAACAGCGGCAATCGAAAAACCGCAATGGCAATGAAACACAGGGCGACGATGGCCAGCGCCCAGAGCTTGTGTTTCAGCGGTTGCAGGACTTTCCAGGCCAGCGAGATCAGCAGACCCGATGCAGCAGCCGCCAGACCCGCAAATAGATGTTCGACCTGCGGATTGTCGCGGTAACGGTCGTAAATGTAACCGAGACAGATGACGATGGCCGTCGGTGCGGCAATCAGGCCGAAGGCGGCGGCCAGCGCACCCTTCCAGCCCTGAAATTTCAACCCAACCGCCACCGACATATTGATGATATTGCCACCCGGCAGGAACTGACAGAGGCCAAGCAGGTCCATGAATTCGCCAGGGGAGAGCCAGTGCCGGTCCTCCACCATCATCCGCCGCGCCATCGGCAATACGCCGCCGAACCCCATCAGGCCAAGGCCTAGAAAGCCCGTAAACAATTCGGCGATGCCGGGATGATGGAGCGGCGGCTCGGCCCGACCTGTCTCGGCCTGAACTGTCTCCCGTTGAACTGTCTTCGTCATGACCATCGTCCGCTTCGTCTTTTCTCTTCCATACGCCGCTCGAATCCTGATGTCCAATATATGGATAACCCACTCTCCATATGTTAAAGATATGGCATGATTGAACTACGTCACCTCCGCTATGCCGTGACCGTCGCCGAAGAGGGCCATTTGACCCGTGCGGCGGAGCGACTTGGCCTGCAACAGCCACCTCTCAGCCAGCAGATCAAGGCTCTGGAAACAGAGGTCGGGGTGACGCTGTTTATCCGCCAGCCCCGCGGCATGGCGCTGACCGAGGCGGGGGTGGCGTTTATCGCCCGCGCCCGACAGATCCTTGCCGATGTGGATATGGCCGTTGAGGCCGCACAACGGGCGGCGCGCGGCGAAATCGGCGAGCTTGCCATCGGCTTTACCACCTCGGCAGTCTTTCATCCGCTGGTGCCTAGCATCGTGCGGGCCATGCGGCTCTCCTCGCCGTCGCTGAAACTGCGGTTGGACGAAGGCTCTACGACGGAACTTCTGTGTGAATTGTCCGCCGGCAGGCTTGATGCGGCCTTCATCCGCGCCACCGCAGGTGCTTTGCCCGGATCGGGGCCAACGCTCAGCATCGAGACCGTCGATATCGAAGACATGGTACTGGCTCTGCCCGACACCCATCCTTTGGCCCTGCACAGCCAAAACGGCGACAGGGATACCGTCGCGCTTGCCGCGCTGGCCGGAGAAACTTTTGTTCTCTATCGCCGCCCCCTGGCGCAAGGGCTGTATGACCGGATCATCGCCGCCTGCCAGGCCGCCGGCTTCAGTCCGAATGTCGCACAGGAGGCACCGAAACTGGTCTCCACCCTCAGCCTGGTGGCGGCGGGCCTTGGCCTGTCGATCATTCCGCAGTCCATGGCACGGCTGGAAACCTCCGGCGTCGCCTATCGTCGTTTTGCGCCCGGCTCCGGCCTCGATGCACCGCTTTCGCTTGCCTATCGCCGCGATTCCTATCGTGGTGCGCTGAAGACCTTCGTTGAGGAAGTGAGGCGGCAAGTCAGCACACCGTGATGCCGCAGCCCTATTGGCATCCAGGGCAAACCTAGAGTTTGTCAGGGAAAAGTGGAATCCGGTTTTCCCAAAAAGACAAACGAAAACAAGAGAATCTAGAGTCTGTCTGGTTCAATCTGAACCTGACAGACTCTAGATTAGCCGGCCATTTCCGTCACCCGAGCAGGCGCGTTGCCGATTTCCGGCTCGAAATCCATGACGTTCAGACCCTCATCATTGAGGATCACGGCGCTTCCCGGCGGGATCTCTACCCAGGTTTCCGTGTCATCATTGAGCGGTTCGGACACCAGGCAATGCCCGCCCTTGTGTCCCATCGGCCCGGCATACAGCGTCGGGGCGAAAGCGTCGGTGGAATAGCGCACCGCATACAGCGCCTCGCCATCAGAGAAGGCGGCGGTGAAACGCACCCGGGTCGTGCCAATGATCTCTGCGCTCAGCCTTTCGGCAAAACCGATGGCCTCGGCCATCGCCGCAATCGGGCGATGCTTCATGCCGAATTGCATGGCCAGTAGGAACAACAACTCAGAATCCGTCGAGCCAGTGCGGGCGTTGAAATATTCGTCGTCCAGCATGCTTTCCATGGCGCGGCGGATACGGTCGAAATGATCGATCTGGCCGTTATGCATGAAAGACCAGTTACCATACACAAACGGGTGGCAATTGTCGCGCCGGGTCGCGCCATGGGTTGCGGCGCGCACATGCGCCAGAAACAGCGGCGAGCGGATCTGCCGAGCGATGCTTTTCAGGTTACAATCCGACCAGGCAGGCAGAACATCGCGAAACCGGCCTGGCTCCGGCCGGTCGCCGTACCAGGCAAGGCCAAAACCGTCCGCGTTGGTGGATGTCTTGGCGCGGGTGGCGCAGACGGATTGCTCGATCAGCGAATGGGCGGGTGACGATACCAACTCCTCGATAAAGAGCGGTTCTCCCCGATAGGCTGCCCAACGACACATGGCATTCATGCTCCGGCAAGACCGGTCCTCATTTGTCCCGGCAAAGCCAATCTTGAAGGAAGGTGTATAATGAAGCGTAAAGCTCGGCTTTCTTCATGTCAGATTCGTGACGAAAGCGGCAATCACATTTCGCAGTGCGGCATTGTGTTTTGTGAAGAGCGGGGGTCCGTGAAGAACCGTTCTGTGAACACTGCGTTGCGCTTGATGCCCTTCGCCTGCGTTTGAAAAGCCTTATATTGGCTGCAAATCATATTCCGCTCGAAAGGAGCCAGACCGATGTCCATTCGCCCCGTCAAACACGAAAGTCGCGCCACGCCCACCATGGAAGGGGCCGGTGTCAAGCTGCACCGCGTCTTCGGCTTCGGCGATCCCTCGATGACTGATCCGTTCCTGATGATGGACGATTTTCGCAATGATGATCCGCAGGATTATATCCGCGGCTTTCCCTGGCATCCGCATCGCGGTATCGAAACCATCACCTATGTTCTGGCCGGAACGGTGGACCATGGCGACAGCCTCGGCAATCATGGCCAGCTTGGCGCAGGCGACCTTCAGTGGATGACGGCAGGTAGCGGCATCATGCATCAGGAAATGCCGAAGGGCGATTTTTCCGGCAAGATGCATGGCTTCCAGCTCTGGGCCAACTTGCCCTCCTCGCTGAAAATGACTGCGCCGCGCTATCAGGATATCAAATCCGCCGACATTCCTGTCGTGGTCGATGACGACGGTACGGCGGTGCGGGTGATCAGCGGCGATTTCTGGGGCAAATCCGGCCCGGTCGATGGCATTGCCGCAGAGCCTGTTTATCTCGATATCTCCGTTCCACCCGGCAAGACCAAGCGTTTTCCTGTCGATACCTATCGGTCGGCCTTTGCCTATATTTTCGCGGGCTCCGGCTCGTTCCGCGATGCCTCCAAGCCGTTCGGTGTCAAAGTCGAGAAAGAATTTCAGGGCGAAGAACTGAATATCCGTGACCTCTCGGGCAATCGCACGCTGGTGGTCTTTGATACCGGCGACGAAATCACCGTTCAGGCTGGTGAAAAGGGTATCCGCTTCCTGCTGGTGACCGGCAAGCCGATCAAGGAGCCGGTCGCCTGGCATGGACCAATCGTCATGAACAGCCGGGAAGAGCTGATGGAGGCCATGCGCGAATTGAAGAACGGCACCTTCATCAAGGCCGATCATTGATCACTGCGTATTGACGACACTGTGATGATAGGATGCGGCAGGTGGTCGCGTCTTTCAGTTCGATGTCAGGTTCGGGTTTTACAGGGGGATGGTTATTTGATCCGACCCCTGTGAGCCCATGTCCATCCTGCTGGCGAAAGCCACCCGCTATACCGCCCTTGCCTGCCTGACCGGTCTGCTGTCCTGTGGCGCTTACCTTGGCTATCTCCGCCTGACAGGCAATTTCCACGAGGTCATTCCTGGTGAATTCTATCGCTCCGCCCAACCGAGTGCCGCCGATATCAAGGACTATGCCGGGCGCTACGGTATCAAGACCATCGTCAATCTGCGCGGCCCCTCCCCTTCCCCCTGGTATGCGCAGGAAGTCGCAACCGCCCGGGAACTTGGCATCGGCCACATCGATTTTCGCATGTCGGCTGGCAAGGGCCTGACCATCGACAAGGCCGAGCAACTGGTTGCTCTGCTGAAATCCGCACCAAAGCCCATCCTTATCCATTGCGAGGGCGGTGCAGACCGCAGCGGTCTCGCCTCCGTGCTCTACCTGCAACAGATCGCCGGCGTGCAGGAGGACACAGCAGAGCAACAACTCTGGCCGGTGATCTATGGCCATGTTGGCATCCCCTATGTCACCAAGGCCTATGCCATGGACCGCAGTTGGCTGGATTTTGAAAAGGCCATGGGGATCGAAAGCTGAGCCTTATGCATTATAGTCCCCTAGAGCATGTCGCGCAAAAGTGTGCAGCGGTTTTGCGGTAACGACATGCGTAAAAACAAAAACTTAAAGCGTGTTGCTTGAGGCTGATAAGCCGCAACACGCTTTAGAATGCATCGCGGGAGGCTCAGAACATGCAGATTGATGGACAGTGCCATTGTGGCAATGTGACCTATCATGCCGAAATCGACCCTGAGAATGTCGGCATTTGCCATTGCACCGATTGCCAACGCCTGACAGGTTCACCATTCCGGGTCACGGTTTCAACCCCGCGCGACAAACTGCATTTTACAGGAAGTCCACCGAAATCCTATGTGAAATACGGCGACAACGGTCGCGTGCGCCATCAGTTCTTCTGCCCGGACTGCGGCGCCCCCGTACTGACGACTGGCGAGGGCACGGATGCCGATATCTGGGGCATCCGCTGGGGTAGCATCAACCAACGGGACGCCCTGCTGCCAAAACATCAAAGCTGGCGCCGGTCCTCCGTCCTCTGGCTTGACAGCATCGGCGCCCTCCCAGGGTCAGAGACGGAATAACATTCTGTCGTCTATTTCGGCCATGTCTGGTAAAAATGATGAACGGGCCCGTGGCCGGAACCAACAGTCAGTTGCCCTGACGACCGAACAGCGCCAGCCAGCCAGGCCTTTGCCACAGTAACAGCGTGCGCCAGCGCTTCGTTTGTCCTATTATCATCAGCCTTGGCAAGCTCGGCGGCAATCGCGCTGGACAGCGAGCAACCGGTGCCATGAGTGTTGGCGGTGGCAATCCTTTTGCCCTCCAGCCACAGGGTCAGCGTTGGCGTGACCAGCAGATCGGGGCTCTCGTTACCGGGCAAATGCCCACCCTTCAAAAGCACCGCCTTGGCCCCCAGTCCCAACAAGGCCCTGGCCTGTGCCTCCATGCCGTCGCGGTCCACGGCCTCGGCCACACGCAGAAGTGCGGCAGCCTCCGGCAGGTTGGGGGTGATCAGGCGGACCCGCGGCAAGAGCTGCCCGACCAGCGCGCCAACTGCCTTGTCATCCAGCAGCGCCGCCCCGCCCTTGGCAACCATGACCGGATCAAGGATAACCGGCACTGCCGGATGGCTTGAAAGCACAGCGGCCACCGCGCCGACGATATCCGCATTGGCCAGCATGCCGATTTTCACCGCATCGACCCGGATATCGGCAAAAACCGTCTCAACCTGTCTTGCGACGAACATGGGATCCAGCAATTCGACAGCTGCCACCCCTTGGGTATTCTGGGCCGTCAGCGCCGTCAGCGCCGCCATGCCATAGACACCCAAAGCCGAAAATACCTTCAGGTCCGCCTGAATACCCGCTCCGCCAGACGGATCGGAACCGGCAATCGACAAGACATTGGCGATGCGAGGCAGAGGCGTTTCATCGTTTGTTTGAACGGTCATGATCGTCCTCGTCGAAGTCAATAGTCTCCAACACCTCGGCTCCTTTTGATGGAAAAGGTGGGCGGGCGGTGCAGATCTATCGCAGTTTTCCATGCCCCTGTCACGGTCCCGCCAATTATGCTGCATTGCGCAATTAACTGCATTTTGCGGGAACCAAACTGGACACCCGTCGTTATCCTGGCGTCAACAGGTCGTGTGAAACGAGGCGGGATATGGAAAACCAGCAATCGGCAATCAAGCGATCGCCAGCGCGAACCGAACAAAAAGACGCAGCAGCGCTGCTGTTTGATCTTCTTCAGGCCGAGCCTCACCGCTACGCATTGTTTCTCGATATTGATGGTACCTTGCTGGATCTTGCCGAGAGCCCGGATGGTATCCGTGTGCCGGTTGGTCTGGCAGACGATCTGGCCGCCCTGTCAGGACGCATGGGCGGGGCACTTGCTCTCGTGACCGGGCGGGCCTTGGCCTATGCTGACCGGCTGTTTGCGCCAAAGCACTTCCCGATTGCCGGATTACACGGCACCGAGCGGCGAACGGTTGAAGGCACCATCATCCGCAGTGAGCCGAGCCCGGCTTTTCTGGCTGTCAAGGAAGAGCTTCCGAAGCTCGAACAGGCCTGGCCGGGCGTGCTGGTCGAGGACAAGGGTGCCGCCATCGCCGTTCACTATCGCCAGGCGCCCGCCTGCGCCGACGTGGTGGAGAAAGCCATGGCGGATGCCTTTAAGGCGGCAGGTCCCGGCTATGAGCTGCAACGCGGCAAGATGGTCGTCGAAATCCGCCCTGACAGTGCCGACAAGGGCCGGGCCTTGCAGTCCTATCTGGCCGAGCCGCCTTTCACCGACCGTGTTGCCATCGCCATTGGTGACGACGTGACCGACGAGGCGATGTTTGAATGCGTCAACCGCTTGGGCGGCCTGTCGATCCGCGTCGGCGATCTCGAAGGAAGCGTGGCCAGCCAGTCTCTGGCAAGCCCTCAGCTCCTGCGTGACACGCTGGCCAGATTGGCCCGCTAAAGCTGAACAACGATAAGAAGGACAATGATATGAGCAGACTTGTTGTGGTTTCCAACCGTGTTCCCGTACCCGACAAGACCAATAAGGCGCCGGCGGGAGGTTTGGCCGTCGCGTTGCGCGCTGCCCTTGAGGACAAGGGCGGCATCTGGATGGGCTGGTCGGGCGTCTCCAGCGGCGAGGAAGAAGCCGGTGAGCTTGCGATGATCGAGGATGGCAAGATCACCTACGCCCTGACTGATCTAACCGACCGCGATGTCGATGAATATTATCACGGCTTTGCCAACCGCGTGCTGTGGCCAACGTTTCACTACCGCCTTGACCTGACCGATTATGCCCGCAAGGACATGACCGGCTATTTCAGGGTCAACCGGTTTTTTGCCGAGAGGCTCGTGCCGCTGCTGAAGCCCGATGATACGATCTGGGTTCAGGATTATCATCTGATCCCGCTGGCCAAGGAATTGCGGCAGATGGGCGTGAAGAACCGGATCGGTTTCTTCCTGCACATCCCGCTTCCGCCCGCCGATGTGCTGTTTGCCATGCCGGTCTATGAAACACTGATCGAAAGCCTGGCCCATTACGATCTGGTCGGCTTCCAGACTGATTTCGACCATGCCAATTTCGTCGGAGCTCTTGTACGCGAGGGGATTGGCGAGGCGATCTCGGGCAACAAGATCAAATCCCATGACCGGACGTTTAAGGCGGGCCACTATCCGATTGGCATTGAGACAGCGGCCTTTGCCGCCTATGCGCGCCGCGCCGTGCGCAACGTGATGGTGAAGCGCGCCGCGCAAAGCATTGAAGGCAAGGCATTGGTAATCGGCGTCGACCGGCTGGATTATTCCAAGGGCCTGACCCAGCGGCTGGATGCCTATGAGCATTTCATCAATGCCAATCCGAACTATCAGGGCAAGGTGACCTATTTGCAGATCACCCCGAAATCCCGCTCTGAAGTGCCGGAATATGAGGCCATGCAGCGCACCGTGGCCGAACAGGCCGGGCGCGTGAATGGCGCGCTGGGCACGGTGGATTGGGTGCCGATCCGCTATATGACCCGCTCGGTGGCACGTCCGGTGCTGGCTGGGCTCTATCGGCTGGCCAAGGTCGGGCTGGTGACGCCGATGCGTGACGGCATGAACCTGGTTGCCAAGGAATATGTTGCCGCCCAGGACCCCGATGATCCCGGCGTTCTCGTCCTGTCACGCTTTGCCGGGGCCGCCCGCGAGCTGAAAGGGGCCTTACTGGTCAATCCATACGACACGGAAGGCACAGCCCAGGCCATTGCCCGCGCCCTCGATATGCCACTTGCCGAGCGCCAGCAACGCTGGAAGGGCATGATGGACCATCTGCTGGTCAACGATGTCAACCATTGGTGTGACACGTTCCTGTCGGATCTGATGGAAATGCCAACAGAAAAGACTGCCGAAGCGGCGTAAAACCAGAATGAGACCACATCACGATCTTTCAATCGTGATGCGGTCTCAAGCTTTTCCAACAGTGATCACGCCGCCTTGGCGACGTGATATTCCTTGATGGCCACCATCTTGATCGCCGGATAACGTTCTGCCTCATAGCGCAACGAAAATGCATCCTGCGCCATGAACACCGGGTCGCCGTCCAGATCCCGGCAGATGTCGCCGCGCCGCGCCGTCATGAACTTGTCGAGTTCGCCGGGTTGATCTGACGAAATCCAGCGGCAGACGGAAAAGCGCGACATTTCAAACGACACCGGCAGGGTATATTCACCCGAAAGCCGTTCTTTCAGCACATCGAGCTGCAAGGCCCCGACCACGCCGACAATGGCGGGCGAACCGTCTTCCGGCGAAAACAGCTGCACGACGCCCTCTTCGGCCATTTGCTGCAAGGCTTCCTTCAGCTTCTTGGCCTTCATCGCATCTTCGAGCCGCACGCGGCGCAGGATTTCCGGCGAAAAGTTCGGCACACCCTGAAACACCAGCGCTTCGCCTTCGGTCAGCGTATCACCAATGCGCAGCGTGCCGTGGTTGGGAATGCCCACCACGTCGCCGGCAAAGGCGGTATCGGCCAATTGTCGCTGCGAGGCGAAGAAGAATTGCGGCGCTGTCAGGCCCATCAGCTTGCCGGTGCGCGCCAGCCGCGCCTTCATGCCGCGCTCCAGCTTGCCAGAGCAGATCCGGGCAAAGGCAATGCGGTCGCGGTGATTGGGGTCCATATTGGCCTGGATCTTGAAGACGAAGGCGGTCATCTTGTCTTCCGCCGCATGCACCTTGCGGATATCGGCCATCTGGTCACGCGGCGGCGGGGCAAAATCACCCAGCGCATTGATCAGGTCGCGCACGCCAAAATTTCTGAGCGCCGAACCGAAGAACACCGGGGTCATATGGCCTTCGAGAAAGGCCTGCCGGTCGAAGGGGCGGCAGGCTTCCTGCGCCAGCTCCAGCTCGTCGATAAAGGTCTGACGCTCGTTTTCCGGCAGGTTTTCCGCGACATTCTTCGGGCTGTTGACCGGCAAAGCCTCGACCTGCTTGTCGGAACCACGGAAGGTGTTATCGACCAGATTATAGGAGCCGCAGAAGCTTTTCGACCGACCGACCGGCCAGGTAATCGGGGCGGTGTCCAGCGCCAGCTTTTCTTCTACTTCATCCAGAACCTCGAAAATATCCCGGCTTTCACGGTCCATCTTGTTGACGAAGGTGATGATCGGAATATCGCGCATCCGGCAGACTTCGAACAATTTCAGCGTGCGCGGCTCGATACCCTTGGCAGCATCGATGACCATGACGGCAGCATCCACCGCCGTCAGCGTGCGATACGTATCGTCGGCGAAATCTTCATGGCCGGGCGTATCGAGAATATTGAAGACATTGCCCTCATATTCGAAGGTCATCACCGAGGTGACGACGGAAATGCCGCGCTCACGCTCGATCTTCATCCAGTCCGAACGGGTCTGTATCCGGTCTTTCTTGGCTTTCACCTCACCGGCCAGCTGGATCGCGCCGCCGAACAGCAGCAGCTTTTCGGTCAGCGTGGTTTTACCAGCATCCGGGTGAGCGATAATAGCGAAGGTGCGGCGGCGGGAGACCGCCTCTGCGAGCGTTTCGGCCATGTGAGGAATTCCTTTTAACTGGCCGGTTATCTAGCGTTTTGGCGTTCAATATGCAATTGACCCCGGCAAACAAAGGATACCTCCATGCACGATACGTCCGCGCCACGCCTTCATCTCAAACGTCTACCCCATGGGGAAGGGCTGGAATTGCCCGCCTATGAGACGGCGGGTGCGGCTGGCATGGACCTGCGCGCAGCCGTAACCGAGGCCGAGCCACTGACCCTTGCCCCCGGAAAACGCGCTCTGGTGCCAACCGGGCTGATTATGGAAATCCCCCAAGGTTTCGAAGCGCAGATCCGCCCCCGCTCCGGCCTCGCCTTCAAAAACGGCATCACCTGCCTCAACACCCCCGGCACCATCGACAGCGATTACCGCGGAGAAGTAAAAGTGCTGCTGATCAATCTCGGCGCCGAGGATTTCACCATCACTCGTGGCATGCGCATCGCCCAGATGGTGATTGCGCCGGTGACGCAGGCGCAGGTGATTGAGGTAACAGAAACATCGGATACGGTGCGGGGTACGGGCGGATTTGGCTCGACGGGGGTCTGAGAGGCATCATGGCGCCGGACGGGCTAACACTGCGACAAGGATATTTCAACGATCCCTCGGCTTTTCAAGGGCTTGTCGATCTGCTGCATGACGTCTTCGGTATCGATATCGGTGCGCAGGAACAACTTGGCGGCCCCGATCCCACATGCATGCCATTTGGATATTTTGACCGGTCCGGCCGCTGCATTGCTAATTTTTCAGCTTTCGCCATGCCCCTTATGATCAATGGGACGACGGTGACTGCTGCGGGCTATCAATCCGGTGCAGTCCGCCCGGAATTCCGGGGGCGTGGTCTTTATCGCGACCTGATGCAGCGCGCCTTTGCCTGGGCAGAGCACGCAGGATATCGAACGGGAATTCTACTGACCGACAAGCCTGCGCTCTACCAGCCCTATGGTTTTCGCATTGTACCGCATTGCAAATTTCGGGGGCCGTCTCAGGCTTTTCAGCCAATCACCAATAGCAACGCACGGCAACTCAACCTCAAATCGGAAGCGGACCTTGCCCTCTTGCGTGATATGCTCATCTGTCGCCAGCCGGTCTCCAACCACTTCGCCGTTGTCAGCCAGACTGAGATGTTTTTACTCAATGCTCATTTCGATGCATCGATTACATTGAGCCTATTGCCTTCTCTCAAGGCTGTTATCGCATGGAAATACGCCAACGACGGCAGTTTCAAGCTTCTGGATATAGTTACTCAAGACATTCCGCCTTTAAGCACCATCTTATCGCATCTCAATGTTCGAGCCCGCTCTGTGGAAGCCTATTTCCCACCCGACCGTCTCTCATGGGAAGGACATCCAGTACCTTACGAAAGTTCCTGTTCATTGATGATGTCGGGCCTTGGGCTGGATGCAGCAGCAGAACCGCTCATGCTGTCGCCCATGGCCGACTTTTAACCTCACCGCTGCGCCTGTGTCGCCATTCTCACCGCCAGCACGGCCAGTACGGTCCCCATCAGCCAGCGCTGCACCATGATCCATAGCGGACGGCGGCTGAGAAACAGGGCGATGGAGCCGGCCATCAGCGCGATTATCCCATTGACCGTGGTGCCGATGGCGATCTGGGTGAGGCCGAGCAATAGTGATTGCATGAAAACGCTGCCATTGGCCGGATCGATGAATTGCGGCAGCAACGACAGATAGAGAACGGCCACCTTCGGATTGAGGAGATTGGTCACGAGGCCCATGGCAAACAGCCGTCTCGGGCTGTCCTTCGGCAGGTCGCGCACCTGAAAGGGTGAACGCCCGCCCGGCCTGACCGCCTGCCAGGCCAGGTAAGCGAGATAGGCTGCACCGGCCAGTTTCAGCGCCTCATAGGCATAGGGCACGGCCATCAGCAACACCGTAATCCCCAGCACCGACATCAGCATGTAGATCAGGAAGCCCAGCGCGACACCACCCAGCGAAATCAGTCCGGCCATCGGCCCCTGACAGATGGAGCGTGACACGAGATAAACCATATTCGGGCCGGGCGTCAGCGCCATGCCAAGGCAGATCAGGGCAAAGGCAAGAAGTGACGTTGTGGTGGGCATTACATGTCCTTGGCAGGGAGGCGATAAACCCCAAAAGACCAGAAAGTCCGACATCAGGCAATTTCAATCGTGTCACCGTTGCAAGTTGCAGCCGGGAGGATTAGCAATACGGCGTTGAAGGAGATGCACCATGACCCTTGCCAGCCTGCTTGCCTATGCCGGAGCCCTGTTCATTGCCGCCGCCATTCCCGGCCCCGGCATGACGGCGATCGTGGCGCGGGCGCTTGGCTCCGGTTTTCGCCCGACCTTTTTCATGGGGCTGGGACTGATTCTGGGTGATCTCTGCTATCTGACCGCCGTCATTCTGGGCCTTGCCTATATTGCCCAGACCTTCGTGACGCCGTTCCTGATCATCAAATTCGCAGGCACGCTCTACCTGGCTTATATCGCCTGGAAGCTCTGGACGGCAGGGCTTTTGCCGCAAAATATCGAAGCGCGCAAAAGTGTGGGCGTGATGGCATCCTTCCTGTCCGGCCTGTTCGTGACGCTCGGCAACCCGAAGACCATGCTGTTCTACGTCGCCCTGGTGCCGACCCTCATTCCGCTCGAGGCCATTGGCCCGGCGGATTACGGGCTATTGGTCGGCACGACATTCGTGGTGCTGATGGCCGTGCTCATTCCCTATATTCTTATGGCTGCCAAGGCGCGGCTGCTGCTGAAGCAGCCCTCCGCGTTGAAACTGCTCAACCGGGCCGCCGCCAGCATTCTGGCCGGAACCGCCGCCTATATCGCCACAAAGGCGGCGTGAAATAAACATTTGTTTTCGCTGGTTTTGCAGCGGGTTTTTTCTCCCCGGAACCACGGCGATAGGCAAAGGGTTCTGGTCGCTTGGGTGATTTGATCCTATTGTCGCTGCAAAGCGCGTTATTCTGGAGGATCACACATGTCTGAAGCAAAGAAGCCTGGCCGTGGCCGCATCTATGGCTCGATCACCGAGACCATCGGCGATACGCCCATCGTGCGGCTGGACAAGCTGGCGAAGGAAAAGGGCGTCAAGGCGCATCTTCTGGCCAAGCTGGAATTCTTCAACCCGATTGCCTCCGTCAAGGACCGCATCGGTGTGGCGATGATCGAGAGCCTGGAAACCCAGGGAACGATCACACCGGGCAAGACCGTTCTGGTCGAGCCGACCTCCGGCAATACCGGCATTGCGCTGGCCTTTGCCGCTGCTGCCAAAGGCTACCGCCTGATCCTGACCATGCCGGAAACCATGTCCATCGAGCGTCGCAAGATGCTGGCGCTGTTGGGCGCCGAGTTGGTACTGACCGAAGGCCCCAAGGGCATGAAGGGCGCGATTGCCAAGGCCGAGGAACTGGCCGCGACCATTCCCGACGCCATCATCCCGCAGCAGTTTGAAAACCCGGCCAATCCGGAAATCCACCGCAAGACCACCGCAGAAGAAATCTGGAACGATACCAATGGCGAGGTTGATATCTTCGTTTCCGGCATCGGCACTGGCGGCACGATTACCGGCACCGGCCAGGTGCTGAAGGCCAAGAAACCGTCTGTTCAGGTGATCGCCGTGGAACCCGCCGACAGCCCGGTTCTGTCGGGCGGCAATCCCGGCCCCCACAAGATCCAGGGCATCGGCGCCGGTTTTGCCCCGAAGATCCTCGATACCGGAATCTATGACGAAGTTGTCACCGTTACCAATGACGAAGCATTTGAACTGGCCCGGCTGGTCGCCCGGCTGGAAGGCGTGCCAGTCGGCATTTCCTCAGGTGCCGCCCTCACCGCCGCCATCAAGGTTGGACAGCGCCCGGAGAATGCCGGAAAGACCATCGTGGTGATCATTCCCTCCTTTGCCGAACGCTATCTCTCGACGGCGCTGTTTGCAGGACTTGGCGAATAATCGCATTCAATGCGCTGATCCCATGGGATTGGTGCCCATCAAACAATGAAGACGAGGGCTACAGCATAAGGTGTAGCCCTCAGTTTGTTGACAAACCCCGATCTCGGCATTTCGTCATCCTCGGGCTTGTCCCGAGGATCTGTTGTTGCTGAATAAGCCATTGAGGTTGTTACTTAAATTGACATGCGTAGATACTCGGCACAAGGCCGAGCATGACGTCGAGGATAAATGCAGCCTTTGTCAGCAGTCTGAGGGCTACAGCAGCAGGCGCAGTCCTGTTTCGTTATGCCGCAGCCGTCAGGCGTTCCGAGGGAATACGGTAGGAAATCGCCTCGGCCAGATGAATCCGGCCAAGCGCCTCCGAGCCATCCAGATCGGCCAAGGTCCTCGCCACTTTTAACACCCGATGATAGGCGCGGGCCGAGAATTTGAACTTCTCCGCCGCATCCCTCAATAACTGCAAGCCAGCAGCATCCGGTGCGGCCAGCTTTTCGATCAGTGCCGTCGAGCACCGCGCATTCATGCGGATTTCAGGCACGCCCGCCTCGATAAACCGTTCCGTCTGCCGCTGTCGGGCGACGGCAACGCGGCGGGCGACATCGGCGCTTTTTTCGGCTGCCATTGGCTTGATCAGGTCCATGGCTGAGACGGCGGGGACATCGATGCGAATATCGATCCGGTCCAGCAGCGGACCGGAAATCCGGCCCTGATATTCGGTCAGGCAGCGAATGCCGCGTGCGCAGGTATGGCCGGGTTCGCCCGCCATGCCGCAACGGCAAGGGTTCATCGCGGCAATCAACTGGAAGCTGGCCGGATAGGTGACGCGGTGATTGGCGCGGGCAATGACGCATTCGCCGCTTTCCAGCGGTTGGCGCAAGGCATCCAGCACCTGCGGCGAAAATTCCGGAAATTCATCGAGAAACAACACACCGTTATGGGCAAGCGAGGCTTCGCCCGGCCGGGCGCGCAACCCGCCGCCAACCAGCGCCGCCATGGTGGCGGAATGATGCGGCGTGCGAAATGGTCTGCGGTCTGACAATTTGCCACCGGCCAATTGCCCGGCGATGGAATGGATCATCGACACATCCAGAAGCTCCGGTGCAGACAACACCGGCAGGATGGACGGCAGGCGGGCGGCCAGCATGGATTTGCCTGATCCTGGCGGGCCGACCATCAGCAGGTTGTGGCCCCCGGCAGCAGCCACTTCCAACGCCCGCTTGGCGCTTTCCTGGCCGCGAATATCGGCGAGGTCAGGCAGGTTACCCGGCAGCGCCCGGCTGGCCGGATTCGGGCGCGTCAGGACCTGGGTACCACGAAAATGGTTGGCCAAAGCGATCAGGCTGCGGGGAGCCAAAATATCCATGTCCGCCCCCGCCCAGGCCGCCTCCGGGCCGCTATCCGCCGGGCAGATCAGCCCTTTGCCAAGCGCATTGGCAGCCATGGCCGCCGGAAGAGCACCGGCAACGGCGGCAATCGTGCCATCCAGGTTCAACTCACCGACCACAAGATAGTCGCCCAGCACATCGGCGGGAATGGCACCCAGCGCCGCCATCAGACCAAGGGCGATGGCCAGATCGAAATGAGAACCTTCCTTGGGCAGGTCCGCCGGTGCCAGATTGATGGTCACCCGCTTGGGCGGCAGTGCCAGTCCGGAGGCATGCAGGGCCGCCTGAACCCGTTCCCGGCTTTCAGCCACCGCCTTATCCGGCAGGCCGACGATCTGCACCCCGATCTTGCCGGGCGCGACCATGACCTGCACATCGACAGGCACGCCATCAATCCCCTGAAACGCAACCGTTCCAACCCGTGCAACCATATCCCAGCCCCCTTGCCGGCAGCGGTCCATCCGCCCCTACGCAATTTCATGGATTTCGCCGGACGAAAAAGAGAAAATGCGTTTAAAATCAATTTATTAAATCAAGTCATCGAGCGGAGCTCCTAACGGGCACGCTGCAATTTCCTGCAACCATAGTTTTGCATGAAAAACAAAGGACGACAAGAACAATAAATGAACAAAGACCCGTTTCGAGGGCAAAATGGTTGTATTTGGTTGCGCTTTCAGAACAAAGGGGAACGCTTCCGGCACCCCGCAACGCCAAAGGTTTTAGAGTTTGTCAGGGAAAAGTGGAAACCGGTTTTCCCGAAAAGACAAACGAAAACAAAAGAAGCGAGAGTCTGTCTGGTTCAATATGAATCTGACAGACTCTCGCAAACCCAACGTGGCGGGGCGCAGAAAACACTCTCCGATCAATTGTCGAACAGGATCAGGACCGCTTTTTCTCAATCGCGTCCCAGAGCAGGCCGGCAATATCGGCGCCGCCGAAATTCTTCACCTCGCGGATACCGGTTGGCGAGGTGACGTTAATCTCGGTCATGTAATCGCCGATCACGTCAATGCCGACCAGCAGGAAGCCGCGTTCGCGCAACGCAGGCCCGATCCGGGCGCAGATCTCGCGCTCGCGCGTCGTCAGTTCCGTCGGTTCCGGCTTGCCACCAGCATGCATGTTGGAGCGCGCATCATGTTCGGCAGGCACCCGATTAATCGCGCCGACGGGCTCGCCATCCACCAGAATGATACGCTTGTCGCCCTTGCGCACGGCAGGCAGATAGCCTTGGGCGATGAAGGGTTCGCGGAACATCTGGCCGAACATTTCCATCAGCGAGGAGAAATTGCGGTCGTCGCGGGTGGAGTGGAACACCCCTGCCCCGCCATTGCCGTAGAGCGGCTTCAGGATGATATCGCCCTGTTCGGCCCGAAAAGCGGCAATTTCCGCCGGGTCGCGGGTGATCAGCGTCGGCGGCATCAGGTCGGCATATTCGGTGACGAAGATCTTTTCCGGCGAATTGCGCACCCAGGCCGGATCGTTGACGACAAGCGTCTTCGGATGAATGCGCTCCAGCATATGCGTGGCGGTGATATAGGCCATGTCAAACGGCGGGTCCTGGCGCAGCAGCACCACATCCATGGTGGACAGATCGACGCGCTCCGGGCTGCCGAGGGTGAAGTGATCGCCCTTCACATCACGCAGTTCCATCGGCTCCACTGTCGCATAGACGCGGCCATCACGCATGGTCAGCCGATCAGGTGTATAGTGGAACAGCTTATAGCCCCGGGCCTGAGCCTCCAGGCTCATGGCGAAGGTGGAATCCCCTGATATATTGATGGAGGATACATGGTCCATCTGGACGGCGACATTGCGGATCTGGGCCATAATCTTTCTCGCGTTGCATTTGGAGGAAGATTTAGGACGCGGCGACCACGAACGCAACGTCCGGCAGAGGCCAAATTTTCACCCGCTCAAATCGGCGCGCGTGATCCGCTCCGCAGGGCATTTCGAAGCCGGTAAAGCGTCGCGATTGGCTCCGGAAAAGGTTTACGCAGAAATGCGATCTTGCGCACATAGGTCTCGATGCGCCAGGTGGCCCAGGTCCCACCCTTGAAATAGGCGATGTCACCGGTCTTCAGCAACCGTTCGGTGCCATCCTGCGCGGTCACATGCACTTCGCCCTCCTGGATCACCACGGTCTCGTCCCAGCCGAAATACCAGCGGAAACTACCGGCGGTACAATCCCAGACAGCTGTCGAACTTGCTTCATCAGGACTTTGTGAGTGATTGGCCAGCCGGGCCTGCGGATCGCCCTCAAGAATCCAATCCGGATTGATTGGCGCTGGTTGCAGGCTCAAATGATCGGCATTGGCGGCCACCAGCGGTGGCGTGTCTTCCGCTCTAAACCGTGGCAAAGCCATGGCGGCCCCGGCCATGGCTGCAAACAAAAGCTTGACTGGCATCGATGTCCCCCATGATGTCCCCGAATTTTATGGGAACCCTATCAAATTCGGGTTAATCCAGTCACATGCATTTTAGCGTTTGCCCAAGAAAGCGGTGAAGGGAAACGTGACAATCGGCTCTCGCTGGCAATGGCGTGAGCCGACCGGCTTTTCAGGCCTCTACCGTCTCAGCCTGAGCCCCGAAGGTCATCTGTGCGGTGGCAAAGGGCAGAGCAAGGCGGCGGCCTTCCCGGTCGAAGAAGTGGAATTTCTGTGGATCGACCCCCAGCCGCATCTCGTTTGACAGCACCGTCGAAACCGGCAGCGAGGCGCAAAGAGCCTGATCGCCGACAAACCCATGTACGAGGCGGACAGCACCCAATTCTTCCACATAATCGACACGGAATGGCACATAGGGCTGACCAGGGGCTGCAACCGTCAGATCCTCCGCCCGAAGGCCGATCGTGACTTCGCCGCGATAATCGGTCTCGCCCTCGAAGGTGAAGCTGACCGGCCAAAGCGACAGACGATTGCCATCCAGGCGGCCGGTGACAAGGTTCATGGCCGGGGAGCCGATGAAGCTGGCAACGAAGGTCGAGGCAGGCGCGTGATAGACTTCAAGCGGCGTACCGATCTGCTCGATCCGGCCACCGTTCAGCACCACCAGCCGGTCGGCCAGCGTCATCGCTTCCAGCTGGTCGTGCGTGACATAGATCGATGTCGTACCAAGCCGGCGTTGCAGCTTGCGGATCTCGACGCGCATGGAGACGCGCAGCTTGGCATCGAGATTGGACAGCGGCTCGTCAAACAGGAAAACGGCCGGCTTGCGCACGATGGCACGGCCCATGGCAACGCGCTGGCGCTGGCCACCGGACAGTGCCTTGGGCTTGCGGTCCAGATAGGGTTGCAGTTCCAGCATCCGGGCGGCCTCGGCCACGCGTGCGTCAATCTCGTCCTTAGGGGTTTTGCGGTTTTTCAGGCCATAGGCCAGGTTCTGCCGCACCGTCATATGCGGGTAGAGCGCGTAATTCTGGAAAACCATGGCGATGTCGCGGTCCGCCGGTTCAACCGTGTTGACCACCCGATCACCAATGCGCACCACGCCCTCGGATATGCTTTCCAACCCGGCCACCATGCGCAGCAATGTCGATTTGCCACAGCCGGAGGGGCCGACCAGCACGATGAATTCGCCGTCGTTGATCTGGATGTCCACGCTGTTGACCGCACGCACACCGCCGTCATAGATTTTCGAGACCTGATTGATATCGATGGAAGCCATTGGACTGTCCTTTACTTGTCGGTTTCGGTGAGGCCCTTGATGAACCAGCTCTGGAATACCACCACGATGATGACAGGGGGCAGAATAGCGAGCACGGCCATGGCAAAGGCTTCGTTATAATCGGGAATTTGCGCACCCACCCAGACCTGAAGGATCTGCTTGATACCGCGCATCAGTGTGTAAAAGCTCTCATCCGTGGTCATCAGCATGGGCCAGAGATACTGGTTCCAACCATAGACGAACATGATGATGAACACCGCCGCAATCATCGTGCGCGACAGCGGGATCAAAATATCAATCAGGAACTTGAATGGACCGGCACCGTCGATACGGGCCGCTTCCAACAGCTCTTCCGGCACGGATTTAAAGAATTGCCGGAAAAAGAAAGTGCCGGTGGCAGACGCCAGCAGCGGCAGGATCAGGCCGGTATAGGAATTCAAAAGCCCCAGATCACTCGCCACCTTGTAGGACGGCATGATGCGCACTTCCAGCGGCAACAGCAGCGTGGTGAAGATGATCCAGAAGGCCAGCGTGGCAAAGCGGAAGCGGAAATAGACAATCGCATAGGCTGCCATCATCGACAGCACGATTTTGCCGATGGCAAAGCCAAGGCCGAGGATCAGCGAATTGAGCAGCATGCTGAGACCCGTGACCTTGCCGTTAAAGCCGGTCTGGGCAAACAGCACCTTGTTATAGGTCTCGCCAAGATGTCCGCCCATGGAGAGCATCAGGCCCTTTTGGTGGATTTCGGCTGCCGTATGCGATGAGGTGGTGAAGGCCACAACCAGCGGGCCAAGCATCACAAGAACACCGAGCAGCAAGATCACATGGTCGAAGAGTTTGGTTTTATACATGGTCTTCTCCTCAACCGTAATGGACGCGCCGCTCGATGAAGCGGAACTGGATCATTGTCAAAACCAGCACGACGACCATCAGGATCACCGACTGCGCGGAAGAAGAGCCGATGTCATTGCCCCGGAAGCCATCGGTATAAACCTTGTAAACCAAGGTGATCGGGTTATCGGCGGGCTTATCCTTGACGATCACGTCGATCACACCAAACGTATCGAACAGCGAATAGGTCATGTTGACCACCAGCAGGAAAAACGCGGTCGGCGTCAAAAGCGGCATGGTCACGGTCCAGAACCGGCGGGTGCCGGAGCGGCAATCCAGCGTGGCGGCTTCGCGCACCGAGGCCGGAATGCCCTGAAGGCCTGAGAGAATGAAGATGAAATTGTAGGGAATCTGGTTCCAGACCGCGATTGTCACCATGGCAAAGGCGGTGTCAAAATAGTTCAGACCCACCTTCATGTCCCAGCCAAACAGGGCGACGAATTTCACGAAGGGACCAATGTGTTGATCAAAGAACATCATGCCGATCAGGCCAGCCACAGGCGGCGCGATGGCGTAGACAACGATCAGCAGGGTCTTGTAGGCCGATTGTCCGCGGATCACGGCATCAGCCTTGACGGCGAGCACGGTTCCGATGGACAGCACCAAAAACGTCACCACCACGCTGAAGCACAGCGTAAACAGCGCGATCTTACGATATTCAGACGAGCTGAACATATCGACATAATTGGCCAGCCCCACGAAGGTTGAGCCAAAGCCGAACGGGTCCTCAATATAGAAGGACGACTGGATGGCCTGCACCGCCGGCCAATAGAAGAAGATCGCCACAATGCACAATTGCGGAGCCAAAAAGACATAAGGCAGAAATCGCGAGTTGAACTGAACGCGCTTCATCGCGGCAACCTTTCAAAGCAAGTCCCGGAGGCGATAGATCGCCTCCGGGAGAGATCAGATCTCAATTGTCAGGGTTCAGCCTGCGGTCTTGGCAAAGCGTGCCAGGATTTCGTCAGCTTCCTTCTTGATGGTTTCCATCGCAGCCTTTGGCGTGGTTTCACCAGAGAAGATCTTGTTGTATTCGCGTTCCATCACAGAGCGGATCTGCGGGTAGAAGCCGAGGCGATAGCCCTTGTCCCATTCGCCGCCGGGAAGCTGAAGCTGCTTGATGCCCACTTCGGCAACAGGAGCCTTTTCGTAATAGCCTTCCTTCTTGGCCAGTTCGTAAGCCGCCGTGGTGATGGCAACATAACCGGTGGCCTGATGGTAGAATTTCTGGATTTCAGGCTGAGTCAGGAAGTTGAAGAAAGCGGCTGTGCACTTGTTTTCAGCTTCCGTCTTGCCGGACATGGCATAAAGGGCAGCGCCGCCGATAAAGCTATGCACGCCCGCACCCTTGATGGAGCCCCAGTAGGGCAGGAAGGTAGCGGAAAATGGCATGGAAGCCGTCTTCTGCAAACCACCGAACGAGCCGGAAGAGCCAACCCACAGCGCAACCTTGCCCTCTTCAAAAGGCTTCTGGTTGTCGTTCCAGCCTGCACCGTAATAGGCGAAGTAACCTTCATCCTTCCAGGCCTTCAGCTTGTCATACATCATCACGTGGTTTGGATCGGTGACATTGATGGTGGTGCCAGCCAGACCGTCATAACCATTGTTGTTGGAGGCGAACTGGATGTTGTTGCGCGAGAAGAAATTCTCGGTGAATTCCCAGGTCAACTGCGACTGAACCAGCGGAATATAACCGGCAGCCTTCAGCTTTGGGGCAATGGCTTCAAACTCTTCCCAGGTCTTTGGTGCTTCAACGCCAGCCTTTTTCAGGGCTTCGGTGTTGATGTAGAGGATAGGCGCCGACGAGTTGAACGGCATGCCGACGAACTTGCCGGTCTTGTCGGCGTAGAAGTAGCGCACACCTTCAATGAAGGCACTGCGGTCAAACTTGTAACCGGCCTTCAACAGCAGATCTTCTGCGGGAATAGTGGCACCCTTGGCATTGATGATCGTGGCAGAACCAGCATCAAACACCTGAAGAATGTTGGGCTGATCGTGCGAGCGGAAAGCAGCGATACCAGCGGCCAGCGCTTCTTCGTAGGAGCCCTTGGAAACAGGCGTCAAAACGCATTCGCCTTGGGCAGCGTTGAACTTCTGCGACAATTCATTGATGACTTCGCCGTTGCGGCCACCCATGCCGTGCCACCAGCTGATGTTGGTTGCGGCAAATGATGATGTGGTCGATACGGTCACGGCCAGCGCCGCCATCGAAAGCTTTTTGAACATGGTAGATCCTCTCCGCCAATCTGGGGTGAGCATGCCCTTAGTGAGCCAAGATGACAGAGACTTGAATGTTTTATGACAGCACCGTCACATTGGCGGCGAAACTGAAATCCGACTAAAATACCCAATATTTTTAGGGGTAATGCGTCCTCAAAAAGCACCCGGAAAATGTCTCGGCCAACGCCAGGGCAGTACCGCAACAATGTCGCAGCGGATCGACAGGCGGCTGGCATCCGGCTGGCGGCACAGCCAGAGATCTCCGGCAGCGCGAATGCGGCGCTGGCTCTCAAAACTCACCGCATCGACGGCGGATTGTTGCGTGGCACGCGCCTTGACCTCAACCAGCACGACCAGATCGCCGCGTCGAACGATAAGGTCGATTTCGCCTGAGCGGGTTTTGTAACGCAGGGCGACGATCCGATAGCCCTTCGATAGAAGATAGGCAGCCGCCAGATATTCCGACCAACGGCCACGCCGTTCGGCCCGCTTGCGCGCTGCGCCGGATTTTTCCCTCGGCTTTTTTTCGTCAGCCCTCACTCGGCCTTCAACTCCAGCAGGCGTTGATAAAGATCCTTGCGCGGTAGGCCGGTCTGGCGGGCGGCCTCAGTAGCCGCCCCCGCCGTCGGCAGGGTTTGCGCGAGCTGTACCAGCAACCGGTCCACATCGGCGGCATCCGGGGGACCGGAGGGCAGCGGCGGCCCGACCACCAGCACGATTTCACCCTTGACCTGGCGCTCGTCATCATACCAGTCGGATAATTCTACCAGAGTGCCGCGCCGGAATTCCTCGAATGTCTTGGTCAGTTCACGGCAGACGCAGGCGCTGCGCTCCGCGCCCAACACCTCGGCTGCCGCGGCAAGGGTCGCGCCAATCCGATGCGGCGATTCAAAGAAAATCAACGTTGCCGGTGTTGCCGCCCATTGCGCCAGCCGGTCGCGGCGGGCCTTGTCCTTGGTGGGTAGGAAACCCGCAAACAGGAAGGCATCATTGGGCAGGCCGGAGCCGACTAGGGCGGCAAGCGGCGCCGACGGCCCCGGCAATGGCACGACCCGCAGCCCCGCCTCGATGGCAAGCTTCGCCAGCCGATACCCCGGATCGGACACCAGCGGCGTCCCCGCATCGGAAACCAGCGCCACGGATTTGCCAGAGGCCAGCGCCTCGATCAGCTTCGGCCCGACCTCCTCGGCATTATATTCGTGATAGGCATAGGGACGGGTGGTGATGCCATAGCGATCCAGAAGCACACGGGTGACGCGGGTATCTTCGCAGGCCAGAACATCGGCCCCGGCCAGCACTTCCAAAGCCCGCAAAGTGATGTCGGAGAGATTGCCGATCGGGGTGGCCACCAGATAGAGCGCCGGCTCGATTGGCCGGGCCGTGATCGGGCGATCATGCAGCCGGAAGCTTTTCTGCCCGTCATCCGGCGTGTTCACAGTCTCTGCCACGGCACTCATCCCATTCTCTTTTCATTCGGACAGCCCTTGGCCGAACCAGTCCACTCAGGCGCATGATACGCATGGCCTAACCCTTGTTATGGGCGAGGCAGGCCGCCCCCGCAAGCGTCCCTGCACGCCAAGGAGCGTGATCTGTGGTGGAAAGCCTCGGCCAAGGCCCGCCAAAAGACGGCAGGCCCTTGCATTTTGATCGTCTTTGCTGCCATTTTGCCCGTCCGAATAAAGCCGGGCATCGTCGCCCGGATCAAGGCAAGCCGATCCCGAATGCCGGATCGCACAGGTCGAAAGTGGCAGCGTCGATGCGTATTACTCTTGAACGGTCCAATCTTCTGAAGTCCCTGAACCATGTTCATCGGGTGGTCGAGCGGCGCAATACCATTCCGATCCTGTCCAACGTGCTGCTGCGCGCCGAAGGCCAGAGCCTGTCAATGAAGGCAACCGACCTCGATCTGGAAGTCACCGAAGCGACCCCGGCCAATATCGAGCAGGCCGGTGCGACCACGGTTCCAGCCCATCTTCTGTATGAAATCGTCCGCAAGCTGTCTGACGGCGCTGAGGTGCTGCTCTCGACCAATCCGGATGGTGCCAGCATGACGGTCGCCTCGGGTCGGTCGAAATTCTCGTTGCAATGCCTGCCGGAGCAGGATTTCCCTGATCTGACCACTGGCAGCTTCAGCCATTCCTTCAAGTTGAAGGCCTCGGACCTGAAAATGCTGATCGATCGCACCCAATTTGCGATCTCGACGGAAGAAACCCGTTATTACCTGAACGGCATTTACCTCCATACCATTGAAGCCGATGGCAAGTTGAAGCTGCGCGCCGTCGCCACCGATGGCCACCGCCTGGCCCGCGCCGACGTGGAAGCGCCGTCCGGTTCGGAAGGCATGCCTGGTATCATCATTCCGCGCAAGACGGTTGGCGAGTTGCAGAAACTGGTCGATAATCCCGATCTGATCGTGGCGCTCGAAGTGTCCGACGCCAAGATCCGCTTCAATATTGGCGAGATCGTCATGACCTCGAAGCTGATCGACGGCACCTTCCCGGATTATCAGCGCGTCATTCCCCAGGCCAATGACAAGGAAATGCGGGTGGATTGCCAGACATTCGCCCGCGCAGTTGACCGTGTTTCCACCATTTCGTCGGAACGTGGCCGGGCGGTGAAGCTCGCCATCGGCGACGGCCATCTGATGCTGACGGTCAACAACCCGGATTCGGGCAGCGCCACCGAGGAAGTCGCCGTCGGCTACGAAAGCGACGCGATGGAAATCGGCTTCAACGCCAAATATCTGCTCGACATCACCGCTCAGCTGTCCGGCGAAGAAGCGATTTTCCTTCTGGCCGATGCCGGATCGCCGACCTTGATCCGCGATACGGCTGGCGACGATGCGCTTTACGTGCTGATGCCAATGCGCGTTTAGACCATCCGTCTCTGCCATCAATCAATAACGCCGTCTCGTGCGCAAGCCGGGGCGGCGTTTCTGTTTTACCTGACCCGGAAAGCGCTGGCTGAATTGCGTCTTTTGCAACACCGTCCGACTTGGGTGAGACACAAAATTTTCACATGTGCGCCATTTTGTCTTGTTTTCGCGACAAATCGCATCAACATGCCGATTATGCGCCCATGATCGGCGCAGCATATCTTTTTGGGAGATGACGGCGAATGAAGCTCAACCTGAAGCAGCGGCTGGAAAAGAAGTTCGATGAGGAAATCCGTTTCTTCAAGGGCATGATGCAAGGGCCGAAGCTGGTGGGCGCCATCGTGCCGACCTCCACCATTACCGCCCGGCGCATGGCCAGCATCATCACGCCGGAAAGCGGACTGCCAGTGCTGGAACTGGGACCGGGAACGGGCGTGATCACCAAGGCGATCCTGGCGCGCGGCATCAAGCCAGAGAAACTGGTTTCGGTCGAATATTCCGCCGACTTCCACCGGCACCTGACGGAGACGATCCCGGGCGTGAATTTCGTCCATGGTGACGCCTTCAACCTGGAAAAGACGCTGGGCCCGCTGTCCGGCCTGTCGTTCGACTGCGTGATTTCCGCCATGCCGCTTTTGAACTTCCCGATGCAGGAACGCATCCGGCTGCTAGAGGACCTTTTGGACCGTATGCCGCATGGACGGCCCTTCATGCAGATTTCCTACGGGCCGATGTCGCCGATCATTGCCAAGGGCGGCAGCTATTTCATCCAGCATTTCGATTTCGTGGTCCGCAACATTCCGCCAGCCCAGCTCTGGATCTATCGCCGCCGCTGAAGAAAGCCCAGACATGTTTGCCGTCTACATCACCCATCCGCAGGTCCGGATCGACCCGGAGGTGCCGGTACCGCAATGGGGACTGTCCGACCTGGGGCAGGAGCGGACCCGCCGGACGGCGACAGCCGCTTGGGTGCGCCAGCTTGGCCGTATCGTCAGCAGCGCCGAGACCAAGGCAGTAGAAACAGCGGCGATCCTGGCGGGTGCAGCCAATATTGGTGTCGAACAGATCGAGACCATGCATGAAAACGACCGTTCCGCGACCGGATTTCTGACCCCATCGGAGTTTGAAAAGGCGGCGGACTGGTTCTTTGCCCATCCTGAAGACAGTTTTTGCGGCTGGGAGCGGGCCATTGATGCGCAAGCCCGGATTGTCGGGGCGATCCAGGATGTTCTTGGCCAGCACGATCCGACGGTTCCCATCGCTTTCATCGGTCATGGCGGCGTCGGAACCCTGCTGAAATGCCACCTGCAAGGCCAGCCGATCCACCGAAGCGGCGATCAGCCACCGGGTGGCGGCAATCTCTTCTGCTTCACTCTTGCGGATCTGACCGTCACATGCGACTGGACCGCCATGGAAATCTGGCAGGGAGATCGTTGATGGATGCGCGCAATCGTTTGATCGTGGGGCTTGACGTCGCCACCGTCACTGAGGCGGAAAAACTGGTCTCGACGCTGGCCGAAGACGTGACTTTCTACAAGATCGGCTATCAACTGGCTTTTGCAGGCGGGCTGGAATTTGCCCGAGATCTCGCCCAAAGCGGCAAGAAGGTCTTTCTGGATATGAAACTGCTCGATATCGACAATACCGTCGCCTCGGCAGTGGAGAATATCGTCAGGATGGGCATGACCATGCTGACGCTGCATGCCTATCCGAAAGCCATGCAAGCCGCCGTGGAAGCAGCCCAGGGATCGGGTCTCTGCCTGCTTGGCGTGACGGTCTTAACCTCGATGGATGACCAGGATCTCAATGATGCCGGTTATCAAGGCGATGCCCGGTCGCTGGTTTTGAAGCGGGCCGCCCAGGCAAAAGAAAAAGGCATGGGCGGTATCGTCTGCTCGGCGCAGGAAGCGCAGGCTGTGCGCGCCATTCTCGGCTCCGACATGGCCATTGTCACGCCCGGCATCCGCCCCGCTGGCAGTGATGCCGGTGACCAGAAACGGGTGATGACGCCGGCAGACGCCATCCATGCCGGTTCCAGCCATTTGGTTGTCGGCCGCCCGATCGTCAAGGCAGACGATCCGAGAGCAGCAACCCAGGTCATTCTCGCCGAAATGCAGGCCGCTTTCACCTGATGTCTATGAGGAGCTGTCCTCAAGGCTTGATGCCATTGCCGCTCAGCACATTGTTTTGGCCATTGTCGCGGATCAGGTCGGCGTCCCCACCAATGATCTGGTTGCCACTGACGGTGTTGAAATCGGCAAAGCTATGGTTGTCGGCACCGCTGCCGAAGGGCGCTGGCGGGTCCTGATAGCAATAGAGATTGCGCCAGGCCTCGCGGGCATTCAGCCAGATAGCCGGGCGTGGGCGAAAAACGTCCTGGTAGGTGAATTTATTATCGGCGATCCGGTTATGCTGCGGGGTTTGATGGCGAATCGTGCCGCCCTCGCCGCAATTGCGATAGAGAAAAATACCGCCATGCTGCGCGTTGGCGAAGCTATTGGCTTCGATGACATTATGAGCAGACCCATCGACCGCAATCATTTCCCGGCTTCGCGTCGCCAGTTCGAAACTATTGCCTGAAATGGTGTTATGCGCGGTCTCCGCGTCGAGATAGATCGCCGATCCCTTGGTCTGCCCCTGGATGGTTGAGTGCGAGAGGGTCACATGGGTGACACCGGGCGCGACATAGAGCGGGATCGGGCCATCGGCGACAATCGACAGAGTGTCCAGCACGATGCCTGAAGGTGCGACTGATTGGGCATATTCGGTATGGTTGCGATTGAGCGAGGATTGCCGCACCAGTTCCGCCTCGCCATTGGCGCCAAGCCCCATGATGTGGATGGAACCGTATATCTTGCAATTGCGGATCACGATGTCGTGCGGAACGCTCCAGCTCCCATCATCCTTGCGCAGCGAGGCAATGCGGATGGTGGGCGGCGCGCCCTTCGGCACACTTCCCGGAAGGCCGATAACACCGCCATGGCAATCGATACTGACACCGCTGGCATCGGCCCCCAGCAATTCCAGGTTTTGCATCACCAGATCGTCATGGCTCAACTCGACCTTGCAGGCCAAACGCAAGACGCTTTCGGCCTCAAGCGGCGTGTCGCGCAGCGCATCATAAACCGAGGGAGCGCAGGGTTTGGCAAGCGCGCCATGGCTGGCAGCAGGCGCGGAGGCCGCGAACGCACTGCCTTCCATCAGCGAGACGGTGGTAAAGGGGACCGGCAGCAAAGGAACGGACAACAGGAAAAACAACAGGACCGGCGTGAGCTTTGGAAGCCTGTTGATCTCCCTGCTCATTTCATTGCGTATCAGGTTGCTAATATTGCCCACCTTGACCCCGTCTCCGATTGGCGACCCAGACGGGCTGGCTGTCGCGCTGGATTTGACAATGCCTCATTCTTGCGGCCAAAGCCAAGGCCCCAAGACATCGCGCATGCACCCTTTCCGTCCGCTCGCCCATTGGCCGCCCATACTGGCCGCCCATACTGGTGGCTTGACCTTGCCGCAAAATTCGCCGATCACCAAAGAGAAACCGAAAGAGGTGATTTGATGGCAAAGGGATATTGGATCGCGCGCGTCGATGTGCGTGATGCGGAACGCTACAAGGATTACGTCTCGACGGCAAAGCCGGCCTTTGAGCGTTTCGGCGCGGTCTTTCTGGCCCGTGGCGGCAAGACGGATGCCGTGGAAGGCCAAAGCCGGGCCCGCAACGTGGTCATCGAGTTTCCGTCCTTTCAGGCCGCTTATGATTGCTATCACTCGCCGGAATATCAGGCCGCCGTCAAGATCCGCCAGGAAGTCGCCGACGGCGAGATTGTTCTGGTCGAAGGCAACCTTTGATCCCAGTTTCAAAGCGGTTCTATTAACTCTGGTCCCAGACATCGAACAGCATGATTCTGCTTCACCTCGCAGCGCATTAGCGATATGAGACAGCAGATGAATTGGTCTGATATTCCGATCCGCAGGAGCACTCTATGACGTTCGCAAATCTTCCGCCGCTCGTTACCGTTTTCGGAGGCTCCGGATTCGTGGGCAGGCATGTGGTGCGGGTGCTGGCCCAACGCGGTTACCGGGTGCGCGTCGCCGTGCGCCGCCCCGATCTGGCGGGTTTCGTGCTGCCGTTCGGCAATGTCGGACAGATTTCGCTGTCCCAGGCCAATCTGCGCTACCGCGACAGCGTCGCAAAGGCCGTTGAAGGCGCGTCGGTTGTCGTCAATTGCGTTGGCATCCTGCTGGAATCAGGCCGCAACAAGTTCGACGCCGTGCAGGATTTCGGTGCCCGTGCCGTGGCTGAAGCAGCAACCGCTGCAGGTGCCAGGCTGGTGCATATCTCGGCCATCGGCGCCGATGCGAAATCCGCCTCCAGCTACGCAGCCAGCAAGGGCCGGGGCGAAGATGCCATCCGCCAGGTCGCGCCGGGCGCGGTCATCCTTCGGCCATCCATCGTTTTCGGCCCTGAGGACAGCTTCTTCAACAAATTTGCAGCAATGGCCCGCCTGTCGCCCGTCCTACCCTTGATCGGCGGCGGCAAGACGAAATTCCAGCCGGTCTTCGTCGAAGACGTGGCCGAAGCCGTGGCCAAAGCGGTCGACGGCAAGGTGGCTGCCGGTCTCTTTGAGCTGGGCGGACCGGAAGTTCTGACCTTCCGGCAATGTCTTGAGGAAATGCTGCGGGTTATCGACCGCACTAATCCGCTGGTGTCGCTGCCCTTTGGTATCGCTTCGCTGCTTGCCTCCGTCGCCTCGGCTATTCCGCTGATCACACCGCCGCTGACCAACGATCAACTGACGCTGCTGAAAAGTGATAACGTGGTCTCCGAAGCCGCCAAGAAGGAAGGCCGGACGCTCACAGCCCTTGGCATTACGCCAACGGCCGTTGCCGCCGTGCTGCCCTCCTATCTCATCCATTTCCGTCCGCATGGACAATATAGCCGCTCCGGCAAGGCAGCCTGATCGGCATCGGATTGAGAATCACTCTTGGGAATTGTTCATGCGCTCCATCCGGCGCATGAACGGCGGGTTAGGGTTGGTCAGGGGGAAGCTGAATCCAGCTTTCAAGGGACGACAAACTCTGTCTCCAGAACGGCTTTGGCTTTGTGTCGGCGTTGCACAAAAGACGCAGAAATTAATTAGTTTCATTAACTGCCAATTCAGCACATTCCGCTATTGATGTTGAGGTGGGCCATGCGTAAAGACGGATCAATGCATGGGGCCAGCGTTCTTCGCACCCGCCATTTCACATTCTTCTGAGGTACTGATTTCATGGGCAAATCTATCGCACTGTTTTTTGCGTGTGCGGCATTGGTTGTCATCGCAGGTTCCTTCGTCGCTCCCTCGACGGTCGCAGCTCGTAAGGGCAATTGCGCACCCGCCTACGGTGTTGACCCTTGCAGCACGGGCTCGATTGCCCGCTGAGACCTGCGGGTCATCCTGTTCCCCGTCACAGACCCTTTCCGGGAACCGTAAAAAGCGGTTTTCCATCAGGGTATGCGTAAAACAAAGAGATAGTTTCTCTTGTTTACGTTTCTGGAAGCGCGTTTCCATTTTTCTCTGAAAAACACTACAGCGCCGTGCGTTCATAAAACACGCGGCGCTGTAGGAATTCGTGTGCGTCACGCCGCCAATCGTTTGACGACGCGCCACAGGATGGGCAGGCCCCTCAAAGCAAAGGGGCCCCTTGGGTTTGTCTTATCCCCAGACCAGAAGGCCGATCAGGCCCACGACGCCGACGGCTATCCGCCACCAGGCAAAGGGTGCATAGCCGCGGCGGGAGACGAAATCGAGCAGTCCACGCACCACGAACAGCGCCGAAATGAACGCCGCAAGGAAGCCGACGCCGATCAGCAGGCCGTCATCCATGCTGAGCGCATTGCGGTTCTTGTAGAGATCCAGCACGAAGGCCCCCAACATGGTCGGCATCGCCAGGAAAAACGAAAATTCGGCGGCCGAACGCTTATCTGTGCCCATCAGCAGCGAGCCGACAATGGTTGCGCCCGACCGTGATGTGCCGGGAATCATCGCCAGGCACTGGAACAGGCCGATCTTCAGAGCCAGTGACAGCGGATAATCCATCACGTCGGTATAGCGGGGCTTGAACGTCATCCGATCAACCCACAGAAGAATCACCCCGCCCAGGATCAGCATCACGCAGATCAGCATCGGGGTTTCAAACAGCACGGCCTTGATGAAGTCGTGGGCCAGCGCGCCAATGATGGCGGCGGGCAGGAAAGCCACCAGCACAGCCAGGACGAAATGGCGGCTTTTAGGATTGCTGGGCAAAGACAGCGCAATCCCCAGCAATTTCTGGATATAGACAGCCAAAATAGCAAGAATGGCACCGAGCTGAATCAGCACTGCAAAGGTGTTTCCGGGCGATTTGAAGCCGAGAAAATGACCGGCCAACAGCACATGCGCCGTCGAAGACACCGGGATGAATTCCGTTAGACCCTCGATAAGACCGAGAAGAAGGGCGCTGACGATCGATTGATCTTCCATGGATTGTCCTTTGATAGGCGTGACAAGGAAAGCGATTCGCTTGTATGACGGAATGAAATTCCTATAGACGCAAGGTTGGCCCCCTGGCCAGATGTTATGGCCAGATGGAATGGCCAGCCAAGAGAAACCAGACAGCCCCGATCATCGCCCCCAACCGGAACAGTGCCCCATCAATGCCCACTTTGTATCACCATCCGATGTCAACCACGTCCCGCTTTGTCCGATTGATCCTGTCGGAATACGGTTTTCAGGCAGATCTGGTCGAAGAACAGACCTGGGAAAAGCGCCGGGAATTTCTCACCCTCAATCCCGCCGGCACCCTGCCCGTCTATGTCGATGACAATATGCGTACGCTCTGTGGCTGCACGGTCATATCGGAATTCCTGGACGAAACCCATGGCGTGTTGAAGAGGGACCGTCGGCTTTTGGCCGAAGACCCCTTCCAGCGCGCCGAAATCCGACGGCTGGTGGACTGGTTCCTGCAAAAGATGGAACAGGACGTCACCCGGCCACTGGCCCGTGAGCGGGTATTCAAATTGCAGATCCCCAACGGGCTTGGTGGCGGCGCACCGGATTCCAAGGTGCTGCGCACCGCCCGTGGCAATATTCGCCAGCACATGAAATATCTGAGCTGGCTGGCTGGCTCGCGCACCTGGCTGGCGGGTGACCGGCTCAGCTATGGCGATCTTGCTGCCGGTGCGGCGATATCGGTGCTGGATTACCTTGGCGAGATCGACTGGGCGGAATCACCGATTGCCAAGGACTGGTATCAGCGGCTGAAATCGCGCCCGTCGTTCCGACCGCTGCTGGCCGAGCGGGTGCGTGGCCTCACCCCTGTTTCCCACTATGCGGATCTGGATTTCTGACGGAAAAAGCCATGGCAAAGGAAGGCAGCCCGGAGCGGACGGCAGAAAAGGCCAAGGCGCGGGCCGCAAAGCTTTCCGCCTTTATCCGCCAGGAAGCAGCGGACAAGGGTTTTGACCTCTGTCGGATCACCGGGCCGCAGAGCATTCCCCAGGCACCTGCCCGGCTGATGGAGTTCGTGGACGCTGGCTATCACGGGACCATGGCCTGGATGGAGGAAACGCGCGAGCGGCGCGGCGATCCGAAAGTGCTGTGGCCGCAGGTCCGCTCCATCGTGATGTTCGGCCTGAATTACGGCCCTGAGACCGATCCGCGCGCTCTACAGGCGCAGCCCAACAAGGCGGCGATTTCCGTCTACGCCCGCAACCGTGATTATCACGACATCATCAAGGGCAAGCTGAAGGAAATCGCCACCCGCTTTGCCGCCCGGGCCGGTGAGGATGTAAAAGTCTTTGTCGATACCGCCCCTGTCATGGAAAAGCCGCTGGCCGCTGCTGCCGGGCTTGGCTGGCAGGGCAAGCATACCAATCTGGTCAGCCGCGATTACGGCTCCTGGCTGTTTCTCGGCAGTCTGTTCACCACGGCCGAGTTGGAACTGGACGCAGCGGAGCGCGACCATTGCGGCTCCTGCCGCGCCTGTCTCGACGCCTGCCCGACAGCAGCCTTTCCGGCCCCCTACCAGATCGATGCCCGCCGCTGCATCTCTTATCTCACCATCGAGCATAAGGGCGTGATCGATCGCGATCTGCGCCCGGCTTTCGGCAACCGGATCTATGGCTGCGACGATTGTCTGGCCGCCTGTCCCTGGAACAAGTTCGCAGCGCAGACGCGGGAGATCAAGCTTCAGGCCCGCGAAGACCTGATGGCACCTGACATCGCCTTTTTCCTCACCCTTGACGATCCAGGCTTCCGCAGCCATTTCAGTGGCTCGCCGGTCAAGCGGATCGGACGTGACAGGTTTGTGCGCAATGTGCTGATCGCGGCTGGCAATTCGGGACTGTCAACGCTGATCACGCCCTGCCTGGACCTGCTCGCCGATGCCTCACCGGATGTGCGTGGCATGGCAGTCTGGGCGTTATCGCGCCTGATGGAGCCGCAAGCCTTTGGCGCTCTCGCACATTATAGAGAGAATGAGCCTGATAGCGATGTCAGGGCGGAATGGATAGCAGCCGGAGTGACCCCATGAGACTGATGATTTTTGGCGCCGGATATTCCGGCAAGGCAATTGGCCAGCATTTTATCCAGCAGGGCATTCCCGTCAGTGGCACGACGCGCTCACCGGCCAAGGCCAAGGCTTTGAGCGATCTCGGCATCGAACCGCTGGTTTTCGACGGCCAACGTCTTTCAGACGAGATCATCCAGGCCATGGCCTGCGCCACCCATGTCGTCCAGTCGATTGCTCCTGGCAGCGACGGCGACCCGCTGCTGCGGTTGACGCAGGGCGCGCTGAAGACATGGATGCCTAAAGTGCAATGGCTGGCCTATCTATCGACCGTCGGCGTCTATGGCGACCACCAGGGCGCTTGGGTAGATGAAGACACGGTCTGCAAACCTGTCTCGGTGCGCTCCAAAGAGCGGGTGGAAGCCGAACAGGCCTGGGGAAGAGCCGCGCTTGCGGCAGGTGTGCCGCTCTCGACACTGCGGCTGTCAGGCATTTACGGGCCGGGTCGCAATGGTCTTGTCAACATGGCCGAAGGCACGGCCCGGCGTCTGGTGAAAAAGGATCAGGTGTTCAACCGGATCCGCGTCGAAGATATTGCCGCCGCGACCTGGTTTCTGGCCGGGCGAAACGAACAGGGGATCTTCAATATCACCGACCACGAACCCGCCCCGCCACAGGATGTGGTGGCAGAGGCTGCCCGGCTGATGGAGGTCGAGCCGCCGCCGGAACAGGCCTTCGAGACAGCCGAGCTGTCGCCGATGGCGCGGTCCTTTTACGGTGAGAATAAGCGGGTAATGAATGCCAAGGTCCGGGCACTGGGCTTTGCCTTTGCCTATCCCGACTACCGGGTTTCTCTCAGCCAACTCTGGTCTTCAGGCCGCTGGCGGGGGTAGGCAAGCACATTCATTCCTGAATTGCGCCCTATTTCGCTCAAAAATTGCGCCAATTTCGCCATATTTGCCGACTTACCCCCGCGTTTGATGTGTAATTTTTCGAGACAAGGGAAAAATATTTTGTGATCGATTCAAAATCACATAGCTCGCAATATTATTGCGTTTTTAGGCTGTTTTTAAACAGTTTTTCTAAATTCCTACCAAAAAGTAAATTTCGCCTCATCATCACGAATATATCTTAACGTAACATTCCGTGATCGACTGAGGCACTTTTTTGCCATTTTTGACCACCTTTAAGCCTCCCTACGCAAATTTCATCTCAGAAATAGCAAAGGGAAACGAAAACTTGGTGCCTCTCAGTCGGTCAGTCCTCATCGCAGCAGCTATTACCTCTCTTGTTGCTTTCAGCCCTCTCCAGGCCTTTGCAGCAAATGGTTGCGGTGGCGCTTCCTGGTATGCGCTATACTCGCGCACTGCTTCCGGCGAACGGATGAACCCTACGACCTTTACAGCCGCTCATAAGTCATTGCCCTTCGGCTCCAAGGTCAAGGTCACCAACCGCAACAACGGCAAGACAGTCGTGGTGCGGATCAATGATCGCGGTCCGTTCATCAAGGGCCGGGTTCTCGATCTGTCAAAGGCAGCCGCCGCCGATATCGGCATGGTCGGCAGCGGCACAGCCAAGGTCTGCTACGAGCTGATCGGCTAGGATTTGTTGATATTCAGGCCTGGTCGGGCTGCAAACGGCAATTTTCTGCGCTTCCGGTGCTCATGTACTCAAGTACACTGCGCTCCGGTTCTCGAAAATCACCGTTTTCGCCACACCCAGACCTAAATCTCAACAAACCCTAAGCACGGCGGATGGATTAAACCATGCCAGGGTGTTCTGTTATCCTGATGCCTATTGCTTCTATCGAAAATTTGCCCCCACTTTTTGGTAGTCTTCAGTAACGCAGCTTGCCCCAACGGCATTTCATCGCTACCACGCAAGGTCTGATGGATCACCAAGGAGAAGACCATGCGTTTGGGCGGACGGCTAGCCGGGGCAATAGAAGTTCTGAGCGATATCGAGACACGCCGCAGGCCAGTGGCCGACGCCCTGAAGGATTGGGGCCTGGCGCATCGCTTCGCCGGATCCGGTGATCGCGCCGCCATAGGCAATATCGTCTATGACGCCTTGCGCATGAAGCTTTCCCACGCCTATATCATGGATGACGACAGCCCTGCCGCCCTCGGCTATGCCGTATTGCTGCGGCAATGGGGAATGGCCCCCGAAAGCCTTGCAGCGGACCTTGATGGCGACAGCTTTGCTCCGGCACCGTTGACGCAGGCACAGTCGGCAGCCTTTTCCAGCCGAACGCTGGAGGACGCACCGCAGTTTGTCCAGGGTGATATTCCTGAATGGGTGGTTCCATCCTTCGAAGCCGTGTTCGGAGCCGACTGGCTGCGCGAGGCGCAGGCGCTGGCCGTGCGTCCCAGCCTCGATCTGCGCGCCAACACGCTGAAGGCCAATCGCGACAAGGTCCTCAAGGCGCTGTCGCATACGCAGGCAAGACCTGCCACCATTTCTCCCATCGGCATCCGCATTGAGCCGGGTGAAGGCCCGTCGCGCCTGCCGAATGTCACCGCCGAGCTTGGCTTCCAGAAGGGCTGGTTCGAGGTTCAGGACGAAGGATCGCAGATCGTCTCGGCGCTGGTCGAACCGGGAGAAGGTCACCAGGTGCTGGATTTCTGTGCAGGCGGCGGTGGCAAGACGCTGGCCATGGCAGCCGCCATGGGCAACAAGGGCCAGGTGCATGCCTATGATAGCGACCGCAAGCGGCTGGCGCCGATCATCGAGCGGCTGAAACGGGCAGGCACACATAATATCCAGGTCCATGACCGGGTTGCCGCCCTGCAATCTTTGACTGGACGGTTCGACAAGGTCTTGGTCGATGCCCCCTGCACCGGCACCGGCACCTGGCGTCGCAGGCCCGACACCAAATGGCGGCTAACCGACCGCAATTTGCAGGAGCGGATCGAACAGCAGCAACAAGCGCTGACTGAGGCTGCTACCTATGTCCGGTCCGGCGGCGAGCTGATCTACGTCACCTGCTCGGTGCTGCCAGAGGAAAATGACCGGCAGATCGAAGCCTTCACCGCCGCCCATCCGCAATTTTCGCCGATGCCGATGCTGGAGCGCTGGACGGGGCTGTTTGGTGGTTCAGTCGCCAAGCCCATCTCCGCCCATGGCAAAAGCCTGACCTTGAGCCCTGCTGCAACCGATACCGACGGATTTTTCTTCTGCCGGATGGTCAAAGCCTGAAACCCGGATACACCCTAAAAATTTGGGGCTATTCCTGATTGTTTGACACTAGTTTAATTTTGTTCCATGACATGCCCACAGATCACAAGCGACGCCAAAGGCGTCAAAGGAGAGGGCATGTCTCGATCACTCATGATCGGCGCCGGTCTGGCGCTTTTCATCGCTTCCACCAGCTTTGCCGCTCCGGCAGCGAAAGCGCCGGAAGCAGATGCGGTGCTGAAGCATTATGCAGAGCTGGCGGAAGCGAAATACCAGGATTCACTTACCACAGCCAAGACGCTGGATGCCGCCGTTGACGCGTTGCTCGCTAAGCCTAGCAAGTCTACCCTCAACAAGGCCCGCTCCGCCTGGATCAAGGCGCGTGTGCCGTACCAGCAGTCGGAAGTCTATCGCTTCGGCAACAAGATTGTTGATGACTGGGAAGGCAAGGTCAATGCCTGGCCGCTGGACGAAGGCCTGATCGACTATGTCGATAAATCCTACGGCACGGAAAGCGATACCAATGCGCTGTACACTGCCAATGTGATTGCCAATACCAAGATCAAGATCAATGGCGAAGAGGTGGATGCCACCAATCTGACCCCGGATTTCCTGGCCAACAAGCTCCAGGAAGCCGGTGGCGTCGAAGCCAATGTGGCAACCGGCTACCATGCCATCGAATTCCTGCTCTGGGGCCAGGACCTGAACGGCACCGGCCCAGGCGCCGGCAACCGTCCCTTTACCGATTACGACCTGAAGAATTGCACCGGCGGTCATTGCGACCGGCGCGCCCAATATCTGAAGTCGGCCTCGACCCTGTTGGTCTCCGACCTTCAAGAAATGGTCGATGCCTGGAAGCCGGAAGGTGAAGCAACCAAGACCTTGCTGGCCGATCCGACCTCCGGCCTCAAAGCTATTTTGACCGGCATGGGTTCGCTGTCCTACGGCGAACTGGCTGGCGAGCGCATGAAGCTTGGGCTGTTGCTGCACGATCCGGAAGAAGAGCATGACTGCTTCTCCGACAACACCCATAATTCGCATTATTACGACGCACTCGGCATCCGCTCGGCCTATACCGGCAAATATACCCGTATCGATGGCACCAAGATGACCGGCCCGTCCCTGTCGGATCTGGTTGCCGCCAAGGACAAGGCGCTGGACAAGGAAATGAAGTCCAAGCTGAACACGACGATGAAGGCGATGACCGCTCTCGTCAAGCGCGCCAAGTCCGTCGAGCATTACGACCAGATGATTGCCGAGAACAACAAGGACGGTAATGCCACCGTTCAGGCTGGTATCGACGGTCTGATCGACCAGACCAAGTCGATCCAGCGCGTCGTGGCCGCCCTTGATCTCGGCGAAGTCAAGCTGGAAGGCTCCGACAGCCTCGACAACCCCAGCGCCGTCTTCAAGTAAGAACGGATTGAAAACAAATGGCCGCTGCCCACAAACGGGCGGCGGCCATTATCACGGGGATGCCGAACGTGCGGCTGACGACAGCGACGATACTCCTGCTGGGCGGCGCTCTCCTGATGGGAAGCCAGCTCAAAAGCAGCCTGATAGCGGGCGCCTTTGCAGCGGAGCTGCGCCCGGATCTCACACCGGCAGATCGTATCAAGGTCAACGCCGTTACAGTCCCCACCAACGACTTTTCAAAAGCCGAAGCCTTCGAGGCGATGACGGCAGGCGCTGCGAGTTCTACCGGTCCCGCCGATGCCAAGGCCTTTACCCATCCGCTCGCCACCCTAAGCTTTGAGCAGCAACAGCAATTTTCCCTCGGCGAAGCGCTTTTTCAGAAATTCTGGGTCTCCGCTCCCTCCTCCACCCAGGCCTCGGACGGGTTGGGGCCGCTGTTCAACGCCCGCTCCTGCGAAAGCTGCCATCAGCGCGGCGGTCGTGGCCATCCACCCGGACCGGATGGCGATGCCACCTCGATGTTTCTAAGGCTGGCTCGACCCGCGCATACCGACAAGGAAAAGGCCGCGATTGCCGCCTTGAAGGCGCTGAATTTTGGCGATGACACCTATGGCCGGCAATTGCAGGACCGCGCCGTACCCGGTCTTGCCGCCGAGGGGCGGCTATCCGTGACCTATCAACCGAAGACCGTGACGCTTGCCGGTGGTGAAACGGAGACGCTGCGGGTTCCCACCTACACTATTGACGCGCTCGGGTATGGTCCGATGGGAGCAGACACCACGCTATCGCCCCGCATCGCCAATCCGATGATCGGCATGGGCCTGATCGAGGCGATTGCCGACGAGGATATTCTGGCCAATGCCGAGCGGCAGGCCCAAGCGGGCGACGGCATTTCGGGAACCGTTGCCAAGGTGCGCGATCACCTGACTGGCGACATCAGGATCGGACGCTTCGGCTGGAAGGCGGAAAACGCCACGGTGCGCGATCAGGCGGCGAGCGCCTTGGCCGGGGATATCGGCATTTCCTCTCCCGACGATCCGCGCCATGCAGGCGATTGCACGGCAAACCAGCCCCAATGCCTGGCAATGCCGAACGGCGTGCAGGCAAGGCTTGGCTCGGTCGAAGCACCGCCGCCGGTGCTGGATCTGATGACCTTCTATAGCGAAACGCTGGCCCCTCCCAAGCGCCGCGACGTGACCAAACCCGAAGTTTTGGCAGGCAAGGCGCTGTTTTATGCATCCGGTTGCGCCAGCTGCCATCAGCCGAAATATGTAACGCGGCGCAATGCCGCCTACCCGGCCCTTTCCTTCCAACTGATCTGGCCCTATTCCGATTTCCTACTGCATGATATGGGTCCCGATCTGGCCGATGGGCAACAGGTGGGATTGGCCAGCGGCCAGCAATGGCGCACGCCGCCGCTCTGGGGCCTCGGTCTCACAGCCAAAGTCGGCGGTCGTCAGGCCTATCTGCATGACGGGCGCGCCACCTCCCTGCCGCAAGCCATTCTCTGGCACGGCGGCGAGGCGGAAAACGCCCGCAACGCCTTTGCATCCATGACGCCGGGCGACCGCAAGGCGTTGATTACGTTTCTGGAGTCACTCTGATGCCCAATGCTCGATGCCGGATTTTGACCCTCGCCCTGGCACTATCCCTCTTCCCGCTCCAGGCCTTGCCCGTTTTGGCGCAGGACGCCACCCCCCATGCAACAGCCCTGCAAACCGCAGCGGTGCCGGACGTGATGGCAAAGACGGTAGATGGCTTTATCCGCCCCGGCTATCGCAATTTTCTCGACAAGGCCAAGGCCCTGCATAGTGGGATGAATGCCCTATGCGCGAGCCCTTCCGAGCAAACCGTCAAAGCGGCGAAGAATGGCTTTGAGCAGGCCTTACGCGCCTGGGCGCGGATCGAGATCGTCCGGGTTGGGCCGGTGATCGAGGAAAACCGCTTTGAGCACATCCTGTTTTACCCGGACCGCAAGGGGCTGGCACTGAAGCAGATCCAGGGTGCCATCGCTTCCAATGACGACAGCTTTACAAAGCCCGAAGCCCTGCATGAGAAAAGCGTGGCAATCCAGGGGCTTGGCGCGCTGGAATATGTGCTCTACGGCACCGGCTCCGACATATTGAACCAGGCAGACGGTGCGTTCCGTTGCCGCTATGGCGCAGCGATTGCTGGCAATATTGAAAACATGGCGGGTGAACTTTCCAGCCTCTGGGAAGCGCCCGGCGGCATCCAGACCGCCTGGAAACAGCCCGGCCCAGACAATGATGTCTTTCGCACCCCATCGGAGGCCGTCACCGGCCTGCTCGGCATTCTCGTCCACGGAACCGAGACCGTGCGCGACGAGCGGATCGAGACATTCTTCAAGGGTGCAGGCGGGCGGATCGCCCCCAAGCAGGCGATTTTCTGGCGCTCCGGCCTGACCTTTGTCAGCATGCAGGAAAACCTGACCGGTCTGAAACAGCTTCTCAACGACACCGGCACAGCAAGCCTGTTGCCGGAGGGCAAGCGGGGCGTCATCCCCGCCATCAATACGCTGGCCGACCGTCTGATCCAGACCACCCAATCCATGACGCCGGATGTGGAGGCGGCCGTTGGCCAACCCGACAACCGCAAGAAACTGGTCAGCCTGCTGGATGACAGCCGCAGCATGATCACCGATCTCAGCGATGGGCTGGGCGGCGGCGTCGGCCTCAGCGCCGGTTTTTCCTTCGCGGACGGGGATTGATCCCGATGCGCGGCGCGTTGATGGACAGGCGACACTTTCTGAAAGCCGCAGGTGCCGTTTATCTGGCCGGGCTGACAGCGGCGCAAGCAGCGACCCTGACGGCAACCGATGCCGTCTATGCCTCCGCCTTTCGCGCCCAGGATGGATCATTTGACGCCGCTTTGCTCAGTGAAGATGGCCGGATCGTTGCGCGCGTCGCCCTGCCAGGTCGCGCCCATGGGCTTGCGGCCAGCGCCAGTAAGGTGGCTGCCTTTGCGAGGCGGCCCGGGACATTCGTCTTCATCTTCGATCGGCAACAGCAGGTGGCACCTGTGGTCGTCAACGCCCCGGCGGGCCGCCATTTCTACGGCCACGGACATTTTTCACCCGATGGCAAGCTGCTCTATGCCAGCGAGAATGATTTTGACAACAATCGCGGCATGATCGGGCTTTACGATGCAACAGACAGATTTCGCCGGATCGGCGAATTTTCAGCCCATGGCATCGGCACCCATGACATGAGCGTCAGCGATGATGGCAGCCTGCTGATCATCGCCAATGGTGGCATTGAGACCAATCCCGATTTTGGCCGCACCAAGCTCAATCTCGACCATATGCAGCCATCTCTGGTGCTGGCGGATGCCAAAACCGGCGCATTGATCGAAAAACACGCGCTGCCCGAAGCCCTGCGCCAGCTTTCGACCCGGCATATCGATCTCGATGCGCGTGGCCGGATCTGGTTTGCCTGTCAATATGAAGGCCCCCGTCGCGACCTGCCGCCACTGGTCGGCCATTTCAGGCGGGGCGAAGCGCTGCACTGGCTCGACCTGCCGCCCGATATCACCCGTGGGCTTGCCAATTATGTCGGAGCGATTGCCGTCAACCGTCGCGAGGGACTGGTCGGCGTCACCTCCCCGAATGGCGGTCTCTCGGTCACTCTGGACACCGACAGCGGCAAGGTGCTGAAAACCGCCAGCCTGAGCGAGGCAGCGGGCATCGCGCCTGCCGCCCATGGCTTTGCCACGTCTTCCTATGATGGCCGGTTCCTGGACAGATCAGAGGCTGTAAACTGGGACCAGCACATCATCCGCATCGGATGATGGCTTATCCTCTTCCATCCAGGGCTTGATGCTATAGATAATCACGTCATGCGTAACGCTCTCACCAATCTCATCTTCATGGCCGCCGTCACCGGTATCGGCACAATGATCGGGCTGACCAATCTGCCGGGCGACTGGTATGACGGGTTGGAGAAGCCATTCTTCAATCCGCCGGGCTGGATCTTCGGGCCGGTCTGGACCGTGCTTTACGTGCTGATCGGCCTTGCGGGTGCTCGGATCTGGCAGCGGACGCGGCAATCGCGGGGCGCATCGCGCGCCATGGCGCTGTGGTTTGGCCAGATGCTGCTGAATTTCCTGTGGTCTCCGGCGTTCTTCGGTGCACAGAGCACCGGTCTCGCCCTGATCGTCATTCTGCCGATGCTGGCGCTGATCCTTGCCTTTGTCTGGCAGGTCCGGCGCCTGGACCGGGTGGCAATGCTCTCCTTCATCCCCTATGCCGTCTGGGTTGCTTTTGCCACCGTGCTGAACGCGGCGCTTTTCCTGCTGAATTGAACACCGCAGCAAAACCGTCGCGCCCAACCCCCATCAACAGGCCAAACCTCATCAACAGGCTTGCCGAACCGGTTCTGTCATGCCAAATGGCAGGCAGACGAGAGGGAAAGAGGCGGCAGCCACATGGACGCGGATATCCAGCAGCGGATCACGGCAAGCTTTGCACGGCAGGGCGCCATGCACACCATTGGCGCGGAACTGACCCGCATCAGCCATAAAATGGTGGAAATCGAGCTGGCGTTTCACGACAAGCTCACCCAACAACATGGCTTCCTGCATGCAGGCGTAATTTCCGCCGCCCTAGACGCGGCTTGCAGCTACGCCGCCTATACGGTGATCGCGCCGGAAACCTCGCTGCTGACCATCGAATTCAAGGTCAACATGATGTCGCCCGGGCGCGGCGACCGTTTTCTGTTTCGCGGCGAGATCACCAAGCCTGGCTCCACCATTATCGTCGCCGATGGCCGTGGCTATGCCATCTCCGACGGCCCAGCCAAATTGATTGCCTCGATGACCAGCACACTGATGGTGATGCGGGGCCGTGAGGATATCAGAGAATGACATTTGAACTGAAATCGGTTTGCAGCAAGTCCATTCTGTTCGTCATGGCAGTCGATGCCGAATATGGCCCGCTCCTGCGCCTGCGCATCCAGCCGCTGATGACCGGGGTTGGCCCGGTGGAAAGCGCCATCGCCACCACCAATGCCCTAAGAGACCTCCAGGCAGCAGGGACGCTTCCCGATCTCGTCGTCTCGCTCGGTTCGGCAGGCTCGGCACGGCTGGAACAGACCGAGGTCTACCAGGTCTCCTCGGTCGCCTACCGGGATATGGACGCCTCGCCGCTCGGTTTCGAGAAAGGCTGTACGCCGTTCCTCGATCTGCCTGCTACGGTGGACCTGCCGCTGCGCATTCCCGGCGTTGCCGTGGCCAGCCTGTCGACCGGCGGCAATATCGTCTCAGGCCCGGTCTATGACAGCATCGCCGCCGATATGGTCGACATGGAAACCTATGCGGTGCTGCGCGCCTGTCAGGCCTTCAACCTGCCGCTGATCGGCCTGCGCGGTATTTCCGATGGCAAGGCGGAACTGAAACATGTCGGCGACTGGACGGAGTATCTGCATGTCGTTGACCGCAACCTGGCCCAAGCGGTGGACGCGCTGGTCAAGGCAGTGGAAGACGGCACCTTCTGGTTCTGATCCGCCCGCGCCGAACACGAGATTTTTTGCCATGCCGGCATTTCCCGGATTGCCACGGACACTGCTTTTCATTAAAGGCTCGACATGACCCAGACAGCACATCCCGACAGCGTTCTCATCATCGATTTCGGCAGCCAGGTAACGCAGCTGATTGCGCGGCGCGTTCGTGAAACCGGCGTGTACTGCGAAATCGTCCCTTTCCAGTCATCCGAAGAGGGCTTCGCACGGTTGAAGCCAAAAGCGGTTATACTGTCTGGAAGCCCCGCCTCGGCACTGGATGAAGGCAGCCCCCGCGTTCCCCAGGTGATTTTCGACAGCGGCCTGCCAATCTTTGGCATCTGCTATGGCCAGCAAACCATCTGCGCCCAGCTGGGTGGCAAGGTGGAAGCCGGGCATCACCGCGAATTTGGTCGCGCCTTCCTTGAGATCGAGCAGGATTGCAAGCTATTCGAAGGTCTCTGGTCGGTTGGTTCACGCCATCAGGTCTGGATGTCGCATGGCGACCGCGTCACCGCGATCCCGCCAGGCTTTCGGGTTCTGGCCACCTCCTCCAATGCGCCTTTCGCCTTCATTGCCGATGAGGCCCGCAAATATTACGCCGTGCAGTTCCACCCGGAAGTGGTGCATACGCCTGACGGTGCCAAGCTGATCCAGAATTTCGTCCATAATATCGCTGGCATTACTGGCGACTGGAGCATGTCGGCCTACCGCGCCAAAGCCGTGGAACAGATCCGCGCCCAGGTCGGTGACAAGCGGGTGATCTGCGCCTTGTCCGGCGGCGTCGATAGTTCGGTCGCAGCCCTGCTGATCCATGAGGCGGTCGGCGACCAGCTGACCTGCATCCTGGTTGACCACGGGTTGATGCGTAAGAACGAGGCGGCGGATGTCGTTGCCATGTTCAAGGAACATTACAATCTGCATCTGATCCATGTCGATGCCATCGACCGCTTCGTCGGCGAGCTGGAAGGCGTGTCCGACCCGGAAACCAAGCGCAAGATCATTGGTCGCCTGTTCATCGAAACCTTCGAGGAAGAAGCCAAGAAGCTTGGTGGCGCAGACTTCCTCGGCCAGGGCACGCTCTATCCTGACGTCATCGAAAGCGTCTCCTTCTCCGGCGGCCCGTCTGTCACCATCAAGAGCCACCACAATGTCGGCGGCCTGCCAGACCGCATGAACATGAAGCTGGTGGAACCGCTGCGCGAGCTGTTCAAGGACGAAGTGCGCGTTCTCGGCAAGGAGCTTGGCCTGCCCGACTCATTCATTGGCCGGCACCCCTTCCCCGGCCCCGGCCTTGCCATTCGCTGCCCCGGCGGCGTGACCCGCGAAAAGCTCGATATCCTGCGCGAAGCCGATGCCATCTATCTGGACGAAATCCGCAAGGCCGGTCTTTACGATGCTATCTGGCAGGCCTTCGCCGTGCTGCTGCCGGTCCAGACTGTCGGCGTGATGGGCGATGGCCGTACCTATGAATTCGTCTGCGCACTGCGCGCCGTCACCTCCGTTGATGGCATGACCGCGGATTTCTACCACTATGACATGGAATTCCTCGGCCGTGCCGCTACCCGCATCATCAACGAAGTCCGCGGCATCAACCGGGTCGTCTATGATGTAACATCCAAGCCGCCCGGCACCATCGAGTGGGAATGATTTTTGCCGATCAGGCGCGCATATAGGCCGCCGCATGATGCCGCTGGATTTATGCGGCCCGTCCCGTCAGGCCTCGCATTCATGATGCAGGCGAAGACGGAACCAGCCGTGCAAAAGGATGTACGGCTGGCAGACCGGCCTTCGTGAGCAGCAATTTTCAAGCATCGTCGACGTTTGCTTCTGGCTCGCCACTCCCCAGGCGCTGTAGCGCAGGCATCAAAACCGTATCCAGCAGTCGGTTGAGGAAAGCTTCGTCAGCCGGCATGCGCTTCACCACCGCTTGATAGAAAATCATCGTTTGCGCCACATCGTCGAGCGGCACCGCATCCAGGGCCTGCGCCCGCAATGCTCCCCTTTGCACAGCCCGATCAATGACACCACGCCATCCTTCGTTGCGGATTGCTTCGAGTTTCCTGGAAAGCAGAGCTGCTAATTCCGGATCATGGTGCATGGGCAATAGCAGGCCGGCGAGCATACGCGCCCGCTCTGGATTAAGCGCTTCGGCAAGCGTTTTCAAAAACGCGAGCAGGTCGGCACGCAGAGAACCATGGTCTTCCAAGTGCAATTGCAGCTTTGCGAGATCATCCTCAATCGCCGCAACGATCAGGCTCTTTGCATCTGGATAGCGTCTGTAAATGCTGGTCGCGGGAATACCGGACAGCCGTCCGACCTTGGCCATGGTCACACCCTCAAGACCCGTCTGGCTGAGAAGCTCAAGCGTGACGCGAATAAGCGCATCATCAAGGTTCTTATCGCGCGGCCGGCCCTGCTGCGGTGAATTTGAATCGTCAGAGTTCAACACAATACTCATCTTAAAAGCTTCCCTGTCGATATCGACACGCATCGCCGCGATACGCGCTCTTGATAGCGGAGGCAATTGGGTTTATGAGTTTCGCTATAGGTCAATAGCGAAATTGTAAACGATGAACAACGTCAACACCTGTTTCCCTCCGCTCTCACAAACGGCAAGCAGACGGTCGATCCGGTGGGGAGGTGCCTCACAGCTGTGACGGTAGAGCAGGAAATCGTCTCGCCCACGGAACCGAAACACGAAAGCGTGGCGACGATATCCGGCACCTTCGACGGAAAAACCATGACCGACTTCACCCGCATTGAAATGATGGGAACTGGCGCGGCTGATCCCGTTGCGGAACACCGCAGCCCGCGCACGCCCTTAGGGGTTATTTCTCCACAAGCACAACTATTACCAAGTCTCTGACATGCTGAAGCATCTTCGACTTGAAAAATTGAAAGATAGCAAAATGAGCGATTTGAACAAAGATTTCCCCCTTCTGTCGCAAAAGGCCCGCAGACGGGCGGTGCTTGGCGGGGGCTTGGCGCTTGGGGCCTTCAGTCTCACAGCGACCTCTGGCTTGGGCGCACCCATCGCCACCGGCACGGCCCGCTCCACATCCGGCACGCCGCTGTTTGTCGATACGGTCAAGGACCTGGCTTCTCATCCCTTGACCGTTCTGGAATCCTGGTATGTCAATGCGGCCTTCGAAAGTCGGGGCAAGATTGTCGGTTTCGAATGGCATCAAAGCGTCACCCCACAGGGCAGCATGACCGAGTTCCTGCTGATGAACGGATCTGACGGCATCTGGCGACCGCAAGTCGCCGCAGAACCGGCATCGGATAAAGTCGGCGCTGCAACGACGGAATGCCATGTCTATTCAAGCCTCGGCACGCTGAAGGGGGACCGGTCCCAGTTTCAGCTCAAGCTCGGATCGGGACAGAACTCCGTCGACGTGGTGCTGACGCCGCAGCGAGAGGAACTCTATAACGGCACAACCGGCCTTCTCCGCTTTCTCGGCTCTGATTCCTATGAGTTTGCCTTCCCCAACATGCGGGCCAAGGGATCGATGACCATTGATGGCGACGTGTTTCCAGTCGATGCGAAATCGGTGTGGTTTGATCGGCAATGGGCCAAGTCGGAAGCCGCCGACCCGCAAGAGCAGGCGAAAAAGGCTGAACAGATCAATCAATCTCACTGGACGTGGCTGGGACTGACGTTCGGGGCATCAGACAAATGCGCGATTTCATTCTGGGATGTCATGGAACCCAACCAGCGCTCGACCTTCCTGACCTATTTACGCGAGGACGGGGTGCAGATGAATGTCGATGCGCAGGTGGAATACGATCGTATCTGGACAAGCAGCGATACCGGGCAGCGTTATCCTGCTGTTGCGCATATAACCGCGCCAGCAATCAATCTCGACATTGTGCTGACAGCGATGCTTGAGCGACCAGAATTTGTCTATCAACCAGGACAAGGGCATAGCGGATGCCAGTCACTCTGCCTGGTGAAGGGCAAAATCGGCGCGAACATCGTCAACAAGCCGGCTATCCTGGAACTTATTGGCGGTATCGACCTCTGACAAAGGCTCCAAGGCGGCGATAGCCGGTGCAGACCGCGATCATAACACCCTACCGCTGGCCAGCAGTTCGGCCAGCATCGTATTGGGAAAGCGTCGTTTCTGAATGATTGCATAAAAGCTTTCGATGACTTCAGGAATGCGGCAGTGTTCGATGAGCACTCCCGCCTCCAGTTCGTCGCGCACGACGATCGGCGGCACCAGCGTGAGCCCTTCGCGCTCACGTGCCAGAAGGCGAAGCATCGCCATATCATCGACCTCGGCGAGAATGATGGGTCGTATTCCGGCCATTTCGAGAATCCGGTCAAAGGCCACGCGGATATCGCTGTCGAGGCTGGGCAGTAGCAACGGCTCGGTGCGCAGGTCGTCGGGAAATTTAAAACTCTGCCCATCAGGCCGGGGGCGTCCAACCAGGCTGACCGGCTGCTCGTTCAGCAGATGATTGCGCAGCAGTGAGCGTGCATCACGCGGGGCAGCGCTGTTTGCCAGCACCACATCGACGGCATGGGCTTCGAGTTGAGCCAGGAGATCGCGCATATTGCCGGAACGCACAATCAGTTCCACGTCGGAGCGACCGACCAGCGGGCGCAGGAATTCCAGCTGAAAGTTGCGCGACAGAGTCGTCAGCGCCCCGACCCGCAGCACTTGGCGGCTGGCGGTCGGGCGGCCACTGAGCGTGCTCATCAATTCGTCACCGGCCTTGAACACCGTATCGGCATAATCCAGCGCGATCTGTCCGGCCTCTGTCAGCACGAGCTTCTTGCCGACGCGCTCAAACAGCGCATGACCCATCTGGTGTTCGAGCTTCTGGATCTGCACAGACAAAGCTGACTGCGACAGGTTCATATGCTGTGCGGCCCGCGTCAGGCTGCCTTCATGCGCGACCGCCCAGAAATAGCGGAGATGATTAAAATTCAGATCTCTCATATCGTTCTTTTAAAACGAACGATATCGACAAAACAATGAATTTTTCTTGGGCTCAGGGCTTGGATAAGAGTGGTCTCCGAAGCGATCCTGCCTGAAGGGAATACCACCCGTGTCCATCCAGTTCCTGCCCTTGCTGGCGCCCCTTGCCCTGCTTGCAAGCGCCGTCATCAGCTTTGCTCAAAAACAGCAAAGGCCCAGATATAGTCCTCGGCTGGCGCAGGCCGCAGCGCTGCTGGCACTTGCAGTCGCGCTGGCCGCAGTTATCGCGCTGATCCTGCTAGGCCCCGGCAGCAGCCCGTTGATCGGGTTTGCCACGGTGGGTCTATCGGTTCGGCTGGATGCCGTCAGCGCTACCATGCTGGTTCTGGTGACATTCATCGGCTGGGTGGTCACACGCTATGCCGCCACCTATCTGGATGGCGAGGACCGGCAGGGAGCGTTTACCGGTTGGCTCTGCCTGACCCTCGCTGCGGTGCTGTTGCTGGTCACGGCAGGCAACCTGCTGCAACTGGTGCTCGCCTGGATCGCTACCAGCCTGTTTCTGCATAAATTGCTGCTGTTTTATACGGGGCGGGTGGCGGCCCAGCGCGCCGCACGCAAGAAATTCATCACCGCCCGCCTCGGCGATGCAGCGCTGGCCGCTGCGGCCGCTTTGCTGGCAATGGCGTATGGAACCGCCGATATCGGTGAAATTCTCAATGCTGCCCGTGCCGGATATGACGCAGGACAGAGCGGAGGCCTTATTGTTGCCGCAGCAAGCCTGCTGGCGCTGGCAGCCGCGCTTAAATCCGCGCAGTTTCCCACCCATGGCTGGCTGACCGAAGTGATGGAAACGCCAACGCCGGTCTCAGCGCTGCTGCATGCGGGGGTGATCAACGCCGGTGGCTTTCTGCTGATCCGTTTTGCCGATGTCATGCTGCTTGCCCCCGGCGTGCTGGCGGCGCTGGTCATACTGGGCGGCTTCACGGCCCTGTTCGGCAGTCTGGTGATGCTGACCCAACCAGCGGTCAAAACCTCGCTCGCCTGGTCTACCGTGGCGCAGATGGGCTTCATGATCTTCGAATGCGGCCTGGGGCTGTTTGCGGTGGCCCTGCTACATATCGTGGCGCATTCACTCTACAAAGCCCATTCCTTCCTCGCCTCCGGTGGTGCGGTAGAACGGGTCGCCGCGATACCCAGGCCCGGCCCGGTGGCCATACCCAATGCGGGCGCAGTCGGGCGAGCCTTTCTGTCGGCCCTTGCCATCTACTGTGTCGTGGGCTTGTGTTTCGGGCTGGCGCATAAATCGCCACAGGCCATTGCGCTCGGTGCCATCCTGATTTTCGGTGTCGCCTATATGCTCGCCCAGGGCTTTGCCGATGCGGCCCCCAAGGCATTGACCCGGCGCACGGCGCTCTATGCCATCACCACTTCGGTCGGCTATTTCGCCCTGCAAATGGCTGCCACCCTGATGACATCAGGGGTCCTGCCCGCCACGCCTGCACCGCAACCGCTGGAATGGGCGCTGATCGCGCTGGCCGTCGTCAGCTTCGGGCTGGTCGCCGTGGTGCAGGCGATGTTCCCGCTCTGGGCCTATCATCCGGCAGCGGCGGGCCTGCGCGTCCATCTTTCCAACGGCTTCTACGTCAATGCCATCTTCGACCGCCTGGTCGGTGGCTGGTCGATCCGCAGCCTGTCTTGATGAAATCGGAGTTTTGACCATGTTGCATAGCCCTATCCCGACCAAAGCCGATCCAATGATCTTCGAGGCGGCGGCAGACCGTGCCGCACGGGCCATTCCCCCCGTCTGGCCGCTGATGTCGAGTGTCGCCGTCAATCCTTTTCTGGGGCAAGCGGGTGAAACCCTTGCGAAGGCAGGTGCCCGGCTGGCGCGCGTGGCGGGCATCGCCATCACCATGCCGCGCCACTGGTACCAGCAGAAAATTGACACGGGTGAGATTTCCGATGCGGATCTGCTCGCGGCCTTGGCCTGCGCGCCTGCCGATCTGCGGCCAATCGATCTCGCTGCCCTGAAGGCCGCCGCCGCTCTCAACCCGCCAAGACCACAGGCACTGGCCTCGGTGGCGGATCTGGCGGCGCGGGCCTCCGGGGTGGATTGGCCGGGTCTGCTAACCGAGCGGCTTGGTGCCTGGATGGCGGGCTATTTCGATGAGGGTCAGGCGCTTTGGGCCGCGCCCCGCGGCAAGAGCGCCTACGGTGCCTGGCGGGCCGTGGCAACCCATGACCTGACGCCGGAAATCGCCGGTCTGCGCGGTTTTGCAAGGCATGTCTCGGAGGCACCTGAAACAGCAATGGCGGTTATCGCCCGTGTCTGCACTCGCCTCGACTTGCCTGTCGAGGCGCTGGAGACCTATTTTCACCAGATGCTGATGTCATTGGGTGGCTGGGGGCAATATGCACGCTACAAGCTCTGGCAGGCGGAACTGGCCGGTGGATCCGACCAAACGATCACCGACCTTCTGGCAATCCGGCTGATCTGGGAAGAGGCGCTGTTTCTGCGCTATGGCGACCAAATCGGCGAAGCCTGGGCGCATGTGCGGGTTGCCCATGCGGCACCGGTCGTGGCGACCCCCGACCTGATGATCGACGCCATCCTTCAGGACGCAGCCGAACGTGCGGCACAACGAGAACTGGCACGGATTCTAGCAGGAAACGCCCCGCAGATCCACGAGACCCGGCCTCTGGTTCAGGCCGCCTTCTGCATCGATGTGCGCTCCGAAGTGTTTCGCCGTGCGCTTGAGAGCCTCAATCCACAGATCCAGACGCTCGGCTTTGCAGGCTTTTTCGGTCTGGCCGCGTCGCATCGCCGTTTCGCCTCCGATGTCGCGGAATCGCGGTTTCCAGTTCTGCTCAATCCTGCACTCAAATCCCGCGCTGGCGGGCCTTACAGGGCCGAGGATGCCGAGCCGCAGCGGATCAAGGCCCGGGCAAAGCGGGCCTGGGGCCGGTTCAAGCTGGCGGCTGTCTCTTCCTTCGCTTTCGTCGAGGCGACGGGGCCGATCTATGTCGGCAAGCTGCTGAGTGATGCACTCGGCCTCCCCCACGCTTCAGCCCCGAATGACCCCGCACCACAACTCGATCCGGCGCTCGATCTGGCGAGCCGGGTCAAGGCAGCCGGGGCGGTGCTACGCGCCATGTCGCTGACCACGGGCTTTGCGCGGCTGGTGCTTTTAGCGGGGCATGGCGCCAATACTGTCAACAATCCTCATGCTAGCGGCCTGCATTGCGGTGCCTGCGGCGGTTATTCAGGCGAGGTCAATGCCCGCCTACTGGCGGCCTTGCTGAATGACCCCGACGTCAGGGCCGGACTGACCGAGACCGGCATGGCGATCCCGCAGGATACACTGTTCCTGGCGGCCCTGCATGATACGACCACCGACCGGGTGACGCTCTATGCGGATGATCATCCCTGCCAAACCCATGAGGCCGATATCGCACAGGCCAGAACCTGGCTTGCCGATGCAGGCAGGCTTGCAAGGGGCGAACGCGCGCTTCGTCTGCCGCGCGCGGCAGATGAGACATCCATCTCAAAACGCAGCCGCGACTGGTCAGAGACCCGGCCCGAATGGGCACTGGCTGGCTGCAAGGCCTTTATCGCCGCTCCCAGATCACGCACCGCCACTAAAAACCTCGAAGGACGAGCCTTCCTGCATGATTATGATTGGACACAGGACAAGAGCTTCAGCACGTTGGAGCTGATCCTGACAGCCCCGGTCATCGTTGCAAGCTGGATCAGCCTGCAATATTACGGCTCGACCGTGGCACCTGAGGCTTTCGGTGGTGGCAACAAGCTTCTGCACAATGTCACCGGCGGTATCGGCGTGGTGGAAGGCAATGGCGGGCTTTTGCGGGCCGGTCTTCCCTGGCAATCGGTCCATGACGGGCAGAATTATATGCACGAACCGCTGCGCCTGTCGGTCTGCCTTGAGGCACCCGTCGCGGCAATCAGTGAGGTACTGGGCCGCCATGACGGGGTGCGGGCCCTGTTTGACAATGGCTGGCTACATCTTTTTACCCTCAATGAGGAGGGCAGCATAGCCTGGCGATACAATGGCGGTCTGCAATGGGTGCCGATAGATGACACAGAGGACGCCGAACAGAGGTCAAAGCTCAAGGTTGCCGTGTAATCGGGACTGGCGGCTAGAGTCTGTCAGGTTCAGATTGAACCAGACAGACTCTAGATTCTTTTGTTTTCGTTTGTCTTTTCGGGAAAACCGGGTTCCACTTTTCCCTGACAAACTCTAAAACAGGAATCCAATGAGCGCGGTCTGGGGTGGGCATCCCGTCTGCGATGATCCCAATCTGGCATCATAATTATGCCCATCACATCTGCGTATTTCCTATTTAAGGAATATTTTTAACGGCTATTTCACAGTGATTGTGCTTTCGTCATGACTGGCAAACGGGGTTGACCGTGGCCGGGGAGATCGACAGCGTGAAGATGGCATCTATATTTCGAAACAAGCCAATAAAAGACGGCGCTATATTGCTGAGCGTCGGGGCTGCGATATGGGCCATTGCTATCCAATTCGACTTCCATGAGCATCTCGATGCCTTCCTGCATCGCAATGAAGCCTGGCAACTCGATGAATTTTTCAACGTCGTGACGATTACCGGACTGCTCAGTCTGATCTTCGCCGCGAGGCGCATTGGCGAGCTGAAAGCAGAGATCCGGCTGAGAAACGCCGCCGAAAACAATATGGACTGGCTGGCCCATCACGACGCCCTGACCGGGCTGCCCAATCGTCGGGCCCTGTCCGATCGGCAGGCAGAGATGGAAGCCTTGCAGGATGGACGCCACTGGGTGATCTACTCCATAGATCTCGACGGGTTCAAGAAGGTCAACGACCTCGTGGGCCATCAGGGCGGCGACCTGCTTTTGCGGGAAGTGGCGCAGCGCTTGATGCATGCGCTGCCCAATGCCGATGTCTACCGGATGGGCGGCGATGAATTCCTGTTGGTCAGCCCTCGCCCGACGAATATGGATTATCGCCATGCGGGCCAGCATATCGCCAGGCTTTTGTGCAATCCTTACGATATTGGCGGCATGACCAGCGAAATCGGTGCCAGTGTTGGTTTTGCGCTGTTTCCGGAAGACAGCGACGACTTCAAGGATGCCACGCACTGCGCCGATGTGGCGATGTATGTCGCCAAGAAAGCCGGGCAGAACAGCGTCTATGGCTTCGAGCGAATCATGGAAGACCGGGTCATGCGGCGGGCCGAAACCGAAATGGCGCTGAAGCGTGCGATCCGTGACAACCTGATCGTTCCCTATTACCAGCCATTGATCGATCTCAAGTCCGGTGAATTGCGTGGATTCGAGGCGTTGGCACGATGGAAGACCGGCCCTAACCATTACGTTCCCCCCAGTGATTTCATCGAATTGGCGGAGACTGCCGGGCTGATTGTCGAGCTGTCGGATAGTCTGTTTCGCCAGGCTTGTCTTGACGCGCTGCAATGGCCCGACACTGTACGGCTAGCCTTCAACATCTCGCCAACGCAATTCATCGACCGCCAGTTGAGCCTGCGGATCATGTCGATCCTGATGGAGACAGGATTTCCACCCAGCCGGCTAGAGATCGAGATCACCGAGACGGCGCTGGTGCATGATATCGAACTGGCAACCCAGATCCTGGCCGACCTCCGGCAGAGCGGCATCCGGATTGCCTTGGACGATTTCGGCACGGGCTATTCCAGCCTGTCGCAATTGTCGAAATTCACCTTCGACAAGATCAAGATCGATCGGAGTTTTGTCATGAGCTACGATGTTGACAAAAAACAGGAAGATATCATGCGCGCCATTCTGGGCCTCGGCCAGGGTCTTGGCATTGCCACTACCGCCGAGGGTATCGAGGATGAGAATCAGTTGGCATTTCTGAAAAGCATCGGCTGCGATTTCGGCCAGGGCTTTTTGTTCAGCAAGGCGCTGCCAGCAGAAGAGGCGCTCTCATTAACGACCAGGGATGCCACAATAAAGCCAGATTCGGCAACCGTGGCACGATAGAAACTGAGCTCGATAGCAGGCGGGGCCATTCAGGCCGGCAATTTTATCTTTCCTGAACGCCAAAATTCGCTAAGAGCTTATCGTAATATCAATGGACGGATTCAGCCTCCCATGACGCAATTTGACGTGCTCACCATCGGCAACGCTATCGTTGACATCATCTCCCGCTGTGAGGATCAGTTCCTGGAAGAAAACGGCATCGTCAAAGGTGCCATGAACCTGATCGATGCGGAACGCGCCACACGGCTTTACAGCCTGATGGGGCCAGCCATCGAGGCCTCAGGCGGCAGTGCGGGCAATACGGCAGCAGGCATTGCGAGTTTCGGCGGTAAGGCCGCTTATTTCGGCAAGGTCGCCGAAGACGAATTGGGTGAGATTTTCGCCCATGACATTCGCGCCCAGGGCGTTCATTACCAGACAATGGCCAAGGGCCAGCATCCGCCAACCGCTCGCTGCATGATTTTCGTCACCGAAGACGGCGAGCGCTCGATGAACACCTATCTCGGCGCCTGCGTGGAGTTCGGTCCTGAAGACGTCGAGCCGGAGGTGGTGAAACAGGCCAAGGTCACCTATTTCGAAGGCTATCTCTGGGACCCGCCGCGTGCCAAGCAGGCGATCGTCGATTGCGCCCGCATTGCCCATGAGCATGGACGGGAGATGTCGATGACCCTGTCCGACAGTTTCTGCGTGCATCGCTACCGCGCCGAATTCCTCGACCTGATGCGCTCAGGCACCGTCGACATCGTGTTTGCCAATCGGCAGGAAGCGCTTGCCCTCTATGAAACAGAGGATTTCGACGCAGCACTGGACCAGATCGCCAAGGATTGCAAACTGGCCGCCGTGACCATGAGCGAAGAGGGAGCGATGATCATCCGCGGCAGCGAGCGCATCCATGTGCCTGCCACAACCATCGCCGAACTGGTCGACACGACCGGTGCTGGCGATCTGTTCGCCTCCGGTTTTCTTTATGGCTATACGCAGGGGCGGACTCTGGAAGAGTGTGGCAAGCTCGGTTGCCTGGCAGCCGGTCTGGTCATCCAGCAGATGGGACCCCGACCGCTGGCCTCGCTGCAAGAGGCAGCGGCGGAAGCAGGGCTTATTTAAAAGGCCCGATTATGGGAAGCCTTCCGTTATCTAGAGGCTCCCCTTATTTGAAGGCTTCGCCGGGATAAGCGCCCCAGATTTCCCCCTGGGCGACCCATCCTTTGGTGCCGTCGACTTCGGCGCGGCACCAATTGCCATTGCATTCCAGTAGCTTTATCAGCACGCCGGGTTGAAGCTTGGCGACCACGCCCGCTCCTGCCTGCCCTTCACGGCGCATATTCACATAGATATTGTCGCCCTTGCCCTTCATCCACGGGGCTGCAAGGGCGCTGCGTTCACCGGACAGCAATGTCTGGTTTACCCAGCCCTCGGTACCATCGGCATCGCGAATACGCCGCCAATTGTCATATTCCTGAATGATTTCAACCGGCAAACCTGCACGCGTATACATCCAGGACGTGGCATAATCCGTGCTGGGACCGATTCGCAGATTGACCCGCGCCGATTTCAACGTCACGAAACGCGGCAGCGGCAGGCCGCTCATGCCCTTGGTTGGACCTTGCGCGACGGCGGCGCCTGCCCATATGACACAGAGAGCGGCGATGAAAGGAATGAGACAGGAGCGTTTGAACCCGTTGGGCATGGCATTTCCGTTGATCGATCGATAAAACGAAACCCGAAGCCCCCGCCAGCGGTTCCGTCGCTTGTATGTGATCCTTAACGGCGAAGATATAATTGTCTTCCCGAACAGGTTTGATAGAAATAAGCCGGACTGCGCAATATCTCTCTCGACCGTAATGGCTCGAGAATAATAGTGCGGAGCTGGCGAAACCTCTTGAAACATCCGTCCCGCGCCAGCGACGCGCGACGACTGGCCGGAATCATCGCCTGTGTTGGTTAAGGACCTGTTTACAAAGCATCGAAAGTCTTCATGACCCAGCGGAAAAAGACCAAGGTTTACATCACGCGCAAACTGCCGGACGCAGTAGAAACCCGCATGCGGGAATTGTTCGAGGCAGAGTTGAACATTGACGACACGCCGCGCAGCCGGGACGCCCTGATGGATGCGGTGAAAACCTGTGATGTTCTGGTGCCGACCGTGACCGACCGAATCGATGCCGGATTGATCGAGGCGGCTGGCCCGCAACTGAAACTGATTGCCAGTTTTTCCAACGGCACCGACCATATCGATGTCGATGCCGCGGCCCGCAAGGGCATTACCGTGACCAATACGCCGAATGTGCTGAGCGAAGATACCGCCGACATGACCATGGCGCTGATTCTCGCCGGTCCGCGGCGCCTGGCGGAAGGCTCACGCATTCTGACCGACCAGCCCGGCGAATGGGCCGGATGGTCGCCAACCTGGATGCTGGGACGGCGGATCTGGGGCAAGCGAATCGGCATTGTCGGCATGGGCCGGATCGGCACCGCGGTCGCCAGGCGGGCCAAGGCGTTCGGACTTGCTATCCACTATCACAACCGCAAACGGGTCAGCCCGCAGACGGAAGATGAGCTGGAGGCAACCTATTGGGACAGTCTGGACCAGATGCTGGCCCGGGTTGATATTGTCTCGGTCAATTGTCCATCCACACCGGCCACCTACCATCTGCTTTCGGCGCGGCGTTTGGCGTTGATGCAGCCGACCAGCTATATCGTCAATACCGCCCGGGGCGGCATTATCGACGAGAGTGCCCTCATTCAATGCATCCGTGACGGCAAGATCGCGGGCGCAGGTCTGGATGTGTTCGAGAATGAACCGGCAGTCAATCCGAAGCTGTTGAAGCTGGCGGAAGACGGCAAGGTCGTCTTGCTGCCGCATATGGGATCAGCAACCATTGAGGGCCGGATCGATATGGGGGACAAGGTGATCATCAATATCCGCACCTATTTCGATGGCCACAGGCCACCGAACCGGGTTTTGCCGGGGCGCGACTGATCACAGATACTTTCATAAAAGGCTTGAGATGTTCGAAACTGAAATAAGAACAGCCATTTTCAATGGCTGTTCTTATCATCAGAGGAGTGGCTTTTCCATCAGCACGAACGTTGCCCGGTCATAACCGGGATGGCTTTTTTCCCCGACAACATGGAAGCCCCATTTTTCGAAGCGCTTGTGATTGTTATCAAGCTCGATACGGGTTTCCAATTGCAAGTGCCTGACACCACAGGCATGAGCAACACCTTCTGCCGCTTTCAGCATGGCGCGGCCAATCCCTTGCCCCTGAAGGCCGGGAAGTACGGCGACCTTGCCGACATAGAGCCGATCTGCCTCGCTCTGGCGGCAGAACAGACAGCCGACCAGCTTGCCATCGATCAGGGCGGCATAGCCGATTTCCTCATGCGCCTTGGCTTTCAGGGCTTCCGCCGTCAGCTTCAACGCCGAAGACGGCGGATCGATCAGCGGATGCATGTAGTCGAAAGCTTCCAGCACTAGGGCCAGAAGATCATCCCAATTTTCAAAATGCTCGTCGATCTGAATGATCTCGACCATGGTCAGCCTTTCCTGTTCCTGTCATCGCTCTGGCCTGTTTTGTCATGGCGCGGACCTGTTGCTGTCACGACGCCGGTAGCGCACCGTGTCGAACCGAGCGGACAGGGCATCATACATTAGCAGACGTCCTACTAACGGTTCCCCAATGCCGGTAATAAGTTTGATCGCTTCCATGGCCATCAAGGTGCCGATCACCCCGGTCAGCGCACCGATAATGCCGGTCTCGGCGCAGGTGGGAATGAGACCGGCAGGCGGCTTTTCCGGAAAAAGATCGCGGTAACCAGGATAGAGCACCCCATCCGGTCCGGTCTCATAGGGTTTCAGCACTGTCAGCGAGCCTTCAAAACGCCCCACAGCACCGGTCACCAATGGGCGGCAATGCTGTTGTCCGGCATCGGCGGCAGCATAGCGGCTGTCGAAATTGTCTGAACCGTCGATCAGCAGATCGAACCCGGGCAGATGCGTTGCCGCGAAATCCGCATCGAAGCGTTGCTCGAACCGCATCACGCGCACATGTGGATTGAGTCTGGCAATGGCCTTTGCCGCGCTTTCCGTCTTCAGGTCGTGCAGCGTGCCGCTGTCATGGATCACCTGCCGTTGCAGGTTGGAGAGCGAGACGTGGTCGTCATCGGCAATACCCAGCGTGCCGATACCGGCTGCGGCCAGATATTGCAGCACGGGCGCGCCAAGCCCGCCTGCGCCAATCACCAGCACGCGGGCGGCTTTCAGCTTCTGCTGGCCTGCCCCGCCGATTTCCGGCAACAGGATGTGGCGTTGATAACGCTGGATTTCTTCGGATGAAAGCGTCTCCATGGCCTGTTGTTGCATGTCTTTGGCTTTCCGAATAGTCACAATGACAGATGGCCGTCATCCACAGTGACGAATTGTGCCCGATCGCCCAGACTTGCAAACATCTGCGCATCGGTACCGGTCATGAAAGCCTGGCCGCCGAGCACGTCGATCCGGTCGAACAGGGCAGCGCGACGGCCCTCGTCGAGATGGGCGGCAATTTCATCCAAAAGCAGGATCGGCGCAAAACCGGTCATCGTCGCCACCAGTTCGGCATGGGCAAGGATCAGGCCGATCAGCAGAGCCTTCTGCTCGCCGGTCGAACAGCGCTCGGCTTCCATGTCCTTTTCCCGGTGACGGACCAGAAGATCGCTGCGATGCGGCCCCTCCAGCGTGCGGCCCGCCGCCGCATCCCTGCCCCTGGAGCCTGCCAGACTGTCGCGATAGGTGTCTTCGAGATCGATAGCCGCCGTGCCAGCATGCTCATCCATGAAGCCCGACAGCATCAGGTCTGCCCCCGGAAAAGTTTCAGGCTCCCGTCGCTGCTCGATAAGAGCGGCCAGCAACCGCATCATTTCCTGACGGGCGAGCGCCATGGCAATGCCGAGCGCCGCCATCTGCTGCTCTATCCCGGCAAGCCAACTGGCATCGAAACGACCTTCAGAGAGCAGCTTGTTGCGGCTGCGCATGGCGCGCTCGAAGTCGCTGGCGCGACGGCCATGCTGTGGATCGATCGACAGGACCAGCCGATCCAGAAACCGGCGCCGCTCGGAAGAGGAGCCGGTGAAGAGACCGTCCATGGCGGGCGTCAGCCAGAGAACGCGCAGATGATCGGTCAATTCATCGACGGAGCGCACCGAGGCGCCATTGATGCGCAGACGCCGCACCGCCGTCTCGTCCAGAACCTCCGAACCGGTGCCAAGCTCCACGTCTCCGGCCATGCCCTCCAGGCTGGCAAAAATCGAAAATCCGCTTGCCGCACCGGCCCGCGCCACATCGGACAGCACCGCACGGCGCAGCCCGCGCCCCGGCGACAGAAAGGAAACCGCTTCCATCAAATTGGTCTTGCCGGAACCATTATTGCCGGTCAGCACCACATGGCGGCCATCGAGCCGCAAGGAGGCGGAGCCGTAATTGCGGAAATCTGTCAGCTGCAGCCGGTTGATGAAGGTTTTTTCAGCCATGCATTCCCATATCAAATCGTCTCACGGGACAAAGCTGTAGTGTCATATGTAAGACACGAAAAAAGCTGTATCATTTTATTGTCCGCATCAAGCCCAAAGCAATTCCGTTTCCGGCAATTATGCAGTAGCTCGTCCTGACGAAGACAATGGCAGGAGTACAGCATGGCTAGCGCGAAAGACGCCGACGCAGAAGACCGCCTGATCCGGCTTGAGGAAACGGTTGCCTATCAGGCCAAGACCATCGAAGAGCTTTCAGATCAGTTGACCGAGCAGTGGAAAGTGGTGGAGCAGACGCGGGCCAAGCTTGATCGGCTGACGGAACGGTTTCTCAGCCTCGAAGAACAAGCAGCGGACAGTGTACCGATCACCAAGCCTCCACATTATTGACCGTGGAAAAGGCCGATGCGAAGCGCACCGGCCTTTTTTCATCAACCCTCGAAGAACTCTTTCATCCGGGCGAAAAATCCAGTCGATTCTGGATTGTTCTCCTTGGACGAGATCTGGTCGAATTCCTGCAGCAACTCGCGTTGGCGCTTGGTGAGCTTCTGCGGCGTCTCGATCTGGATCTGGATGTAGAGATCACCCATCTGCGCCGAGCGCAGCACCGGCATGCCCTTGCCCTTCAAACGGAACTGCTTGCCGGGTTGCGTACCTTCCGGCACGGTGACCCGCGACTTGGTTCCATCCAGCGTGGTCACGTCGAACGTGCCGCCGAGTGCAGCGGTTGTCATCGAGATCGGCACGGAGCAGTAGAGATCGGCACCTTCGCGCTGGAAGAACTGGTGCGGCTTGACCGACAGGAAAATATAGAGATCGCCTGACGGCCCGCCTCGCAAGCCCGCTTCGCCCTCGCCCTGAAGACGAATGCGTGTCCCATCTTCGATGCCGGACGGAATGGAAACGGACAGCTGACGCTCTTCCGTGACGCGGCCCTGGCCATGGCATTTGCCGCAGGGATCGCTGATCGTCTGGCCCCGGCCCTGACAGGTCGGGCAGGTCCGCTCAATGGAAAAGAAGCCCTGGGCAGCCCGCACCCGTCCAGACCCCTGGCAGGTGGCGCAGGTGGTCGGCTTGGTGCCGGGCTTGGCGCCCGAACCGGAACAGACTTCGCAGGTAATCGAAGTCGGAACCCGGATCTGCGCCGTCTTGCCGGTAAAGGCTTCCTCCAGCGAAATTTCCATATTGTAGCGCAGGTCGGCACCACGTTCACGGCCACCGGTGGAGCGTCCACGCGCATTGCCGCCACGCCCGCCGCCCATCATCTCGCCAAAGATGTCCTCGAAAATATCCGAGAAGCCGCCGCCAGCAAAACCACCGCCGCCGCCAGCGCTGCCCATGCCACCCTGCTCAAAGGCAGCGTGGCCGAAACGATCATAGGCAGCCCGTTTTTGCGGGTCCTTCAGCGTTTCATAGGCCTCGTTTATTTCCTTGAACTTCCGCTCGGATTCGGCATCACCAGGATTTTTGTCCGGGTGAAACTTCATCGCCAGCTTGCGGAAGGCGCTTTTCAGCTCTTTTTCATCTGCGGTTTTGGAGACACCGAGGGTCTCGTAGAAATCTGCTTTTGCCATCGTCCTACAAAGCTCTCAAAGCTTTTTCCACACCCGCGTGGTTGCTTGTCTTCTGTCCCACCTGCGCGTCGCAGGCAGACATGTCCCTGTTAAAATCTGCCGCCGCCTGGCGGGCATCATCCATCAGCATTTTTCGCGCAGCACCTTTTTGCGTGACCGCCTCCGACAGCGACATGCCGGCAAAGCCCAGGGAGTGGGCCGCCAGATCGCAGGAAGAGACCTGCCCACCGGACTTCTTGCGCTTCAAGGCATCCTCGATCAGCGGACCGAGACCACCAACGGTTCGCCGCAAAAGCGCCGTATCCCGTTTGGCAATCGCCTGGAGGATAGACGCTTCGGCAGCACTGACTTTCTGGTGAACATCGGCGCCCGCTGCCGCATGCGCGGCTAGGCACCCTGCCAAAGCAAACGCGGCTGGCCCGAAGGCCAGCCATCTCACAAAGGTATGACGCCGCGAATTCCGCATCAAGCAGACTTCTTCGTGTTGTCGTCCTTCACTTCTTCATAGTCGGCATCGACGATGCCGTCATCATGGTGACCACTTGGCCCACCCTCGGCACCGCCTTCAGCCTGCTGGGACTCGTAAATCGCCTGACCAAGCTTCATGGACACTTCCATCAAGGTCTGGGTCTTGGCCTGAATGTCCTCGGCATTCGGTTCCGAGGTTTCAATCGAAGACTTCAGGGCAGCAATAGCATCCTCGATCGCCTTCCGGTCGTCTGCGGAGACCTTGTCGCCATAATCCTTCACCGACTTCTCGGTGGAATGGATCAAGCTTTCAGCCTGGTTCTTGGCTTCGACCACAGCGCGACGGTTCTTGTCGGCCTCAGCATTGGCTTCAGCGTCCTTGACCATCTTCTCAATATCAGCATCCGACAGACCACCGGAGGCCTGAATGCGGATCTGCTGTTCCTTGCCAGTGCCCTTGTCCTTGGCCGAAACCTGCACAATACCGTTGGCGTCGATATCGAAGGTCACTTCGATCTGCGGAACGCCGCGGGGTGATGGTGGCAGACCAACCAGGTCGAACTGGCCGAGCAGCTTGTTGTCCTGCGCCATTTCGCGCTCGCCCTGCGACACGCGGATGGTCACAGCCTGCTGGTTGTCGTCAGCGGTCGAGAACACCTGGCTCTTCTTGGTCGGAATCGTCGTGTTACGGTCGATCAGACGAGTGAAGACACCGCCGAGGGTTTCAATGCCGAGCGACAGCGGGGTGACGTCGAGCAGCAGAACGTCCTTAACGTCGCCCTGCAGAACGCCAGCCTGAATGGCAGCACCCATGGCAACCACTTCGTCCGGGTTCACACCCTTGTGTGGTTCCTTGCCGAACAGCTGCTTCACAACTTCCTGCACCTTTGGCATGCGGCTCATGCCGCCAACCAGAACAACTTCATCAATGTCAGCGGCGGTGACGCCAGCGTCCTTGAGGGCTGCCTTGCACGGTGCAACAGTGCGCTGAACCAGATCGTCCACCAGGTTTTCAAACTTGGCGCGGGTCAGCTTCATGGTCAAATGCTTTGGACCAGAAGCGTCAGCCGTGATGAACGGCAGGTTGATTTCGGTCTGCTGCGACGAGGACAGTTCGATCTTGGCCTTTTCAGCAGCCTCCTTCAGGCGCTGCAGAGCGAGCTTGTCGTTCTTCAGCTCAATGCCCTGTTCCTTCTTGAACTCAGCAGCCAAATATTCGACCAGACGCATGTCGAAGTCTTCACCACCGAGGAAGGTGTCACCGTTGGTGGACTTCACTTCAAACACGCCATCGCCGATTTCCAGAACGGAAATATCGAATGTACCACCGCCCAAGTCGTAAACGGCAATGGTCTTGCCTTCGGTCTTGTCGAGGCCATAGGCCAAAGCAGCAGCCGTTGGCTCGTTGATGATGCGCAGCACTTCAAGACCAGCGATGCGGCCTGCATCCTTGGTTGCCTGACGCTGAGCGTCATTGAAGTAAGCGGGAACGGTGATAACGGCCTTTTCGACCTTTTCGCCGAGATAGGCTTCTGCGGTTTCCTTCATCTTCTGCAGGATCATCGCAGAGATCTGGGCTGGCGAATAGCCTTTGCCCTGAGCTTCGACCCAAGCATCACCATTGTCGCCCTTGATGATCGGGAAAGGCACGAGGCCCTTGTCCTTTTCAACGGTCGGATCTTCGTAGCGGCGGCCAATCAGGCGCTTGACAGCGAAGAGCGTGTTGGTGGGGTTTGTCACCGCCTGGCGCTTAGCCGGCTGGCCGACAAGGCGCTCACCATCGTCCGAAAAAGCCACCATGGACGGCGTGGTACGCGCGCCCTCTGAATTTTCAATGACCTTCGCATCCTTGCCGTCCATGACAGAAACGCAGGAATTGGTCGTTCCAAGGTCGATACCGATTACTTTTGCCATTTTATTCTCTCCTTGAAGCAGGCTGTCCGAACCCCGACAGGCATTCCAGTGACAGCCCCTCGACGTGGATTGTGGTCTACGGGATTGCGCAGCGACGCTGCCTTATGCGGGCTATATAAGAACCGAAATTTACGACTGCAAGGCACCAAATTCACGCCGACCACCAAGTTTACGCATTTCCCGCAAAACAAGGTATTGCGGATGGTGCCAAGGTGAACAAGCCATACAACCGGGAGCCAAATCCCATCAGATGTGGCAGGCATTGCTTGCCTGGAGCCTACGGCACGATCAAGGCGTCATAGCACATATAAAATCCAGCCGTTACCGTCCCATGATCACATCCAGCAGCGTGGTCTTTCCATCGCCATGGCTCTGCGCGCGGGGCTGTTGTCCTTCACCGACATCGGCCGGAGGCGCATAGCCGCCATCAGCACCATAAGGATTACTGTCGGGATCTTCACCCGGATAGCCATCCTCAGGCATCGGATTGTTGCTGCGCAAAGCCCCCGGCGGAACCCGGCCTTCCAGAACGGCGCCATCGCGTGGATTGACCGGCGGGCGCGGCTGTAATGGGGCCTGGCCCGGCAGTTGACCCGGATTCTGGTTTGGCATCTGGCGCGCCTGAGGTGGATAAGCCGGATTGGCATCACCAGGCTGAATGCCGGGCGCATTGCCGGACAGCGGACCCGGCGTATTGGCAGGCGCTGGTGGCGCCGGTGGATAGCTGTTTTCCTGATCGGCAGGGGCAGGCGTGGACGGCGTGCCGGACAGGACCTGCTGGATCATCGTCGTCAGCGACGGACTTTCCTCGGTCTGTGGCGTCGGATCGCCAAACAACGGCACCGGTGTCAGACCTTTATGGGCAACCGTCATGAAATCCTTCCAGGTCTTGGCAGGAAGACCGCCGCCGGTCACCTTCTTCATCGGCGCCCCGTCGTCATTGCCGAACCAGACGCCGGTGGTGAGATTGCTGGTAAAGCCGACAAACAGCGCGTCGCGGAACGACTGTGTCGTTCCGGTCTTGCCAGCTGCTTGCCAGTTCTTGAGCTTGGCCGCCTTGCCGGTGCCCTCGGTCATCACAGATTCCATCATCCGGGTCATCTGCCCAACAACCTGCTGATTGAGCACTCGCGGGGGCTCGCCGTAATCGGCTGTATAAAGCACCTTGCCATCGGCATCGGCAATCTGGCTGATCACATGCGGGGTTGCCTTGTAGCCGCCATTCATGAAGGGCGCATAGGCTGCCGTCAGCTCCAGCAGTGAGACTTCCGAGGTGCCGAGCGCAATCGACGCATTGCTTTGCAGATCCGATTCGACACCGAGCCGGTGGGCAAGTTTGATCACCTGATCCGGGCCAACCTCCATCACCAACTGGGCGGCCACAGTGTTGAGCGAATGGGCGAGCGCGTAGGAAAGCGTCACCGGTCCATTGTATTTTTGCTCGTAGTTTTCAGGGGTCCAGTTGCCAATCTTCACCGGACCGTCATTGCGGACAGTGCTGGGCGTATCGCCGATTTCCATGGCAGCGGCATAAACGAAAGGCTTGAAAGCCGAACCCGGCTGCCGTTTGGCGGTTACGGCTCGATTGAACTGACTGGTCGCATAATCCCGACCGCCGACCAAAGCACGCACCGCGCCATTGCCATCAATGGCGACAAGAGCCGCTTGCGAGGCATTGGATTTCTTGCCGTCCTTGTCCAGCGTGGCAGCAATTGCGGCCTGCGCCGCATCCTCCAGCGTCGGATCGATCGTCGTGGTGACGACAATGTCCTGTTTGACCTCGCCGATCAGCCCTTTCAACTGGCCCGCCACCATGTCGGCCACATATTGGCCTGCACCATCGGCCTGCCGCTTGGCGTGGTCCGGGGACTGTTTCATGGCGCGGTCGAAGTCGCTGTCCGTGATGTAGCCCTGTTCGCGCATGGCGCCCAGCACGACCTTGGCCCGATCCTGGGCTGGCTTTGGATCGTTGACCGGCGACAGCCGCGACGGCGCCTGAACCAACCCGGCCAAAAGCGCCGCTTCGCCCAGATTGACGTCACGCGCAGAGGTATTGAAATAGCGCCGCGATGCCGCTTCGACGCCATAGGCATTGTCGCCAAAATAGACCCGGTTCAGATACATGGCCAGGATCTGATCCTTGGTATATTTCTGCTCAAGCCACAGCGATAGCAGCACCTCCTGCACTTTGCGCTCAAACGTCTTCTTGGGCGACAGAAACAGGTTTCGGGCCAATTGCTGGGTGATGGTCGATCCGCCCTGAGCCTTATGGCCCAGCAGAATATTGGTGACGAAGGCGCGGCCGACCCCGATGAAATCGACACCGAAATGGTGGTAAAACCGTTTGTCCTCAATCGCCACGATCGCTTCCGGCAGATAGGGCGACATTTCATCGATGGACAAGGCTTCGCCACCGGTGACACCGCGATTGGCGATCAATGCGCCATCGACAGAGACAATCTTGATATTCGGCGCGCGGGCCGGCACGGTCCAGGAACTGGCGCTTGGCATCTGGGCGGCAAAATAGATGACCAGGCCAACGACGCCGATCGTTCCCCATATGCCCAGCACAACGCACCAGTAGAACAGCCTGCGGATACCCCCAAAAAGGCCACCGGACTGGACTTTCTCACGTTTCGGGCGCGGATCGGCAACCTCTCTCGACCGTTTGGAACTGGTGGCCGGCATTTTTTTCCCACCCGAGGCCGAGCGTCCGCCGAGCACGCGATCATTGCTGTCGAGCCTGATCTCGTCACCATCCTCATTCTCAGCGTCGCCAAGCCTGGGCTCAATGCGGTTTCGTGACTTTTTCATGCCTGCCATGGCGCGAGGGCCGTTCTCCAGAAGGGTGCCAGAAAGGTAATCATAGGGGCTGCTTCAATCCCCTGCTTATAATGTCTTGGGCATGGATGGAAGACGGATGGGATGGGCAATGTCTATCCGTTGATTCCATCCCATTGCGTTCTTTTCGAGAACCGAATGGAACCAAAGCGGCATGGAACCGTTATTTTCCCGAAAACACAACAGGGAGTTACCCATGGCTGATACGACGCGTATGCAAGCTGAAATGCGTGAGCTTCAGGCTCAGATCGCGCAATTGAAGGACAAGTTGGCTGAGCAGGGTCATTCTGTGGCCGATCAGGTTCGCGGAACCACATCTCATGCGCTGAGCAACGCTGCCCGCAGCGCGCAGGACGTGGCACGCTATGCCAAGGATGAGGCAACATCGGTTGCTGGTATCGTGCGCGAGCATCCGACTGCAACATCGACCGCTCTGCTCGGCATTGCTCTGGTGGGTGCGTTCATTGGTTATCTGGTGGCAAGCCAGTCCACGCCAGAACCCCGCCGTCGTTGGTACTAAGGCACTGATCTGAAACTGCTATGCAGTTTCGGAAAACAGGCATTCGTCGTTTTATGGCGAGGAGGAAAGGCGGCGCATCCTGCGCCGCCTTTTTTGTATTCGATCACTGATATCAATGACCCTTTATCTTATTGGCAGACATCGACCCATTCCGCCCCGGTCAGATCGACTATGCGTTGCGGCGCAATCTTGACGGCGGAATTGGTGGCTCCGGCGGCAGGGACAACAATGTCGAAACGCTGCAACGACGTATCGCAAAACACAGGAAGCGGGGTGGCCAGCCCGAAAGGACAAACGCCACCCACTGGATGGCCGGTCAGCGCCACGACCTCTTCCGCTCCCAGCATACGGGGCTTGCCCCCGAACCGCTCCTTGAATTTCTTGTTGTCTAGCCTTCGCTCGCCTGCGGCAACCACCAGCATGATGACGTCCCCAACCCGCAAACAAAGGGTCTTGGCGATCTGGTCCGGCTCGACACCATGCGCCAGGGCGGCCAAAGGCACGGTGGCCGAGCTTTGCTCGGTTTCAATCACGGTGATATCCGGCGCGTGGGCCGAAAAGAAATCTTGAACGGATGTAAGGCTCATGGTCTTTTCATAAAAGGACAAGCGCCAACCTGCAAGAGCTTGCAGACATCGGATGATCTTCCAGACATCGCATCGGGATGATCAAGAAAATAACTGGCAAGAAAATCAACTGGAGCCCTTGAAAAGCCTCAATGAGATGCCATTTATGTTGAAGACGTGAAGGACGGGGCATTGCTGCCGAGGTCGCTGACGATGCTTAATACAAGTTTAGGCATTTGGCGCGATACTCATTAAAACGCAGCAAACAGGGTGAAAACCCGGTCCTCCTTCAGGTTGAAGCCTCGCGCTTCGTTGACCACGGATGTACTGGCAACGATAAGAGCGAGTTTTGGAAAGGTCGGGTTTACTCCCCGGCCTTTTTGCTTTTCTGGCCCCTTATCATTTTTCCACGCCACGATACGCGATCCAAATGAAAACGCCCGGAGTTCGTCCGGGCGTCGTCGCAATCGCGTGTTTGGTATCAGTGCGCCAGCGCGTCCAGAATACGGATCCAGGACCGGATACCCTTGTGGAAAGATTCCAGCTCGTATTTCTCATTAGGCGAGTGGATGCGGTCATCCACCAGGCCAAAGCCGACCAGCAGCGAATCCATGCCGAGCATGGTCTGGAAATCCCCGACTATCGGGATAGAGCCGCCCATGCCGATCACTTCAGCGGGCTTTGGCCATTCATCCGAAAGAGCGGATTTAGCCTTGGTCAGGAAGGGCGAATCATAGGGAAGCTGGATGGCTGGCGATGCCCCATGCTCGTGAAATTCAACCGAGCAGTCGCCGGGAATGCGCGCCTTGACGAAAGCCCGGAAGTTTTCGCGGATTTTCGCCGGGTCCTGCTCACCGACCAGACGGAAAGACACTTTCGCTGACGCCTTGGAGGCGATCACGGTTTTGAAGCCTTCGCCGGTATAGCCACCGGTAATGCCGTTGACTTCGGCGGTCGGACGCGCCCAGGTCAATTCCAGGACGCTGCGGCCTGTTTCGCCTGATGGGATCGACAGGCCGACATCATTGAGAAATTTGTCGGCAGTGCGGCCCAGCTTTTCCCAGGAGGCCTTGATGTTGACTGGTGTTTCCTCGACACCCTCGTAGAAACCATCAATGGTGACCCGGCCCGTCTCGTCATGCAGGTCGGCCAGCACCTTAGCGAGAATATGGATCGGATTGGCCGCAGCCCCGCCGAACAGGCCGGAATGCAGATCACGATCCGCCGCCGTCACGGTCACTTCCTCGCCAACCAGGCCGCGCAGGGCTGCCGCAATCGCCGGAGTCTCGCGGTCCCACATCCCGGTGTCGCAGACCAGGGCGAAATCGCATTTCAGCTCGTCTTCATTGGCCGCAAGAAATGGCTTCAGCGAAGGCGAACCGGATTCTTCCTCGCCCTCGAACAGGATGGTGATCTTGATGGGCAGGCCGCCATGCACGGCTTTATAGGCCCGGCAGGCCTCGACAAAGGTCATCAATTGGCCCTTGTCATCGGAGGTGCCGCGTCCGGTGATCACCTTGCGGCCCGGCTCGATCTCCTTGATGGCAGGCTCGAACGGATCGTTTTCCCAGAGATCGAGCGGATCGACCGGCTGCACATCGTAATGGCCGTAAAACAGCACATGTGGCGCATCCGGGCGGTCAGCATCGTGATGGCCAACGACCATCGGGTGACCGGGCGTGTCGCGCACGGAGGCATTGAAGCCTAGACCCTTCAGCTCCTGCGCCAGCCATTCCGCTGCCTTACGGCAATCGGCCTTATAGGCCGGGTCGGTGGAAATCGAGGCAATACGCACAAGGTCGAAAAGCCGATCAAGGCTTTGTGGCAGCGCCTTGTCGGCCTCGGCGAGAATGGGGGCTAGATCGGTCATGGGCATGTCCTGGACTGTTCAAATCAGCCGGGACGATAGACCATGAGCCCGACAGTTTCGAGACAAACAGCGTCAAATATTTGAGCTTTTGTCGCTGCTGCGGGCATTTTCCAGGGCCTGACGAATGAATTCCAGCATCAATTCCTTCTCGAAACGCCGAAACCCATGGAAAAGAGCGTCATCCGCCTCGCAGGCTGCGGAAATAGCCTGATCCCGCAACCCCTCCCCCTTGGCGGTCAGGAAAACCAGTTGCGCACGTCGATCGCTCGGATGGGGCTTTCGCTCGATCAATCCGTCGCGCTCCATGCGAGACAGGGTATTGGCCATGGTCGCCTGTTCCACAGCCACCCGCTCCAGCAATTGCTTCTGGGTCAGGCCTTGCTCTTCCCAAAGCTCCAGCAGGATTGGAAACTGACCGGCGGAAAAGCCGAGCCCTTCGGCCCGAACCTGTAAGGCACGGGCAAATTCCTTGGCGAGCTGGCTCACGAGATAGGTTGGCGATTGCCGACGATCAAACAGCATGGTGGCGATGATAGGCCGGTTTCAAAGCCGAGGCAATGTGGCCACCTTTATAGCAGAAATGCCAGGCACAAACAAAAAAGTCGTCACGGCTGGAGGCGGCGCCGTGACGACTTTTCGTAACAGGGGACAAAGGCCCGGAGAGGGGGGATAAGGCCTTTGTCCTGAAGTCTGAAGCGGCGGGGGACGAGCCAACTTTCAGACTGCGGTGCTAATCATGCGCCGCTGACTAGTAAATGCGCGGCCAAATGTGTTTTTTCAAGGGAAGGAATGATTACAAAGCGGTAAGCTTTTCGTGATGACACAGAAAAATCGTCACTTCACTCTGTAAACGGTTTTGGCGTGATGTGGCATGGACCTTTTTGAGCCGCCGCGCTATCCCTTGGCGCATGAAAAAAGGCGATCATCTCTTTCTTGTCGACGGCTCCGGCTTCATCTTCCGGGCCTTCCATGCGCTTCCGGCGCTGACCCGCAAATCGGACGGGCTGCCGGTCGGCGCGGTCTCGGGCTTTTGCAATATGATGTGGAAGCTGCTGACCGAAGCACGCGACACGTCAGTCGGCGTCACACCCACCCACCTTGCTGTGATTTTCGACTATTCGTCAAAAACCTTCCGCAAGGATCTCTATCCCGAATACAAGGCCAATCGCTCCGCCCCGCCGGAAGATCTCGTGCCACAATTCGGACTGATCCGCCAGGCGACGCGGGCCTTCAACCTGCCCTGCATCGAAACCGAAGGCTTCGAGGCCGATGACATTATCGCCACCTATGCGCGGGCCGCCGAAGCCATCGGAGCGGATGTCACAATCGTCTCTTCCGACAAGGACCTGATGCAGTTGGTGACTGCCAATGTCCATATGTATGACAGCATGAAGGACAAGCAGATCGGCATTCCCGATGTCATCGAGAAATGGGGTGTGCCGCCGGAAAAGATGATCGACCTGCAATCGCTGACCGGCGACAGCACCGATAATATTCCCGGCATTCCCGGCATCGGCCCGAAGACGGCGGCGCAATTGCTGGAGGAATATGGCGATCTGGACACGCTGATGGCTCGGGCCTCCGAAATCAAGCAGAACAAGCGGCGCGAAAACATTCTGGCAGGTGCCGAACTGGTCAAGCTGTCGCGGCAATTGGTAACGCTGCGCACCGACGTGCCGCTGGACATGCCGCTGGATGCGCTGATGCTGGAAAAGCAGGATGGACCAAAGCTGGTCGCCTTCCTGAAGGCCATGGAATTCACCTCGCTGACACGGCGCGTCGCCGACAATTGCGATTGTGATGCTGGCGCCATCGAGCCCGCCACGATCTCGGTGGAATGGGGTGCCTCGGCCCGTGGCCCGGATCTCGATGCCGGTGCCGCAGCTCAAACGCCCGCCTCCGGCCAAGAAGCCGGACCCACGGCACAATCCGCCAAGGCCGAGGGCGCGACGCCTGCCGATCTTGCCGCGGCCCGGCAATCGGCCTTTGGTGGCCAGCCCATCGACCGATCCGCCTACGTGACCATTCGCGATCTTCCCACCCTGGAAGGCTGGATTGCCGCGGCGCGGGAGGCCGGTTTTGTCGCCTTCGATACGGAAACCACCTCGCTTGACCCGATGCAGGCTGATCTGGTCGGTGTGTCGCTGGCCCTTCAGGATAATGCGGCCTCGCCGGGCGCAGCAACCATTCGCGCCGCCTATGTGCCGCTTGGCCACAAGACCGGGCGAGATGACCTGTTCAGCGACGGCCTGAAACTGGCGGAAAACCAGATCCCGATGGATGCGGCGCTTACCGCCTTGAAGGGCCTACTGGAAGATGCTTCGGTTCTAAAAGTGGCGCAGAACCTGAAATACGATTACCTTGTCATGAAGCGGCACGGCATTGTTATCAGGGGCTTCGACGATACGATGCTGCTGTCCTATGTGCTGGAAGCTGGCGTCGGCGCGCATGGCATGGACAGCCTGTCGGAGCGGTGGCTCGGACATACGCCCATCCCCTATAAGGAGGTCGCTGGCTCCGGCAAATCGCTTGTCACCTTCGATCTCGTCGATATCGACAAGGCCACCGCCTACGCCGCAGAAGATGCGGACGTCACGCTGCGTCTCTGGCTGGTGCTGAAACCACGGCTTGCCGCCGTCGGTCTGGCCCGCGTCTATGAGCGGCTGGAACGGCCCCTGGTGCCGGTTCTGGCTGATATGGAAGAGCGCGGCATTACCATCGACCGACAGATCCTCTCGCGGCTGTCTGGCGAGTTGGCACAGAAGGCCGCCGCCTTTGAGGATGAAATTTACGAATTGGCTGGCGAGCGCTTCAATGTCGGCTCGCCCAAACAGCTGGGCGATATCCTGTTTGGCAGAATGAACCTGCCCGGCGGCTCAAAAACCAAGACCGGCCAATGGTCGACGTCCGCGCAGGTGCTGGAAGATCTGGCCGCCCAGGGTGAGCCCCTGCCCCGCAAGATCGTCGATTGGCGCCAGCTGACCAAGCTGAAATCCACCTATACCGACGCCCTGCCCGGCTATGTCCACCCGCAGACCAAGCGGGTCCACACATCCTATTCGATGGCGGCCACCACCACCGGTCGCCTGTCGTCATCCGAGCCGAACCTGCAAAATATTCCGGTGCGCACGGCAGAAGGCCGCAAGATCCGCACCGCCTTCATTTCCACCCCAGGCCATAAGCTACTGTCTGCCGACTATAGCCAGATCGAGCTCAGGGTACTGGCGCATGTGGCGGATATTCCGCAATTGCGTCAGGCCTTTGCCGATGGGGTCGATATTCATGCGATGACGGCCTCTGAAATGTTCGGCGTGCCTGTGGATGGCATGCCGTCTGAAGTCCGCCGCCGCGCCAAGGCGATCAATTTCGGAATCATCTACGGTATTTCCGCCTTCGGTCTTGCCAACCAGCTCAGCATTGAGCGGGCGGAAGCGGGCGAATACATCAAGAAATATTTCGAGCGCTTCCCCGGCATCAAGGACTATATGGAAAGCACCAAGGCTTTCGTGCGTGAGCATGGCTATGTGGAAACCATTTTCGGACGGCGCGCCCATTACCCGGAGATCAAATCCTCAAACCCGTCAATGCGGGCCTTCAACGAGCGGGCAGCCATCAACGCGCCGATCCAGGGTTCCGCCGCCGATGTCATCCGCCGCGCCATGGTGCAGGTGGAACCGGCGCTGGCCAAGGCCGGGCTTGGCGAGAAAACCCGGATGTTGCTCCAGGTGCATGACGAACTGATCTTCGAAGTCGAGGATGAGGCCATCGAGGCTGCCTTGCCGGTGATCGTCTCCACCATGGAAAATGCCGCCATGCCCGCCATCGCCATGCGCGTCCCACTCAAAGTCGATGCCCGCGCCGCCGATAATTGGGACGAAGCGCATTGACAGGCTTCTCCTGATTGGATTGGCTAGAGCATTTCCGCGTTTCATAGAAACGCATAAATACTCTAACTCTTTGTTTTAACGCATTTCCAGACGCAAAACCGCTACACACTTTTGCTGGAAATGCTCTAGGCGATCCGTTCCGGTCGGCGATAGCCGGTCGGCTGCTCATAGAGCCAGCCGATCCGGGCGATGGCGGCATCCACGTCTTCGCGGGCAACGCTCATCGTGTGGCCATTGGCATGCAGCAGGGTGCGCTCATCTTCCATGATGCCAGCATGGCCTTTCCAGAAGATCAGGTCACCCCGGCGCAACTCGCTCCGGTCAATCGGGCTGCCGAGGCCTGCCGCCTGCATGTCGCTGTCGCGCGGAGCGCTCAGCCCGCACATCTGCATGGAGAGCTGGACGAGGCCGGAGCAATCAATGCCAAGCCCGCTGCGTCCGCCCCAGAGATAGGGTGTTTCCAGAAAACGGGCGGCGATGGCCACATAATCCTCGCCCGCTGGCGTGCCGAGGGAGCGGCAATGATCGGCAATCACCGCATGACCGTCACTTAGCAGAAAGTAGCGGGTGCCACGGGTCTCGGCCTCGCTGGTGACCGTTACCCGGCTCCCCATCGAGATGGTCCGCGCATTGGGATAGCGCAGATCCGGGCCGGTATAGAGGAAACTGCGTGGCACTGTTATCCAATGCGTGGGCGGCGCTTCGATGGCGGCAATCGCCGTTTCCGGCAGATAACCGACATAGCCATCCAGATCGGCCTTTACCCAGGCCCAGCCATCGGCCCGATCAAACACCGTAACCTCTTCGCCCAGCAGCACCTCCGTATCGATTCCGCAGGCAAAATCCGGGCGCGGGCGCAAGGCGATAACCGGCACGGCAATGCGCGCCGGGGTTCCGCTGACATAACGCTCGGCCTCCACCTGGCCACGCAGGGCCGAATCGGCCAGATCAGGTCGATAGGCGTTCAGCCGGCGATCCAGTTGCATGTTCACGTCCTCATGCCACGCGCCTGCTCAATGATCAGGTCGCCGAATTTTTCCAGATAAAGCGCGCCTGCCACAGTGCGCTTGATGATGACATTGCGCTTGTCCATATCATCGCGCACCCGATCAACAAACCCCATGCCGCCCATGGTATCGAGTGCGCGGGTAATGACCGGCTTGGTAACCTTGAGGGTGGCGGCAAGCCCCCGCACGGTATGCGGCGGCGGAACCAGATAGATATGCAGCAGGATGGAGAGCTGGCGAAGCGTCAGGTCGCGGCCATCCTCCTGCACCTGTCGCAAAGTCACGTGATGCCAAAGCCCTAGCGCTGCCGTTGCGGTCAGTTCCAGGCTCATCGTCTGCTCCGCTCTCGTTTCGCACCCGTTATATATCACATGACAAAGCCCGGCACTGCAAGAGGCCGGACCTGTGATGGATGGATACGATCAGGAGCCGGTCTTCGTCGCATTCACCACAATGTTCACATTGATGGATTTCGACACCCATTCCGCCGATGGGTCGGAAAACATCCCAAGATTGAGCGCGGCGCGATCCAGTTCCAATGCGCCTTCCACCTGCGCCTTGTTGCCTTCCATTTTCAAGCTGAAGGGCAGGACAACCGGCAGAGGCTTGTTCTTGATGCTCAGGGTGCCCCGCGCCTCGTAGCGATCGCCTCCCAAGGCGCGAAATTCCGTGGTTTCGAACTTGGCCTCTGGAAACCGGGTGGAATTGAGCCATTCGCCATTCTTCAACGAGCCTTCCTGGGTCGCATCGCCGGTTTTGGCAGAGGCCGTTTTCACCAGGATCACCGCTTTCGAACCAGCAAGATTGGCAGGATCAAAACGAATATCGCCACTCCACTCTTCAAACCGGCCATTGAAGGCATTGCCAGCATGGGTGCCACCAAAGCCGATGCTGGACGATGCCATATCGATTGCCCAGACAGGGGCGGTTGCCGCCTGGACTGGCGCGGCTTGGGCAGACGTGGTTTGTGCAGGATTGGCCTGGCTGACATTTGCGGATGACTGAGGCGCCACCGCAGGCGGTTCAGCTTGCGCCTCCACCGCCGATGGCTGCTCGGCAAGCGGCGGCGGCATATGCATGACCCAACCGATAGCAGCAGCCATAACCACAAGCGCCAAGCCGAAACCATGCGACAGGCCACTGGTCTTCCCTTTGCCAGACGCGCTGTGCGCGACTTTACCGGTCCGCAGGAAAGGCACCATCTGCACTAAGACACCATCCCGCTCGATAAAGTGATGCTTCAAGGCCGCTGCGACATGCAGAACGATCAGCGCCGCACCGCCGTAAGCCATATAGCTATGGGCACCCATCGCGCCGAAGGCGAGGCTGCGATTTCCCTCAAGACCCGGAAGGTGCGGGATTAGAAACAGGCCAAACCAGGAGGTGGCCACATCCAGCGGGCGATCTGTAGCAATCGCCCAGCCGGAAGACACGTAGATCCAACCAGTCAATGGCAGGATCAACATCATGCCGTAGAAAGCGATATGCGTGGCATTGGCCAGAAACCGTTCCCAGAGCTTCATGCCGGATGGCAAGACGGGCGGCTTATGGGTTGCCCGCCAGACGATGCGCAGCACGGTCAAAGCCAGAATGGCAAAGCCGATGGATTTGTGGATCTGAAACAGTTGATAGGCCAGTTGCTGGGTCTCAGGCTTTTTCAAGGCCCGCACCATCCACCACCCCATCGGGATCATCGACAGGATCATCAGCGCGATCGCCCAATGCAGCGCGATGGCAACGCCGGTATAGCGTACCGCAGCCCGCGGTACTGTCTGGTGCTGAAACGCCGTGTTCATGGCTCTTTAAACCTATATTTATCAATGATAAAATTCGGAAAACTCTGCGAGCCGAATGCCCGCTGCGGCGCAGGCTCTGGGCCGATTAAGGGTGCTGATATCGCGTCCAAACCCAATCGGCCCAAAGGCATTTTACGCAGAGGCCTGTGCCTCATGCGCTGCTTTCAGCATCACGTCAAATCCACCATCACTTGGATGGAGACGCTGCCGGGTCCTGGATGAACTCACCGTCAAAGCGGATCGTCACATCCTTGCCGACATAACCGACAGGTTGGCCAAACGCCGTTCTGTCAAACGTCCCTTCCGCGGCAAATCCAATGGCCGGAACACCTGCAAATGGATGGCTGTCAATGGACCCGTTCAGCGTTGCATTCAGCGTCACCGGCTTGGTGACACCCAGGAATGTCAAATTGCCGAGGATTTCGGCCGTCTTGTCACCGGTCTTCTTCACGCTGGTCGATGTGAAGGTGATCTTCGGGAAAGCGTCACTGTTGAGTTTTTTTGGATCCTTGCTGATTTCCTCAGGCCAGGTCGCATAAGGCGATTTGGCGTGGGTGGCCTTATAATCGGCGGGATAGGGCACATCCACCGATGTCGGATCAATCGTCACCTCGATCTTGGAGGCTTCGATTTTCGCTGGGTCGAGAGAAAGCGTGGCTTCCAGCTTGCCAAAGCGAGCGGTGTAGTTGGAAATCGTATTGTGCTTGACCGTCCATGTCAGGTTCGCATGGGTCGGATCCAGCTTGTAGACCCCGGCGGGTGGGGCCGTCTGGGCATCCTGCGCCGAAGCCGTTGACACGCCGCCAATGGTCAGGCCGCCAAAGCCCGTTGCCATTCCTATAAATGCTGAATTTATAACGATTTTTCTCACATTAAAATTCATTAAATCAATCTCCTTTTTTCCGTTCCATGCGCCCGAAACGTGTGGAGCGGAGATGCCAATGTAAAATAAAAAAAATTTGAATTTTCTAACTCTTGAAATTTAACACGCAAAAATTGAAATGCCGAATAATTATTTTAATTCATATAAAAATCGCTTCAACCCCTGTCTCGTTTGCGCTTTGGTGCGACATCAGCTGCCTCCAGAAATCCTGCAATTCATTGTAAATAAATAATTTTTCTATTACTAGACTGCGTTTCCCTGATGACAGCTCGGCGTCAACAGGAAGGAGATCTTACAGCTGGCCTTAAGAAATATCCGGCTCTTGGAGCTCAAAACACGACCATCATAGTCAAAATAAAAAATGAACGATAGTCTCCATGTCGTCAACAAATATTGAACAGTCTGTCAAACGTCACGGTAGTACCAAGGCCTGGTAGCCCCAATCGGCATCAGCTCCTGCAAATGAGAAATGATGGGGACAGCGGCTTTAAGGAACGACCATTGAAGAGAGACTGCCGGATTTCAGATCTCGGCACACCTTTATCCTCGAGAGATTTTCAAACCTCTCGAGGATAAAGACAGCATCGTCAACGCCTTCGCTTATTTGAGCGCGGCGATATAGCGGTAGAGGGCGCGAATTGCCTGCGCCTCACCACCAACGGGGCTATGGGGCCGCTCTTGCGACGCCCAGCCGAAAATGTCGAAATGCGCCCAGCTTGTCGTTCGGGTGACAAAGCGCTTCAGGAACAGGGCAGCGGTGATTGCCCCCGCCATGCCGCCCGCAGGTGCGTTGGTGAGGTCGGCAATCTGCGAGCGGACCATTTTTTCGTAACCGGGGAAAAGCGGCAGGCGCCAGATCGGGTCGTCAGTTTCAAGGCTTGAATCTGTCAGCTCATAGGCAAGCGCATCGTCATTGGAGAAGAAGGCCGGCACATCCGGACCGAGCGCCACACGGGCAGCCCCCGTCAGCGTCGCCATATCGATCAGCAGATCCGGTTCCTCTTCATCGGCATAGGTCAGGGCATCGGCCAGGATCAACCGTCCCTCGGCATCGGTATTGTCGATCTGAACGGTCAGGCCCTGACGGCTTGTATAAATGTCACCAGGCCGGAACGCATTGCCGGCTATGGAATTTTCCACGGCAGGCACGATGACGCGCAGGTCCACTTTCAGCTTGGCATCCATGATCATCAGGGCAAGGCCCAGCACATTGGCAGCCCCGCCCATGTCCTTTTTCATCAGCAACATGGATGAAGACGGCTTGATATCCAACCCGCCGGTATCAAAACAAACTCCCTTGCCGACCAGGGTGATCTTCTTGTGGCCCTTCTTGCCCCAACGCATTTCCAGAAGCCTCGGCGCCTGGGCGCTGGCCCGGCCTACGGTGTGAACCAGAGGAAAATTCCGGTGCAGCAGTTCATCGCCGATCACCACGCTGACCTCTGCCTTATAATGGTCAGCCAGCGCCCGGAAGGTTTTTTCCAGATCTGCCGGTCCCATGTCATTGGTGGGCGTGTTGATCAGGTCGCGAGCCAGGAAAACGCCGGCCAGCTGACGGGCAATGTCGCTGGCATCCGCATCCTGAGGCATCAGCAGTTTGGGATGATCCGAGCGGTCGGCCTTATAGCGCTCGAAACGATAGCTGCCCAGACCGTAGCCCAGAACCAACCGGTTGGCCGTCAATGGTGCGGTCTCGATATGCCAGTCGCCAGCCGGCAATGCCCGCGCCAGCTTGCCCGCCAGAAACGGATTTTCTCCTGGCGCGCTGCCCAGACCAAACAGCGCTCCGCCCAATTGTCCATCGCTGGTGGGGATCAGCAGCAGCGAACCAACATCCGCCTTGTAGCCTGCCTTCTTCGCCCAATCGAGCGCAAGAGGATCAATCGCACCGGTTTCGATATGGGCGGGCGTCACCGCGAAAATCGGCAGGGACTTGCCGCCCTTGGTCAGAAACGGGGTGGGTCTTTCAATATATTGATAGGGTGCCATGATTGCCCTTTTGCTGCTCCATCACTTCGCGGTCAGCTTTACCGCAAAATTCCTTAGAATCGGTTCCTTCGTGAAGGTTTTATCTTTCAAGAGGACCGGGCTCGAATTTTCTCGAAAATATATGGCTGACGAAAATGTCAAACGCCGGGCGTTCTCGCAGACCAAAGGCATTTTAACATTCCATTAGGGTTAACAGATTATTGCTTTTCCATGGTTGCAGGGCTGATGACGGTGATTCGTCTGCCTGTGAATTCAGGGCTATGGGGATAGAGTGATGGCTGTTTGGCGTTCATCCATTCAGATTTGCGCGGCACTGCCCGCTCTTTCAGTGTTGGCACTGGCGCTGGCGCTAACGGGCTGCGCCACCACCTCCAATACCGACAAAATGTCGACCAGCTCGATCCCGAGCATGACCAAGCCCGTTGATCAGATGACGCCCGGCGAAATTGCCATGGCAACGGACAGCATGGGCCGGGCCTACGAGAAAAATCGCAAGAACGCGCAGGTCGGAGTGGCCTATGCCAATCTGTTGCAGATGGGCGGCCGCGCGCCGCAGGCTTTGTCTGTCATGCAGCAGGTGGTGATTGCCAATCCAAATGACCGCCAGGTTCTCGCCGCCTACGGCAAGGCGCAGGCCGCTGCCGGCCAGCTGGAACAGGCCTTGACGACGATTGGCCGTGCCCAGACCCCGGATCGGCCCGATTGGCGGCTTTATTCGGCCCAGGGCGCGGTTCTCGACCAGCTTGGACGCACCCAGGAGGCGCGTGCCGCCTATCAGCAGGCTTTGCAGATCCAGCCCAACGAGCCTTCGATCCTGTCGAATATGGGCATGTCCTATCTGCTCGGCGGCGACCTGAAAACCGCTGAAACCTACCTGCGCAGCGCATCCCAGCAACCCGGCGCCGATAGCCGGGTTCGCCAGAACCTGGCCCTTGTCGTCGGCCTTCAAGGCCGCTTCGACGAGGCCGACAGGATTGCCAGAGCCGAACTTTCACCCGACCAGGCTGAGGCGAATGTGGCCTATCTGCGCACCATGTTGAACCAGCAGAACACCTGGAAACAATTGGCGTCCAAGGATACAGCTCAGAATCCGGCCAGGAAACCTGCCCAGACCCCTGCTAAGGATCAGACGCCCGTCAAGGATACGAGCCTGGCGGCAACCCCTCTTCGGTAAAGGTGTCAGGGCCGCGCGCCCTCGAACACAAGGCGAAGTCCAAGTCCACCCAGAACCAAAGCGGCCAGACGATCCAGCGGTTTCTTGGCTGAGAGATAGACGCGCCGGGGTATCGGCGCGGAAAAGACCAGCGCCACCAGTGAATACCAGCCCGCTTCCACCAGAAAGACCACGCCTGGCAGCATGATGAAGAGCAGGCTATCGGGCCGGGGTGGCAGCAGAGCCGCGAAAATACTGGCATAGACAATCGCGGTTTTTGGATTGCTGACCTGTGTTAAAAAGGCGCTGAGATAAATCCTGCTGAAAGATTTTGGCGCAACACCGGTCTGGTCCATATTGACCGGTTGGGCCGCACCCCGCCAGAGTTTCCATGCGATATAAGCGAGGTAGAGGCCACCCGCGACCTGCAAAACCCTATGAAGCCAGGCAAACTGGGTTATCAGGGCAGCCAATCCGGCAAGGGCCAGAACGGCGAAGATCAACCCGCCGGTCCCCATGCCGAGCGCCGTTACCAAACCGGCGGCTCTGGAGCGGGTCATGGATGTGTGGCTGACCAAAAGAAAACTTGGACCGGGACTGGCCGCGCCAATCAACAAGGCGAAGGCTATGGCAAATAAAGGGGCAAACATCGTCATGCGGCATCTCCAAAGTGAAAGGAAATTGCCCAGGCGCACGGCGCGGATGATCCGCTGATCGCTCATCTCCAGAAAGATAAGCACCGCGCTTCCCGATGGTGATCCACCTTCAAGAGCACAAGACAGTTGCCGCAATCCTTTGCATTGGCATACTGCCGGCTATACTCTTATCGCCAGTAACGCGGATAAGTTGTTTAACACATTTTATAGCGCGGCTTCAATCGTCTCGATGAAATGCCTGCCCGCCTCGTCCAGTGCGCCGGAATTGTCGATGGTCACGACAGGGTAGTCGCCGCGAATGTCAGGCGGGCTGCGTTGAAGCCGTTGCAGAATGTCCTCGCGGCTTTCCCGGCCCCTCGCTTCCAGCCGGTCGGCCAGAACCTCGGGACGGGCGGTGACATTCACCACCAGCATTTGCGGAAAGACCTGTGCAAACCGGGGAAGTACCGAGCGTGAGCCGTTGGCGATCACCACATTGCCACTCGATAGCCAGCGATGCACATTTTCAGGAATGCCGTAGCTTAGACCATGCGCATCCCAATCGACCGCAAAACCGCCAGCGGCCTTGAGATCGTCGAACTCGGAAGGACTGGCCGGGCGATGATCCTCTCCGCCTGCATCGGCGGCCCGGGTAATGACCCGCTGGACGAAATGCACAGGGCAGCGCTCAGCGTCAGTCTGTTCGGTAAAATGCCGCTTGGCATAGGCAATCAGACTATCCTTGCCCGCTCCGCTTGGGCCGACAACGACGATCATCCGGCCCTTATCCCCAGACGTGTCGCCCGGATCATCAGGCATGATGGAATGCGGCACCATTATGCCACCCTTCTACCCTGGCGCCAGACGGAGCGCACCACCGGCACGCCACCGTGATTTTCGCTGTAGCGCACCCGCACCAGATCGGCGCGCAGGCCAGGGGCAATCCGGCCCCGGTCTTCCAGCCCGACGGTGCGGGCAGGCGTCGATGTCACCATGGCCAATGCCTGCGGCAGGCTGATCGCCTCATAGCGATGGGCGAGCACGAAAGGCGCGTGCAGCAGGCTGAGCGGGATATAATCGGAAGACAGCACGTCGAGCACACCGCGCTCGGCCAGATCCGTGGCGGCAATATTGCCGGAATGGGAGCCGCCGCGCACCACGTTCGGCGCGCCCATCAGCACGCTCATCCCCGCCTGATGCGAGGCATCGGCGGCCTCAAGACTGGTCGGAAACTCGGCCAGACGCACGCCATGGCCCTTGGCCTCTTCCACATGAGCAAGCGTTGCATCGTCATGGCTGGCAACGGTAATGCCGCGCACGGCGCAGAGGCGGGCCAGCGTATCACGATGCTGGGAAGAATAGGCCGCTGATGCCTCTAAACGCTTTTCAACGAAACGAGCGAAGGCTTCCTCGCTCAAGCCCTTCTTGGTCTTATAATAGAGCGTATACTGGTCCATGGTCTGGAACTGCCGCTGGCCCGGGGAGTGGTCCATCAGCGACACCAGCCGCACATGCGGGTCCTGCTCGAAATCGGCGAAATGGTCGAGAACATTGTCGGATGCGACTTCACAGCGCAGATGCAGCAGGTGCTCGGCGCGGAGACGGTCATCCTTTTCGGCGGCCTGGATGGCGTCGGCCATATCGCGCATTTCACCCTTCTCAAACCCGCCATCCTCGTCCGACCCCATCCGCAGGCAATCGAACACGGTGGTAATGCCTGAGGTGACGACCTGGGCATCATGGGCCTGAATGGCTGCGGTCTTGTTCCAGCGCACACCGGGGCGTGGCGAATAATGCGATTCCAGATGATCGGTATGCAGCTCGACCAGCCCGGGGATCAGATAATCGCCGCCGAAATCCTCGCCGATGCGGCTGTTGCCTTCTGAAATTTCAGCAATCAGGCCATCACGAATGACCACAGCCCCCTTCAGAAGCAGCCCACTTTCCAGCACCACAGTCGCATTGGACAGCACGGTTTCATTCGACATCACAGACTTCCTTCAGACCCGGCAAGGGGCAACCAGCGGTGAACGGTAAAGGGCGCATTGCGGCTCGGCTCGACAAACAGGCCAAGCCCGCCAATCGGCAGCGCCCGGTTGGTAAAATCAGCAAACCGGCTCTCCAGCACAGCGCGCATCGCATCGCTGCGGTCGGCATCAACAGGTCCGGTCAAGGTCATGTGAAACCGGAATTCCTCCATGACATAGGGATAGCCCCAGGTGTCCAGCAGGGCACGCTTGCGCTCGGACAGCTTTTCAGGCTTGCGCCTGATAATATCGGCCTCGCTCAAGGGCGCGCGAAACGGCTCGAAAGCCTCAACGACCGAAGCGGCAAAATCCTGCAAGGGTTGATGGACAGCGTCGGGAACCACGGCAAAGAACGGCCCGAGCTGATTGACCACGACCTTCGGGATCTCAAAGGCAGGTGTCGCCTTGCAAAACCGCGAAAACATCTCCAGCAGTGCTGCTTCGCTCTCACCTTCCTTTAGCGAAAACGGTGCTTTCAGCGTGGCATGAAAGCCGTAGCGACGGGGATCGGCGGTCAAGGCGGTGATCTCATCGTCTGAAAACCCTTCCACCGGCTGCCGGTCAAGATCCGCGCCGGTGAAAGCATCGCGGCCAAGCCAAAGTGCAGCGGCAAGAGACAAGGGATCGTCTTTGGGCGGTGTAAAATAAAGGGCGTAACGCACAGCAATCCTATCGCGGGAATCAGCTTGGAAGAGCCTGTATCTGACCCGTCTCAAGCGATGGAAGCAAGCTTTGTCTGACAGGCGGCGACACCGAAACTGCACCAGACGAGGTTCATTTTTGCCCGCCGATCAGTTTTGAGCGCAGCAGGTTGGACACGGCATCGAAGATAAACACCACCAGCAAGATCAACAGCACCATATAACAGACATTTTCCCAATTCTGGTTGGTGCGCATCGCTTCCCAAAGCTTCAGGCCAATACCACCTGCCCCGACCGCGCCGATAATGGTGGCTGAGCGGGTGTTGGATTCCCAGAAATACAAAGCCTGCGATGCAAAGACCGGCAAAACCTGTGGCAACACGCCGAAGCGCTGTACGGCAAGCGGCGAAGCACCAACCGACTTCACCCCTTCGCGCTGCTTGTCGTCAATATTCTCCAGCGCTTCGGAATAGAGCTTACCGAGCGTACCTGTGTCAGTGAAGAAAATCGCCGAGATCCCGGCCAACGGCCCCGGCCCGAAGGCACGGGTGAAAAACAGCGCCCAGATCAGCATATCCACCGAGCGCAGGAAATCGAAGAACCGCTTGGTCAACTGGTTGACCGGACGGTTGCGGGTAATGTTGCGCGCCGCGATGAAGGACAACGGAAAAGCGATCAGCGATGCAAACACCGTGCCGACAAAGGCCATAACGAGCGTTTGCGCCAGCTTGGTCCAGACATCCAGATGCTGCCAGGACGGATTGTAGAGAATGTCGTTCCAGGCCAGCGACAGATTGGACTGTTGTGGATCGAGCCTTGGACCGGTGGCGATCAGGCTGACCACTTCAGTTGCGGACCTGCCGAAAAACGCGGAATTGGTATCGAACAGGAAATTGGCCCAGCCGAAAAACCGGTTGCGCACCCTGACCCGGTCGGCGCTGATATCAGCCCAACCCTGCAGGCCGAAATAGGCCATGACCCTGCCGCCACGTTCGCGTTGCTCGACCCAGGCTGGCAGCGTGCCATCGGCAATCACGGTGCCCGCCTTGCGGTCAAGCATCAGGGTAACGCGCTCAGCGCCCCGGTTCAGCACCACGCTTTCTGGGCTAACCAGCAGCGATGCGCTGGAGCCGAGATTGACATCGGCCTCTCTTATCACCTGTTCCTGGCGCGTGACGGGTGCCGCTTGCGCCGCGACCGGTGCCTGTTGCGGGGCTGCTGCCATGAAATTGAAGCTCGAGGCTTTTGGCGCTGACGTCACTGGCGCGGGCGCATCGGCTACGCCACTCGTGCGCGTCATCATTTCTTGCTTCGTCACCAGCCAATCCGGGTTGGGGTTGGGACCAATCGGGTCGAAGCGCGAATAGGCGATGGAAATCGCCCCATCGGGGGCAATATTGATTTCCGGCCGGATCTCATAGGAAACCCAATCGGCCAGATAATTGCCGGCAATGCCCCAGCTGGCGGTGGAGACCACTTTTCCAACCGCAAAGAACCACCAGGAAAAGGTGAAATACAGCGCAAGCAGGACAATGGTCAGCGGCACGCGGTAGCGCTGCCACAGGCTGCGGCGGAAGATGTCTGGATGACGGGCGGCGATCAGGTCCATTTGGGTGGCGTCGAGATGTGTCATGGCCGGACCTCAGGAAACAGCATGAAAGGCTTGCTCACCGACCAGTTTGCGGCGCAACCAGGCCGAAAATTGATCGACGGCAATCACCGTGGTCAGCAGCAGGATGACGATGGCAACGGTTTTTGCCGCATGGCCCTGGCTGATCGACAGGCGCAAGGGTTCGCCAATGCCGCCACCGCCGACCGCGCCGATAATTGTCGACGCGCGCACATTGATTTCCATGCGCAGCAGGGCATAACTGATGAAATTCGGCATGACCTGCGGCACCATGCCGAACCACAGCCGCTCCAGCCAATTGCCGCCAACGGCGCGCAGGCCTTCGTCCGGCTTCATATCGGCATTTTCCACCACTTCGAAAAACAGCTTGCCGAGTGCGCCGACCGTATGGACGGAAACCGCAATCATCGCCGGGATCGGGCCAATGGAGAGGATGGCGAGGAAAAATCCGGCCAGCACCACTTCCGGGAACGCCCTGAGCAACTCCATAAAACGGCGCACCGGCCAGCGAATGAACCTGTTCGGCATCATGTTGCGTGCCGCCATGAAGGAAAAACAAAAGCCCAGCATGCCGCCCAGCAGGGTCGAGACCAGCGCGATGTTCAGCGTCTCGATCATCTTGTAGAAATATTCCGGGATATAAAGCGTCTGGGTGAGATAGTAGCGCCCTTCCGGATAATTGTATTTCAGGCTGCCATCATCATAGGGCGATGGCAGGTCGAACATCGCCCGCCAGATCTCATTGCCATCGCGGGGAATGAGCGTTTCGACGAAATCGAACAGATGTGGCAGACGGTCGAAAAACTTGCCCGAATTGGTATCATTGGCAAACCACAGCGACCCCGCCAGCGCCAGAAACAACACGGCAAGACCGGCTACCGTGTAAAGGCGGCGGGTCTTGGCCAACGCATTCCAATGGCTCTCGATCACGCGCCCCTGTTCGCTCAGCAAGGACAATCTGGCGGTATGGCTCATCTGGCACTTTCCAAAATGGACAAATGGGGAAGCCGCCGGTCGTTTATCCCGGCGGCTCTCATGTTTCCAGCTGCGATCAGCCGCCGATGGTTGCCTTGCGGGCGTCGATGACCGGCTTGTAGAAATCGACATTCACAGCCGCAAAGCCCTTGAAATCGCCGCCTTCGATGGCGGAGAAGCAGGCGGCGTCGGTCTTCGGCAGATCCATCATGAAGGCCTTGACCTTGGTCTTCATGTCCTCGTTCATCGAGGAGCGGATGACGATCGGGCCGTTCGGGATCAGCGGCGACTTCCACAATTCCACCAGGTCGTCCATGTTGAGGACGCCCTTATCGACCATCTTGCGCAGGTTGCCGGACGTGTAGCCGTCCTTGAAATTGCCAACGCCGGAGCCGAAGGTGGTGCCAGCATCGAACGTGCCCTTCAGCACTTCGAGAACCAGGTTTTCATGGCCGCCGCCAAAACCAGTGGAACCGACATATTCCTTGACCGGCTTGCCGCCGAGCGCGTCGGGCAGGGTGACGGTCGGGATCAGGTAGCCGGATGTGCTGTCAGGATCGGCAAAACCGAGCTTCTTGCCCTTGATGTCGGTGACTTTGGTCATGCCGCTGTCCTTGCGGGCCACCATGATCGAGTAATAGCCCATCGAGCCATCGGTCTGCACCGTGGTCAGGATCGGCTCGACTGCCTTCGGGTTAGCCAGATAGGCCTTGGCATAGCCGGAAGCGCCAAGCTCGGCATAATCAAGCGTGCCACCCAGAAGACCCTGGATAACGCCGTCATAGTCCGAGGCCGGGAACAGCGAAACCTTGGTGAAGCCGAATTCCTTCTTCAGGTGATCGGACAGGCAGTTGTAATTGCGCAACCGGTCGGCTTCGTTCTCGCCGCCAAGAATACCGATGCGGAATTCCTTCAGGTCTTCGGCAGCAGCCACGCCGGCCAGCGACAGAAGCGTCACGGAGGCAAGCAGAATTTTCTTCAACATGGTCTCTCTCCTGGTTTTCCGGTCTGGTTTTCCCGAGGGACCGGATCTGTCTCATGAACGTAAGAAAGGTGCCTTTGACGCGGGCAAGCGAAGGCGCTGCCATCGGGCTGGATGCCGCGACAGAAATGCTATTTTTTCAGGTCATGGATTGCGGGCTCAGCCTGCCGTGGCCGCCACCATCGGCACAGACAGGGCCAAGTCCGACTTCGGCAAACGGATCGCGGTCGATGTCATGCTCTCGTCAATGCCATTGCCATCCTGGCCAGTGCCATAGATCGCCTGCACCGCCTGCGCTGTCAGCGCATCCGGCGGCCCATCGAACACCACCTTGCCCGCCGCCATGCCGATGATCCGCTCGCAATAGGCCCGCGCCGTATCCAGCGTGTGCAGATTGGTGATCACGGTGATGCCTTCGCGCTCGTTGATGTCGCGCAGCGCATCCATGACGATCTTGGCGTTCAAAGGGTCGAGCGAGGCAATCGGCTCGTCGGCCAGCAGCATTTTCGGCGCCTGCATCAGCGCGCGGGCAATGGCCACCCGCTGCTGCTGACCACCGGACAGTGTGCCAGCCGGCTGCAGCGCCGTCTGCTCGATGCCCAGCCGCTCCAAAGCGGCAATCGCCATGATCCGCTCTTCGCGCGTAAAAATATTGAGGATGCTCAGCGCCGTGGAGCGATGATTGAGACGCCCCAGCATGACATTGGTCAGAACATCCAGACGCGGAACCAGGTTGAACTGCTGGAAAATCATCGCGCAATCGCGCTGCCAGCTGCGCAAAGCCGATCCCTTGAGGCGCGTCACCTCCTGATCGCCGAACCGCATCGACCCGGATGTCGGATCGGCCAAGCGGTTGATCATTCGCAGCAAAGTGGATTTCCCCGCACCGGACCGACCGATAATGCCGACCATCTGCCCATGCGGAATGGACAGGGTCACGGCTTCCACGGCAATCTTCTTGCCAAAACGCCGTGTCACCTCGGTCAGTTCGAAATTCATGCGCGTCTTCCAATATCATGTCCAAATCCAGAGCGAGCTATAGTTCAGGTCGGTGAAGCGCCCATGTCAGTTTCATGACATTTCTGTTAAAATCAGAGGGTAGCAGAGCCTATACTTCAGGCTAAGACTTCATGTCGGGCCAGAAAATCTTCGGCGGAAAGCGTGCGGAAGTCGGCAAGGGCCGCGTGAAGCCGCTCATGCTGCCAATCCCACCAGGCAAGTCTGTCCATGCGCGCGCCGATACCTGGTCCAAACCGGGGCTTGATCGGCTTGGCTGGCACCCCGCCGACAATGGTATAGGGTTCCACCGGCTTGGAAACGACCGCGCCTGCGCCGACGACCGCGCCATTGCCGATGGTGACGCCGGGCAGGATGGTAGCACCATGGCCGATCCAGACATCATGACCGATCACCACTCGGTTTTCCCGCCGCCAGTCGAAGAAATCCGTCTCCAGATCCGCCCCTTCGAAATAATCGACGGCGCGGTAGGTGAAATGATGCAGCGTAGCGCGCCATGTCGGATGATTGGGGGCATTGATGCGGACACTGGCGGCGATATTGGCAAATTTGCCGATGGTGGCGCACCAGATGGAAACATCCTGCATCACATAGGAATAGTCCCCCATCTCAACCTCATCGAGACGGCAGCGCTCGGCCACTTCGGTGTAGCGCCCAAGCGTGCTGTTCGTGACGCTGGCGGTCGGGTTGATTTGGGGCTCAAGCCCAAGACGGGTGCTCATGCGGCGATGCTCCTAGAGTTTGTCAGGGAAAAGTGGGTACCGGTTTTCCCGAAAAGACAAACGAAAACAAGAAAGCTAGAGGATGGCTGGTTCAATCTGAACCTGACGGCCTCTAGGTGAGAATTGCGAGACATCGAGAATGGTGTCGGCAACCGCTTCGCGCACTTCCTCGTCGTGGAAAATGCCGAGCATGGCGACGCCCTCAGCCTTTTTGCCAGCAATCAACTCGATGACCACGGCACGATTTTGCGCGTCGAGCGAGGCCGTCGGCTCATCCAACAGCAGGATTTTATGGTCGGTGATGAAGCCGCGGGCGATGTTGACACGCTGCTGCTCGCCGCCGGAAAAGGTGGCGGGCGGCAATTGCCAGAGTGCCTTGGGCAGGTTCAGTCTAGCCAGCAGATCACTTGCCACCGATCTTGCCTCGTCGATACCCACACCGCGCGCCGTCAGCGGTTGGGCCACGACATCCAGCGCCGACACCCTTGGAACCGTGCGCAGGAACTGGCTGACATAGCCCATCGTATCGCGGCGGATATCCAGCACCATGCGCGGCATGGCGGACGCCAGATCCACCACCGTATCGTGATGGCGCACCAGGATCTGGCCGCTATCGACGGCGTAATTGCCGTAGAGCATTTTCAGGATTGAGCTTTTGCCAATGCCGGACGGACCGCCCAGCACGGAGCAGGAGCCACTGTTGACGGAAAAGCTGACATTGCGCACCACCGGCAAGACAAGCCCGTCGCGCAGATGCATGGTGAAGCTTTTGGCAACATCGGAAACGATAAGAGGTGTGGGCATCTGATGATCCAATCACACTTGAAGAATCGAGGAGACGAGCAATTGCGTGTACGGCTCGCGTGGATCGTCCAGCACCCGGTCGGTCAGGCCCTGCTCGATCACATGACCATCCTTCATCACCATCATCCGGTGTGACAAAAGCCTTGCAACAGCCAGGTCATGGGTGACGACGATGACGGAAAGACCAAGATCAGCCACCAACCCACGCACCAGATCCAGCAACCGGGCCTGGACCGAGACATCCAACCCGCCGGTCGGCTCGTCCATGAACACCAGACGCGGATTGGTGACGAGATTGCGGGCGATCTGCAAGCGCTGACGCATGCCGCCGGAAAAAGCACGCGGCTGGTCGTCAATCCGGTCGGCGGCAATTTCCACCCGGTCCAGCCAATCGGTGGCGGTGGCGCGGATATTGCCATAATGCCGTTCGCCCACCGCCATCAGCCGCTCACCGACATTGGCCCCGGCTGAAACGGTCATGCGCAGGCCATCGGCGGGGTTCTGGTGAACGAAGCCCCAGTCGGTGCGCATCAGAAAGCGCCGCTCGGCCTCGCTCATGTGATAAAGCTCGCGGTAAGCGCCGTCGCGCATCCGGTAATCGACACTGCCGGTGGTCGGCATCAGCCGGGTGGACAGGCAGGACAACAGCGTCGTCTTGCCGGAACCGGATTCACCGACCACAGCCAGCACTTCACCCGGCCAGAGATCGAAGGAAACATTGGCGCAGCCGATCCGCCGTCCGTAGAATTTCGACAGGTCGCGGACCTTCAAAAGCGGTTGCTGGGTCATTGGGCGGCCTCCCCCTGCTGTGTTTCCGCCAGCATCTCACCCCGATGACCTTTGGCGCGGCGATCCTCGCAATGGTCAGTGTCGGAGCAGACGAACATTCGCCCGCCCTTGTCGTCGAGGATCACTTCATCGAGATAGACATGCTCGGCACCGCAGAGCGCACAGGGCTTGTCGAAGCTTTGCACCGTGAAAGGATGATCCTCGAAATCCAGGCTGACGACATCGGTATAGGGCGGCACGGCATAGATCCGCTTTTCGCGGCCCGCGCCAAACAATTGCAGGGCCTCTGACCGGTGCATTTTCGGATTGTCGAATTTCGGTGTCGGAGACGGGTCCATTACATAGCGACCCGCCACTTTGACCGGATAGGCATAGGTGGTGGCGATCCGGCCATTGCGGGCGATGTCTTCATAGAGCTTCACATGCATCAGGCCATATTCTTCCAATGCATGCATCTTGCGGGTCTCGGTCTCGCGCGGCTCCAGGAAGCGCAAAGGCTCCGGGATCGGCACCTGATAGACCAGCACCTGGCCCGCCCGCAGCTTTTCCTCCGGAATCCGGTGGCGGGTCTGGATGATGGTAGCGTCGCCCGTATGGGTGGTGACTGCCACATTGGCGACCTTCTGAAAGAAGGCCCGGATCGACACGGCATTGGTGGTGTCGTCGGCACCCTGGTCGATCACCTTCAGCACATCGTCCGGCCCAAGGATCGCCGCCGTCACCTGTACGCCGCCAGTGCCCCAGCCATAGGGCATTGGCATTTCACGCGAGGCAAACGGCACCTGATAGCCGGGGATGGCGATGGCCTTCAGGATCGCCCGGCGGATCATCCGCTTGGTCTGCTCATCCAGATAGGCAAAATTATAAGTGGCAATTTCGTCCGCTAATGAAACTTCCGTAATCATTGTGCGTTACCCTTCCAGAAATTCGCAAACAGGGAGCAATGAGCATGGAAATCGAAATGATGTTCGCCGTCTTCGTGACCCTCATGCTGGGCGTCTCGACGCTTTGCGCCGCCTGGTATGCCGATCACGACTAATAGACTGGTCATTCCGCCGCCTCGCTCAGGTCCAGCCCTTGCTGGCGGGCCTGTTCGTGTTCGGAGCGCATACGCCGCACCAGATCGAGTTCGGCCTGGAAATCCACGTAATGCGGCAGCTTCAGATGTTCGACAAAGCCTGTTGCCTGCACATTGTCACAATGGGACAAGACAAATTCCTGATCTTGGGCAGGGGCGGTAATATCCTCGCCCAGCTCTTCGGCGCGCAGTGACCGATCCACCAGCGACATGGCCATCGCCTTGCGCTCGCTCTGACCGAAGACGAGGCCATAGCCTCGCGTGAATTGCGGCGGGGCCTTTGACGATCCCTTGAACTGGTTGACCATCTGACATTCGGTGACTTGGATACGCCCAAGCGACACGGCAAAGCCAAGCTCCGGCACATCCAACTCTACCTCGACCTCGCCTAAGCGGATTTCGCCGGCAAAAGGATGGCTGCGGCCATAGCCTCGCTGGGTGGAATAGGCGAGGGCCAGAAGGAATCCTTCATCGCCACGGGCCAGCGATTGCAGTCTCAGATCGCGCGCCATCGGAAATTCGATGGGCTGGCGGGTGATATCACCCGCCAAATGATCCTCCGGCATGTCGCCATCGGGTTCAATCAACCCTTCCTCGCGCAAGATGTCGGAGACCCGCATGGCGGCTTCGCTGGTTGGGATTTTCTGGACCGGGGGCTCAACGTCGCCCTCTTCCAACAATGACGGGTCGAGCAGACGGTGAGTATAGTCGAAAGTTGGCCCCAACAGCTGACCGCCGGGCAGATCCTTATAGGTGGCGGAAATCCGCCGCTCGATCCGCATCGCGCCGGTATCGACCGGCTCTGACAGACCAAACCGTGGCAGCGTGGTACGATAGGCGCGCAGTAGAAAAATCGCCTCGATCATATCGCCCCGCGCCTGCTTGATGGCCAGCGCCGCAAGCTTGCGATCATAAAGCGAGGCCTCGGCCATGACGCGGCCAACGGCCAGCGTCAATTGCTCGACAATCTGATCGACGGTCATTGTCGGCAGGCTTCGATCACCCCGACGACGGTCGGCCAAAAGGCTGTGGGCATTGGCAATGGCGGTCTCGCCGCCCTTTACAGCAACATACATTCACGCCTCCCCGGATAGTATCGCGCAGCTGCGCGGCAGGCAGAGAAAATCCCGACCGGCGGTGAAAATCACATCGACGCCGCGCGGAAACAGGGCATGATTGTCCTGCCAATGGCGCAGGAAACCGTCCGGCAAGCCAAGCGGAGCGATCATTGTCCGGTCTTGGATGCCGGGCCCCTTCAGAGTAAGCGGTTGGCCGCCTTCGAGACTGGTGGCTTCATAAATGAGCGTCACCGAGCGATCAGGATAGTCCTGCGTGCCGGTGGAAAATTGCGCGAATGCCGCAAGCGGGCTGCCTGCTTCGAAAAACGCAAACTGCGCTTCGGTCTTGTCGGCTGTCGTCCCAGCGCCGGTGTGAAAGCTCAGCCAGGCGGGCACGGCACTTTTGCCAAGCCCGCCGCTCAGCCAGACGCGGGTATCGACGTCACACAGCGTCAGAGCAATGGCCGCCTGCGCCAGACCGAAAGGGGATGGCGGTTGCAGCGACAGGTCAACAGTGTGGTGGGTGCCGGGCCGGGCCATACCGTCCATGACCGCACGAAACACGCTTTGCGCCTCAAATACCGGTTGAGAAAAACCGCCGGTCAGGCTTTCCGCTTCGAGCATCAGTCTTCTCCTCTGACCATGGTGAAGAAATCCACCTTCGTTGCCGCCACCTGCTCCGCCTTGACGCGGTCGCCCTCATTCAAGCGCCGCTCCACAGCCGCCAACAACGGCTCAATCTGGGCGCGATGCGCCTCATCCTGCCAAAGAGCGTCGAAAATCGCTGAAAGCCGCGCCTTTTCCTTTGACGTGCCAAGCGCCTGGGCATGCCCGACCTGGCCGGATGCCAGCCTGCATGTCGCCCGCGTCACCGTTACTTCACCCAGATTGAAGGACGCGCCGCCGCCACCGATACGTCCACGCACCATGACCAGACCAGTCTCCGGTCCGCGCAAGAATTGTGCTTCCGGCGCAAACGGCAGCCCGCTCCACAGCGCCTTTAATTCGTCCAGATGGGCCGCGGCCAAAAGGTCAACAACTCTTTTTCGATGTACACCATCCGGATTTGCACTTTTTGCTCGTGCGCCCATTGCCAAACCTCCATTTGTCTATTAATATAGACAACCATACAACTTATCTTTACAAATATTCCTCCGGGATGACAAGCGTGTGACATGACGGTGCAGAAAGTGGCGGGACAAAAAGCAATCGAAAGACAGACCGGCGTGGCGCTCTGGCGTCAGATTGCCGATCGAATCCGGGTATCAATCAGCGATGGCACCTATGACACGACGGGCATGGTGCCGCCGGAAACGATTTTGGCCGGAGAATTTGGCGTCAACAGACATACGGTGCGCAGTGCGCTGGCAGCCCTTGCCCAGGAGGGCATCGTGCGTGCTGTCCAGGGACGCGGCACGCTGATCGAGCGACGAGATCGCATCAGTTTTCCGATTTCAAAACGCACCCGTTTCACGCCAGGCATCGGCGATCAGGCGCGTGCACTGCAAGGTCTGTTGCTGGAAAGCGCCGTCGAGACACCCAGTGCGGACGTGATGGAGCATTTGCAATTGGCAAATGGCGACCAGGTGATCCGGCTGGAAGTGCTGCGCAAAGCGGATGGCCGGGCGGTGTCACGCTCTACTAGCTGGTTTCCCCTGCCCCGTTTCGAAGGGATCGATGTGGCCTATCGGCAGAGCGGCTCAATCACCGCCGCCTTCGCCACTTGCGGCCTTGCCGATTATCTACGCGTGCGCACCGACATCAGCGCCGTCCATGCCGATCCTTCCGACCGGGACGAACTCGGCCTGTCACCCGGTGCCATCGTGATGATCACCAAAGCCCTGAACACAGACCTGGATGGCGCGCCGGTTCAATATGCCGTAACGCACTTTCCCGCCGACAGGGTGCAGTTCAAGATTGAGAGTTGAGCCGTTCAACCACAGCAGGTCCCGGCACCAACGCTTCATCGCCGATGGCAACGCTTGCCGCAATAACCTGCGCGGCGCGGGTGCCGCTGGCTTCATCGGCGGCATGGACCACGGCCAGAACGTCGCCTTTGGTAACAGCGGTCCCCACCGGCAGTAAGCCGCTGAAGCCAACCGAATGGTCAATCCTGTCCGAGGCACGTCGGCGACCTCCGCCGAGGTCGATCACCGCAAGGCCGATATCGCGGGTGGCGACCGTGGAAATGAAGCCAGATGCCGTGGCAAGAACCGGAATATCCAGCACCGCCTTGGGCAGATATTGGCCAGCCCTGTCGATGAAATCCAGCGGCCCGCCCAGCCCATGCACCATACGTCCGAAAATCTCGGCAGCCCGACCACTTTCCAGGGCGTGGCGACACCTGATGTCAGCGGCGTTCCGATCCGGCTCAACCCCGGCATTGACCAGCATCTCGGCACCGAGCGCCAATGTCACGGTCTCCAACCGGGTTCCCGCCTTCTCACCTCTCAGGAAGGCGACCGCATTGGCTATTTCCACGGCATTGCCTGCACAATCCGCCAGAGGCTCGTTCATATCGGTCAGCAGTGCCGAGGTTCTGGTGCCTGCGCCATTGGCGACCGCCACCAGTGAGCGCGCCAGCGCCCGGGCCTCGTCGATCTGGCCCATGAAGGCACCGTTGCCGAACTTCACATCCATCACCAGGCTCTCCAATCCGCTGGCGAGCTTTTTGGACAGAATGGATGCCGTGATCAACGGCACGGATTCCACCGTCGCCGTCACATCGCGAACCGCGTAAAGCCGTTTGTCGGCGGGAGCGAGGTCGGCGGTCTGGCCGATGATGGCGCAACCAATCTCCTCCACCAAGGCATGGAAGACCGAGGCATCGGGCGCAATATCATAGCCGGGTATCGATTCCAGCTTGTCCAGCGTCCCACCGGTATGGCCAAGTCCCCGCCCGGAAATCATCGGCACAGCCAACCCGCAGGCGGCCATCATCGGGGCCAGCATCAACGAGACATTGTCGCCGACACCGCCGGTGGAATGCTTGTCAGCCACGGGACGGCCCGCCGTCTTCCACGACAGAACCGTACCGCTGTCACGCATCGCCAAGGTCAGCGCCACCGTCTCGGCATCGCTCATGCCCCGCAGAAAGACCGCCATGGCAAAGGCGGCAATCTGCCCTTCCGACAGTTCATCCCGGCTCAAGGCGCGGATGAAGGTCTGGAGATCGGCGCTGGAAAGCTCCTCTCCGTCGCGCTTGCGGCGAATGATCTCCACAGCCTGCATATCAATAGCCGCTGGCTGGGCCTGAGGATTTTTCGCCGGATAGAATGGCCAGAATATCATTCAACAGGCCCGACGCGCCGAAACGGAAGGTGGAGGGCATCACCCAATCATCCCCCATGATCGCGCTGGCATGGCGGAAATACAGGCTGGCATCCTTGACCGTGGAAATGCCGCCCGCTGGCTTGAAGCCGACCTTGCGGCCACTGTCTCGGATTTCCTGGAGCATGATGTCTGCGGCTTCCAGGGTGGCGTTGACCGTAACCTTGCCGGTCGATGTCTTGATGAAATCCGCACCTTCGGCAATCGCAATCTGCGAGGCGCGGCGGATAAGGGCGGCGCTTTTCAGCTCACCGGTTTCCAGAATGACCTTGAGAATTGCGGGCGAGGCGATCACGGCTCTGACAGCCCGAATCATCTCCGCCACAGCCGTTTCATCGCCTTCGATAAAAGCATGGTAGGGGATGACCAGATCGATCTCGTCGGCACCATCGGCCAGAGCTGTCTCGGTTTCCGCGACAACCGTCGCAATATCAAGATCGCCCGAGGGAAAATTGACCACCGTTGCGATTTTCACCTGGCCGTCATGGCCAAGCAGGCCACGCGCCTGGGCGACAAAGCGCGGCCAGATGCAGATCGCCGCCGTATGACCGAATGGCGTGACGGCACGGGCGCACAGGTCATCGATTTCTTCCGGCTTGCAATCGTCTTTCAGATTGGTCAGATCCAGCACCGACAGGGCAACGGCAGCGCATTCGCGCAGTTCACGGCTATCCAAGATCTGCTCCTCCATCAACGATCATTCGCTTGAGGATGGCGACAAGCCGTCTCCCACCAATCGGAGCCATGTCCTTGGTCTCCTCGTGGCTGAGTTCGGCACCCGTCATCCCTGCCCCATAATTGGTGATAACCGACGCGGCCGCAACCTTCAGGCCAAAAAACCGTGCCAGAATGACTTCCGGCACGGTGGACATGCCGACCGCATCGGCACCCAGCGTCCGCGCCATGCGGATTTCCGCTGGCGTCTCAAAACTTGGTCCAGAAAACCACATATAGACGCCGGATGACAGGGAAATGTCTTCAGCGTCTGCCGCACGGCGCATGGCCTCGGCCAATTCACCGTCATAGGCCTGGGTCATGCCGACAAACCGGCCATCCCCCGTCTCGCCGATCAGCGGATTATGGCCAGAGAAATTAATGTGGTCAATCAACTGCATCACCGAACCGGGCGGCATGTCGGCCCGCAAGGAACCGGCGGCATTGGTGAGGATCAGCGTCGTGACGCCAAGCGACGCCAGCGTCTCAATGGGCAACCGCATGGCTGCCGCATCACCCTCTTCGTAATAATGCACCCTTCCCGCCAGCATGATGATCGGTTGGCCGGCGAAAAGCCCGGCCACCAGTTCCTTGGCATGGCCGGAAACCCCGCCCTGCGGAAAACCCGGTATGTCGGCAAAGGGAATGCGAACCGCATTCTCCACTTCGTCCACCAATCCGCCAAGGCCGGAACCCAGCACGATAGCGATGCGTGGCAAAAGCCCGTTCAGCCTGTCGATGAGCAGATCGACCGCCGGGGTCATCCGAGTGTATCCGTCTCGAAGCTGAAGGGCAGCAACTCGTCCATGCTCATCACCTTTTGCACGCCCACCTCATCGCAGAGGTAGATTTTCGTCTCAGGCGAAGCAAATTCCCGGATCTTCTGGCGGCAGCCACCGCAAGGTGGGCAAAGCGCCAGCTTTTCAGCGATGACGGCGATCTCGACGATCTTTCGTCCGCCACCCATGATCATGCAGCCGATGGCCGTCGGCTCGGCGCACCAGCCTTGAGGAAAAGACAGGTTCTCGATATTGGCGCCAACATAGATCTTGCCATCATCGGCGCGGATTGCAGCGCCAACTGGAAATTTCGAATAGGGCGCATGGGCATGGCGCATGGCATCGCGGGCCGCCTCGAACAGGTCGTGAGACATATTACCGTTCCTTCACATAGGGCACGCCGCCCGCCTTCGGACCATTGGCCGCTCCGATAAAGCCAGCCAGCAGGATACAGGTGAGAATATAGGGCAGGGCCTGGAAAATCTGTACTGGCACTTCACCAATGCCCGGCACCGCCTTGCCCTGCATGAAATTGGACATGGCATCGAGAAAGCCGAACAGCAGGCAGGCAAACATCACAGGCACCGGCTTCCACTTGGCAAAGATCAGCGCGGCAAGCGCGATATAGCCCTTGCCCGCCGACATATCGCGGATGAAGGCCGCCGATTGGGCAATAGCAAGATAGGCTCCGGCAAAACCGCAGAGAAAGCCTGCAACGATCACCGCCCGGTAGCGCAGCCAGGCCACGGAAATCCCTGCCGTATCGACCGCACCGGGATTTTCGCCCACGGCCCGCAGCCTGAGGCCAAAACGAGTGCGATACAGCACCCACCAACTGAGCGGCACGGCCAGAAAGGCCAGATAGGTCAAGGCATTGTTGCCGGAAACCACATTGGCATAGAGAGGACCGAGAAAAGGCACGTCACGCAGGGCATCAGTGCCTGGAAGCACAATCGGCTGAAAGCGCGCATCACCCGGCAGCTGCGGGGTGCGTCCGCCCTGGCTGAACCAGGCCTGTCCCAAGACCGCCGTCAAACCGGCTGCAACGAAATTCAGCGCCACGCCGGAAATGATCTGATTGCCGCGATTGGTGATCGAGGCAAAGCCATGGATCAGCGAAAAGCCGATGGACACCGCAATGCCGCCTGCAAGCCCAGCCCAGGCCGACCCGGTGAGATAGGCAACACAGGCCGCCGCGAAAGCGCCGGCCAGCATCTTGCCTTCCAATCCGATGTCGAAAACCCCAGCCCGTTCGGAAAACAGTCCGGCCAGCGCCGTGAAAATCAACGGGATCGACAGACGCACCGTGGAGCCCAGGATGCTGACGATCATATCGAAATTGTCCATATCGTCAGATCCTCACTTGCTAGATGTGGCTGGGCGGGCAGCCGGGCGGGCAATCGTCTGATAGAAACGCACCAGCGCCGGTCGGAACATGAATTCCAACGCGCCAGCAAACAGGATCACCAGACCCTGGATGACGACGATCATATCGCGAGTAATATTGGGCATATCGAAGGACAGTTCCGCGCCGCCCTGGTAGAGCACGCCGAACAGGATAGCAGCGATAACGATGCCGAGCGGATGGCTACGGCCCATCAGGCTGACGGCAATGCCGACAAAGCCCGCGCCGCCGACGAATTCCACCTGGAGGCGAGCGGAAGCGCCCATCACCGTATTCAGCGACATCATACCGGCCAGGCCGCCTGATATCAGCATGGTGATGATAACGATCTTCACATAGGGAATGCCCGCATAGGCGGCCGCAGACCGGCTGATGCCCAGCGTGCGCATTTCATAGCCAAGCTTGGTGCGCCAGATCAGCACCCAGACGGCGAAAGCCATGACCAGGGCGATGATGAAGGAGACGTTGAAGGGTGCCGGGCCGAGCTTCAGGCCAAACAGCGCCATCAACCAATCCAGCTTCGGCAATTGTCCGCCCTCCAGAAAGGTTCGGGTTTCCGGCGCCATCTTGCCCGGCACGATCAGCACATGCACCAGCAGATACACCATCAGCGCCGCGCCGATGAAGTTGAACATGATGGTGGTGATAACGATATGGCTGCCGCGCTTTGCCTGCAACCAAGCAGGGATCAATGCCCAGGCAGCCCCAAACAAGGCAGCCCCGATCACTGCAAACGGCATGGTGACATACCAGGGACAATAACGGTCCAATGCCAAGGCCACCAGGGCCGCCCCGAGACCACCGACATAGGCCTGACCTTCGGAGCCGATATTGAACAGTCCTGCATGATAGGCAACAGCAACCGACAGGCCGGTAAAGATGAAATTGGTGGCATAATAGAGCGTAAAGCCAATGCCTTCACCGCGACCCAACGCGCCTTGAAGCATGAGGACCAGCGCGTCCCAGGGATTTTCACCGATGATCCACACGACCAAGCCGGAAATCAAAAAAGCCAAGAGCAGGTTGATTACCGGCAAAAGCCCGTAGGTGATCCAGTTCGGCAGCGGAATGGAAGCGGTACTCATCAAAACCTCAAGCGGCAATGCCGGCCATCATCAGGCCCAGCGTCTGTTCATCGGCGTCTGCCGTCTTTTCGCCCACTACCTTGCCGGCAAACATCACCAGGATGCGGTCGGACAAGGAGCGGATTTCATCCAGTTCCACCGAGACCAGCAGCAGCGCCTTGCCCTTGTCACGGGTTTCGACGATGCGCCGGTGAATGAACTCAATGGCACCAATATCGACGCCACGGGTCGGCTGGCCGATGATCAGCACATTCGGATCGCGCTCGATCTCGCGGGCAACGACGATTTTCTGCTGATTGCCACCGGAAAAATTAGCCGTCTTCAAGCGGGGATTGGGTGGGCGGATGTCATATTTGGCAATCTCGACCTCGGCAGCGGCGCGGATCGCCTTCGGATCGAGAAACATGCCTTTTCCATAGCGCTCGTCACGATGATAGCCGAGAATAGCGTTCTGGCTTTCCTCAAAGGGCAGGACGAGGCCCATATGGTGGCGATCTTCAGGGATATGGGCAAGCCCAAGATCTCTCAATCGGGCCGGATCATAACCGGTCACCAATTTGCCAGCGATGAGGATCTCGCCCGACATCGGCTTGCGAATGCCGGTGATCGCTTCCAGCAACTCGCTTTGACCATTGCCAGCCACACCGGCAATGCCGACAATCTCACCTTCGCGCACATCGAAGGACACATCATCGACCATGATGACGCCGCGACTATCCTTGACGGTCAGGTTGCGCACCGACAGCAGAACGTCTCGCGGCTGTGCAGGCTGCTTGTCGACCCGCAGCAGCACCCGGCGGCCAACCATCAGTTCCGCCAATTCCTCCACTGATGTCTCCACCGTCTTGCGGGTGGCAACGATTTCGCCGCGCCGCATGACGGAAACCGTATCGGTGATCGCCATGATTTCCCGCAGTTTGTGGGTAATCAGGATAACCGTTTTGCCCTGATCGCGCAGAACACGCAGGATCTTGAACAGATGATCGGCCTCAGCGGGCGTCAGCACCCCTGTCGGCTCGTCGAGAATGAGAATATCGGCGCCGCGATACAGCGCTTTCAGAATTTCAACCCGCTGCTGACGACCAACCGGCAATTCCTCGACCACGGCATCGGGATCGACATCCAGCCCATAATCCGTTTCCAGCTGTTTCAGGGAGGCGCGGGCCGCTGCCGTTCCCTTGGCCAGCAAAGCGCCGCCTTCGGCACCCAGCATGACATTTTCCAGCACGGTAAAATTTTCGACCAGCATGAAATGCTGATGCACCATGCCGATGCCGCTGGAAATGGCCGCCTGGCTGTCCTTAATGACCGTGGACTGGCCACCGATTTTAATCTCGCCGCTATCTGCCTGGTAAAATCCATAGAGGATCGACATCAGCGTCGATTTCCCGGCACCGTTCTCACCGATAATGCCATGGATCGAGCCTTTGGCCACTGTCAGGTTGATATTCTTGTTGGCATGAACCGGACCGAACTTCTTGTCGATCCCGATGAGTTCAATCGCAGGGGTTTGGGCCACGTGCAAAACTCCGGATAGAGTATTTCCAGCAAAGGTGCGAAGCAGGTTTGCGTCCGGAAATGCAAAAAGAGAGAAAATTTTCGCTGTTCGGCGAAAAGCGAAAACGCTCTAACGGACATGAAAAGGGCGCGAGGCGGAATGCCGCTCGCGCCCTCGTTTCAGATCACTTCGGGCAGGAATTGTCTGCCATGTAATCATGAACCTTGACTGTGCCTGCAATGATATCGGCGCGGGCCTTTTCGACAGCCGCCTTCATTTCCGGTGTAATCAACGCCTTGTTATTGTCATCGAGCGCTGCCATCACGCCGTCTTCCTTGACGCCAAGCACTTCAAGGCCGGGCTTGAACTTGTCAGCCTTGGCATCGGCATAAGCGTTATAGACAGCAAGATCGACGCGCTTGACCATCGAGGTCAGGACCGAGCCGGGATGCAGATGGTTCTGGTTGGAATCGACGCCGATCGACAGTTTCTTGGCATCGGCTGCGGTCTGCAACACACCCATGCCGGATGCACCGGCCGCCGCGTAGATCACGTCGGAGCCCTGATCCATCTGGTTCTTGGTCAACTCGCCAGCGCGAACCGGATCGTTCCAGGCAGCACCCGTGGTGCCAACCATGTTCTGCAACACTTCGATCTTTGGATTGGCAGCGCGGGCGCCCTGCTCATAGCCACATTCGAACTTGCGGATCAGCGGAATGTCCATGCCGCCGACAAAGCTGACTTTGCCGGTTTTGGAGGCCATACCGGCCAGCAGACCAACCAGATACGAGCCTTCTTCTTCCTTGAAGACCACCGAGCGGACATTCGGCTTATCCACGACCGAATCGACGATCACGAATTTGGTGTCTGGAAATTCGGTCGCAACCTTTTCCATGGCCGAGGTCCAGGCGAAGGATACCGCGACAATCGGGCTGAAGCCCTTGGAGGCAAAATTGCGGATCGCCTGTTCACCCTGGGTATCGCTGGTCGGTTCGAAATCCCGGAACTTGATGCCGGTTTCCTTCTCGAACTTGTCCGCGCCGTTGAATGCTGCCTCGTTGAAGGATTTGTCGAACTTGCCGCCGGTGCCATAGACGAGCGCCGGCTTGATGTCGGCAGCGAGCGCCGAGGCCGACATGGCGGCCATGGCAAACAGCGTGATTAGGGATTTCTTCATTGTGCAGCCCTGATGTTGCTTGTGTTGTTCTTTATAGGCTTTCCATACACGCCGGATATTGCGACGTGACAAGGCCAGCCCGCCCCCTCTTAGGTTCGGCTGGGGCGCATCCTTGCACGGCTTTCCAAAAAATTCACCAGATTTTTTTCAACTGGTAAATATTAACAGGGCTGCTGCTTTTTAAAGCTGAAAGACGAAAAACAAGCCGCATCAACGGCTTGTTTGCTCTATTTTTAGCCGACAGGCGGCTCGCACCTGTATAGCATAGCCCGTTTTAACCACAGGCGTTGTTTGGCAGACAGCGCTGATGGTCGTCCTCGGCGTCATAAAACGGACCCGCCCGAAGAGTTTTTACGGCAAACGGCTCTCGGCAACCAGCATTTTACAGCTCTAAATCCACATGACGTCAGAATACACCACGGAGCGATAGGTATTACCGACGTCATAGACCGGGAGTGTGCCTTACAGCGCAACGCGTTTTATAAAACGCACAAAGGACGCTGTAACACTTTAAATCTACTGCATAATTCCTTAAATCGATTCCGATTTAAGGAATTATGCAGTAGATGGGAATATCAGGCTGCGAACCGTCCGGCAGGCGACCGCCGTTTATAGCCGGCGATCCACAGCAAAAGAGCCATGCTGAGAAAAACCGCAAAAGCCGGTTGCTGCAATATGCCTTTATCCGCAAGCTGCAAAGCGTCGCTGCCGATGTGAGCGGTAATTGCCTGCTTGACCACGGCAAGGCTTTTAGGGCCGATATCGGCCCAGAGCGAACCGAAACCCGTTGTCACGACATCCGAGGAGGCGACGGACTCTATCGCATCGGTCGTCCCCGCCACGATAGCAAGGACCAGCATGATGAAACTGAGAATGCGCAATAAAAACCGGATCATCACCTTCTCCTTCCGTCTCGCCCAAGCCCACTTTTACAGGATCGCCCGTCTACGCCCAAGCGCGCAATCCGAGGCCTGACAAAAGATTTCCGAGGCTTTGTCGAAAAACTGTCAGATTTGGGTTGATCGCCGCCGAATCCTTGATATATGTCCCGCCCGAACGGTCAAGCTGCCCAGCAGCAAGCTTTTCGAAAAACGGACAGGTGGCCGAGTGGTTTAAGGCGCACGCCTGGAACGCGTGTGTGCGTGAAAGCGTACCGAGGGTTCGAATCCCTCCCTGTCCGCCAGTATGACTCCATCTTAATCGCTGAGACGCTCGTCAATGAGTCTCTTTTGGTGAAACAGAATCCCAATCAGGGATCGATCACCGGCTCTTCCTTCACGGCATCTGCAAATTTCCGCGTCAATCGCACGAGATCTTCGATATCTCGCTCTTCCCAGGTGGCGAAAATCGCGTGGCCGATTTTTTCGCGGGCTGCATCGACAAGGTCGGTCATTGCCTTGCCTTTCGCCGTTATCACCGCCTCGCGTATGCGGCGATCAGCACTGCTGGCACGGCGCTCGACAAGCCTGAGGCTTTCCAGCTCGCCTTACGGTCTGAACCCGGATACACCGCTTCGAAAAAGCAGTGGTGATCGGACGATGGCGAAAGCAGAAAAACAGATGAAAGCTGCGGAGGTCGAGCGTCTCCGCGCAATGTTTCCCGGCATTTACAGTGATTTTTTAGCGGGCCGTATTGGTTCTCTGCGGGTCGCGCTTGAAGTGGCGGGGCTGCGGCCGCAACGCAGCCGGTTGGAGAAGCTGAAAAACTCCTGGAAAAAGGCGAGTTTGGAGGAGCGTCGGGCGTTTATCGCCTGGCTGGCGGCCCAGGAAAATGGCGAGGCACTGAAAAGCGCTGTGTCCCGGTCAACCATGTCCGTGCAAAAATCTGCCGCCGGCCCGATTGCCAATGGCCGCTATCTCTTGCCGGAGACGATTATCCGCATTGAAACGGTCATGGCGCGGCGGCGGCTGAAGCCGGGCGAGGTGATGCAGGAACTCGGTTTTGGCGCCAATGACAGGAGCCTGTTAAAGGCTCTGGCACGCAAAGCCGCATTGAGGCTGAAAGCCATCGCGGCGCTCGAAAGCTGGCTTGCCGAAAACGAATCCTCCTGACCCCTCGACACAGGTTTTATACCTTGACGGCGTGTTCCACACGGTCCTCGGACCCGAAGAATTTCAGGTAGCGTTCGACTTCGGCGGGTTCTCCCGTGGCCTTCAAGGGATTGTCGGAGAGCTTGACGGCGGGACGGCCATTGGCTTCGGTGATCTTGCAGACGATAGAAATCGGCTTCAGCCCGGCAATGTCATGGGGTGCGCAGCCGATGAAATCATTGGTGAGGTTGGTGCCCCAGCCAAAGCTCATTCGCACCCGGCCTTCAAAATGACGGTACGTGTCGATGATGGCGTCCACATCCAGCCCGTCGGAAAAGATCAGCAGTTTCTGGCGCGGATCGCGACCCATCTTTTCCCACCAGGCGATGATTCTCTCACCGCCCTCAATCGGCGGGGCACTATCAGGACGAAAACCAGTCCAATCCGCCACCCAGGGCGGCGCATCGCGCAGGAAAGCCGAGGTGCCGAAGGCATCGGGCAAAACGATCAGCAAATTGCCGTTGTAGAGCGTATTCCAGTCCTGAAGCACTTTATAGGGCGCATTGGCCAGTTCGGCATCAGTCTTTGCTAGGGCCGCGGCCACCATCGGCAATTCATGGGCATTGGTGCCGACGGCTTCCAGATCCGAATCCATAGCCAGCAATACATTGCTGGTGCCGGTAAAGGCTTCGCCAATGCCTTCCTTCAGGGCTTCCACACACCATCTTTGCCACAGAAAACTGTGGCGACGACGGGTGCCGAAATCGGAAATCCGCAGGCCTGGCAATTGCTTCAGCCGCTCGACTTTTTCCCACATCTTTGCCTTGGCACGGGCATAGATAACGTCAAGCGTAAAATAACCGAGCGATTTCAGCGCAGCCCGCGACCGCAATTCATTGATGATTGCGAGAGCCGGGATTTCCCACAGCGTGGTTTCCATCCATCGCCCCCGGAAGGTCAGCTCATATTGGCCGTCCCGCTTGGAAAGCTCATAGGCTGGCAGGCGGATTGCTGAGAGCCAGGCCAGAAATTCCGGCTCGAAAATCTGGGTGCGGCCATAAAAGCTATTGCCTGCCAGCCAAATCAACTCTTTCTTGCTGATTCCAAGCGTGCGGACGTGATCAAGCTGGGCGCGCAGTTCGGCCTCGTCGATCTCGTCGGCAATCCGCACGCTTGTCGTGCGGTTAATCAGCGTAAACGTCACATCGACATCTGGATAGAGCTTCCAGATCATCTGCAACATCAGCAGCTTATAGAAATCAGTATCGAGCAGACTGCGCACGATGGGGTCAAGCTTCCAGGCATGGTTATACACCCGCCTCGCAATATCCGCCTTTGCCATTCGTCCTCGCCGCCTGCCAGCGGCCTGATTTTGGCCGCGCCATTACGACCATAGCCGGATGGCTATGGTCTTTTCAGGGCCAACCTTATCGAAAAAACTGTGACCAAAGTCCAGTGGCTGGGAACTTCATTATTGTCCTAATACACCCGCCCCTCGCTATCAGGGCCCCGTCTATCGCCATCAGGGTGTGGTGCTTGGTTGGCTCGGCTGCTGCGGAGCGGTGGTCGGGCGCGTCGTTTCCGTCGCCGGGTCCGTCGAGGGCGCAATTTTCTGGCCCCACCATTCCGCTGGTATCCACGCAACCAGCGCCAGAACCAGTCCGGCCAGCAGTACGATCAGGACAGGTTTACCGCGAAAGCCCTGTCGTGCCTCGGTCGGCTCCAGCGGGCGCTCTGCTCCCGGCGTTTCGGGCGTCGTATTCAAGTTTCTATCAGCGGGGTCGAAATTGCCTGGACCTGCCATGCGGAGAGCCTCCATCTGTTTTATACGCATAAGCGTAAACACTTATGAAGGCCAACGTACCGATGCGGCAAAGGTTCCGGGATCAGTAGCCCGCAGACCGGTCCACGACATGCTCCAGTGCCTCACCCGCCTCAAACCGGGCAATCTGCGTCTCCACATGGGCAAACAGCGCCCGCACATCCGATGCCGCTGCGGCATGAGGGGTCAGGACGACATTCTCCATGGCCCATAGCGGGCTATCCATCGCCAGCGGTTCTTTTTCAAACACATCAAGCGATGCGCCGCCCAGCACGCCTTTCTGCAAGGCGGCGATGACGTCCACTTCCACCTGACTTCCACCGCGACCGGCATTGAGAAACACCGGCTTACCCAGCGCTCCGCCTTGCCGCAGCCGTGAAAACAAGCTGCTATCGTAGAGGCCCCGGGTTTCCGGGGTCAGCGGCAGAAGGCCGACAAGGATATCGGTGCGGGCCAGAAATTCATCGATATGGGCCTCGTCATAGGTGTCGATCCCGTCGATCTCGCGTCTGCGCCGCGACCAGCCGATCACGTCAAATCCCATCACCTTCAGTTTGCGCGCCGCATCCTCGCCCAGAACGCCCAGCCCCATGACACCGACGGTAACATCGCGGGCTTCCGGCTGGAGATCAATTTCGCTCCACACTTTCTCACGCTGCTGCCTGAGATATTGGCCCATATGGCGCAGGTGATAGAGACAGTTCAACACGACCCATTCACTCATCCGGTCCGTCAGGCTGCGGTCAACGAAGCGGACAATCGGCAAGTCGGGGAGGCCCGGCAAGGTCAGGACGTGATCCACACCGGCACCGCCGGAAAACAGCACTTTAAGGCCGGAGGCGCGGGTAAACAGCGATGGCTCCGGCTTCCACAAAACCGCATAGGCTGCCGCCGACAGGTCCCTGCCAGCGTTCTCGGGATCACCGAGATCGATCACCTCACGATCCGGAAAGGCCCCGGCCAGCGCTGCCTGCATGGCGGCGCGTGAAAACTTGAGGTCAATCACCACGGGAGGCTTGGGGGACATGCGGGAGCATCCTTGCAGAAGGCTGGTATTATTGGCTGACACCACCGATATTCATGGCCTTGAGGTCGAATGCGGCAGCAAGAAGGGCCTTGGTATAATCCTGTTTCGGCGCGGTGAAAACCTCCTGCGCCGGTCCCTGCTCGACAACTTTTCCTGATCGCATGACGATGATGTCATTGGCCAGCGCCTTCACCACCTTCAGGTCGTGGCTGATGAACAGATAGGCGAGGTCATGGCGGCTCTGCAAATCGCGCAACAGGTCCACCACTTGCGCCTGCACGGTCATATCCAGCGCCGAGGTCGGCTCATCCAGCATCACGAAGCGCGGTTTCAGCACCATGGCGCGGGCAATGGCGATACGTTGCCGCTGGCCGCCCGAAAACTCATGCGGATAGCGCCAGCGGGTGGCGATATCCAAACCGACTTCCTCCAGCGCCCAGCAGACCCGCCTGTCCCGCTCTGCTGCCGTGAGGCCCCGCTCATGCACTCGCAATCCCTCGGCAATGATATCACCCACCGACATGCGCGGGCTGAGCGCCCCGAACGGGTCCTGGAACACCACCTGCAAACGGTCGCGCAGCGGGCGCATCTGCTTGAATGAATAGCCATCGATATTCTTGCCGAGAAAGCCGATCCGGCCCCGGGACGAGATCAGCCGCGCCAGCGCCAGACCCAGCGTGGTCTTGCCGGAGCCGGATTCGCCGACCACACCGAGCGTCTGTCCAGCGCGCAGCGTCAGATCGACGCCGTCCACGGCCTTCACATTGTCCACCACCCGGCGCAAAAATCCGGCCTTGATCGGGAACCAGACACGGATCTCCTGCCCTTCCATCACCACAGGCTTTGCCAAATCGGTTTCCGGCGGCACACCGCGCGGCTCGGATGCCAGCAATTTCCTTGTATAGGCATGTTGCGGATTGGCGAAAATTGCCTCAACCGGGCCGCTCTCAACGATTTTGCCGCCGGTCATCACACAAACGCGGTCAGCGAATTTACGGACAATGCCGAGATCATGGGTGATGAACAGCATGGACATGCCATGCTCACGCTTCAGCCCGGCCAGAAGCTCCAGGATTTGCGCCTGCACCGTCACATCCAGCGCCGTGGTCGGTTCATCGGCCACTAGCAGCTTTGGCCGGTTGGCAAGCGCCATGGCAATCATCACCCGCTGACGCTGGCCGCCAGACAGTTCATGAGGAAAGGCCGAGAGCCGCTTTTCCGGCTCGCGGATGCCGACCTGAAGCAGCAGTTCCAGCGTCCGCTTGCGGGCGGCGTCACCGGTCAGCGACTGGTGGAGTTCGAGGATTTCGCCGATCTGTTGCTCAATGCTGTGCAGCGGGTTGAGCGAGGTCATCGGCTCCTGGAAGATCATGGTAATGTCATTGCCACGCACGGCCCGCAAAGCCGGCTCGGACAGGGTCAGCAGATCCCGGCCATCAAACAGGATTTGGCCGGAGGGATGACTGGCGGCGGGATAGGGCAGGAGTTTGAGGATAGAGGCAGCCGAGACCGATTTACCGGAGCCGGATTCGCCAACAAGGGCCAGGATTTCGCCCGGTGCGATGTCGAAGCTGACGTGATCGACGGCGAGGCTTTGGCTTTCGCCCTGATGAAAGGCCACCGACAGATCACGGACGGAGAGAAGAGGCGCGCTCATTTGAAGGTCTTCCTCGGATCAAAGGCATCGCGCACCGCCTCGCCGACGAAAATAAGCAGGGACAGCATGATCGCCATGGTGAAGAAGGCCGTCAGCCCCAGCCAGGGCGCTTGCAGATTGCGCTTGCCCTGGGCAATCAGCTCACCCAGCGAAGGCGAGCCGGGCGGCATGCCGAGACCGAGGAAATCCAGCGAGGTCAGGGTGGTGATCGATCCCGACAGGATGAAGGGCAGGAAGGTCAAGGTCGCCACCATGGCATTGGGCAGCAGATGGCGGCGCATGATCGTCCAATTGCCAACCCCAAGCGCCCGGGCGGCGTTCACATATTCAAAATTTCTGGCCCGCAGAAACTCCGCCCGTACAATGCCGACGAAATGCACCCAGGTGAACAGCAGCATGATACCAAGCAGAATGAAGAAGCCCGGCGGCAGCAGCGAGGCGATGATCAGCAGGATATAAAGCAGCGGGATCGATGACCAGATCTCGATGAACCGCTGCATCAGCAGATCGGTCTTGCCGCCGAAATAGCCTTGCACCGCACCGGCGGACACGCCGATCACGGCGGAAATCATCGTCAGCGCCAGACCGAACAGCACGGAAATGCGGAATCCGTAAATCATTCGCGCCATGACATCGCGGGCCTGATCGTCGGTGCCAAGCCAGTTCATGTTGCCGATGATACAATTGGGGTCATCCGCCCCCTTCGGATAGGCCGAGCAACGCTGCTTGGCGTCCATCAACCAGAAGGGCGGCGTCGGGGCCGATTGCGGAATTTCCGAATTCACAGTGCGATAGGAATAGCGGATCGGCGGCCAGATCATCCAGCCATGGGCATTGATCTCGTCCGATACAAAGCTGGAGCGATAATCGGTGACGGCCAGAAAGCCGCCAAATTTTTCCTCTGGATAGTTGATGGCGACCGGAAACAGGATCTCGCCCTTGTAGGAGGCGATGATCGGCCGGTCATTGGCGATCAACTCGGCGCAGAGGCTCAGTCCGAACAGCACCATGAAGATCCAGAAGGACCAGGAGCCGCGCCGGTTAGCCTTGAAGTTCTCCAGGCGCCGCCGGTTGATCGGGGTCAGGAACGGCTTTTTCGGCGGCTTGGCCAGGTGTTCGGGAACGGCTGCCATCAGACATCCCTCCGGTCAAAATCAATGCGGGGATCGATCCAGGTATAGATCAAATCCGAGACGAGGCTGACCACCAGGCCCAGCAGCGAGAAGATATAAAGCGTGGCAAACACAATCGGATAATCGCGGTTGATGATCGACAGATAGCCGAGACGTCCCAGGCCATCCAGCGAGAAGATATTCTCGATCAGCAGCGAACCGGTGAAGAAGGCCGAGACGAAAGCGCCGGGAATACCGGCAATGACAATCAGCATGGCATTGCGAAACACATGGCCGTACAGCACCCGATGTTCGCTGAGGCCCTTGGCACGGGCCGTTACCACATATTGCTTCTTGATCTCGTCGATGAAGGAATTCTTGGTGAGCAGTGTCGTGGTGGCAAAGGCCGAAAGCAGCAATGCGGTCAGCGGCAGGGTCAGATGCCAGAAATAATCGAGGATCTTCTGCCACCAACTGAGATCGGCAAAATTATCGGAAGTCAGGCCACGCAGCGGAAACCAATTGTAGAAGGAGCCACCGGCAAACAGCACGATTAGCAGAATGCCGAACAGGAAGCCCGGCACAGCATAACCGACCACGACGATGCCGGAGGTCCAGACATCAAAGGTCGAGCCGTCCTTAACGGCCTTGCGGATGCCGAGCGGAATGGAAATCGCATAGGACAGCAACAGAACCCAGACGCCGAGCGAGATCGAGACCGGCATTTTCTCGACAATCAGGTCGATTACCGAGGTGTTGCGGAAGAAGCTCTCGCCGAAATCGAAGCGGATATAATTCCACATCATGTCAAGAAACCGGGTGAGTGGCGGCTTGTCGAAGCCGAACTGCTTCTCCAGTTTCTTGATCAGATCCGGGTCCAGCCCCTGCGCACCGCGATAGTTCGAGCCGCCATCGCCCATGCCGCCCTGGCTGACGATATCGCCACCACCGGAAAGCCGCTGGTCGGCGCTGTCTCCCTGTCCGCTCAGCTGCGCCACCACCTGTTCCACCGGACCACCGGGGGCAAACTGGATGACCAGAAAGGAAATGCCCATGATGCCAACCATGGTCGGGATCATCAACAGCAGGCGGCGCAGGATATAGGCGCCCATCAGCAGAACGCTCCCGTGTTCACCATGCCATCACGTTTTGCCAATCCATCCGTCCTTTATTGCTCTTGTTGTATGTTCGGGGCGTTGATTCGCCGTGCCTATTGGTAGCGGCTGAAATGCGGCCTGCAAAGCAGGCTGTGATCGCCTATGCCGCCGCATGATAGTGAATGGCTCAATTCGACACTTGCTTTGCCCACCAGATATCGGGGAAGCCGCTGGAAAATTCCGGCAGGTTTTGCGGATGCGCAAACTTGTCCCAATAGGCAAACCACACATCACCGCGGGTATAAAACGGCACGACATAGGCTCCAGCAAGCAGCATCCGGTCGAGCGCATGAACGGTCGCCATCAGCGTGTCACGGTCTTTCGCAAAGATAATCTGGTCGATCAAGGCATCGATGCCCGGGTTTTTAATGCCAGCATAATTGCGCGAAGCGGTGGTGTCGGCACTGGCCGACCCCCAGTAGTCGCGCTGCTCATTGCCTGGATTGGTGGATTGCGAGGCGACATAATAAACGGCATCATAATCGAAACTGCGCAAACGGCTGGTGAATTGGGAGGAATCGACGCTTCGGACATTGACCTCGATGCCGATTTTTCTCAGATTATTGGCATAGGGCAATGCCACCCGCTCGATGAGTGGACCATCCAGCAAAATTTCGAACGTGAAAGGTTTGCCGGTGGCCTTGGACACCATCCGGTTGCCGCGCAATTCGTAGCCTGCCTTGGCGAAAAGCGAAATGGCCATGCGCAGATTGTCACGCTGCTTTGCGGGGTCTCCACTGACCGGATTTTTATAGACCGTGGAGAACACCTCCGGCGGCACATATTGCTTGATCCCGTTTAGGATCTCCAACTCCTTACCATCAGGCAAGCCGCTGGAGGCCAGGTCATTGCCATAGAAATAGCTGTCGATTCGCTTGTAGAGCCCGAAAAACGCCGTGCGGTTCAGTTCCTCGAAATCGAAAGCGTAGTTCAGCGCCTTGCGGACATTCACATCCTTGAACTGCTCCCGCCGCGTATTGAGGAAGAAGCCCATCATCAAGCCGGCTTTGCGGTAATCGTTCGGGATCTGCTCGCGCTTGATCCTGCCTTGGACGGCAGCCGGAAAATCGTAGGACTTGGTCCAGCGCATGGCGGAATTTTCAAGCCACAAATCGGTCGCGCCAGAACGGAAACCTTCGAATGCGACATTGATATCGGTATAATAGGTGTAGGATATACTGCGGAAATTATTGTAGCCGATGTTGACGTTGATATCCTTGCCCCAATAGTCATCCCGCAATTGGTAGCGCACCGATCCACCTGGCGAAAACCCGGCGATGCGATAGGGACCAGATCCCATGATCGGCTCAAGCGTTGTCTTGGAGATATCACGCGGCTTGCCATCGGGTCCCTGGCCTTGCCACCAATGCTTTGGAACGACGTCGAGTTGCCCGACAATCGAAGGCAGTTCCTTGTTGCCTTTCTGATCGAACGTGAACGTGATTTCCCGTTCACCGGTCTTTTCAGCCTTCACAACATGATTATAATAGATCGCAGCCGCCGGATTGAGCTGCTTGACGGCATCGAAACTGAAAACAACATCATCCGGGGTGACGGGCTGGCCATCCGCCCATTTGGCCTCACGCCGCAGCCGAAATTTCACATAGGAAACGTCATCGGGATAGGCGAGCGCCTCCGCCAGAAGACCGTAGCTGACACCATCCTCATCGAGCGAGGATTTGAGCAGGGTTTCGGTCACAAGCGATGCACCAGGGGGCGACGACAGCAGCACCTGGACACCATCTGCCAACTGCCCCTTGCCCGCGATCGGATTGAACGTATCGAAGGTGCTGCCGAACGACGACAGTTTCAACTCACCCGCCTTCGGCGCATCCGGATTGACATAGTCGAAGCGTTGAAAACCCTCGGGATATTTCGGAGCGTCGATCAAGCCGATGGCGTGGCGCCATTGGGGTTCCTCTGCGAAAGCCTGGGTGGTCAAGCTCTGTGCGGCGCAAAGACCCAGAAGCAATGGACCCAAAAACAATGCGCGTATTTTTGCCCCGGCGCGGATGACAGCCATGAATTACCCCTCGAATTTCGTCAGCATGGCCGACAATGTCTTTCCATGCATGATTTTCCACATTCCTGACGGAGAAGGATAACCATGCAGTGGTGATTTGGCTGACAAGATAAGACAAAACCGGGCGAAAGACAGGCTTTGGCACGCAAACCCACACAAACTCTCCGGTTTTGAGGAAAGCCGGGTTTCACTTTTGCCTGACAAACCCTAGTTTGATTGCCATGTAGACGGATGATTCCGCAAGGATGAGGTGAAATTTGACGCGACGATCAACAGTGCTGCGGGCGATGACAGCCGGGCTGGCGGTTCTTTCACTCGGGCTCGACATGGCCATAGCCGGGCCGGATCAACCGGCCAAGATCGCCTTTCCCCAGGAAACCCTCCCCAATGCAGGGCCGGTCATGCCTTATGGTTCCTATGCGCGGGGCTGCATGAGCGGGGCCGTCGCCCTGCCGACGGATGGCCCGAATTGGCAGGCGATGCGGCTGTCGCGCAATCGCCGCTGGGGCAATCCGGCGATGATCCAGACCATCGAGCAATTGTCGCGCGATGCGCCAAAAATCGGTTGGCCGGGCCTGCTGGTCGGCGATATCGCCCAGCCGCGCGGCGGGCCGATGGCCAATGGCCATGCCTCCCACCAGATCGGATTGGACGCCGATATCTGGCTGACCCCGATGCCAGCAAAACGCCTGACGGTGCAGCAGCGCGAGGATTTGCCTTTTACCTCGATGATCCTGAAGGACAAGTTCCTGACGATCAATCCGCAGACCTGGACACCGACCCATGCCAGACTGCTGATGCTGGCGGCGAGCTATCCGCAGGTGGAGCGACTTTTCGTCAATCCGACCATCAAGAAAAAACTCTGCGAAAGTTGGACGGGCGACCGGACCAATATGGGCAAGATCCGCCCGATCTATGGCCATGACGCGCATTTCCATATCCGGCTTTCCTGCCCGCCCGGTGCCGCCGGTTGCAAGCCGCAAGCGCCTGTGGCCCCCGGCGACGGCTGCGATAAATCGCTGGCCTGGTGGTTTACCAAGGAACCGTGGGAACAGAAGAAACGCGACCCAAATGCCAAGCCCCCACCGCCGCCTCGGCCACTGATGGTTTCAGACCTGCCCAAGGCCTGTGCCGCGGTGCTGGATGCGCCATCTGTCGCCAGCGAGAAACAGGCGACCTTTGGCGGCGTGAAGGCCTATGTCAATCCGGGTGCAGCCCCCGTCAAAGCCTCGTCCGCCACCCCTGATGATGCCAACCTGCCGAGCGAGGATGTTCCATCACCGTCACCGCGCCCCTAAGATCAGGCGGGGAGCGGCTTTTCAATTCCCCGCCCCTTGGTATAAGAGGGTCCGCAAATCGATTTAAACGCTCAGGGGAGAACCAATGGCTGAGCGCCAGAAGATTGCGCTGATCGCGCATGACAAGATGAAGGACGAGATGGCGGCGTTTGCCCGCCATCATCAGCGTTTTCTTGAGCAATGGCAGATTGTCGCCACCGGCACGACCGGCGCACGGGTGCACGACGCCTGCCCGAAATTGGACGTTCTCAGGATGAAAAGCGGCCCTCTGGGCGGCGACCAGCAAATCGGCGCAATGATTGCCCAGGAAGAGGTCGCCATGCTGATCTTCTTCGTCGATCCCCTCACCCCCATGCCCCATGATGTCGATGTCAAGGCGCTGATGCGACTGGCTATTCTTTACGATACACCGATGGCGCTCAACCGGGCGACGGCTGACCGTCTGTTGCCCGTGATCACGGAATAATATCAAACCGCAAGGCCGAAGCCGCGTGACCAGAAATGGATTTTTCAATGCCAAAACCTCATGACAATGATCACATGCCCTTTCCGGTTCTTGTCGGCGATATCGGCGGCACCAATGCGCGCTTCTGGATTCTCATGGATGCCCATGCTGCGCCTAAGGAATTTGCCAATATTCACACAGCGGATTTCCCGACCATCGACCAGGCCATTCAGGATTGTATTCTCGACAAATCCGGATTCCAGCCGCGCTCGGCCATCCTGGCTGTGGCCGGTCCGATCAAGGATGACGAAATCCCGCTGACCAATTGCCCCTGGGTCATTCGTCCCAAGGCGATGATTGCCGATCTCGGCTTTGACGACGTGCTTGTTGTCAATGATTTCGAAGCGCAGGCGCTGGCTGCTGCCTCACTGGGACGCAACGACCGCGAACCGATCGGTCCCCTGACCGAAACCTCGCTGAACTCCCGCGTCATTCTGGGACCTGGCACCGGGCTGGGTGTTGGCGGTCTGCTTTATACCCATCATACCTGGTTTCCGGTTCCCGGCGAAGGTGGCCATGTGGATATCGGACCGCGCAGTGACCGGGATTGGCAGATTTTTCCGCATATCGAACGGATCGAAGGCCGGATTTCCGGCGAGCAGATCCTGTGCGGGCGCGGCATCCTGCATCTCTACAATGCCATCTGCGCTGCCGATGGCATTGAGCCTGTATGGACCGATCCCGCCGATGTGACCCAGCATGCCCTGAAGGGCAATGATCCGGTCTGCGTGGAAACCATGACACTGTTCGTGACCTATCTTGGCCGGATTGCCGGTGATATGGCTCTGGTTTTCATGGCCCGTGGCGGCGTTTTCCTGTCCGGCGGCATTTCGCAAAAGATCATCCCCTTGCTGAAGAGCCCGGTCTTCCGGGCCGCTTTCGAGGACAAGGCGCCGCATACGGAAATGATGAAGACCATTCCCACCTTTGTCGCCATTCACCCGCAGGCCGCCCTTTCAGGGCTGGCAGCCTATGCCCGCACGCCGTCGAGCTATGGTGTGAAGCATGAGGGCCGTCGCTGGCAGCGTTGATTGCGTCGCGCATTGCTCTATGGTCAAAAGCAGCCGGACTGGCTATAGACCGGCTGGCGCGGCCATGATGGTCGCTATGACCAATCGAATGGGAAAGACATTTCTTGCGCGACACCATCAAGACCTCCCTGCCAGAATCGTCGGAAAGCATCACCGCCGTTCTCAAGCGGGTCATCGCCGAAAACGGCCGCGATCATGTGCGCGGCTATGTCTTCGCCATTATCTGTCTGGCAACCGTAGCGCTGACAACGGCCTTTACCGCCTGGATCATGGAAACGGTGATTAACGAGGCCTTTGCCAACAAGCGCGCCGATCTGGTCTGGATCATCTGCGTCTCGATCTTCATCGCTTTCTCGCTGCGTGGCCTTGCCAGCTATGGCCAGGCGGTGGCTTTGTCCAAGATCGGCAATAATATTGTCGCCCGCTATCAGAAGCGGTTGTTCAGCCATCTGATGACGCTGTCCATGGGCTATTTCAACGAGGCCCGCTCGGCGCATCTGGCCGCCCAGGTCAGCCAGAATGTCAATGGTATCAGAGATGTCCTGAACCTGACCGTCACCTCGACGGCGCGCGATCTTCTCAGCCTGATCGGCTTGATCGCCGTCATGCTCGCCAAGGACTGGGTGCTGACGCTGATCGTTTTCGTGGTTGCGCCGCCGGTTCTCTATTCGCTACGCTATATTTCCAAGCGGCTGCGCAAGGCGACCACGGATTCCGTCATGCTCAACAGCCGGGTGCTGGGTGCCATGCAGGAAAGCGTCCAGGGCATTGCCGTCGTCAAGGCCTTCACCATGGAGGAAGAGCTTGGCCGTAAGGTGGAGGGCATTATCGACAGTGCCGAAAGCCGCGCCAACCGCATTGCCCGTCTGAGTGAGCGCACCTCGCCGATTACCGAGAGCTTTGCCGGTCTCGCCATTGCCGCCGTCATTGCCTATGCCTCCTACCGCACCATTGCCGGTGGCATGTTGCCGGGAGCCTTCTTCTCCTTCATCGCCGCCCTGCTGATGGCCTATGAGCCTGCCAAGCGGCTGGCGAAATTGCAGATCCAGATGGAACGGGCCGTGGTCAATGCCCGGATGATCTATGCCATCCTCGACACCCAGCCGCACCAGCGCGACAAGCCCGGCGCTGGCGAATTGAAGGTCAGCGAAGCCCGTATCGAGTTCAAAGACATTCATTTTGCCTATGGCAACGGCCCTGAAATTCTGAAGGGCGTCGATATCACTGCCGAAGGCGGCAAGACCACGGCACTGGTCGGGCCATCGGGCGCTGGAAAATCCACCATCATCACGCTGATCCCGCGCTTCTACGATCCGCCGCGGGGCCAGATCCTGATCGACGGGCAGGATATTGCCGATGTGACCAAGGCCTCGTTGCGCAAGCATATCGCCTATGTATCGCAGCATCCCTATCTGTTCGAAGGCACGATCCGCGACAATATCCGCTATGGCCGCCCTGATGCCAACGATGCCGAAGTGGAAGAGGCAGCGCGCCTTGCCCATGCGCATGATTTCATCCTGGCGCAGCCCTATGGCTATGAAACACCGGTGGGCGAAAATGGCCTGACGCTGTCTGGCGGTCAGCGCCAGCGCCTGTCGATTGCCCGCGCTCTGGTGCGCAACGCGCCGATCCTGCTTCTGGACGAAGCCACGTCCGCTCTCGATACCGAATCGGAAGCCGCCGTGCAGAAGGCATTGGACGAAGCCATGAACGGGCGGACCGTCGTGGTCATCGCGCACAGGCTGTCCACCGTGGTCAAGGCCGACAAGATCGTCGTGATGCAAGATGGCCGGGTGGTCGAAATGGGCAACCACAGGACACTGACGGAAAGGCCGGAGGGGCTTTACGCCCGGCTGAACAATATGCAGGCAACCAATGGAAGTCCTTCACTGTAAGCACAAAGCCTGCGGAGAAGCACGGATGAGGACGGAGAGAGGCATGACAGTTGCATTGAACACCGGTCCGACACAGACTGGCCCGATGAAGCTGGTCGTGGTTGGCGTCAGCGGACGCATGGGGCAAGCTCTGGTGCGGATCATCTGCGAGACGCAGGGTGCTGTGCTACATGCGGCGGTCGGTCGTCCGGGTTCCGCCTCGATTGGCAGGGATGCCGGTGATCTGGCCGGCGTCGGTCCATTGGGTGTTCCCGTCACCGACGATGCACTGGCCGCCTTCGTCAATGCCGATGGGGTGATCGACTTTACCAGACCGGAAACCTCGGTGGAGTTTTCCGCATTGGCAGCCCAGGCCCGCATCGTTCATATCATTGGCACAACGGGATGCTCGCCAGCCGATGAAGCAAGGTTCGAGGCGGCAGCGCGCCATGCCAGAATCGTCAAATCCGGCAATATGAGCCTCGGCGTCAACCTGTTGTCGGTCCTGGTTGCCCAGGCGGCAAAGGCGCTGGAAGCCTCCGGCTGGGATATCGAAGTGCTGGAAATGCATCACAAGCACAAGGTCGATGCGCCCTCAGGCACCGCCCTTCTTCTGGGGGAAGCAGCCGCCAAGGGGCGCGGTATCGACCTCACGGAGAAAGCCGTCAAAGTGCGCGATGGCCATACCGGCCCGCGTGAGCCCGGATCGATCGGCTTTGCAACGCTGCGCGGCGGCTCTGTCATCGGCGAACATTCCGTTCTGCTGGCTGGCGAAGGTGAGATCGTCACGCTCTCCCATAGCGCTGGCGACCGTTCAATCTTTGCACGCGGCGCGGTCAAGGCCGCGCTCTGGGCGCAGGACAAGAAACCCGGCCTTTACTCCATGCTCGATGTTCTCGGGCTTTCATCTCCGCACTAATGTTTACCACCAAGATCAATGAGAGGATTTAGTCGATGACCGGTACCCTCGTGCTCGTGCGCCATGGCCAGAGCGATTGGAATTTGAAGAACCTGTTCACCGGTTGGCGTGATCCCGACCTGACCGACCTTGGCGTGCAGGAAGCCAATGCTGGCGGCAAGGCGCTGAAGGACTATGGTATCCAGTTCGATATCGCCTTTACCTCCGATCTTTCCCGCGCCCAGAAGACCTGCGGTATCATTCTCGACAATCTTGGCCAGTCCGGCCTTGAAACCATCCGCGATCAGGCCCTGAACGAGCGTGATTACGGCGATCTTTCCGGCCTCAACAAGGACGACGCCCGCGCCAAATGGGGCGAGGAACAGGTGCATATCTGGCGCCGTTCCTACGACATTCCGCCACCGGGCGGCGAAAGCCTGCGCGATACCGGCGCCCGCGTCTGGCCCTATTACCTCACCGAAATCCTGCCGCGCGTGCTGCGGGGCGAAAAGGTGCTGGTGGCGGCCCATGGGAATTCGCTGCGCTCGCTGGTAATGGTGCTGGACAAGCTGACCAAGGAACAGATCCTCAGCGTCAATCTCGCCACCGGCGTGCCGATGGTCTACAAGCTGAACGCCGATTCCACCGTGGCTTCCAAGGACGTGCTGGGCGACATGTCCGGCGCTCACTAGAGTTTGTCAGGTTCAGATTGAACCAGACATACTCTAGATTCTCTTGTTTTCGTTTGTCTTTTCGGGAAAACCGGATTCCACTTTTCCCTGACAAACTCTAAGCGATTTAAAATTGTGCCGCTCATGGAATTGCATGGGCGGCACATTGCAGAAAATCAGATTTTTTCGGCAATCAGCCGTATCCCAAACCCGGCCAGCGCTGTTCCAATGGCGCGTTCTACCCATTGGCCAAAGCGATCATAAACGGCCTTGGCTTGCCTGCGAGACAACAGAGCGGTGACCAAACTGTACCAGATGATCTCAATCATGAAGCCACCCACAAGAATTGCCAGTTTTGCCAAAAGACCCGTCTCGGGCGGCACTGCAACGGCATAAAGGCCGATAAAGAAGGCAATGCCTTTCGGGTTGGAGAGATTAACGATCATCCCCATGCGCAAACCGCGCAAAACACTGCCCTTTTCGACAGATGATACGCCTTGTTTCATCGTATCCGGCTTGCTCGAGAGCCACGCCATCAGGCCGAGATAGACAAGATAACAGCCGCCAGCGATCTGGATAAGGCTTGCCAGCCATCCAACCCTTGCCAGAACCAAAGCCAAACCTGCCATGGTGAGAACCGCATAAAATGTTGCGGCGATGGCAAATCCAAATGTTGCACCCACGGCGGTTGATCGTGCCCCGGACATTGCCAGCTTGGAGATCAAAGCGAAATTAGGACCGGGACTGATCACCACCGCAGCATACAAACCAAGCGCCGTCAGAACCGTCAAAACATCTGGATTCATATCGATTGCTGCCTCTCATTGTGATCTCAGGAAACAAGACTTCAACTTATATGCGCATATTGACGCTGCACAACACAAAAACAAAGGCTCAGGGCAGGCTTTGCCCTTCAATACGGCAATGAACTTTTAGCCCCGCACCTCACCGCTGACTAAGCCGCATCTGGCCGTTTTCGACCTTATAGCTGCCCAGTTTTTCCAGAAATGTCATACCAATCAACGTGCCGGACAAAGCCTTGTCTTGCAGCACAATGGCTTTAACATCCTGCACGCGCACGCCATCGACTTCGACGCGATCCAGCATCACCGCCGCCGCAGCCGTCTGACCATTGGCGGTCGTGACCTTATATTTGAAATCCAGATCAGAAGCGCCAAAGCCCAGACGCCGAGCCGTTGTTTCATTGATGGCCACGGATGATGCGCCAGTATCAATCATCCCCTCCACCGCCTTGCCATTGATGCGGAATGTGGTGACGAAATGCCCTTGGGCATTGGCTGTCAACAAAGCGCGCGCCAAGCCCTGCGCTGGTGCGGGCGTGGCATTCATGACGGTTTGCGTGGGCGGGGCTTCGGGTATTGTGTCCATCTGGCGCTGGAGATAGCGGGGCAGCACGGTTGCCACCACAACCACCAGCCCGGCAAAGACCAAAACCCGCTTCAACATGGCCCACAGCCTCTCAAATCACACAAGCAGCACCCCTCAATAACAAACCCCGGCGACAGGCACCGGGGTTCGATTCTTTTATGCTGAACGAAGTCTTACTTGGTGCCATACATGCGGTCGCCCGCATCGCCCAGACCCGGCACGATATAGCCGTGCTCGTTCAGGTGGCTATCAATCGCTGCCGTGTAAACATGCACATCAGGATGGGCTTCGCGGAAATTCTTAATGCCTTCCGGCGCTGCCAGCAGGCAAACGAAGCGAAGATTGACGGCACCGCGCTCTTTCAGCTTATCCACGGCAGCAATGGAAGAATTGCCGGTGGCCAGCATTGGGTCCACCACGATGACGAGGCGCTCAGACAGGCTTTCCGGGGCCTTGAAGTAATATTCCACCGCTTGCAGGGTTTCATGGTCGCGGTACACGCCAACATGCGAAACGCGGGCTGAGGGCACCAGATCCAGCATGCCTTCCAAAAGGCCGTTGCCAGCGCGCAGGATGGAGGCGAACACCAGCTTCTTGCCTTCCAGCACCGGTGCTTCCATTTCCACCATCGGCGTTTCGATGGTTTCCACGGTCAGCTCCAGATCGCGGGTCACTTCATAGCAGAGCAGCGTCGAGATTTCCCGCAGCAGCCGGCGAAAGCCCGCCGTCGAGGTTTCCTTGCGGCGCATGAAGGTCAGCTTGTGCTGCACCAGGGGGTGATTGATGACTGTGACGCCGTCCATGGGAAACCTCTTGTCTCTTCCGCTCTATTCCTGACTGTGATGTTTCTTCCAACGAATCGGTGGGATGAGCAAGGCTTGCAGCCGTTAAATCGCTGCCTCATCCCCAGAACCAGCCGCTTGCAGCCGCTGCAACAGGTTTTGGCGGGTCGCCTCATCCACGAAAGCCGCTTCGATGGCCGTTCGCGTCATCGCATCGATTTCGACGTCCGAAAATCCCATCGAAGCGGCGATGGCATAGTCATTGGCCAGCGATGTGGCGAAAAACGGCGGATCGTCAGAATTGATGCATACCCGCACGCCAGCATCAGTCAGGTCGCGCATGGGATGGCTGGCATAATCCTCAAACACTTTAAGGGCGATATTGGAGGCGGGGCAGACTTCCAGCACCACGCCCTCATCCGCCAGTCGCTGCACCAGATCGGCATCCTCAATCGCGCGCACGCCATGGCCAATCCGGCTTGGGCGCACCAGATCCAGCGCGTCACGAACGCTGAAAGCTCCACAGAGTTCGCCAGCATGGATGGTAATGCCGTAGCCCGCCTCACGGGCGATGTCGAAGGCCGGGGCGTAATCCGCCACCCGGTTCATCCGCTCCTCACCCGCCATGTTGAAGCCGGTGATCAGCGGATGATGGTAATCGGCCAGCCATTTCGCCCGGCGCAAGACGTTTTCCGGCCCCAGATGCCGTTCACCGATAATCACCATCCGGCATTCGATACCGGTCTTGATCCGAGCGGCGACAATGCCTTCCGCCAAGCCTTCGATATAGGCTTCGGCGGACAGTCCCACCGCCTCGCCATGGTCAGGCGAAACGAATAGCTCGCTATAGATCGTATTGACGCCCGCCAATTCAATCAGATAGGCCTCGGCCAAGGCAGCGAAATCCTCCTCCGTGCGAAACACCGAGGCGACGAAATCATAGGCGGCTATGAAACTGGTAAAGTCCTCCCAGACATAGCTTCCATTGCGGATAAAACTGCTGGCATCTATGCCATATTTCTCGGCTTGGGCCGCGACCAGAGCTGGAGGTGCGGCACCTTCGATATGGCAATGCAATTCGGCCTTCAACAGCGACGCAGTCATAGGAAACTCATGCCATGACGGCCCGGAGCAATACCGAGATGGGCCGCAATTGTCTCACCGATATCGGCATAGGTGTCGCGAATGCCGATAGAACGCGCCCGAATGCCGGGACCGAACGCCATGATCGGCACCCGCTCACGGGTATGGTCGGTGCCGCGCCAGGTCGGATCACAGCCATGATCGGCGGTCAGAATCACCATGTCGCCGGGGATAAGCTTGCGATAGACATCCGGCAGCCAGAGATCGAAGGCTTCTAGCGCTGCGGCATAGCCCGGCACATCGCGGCGATGGCCGTAAAGCATGTCGAAATCAACAAAATTGGTGAAGACCAGATCGCCGTCCGCTGCCTCATCCATCACTGCCAGCGTCGCCTCCATCAGTGCGGCATTGCCATTCGCCTTGATGTCGCGGCCAGTCCCCTGATGGGCGAAGATATCGCCGATCTTGCCGATGGCATGTACCGTGCGACCCGCTTCACTCAGCCGATCGAGCAAAGTCGGCTCCGGCGGCGGAACCGAATAATCCCTCCGATTGCCGGTGCGTTGGAAATTCGAAGCGCTATTGCCGATAAAGGGTCGGGCGATCACCCGACCGATCCTGTAGGGGGTGAGCAATTCCCGGACGATTTCGCAGAGCCGCAGTAAACGCTCCAACCCGAACACATGCTCATGGGCGGCAATCTGGAAGACGCTATCGGAGGATGTATAGCAGATCGGCTGGCCCGTGCGGCAATGTTCTTCACCCAATCGGGCCAGGATGTCGGTGCCAGAGGCATGACAATTACCGAGAATGCCGGGAAGATCGGCGCGTTTGCAAATATCAGCGACGAGATCGGCGGGAAAGGCATCGCCTTCTTGCGGGAAATAACCCCAGTCGAACATGACAGGTGTACCAGCGATTTCCCAATGGCCAGACGGTGTATCCTTGCCCCGGGAAATTTCATTGGCCGCACCGTACAGACCAAAGACCCGCTCCGGCAAGGCCATGCCCGCAGGCAAGCTACCGCTGGCCAAGCTGGCAATCTGCAACAAGCCCAACGCCGATAGGTTCGGCAACATCAGCGGCCCGGCCCGCAAACCATCGCGATCCCCGGCACCGGCGGCGCAGAACTCGGCGATATGGCCTAGCGTATCGGCGCCGTCATCGCCATAGGCTGGCGCATCCGGCGCGCCGCCGACACCAAAGGAATCGAGAACAAACAGAAAGGCCCGCGCCATGCTTCACCCGTCACGCCCTGGAGCACCGCTCATGTCAGCATCAATCTTTCCGGGATTGACGCTGAAACCATGCAGTACAAGGCATTTGAATATCAATCGAACGGATTGAATAGACATTTAGGCCGGCAATGGCAAATCGCCATTCGAATCAGCAATCCGAGCAGGCAATCTCGCCGTTTTCCCGCTGACGGAAGTAATAATCCCTGGCGATGGTAATTGTGCTGACGCTTGATCCGGTAAATCCAGGCAGATAGGTGACAAGCTCATGGGGAATGGTCAGCTCCGCATGGACGAAAAAGGCATTGGCGGCGGCCATGCCGGACGGAAGCGTCACCGTTGCACCGGTTGCATAGGGTTTGGAGCCATCCTGTGCCCAGGACCAGGCAATCGTCGCCTTGACATTGCTGTCCACCTTGATGCCGGTGATCTTCAGCGTATAGCCTGTCGTCGCAGTCGGGGCGAACATGGCCTTCAGCACATCCGGCATGTTCGCCAGAAAGGTCTTATCGACCGTTTTCTGCTTGCGCGCCACGATATCGGCGATGGCCCCGGCGCTGGTGGTGGCGCGCTGCGACACGCTGAGCGCCATGGTAAGCTCAAATGCCCCCAGATAGAGAACCAGCAACAAGGGCACGATCAGCGCAAATTCCACCGCGCCGACACCGGAACGATCCAGCGCCAACAGCCGGAAAGGTCTGCATAGAAGCAAAATCAGGGCGGGTTTCGACCTCATGGATAATTCTCATTTTGGAAGGCCAAGGTCGATACGATCAGGTAATCGGAATTGCTGGAAACACCAGGGCGGTGGATCGTGGCAATATAGGGCCGGACGAGATCGGTGGTGACCGGCCAATAATAAAAGGCACGCAGCATATTGATCGAGCTTGCCCCGCCAGGCGTGAAGGCAAAACTGGACGTATCAAGGCTACCGGATGTGGTGGCAATTGTGGTGGGCATGGCGGAGAAAGCCGTATACGTGCGCACATCGAGCCAGAGCCGGTTGGGTGTTGCGACTTCCGCAGCATCGCAGGTGAGGAGAAAGGAAATCTCGTTGCAGAACAACTGGCGGAATTCCGTCGCCGTCTTATCGGTGCTACGGGCCTGATTATAGGTGATATTGCCGGTGCGCAATTGCCTGCCCAGCGTATCGACCGCTGCATTGACGGTCTGTTCGGCGATGAAAGCCACGAATGTTTCCAGAATGGCAAAAATGATCAGGAAATAAGGAATGGCCAGAATGGCGAATTCGATGGCCGCCGATCCGTCACGGGAGCGACGCAAACGCCTGGCCACTAATCTCCATCTGCGCCATAGTCCGTCGCGTTTGTCACGGGTGCCATCTGGAAAGACCATTGTCTGAATGCCGGTTGTTGTGCCTGATAGCAAGCTAGGGCTGGATCTATTTAATTTTCGTTGCCGAATTCCTTCAGTTTGAACAGGATGATACGGAAACGAGCAAAAAATTAATTTTAGATATTCTGAATAAATTCATATTATTACTGCATGATTTCTTATGCAGGAGTTGGTCGCGTAACGATACGGCAGTTAAAGTTTCACTGTCTCGCGCAGCGTCTTGCCGCTATTGGCCGGTTCCGCTGGACGCACTATTGCTGGAAGACGCATCTCCAGTGGAATTTCCAGACTGCGAATGCTGCTCACAGCTTGGCGTGCAGGACAGGACCGTGCGTTGCGTCTGTTTGTACAGCCGAACTGTATTGGCTTCATCGATAGAGACAAGAATACGCTCGTCGAAAATGGCATTGCCCTGGCTGTCAAGCAGAACCAAATTCGTCGTCCCGAAGCTACGCCCTGTCAGCACGATGGTTTTTGGGTCGGCCACGGTGGCATCGGCGACTTTCTCATTGCCGATGATAACCTTGCTGACCGGCCGGTCGAGTTTAAGAATGCGGGCCTGATTCATCACCACGCGCAAAAGCGGGTCTTCAGCATGCGCTGTGCCGGGAACTGTCGCCATTCCGGCAAGCAAAAACGCAAAACAGCAGCGAAACAACATCGGCAGCGCCATGGAAAACATTTCTCTCGTGCAGATCAGGACCATAGATTGAGGTAAAATGGTAAATGAACTATAAAGCCATCGTCTCCTCTCAGGACATCATACGGTTCATCTCGTGATAAATACGCGCATGTTCGCGGCCATAACTGACACATACTTGCATAATTTCGCATGTAAACATGCTGTAGACTGGCCTTTTTCCGGAGTGAATACAATTTTCCCGACTATCTTTCAGCTTCATTTACCACACTGAAATCAAGCTGCCGTTCAAGGATAATTAACTTGTTTTCTTAAGGCGATAGCAATGCGGCGACCTGTAATTTCAGTTCAACCGGACAACAAAAAACAGTTGGCGGACAAGAGAAACCTTATGAAGCAGGAGAAGAGCATGTCCAAGATTTTCGCACGTTTTATGAAGGATGAATCCGGCGCAACCGCCATCGAATACGGCCTGATCGCCGCTCTGATTTCCGTGGCCCTGGTTGCTGGTGCAACGTCGCTCGGCTCGAGCTTGAACAACACGTTCACCAATCTGACTACGCAGATGAATAAGGCGGCTACCGCATCCAAGTAAGCTTATTCCCAAATCCGAAAGGCTATTGGGGCATTTTCTTATCCGAAAATGCGTAAAGCTTTAGAGTATTTCACCACTTCAATTCAGAGTGAAATGCTTTACAAAATGCCGATCTTCAATTCTACATCAACCGATCAGTAAAAATAGTTGACTGGTCAGAACAACACTTGTGGAGCATGAGAAGCGCATGTCCAAGATTTTCTCACGTTTTATGAAGGATGAATCCGGTGCAACGGCCATCGAATACGGCCTGATCGCCGCTCTGATTTCCGTGGCACTCGTCGCTGGCGCGACCACGCTCGGTACGAGCATTGGCAACACCTTTAATAATCTGACAACGCAGATGAATAAGGGTGCGGACGCAACCAAGTAAGCTTGAAACGAGCAGCCTCAAGGCTACAAGAGCCGCCTCGCAAGGGCGGCTTTTCTTTTTGCTGTCGCAGGAGAGCCTGCCCTAAATATTTCCCGCCCCGAATATTCTGAGCGAGCATTATTTTCAGTCCAGAGAATGATTCGGTAATGGCTTTACGCCATGGTCGATTTACTAAAATCACGTCATCAAAGGGTTCATCCGCCATGCTGGCTGTTACGCTGTCACTGATCATGCCTCTTTGTCTGGCACTCGCGGCCTTTACCGATCTGTTCGAGATGAAGATCCCCAATGCGATCCCCCTTGTGCTGCTTATCGGTTTTGCCGCCCTCGCCCTGGTGTTGGGCCTGCCTATAGGATTGGCCGGTCTGCATCTCACGGCGGGTCTGATCGTGTTTTTCGGTTGTTTCACACTGTTTGCCGTCAATGTCATGGGCGGCGGCGATGCCAAGCTTTTGACGGCTGCCGCCGTCTGGTATGGTTTCAACATCAGCCTGGTGGAATTTCTGATTGAAGTCGCGATGTTTGGCGGCGTGCTGACCCTGATGATCCTGGCTTTGCGCAGCCAGGCCAATACCGTAATGGCCCTTGGACTGCGCCTGCCGCGCTCGCTGATTGTCGAGAAAAAAATCCCCTATGGTATTGCCATTGCCATTGGCGGTTTTTGCAGTTTCCTCAGTGCACCAGTGGTGACATTGGCCTTGGCGACAGTTTCGCCGAAATAAATTCGGCAATATTTTGTTAACCACGCCAGTAAGGCGGTTGTTAACTATAATTACACCAATTTCTGTTCTTTTCGACCTTAAGAAAGCTTCCGCCGACTTAAGGACAGACCATGAAGCCCGCCCGCATTCTCATTCTCTTCGTCGCCGTGGCCGCGGCCGGTCTGGCCGGTCTGTTGGCCATGGGACTGAGCGGGCAAAAGCGCGTGGTGGTGCAGCAATCCGAGCCTGTGGTGACGAAGGAACCGACCACCAAGGTGCTGATCGCCGCTGCCAGCCTGCCGGTCGGCGCCCGCCTGACCGATAAGGCAATGCGCTGGATGGACTGGCCGAAGACCGATTTGGTCGACGGTTTCGTGACGGAGGAGAACCGTCCCCAGGCCTTGAGCGACCTTGCCGGGCTTGTCGTGCGGCTGCCGATTTTCGAAGGTGAGCCGATCCGGATCGAAAAGATCGCCGACGCCTCCAGCCGCACCCTTTCAGCGCTGCTTCCAGCCGGAAAGCGGGCAATCTCCACGGAAATTTCCGTGGCAACCGGTGCTGGCGGTTTCATCCTGCCCAATGACCGTGTTGACGTGATCATGGTCCGCAAGGGCGATAATGACAATCACCTGACCGAAACCGTGCTGTCCAATGTCCGCGTTCTCGCCATCGACCAGCAGATCGAGGAAAAGAACGACGGCACCCGTTCGGTCATTGGCACCACCGCAACACTGGAACTGACACCGGAGCAAACCAAGGTGCTGACGGTTGCCCAGCAGATGGCCGAGCGCCTGTCACTGGCGCTGCGCTCCGTGGCGGATGCCCAGGAGCAGGACAATAGTTCCGCAAGCTACCTGCTGAGCGGCGATAGCGGCGGTCCACAGGTGCAGGTCATCAAATCCGGGCAGATCGTCAAGAGCGCGGGAGCTGCAAAACAATGAACGGACGATTTTCCATGCGCCTTTCCTCTGCCCGCCTGTTTCGGATGATGATCACCGGCAGCCTTTCGCTTGGCCTGTCGATCAGCGGCCTGCCGGGAGAAAATATGCTTGTCTGGCGTGCCGATGCGCTTGCCGCCGGTGCCCAGAGCCTGGTGCGCATCGCCCAAACCGGCCCCGGTGTGCGGCGTGACCTGAAGCTTGGCCTCAACAAGGCCATCGTCGTCGATCTGCCTGAAGACGCACATGATATCCTGGTGGCCGACCCTGAACTGGCCGATGCCGTCACCCGCACCTCACGCCGGATCTATCTGTTTGGCAAGAAGGTTGGCCAGACCAATATTTTCATTTTCGGGGCGGATGGCCGCGAGATCGTCAGTCTCGATCTGCAAATCGAACGGGATATCGAGGGTCTTCAAACCAACCTGAGCCGGTTCATTCCAGAGTCCAATATCAAGGTCGAGATCATCTCTGACAACGTCGTGCTGAGCGGCACGGTGCGCACTCCGCAGGATTCGTCGCGCGCGGTCAGCCTCGCCAAGGCCTTCCTCCAGGGTGGTGAAGCCACCACCCGCGGAGAAACCGCAACCAGCAACAGCAGCGGCGACGGCGCGGTGGCCATCTATGCAGAAGACCGTCAAACCTCGCAGATCGTCAACATGCTGACCATCGAAGGCGAAGATCAGGTAACGTTGAAAGTCACCGTTGCCGAGGTCAGCCGTCAGGTGCTGAAACAGCTTGGTGTCAGCGCCAGCGCCACGGATGGCACCAGCGGCATCAGCTACGCCAATCCGTCCAACCTCGGCAATTCCGTCGACGTCGGCGGCACCGCCACAATTTCCAAGACATTCGGCAGCTTTGGCATCAGCGCCTATGTCAATGCCATGGAGCAGGCGGGTGTGATGCGCACGCTGGCTGAGCCCAGCCTGACGGCAATTTCCGGCGAACAGGCGAAATTCTACGTCGGCGGCGAATATCGTCTGGCAGCTGGCCAGGAAATCAGCACCGACAGCACCACCGGGCAGAAAACCGTCTCTCGCACGACCTCGACCGTCGATTACGGCATTCAGCTGAACTTCCGACCGGTCGTGCTCTCTCCGGGCCGGATCAGTCTGGCGATCGAAACCAATGTCTCCGAGCCGACCTATGAGGGATCGGTGGTAGAGGGCAATTCGGATTCGTCCATCCCCGGCTCGACCTATTTGTCGATCCGCAAGCGCGAGGCCTCGACCACGGTCGAGCTGCCCTCCGGCGGATCGATTGTGATTGCCGGTCTGGTCCAGGACAATGTCCGCCAGGCCATGTCCGGCCTGCCGGGTATTTCGAAAATCCCGATCTTCGGCACACTGTTTCGCAGCAAGGATTTCGTGCGCAACGAAACCGAACTGGTGATCATTGCCACGCCCTATCTTGTCCGGCCTGTCACCCGCAATGCGCTGGCGCGTCCCGACGACAATTTCAATCCTGCTGGAGACGGCGCCATGTATTTCCTGAACCGTGTCAACAAGGTCTACGGCCGCAAGGAAGCCACGGCGAACGGCGCTTATCACGGCACTGTCGGCTATATTTACAAATGAGGGCGAACGCGATGACACTTCACCCTACCCTGCCCCTGACGCGCGTTTGCGCGCTCCTCCTCGGATTGATGGCCATCCTGCCGCTTAGCAGTTGCGGCGGCATGAAAGACGAGATGTCCACCGGCTCGATTCCCGACGATTACCGTACCCGCCATCCGATCATCGTCACCGATGTCGAGCATTCGCTGGATCTTCCGGTCGCGCAGGGCTCAAGCCGCCTGACGATCGGCATGAGCGATGCGGTGACGGGCTTTGCCCAGGATTACCGCAATGCGTCCACCGGCTATGTGCAGATCCTGGTGCCGCAAGGGTCTCCCAATACAATGGCGGCCTCCAGCATTGCTCGCCAGGTACGCAACCTGCTGGTCTCCAAGGGCATTGCCGCCCCAAAAATCGTTGAGCGGCCTTACCGGGCTGGCGCAACAGGAGATGCCGCGCCGATCCGTTTGAGCTATGTCGCAACCACGGCGGTGGCCGGACCGTGTGGCCAATGGCCGGAGGATCTCTCCAACGACACGGCGCAGAACAAGAACTGGCAGAATTTCGGCTGCGCCTCCCAGGCCAATCTGGCTGCGCAGGTTGCAAGCCCGACGGACCTGATCGCGCCGCGCGGTATGACGCCGATCGATGCCGAGCGTCGCTCGACGGTGATCGACAATTATCGCGACGGCAAGGACACCTCAACCACGACATCCACGGATTGAGTGACAAGGATCGCGGGGGCAGGCTGATGAATACGATCAAATACGATATCGCCGGATCGAAAGAAGACGGCCTGGCCGCAGAACCGGTGAGAACCGGTAATCTCGAGCAATTGCGGCCCTTGCCACGCATTTCCGTGCATGCGTTCTGCATCTCGGACAGTGTGCTGGCGGTGATGGAAGAGGCCGCCCGCGACCGTCGCATGGCCAAGGTCAGCATGCGGGTGACCAGCGGCGGCATTTCAGCGGCGGTCAATATGTTTGCCGGGGCACCGACCCCCAATCTGGTCATTCTGGAAACCGATGCGAAGCCCGAGAACCTTCTCTCCGAGCTGGCGCCGCTGGCCGATGTCTGCGATCCCTCGACCCGGGTCATCGTCGTCGGACGCTATAACGACATCGCTCTTTACCGCGAATTGATGCGCAATGGCGTCTCCGATTATATCGTTGCGCCGGTCAGCATGGCCGACGTCATCGGGGCCTTGTCATCGATCTTCATCGACCCCGATGCCGAGCCACTTGGGCGCAGTATCGCCTTCATAGGCGCAAAAGGCGGCGTCGGTTCCTCCACCATCGCCCATAATGCGGCCTTCATGATCGCCTCGCTGTTTTCCTCCGAAACCATCCTGGCCGATCTGGACCTTCCCTATGGCACGGCCAATATCGATTTCGACCAGGACCCGGCCCAGGGCGTAGCCGAAGCGGTCTTTGCTCCAGAGCGCCTGGACGAAGTGTTTCTTGATCGCCTGCTGACCTCCTGTTCACAGAACCTGTCCCTGCTGGCCGCCCCATCCCTGCTGGACCGTGCCTATGATTTTGAGCGCGGCGCCTTCCTGCCGCTGTTGGAAACCCTGCAACGCAGCGCCCCGGTTGCGGTGCTGGACCTGCCGCATAGCTGGAACGAATGGACGCTGGCGCTGCTGTCGGAAGTGGACGAGATCGTCCTGACCTGCGTGCCGGATCTTGCCAATTTGCGCAACGTCAAGAACCTGCTCGATGCGCTGAAGCGGTTGCGACCAAACGACAAGGCACCGCATCTGATCCTCAATCAGGCTGGCATGCCGAAACGGCCGGAAATTTCGCCCAGCGATTTCTTCGAACCGCTGGACATGCAGCCAGCCGCGATCATTCCTTTCGATATTCAGCTGTTTGGCAATGCCGCCAATTCCGGCCGGATGATCGCCGAGATCGATGCGAAAAGTCCGACGGCGGAGACGTTCTCGCAGCTCGCCCATCTCATCACCGGACGGGTCAGTATCAAGAAGCCGAAAAAAGCGGGTCTCAGCACGATATTCGCCATGTTGGCGCGCAAGTAAACATGCAACCGAGGGCGTCTTTGCATAGGCGCCCGACTGGATCGACACAATGTTCGGTAAACGTGGAAATGAAGGGTCTGTAAAGTCCGGTTCCGGCACAGCGGTGCCGGTCTCGGCACTGTCATCGCCCGGCATGCCGGCGTCCGTTTCTTCATCCGGACGGATCGAACCGGGCCGCGCCGAGCCACCCAGGCCAGCCGCTCCCGCCGATCCGGCTCAGCGTCGTCGCCAGAACCGGACCGAGGATTATTACGATACCAAGAGCCAGGTTTTTTCGGCGCTGATCGACACGATCGACCTGTCGCAGCTTGCCAAGCTGGACGCGGAAAGCGCGCGCGAGGAAATCCGCGATATCGTCAACGATATCATTTCCATCAAGAATTTCGCCATGTCGATTTCCGAGCAGGAAGAACTGCTCGACGACATCTGCAATGACGTGCTGGGCTACGGCCCCTTGGAACCCTTGCTGGCCCGCGACGATATTTCCGACATCATGGTCAACGGTGCCGGCCAGACCTTTATCGAAGTCGGCGGCAAAACCATCGAATCCGAAATCCGGTTTCGCGACAATTCCCAGCTTCTCTCAATATGCCAGCGCATCGTCAGCCAGGTTGGCCGCCGCGTCGATGAGAGCAGCCCGATCTGCGACGCCCGCCTGCCGGACGGATCGCGCGTCAATGTGATCGCTCCGCCGCTGTCCATCGATGGTCCGGCGCTGACGATCCGTAAATTCAAGAAGGACAAGCTCAATCTCGACCAATTGGTCAAGTTTGGCGCCATTACGCCGGAAGGCGCGCAAGTCCTGCAAATCATCGGGCGAGTGCGCTGTAATGTGGTGATTTCCGGCGGCACTGGCTCAGGCAAAACCACCCTGCTCAATTGTCTGACACGCTATATCGACGCCGACGAACGGGTGATTACCTGCGAAGATACGGCAGAATTGCAATTGCAGCAGCCGCATGTCGTGCGTCTTGAAACCCGCCCGCCGAATATCGAGGGCGAAGGCGAAATCACCATGCGTGATCTTGTCAAGAACTGCCTGCGTATGCGCCCGGAACGGATCATCGTCGGCGAAGTGCGCGGATCGGAAGTCTTCGACCTGTTGCAGGCGATGAATACCGGCCATGACGGCTCGATGGGCACCATCCACGCCAATACGCCGCGCGAATGCCTGAGCCGCATGGAATCGATGATTGCCATGGGCGGCTATTCGCTTCCGGCAAAGACTGTCCGCGAGATTATTTCGGGCTCGATCGACATTATTATACAGGCAGCTCGCCTGCGCGACGGCACACGCCGCATCACCCACATTACCGAAGTCGTGGGGATGGAAGGCGATGTGATCATCACCCAGGACCTGATGCGCTTCGAAATGGATGGCGAGGACCTGACCGGCAAGATCATCGGTCGTCATATCTCCACCGGCATCGGCAAGCCGCATTTCTGGGAACGCGCCCGCTATTACAACGAGGAACGGCGCCTGGCGGCGGCGCTCGACGCCATGGAACAGAAAACCGGTGTAGTATAAGCCATGACCATCAATGTGCTCGCCATCGTGCTTCTTGCAGCCCTCGCGGCGGGATCGCTGGCCTATGTCCTGTTGTTTTCACGGGTGCAGGCCGACAAGAAAACCGCCACACGCCTCGCCCGGGTGAAAAATGCGGAAGCCGATACCGCCAAGAAACAGGTGGCGCGCGACCGGGTTCAGGAGCTTTCCAAGCGACGCAAGTCCGTGCAGGACACGCTGAAGGAAATTGAGCGCAAGCAGAATGAGAAAAACAAGAAAATCTCCAGCCAGTCGCTGAAACAGCGGCTCGGCCAGACCGGCCTTGATGTCAGCCTCATCCAGTTCAGCATTGCCAGCACCACCCTTGGTCTGGTGTTTTTCTGCCTGTGCTTTGTCCTCGGCATGTCTCTGTTTGTGTCCTTGGGTATCGCCTTCACGGCTGGTGCCGGCCTGCCGCGCTGGATCGTCAGTTTCCTGATCCGCCGGCGTCAGGAAAAATTCCTGACCGAATTTCCCAATGCGCTGGACGTGATGGTGCGGTCGATCAAATCCGGCCTGCCGCTCAATGATGCCTTGAGGATGATTGCCGTCGATGCGCAGGAGCCGGTCAAGACCGAGTTTCGCCGCGTGGTCGATGCGCAACAACTGGGCATAACGGTGCCGGAAGCCTGCGGGCGTATGTTCAACTCCATGCCTTTGCAGGAGGTCAGCTTCTTTGCCATCGTCATCGCCATTCAGTCCCAGGCGGGCGGCAATCTCTCCGAAGCCCTATCCAACCTATCGAAAGTGCTGCGTGAGCGGCGCAAGATGAAGGCCAAGGTCAGCGCCTTGTCGATGGAGGCCAAGGCATCAGCGGTCATCATCGGCGCGTTACCCTTCATCGTCGCCTTTCTCGTCTACATTTCCTCTCCAGCCTATATCATGGTGCTGTTTACCGACCCGCGCGGCCATATGATTCTGGGGTTCTCGGCGTTCTGGATGTCTATCGGCATTTTCGTCATGCGTAACATGATCAATTTTGACATTTGAGGACGTGCCAATGTCTGCCGATCTTGCCGCCACACTGACCAACCCGACCCTGCTGATCGCCGTATTGGTGGCCATTGCGGTTTTTGCCACCCTTTACACCCTGATTTCACCGCTGCTGGAGCGGAGCGACCTCAACAAGCGGATGAAGGCCGTATCCTCCGAGCGCGAGCTGATCCGCGCCCGCGAGCGGGCCAGGATGAACAGCGAGGGCGGGCGCGGCAGCCTGCGCAATACCGATAACAGTTCGGCGCGCAAGATCGTCGAGCGTTTCAACCTGCGCAAGGCGCTGGTGGACGACAAGACCATGGACCGGCTGAAAACCGCTGGTTTGCGCTCCCAAAATGCCCTGAACATGTTTCTGACGGCCCGTTTCCTGCTGCCCTTCCTGTTTCTGGCCCTGGCAACCACCTGGATCTTCGCCTTGCACAACATGCAGTCCAGGCCGTTTGCCGTGCGTTTCCTGGCGGCGGTCGTGGCGGGTTATGTCGGCTTTTATCTGCCCAATATCTATATTTCCAACCGCATTACCAAACGGCAGCATTCGATCCGTCGGGCCTGGCCGGATGCACTGGACCTGATGTTGATCTGCGTCGAATCCGGCATGTCGATGGAAGCGGCGATGCGGCGCGTCGCCGATGAAATGGCGTCTCAATCTCCGGCACTGGCCGAGGAAATGGTGCTGACCACAGCGGAACTGTCTTTCCTCCAGGACCGCCGCACGGCCTATGAAAACCTTGGAAACCGGACCCAGCTGGAAATCGTCAAGTCTGTCTGCCAGGCTTTGATCCAGGCGGAACGCTACGGAACACCGATCGGCCAGGCCTTGCGCGTTCTGGCGCAGGAGGGCCGCGACGAGCGGATGAATGCCGCCGAAAAGAAAGCCGCCGCCCTGCCCCCAAAGCTGACCGTGCCGATGATCCTGTTTTTCCTGCCGGTGCTGGTCGCCGTTATTCTTGGTCCAGCCGGTATTCGCGTCTCGGACCGGTTCTAAAGCGTGTCGCAGTGAATAGGATTCACTGCGACACGCTTTAGCTCTTATTTTGTCGCATGTACGTTATCGTTTCATTGAGGGCAATGAAACGCGACATGCTTTAGATATTTTGGTATAGCGAAGCGTTTGATGGATATCACAATCCGATACCCGCTGGCGAAACCGTGATCGGCAAGGCCTGCCTTATGCCCTTTTGCCCTCGCGGCGGCCTTCCTATATCAGAGATGACAGGCCCAGTTTGGGGCAGGCGCGCAACGGGCCATCGATTGTTTGTCAGGGACACCGCTCACCGATTTTCCTGAACCGACAAGCTTAAAAAGGGGACTCGATATCCGGTCCTTCGGCACGGTGTCAGCAAATGGAGATCGACATGCAGAACCGAGCAGCAAGATGGACGGCAGCGCTGGTGGCAGCAGGCTTGACCATGACGGGGCCGGTTATGGCAGACCAGAACAAGAAGCCCGCCCTGGATAACTGGTCGCAGCCGTTGAAAGGTTACAAGGACCTGCCCGGCGTGAAGACGCAGGCCGAAATCGACCGGCAGAACCTCCAGCCAAGTTATCGCTGCCAAACCGAGACCGTGCTGATGCAAGGGCGCGGCACCCGCGATTTTCATTTTCTCGGCTCCGGCATGCCGCGAACCGTCTATCGCTGCACCACGGATGAGGGAATTACCTATACGGGCAGCGAACCGCCACGTACCGGCGCATGGCTGCCGGGAATCAATCCGAGAGATGTCGGAGAATAAGCACTCAAACACCGAAAAGACGCTTAAAAACAAAAAAGCCCGGCGAACCGGGCTTTTTTGTATTCATAAACCAAATCAAAGATTTGGCTTGGGAATTGGTGCCCAGAAGAGGACTCGAACCTCCACACCCTTTCGAGTACCAGCACCTGAAGCTGGCGCGTCTACCAATTCCGCCATCTGGGCGACGAGGAGGGATTTAGTAGGCCAGCCCGCGCCTGTCAACACGGTTTTTGAAGTTTTCATGTCAGGACCGATTTTTTTCTGATTGCCTCTATCCCGTTCATTTTGCAGCATCATTCAACATTCGCCCAAGCGTCTGAATCTAGAGGTTTTAATAGGGACAATCCGCGACCCAGAAAAAACTGGCGCCAATAAATGATTCATCTAATATACAAGGCGATCTCGCTCGAAAGCCTGAGTTTTTGATAGATGCAAGCGCAAGACAGATGGAATCATGTCGCCAGAAAAATTGCCTCGCCTTGAAACTGTCCCCACCCTTGAAGCTTGGGCCTTGAAGCTTGGGCGACGAGATTTATGTAATTCGGCATGTCCGGTTTTAGTGTGAGGAGGCGTAGAATGCCATTGTTCCGCAATGCCTTGGCTGGGGTTGCGTTCGTCCTTGTCGGCAGCCTGCCCGCTGTCGCCTCGGCGACCATGCCGTTTGCCGTGGACCCGCTCAGCGGCAACCCATCCCGAGTGATCGATATCCGCTATGTCTGCGACGTCTATGGTTGTTATGACCGGCCCGATTACGGCAGGCCGCCACCGCCGCCGCCAGGCTATTACCGGCCAGTCCCACCGCCGCCGCCACCCGGCTACTATCGCCCAGCACCTCCACCACCGGGTTACTACCGTCCAGCGCCACCGCCGCGGGTATCGAACCGCCATGTCCGCTGGTGCATGGACCGTTATCGGTCCTATGATCCACAAACCAACCGCTATATTGCCGGGGATGGCCGCATGCGGGTCTGCCGCTCACCATTCCGATGATTTATACGAAGGTTCATTGAAAATGACACTTCGTATTCCATTTGAAAATATCTCAAGCCTCTGGCGCATTTGAGATATTTTCAATTTTTCAAGTCGAGGATGCGTGAGCATCTTCGAGACTTGGTATTAAGCGTCTAACTGTGTTGAAAACCTGAGAAACGCAAAACCCCTCGAAATATTCGAGGGGTTTTTACAATCACGATAAAAACAGCGGGACAAAGTTCCCGCCACCTGATCCTGACGATGGATGTCAGGCGCGTAGCGCACCGCCTGTGGTCTTCTCCACATTGCCGACGATCTTCTTGGTCAGCGCGTCAAAATCCTCATCGGTCAGGGTCTTGTCCGATGGTTGGATCAGCACTTCAATGGCCACCGATTTCTTGCCTTCGCCAACGCTTGCCCCTTCAAACACGTCAAACACGTTGACGCCCGTGATCAGCTTGCGGTCGGCGCTGGTGGCAGCCTTGATGATCGCGCCCGCTTCCACGGAGCGCTCAACCACAAAGGCGAAATCGCGCTTCACCATCTGCAAGGGCGAGAGATCCAGCGCAGGCTTGGTGCGGGTGGCCTTCTTCTTCGGCTCCTGCATGGCATCGAGATAGATCTCAAAGCCGCAGAGCGTACCGGAAACATCCAATGCGGCCAGCGTCTTGGGGTGGAACTCGCCAAAGTAGCCGAGCACGACCTTTGGACCCATCTTGATGGTGCCGGAGCGGCCCGGATGGTACCATTCCGGGCCACCCTGCTCGATCTGCACATTGCCCATGGGCAGGCCGCAGGCTTCCAGCACGGCCAGCGCATCGGCCTTGGCGTCATAGACATCCACTGGCTTGCCGCCGCCCTTGGTGGCGTTGGACCACATACGACCAGCACCTGAGAGCGATGCCGTGCCACGACGCACGCCGCCAGCCACGCGACGCTGGCCTTCGGGCGTATCGCCTTCATAAGTGCCGGAGACTTCGAAAATCGCCACATCGCCAAAGCCACGGTCGGCATTGCGCTGGGCAGCGGTGAGCAGACCCGGCAGCAGCGATGGGCGCATGTCCGACATGTCAGCAGCAATCGGGTTGACCAGTTTCAGCTCCGGCTTGCCGCCACCAAACAAAGCGGCCTGTTCTGCCGAGATGAACGACCACGTCACGGCTTCCATCATGCCACGGCTGGCCAGCGCCCGCTTAGCTGTGCGGGTGCGGATCTGCAAGGTGGTGAGGATTTTGGTGTTGACCGCGCCCATCGATGGTAGAGGCTCTGGCGTAATCTTATCCACGCCATGCATACGCATGACCTCTTCTACCAGATCGGCCTTGCCGTCCACATCTGGCCGCCATGATGGCACAGCCACCTTGACGGTTTCGCCCTCGCCCGACACTTCAAAGCCAAGACCGGTGAGGATGGTGCGGGATTCGTCGGTGGAAACATTGAGGCCAGTGAGGCGCTTGACTTCGGAAAATGGGAAATCAACCACTTTCTTGGTGTGGCCCTGATAGCCAACCACCTTGGCGCTTGCAGCCTTTCCGCCGCACATTTCCAGCACCAGTTCCGTGGTGCGCTCAAGGCCGGGCACCATATATTCTGGGTCAACACCGCGCTCAAACCGATAGCGGGCATCGGTGATGATGCCCAGCGAGCGGCCCGATTTGGCAATGTTGATTGGGTCCCACAGGGCCGATTCAATCAACACATTACTGGTGTTTTCATCGCAGCCGGAATGCTCGCCGCCCATGATGCCGCCAATGGATTCTAAGCCATTGTCATCGGCAATCACCACGGTGTTGGGTGTCAGCTTATAGGTGCGGGTGTCGAGGGCCAGAATTTCCTCGCCATCCTTGGCACGGCGCACGGTCAGCACACCCTTGACCTTATCGGCATCAAACACATGCATGGGCCGACCTTGATCAAAGGTCATGTAATTGGTCACATCCACCAGCGCCGAGATCGGGCGAAGGCCAATGGCAATCAGCCGCTTTTGCATCCAGACCGGGCTTGGGCCATTTTTAACGCCGTGCACGAGGCGATAGGCAAAGCCGGGGCACAGCTTGGCATCATCCAGCTCCAGCTTGACCTCAACCGAGGTCTCACCTTCCACCGCAAAGCTTGGAGCTTTTGGCTGCTTCAACGTGCCAAGGCCAGAGGCGGCCAAATCACGGGCAATGCCGAAAATGCTGGTGCAATCGGGCCGGTTTGGCGTCAGATTGATCTCGATCATCGGATCATCAATGCCTGCATAGGCGGCGAAAGAGGTACCGACAGGCGCATCTTCAGGCAGATCGATAATGCCATCGTGATTGTCAGACATGTTGAGTTCTTTTTCAGAACACATCATGCCGTGGCTTTCCACGCCGCGAATATTGCCAACCGCCAGCGTCACATCCAGCCCCGGCACATACATGCCCGGACGGCCAAACGCGCCAATCAAGCCCGCCCGCGCATTCGGCGCGCCGCAGACCACTTGCACGGGCTTGCCATCACCAGCATCAACCGAGAGAACTTTCAGACGATCGGCAGATGGATGCTTTTCCGCAGCGAGGATCTTGGCAATCACAAACGGCTTATAGGCCGCCTTGTCATCAACATCCTCAACTTCAAGGCCAATGGCGGTAAGGCGCTCGCAGACCTGATCCAGCGTGGCATCGGTGTCCAGATGGTCTTTCAACCAGGAGAGTGTGAATTTCATTGCTTTTCTCTCAACTCGTGGAATCTCAAGATCGTAAAATCTTCAGAAGTTGGCGTTAGCCCTAGCTCACGCCGAATTTGAGATCTCACGTACTTCATCAATTCAGTAGTATTTGAACTTCCATCTACCTTAAGATCATCACTGTATTTCTTCGTTAATCTTAAAAGCTCTGGATCACCGAAAACCTGAACTCTATCAACAGCACGCTCAATCGCCTGCATTTCGTCCTGCGGACTCACAAAGGACGGTGTAGCAATAGCATCATACGTTTCAAGCAGGTACTTCACGATCAGCTCACGTCTTTTATTGTACTTCTCTCTTCTGGAAGACAATAAATGTGTAAGCCAAGCGACAACAGCCCCGCCAATCACAGCACTTGTTAACGTTAGCGATGCGGTGAGGACGGCTTGCTCCATCAAACGCTCAAGCCACCAAACAATGTCGGCACGTCCAATGGACGAAAACCGTAGTGGCTCATCCAGCGGACGTCGGCATTGAAGAAGTCGCGCAGGTCCGGCATGCCGTATTTTAGCATGGCGATGCGGTCGAGGCCCATGCCCCAGGCAAAGCCCTGGTATTCATCGGGGTCGAGGCCGCCTGCGCGCAGCACGTTGGGGTGGACCATGCCGCAGCCGAGGATTTCCATCCAGTCCTTGCCTTCGCCGAATTTGACGATCGGGCCGCTGGAGCGGTCGCACTGGATATCCACTTCGAACGATGGTTCCGTGAACGGGAAGAAGGATGGGCGAAAGCGCATGGTGACGCTATCGACTTCAAAGAAGGTCTTGCAGAATTCTTCCAGAATCCAGCGCAGATGGCCAACATTGGCGGTCTTGTCGATCACCAGACCTTCGACCTGATGGAACATGGGCGAATGGGTGGCGTCGGAATCCTGCCGGTAGGTCTTGCCCGGGATGACGATGCGGATCGGCGGCTTTTGCGCTTCCATGGTGCGCACCTGCACCGGCGATGTATGGGTGCGCAGCACTTTGCGCTCGCCATTGGCGTCGGGTTGCAGGAAGAACGTGTCATGCATTTCGCGGGCCGGATGCCCTTCAGGGAAGTTCAGCGCCGTGAAATTGTAATAGTCGGTCTCGATATCCGGGCCTTCGGCAATGGAAAAGCCCATGTCGGCGAAGATGGCGGTGATTTCATCGACAATCTGACTGATCGGATGAATACGGCCACGCTCGGCAGGCGAAGAGCGCACGGGCAGCGACACATCCAGCGTTTCGGCTTTCAGGCGCGCATTGATGGCGGCATCCTTCAGCTCGGTCTTCTTGGCGGTCAGCTGTTCGGTGATCTCATTCTTCAGCGCGTTGATGGCGGCGCCACGGGTCTGGCGCTCTTCCGGCGTCATGGAGCCCAGCGTTTTCAAAAGCTCGGAAACCGAGCCTTTCTTGCCCATGGCGGCAAGACGCACAGCTTCAATACCCACCTCGTCGCTGGCAGCGGCGATATCGGCTAAAAGGGATGTTTTCAAACTCTCGAGATCGGACATTGTCGTCTTTCCTGCCTATGTTCGGCCGCCAGCACCAGAGCATTTCCAGCAAAAGTGTATAGAGGTTTTGCGTCCGGAAATGCGTTAAACCATGAAAAAACCCGCGCCAGTTTGCCCAGCGCGGGTTTCCCAATAACCAAATTTCAGTTTGGGACGCGCTGGTTACTTAACCGCGGTCTCAAACTCGTTCTTGGTGCCAGTGTCCTTGAGGTAGGACAGAGCCTTCTTGGAGGCTTCAACCAGCGCGCCGAAAGCTGCCGGCTCATGGATGGCCATGTCGGACAGAACCTTACGGTCAACTTCAATGCCAGCCTTGTTGAGGCCATCGATGAAGCGGCCATAGGTCAGGCCGGATTCGCGCACAGCTGCGTTGATACGCTGAATCCACAGAGCGCGGAAGTTGCGCTTGTTGACCTTGCGGTCGCGGTAGGCGAACTGCTTGGAACGATCCACCGCAGCCTTTGCAGCGCGGATGGTGTTCTTGCGGCGGCCGTAAAAGCCCTTGGCGGCCTTCAGAACCTTTTTGTGCTTGGCATGAGCGGCAACGCCGCGTTTTACGCGTGACATGTCATGATCTCCTTAAATGATCCAAAAAGCGAAAGGGTCTCAGAGACCGTTAGGCAGGTAGTTCTTGATGACTTTCTTGCCGTCTGCTTCGGCAAGTACCATCGTTCCGCGTGCATTGCGGATGAACTTATTGGACCGCTTGATCATGCCGTGACGCTTGCCAGCGGCAGCAGCCAGGACCTTGCCGGAGGCAGTGATCTTGAACCGCTTCTTGGCGGAGGACTTCGTCTTCATCTTGGGCATTTTGCTACTCCATTGTTCTTGTATCGAAACAGGCAGACGAGGCCTGTTTTCAAGCATAAAGAACGGCCACGGCATGCCCTGCCGGACCGTTCGGACGGGCGCTTATAACCGCAGGCCCGGTAAAGTGCAACGGGATTCAAGTGTGCGAGGCAAAAATCGCTTCTGCGGCCTGCCGACACCAGAAAATCGACGGCATAAGCCAATTATCCAGGCCAAGTGTCCCACCGTTAGATCGGGTGAGCTGGAATCTGACGGCCACCGTGGCGGGGAAATTGCAGCGTGACAAGCAAGCCGCCAATATCGGCTTGATCCAGGCTGAGATTGCCGCCGTAAGCGGTCATAATATCAGCGCAGATCGCGAGCCCCAGACCGGAGCCGCCTTGGTCTGCGTCCAGAAATTCGCCCCGGCGCAGCACCTGCTGCCGATCTTGCGGGCGCACACCCGGCCCATCATCACCAATGACGATCATCGCCATGTCCCGATCCCCAAACGCGCGGACGTGAATGACCGAGGAGGCCCATTTCGTTGCATTGTCGAGAATATTGCCGATCGCTTCGGCAAGATCGGCAGCGTCGGCCTCAATCGCCAAGCCTTGCTCCACCTCGACATCCCAGGCAAGCTCTCGCGCCCGGGCAATCGGGTCAAGAACCTTGACCAGTTTGCCTATCAGGCTCTCCATGTCGGTCACCTGCATCTGCTCGACACCAAGGCGGGCGGCCTGCAATTGCCGGTCGGCTCGCTGGCGCACCAGGTTGATTTGCTCGAAAGCCGCTTCTCGCTCGGCGGAAGGCAGATGCTGCACCATTTGCGCCAACACCGTCAGCGGTGTTTTCAATCCATGCGCCAGGTCGCTGGCCCTGCTACGCGCCTTCTCGATCGTGTATTGCCGTTCGGTGAGCAAGAGATTGATCTCCTCGACAAGCGGCATCACTTCAAGCGGCACGCCGTCATCCATCACCCGCAACTGACCGGCCCGGACCATCGACACCTGGTTTCGCACACGTGTCAGTGGCTGCAATACCACCCGGGCCTGGAGCAGCGCCGCACCCAGCAAAACCAGGGCAGTGATCAGCATGACGGAACGCGAGCGCTCCCGATGCTGATCGAGCGGCTCCATCAGGTTGGCCAAAGGAAATCCGGCATAGATGATAACCGGATAGTCTATGCCTTCATCCGAGATTTTGATTTCGCTGCGGAGCAGCAAAATATCCTCACCATCGGGTCCCTGCGCGCGACTGAAATCGAATGGACCTTCCTGATGCAACCCAGTTCGGGGCAGTTCCACATCCCAGAGCGACCGCGACCGCAGGCTGCGGCCATCAGGCGTCCATACTTGCCAGTAACGTCCGCCGCTGACCGTGGAAAAGCGCGGATCTGCGGGTGGCGAGACGATATCAATCTTGCCATTTTCCACCTTGAGGCGGGAGGCAATGATATTGATAGTGACATTCATCTCGGTTTTGAATTGCTGACCTACATAGTTGATGAACAAGTAACCGACCGAGAACCAAAGGACCATCAGCGCCAGCCCGATTGCCAGGAAGGAGCCGATCGCGAGCCTGAAGCGCAGTGATCTCAGCATGAATTTTCGTCTGGCACGACGTAACCAAAGCCGCGCCGTGTTTCGATAGCACTGGCATCCGTTTTCTTGCGGATCCGCGCCACCATGGCTTCGACTGCATTTTTCGAAGCATCGTCATCGCGGCCCTGGATCTGGGTGGCGATCTCATACGCTGAAAACACCCGGCCCTTGTTTTGGACGAGAATCTGGATCAATCGAAACTCCAGCGGGCTGACCTCCAACAGGGCACCATTGAAGGTGACGGTCCGACCGGCCTCATCCACCTGAAAACGCCCGGCTGAAAACAGGGTATGGCTGGTTTTTCCAGCGCGCCGCAACAATGCGCGAAGCCGGGCCAACAACTCCTCTGTGCGGAACGGTTTCGGAAGATAGTCATCCGCCCCGGCATCGAAACCATCGACCCTTTCCATCCAGGACCCTCGCGCCGTCAGAACCAGAACGGGTGTCTGGATCCTATCCTTGCGCCATCGCCTTAAAATCGAAAGCCCATCCAGCCCGGGCAGACCGAGGTCGAGAATGATGGCGCCGAGGCCGGTATCCTCTCCAGCCTCCCAGACATCCGGCCCCTTGTTGACCAAGGTCACCTCGTAGCCCTCGCCTCTCAGCGTCTCCGCCACATGGCGCCCGATATTGGCATCGTCTTCAGCCAGTAAAATACGCAAGATTCAATGCTCTCCAAAAGACCGCCGTGAAAGAAGTTACAATCCGCGCAAGATTATATCGTGCATGGCGCTATAGGATTTTGTTTGTATAGTCTTGTCCAAAAACCGGTTTCCACTTTTCGGCACGATACAGTGTAGGCAGTCGCTGTCAGATTTATCGTGCCAGTTTCCCGGTCCGCGCATCCACTTTCAAGGTGCGAAACCGCCCGGACATGTCCTTTATGGTCAGCAAGTAAAAATCACCGTTGGAGAGATAGCGTAAATCCACGTCGATCAACCGCGAACCTTCAGGCAGTTTGAGATTGCCAAGCACCTCTCGTAACGAACGATAGCGGCCACTTTTGACGCCGTCCAGCACCTGTGGCCGAACAACGCTCGGATCGTCATCTGTAAACGAGCCGTTCGGAGTTCCACCTGGACCTCCCCCGCCGGGCCTGCTGCCAAAAGGTCCAAGAGAGCCTGAAAAACTAGGAGGGCCACCACTCGGCGGATCGCCGCCTCGCCATCCACCAGGAGGGCCACCTGGAGGGCCACCGCCTGGAGGCCCTCCGCTTGGAGGCCCACTGCGATTGTCAGAGGCCATGACGAGACTGGTAAAGAACAGGGATACAAGAAACAGGATTGCCGCCACACACCGACCGTAGACGCGGCAACCGTCTTGCCCGCCTTTCGCAAACCATCTCAGACACAAAAGTTGGTGCCGGATTGCTCTGGCGACCTCCTTTTTTCCATCTTCCGTTGAGCTGCTTCTCATGTCCATTCCGGTATAGGCAGAGGGCGACACTGGCTGACAAACTTTAATCGGCGCTCGACTGCCTGTATTCAGTCATAAAATCCCATTGGACCTCAGATAAATTATCCAGTCAACGCGACGTGTGATGCGCAAGGCGATCCGACGGCATTCTCAGGTTGATTCGTATAGGGCTATTTGAATATAGAGACCGCCAATAGCTGTAAAGTTAAATAACAAATGAAACAAATGTATCACCAGTATTTTTTGAATTTTCAAAACTTTTCTGATGCAAAATTCAAAAAATTTCAACTGAAATTATATTTTACTTCTCAATGGGCCTTGATCGTAAATATAAATGACATGATTTATTTGGATAGACCACAAAAGTGCATAAATCTGCACACTCCCGAATAAGGAACTCCGCCGTTCCATTTAGAGACGGCGGAGTTTCCAATAGGCTAAGAGCCTGATCGTCACCCAGGGGCATAGGATGACATAACAGACCGGGAACGTTGTGGGGACGTGGGGTAAATCCCGTCTGCTGAAAATGACAATGCCAAAAGACCACTGACACCGCGCTGACGGCCTTGTCAGGATTTTGTCAGGTTTACGCCTTCGAAGGCGACAAGATACTTTACGTAAAAAAGCGACCTGCGCTCGATAAAACGCATGTCGCTTTAAACTGGCAGATGCTCGCGGGTCCGACTGACACGCCGCTGGCTTATTTAGGGGCCAGCACCATCATCATCTGACGACCTTCGAGCTTGGGTTCAGCTTCAACCTTGGCAACTTCGACTGTGTCTTCCTTCACCTGCATGAGCAATTTCATGCCCAGTTCCTGGTGGGCCATTTCGCGGCCACGGAACTTCAGGGTGACCTTGACCTTATCGCCGTCTTCAAAGAACCGCGACATCGACTTCATCTTCACCTCATAGTCATGGGTGTCGATGTTCGGGCGCATCTTGATTTCTTTGACTTCAACGATTTTCTGTTTCTTGCGCGCTTCTGCCGCCTTCTTCTGGTTGGCGTATTTCAGCTTGCCAAGGTCCAGGATCTTGCAAACGGGCGGTTCAGCATTCGGCGAAATTTCGACCAGATCGAGACCGGCTTCTTCCGCCATGCGGAGCGCCTGGTCCGTCGGCACGGCGCCGAGATTCTGGCCTTCTGCGTCAATCAACTGGACCTTTGGAACCCGGATCTCCCGGTTGGAGCGCGGCCCGTCCTTAACGGGGGCATCGGCTTTGAACGGTCTGCGAATGGTCGTATTCTCCTCAATAATTTCGGATAGTCATATAGGCGATTTTGGAACGTCAGATAGGCCCGATTGCCCCGCCTTGCAAGGCTGGGCACGCTCTCGGACCACTGTTCAGAGGTTGATAGCATAGTTTTTTAAAAAAATCACCTGCTGTCGTGAAGAGAAGAATCTGTTTTATACCTTATAGGCCAAAGCAGGAGACAATCATGACCAATGTCGGACGCCCAATAGAAACCCATGCCATCACCGTGGGACAGGGAAGCGATGCGCGCAGCATAGCCGCGCTGGTACGGGCGCCAGCGCAAGACGAACGGCCCACCTGCATCTGGCTTGGCGGCTACCGGTCCGACATGACGGGCACCAAGGCACTGGAAATGGACGATCTGGCCGCGTCTCTTGGAGTTGGAGCAATCCGCTTCGATTATTCCGGGCATGGCGCCTCTGGTGGGGCCTTTCGCGACGGCACTATTTCCCGCTGGCTGGAAGAGGCTCTTGCCGTTCTCGATCACTTCAAACCGGAAAAGGCCATTTTGGTCGGCTCCTCCATGGGTGGGTGGATTGCATTGCGACTGATCCAGGAACTGAAAGCCCGCCACGACAATCCGACCCAGGTGTCCGGAATGGTGTTGATCGCACCAGCGCCCGACTTCACGTCGGACTTGATCGAGCCACTGCTTGGCGACCGGGAGCGGGCAGAGCTGGCCGAGAATGGCTATTTCGAGGAGGTCTCTGAGTATAGCCCGGAGCCGAATATCTTCACGCGTGCGCTCATGGAAGACGGGCGCGCTAATCGGGTCATGGCCGGCATGATCGACACCGGCTGCCCCGTCCATATCCTGCAAGGCATGGCCGATCCTGATGTCCCCTACCAGCATGCGCTGAAACTGGTTGAACACCTGCCCGCCGACGATGTTGTGTTGACATTGGTGCGTGACGGCGATCATCGCCTGTCGCGTCCGCAGGACATCGACCGGATGCGCAACGCCATTCGCGCCATGATCGAACCACGGCCATGAAGGCTGAGGCCAAACCCAAGCCTCTTGAGCCATTCGGCAAAATGCGACAAAAACTTCACACTCATTAACGGATTTTAACCATATTGGCCAATTGAGCCGCCCCTCGACCTTGGAACGATTGACTCTCTGCCCTTGGTAATCTTAACTCTTTGTTAAGAATTCAAGGGACGTCTCATGACCTTCAGGCTTTCAGCTCTGGCAGCATTTCTGGCACTTCCGCTGTTTTTCGCGGGCAATGCGGCTGCGGATATGACATCGGCTGTTCCAGCCTCGATGGTTACCGGTGGCATCACCTCGCAGCCCATTGGCCATTACGAATTTTGCCTGCGCTACAAGGCCGAATGCCAAGTGCGCAGCAAGCCCGCCCCTGCCCGCCAGGTTACGGAACACGGTTGGGATATTGTTCACGCCGTCAACATGGATGTGAACAAATCCATCACCCCGATGACCGATATGGACGTCTATGGCCGCGAAGAATGGTGGGAATACCCCGTTGACGCCGGCGATTGCGAAGATTTCGTTCTCTTGAAGCGCAAGCGCCTTCTCCAGGCCGGATTTTCTGAAGCGGATCTTTTGATTACCGTCGTGCGCAAAGCCGATGGCGAAGGCCATGCGGTACTGACGCTGCGCACATCCGCAGGCGATTATATTCTCGACAATCTAGTTGATGACGTCAAACTCTGGAGCCAAACCTCCTATACCTATCTGAAACGGCAGGCGAGCTTCGATACCGGTCGTTGGGTCACGATTGAAAGCGGCAAGGATGTTCCGGTCGCGGCGTTGAAATAGGGTAACAGACAATCGGCAAAAGGCCTGGATGTGGAAACGCTCCAGGCCTTTTTCATGGACTATTTCAACCATTGCCGATCAGGATACCGGCGGCCAGAACCAACGAACCGCCTAGCACCACCTGCATGGCCGCACGCCAGAACGGCGTTTCCATATATTTATTCTGGATGAAGGCGATGGCCCATAATTCGATGAACACCACCACACCCGCCGTCGCTGTCGCCGTCCAGAAATGCGGAATGAGATAAGGCAGCGCATGGCCAAGGCCACCCAACGCTGTCATGATGCCGCAGGCCAGGCCGCGCTTGATCGGTGAACCTCGGCCGGAAATCTTGCCATCGTCATGAGAGGCTTCTGTGAAGCCCATGGAAATACCCGCCCCCACCGAGGCCGAGAGGCCGACCAAAAAGGTTTGCCAGGTATCGCCGGTAGCAAAGGCTGCCGCAAAGATCGGCGCGAGCGTCGAAACCGAACCATCCATCAATCCGGCGAGGCCCGGCTGCACATAAGTGAGAACGAACTGCCGCTTGGCAGTTTCCTGTTCCAGCTTCTGGACGTCCTCCGGCCGATGCTTTTCGCCCAGCATATGGGCCACATCCTCGTGACCCTGCTCCGCCATCGCCAGATCGCCGAGAAGCGCTCTTGTGCGGGCGTCCGAGACATGTTTCTGGGCCTCGACATAAAAATTATACGCAGAACGCTCCATGGCTTCCGCCTCTTCGCGCACCTGATCGACGGAAAGCTGGGCCTGAAGCCAATCGGGCTTGCGTGTCATGAACCCCTGGACATGCTCCCGGCGGATCAGAGGAATGTGCTCGCCAAACCGCTGGCGGTGCATGTCGATCAGCATGTTCCGGTGAGCGTGCTCCACCTCCGCCATATCCTGGAAAACCTTGGCGGATTGGGGATATTGCTCTTTCAACCGCTCCGCATAGGCCAGATAGATCCGCGCATCGTCTTCCTCAGACGAAATCGCCAGCGCAAGAACTTCCTGTTCGTTCAGACTATCCAGACGCCGCTTCGCAGAGGCGAATAAGGTGCGAAACATGATGGCCGCTCTCCAATTTAGAATAATTCTAAATTTAGAGCATTGCTCGATGGGCGGCAAGAGCCGTTTTCAGCAATCATCACGCCCGCAACCATCAAGCCAAAGAAAAACCCGCCGGACATCGCTGCCCGGCGGGTTTTTAATCTTCTAAACCGCGACGATTAGTCGTTGCTGCGGTTCTTCAGGGCTGCGCCCAGGATGTCGCCGAGCGAAGCGCCACTATCGGACGAACCGAACTGAGCAACTGCTTCCTTCTCTTCAGCGATTTCCAGCGCCTTGATCGACAGCATGACCTTGCGATCCTTCTTGGAGAAGTTGGTGACGCGAGCGTCAAAAACCTGGCCAACGGAGAAACGCTCAGGGCGCTGGTCATCACGGTCACGAGCGAGGTCGGCGCGGCGGATGAAGGACACGATGTCTTCATGGTTGACGAGCTTGACTTCGACGCCACCGTCATTGACCGCGATCACTTCGCAGGAAACAACAGCATTCTTGCGCAGATCGCCGGAAGCGGCGGCATCACCAACCGCGTCCTTGCCGAGCTGCTTGATGCCGAGCGAGATACGCTCCTTTTCGACATCCACATCGAGAACAACGGCGCGAACGACGTCGCCCTTGTTGTATTCTTCGATGACCTGCTCGCCTGGACGGTTCCAGTCGAGATCCGACAGGTGAACCATGCCGTCAACGTCGCCTTCGAGGCCGATGAACAGGCCGAATTCGGTCTTGTTCTTGACTTCGCCTTCGACTTCAGCGCCAGCCGGATGGCTGTAGGCAAATGCCTGCCATGGGTTTTCGAGGGTCTGCTTCAGGCCAAGCGAGATACGACGCTTGGACGGATCGACTTCGAGAACAACCACGTCAACTTCCTGGCTTGTGGACAGGATCTTGCCGGGGTGTACGTTCTTCTTGGTCCAGGACATTTCGGAAATGTGGATCAGGCCTTCAATGCCCGGCTCCAGCTCAACGAATGCACCGTAGTCGGTGATGTTGGTCACAGTACCGGAGATCTTCTTGCCAACCGGGTACTTGGCAGCAATGCCATCCCAAGGATCCGACTCGAGCTGCTTCATGCCGAGCGAGATACGGTGGGTTTCCTGGTTGATACGGATGATCTGAACCTTGACCGACTGGCCGATGGACAGGATTTCCGAAGGATGGTTCACGCGACGCCATGCCATGTCGGTGACATGCAGCAGGCCGTCGATGCCGCCGAGGTCAACGAACGCACCGTAATCGGTGATGTTCTTGACGACGCCTTCAACAACCTGGCCTTCTTCGAGGTTCTGAACGATTTCAGAACGCTGCTCGGCGCGGGACTCTTCCAGAACCGTACGGCGCGAAACCACGATGTTGCCGCGACGCTTGTCCATCTTGAGGATTTCGAAGGGCTGCGGGTTGTGCATCAGCGGGGTCACGTCGCGGATCGGGCGGATATCCACCTGAGAGCGCGGCAAGAAGGCAACGGCACCATCCAGATCGACGGTGAAGCCACCCTTGACCTGGTTGAAGATAACGCCTTCGACGCGCTCGCCAGCTTCGAACTTGGCTTCGAGCTTGATCCAGCTTTCTTCGCGACGGGCCTTTTCGCGCGACAGAACAGCTTCGCCCAGCGCGTTTTCAATGCGCTCGACGTAAACTTCAACTTCGTCGCCAACTTTCAGCTGGCCGTCCTTGGCGCGGGCGCCAAATTCCTTCAGCGGAACGCGGCCTTCGACCTTGAGGCCAACGTCAACGATCGCGACGTCCTTCTCGATGGCCGTAACGATGCCCTTGGCAACATAGCCTTCGGCCAGATCGGTCTTTGCGAAGGATTCTTCCAGCAGGGCCGCGAAATCGTCCCGTGTCGGGGTAGAAACAGACATGAAATCTCCTAATCGCATCCCCTTGGGAATGCGCAGTGCGCCGGTGGGTTGGTGTTGATAACGGCCGATCCCGCGTCCGCCCTTATAACAAGGACAACCCGGCGCAAGGACGCTGGTTTCGGCTGGTCCAGACAAAACCGGTGGTCGGTCCTGTCTGCTGAATGCATGCTAATTGTTTTTCAATGCCGCATCGATCAAGGAACGCGCGGCCTGAAACGCCGCCTCTATACTCATTTCGGACGTATCTAGCAAGTGCGCGTCTTCAGCAGGTTTCAACGGACTGTCGGCGCGGCCCATGTCGCGGTCGTCGCGCCGCTTCACATCCTCAAAAACTGCGGGATAATCAGCCACGCCACCATGGGCGACAATCTCGTCAAAGCGACGCCGGGCGCGCACCTCCGGAGAGGCCGTGACATAGAGCTTAACCGCCGCATCCGGGCAGACAACCGTGCCGATATCGCGCCCGTCCAGGACCGCACCGGGGGCTTTCAGCGAAAACCGTCGCTGCGCCTCGACCAGAGCGCGACGCACCGCGGGCATGACGGCGATTTTCGACGCCGCCTCACCGATATCGTGCTTGGCCAGAACCTCCCGGTCCAGACCGGAAAGATCGAGCCCCAGCGCCACCTGCTCGGCCACAGCCTCATTATCGAGCGGCAGGCTTTTTTCCAAAAGCGCCTTGGCTGTGGCGCGGTAGGTCAGGCCCGTGTCCAGATGATGAAAGCCGTAACTGTCGGCGATCCGGCGTGACAGCGTTCCCTTGCCCGCAGCCGCAGGACCATCGATGGCGATTACAAACGTGTTTTCCGTCACCTCAGTCAAACGGCCATCCTCTTCCTGTCTGCATACCTCGTGTTGCACGGCCCCGTAGCACACCAGATGCTCAAGGTCATCCCCGCTCCATCGCTCGACATTCCTCCCTCTGACCAGTCTTTACCGGGGCGAAAGCGGCAAAGCTGCGGATCGAACAGCCAGTTTGCCTTTGACAGAAGCCGGCACAACGATTAAGGGACCGACGATAGTTGGACCGGCCTTCGGGCCCGGGTCCTCGGCGCATGCCCTCTTTTCCAACGATTTCATGAGGCTTTGACAGTGGCGAATGCAGAACTTGGAACCAAACGCACTTGCCCCGACACCGGCAAGAAATTCTACGATCTGAACAATGATCCGGTCGTATCCCCCTATACGAAGAAATCCTGGCCTCTCTCTTACTTCGAAGAGACCTCGGTAGCCGCCATCATGGAAAAGGCTGAAGAGGAAGAGGTCGCGGAAGTCGATACCGAGAACACCGATGTCGAGTTGGTTTCGCTGGAAGACGCGGACGATGCAGCCGGTGGCGACGACATTCCTGACATTGGCGATGACGATGTCGAAATCGGCGATGACGATGACGACACCTTCCTGGAAGCCGATGAAGACGACGAAGACGACGACATGTCCGGCATTATCGGCGTGACCGGCGACGACGACGAAGTCTGATTCAACAGCTCTGCGCGCCCGGATGATAAAAAAACATCCGGGGGCGCATTTTTTGGCTTGTCATGTGCAAAAGCAGCACGTATGAAGCCGCCACACCGAACGAAGCACTGCTTCACACGGTTCCCGGACCCGGCAAATGCCGGACCCTTATGGGGCTATAGCTCAGCTGGGAGAGCGCTTGCATGGCATGCAAGAGGTCAGCGGTTCGATCCCGCTTAGCTCCACCAAATCTCCTTTATGTATATGTTTGTCTATTTTGCGATCTGTATCGTGAGACAGTCTCGCTATGAATATTCAGCGAATCGAATTTTCTGAAATTGACGCTTTCTCCATCAGAGCGCTTGTTAACGATTATCCATTCTGCCAACGGGGATTCGGCAAAAGCAATAATCCGAGCGTCCAGTTCACCCATTCAAAGTCAAGATCAACCAGGCCCCGTAGAATTACACATTCGGCTTGATGCTCCATCATTGGCCTGAAACACATTGGTGCTTTTGGGTTGTACATCGGCGTTGACCTTATTATGGTCGAACGGTTTTTTGGTTGTAGTAAGTAAATCTACTATCATTGGTGGGTAAAATTGCGTTCATTGAATTGTCAACGGAGGGTTGGCAATGTGGCTGTTCCTCTTCCCACTGATGAAATGCTTGTTGGGAGGGAATATCCATGTCCTTTGATCGTGAAAAGGCACACAGACAATCTCGTGTCGCCACTGCCAGCGGCTGGATTGGCTCCGCGCTGGAATATTATGATTTCTTCATTTACGCCACAGCTGCGGCACTGGTTTTTCCTCAGCTGTTTTTTCCATCTGTAGATCCGACGACAGCGATTGTCGCATCATTGACAACCTACGGCGTGGGCTATGTCAGCCGCCCAATCGGTGCGTTTGTTCTGGGGCATATGGGCGACGTTTACGGTCGCAAGAAAATGATGCTGACCTGCCTGTTTCTCATGGGCTTTTCGACACTGATGGTCGGCCTGTTGCCCACGTATGCGCAAATCGGCATCTGGGCTCCGATTTTTCTGGTCGTGCTTCGCCTGATCCAGGGTTTTGCTGTCGCCGGTGAAATTTCAGGTGCGTCGTCAATGATTCTGGAACATGCACCAACCGGCCGACGGGGCTTTTTCGCCTCCTTCGCACTTCAGGGCGTCCAGGCCGGACAAATTTTGGCTGCCGCCGTGTTTTTGCCGCTCGCCCACTATATGGAGCCTGCGGCATTCAACAGCTGGGGCTGGCGTATTCCCTTTCTGCTGTCGATCTTCGTGGTAATCGTCGGCTTTGTCATCCGCCGTCTGGTTGAGGAAACACCAACCTTCGTCAACGCCAGCGAAAGTGGCGCGGTCTCGAAAGCGCCCATCGTCGAGGCCTTCCGTCATGGTTGGGCCGATATCATCCGCGTCATGTGCATGTCGCTTATGAACGTCATTCCAACCGTGACAACAGTGTTCGGCGCAGCCTATGCGGTGCAGCCAGCATACGGTATCGGCTTCAGCAAGGACGTCTATCTGTGGATTCCGGTTCTCGGCAATATTGTTGCCGTTCTGGTCATTCCCTTTATCGGCGGACTTTCCGACCGTATTGGCCGCAAACCACCGATCATCATCGGATCATTGCTGTCTGGCGCTTTGTCGTTTGGCTATCTCTATGCGATCAGCATTCACAATGTCCCGATGGCCATAGTGATGTCGCTGTTGATGTGGGGCGTGATCTATCAGGGATATAACGCCGTCTTCCCGTCATTCTATCCGGAATTGTTCCAGAGCCGCATCCGCGTCTCCTCAATGGCCATCGCGCAGAATGTCGGCACGGCAATCACGGCCCTGTTCCCTGCCCTGTTCACAGCCGTTGCACCGCCCGGCTCGCTGAATATCCCCATCGTCATCGGCTGCTGGACGCTGGCCATTACCGTGATTTCAGCGCTGGCCGCCCTCTCGGCCCGGGAAACCTACCGAATCAGTATCAATGAGCTGGGCAACAAAACGGCAAAGCCGATCACCAAGGACGAGTACGATCGTATGCGTGCGCAATCCATGGCGAAGGCGTAGCCCAAGCGCAACCGCGCTCAGACAAACGTTGCGACAGCATGATGCACTCTGCCAAATCCACCGTGCTGTCGCTGTTTCAGACTATTTCTTGACGATCGTCACGAACATCACGCCGCGCACCCGCACCGTCATTTCGCATTGCGGACCATCGGTGCGGTCGCAGAAATGCGGCGGCATTTTCAGCACGAAAACCTTGTTGCCGTAACGCTGGATGAAGTCATAGCCAAAGATCTTGGCGGTGGCGATCATCAGATAGCCGCCTTCCTTGACCTGCACATAGAAATTATAGGGGCAGCCTTCGGCATCGCAGTCGGGGCCGCGCTTGCCATCGCAGGTCAGCGCGCCTTCGTTGACGATCGCATCGACAATGCCATCATTGTTGATATCCAACCGGGTGACGTAGTTGTCATCGAACTCAGCTGTCTTGCAGACCTTACGGAAATGATCCTTCTCGTAGATTTCCGGGTCACTGACCAATTGCTGTTGCGCCAGGGCGACCGAGGCAGACAGGGACAACAACAGGCACAGGAGCAGGCGAAAAAGCAATTTCACGGCATGAACCTTCGATAGGATTGCAGCCCTATGGCGAGAACGAAAATCTAGCGCATTACGGACCATCCGCACTGCCAAAGATCCCGATAGCGCAATCAGCTTGCGTCGCCCTTGCCATCAATCTTGTTTGCGACGGCCAGGTTGGCGGTGATTGGTTGGCGCAGGCAAGGGCGACACTTATTGAAACCGCAATCCTTATGCCTTGGGTAACGCATGATATTGTAAAATAGTCCGCATCCACCCCAGCGCCGCACATTTCGCGTCCATTCATCGGCAGATCATCGCAACGTCAGGGCCACTATGTCGCTTCTTCTTTATCTGGATTATGCAGGCGTTGCGCTGTTTGCCGCCACCGGAGCTTTGGCCGCCTCACGCAAACAGCTGGATCTGATCGGCTTCCTGTTTTTTGCCACGGTGACTGGCACAGGCGGCGGCACGGTGCGCGATATCATTCTTGGACGCCTGCCGGTGTTCTGGGTAGTCAACCCAAGCTATATTCTGATCTGCTGCGCTGTTGGCGTGCTGGTGTTCTTCACCGCACATCTGGTGGAATCGCGCTACAAGCTGCTGATCTGGCTCGATGCTATCGGGCTTTCCGCCTATTGCGTGATGGGAGCCGCCAAGGGCATGGCCGCGACAGGCTCGCCCACCATCGCCATCGTCACAGGCATGATGACGGCCACCTTGGGCGGCGTGTTGCGCGATTTGTTGGCCAATGAGCCTTCGGTGCTGCTGCGTCCGGAAATTTACATCACCGCAGCCTTGATCGGTGCCTGCGTGTTTACCGGGGCTTTCATGCTGGCCGCGCCCTTATACTGGGCATCCGCCGGTGGCGTCCTGGCAGCATTTATGGTGCGCGGCGGCGCACTGTATTTTGGCTGGACATTTCCGCGATATGGGCACCAGGCCGGGCGCCATCCTGATGACGTGATGTGAACCGGATATGGTCTGAGCCGATCATGGTCGCCACAACAAGCTAGGAGATCAGGCCGCCTTTAGATCAGGCCTTGGGACGCAGCCGGATGACAACGTCAACATGCGATATTTCCATGCCTTCGGGCGGAGGTGGCAGATTGCCGATTTCGATATTGCTGACCGGAATATCGAGAACCTCGTTGCGGCCCTCCACAAAAAAGTGGTGGTGGTCCGACACATTGGTATCAAAATAGGTCTTGTTGCTCTCAACAGCCAAAACCCGGATCATGCCGGCCTCGGTAAACTGATGAAGCGTATTGTAGACCGTGGCGAGGGACACAGGCACGTCGGCGGCAACCGCTTCTTCGTGCAGTTCCTCGACAGTCAGATGCCGGTCTCCCTTGGCAAACAACAGCGAAGCCAAGGCAACCCTCTGCCGTGTCGGCCTGAGGCCCGACCGACGCAGTTTTGCTTCCACGTCCCTAGAGGCTTGCGCCATCATACCGGCGATCTCCGCATTGTCCCTTGAAATCTCACTGTCATCGTACTGATATACCTGCTGACGGGCCCGCTTTCAATAGTTTGACGGCGGGTAAATCCAGTGAAAGCCCTTATATTGAGGCGGTTGACCGATTTTAGCACTGGTGGAGTATGGACGCTTCCTGTATTCGGTCGGCGGAAAGCGGCCAGGACAGAGGCCATACGACACTGCGTAAAGCGTTGGAATGAATTGGCATCGGCTTCAATTCGTCGCCATCTTGCTTTAAGTCTCCTAAGCGGAACGCCTGAAGGGGGGAATTGAAAGACCGATGAACGAAAAACAGACAAGCTATAATTACGACGAGATTCTCGCCTGCGGTCGGGGTGAACTGTTCGGCCAGGGCAATGCGCAATTGCCGCTGCCGCCCATGCTGATGTTCAATCGCATCACCGATATTTCGGAAACCGGCGGCCCACATGACAAGGGCTATATCCGCGCCGAGTTTGACATCACCTCCGATCTCTGGTTCTTCCCCTGCCATTTCCAGGGCGATCCGGTCATGCCGGGATGCCTTGGCCTGGATGCCATGTGGCAATTGACCGGCTTTTACCTCGGCTGGCTGGGCGAACCCGGCAAGGGCCGGGCGATCTCGACAGGCGAAGTGAAATTCACCGGCATGGTTACGCCCTCCACCAAGCTGGTGGAATATGGCATCGACTTCAAGCGCGTCATGCGCGGGCGTCTGGTGCTGGGCATTGCCGACGGCTGGATGAAGGCCGATGGCGAGGTCATCTACAAGGCAACTGATCTGCGTGTCGGGCTTTTCAAGGAAAAGGCCGACTGAGCGCATCACCCCCATCAAGCAAAAGGTCGATTACATGAGACGGGTAGTAGTTACGGGTCTGGGCATTGTGTCCTCTATCGGCAACAATGCCGCGGAAGTCACAGCATCTCTCCGCGACGCCAGGTCCGGCATTTCCTTTTCTCCCGATTTTGCCGAGCATGGCTTCAAATGCCAGGTCTGGGGTCAGCCTTCGCTGGATACGACCGACCTTGTCGACCGTCGTGCCATGCGCTTCCTGTCACAGGGCGGCGCCTGGAACCATGTGGCGATGAAACAGGCGATTGCCGATTCGGGCCTGGAGGAAAAGGATTATTCCGCCAACGAGCGCACCGGCATCATCATGGGCTCGGGTGGTCCTTCGACCCGGCAGATCGTCGAGGCGGCCGATATTACTCGCCAGAACAAAAGCCCGAAGCGCATCGGGCCGTTCGCCGTGCCGAAAGCCATGTCATCGACGGCATCTGCGACGCTTGCCACCTGGTTCAAGATCCACGGCGTCAACTACTCGATCTCGTCGGCCTGCTCGACCTCGGCCCATTGCATCGGCAATGCCGCTGAAATGATTCAATGGGGCAAGCAGGACATCATGTTCGCAGGTGGTCATGAGGATCTCGATTGGTCGATGTCCGACCTGTTCGATGCCATGGGCGCAATGTCTACCAAATACAACGAGACGCCAGCTCTGGCTTCGCGTGCCTATGACACCAACCGCGATGGCTTCGTCATCGCTGGCGGCGCCGGTGTGCTGGTTCTGGAAGAACTGGAACATGCCAAGGCGCGTGGCGCCAAGATCTATGCCGAACTCACCGGCTACGGCGCGACCTCGGACGGTTACGACATGGTCGCTCCGTCTGGCGAGGGCGCCATCCGCTGCATGCGCCAGGCGCTCTCAACCGTTAAAGGCGACGTGGATTACATCAACACCCACGGCACATCGACACCGGTGGGCGACAGCAAGGAAATCGGCGCGATCCGCACCGTATTTGGCGACAAAATCCCACCGATCCAGTCCACCAAGTCGCTGACCGGCCATTCGCTGGGAGCGGCAGGCGTACAGGAATCGATCTACGGCCTGCTGATGATGCAGGAAGGCTTTATTGGCGAAAGCGCCCATATTACTGAGCTCGATCCAGAATTCGAAGGCGTACCGGTCGTGCGCAAACGAATCGACAATGCCAAGATCGACACAGTCCTGTCCAATTCCTTTGGTTTTGGTGGAACGAATGCGACGCTGGTGTTCCAGCGTCATAACGGATGACAGCGATGATCGCTTCCATGCAAGGTAAACGCGGGCTCATCATGGGCGTTGCGAACAATCACTCGATTGCCTGGGGCATTTCCCAGGCTCTCGCCTCCGCTGGTGCCGAACTGGCCTTCACCTATCAGGGCGAAGCGCTTGGCAAGCGCGTCAAGCCGCTAGCCGCCCAGCTCGGCTCGGATTTTGTTCTGCCGTGTGATGTCGAGGACCTTGCCTCTGTTGATGCGACCTTCGCCGCGCTTAAAGAGCGCTGGGGCAAGCTTGATTTTGTCGTGCATGCCATCGGCTTTTCCGACAAGAACGAGCTGAAAGGCCTCTATGCCGACACATCGAGGGAAAATTTCACCCGCACCATGGTGATCTCCTGCTTCTCCTTCACGGAAATCGCCCGGCGTGCAGCCGACCTTATGCCAGACGGCGGATCGCTGCTGACGCTCACCTATGGCGGCTCCACGCGGGTCATTCCCAATTACAACGTTATGGGCGTTGCCAAGGCGGCGCTGGAATCCTCCATGCGCTATCTGGCCAGCGATTATGGCCCGCGCGGCATTCGCGTCAACGCCCTTTCGGCTGGCCCGGTCCGCACGCTTGCCGGTGCAGGCATTTCCGATGCAAGGGCCATCTTCAGCTGGAACCAGAAGAATGCGCCGCTGCGCCGCACACCCACCATCGAGGATATCGGCGGGTCGGCTCTCTATCTGCTGTCGGATCTGTCCAGATGTGTGACGGGCGAAATCCATTACGTCGATGGTGGCTATAATATCACGTCACTGCCAGCTCTGGGCGTGCTGCGCAGCAACGACGCTGAATAGAGTATAATGACTATTGAACAAAAAAGGCGCCAGGATCTCTCCCGGCGCCTTTTTTGTAATCGTTCGGCTTATTTCTTCGCCCACAGCACCTTGTAGCGTGCATTGCGGCAGGTCTCGCCATGCTGACGAAAATTGGCGGCCAGAACTGGCTCATAGGCAAGACCACGATTGGCCACCATCAGCAGATCTCCGCCACCGCGCAAAGCATCCGCCGCCGCTTTGATCATTGCCTCGCCAATCGATGGCTCCGTCGCATGACCCTCATGGAAAGGAGGATTCATGATGACCAAATCGTATTTTTCCTTGGGCGATTCAGTACCCAGATCCTGCCAGAAGAACCGTGCCGTCAGATGAGGGCAGTTACGGGCCAGGTTTTTCTTGGCCTGTTCCAGCGCGTCGTAATTGGCCTCGAATAGGTCGATGCGGTTGGTGCGCCGTGCCTTCTCGGCCAGCATCACCGACAGATAGCCCCAACCAGCGCCGAAATCGGCGGCATTGCCATCGAAATCGTCCGGCAACCGGCTGACCAGCAGTTCAGAACCGGGATCGGCATGCATATGAGAAAACTGCCCGGCATAGGTTTCAAACCGGCCCTCGACCATGACCGGCTTGGAAGCGAGCGCGGCAATCGCCGCAGCCTTATCCTCCGGCACGGTGAACCACACGGCAATGCCGTGATATTTTGGCAGCGATTGCGGCTCAAGGCCAAGGCGATCGATCTGCTTGCGCAGCGGCTGAATCCCGTCTTCTTTGGCACCGGCCACAATGATAACGCCACCGGCCCGGACACGCGCCAGCGCTTCGGCAACACGGTTTTCGTTGAGACCCTTGTGCTTGCCAGCCAAAACCAGCGCGCCGTTATAATCCTCACCTGTCACAACAGCAACCGGCGTTTGACGGGCTGCCTCCAGGCGGCGAAAATCGGGGCGGAAACTTTGGACCACCGTCAATTCGGCACCAAAGCCTTCCGGCTTCACGAAACCGGCCTCAGCACCGAGAAACAGGAAGCGTTCGTCTTCGCCTGGAAGAGCTACAGCTTCGGTGACAAAGGGATGAAAAATGGTCTTCAGTGTTTCGCGGCTCATGGCTCGGCAATCTCGTGATTAGACTCTGTCGGTTTCATGGCGAAACAGACAGTCTCTATTTTCTCTTGTTTTCGTTTGCCTTGAGAGAACCGGTTTTCACGTTTCCCTGACAAACTCCCGGATAAAAAAAGGCGCGGAAAATCTCCCGCGCCTTGTCATAGGATCAACCCCGCTTATTCAGCGGCAGCGTCGCCTTCGGCCTTCTTGTCGCCGACGATTTCCTTGCCGGTTGCCTGATCGACAACCTTCATGGACAGGCGAACCTTGCCGCGCTCGTCAAAGCCCATCAGCTTGACCCAAACCTTGTCGCCTTCCTTGACCACATCCTGGGTCTTGGCAACACGGTCTACAGCCAGCTGGCTGATGTGGACGAGACCGTCTCGCGAACCGAAGAAATTGACGAAAGCGCCGAAGTCAGCGGTCTTGACGACCGTGCCTTCATAGACAACGCCGATTTCAGGCTCAGCAACGATCGAGTGAATCCACTTGCGGGCGGCTTCGATTTCCTTACCGGAAGCAGAGGCGATCTTGATCGTACCATCGTCTTCGATGTTGATCTTGGCGCCGGTTTTTTCGACGATTTCGCGGATAACCTTACCACCGGAACCGATGACTTCACGGATCTTATCGACCGGGATGGTCATGACTTCGATGCGCGGTGCGAATTCGCCGAGCTGCGAGCGACCTTCGGTGATGGCATTGGCCATTTCGCCGAGAATGTGCTTGCGGCCGTTCTGGGCCTGCGCCAGGGCAACCTTCATGATCTCTTCGGTAATACCGGCGATCTTGATGTCCATCTGCAACGAGGTGATACCGGCTTCCGTACCAGCCACCTTGAAGTCCATATCGCCGAGATGATCTTCATCGCCGAGAATGTCGGAGAGAACAGCAAAACGCTCGCCTTCCAGGATCAGGCCCATGGCGATACCAGCAACCGGCTTGGCCAGCGGAACGCCCGCATCCATCAGCGCCAGCGAGGTGCCGCAAACCGTTGCCATCGAGGACGAGCCGTTCGATTCGGTGATCTCGGAGACGACGCGCAGCGTGTAGGGGAACTGTTCAGGCGAAGGCAGCATCGGGCGAATGGCGCGCCATGCCAGCTTGCCATGGCCGATTTCGCGGCGGCCCGGGGAGCCCATGCGGCCAGTTTCACCAACCGAATAAGGAGGGAAGTTGTAATGCAGAAGGAAACGTTCCTTGTACATGCCCGTCAGGCTGTCAACATACTGCTCATCTTCGCCAGTGCCGAGCGTGGCAACCACGATCGCCTGGGTTTCGCCACGGGTAAACAGCGCCGAACCGTGCGTACGCGGCAGGATGCCGACTTCGGAGACAATCGCACGAACCGTTTCGAGGTCACGGCCATCGATACGGCTCTTGGTGTCGAGAATGTTCCAGCGAACGATCTTGGCTTGCAGGTGCTTGAAGACCGCGCCGATCACTTCGTTGGTGTATTTAGGCTCTGCACCCTCTGGAAAGAAGTGTGCCTTGACCTTGGCCTTTACGGCATCGACGGCCGTATAACGATCAGCCTTCTGGGTGATCTTGTAGGCGTCGCGCAGTTCGGCTTCGGCAATCGAGAGCATTTCGGCTTCGAGAGCGGAATGATCTTCCGGTTCGAATTCGCGCGGCTCCTTGGCAGCCACTTCGGCGAGCTTGATGATCGCGTCGATGACCGGCTGGAAGCCACGGTGACCGAACATCACGGCGCCGAGCATGACGTCTTCGTTCAGTTCCTTGGCTTCGGATTCAACCATCAGGACGGCATCCTGCGTACCGGCAACCACGAGGTCGAGAACGGATTCATCCATCTCGTCGAGATGCGGGTTGAGAACGTATTCGCCATTGATATAGCCAACGCGCGCACCGCCGACCGGGCCCATGAACGGTACGCCAGACAGTGTCAGGGCAGCCGAAGCGGCAACCATCGACAGAACGTCCGGATCGTTTTCAAGGTCGTGCTGAATAACGGTCACGACGACCTGGGTGTCGTTCTTGTAACCTTCCGGGAAAAGTGGGCGGATCGGGCGGTCGATCAGGCGGGAAACCAGGGTTTCCTTTTCGCTCGGACGGCCTTCGCGCTTGAAATAGCCACCCGGGATCTTACCGGCGGCATAGGTCTTTTCCTGATAGTTGACGGTGAGCGGGAAGAAATCCTGACCCGGCTTCGGCGACTTGGCGGAAACGACGGTGGCCAGAACAACGGTCTCGCCGTAGCTGGCGAGAACGGCGCCGTCAGCCTGACGGGCGATCTTGCCGGTTTCCAGCTTCAGCGGCCGGCCGGCCCACTCGATTTCAACGCTGTGAACATTAAACATATCTTGTCCTTCATATGCGCTGGCGGCTTTTCTGCCAAAGACATCAAAGCCGCAGTCAGACGCATCGTGCTGAACCATCACGGGCAAGACAGTGGGAGGCTTCTATCGATCCATGCGGACCGTCCGGCGCCTTTCGGCGGAAGCGTCCAACAATCCTGCCCCATGACAGGCCATCGGTTGTCGTCGGCAGTACCGGCCCATCCGGACTGCCTGTTTTGCAACGCCTTGCGCTTTTCAAAGCCCCTGGCAAGTTGCAACATCTCCATGCATCGCATGGATTTTCCCGGATCCATATGACCCAGGTTTCATTCAGTCTGTCAGCGGGCAATATTGCCGCGCAAACCTTTCAAGCCGGAGCCTTTTCAGCGCCCCGGAAAAAGTACCGGCGGGTCCTTCCTTATCGGAAGCCCGCCGGTCCAGTCTTTAGCGGCGAATGCCGAGGCTCGCAATCAGCTTGCTGTAACGGCCTTCGTCCTTCTTCTTCAGATAATCAAGAAGCGAACGGCGGGTGGATACCAGCGTCAGAAGGCCACGACGAGAGTGGTTGTCCTTCTTGTGGCCCTTGAAGTGCTCGGTCAGGTTGGTGATCCGCTCGGTCAGGATAGCGACCTGGACTTCCGGCGAACCAGTGTCGCCTTCGTTGGTTGCGTATTCCTTGATGAGGGCTGACTTGCGCTCTGCGGTAATCGACATCGTATGTCCTTTCTTAAAAGGGAGGATTCGGACGCCTGCGGCCGGGATGTCGTCCAGCGGAGGCCATGAATGCACGCATAGTTCTGCAATGCTGGGGCCGCCTATATACTATTCCCGCAGCCAAGGGAAGAGGCGCGCTCAGCCACCTGACCGCGCCGCAAGCATGGGGCTTTCCCGTCCAACGACGAACGGAAAAGCTGAATTTCAGGCGAAAACCCGCTTCGGGCGAAACTCGCCCTCGCCGATCTCGCCGATCGCCACCAGCTTGCCACCGGCCAGTGCCACTGCTTCCGGTTCGGCTACCGGCGCATCCCGGCCCCGCAGGATAATCGGATTGCCCATCCGCAACCGATGGGCCTGATCGTCGCTGATCCGGATCTGCGGCAGCGCCATCAGCGCCTCGCCGGTATCGAACAGGAAAGCATCGAGGGCTGCCAGCCGCTCGTCACGATCCTCGATCTTTTCCAGCTCCACCAGATCTTCGAGCGGCACCATCATGTCTTCGGCAAACGGCGCGACGAAGGAGCGTCGCAACTCCGAAATATGGCCGTAGCAGCCAAGATCCCGGCCCATATCACGCGCCAGCGAGCGCACATAGGTGCCCTTGCCGCATTCAACTTCGAAATCAGCGCAATCATGGTCGGCCCTCAACAGGGTCAACCGATGAATTTCCACCTCGCGGGAGGGAATATCAACCACCTCGCCTTCGCGGGCCAGATCATAAGCGCGCTCCCCGGCAATCTTGATGGCCGAAAACTGCGGGGGGATCTGGTTGATCACACCGGTATAATCCGGCAGCAAAGCGCGGATCTGTTCTTCGGTCGGGCGCTGGTCGGAGGTTTGGGTTGCCTCACCTTCAAGATCGTCGGTGGAGCGTTCTTCGCCCCAGGTGACGGTAAATTCGTAGATCTTGCGGCCATCCATGACGTAGGGAACCGTCTTGGTGGCATCGCCCAGCGCAATCGGCAACATGCCGGAGGCCAACGGATCAAGCGTTCCGGCGTGACCAGCTTTCTGGGCATTGAACAGCCACTTGATCTTGCCGACGGCCTCGGTCGAGCCGTAATCCACCGGCTTGTCGAGGATCAGCCAGCCGGAAACCGGACGGCCCTTGGGTTTTCTGGGTTTGGACATCGTCTTATTCGTCTTCTTGCTTGTCTTCGTCTGGCCCCAGATCGCGCGCCACTTCCGGCGAGCGCAGCAGCGCATCGATCTTCTGATAATTGTCGAAGCTGGTATCGTCGCGGAACCGCACTTCCGGCATATATTTCATCTGCCGTAGCTGGCCGCCGATCCGGCCGCGAATATACTTCGCGTGGCGGTTCAATGCAGCGATCACCGTGTCATGGTCGCTGACACCGAGCGGCGAGACATAGGCGGTAGCGACCTTCAAATCGGTCGACATCCGCACTTCGGAAATCGAAATGACGGTCTTCTCAATCAGGTCGTCACGCACTTCACCGCGTTGCAAGACCTGGGTAATGGCGGCGCGGACCTGTTCGCCAACGCGCAGCATGCGCTGCGATGGCGCGGAATTTGTTGGTTTGCTCATTATCGTTTCTCATTTGCCTTCAAACAGGCGGGTGGGGATCGAACCCTGGGACTGATGAACCTCATCTTCCTCAAGAAGATAGGGGCCTCAAACAGCTGTCGTTTTCACGTATGTGAACAGAAAGGCCGCTCCGAAAAGCGGCCTTTCTGGATGGTAACCGCTGATTACAGCGTACGGGTGATATGCTCGACGCGGAAGCACTCGATGGTGTCGCCAGCGCGGATGTCTTCGTAGTTTTCGAAGGCCATGCCACATTCCTGGCCCATCGGCACATCTGCCACTTCGTCCTTGAAGCGCTTGAGCGTCTTGAGCTTGCCTTCGTGAATGACGACGTTGTCGCGCACCAGACGCACACCTGCGCCACGCTCGACCTTGCCCTCGACAACACGGCAACCGGCAACCTTGCCCGTTTTCGTGATGTTGAACACTTCGAGGATCTCGGCATTTCCGAGGAAGGTTTCGCGGCGTTCCGGCGACAGCAGACCCGACATCGCTGCCTTCACGTCATCCACCAGATCGTAGATGATGTTGTAGTAGCGGATTTCGGTGCCGGTACGCTCAGACGCGGCCCGCGCCTGAACATTGGCACGAACGTTGAAGCCGATGATCGCAGCGTTGGATGCTTCGGCAAGCGAAATATCCGATTCCGTGATGGCACCGGCGCCCGAATGGACGATCCTGGCCCGCACTTCGTCGGTTCCCAGCTTGTCGAGCGCTGCGACGATCGCTTCGACAGAACCCTGAACGTCGGCCTTGATGACCAGCGGGAATTCCTTGAAGCCGGTATCCTGCAGCTTGCTCATCATCTGCTCGAGCGAACCGCGCTGACCGGACTGGCGGGCAGCGGCCTTGTCGCGGGCCAGACGCTGACGGTATTCCGAGATTTCACGGGCGCGGGCTTCGCTTTCAACCACGGCGAACTTGTCACCGGCGGCAGGCGTACCCGACAGGCCGAGAACCTCGACCGGCATGGCAGGTCCTGCTTCCTTGACGTGACCGCCCTTGTCGTTAACGAGGGCGCGCACGCGGCCCCACTGATCGCCAGCCACAATGATTTGCCCCGGACGCAGCGTACCCTTCTGCACCAGAACAGTGGCAACGGAGCCACGACCGCGGTCGAGCTGGGCTTCGATAACCAGACCTTCGGCAGTCCGGCTTGGATCGGCCTTCAGGTCGAGAATTTCGGCCTGAAGAAGCACAGCTTCCAGCAGCTTGTCGAGATTGAGCTTGTTCTTCGCCGACACTTCGACGTCGAGCACTTCACCGCCCATGGATTCGACGAACACCTCGTGCTGGAGCAATTGCTGGCGCACTTTTTCCGGGTTGGCCTCATGCTTGTCGATCTTGTTGATCGCCACGATGATCGGCACATTGGCCGCTTTGGCGTGGTGGATCGACTCGATCGTCTGCGGCATGACGCTGTCATCGGCGGCAACCACCAGAATGGCAATGTCGGTCGCCTGAGCGCCACGAGCACGCATGGCCGTAAAGGCGGCGTGGCCGGGGGTGTCGATGAAGGTGATCTTGTGGCCGTTCTGCTCCACCTGATAGGCGCCGATATGCTGGGTAATGCCACCGGCTTCACCCGAAACAACGCTGGTCTGGCGGATGGCGTCGAGCAACGAGGTCTTGCCGTGGTCGACGTGACCCATGATGGTGACGACCGGCGGACGCGACACCATTTCGCCTGCGTCGTCCTTGACGTCGAAAATGCCTTCTTCAACGTCGGATTCGGAAACGCGCTTGACGGTATGGCCGAATTCGGTGGCGATCAACTCGGCCAGATCGGCGTCGATGACGTCGCCCGGCTTCATCATCTGACCTTCCTTCATCAGGTACTTGATCACATCGACGGCCCGTTCGGACATGCGCTGCGACAATTCCTGAATGGTGATGGTTTCCGGCAGAACCACTTCGCGCATGACCTTTTCGCGCGGTTCCTGCATCTGGCTGCGGCGGAATTTCTCCTGGCGACGGCGCATGGCCGACAGCGAACGGCCACGCGCATTGCCGTCTTCATCGACAGCGGCGGTGGTGACGGTCAGCTTGCCACGGCGGCGCTCATCCTCGGTTTTGGGGCGCGCCGGAACCTTGGCGGGCTCAGGACGCACGACCTTGCCGCGCACCGGACCACCACGGGCGGGGCCGCGATTTTCATCGTCTTCACCTTCAGGCTTGCGACCGCGCACGAAGCTCGGAGCGGGTGCACCGGCAGCCGGCTTTGCACCAGCAGGCGATGGCGCACGGGGCGCTGGATCGGCGGCGCGTGGCGTTTCTGCCACCGGAGCGACGGGCTCTGCAACAGGCTCAGGGGCGTTTTTGGCTTCAAGCGCTCGGGCCTTGTCCTCTTCGGCCTGGCGAATGGCTTCCAAAGCGGCAAGACGCTGACGCTCGACCTCTTCAGCCTGACGGCGAACCTCTTCCTCGGCGCGACGCTTGGCGTCCTCGACTTCGCGGACCTGGGCCTCGGCCAGAGCGCGGCGGCGCGCATCCATTTCGCTGGCGGACAGATCGTGCAGTACCGCGCCACGCGGCCGGTCAGGCTGGCGGCTCGGCTGGCTCGACGCCTGCGGACGGTTCTGCTGGCCTGGATGGCGCTGCTGCGAGTATTGATTTGTCTGTTGAACGCGCTGCGCAGGAGCCGCTGGGCGCGGTGCCTGCGGTGCGGCGGCGACTGGCGCCGGAGCCTGCACTGGGGCTGGCGTCTGCACGGGGGCAGCAGCTGCCGTTGCCGGTGCATCGTCGCCAACGCGGCCCTGCGGCTGGCCTGCGCGTTCGTCTTCAGGACGGGTCGGGCGGCGCTTGCGCGTCTCGACCACAACGGCCTTCGTGCGACCGCGACCCATATCTTGGCGCACGGTACCCTGGTTCACTCCCGTCGGCTTGAGCGTGAGTGTCTTCTTGCCCGTAACGCTGAGTGTCTTGTCGTCTTTGCTGTCGGTCATTCCGTTCCCGTTCCTTCGAGCGAGGCCGGATGACTACCGCATCAGACCACGCCGTTCACATACTGTCCTACACCACGGAGGCCGGTTTTCACCGGTGACCGCGTCATTGTGGTTTACGGCCAGCGCTACTCGCCATCCGCGGCGAAAGGCCACGATAGGTTTCAAGCAGAGTTGCGCGCTTCACTACACCTTCACCCGCCTGTCCTGCAAGCGCGCAGGCATGGATAAAAGCGTTCTGGCCCATCAGTTCTTGCATTTCCGCCTCGGAAAAGAGCCGATAAGAGGGAATTTCCTCGTCCGTTTCCATTCCGAGATGCCAGGCCTTGCGGGCCTGGTCCAGTTTTCGAACGCCATCTGCGGCGGCATCGGTGGCGTGAAACACGCCGAGCGCGGCACCGCTGCGGATCGCGAGATCGACCTTGGCCGACCCGGTTACAAACTGGCCCGCCTTGCGCGCCAGGTTCATCATTCCCGCCAGCTGCTGGACAAGCAGCCTGTCCACACGCGCTCCCATTTCGGGATCGACGGTGACATCCATCTTCAAGGCACGGGCGAAAAGCTTTTTCGCCACAGCCTTGTCCACGGCCTCGCGGGAAACAGACACCCAGCAGCCACGGCCAGGCAATTCCCGTTTCAGATCCGGCACGAGCGTCCCATCAGGGCCTGCCACGAACCGGATCAGTGTATCTGGCGTTCCCGGCTGGCGGGTGACGATGCACGTCCGGTCGTTCTGACCGTCCTTTACCGCCTTCACCGGCTTTGCCGGACGCCCGTCCTCCAAAGATGGATCGGAGGCCATCACGAGCCCTGCTCAGCCTCTTGCGCCTCATCCTCGACGACTTCTGCCTCAGCCTCGGCGGCAATATCCGCTTCGGTGATCCAGCCAGCCGCCAGGCGAGCCTGAACGATCATCTGTTCCGCTTCGGTGCGAGAAATGTCGATTTTCGAGAACAGGCCCTCGAATTTCTTGGTCTCGCCATCCTTACGCTCACTCCAGCCGATCAGGTCGTCAGCAGCGCAGCCGGCGAAATCCTCGACCGTCTTGATGCCGTCTCCCCCGAGCGCAACCAACATTTGCGTTGTCATGCCATCAATGCTGCGCAGCTCGTCGGACACGCCGAGCGCCTTGCGCTTGGCATCAAGTTCGGCTTCCAGCTTTTCGAGATATTCGCGGGCGCGGGTCTGGATTTCTTCTGCGGTATCGCCGTCAAAACCATCGATGGAAGCGATTTCCTCCAGATCGACATAGGCAAGCTCTTCAACCTGGGCAAAGCCTTCCGACGCCAGAACCTGGCCAACCATTTCATCGACGTCGAGCGCATCCATGAACAGGTTGGTGCGCTCGTTGAATTCCTTCTGGCGGCGCTCGGATTCTTCCGCTTCCGTCATGATGTCGATATCCCAGCCGGTCAGCTGCGACGCCAGGCGGACATTCTGGCCGCGACGGCCGATGGCCAGCGACAGCTGCTCATCGGGAACAACCACTTCGATGCGCTCGGCATCTTCGTCCAGCACCACTTTGGCAACTTCTGCCGGTTGAAGCGCGTTGACGATGAAGGATGCCGGGTCTGCCGACCACGGAATGATATCGATCTTTTCGCCCTGCAATTCACCAACCACGGCCTGAACACGCGAACCGCGCATACCGACGCAAGCACCGACCGGATCGATCGAGCTGTCGTTGGAAATCACTGCGATCTTGGCGCGAGAACCCGGGTCACGGGCCACCGACTTGATCTGGATGACGCCGTCGTAAATTTCCGGCACTTCCATGGTGAACAGTTTCACCATGAACTGCGGATGGGTGCGCGACAGGAAAATCTGCGGGCCACGCTGTTCGCGGCGCACGTCATAGACATAGGCGCGAACGCGGTCACCATAACGCATGGTTTCGCGCGGGATCATTTCATCGCGGCGGATAATGCCTTCGCCACGACCGAGATCGACGATGACATTGCCATATTCGACGCGCTTGACCGTGCCGTTGATGATTTCGCCGACGCGATCCTTGAACTCATCGAACTGCCGATCACGCTCGGCTTCGCGCACTTTCTGCACGATAACCTGCTTGGCGGACTGGGCGGCGATCCGACCGAAATCCATCGGCGGCAGCGGATCGGCAATGTAATCACCGAGCTTGGCGTCAACATTGCGGTCGCGCGCCAGTTCGAGTGCGATCTGGGTGCCGTAATCCTCGACGGTTTCGACCACTTCGAGCAGGCGCTGCAGACGAATCTCGCCGGTCTTGGAGTTGATGTCGGCGCGAATATTGGTCTCGGAACCGTAACGCGAACGCGCGGCCTTCTGGATGGCGTCAGCCATCGCAGCAAGCACGATTTCGCGGTCGATGACTTTTTCGCGTGCGACCGCATCCGCGATCTGCAACAGCTCGAGCCGATTAGCACTGACTGCCATTGTTTAAAGTCTCCGTCTTCCTGCCTGGGGCATGCTCGCCTGCCAGGCGCGTTATCGGTTATTGGTCTTCGCCGGTTTCGTCGTTCTGGTTTGCAGCTTCAGCCGCTGCCTTTGCCTGCTTGTCGGCGCGCAGCGCATCGCGGACCAGATCATCCGTCAGGATCAGCTTGGCCTCGGCCAATGCCGTAAACGGGATGGTGAGCCGCGGCTCTTCCCCGTAAGCAACCTGATCGCGCTCCAGAATGAAACCGTCAGGGGTGACATCGGCAATCTTGCCACGAAAACGCTTGCGATTGTCGATCAGAATGGACGTTTCGCATTTCAGCAGGTTGCCCTGCCAACGCGTGAAATCGGATGCGCGCACCATCGGACGGTCGATACCGGGCGACGAGACTTCCAGATGATACTCCTTATCGACCGGATCTTCCACATCCAGAACCGGAGAAATCGCCATGGACAGTTCTTCGCAATCCTCGACGGTCATCGTACCGTCCTTGCGCTCAGCCATGATTTGCAGCGTCATGCCGTTCTGGTTGAGGATCCGCACGCGAACGAGCTCGAAACCAAGTTCGACAATAACAGGCTCGATAATATCGGCGATGCGCCGGTCGAGGCCGGTTTCGGTAATCAGACGTGGCTCGGGCGCCTCATCGGCTGGCACGTGTTCGGACAAACCTGTCCTCCTCGGTATGGAGCTTCATGGTCCATCGCCAACAAAAAAGAGCGGGTCCTTGCGGGCCCACTCTTCATCTGGCGATCAAGAATTTGAATGCCGTATACGCCCTTAGCGCCAACAATGCAAGCATTTCAGAAAAGACGATCCAATCGCCTTTAAACGCAGATGTGAGCTGATTTTGCCCAAATAAGGACTGTTTTCTTGGTTTCAAGAGACTAGGTTGTGCAACAAGCGAGTCGCCTCTCGGTCGGCTGCCCTTCATCGCCCATCCCAGCCTGCAACCGATCGAGCGGAAAACCGTGCCGGACAGAAAATCATCATTGGCGCCTTTCAAGAACCAGATCTTTCTGACGATCTGGCTGGCCAGCATCACCTCCAACTTCGGCGGCCTGATCCAGGATGTCGGTGCCGCCTGGATGATGACATCAATCTCCTCTTCGGAAAGCATGGTGGCGCTGGTTCAGGCCTCCAATACCGCGCCGATCATGCTGTTTTCGCTGGTGGCCGGGGCGCTGGCCGATGGGTTCGACCGCCGCCGGGTCATGCTGTTTGCGCAGGTCTTTCTGTTGACCGTCTCGGCGCTTCTGTCGCTCTTTACGTGGTTTGGCCTCTTGACCCCATGGTCGCTTCTGGCCTTCACCTTTCTGATCGGCTGCGGAACGGCCTTGAACAGCCCGGCCTGGCAAGCCTCGGTCGGCGATATCGTCGGGCGCGAAGACCTACCATCCGCCGTCTCGCTCAACAGCATGGGCTTCAACATCACCCGCAGCGTCGGCCCAGCCATTGGCGGCCTGATCGTTGCCGTTGCAGGTGCTGCCACAGCCTTTGCCATCAACGCTGTCAGCTACCTGGCGATGATCTATGCCTTGTTTCGCTGGAAGCCTGTCTATCCGAAAAACACCCTGCCCCGCGAAAATCTCGGCCACGCCATCGCCGCTGGCCTGCGCTACATGGCCATGTCGCCCAACTTGATGAAAGTGCTGTTTCGCGGCTTTTTCTTCGGCTTTTGCGCAACTGCGATCCTGTCGCTATTGCCGCTGGTGGTGAAGGACAATCTCGGCGGCGGTCCACTCGCCTATGGCGGATTGCTCGGCGCTTTCGGGATTGGCGCCATCGCAGGCGCGATTTCCAATGCACGTATTCGTGAAAAGCTGAGCAGCGAGCAGATCGTCAGCTGTTCCTTCGCCGGCTTCGCGCTGGCCTCCGTTCTGACTGGCATCAGCCATCATTTCTGGCTGACAGCCCCTGCCCTGGTGCTGGCCGGAGCCTGTTGGGTGCTGTCCCTGTCGCTGTTCAACACGGTGGTGCAGCTTTCGACCCCGCGTTGGGTAGTGGGCCGGGCATTGTCGCTCTACCAGACCGCCACCTTCGGCGGTATGGCGGGCGGTGCCTGGATCTGGGGCCTGCTGGCCGAATCCGGCAGCGCAGGTCATGCCCTGGTGATGGCGGCCGGGCTGATGGCTCTCGGTGTCGGCATTGGTCTCGCCTTGCCGATGCCTGCCTTTGCGACGCTGGATCTCAACCCGCTCAACCGTTTCAACGAGCCGCCCCTGCGGCTGGATATCCGCCCACGCAGCGGCCCAATCGTTATCCAGATCGATTTCGAGATCGACGACAAGGACGTGCCGGAATTCCTGGAGGTTATGGTTGAGCGCAGGCGCATCCGCCTGCGAGATGGTGCGCAGAACTGGGCGCTGATGCGCGACCTGGAAAATCCGGATATCTGGACGGAAACCTATCACACCCCGACCTGGGTCGATTACGTGCGCCACAACCATCGCCGCACCAAGGCCGATGCCGAAATCACCGACCGGCTGGGAGACCTGCACAAAGGCTCAAAACCACCGCATGTCCACCGGATGATCGAACGCCAAACCATTCCGCCTGCCGACGACATATTTCACAAACCGCATATCGATCATCATTGAATTATTTTTAGTATGTAATTTTCACACTACACAACCGAATTTAAACATGCAAACTATTCCTGTTTCAATCAGGGGTGGTTAAAATGGTATATATTTTGGGTGGAAGTGGCAACGATACAATCACAGGCACGTCTGACTATGACAACCTCAGCGGAGGCCTGGGCGATGACACCATCAATGGCGGCGCAGGCAACGATGTGCTCTCAGGGAATGGGGGAAATGATGCAATTTCGGGAGAAGACGGCTCCGATTCCATTCGGGGAGGCTCAGGCAACGACAGCCTCTCCGGCGGCGATGGAGTTGATACTCTTTATGGCGAAGCCGGTAATGACAGCCTTTCCGGCGATGCCGGTAACGATGTTCTGAATGGGGGAGCCGGGGCCGATATTCTTAACGGCGGCGATGGCACGGATACTGTCAACTATACGTCAAGCGATGCGATCAATATAAACCTCGCAACGGGAGTGGCGAGTGGAGGCGATGCGCAAGGCGATACCTTTGTCAGCATTGAGGTCATCAGTGCATCGAGCCAAGACGATGTTCTTGTCGGCGACGATAATGACAATATCTTCAAGGGCGGCGATGGCAGTGATACCATTCATGGTGGTGACGGCGATGACACGTTAGCGGGCGGCTTCGATGCGGATGTGATCAATGGCGGGAACGGCTCCGACACAGCAAGTTTTGTCGACAACATGGCTGTGGTGGTCAACCTCAAAACCGGCGAGATGAGCGGCGATGCCCAAGGTGATGTCCTGATCGACATCGAAAACCTCATGGGCTCCTACTATGACGACACCCTTACCGGTGACGACGGCAATAACGTTATCGATGGATATTACGGTTGGGACCTTTTGGATGGCGGTTTGGGCGCCGACACCCTCAAGGGCGGGGCGGATGGTGGAGCGGCAGTCTACACCTATTCGAACGAAGCCGTGCAGATCAACATCGACACCGGTATTAACACCGGCGGTTATGCAGAAGGCGATGTTTTCGAGAAAATACTTCAGGTCTATGGCTCTGATTTCAATGACACATTCACCGCCTCGAAAGATGCCCGATTTGCAGGCGGCCTGGGTGATGATCACTACATTGTCAACAGCTCCTCCGTTTATCTGATCGAACAGGAGGGCGAGGGCATCGACACCGTGACGACCGGGTTAAACAGCTATTCTCTGACCAGGAATTTTGAAAACCTCACTTACACCGGTACGGCCAATTTCACTGGATCTGGAACGGTGGCCGATAACGTGATGATCAGCGGGGCCGGTGCGGATTACCTGTTTGGAAACAACGGTAATGATACGCTGATCGGTGGTGCCGGCGCAGACAAGTTAAGCGGTGGCGGTGGCAATGATACCTCCAGCTATCGTGACTCGACGTCAGCGGTTACTGTCAATCTGGCTACGGGTCTTGCGCAAGGTGGATTTGCACAAGGAGATACGTTTATCTCTATAGAAAGCCTGGAAGGCTCTGCATATAATGATACGCTGACCGGCAACAGAGAAAGCAATACACTGCGCGGCGGCGATGGCGGCGATGTATTGGACGGCGCGGCGGGCAGCGATACGGCGAGTTACCTGGATTCGACCAGTGCGGTCACAGTTAACCTCCAAACCCGCACGCTATCCGGTGGATATGCGAATGGAGATACCATCATCTCTATCGAAAATCTGGAAGGCTCAACCTATGCTGACAGCCTGACGGGAGACGATCAGGCCAACGTTTTGACCGGTCGAACGGGAGCGGACATCCTGGATGGCGGAGCCGGTTCCGATACGGCAAACTACAGCGACTCCACCGAAGGTGTAATCATCAATCTCGTAACTGGTCAAACAGCCGGTGGCTCGGCAGAGGGCGACGTCCTCGTCTCGATAGAAAACGTCACGGGTTCCGGCGAAGCCGATTACCTGACGGGCAATGATGGTAGCAATGTGCTTTCAGGTGGAGAAGGCGATGACCATCTGATCGGTGGCGGCGGCGACGATCTGCTGAACGCAGGCAGCGGCGCGAACATTCTGGATGGCGGCGACGGCAGCGATACCGCAAGTTACGCCGACTCTTCCGTTGGTATCAGCGCAAGCCTCTCCGGAGACGCAGGCGTCGGCGGTTCGGCAGAAGGTGATGTGCTGATCTCCATAGAAGCGTTGGAAGGTTCCTTTTACGCCGACACTCTTTCGGGAAGCGGATATGCGGACGTTCTTAAGGGTGGCGAGGACGCTGATACGCTCTTTGGTCTTGAAGGTGACGATTCGCTTCATGGCGATGGCGGTGATGACGTCCTTTATGCGGACGCTGGCGATGACACGCTTGCCGGTGGTGAAGGCGACGATGCCCTCTACGGCGGTGAAGGTAGCGATGTGTTCGTGTACAGCTCAAACTATGGCAATGATGTGATTTTCGACTTTGACTCGTCGGCGGACACGATCGATCTGACCGACATGGGCTTTGCCACCGTCAGCGATGCCGCCGCCTATGCAACCGAGATCGAGGACGGCGTGCTGTTCACCTTCAGTAACGTGGATACGCTGACAGTGCATGGCTTGAACTATGCAAGCCTGACATACAGCGATACATTGATGTAAAAATCGACGTGTGGCCGGGGTGCTTTCGCCCCGGCCACCTGCTCCTGCGTCAATTTGATTTCATTGGCCGATCATTCAATCAAGACTTTTTCCAGCAGAGCAAGATCGACGATCTGCCACATGTCGTTTCTGGTCTTGATCTCTTTCAGCGTCCCATCCGCGTCCTGCCCGGGCCTATCAGGATTGATGATTGCCGTATAATCCAGCCCTTTCGCCTGACAAACTCTTGCATAGCAGGCATTGATGCAACTCGCCTGGAACAGTTCAATAACCCTGGTTTTGATACCCGGTTGGCAATAGACAAGATTTGCCAGGCCCGCGCCATGCGGGGCAACAATGACCTCGGCATCGCGGAAAGCCACGACCTGTTCCTTTACGGAAAGCTCACCAGGTGTGATGATTTCAAATCCACGGCTTTCAAGCAACGTGCAGACGGCCTTCTCATTGACAACCCGACGCACATCGCCCGCATCCAGGCGCGAAACATAGATCTTGCGGCTGAACCGGCGCTCAATCGTGACACGTGCCGCAAGGGCCTCGAATTCAGCCATAACGGCTGGATGGGGGAGGTGGGCAAAGCCGCCGCCGGTCAGATTGCTGGTGATGCAGTCGTCTACATGCAGAAAATGGTGATAGTCCATCTCAAGCAATTGCCCATTAAATCCGGTGAGCGAAAGGGCTTCATTCCTCCACCCATTCAGACGCGGCATTGCCAATAAAATATTACCGTCATCGCGATGTTTTTTATAAATCAACAGACAGCCGATAGCCTGTAACGTCCAATGATAATAGTTTTTGTACCAACCATTACCAATGATAAGTGGCGATATATCAGATATGCGTGATATATTTGCATTCTTAGGAATCAATTCATCAAATATAGGTGGATATACGGCATACAATGTGTCTTCGATTTCACCGAAATTTTCCGACTTTATCGCAGCACACCAGCCCAGAATGAAGGATCTCCCAAGTCTGCGAAATGTGATTTCCGGGCTATTGTAGCCAAGTGGAATTTGCAGACGAAATGCATCAAGAACTTTGCCAACCGTAGCACCGGCGGCAACTTGAATTACAGGTATCCAGGAACGCACTTCAGCGGACGCGACATTCAGCGTCATATTTACATCCTTTTATTTTCAAAAAATCTCGGAAAATTTGAATGCGCGCCAACCGAGCATATTCCTACCCCGATGGGGAGTGATAGGGCTTATAGGCCATGAAATAAAGGGGCGCTTGGCCAGGTTTTCATGATTGCGCAGCTAGGCCGCTCGACATTACTCTCGCATTTTTGCGCCAAACTATTGCATGTACGATACTACAAGCGTTGCCTTCATCTTTTGATTGTATTTTCCTAAATTAGACAATCAAATTCCCTCTATGCGATTATATTTTGATATGCCAACTATATCCTGGGACGCAATCAGGGGTAGATTATATGACGACTTTAACGGGCGATTCTGGAAACAACACTTTAGCAGGAACATCTTCAGACGATACAATTTCAGGTCTGGCCGGCGACGATATATTAAACGGTGGCGACGGGAATGATACGCTGAAAGGTGGGGCAGGCGCCGACGCTCTCAACGGTGGATCGGGCTCCGACACGGCCAGCTATGCCGGAAGTGTGGCGGTCAATGTCAACCTCAAAACCGGCATAACATCCGGTGGAGACGCCGTTGGGGATACGTTCGACAGTATCGAGAACCTGACAGGATCGAGCAATGCCGATATATTGACGGGCGACGATGGTGACAACGTTATCCATGGCGGCGGCGGCGATGATACGCTGGACGGAGGCAAAGGGGCCGATACTCTAATCGGAGGCACGGAAGCAGACACGGCAAGCTATGCCAATTCCGATGCAGCCGTACAAGTCAATCTCGTCACGGGCGTCAACGCCGGGGGCGATGCTGAGGGCGATATACTCGACAACATACGAAAAATCGCTGGGTCAGACTTCGACGACACATTCACTGGATCAAGCTCCATCACCTTCGCAGGTGGAAAAGGAGATGACACCTATTACGTTGGCAGCACCAGCGTCACCATTTCCGAAGCAAAAGGCGCAGGCGACAACGACACGGTCCAGAGTTCCGTAAATTACACTCTTTCGGGCTATGTCGAAATACTGAAATACACAGGAACCGGCGACTTTACTGGCACCGGCAGCGCGCAAGACAACATCATTGTTGGTGGCTCTGGCAATGATACCCTCATTGGCAAGGCTGGGGCAGATACTCTCATCGGAGGCGACGGCTCCGACACGGCAAGCTATGCCGGAAGTGTGGCGGTCAATGTCAACCTCAAAACCGGCATAACATCCGGTGGAGACGCCGTTGGGGATACGTTCGACAGTATCGAGAACCTGACAGGATCGAGCAATGCCGATATATTGACGGGCGACGATGGTGACAACGTTATCCATGGCGGCGGCGGCGATGATACGCTGGACGGAGGCAAAGGGGCCGATACTCTAATCGGAGGCACGGAAGCAGACACGGCAAGCTATGCCAATTCCGATGCAGCCGTACAAGTCAATCTCGTCACGGGCGTCAACGCCGGGGGCGATGCTGAGGGCGATATACTCGACAACATACGAAAAATCGCTGGGTCAGACTTCGACGACACATTCACTGGATCAAGCTCCATCACCTTCGCAGGTGGAAAAGGAGATGACACCTATTACGTTGGCAGCACCAGCGTCACCATTTCCGAAGCAAAAGGCGCAGGCGACAACGACACGGTCCAGAGTTCCGTAAATTACACTCTTTCGGACTATGTCGAAATACTGAAATACACAGGAACCGGCGACTTTACTGGCACCGGCAGCGCGCAAGACAACATCATTGTTGGCGGCTCTGGCAATGATACCCTCATTGGCAAGGCTGGGGCAGATACTCTCATCGGAGGCGACGGCTCCGACACGGCAAGCTATGGTGGAAATGCAGCAGTAAATGTCAACCTCAAGACCAATGTTGCGACCGGCGGTGAAGCGGCGGGAGACAAATTCTATAGCATTGAAAACCTCACTGGCTCCAGCAATGCCGACACTCTCGCCGGAAATAGCCTTGCCAACGTCCTCAATGGGGCGACTGGTTCTGACACAGCAAGCTATGTCTCGTCGGACGCAGCCGTACAAATCAATCTCATCACGGGCGTCTACACCGGTGGCGACGCGGCGGGCGATACGCTGATCTCAATCGAAAAAATCGCTGGGTCAGACTTCGACGACACATTCACTGGATCAAGCTCCATCACCTTCGCAGGTGGAAAAGGAGATGACACCTATTACGTTGGCAGCACCAGCGTCACCATTACTGAAGTAGCAAATGAGGGCAGCGATACTGTCCGTGCATCAATGGATTACACACTCTCGAACAATTTAGAGAATCTCGTATACACAGGCTCCAATGATTTCATCGGTACCGGTAACGCGCTAAACAACACCATCACCGGCGGCTCCGGCAACGACACGCTGATCGGCAAAGCAGGCGCCGACGTTCTGATTGGCGGGTCGGGTTCCGACACAGCAAGCTATGCTGGAAGTGCGGCGGTCAATGTCAACCTCAAGACCAACTTGGCGACCGGCGGCGAAGCGGAAGGCGATACATTCTCCAGCGTCGAGAACCTGACGGGATCGAGCAATGCCGACACGCTGACGGGCAATGACAGCAACAACCTTCTCAACGGTGGTGGTGGCAATGACACCTTGGCAGGCGGCAAAGGAGCCGATACGCTGAACGGTGGCAACGGCTCCGACACGGCAAACTACGCCGATTCCTTTGCAGCCATCCAGATCAATCTCGTGACTGGTACGCATACGGGCGGTGATGCCGCAGATGACACACTGAGCAGCATCGAAGGCGTGATCGGTTCTCAATATGATGATCGGTTCACGTCGGCATCAACAGGAACGCTTTCAGGCGGGGGTGGCAATGACACTTATGTGGTTAGTCAGATTGCCACAACGACGGTTCTGGTCGAAGAGGCCAGCGCTGGCACGGACACGGTTGAAACAACCTTGACCAGCTACACGCTGAAGACCAATTTCGAAAACCTCACCCACACCGACTCGACCAATTTTCTCGGTTACGGCAATAGCGCCGACAACGTCATTGTCAGTCAGGGCGGCGTCGATAAGCTCTATGGCTATGCCGGCAACGATACGATCCGTGGCGGCAGCGGTGGCGATACCATTGACGGTGGCGACGGAAGCGATACCGCAAGCTACAGCGATTCCATCGCAGCGGTGACCATTAATCTTCTCAGTAAAACTGTCTCCGGCGGTTACGCAACAGGCGATGTATTCACCAGCATCGAAAACGTTGAAGGATCGGCCTATGCCGATACGCTGACGGGAGACACCGGGGCCAACGTGCTATCGGGCGGCGCGGGCGATGACATACTGGTGGGCGGCGCGGGTGCTGACACGCTCAATGGCGGCGCTGGCCAAGACAAGATCACCTATGAAGCCTCGTCTGCGGCGGTCAAGGTTGATCTCAGCACTGGGACAGCAACAGGTGGCGATGCGCAAGGTGATAAACTCAGCAGCATCGAACGTGTCATCGGCTCCAGTTTCAACGACACGCTGATTGGAAGCAGCGTAGCGGAAATGTTAACGGGCGGCGCTGGCGATGATATTCTGATCGGCGGCGGTGGCAATGACGTCCTGAACGGTGGAGGGGGCGCCGATGTCCTTGATGGCGGTGCGGGAAATTACGATACGCTCAACTACTCTGCCGCCACATCGGCGGTAGCGCTGGATCTGACGACAGGAACCGGCTCCGGCTACGCGGCGGGCGATACATTTACCGGGATCGAGGCCTTCACCGGCAGCATTTACGGTGACACCTATACCGGCAGCACCTACGCTGCCGAATATAATGTCGGTGCAGGCAATGACACTGTGTTGGCGGGCTCCGGCGCCGAGAAAATCAATGGTGGCGCGGGGACGGATACGGCAAGCTATGCGCTTTCCACAGCAGGCGTGTCCGTCAACCTGGTGACGAATGTCGGCAGCGGAGGTTACGCCGAGGGCGACCAGTATAGCAGCATTGAGGTCGTTGTCGGGTCAGACTATAGCGACACGTTCACCTCAAGCACCGACAAGACCCTGCTGGGCGGCCTTGGTGATGACACCTATGACATCGGCAGTTCGGCAAGCGCTATTACGGAAAATGCCGATGCCGGGACTGATCTCGTCAAGACCAGCAGTGCCAGCTATACGCTGGGCGACAATCTCGAAAACCTCACCTATACCGGCACGGCCAACTTCACCGGCTCCGGCAACAGCGCCGACAATGTGTTGACCGGCGGTGCTGGCGATGACGTGCTGGATGGCAGCACCGGCAATGACGCCCTCTACGGTGGTGAAGGCAGCGATGTGTTCGTGTTCAACGCCAGCTATGGCAATGATGTCGTTTTCGACTTCCAGGCCTCGTCGGACACGATCGATCTGACCGGCATGGGATTTGCCACCGTCAGCGACGCCGCCGCCTATGCCAGCGAGATTGAGGACGGCGTGCTGTTCAACTTCGGCAACGGCGATACGCTGACGGTGCATGGCCTGAGCTATGCAAGCCTGACATCCAGCGACACATTGATGTAAAAATCGACTTGTAGCCGGGATGCTTTCATCCCGGCTACAAGCTCCTGCGTCAATTTGATTTCATTGGCCGATCATTCAATCAAGACTTTTTCCAGCAGGGCAAGATCAACGATCTGCCACATGTCGTTTCTCATCTGATCTCTTTCAGCGTCCCATCCGCGTCCTGCCCGGGCCTGTCAGGATTGATGATTGCCGTATAATCCAGCCCTTTCGCCTGACAAACTCTTGCATAGCAGGCATTGATGCAACTCGCCTGCAACAGTTCGATAACCCTGGTTTTGACGCCCGGCTGGCAATAGACAAGATTTGCCAAGCCGGTGCCATGCGAGGCGACAACCTAGGATTTTACTTTACTAAATTAGACGAAAAAATTCCCTCTATGCGATTATATTTTGATGTGCAATTTATAAATCGGGGTGCAATCAGGGGTATATCACATGGCGACTTTAACGGGCGATTCTGGAAATAATACTTTAAACGGAACAACAGCGGCAGATACAATTTCGGGCCTAGCTGGCGACGACATATTAAACGGTAGCGATGGTAACGATACGCTAGATGGTGGCGAGGGAGCCGATACACTGAACGGCGGCGCTGGTACTGATACGGCAAGCTACGCCAGTTCGTCAGCCGCTATCAAAATCAATCTCGTCACCGGCACGAATACGGGCGGTGATGCCGCAGGTGATACGCTGACCGGCATCGACAAGATTATCGGCTCTGACTTCAACGACACATTCACCTCGAATTCCGAGATTACCTTGGCAGGCGGCAAAGGGGACGATACCTATGTCGTGGGCAACAGCAACGTCTCCGTCTCCGAAAGCACTGGTGCGGGCAGTGACACGGTCCGGGCCTCGGTGAACTACACGCTGTCGAACTATGTCGAAACGCTGGAATACATAGGAGTTGGCGACTTTACCGGTACCGGCAGCGCGCAGGATAACACGATCATCGGTGGTGCTGGCAACGATACGCTAATCGGCAAGGCTGGTGCCGACATCCTGAACGGCGGCGACGGTTCCGACACGGCAAGCTATGAGGGAAGTGCAGCGGTCAATGTCAATCTCAAAACCGGGGTAACATTCGGTGGAGACGCCGCTGGCGATACATTCACCAGCATCGAAAACCTCACAGGCACCAGCAGTGCCGACACGCTGACGGGGGATGACAACAACAACGTTCTCAACGGTGGCGATGGCAATGATACGCTGGCAGGCGGCAATGGAGCAGACACGCTGAACGGTGGGAATGGTGCTGACACCTTGGAAGGTGGCGAGGGTGCCGATACGCTGAGCGGTGGTATTGGTACTGACACCTTGGTCGGTGGCGAAGGTGCCGACACGCTGACCGGCAGTGATGGCGATGACACCTTGATAGGTGGCGAGGGAGCAGACACGCTGAGCGGTGGCGCTGGAACTAACACGGCAAGCTACGCCAGTTCGTTAGCCGCTATCCAAATCAATCTCGTCACCGGCACGAATACGGGCGGTGAGGCAGCAGGTGATACGCTGAGCAGTATCGACAAGATTATCGGCTCAGACTTCAACGACACATTCACCTCGAATTCCGAGATTACCTTGGCAGGCGGCAAAGGGGACGATACCTATGTCGTGGGCAACAGCAACGTCTCCGTCTCCGAAAGCACTGGTGCGGGCAGTGACACGGTCCGGGCCTCGGTGAACTACACGCTGTCGAACTATGTCGAAACGCTGGAATACATAGGAGTTGGCGACTTTACCGGTACCGGCAGCGCGCAGGATAACACGATCATCGGTGGTGCTGGCAACGATACGCTAATCGGCAAGGCTGGTGCCGACATCCTGAACGGCGGCGACGGTTCCGACACGGCGAGTTATGAAGGAAGTGCAGCAGTCAATGTCAATCTCAAAACCGGTGTAACATCCGGTGGAGACGCCGCTGGCGATACATTCACCAGCATCGAAAATCTCACAGGCACCAACAATGCCGACACGATGACGGGGGATGACAACAACAACGTTCTCAACGGTGGTGGCGGCAATGACACGCTGGCAGGCGGCAACGGAGCAGACACGCTGAACGGCGGTGATGGCGATGACAGCTTGGTAGGCGGCGAGGGAGCCGATACATTGAACGGTGGTATTGGTACTGACACGGCAAGCTACGCCAGTTCGTTAGCCGCTATCAAAATCAATCTCGTCACCGGCACGAATACGGGCGGTGATGCCGCAGATGATACGCTGAGCGGCATCGACAAGATTATCGGCTCTGACTTCAACGACACATTTACTGCAAACTCAACAATAACCTTTGCAGGCGGCAAAGGAGATGACACCTATGTCGTGGGCAACAGCAACGTCTCCGTCTCCGAAAGCACAGGTGCGGGCAGTGACACGGTCCGGGCCTCGGTGAACTACACGCTGTCAGACTATGTCGAAACGCTGGAATACATAGGAGCTGGCTACTTTACCGGCACCGGCAACACACAGGATAACACGATCATCGGTGGTGCTGGCAACGATACGCTGATCGGCAAGGCGGGTGCCGACATCCTGAACGGCGGCGACGGCTCCGACACGGCGAGCTATGAGGGAAGTTCGGCGGTTAATATCAACCTCAAGAGCAATGTAGCGACCGGCGGCGAAGCGGCTGGCGATACATTCACCAGCATCGAAAACCTCACGGGCACCAGCAATGCCGACACGCTGACGGGTAATGACAACAACAACGTTCTCAAAGGTGGCGATGGCAATGATACGCTGGCAGGTGGTAAAGGAGCCGATACGCTGACCGGTGGGAATGGCGATGACACCTTGGAAGGTGGCGAGGGTGCCGATAAACTGGACGGTGGTATTGGTAATGACACCTTGGTAGGTGGCGAAGGTGCCGACACGCTGACCGGCAGTGATGGCGATGACACCTTCGTAGGTGGCGAGGGTGCCGACACGCTGAGCGGTGGCGCTGGTACTGACACGGCAAGCTACGCCAGTTCGTTAGCCGCCATCAAAATCAATCTCGTCACCGGCACGAATACGGGCGGTGAGGCAGCAGATGATACGCTGACCGGCATCGACAAGATCATCGGCTCTGACTTCAACGACACATTCACCGCATCGAGCTCCATCACCCTGGCGGGCGGCAAAGGAGATGATACCTATGTCGTCAGCCAGATTGCCACCACGACGGTTTTGGTCGAAGAGGCCAGCGCTGGCACGGATACGGTTGAAACAACCTTGACCAGCTACACGCTGAAAACCAATTTCGAAAACCTCACCCACACTGACTCGACCAATTTTCTCGGTTACGGCAATAGTGCCGACAATGTCATCGTCAGTCAGGGTGGCGTCGATAAGCTCTATGGCTATGCCGGCAACGATACGATCCGTGGCGGCAGCGGTGGTGATACCATTGATGGTGGCGACGGAAGCGACACGGCAAGCTACAGCGATTCCACCGCAGCGGTGACCATTAATCTCCTCACGAAAACGATCTCCGGCGGTTACGCAACAGGCGATGTGTTCACCAGCATCGAAAACGTTGAAGGATCGGCCTATGCTGATACGCTGACGGGAGACACCGGCGCCAACGTGCTATCGGGCGGTGCTAGTGATGACGTGCTGGACGGTGGCACAGGCAATGACGCCCTCTACGGCGGTGAAGGCAGCGATGTGTTCGTGTTCAACGCCAGCTATGGCAATGATGTCGTTTTCGACTTCCAGGCCTCGTCGGACACAATCGATCTGACCGGCATGGGCTTTGCCACCGTCAGCGATGCCGCCGCCTATGCCAGCGAGATCGAGGACGGCGTGCTGTTCAACTTCGGCAACGGGGATACGCTGGCGGTGCATGGCTTGAGCTATGCAAGTCTGACATCCAGCGACACATTGATGTAAAAATCGAAATGCCGCCGAGATCCCTGTCTCGGCGGCATTTTCTTACTTCAATTTCGCCTTCAGGCCCTCATCGGGAAAGCAGGTCGGTTTCAGCCCGTTTTTCGCCTGCCAGTCGCCCAGCGACCGTCGGGTCTTGAAGCCTGCGAGACCATCGGCCTTGCCGACATCATAGCCCTTTTTCACCAGTGTCTGCTGCATGGACTGCACGTCGGAGCGCAGCATATGGCCGACATCGCCCCATGGCGCCGAAAAGCTGCCTGAACCATAGGCGATCCGGTCGGCAAGATTGCCGATGAACAGAGCGTACAGGTCGGAATTATTATATTCCTTCAACACATAGAAATTCGGTGTCACCAGAAATTCCGGGCCATGGGTTCCGGCGGGGACCAGCATCATGGTCGCAGCGGAAAGATCCTGTTTCGGAAAGGCTTTCCCGCCAATACGGCTAATGCCGGTTGCCGCCCAAGCCGACATCGGCTTTGCCAGATCCGGCCCTTCTTGCGCACAGGAGACGCCGGACGGTATCGTAACCTCAAACCCCCAATCGCGGCCGCGCTGCCAGCCTTTCTGCACCAGAAAATTCGCCATGGAAGCCAGGCTGTCCGGCACCGAGGTCCAGATATTGCGATGACCGTCCCCGTCAAAATCCACCGCATATTGCAGAAAGCTCGAGGGCATGAATTGCGGCTGGCCCAGCGCTCCCGCGCTTGAACTCAGCATGGCGTCGGCAGCAATATCCTTGCCGTCGATAATATGCAGCGCATCAATCAGCTCGCGAGTGAAAAGCTCTTGCCGTGTGGACATGAAGGCGCTGGTGGCCAGAACATCAACCGCTTCATAGGGCAGCTTCGCCCGGCCATAGCCGGTTTCCCGACCCCAAAGCGCCAGAAGAATTGGACCGGGAACGCCATATTTGGCCTCGATTTTCTTCAATGTCGAGGCGTATTGATCAGCCAGCGCCCTGCCGCTCGCGGCCAGCGCCTGCATGCGGGCCTCACGGAAATACGGCCCGGGAGAGGAAAATTCCGCCTGGCTCTGCGGGCGCTGCTTGGGTGGCGGAAAGCCGGGGGGCGCCAGATCGGGAAGCGACCAGTCGAGCTTCACCGTCTTCATCACCGAGGTAAAGGTTGCCTGCGAAATTCCGGCCTTTTTGGCTTGCGGCCAGAGATCCCGGCTGATCCACGACTGAAATCGGCTCTCGATTTCTGCTTTCGATGGTGCTGCCATCGCAGATTTGATCGCCAGAAAGCATAAGGCTGCTGCAAGCGCAGCCATCAGGGGGCGGCGAAAATGGGGCATGTCGTCTCCCGGTCAGAAATTATCGGTCAGATGTCTATTATCAGCATCGATCTATATCAGCGTGCGGGCACGAAGCGCCGCCGAGAGCGTACCCTCGTCCAGATAGTCCAGTTCGCCGCCGACAGGCACGCCATGAGCAAGCCGGGTGGTTTTCACTCCTAGCCCGGCCAGGTGATCGGTAATATAATGGGCCGTGGTCTGGCCTTCCACCGTGGCATTAACGGCGATGATGATTTCCCGCACGCCGCCTTTTGCCACCCGGTCGATCAGGCCCTTGATGTTGAGATCGTCAGGCCCGACGCCATCGAGCGGCGACAGCGTGCCGCCCAGCACATGATAGGCGACATTCATCGCGCCTGCCCGTTCCAACGCCCAGAGATCGGAGACATCCTCCACAACGATGATCATCGATTGGTCGCGCCGTTCGTCAGTGCAGACGGTGCAGGGATCAATCGTATCGACATTGCCGCAACAGGAGCAGATCTTCACCTTCGCGTGGGCCTCGCCCATGGCCAGCGCCAGCGGCCCCATCAATTGCTCGCGCTTCTTGATCAGATGCAGCGCTGCTCTTCGGGCCGAACGGGGGCCGAGCCCCGGAACTTTCGCCAGGAGCTGGATCAGTTTTTCGATTTCGGGACCAGTGACTCGCTTTGCCATGGCGCGTTCTTAGCCCATATCTATCGGAAACGGAATCGCCGAAGGAGAACGGCCCCATGAAAATCCTCGCCGTCTGCCTTGGTCAACCACAAACCTTGCCCGGCAAAAGCTACAGGACAGGGATTTTCAAATCGTCACGGTCGGGTCCGATTATGGTCGATGAACACGGTCTCGTCGGCGATGCGGTGCTGAACCGCAAATATCATGGCGGGCCGGACCAGGCGATTTATCTGGAAGGTGCGCTGACCTTACAATGGTGGGAGTCACAACTGAACCGGCAAATGACACCTGGCCTGTTTGGCGAAAATCTGGTCATCGACGGTCTCGACAACCGCGACCTTGCCGTCGGCGACCGGCTTTCTATCGGTGACGTGCTGTTGGAAGTGACGGCGCCGCGCATTCCCTGCGCCACATTCTCGGCCAGTATGGAGGATTCCGGCTTTGCGAAACGCTATACGAGAGCCGCGCAACCCGGCGCCTATTGCCGGGTGCTGCAAGGCGGCGTGGTAGAAGCGGGTATGATTGCCGAGTGGACAGCGAGCGAAGGCGACAGGTTGATGCTGGCGCAGATGATCGGCAAATCTTTCAAATCTCTCGATCCATACCAAAAGGTCCGCTATCTCACTTTCCCCATCGCGGCGCGGATCAGGGCTGAAATTACCGAGACACGTTAACTCGATGTCATGGTTTTGCTTTCCTTAGTCAAAACGGGCCTCAGTCAAAAATCAGGGATGACCTTGACGAATGGCAAAGGGGAACAAAAATTTACCGTGAGACTTCTAACGGCAGCACGATCCTGCCTGAATTATACGATTAGGCTCGATCACAGCATTTATCCATGAAGGAGAAACTCATGTCATCGCTCGCTCAATCATCGCTCGCAAAGCTGTCTGCGGTGGCGCTTGTCGCCGCTCTTGCCGTGCCGCTGGCGGCCACGAGCGCCAATGCAGCCGTGCAGGTTGGCATGCTCACCTGCGAAATGAGCCCCGGCATCAGTGCGGTCGTCGGCTCCAGCCGCGACCTGACCTGCGAATTCAAGCCGACCACATCGGCACCGGTCGAATATTATCAGGGTACCCTCAGCAAGATCGGCATCGACCTGGGCTATGTGCAGGGCGGCAAAATGGCCTGGGCAGTCTATGCGCCGGGTCGTCTGGTGGAAGGCGCCTTGCAGGGTAGCTATGGCGGCACAAGCGCCAATGCCGCAGTTGGGTTTGGCGGTGCTGTCAACCTGCTGATGGGTGGTTTCCAAGGCTCGGTTGCCTTGCAGCCTATCGCGCTGGAAAGCACACTCGGCGTCAATCTCGGAGCGACACTCGCCTCGCTGAAGTTGGCCTATATGCCGCCGTCCACACCAAAGTCGCTGGATAATGGCCCGCCGCTGCGCCACGGCAAGCACTACAAGGGCTGATCCGCCCGTCTACGGTCTTCATCTCCCCGGCAAAACCCTATGCCGGGGAGATTTTTTATGGCGATGTGATTTGGTTACTTATTGGCCATCGCCGCCATTTTTTCGGGATAGCGCCCACCAGCCACCTTCTGCGGTGACAAGAGATCTCCCAAGGCGCTCACCTCTTCCTCGCTCAGGGCGATATCGACAGCCCCGATATTCTTTTCCAGATTGGCTATTTTCGTCGTCCCCGGGATCGGCACGATGAAATCGCCCTGGGCCAATACCCAGGCCAGTGCCAGTTGGGCAGCTGTGACAGCCTTTGCCGTGGCCATGTCTTCAAGCGCATTGATCAGCGCCAGATTGGCGTCGAAATTTTCCTGCTGGAAGCGGGGCAGACCCCGGCGGAAATCGGTGTCGGAGAGGCCATCCAGGTTTTTCAATGCGCCAGTCAATGTGCCGCGACCGAGCGGACTGAAGGGCACGAAGCCGATACCCAGTTCACGGCAGGTGTCCAGCACACCGTTTTCCTCGGGGTCACGGGTCCAGAGGGAATATTCGCTCTGAATGGCGGCGATGGGATGGACGGCATGAGCGCGACGCAAGGTCTCGGCACTGGCCTCCGACAGACCAAGAGCGCGCACTTTGCCCTGTTTCACCAGATCGGCCATCGCCCCGACTGTTTCTTCAATCGTCACATCGGGATCGACACGGTGCTGGTAGAAAAGGTCGATGACATCGATACCAAGCCGTTGCAGCGAGGCTTCGGCCACCGCTTTCAGATGTTCAGGCCGGCTATCGAGCCCGACCATGGCATTTTGTGAGGATTGCGCCGGATCGATCTTGAAGCCGAACTTGGTGGCGATCACCACCTGGTCGCGATAGGGCTTCAACCCCTTGCCGACCAGAATTTCATTTGTGAACGGCCCGTAGACTTCCGCCGTATCGAAGAATGTCACGCCAAGCTCAACGGCCCGCGCCAGCGTGGCAAGCGAGGCGCTTTCATCGGCAGACGGACTATAGGCATGGCTCATCCCCATGCAGCCAAGGCCAATGGCGGAGACGGACAGGTCGGAGCCGAGTTTTCGGGTTTTCATGGTCTTCACCTTCTCAATCAGGATCAATACCAGCAAAATACCGTCTTTGCCGCGAAAGATAATGGATGCAAATGCGCAAGCACTGTTCTAACAAATAGAACAATGAACAGGATTCAATTATCCCAACTGGCCGTGCTGGCAACGGTGGCCGAAACATCCAGCTTCAGGAAGGCGGCGGAAGAACTGGGCATCGCGCCTTCCGCTGTCAGCCATGCAGTCTCGGCGCTGGAGGCAAGCCTCGGCGTGCGGTTGTTGGCGCGCACCACCCGTAGTGTCGCTCCGACCGAGGAGGGGCGGCAATTGCTGCAAAAGCTGGCACCAGCGCTGGCCGATATCGGCACTGCGCTGGAAACACTGGCGGAAAACAAATCCAATCCCGCCGGACCGCTGCGGATCACCATGCCCGCGCTGGCCGCCGAAGACCTGATCGTACCGCGCCTTGGAGACTTTCTCGGCCTCTATCCGGATATCCAACTCGAACTGATCACCAATGATCAGTTCGAGGATATTGTCGAAAAGGGTTTCGATGCAGGACTTCGGCTTGGCGAACATCTGGAAACGGATATGGTGGCGGTCAAGGCGAGCGGACCGATCAGCGGCACGATTATCGGCGCACCCAGCTATTTCGAAAGGCATCCCCTGCCCGTCCACCCACATGACCTGATGGAGCATCGCTGCATTCGCCGCCGCTTTTCCAGCGGGCGGATCTATCGCTGGGAATTGGAAAAACACGGCAAGCAGATTGCCGTGGATGTGCCTGATGTTCTGACACTGGCCGACCAGCGACTGATCCGGCTGGCGGCGCTAAAGGGTGTCGGGCTGGCCTTTGTCTTTGACCAGCGGGTAGACAAAGATATCCGTGAGGGCAGGCTGATCCGGGTGTTGGAAGACTGGTGCCCGCCCTTTGACGGCTTTTACATCTATTACCCCACCCGCCGCCAGATGCGACCGGCCCTGCGCGCCTTTGTCGATTTCTTCCGGCACCGGAGTTGAGCCGGATTCGCACCTGCGCAAAGCCCTATCGATCCGCCATGCCTCGTTAGTCTGCTCCGGCCTCATTCAGGCTTTGCATCTGCGCCGCAGACAATTCAAGCGTTCCAGCCCTGACCATCGCTTCAAGCTGCGACAGGCTGGTGGCTGAGGCGATGGGCGCGGTAATGCCGGGGCGGGCTGCGACCCAGGCAATGGCCACCGTGGCGGGCGTCGTGCCGGTCTCGGCTGCGACCGCGTCCAGGGCGGCGAGGATGCGGTGGCCCTTGTCGTTCAGATAGTTGGTGACGCGGTAGGAGCGCGCCTTGCCCTCTGCATCTTCCACTTGGCGATATTTGCCGGTGAGAAAGCCTGCCGCCAGCGCGTAATAGCTGATGACGCCGATGTCTTCACGGATGCAAAGCTCCGCCAGAGACCCCTCGAATTTCTCGCGGGTATAGAGATTATATTCCGGCTGGATCACATCATAGCGCGGCAGGCCAGCCTTGGCCGCCGCATCGAAGGATGCCTGCAATTGGACGGCATCGAAATTCGAGCAGCCAAAGGCGCGGATCTTGCCCTCATCCTTCAACCTGGCATAGGCACCCAGCGTTTCCTCATGCGGCGTATCGGCATCGAAGGTATGCGAGAGATAGAGATCGATATAGTCGGTCTGAAGCCGCTTCAGGGAGTTTTCAACCGCCTCGACAATCCATTTGGCCGAAAGCGCGGGTTTGCCCTGGCCCATATCCATGCCGACCTTGGTGACAATCACTGCCTTGTCGCGGGCGACGTGGCCCTGTTTCAGCCATTTGCCAATCACGGTCTCGGATTCGCCACCGGAATGACCGTCTATCCAGCGGGAATACACATCCGCCGTATCGATGGCATTGTAACCAGCATCGAAAAACGCATCTAGCAGCCTAAACGAGGTTTGCTCGTCCGCCGTCCAGCCGAACACATTGCCGCCGAACACGACGGGGGCGATTGTGAGGCCGGAGCGGCCGAGATTTCGTTTCTGCATGATAGGTCTCCATGACAAATCGAGAAGGGAAATTCGACAGGAACATAACGCGGACTGCACCGATAACAACCAAGCCCTGTTCACAATCCGGGCATAGGCGTTATGTGTCGTCTACAGAAATACGATTTGCGGAGGAGATAGGACATGCTGCGGTTTGGAATTTTATCGACGGCGAAAATCGGCCGTGAACTGGTCGTACCCGCCATTCAGGATGCAGAAGGGGCCGTGGTCAGTGCCATTGCCAGCCGTGACCTTGCCAAGGCCCGGGCGATGGCTGACCGCTTTTCCGTGCCGCATGCTTTCGGCTCCTATGAAGAGATGCTGGCTTCCGACCTGATCGATGCCGTCTATATTCCCCTGCCGACCGCCCAGCATGTGGAATGGACAATCAAGGCCGCCGATGCGGGCAAGCATGTGCTATGCGAAAAGCCGATTGCCCTGAAGGCAGAGGACATCGACAGCCTGATCGCCGCGCGCGACCGTAACAAGGTGCTGATTTCGGAAGCCTTCATGGTCACCTATGCGCCTGTCTGGCACAAGGTGCGCGCCCTTCTGGCCGATGGCGCCATCGGCAAGCTGCGGCATGTGCAGGGGTCTTTCAGTTACTTTAACCGCGACCCCGGCAATATGCGCAATATCCCGGAACTCGGCGGCGGCGCGCTGCCGGATATTGGCGTCTATCCGACCATCACCGCCCGCTTCGTGACAGGCCTTGAGCCGGTGCGGGTGCAGGCGGTGACGCAACGCGATGCTGAATTCGGCACCGATATCTATTCCAGCGTCAAAGCCGATTTCGGCAGTTTCGAGATGAGCTTTTACATCGCCACGCAGATGGCCGCCCGCCAGACCATGGTGTTTCATGGGGATGAAGGGTTTATCGAGGTGAAATCACCGTTCAATGCCGACCGCTGGGGGGCGGAAGAGCTGGAACTGACCAACCGCAACCACAGCGAATCGCAAATCTTCCGCTTTCCCGACAGCCGCCAATATCGTCTGGAGGCTGAGGCGTTTGCCAAGGCGGCGCGGGGTGAGGAGAGCGATGTTGTGACGCTGGAAAACTCCCGCGCCAACCAGCGCTTCATCGATGCGATCTACCGGGCCAGCGAAAAGGATGGTTGGGAACCGGTTTGATCCAACCGATTTCAGTGCTTCAACGGCGAAACACAAACCGCGAATAGCCGAAAAAGCTGAACGCCATCGCGGCAAGCGATGCGAAAACCAGCGCCGCGAAAGGATTGAGTGCCGGGATGACGATCAACAACCCGGCATAAAGACCGTAATTGACCAGCGCCGAGACCACCCCGACCGAGCCATAGCGAAAGCCCTCGACGGCGAGGCTTCGCCGGGACGCCCCGAAGGTGAAGGCCCGGTTAAGCCGCCATGTGACGAGCAGGGCCACCAGAATGGCAAGGGCCCGGGCCGCCAAGGGGCCGAGAGCGCTGTAAGACAGAAGCAGCCATAAAAGCCCGGCATCCACGGCAAAACCCGTACTGCCAACCAGAGCAAAACGGACCAGCTTTTTCATGCAGCATCCGCAGCCGACCGAGCCGGATCGATGGCGGAATCAGCCGCTGACAAGGCAGCGTTTTCAGGAGCGACAAAGGCGGGCAAGGCGACGTAGGAAAGCCGCAAATGCTCGGCCCGCGCCCGTGACAGCGAATCCAGAATCAACCCTGCAATAAACAATAGCTGGCTCATCAACAGCAGCGCCACCGACAGGACCCAGGTCGGCAGCCGAGAAACGAGGCCGGTGGTGAAATATTCGCCCAGAACCGGCACCATGAAACCGAGGCTTATCGCCAGGACCAGCCCGGCCAGCGCCGAAAACGTCGCAAAGGGCCGCGTCTCCTTGGACAACATGGCGAACATCCAAAGGATTTTTGCGCCGTCGCGCAGGGTCGATAGCTTGGAATGGGAGCCTTCTGGCCGCCGTCCGTAGTCCAGTTCCAGTTCCACCACCGGCAATTTCAGCCGCGAGGCATGAACAGACATTTCCGTCTCGATTTCAAAACCTGCCGACACCGCCGGAAAGGTTTTGACATAGCGGCGCGAAAAGGCACGGTAGCCGGAGAAGATATCGCTAAAGCCCGGCCCGAACAGAAAGCGGTAGAGCCCGTTGAACAGGCGATTGCCAAGCGCATGACCCTGGCGTCCGGCATCATTGTGGACATTGCGGCGCGTGGCGACCACCATGTCGGCGCGCTCTTCCATCAGCAGATGGATCAACGCATTCGCATCCTGCGGCGCATAGGTGCCATCGCCATCGGCCATCAGATAGACATCGGCGTCAACATCGGCAAACATCCGGCGCACCACATGCCCCTTGCCCTGCCTGCGTTCCTGCAACACCTCGGCACCGGCCAGCATGGCGGCCAGCGCCGTACCATCGGTGGAATTATTGTCATAGACATAGACCCGCGCCTGCGGCAGGGCGGTACGGAAACCGCGCACCACGGAGGCAATGGTGCTGGCCTCGTTATAGCAGGGAATAAGGACCGCCACGTCCGGTACTGGTGTCTGGCCCATGAACTTACTCGATACACATGTTCGGGCAGCCGAAACGCGGCTCCTGGAGATTTTACTATTTCTTGAGAAGGTTAAGGCTAGGTTTCGGATAAGCCGAACAATCGAAGAATCTTGGTCGCATCCCTCCAAAACGGGAGGCCCCGAACAACCGGAAATACCGATGACGTCCAAGTCTTCCCTTCCCGTATTCTCTGCAACTTGTCTGGTGAAGACGCACGGGACCGCCGCGCGCCTCCTGCCGGTCATGCTGGGCTATTGCCTGCTGGTCATCGTCGCCATCTGCGCAACGACGCTGCCCTTTGCAAAAGATTATGTCGGCGCTGACAATGACGATGCCATGCGGCTGATCGAAGTAAGGGATTATCTTGCCGGTCAGGGCTGGTTCGACATGATGCAATACCGGCTGGGCCTGGCACCCGGCACGCTGATGCATTGGTCGCGGTTGATCGATTGGCCGATTGCCGCCTTGATCCGGCTGGCGGGCATCTGGTTTGTGCCGCGTACAGCCGAAGCGGTTGCCCTTGCCATTTGGCCGCTCCTCTGGACCGTGCCGGTCATGCTGTCGCTCGGTGCTGCCGGATGGACGCTGGGCGGCCGGGTGACCATGCATCTGGCGCTTTGCCTGAGCGCCCTTTATCTTCTGACATCCAACCGTTTCCTGCCCGGCGCAATCGATCATCACAATGTCCAGATCGCCCTGATCGCTTTCCTGACCGCCGTGCTTTCAACCGCTGCGCCAGCGACTCAGTCTGACGCCCGCTCCGGGACACGCTCATCGACACTGTTTGCGTTGGCTGGTGCGGCGGCGGCGCTGGCGCTGGCCATCGGCGCGGAGACCACCCCGCTGATTGCCACGACCTGCGCTATCGTCGCCCTGCTCTGGGCCTGGCATGGCAAAGCTATGCGGGCCTGCGCCATGGCCTATTCTCTCAGCCTGGCGCTGTCGGTCACACTTCTGTTTGTGGCAACCGTGCCGCCGCAATCCTATCGCACGGTCACTTGCGACAATCTCTCCTTCGGCTTTTACGCCCTGACAGCCATTGGCGGCGGATTGCTGTTTTCCGCTGCTGCCTTTGCCAGCCGGTTCCCTGCCGGTATTCGGCTGTTCCTGCTGCTGGTGATCGGTGCCAGCGTCGGTTTCTCAGCCTTGATCGTCGCGCCCCAATGCCTCGGCAATCCGCTCGCCAACCTCGATCCGATGCTGGTGACACTCTGGCTAAACAATGTCGGCGAGGCTCGCTCGATCTTTGCCATGGCACAGCAGGAACCGGGAACTCTTGGCGGCTTTTACGCCGTCGGCCTGTTCGGGCTGCTGGTCTGCCTGATCCAGGTCTGGCGGAAAAACCAGGTGGAGGCGCATCTGGCGCTAGCGCTCTTGCTGGCGGTTAGCCTCGGTGTCGCGCTGATCCAGGTGCGCGGCGCAATGTTTTCCAACCTGATCCCGATCCTGCCGCTCGCGCTGCTGGTTGCCGATCTGCGCAGGCGCGCAATGCTGCGACCAGCCCGCATGATCCCAAGCCTTGCCTATATCGCCAGCATTCTTCTGTCGGTCCCTTCCGTGTGGGCAATCGCAGGCACCCTTGCCGTGGAAGGAACGGCACGATTGAAACCACAGAGTCGATCCGGCCCGGCATCCCAGGATGCCAGCCGCGATTGCTCATCTGAAAATGCTCTTGTCCAATTGACGAGTTTAGCACCGACGACGGTTGCCGCCCCATCGGAAAGCGGCACTTCCATCCTGCGCTTTACCCCACATCGGATATTGACGGCACCCTATCATCGCAACCAGGCAGGCATGTTGACGGAACTGCATATCGGTCTCTCTACCCCGCCGGACGCCCGTGCTTTTCTGGTGGGCGCCCATGTCGGCATTCTCGCCTTCTGCCCTTCCGATTCGCAAACCCGCCAGTTGATCGCCTTGAAGCCAGATGGGCTTTATGCCGACCTGAACCGCAACAGGGTGCCTGATTATCTTCAGCCGCTTGCCGCTGACAGCCAGTCCGGCCTGCGGATCTTTTTGGTCAAACCGCAGCCGTGAACGGGTAGAGTTTACAAACGAATAGTGAGGTCAGGCGATCTTGCGCTGTGACAGAGCAAGCGAGACCATCAGGCAATCGATCAGCCCGACATTATAGGCAATCAGCGCCGTCAGCAGATCCATCGCCGTCATCGCAGGCGAAAGAGCCAGCATGACCAGCCCCGCCGTCAAAAGCACCAGGGAAACCGCAACAATCGCCATGATGCTTCGGGTCATTCCGGTGGCGATGCCAATTGCCATGGCGATGAGAAAGGTCATGGATGCAATCCCGTATGACAGACAAATCGTGATGTCTGGCATATTGCCATCCGAGAGTTAACGATTGGCCCCATGAAATTGGCCCGAACAAAGCCTGTTAACGTCTTTCCAAAAAAAGATGCGTTTTTTTGCAAGCTTGGATAAAACACTGTCATGGCCTCTTTCTTTGACGACGACCAGCCCAGCAATCTGACCGAATTTTCCGTCTCGGAGCTTTCCGGATCGATCAAGCGCACCATCGAAACCGCCTTCGACCAGGTGCGGGTGCGCGGCGAAATTTCCGGCTTTCGAGGCCAGCATTCCTCCGGCCATGCCTATTTTTCGCTTAAGGACGACAAGGCGCGGATCGACGCGGTGATCTGGAAGGGCTCGTTTTCCAAGCTGAAATACCGGCCCGAAGAGGGCATGGAAGTGATCGCCACGGGCCGCATCACCACCTTTCCCGGCTCGTCCAAATACCAGATCGTCATCGAGCAGATGGAACCGGCTGGCGCTGGAGCCCTGATGGCGCTGATCGAGGAGCGCAAACGTCGCTTTACGGCGGAGGGCCTGTTCGATCCGGCCACCAAGCAATTGCTGCCCTTTATGCCAAAGGTCATCGGCGTCGTCACATCGCCCACCGGCGCTGTGATCCGCGACATTCTTCACCGGATTTCCGACCGCTTTCCCGTGCATGTCCTGGTCTGGCCCGTCAAAGTGCAGGGTGAAGGCTCCGGCGACGAAGTTGCCAACGCCATCAACGGCTTCAATGCCTTTCAGCCTGATGGTGTCATCCCAAGGCCGGATGTGCTGATCGTTGCGCGCGGTGGCGGCAGCCTTGAAGACCTGTGGAGCTTCAACGACGAAGCAGTGGTGCGCGCCGCCGCCGCCAGCGCCATTCCGCTGATTTCGGCGGTCGGCCATGAAACGGACTGGACACTGATCGACTATGCAGCCGATGTCCGGGCACCAACACCGACAGGCGCGGCTGAAATGGCGGTGCCGGTCAAGGCGGATCTGGAAGCGCAACTGGCCGGGCTTGCTGCCCGACTGGCAGGCGCCGTCAACCGCCAGATGGATCATCGCCGCCAGAACCTGCGGGCGCTGGCCCGCGCCCTGCCCTCTCTCGATCAATTGCTGGCGCTGCCGCGCCGCCGTTTCGATGAAGCCGCCAGCGGTCTTGGCCGTAGCCTGGAACTGAACACCATGACCAAGCGGCAAAGCTTCGAGCGGGCCGCCGCCAAATTGTCGCCGGATATGCTGGTGCGCCGCCTGGTGGAACGCCGACAGCGGGTCAGCGAACGCGCCGCCCTTTCTGACCGGATTATCGAACGGCTGATCGAGCGGCAAAAAGCCAATCTCGGACGGATCGATGCAACATTGACGGCGGTTCCGGCCCGGCTGAAAGCGCAAACGGGACGCTCGAGAGACCGGCTGGACAGCTTTTCGCGCCGGGCCGACAGCGCTGTTATCAACGATCTGCGCCGCGCCCGCTCCACGGTCTCGGCCCATGACCGGATGCTGCAATCGCTGTCCTACAAGAATGTCCTGATGCGCGGCTATGCCGTAATCCGTGGGCAGGATGATCGGCCCCTGTCGCGTGCGGCGGGACTTGAGGATGGACGAGCCATCGCCATCGAATTTGCCGATGGCCGGGTTTCCGCTGTGACCGGAGAGGGTGATAAGGCGTCACCTCCACCGCAAGCCGCTTCCGCAACGACAACCCCAGCCCCGGGAAGGCCGAATCCCTTGCCCAAATCGCCGAAAAAGTCGGAGCCACCCGCCGGACAGGGTAGTCTTTTCTAACCAAAAGAGTGCAAACGGCACAGTCACGAGCGACAGAATGGACGTTTGAACGCGGTGCCGCACAGACAGAGATTACGGTGCGGATACAAGGCTTTGGACCCCTTGACCATGGCTTGGGAAAAAGGCGGATCATAATAAATTCAAAGCTTTGGTTGACATGGCCGCCTTGAGGGGGTATCTATTGGTCATCGATATTTGCTTGCTGAGCTTTGGTTACCGCGCAATTAGCACCGCGCCCTGAACGAACCTTCCTTTCAAAAATCGCTATCCTCATCCACGGCGTTATGCGCTGTGGTCACTCAATATGCTATGAAAGGGTTCATCATGACCACTGGCACAGTTAAATGGTTTAATTCCACTAAGGGCTTCGGCTTCATTCAGCCTGACAATGGCGGCCCAGATGCATTCGTGCATATCTCTGCTGTTGAACGCGCTGGTATGCGTGAAATCGTCGAAGGCCAGAAGATCGCCTACGACATGGAACGCGACAACAAGTCCGGCAAGATGTCGGCCTGCAATCTCCAGGCTGCTTAATATAAGGTTCGGCTTTCCTTTGACCACGGATGTACTGGCATTGTTGAGAGCATGATCCAACCAAGGTCAGGCAGTTTGCCTGGCCTTTTTTATTGCCTGCCGCGCCGTCGCAGACCGCGCTCACACGATTTCCTGTTGCATAACCTCTTGCGCCCGGTTCGGGTCGCACATGAAATATGCAGCAGATGGTATGCGAAGAGACCGTGAAGATGGCAATTCCTATGCCTTTTGCAAACATCTCAAGTCCTTGTTGTCTTTGAGATATGTGAAATGTCTTCAGGGCAAGGATGTGATCTGCATCTTTGAGCCTTCGTAATAAGTGTCACAGCGGCCTCACGTACACTTGATGTACACGGCGCAGAATGTCGTAGCGTTTTTTGCGCGCCATGCCCGGCACGCGGCGCTGCCACCCAGAAAGGCGCGACCCCATGGCAGAAAACTATAGTAAATCACGTCAGCAGGCGGAAATCGCTTTTGACAAGGAGCAGTCGCAGTTCTTCGCGCGCGGTCGTGCCGTGGAAGAACAGGATTCGCTCGTGCTTGCCCGTGAAGAAAAAACCCTCAGGCTGCGCGAAGCAAGGCTTGCCAAGGAATTGCAGGACCAGCAGATGGCTGACGCCGCGACTGCTGCCAAAACGACCCGAAAAGCCTGATTTGCAGGCCCTATCTACAACTGGAACATCTCTTTGAAAAATAGCCGAAAAAATGAAGTCGTCGACCGCCGTACAACCGCTGCCGACGCAAAGGCCGCTCTCCTTCAGGCCTATAAGGCCGCGCAGGAAGCGTCGGAACCAACCCGTCTCGCCCGCCAGGCAGAGCGCCAGGCGATAGCCGAGGCCAGAGAAGCACGGCGCGCCGAGCGCGAACAGACAAAATTGCAGGAACAGCAACAGCTTGCAGCCGAGACTGCTGCTCGTGAAGCCGCACTTGCCGCTGAAGCAACAGCTGAAGCCGATGCCCGCGACGCCGCTGAAAAAGCCAGAATTTCCCGTCTGCTTGAAGACGAAGCCACCCGCAAGGCGCAACGCGATCAGCGTTATGCCAACCGTAAGGCCAGACAGGGCTGATCGGCCTTACTGCATAATTCTTTAGACCGGAACCGGCTTAAAGAGAAAATTATGCAACAAATTTAAAAATTTATGACGACTTTCGCGCACCACATTTGGTGCGCGGGTCTCTATTTCGATGAAACCGGCCTGCGTTTATCAAACGCAGGCCGAATGCATTTTCAGGCCCATTCGCCCTTGCGCATCACGGGCACCGTTGTGCCATCCGCTTTCACGCCGTCAATATCGACCTTGTCGGAACCGATCATCCAGTCGATATGGATCAACGACGAATTGCCGCCCTGGGCTTTGATCTGCTCCGGCGTCAGCGATGCTCCGTCCAGGAAGCATTTGGAATAGCACTGGCCAAGCGCGATGTGGCACGAGGCGTTTTCGTCAAACAGCGTGTTGTAGAACAGGATGCCGGACGCCGAAATCGGCGATGAATGCGGCACCAGTGCCACTTCTCCCAGACGCCGGGCGCCCTCGTCGGTGTCCAAGACCTTATTGAGCACTTCCTCGCCGCGCGAAGCCTTGGCCTCGACGATCCGGCCCGCTTCGAACCGCACCTGGATATTGTCGATCAGCGTGCCCTGATGCGATAACGGCTTGGTGGAGGAGACAACGCCGTCCACTTTCAGCGCATGTGGCGTGGTGAACACCTCTTCCGTCGGGATATTCGGATTGCAGGTAATGCCATTCTTGGCCGTGGAGGCACCGCCGTGCCATTCGTGGCCATCGGCCAGGCCAACCCGCAGATCCGTGCCGGGGCCGGTGAAATGCAGACTTGAGAACCGCTCGCCATTCAACCAGGCCGAACGCTTGGCCAACTCACCATTATGAGCCATCCAGGCCGCGACCGGATCGGGCTGATCGACCCGGGAGGCAGCAAAAATCGCATCCGCCAGCTTTTTCACCGCCTCATCCAGGGGCAGATCCGGAAACACCTGAGCGGCCCAAGATGGGTTGGGATAGGACGAGATATTCCAGTTGATGTCGAAATTGGAAATCGGCTCCAAGGCAGGCTTAAAGGCAATTGAATTGGCCTTGTTGGCTCGCGCCACCTTCGCGGGGTCCTGACTGGCAAGCAACATGGGATTATCGCCGGAAATCGCCAACCGCGCCGCACCCCCCGCATAGGCCTTGGCCATGCCCTCGTAAAGCCAGCCGGAAGCCCTGTCGAAACTGGCATCCGCGCCATGGGCATAACGGGCCAGCGTCGTCTCTTCATCCGAATAGAAGGTCGTCACAAGACCGGCACCGACCATATAGGCATGACGAGTAATGTTGCGCACCAGCGGCAGCGCGTTCAGCGGTGCGGTGATCACCAGATCCTGGCCCGGCACCAGCCGTAGACCAACCTTGACGGCCACTTCGGCCAGTTTGTCGAGCTTTACCGGATCGATGGAATTTGAGACATCAGGCAGGGTCATAGATTTTTTCCTGGTTTTCGAAACGAAAGCATCTACGCTTTTCAATCGCGCAGAGGCCGCGGAGGCTTCCGGCTGCGTCAATCCGGTCCCCACCGGTACCGGATCAGCGGTGAGCTGAAGACCCACATGATCACGAGACAGAGATAGGTCATTTCATACAGAATTGAAGGCAAAAAACACCGCCAGACAATCTACCTTCAGGCAATAACCGATGCTGCAATGGCATTGAGCGCGGCCTGCGCCGCCTTCGGCTCCAACCGGACCTGCAAGCCACGCTGGCCACCGTTTAGATAGACATGCGACTCATTGAGCGCCGAGAGCTCGATCACGGTCGGCACCGATTTTTTCTGACCGAAAGGGCTGATGCCGCCGACGACGAAGCCGGTGAGCTTTTCGGCAGCGGCGGGCTTCATCATCGCGGCATGCTTGCCGCCGATGGCGGCGGCCAGTTTCTTCATGCTGACCTCCTGATCGGAGGGCAGGACGACGCAGACAGGCTTGCCATCCACCTCCGCCATCAGGGTTTTCAGCACCCGGCGCGGCTCCTCGCCAATCGCTTCCGCCGCCTGAAGGCCGATACGCTCGGCGTTCGGATCGTAATCGTAGTGATGCACGGTAAAGGCCAGGCCAGCCTTTTCCATTGCCAGCGTGGCGCGGGTCGATTTCGACATTATTTGCCTCGTTACAGCGATGTAGACCCTGGAGCATCGGACCGAAATTTAAAACCCGGTACCTGCGAAAACAGCCTGATATTGCTCCGGCTTGAACCCCACCGTCAGCGTCCCGTCCTTGTCCAGAACCGGGCGCTTGATCATAGACGGTTGGGCCAACATCAGATCCAGAGCCTTTTCTTCATTCATATCGATCTTGGCTTCATCAGGGAGCTTCTTGAACGTCGTACCCGCCCGGTTCAGCAACACCTCCCAGCCAAGCTTGGCACTCCAGGCCTGGAGGCTGGCGCGGTCTATGCCCTTGGCCTTGTAGTCGTGAAAGGCATAATCGATACCCGCCGTCTCCAGCCAGGTCCGCGCCTTTTTCATCGTGTCGCAATTCTTGATGCCATAAAGCGTGATCGTCATGGGTGCCACCTCATCCTTGTTGGCCCATGCCTATCAAAAACGGGCGCTGTTGCAAGCTCCGCAGCACCTGGATTTCATCACTCAAAGGGTGCGATCTCAACGAGGGCTGACGTCCGTCAAGGTAAAATATATCTTTCCGGCAATGCCGGTTTCATCAGTATTTCCTTAAAGATTTCGGCCTAGCTTTTGCCCTGGCAGCAGAACGGACGAAAGCTCGAGCCGGCTGCCAAAGATCGATGGGACAGGCCGGGCGCAACGATGTGTGCGCATCCAAGCCATTGCCCGTTCAAAGTGAAGCCATAGCGACCATGGATGAAGCCATGTGCGCCTGACCTGTGTGACCATGATGGATACTGCATCAATTGCGAGAGACGGTGTTTTGCTTTCCTCAGCGCCTTCCGCCCAGACCTATCCTGTGGAACGGACTGTGCGGCTCGGAGCGGCACATGACGACAGCCAGCAGATCGGGTTCCTGTTCTCCACCCCTCAACGCCAACTGCCGAGGGAGGAAATTCCACCTCTTTCTGCCGAAATGATCGAGGAAATTGCCGAGATCAAGGCAGACGACGTCAAGGAAGAAGAGCGACTACCGGCCAATTGGCTCGATGCCATGTCCTCAAGCGAGGAGGATGGATCACCGGTCATCGAGCGTCCTTCGGGCTTCCTTGCCGACGACAATGGTCTCTATCGCATGTTCCTGCCCGACACCGTTTGAAGCAGAAACCCCAAACAGCACTTCAGAATTGACCACCGATTTACGCCATCGCATCACATATCCATGCGATGCGGCGTCCTGGCCTTTGCTTTGATTTCGTCGAAACTCCATTCTTTCAGCAGGCGGCCATTTTCCCAAACCGGCTGCAAATGATTGGTGCGACGGCCTAGATCCTCCAAAGCAATAGAGGCAAACTCGTCTCCTTCCACGATGACGGCGCGACGCCCAGGTTCCGGCATGCGTTCCTGCATCGTGACCGGACGGCGGGAAATGGGACGCCAACGCTCCTGCCCGTCCATGATGGCACTGCATTTCATCGTGAAGGAATAGGTCGAGCGGCTGACCTTCTGCAATTGCGATGCACCAATGCCGAAGGAAATATTTTCCGCCGAAAAGCCCATGGCTTCCAGCCGACCAAGGATCATGGTGATATCGCGCAGCGACACGCCGTCCGCCTGCAAGACCCGCACCTTGTCATCCAGAACCTTATAGCCCTTGGCATTCAACCGCGTGCCGAACTGGTAGGCAAGCTGGGCCACCGTCTGAACCGGAACATCAATCGGATCGCCGCTATCTGGCCGCACAATCAGCCTGCCGGGCTTGGAGCGCACTTTCTGTTGCAGGGTCTTGCCCCAGATTTCGGACACTGCATTGTGAATGTCATAGCTGTCCGATACCACCGAATAGGCCGGATAATCGCCGAACCGGTCGATCATATTGGCGAAAGACTGCACTTCCTGGTCCTGGCCCCAGGCGATCATGGTCGTATGTTCCGAGGCCGGAATCGAGAGACCGGCCATGGCAGCGCCATAATAGCGTCGGGCATAGAGCACCGCTTCCAGCGTATCGGTGTGGTCGAAATGCAGCAGGTTGGCCACACCGCCCAATCCGGCCTGTTCCAGGCTGGCTGCACCGCGCGCGCCGTATTCGAACAGCCGCGAGCCAATCTTGTCCGATGGGTCGTCACAGCTTTTATCGAGGAAGGGCTTCAAAGTCTGCTTCACATGGCGAAGCGAGCTGGCGACCGTGGACGGATACCACACCGCCCGCAACAGCGCCGTCTCAATATAGGAGGGCAACCAGAAGCAGGCCGGATCGGTATTAACCACCTGCACCATCGGCACGCCGCGATGCAAGAAGCTGCCCTCTGGCAGCGCCTCTATGCGCAAAGGCAGAAATCCGCCATGGGCGGAGAGAATATAGTGCCAACCGGCCTGGTCGAAAGGCTGGCCGTGCAGGGCGGCCAGTTCCTGCGCTTCATCAATATCGGCCTGGGTGATGGGCTGTGACAGATATTCCTTCAAGAACATCTGCAAGCCGAAAAACACCACTTCCGGCCGCAGGGAAGCACCACGCGTGGTGACATAGCCGCTCACCGCCCGGGTTCCGGGAGGATATTGCAGGAAATGCCCCAGCTTGTAGCTATCGGTGTTCAGGATCGGATTGATACGGCTCATCAGGCTCACCGGCATGTTGCAATCGGGCAGGGTTATGGTGCGGTGTATGCTACTTCATAATTCCCGAAACCGGAATCGATTTAAGGAGAAAATTAACCAGCAGATAGAAAGGATTACGGCGAAACACTCTCTCCGAGACGAGCAGATGAGAGCTTTAACATATTGTTAACCATGTGCAGCCATTCTATCCTGATAAGGTGATTCGCAACTGCCTTGCACGGCGTCCGATGCAATCCCGCGTAGCTGGGGTGCAACGGGTTTCAGGTCCGGTGCATAAGGTTCTGGGCCGGGGCAGCCGATATCAAAGCCGCATGAGCGACTTTCCAGCACACTCTGCCCTTAAACTCCGGATTGCATGGCCGGGCCTTGGTTGGCCAGGTCCTTTTGCAAAAAGGGATATGCTATGTTGCCTCCCGTTCAAGCTTTATCGCGCACTGCGCCAAATTTTCACGACAGCGCCACCGAGGCCGCCCTGTCCGACACGGCCATGAGCGGCTTGACGAGCGATAGCATGATCCGGGTGGACCGCGAGGGCGGTTCGGCGATTGCCGGACGCATCAATAACCTCTTGCTCAACAGCCGGGAAAGCGTGCAGACGGATCTGGCGGAAATCGCCGATCTGGTCGGCCAATCGATCGGGCTGAAGCGTGATCCCGGCGAAACCGACGCGGCCTTTGCCCAGCGCTTCGCGACAGCCCTTGCCAATCTGGACGACGGCCAAAGAGCACGGCTGCAAACGCAGCTGACCCAAGCCCTGAAAGGATTGCAGATCGAGGTCCTGTTGCGGGTTCTACAAAATACCGATGGTCCGGAAGCAGCCCTGCTATCCGCCTATATGGAAATCAAGCGCAACAATAGCGGTGATCTGAAGGCGCTGAACGTGGTTTCCTCCTATAGCCAAAATGGCGCGAGCCCATCCAACCCACCACCACCTCAATCCGCCGGGGCCCCGCCAGCATCGGGCCAGACAGCATCGGGCCAGACAGCGGCACCGCAAACGTTAAATCCTGCAACAGGGCAACAGGTGCCAGCTGCCAGGTTAAGCGAACAGTCTCCTGGCCCGGTTGCGGGACAACCCGTAACCGCGGCACTCGCAGCGCAAAGCGCGGCGGTCTCTACCGCGCAACCGCGAGCCGAACAGGCGGCAGTCGTTACTCAAACCGCGCCGATTGTGTCGGAACCGGAAGACGTCACCACGAACCGCACGCCATCCACACCAGTTCTTGATGGTACGCAGGCGGAGGAAACTCCGGCCCCTCGCAGCCTTTCGGCGCAAGCGCCCGCAAACCCTGAAGTGGCAGGGCGCCAGACGCCTTTACAAGCTATCCGCCCTGAAGCGCTTTCTGCCGCAATGGCGCTGGTGACAAACGAAACGGCAACGACAGGCGCAGCACCAGCCACGGACAACAGGTTAATTGCTGGCAATATGGTAGAATCCGAAACGGTTATGACCCGCATGGATGACCTGCCGGAGGAAACAAGCACGGGACTTGCGGCCAAAGCTGCCACGGAGACAGGCTTGAAAGCGCTAGCTTTCGACCGCAATGGCCAGACTGGAACCTCTGGAATGACCGGAATGCCAGGAACAACCGGAACGCCCGCAGCCGTGGCGATGGGGAATAGTGCAGTACCGCCTCTTGCCACAGGCCTTGCCCAGACAGCGCGGGAAGCCGCGATGGACGGCCTGGCGACACAAGCCACGAACCGAGCCTATGGAGCTTTCACCACGCCGGCTCCCTTGCAGGATAATCATCAGGACCCAATTCTGCCCCGCAGCACTGACGGCGATGGCATCGATACAATGGTCGCCACCGTGCTGTCTTTGAAAGGCTGGATGGATGTAACAGGAGCATCACTCCACCCCCCAACAATGCCGGAAGAGGATTCCGACACGGATTTGCTGCGCCAAATGTTTTTCCAGACGGAGGATATGCAGGAGAATGAACAGAACGATCTGCACCCTGCGATCAATGCCGATGCCCGCGCCAACCAGGCTACATTGCTGGAGATAAACCAAAGGCGTTTAAGCCAGATGCAAGCCGGCCAGATGCAGGCAAATTCCTCGGCAAACCAGACACCAGCCGGCGAAGCGCAAGCGGTATTGGTTTCCGTACGGCAAGAAGAGATTACCCGTGAGCAGGCCATTCTATCGCTTGCCGGAGCACAGGCCATAGTGCATGCATCGGTTTTGCATGTGCCGCCCTTCGTGCCGTTTCCGGTGGTGAGCTATCTTGCGGTTCAGGATGAACCCGGTCGCGGCAAGACTGAGACTGTGGATGCCATCGAGGCTCTGGGCGACGACGACGCGCACCAGGACAACAACGGCCAGCACCAGCGCGACGGCTCTGCCGAGGATGAGGAAACGGCGGAAGAAGACAGCGGCAGCGCGGCAGAAACCCTATCCGAAAGCCAGTCTTATGTCCTGAGCGACGATGTGACGCTTGAAACAGCCGACCACACCGACGTGCTGGAGCTTGAGACAGAACATTATACTGCCCCGACCTTGGCGCTAGCGGCGCCGCAGGAAGACGCCCTACCCGCCGAAGCGCTCTATTGGCGGATCGCCGATCTGGCCTGAGTTTTTACACATCGCTCCCATTCTGGCTTTGTACGCAAAGCATTCATATCACGCGCCCAGCAGCCACGCCCAGAACGTGACGGAAAACACACCAAGTGCTGTTGTAATGGTGATGGTCGAGGCGGCCAGCGCATGGCCGACCCCAAACCGATTGGCGATCAGCCAGGCGTTAACGCCCGTCGGCACGGAAGACGTCAGCACAAGCGCCATGGTCCATTCATGCGGCAAATGCAGAAGGTGGCAGGCCATCCACACGGATGCGGGCATCAGGACCAATTTCAGGGCCGAGGTAACGCTGGCAATACCGACATTGCCGGTGACACGATATTTGGTAAGAGCCATGCCCAGCGAAATCAGCGCCGCCGGCCCAGCCATGGCGGAGATCTGACTGAGCACGGTCTCAATCGTCGCCGGGATCGGCAGGCCGATCACATGCACCATAAGTCCGATGGCAAGGCCAATCACCAGCGGATTGGTGACAAGATTGCGCCCGACCTGGCGCAAGACGGCGAGCATTCCCCGCAATTGCACCCCGCTTTCCCGGCGCTCGGCATGTTCCATCAAGACCGTGCCGATCACCATCATCAATGGCAGGTGCACGGCCAGCAGAATGGACAGAGCAACAACACCGTCATTGCCAAGCATGCGGCTGACCAAGGGCAGGCCGATGAAAACATTATTGGCAAAGGCTGAGGATACCCCGGCCAGCACACCGATCCGCTGGTCGCGGCCAAAAACCCGTGTCGCCACGAGATGGCCGATGGTCCAGGTGACACCTACTCCGGCAAAATAGGCAATCCACAAACGAAAAGGCGATGCACCCTGAAAATCAGCCTGGGTAATCGTATGCAGCAGCAGAACCGGCACCGCGACCTTGAAAACAAATTCGCTTAAGGCATCACCGATATCCACGTTCAGGAACCGGCTGCGCACCAGCGCCCAGCCGGAAAAAATCAGCAGGAAAATCGGCAGGACATTCAAGGTGATTTCGGTCATGTAATCGATCTGTTTCGGCGGGAGAGCATCGGTGGGGCAAAAGAGAGCCGCAGGTCATAACGCAAAAAGGCGCCATTGAGGGTTAAACGATCAAATCCCAAACTATGATGTTTTAGTCCTGACCGGACAACTTGACCTGCTTGAAACGATGCTCGAATTCCTGACGCAGGGCGCGACGCTCACGGGCCGCCTTTTCCCGCCGGATTTTCGCCGGCGTTTCGGGACAGAAGGATGGAACGGCGGTCGGCTTGCCCTCGGCATCCACGGCAACCATGGTGAAGTAACAGGAATTGGTATGGCGGCGTTCACCGGTGCGGATTTCCTCCGCCTCGACCCGAATGCCGATTTCCATTGATGTGCGCCCGGCATAATTGACCGATGCGCGGAACGTCACGAGTTCACCGACGTGGATCGGCTGACGGAACACCACCTGATCCACCGACAGCGTCACCGCATATTGCTGGGAAAAGCGCGAGGCGCAGGAATAGGCGACCCGGTCGAGAATGTTCAGCAGCGCACCGCCATGCACCTTGCCGGAAAAATTCGCCATATCCGGCGTCATCAATACCACCATTTCAAGTTCACTGGGGTCGTGGCCACGGTCCATCGGTCATCCTTTTTGCAAAAAATCAATCCTGCAAATGATGTAGCCGCAGCAGGCACGCGGCGGAAGCGAAAAGCGCATGACAATCCCTTGCGTTCCAAGGACAGCACCCCGCCGGGAAGCGTATCACCTTGTTTATCCGCTTGATTGACAGGCCTCTGGGTTTGTCAATCTGGCCATTTTGCCAGCAAGGCAAGACCTTGGGCCAGCAGGCTGGCCGCCGATGCCCGATCGCTTGCCTCGACATAGCAGCGCATTTCCGGGGCGTTGCCGGAAGGGCGGAAATGGATGACCCTGTTATCACTGAGCGTCACCCGTAAACCATCGATATCGCTGGTTTCCCGCACGGTCCCTATTGGTGCCAGAAAGGTGTTCAGGTTTTCGTCCGAGACGCGCAGAAATGCCATCAGCGCACTGCTTTTGTCCAAGGCGTAGTGCTCCAGTCGGTCGGAAAGGGCAATCGGCAGGCGATAATCTGACACCACGGCGGAGAGTGTCTGTCCGGTGCTGGCCGCTGCATAGAGCGCTGCCAGGATAGGCATAACGCAATCGCGGGTCGGCAGAGCGGCAAGACCGCCGTCATGAACAGTGAAATCGGAGGCCAACATCACGCCGCCATTCGCCTCAAAGCCGATCACGCCGCTTTCACCCGCCGAGAGCGCCGCATTCATGGCGGAAATCACATAAGGCGAGCCGACACGGGTGCGCAGGACCTTAAATCCGCTTGCGGCTTCAATGCCCGAATTGGAGGTAACAGGTGTCGCAATCACCTTGGCGCCCAACAGGTTTGCAGTGATCAACCCCAGCAGATCGCCGCGCAAGGACGCGCCCTTTTCATCGGCCACCAGCGGACGGTCGGCATCGCCATCGGTGGAGACGATGGCATCCAGGCCATGCTCGCTTGCCCAGGCGGAAAGCTTGCCGATTGTTTCAGGCGATACCGCCTCGGTATCCACAGGGACAAAGATCTCCGAGCGCCCCAGCGGCAGGACGGATGCGCCATAGCCCTCAAGCAGGGTCACCAGCATGTCACGCCCCACGCTGCTATGCTGATAGACGCCGATTTTCATGCCCTTAAAGGCGGCAGGGGGCAGGACAGCCATATTGCGTTTCAGAAACAGGTCGACGGCAATCGCGTATCGGTCTTCGCCTGTGCCATGCTCAACGCGGTTAGCGGCCTCATCAGCCGCCAACTCAGCGGCAAGTGCAGTGATCGCCTCTTCGTCAGCCTTGTCGATTTCTCCATCCGGCCGATAAAATTTGATGCCGTTGCGGTCGGCAGGAATGTGAGAGCCTGTCACCATCAGCGAGGCCGCACCGATCTTACTGCCATAAAAGGCCAGCGCTGGCGTGGGAATGGCCCCACAATCGACCGGAACCAGCCCTTCCCGTTGCAGCGCACCCATACAGGTGGCAGCGATTTCGGGGCTGGAGGGGCGAAAATCCTGGCCGATCAGCACGGTCGCGCCCTGCTTGGCATAGCCCTTGGCAAGCAGCATTCTGGCAAATGCCGTCGCATGCAGAGCCGAAACGCTGCCAACCAGGTCCAAAGAGAGACCGCGCAGTCCGCTAGTGCCGAATTTTACCGCCATAGGGTCAAGCCTCACTGTCATCCAGTCATCGCACCAATCCTCCGCGCGGTCATCACGCTAAGGTTTGCCCAGACTGTTTAAACCAATTCAAAGCAGACGAAAGCATCGTTTATGCATCGAACCGGATAAGACGGGATTGAAGAGAGGAAAGGCTAGGGCCAGAACGCAAAAGAGCCCGACGCGGGAGGAGGATGCGTCGGGCTCTTGAACTTGATCGGCAATTGGGAGGAGGAGTATCGCCGATCCCTTCAAAGCGACACTGGGAGGAGGAGTGCGTCGCTTCGATGATTTCAATATAGAGGATTTCCCGGGGATGAATATCGTTAATACCGCATTGCAGCAATGTATCCAGCGCATAGCAAAGGAGCGAAAATACCGGCGTTTTGCGAAATCTATCAAGAAACGAAGGCCTTTCACCCTCGATCGCCGATCATCCGCTGACGAATGAGTAGAATTTGCGCATTTCCAATCGAGACGATTGCATAGCCCCCGGATCAAGCGCGGGCAGAGCTGGAAGATTGCCCACGAGACCTATCTGCGCAATGGCCTGACAGACAAAGCCCCCGCTGGAAGCCAAGCTCGAAAACCAAGCCTGCATGGACCTTAGAAAGACCCAAAAACCGTCCTAGGAAAACCAGATCCTCGCCGATATAAATTTTGCGCATCGCGTCCGTGGCAAAACAAGCAAAGACCTCATCCATGCAGAAAAAGCCGAATATCCTGCTGATCACCGCGGACCAATGGCGGGGCGATTGCCTGTCAGCGGTCGGCCATCCCGTGGTGCAGACCCCCAATGTTGATCGACTGGCGGCAGAAGGCCTGTTGTTTCATCGACATTTTGCCGCAGCCGCCCCTTGCTCGCCAGCGCGGGCAGCGATCTATACCGGGCTTTACCAGATGAACAACCGGGTCTGTCGCAACGGCTCGCCACTCGATGCCCGTTTCGACACGGTGGCGCTGGCAGCGCGCCGGGCTGGTTACGATCCGACGCTGTTCGGCTATACCGATGTATCGCTCGATCCCCGCCACCTGCCGCCCGCCGATCCGCATCTGACCAGTTATGAGGGCGTGTTGCCGGGCTTTACGGTTGGGCAATTGCTGCTGGAAGATGATCGGCAATGGCTGAGCTGGCTGAAAACCCGGCGCGGCGGCGTGCGGCCCGGGCGCGAACTCCATCAGACCGGGCAGGAGCGGCCAGTCCAGCCCAATCAGGAACCACCGGCCTATAGTGCGGAAGAAACACCGACCGCGTTTCTGGCCGAGGCTTTCCTGAACTGGCGCGAGGAGCAGACGCGCCCGTGGTTTGCGCATATTTCCTTCCTGCGCCCGCATCCGCCCTTCTGTGTTCCCAAACCCTATAACCGGATGTTTACGCCGGGCAATGGACCCAAACCTGTGCGTCATCCGACGCTGGAAGCGGAAATGGCCGTGCATCCACTGGCAGAGCTGATGCTGCCGCAGCTGCCTCAATCCTCTTTCATTGCCGGCGCCGAAGGCCGCGTCTGCGACTGGAGTTCAGAACAGATCGACGTAATCCGCGCCACCTATTACGGCATGATCGCCGAGGTCGATGCCCAATTTGGCCGGATCGTCGATGCCCTGAAAGACAGCGGCACCTGGGACGACACAATCATTGTCTTCACCTCCGACCATGCCGAAATGCTGGGCGACCACTGGATGCTGGGCAAGGGCGGCGCCTATGATGGCAGCTATCACATTCCACTGGTGATCCGCGATCCGGCGAACACTAGCACCCACGGGCAAGTGGTGGAAGCCTTCACCAGCGCCGCCGACCTGATGCCGACGCTGCTGGACCGAATGGGCGTCAGCCCTCTCAATCATCAGGACGGCGGCTCCCTATTGCCGTTTCTTGGCGGCACACAACCCGATAACTGGCGGGACCACGCATTCTGGGAATTCGATTTCCGGGATGTGGTGACAAATTCCACGGAGAATGCCCTCGGTCTGAAATCCAGCCAGTGCAATCTCGCCGTGATCCGTGACGAAAAATTCAAATATGTGCATTTTGCCGGACTGCCACCGCTGCTGTTCGATCTTCAGGCTGACCCGGGCGAGTTGACCAACCTAGCAGAGGACCCGGCATATGGTGCGATAAGGCTGCATTATGCCGAAAAGCTGCTGTCGCTTCGCGCCGAGCATCTGGACCAGACCTTGGCCTATACCGAGCTTTGCGACGAAGGACCGGTGAGCAATCCGAAACTGTGACGTGATGATTTCAGGCGTGGTTCTTGATATTCGGTATCGCTGCACGGCTGTTTCCGTTATAGGCCGCACAAAGACCAAAGAGACAGCAGGAGACAGGCATGGCTTCCACCATTCGCTACCATGAAGGTGATATCAGCAGCGAAGACGCGGCGCGCTATACCCGCGCCATCGCCATCGACACCGAAACGCTGGGGCTTATCCCCCGCCGCGACCGGCTCTGCGTGGTGCAGCTTTCGCCGGGTGACGGCACAGCCGACGTCATTCGCATTGCGCCGGGCCAGCGCCAGGCGCCCAACCTGACCGCCCTGCTGGAAGACCCGACCCGGGAAAAAATCTTCCATTATGGCCGGTTCGACATCGCCGTGCTGTTCCATACGTTTGGTGTCACCACCACGCCGGTGTTCTGCACGAAGATCGCCTCGCGTCTGTCGCGCACCTATACCGACCGGCATGGACTAAAGGACAACCTCAAGGAAATGCTGGATGTGGATGTGTCCAAGGCCCAGCAATCCTCCGACTGGGCGGCAGAAACGCTGTCTCCGGCGCAGCTCGAATATGCCGCCTCCGACGTGCTCTATCTGCATGCGCTGCGCGACAAGCTAACCGCCCGGCTGGTGCGCGATGGCCGCATGGACCACGCCACCGCCTGCTTCGAGTTCCTGCCGACCCGGGCCAAACTGGACCTGCTGGGCTGGGAAGAGACCGATATTTTCGCCCATAGCTGAGTGCAGATTTTTCTCACAAAAAAGGCGGAAAACCTCCCGGTTTTCCGCCTTTTGCATTGATATAGCATCAGATCATCGAGACCGCTTATTCGTCGCTCATTTTCAGAGCGGCAATAAACGCTTCCTGCGGGATTTCGACCTTGCCGAACTGGCGCATCCGCTTCTTGCCGGCCTTCTGCTTGTCCAGCAGCTTGCGCTTGCGGCTGGCATCGCCACCGTAGCACTTGGCGGTCACGTCCTTGCGCAGCGCCGAAATGGTTTCGCGGGCGATGACATTGCTGCCGATAGCGGCCTGGATCGGGATCTTGAACATGTGCTTGGGGATCAGGTCCTTGAGCTTTTCGCACATGTCACGGCCACGCTTTTCAGCTGCCATGCGGTGAACCATCATCGACAATGCATCGACCGGCTCGCCATTGACGAGGATCGACATCTTGACGAGATTGCCTTCCTTGTGGCCATCCAGATGGTAATCGAACGAGGCATAGCCCTTGGAAATCGATTTCAATCTGTCGTAGAAATCGAACACCACTTCGTTGAGTGGCAGCTCATAGGTCAGCATGGCCCGCTTGCCCACGTAAGTGAGTTCGGTCTGGATGCCGCGCCGGTCCTGGCAAAGCTTCAGGATGCCGCCGAGATAATCGTCCGGCGTCAAGATCGTCGCCTTGATCCAGGGCTCGTGGATCTCGGAGATCTTCACCACGTCAGGCATATCGGCGGGATTGTGCAGCTCACGCTCGCTGCCATCGGTCATGAACAGCTTGTAGACAACCGAAGGGGCCGTGGCGATCAGGTCGAGATCGAATTCACGCTCAAGCCGCTCCTGGATGATTTCCAGATGCAACAGGCCAAGGAAGCCACAGCGGAAGCCGAAGCCGAGAGCCGCCGAGCTTTCCATCTCAAAAGAGAAGCTGGCATCATTGAGACGCAGCTTGCCCATCGCAGCACGAAGATCCTCGAAATCGGCGGCGTCAACCGGGAACAACCCACAGAACACCACCGGCTGGGCAGGTTTGAAGCCGGGCAGCATCGTTTCCGTCGGACGCTTGTCTTCGGTAATGGTATCGCCGACGCGGGTATCGGCCACTTCTTTGATCGAACCGGTGAAGAAACCGATTTCGCCGGGACCGAGACTGTCCATGGCGACCATTTTCGGCGTCAGCACGCCAACGCGCTCTACCTGGTATTTGGCATCCGTCCCCATCATCCGGATAGTCTGGCCCTTGGTCAGCACGCCATCGATAACGCGCACCAGAACCATGACGCCGAGATAGGTATCGTACCAGCTATCGACCAGCAGCGCTTTCAGCGGCCCCTTGTCGCCCAGCGCGCTTTTCGGCGCGGGCAACTTGTGAACGATCGCTTCCAAGACGTCGGGAATACCAAGCCCGGTCTTGGCCGAAATCAGCACGGCTTCGGAGGCATCGATGCCGATGACTTCCTCAATCTGCTCCTTGATCCGGTCCGGTTCGGCGGCAGGCAAGTCGATCTTGTTGAGAACGGTGACGATCTCATGATTGTTGTCGATGGCCTGATAGACATTGGCCAGCGTCTGGGCTTCAACGCCCTGGGACGCATCCACCACCAGCAGCGAACCTTCGCAGGCCGACAGCGACCGCGAGACTTCATAGGCGAAGTCCACATGGCCGGGCGTGTCGATCAGGTTCAGCACATAGGTTTCACCATTATTGGCCTTGTAATGCAGACGCACGGTCTGGGCCTTAATGGTGATGCCGCGCTCGCGCTCGATGTCCATGCTGTCGAGCACCTGTTCCGACATTTCCCGTTCGGCAAGGCCGCCGGTATTCTGGATCAGGCGGTCGGCCAGCGTCGATTTTCCATGGTCGATATGGGCGACGATGGAAAAGTTGCGGATATGGTCGAGAGGCGTGCGGTTCTGTGTGCTCATGGCCTGCGCATATAGCAGCGCGCCCGCATGCCGCAAAGCGGAAATGCGGGGCATTTGAAGGATAATTTTGACAAAGGCCGGGCGAAATCAGCGTGCCTGCTGATGGTCGCCCTCTTCGCCAAGCCCGGTGGCGACCACCGACACTCGGAAAGTACCGTCCAGTTCCTTGTCGAAGATCGCGCCGACGACGATATCGGCCTCGTCATAGACCTCATCGCGGATACGGGTAGCGGCCTCATCGACCTCGAACAGCGTCATGTCCATGCCGCCGGAAATCGAGATCAGCACGCCGCGCGCGCCGCGCATCGACACTTCGTCCAGCAGCGGATTGGCAATCGCCGCTTCCGCCGCCTTCATGGCGCGGCTGTCGCCGGTCGCCTCGCCGGTCCCCATCATCGCCCGGCCCATGCCCTTCATGACGGATTTCACGTCGGCGAAGTCCAGATTGATCAGGCCTTCCTTGACGATCAGGTCGGTAATGCAGGACACGCCCGAAAACAGCACCTTGTCGGCAATCACGAAAGCATCGGCAAAGGTGGTCTTGGCATCGGCAATGCGAAACAGGTTCTGGTTGGGGATGACGATAACGGTATCGGCAGCTTCACGCAGCCGCTCGATGCCTTCTTCGGCAGCCTGCATCCGGCGGCGACCTTCAAAGCTGAAGGGCTTGGTGACGACACCGACCGTCAGAATACCGGCCTCACGGGCCGCACGCGCAATCACCGGCGCTGCACCTGTCCCCGTGCCGCCGCCCATGCCGGCAGTGACGAAGCACATATGCGTACCGGCCAGGTGATCCATCACTTCATGCAGGGATTCTTCTGCGGCCATCCGTCCGGTTTCCGGCACCGAACCGGCACCGAGACCCTCGGTCATTTCGGCACCAAGCTGAATGAGGCGCGGGGCTCTCGACATGGTCAGCGCCTGGGCATCGGTATTGGCGGCAATGAAATCGACGCCTTGCAGGCCTTCGTTGATCATGTTGTTGACGGCATTGCCGCCCCCACCACCAACCCCGATGACGGTAATCTTCGGCCGCATTTCCTCGATTTGCGGTTTTCTGATCTCAATCACGTCTGTCTCCTTGGGGTTGTGCTCGACTCGTCCTGTCGTGCGAATCATACGCTCTCTTGGCACGCGAAAAAGGCCGGGAGTTGGGCGACATGCAAGAGGCTTGTTGATAAAACGTGATTTTGCTGCTGTGAGCCGCACGAGAAAGGTTATTGACTCCACTATAAGATACTATATTTCTTATATCATGGAAAATACGCCTGATACCCTCACTCTCGCCATTGCAGCCAGACTAAAAGCGATCCGCACAGCACGCGGTCTGACACTCGACCAGTTGGCGGATCTCTCCGGCGTCAGCCGGGCCATGATTTCCCGTATCGAGCGCGCTGAAGCCAGCCCGACCGCCACCCTGTTGGCACGGCTATGCTCGGCGCTGGGTCAATCGCTTTCGATATTTTTTGCCGAACCCAATCATGGCTCACCCTTGATGCGCCACGCCGACCAGCCAGTGTGGCAAGACCCCGAAACCGGCTATCTGCGCCGCGCCGTTTCCGCACCCGGCACCGGTGCGCGGGTCGATGTGGTGGAGGTGGAACTGCCGCCGGGCGCGCGTGTCCAATTTTCCGCGCAGCCTGCCAGCCCCCATCCCAGCAGCAGGCAATGGCAACATGTCTGGTTGTTCGAAGGCACTATCGAGCTGACCGTCGGCGATACCGTTCACCGGCTGGAGCCGGGCGACTGTCTTTATATGGATATCGGCGAGGTCCACGCCTTCCATAACCCCACGGACCGCCCTGCCCGCTATGGCGTGATCATCGATCTTGGCCGCTGATTCGAAGGAAATGACCATGACTGCAATTCGGCTGCTAAACGCCTCTGACGCCCGTGAAGCGATTCCCGACCTCTGTGAGATTCTCTCCGATTGCGTCAATGGCGGCGCATCGGTGGGTTTCATGCTGCCCTTCGACCTTGAAACGGCTAGGCCCTTTTGGGAGGGCGTCGCCAATGCTGTCGAGGCGGGTGATAGCCTGCTGCTGGTGGCAGAACATCAGGGAACCGTGGTGGGTACGGTACAGATCGGCCTGAAACAGCCGCCCAACCAGCCGCACCGTGCCGATCTCAAAAAATTGCTGGTGCATCGCTCTGCCCGTGGACTTGGTCTCGCGCGCCAACTGATGGAGGCGTCGCAGCATCAGGCCGCCCGCGCAGGCAAGACATTGATCGTACTGGATACAGCGACCGGCGAACCGGCTGAAGCAATTTACGATAAACTCGGCTGGAAGCGGGCTGGTGTCGTGCCGGATTATGCGCTGTTTCCCGACGGGCGCTTCTGCGATACGACGATTTTCTACAAGCGTGTGGGCTCTCTATAAGAGCTTGGGCACATCGGCGAGGCAATTTGGCCACGCCGATCACGCCTTATCAGACAGTTGCCGTGGTCTGGTCTTCGATCTTTGCCTCAGGCGCATTTTTCTGAATGGAGGCAATCGCGCTCATCACCGAGGCTTTTGCCTTGTAGCCTTCAGAGCTGAACATTGTTTCGCCATTCGACGCCTTGAACCGAAACCGGAATTCGCCTGCCTTGTCTTTATAAACTTCAAATTTGTACATTCTGCCCTCCCAAGCCGGTGCTGTACATTTCTACGGATTTCACTTTTCTTAAGGCAAACTCTAAGACTATCACTGCCCAGCCTACACCGGGAAAGATTCAAATTCAATTTCACTTATACTGTATTTATGCGCCAACGCGACCTATGCGAAACACCGAGAGCCTTGTCCCCATGACCACTGAACCTGAGACCGATAAGCCGAAAATAACCATTCTCTACTGCACCCAATGCAATTGGTTGCTGCGCGCCGCCTGGATGGCACAGGAACTCTTGCAAACCTTTGGCGATAGCCTAGGCGAAGTGGGCCTGATTCCTGGCACCGGCGGCAATTTCGAGATCCGCGTCAATGGTGCGCTGATCTGGGAACGCAAGCGCGACGGCGGATTTCCGGGGCCAAAGGAATTGAAACAGCGGGTGCGTGATGTGATCGAACCCGGCAAGGATCTCGGTCATGTCGACCGCACTAATGGCAAGACGGAAAAAGGCGAGGAATGACCTCGCCTTTACGAATTCGGAACTGTCGCGACCAACTTAAAACGGCAGCTTGAAACCGGGCGGGATCGGCAAGCCAGCGGTCATGTCCTTGGTTTTTTCGGCAGCGATGGCCTCGGCCTTGTCCTTGGCGTCCTTGTGGGCCGCGACGATCAGGTCTTCGAGAATTTCCACGTCGTCTTCCTTAAAGAGCGACGGATCAATCTTCAGTCCCTTCAACTCACCCTTGCCGGTCATCGTCACCGTCACCAATCCGCCGCCGGATTTTCCCTCGACCTGAAGCGATGCAATCTCTTCCTGCATCTTCTCCATCTTGGCCTGCATTTCCTTGACCTTGCCCATCATGCCCATGATGTCGCGCATATGACCTGCCTCCTTTAATATAGTCCGTTGTTCTTGGCTTCGTCTGTCAGACGCGCAGCGGTTTCACGCTTCCGCGACAGATGATAAGCCGGCTAAACTCTAAAACTCGATATCGTCTCCAGGAAGAATATCGCCCTCGGCGGATTCGGCGGCCGCTGGCGGCGGCAGGGCCTCGTCCTCTTCCTCCGTGACGGTTCGGATGCGCACGTCGGTGATTTTCGCACCGGGAAAGCGCGACAGGATCGCCATCACATCCGGATCGGCGGCTGCATCGGTCATCCGCGCTTCGTGATCGCTCTTTTCCTGCTCGGCCAGGGTCTTTTCCCCCGGCTCGCGGCTGAGGATGACCATCCAGCGGATATCGGTCCATTCCTCCAGCCGCTTTTGCAGATCACCAACCAGCGATTTCGGTGCCTCCGGCGGCAGATTAATCTCCAGCCGGCCGTTTTCCAGCTTGACCAGCCGCACATAGGCGCGGGTCAAAGCTTTCAGCTTCGGATCGCGGTTTGCAGTGCAGAGATGGACGATGTCATCCAGCGACCGCACGGGAACCTTGGGCTCGGGCACATCCGGTTGGATCTCAGGTTTTGTCTCCGGGCGGGCGGCAATGTCAGGCGACGGTGATGCCTTGGGAACCACCTGCAAATGCGCGGTCGGCTGGGTCTGGCCTAATGCACGTGGGGCCGGATCGCTCGACGCCCGCGCCACCGCCTGCCCGCCATAGCTGGCCGATGCGCCACCGCCATTACCGCCTCTGGGACTGGTCCCCTGCGGGGCACCCCCGCCATCCTGTGCCATGTCCAGCAGGCGGCGCGCCGCTTCTTCCGGCGACGGCAGATGGGCGGCATGGGCCAGCCGGATCAGCACCATTTCGGCGGCACCGGCCTGACGGGAGGCGTTTTCCACCTCGGGAATGCCCTTGAGCAACATTTGCCAGATGCGCGACAGCGTGGTGACGGCAACGCTCTCGGCGTAGTCCGCCCCCCGCACCCGCTCGACTTCACTCAGCGACGGGTCATTGGCACCATTGGGTACATATTTCAGCCGCGTCACCAGATGGGTAAAATCAGCAAGATCTGTCAGCACCACGCTTGGGCTGGCGCCGGCTTCATATTGGCTGTTGAATTCCGAAAGCGCTGCGGCGACATCGCCGAGCACGATATGGCCAAACAGATCGACCACCCGGGCGCGGTCGGCCAGACCCAGCATGGAGCGCACGGCATCTGCTTCGACCCGCCCTGCCCCATGGGCAATGGCTTGATCGAGCAAGGAAAGTCCGTCACGGGCTGAACCCTCGGCGGCACGGGCGATCATTGCCAGCGCCTCGTCTTCCGCCTCGATATTTTCCTTGGAGAGAATGGTGGAAAACAGCCCGACGAGATCGCCAGCGCTGATGCGGCGCAGATCGAAGCGCTGGCAGCGTGACAGCACCGTGATCGGCACCTTGCGGATTTCAGTGGTGGCGAAGATGAATTTGACGTGTTCCGGCGGCTCTTCCAGTGTCTTCAACAAACCGTTGAAGGCAGCGGTGGAGAGCATATGCACTTCGTCGATAATATAGACCTTGTAGCGGGCCGATACCGGGCGGTAGCGTACCTGCTCGATGATTTCCCTGATGTCGTCGATACCGGTATGGGAGGCGGCATCCATCTCGATCACATCGACATGGCGGCCTTCCATGATCGCCTGGCAATGCTCGCCGGGGATTTTCAGGTCGATGGTCGGGCGGTCAATCTCAGTGGTCTTGTAGTTCAGCGCACGGGCGAGAATGCGGGCGGTCGTGGTCTTGCCGACCCCGCGCACGCCTGTCAGCATATAGGCCTGGGCAATCCGGCCCGTCTCGAACGCATTGGTGAGGGTGCGGACCATCGGCTCCTGGCCGACCATCAGGTCCGTGAAATCCTTGGGGCGATATTTGCGCGCCAGAACCCGGTAAGCACCGGAGGCTTGGCCGGACGCGGGAGCAGCTTGTGCTGTTGGTTCCAGATCGGACATCGCGCTGCCAGTCTCCCCGTTTCGGGCGGGATACGGCCACGCTTGATTAGGACTGGCCATAAACATGAAGGGTGGGAGGCTGGCACGATGACCCGTGCCGCGCTCGTTAGGGCTGCTTCCTTCCGGACCTGACCCGGTTGGCGAGTGGCTCGTCCACCACCAACCTCCCGAGCGACATATCGGCAATTCCGGCGGCAATTGCAAGCCGAGGACCAAAAAAACTGTTCGCCTTTCCGGTAAAAGTGGATATCGGCTTTACGGTCAGGCATGCGTAAAAACAAAATAGCCTTGAGGAGACCGATCTTGGAGCTTTTCCGTCTCGATGAACGGCTGGCGCGCGACAGCCAGTCAATCTTGCAGCTGCCGTTAAGCGACCTGCGCCTGTCCAGGGATAGCCGCTGGCCCTGGCTGATCCTCGTGCCGCGCCGCAATGATGTCGCTGAGATTTTCGAGCTTTCCAAGGACGACCAGATCCAGCTGCTGCACGAACAGGTGCACGTCGGCTCCGCCTTAAAAACCGCGACCGGCGCCACCAAGATCAACATCGCCGCCATTGGCAATGTGGTGCGCCAGCTCCATGTTCATGTCGTTGCCCGCTTTGAAACCGACCCGAACTGGCCTGGGCCGATCTGGGGACATGGGGTGGCAGAGCCCTATTCGGACACAGCCCTTGCGACGATGACAACGACAATTCTGGATGCGCTGACATGACCTCAATTTCCCTGTTTGATATCGATACACCCCATCCAGAGGCAAGCGCCCTCACCGCCTTTTCCGGCAACGGACTGGAGCGCTATGCCGAGCATCGCTCGGAAGAGAGCCTTTCCGAGGCTTTCAAGGCCGAGGGCATGCATGTGCTGGCTTTTGCCGGCAATCGGCTGGTGTTCAAGCATGAAGGACTGGTGCTGGACCCGCTATTTGCGCCTTACGAGCTGACCGCCCTGCGACCGGACCTCGACAATGCCGTGCTTTTGGGTCGCCGCCCCAGCGGCGAGCCGCGCATCGCCGTCCCCGTGACAATCAGCGAGGAGCAGCTTGCCACTGGCTACAAGGCCTTAACAGCGCGCGAGCTGTTTCGTGATCCCAATATTGATGCCGAACTGGTCGGCGAGGCAGCACAGGGCTTCAGTCTCTTGCACTGGAACAGTGAGAACCGCTTCTGCGGCACCTGCGGCAAGCCGATGGAGCCACGGCTTGGCGGCTACAAGCGCGAATGTCCGGCCTGTGGGCGCATGGCCTTTCCGCGCACTGATCCCGTGGTAATCATGATGACAGTGGATGAGGACAACGACCGCTGCCTGCTGGGGCGCGGAGCGCATTTTCCAGAAGGCATGTATTCTTGCCTTGCAGGCTTTGTCGAACCGGCGGAAACCATCGAAAACGCCGTGCGGCGCGAGACCTATGAGGAGGCCGCCATCACCATTGGGCGTGTGCGCTACCACGCCTCCCAGCCCTGGCCGATGCCACATCAACTGATGATCGGCTGCTATGCACAGGCCTTGAGCTTCGAGATTTCCCGCGACGAGAACGAACTGGCCGATTGCCGCTGGTTCAGCCGGGCCGAGTTGCAGGCGATGATCGATCTTGAGACTGAAACGGTAAAGGCCCCCGCGCCCGGCACCATTGCCCATCGGTTGATGAGCGACTGGCTTGACTGGGGCAAGGCTGGTTAAGGTGGTGAATGCTGCGTCTGGAACGGCCTTTAACACCATTTACGCGGAAAACGTGTGAGGCTATGGTAAGCGAATGTGATGTCATCGTCCGATGGGAGGGGTCAGCGGACGATGACGCAAAACATCACGCGCGATAGCCTATTTCGAGGGAGGATATATCTTTGCTTTCAAAACCCAATGCCACGGTGAAACGGCGGGCTGTGCCTCGGTAGGCCCTCCGCTTGGCTTTTCAGCAATCCGTTTTTTGGCCCGTTTTTCGGCGAAAATTCATCAATTCAGGAAATCATCGATGAAAATGTTTAGCTTGGCGTCCTGCGCCATTCTGATGGCGTCTGTTGCCATCGCTCAAAACCAGCCTGTCGTCACCGCCCGTTCCGCCGCGATCCTCACGGTCGATGCAAAGACCTTCAAGGATCTTAACCGCAACGGCCGCCTGGACCCTTATGAGGATTGGCGACGTTCTCCGGCAGAACGGGCAAGTGACCTCGTCAGCCAGATGACCCTCATCGAAAAGGCCGGGTTGATGATGCATGGGACGGCACCAGCTTTGGCGTCCGGATCGGAGGCCGGACAGGGACGCGGCAGCGGTTACGATCTGGAGCGGATCAAGCCCCTGATCAACGACGCCAAGGTTGCCACCTATATTACCCGGCTATCTTTGCCGCCCGAACAGCTGGCCGCAGAAAACAATAAGCTCCAGGAGATTGCCGAGGCCAGCCGGCTTGGCATTCCGCTGACGATCAGTACCGATCCGCGCAACCATTTCCAATATGTGCTGGGCGCTTCGGCCCAGAGCGGTGGTTTCTCCAAATGGCCGGAAAGCCTGGGTTTTGGGGCGCTCGACGACGCGAAACTGACGCGCCAGTTCGGCGATATCGCTCGACAGGAATATCTGGCCGTTGGCATCCAGCAGGCCCTGTCACCGCAAATCGATCTTGCCACGGAACCACGCTGGCCACGCTCGACCGGCACGTTCGGAGAAGATCCGCAGATTTCCAGGCGCATGGCGGAAGCCTATGTCGCAGGTTTCCAGAACGGCACCACGGGCCTGAAACCCGGCAGCGTCAGCGCCGTCGCCAAGCACTGGGTGGGCTATGGCGCAGCACCGCAAGGCTTTGACGGCCATAACTCCTATGGTCGCCACGTGGTTTTTAAGGCCAAGGACTTCGAAAAGCATGTCACCCCCTTCAAGGGTGCCTTTGCCGCCAAGGTGGCGGGCATCATGCCGACCTATTCGATTGTCGATGGCGTGAAGCTTGACGGCAAACCCCTGGAGCCCGTGGCCGCAGGCTATAGCAAGCAATTGCTGACCGATCTGCTGCGTAAGCGCTACAAGTTCGATGGCGTCGTGGTCAGCGACTGGCTGATTACCAATGACTGCAAGGATGAATGCCTGAATGGCGAAAAGCCCGGCGACACGCCGATCATCCGGCCCGATACGTTTGGCATGCCCTGGGGGGTGGAGGATCTCAGCCGCGAGGATCGTTTTGCTAAGGCGGTAAACGCCGGCATCGACCAATTCGGCGGCGTCGCCAATTCCGATATCCTGGTGAAAGCCGTGGAAGACAAGAAAGTCAGCGAAATCAGGATCGATCAGTCTGCCAAGCGGTTGCTGATCCAGAAATTCGAGCAGGGCCTGTTTGAAAACCCCTATGCCGACCCGCAAAAGGCCAAAGCCATCGTTGGCAATGCGGATTTTGTCGCCGAGGGCGAAAAGGCCCAAGCCCGCGCCATGGTTGTTCTGCAAAACAAGGGGAAAATTCTTCCCGTCAAGCCTGGAAAGAAGGTCTATCTTCTCAATGTCGATGCCGCCACTGCCCAGAAGCGCGGCTATCAGGTGGTGACAAAACCAGAAGATGCGGATTTTGCCCTGGTCCGTCTGATGGCACCGTTTGAGCGCTTGCATCCCAACTATTTCTTCGGGGCGCGGCATGAGGAAGGCGACCTATCCTTCAAGCCCGGCAACCCCGATTACGACGCCGTGACCGCCATTGCCGGAAAGACACCGATCATTGCCACGGTGTTTCTGTCACGCCCGAGTATTCTCACCAATTTGAAGGATCAGACAAAGGCGTTGATCGGCAATTTCGGCGCCAGTGACGAGGCGCTGTTCAACGTCATTGAGGGCAAGCAGAAGGCGCGAGGCAAGCTGCCGTTTGAACTGCCGTCTTCCATGCAGGCTGTCGAGGCACAGGCGCCCAGCACACCGCATGATTCGAAAAAGCCGCTCTACAAGATCGGCTATTCGCAGACATATTGAGTGCGCAGAGCAATGGCGGCACCCCGCCGCCATTGTTCCAATCTATGATTAAAACTTGCCGCGCATGGCGTGAGCCTTGTAGACGCCGAGAATGTGGACCTTCTCGGAGAAGAAGCGCAATTCCTCCAGCGCCCGCTTGACCGGCGCATCCTCTGGATGCCCTTCGATATCGGCATAAAACTGGGTGGCGATGAATTTGCCGCCGATCTGGTAGCTTTCCAGCTTGGTCATATTGACCCCATTGGTGGCAAAACCACCCATGGCCTTGTACAGCGCTGCCGGAATATTGCGGACATTGAAAACGAAGGTGGTGATGAAGCTTTCATCCGCAGCCGCCCGCGTCAACGCCATCTCATCGCGCGACAGCACAACGAAGCGGGTGATGTTGTTTTCGGAATCCTCGACATTTTCGGCGAGAATATCCAGCCCATAGAGCGAGGCGGCCAGGCGCGGTGCCAAGGCCGCCATGGAGCGGTCGCCCAGTTCCGCAACCTGCTTGGCAGCCCCTGCCGTATCGCCCGCCACCACGGCCTTCCAGCCATGGCTACGGATGATCTTCCGGCATTGGCCGAGCGCATGGATGTGGCTGTGGACCGTGCGGATCTCCTCGGCCTTCACCCCCGGCAGCACCATGAGCTGAAACCGGATCGGCATGAAATATTCACCGATAATCTTCAGGCGTGACAGCGGCAGCAGATAGTGAATATCGGCGACCCGCCCAGCCAGGGTGTTTTCAATCGGGATCATCGCCAGATCCGCCTCGCCGTTTTCCAACGCCGTGAAAGCGTCCTCGAATGTCGGGCATGGCAAAGGCTCCATATCCGGGAACATATCGCGGCAGGCCATGTCGGAATTGGCGCCATAATCGCCCTGGAAGGAAATTTTGTTGGTGAGCGTGACCACGGGCTTATCCTTATTTTGCAGCCAGAATGGCGCGGGCTTTTTCCAAATCCGCCGCTGTATCGACGCCAAGCGGCACAGTATCGACAATCTCGACATCGATACGCATGCCCGCTTCCAGCGCCCGCAACTGTTCCAGCGATTCGCGCTTTTCCAGCACCGAGGGAGACAGCGCGACGAACCGTTCCAATGCAGCGCGGCGATAGGCGTAGAGGCCGATGTGGTGATAAAGCGGTCCTTTGCCATGCGGGGCGGTGGCGCGGGTAAAATAAAGCGCCCGCAGGCGATTGTCCGACAGCGGCGAGCCGACAACCTTCACCACGTTGGGATTGGTCTTTTCCGCCTCATCCTCGATCTCCACCGTCAGCGTGGCGATATCGACCTGCGGGTCCTCCAGGGGGCGCAAGGCGGCACGAATCGTCTCCGGGTCAATGGTGGGCAGATCACCCTGAACATTGATGATGATTTCGGCCTCGCCTTTCGGATCGACCTTCAGCAGCGCTTCATGGATGCGGTCGGAACCGGATTGATGCTGCTCGCCGGTCATCACGGCTTCAAAACCGGCTGCCGTCACCGTGGCGAACACGTCAGGATGATCCACCGCCACGACGATACGTCCGACATTGGCCTCCGCTGCGCGCTTTGCCACCTGGACGATCATCGGCAGGCCGGCAATGTCAGCCAGGGGCTTACCGGGAAGCCTTGTGGAGGCCATGCGGGCGGGGATGAGAACCAGGGTTTTGAAGCGTGTATGGTCAGACATCGGTATTCGCCTTTGAAAGCAATGGGGGTAAGTGGCAAAACGTCTCAGGGCGGCGGAGCATAATCGGGTTGCAACTGTCAAGCAAAAGTCTTAGCCTTTTCATAGATGGAGGCTTGTCCGATTTCTACTGCGCGGACTGCATGGGGAGCGATAACCAATGAATTCCTACATGAATATGGGAGCAGGCGCACTGCTTGGTACGATCTTCGTACTGATGTCAGTGTCCATTGCGTCGGAGGGGATTTTCCACGCGCCGACCCCCGAAAAGGAAGGCTATGCCATCGTGGCTGCCGAAGCGCCTGCCGCTGGCGGCGCGGAAGGTGCGGCACCAGCCGCAGCCGACAAGCCGATTGCGGAACTGCTGGCATCGGCAGACGTCAAGGCTGGCGAGGCCATTTTCAAGAAATGCACAGCCTGTCATAGCGTCGACAAGGGCGGAGCCAACAAGGTTGGACCCAACCTTTGGGGCGTTGTCGACCGGCCCGTCGCCAGCCATGAAGGCTTTGCCTATTCCGCCGGTATGAAGGATTTCTCCAAAGGCAGCTCCGAGCACTGGACCTTTGAAAACCTCAACCACTTCCTGACCGCGCCAAAGAAATTCGTGGCGGGTACGGCGATGGGCTTTGCCGGTATTCCCAAGGAACAGGACCGCGCCAACCTGCTGGTGTATCTTCACAACCAGTCCGACAATCCGGTGGCGTTACCGACCAATTGATCGACCGCTGTCGTAAACGCGGCAGGGGAAAAGCATGATATAGATAAAACGCCCGGCAACATTGCCGGGCGTTTTTTGTACCGTATTTTGCTGCGGTGAAGAACATTTCCGATGCCGCGCATCATGATGCGCGGCATCGATCATTGATGTTTCTTACTTCTGCCAGCTCTTCACCAATTCGTCGTAATTGATGGTGATCGGCTTTTCCTTTTCGTTAGCCAGCTTGGGCTGCGGCGCAAGGCTGCCGTGGTCCTTGGCGTATTTTTCCCAATAGGCGGCGTCCTTCGGCTCGTTCAGCTTGGGGCCGAATTCGCCCTGCACCTTGGCGCGTTCCAGACGGGAGAGAATGCCGTCCTGCGCCTTGCACAAGGCATCCATGGCTTCCTGCGGGGTCTTGGCACCGGCTGCCGCATCGCCAATATTCTGCCACCACAATTGCGCCAGCTTCGGATAATCAGGCACATTGGTTCCGGTTGGCGTCCATTGGACGCGGGCAGGCGACCTGTAGAATTCCACCAGACCACCGAGTTTCGGGGCGCGGTCGGTGAAGGTCTTGTCCATGATGGACGACTGACGGATGAAAGTCAGACCGGTCTGGCTTTTCTTCACGTCAACAGTTTTCGAGGTGACGAACTGGGCATAGAGCCAGGCAGCCTTGGCGCGATCCGTGGGCGTGGATTTCATCAGCGTCCAGGAGCCGACATCCTGATAGCCGAGCTTCTGGCCTTCATGCCAGTAGGAACCATGCGGCGATGGTGCCACACGCCATTTCGGCGTGCCGTCGTCATTGACCACAGGCAAACCGGGCTTGGCCATATCGGCGGTAAAGGCCGTGTACCAGAAGATCTGCTGGGCGATATTGCCCTGGGCGGGAACCGGGCCGGATTCGGAGAAGGTCATGCCCTGCGCTTCTGGCGGGGTATATTTCTTCAACCATTCCAGATATTTGGTGACGGCATAGACCGAGGCCGCCCCATTGGTATCCCCACCGCGATCGACGCAGGAACCGGTCGGCTGGTCCTTGTCGTTGACACGGATGCCCCATTCGTCGACGGGCTTACCATTCGGCAGACCTTTGTCGCCATTACCGGCCATCGACAGCCAGGCATCGGTAAAGCGCCAACCGAGCGAGGGGTCCTTCTTGCCATAGTCCATGCTGCCATAGACTTTCTTGCCGCCAATCTCGCGTCCGGTGAAGAATTTGGCAATATCCTCATAGGCCGACCAGTTGACCGGCACACCCAGCTCGTAACCGTATTCCTTCTTGAACTCTTCCTTGATCTTCGGGTCGTTGAACCAATCGTAGCGGAACCAGTAGAGGTTGGCGAATTGCTGGTCGGGAAGCTGGTAGAGCTTGCCATCCGGGGCTGTCGTGAAGGACAGGCCGATATAATCCTTCAAATCCAGCATCGGATCGGTGACATCCTTGCCCTCGCCCGTCATCCAGTCCGTCAGGTTGCGGACCTGACCATAGCGCCAATGGGTGCCGATGAAGTCGGAATCGTTGACCCAGCCGTCATAGAGGTTCTGGCCGGTCTGCATCTGGGTCTGGATCTTCTCGACGACATCACCCTCCTGAATGACGTCGTGAGTAAGCTTGATGCCGGTGATCTTGCTGAACCACGGCGCCAGCACCTTGGATTCGTAGGCATGGGTGGTCAGCGATTCGGAAACGACATGGATTTCCATGCCCGAAAAGGGCTTGGCAGCATCCACATACCATTGCATCTGCTTTTCCTGATCCGCCCGCGACAGCGAGGATTCCCCCTTGATCTCCTCATCGAGAAATTGCTTGGCCTCATCCATACCGGCATAGGCAGCACCAGTCATGGCCAGCAGCATCGCCGCCGTTGTCGTCATTAAGTGCTTTCGCATCATGTCCTCCCAGAGTTTGCGATTGCATGCGTATTTACTGGGCTTTTAAACCGTCCGGAACACGCCGATGGCGTAGATGACCGAAAGGCCGAGAGCCCACCACAGGCTGAGACTGGATAGCCCCAACCATGCGAGATGAATGAAGGCGGAGCCGAGCAGGGACACGAACAGCCTGTCGCCGCGTGTCGTCTCGAACCGCAGAATGCCGACGCGGGGACTGCCGCCGGGCGAAACATATTCCCAGACCGACAGGGCGATCAGCAGGGCGAGAATGGTGATGAAGAACAGCGCCGTGGGCGTGGTCCAGGCCATCCATGACAGGTTCATCGTGTCCTCCTCCTCAGACGCGGCCCAGGGCAAAGCCCTTGGCGATATAATTGCGGACAAAATAGATCACCACGGCACCGGGAATCAGCGTCAGCACACCGGCTGCGGCCAGCAGGCCCCAATCGACGCCGGATGCTGACACCGTGCGGGTCATCACGGCCGCAATCGGCTTGGCATCGACAGTGGTCAGCGTGCGGGCGATCAGCAGCTCCACCCATGAGAACATGAAGCAGAAGAAGGCCGCGACCCCGATGCCGGAAGCAATCAGCGGTATGAAGATCTTCACGAAAAAGCGGGGAAATGAATAGCCGTCGATATAAGCCGTTTCATCGATTTCCTTGGGGATACCGGACATGAAACCTTCCAAAATCCACACCGCCAGCGGCACGTTGAACAGGCAATGGGCCAGCGCCACCGCAATATGCGTGTCGATCATGTCAAAGGCCGAATAGAGCTGGAAAAACGGCAGGGCAAACACGGCGGGTGGTGCCATGCGGTTGGTCAGCAGCCAAAAGAACAGGTGCTTGTCGCCCAGAAACCGGTAGCGCGAGAAGGCATAGGCAGCCGGAAGCGCGCAGGCGACCGAAATTACCATATTCTGCACCACATAGATGATCGAGTTGATATAACCCGAATACCAGGACCGGTCGGTGAAAATCGTGATGTAATTCTTCAGCGTCGGCTCATGCGGATAGAGCGTCAGGGAACTGAGGATTTCCTGATTGCTCTTGAAGCTCATGTTGACGAGCCAGTAGATCGGCAGCAACAGAAACAAAATGTAGAGACTGACGATCAGGACGGAGCGAAGGGACCGGCTGTTGTTCATGGCTTAGTCTCCCTTCGGTGCTGACGCACTCTGGGCGTCACTATGGGTCATGACAGTGTAGAAGACCCAGGACAGCAGCAGAATGATCAGGAAGTAGATGATCGACATCGCTGCCGCAGGTCCGAGATCGAACTGGCCGAGCGCCATTTTCACCAGATCGATCGACAGGAAGGTGGTGGAATTGCCCGGACCGCCGCCGGTGACGACGAAAGGCTCGGTATAGATCATGAAACTGTCCATGAAGCGCAGCAGCACGGCGATCAGCAGCACCTGTTTCATCTTTGGCAGCTGGATATAGCGAAACACCGACCAGCGCGAGGCGCCATCAATCCGGGCCGCCTGGTAATAGGCATCCGGGATCGACACCAGACCGGCATAGCACAGCAGCACAACAAGGCTGGTCCAATGCCAGACATCCATGACGACGATGGTCGCCCAGGCATCGAATGGATTCGCCACATAATTATAATCGAGACCAACGGCGTTGAGGGTATAGCCGAGCAGGCCAATATCGCTGCGTCCGAACACCTGCCAGATGGTGCCGACCACATTCCACGGGATCAACAACGGCAGGGCCATCAGCACCAGGCAGACCGGCACACCGAGCCCGGTCTTCGGCATGTTCAGCGCGATCAGGATGCCAAGCGGCACTTCGATGGCGAGAATGATCATCGAGAAGATCAGGTTACGCCACAGCGCATCCCAGAACCGTTCCGATTGCAGCGTCTGGGTAAACCAATCGGAACCGGCCCAGAAGAAGTCGTTATTGCCGAACGTGTCCTGCACCGAATAGTTCACCACGGTCATCAGCGGAATGACAGCGGAAAAAGCCACCAGCAGCAGCACGGGCAGCACCAGAAACCAGGCCTTGTTGTTCCAGGTCTTGTTCATGGCCTTACACCTCCCAATCCGGCACCGGCGAAATCGACCCGCCAGGAATTTGCGTAGATGTTGATGGCGGTCGGATCGAAGCTAACCTTTGGCTCAGCGGGAATATCGGCATCCTCCCGCAGCACGATAGAAATCGGCTGGTCGGCAAAACGGGCGCGCACGATTTTCTGGCGTCCGATATCCTCGACTTTGGAAATCTGCACCGGCATGCCCTCGCGGCCAAGGCGAATGAATTCCGGGCGAATGCCAAGCTCGGTAAGGGCTTCCCCGGGAATGACCGGACGGCCCGGAAGAGCGACCCGCTCACCGCCGATCATCGCGGTATCGCCATCGATACCGGCGGCCAGCACGTTCATGCCCGGCGAGCCGATGAAATAACCGACGAATGTATGTTTAGGCCGGTCGAACAACTCGGCTGGCGTACCGATCTGGACGATTTGCCCGTCATACATCACCACCACCTTGTCGGCGAAGGTCAGGGCCTCGGTCTGGTCATGGGTGACATAGACCATGGTATAGGCGAATTCCCGGTGCAATTGCTTGAGTTGGGCGCGCAGCATCCATTTCATATGCGGATCGATCACCGTCAGCGGCTCGTCGAACAGGATGGCATTGACATCGGAGCGCACCAATCCGCGACCAAGTGAAATCTTCTGCTTCTGGTCGGCGGTCAGACCCTGCGCCTTGCGCTTGGCCCAGGCTTCGAGGTCGATCATCTTCAGGATGGTGCGCACCCTGGCATCGACTTCCACCTCCGGCACACGCCGATTTCTGAGCGGAAAGGCCAGATTGTCGTAAACCGTCATGGTGTCGTAGACGACGGGAAACTGGAACACCTGGGCAATGTTGCGCGCCTCGGTGGACAAGTGCGTCACATCCTTATCGCCAAACAGGATGCGCCCATCCGAAGGCTGCAACAGGCCGGACATGATGTTGAGCAAGGTGGTCTTGCCACAGCCGGAGGGACCGAGCAGCGCATAGGCACCGCCATCGTCAAACTCGTGATGCACTTCCTTCAGCGCATAGAGCGGATTGGCCAGCCCCTTCGGGCCATAGGCGTGGCGGATATGATCGAGGGAAATTCGGGCCATGGTCTATTCCCCCTGCGCTTCAAGCTGTCCGGCCAGATATTCGGCAAGCGCCCGGCCACTGGCATCGAAGGCCATCAGGTGACGGGTATCGAGATGGACCTGCACGTCGCGGCCCGGTTCGATATCGTGAATGCCATGCTCCAGCATCACCCAGCGCTCCCCGGCATAGTCGAGATGAATATAGCTTTCCGAGCCGGAAATTTCCGAGATCATCGAGCGGGCTACCAAAGGAGCGACCCCTTCACTCGACGAGGCTCCTGCCAGCGACAGGTGATGCGGGTGAAAGCCCAGCGTCAACGGCTCCTCCGGCACATGCGCAAGGTGCCGGGGCACGGTCAGAACCGGAATACCGCCGATCATGAAATGCCCTTCCCGCCGGATGGCCTGAACAGTGTTCAACGGCGGATCAGCAAAGGTACGGGCGGTTTTCAGGTCCGCCGGGCGGCGATAAACGTCGATGGTCGGGCCATATTGCGTGACGCGGCCTTCCGACAGCGTGGCGGTATGGCCACCCAGAAGCAGGGCTTCCGACGGCTCCGTCGTCGCATAGACGAAAATTGCGCCCAGTTCGGCAAAGATCTTCGGCAGTTCCTCGCGCAATTCCTCACGCAGTTTATAGTCCAGATTGGCCAGCGGCTCATCCAGCAGCACCAGGCTTGCCTGCTTGACGATGGCGCGGGCCAGCGCCGTGCGCTGCTGCTGGCCGCCGGACAGGTTGAGCGGCGTGCGCTCCAGATAGGGTGTCAGCTTCAAAAGCTCGGCGGCTTTTTTCACTTCGCGGTCTATGGTGGCCCTATCGACCTTGCGCACCCTGAGCGGCGAGGCGATGTTTTCATAGACGCTGAGGGCCGGATAATTGATGAATTGCTGGTAGACCATGGCAACCGACCGGTCCTGCACCCGCAACCCGGTGACGTCCTTGCCATCAAACAGCAGGGAACCTGACGTCGGTTTGTCCAGCCCGGCCATCAGCCGCATCAACGATGTCTTGCCCGACAGGGTCGGCCCAAGCAGAACGTTCAGCGACCCGCGTTGCAGGGTCAGGTTGACGGGATGAATGTGAACATCCCCCGCCACCACCTTGGACAGGTTTCGCAATTCCAGCATTGTGCGTCAGGCCTCCTCCGCCCGCCGACAATGACAACGGTCTGCGTCGGAACCGACACATCCATCCGCTATCATTCTTGCATTTGCCGCGCTCAAAACCTTTGACCGACTCGGTCCAGGTCCTTATGCGGGCACTCCCTCTTGCGCGCTTGGCCTGTCAGGCCGCCCGCGCCTCCTCGATATAGTCTTCCAGCACCTGTGCCTGTTCGACACTGAGGAACAGGCCCTGCTTGGTGCGGCGCCAGAGAATATCCTCCGCTGTTGCCGCCCATTCCCGAGCAATCAGCCAGTCCACCTCTGCCTGATACAGGGTTCCCCCGAAATAGTGCCCCAGCCCCTCCAGGCTTTTGGCACCATTGATGATCGTCGTGGCAAACGTGCCATAGCACCGCACGAGCCGACGCGCGCAACGGTCCTCCAGGAATGGAAATACTTTTTTCAGCCTCTCCACTTCCGCCAGATAGCCGGTTGCCGGAAAATCACCGCCCGGCAAATGGCTTGTCGCGGTCCAGGGCTTGCCCTTGACGCCGATGGCCTCGCCGATCTTTTCCAATGCATGTTCACCCAGACGCCGATAGGTGGTCAGCTTGCCGCCGAATACGTTAAGCAGCGGCGCGGCCTTTTCCGGCGTTTCCAGTTTCAGCACGTAATCGCGGGTGGCCTCCTGCGCTTTGGAAGCACCGTCATCGTAGAGTGGCCGCACGGCGGAATAGGACCAGACAATGTCCTCAGGCCGGACCGGCTCGGCAAAATATTCGCTGGCGGCATCGCAAAGATAGGAGATCTCGGCGCTGGAAATCTTCACATCCTTCGGATCACCTTGATAATCCTGATCGGTCGTGCCGATCAGGGTGAAATCCGTCTCATAGGGAATGGCGAAGATGATACGGTTGTCCGGATTTTGGAAGAAATAGGCACGGGGATCATCGAATTTCTTCTTTACCACGATATGGCTGCCCTGCACCAGCCGCACGTTGTGAACATTGTTTCTGCCGACCGCATTGGATAGCACGCTATCGACCCATGGGCCGCCTGCATTGACCAGCATCCGCGCCTTGTAGGTGCTGCGTGCGCGGCTGGCGCGGTCCTCGACCTCGATGATCCAGAGATCGCCATCCCGGTGCGCGCCAATGACGCGGTTGCGGCTGAGGATTGTGGCGCCACGATCCGCAGCATCGCGGGCATTCAGCACGACGAAACGGGCATCATCGACCCAGCCATCCGAATATTCAAAGGCGCGGGTAAACAGAGGCTTCAGCGGCTTGCCCGCCTTGTCCTTGCGCATATTCAATGTTTTGGTGGCGGGCAGTAATTTACGGCCACCCAGATGATCGTAGAGAAACAGGCCCAGCCGGATCAGCCAGGCGGGACGAATGCCGCCCTTGTGGAACGGCAGCACGAAACGCATCGGCCAGATGATATGTGGCGCCATGGCCCAGAGTACTTCACGCTCCATCAGCGCTTCGCGCACCAGCCGAAATTCATAATGTTCAAGATAGCGCAAGCCGCCGTGAATGAGCTTGGTGGCACCCGAAGAGGTGCCTGACGCGAAATCATTCATTTCCGCCAGCGCAACGGTATAGCCCCGCCCGACAGCATCACGGGCAATGCCGCAGCCGTTAATGCCACCACCAATAACGAATATGTCGAAGACAGGATCGCCGGACACGTTTCTCTCCCTTTCGCAATGCAGCATTACAGTGCGCATGCGAAACTGGATATAGCTAAAACGAACTTAAAACGAATGTCAAACGAAAGTTTAGCAGTTCCTATTCAGTAGACCGCTATGCGGCCCTGAATGCCTCGATCAACCGCACATCATGCTCACGGCAAATAGCGGCAAGGCCTTCGATATCGCAGACGTCAGTGATGAACGTGTGAACCTGGCTGAGATGGCCGATCCGCACCGGGGCGGCGCGCTCGAATTTGGAGGAATCAGCCACTAGAATCACGTGCCGGGCATTGGCGATAATCGCCTGCGCCACCTTCACCTCCCGATAGTCATAGTCCAGCAATGCGCCGTCAGGGTCGATAGCCGAAGCGCCGATCACCGCATAATCCACCTTGAACTGGCGGATGAAATCGACCGCCGCTTCCCCGACAATACCGCCATCGGAGCCACGCACGACGCCACCAGCGATCACCACCTCAATGCCTGGAAAGACCCGCAGGCGATTGGCAACGTTGATATTATTGGTAATGACCATCAGGTCCTTATGATCAAGCAATGCTTCGCCCACCGCCTCAGTCGTCGTGCCGATATTGATGAACAGCGATGCATTGTTGGGGATCAATTCGGCAGCAGCACGGCCAATCGCCTGCTTTTCCGGCGCGGCCATTGAGCGGCGCGCTTCATAGCGAACGTTTTCGGCACCGCTTGGAAAGATCGCCCCTCCATGGACCCGCGTCAGCCGGCGCGTTTCGCAGAGATCGTTGAGATCCTTGCGAATGGTTTGCGGCGTCACTGAAAAGCGAACCGCCAGATCATCCACCTGCACCCGGCCTTCCGCCTTGGCGATGTCGAGAATGTCGGATTGCCGGGCAGACAGAAACATGCACCCCTCCCCGTTTTCGTTTTTCTTTCATCATAATCCAAAACGAAAGCGGTGCAATGCGCCTGACGTCTCACGTGAAACGTTTATACGAACCGGCTGGTAATCAGATAGCCAATCCCGGCTGCGGTGGCGGTCAGTACCGTGCCCCAGGCCATGTCGACCAGACTGAGCGTCAGTGACCAGGATTTCAAGGTGGCCAGATTGGTCATGTCATAGGTGCCATAGGCGATCAGCCCCAGAAGGGCACCGCTGACCAGAGCCGTTAACAGGCTGCCGCTTTGCAGGGCTGGACCGACCGCAAAATAAACAATGCCGACGATATAAAATAGATAGAACAGGCCCGCAGCGGTGAAATTGGGCTGATCCCGCATCATATCACCGATGCGGGACTTGTAAAAACCCAGCGCAATTTTGCTAAGCCAGAGGAAATCCAAGGTGAAAAACACCGCAGCCGTGGCACAATAGGCAATTGCATAGCTGCGCATCAGGTCTCATTCCTTTTACAGTGTCGGCTATATACCGAGGATCGGTTGAAATAGCCGGACAAGTCGGCTCTTAAACCGCAGGGGGGCGTCAGTCACAGCCAGGCAGATGCAATCTTCGCCGTCTTCAGCAATAGGCTGATGTTCCAACTGCTCATCTGCTTCCTCCAGATCGCCACGGGCAAACCGCCCCTGTCCATCGTGGAAGCTGCCTTTCAGCACCAGTGTCAGTTCGCGACCGCCATGGCTATGTTCCGGCACCGGCTTTCCGGCCGGAATGCGCAGCAGACGCACGCTGGTTTCACCATCGCGGGTCTTGATCGGAATGTGATAGGCGCCGCGCCCAAGCGACTTCCATTTCAAACCATCAAGATCCTGCCCCAGATAGGAGCGAAGCGGTTCCGGCAGGATCGCATCGCGCTGACGGCGGGTGGCGTCCGGCGACGCCTCAACCCGGCTGACGGTGCTTTCCCTTGACCGTTCGCCGGAGGCAGTCAGCCTTGCTCGCATATCTTGCCAGGAGCGGTCGACGCTGAGATCGGCATCAACAGGTTTCTCGGCCTCCAACAATGCCCCGGCAGTAACCTCCATGGTCGCAAGGCGCCGGCGACAATCGGGACACAAGGCGAGATGGGTGGCAATGGCGATGCCCCAGCCTTCGGCAAGGCTGCCATTGGCGTAATCGAGCAGCAATTCATCGCTGACATGATGGTGAACAGTCATCAGCGATCCTCCTCTGAGCGGTCTTCAAGGGTGGCACGAAGCTTGGCAAAGGCCATGCGGATTCTCGACTTCACCGTGCCGAGCGGCAGATTGAATTCTTTGGCAAGCGCGCTGTGCGGAATTTCGTGAAAGAAGGACCGTTGCAACAGTTCCAACTGCTCCTGCGGCAATTGTCCCATGGCCTTGTGCAGCCTTTCCGCATCCTGGCGGTTTTCCAGATCCTTGTCGGCTGGCATCACCTCGTCAGGCACGAAGGCCGGGTCGTTCGGGTCGAATTCCGGCCGGTTCTGCTTGCGATAGGCCGAAACCCGCAGATTTCTGGCAATGGTAAAGATCCAGGCGGAGACATTGCCCCGGGTCGGATCGAATAATGCGGCCTTGTTCCAGACCACCATCATGGTTTCCTGCATCAATTCCTCTGCCGCCTGCTGGTCACGCGCCTGGCGAGCCATATAGGCCTTTACGCGCGGACCGTAATGGCGGAACAATGTTTCGAATGCTTCCACATCCCGTTCGCGAGCAACGGCTGCGAGCATGGAAGACATGTCTTCGGTTTCAGCCTTCATAATCATCCCGTTTGCGCCAGAAGGCACGGATCTCCCACCCAACCGGCTGCGCCTGAAAAGGCGCGGGGCCGTCACTCTCTTATTGTGGCATTCCAGAGCCGCTTGGGAAATGATTATTGTCATGGGGCTTTCTACGCCTTCTTGCGAAAACTGGATCACTGCCCTAAAAAAATTCCACTCCCGGCAATCCACCCTCCTTTGGCATTCGTAAATACTGTAAACGAACAACCGGGAGGCGACCGCTCTTATGAAGATCGGATTAGACAGCGGATTGACCACAGGTGCAAAGCGCATTGCCGTGGTCGGATCGGGAATTTCCGGTCTATCCTGCGCATGGCTTTTGTCCAAGGGTTTCGATGTAACGGTGTTTGAGGCTGAAAACCGCTTCGGTGGTCACGCCAATACCGTCAACGTCGCAGGACCAAACGGACCTGTAGCTGTTGATACCGGGTTCATCGTCTATAACGACCGTAATTATCCAAATCTCGTTGCCCTGTTCGATCATCTCGGCGTGCCAAACCAAGCCTCCGACATGTCCTTTGCAGCCTCGCTGGATGCGGGCCGTTTCGAATATTCCGGCTGCGGGCTGGCGGGTTTGCTCGGTCAGCGCAGCAACGTGCTTCGCCCGCGCTTCTGGCGCATGGTAGCTGACATAATGCGCTTTTACCGGGAAGCGCCTTTGCTGCTCGAGCGCCAAGACCTGACAGCGGCAACGCTTGGCGATTATCTCGATCTTGAAGCCTATAGCAATGCGTTTATCGAGGATCACCTCCTGCCGATGGGCGCTGCGATCTGGTCGACGACGGCTGCCGACATGCGGGCCTATCCGCTGAATGCCTTTGTCCGGTTCTTCATCAATCACGGTTTGGTCACGTTGAAAAACAGGCCGCAATGGCGCACGGTGACCGGGGGCAGTCGTGAATATGTCCTGCGCATAAAGCAGGCGACCAAGGCCGATTTCCGGGCCAACGATCCGGTCAAGGCCATTATTCGCAGTGCGCTGGGGGTGAAGATCGTCACGCAAAGCGGCTATCAGGATCGTTTCGATCAGGTTGTTGTCGCCACCCATGCGGATGAAGCACTGGCGCTGCTGGACGATGCGCAAGGGCTGGAACGGGCGCTGCTTGGCTGCTTCGATTACACCAAAAATGTTGCCGTGCTGCATTCCGACACCCGACTGATGCCAAAGCGCAAACAGGTCTGGGCCAGCTGGAATTACATCGGCGAAGAGCGCAAGGCTGGCGAAGGGCCGCTGTGCGTAACCTATTGGATGAACCGGTTACAGGGCCTCGACGCCTCGCTGCCTCTGTTCGTAACGCTCAATCCTTCGCGCGACATCGACGAGTCCAAAGTGCATCAGGTCTTCAACTACGCCCATCCGCTTTTCGATGCCAAGGCCATTGCAGCCCAGCGCCAGCTCTGGCAATTGCAGGGACGCAACAGGACGTGGTTCTGCGGTGCGCATTTTGGTAGCGGCTTCCATGAGGACGGCCTTCAATCCGGTCTGGCTGTTGCCGAACAACTGTCAGGAATTGCCCGTCCGTGGTCGGTGGAAAACCAATCAGGCCGGATTTTTGTCGAACCGATGCTGGCGGCAGCGCAATGAGCTGGTCATCGGCAATATTCACCGGTGCGGTTGTGCATCAACGCCACCGGCCTAAAAAGCATAGTCTACGATATCAGGTCTTCTGCCTGCTGGTGGATCTCGATGAACTGCCAGCTATAGACAAGTCGCTTTGGCTTCTCGGATATAATCGCCGGGCGATCTTGAGGATCGACGACCGCGATCATGGCCTTGGGATCCCCGGAGGCTTGAAGGCCTGGGTTGCCAACCATGTCGAGCGGGCCGGTCTTAATACCGAAGGCATGAAAGTGAGCATGCTCTGCTACCCGCGCATGTTCGGCTATGTTTTCAATCCCTTGACGCTTTATTATTGCTATGGGCCGTCCGGTACCCTGCTTGCCCTGCTTTACGAGGTTGAAAATACCTTTCACGAGCGGCACACCTATGTGATTCCGGCCAGCGTGGAAGAGGATGGCGCGATCCGCCACGCCTGCGCCAAGCAGATGTATGTCTCGCCCTTCATGCCGATGGAATGCCTCTACCGGTTCAAAATCGTGCCGCCCGGCGAAACGGTAACCGTCGCCATCAACGAAGCCGATGAGCAGGGGCCATTGCTCTATGCATCGTTTTGCGGAAAGCGCCGCACCCTTGATGACCGGGCCTTGGCAAAGGTTCTGGTGCGCTATCCGCTGATGACACTGAAAGTCATGGGCGCGATCCATTGGGAAGCGCTTAAACTCTGGGTGAAAGGCGTGCCATTGCATCGGCATCGCAAGGCGCAGAACCCAATCGCCAGTTCCATCATTCCGCCTGAGGCTGCAAACGCAAGGAGCCCGTCATGACCCATGCCGACCAGCAAACCGCGACACTTTCTCTCACCTCCGCGCCGCTGTGGCAAAGGGTGCTGTGCGGCTGGGCGGGCCGCCTGACCCATGGCCATCTGACGCTGCTGTTTCCTGACGGCAAGGAACATCACGTCACCGGCCGCGAAGCCGGACCATCCGCCGTCCTCAAGCTCAACAATGCCCGTCCGGTCTGGCGGGTGATGTCGGGGGGGACGCTCGGCTTTTCAAGGTCCTATATGGATGGGGACTGGGATAGTCCCGATATTGCCGGATTTCTGGAACTTGCCATTGTCAACGAAGGCAATTGGCACGGGCTGATGTCACCCTCTGCCCTGCTGGGCAAGCTGGCGCTGCTGCGCCATAAGCTGAGGCGCAATTCAAAAGCGGGTAGCCGACGCAACATCGCCTTCCATTACGATCTCGGCAACGCCTTCTATCGCCATTGGCTGGATGAGACGATGACCTATTCATCGGCGCTCTACACGCATCCCGGCCAATCGCTTGGCGAGGCGCAGGCCGCCAAATACCAGCGTATCGTGGAGCAATTGGCGCTGGGGCCGGACGATCATCTCCTGGAAATCGGCTGCGGCTGGGGCGGCTTTGCCGAACATGCCATTCGCGCCAGCGGGTGCCGGGTAACGGGCCTGACCCTCTCCACCGAACAGGCCGCCTATGCGCGCCAGCGAATGCAGACAGCGGGATATGCCGATCGGTGTGACATCCGGCTGGAAGATTACCGCGATGTGCAGGGCCGGTTCACCAAGATCGTTTCCATCGAAATGTTCGAGGCGGTCGGTGAGGAAAACTGGCCGGTCTATTTCAACCGGGTACGCGATCTGCTGGCAGACGGCGGCAAGGCCGTGGTTCAGGTCATCACCCTGGATGAGGGGCGTTTCGAGCAATATCAACGCGAAGCGGATTTCATCCAGACCTATATTTTTCCAGGCGGTATGCTGCCGTCCGTCGAGCGATTCGAAATCTCGGCGATGAAAGCCGGACTAAAAACCCGCGATACCTTCCGCTTTGGCCTCGATTATGAACGCACTCTTCTCACCTGGGACAAAAGCTTTACCGCCCATTGGTCCAAGATCGCACCGCTGGGCTTTGACGAGCGGTTCTTCCGTATGTGGCGCTATTACCTGCATTACTGCGCCGCAGGCTTTAGAACCGGACGGCTCGATGTGGTGCAGTTCGAGCTTGAAAAGTAAACGGTCGATCTTCAATCAAAAGAGGGGGCGAAGGCCCCCTTTTTCACGTTATGACACTGTGGAAATATCTCAGGTCTTCCGCAGCATCTTGCGCGTCAACGCGAAATACAGCGGATAAGGCAAAAGTCTCAAAAGCTTGAGCGACAACACCATTTGCCAGGGAAAGGCGATTTCAAATTTTCCGGCCTCCATCCCTTTTTCAATGTGATCAGCAGCTTGCTCAGCCGTCACCAGGAAGGGCATGGGGAAGTCGTTCTTGTCGGTCAGCGGGGTTTTGACAAAGCCCGGATTGATAATGCTGATCACCACGCCCTTTTCGAGAAGTCCAGGACGCAAGGCCTCAGCCAGGGTGATCATCGCTGATTTGGTCGCTCCGTAAATGCCACCGCCCGGCAGGCCGCTATAGCCGGAGACCGAACCGACAAGGCCGATCCGGCCTTTGCCGCGCGCCACCATCACGGCAATCACTGCTTCCAGGCAATGGCCGGTGCCGACCAGATTGAGATCAACCATCCGGCGCAATTGCTCGGCATCGAAACGCTCGGCCGTTTCACGGATATAGGAGCCTGCGGAAAACACCGCCATATCGATCGGGCCAAGCTTGGCTTCGATGTCGCCCACCACCTGTTTGACAGCGTTTCCATCGGTAATATCCAGTGGAAAAGCATGGATACGGTCCGGATTTTCAGCCGCCAGCGCCATCAGATCCTCGGTCCGCCGGGCGCTGACCCCGACGATATAGCCTTCACGCGCCAGTTTCAGCGCAAGCGAGCGGCCAATACCGGAACTGGCGCCGGTGATCCAGGCGACCCTGGCGCGCGGCGAGGATGACATGACCATCACTTCGCAATCCCTAAGTGCTTTTGTGCCTTTACCTTGGCAGCATGTCCGGCCTTATGGAAGGACACGGTGGTCTTGGCGACCGGAAAGCCGAATTTCGTGACCCAGGCGGTGTTGAGCACAGTACCATCCGGCTTCAACACCATCTTGTCGTAGAAGCGGACCTTGTTGGACTGGGTCTCGGGCGAGAGATAGACGAGATAGTTGAAACGGGCGGTATCGCCGCTCAGTCGAACCAGCGCATTGCCGACCACATCCTCCCGGGTTCCGCTATAGGTCGTTGGTCCGGTCTTGATGAATCGCCAGGTTTTGCGGTCGCGCGTGCCATCCTCGAAGCGGAAATCCTCCCGCAGCGTCAGAACATGGCCATCCCATTTGCCAGTGAGATCGACAGTGAATTTGCGGCTCACACCATTAATGGCGGCGAAATGCCCCTCGGCCACGGTCTTGCCGACGAAATAGTCCTCGAAGGTAAAATCGGCCGCAGTTGCGGCGCCAACCGAGGAAAACAGCCCGACACTCAGACCAAAAAGCGCAGATTTCAGTCCCGACATGATCAAATCTCCGGTTTATTGCTATCGTTACTTTCACTACGCGCCAAACGGGCTGCCGGATTGGTTGCTACCACTCGATCACCGAACCGTCATAGGCGAAAAAGCCCCCGGTCTGGGCGGGAGTGAGCGTGTCAAGCACGGATAGCAGCAGGCCCGCGCTGTGATCCGGGGCAAACCGCTCATGACCCACGGCGAAATTGGCAGAAAGCCCGGTATCGACACTGCCGGGATGCAGGCTGACCACTACCGCTTGCGGACGTGTCCGGCCAATCTCGATGGCGGCAGTGTGGACGATCTGGTTAAGCGCTGCCTTGGATGCCCGATAGGAAATCCAGCCGCCAAGACGATTATCGCCAATCGAACCGACCCGAGCCGACAGGAAACCCATCAGCGACCGGCTGTTTTTCGCCAGAAGCGGGGTGAAATATTTGAGCACAAGCGCTGGACCAATTGCATTCAGGGCGAACTGAGCGGCCATCGCCTCAGAAGTTACGGCTTTGATGGCTTTTTCTGGCCCAACGCCGTTAATGGTCAAAGCGCCCGTTGCACAAAGGATCAGATCGAAGCTTTGGTGCTGACCAGCCAGCCGATCCGCGCAGGCAGCGATGCTCGCCTCATCCGTCAGATCAAAGCCGTCCGCACGGCGCGACAGCGTCGCCACATCCTGGCAGGCACTATCCTGCCTCAGAACCTCGCAAAGCGCCGAGCCGATACCGCCGGATGCGCCGATGACCAGAGCGCTATAGCTTGGGCGAAGCGATGTCATTGATGTAAAACGACGCATTTTCCACCTCTTTGCGACATTTATTGTTCTGCCAGTCATCCGAATGCTGACGGGCTGCGTAACACCTCTACGATTCTACTCAGAACGATGGATCACAGGAGGAATTGGAATCATGCCGTTTCGACGTTTATTGATCAGTATCGCCCTGGTGGCCTGTGCTACCGGCACCGCGCAGGCCGCCAGTGAAAGCCGCTATACCTCCACCGACATCAAAAGCGATATCATCGGCAAGCGCATCTATCTCGCCACGCCGATGGGCGGGGAGTTTCCTCTGAACTATCGCACAAGCGGGGTCGTTGATGGCTCGGGAGAAGCTCTGGGTCTCGGCCGCTTCGTGAAGCCCAATGATACCGGCAAATGGTGGATCAATGGCGACCGCCTCTGCCAGCGCTTTACCACTTGGTATAAAGGCACGCCAATGTGTTTCGAGCTCTATAAAACCGGCGATAAAAGCCTGAACTGGATCCGCGATAATGGCCAGAAAGGGACAGCCAGGATCGGGCAATCCCTGTAATCTGAGGTGGCAAATGCTGGAGCCTTTTGACCAATGGGACATTCAACCGTTTGGCAAATTGAAGCCAATTCCATATACCGCACGATTTTCACTGGCGGAATATGAAACGATCAAGAAAGGTTTCATTCCAAATTGCATGGAAGATAAATGGGTTATTTTTTTCGCCGCCCATTCACTCTTTCTTCATCGGAGCTGGACAGGCGCGGCTGTATATCGCGTGGATTTTTCTGAAAGATCGAACACGTTTAATGTCAAAAATGCTTATGTGGACGAGGCTGTGTGTCAAAAAGACAATAGCGCTTATGACGCAGCACTATTGTCTTTTCTAATAGATAATATTCTACTCTCCAGAAATTCACCCTTCCCTATGATCGAGGCAAACAGGAATTTGCCGGCCGGTGCCTACCAGCATCATATTGCGGGCACCGGATACAGGGAAACATCTTTCAAACCTCCCCGCCCCTGGTGGAGGTTTTGGGGACGGGATAATTAAGCTTTTGGCGGATTGTCGCGTTTGAAAATCCAGTCATGATCCGGATGGTTCTGAAAGCGCCATTTACGCATTGGACCTGCCATGACGTTGAGATAATACATCTCATAGCCATAAGGCGCTCCACAAGGATGGTGGCCCTTGGGTACCAACACCACATCGCCATCCGAGACTGCCATGGTTTCATCAAGCGTGCCGTCTTCGGTAAAGACGCGCTGGAAGCCAAAGCCTTGAGCCGGGTTGAGACGATGATAATAGGTCTCTTCCAGATAGGTCATAACAGGGAAATTATCCTCATCATGGCGATGCGGCGGATAGGATGACCAGTTGCCCTGCGGGGTGAACACTTCCGTTACCAGCAGGCTATCGGCCACATCGCGCTCTTCCATGGCGATGGGGAAGATATAGCGGGTGTTGGCACCCTTGCCGCGTTCCGTGAGGGCTACACCTGCCGGGCCAATCACTTGTGCTTCACGGCCCGGCTTTGCGGGGGCGGTACAGACGGCCAATGTCACATCCGTGGTGGCGGTGGCGCTCCACTCGCTGCCAGCGGGGATATAAACGCAATGGGGCGGCTTTTTCTCAAACACATTCATGCGGTCGCCAAGCTCGCCGAAGCTTTTGCCCGCACCGGAAATTTCGGCTTTGCCCTCGACCAGCACCAGAATCACTTCTGTCTCGCCGGTTTGCTCGGCAGCTTTCTCGCCCGCCTTCAGCTTGTAAAGCCCAAAGCCGACATAGCCCCAATTGGCCGATTCCGGGGTGATGTCATGCACTTTTCCGGTGGTGCCCACGGGCTTGCGCAATAGGTTGGTCATTGTTCATCTCCCTTTCCCGGTGTTTTGTAAAACACCCAGAACAGTTGCAGACCGGCATAAAACCCAAGCGCCAGCGAAATCATCGCCCAGGTTTGAGACCCGTTATAAAGCTCGATCCCCGCCCAGACCAGCGGCACCAGCACGACCAGAATGCGCACCCAGAGCGGCTTGAAAAACGGGTGGTGGGGATCGAGAAATTGCATGGGCTTACCTTGTGTGTTCGGGTCGGGGCTGGCCCTTTACCGTTGGAGGCTGTGGTGGGAGGGATATAGCATAGGTCGGTGCTTGCTTAACCCCCTTGCTCCGACCGATTAAGCCGCCTTATCCAACCCCGCAGCCTTGGCCATGGCCTTCAACGAAGCAAGGCCCAAGCTCTGGTAATCATAGGGATTGCGCACATCCGGGTCCTGCTCGGCCTCAATCACCAGCCAACCCTGATAACCATGTTCACCAGCAATTTTCAGTACGGGCGGAAAATTCACGCCACCTTCGCTATCGCCCGGAACTGTGAAAACGCCACGACGCACGCCTTCAAGGAAGGAGAGCTTTTCATCGCGCACCTGCTTGGCAATGACGGGGCGGATGTTCTTGGCATGGATATGGCCCACGCGGCTCATATAGTTGGTTGCCACCCGCTCCGGGTTGCCGCCGCCAAACAGGCAATGGCCGGTATCCAGCAGCAGCTTGGCGTGCGGGCCGGTGTTGGCCATCAGCTTGTCGATTTCCTCTTCGCTCTCGACAATCGTACCCATGTGGTGGTGATAGACCAGAGCAATGCCCTGAGCCGCCGCAAATTCGGCCAAGGCTTCCACGCCTGCGCCAAACGCTGCCCACTCAGAATCCGCTAGTTTCGGGCGATCATTCACCGGCTTGCCATCATCGCCATGGATCGCATTCGATGTTTCACACACGATGATCACCTTGCTGCCCATGGCCTTCAACAGATCGAGGGCAGGCTGCATCGCCGCCTTTTCGTCTTCAATGGAATTGGTCAGCAGGTTCAGCGAATGCCAGCCGGAGACGTAGCGAAGCCCGCGAGGCTCCAACACAGCCCTCAGAGCCGCTGGTTCCTGCGGAAACTTGTGGCCCTTTTCAATGCCGTCAAAACCGATTTTCGATGTTTCATCAAGGCATTGGTCGAGGCTGATATGGGCACCCAGCGTGCGGTCATCGTCATTGGACCATGCAATCGGGTTGGTTCCGTAGAGAATCATCTTACTGTCTTTCCTTGAGCGCTGCCTCGTAGCGGGCGCGAGCCTGTTGCACTTCATCTCTAGCTGATACTTCCGGCACCGCCACATCCCACCAGTACCCGCCAGCTTCAGGCGTTGGGTAAGGATCGGTGTCGATGACAATCACGGTGGGTCTTGTGGCCTCGCGAGCGTTCGCCAGCGCCGTTTCCAGCTCGGCAATGGTTGTGACCTTGCTGGAATCGGCACCCATCGACGCGGCATGGGCGGCAAAATCGATCTCCGGCGCATGGATATGCGAGGTATGGGCGTAGAGATTGTTAAACTCGGCCCCCCCGGTGCCCATTTGCAGGCGGTTGATGCAGCCATAGCCCCGGTTATCGGTGATGACAACGGTGATTTTGACACCCAAAGCGCAGGCCGTGACCAGCTCGGAATTCATCATCATGTAAGAGCCATCACCCACCATGACGATCACGTCACGCTCCGGCTCGGCCATCTTGATGCCCATGCCGCCGGCAATCTCATAGCCCATGCAGGAGAAGCCATATTCCATATGGTAGGAGAGTGGCAGTTTGGATTTCCAAAGCTGGTGCAATTCGCCCGGCATGGTGCCAGCGGCGCACATCACCACGGTGTTGTCGCGCGAGGCGCGTTGCACGGCTCCAATCACCTGCATATCGGTGGGCAGGCTGTTGCCATCCTTGGGTGCGGCTGTGACGGCATCGGCTTTGGCAAACCAGTCAGCCTTCAAACCCGCATCAGGTGTGGCAAAGCGATGCTCACCCAAAGCTGAGGAGATCAGTTCCAAACCAATTTTCGCATCCGCCACCAGCGGCAGCGCATCATGCTTGGCACTGTCATAAGCCTGCACATTGAGCGCCAGAATCTTGCGGTTGGGATTCTTGAACAGCGCCCACGACCCGGTGGTAAAATCCTGAAACCGTGTGCCAACACCGATCACGAGATCCGCACCCTCGCAAATCGTGTTGGCACTGGCCGCACCCGTCACGCCGACGGGTCCGAAATTCAGGGCAGCATCCCAAGGCAGGGCCGATTTTCCGGCCTGTGTTTCGACCACGGGAATCTGGTGTTTTTGCGCAAAATCGCGCAAGGTTTGCGTGGCACCGGAAAAATGCACGCCACCGCCTGCGACAATCACGGGACTTTTGGCAGATTTGATGGCTGCAATCGCCGTTTCCAACTCAAACGCATCCGGCTGCGGACGGCGGATGTGCCAGATTTTTGGTGCAAAAAAGCTCTCAGGATAATCATAGGCCTCGGCCTGCGTATCCTGACAAAAGGCCAGCGTTACCGGGCCGCAATCGGCTGGGTCTGTCATGGTGCGAAAGGCGCGGGGAAGCGCCGTCAGCAAATGTTCAGGCCGGGAAATGCGGTCGAAATAACGGCTGACGGGGCGAAAGCAATCATTGGCCGACATCACACCATCATTGAAATCTTCCACCTGCTGCAACACCGGATCGGGCCCGCGATTGGCAAACACATCACCCGGCAGAAGCAGAACCGGCAGACGGTTGACATGCGCCAAGGCCGCCGCCGTCACCATATTCAGCGCACCGGGGCCAATGGAGGAGGTGACAGCCATGGCGCGGCGACGCCCAAGCTGTTTGGCATAGGCAATGGCGGCATGGGCCATGGATTGCTCATTCTGCCCGCGCCAAGTGGTGACGCTGTCTTTCGCACCCTGCAAGGCCTCGCCCAGACCGGCAACATTGCCATGGCCGAAAATGGCCCAGACGCCTGCAATAAACGGCACGCCTTCCGGCGTCATCTGATTGGCAAGGTAGCGCACCAGAGCCTGAGCGGCTGTCAAACGCACCGTTTTCATGTGTCTCTCTCCCTGAAATCCTAGTGCACTGACGCATTCACTTCGTTCATGCTATAGTGCACTAGCCTTTTGTTTATGCATCGATTTTTCCAAACTCGGCTGTCGCCTCCGTTTGGATCGATGCAGTAGGCTCAAGCGTTTGAACGCGCCCGATCCCATACCTGACACAGCGATGTATATTTACCCACCATGTCAGCAATCGCATCACCATCCGATAGTGTGCCAGCTAACCATTTGCGGGCTGCATCACCAAAAATGGTGCGCCCAACGGCAAAGCCCTTGACCAGATCAAAGCTGGCTGCCGTCTTAAAGCTCTCCTCAAGCTCTGCGGCAGGCGCATCGAGGCCCAGCACAACAATGCCCCGCGTATAGGGATCGTTGCGGGAAATGGCATCAACCGCATTGGCCCAGGCACCCGTCGTTTTCATCGGCTCCAGCTTCCACCAATCGGGGTAGACGCCAATGTCGTAAAAGCGCTGGATAATGGTAGCTGCCGTATCATCATCCGTGGAGCCAACCTTGGAAGGGATAATCTCCAACAGCATTTCAAGTCGGTTACGGCGCGCAGCCGTGAAAAGACGTTTTACCGTATTTTCTTGGTTTTCCTTCAAGGCGGCATCATCATCGGGATGATAGAAGCACAGAACCTTCACCACATTTTCCACCGGCCATTCGGTGAGACCACCAAAATCCTCGCCCAGTTCCGGCTCCAATGTCAGCGGACGCGAGCCCGGCCATTCCACTGGACGGCCAATCCAAAGGCCAGACCCAGAGGCCTGATAGAGCGCATCACGACCCAGACGGCTATCACAGAGAATGCCATAACCGGGCTGGCCATTGGCCACCTGCTGCGCTGCTTTCAGGCAGAGTTGCTTGAAAGCGCCGATCCGCGCATGGGAAACACCAGCCTCATCACACATGGCTTCCAGCTGCATACGGTGATCGAAGGCAAACACCCGCATCTGCGGCCATTCTCCATCGCGGTTGGTGGACCAATGCACCTGTTCCAGCGCCGCATCCTTGCGCAAAGCCTTGTTGCGAATGCCGGTTTTGAAGAAGTAATCCAGCTCTTCAAGGCTTGGATAGGCAGGCGTGCAGCCGTGGCGCGACACCGCAAAGGCACCGCAGGCATTGGCATATTTCAAGGCCGTGGGCCAATCCTTGCCGGTCAGCCAGCCTTTGAGAAGGCCAGACATGAAGCCATCGCCAGCCCCCAGCACGTTGAAGACCTCAATGGGGAAACCTTCTCCGGTCTGGCCATCATCAAGACTGTCTGGAATATCACCATCAAACACCACAGCGCCCAAGGCACCGCGCTTGCAAACCAATGTTGCCTTCGAAACATTCCGCACGGCCCGCAGTGCTTCCACCGTGTTGGTGCTGCCACCGGCAATGTGGAATTCTTCTTCCGTGCCAACAATCAGATCAAACCAATGCAGGGTGGATTGCAATTTTGTGGTGACGGCCTGCGATTCGATAAACCGGCTTTCGCCATCGCCATGACCCGCCAAGCCCCAGAGATTGGGCCGATAATCAATATCCAGCGCGGTTTTGGCACCATTTTCGCGCGCCAATCGCAGCGCCTTCAGCACCGCAGCTTCGGTATTGGGATGGGATAGATGCGTACCCGTGACGCAAACACAGCCAGATTCGGCCACAAACGCGGGATCAATATCATCCTCGCACAGCGCCATGTCGGCGCAGTTTTCGCGGTAGAAAATCAGCGGAAACTGGTGCTCATCGCGAATGCCGAGCAAAACCAGCGCGGTCAGCCGCTTGGGGTCTGTCTTGACGCCGCGAACATCAACCCCTTCACGCACCAGCTGTTCGCGGATAAAGCGGCCCATGTGCTCATCGCCCACACGGGTGATCAGCGCGGATTTCAAACCCAGCCGGGCGGTGCCAGCCGCAATATTGGTGGGGGAGCCGCCGATATATTTGTTAAAGGAGGCCATATCTTCCAAACGGCCACCCACTTGCGCACCGTAGAGATCAACGGACGAACGGCCGATGGTGATCAGGTCAAGTTTTGGCACGCTATCCTCCTTGGACGCAGCAGGGCTTGCTTTGCCTGCCGTCAATGACCTTACTCCCGGAAGGTCATTCTATTATCGCTTAAAAATGGACTATATATTCTATTTTTGAACCCATCAACACAAATGTTCAGTCCTGTTGTCGGGCCGTTCCCACCGCAACCGAGAGCGCAATGGCCAGACAGAGCGTGGCAGAGAGTGAGCGAAATGCGCCAAAATCCACCTCGGCGACTGAGAGGGTTATTGTCCCCAGTTTGCGCAGCGGATTGACCACCGTATCGGTAATCGCCACCACGGAAATGCCCCGCGCTGAAACCTGCTCAACCAAATCCAGCGTCTCGGTCGAATAGGGCGCAAAGGTAATGGCCAGCACCACATCACCATCGCGGATGGCATGCTGGCTTTCCAATTTGCCAACGCCACTGTGTAACATGGCCGGAACTGCCATTTTTTCAAAGGCATAGGCAATATAGCTTGCCACCGGAAAAGAGCGGCGCAAGCCAACAATATGGATCATTCCAGCCGTGCTGAGGCAAGCCACAGCCTGTTCTAACAGTTGCGGATCGACCGTTTGCAGCAATCCTTCCAGCGAAACACGCCCCGCCTCGACAAATTCCGCCAAAAGCGCCGATGGGCTGCCCGATGCCGTTTCGCGCAAATGATGCAGACGGGTAGAATAATCCGGCCAACCGCCGACAAGAGAGTCCCGAAACAGCTTTTGCATCTCGGAAAATCCAGAAAAACCAAATATTTGGCAAAATCGCATAAAGGCAGAGGGCTGCACGCCAGCACCTTCCGCCATTTCGGCCACGGTGGAAACCGCGATGCGGTCCTTATTGGCGCCGACATAATCCGCACATTGCTTCAGCCTTTTTGGCAAGGTGTCAGACACCTGCATCAGCCGTTCTTCAAACGCTTTGATGGTATCGGGCGCGGAGGTCTCGGCAACGGTGATGTCTGTCATGGTTGGTTTATCGCCTCAAATTTTGCGTCAACGTCTTTGGCGGCAGTGCTCTAAACCGCCTTGACAGGAACACTATCCCAATCTAGCAAAATAGAACATATATTCCAAACGAGGATTGTCGCAACAGCTGACACCTGTCAAAATTGCGGTGGGTTTGAGAGCGCTTAACGTGTCATGTGCTTGGCCGGGTCCAAGCCGGGAGGAGAAGAACGATGGTAAAGAAACTGGCCCTTCTGGGCGCAGGCCGTATCGGCAAAGTGCATGCCAAGGCCATTGGCGAAGACAAGCGCGCCCAATTTGTGGCCGTTGCAGATGCTTTCCCAGAGGCTGCCAAGGCGATTGCCGATGCCTATGGTGCAGCGGTCAAGACCATTGAAGAGATTGAGGCCGATGCCTCGATTGATGCCGTTTTGATCTGCACCCCCACCAACACCCATTCAGACCTGATCGAACGGTTCACCGCCGCTGGCAAGGCCGTGTTTTGCGAAAAGCCGATTGATCTGGATGTGAAGCGGGCAGAAGCCTGCGCCGAAGTGGTACGCGCCAATGGCGGCAAGGTGATGCTGGGCTTTAACCGCCGATTTGATCCGCATTTTCAGGCGGTGCGCAAGGCAATTGATGATGGCAAGATCGGCAAGGTCGAAATGGTCACCATCACCAGTCGTGATCCCGGTGCGCCGCCGCCAGACTATATCAAAGTCTCCGGCGGCATTTTCCGCGATATGACCATCCATGATTTCGACATCGCCCGCTTCCTGCTGGGCGAAGAAATCACCTCGGTCATGGCATCCGCTGCCGTGCTGGTGGACCCGAAGATTGGCGAATTGGGCGATTATGACAGCGCCAGCCTTGTGCTGACCACAGCAAGTGGCCGTCAGGCCATCATTTCCAACTCCCGCCGCGCCACCTATGGTTATGACCAGCGCATTGAAGTGCATGGCTCGGAAGGCTCTGTCGCAGCAGAAAACCAGCGCCCGGTCTCCATCGAGATCGCCACCAAGGACGGCTACACCCGCCCACCGCTGCATGATTTCTTCATGACCCGCTATACGGCGGCTTATGCGGCTGAAATCTCCGCATTCCTCGACTTTATTGAAAGCGGAAAGGCACCATCTCCATCGATTGAAGATGGCTTGATTGCGCTGAAACTGGCGGATGCGGCAGTCAAAGCTGCCAAGGAAAAGATCGTCGTTACGCTGTAATCGAGATTGTCTCCAAAGGTTAATAGCCGGGTTTTTCCAAAACCCGGCTATTTGCAACGCATGTTGCCAATCATCACTGCCTGAACATTCTTGACTGCATTATTCCTTAAATCTGACCCGATTTGAGGAGAGAATTATGCAGCAAATTTAGAGTGCTACAACATCCTGCCAGTGGGTTTCAGCCGCGGTAAGATTTGCAAAGCAACGGATGTTTCAGGAAGATGTGCATGAAATTCACTCCCAATTTTTTCAAATTCATCAGGCTTCTCTCCGTCTTCGCTTTATCATCGGCCTCTTCCCTGGCTATGGCCGCAGAAGGACCATCACGCCTTCCAGACTGGCTGAAAGACCACGTGGGGGAAGGAACCGGCCAGATCGCCCCTGTCGTCCTGGAGAGGGCGCGTGCGCTCTATCTCGCTAGAGTGGCGGAAGGCAAAATCAGCAACGCATGTTATTTCGCGATGGATGCCACCCGGCCAAACGACCGTACTGACGGCGCCTCCGGAGGCCGCTTCTATGTCATCTGTGAAGCGGAGCGATCCTTCCGGGTCATATCAGCGGGACACGGCGGCGGGCGCAACCTCGGAGGCGCCGTCAATTTCTCAAACGGGCGAGAATGCGCCAAGAACTTTGGTAACGCCCTGGATTCAAACCTGACGGCGGGCGGCGCTTACATGACGAGCGAAATCAAGACGACGTTCAAAGGCTACTACCGCACCTCTGCCAATCAGGAATCTTTCCTGACGCGGTCTTTCGTACAGTTCGATGGAACCGGTGAGACCGCCAATGCCCGCCAACGCGCAATTGGCGGGCATGCGGCGGCATTGGTCTCGGGAATTTGCATGCTGAAAAAGCCTGACAGCACCTATGCCAATCGAGACGGCTATGTCCCACGCGGTAATCTCGTCACCTACCCCGCTGGCCGCAGTGACGGTTGCACAAGTTGGTCTCCGGACGACGCGCCCCAAGTCCTGTCACTGGTCAAGGATAACCCGACGACCCTCTACATCTACCCTGAGTCGCGAGACATCAACGCAGTTTCCCGGGACTTGGCGGCAGGCCGATCCTCTTCAGGGAATAAAACCTATTGGAACAACGCCTGCCTGAAGGAAATTGGCTCCCCGCAGTTCTGGCCTAAGGAAAAGCTCGAGCCGATTATCGCTCAATACAAGCAGGATCATCCCGCACCGCCTCCGCGCCCAATCCCGATCTGCGACGTGCCGTCTCATTGATTGCCGATTGTCACCGACAATTGGTTAGAAGCAGATATTAAAATGCTACAGCGCCGGCTTAGCAGTCGATTTGCGCGGAATAAGCGTTGGGGCCGAGATCCGTATCCTGTCTTCAGCCGAAACCGTCTCACTCAGCAATAGATCCAAAGCATGCGATGCGATCTGGTCGAAGGGAACCCGAACCGTTGTCAGCGGGGTGGGGAGATGATTGACGATCGGAATGTCATTATATCCGACCACGGAAACCTCTTTGGGTACGGAAACTCCGAGGCGCGAAAGGCCTGAGAGCGCACCGATAGCCGTGTTGTCGTTGACGGCAAAGATTGCTGTCGGACGGTTATCCAGCCGCATCAGATATTCAGCGGCTTCCGCACCGGCGTCGATCCCGAAGGTCGACGGAACGATTGCCTCTGGAAAGACCGGAATTCCTGCTTCTTGCATTGCCTGCCTGTAGCCTTCCACCCGCCCAACCGCGCTGGAAGCATAAGATGGTCCTGCAATCACCCCAATATGACGATGGCCCAGGTCTATCAGGTGGCGTGTTGCCAAGTATCCGCCCAACCTGTCATCGCCAACGGAACAGAGGCTTGCCCCAGCCGTGCGAAGAGCGAAGACATGGGGTATTCCCCGAGCGATGAGGTCGTCAGCAAAATCATCATCCAACCGCGCTGTCGAAAGGATGAGCCCATCCACTCCGCGGTTCAAAAGTGATTCAGCAGCAAGCCTGTCGGCCCTGGGCTTGTCATCGGTTGTCGCGACAATTGCAAAGCGACCGCTTCTGCTACAGGCCTTGGCCAGCGATTCGTAAAGCATGGCCATGACCGTATCGGTCAAGCGGGGCACGATGATGCCGACAGTCATCGTGCTGCCGCGCCTCAAGCTCGCCGCTGAGATATCCCGCACATATCCCAGCTCTTCTGCAATCTTGCGGACGCGGCGAGCCGTTTCGTTATCAGATCGGGGAAGCCGTTCGTCGAGAATGCGCGATACCGTCGATTTTGAGACACCGGCAGCCGACGCAACATCGAGAATTGTCACGCGTCCCAGACGCCCCGCATCTTCGGTCCTTACATTCATTCGAGGTTCTCCGCTGACAGCCCTGCGCAATTGCAGCTTCAACCATGCATTAAAAAAAATATTGACTCCAGTAAAATCAGAAACGATAGTGGGAACGTTCCCATTAACGATCCTATCGCCGGTCGCTAAAGCGGGCGGCGGCTATCTGAGGAGGAGATACCCGATGCAACCAATGGATATGAGAGGGCTCAGCCCGGCACCAGTCACTGCTTTCACCCGCGATGGTGAGGTCGATTATGCTGCCAATACCCGCATTGCCAAATGGCTCGCAGGAATGGACGGCGTGAAAAGCCTTGTCATTCTTGGTCATGCTGGCGAAGGTACTTTTCTGACGGAAGAAGAGCGATTGAAGCTCATCCGCACGTATGTAGAGGCGGTTGATGGTCGAATTCCGATCATTGCTGGTATCACCGGTGAAGGCACCAGGGTCGCGGCGGAAGAAGCCAAGAAGTGCAAGGCAGCCGGTGCAACGGGCGCACTCGTTTATCCCAACCACGGCTGGCTCCGTTTCGGCTTCCAGAAGGGCGCCCCGCAGGATCGCTACAAGGCGATCTGGCAGGAATCAGGCCTACAATGCATTCTCTTCCAGTATCCGGATGCGACCAAAGCGTCCTACGACCTGGACACCCAGCTTGCCATCGCGACCCAGGATGGCGTCGTTGCCACCAAAAACGGTGTGCGCAACATGAAGCGCTGGTATGTTGAGATCCCTGAGCTCAAAAAGGCCAATCCCAACCTTCAGATCCTGAGCTGCCACGACGAATGGTTGCTGCCGACCATGTTCGATGTTGACGGCCTGCTCGTTGGTTATGGAAATATCGCCCCAGAACTCCTGATCGACCTGATCAAAGCGGGCAAGGCGCAGAACTATCCCGAAGCACGCAAGCTTTTCGAGCAACTCCTTCCGGTTACACGAGCCGTGTACCATCGAGGTTCTCACATGGAGGGCACCGTGGCCCTTAAGCTCGGTCTCGTCCATCGTGGTGTTCTGGAGCACGCCACTATCCGCGAGCCGCTGAAGAATCTCGGCGAGAAGGCCGAAGCTGAAATCTTTGCGGCCTTCGATGCTGCCGGTATTGGCCGCGTTGAGCAACTGATGGCGGCTGAATAGTCAGCAATTCCCTGCTTCTCATATCAAGGCTTGACGATGCACTCGCATCTTCGCCTTGAGGGCAACAAAGGAATACGAACGGTCATTTCAATGATCGTTCGTATCAGGCGGGGGCATTCCAAGGGGAGGACATTGCGGCCGCATCTGGGAGTGATGCAGCGCATCCGCACCGACTGCCAGGCTTGGTGCGTCTCTCGCCGTGAAGAGCCGCGTCCTCCGGGTTCTTGGTCATCCTGTGTCCAACGATCCGGAAGTCGAGACAATCAACGCGTAGGTTCGACGCCAGGCTGGGAGAATGGGCCAGGCAGAGGGAGGATATCATGAATATTGAACAACGGATCACGGCGGCGGCGCCGCTTGTTGACCCGCAAGCTGAAATCAGTGCGCGCCTTGAAAGGCTGCCGGTCACCCGCGAGGTTTTCTGGGCACGGAACATTGTCGGCGCTGCAACCTTTTTTGACGGCTACACCGTGATCGCAATCGCCTATGCCATGCCGGTCCTGGTTCGCGAATGGAACCTCACTCCGGGACAAACCGGCATGATCCTTTCCATGGGCTATCTCGGGCAGCTGATTGGCGCGGTCTGCTTCGGTTGGATGGCTGAGAAGATTGGTCGTTTGAAAGTGCTGCTGTTCACCATTCTGCTTTTTGTCAGCATGGATATCGCGTGCTTGTTTGCGGTAGGCGCCGGCATGATGATGGCATTCCGGTTCGTACAAGGAATTGGCACCGGCGGTGAAGTACCGGTCGCCAGCGCTTATATCAACGAGTTGATTGGCTCTAAGGGGCGCGGCAGGTTCTTTCTGTTGTACGAGGTCATGTTTCTGCTTGGCCTGGTGGGCGCAGGCTTGATCGGATACTTCATGGTTCCGCTCTATGGCTGGAAAGCGATGTTCGTCGTCGGCCTGGTTCCCGCAATTTTGATGATCCCGCTACGATGGTTCCTGCATGAATCTCCTCGTTGGTTGGTTGCCAATGGTCGGTACGAAGACGCTGATCGTATCGTCTCCAAGTTGGAGAACAGCGCTAGGGCCGCCGGAAACGAACTGCCTGAGCCAAAAATCGTCGCCGCGCCCATGCGTCGCAAATCCGACTGGCGCGAGCTGTTTCAGGGTATTTATCTTAAGCGCACATTGTCGATATGGGCCATGTGGTTCTGCGCTTATATGGTGGCCAATGGCACGATCACCTGGCTTCCAACCCTCTATCGCCAGACATTCAATCTCCCGCTTGAAACGAGTATCCTCTACGGCTTTATCACCTCTGTCGGTGGTGTGATCGCAGCCATTATCTGCGCATTTCTCATCGACAAAGTGGGACGTAAACGCTGGTACACCGGTGCACTTCTGATCGCCCCGATCCCGCTGGTTATTCTCGCCTGGCTAGGAGCGACGTCAGCGGTTCAGGTTCTGGTCCTTGCGGGACTTGCCTACGCCATTGTCCAGACGGTGACGTTTTCCCTGTATCTTTATTCCTCGGAGATCTACCCGACACGTCTGCGTGCTATCGGCACGGGCACAGGCAGCGCCTGGTTACGGCTCGGATCTTCGGCCGGCCCTATTGCTGTTGGCTGGGTTATGTCATCGATGGGAATCCAATATGTATTCGGGGCCTTCGCGGTAATTCTGCTGGTAGGCGCTCTCGTGACAGCTCTCTTCGCGGTAGAGACTAAAGACCGCGTTCTTGAGGAACTCTCCCCCTGACACTGCTACTCTGGATGGCTTGGCGACCACCGCCAAGTCATTTGGCGATTTTTCTACTCATGGCTCCATTTCAAGATGCCGCGCTGTGAACCATTCCACCTTTTGGACCAACAGAAGTTTCGATATTCAGCATTCGCCGTGCTTGCGGCAAAGCTCCGAGACCGGCGTGCCTGCCTCATGCTCCTGCAATATCCCGATAATCTGCTCTTCTGTGAAACGGTTGCGCTTCATTCTCTGGTCCTCTCAATCGGCCAGAGCTTACTTCAAAATGGATTAGTTCAGCGGGGCAAGGTCAGGGGCAAGGTCAAGACGATTGAAGCCCAGAAACGCCAAAAGCCCTCCTTTTGGGAGGGCTTATCGTATTGATATTTTGTGTAAGTTATTGGTTGCGGGGGCAGGATTTGAACCTGCGGCCTTCAGGTTATGAGCCTGACGAGCTACCGGGCTGCTCCACCCCGCGTTATATATTTTTATTCGTTAACGGAATAAGGGTCGCTTGAGCGACCCTTTATGTTTTCGGCGGGGCCGATGTTTATGAGAGAAGATGATTGATTTGAGTATGAACATTGCGCTTAGCAGACCTGGCAGCGACCTACTCTCCCGCGTCTTAAGACGAAGTACCATTGGCGCAGGGGCGTTTCACGGCCGTGTTCGGAATGGGAACGGGTGCGGCCGCCCCGCCATGACCACCAGGTCAGCTAAGGGCAATGTTGATGAGAAGCTGGCGGGCATTGCCCGTTTTCTTATTGTGTGAACACGTCATTCCGCGACGTTTTGCTTGGCACTTTCGGACGAAGTCCGCAAGCGCAAGGCGCGTCGCCGATCGTTCGGCGCCCTCGCGGAGCATAGGCTCGTATACGAGCCGCTCATGCGTGAGCGCTAAACAGATGGCTCATCGACGAAGTCGATGAGCATGGTCAATGAGAACGATTAAGCCAATCGAGCTATTAGTAACGGTAAGCTTCGCAGGTTACCCTGCTTCCACACCCGTCCTATCAACGTGGTCGTCTTCCACGGCTCTGATAGGGAATACTCGTTTTCAGGTTGGTTTCCCGCTTAGATGCCTTCAGCGGTTATCCATTCCATATATAGCTACCCTGCTATGCCGTTGGCACGACAACAGGTCCACCAGAGATATGTCCATCCCGGTCCTCTCGTACTAGGGACAGATCCTGTCAATATTCCTACACCCACGGCAGATAGGGACCGAACTGTCTCACGACGTTCTGAACCCAGCTCACGTACCGCTTTAATTGGCGAACAGCCAAACCCTTGGGACCTGCTCCAGCCCCAGGATGCGATGAGCCGACATCGAGGTGCCAAACAACCCCGTCGATATGGACTCTTGGGGGTCATCAGCCTGTTATCCCCGGCGTACCTTTTATCCGTTGAGCGATGGCCCTTCCACGCGGGACCACCGGATCACTATGACCGACTTTCGTCTCTGCTCGACTTGTCAGTCTCGCAGTCAGGCGGGCTTATGCCATTGCACTCGACGACCGATTTCCGACCGGTCTGAGCCCACCATCGCGCGCCTCCGTTACTCTTTCGGAGGCGACCGCCCCAGTCAAACTACCCACCATACACTGTCCCGGATCCGGATAACGGACCGCGGTTAGACATCCATGACGATAAGGGTGGTATTTCAAGGATGGCTCCACTCGAACTGGCGTCCAAGCTTCAAAGCCTACCACCTATCCTACACATGCCGACACGAATGCCAGTGTAAAGCTATAGTAAAGGTGCACGGGGTCTTTCCGTCTGACCGCAGGAACCCCGCATCTTCACGGGGAATTCAATTTCACTGAGTCTATGTTGGAGACAGCGGGGAAGTCGTTACGCCATTCGTGCAGGTCGGAACTTACCCGACAAGGAATTTCGCTACCTTAGGACCGTTATAGTTACGGCCGCCGTTTACTGGGGCTTCAATTCAAAGCTTGCACCTCTCCTTTTAACCTTCCAGCACCGGGCAGGCGTCAGACCCTATACGTCGTCTTGCGACTTCGCAGAGCCCTGTGTTTTTGATAAACAGTCGCTACCCCCTGGTCTGTGCCACCCCTCTCCACTTGCGTAAAAAGGGGTCACGCTTCTTCCGAAGTTACGCGTGCAATTTGCCGAGTTCCTTCAACATAGTTCTCTCAAGCGCCTTGGTATACTCTACCTGACCACCTGTGTCGGTTTCGGGTACGGTCTATACGGTGGAGCTATTTCCTGGAACCACTCCACTGCACAATCAATCCAGTAAGACTGTACAATTTGTGTGATCCGTCACTACCACCAGGCCCACGAATATTAACGTGGTTCCCATCGACTACGCATTTCTGCCTCGCCTTAGGGGCCGGCTAACCCTGCTCAGATTAACTTTAAGCAGGAACCCTTGGTCTTTCGGCGAGGGGGTCTCTCACCCCCTTTATCGTTACTCATGTCAACATTCGCACTTCCGATACCTCCAGGATGTCTCACGACTGTCCCTTCACAGGCTTACGGAACGCTCCGCTACCACGTACACTTACGTGCACATCCTCAGCTTCGGTGCATGGCTTTAGCCCCGTTACATTTTCGGCGCAAAGACCCTTATTTAGACCAGTGAGCTGTTACGCTTTCTTTAAATGATGGCTGCTTCTAAGCCAACATCCTGGTTGTTTTGGGATCCTCACATCCTTTCCCACTTAGCCATGACTTGGGGACCTTAGCTGGAGGTCAGGGTTGTTGCCCTCTTCACGACGGACGTTAGCACCCGCCGTGTGTCTGCCGATTAGTACTCTCAGGTATTCGGAGTTTGGTTAGGATCAGTAAGACGGTGAGTCCCCATAGCCCATCCAGTGCTCTACCCCCTGAGGTATTCGATCGACGCACTACCTAAATAGTTTTCGCGGAGAACCAGCTATTTCCGAGTTTGATTGGCCTTTCACCCCTAACCACAAGTCATCCCAATCTATTGCAACAGATGCGGGTTCGGTCCTCCAGTTGGTGTTACCCAACCTTCAACCTGCTCATGGCTAGATCACTCGGTTTCGGGTCTAATGCAACTAACTCAATCGCGCTATTAACACTCGCTTTCGCTGCGCCTACACCTACCGGCTTAAGCTTGCTAGTTACACTAAGTCGTTGACCCATTATACAAAAGGTACGCAGTCAGGCTTTCGCCCTCCTACTGTTTGTAGGCATCCGGTTTCAGGTTCTATTTCACTCCCCTTGTCGGGGTGCTTTTCACCTTTCCCTCACGGTACTTGTTCGCTATCGGTCATGCACGAGTACTTAGGCTTGGAGAGTGGTCTCCCCATGTTCGAACAGGATTTCACGTGTCCCGCCCTACTCTAGGACAATGAGTGTTCTACGCGTACGGGGCTGT